>NZ_CAXUQI020000003.1:0-299971 GCF_964252995.1 Phenylobacterium sp. LjRoot219 | reverse complement strand
TACTTCCACTTCCCGCCCTACACCGTGCCGCTGTTGATGGACGCCGAGGGCAAGGCGCTGCCGCGCGAAGGCGTGCAGAAGGGCCGGCTGGTGCTCGTCGACCCGATCCCGACCTCCTACTGGGGCGGCTTCGTCTCCGGCGACGAGGTCACCATGCACTGGGAGGACGACTGCGACTGCGGCTGGAAGGGCCCGCGGGCGGCCAAGACCATCCGCCGCTTCGCCGAGAGCGAGGGCGGCGACGACAAGATCACCTGCGCCGGCTCGCAGGCCGCCTACAACGAGTTCATGGAATTCGTGCAGGGAGAAGGCTGATGAACGACGTCATCGACATCCCGATCATCTCGCGGGGCCGGGTCATCATGCCCGGCGACGATGCGGTGGAGTTCAAGGGCCGCGGCGGCGCCGCCTTCCGCCAGGCCGACCCGCACAAGCACATCCACGACCTATACCTCGGCGACACGTCGAGGATGCGCGATCTGCACGACACTCCAATGGCTGAGATCGTCGAGGTCTTGGCCGAGCTGGGCAAACGCCTGTCGCTCGATGACAATCCGCTCATGCAGGAAAGTTTCGCGCTCGCGCTCAAGGCCGGCGGTCTTGCCGAGCCGATCCTGCGGGGCGTCTACGACGCCCTGCCGCGCATGTTCGAACCCGAAGCCATGACCAAGCTGGTCGATAAGACCATCGGCCTCGCCTACATCGACGGCTGGGTGCCGAGCGGCGGCGAGTACGACTGTGTGAGCATTCGCGCCGTCGGCACGCGCCAGCTGCACATCACCGCCGGCAACGTGCCGGTCGTCGCGGCGATGACGCTGGCGCGCGCCGGGCTGACCAAATCGGACATCCTCATCAAGTCGCCGTCGAACGACCCGCTGACCGCCAATGCGATCGCACGCACGCTGATCGAGATTGCGCCCGACCACCCGATCACCAAGCACATCGCGGTCGCCTACTGGAAGGGCGGCGATGAGTACATGGACTCGCAGATCATCCGGACCGGCCGGATCGACAAGATCACCGCCTGGGGCGGGATGAGCTCGGTCAAGCACATCCAGAAGTTCCTGACACCGGGCATCGACCTCACGGCGCTCAACCCGAAATATTCCATGTCGATGATCGGGCGGGAGACCTTCGATAGCGAAGCTGCGATGGACGAAGCGGCGGTCGGCCTGGCCACGATGGCCGGATTCTACAACCAGACCGCCTGCGCAAACACACGGATCGTCTATGTCGAGAGCGACACCGGCGAGGACAGCATCCAGAAGGTTGTCGAACTCGGCCGCAAGATGGTCGCGGCCTACGCCACGCTGCCGCCGCTGCTGTCGGTGCCTTTCCCGGTCCCCAATCGGGAGTTGGATGCCGAGATGGAGGCCGTCGCGCTCGAGGATGACTTCTATCACGTCGAGGGTGACACCCTGACCGGCGGCTTTGTCGTCTCGAAGTTCAACGACCGCGTCGAGTTCTTCGACAAGCTGAACAACCGCGTGGTGAACTTCGTGCCGGTCGATGACTTGAACGACGTCATCAAGTGGTGCGACGACACAACCCAGACTGTTGGCCTCTATCCCGAGGCGCGCCGGGCCGGGCTTCGCGACACCTTCGCCCTTGCCGGGATCCAGCGGCTCGTCTCGTTGCAGGGCGGCGATCCAATGACGGTCTATGCGAATTCGCACCATATGCCGCCCGGTTCTCCGCACGACGGCATCGAGCCGATGCGCCGCAGCGTCCGCTGGGTCGTCGACATGCAGCCCGCGCACGCACAGATCGACGCCGCTGCGCTCGAGGTCGCGGCGGAATGACGTCAGCCGGCTAAACGCGTCCGACCTTAGGCCCGGACAGGTGGAAATCTGGCCGGGCCGGTCGCCGCGCAGAGCCGACGCTGGCATGCGGTCACAAGAGGAAACACTCAATCATGAACTTGCCGCTGGCAGGGAAGGTGGCGCTTGTGACGGGCGCCGGCCGGGGCATTGGGCGAGAAATCGCGCTGCGCCTGGCCCGCGACGGGGCGCGCCTGGTGGTTCACTACAGCGGCAGCGAGGCCGGCGCGAATGAGACCGTCGCCACGATCGTCGCTGGTGGTGGGGCGGCGATAGCCCATCGCGCCGACATCGCCCGACGCGCCGAGGTGGAGACGCTGTTTCAACGAATCGATGAATGGCTTGGCCGGCTCGACATCGTCGTCAACAGCGCGGGAGTCAGCGCTGGCGGATCGCTCGCTCAACTCGACGATGAGCAGCTCGATTGGATGCTGGGCGTCAATTTTCGCGGGCCGCTGTACGTGGCCGCCGAGGCGGCGAAGCGCCTGGGGGAGGGCGGGCGGATCGTAAACCTCGCCTCAAGCCTGGGCGAGTTCCCGATGCCCGGCTCGGGGATTTATTCGGCGACCAAGGTCGCCATCAAGAGCTTCACGGAAAGCTGGGCTAAGGAGCTCGGTCGCAAGGGCGTCACTGTCAATACGGTGATCCCGGGCGCGACCAGCCCCGGGATGATGGATTCCGCGCCGGAGGGATACCGCAGCTTCTTCGAAAAGGCGTCTCCCTTCGGGAGGATCGGGAAGGCTCAGGAGATTGCGGCCGTCGTTGCATTTCTAGCGTCTTCCGAAGCGAGTTGGGTTTCGGGCACGCACGTGCTCGCCAACGGCGCAGCGAACACCTGAGGGCGACGCTCCAGGAAAAATTCAAGGCGGACAGTTGACACCGCAGTGCGCGTGCCGAGCTGAACCGCCCCATCAGGAGGAGATCGCTTTGGCGCGACCAGAGACTGCGGCGACCGAATGGCGCGCCCATTGGCCCCTGGTGCTTGCCGCCATGGCAGGCTTCTCGTTCCATTCGATCAGCACCTACACGACAGGGCTCTTCATCGAGCCGCTGTCGCGGGAGTTCGGCTGGAGCCGGGCGCAGATCGCCGGGGGACTGACAATCCCGGCGCTGATGACCGTCCCGTTCGCGCCGGTGATCGGCGCCTGCATTGATCGGTGGGGCACCCGGCGGCTTGCGATCCCTGGGCTGTTGCTCGGTATCGTCGCCATCGCCGCCTTCGGCTTCGCGGACGGCTCGATCGCCCAGTGGATGGGCCTGTGGACCTTCTATGGTCTGGTTGCGCTGGCGGTGAAGTCGACCGTCTGGACGGCGGCGGTCTCAAGCGTCTTCACCGCCGGCCGCGGCCTCGCCCTGGGCGTTGTGCTCTCCGGCACCGCGGTGACGCAGATCCTCGCCCCGCCGCTCAGCCAATGGCTGATCGCCGAGGTGGGCTGGCGCCAGGCTTACTTCTGGCTCTCCGCCGGCTGGGGCCTGCCGGTCCTGCTGCTCGTCATCTTCTGCATGTTCGACGCCTTCGATCGGGACCGTCGCGCCGCGTCGCGGGAGACAGGGGCTGCGACGAATCGCCCGAACCTGCCCGGCCTGAGCTTCCGCGACGCATTGCGCAGCGTCGCGCTGCTGCGGATCGGCGCGTCCAGTTTGATCATGATGTTCATCGGCATCGCGGTGATCGTGCACCAGGTGCCGATCCTGACGAGTGTCGGCGTCTCGCGGTCGAATGCGGCGTGGCTGGCCAGCGTCGGCGGCGTGGCGGGGATTGCGGGCAAGCTCATCACCGGCTGGATGACCGACCGATGGAACGCCGGCGCCGTCGGCGCGATCACCCTGGCGACTCCAGCGATCGCCTTTGCGCTGCTGCTCGCGCCCTTCCGCACGCCTACGCTGATCGTGGCGGCGATGATCATCATCAGCTACGCCGTGGGCACCACGCTGCAGATCTGCGCCTACCTGACCAGCCGCTACGCCGGCATGCGCAGCTTCGGGAAGGTCTTCGGCGTCATCTCGAGCCTCATCGCGATCGGGGTTGGCGTGGGCCCGGTGATCGCCGGCACGGTCTTCGATCAATTCGGCAGTTACGCGCCCTTCCTGCTGGCCGGCATCCCTGGCTCGGTGATCTGCGGCCTACTGATCCTGAATCTCGGTCCCTACCCGCAATGGACCAGCGACCCACCGGTGGTGGCGCTTACGCCAGGTCAGGAGGATGTCGTCGTCGCCAGGCCGTCTCGAACGCCGATCTGAGGCCTCCCACAGAGCGCACGTCGCAAAAGGCGGCTCCGCAGCATTGACGCTGCGGAGCCAGGCGAGCCGTCGCGGGGAGTGGGACGACGGCTCGCCTGGCGAAGCTCATGGAGTCTCGCGGGCTAGGTTCAGGTCGGCATCGGGCATCGCGAGCCAGCGTCCCTTCTTGATCAGCTGCCCAAGCAACTTGATCACAAGCGCCTCCACCACGCGCGACGGCTCGCTGACCGAAAGGGTAGGCAGCCGCGCCAGACACAAGGTCCGCCCGAAGGAGCCGTCGATGCGGGCCGCGCTAATCGCCTCACGCCGAAGCTCCGTTTCGACGGCGGAGAGCGGCATGATGGAATAGCCGCGGCCATCTGCGACGACGCCCACGATCGCTTCGAGCGCGTCCAGCTCGGTGGCGACCTTGAGGCGAACGCCAAGGCGCTGCGCCTCCCGCTCCAGAGCCATCCGTAATCCGTGCCGCGGGCCAGGAGCGATGAGGGGAAGCCCGCCCAGCTCTGGCAGGGTGATCACTGGTTCGCCGCCGATGCCCGCGAACTTCCCGGGCGGCCCGATCAAGTACAGGTCTTCGCGCGCGAGTCGCTTGATCTCGAACTGATCCAAGGGCTCGGCGTCGTAGAGCAGGCCGAAGTCGACACCGCCATCGAGGAGCATTGATCGGATCTCGCCGGAAGCACCCTCACGTAGGCGGAGCGAGATGGGCTCAAGCTCCATCACCGCTTCGGTCAGCGCCACTGCGAGCAACCGGCTGATCGAACCCGGCATCGCAAGCGTCACGTTTGACAGCAGCGCCTCGGCGACCCGACGCATCTCCGCCACCGCGTCTTCTTCGACCGCCACCATGAGAACCGCGTGACGCTGAAGGACGGCGCCAGCTTCTGTAGTCGTCACCCCGCGCGCATTGCGTCGAAAAAGTTTGCAGCCGAACTCGTCCTCGAGGCGCAGGACCTGTTGGCTGAGGGAGGGCTGCGCCATTCCCAGCGCCTCTGCGGCGCGCGAGATCGAGCCCAGCTCCGCGATCTTCACGAAGTTGCGCAATTGACGGATGTCCACGCTGAGTCTCCAGCCAGCACCGCACAGTTTGGGCGCACAGGGTGAACTGCCGCGGCCACGTTTGCACTTCAGCCCCCAATGTCGGCTTTTCGCAGGGCGGGAAACGTAGAAGACGCTCTGGCGCCTATAGCCGTCGCCTATGAGGTGCGGGTCAGGGCGACCCCATCGTCTCAGGCTATGGCGGCGAGAGCTTCTTCGGGGTGGCGGGTCTTGTCGCTACGAGTCAACAACACTGTTGATTATCTCGGAAGACCGGAGGGTGGAAATGCTCAGTAAGCCGAGTGCGTGCCCGCCGACGGAGCATGTCGACATGGTTGCGCTTCGCGAGAAGTACCGGCAGGAGCGCACGCTGCCGAACCCGCACCAGGAGCGCAAGGTGACCAACGCCCACCGCAACCTGGCGGCCTTCATGGGCATCGGCTCGCCGAAGCTGCTGAACCAGAAGGACGGCTGATCGCCTTGCCGGCCGTAGGGCGGCCGGCAAGCGCTCCCAATCGAATGGGTATCGGCATTGTCTATGGCCGCCAGAGCGGATGACGCTTTGCGGCCGGATCTCGCAGCCCACTAAGAGATGGCGTGGATTGGCCCTGTTCGGTGAATGGATGGCCTTGGTCTGAGCAACCGGCGCGCGAGCCCCGCGTCCGGTGCGTAGTGCGTAGGAAAGCCTTATGCCGGAAGGCGAAGTCAAACTCGACCTCAGCGACGTCGATCACCGGCTCGGCCAATTGGTCGGCGGCGGCCAGCTGTGGGATCCGTGCTCGTCCAGCGACATCCGTCGCTGGGTGATGGCCATGGACTATGCGAACCCGATCCACTGGGACGAGGAAGCCGCGCGCCAGTCGAAGTTCGGCGGCCTGGTGGCCCCGCAGTCGATCGCCGTCGCCCTCGACTACGGCCACGGCTGCCAGCCGGCCTGCGTCGGCAAGATCCCCGGCTCGCACCTGATCTTCGGCGGCGAGGAGTGGTGGCACTACGGCCCGCGCGTCCGCGCCGGCGACCAGCTGTTCCAGGAGCGCCGGTTCCACGACTACAAGGTCGCCGACACCAAGTTCGCCGGCCCGACCATGTTCTCGCGCGGCGACACCATCCACCGCAACCAGCACGGCGTGGTGGTGGCCAAGGCGCGCTCGACGGCGATCCGTTATCTCGCCGCTGAGGCCGAGAAGCGCAGCATGTACGCCGACAAGCTGCCGCCGAAGCCGAAGTGGACCGCCGAGCAGATCGCCGCCGTCGACAAGGTCCGTCTCGACTGGATCCTGTCCAACCGCGAAGGCGTCTCGCCGCTGTTCGGCGACGTGCAGGTCGGCGACCGGCTGCCGCGGCGGGTGATCGGCCCGCACTCGATCGCCTCGTTCGCCACCGAGTACCGCGCCTTCCTGTTCAACGCCTGGGGCAGCTATCACTGGACCGCGCCGGCCGGCGTCAAGGACCCCTGGATCAACCAGGATCCGGGCTGGGTGGAAGGCTTCGGCTTCGACGAGGAAGGGGCGCTGATCGACCCGCGCAAGCGCGACGGCCTTTATCTCGGCCCGTCCCGCGGCCACATCGACGACGAGAAGGCCGACGAGATCGGCATGGCCCGGGCCTACGGCTACGGCGCGACCATGCAGGCCTGGGTCACCGACTACCTGGCCTACTGGGCCGGCAACGACGGCTTCATCCGCCACTGCAAGTCGGACTTCCGCGGCCCGGCCTTCGAGGGCGACGTCACCTATTTCGACGCCGAGGTGATCGAGAAGATGCCGGAGACCGCCTGGGGCATGCCGCTGGTCAAGGTGAAGGTGAAGCTCACCAACCAGGACGGCGGGACGCTGGTCGACTCCACCGCCGAGGTCGAGCTGCCGATCGGCTGATTTGGGAGAGAGCAGGGAGGGCTGCAAATGGTTAGCCGGCGAGTTCCCGGACTACCGATCCGCGTCGTGCAATGGGCGACAGGAAACATCGGCACGCGCGCATTACGCTCCGTCATCGCGCACCCGCATATGGAGCTGGTCGGGCTCTACGTCCATTCAGAGAACAAGGTGGGGAAAGACGCTGGCGAACTCTGCGGGCTTCCACCTGTCGGTGTAACCGCCACCAACAGTATCGAGGACATCCTGGCGCTGCATGCGGACTGCGTTCTCTACATGCAGCAATGGTGCAATTTCGACGACATCTGTCGGATACTGGCGTCGGGCAAGAACATCGTCACCACGCGGTTCGAGTTTCACAATCCACGAACGATGGAGCCGAGCGTCCGGCGCGCGGTCGATAACGCCTGCCAGCGCGGTCAGGCGTCGATCTACAGCACCGGCAGCAGCCCGGGTTTCATTACCGAAGCGCTTCCTCTCGTCCTGGCGTCGATCCAGCGCCGGCTCGACAGCCTGACCATTGACGAGTTCGCCGATCTGTCGCGACGTGACTCCGCTGACATGATCTTCAACGTGATGGGCTTCGGCCGTCCCCCGTCCGAGTTCGCCGAAGAGCGAATGGCCGACATCAAGGAGGGCTTCGCCCATTCGCTCAATCTGGTGGCCGACGCGATCTCAATGCCGCTGGATCGGGTCGACGTCGTCGGCGAGGTCGCGACGGCGAAGGCGCCGACCGCGCTCGTGGCGGGGATGATCGAGGCGGGAACGGTCGCGGCGCAGCGGATCACGATCTCTGGAATGCGGAACGAGCGTCCGTTGCTGCGCTTCCGCGCGAACTGGTATTGCACGCGCGACATCGAGCCGGCCTGGCAGCTAGGGGACACCGGTTGGCGGATTGTCCTCGAGGGTGATGCGCCGCTGGAGATCGACATCCGCAACGCCGTGCCGGTGGAGCAGATCGGCGCGGTCGCGCCCAACAAGACGCCAAACCGCGCCGTCAACGCCGTGCCTTTTGTTTGCGCCGCCCCTCCGGGGATCCGAACCACGGTCGACCTTCCACAGGTCATTCCGTTCCTCGGATGAGGCAGGCGGTCGGCCGGATTCACCGAGCGAGCTATCCGATTTCGCTATCGCTGCGAGATGGATGTGATCGGATCCCAGATCGAAGGGCGCCGGCTAGTTTTCGCCGGCGCCTGTCGCGTGGCTCAGGCGAACAAGCGCGAGCAAGAACTCCGTGAGCGAACAACCAACACCATTGATCCCGGCGCCTCGCGCGACTTTCGTCCTCGTCCACGGAGGCGGGCACGGCGGCTGGTGCTGGTCGCGTCTCGCGCGGTTGCTGCGCGCTGCGCGATGCGACGTCTACACACCGACGCTGACGGGTCTCGGCGAGCGAGCGCACCTGCTCACGCCCGAGATCGGCCTGGAGACCCACATCGAAGACGTGGTCAATCTTCTCTTTTACGAGGACCTGACGAACGTCATTCTAGTCGGGCACAGCTACGGCGGAATGGTTGTCACCGGCGTCGCCGACCGCGCGCTCGAGCGGATCGCGCAGATCGTCTATTTTGACGCGGCCATTCCACGCGACGGCGAAAGCCTCGCCGACACCTCACCAGGACTACGGAAGTTCGCGCATGTCGACACCCGGATCGTCGCTGACGTGCCGCTGGTGCTTTGGCCCGGCCCGATCACCAAGGCGCTCTATGGCGTCAGAGAGGCGGACTGGGCGTGGATGGAGCCTCGGCTCACCCCACACCCGTTGCGCACGTTCGAGGAGCCGCTTCGACTGACCGACGCGGCCGCCTTAGCCAGGCTGCCGAGGACCATCATCAACTGTACGCCGACCCTGAAGGTCAGGGAGAAGGAGACACTCGATCGCTGGTTCGAAGCCGATCGGGTCTGGGAGATCGACACTGGCCACGACCTGATGATCACGGAACCGGAAGCGTCGGCGGACATGCTGCTGAGGCTCATCTGATCATCCCGCGGCCCGCGCGGGCGAACCGCCGCCGTTCTGGTTAGAGAACGAAGGAACAGTCGGATGCCCATCCAATCGGTTGATCACCCTGCGATGCAGGTCTTCGCCATGATCCGCCTGATCGACCAAGGCCGGCGGGATCAGACGGCCGAGTGCTTGGCCGAGAGGCTCACCGTGGATCAGTTCGAGGTGTTGCGCATCCTCGACGTGCGCGGAGACGGGCGCTTGGCCTCCGAGATCGCGGAGGCGCTGCATGCCCAGGCTGGCGACGTGATCGCTGCGATCCATGATCTCGAGTCCGCGGGCTCTGTCAGGCTCGAGCGCAGCTCGGCAGACCTGCGCGTCTGGATCACCTCCAAGGGTCACGACGTCTATGTGCAGGCCTTGGCAGCGATCCGTCCGAAAATGAGCGGGCTGCGCGAGGCGTTCACTCTGGACGAGCTTGGGCAGCAGACGCCGAGCTGGCGTACCTTCGCCGACGTCTCCGGGCCTTCAGGAATTCGAGCGCACCGGGCGGATTTCCTGGACCACGGAGCTTGCCGAGATTCCGGCCAAGTACGGCGTGAGCAACGTCTATGCCGATCTCGGACAGGAGTTTGCGATGACCATGGTCGCCCAGCCACGTCTCTGTGCGGCAATGCTGGGAATCCTCGTCAAAGGTTTGGGCGCGGACCGGATCTGCTGGGGCACCGACGCGGTCTGGTCGGGGTCGCCGCAGTGGCAGATCGAGGGCCTGCGACGCCTTGAAATCCCGGCCGATATGCGTCGACGCCACAGCTTTGCAACGCTCGGGCCGGCTACGGGCCCGGTGAAGAGTGCGATCTTCGCGGGAAACAGCGCCCGTCTGTACGGCATGGACTCCGCCGCGCGCACCAAGGTGCTTCAGCACCGGCTTGCATCAGCCAGAGCGGAATACGACGGGGCGAACGCCGTCCAATCTCCGATATGGGTTTGTCGCTCCCGAGATTTGAGTCGCAACTGATGGACGGCCGAAGACGCGCTGCGGCGGACCGATCAGACGGCTTCCTCGAGGCGTTCAGGAGCCGCATTCCACCGTGCGAGAACCCGCAGGCCCGGAGGCGAGGCGCGGATGCGGGAGCACTGCACCGTGGTGCACCGAAAGACGTCGTGGACGTCGGCGGCCTGCCCGCCATTCACCGGAACAACTGAAGGTCGCTTGCAAGGAGCCGCGAAATGACCCTCCTGAGCCAATTCCGCAGGGCCGCCGCCGTCGCAGCGGTCCTCCTCCTCTCGTTTGCGGCGCCCGCAAGCGCAGAAGGCATACCGCTCGAGCACGCCAAGATGCTCTCCGCCTTCGGCGAGCGCGCCGCCTTCTCGCCTGATGGAACGCGTGTCGCGTTCATCGGTAAGAGCTATGGCGACGCCTTCGAGGTCGAGCTGGCGTCGGGACGGGTGCGGAATCTCACGGCCCACGTACCTCACCACGGGTTCCTTCGCGTTCACTACCTCAACAACGGCGACTACCTTCTAATCGGACCGAGGCGTGACCTGGGACCGATCAGCCGGTTGAGGGTCGACCTGTACGTTCTCGACAAGGACCTGCAACACGGCCTCCAGCCGCTCGGCCAGAGCGTCTTCGAAGGGGTGGCGATAGGGCCGCGCAACATGATCGGCTGGCAACAGGTTCCGGACGAAACGGTCGTGCGTCCGGGCGAGACCTGGGTGGACGTCACCCGACGCGCCCCGCCCGAGAACTATGTGGGAAGGATCGAATACCTCGACGGCCGCGTGCGACTTGTTGAAAAGCGCCGCATTCTTAGCGGTAATCCCGCAGGATGCAGCTTCAAGGAGGTTCAGGACTTTCGCAACAACGGGAACGAGATCCTTTTCTACTGCGGCGGCAAAGATGAGAAGGGCACGCCCTACATGGGCGTCCTCGGCCAGGATCTACGGAACGGAAAGGTCACGGTCTACCACAAGGCGACTGGGCGCGAATACGCGGAGGCCGAGGGCGTTTCACCTGACGGGAAGTGGACAACGGTGGAATGCGGCACGCGCAGCAGGGAGGACGAACTCACACCTCCCTTTGACATCTGCCGTCTCGATCTCGAGCCGAACGGCCGATACTCGCGCCTCATCATCGGAACGGTGCCCGGTGCGACGAAGAAGGTCAGCAACCCCGTCGTCAGTCCCGACGGCAAATTCATCGCCTTCCAGTCGGCCGACGCGGCTATCGGCGATGTTGGGGAAGGCGGCGGCATCTACATGCTTCCGCTTCCCTGACCGCGCGCAACTCTGAGGTGCTTCGCTTACCGTAAAGAGTAGGAATATAACCAAAATTCGGGGGGAGGGATCCGGCCGAGAAGGCTGGATGCGTGCATGATGGGACCCGGCGCTTTGAGGCAATTCGTAGCAGAACGCCTCGTCCGCGCGATCGAGAGTGGTCCGGACGGCGTCCTGATCCTGGATCTTGCCGGGACCGTGCAATTCGCGAATACGAGCGCAGTCGCGATGGTTGGCGCACGCGACCAGGGAGCCCTGCTGGGCGGCTCTTGGCTGACCTTGTGGGACGAGCCGGATCGAGCTGCGGCGAGGGCCGCGCTTGAAGCCGCGGCCGCAGGGGCGACGGGGCGCTTCATCGCGCCCACGCAGACGCCAGACTCAGAGCAGCGGCGCCTGGACATTGTCCTATCGACGCAGCGCGACGCGGCGGGCACGCCAGACGGCGTGTTCGTCGTGTCGAGGGACGTGACTGAACTCGAAGCTGCGCGTCTCGCCGCTGAGGCGCGCGAACGCGCAGCGGCTGGTGAGGCTGCGCGCCAGCGCTCGGTCGCAGCGATGGTCTCTCTCACCAGCTGGGAGACCGATTTTCGCCGGAACCTCGTGCGGAGGGCAAATGGCGACGGGAGTCGCGAGATCCCGGTGGAGGATGCCTTGGCCCCCTACGCACCCGAGACGAGGGCTCAGTTTCGCGAAGCTACGGAGCGCGCGCGCCTGTACGGCGAGCCCTTCAAGGACGAGGTGGAATTCATGTGCCTGGACGGCAGGCGTGGCTGGATTCGGCAATTTATCGAGCCGATCTACGAGGATGGGTTGTGCGTCGGAATTCGGGGGGCCGCAATGGACATCTCCGAAGAGATCGCGGCGCGGGAGGCCATCGGACGCGCCGAACAGCGACTGCAGCTCGCCATTCAGCTCGCGGGCATGGAGGTGTTCGAGCTCGATTTCGACCAACAGTCCCTAGTTCCGGCGGGCTCCTGCGAGACGGTTCTTCGCGATCCGCTGCGCGAGGACATCTGGCCTGACCTGTTGCGCACGGTGGATCCGCGTGACCAGGCGCGGGTCCGCGCAGCCTGGACCGAGGCGCTTGAAACCCACACGCCCTTCCGTTGCGAATTCCGCATCCGCGGCCGCGACGGCCAGGAGGCGTGGGTCTATTGCGTCGCCGAGATCTTGCAGGAGGGGGGGCGGCCAAAGCGGGCGTTGGCCGCCTTGCTCGACATCACCGAACGCAAGCGCGGCGAGTTCGAAATGCTTCAGACTATGGCGCAAATGCGCGAGCATGAGGCGCACCAAAAGCTGTTGCTCGACGAGCTCAATCACCGCGTCAAGAACACGCTCGCCTCAGTCCAGTCGATGGCGATGCAGACCCTGGGGGGCGGGCGCGACCTGCTCCAGGCGCGAGATCTTTTCGTCGATCGCCTGTTGGCGCTGTCCAACACCCATAACCTGCTCGTCAAGGACACCTGGGCCGGCGCGTCTTTCCGCGAGATTGTGACGATGACGCTCAAGCCGTACGGCCGCGCCTGGTGTTATGGGGGCCCGGACTTTCGTCTCGACCCTAACTTCGCCGTGACCCTGGGCATGGCCGTGCACGAACTCGCCACCAATGCGATCAAGCACGGCGCATGGCGCGGGGGCGGTCAGATCGACATCGCCACAGCGGTCGAGCATGGCGAGGCGCGCATAACCTGGCGGGAGAGCGGCGGGCCTCTGGTGTCTCCGCCGACGCGGCGTGGCTTCGGCTCGCGCCTGCTCCAACGCGGCGTCGGAGGCGAGCTCGGCGGTCGCGTCTCGATCGAGTTCCCTCCAGAGGGGGTGATCTGCTACATCCAAGCCGAGCTGAGCGCACGCTTGCAGCTGGCGGACGGCGACACGGGGGGCGATTAACAGCTGCCGGGACAGGCGATCTTCTGGTGGCCGCCAGGTGCGCGTACGCGGGTTCAGCAGCGGGGGTCGCCTACTAAACCCTTCGACGCGTCGTGCGGCCGGACCCGGCGATCCGCTCAGCTGCCGGGGACCTCGAGAGGGGGGACGACTAGGCCACGGGCCGAATGTCCGAGCCCGGGTTATTTCCCTTCCAGGAAGATGCCGATCCCTTCGTAGCCGCCGGTGCGCGCGAACATCAAGTAGCCCCACCAGCGTGCCCCGAGTTCGGTAATTCTATGCTCGGCGTGCGTGGCTTAGAACGCGGCGACGAGTTCGCTGGGCATCGCCTCCATGATGGTGCGGATCTCATCGCCTGTGTGCTGTTTCGTGCGTGGTGGGACGTAGCGGCGCGCAGGACGGCAGACCAGCTTGAGTGATCCGCCAATGAACGCCATTGGCGTTGCGCAACAGCCCGGCCCTCGTTCAGAGCGGCCGGTGGCCGGGCGCGCGCCTCTTCGGCGTCGGGGACTCCTGACGGGAACGTATAGCCTCCAGGCATAGACCGAGACGCCGTTTGTCTTGGTTCTATGCCCGGGCCCCTCGCTATCGACCTCCATGAAGGACGCGCCGCGCGAGGGGCTAGGTGCTGGTAGCCGAGATCCTCGGCGGCGTCGAAAGCCTCCCGAGCCATAGCGTCCACCTATAGCATGAACGCCCGCGTGCGAGTCTTCTATGCCATGTAGGTGGTTCGGAAGGCGCCCTGAACTTCCGGGTTCAGGAGGCGCTCTGCCCTGCGCCCCGCGCTTCAAGGAACGAGCGACTGAACCTCAAGGCGCTTGCCGGCGTACTCCGCGTAGCCCTGCGACAGCGGCGCGCCCGCGGCGTCGGGGGCGAAGATGAGTTCGGAGGGCCGCTCGCCTTCGATCGGCCCGAAGGTCATCTTGAGCTTCATCACCCCTGGCTTGGCGCCGGACAGCGTCACATCGGCGGTGTAGGTGGAGCGGCCGCGCGGGTTGGCCTGCATCGTCTCGCGCCCCGAGTAGACGCTCTTTCCGTCGTCGCTGAAGTTCACGTAGGTCTTCTCGATCGCGCCCCGGGGCGTGCGGCGATAGGTGATGTGCCCCGACGTGCGGCCATAGACCTTGACGTCGATGTCTTGCGACTTGGCGGCGTAGGTCTTCACCACGGACATGTCGGTGATCGCATAGGGCACGTGGGTCGGCGTCGGCTTCGCCGCGACTGCGGGGCCAGGCTTGTAGTCGAGCAGGCGGACGATCTGGACCCGGCGCGGGCCGCCGCCGCGCGCCCCTTCCACCCACATCGCCTTGGTGCTGCTCGGATGCCACGACATCGGCGAGCGGAAGACCCATTGGTCCGCGGTGTTGAGATTGGTCCCGAGATAGCCGTCTTGGCTCTTCGAGGCGGCGATCTCGGTCAGCGCCGGACCGACATTTCCGTTGCGCCCCGCTCGCACGCCGGTGACGCCGTAGGTGTAGGCGACCATGTTGAGTCCCATGTTCAGGCTGTCGGGATAGGGCCGGGGCATCATCCCCAGGATCGCCAGGTCGGTGGTCGGCGAAAACCGCGTCGTCATCACCATCCCGAGCCGCTCGTCCGGCGAGAAGATCGTCGTCTCGTCGTAGCCGGGCGTATTGGTGATCGCCTCCATCTCGCCGGTGGCGAGGTGATGAACGACGGAGTCGGCGATGTCGCTCTTGCGCCCCCCGGCGAGCGAGATGGCGGTTCCGCCGTGGACGAACTGCTTGACCTCGCCGCCCCGGACGACCTGCGGGATGACGCCGTCCGGATGTTTCGGGTCCTTCTCGAAGGGATCGAGCGTGCTGACGATCTGCGGATCGGCGATCACATAGCCCGCCCCCTCCTTCCGCAACTCACCGGTGAAGACGAGGGCCGAGTAGTTGGCCAACAGGGTCGTCCAGGCGATGTGGCGGTTGTCAGGGGCGACGATCATCTCCGACCATCGGTGGCCGATGTGATCGCCGTCCGCCACTTCGGCGGGGTAGGTCACGGGCAGCAGCGCCGACTTGGCGCAGTCGTCCAGGCTGGGGGCGCACTCCAGGACGAAATCGCCCATGAAGATCCGCTTGTTGTCGGGAAACATCATGTAGCGGATGCCGTTGTCCTTCGGACGCGGCGGCACCGCTTGCGAGAAGATGGTGCGCGCGTTCCGGCCGTCGTCGTCCATGACCACAAGCGTGACCTGCCGCTGGTCTTGCTCCCCTTCCTGCGTGGACGAGACGAGGACCCTGCCGGACGGCGTATACATCGCGCTGCGGGGCACGAAGCCGTCAGCGAGGGGCAGGGTGTAGATCTCGTACCGGCCGGTCGACGCCGCTGCCGGCGCGCGCGGCGCGGCGACCGCGCTGTGGGTGAAGAACGCCGCGACAGCGCTGGTGGCGATAAGGCAGACGCGGACTGTGAGCGATCGCAGCTTCACTTCGAGAATCCTCCGACGGGTTCTTGTTGACTCGCTGGCTTCAACGGACCGCTTCCCACGTTCCGTTGCTTCGCACCTAAAAATATTTCGATTCCGAAGCGCATGCCCCGCGACGGCAGCGGGTTAGCGCACATCGTGGCTGTAGATGTCTTCCTGGGTCAGCCGGTTCAGCATCGGCTCGCCCGTTTGGAACCGACGGATGTTCTCGCAGATGATGTCGAGCGAGCGCGCGGTTCGGTCGGGGACTGCGGGGGTCACGTGGGGCGTGATCAGCGTGTTGGGCGCATCCCACAGCCGGCTGTTACGCGGCAGCGGCTCGACCTCGAAGGTGTCGAGCCCGGCGCCAGCGATCCGCCCTTCGTACAGCGCCTCGGTCAGCGCCGCTTCGTCGACGACGGGGCCCCGCGCCATGTTGATGAGATAGCCGTTCGGCCCAATCAAGCCGAGCTCGTGCGCGCCGATGAGGTGATGGGTGGCGTCCGACAAGCCCAGCACCAGCACGAGGAAGTCGCTCTGAGCAAGCAGGGTGTCCAGCCCGTCCCCGGCGTCGGCGCTGAACAGCTGATCGACGCCTGGCGGCGGCTCCGTGGCGCGGCGGCGGTAGCCGAGAACTCGCATGCCGAACGCCTTTGCCCGGACCGCCAGCTCCTTGCCCGTATTGCCCAGGCCGACGATGCCAATCGTGCGGCCGTAGAGACCTCGCAACTGATCCTGGTCTGGGACGCCCCATCGGTGGGCCCGCTGAGCGTCGAGGAAGACTGGATAGCGGTAGGCAAGGGCCAGGGCGAAGAACAGGGCGTGCTCGGCGAGCACCGGCGCGGAACGGCCGGCGGAGCCGGTGACGATCAGTCCTGGCCGGAACGCCTCAGGGCGTGCGGCGCGGTTCAGCCCGGCGTGATCGACATGGATCCAGCGCAGCCGGGGCACGCTGAAGAAGCGCTGATCCGGGTCCTTCGCGAGAATGGCGACGTCCGCGCGCTGCAGCGCCTGGTCGAAACCGGATGCATCGGGGCTATCGAACCGCAGGATCTCCGCGCCGGCGAGCGCCGTCTCGAGGCGCCGCCGATGCTCGCCCTCGTAGCGAAGGGTGGTGACGACGGTCAGGCCTTCCATGGCGATTACCCGGCCCGCGGAATGAGGATGGCCTGGAGGTATTTGACGTCGGGGACGTCAAGCCAGGCGTATCCCTCCGCGTCGGACGAGCCGACCTCAATCAGAGAGCCATCCACCAGCGACCGCGCCGGGCCGCCAGCGCCCTTCACGCCCAGCCGCAGCCCGCTTATCGCCGGCGGCTCCTCGTAGGCGCTCTGGCGCTGGCCGGCGTAGTTCACGAGGTGAACGACCAAGTCGCCGGCGCCATGTTCCTTGGCCCGAACCGTGACCTCGAGCGGCCCTGCGCCGACCAGCTTCACCGCCGGCTGCGAGGCCCGGCCGATCAGCTGCGCGAGCAGCTCACGGTGTTCGGGCAGGCCGTCGCGGAAGTACAGCCACTCCGGGAGCCAGGGCAGGTAGATGGCCTGCCCCTTGCCGAAGCGACGGGTGAGGACGCCAGCATGATCGTCGGGCTCGAGCTCGGGGAAACAAAGCTCGGGGGGGCCGTACTTCGGCGGCGGTAGAAGCTTCAGAAGGCGCTCGGCGTCGTCCTTCCGGTCCGTGTAGAAGTACCAGCCATCCAGGTGCAGCAGCCGGGTCTTCGGGAAGTCCAGCTCCTCGACGCCGATCTCCACGTAGGTCTCCAGTTTGTCGGCCGCTAGGTTCAGCCGGCTCGCCGGGAAGCTCTCGAGAGCGAAGGCGTCGCCGCGCTGGCCGCGCTCGTCGTAGAGCCCGGTCTCCCCGGTCGCGATCAACGTGCCGCCTTGGGCGACGAAGGCGTCGAGCACGGCGGCTTCCTCGGCGCTCAGGCAGGCGACGTTCGGCAGGACGATGACGTCGTAGGCCGCCAGCTGCTCGGCGACGTCGGCGTCGCCCATTCGCTCGTCGCTGACGAAGTCGAAGGGTATCCGGGCTTCCAGCAGCAGGCGATAGGCGCCGCGGAACCCGTTGACGTGCTGGCGGCCGGTCGCGGTCGCGCCGGCGTGCAGATCAGTCGCCCGCGAGTGGTAGAGGCCGACCCGCGCCAGCGACTTCGTGCCCACGAAGTGCTCTTGGTTGGCGCCGTGCCAGTGCATGAACTTGCGCACCGGCTCGAGCGGCGCTGTGTTGTCTTGGTCGAACGTTCCGAGGAGGTAGTAGTCGACCTGCGCCCCGCTGGCGATCTGCTGGCCGAAGCGGAGCATGTGGTGGGCGGGCGTCTCCGACGAGAACCGCCACTGGTAGTCGAGGAAATTGGTCGAGGCGCAGGCGTAGGCCTTGCCGCGACCGACTGCGGCGCCCCAGCGCGACAGTTCCCCCGCTTGGTGCGGCCATTCCGGCGCTGGCCGGCTGACCGCCCGCTGGAGCTCCAGACGCATGAAGTCGCAGGCCGCGCGGCCATTGCCCATCACGCCCGTCTTGGGGCGCAGCGACTTGACCGTGTCGTAGATCTGCTGAGCTACGGCCTGGCTCGTCCGCCGCTTGAACAGAAGGTAGTCGGCGTACGCCGGATCGCTGAAGTCCTCGCGCTCGGGCAGGCGGCGCTGGAACATCGCGGCGAAGCCGTCCTGGCAGTTCCGGCACCAGCAGATGCCGCGGTGGCGCCCGCTGTAGTCCACCGGCTGATAGCCGGTCATGTTGAAGAAGGCTCCGTCGAGCGCGTAGCGCGACAGCGACTCCCGCAAGATCCGATGGGCGTAGTCGCGGGCCCAACCGCCGTTCACGCAAGCCTGATAGGTGCCGTTGTACTCTTGCGGCTCGCCATCCTTGTTGTGCACGAACCAGTCAGGATGGGCCTCATAAGCGATGCGGGTGCCCTTCGAGAGGTCGTAGCGCCCGACCATCGTCAGCCCTTCGCGGTGCGCGGCCGCCAGCATGTCGCCCGCGAGATCGCGGGTTAGGAACGGGTTGCGCGCCTGCAGCGGCAGCTCGGTGGGATAGAAGGCGAAGATCCCGCCGACGTTGAAGGTGACGGTTGTCGCGCCGAACTCGCGGACCTGACGGGCGAGGGCGTCCGGATCGAGGCTCGCGTCCGTCAGCCGCAGGTTCGTCTGCACGATCCGGTACGGCTTCTCCCACCACGGCGAGCGATCGTCAGCCACTTTCATCCCGCGTCCTTCTTGCTCATCCTGCCTCCGAACCACTCGCCGACGAGGGCCAAACCTCGCAGGCGCAGCGATCTCCCGCCAAGGGCGCTCATAGGACGCTCGGCGAGAATGGTCAAAGTTTTTGGCCAAACCGACATCCTGGCGCTGGCGCCTTACCTGGCCGCGGGCTAGGGTCCGCCCCCGACACGACCGGTGAGAGCAGAACGCCGGCGGAAAGGCCCGGACGCCGGGGCTGGACCACGGGAGAGACGGGAAGTGGGCTACTTCGGAGAGTTCCGGACCAACTGGCAGGCCCTGCTGGCGACCTTCGTCGGCATCGCCACCGGCAACGCGCTCAGCCACTACACCATGAGCGTGTTCGCCCCGGAGCTGATCAACGAGTTCGGCTGGTCGAAGGCGCAGTTCGCGCTCGTCGGCTCGCTGCCGATGATCACCATGTTCCTGGTGCCGTTCGCGGGCAGGTTCACGGATCGGTTCGGCGCCCACGTGGCCGCGGCCGTGGGCTTCGGGTCGATCTCGCTGGGTTTCCTCGCGCTGAGCGCGATGACCGGCAACATCGTGGAGTTCTTCACGATCTGGGTGGTGCAGCACGTCTTTGGGGTGCTGACCACGTCGCTGGTCTTCACCCGCGTCATCGTCGAGCGGTTCGACAGGGCGCGCGGCAGCGGCCTGTCGCTGCTGATGATTGGACCGCCGCTGTCGGGCGCCATCGTCGCCCCGGTGCTCGGCAGTTTCATCGCGGCGGAGGGCTGGCGCGCCGCCTTCGTCGGCCTGGCCCTCGTCTCCGGTCTCGGCGGTCTGTTTTGCGTGACGCTGCTGGGCCGCAGGAAGCGCGCGGCGGACGGCGCGACGCCGACGAAGGCGCCGCACGCGCGCCTCACCCGCGCCGAGATGCTCGCGGTGGCGCAGCATCCGGCGTTTCTGCTGATCGTCGGCGGCATGTTCCTGATCAACATCCCGCAGGTGTTCGCCGCCTCACAACTGAAGTTGATCGTCCTCGCCAACGGCGTGTCCGACGAGCTAGCCACCTGGATGGTCTCGCTCTACGCGATCGGCGTGATTATCGGCCGGGTGGTCTTCGGACTGGCGCTCGACCGGGTACGGGCCAATGTCGTGGCGCTGTTCGCTCTCAGCCTGCCCGCGCTCGGCTTTTTCGTGCTCGCTTCGCCGGTCGCCGCCGTAGGCCTGCTGGCGGCGGCGGTCCTGGTGATCGGCATGGCCCAGGGCGCCGAAGGCGACATCGGCGCCTACATGGTCTCGCGCCACTTCGAGCTGAAGAACTACAGCTTGATCCTCGGCTTCGTGAAGTCGGCGCTCGACGGCGGCGGGGCGATCGGCGCGCTGGTGCTCAGCTACACCCTGCACGCGACCGACAGCTACGCACCGTTCCTGTTCCTGTCGGCCGCCGCCACGGTCGTCGGCGCGGTGTGCTTCTTCCTGACCGGCCGAGGCCGATCGCAGCCGATCCGCAGCGAGCCGATCGCGACGGAAGCAGCATGAGGCGGAGCCTCCTCGGCGGCGCAGGACGCAGAACTAGCCCTTTACATGATCCTTACATTTCAACGGGTTGCCGCTCCGCCTTGCACCGATAGGACTGGCCCGGGAGGCGGCCGCGCGATCCGCGGTCGCTTCGACCAACGAACGCCAAGAACGAAATTCTGGGGGAGAAGATCGTGTTTCACCAGCCGCTCCAGCCAGTGGGAGACAGCTTGTGGCTGTCGTTTTTGGTGGCCTCGATCCCCATCGCAGTCGTTCTCGTCCTGCTCGGCGTCGTCAGGCGTCCTGCTTGGCAGGCGTCCCTGGCGGCGTTGATCGTGGCATTCACCATCGCCACGATGGTCTGGCGGATGCCGACGAGCTTGGCGTTCAGCAGCATGGCCGCCGGCGCGACGTTCGCCCTTTGGCCCGTGATGTGGATCGTCTTCAATGGGCTGATCCTTTACAACGTGACCGTGGCCTCCGGCCGTTTCGATGCTTTCCGCACGTGGATGGTCGAGCATCTGCCCAACGATCGGCGGGTAGTCCTCGTCGTTGTGGGCTTTTGTTTTGGCTGCCTGCTCGAGGGCGTCGCCGGCTACGGTCTACCGGTCGCCATCACCAGTTCGCTGCTCATCGCGCTCGGTTTCCCGCCGATCCAGGCGCTCGTCGTCACGTTGATCTTCAATACCGCTCCGGTGGCGTTCGGCGGGCTCGGCGTTCCGGTGACGACCCTTTCCGCCGTGACTCAACTTCCCGCCACGTCTCTCGCAGCGATGATCGGCCGGCAACTCCCGTTGCTCGCCATTCTGCTGCCGTTCTACGCCATCGCCACTCAGGAAGGCGCTCGCGCCTTGCGCGGCGTGTGGCCAGTGCTGCTGGTCGCCGGGACGTCATTCGCCGTCGGTCAGTTCGTCGCCTCGAACTACTTGAGCTACGAACTGACCGATCTCGTATCTTCCTTGACCGCGCTGATTGCGACTGTGACGTTCCTTCGGGTGTGGAAGTACGCTCCGGATGAGCGGTATGCTCTACCCCCACTCCCGCAAGCGCCACGACCCGCACAACAGCTGGCCGCGTGGGAGGGCTGGGTGCCGTGGCTGCTCATGGTCACCGTGGTGATCGCCTGGGTTCACCTCAAGCTGAACCTGCTCGGCGAGATCAAGGTCGCATGGCCATCCCTTCATCGCGAGGTGTTCATCACCGCCTACAACAAGCCCTACGACGCGATCTGGAGCTTCCAGCCACTATCGACCGGGACCGCGATCACCGTGGCTTCCGTCCTGGTCGCCGCCGTCGTCCGGCTGTCTCCGGCGCGCTACTTCAGGGCGGTCGTCAAGGCGGCGCTTCAAATTCGAATGCCGGCGTTGACCACCACGCTGATCGTCGCGCTCGCCTACCTGATGAACTATTCGGGATTGACGTACACGCTGGGCATCGGCGCAGCGACGGCTGGTCCGCTGTTCCCGCTGCTGGCGGCTTTCCTCGGCTGGCTGGCGGTGTTCCTGTCCGGCAGCGACACGTCGGGCAACGCTCTGTTCGGCAACCTTCAGGTGGTCGCGGCCAACCGTCTCGGTCTGGATCCCGTGCTGATGGCGGCGACCAACTCGTCGGGCGGCGTGCTGGGCAAGATGATCTCGCCGCAGAACATCACGACCGGCGCCGTCATGACCGGGATGCAGGGCCGCGAGGGCGAAGTCCTTGCCCGCACCTTCAAGCACAGCGTGATCCTGACTTTACTGCTGGGCCTTCTCGTGATGGCGCAGCAGTATCTTTTTCCAGGTGTTATTCCGCACTGACCGGCGCGCGCCTCTGGCACCCGGGAACATGCGCATAGGGGGGCCACGTCCTTGCGGTCGCGCTGTACTGATGCTCCTGGGCGCTGCGGCCGCGGGAGAAGGCGGCGCCGATCAGGCGATCCGCCATCTCGATCGCGGCATCGATCAGGCGGGCTTCAAGGTCGATCAGCAATGCGACGATCGTCGCGCGCCGCCGCGCCAGGGTGTAGCGATCGATCAGGTAGGTTGGCGACAGCCGGCCCTCGCGCACCAGGCGGCCCTGGCCCTCGCAGGCCGGGACGGAGCCTCAGAGTTCTACAGGCCGGCCGGTTGCGGCGCTCTCCAGGATCGCTTCTCGCCGAGATGTGGTTGGCGAAGCTGGTCGCTTGCACCTCGTGACAGCGCGCGCCCGAACCGTCGCAATGAGCTGGTGACAGACCGCCGAGCCCCGCTCGGAGGCGCTTCAAGCCTCCGGGCGCCGCTGTTTCATCCCCTTGGTGATCACTTCTGCTTCAGCAGGAAGATCCCGTAGCCGACCCCGGCTTCGTCGCCGCTCCGTCCGCTCTGGAAGGCGATGGTGCGACCGTCGGGACTGACGACGGGATTGGACGCCTTGTAGCCGGGGTAATCGCCCCAGCGCGTCATGCGCACCATCTCGGGGCTGCTGGGCGCCAGCCGAAGCTTCCAGATGTCGATCGTCTTTGAGGTGTTGGTCGCCTGATCGCGGCTCGACTCCACAAGGGCGTGCTGGCCGTCCGGGAAGACGCCTTCCACCTCGTTGTACTCGTCGGGCAGCTTCCGATAGGCCGTGGTCTGGCCAGTCGTAAGATCCACGCCCATCACGTCGGCAAGCAGAACCTTGTTGAACCGGTAGCAGACGTAGATCAGCTCGCGGTCGTCATTGCGGAAATCCTGCGGCTCCCCGCCGACGCAGTCGGGACGTTTCAGCCGCACCGCCTCGCGCTTGTTGACGAGCTTCGGCTCGCCGTTCTCCAGCGCAATGTCCGCCGTGTAGATGACGACGTCGGTGACTTCGCCCGGATGGGTGCGAGGGTCGACGGCCCAGGCGACTTTCATCCGGCTGCGCGAGATCGCGATGCCTTCGGTCAGCTTCTGATCCAGCGCTATCGGCGCGCCGCCGTCGGCCTTGAGATACCAGAGCTCCTGGTCCGTGAAGCGCGTCTTGCGCACGTCGTCGAACTTGCGCGCGCCGACCAGCAGGAAGTCGCCGTTCGGGAGGTACTGGACGCGCAGGTACCCCGGGCTGGGATAGTGCGTCAGCAGCCGGATCTGCTTGGTCCTGACGTCGACCACGAAGGCGTCGCCGAAGCTCTTCGACATGAAGGCGATCTTGCGCCCGTCCGGAGACCAGGACGCGCGCTCGCCGAAGTAGGTCAGCTGTTCGACGTTCGGCGGCGGCTTGTCCTCGGGACTACCACTCTTGGCGACTGGCGGCGCGCTCGCGGCCCCGCCGCCAAGTGCGACCGAAAGGCCTGCGGCCGCCAACAGGATCGACGTGATGCGCTTCATGATCTCATCCCCATCAGGAGCCGGAGAGGGCGCCTCGTAGACAAAAATTTCGCCGGGCGAATACCGGCTTCGTGTCACCGGCTGCCACCGGAGGCGTCCGCCGTTCGGCCGCTCGCAGCGTCACCGTGCTCCGACCAGAACGATTGCGGCCGCGAACGGCGGGAAGCGCAGGGAAGCTAGGCGAGGTCTACCGCGACAACTTCGTGGATGCGCAGCCGCGGAACCTCGATGATCAGCCTGTCGCCCTCGCGCCTGACCTTAGCGTCCTGTTCCGCCTCAAGCAGCCGGACGCGCTTGGCTCGCGCTCCCGGGGGGAGCTGAAGGCCGACGACGAACGGACCCAGCGGCACGGTCTCGTGCATGAAGCCCTTCATCGTCGAAGGATTGTTCAGGTTGACCAGGTGCGCGGCGAGCGACTTCTCCTGCCGCCAATAGCTGACGTCGACGAGGCCCGCGCCCTCGACGGTCATCGGCTGAAGCTCTCCCGTCGCCCACGCGACCGCGTTGCGAAGCAGGTACAGGTGGTCCCTGGCCGAATGCTCCCAGAATGTCTGATCGGGGTTGAACGGGAAATAGACCACACGCCCTTTCCCGAAGGTTCGGGCGTAAGCCATTTGCACATCGGACGTCGGCTCTCGGGGATAGGCCGCTTCCGCCGGCAGTTCGGGATAGCTGCGGATCAGCCTCAGCGGCGGACGCTCGGCGGGGGAATGGGGCGTGACGTGCACGAGATGCGTTCCCGCGACGATCCGCGGCGTATCGTCGAGGCCGACCGTCAGGGGATGCGGGCCGTCGATGCTGATGTAGGCGTTCGCCACCTTCTTATCGACCTTGCCGGCGTAGTCGCAGCCGAACAGGTCCGCCAGGCCGAAGTTCTTCCGCGGGACGCCGAACTCGTCGTAGAGCGAGGTCTCGCCGGTGGCGACGATGGCGCCGCCGTTGGCCACGTAGTCGCGGATGCTGGCGCACTGGCTGTCAGTCAGAACCGCGATGTTCGGCAGTACGATCGCCTTGTACCGGCCGATCACGGCGCGATCGAGCTCACGGTCGTCGACCAGGCCGAACGGCGCCCGGGCTTCGAGAAGCGCCTGGTAGAAGCCGTTCAGCGAGGCCTCGTTGCCGCCGGCGGTCATCGCGCTGACGGGCTGACGCGACGGCGGCTCGGCGGACGGATAATAGCTGTTGGTCTGCACCGATTGCATCATCGCGACCGTGGCCAGGTTGGCCGTGTTCCGGAAGTAGCGTTCGTGCCTGGAATGCCAGGCGAACGCCCTTTCCACCGCGGGGACCCAGCGTTTGTCGAAGACTTCCGCCTTGAACTTGATCAGCCAGGGCCGGAAACCCTGAGCCATGCCGTCGTGCATGAAGGCGAGGGTCTCGTCGACGGACTGCACCGAGTCCTTGAATTCGATCTGGGCGACGTTGAAGCTGCCGCTGATCGGCCCGCTGCCCTGCATGACGCACGCGGCTTCCTTGGCGCCGCGGCCGGCCGCCCAAATAGGGTGATGAGCCTGCCGGTGCTGCTGATCCGCGTAGATCGCCCGGAAGGCCCCGCGCAGGCGTTTGGGATCGAGCCGCTGCCACGACGAGCCGGGGGCGAACAGGCCCTCGGGGTTTATGCTGCGAACCGTCTCGTTATAGGTCTTGATCTGCGCGAAGCGCTTTTCGTCGTTCCACTGCTGGTAGGCGCGCAGGGCGGGATCCTGCCTGTTCATCATGGACCGGGGCAGGTCCTGACCGCTGAACTGGCGGAATTCCGATGCGCAAATGTTGCAGTAGCAGATGCCGGCGAGACCGCCCGACCAGCGGTTTCCGAAGATGCCGTCGACCGGGTAAGTGCTCACGATCTCGCGGATGACCTGCGGCATCCACTCGAAACTCACCGGGCCGTTGGGGCAGCTCAGGTAGACCGAGGGATCGTTGGGGTGCTTGCGCGGCTGGCCGTCGGCGCCCCGCGCGGCCCAGTCCGGATGCGCCGCCAGCGCGTCGGGCCGCAGTACGCTCGGATCGACCCGCGCCAGGACGCGCAGCCCCATGGCCTTGCTCGCTTTGGCCATGTCGCCGAAGGGATCGGACGAGCCCAGGTGCTTGCTGCGGTAGTGGAAGGGCACTTCGGTCGGGTAGAAGGCCACGATGCCGCCGGCGCCGAGGCATACGCCCTGCGTCTTTGTCCGCCGCATGAAGTCGAGCCAGAACTTGGGATCGTAGCGCCCCGGATCATCCTCGGTGAAGTTGACCTGCACCCACCGCATCGGCTGCCACACCCAGTCGGGCGCATCGGCGGCGAGAGCCCTCGATACGCCGAAGGGCGCCGCGCCGGCGACCGCGGCCAATGACGCCGCGGCCTTCATCAGTGTCCTGCGATCCGGCGAGGAGATGCTGCTGGGTTCTTTCACGCTGACCTCGTTCGCTCGATACCTGAGTGGCATGGATGGGGCGCTACAAGGGCGCCACAGGGGGCGGGAGCATGGCTCAGCTCGCCGGTGCGCCACTTTCACGCCAGCTACGCTCAGGCAGGTTGATCTCGACAGCGGGGCCTAGGCGATCGGCGCTCTCGCCGAGTGCGAAGCGGTAGCGTCCTGCCCGCATGTGCCAGCCGCTGTTCTTCCAATCGGCGAGCAGGCGCGGGTCGATGTTCAGCACCACCTGCTTCGTCTCACCGGCCGCCAGTTGCACGCGCTGGAAACCGACTAGCCGCCGCTTCACCTGTCCGGCCTGAGAGACCAGGTAGAGCTGAGAGACGTCGGCGCCGGCACGCTTGCCGGTGTTGCGCACGGTGAAGGTGGCGGTCGTTCCCGAGAACTTGAGGGGCGACGTCTTGAAGGTGGTGTAGCTCAGGCCGTGGCCGAACGGGAACAGCGGCTTCAACCCCTTCCGCGCGTACCAGCGATAGCCGACGTCCGACCCCTCAGGGAATTCGACCGGGAGGACTTGCTGCTCCTTCGGCAGCGTGCGGACATCCTTGCCCTTCGCCGCATCGATCAGGTTCTGGCCCGGAAGCACGGGATTGGGGATCTGCGCGGTTGAGACCGGGAAGGTCACCGGCAGCCGCCCGGAAGGATTGACAGCGCCGGAGAGCACGCGGGCGATCGCTTGCCCACCGCGGTTGCCCGGATACCAGGCCTGCAGCACCGCCGGCACGCGGTCGATCCAGGGCATCGCCACCGGACCGCCGGTCTCGAGCACGACGATCGTGCGCCGGTTGGCGGCGGCCACGGCCTCGATCAGCCGATCCTGGTTGTCCGGCAGGTTGAGGCTGAGCACATCGCGGCCTTCGTACCGGAACTGCTCGGCGAAGACGACCACGACGTCCGCGCTGCGCGCAGCTCCGGCGGCGCGGGCCGGATCGGTCCCATCGTCGAAGCTCACGGTGGCTTCTGGGTACTGCGCCTTTAGCGCGGCGAGCGGCGCAGAAGGCATATAAAGGCGGAAGTGATACGCCTTATCGTCGTACCGCATCTGGTGCGACGCGCCGCCGACGGGCCAAACCTGCGAAGATCCGGCCCCTGCCAGGACGCCCTTGTCGGCGTGGCCGCCGACAACCAGGATGCGTTTTGCGCTGGCCGCGAGCGGCAGAAGCCCGCCTTCGTTCTTCAGCAGGACGATGCCCTGCTCCGCCACGCGCTGCGCCAGCTCGAGGTGCGCGGCGAAGTCAATCGGCTTGCCCGGGATCGGCGGATCGTTCGTGATCCCAAGCGCATACATGGTGCGCAAGATGCGGGACACCGAGCGGTCCACATCGGCCGGCGCGACGTCGCCCGTCCCCAGCGCCTCCTTGAGGCGCTCGCCGAACCAGGGGTTATGCCTTGGCTGCGTGCCCGATTCCTGGTCCAGGCCCTGTCGGATTGAGACCGAGTGGACAGCCCCCCAGTCGGACATCACCCAGCCCTTGTAGCCCCAGTCGCGCCGCAGCACGTCATTCAGCAGGAACGAGTTCTCGCAGGCGTAGACCGTGTTGACCTTATTGTAGGCGCACATGACGGAACCGGGCTGGCCGACCTCGATGGCGATCTGGAAGGCGAGCAGGTCGCTCTCGCGCATGGCGGGCTCGGACATTCGCACGTCGGCGAAGGAGCGCCCCGTCTCGTTGGCGTTGAGCGCATAGTGCTTGACCGTCGAAACGATTCGGTTCGACTGGATGCCGCGGACCGAGTAGCCGCCGAGCACGCCGGTGAGCAGCGGGTCCTCGCTGAAATACTCGAATGCGCGTCCGCCTCGCGGGTCGCGCACCAGGTTGATGCCCCCGGCCAGCAGAACGTTGAACCCCTTGGCCCGGGTCTCCGCACCCATGGCGCGTCCGACCTGCTCGATGAGTTCCGGACTCCAAGTGGACGCCATGGCGAGCCCGGCCGGCATCGCCGTCGCTTCATCCTTGGCCCGCATCAGCCCGCCCATGTTCGCGACGCCCAGGCTGGCGTCGGACTCCGTGAGCGGCGGGATGCCGAGCCGCGGCACGCCCGGCACGTAGCCTGCGCCCTTGACCAGGTTGGCCGGGAATTTCCCCGCCGGCCAGGTCTGGGGCACGAACCCCTGCAGCATCGAGAGCTTCTCGTCCTGCGTCATCTGGGTGATCGTGGCGGCGGCTCGGGCGTCCGGGTCCGCAGGCTGCGCCCCGGCGGTCGGGGCCGCGGCGACCAAGGCCAGCAGGGCGGCCGTCGTGAGCCTCAGCCGGGATCTCGCCGAAGACCCTCGCTTGCTCGGCTGGTCGAAACAAACCCCAGTAACAGCCGGCATCGTTCGCGCTCGCTCTCTAGGGGTTGGAAATACCTGGCGCGGCCAGAGCTCTGCACCAACCGAACCGTGTGGCTTCCGCTGGTTCGGAAAAAAAGATGCGCCGGGCGTCCCAATCGCCCGGCGCAAGGGGGAGGGCTGGTGCGGCTAGCGAGAGCCGAAGGCGTAGCGCAGGTTGATGCCGACCTCGCGCGGCGGGGTCGTCGTCACGCGGACGTAGGGCGCGGTGATCGTCGAGGCCTGCGCCGTCTGGAACGTCGGCGGTTGGAGGACCTGCACGCTGGTGCCGACGATGCTCGCGTCCGCCGTCAGCACCTTGGTCGTGTTGAAGATGTTCTTGGCGTAGAGCGCGACCTCCCAGCCCCCGTCGCGGCTGCGCACGCCGGTGTAGAGGTTGAGCAGCCCGAAGCCGTCGACCGCATCGTTGCGGTTATTCGGATCGCCGTTGGTCTTCGGACGGTAGGTGAACAGGCCACGGATGTAGCCGTCCATTTGCTCATTTACCGGGCGGGCGTATTCGCCCTGCAGCGTCAGGTTCCACTTCGGGATGAACTGCAGCGGACCATTCGTCACGCACTCCGACAGCCCCTCGGCGCCCGTAGCCGCCTGAAGTTGCGCGATGGTCGGCGCCTGGGTGAGGACTTCGGGCACGCCGTCGCCGTTGAGGTCGTTGCAGGCGATCGGCTGGTTCTTGATCTTGCTCTTGGCGTAGCTGAAGGCGCCTGAGATGTTCAGGCCCTGCATCACCTGCCAGGAGGCGTCGATGTCGACGCCATCGATCTTCGCGTCGACGCTGTTGCCGAAGTTGAAGTTGCCGACCGTCGGGCCAAGCTGGTTGAGATTGACGTAGTAAACCTGCTGGCCGCGCTGGATGAAGTTGTTGAAGTCCTGGTGGAAGGCGGCGGCGTTGAACAGCACCCGCTTGTCGAAGAAGGTCGACTTGAATCCGATCTCGTAGGACTTGGACTTTTCGTTGGCTAGATCGATGTGCCGCTCCAGCGTCGGCGTTAGGGGGCGGAACACGCCGATGACGAACGGACCGGGGCGGAAGGCGCTGCCGGTGTTCCCATAGACCATGAAGTCGCTGGTGAAGCGGTGTGACAGCGAGACGTTGTAGAGGGTGGCTTCCGCCTTGTCCTTCTTGTCGTTCAGGACAGGCCGGCCGCTGACGATCAGGGTGTTGCTGTCGCGATACCACAGCTTGCGGAGGCCGCCGGACAGCTCCGTCGACTCGCCGATGTGCAAAGTGGCGTTGCCGAAGATTGACCGCTCGTGCGACTTGCCGCGACGCGAGACCGGGGTCTCGACGGCGCGGATAAAGCGGCCGCCCAGAGTGACCGCCGAGACCTGCGTCAGGTCGTTTGGCGGGTTGAAGTCCTGCTGGTAGCCGCCGACCGTGTAGTCGAGCAGGCCGCCGAAGAGGGGCTGGTCGGACGACAAGCGCAGTTCGTTGGTGGTCTGCTTGGAGCGGCTGTGCAGGTTCTGGCGGAAGACGATGCCGGTGAAGGCGTTGGCGGCGTCCTGCGAGGAGAACTGCCGCAGATCCGTCTTCGTGAACGAGCCGACGTAGCTGAGCTTCTGGCCGGCGAAGCGATATTCGGCGTTGGCCGTGAACAGGTCCTGCTTCTGCTTGAAGGCGCCGAAGTCGTCGGTGATGCCGGCGTAGTCGTCGGCGTGCAGGATCGGCTGCGTCCCCACCGGCTGGCTCGGATCGAGCGTTGACACCGACACGACCTGCTCGAAGGAGATCACCTTCTTCTCCAGGTGCTGGTACATCAGGTCGACGGTCAGCGCGTCGTTCCACTCGAAACGAAGGCTCGGCCGCACGGCCCAGGTCTTGCTCGAGGGATGGGTCGGGCTGTTGATGCTGCCGATCCCATTGCCCTGGCTGTCGTCGATGATCCCGGCGATGCGGAAGCCGAGCATGTCGGCGATGATCGGCGCATTCACCGCGCCGTTTAGGTTACGGCCGTGCTGGTCGTTGATGGTGAGATTGCCGAAGCCGCCGAAGTCGCCGAGCGACGGCCGGCGGGTGGTCAGGGTGATCGAACCCGAAGGCGCGGACTGGCCGCGCAACGTGCCCTGCGGCCCGCGCAGGACTTCGATCTGGCCGACGTCGAACATGGATTGGAAGGCGTAGGACGACTGGATCGTCGCATCGTTCAGGTAGAAGGCGACGGTCGGCTGAGCGCCCGATTCCGCCTGGAACGGCGCGCCGCGGATCGTGGCGGCGGTCGTGAACCCGCTCGTGCCGGCCGTCAGGTTAAGCCCCGGGACGACGGCCTGGACGTCCTCGAACTGTCGGATGTTGAGCTTCTCGAGCGTCGCGCCGGTGACGGCGTTCACCGTCTGCGGCACCTCCTGCAAGCTCTCGGCCTTGCGACGGGCCGTAACGACGATCTCGCTGAGCATCGTGTCCTCGGACGAGGTCGATGCGGCGGGTTGCGCCATGGCCCCCGTCGCGATTGCGGCGACGCTCACGCTGGCGAATATCAGTGATGAAAGTCTCATTAGGTTCCCCTCCCAAGTGTTGGTGAATTTGTTCGCGGCCGCGTCTCTTCAGCGCGCGGAACACCGCGATTGTGATTGAGCCAGGCCGGCCCTTTTGGCTGTGTCGCCGAGGGCGGCAGCATCAGCTGCAGCGCGCCTTACGCCGCCGCGCAGCTTGGGTTCTTGGCCTTGGGCAGCGTGATGAAGTTGACGCTGGTCGGCGCCAGCGTGACCCGGCTCGCCTTCAGCGGGGTCGGGGACATGCCCGGCAGCTTGTCGCCAGGCTGGAGCGCCAGCGCCCGTCCATTCAGCAGGACCGTCTTACTCTGCAGCTCTGGGCTTGTCAGGGCGTATAGGTCCGCGGGCCCGGACAAGCGGATCTGCGCCGGCGCCTTCTCGAGGTTGATCGCGAGCAACGTAACGCCGCCGGCGACGCCCCGCTGGCAGTGGGCGTAGACATGCAAGCCGGGTTGGATCGGCCCGGCGTCGAGCACCTGGGTCCCCATCAGCCGGCGCCACAGCACCGCGCCCCAATAGCTGGCGTTCGGCTGGAACGTCTTTTCGTCGATCACGCCGTTGCTGCCGCTGATCAGCGCGTGCGTGAACATCGCGTCGAGGCCCTGCTTGGCCAGGCGCGCGTGCGTGTCGAGATACCGGAAGCTGTCGAGGAACGTCGGCTGCCACTGCAGGCCGCCGCACGCCGCCCCGCCGGTTTCGGTCAGCCAGATCGGCGCGCCCGGCGCATGGCGATCACGCAGCGCCTTCATCTCCTGGAGCTGCTTGTCGGGGCGGGCCAGAAACTCCTCGGTCAGGGCCTTGTCCGCACTGATCCCCTGTGGGGACTCGGGCGGCGCGCAACGCTGCGCGAGGACCGGGTAGAAGTGGTACGAAACGATGTCGAACTTCGGGGTCGGGTTCGCAGCGGCATACTGTTCGGGGCTCGTTCCCATTAGGGAGGCGACGCCGGCGATCCCGAGGGTCGCGTTCCCCGGACCGGCCAACTTCACGTCCGGGGCGACTTTGGCCATGCTCGCGCGGAAGGTCGCGAAATCGCGTGCGAAGTCTGCAGCGCTGACGCCGTGTTTAATCCGCGGCGGTTCTGGGGCGTTGGGCTCATTGAACAGCTCCGCCGCGTAGATCTCGCCGCCGATCGAGCGCGTATAGGTCATCCACGGCGCCGCCATCTTCGGCGTCCAGGCGTGCGCGCTGTCGCGTACGCCCTCGCTGTTGGTGAAGGAGGTGACGATCTTGGTGTCGGTCGCCTTCGCGAAGTCGATGGCGTCCTTCCACCGTTCGCGGGTGAGCACCACCGTATAGCCGTCCGGCGCCTTAGCCGGCGGCGGGGTGTCGCTGTCATGGAAGTAGACCGAGTTCGCCGTCGTGCCGCTGTAACGCAGGTAGAAGGGCGCAAGGGCGGCGGTGAGGGTGCGGAGCCGCGGATTGGTCAAGTCGGTCGCGGCCCGCGGTTCCCGGACAGCGGAAACGTCCTTCGGCTGCTCCCCTTTGGGCATGGCGTCATACGCCTTCCAGGTCTCGCCACCGGTCAGATGCGAGAAGCCGATCTGGTACGACTGGAACCGCTCGTCGATCTTGCGAACGAACGGCAGGCTCGCCGCCTCGATCTCGAGCGACCTGGCGGGCGGGGCCTTCGCCGGCGCCTGGGCTTGCGCGCCAGAGGCAAGGGCAAGCGCGCTCGCGCCGACAAGGGCTCCCGCAACAATCGGATTGGCTGAAATCTGCTTCACGGCGCGCCCTCGGTTTCCGCCCTGCCCCATTTTGGTCGGGACGCTATCCCGCAACCCTCTACGTGGTCAAATGTTTTGACCACGTTCGTATTTAGGCGCGTTTCTGGGACCGCGGGCGCGTGGCCTCGCCGTTCAGGTGACGGAAGATCTCCTAGGGTTCGCTCGGTCTTTGCGGCAGTCGCGGCTGGCGTCGCCGATCAGCCGGTGCGCGACCGCTTCTTGGGTGGCGCGACGAAGTCATGTCCCGACAACCGGCGGATCGAGGCCTGGAGGCGACGCTCGGCGTCATGAATTTCCTGCTGCGTCCGCACCGTCGAGATCATGTGCTGCCGCGCCGCCTCGCTCGCGCCTTCGGGATCTCGGGCCATGATCGCGTCGTAAATGGCTTTGTGTTCGGCCAGCTGCGTATCCGGCGCGCGCCGATGCTCGAACAGGTTCCGGCGGTTCAGATAAACGTTGGACCGCAGCACCGTCTCAAGGCTGCGCATGACGTGCAGCAGCATGCTGTTGTGGCTGGCGGCGTACATCGCGAAGTGGAAGTCCGCATCGGACTTGGCGATCTCTTCTGCGTCGCCAGCCTCGTGCGCCGCCGTCATCCGTTCGAACTGTTCCTGGATAGCCTTTCGGTCGAGCTCAGAGGCGCGAGTGGCGGCGTAGCCGGCGGCGGCGGCTTCGACGACGGACCGGAACTCCATGCAGTCGATGCGAGCGTCCGGCTCCTCGAAGAGCAGCGCCAGAGGATCGCGCAGCGTGCGGCCGATGGACTCGCTGACGTAGCAGACCCCCTGCGCGTCAGTCGTCAGAAGGCCGAGCTGTACGAGTTTGTCGAGCGCGTCACGCAGCGACGGGCGCGATACGTCCAACTTCGCTGAGAGGTCACGCTCCGAGAGGAGCCGCTCACCAGGCTGAAGAGCGCCCTCCAGAATGAGTTGCTGGATATGCTCGGCGACGGCGTCCGCCAACTTGGCCGGTCTGATCGACGGCGACATCGTTCCGCATCTCCACTTCCCTACGTCAACCGATGTGGCGCCTCCACGTCAGACCGTCAACGCGGTCACCGAATTTGCCCGCCCAAACGTATGGTTAGTCCCCCAGACCATCTCCTCGCGTGCACCCGTTGATCACGTGGGTTCAGGCGCAACCGGATGGTCCGCGAGCGCCTCCAGCGCCCGGACCATCGCGGAATGATCCCAACCGCTTCCGCCGCGGGCCACGCAGGCGCTGAACAGCTGTTGCGCCAAGCCGGTGTTCGGCAACGCCAGTCCCAGCGCCCGCGCGCTGGACAAGGCGAGGTTCAGGTCCTTCTGGTGCAGCTCGATCCTGAACCCTGGATCGAACGTGCGCTTGATCATCCGCTCGCCGTGCACCTCGAGCACGCGCGAGGAGGCGAACCCGCCCATCAGCGCCTCACGAACCTTCGCGGGATCAACGCCGGCCTTGGATGCGAAGAGCAGAGCTTCGGCGACGGCCTCGATGTTCAAGGCAACGATGATCTGATTGGCCACCTTGGCCACCTGGCCAGCGCCGACGTCGCCCACGAGCGTGATGTTCTTGCCCATCAGCTCGAAAAGCGGCCGGACGCGCTCGAACACCGCCGACTTGCCGCCGCACATGATCGTCAGCGCGGCGTTCTTCGCCCCGACTTCGCCGCCGGACACGGGTGCGTCGACATAGTCGCAGCCGAGCGCGGCGATCCTCTCGGCGAACCCGCGGGTGGAGATCGGGTCGATGGAGCTCATGTCCACGATACATTTTCCGGCGCTAAGTCCGGCGGCCGCCCCGTCGACGCCGAACAGGACGCGTTCAACGTCCGGGGTGTCCGGCAGCATCAGGACGACGACCTCAGCGGCGGCGGCGACCTCGCGAGCCGACGCGCAGGCGACGGCGCCGCCGGCGAGCAGTTCATTCGGCAACGGACTGCGATGCTGTACGACGTACAGCTGATGGCCGGCGCTCTGGAGGTGGCCAGCTATCGGGCGTCCCATGACGCCCAGGCCGATGAAGCCGATTTTCACGTGCGTTGCTCCGAGGAGTTGTGATCAGGGGAGGGCTCAGGGCGCCGAGGCCGCGCCGCCGGCCATCCGTCCGGCAGGACCAGGATGGCGCGGAAGTCGTTCACATTGGTTCGGGTCGGGCCGGTGACCACGAGCTCGCCCAAGCGTTCGAAGAAGCCGCCGCTGTCGTGAGCGGCAAGGTAGGCGAGCGGATCGAGCCCGCTGGCTCGCGCGCGGGCCAGAGTGTCGGGACCCGCCAGGGCGCCCGCGGCCCCGCCGCTCGCGCCGTCCTCGCCGTCGGTGTCAGCGGCCAGGGCCCATACCCGATCTCGAGGTCCGAGCTCGGCCATGAGGGCGAGCAGGAACTCGGTGTTGCGCCCTCCGCGACCGGTTGGTGGGCCGCTCAGGGTCACCGTCGTCTCGCCGCCGGAGATGAAAGCTGTCGGCTCCAGCCGGCCGTGCCGGACAAGATCGGCCATGCCGCGAGCGACGTCGCGGCTCTCGCCTTCGATGTCGTCTCCGAGGATGCGGACCCTGAAGCCTGCGGCCTGAGCGACGGCGGCCGCGGCGTTCAAGGCCCACCGCGGCGTCGCAATGGCGCGAATATCGTCGGGTCCGGTCGCTAGCGCAGGAGGCGGGGGCTGCGCGAGGAGGCGGGCGGCCGCCGGCGGCACGTCCGGGCCGAGCGCTGCGAGGATCCGGCTGAGATCCGGTTCGCCATCGGCGTCGAGGGCCGTCGGGCCCGAAGCGATTGCTGCGAGATGGTCGCCGGGGATGTCGCTGACGCACAACGTGACGACCCGCGCCGGGGCGGCTGCTGCAGCGAGCTTGCCGCCTTTGATAGCCGAAAGCCGCCGCCGCACGGCGTTCATTGTGCGGATGTCCAAGCCTGATCGCAGCAGCAGGCGGTTGACGGTCCGCTTGTCCTCCAGCGTGACGCCATCTGCCGGCAGGGCCATGACGGAGGAGCCGCCGCCGGAAATCAACGCAAGAACAAGATCTTCCTCGGCGAGGCCGCCGACCGCGGTCAGAATTTCACGCGCAGCAGCTTCGCTGTTCGAGTCTGGCACCGGATGAGCGGCCTCGAGCACGCGGATTCGGTGTGTTGGCGCTCCATGACCGTATGGAACGACAACGACGCCCGAGAGCGGCATGTCCGGCCAGGCCGCCTCGACGGCGGCCGCCATGGAGCCAGCGGCCTTGCCGGCGCCGACCACGATGCAACGGCCCGTCGGCCGCTCTGGAAGGTGGGCTGCAAGAACGGTCGCCGGATCGGCGCTGTCGACCGCAGCCTCGAACATAGATCGTAGAAGCTGACGGGCCCAGAGATCGCGGGCCTCGTTCTGCGTAGCAGCCATCACTGTGTGAGGCTTTCTGCCTGACCGCGCGTGCCGTGCGCAAAATCGCGCTTGCGCCTGCTTGGCGGCGCGCCGACGGGGCGGACGATGTTCGCAGCTCTGAAACGGTCGGGCTCGGCCATGTCAGATGGCTAACAATGTTGACCAGTCGTGGCAAGCGAGGGCGATTGCCTGCGGACGAGTGTGTGCGAAAGCAGGCGCGGAAATCGGAAGAGAGGGTTCCCGGTGGCGGGCGTAGCTTCGGATGCTACGCCAGAATTCCTCTAGCTGCTTCCTCGAAGGCCCGCGTGTCGGACTGCGGCGAACGGCGCGGTAAAAAAATACGACCACGCAGGTTGAGTTGAAGGGCGGCAGGGGCTACCGCTGCCCCGACGCCCATACTCAGTACGCGTTTGGAACGGAAAACTGAGCCGGCGCCACCGTGTCGTGCTCCTAGTTTGGGTGAGGGAGGAACGAGATGAGCCTGACCTTGCCGCCCCTCGACGAGTCCGTTCTGCAGCGACGGGACGAGGTCGTGCGCATGCTGCGCACACTGCTTCCCGCGGAATGTGTGATCGAGGCGGAGGAGGCTCGCCGCGCCTACGAATCCGACGGGCTGACCGCCTATCGGCAACTGCCCATGGTGGTCGCCCTGCCGGAGACGACCGAGCAGGTGTCGCAGGTGCTCGCCTGGTGTCAGGGGGCGGGCGTGAAGGTGGTTCCCCGCGGCGCAGGAACGTCGCTTTCTGGGGGCGCGCTGCCGTTGGGCGATGCGGTGCTGCTCGGGATGGCCAAGTTCAACCGCGTCCTTGAGATCGACTATGACGACCGCGTCGCCGTCGTGCAGCCGGGCGTCACCAATCTCGCCGTCACCCAGGCCGTGGAAGGTCAGGGCTTTTATTACGCCCCCGACCCCTCCAGCCAGATCGCCTGCACCATCGGCGGCAACGTGGCGGAGAATTCCGGCGGGGTACACTGCCTCAAGTACGGGCTGACGACGAACAACGTGCTCGGCGTCGAGCTGGTGCTGATGTCCGGCGAGGTGATCCGCCTCGGCGGCCGCCACATGGAGCCGCAGGATCTCGACCTCCTGGGCCTGGTCGTGGGCTCGGAAGGACTGCTGGGGGTGGTTACCGAGGTCACAGTCCGCATTCTGCCGAAGCCGGTGACGGCTGTGGCCATGCTGATCGGCTTCCCCGCGGTCGAGTCCGCTGGACAATGTGTCGCCGACATCATTGGGGCCGGCGTCATTCCGGCTGGGATGGAGATGATGGATCGGCTCGCGGTCGAGGCCGCCGAGGCCTTCGTACATGCGGGCTATCCGCTGGATGTCGAAGCCCTGTTGATCCTCGAACTCGACGGCTTTGAGGCGGAATGCGAGGACCTCGCCGCGCTCGTCCGCGAGATCGCCAGCGCAAACGGCGCCACGACGCTGCGCCTCTCGCAGTCCGACGCGGAACGCCAGCTCTTCTGGGCCGGCCGCAAGGCGGCGTTCCCGGCGGTCGGCCGCCTTGCGCCCGATTACTACTGCATGGACGGCACCATCCCCCGCGGACGGCTGCCCGAGGTGCTGCGCGGCATGTCGGAGATGTCGGAGCGCTACGGCCTGGCGGTCGCGAACGTCTTCCACGCCGGCGACGGTAACCTGCATCCGCTGATCCTCTATGACGCCAACGAGGCGGGTCAGCTGGAGCGGGCGGAAGCCTTCGGCGCAGACATCCTCAGGCTCTGCGTCGAGGTGGGCGGCGTGCTGACCGGCGAGCATGGCGTCGGCGTCGAGAAGCGGGACCTCATGCCGTTGATGTTCAGCGAGACGGACCTCGCCCATCAGCAGCGGCTGAAGTGTGCGTTCGACCCGCAGCTGTTGCTCAATCCGGGCAAGGTGTTCCCGACGCTGCATCGCTGCGCCGAGCTCGGCCGCGTGCATGTTCACCGGGGCCAGGTCGCCTTTCCGCACCTGCCGAGGTTCTGACGATGACCTCGCGAGCCCGATTGTCACCTCAGAGCCCCGAGGCGGTGCGCGACGCTGTCGCCTCGGCCGTCGCGCGCGGCGAAAAGCTCGAAATCGTCGGCGGCGGCTCGAAGGAGAGTTTCGGCGCGCCGGAAAGGACCGGGGCGCTGCTCGACATGCGCGGGCTTGGCCGGGTGCTCGACTATCAGCCTCGCGAGCTGACCATCGAGGTCGAGGCTGGGGCCTCGCTCGCCGAGGTCGACGCGCTCCTGACTGCGCACGGTCAGACCTTCGCCTTCGACGCCTTCGACGCGGCCGCGATCTTCGGCGGTCCAGTCGGTCGCGCGACGATCGGCGGCGCTGTCGCGAGCGGCGTGGCTGGGCCCGGTCGCCTGCAGGGCGGCGGCCCGCGCGATCATCTGCTCGGCTTCGAAGCGGTCTCGGGACGTGGCGAGCTGTTTGTCGCCGGCGGCAAGGTGGTGAAGAACGTCACCGGCTACGACGTCTCCAAGCTGATGGCGAACTCCTGGGGACGGATGGCGGCGCTGACCAAGCTCACGCTGCGCGTTGCGCCCCGCCCGGAAGCGACCGTCACATTGGCCTGCGCCTATCTGTCGCCAGAGGCCGCGGTGCAGCTGATGTGCGACGCGCTCAAGGCTCCGGTCACCATCGCCGCGGCCGCCTGCCTGCCGACTGTCACTCTGCTGCGGCTGGAGGGCTTCGACCGCTCGGTGTCGCTGCGGGCGCAATATCTCCGCGAACGCCTCGCGGCGCCGGGCGAATTGGAGCCGCTCGGGGAGACGGCCGCCGCGGACCTGTGGCGTCAGACCCGCGAGGCGACGTGGCTCGAAAGCAGCGAGACTGTATGGCGCATCGGGATAGCGCCGACCCGCGCCGCGGCGACGGTGCGACGGCTGTGGGAGCTTGGCGCGAATACGTTCATGGACCTGGGCGGCGCCCGCATCTGGGCCGGCGCCTCAGCGGAGGTCGAACCCCGCCTCTTGCGTGAGGTCGCAGCGGGGCAGGGGGGCTACGCCACCTTGATCCGGGCGCCGGCCGCGATCCGCGCCACGACGTCAGCCTTCCACCCTGCGGCTCCAGGCGTCGCCGAACTGTCCCGCCGGGCGATCGAGAGCTTCGATCCCTGCGGCGTCTTCCGCACCGGCCGTTTCCACGAGGTCGCGCATGCGCACTAGCTTCACCGACGCGCAACGGCGCGACCCGGATGTCGCCGCCAGCGAGGCGGAGATCCGCCGCTGCGTGCACTGCGGCTTCTGCACCGCGACCTGTCCGACCTATGTGCTGCTCGGCGACGAGCTCGATAGCCCGCGCGGGCGGATCTACCTGATCAAGGACATGCTCGAGAATGAGCGACAGCCTACGCGGGAGGTGGTCACCCACATCGACCGCTGCCTGTCCTGCCTCTCGTGCGTGACGACCTGTCCTTCCGGCGTCGATTATCGCCGGCTGATCGACCACGCCCGCACCTATGTCGAGGACAAGCACCGCAGGCCCTGGCCAGAGCGCGCGCTTCGATGGGTGCTTGCGCAGGTCTTGCCGCATCCGGGTCGACTGCGCCTTGCCTTGCGCCTCGCGGCCCCGGTGCGCGGCCTTGCGGGGGCGATCGGCCGCGCCCCCGGACTGAAGCCCGTCGGCGCGATGCTGCGGCTCGCACCACCCCGTATCCCGGTAGCCGCCAAGGACGGGGGCGCACCCGCCATCGGCCAACCCCGCGGCCGCGTGATCCTGCTGCAGGGCTGCGCCGAGTCCGTCCTGACGCCCGAAGTCCGGAGCGCCGCCGTTCGGCTGCTCGCAAGAGCCGGCTACGAGGTGCGCCTCGTGGCCGGAGAGGGGTGCTGCGGAGCGCTCGTCCACCACATGGGCCGCCATGAGGCCGCGCAGGCCTTCGCCCGCCGCAACATCGACGCCTGGAGCCGCGAGGCCGACCGAGGTCCGGTCGACGCGATCGTCGTCACCGCCTCTGGCTGCGGCTCGGCGGTGAAAGACTACGGCTATCTGCTGCGGGATGATCCGGCCTACGCCGAGCGGGCGGCCCAGTTCGCCGCCCTCGCCAAGGACGTCACCGAGCTGCTGGACGGGGCTCTGCCGGCGCCGGCGCGCAGCACGGGCCTTTCCGTCGCCCTGCACTCCGCCTGCTCGCTGAACCATGGCCAGCGCGTGCGCCTCGAGCCCGAGCGGTTGCTGCGCGCCGCCGGGTTCGAGGTGCGCTCGCCGAAGGAGGCGCATCTCTGCTGCGGGTCGGCCGGCGTCTACAACATCCTGCAGCCGGACATCGCCGGCGCGCTTGGCCGGCGCAAGGCGGCGAACCTCGACGGGCTCCGCGCCGACGTCATCGCCAGCAGCAACATCGGCTGCGCCACCCAGATCGGCGGATTGGCCGAAACCCCGGTGGCGCACACCGTCGAGCTTCTCGATTGGGCGACCGGCGGACCGCAGCCGCGTGCGCTCGCGCATATCCCCGAACAACAAGAGAGACCCATGCCATGTCCGACGGCCAGCTGACGCTGTCGCAAGCGAACGCGGTGATCGAAGGCGCGCTCGCCGAAGCCGCGCGCCTGGAGCTGAAGCCGCTCACTGTGGCGGTGCTCGATGCCGGCGGGCACCTGGTCGCCCTGCAACGGCAGGACGGCGCCTCCAACCTGCGGCCGCAGATCGCCACCGCCAAGGCCGCCGGCGCGCTGGCGCTCGGCGTCTCGTCCCGACAGATCGCGGCCATGGCGCAGGAGCGGCCGCAGTTCGTCGCGGCCTTGGCGAGCCTGGGCGCCGCGGCAGCGACCGGTGTGGTGCCGGCCGCCGGCGGCGTCCTGATCCGTGGCGAGGGCGGCCGCATCGTGGGCGCGGTGGGGATCACCGGCGACACCTCGGACAACGACGAAGCCTGTGCTTTGGCCGGCGCCTCCGCCGCCGGTCTGACGGCCTCGGTTTAACCGCGCCTACTCGCCTCGCCTGGAGATCCGCATTTGGAAACGCACCGTCTGCACGGGCGTCAGCGCCCGCTGTTCAAGCTTGCCCTCAGTCTCCTCGGGGCCGCGACGCTCGCCGGCCCTTCCGCCGAGGCCGCCTCGCCGCAACGGCTCGACGAGCTCCTCTGGCTCGGCTCGCACAACAGCTACCGTCCCGCGCCGAGCCCCGCGGACCTTGCCCGACTGCGCAAGTACGGATCGCGGACCTCGGGACTGGAGTACGGCCACCCGCCGATTGGCCAGCAGCTCGACCTCGGCCTGCGGCAGCTCGACTTCGACATCTGGGCGGACTCGCGCGGCGGCCTCTATTCCACGGTCCATGCCGACGACCTGGTGCAGCAGGCGGCGATGGGCAAGCCCGGGCCGAAGGTCATGCACATGCGGAGCGTCGACGAGCACACCTCGTGCCCGACATTGGAGGAGTGCCTCAGGCAGGTCGCGGATTGGTCACGCCGCCATCCGAAGCACGACCTCATCCTGGTCTTCCTCAGCGCCAAGGAAATCGCTCCGATACCGGGCGGCCCCAAGCCTGAGGCCTGGACGCCGGAGAACCTGTCGGGCGTTGACGAGCTCGTGACCAGGACCTTCGGCCGCGACCGGTTGCTTACGCCCGACGACGTTCGCGGCAAGGCGGAGAGCCTCCGCGCCGCGGTGCTGGCGCATCACTGGCCGAAGCGGGCGGCCGCGCGGGGCAAGGTGATGGTCGTGCTGGACGCGCCGCCCAGGGTGGCGGAGCTCTATCGTCAGGGCCATCCCGCGCTGCAGGGGCGGGCGATGTTCGGGCTCTACGACGAAGCAGCGCCGGAGGCGGCCGTGCTTGATGTTCCCGATCCTCGACGAGACGAGGCGCGCATCCGCCAACTGGTCGGGGAGGGTTTTCTGGTGCGCACCCGTGCCGACGCCGACACCCGTGAGGCGCGGGCAGGCGACCTGGGTCGCTTCGAGGCGGCGTTGCGCTCCAAGGCGCAGATCGTCACGACGGAGTACTATCCGGGCGCGCCGGATCCGCTGGGCCTGAAGTTCGTCGTCAAGGTGCCGACGACCACCCGATAGCGGACGAGATCGCACGCGAGATGCGGCGGGATCAGAGCCGTGTCGTGTTGACGGCGGCGTTTCCGCGTTCGCGTTCTCGCCGCCGGGCTATGTTCCGCCGCTACCGCGGCGTGTGCGCCGAACGCGCCTGGTCGCTGGCGGCAACGCTTGCCCCCGTTCAGCCCGAGCTCGGCGTGCACTCGGCCCCGATCATCACCTCGGCGGCTTCGCTTCCGCGATCTCGACCGGAATAGTCAGCTGACGCCCTGCGAGGACTCGCGCCTCACGCCGGAGCAACGCGCCGCCGACCTCGTCTCCCGGATGACGCTGGAGAAGAAGGCCGGGGCGATGCTGCGATGCGACGCGTCCGAGACGCTTCAATTTGGGGCCGAAGACGCCACGTAGTCGCACGGAGAACGAGAGGCATCGTCCGGAAGGCCTGCGAATCCGACGCGACTCGCGGACTCACATCGGATTCGCAGGAACTACGAGAACTGACAGATCTAAGCTGGGCCGTTCCCCGCCCAATGGAAATTATGATAACTTATTCAACGGCTCACGGGGATATCCTGAGTGGCGACCGCTGCAGGACCCACCTGTGCGGTCGCGCCGGTCAGTTGCGCGATCTGCAGCTCCAGAGCGCCAGGCTGACCGATGACCCGGTAAACCAGTCTGTCCTCCAGGGTAATGCGGCGCGACCACCAGCCCTTGAGGTCGCCCTTGAGCGGCTCCGGCTTACCAGTGCCTTGAAACGGCGTGCGCATGCATTCCTTGATGAGCTGGTTGAGCCGCTCGAGCGCATTGCGGTCTGAGCTCTGCCAGTGGAGATAGTCCTCCCAAGCTCGCTCCGCGAACACGAGCTTCACGGCTCGATGAGGCGCCCTTCACCGCCTCCAGCCTCGAGCTCGCTGATGGCGCCGACACGACGAGCGGCCCTGGCGTCGCTCTCTCCGCCCTGTCTCCCATGGTTGACAGGAACCTTACCTGTCTCCCATAGTTTACGCTTGATCCATGTGGAGCAACTCGACGAGTTCAAGGAGTGGCTGGAGGCTCTGCGCGACCGTCGCGCTGCCGCCAAGATCGCTGCCCGGCTCGAGCGCTTGGCCTATGGCCTCTTCGGGGACGTCGAGCCCGTTGGAGAGGGCGTGTCCGAGCTGCGGCTCCACTACGGCCGGGTTATCGGGTCTACATCGTGCAGCGCTGTTCGACCTACGTGGTCGTGCTGTGCGGTGGGGACAAGTCGTCCCAGACCGGAGACATCAAACGGGCCAAGGAGCTGGCTCGGGAATTGGAGAAGTGAGCCCCATGCCCCTGAAGACGCGCCGCTTCGATGCGGCTGAAGTGCTGGACACTCCCGAAGCCATTGAGGCCTTCCTGGAAGACGCCTTCGAGTCCGAAGACGCGGGCTACATCACCCATGCGCTTGGCGTTGTCGCCAGAGCTCGAGGAATGACCCTGCTAGCCCAGGAGACTGGCATCACCCGCCAAGCGCTCTACAAGGCTTTAAGTTCTGACGGGCATCCGGAGTTCGGCACTGTGCTTAAGGTGGCCCAAGCTCTAGGATTTAGGCTGACACCCGAGCGCATCCCTGAACACGCCTGAATGTCAGTTTAAGTTGGCCGATCGTTCGGCGGAGTAAATCGGGCGGCACGCAGACGCAGCAGTCTTGCGGTGTTGAATATAGCTGATCGATGTCAGCGGTGCCGGCCCAGAGATTTTCTCCGCATAATTTCCATTACGTCACCGCACCAGGAGGGGGCGCTTGGGATTCTGCGCGGATCCGCAGAGCTGGCCGCGTACGGCTGGTCGCGCTGCGCTTGAATTCCACAAGAGTTATGACCATCATGATGGTCATAACGGAGTTGCCTAGATGACCACGTATAGCGTCGCGGACGCAAAGACCGGCCTCCCGCGGCTGATAGATCGGGCACTCGAGGGTGAGGAGGTGGTGATCTCCCGGCATGGGCGCCCAGTGGCTGAGCTTCGTCCGATCCAAGCGCAGCGGGCGACGCAAAATGCGGCCACCTACGAATGGCTCAAGCGCCGCCGTGCGCAGCGGCCCCTGGTCAGGATCACGGCAGTTGAGCTGCTGGACGAACTCTATGAGCACGACCGCGATTGACCGCCTACCTTGACGCCAGCGCCTTGCTCCCGATGCTAATCGAGGAGCCAGGCAGCGCCATCGTCGACGACTTCATCGGCGCGACCTCAGGGCCGCTCGTCGTGTCGGAATTCGCAGCGGCTGAGGTCGCGTCAGCGCTGTCACGCCTGGTGCGAACCGCGCGGATCAGCCCGGAAGACGCCACGGCTCGGCTCGCCGATTTCGACGCCTGGCGGGTCGCCGCGACGGAAGACATCGACATGAACGCCGCTGACGTTCGTCTCGCAAATATCTTCGTCCGTCGGTTCGACTTGATATTGAGGGCGCCGGACGCTCTGCATGCCGCCATCTGCCGGCGGGCTAATCTCGCTTTGATTACGCTGGATCGGCGGCTTGCAACCGCCGCCGAGGTGTTGGGAGTGGAGACGCGGCTGCTGCAGATGGCAAGGTGATCACCTGGGCCCGGAGGGCTCCTACCATCTCAGATCAGCGAGGCCGATCAACATGCTGATATCGCTGGAATATTTCGCATAATTTCCATTGGGCGGGGAACGACTGTAGCCGCAAAGTGCAAATGTCAGTGCCGTGCAAATTAGAGACGTCAGCCTCCCTCCAAGCTTGGCTGGGAGACGGCGTCGATGGCGGTGCGGATCATGAGCGATGCGGAGCTGTCGAAGTTCGAGGTGCTGCGCGACGTGGACGCCGAGCGATTGCCGGTGCGCGCCGCGGCCGGCGTGCTGGGCCTCAGCGAGCGCCAGGTCTGGCGGCTGCTGAAGGCCTACCGGCTGCGCGGCGCTGACGGGATCATCTCGAAAAAGCGCGGCCGGCCGAGCAACCGCAAGACGCCGGCGGACGTGCGCCAAGCGGCGATCGACATCATCAAGGCGCGCTACCCGGATTTCGGCCCGACGCTGGCGGCCGAGAAGCTGCAGGAGCTGCACGACATCACCGTCTCGCGCGAGACGCTGCGCGCCTGGATGATCGCCGACGGCCTGTGGGACGCGCGCGCCAGGCGGCGGCGCAAGATCTACCAGCCGCGCTACCGCCGCGACTGCGTCGGCGAGCTGGTGCAGATCGACGGCTCCGAGCACCGCTGGTTCGAGGATCGCGGGCCGAAGTGCACGCTGCTGGTGTTCATCGACGACGCCACCAGCCGGCTGATGCACCTGCAGTTCGTCGAGTCGGAGTCGACCTTCGCCTACTTCGCGGCGACGCGGACCTACCTCGAGGCGCACGGCAAGCCGGTGGCGTTCTACAGCGACAAGCACTCGGTGTTTCGGGTCAGCAAAGCCGGCGTTAGCGGCGACGGCATGACCCAGTTCGGCCGGGCGCTCGGCAAGATGAACATCGAGATCATCTGCGCCAATTCCAGCCAGGCGAAAGGCCGCGTCGAGCGCGCCAACAAGACCCTGCAGGACCGGCTGGTGAAGGAGCTCAGGTTGGCGGAGATCGGCACGCTCGCCGACGGCAACGCGTTCCTTCCCGGCTTCGTCGCCGACTACAATGCCCGCTTCGGCAAGCTCCCGGCCAACCCGAAGGAGCTGCACCGGCCGATGTCGCCGCGCGACCAACTCGACGACGAGTTCACCTGGCAGGTCGAGCGCACCCTCTCCCAGTCACTGACCCTGCAGTACGACAAGGTGCTGTTCATCCTGGAGCCGTCGGAGACCGCGCAATCGGCGATCGGCAAGCGGGTGACCGTCGTCGACTATCCCGACGGGCGGATCGCCATCCGCTACCAGGGCGTCGAGCTCGCCTACCGCACCTTCGACAAGATCCGGCAGGTCAACCAGGCCGCGATCGTCGAGAACAAGCGGCTCGGCTCATTGCTGGAGATGATCAAGGCCTATCAGGACGCCCAGCCGCCGCCGAAGCGCACCTCGAAGGCGCCGAAGCGGCGGGACCAGACCGGGCACCGGTTCAGTGTTGGATGATCCAGCGTTGTTCGCCGCGGCTGGCCTCCGGCGCGTCGTGCTGATGAAACAGAACGAAGACTGGCAGCTCCAGCGCGTCACGGGGCTGTTGCAGCCCGGATCGCCTTTTCAAAGACATCCTTCTGCGACGAGATCTTCTCGGTATCTTTGCGCCGAGAGTACAAGCCAAATACGAAGTCCGTTGTCTTGAACGGGGACGTTACGACAATCGAGGTCGTATTCTCTTTGTCCCGGAGTTCTAATGCGAATGGGGTCCCGTCTCCAGGCACACCATTCTTCGCCATAGATAGACCATTTACTTCTGCAAAATCGTCTAGCCGAGCGCTCAACTGAGCAACCTGTGTTGGACTGAGTTCGCGGGACTCCTTGACGATCAACGTCATGTCTGACGGCTTGGAGCTAACCAACGGTGAGCAGCTGGCGGCAACAAGCCCGATCAAAAGGCCGCCGTAGCGGACCAAACGTCTCGCGTCGCTAGTTGCGACGGTCGCAGCTAAAACAACAGCGATCCAGTGCATGGCTCATCATGAACTGTCGGACGGCGCCGCGCGAGTTCGCATCCACCAGCCATGAATGGAGCTTCGGACGTCCGCTTCTCGGCGCGCCGCGGCTACGTGCCTCGCGCGCCTGCCGGCGCGCTTCGGAAAACACGCTGTCATCGTCTCCCGTGCGCCGGCCGGGCGGTCGGGCTCTGCGCTCCGCAACCGCTCCGCGCCCGCCCTTCGGCCGACCCCAGGTCCCCTGCCCTGACATCTCTATCCGGCGCCAACCGCGACATCTCTAACCGGCGTAGACAACGACTGTAGCCGGGTGGATTCCATTTCCAAGTGCGACCTGCCAAGCTTTTCAGCGGGTTGTCTCGGGGACGGATCCGGCTGTGGGCGAACGCTACGACCACCTCACCTTGGATGAGCGCAAGCTGATTTTCCAGCTGCGCGAAGCGAAGATGTCCGTGCCGCGGATCGCCGAGCGGCTCGGCCGACACCGCTCGACCATCCACCGGGAAATCCGGCGCAATTGGCATGACGACGGGCCGTGGCTGCGCGGCTACTTTCCTCAAGCTGCCCAGTCGCGCACGGATCGGCGCCGCATCCGCCGGCGCAAGCTGCATCAGGACCCAGACCTGGCGCGGTACGTCATCGCCCGTCTGCAGCAAGCCTGGTCGCCGGAACAAATCGCCGGCCGCCTTCGACGCGAGGCTGACGGCGCCCGCCGGATCAGCCACGAGACCATCTATCAGTTCGTCTACAGCGAGCTCGGGCATGCGCAGAATCTCTGTCAGTTGCTGCCGAGCCGCCGTCGACGTCGCCGGCGGCGCTACGCGCGGAAGCCCCGCGGCATGCAGATCCCGCTCGAGAACACCTTCGCCGAGCGTCCGGCCGAGATCGCCGCGCGGAGCTCGTTCGGTCACTGGGAGGGCGATCTGGTGATGTTCCGCAAGGCGCACGGGCAGCGGAATGTGCTCTCGATCGTCGAGCGCCAGACGCGGTTCACTGTCCTGAGAGTCCAGCCGAGCCGGCACTCCAAGCCCATCATGAACGGCCTGGCCGAGGAACTCGGCGGCCTCCCTGCTGGCGCGCGGCGAACCGTCACCTTCGACCGCGGCACCGAGTTCGCCGCTTACCCCGCCCTGAAAACGTCGCTCGGAATGGACGCCTACTTCTGTGCGCCCCAAGCGCCCTGGCAGAAGGGTTCTGTCGAGAACACCAACGGCCGCCTCAGGCGCTTCCTGCCGCTGGATGCAGACATTTCGGCCCGCAGCACCGCCGATCTGCGCGCATTAGCAGCGCGGATGAACGCAACGCCTCGCAAGTGCCTCGGCTACAGAACTCCTGCGGAGGCATTCTCCTCGATGCTCGATTGTAAGGCGCCACCATCTAGCCCTGAGCAGTGACGGTCTGGCAGTCTTCGGTCGGCGATCTGCGGCCTTCAGAGGCAATTGTCTGCCCCGTAGCTTACGGTTAGCTCCTTCAACTTGCCTGTGGGGGTTACGCGCCAAGTTATCAAGGCTTGCCTATTGCAGATCCCGATGCCGTGCTCCGTCCGAGCCATGCCAAAAACGGGGTTCTCGGCACCTGGGACGATGTGACGATCTACGTCCATCCCCTGTGCTTTTAGGTAAGCGGGCAGGTCGCCCTCAGGACCGCCTACGCGATAACGGGAATACACTCTTTTCCGAAGCAGTTCGGCGCGTGCAACGTCGCTCTCCTGTTTCCCGAAATCTGCGAACAGCTTTGTGTCGGGAAGTCTTAGGGCAGAGACAGTAACCAACGTGGCGGCTATCGCTGCCACAACGACCATCCAACCAATGACAACTCGCGCGCGCATGTTGGATTCAACATGGCGGAGCTGTCAGCCCAGTCAACATCCGCCACCCCGAGCGACACCTGGGCGAGCCACCTTCGGTGTCGCTTCTACGTGCTCGCGCGCCTACCGGCGCGCTCGAAGCGAAGATCGAAGCTGATCCATCTGTGCGGCGGACGGCGGTCGGGCTCTGCGCGGCGTGGGGCTCCGCGCCCGCCCGCCGTCCGGTCCCCTGCCCCCGTTGCACTTCGCCTGGAACCCACACCGCAAAGTGCAAATGTCAGTGCCGTGCAAATTAGAGACGTCAGCCTCCCTCCAAGCTTGGCTGGGTGACGGCGTCGATGGCGGTGCGGATCATGAGCGATGCGGAGCTGTCGAAGTTCGAGGTGCTGCGCGAAGCTCGCGCCATCGCCTTCTCGGAAAGGTGAACCGGCGCGGCAGCGCTCCGCCAAGATCTGGATCCGCAAACAAGACTATTATTCTCTCTAAGGGGTCCTGGCGAGAGTTGGGAGGTAAGCCATGCTGGGGTTTCGGGGTTTCTCCTGGAGCCATCGCCCCGCGGGACAGATCTGCCCCAAATGTGCTCTCCGGGGCACCCCGCTGTCAGGCTGCCCCTTGACGACCCATGGCCTGGCCGAAATGCATGGGATGAACCTGAGTCTGAACGACGTGGTGCACAGACTGGCGCTATGCAGGCCTAATCCCGGTGTGCAGTGCGCACATTGGCGACTGTCGAGCTAGCTGCTTGGCGGCGGCGGGCCGCGTTCGGATTCCACACTTAGCTGAGTGCGGGCCCCGGAGGCCGATCGAGCCGCGCAGAGAGCCCGAGACCATTAGGTCTAGGGCGGCCTAAAGCGCGACGCGCGCCTTCTCTATCTCAGCGCAAAGCATTTCCGTCGCTCCGGAGTTCGCGCGCCGAACGAGCGCGACAAGGTCCGCGTTGCTCATGCTAACGAGCTCCGGAGCTTCACCTGCTGCGGCCGCAGGCACCTCCCGAAGTTCCACGGGCAGGCGGGAAAGCCCGTCGCCGCCTAGAGGTCTGAACCGACGTCTCCACGCCAGCTGAAACTTGTCTCGGCAATCCGCTCGGCGGGTGGACGACGGTCGGGGCCCCAGTCATCGGCGAAGAGAGCTAGCCCCGCACCGCCGTTCGGAAACACCTCCGGCTGTTCGGCGCGGCTATAGAGACGCCCCGCGGGGGTGAAGACGTGACTCGCGAGCACTCCGTCACCGACGACGACAACCGGGCAATTCCACGCGGCAGCGAGCCTCGCGAAAAGCGCCCGATTTCGCGGCCTGTCCCAGGCGTCCAGCCTGCCAGGGGCCGGACAGATCTTCACAGAAGTCGGCCAGGTCGGCGAGGGATCGAGCTCCCAGAAATCCGCAGTCCGGTGGAAAAAGGTCGGGCGGCAGGAGGTCGTCAGAACCGCGCCAGAGACAGAGGAAGCTTCTACAAGAAGCAGGGTGATCGCCCCAGACGCTGCACCCCTGACCCGCGCCCGCCAGGTGCTCACAGCGAGCAAAGGGCGCCTTCACCAACTCGCGCACTCCCATGATGGTGCAGCACAGGTCACATTGGGAGCAGCTGCGGCTAGTTATGTGCGAGGCGAGAGCAGAGCGCCAAACCGACACCTCGGTCATAGCGGAGCGTACTGGGCTGGCGCGTGCTGCGGAACATTCCGGACCCTAAACCGCAAAGGCATGAGGCAATACTCCTACTCGAGCGCCTTCCCGGCCCTTATCCCGGGCCCGGGAAAGGCGTAACGGCCCTCGGCCCCGTCATCGTCTTCCACGCGCCGACCGGTCGGCTGCGCATCGGAAGGGCTGCCCGCCTGCCCGTCGGCAGACACCGTGCCCCTGCCCTGTCATCTCTGGCTGTCGACGATCGCGACCTCTCTAGCTGACGCCAACCGACGAGGACAACGGTGCAGCTTGTGTTGAATCCGGGCCTTGTGCTGCCGCCGCTGCCGTATCGGAAAGCCGGCTCAGCCGAGCACGGCGGGCTTGAGCGTGTCTTCGCACCACTGGCGAAAGCTGGTCGGCGTTGAGCTCATCGGCGTCCTAGACACGATCAAGTCGAGGCCTTGATCCTTGGCCCGGGCCATATCCGTCATGCCCTGCGCCACGGCGTCAGACATGCCGAACTGAACGAGGCGAGCCTTGTACGACTCGAAGCTGATCTGGTGATAGCTGACCGCACGGCCGAGCACGTCGGAGACGATCTCGGATGACCGAGGCGGCCTTTGGGTCGGGGGGCGTGAGCCAGAATACAGCGTCGGCGCCGCTGAATGCTTCGTTTACGACGCCTGCGTCCCCGTGGGAGCCGTTCACGACTTGGGTACGGTCTCGCACCTCTTTTGCAAGGTGCGTTGGGTCGCGCACGATCACCCGGACAGGTGCGTTCAAGTTAAGAAGGTTTTGGACGACCTGATCGCCGATATTGCCGGTAGGGGCGGTGACAACGATCATGCTTTTGCTCCGGTGTTGTTGGCGACGGCGCGGCCGGATTGGCGCTCTCGCTGGCCGGAAGCGGGCTCAGGCAATGAAAATCGCTGAAGCCGGCGTTCCGGCCAACATGACATTTCGGTCGCGCACGCGGCAAAAGCGGCGCAGCACGAACACTCTCAAGCGGCTCAGCTCAACAAGAAGGTGGGGCCAAGGCAGTCCCTCGGGCCCCCTACCCTGCCTTTGTGCATCCAAAGGCGCCGCATCAGACCGACAACCGTCCAACGCTGCTCATCTTGTGAAGGCGTAAGGAACTGGCGCCCGGTTCGACCTGAAAGCCGCAACGAAACCGATCGGATATGGGCGCGGGGGGCCCGCTCAGTTCTTCGGAACCGCGGCGAACATTTCCCGGCCCTTTTCGAACAGGTGTATGATTTCGAGGTGATGGCCCATTGTCTGGCGAGCGTCAGCGAAGAGCACCTCCAGGCTTCCTTCGTTGCGCCCCCTGCTGGCGACGGGAATCTGCTGTGCTTCGACCCACGCTACGGCTTCGGCGAACTGCGCATCGTTTTCCACCAGGTAGCCAGTGTGGTGGAGCTGTATGCCGAACCCCTCGTCAGGCAGCGCGTGAGCATAGAGCTCGTTCCGGCCGACGGGCTCGATCAACTCGACCATTACGGGCCCGGTCCAAGCCAGTCCGACCCGCACGTGATGTCGTGCATTAGGGTGCGTATCCCGGGTATCAAAGATGAGAAAATTCGCGACGCCGTGGCGGGCGTAATGCTGAATTGCCTGATCAAGGTCCGGCGTTACGTAGCCGAGCTGAACGAATTTGTTCAGGAAGGCTGGAAGGGCAGCGGTCATATCGCCTGGAGCTCCATCATGAGCGCCAAGTCCGCCCGGCGATGAGGCTGGCGCTCACAGGCGCGCCTCTCGCCAGTTCTCGTTGCGATGGACCTTCGGCTCGTCACGGGTATTCCCCAATGTTCATTGGTTCGCGGTAGGCGAACGCCACCACTTTTTGGGTTGGTCGACGAGAGGCACCGTGCCGTCGAACCCGGATTGCGCTCAAGGAGCCTCGTCGACCGGTTTTCGGACAAAGCATGCTTCACGCGACACAAAGCGCGCTGCTTGGCGGCTGGGCGCTGTTCAGCCCACGCCCGCCGCCGCGTCTTTCGAGCTGGTGGCCGCCGGCCCCGCTCCCATCGCGACTAAAGCGCGGCGCTGACCGGGCCAGTCACCCGATCTCGCTCGCACAGCCCCAGGACCAGCAGCGCCGACCCGGCGAGTCCAGCCTATCGGCGCCTATCATCGGCCCTGAGCGCATGGACCGGGCCATGCGTCGGACGGCGCGCGCCAGTGATCACCGCGGCCCCCGGACGCTGCCTGCGTTCGATTTCTGGCTCCGGCTCAGGAAAGGCGCTAGGAAGTAGATGAGTGAAGCCATCGGGAGACGTACCTTCATCCACGCTGCGGTCCCGGGCGAGGCTTGAAGGTTAAGGCTGCGTATGAGAGCCCAGATCGTCAAAGGTGCAAACCTCAACGGGCAAGAGATCACCCGGCATTTGCTTACATTTGAGCGCAGCCGTTCTGGGTTGCGGGCGGGCGCATCGCAGGTCTGGCTGGAAAACTATGTGTCTATCGCCCCTATTCATGGGGTGTTCCACTCGTCGCAACACGCCTTTCTCGAGCTGACTTTTCGACGGCCGCGGCCATGCGGAGGATCGTTCTACGAAAAATGGGGCTCAAAGCGGTCGGAGCCGGTTGGGCAAGCATTGTTTATCCCGCCGGACGTTCCGCTGCTTGGCGCCTGTCCCCCAGGGCCGATCGTCAAGCTCGCCTGCCTGCTGGACGCCGCCCTGTTTGAAGAGTTGCCGGCGGATCTGAGCGACCGTGCGCTCCAGCACTGCCTAGACCTTCGCGCGCCAAACGTCTTACGCAGCCTGCAGCAGATTTACATCGAACTGTCGCAGCCTAAACTGGGTGGTCATCTCATGGTGGAAGCCCAGCTCGTCTTGGCCAGCGTGGAGCTTGTGCGTCATCTCCACCAATTCGCGACCGACAAGCGTGGGGGCCTGCCCGACTGGAAGGTGAGGATAATCGAAGAGAGATTGCGCGCGGACGAGCCGCCGCCGACGGTCGCGGAGCTGGCGCAGCTGTGCAATATGTCGGCGCGCCACCTGGCGCGAGCATTCTCCCAGGAGAACGGCCATTCGATCTCGGCGCATGTCCGCGCCGCATGTCTCGAGCGGGCGCAGAAAATGCTCGCCGAGGGTGATCTGACCCTCAAGGAAATCGCCGCGAAGCTCGGCTTTTCGAGCCGCAGCACCTTCTCGGCGGCCTATCGGCGCCAAACCGGACGGAGCCCTCTGCAAGATCGCGCGCGCCGTGTTTCCCGATGAGCTCCGTCGAGCGACCTGAGCCCGAAGCCGCGCCGCTTTGTGTCGCATGAAGCCTGCTTTGTCCGAAAAGCCGCCGCCGCCCTCGTTGAACGGCATTGAGGTTTGAATCTAGTCTTTCGCGCTAACGCGACTGGGTCGAATTGCGCAGATCGCCGCAGCGGGGACGGATTGGGTTGCAGAATGATCATGAAGGACCTCCGGTCTTGACCGAGGAACTGGACAACGGAGGCGTGGTCAGGGTTCCGGCGTTCGATCTGCCGCCCTCGGCGGCGCTGAGCGAGATCGCCCGGGCGGGGCAGTCGCTCAGGCGGCCGGCGGCCGGGCCCGTGATTCCCCGCCTAAGCGAATTCAGCTCGGAAGAGTCCTTCAGGGAAGCCGTGCTGGCCTTCCGGAACCAGTTGGACACAGGCCTGGCGCGCCCCTTATCCGAGACTGTCCACGCCGCTTATCCGGTGCGGATAGAGCAGGCCACGTTAGGCGGCGTACCGGTCGAAATCTTCACGCCCGCTGGTGAGTTCGCACAGGATCAGATCCTGATAAATCTGCACGGCGGCGCATTCTGCGCAGGTGCGAAGTATATCGCTCGGGTCGAGTCGATTCCGGTCTGCCACCTTGGCGGCTGGAAGGTCGTCTCCGTAGACTATCGGCAGGGATTCGAACACAAGTTTCCGGCCGCCAGCGAGGACGTGGCCGCGGTCTATTCGGAGTTGCTCAAGACCTATCCCGCTCGCCGCATCGGCATATTTGGCGGGTCAGCGGGAGGCGCGATCGCGTCTCAGGCGGTCGCTTGGCTGATCGAACACGGCCAACCCGTTCCCGGCGCGCTCGGTATTTTTGGGGCCGGTACGGGTGGGGCCGGCGACTCCGCTTATTTCTCGGCGATCAGTTCCGCTCAAACGCCCCCCTTCGATTTGTTCGCAGACCTTCTGGGCGGCAAGGTCGGTTACTTTTCGGACGTTCGTGCAGACGATTATCTCGTCAACCCGAATATCGCTCCAGAGGCGTTTCGCGCCCAGTATCCACCGACACTCCTGATTACCGGCACCCGCGCTTCCGATCTGAGCCCGGCGATCGCCGCTCACCGCGCGCTTGCTGGCGCGGGCGTGGATGCTTCACTTCATGTTTTCGATGGATTGGGCCACTGCTTCTACTACAATATTTCGTTGCCCGAGGCGCAGGATGCTTACGCGACGATAGTGCGTTTCTATCGTGAAAAGCTCAGTCGTTGATGTCGATGTAAGGGGTGAGGATCGACTCCGCCCATCGCCGGCGGAGATGTACGGAGTGCTGGCCCGCCCCGATAGTATAACCAGACCTAACCGGCGCCAGGATCAGGGCGGATGTGGTTCTTGCGGCCGCGGTGCGCCCCAACAACAGCGCCGAGGATTGCGGTTAAGGGGCTTCGCCGTTTTCGCAGTCAGAGCAGGTGGGTTGGCTCCCGACTTTTGTAACAGTTTAGCGCGGGCCTACGCACCGTGCGGCCATCCGGAGGATCGATGATGGCGAACGAACTAGTGATCGTCGAAGCGGAGTCACGGGTTCCCGGCGGCGTTTTCCAGGTCATCCGCTACGAGTGGAGCGAACCGCTCAGCCGCGTCATCAAGCCGGAAGGCGATTACTTTCTCGACCTGTGCCTCACGCCGCGCCCGCGGGCTCGCGGGCGATTTGTCGACCGTTGGGCTCCGGGAAGATTTGAGAGCATTGGTGACATCTTCCTGGTTCCGCCAGAGTTCCCCATGCATGGTCGCTGCGATAGTGGGGTGCAGGCCTCTGTGAAGTGCCAGCTGAGATTGGATTTCCTGGAGACCTGGCTGGGCGAAACTCAGAACTGGGACGACGCAAGACTTGCGACTAGCCTGAACATCAGGAGCATGTCGGTGCGATCCGTGCTCGTTCGTCTTGCCGAAGAATTGAGAAGCCCGGGATTTGCGGCAGACGTGCTGATCGAATCGATTTCGACACAATTAGCCGTAGAACTGGCGCGATACTTTCGTGAGGTGCCGTTGCGATATGCGGGCGGCGGCCTTGCCTCGTGGCAGCTGAGAAAAATCGAAGATCGCTTGAGGGAGACCTATGTGGCCCCGACGCTGCAGGAGCTTGCTGATTTGTGTCGACTCTCCACGCGGCATGTCACGCGCGCTTTCAAGGAGAGTCGTGGAACGACGATTGGTGAGTATGTGAGTGAGGTCCGGATCGAACATGCCAAGACGCTGCTTCGAGACAGATCGATAAAGGCGGTGTCGTCCGATCTTGGATTTTCTTCGCCATCGGCATTCTCCGCAGCCTTTCGAGGCGCAGTAGGCGTTTCGCCTCGGGAGTACCGACTTCAACTCCGTGAGTTTGCTTGATCGCGTCCTGATTTCGACTCTTTGGCGCGATCGCGAATTTCATCAGCGTTGTCCGCGGCACCGCCTCCTCCATCTTGCCTGAAACGGCGAGAAGAAAGAAATGGCCAACCCGCAGGGATTGTTCGACCTAACTGGAAAGAAGGCGCTGGTGACCGGCGGCAACAGTGGCCTTGGGCTGGGGTTCGCTCGCGGCTTGGCCAAGCAGGGCGCCGACGTGATGATCTGGGCGCGCAGCGAGGAGAAGAACTGCGCCGCCGAGGTGGAACTTCGGCAGTACGGCGGGGAAGTGCTCAGCCGCGCCCTCGACGTGGCCTCGGAAGACGCCGTGGTGCGTCAGATGCAGGAAGCGGCGGAGGCTATGGGCCGCCTTGACTGCGTAATCGCCAACGCTGGCGTCTCCAGCCACAGGCCGTCGATCCTGGATCTGGACTCCAAGACCTACCACGACCTCTTAAACATCAACTTGCACGGCGCGTTTTACACGCTGCGCGAGGCCGCGCGACACATGGTGATCCGGGCCAAGGCTGGCGATCCGGGCGGCTCGATCATCGTCTGCGGCAGCCTGTCGGTCTACCTGGGCGTGCCTGGCCTGTCCCACTATGCGGCCGCCAAGGGCGCCTTGGCTTCGATGATGCGCTCCATGGCGGTTGAGCTCGGCCCGTTCGGCGTCCGCGTGAACATGGTGGCGCCCGGATACATCAAGACCGACCTGGGTCGTCACCGTGGGCAGGCCTCGGCCGGTGAAGGCGCAGAGGCCTCTCCGATGGACAAGCGCTTTATCGAGCACACGCCGATGAAGCGCGTCGGGTATCCGCAGGATTTCGAGGCCATCACCGCCTATCTCGCGAGCGACGGCGCCGCCTTCCACACCGGCGACGTCATCGTGATCGACGGCGGCTATATGGTGAACGTGTAATAAAAAGGAGATGGGCGACATGGGGAAGATCAACGCTGAGCGGATCGTCGAGAAGGCTCAGAAATCGTCGGGTCTCACCACCTTTGACAGCCAGAGCTTCCGTGAGGGCCTCGAAGTCCTCGTCGGCGACATCAACCGCGCGAACTGGCCGGACCCGGGCGTCGACTGGTTCGAGAGCATGGCGGTTCGGGGGTTGAGCAATCGACTGAAGATCGACGACTACATCCGCCGACATCCGCAGGTGCTGGAACAGCCGATCAAGGCGCCGATCTTTATTTTGGGGATGCCCCGGACCGGCACGACGATGTTGAGCAATCTGCTGGCCGTTGATCCGACCAAGCGCTCGCTGTTGGCCTGGATGGCGGACGAGCCGGTGCCGCCGGCGCCGTTCAAAGAGGTGCTCACCGATCCACGGCTCATGACCGCCCTGGAACTGGAGCAGAAGAGGCGGGCCGAGAATCCGAGAGCGGGCCGGTTCTACATGTCCTCGGCGGCGTTTCCGACCGAGTGCATCCATATCCACTCCGGCGACTTCAAATCTATGTTCTGGGAGGCGATGGGCAAATTGCCCAACTACAGCGAATGGATGTGGAGCGCCGACATGACCGCGGCCTACGCCTACGAGCGGCGGTTTCTCCAAGTGCTCCAGTTCGACGGCGCAGCGTCGTGGAACCTTAAGATGCCGTCGCACGCCCTTCACCTGAAGTATCTGCTGAAGGAATTTCCCGACGCGCGGCTGATCTGGACCCATCGCGATCCCTACACCGCCGTCGGCTCGCTCTGCAGCCTGATCAACAACACGCAGCAGAAGACGAAGGTCGAGATCGACTGGATTGCGGACCTCTATCCGCGCCAGGCGGCCGAGCACGTGAACCGGCTCCGAGCCGTGCGCGCCGAGATTGGCCACGACCGGATCTACGATCTTTACTACGCCGAGAGCATGCGCGATCCGATGGCCGCCATGCGTAAGCTCTACGCCTGGCTGGGCGACGAGCTCACACCGGAAGCGGAGGCCAACATGGCCCGCTGGCTCGGCGAGAATCCTCAGGGCAAGTGGGGTAAGCACGCCTACAAGCTCGACCAGTTCGGTCTTAGCGAGGATAAGCTAGCGCCGCTGTTCGCCGACTATCTGGCTGACTATCCGGTCGAGCGCGAAGGCTAAGGGGCGGCCGGCTTGCCCCCCGTCGAGCCACGCAGCGCGCAGGTCGTGCGCCGCCAAGCCCTCGGGCGGCCGCGGGAAGCCCACTTGAGGCGATGCCGAGCCGCGCGCGCCGGATCTGCTTACCCGCCGCCTGAAGCGGCCGTTGACATGTTGAAGGCTCTGAACGGCTGTCTGATCCAGGGCGGCGCAAACCGAGAGCCAGTAGGGAGGAGACCATGGGTTGCGTCGCGAGCGCCGAACATCCGTTGATGAGGGCGATTGAATGGAACCCCGGCGCCCCGGCCGAGCGGGTCAACGACTTTTTGTTGATGTCCCGTGGCTGTTCCAACAGCTACGTGATCACCAGCGAGGCTGGCGACGTGGTCATCAACACCGGCGCGCCGGCTGAAAGAGAGCATCGCCGACGCTTTGAGGAACTGCTGGGCCGCCCACTGAAGGTGGCCAAGATCGTCTTCACGCAGGATCATTTCGATCATATCGGCGGGTGGAGCAAATTCGCGGACCCCAGCGTCGAGATGATCGCCCAGGCCGAGTTCCCCCGGCTTTGTCGTGAGCGAACGGCGCTGGCTCCGTTCTTCGGGCCGCGAAGCCAAGCTGTGCTCCATGCGATGCTGTCGCCCTCCTCGAACCGGCCGCCGGCCTTCAGGGGCGCAAACCTGCCCGAGCCGCTCACCCTGTTCGACAAGCGCCACAGCTTCGAGGTGGGTCGGCGGCGGTTCGAGCTTTATTCGTCGCCGTCTGGCGAGACCCTAGACTCGTTGATGGTGTGGCTGCCGCAGGAGCGCGTGCTGTTCACCGGCAACTGGATGGGCGCGCTCTACGGCGCCTTGCCGCACTTCTACACCTTGCGCGGGGACCGAGACCGAAGCGTCGCCAATTTCATGGTCGAGTTGCAGCACCTGATCGATCTCGATCCGGACCTGCTGGTTACGGGTCACGGACTGCCAATCGTCGGAGAGGCCCGCATCCGTGCGGACATGTCCAGGCTCATGGCGGCCATCCGATACATCCACGACGAGACGGTTCGCGGTATGGCCGAGAAGAAGGATCTATGGACCCTGATGAGGGAAATCCAGCTTCCGGAAGACCTCGTCATGGCTCCAGGACGGGGGCCGGTCTCCTGGTACGTGCGGACGGTGTTCGAAGAGTACACGGGCTGGTTTCGTCAGGAGTCCACCACGGAGTTGTACGGCGTTCCGGCGCGCACAATCTGGCCTGAGCTGGCTCAGCTGGCGGGCGGCCCTGACGTACTGGCTGGAAAGGCCCAGGAACGCTTGAAGGCGGGCGCGCCGCTAGAGGCGATCCATTATGTAGAGATCGCCCTGGCTGCGGACCCAAAGCATCAGGCCGCCCTCGAGGTCGAAATCGCCGCGCACGAGGCGCTGCTCCAACGCACCCGGGGCCGCACCTTCGATGAAATGGGATGGTTGGAGGGAAGGATCGCCAAGGCGAAGGCGATCATCTCTACGCCCTGATCTCGGGCGCAGCATGCCGGGAAGGCTTGCTTGGCGTCGCCCGTGATAGGCGACCAGGGGCCCAGCCTCGGTTGGAGCCGCGGGCCCCTCGCTCGTCGTGCATGCGGTCGTTTCCCGCAGTCTCGTAGCCCCGCGCTTGGGCCCGTCCCCTGCGGAGCAGACCCAAGGCTTCTGCTGCGGCCTGCCCGTCGAGGCTCGCCTCACCCGATCGGCGGGGCCGTCTTCAGGCCGGTGAAGCGCACGCCCGCGCCGTCGGCCTGGTAGGTCCTGTTGAAGAAGATCAGCAGCGAGGTCAGCGCCTCGGCCGCCGCCGAGTTGGCGAGGCTGCCGCCGGCCAGGCCGCGCATGCCGATGTCGCCGACGAGCGAAACCACCTGGCCGCGCGCCTCGACGTCGTCGGAGAAGACCAGCACGTCGCAGTCCACCACCTCGTCGGTCGCCAGCTTGTGAGCGGCGACGTTGTGGAAGGCGGTCACCAGGCGTACGCCCTCGCCGAGGTGCTCGCGCGCCTCCATCGCGGCCGAGCCGCCGGCGGGCAGCTGCACGCGCATCACCTTCGGCGGGACGAGCGGCACGGTGGTGTCGACGACGATCGCCTGGCCGACCGAGTCCGTGATGTCCTTCAAGGTGTTGGCCTGGGCGGAGTAGGGTACGGTGACGATGACGATGTCGCAGTTCTTGGCGACCTCGGCGTTCACCCCATGGCCGACGTTCGGGCCCAGGGCGGCGGCGGCTTCGGCGGCGGCTTCGGCGCGGCGCGAGCCGATCAGGACCTGATGGCCGCCCGCCTTCACCAGGCGCTTGGCGATGGCGTTGCCGAGATCCCCCGTGCCGCCGACGACTGCGATCTTAGCCATTCCTGTTCCCCTCGATGGTTTCATTCGTCGCCAGTTCAGACGCAACAGCCGCCCCTGCCCGCTTTGATCTACCCGCGCACGGGCGCGGACAGACCCCGGCGATCTCGCAGGCAACTGAGCGATAAATGCATGCATATAGTCGGCGGATAGCAATGTCACCCCTGCGCCTGATGTACAACGAACACGGGGCCCTGCTTAGGAGAGCCGGATCCTGATCGACGGATCCGGACGCCGCAGATCTGAGATCGGCCGCCCAATATGCACGCAGTTATGTCGCCGCCCCGCCGGTTGGCGCGCCTGCAGTTCATCGGGCGGCGCTCGCGTTCCATATTTCCGCGGCCAAGCGCCTCGCCGACCAGGCGGCGCTTGAGAACGCCCGCACCAATATTCAGATTCACGGCGGCATAGGGATGACGGACGAGGCCTCGCCGCATCTCTGCCTGAAGCGCGCTCACCTGCTGAGCTTCATTGCGCCGGCCTCCACCGCTGCGCTGCTTGGAAAAGCCGCATGAGCGGCAACATCCTTCGCAGGGCGTGGGCGCCACGTTCAAGCGGCCCGACTCCACAATGCCACGCCGGCCTGGCGCTCCGCTCGAGGCTTCCGGGGGGCCACGATGACCGCTACCTTCCCATGGCCCAGTCTGTGTTGTCGCACCTGGTTGACTAGGTGGCCCTCTGAGGGTTATCCATTGGTTGCCCACGCTGGGCATTCCTCCCTTCACTGGCCCGCCGCGAGGCGGGCCTTTTTGTGCCATTACCAATCTGAGATCACGTTCTCGCAGTTCGTTAGCTGTCGACGCCGCGCTTCACCCGAAATGGGACGATCGAGCGTTCGCCGGTCGGCACCTCGATGCGTCCTTCCAAGGGCGGGAAGGCTCTGTGCTGGCATTGGTCGCGTTCACAGGTCCTGCAGCTGGAGCCGATGAGCACAGGCTCGGCCTCGAGATGGACGAAGTCGCTGTAGACCAGCTCGGGCGCGTGGATGAGCTCGCAGCCGAACCCCAGGACATACTGCCGGCCTCGTCGGGCGAACGCGCCTGAGGGTTTAAAGATGCTGCGGGCGACACAGAGGTAGCGCACGCCGTCCGTGGTTTCCGCCACCTGCACGACGAAGCGGTCCGGCGTGATCGCCGCCTCGTGGACGTTCCACAGAGGGCAGGTTCCGCCGAAGCGGGCGAAGTGGAAGCGCGTCGCGCTATGGCGCTTGGTGACGTTGCCGGCCGGGTCCATGCGCAGAAAGTAGAGGGGCACGCCCCTTTGGGAGGGACGCTGCAGCGTGCTCAGCCGATGGCAGACCTGCTCGAGGCTCACCCCGAACTCTGTCGCCAGTCGCTCCACGTCATGGCGCATGACACGCGCGGCGCGGGCGAAAGCGGCGTAGGGCATCACCAGGGCCGCCGCGGCATAGTTGGTCAGCGCGACCCGGCAGACGTCGAACGCCTCGCGAGACCGAAATGGCGCCCGCTCCATTTCCCGCTCGATCGCACCGCAGAGCGCTTGGGACACCAGGAAGGTCGCCAGCTGAAAAGCGCGGGTTTCCGAAGGTTGCGTTGCGTTGAGGGTCAGCGACCTGTCCTTCGGGTCAAACCGGCGCATCATGCGTTCGTGCGGCGCCCGCAGGACGCGCACGCCTGTGCGCAGGTAGACGTGCCCCTCGAGCTCGACCTCGAGGCCCGCGCCGGTCCGCAGGACCATCTCTTGGGCCAGCCCCTCGGCGGCGACGTCAAGGCCGTGAATATAGTTGTTCTTGTAGTGGAAGTAGTCGCTGACCTCGTCATAGGGGAGCAGCGGATAGAGATCCGCCCCCGACGACGCTGTAACGGCTTGGTCGACGATCTTCAGCCGCTCGTCCAGCTTGCGGAAAGCCCGCTGCAGGTCAAGGAACTCCCTGGCGAAGCGCGGCGCGCCCTGGGCGACGCGACGGATCTCCGAAAGGGGGATCGGATCGTGGGCCGTCGTCAGACTGGCGCACGCTTCGCGCAGATCGGCGGTCAGTCGAAGGTCCGCGGTCGGCTCGAAGACGACGGCCTCGGCGTCAAACGTCTCAAGAAGCGCCAGCATTGTGCGCGAGCTCAAGGGGCGCTGGTTTGTCTCCAGCTGCGAGAGGTAGCTGACCGAGATCCCGAGCTGCGCGGCGCAGGTCTCAAGGGTCCACCCCCGTTGCTGGCGCAACTCCCGGATCCTCGGTCCTACGTAGGGTTTTTCTTTTCGCATTTTTGCAATCGACGAAACAATCAAGCCGCCAATTTTGCACGAACGGGCGTGCGATGCGACGCCCAGCTGGTTAGCTATGTGTGCAATTTCGCAGGTTGGTGATGATTTCAGTTATCGACGAGCTGGTGCGGCGGCGGGCCGAGAACCGCATCGGCGGCGGTGAGCGCCGGATCGCCAACCAGCACGCCAAAGGCAAGCTGACCGCGCGTGAGCGGATCGACCTGCTGCTCGACGAAGGTTCGTTCGAAGAGTTCGACATGTTCGTCGAACCGCGCCGCAACGAATTCGACACCGGCGAGAACGTGATCCCCGGCGACGGCGTGATCACCGGCTGGGGCACGATCAACGGTCGGGTCGTCTTCGTCTTCTCCAAGGACTTCACGGTGTTCGGCGGCTCGCTCTCGGCGACCCACGCCCAGAAGATCGTCAAGGTGCAGCGCCAGGCCATGAAGGTCGGCGCGCCGATCATCGGCCTGTTCGACGCGGGCGGCGCCCGCATCCAGGAAGGCGTGGACAGCCTCGCCGGCTACGCCGACATCTTCCTCGAAAACACCCTGGCCTCGGGCGTCATCCCGCAGATCAGCGTGATCATGGGCCCGTGCGCCGGCGGCGACGTCTATTCGCCGGCGATCACCGACTTCATCTTCATGGTGAAGGACACGAGCTACATGTACGTGACCGGCCCCGATGTGGTGAAGACGGTCACCCACGAGGACGTCACCCATGACGAGCTCGGCGGCTACCGCGTCCACGCCCAGAAGTCCGGCGTGGTCGACGGCGCGTTCGAGAACGACCTCGAGGCGCTGACCCAGGTCCGCCGGCTGATCGACTTCCTGCCGCTCTCCAACCGCGAGAAGCCGCCGGTCCGCGAAAGCTTCGACGACCCGAACCGGGACGAGGCCTCGCTCGACACCCTGGTGCCGGCCAATCCGAACAAGCCCTACGACATCAAGGAACTGATCCTGAAGGTCGTGGACGAGGCCGACTTCTTCGAGGTCAGCCCGGAATACGCCAAGAACATCGTCGTCGGCTTCGCGCGTCTCGACGGCCAGCCGGTCGGCGTCGTCGCCAACCAGCCGCAGGTGCTGGCGGGCGTGCTCGACATCGACTCCAGCCGCAAGGCCGCGCGCTTCGTGCGCTTCTGCGACGCCTTCGACATTCCGCTGGTCACCTTCGTCGACGTGCCGGGCTTCATGCCGGGCACCCGGCAGGAGCAGGGCGGCCTGATCCGCCACGGCGCCAAGCTGCTGTTCGCCTACGCCGAGGCCACCGTGCCGAAGCTGACCGTGATCACCCGCAAGGCCTACGGCGGCGCCTACGACGTCATGAGCTCCAAGCACCTGCGAGGCGACGTCAACTACGCCTGGCCGACCGCCGAGATCGCGGTGATGGGCTCGAAGGGCGCGGTGGAGATCATCTTCCGGTCCGAGATCGGCGACTCCGAGGCCATCGCCAAGCGCGAGGCCGAGTACAAGACGAAGTTCGCCAACCCGTTCGTGGCCGCTTCGCGCGGCTACATCGACGACGTGATCATGCCGCACGGCACGCGTCGCCGGCTGGTGCGCGCGCTGAAGAGCCTCAAGGGCAAGCAGCTCAGCAATCCCTGGAAGAAGCACGACAACATCCCGCTGTAGGAGGTAGCCCCACCCCATGAATATTCATGAACACCAAGCCAAAGCCGTCCTCAAAGAGTTCGGCGTAGCCATTCCTCGCGGCATGCCCGCGTTTACAGTCGGGCACGCCGAAACCGCAGCCGAGCAGCTCGGCGGGCCGGTGTTCGTCGTCAAGTCGCAGATCCACGCCGGCGGCCGCGGCAAGGGCAAGTTCGAGGGCCTCGCCCCCGACGCCAAGGGCGGCGTTCGGGTTCTGAAGTCGGTGGAAGACGTCAAGGCCAACGCCGCCGAGATGCTCGGCCGCGTGCTGGTGACCCACCAGACCGGTCCCGCCGGCAAGCAGGTGAACCGCCTCTACATCGAGGAAGGCGCCGCGATCGCCAAGGAATTCTACCTGTCGCTGCTGGTCGACCGCGATACGAGCCGGGTCTCGGTCGTCGCTTCGACCGAAGGCGGCATGGACATCGAGGACGTCGCCCACGCGACGCCCGAGAAGATCATCACCTTCACCATCGACCCGGCGACGGGCGTGTGGCCGCACCACGGCCTGGCGCTCGGTCAGGCGCTCGGCCTGAAGGGCGATCTGGCGAAGCAGGCGACCAAGCTGCTCAACCAGCTCTACGAAGCCTTCCTGGCCAAGGACATGGCCATGCTCGAGATCAACCCGCTGATCGTCACCGCTGACGAGCAGCTGCGGGTGCTCGACGCCAAGGTGTCGTTCGACCCCAACGCCCTCTACCGCCACCCGGACATCAAGGCGCTGCGCGACGAGAGCGAAGAGGACCCGAAGGAGATCGAGGCCTCCAAGCACGACCTCTCCTACATCGCCCTCGACGGCACCATCGGCTGCATGGTCAACGGCGCCGGTCTGGCGATGGCCACCATGGACATCATCAAGCTCTACGGCGCTGCGCCGGCGAACTTCCTCGATGTCGGCGGCGGCGCGACCAAGGAGAAGGTGACGGCGGCGTTCAAGATCATCACCGCCGACCCGAACGTGAAGGGCATCCTGGTCAACATCTTCGGCGGCATCGCCCGCTGCGACATCCTGGCCGAGGGCGTCATCGCCGCGGTCAAGGAGACCGGCCTGAAGGTGCCGCTGGTGGTGCGCCTCGAAGGCACCAACGCCGAGCTCGGCAAGGACATCATCAACAAGAGCGGCCTGAACGTGATCGCCGCCAACGATCTCTCCGACGGCGCGGAAAAGATCGTCAAGGCCGTGCAGGGGGCCGCCTAATGTCAGTTCTGATCGGTAAAGACACTCGCGTCATCTGCCAGGGCATCACCGGCTCGCAGGGCACGTTCCACTCGGAACAGGCGATCGCTTACGGCACCAAGATGGTCGGCGGCACCTCGCCCGGCAAAGGCGGGACCAAGCACATCGGCCTGCCGGTGTTCAACACGGTGGGCGAAGCCGCCCGGGAAACCGGCGCCGACGCCAGCGTGATCTACGTGCCGCCGCCGTTCGCGGCCGACGCCATCCTCGAAGCCATCGACGCCGAGATCCCGCTGATCATCTGCATCACCGAGGGCATCCCGGTGGCCGACATGGTCAAGGTGAAGCGCTCGCTGTCGGGCTCCAAGTCGCGGCTGATCGGTCCGAACTGCCCGGGCGTGCTGACGCCGGGCGAGTGCAAGATCGGCATCATGCCGGGCAACATCTTCAAGCGCGGCTCGGTGGGCGTTGTTTCGCGCTCCGGGACGCTTACCTACGAGGCGGTCTTCCAGACCACCAACGTCGGCCTCGGCCAGACCACGGCGGTCGGCATCGGCGGCGACCCGGTGAAGGGCACCGAGTTCGTCGACGTGCTGCAGATGTTCCTGGACGACCCCGAGACCGAGTCGATCATCATGATCGGTGAAATCGGCGGCTCGGCGGAAGAAGCAGCGGCTGAATTCATCAAGAATTCACCCATCAAGAAGCCTATGGTGGGCTTCATTGCGGGCCGTACGGCGCCTCCGGGCCGCCATATGGGCCACGCCGGGGCGATCATCTCCGGCGGCAAGGGCGGGGCTGAAGACAAGATCGCGGCGATGGAAGCGGCGGGCATCCGCGTGTCTCCGTCCCCCGCGAAGCTGGGCGAAACCCTGCTCGAGGTGCTGAAAGGCGCAAGCCGGTGAGCGGTCCGCCCCTGGCGCCGGAGGCTCCGACCTATCGCGGTCCCGTCCTGAACGACTGGAACACGACGCTCCTGGCGACCCAGGAGGTAATTGTCCGGCGTCTGGGGCTACTGACGCAGGCTGATGGCTCCGCGCGCGCGGAGCTGCAGCTTGCTGTCTCCGAGAAACTGGAATTCTGCGCGCGCTGGAGTTGGCTCTTGGCCGCCGGAGGATGGCTCAAGCTCGACAACGCATTCGTCCAGATGTCGAGCGAGGCGATGGCGAAGATTCGGGAAAATCGGGACCGTCTGGCCTCCGACCATCGCCCGGTGGCGGACTACAATACCGCCGCACCGGGGCTGACGAGCGATCTCGGCTGACCAGATGTTTTCCAAGATCCTGATCGCCAACCGCGGGGAAATCGCGGTCCGCATTATCAAGACGTGCCGCAAGCTCGGCATTAAGACCGTCGTCGTCTATTCCGAGGCCGACGCGGACTCGATGGCCGTCGAGATGGCCGACGAGTCGGTCTTCATCGGTGCGGCGCCCGCCGCCGAAAGCTACCTGGTCGCCGACAAGATCGTCGCCGCCTGCCGCGAAACCGGCGCGGAAGCGGTCCACCCGGGCTTCGGCTTCCTGTCGGAGAACGCCGGCTTCGCCGAGCGGCTGGCCAAGGAAGGCATCGTCTTCATCGGTCCCAACCCCGGCGCCATCAAGGCGATGGGCGACAAGATCGAGTCGAAGAAGTTCGCCGCCAAGGCCGGCGTCTCGACCGTCCCCGGCCACGTCGGCGAGATCGAAGACACCGCCCACGCGATCAAGATCGCCGAGGAAATCGGCTATCCGGTGATGATCAAGGCCTCCGCCGGCGGCGGCGGCAAGGGCATCCGCGTCGCCTGGAACCGCCAGGACGTCGAGGAAGGCTTCCCGGCGGTGCGCGCCGAGGCCAAGGCCAGCTTCGGCGACGACCGGATCTTCATCGAGAAGTTCATCGAGAGCCCGCGCCACATCGAGATCCAGGTGCTCGGCGACAAGCACGGCAATGTCGTCCACCTGTTCGAGCGCGAATGCTCGATCCAGCGCCGCAACCAGAAGGTCATCGAAGAAGCGCCGAGCCCGCTGCTCGACGCGAAGACCCGCGCCGACATGGGCGCGCAGGCCGTCGCCTTGGCCAAGGCGGTCAATTACGACAGCGCCGGCACCGTCGAGTTCGTCGCCGGCCAGGACCGCAGCTTCTTCTTCCTGGAGATGAACACCCGTCTGCAGGTCGAACACCCGGTCACCGAGATGATCACCGGCGTCGACCTGGTCGAGCAGATGATCCGTTCGGCCGCCGGGGAGAAGATGACGTTCGGCCAGGACGATCTGAAGATCGACGGCTGGGCGGTCGAAAGCCGGATCTACGCCGAAGACCCGTACCGCGGCTTCCTGCCGTCGATCGGCCGTCTGGTGCGCTACAGCCCGCCGGCCGAGGGCCCGCTGCTCGGCGGCGGCATCATCCGCAACGACGCCGGCGTCCGCGAGGGCGACGAGATCTCGATGTTCTACGACCCGATGATCTCGAAGCTGTCGACCTGGGCCCCGACCCGCGAGGCGGCGATCGACACCATGGGGCGGGCGCTCGAGGACTTCCACATCGAGGGCCTGGGCCAGAACGTGCCCTTCCTGGCCGCGGTGATGGACCAGGAGCGTTTCCGCTCGGGCAAGCTGTCGACCAACTACATCAAGGACGAGTTCCCCGAGGGCTTCCACGGCGCTGAGCCGACCAGCTTCCAGCGCGACGTGATGGCCGCGGTGGCGCTGTCGATGCACCGCACCATGACCCGCCGCGCCGCGCCGCAACTGTTGCGCAACGACTGGGTGGTGGTGGAGAACGGCGAGCGCCGGGCGACCCGGGTGAGCAACGGCGGCGACGAGTTCGTGGTCGAGTTCCTCGGCGAGGGCCGCAAGCTGCGGCTCACCAAGGTCGACTGGCGTCCGGGCAAGCCGGTATTCGCCGGCGTGCTCGACGGGACGGCGTTCAGCGTCCAGGTCCAGCCGGCGGCGGAAGGCTTCAAGATCCGCCATCGCGCGGCGACCGCCCACGTCCTGGTGCTCACCGAGCGCTCGGCTGAACTGCACGAGAAGCTGCCGCCGAAGCAGGCGGCGGACACCTCGAAGATGGTGCTCTCGCCGATGCCGGGCCTGGTCGTCGCCCTCGACGTCTCCGTCGGCCGCGAAGTCCGCTCGGGCGAGCAGGTCGCGATCATCGAGGCGATGAAGATGCAGAACATCATCCGCGCCGAGCGCGACGGGGTGGTGAAGGCGGTCAACGCCAAGGCCGGAGACAGCGTCGCCGCCGACGAGGTGCTGGTCGAGTTCGGATAGTTGATCAGCAACACCGCCCGCCCAAGATCGCAGGTGAGGGGACGAAGTCCGGCGTCGTTCCACCATTCACTGAAATGGTACGCCTTGGTTACACCCTCTCCAACTCGACGAGAACGCCCGCGCCGGCGCCATAATTCGTCAGGTTCAAGGGCACACGCCCCGACAGGAAAAACCTGGCCGTCACCTGCCTTACCAGGAGCAATGTATGGACGACGCCCTTCGCCGCGCCGCGCTCGCCTATCACCGCCTGCCGCGGCCCGGAAAACTGGCGATCGAGCCGACCAAGCCGCTGGCCAGCCAGCGCGACCTCGCCCTCGCCTATTCGCCGGGCGTCGCTGCGGCCTGCGAAGCCATCGTCGAGGATCCGGGTGCGGCGGACGAGCTAACCGCCCGCGCCAACCTGGTGGCGGTGATCACCAACGGCACCGCGGTCCTCGGGCTCGGCGATATTGGCCCGTTGGCGGGCAAGCCGGTAATGGAAGGCAAGGCGGTCCTCTTCAAGAAATTCGCCGGCATCGACGTCTTCGACCTGGAGGTCGACGCCACCGAGGTCGACCGCTTCGTCGAGGTGGTGGCCGCCCTCGAGCCCACCTTCGGCGGGATCAACCTCGAGGACATCAAGGCGCCGGAGTGCTTCGAGATCGAACGCCGGCTGCGCGAGCGGATGCAGGTGCCGGTCTTCCACGACGACCAGCACGGCACCGCCATCGTCTGCGCTGCGGCCGTTCGCAACGGCCTGACCTTGCAGGGCAAGCAGCTCGAGGACGTGAAGCTGGTGACGTCGGGGGCCGGCGCTGCGGCCATGGCCAGCGTAGACCTCTTGGTGCGCATGGGCCTCAAGGTCGAGAACGTCACCCTCACCGACATCGCCGGGGTCGTCCACGCCGGCCGCAACGACCTGCCGCCGAACGTCGCCCGCTACGCCCGCGCCACCGAGGCCCGCACCCTGCCGGACGTGCTGCCGGGCGCGGACGTGTTCCTCGGCCTGTCCGCGCCGCGCGTGCTGAAGCCGGAGTGGCTCGCGCTGCTCGCCGACAAGCCGCTGATCCTCGCCCTGGCCAACCCGGAGCCGGAGATCCTGCCGGAGCTGGTGCGACGAGCGAGGCCCGACGCGATCGTCGCGACCGGCCGCAGCGACTATCCCAACCAGGTCAACAACGTCCTCTGCTTCCCCTTTGTCTTCCGCGGGGCGCTGGACGTCGGCGCGCGCGAGATCAACGAGGAGATGAAGATCGCCGCGGCCGAGGCGATCGCCAGCCTCGCCCGGGTCGAGGCCAGCGACGTCGCCGCCTCCGCCTATTCTGGGGAGTCCGCCCTCTTCGGGCCCGACTCGATCATCCCCAAGCCTTTCGACCATCGGCTGATCCTGCAGATCGCCCCGGCGGTCGCCCGTGCGGCGATGGACTCCGGCGTCGCCCGCCGGCCGATCACCGACTTCGACGCCTACCGCGCGGAGCTGGAGCAGTACGTCTACCGCTCCGGCCAGCTGATGCGGCCGGTGTTCGCCCGGGCGCGCGACGCCCGCCGCCGCATCGCCTACGGCGACGGCGAGGACGAGCGCGTGCTGCGCGCCGCCCAGACCGTGGTCGACGAGAATCTTGCCCGGCCGGTGCTAGTCGGCCGTCAGGCGGTGATCGATGAACGGCGGCGTGCGCTGGGGCTGCGGTTCCGGCTCGGCGAGGAGGTCGAGGTCTTCGATCCGGCAGCGGATCCGCGGGCGGCCGAACTGTCGTTCGAATACGCGCGGCTGGTGGAGCGCCGGGGCGCCACGCCAACCGCCGCGGCCCGGCGGTTCAGCACCCGAGGCTCGGTGAGCGCGGCCATGCTGCTGCGCGCCGGGATGGTCGACGGCGCCCTGGTCGGCGGCGCGGGCGACTGGTGGCGGCATTTCACCTATGTGCTGCCGGTCCTGCCACGGCGTGCAGACACCGGCCGCATCTATGCGCTTTCGGGTCTCATCCTGCCGCAGGGACCGCTGTTCATCTGCGACACCCATGTGGTCGTCGATCCCACCGCCGAGCAGGTGGCCGAGGCGACCTTCCTTTCGGTCGAGGCGGTGCGCCGCTTCGGCCTGACGCCGCGGGTGGCCCTGCTGTCCCACTCCAGCTTCGGCTCGAGCCATTCGCCGTCGGCGAAGAAGATGCGCGAAGCCCTGCACCTCATCGAGGCGCAGAAGCCCGACTTCCAGGTCGACGGCGAGATGCACGGCGACTCCGCCCTGCTGCCCCCGGCCCGCGCCCGCTACGTCACTGAGAGCAAGCTGCAGGGGGCAGCGAACTTGCTGGTCATGCCCTCGCTTGATGCGGCGAACATCGCGCTGAGCCTGCTCGCCAGCGCCGGCGACGGCCTGCAGGTCGGCCCGCTGCTGCTGGGCGTCGCCCAGCCCCTGCACATCCTCGATGCGACGGTGACCACCCGCGGCGTCGTCAACCTGACGGCGGTGTGCGCGGCGGAGGCGCAGGGCGGCTAGGGCGACTTTTGTCGATGCAGAAGCTCTCCGCGACGACCCACGCGGATCGCCGGCTTCTTATCGTTGAGAGCCATTTCGTGTAGTCGGACGCCGGCTGAGCGTCCTAACGTCGCGTCGCAATTGGAGTGAGGCCGACCCCGCTACGCGTGGCGTTCGAGCCCGACACCGGCAGACAGCGCGGAAATCTCGTCGCCATATGGATAACTTCGGGGCAGACCACGTTCGAGCTCGCATCGGCGGGCTGGAACTTGGGCTCCCCGCCGCAAAGAGGCGAGCGCGCCTAGCACTTGAGTGCGGCCGCGAACCGCTTCGGTTCGGTGACTCGGGTTTCGGCGAGTTCGGCGCGCCGGCGAAGGTCTTCGGCGTAGCTGAGCAGTTCGTGCTTGTCGCTCAAAAGCGAGATGACAGCGGCGGCTTGCTCCATGAGCTCGGCCTGCTGCCTCAGTTCCTCAGCGCTCCACATGTTACGCTTCTCCTCGCTCGTCGGCCGGGGCGTCCCGCACCGCTGCTGCGTGTTGCCGTTTCTGTGGTTCGATGCGTCCAATCGCGCGTGACGATGTCGACGGCTGCGACCTAGCAGGCGGCGCCTTTATCCGGCGCCTTATGCAGAGGGTGCGCGGACGGCGCAGCGCATCACCATTGGACCCCTCGACATCGCGGATCGCTCCCTTGCGTCCCGACAGATGATATATCCCACCTAGTTATATAAGACGAGGGTTTTTTTTCAATCCGTCGAGCTCGTGCGCCAAGTGAGTGACGTTAGCCGAGCAGGACGCGGCGGCGGAGATAGGCGGAAGTCGTGACGATGCGACATCGTCAACGATGGCGAAGACGCGCATATCCAATCCGTATCGGGCCCTTGCGATGGCGTATAATGGAGTGAATGGCGGCCGCCACGTCACCCATATACGCGCGCAGCGTGGATAAGTGTGCGTCTACGATCTGCGCATTATTGTCTTATCCATATCCCGTCGCACAATCAGGAAATCGCTCCGCGCACATGATGTGAACTGGACGCCGCCTAGGCTTGTTACGACGATATAGATGGCGGCCTCAGTTACGTCGGAATTGACACAAAAAGTTATTACTGTCGCGTTTGGGCGTCGGCAAATACGGTGAGTGCGCTTTGACGCCGATATCTTAGTCAATTCATGACGTGAATTCTGCGCGGGCGGAGGAAGAAGCGCATTTCGCACGGGATCGGAACTGACCGGGCGCTGAGAAAGCCCGGATTGAAGTTTGTCGGTCGCTGCGCCAACATATCTATCTAGGTGCGACCGCGGAGGGTCGCGAGAGCTGACAGAAGCGTTGCGTGGCAAGAAGCTGATGAGCGGCCGGCTCTTTGGAACTTTGGTCGCCACGCTCCGGTGGTCGCGGACGGTCTCGCCCAGGCGCTCTGCGCCGGGCCGCGAAGGCGCCGCTCGCCGGCGACTGACGGGCAACGGAAAGAAGGCGCTGGCCGCTTCTGGTGGTGAGCCGGCCAGGACGCCCGCCAGGCGGCGGCCTAAGAAATAGAACCTAGTTGACGATGATGGGGCCATGGGGGAAGACGATCAGGCCGAGCGCCGCGGCAGGGCGCACATCCTCGTCGGAGAGACCAGAAAATGGGCGGCAGTGGTTGGAGAGGAACTTCGAGTCGGCCCACGCCGCTCGTGACGCTCGAGAACGCGCACTTCTGGACAGGCGGCGCGCAGGGCAAGCTTCAGATCCAGCGTTGCCAGGCGTGCGGCTGGCATCACCATCCGCCAAAGTCCCGCTGCTCTGAGTGCCTGAGCGACAAGATCTCGGTGGCGGCCCTGTCCGGGCGCGGCGTTGTCGTGGCGCGGACCACGAACCACCAGATGTGGCATCCGGAGTTTACGCCGCCCTACGTCATCGCCATCGTCGAGCTGGAGGAGGCGTCGCACGTGCGGCTGACGACCCGCATCGTCAACTGCATGCCTGAGGACGTCGTCATCGGCAGCCGCGTGCGGGTGGTCTTCGAGCGCCAAGGCCCAGCATGGATGCCGCTGTTCGAACTGGACGCCGCCTGATGGACAAGTTCGAAGCGAAGGTCCGCATCACCGGGATCGGCATGTCCGACGTCGGCCGGCGTCTCGGCCGCGACCCGGTTGGCCTGACACTGGACGCCTGCCTTGCCGCAATACGCGACGCCGGTCTGACGCGACGCGACATCGACGGCCTGGTCACCAGCCCCGGTCCCCTCGGCAATAACGGCTACAGCGGCGGCGGCGTCCGCGACGTGGAGGAGATCCTGCGGATCAATCCACGCTGGTTCCGGTCGAGCGGCGAGACCTGCGGGCACAGCGGCCCCGTGGTGGACGCCGCCATGGCGATCGCCGCCGGCCTCTGCCGCCATGTGCTGGTCTTCCGCTCCACCTGGGAGTCGACCGCCACGGCCCGTATGCGGGAGGCGTCCCCGACGACACCGGCGCCCATCGAGGGTGACTTCCAGTGGCGTGTCCCCTTCGGCGCGTTCTCGGCGGCCAACTGGATCGGGATGCTGGCCGACCGGCATATGTACGAATTCGGCACCACGCGCGAGCAGTTGGGCGCCATCGCCCTTAATGCGCGCGCGAACGCCGCGCGCAATCCCGCCGCGGTTTATCGCGAGCCCCTGACAATGGACGACTACCTGAACGCGAGGATGATCTCCACGCCGCTGGGGCTTTACGACTGCGACGTCCCTTGTGACGGCGCCGTCGCCCTCGTCCTATCGTCTGTGGAGGCGTCCCAGGACACCCGCCGGTCGCGGCCGATTCGGATCGAGGCTCTCGGCACCCAGACGCTGGAGCGCTGGAGTTGGGACCAGGGCACCTTGATCCACGAGCCGATGCTGGTCGGCGCGGCTAAATCCATGTGGGAGCGGACGGACCTCAAACCCGCCGACGTCGATGTCGCCGAGCTTTATGACGGCTTCAGTTTCAATTGCCTGAGCTGGATCGAGGCGCTCGGCTTCTGTCCTACGGGCGAGGGCGGCCGCTTCGTTGAGGGAGGCGCGCGGATCGCGCTGGACGGCGAGTTGCCGCTCAACACCCATGGGGGCCAGCTATCCGCCGGTCGGCTGCAAGGCTTCGGTTTCCTTCACGAAGCCTGCGTCCAACTCTGGGACGAGGGCGGCGAACGCCAGGTCCCGGGCGGCCCGGAAGTCGCGTGCGTCTCGACTGGCGGGGGCGTCCCCGGCGGCGCGATCCTGCTTACGCGCGGTTAGCTGCGGCGCGGCGCCCCTCCCCTTGGAGATTCCCAACCTAGTTGAATAGGTGCACCATGTTTGGTAAGGCCTATCAGGACAGCAAAGGAAGGCGTTTGGATGGTTCTTGAGGGCAAGGTGATTGCAGTGACCGGCGCGGGCCGCGGCATCGGTCGCGAGATCGCGATCCTCTGCGCCAGGGAAGGCGCCGCCGTGGTCGTGAACGACCTAGGCGCCAGCGCCGCGGGCGACGGTGCGGACGTCGGCCCGGCCGAAGAGGTTGTCGCTGCGATCCGCAGCGCCGGCGGCAAGGCCGTGATCAACGGCGCGAGCGTCGCCGATCCGCATGGCGCGGCCTCGATCATTGAAGACGCGGTTCAGAACTTTGGCCGCATCGACGGCGTCGTCAACAACGCCGGCATCTTGCGGGACCGCATGTTCCACAAGATGAGCCTTGAGGATTGGCGTACGGTCATCGACGTCCACCTCAACGGCACCTTCTACGTCTCGAAAGCGGCGGCGAACTATTTCAAGGACCAGGGCAGCGGCGCCTACGTCCACTTCACCTCGACCTCAGGTCTTATCGGCAACTTCGGCCAGTCGAACTATTCGGCCGCCAAGATGGGCGTTGTCGGTCTATCGAATTCGATCGCCCTCGACATGCAGCGAGCGGGCGTTCGTTCGAACTGCATAGCGCCGTTCGCCTGGAGCCGGTTGATCGCAACCATTCCGGCGGAAACCGAGACGGAGAAGCTGAGAGTCGAGCGGATGCAGTCCATGTCCGCCGACAAGATCGCCCCGCTGGTCGCGAGCCTGCTCTCCGACGCCGCTTCCGACATCACCGGCCAGGTCTTCTGCGTGCGGAAGAACGAGATCGTTCTCTTCTCGCCCTCGCGGCCTGTCCGCAGCCTGCACCGTTCAGAAGGCTGGACCGCCGAGACGATCGCAACGGAGGCCCTGCCCGCCTTCCGCGCCAACATTCAGCCGCTGGCCCGCTCCAGCGACATCTTCTGCTACGACCCCGTCTAAGCCGTGGCCTTCGATCCGGACCAGCTGATCGCCCGCCCCCCGATCGAGACGCGTCAGCAGCTCGAGCCCGCAGCCGTGATCCTCTACGCCCTGGGGGTCGGGGCCCGGGACCTGCAATACGTCTATGAGCAGGGCCTGAGGGCGTTGCCGACCATGGCCGCCGCCATGGCCTATCCGGGTTTCGTCTGGCGCGACTACGATCTCGGGGTCGATTGGCGGCGGGTTCTCCACGGGGAGACCAGCATCACCCTGGCCGCCCCCCTGCCAGTGCAGGGCGAGCTGATCGGACGGACCCGCTTCGGCCCGATCTTCGATAAGGGCGCGCAGAAGGGTGCGGTGGCCTATCAGACCCGCGAAATCCACACCGCCGACGGCGTCCATGTAGCCACCGTGCGCAATGGCAGCTTCCTGCGCAGCGAGGGAGGCTTCGGCGGCTCCTCGGAGGGCCAGCCGCAGCCGCATCGAATTCCGGACCGCGAGCCAGACGTGACGGTGCAGATGGCCACAACATCGGACCAGGCGCTGATCTATCGGTTGTCGGGCGATCTCAATCCGCTGCACATCGATCCGCAAGTCGCTCAGGCAGCTGGATTCCCCCGACCGATCCTCCACGGATTGGCCAGTTACGGCGTGGCGGGACGCGCGCTCCTGCAGGCGCTCTGCGAAAACGAGCCGGAACGGCTCAAACGGCTGGACGTACGCTTCGCCAGTCCGCTGTTTCCCGGCGAAACCCTTCGCATCGCCATCTGGCGCGAAGGCGACGGCCGCGCGGCGTTCCGCGCCACCGTCGAGGAGCGCGGTCAGGTCATCCTCAACAACGGCTACGCGGAGTTCGCATGAGCGGCGACACCGGCATCCTCTCCTTTGGCGCCTACATCCCGCGCAAGCGCCTGCAGCGAGCCGCCATCTATTCGACGAACGCCTGGTTTGCGCCTGGACTGAAAGGGCTGGCGAAGGGCGAGCGCGCCGTCGGCGACTGGGATGAGGACGTCATCACCATGGCGGTCGAGGCCGCGCGCGACACCCTCGAGGGCGTCGATCGCGCGACGGTCGGATCGCTGAGCCTGGCGTCGACCAGCCTGCCGTTCGTCGATCGCCTCAACAGCGGCGTCGTTAAAGAGGCGCTGAACCTCGCCGACGGCATCGCGGCCTTGGACGTCACCGGCAGCCAGCGGGCGGGTACGTCGGCGCTCCTGCAGGCGCTTGCCGCGGCCGCCGGCGGCCGCGGGCCGCACCTTTGCCTCGCCTCAGAGATGCGCAAGAGCCGTCCCGCCTCGGAGGCGGAATTGACGACCGGCGACGCCGCGGCGGGTCTCCTGGTCGGAGCCGGCGAACCCGTCGCCCGATTCCTCGGGGCGCATAGCGTGACCGCCGATTTCGTCGACCATTACCGCTCTGCGGGCATGACCTTCGACTACGCGTGGGAAAGCCGCTGGGTGCGTGACGAAGGCTATATGGCGCTCGCTGGAACCGCGCTGCAGGCCGCCTTGCGGAGCCTTGCCGTCGCGCCCGAGGCGATCGATCGCCTGATCATCCCGATCTCGGTTCGCGGCGTGGCGGAAGGTCTTGCAAAGCAAGCGGGCGTCAGGGCCGAGGCCGTAGAGGACACCCTTGCGGCGAACGTCGGCGACGCTGGTGTCGCCCATCCGCTCCTGATGCTGGCCGCCGCCCTGCAGACGGCGCGGCCTGGCGAAAAGATCCTCCTCATGGGGTTCGGCCAGGGTGTCGACGTCCTGCTGTTCGAGGCGACCGACGCGCTCGACAAGCTGCCGCCGCGGCGCGGCGTGCAAGGCGCCCTCGCCCGCAGGTTCAGCGACGAGAACTACACGCGCTGGCTGTTCCATCGCGGGCTCCTCGATCTCGAACTCGGCATGCGCGCGGAGGCTGATCAGAAACAGCCGGCGACGACGCTATGGCGCAATCGCAAGGCGGTCCTCGGACTCGTCGGCGGCCGCTGCGCCAAGACCGGCGTCGTGCAGTTCCCCAAGACCGATATCTCGGTCAATCGGGAGGAGCGCTCCGCCCACACGCAGGAAGACCATCCGCTGGCGGACCGCAAGGCCCGGGTGGTCACCTTTACGGCTGACAGCCTGACCTATTCGCCGAACCCGCCCTCGCTCTACGGCATGGTGGACTTCGAAGGCGGCGGCCGGATCACGGTCGAGTTCGCCGACGTCGAAGGCGTGGACGTCGAGGTCGGCCGCGAGATGCGGATGATGTTCCGCATCAAGGCGGTCGACGAAAGCCGCAGCTTCACCAAGTACTTCTGGAAGGCGGCGCCGGTCGCCTGACCGCGCCACGCAAGGGAACAGAGATCGATGGCGCGTGGCATCAAGGACAAGGTCGCGATCCTCGGCATGGGGTGCACCAAGTTCGGCGAGCGTTGGGACAAGGACGCCGACAGCCTGATGGTCGAGGCGTTCGAGGAGGCGCTCGCGGACGCGGGGATCGAGAGCTCGCAGATCAACGCCGCCTGGCTGGGCGTCGGGTTCGACGCGATGAACATCGGCCCCTCGGGGATTCCGCTGTCGATCGCGCTTCGGCTCCCCGACGTCGGCGTGACGAAGGTCGAGAACTATTGCGCGAGCGGGACCGAGAGCTTCCGCGGCGCGGTCTATGCAGTCGCGAGCGGCGCCGCCGACATCGCCCTGGCGCTCGGCGTCGAGAAGCTCAAGGACACCGGCTACGGCGGACTGCCGGTGCGCAGCCGCGGCACCACCTTCGACATGATCGGACTGACCGGTTCGGCGCCGGGCAATTTCGCCCAGCTTGCGTCGGCCTACCGCGCCGCCCATGGCGTGGCCCGGGACGACCTGAAGCGGGCGATGGCGCACGTCTCCGTCAAGAGCCACGCCAACGGGGCGAAGAACCCCAAGGCCCACCTTCGCAAGCCAATCGACATCGACACCGTGCTGAACGCCCCGATGATCGCCGAGCCGCTCGGCCTCTTCGACTGCTGCGGCGTCTCCGACGGCGCCGCCTGCGCGATCGTCACCACCCCTGAGATCGCCCGGGCCCTCGGCAAGCAGGACCTGGTGACCATCAAGGCCCTGCAGATCTGCTCCTCCAACGGTTGGGAGCTGCAGCAGGCGGGCGGCTGGAACGGCGCCTATTTCCACACTACGCGGGTCGCGGCCAAGCGGGCCTATGAAGAGGCTGGCGTCACCAATCCGCGCGAACAGATCAGCCTCACCGAGGTGCACGACTGCTTTTCGATCACAGAGCTGGTGACGATGGAGGATCTCAACCTTTCGGAGGAAGGTCGCGGCTGGAAGGACGTCCTCGACGGCCGCTTCGACGCCGACGGCGCCGTGCCCTGCCAGATCGACGGCGGCCTGAAGTGCTTCGGCCATCCCATCGGCGCCTCGGGCCTTCGCATGCTGTACGAAAACTACCTGCAACTGCTCGGCCGCGCGGGTCCGCGCCAGCGCAGCCGCCCGCCCGCCCTGGCGCTCAGCCACAACCTCGGCGGGATGCCGAGCCAGAACGTCTCGGCGATCGCGATCGTGGGCCGCGCCGATGCATGACCCCGGCCTAGACCCCGAGCTGTTCGCCAGCTTCCTGGACGCCCTGCGCAGGTTCGTGCGCGAGCGGCTCGTGCCGGCGGAAGCGACGGTCATCAGCGCCGATCGCATTCCCGCCGAGCTGCTCGACGAGATGAGCGAGTTCGGGCTGTTCGGCCTCACCATCCCGGTGGAGTTTGGCGGCGCAGGCCTGTCGCTTTCCCAGTACCTCGAGGTCATCCTCGAGCTGTCCTGGGCCGCGCCGGCCTTCCGCTCGGTGATTGCGATCGGCACCGGCGTCGTCGCCACCGCGCTCAAACTGGATGGCACCGAAGAGCAGAAGGCCCTGTGGCTTCCGCAACTCGTCGACGGGGCGATCGCCAGCTTCGGCCTCACCGAACCCGATAGCGGATCTGACAGCGCCGGCATGAAGACCAGCGCCGTCAAGGACGGCGACCACTATGTGCTGAACGGGACCAAGCGCTACATCACCAATGCGCCGATGGCCCGTTTCGCGCTTGTCATGGCCAGGACGTCGCGGGAGAACCTGCCGGGCAACGCTCACGTGAGCGCCTTCCTGGTGCCCACCGATGCGCCGGGCGTGTCGATCGGCCGCCCGGACCAGAAGATGGGCCAGCGCGGCGCGCTGACGGCGGACCTGATCTTGCAGGACGTGCGCCTCGAGGCCTCCGCCCTGCTCGGCGGGGTGGAGGGACGTGGCTTCAAGACCGCCATGAAGGCGCTCGACGGCGGGCGCCTCAGCGTCGCGGCCGGCGCCATCGGATACGCCCGCCGCATCCTCGCTTCGGGGCTGCAATACGCCACGGAGCGGAAGGCCTTCGGTGAGCCGATCGCCAACTTCCAGCTCATTCAAGCCATGCTGGCCGACTCCCAGACCGAGCTCTACGCCGCCGAGTGCATGTTGCGCGACGTGGCGCGATTGGCGGCGGCTGGCGAGCGGATCTCCACCAAGGCCGCTTGCGTGAAGATGTTCGCCAGCGAAGCTTGCGGGCGCATCGCCGATCGCACGGTGCAGATCTACGGCGGCGCCGGCTACATGGCCGAGTACGAAGTCGAGCGCTTCTTCCGCGATTCCCGAGTTTATCGGATCTACGAGGGGACCACCCAGATCCTCCAGCTGGTCATCGCCAGGGCCATGCTGAAGGAACTTAACGAGGTTTGAACCGCACCCCGACCGCCCCGACGTCCACGAAGCCCGCCAGAGGTTTCAGCAAGACTTGCTCCCATATCCGCCATGAACCAATTCGGACGCCTGTCACCCGAAACCGGCTTGGAGCCCAGTGGTCAGACCGCTGCGCTCGGCGGCGGCGCCGACTCGCCCGAGGCGCTTCAAGGCCTCCGGCCCGGGAGCCAGCGGCCGCGCGATCGCGGCAAGGTGCGCTCCGCCCGCCGTGTCGTCGAGCTGCTGACCCTGCTGGCGGATGTCGGCTATGGCGTCACAGTCGGAGACGTTTGCGAAGGTCTTGGCTGGCCGCAATCTAGCGCCTCTGAGCTATTGCAAAGCCTGGTTGAGATGGGGCTGCTCTATAAGTCAGACGGACGCCGATATTCTCCCACCCCGCTCGCCGCATCGCTCGGGTGCGGCGCTCAGCCCCTGATGGTACGGTCTGGCCGGCTGCAACGAGCCATGGAGATCCTCGCGTGGCACACAGGTTACAGCACCGCGGTCATCGGCCGGGTCGGATTGGATGCGCAGGTGTTCGGATGGGTGCGCGGCGGCCGCCGGGACGGGCTGGAGCTTCGCACGGGGATGAAGGCGCCGCTGCATGAGACCGCAGCCGGATGGCTGCTGCTGTCGGCTTTGGACGATGGCCTAATCGCCCGCACGCTGCACAGGTTGCTTGCGGAAGCGCCACCGTCAAGGAAGTTCGACGTGCAGAGAGTTCGGAGTCAGATCGCCACCAGCGTCGCAGGCGGGCGCGTCTCAGGCCCCGGAGGATTTGCGCCGCAGAGCCGCCTTTGGGCCGCGCGGGTGCGGAACGCCGCCGTTGGACTGCCGCTCGCCCTCGCGATCTTTCATCCGCCCGACTCGAAGCCGGATCTTGGGCTGGTCTCAAGTCTCGAGAGTCTTGAGGACTTGCTCGAACCCTAGCCGGAGGCGCCTCCGCCAGACAGCGGCGCGCCGCTGCTAGCGCCGTCTTGCCACGCCACCGCCCCGGGCCGACGGCGGCGAGCCCGCTGAAAGCCATGCCAGCAGCGCTTCTCGCCGCATTCATGGCTTGGCGTCACTTCTCTATTACCTAGTTATATATGTATTGACACAAAGGCGCTTTCCGAGTGCTCTCCGGCCTACCGGCGATCGGCGAGCGGGCTGGTCAGCGCGGGCCCAGCCTATCGGCCGAACAAGACCGGAGAGGAACAATCTCAGTGGCTTCAAGCACCGCCATCAAGTTGAAGAGCGGCAAGGACCTGCCGGCGCATGTGCCGGCCTCACTCGTCCGCGAGGTGTCGCAGTTCCTTCGGCCCAACACATCGCCGGACCCCTACGCCAGCACGAAGGAAGTCTTCGAGACCTTCCCGAGGATCTTCTTCTCCCCGGAATTCGCGCCCGGACAGTACGACGGCACGTGGGTAGTCACGCACTACGAAGACATCCGCGACGTCTATCAGACCGACGCGCTCTATTCGACCGCCGAGTCCGCCGGATTCCAGACGCTCATCGGCGAAACCTTCCGCATGATCCCGCTGGCGATCGATCCGCCCGAGCACGGCAAATACCGGGTCCTGCTGAACCCCTGGTTCTCGCCCAAGGCGATCACGGCCCTGGAGCCGAAGATCCTCGCCACCATCAACGTCCTGATCGACGAGTTCTGGTCCAAGGGCGGGTGCGACGTCGCCTACGACTTCGGCCGTATCTACCCGGTGCGGGTCTTCATGGACCTAATGGGCTTTCCGCCGGAGCAGCTGGAGGAGTTCCTCGCCTGGGAGTACGCCATCCTGCACGGCAACCGCGACGTGGAGCGCATGAAGTGGGGAATCGGCTCGGCCGTCGCCTACCTCCGCGGCTTCATCGATGAGATGCGCCGCTCGCCGGCGGAGAACCTCACCAGCCATATCGTCCACGGGGAGGTTGAGGGCCGGCCGCTGACGGATGACGAGATCATCGGCACCGTCGCCTTCCTGTGGCTCGGCGGCCTCGACACGGTGGCGGCGAGCACGTCGCTGATGTTCCGCAGGCTGGCGCTCGATCCGGACCTGCAGCAGCGGCTGCGCGAGAATCCGGACCTGATCGCCGACGCCGTCGAGGAATTCCTGCGGCTGCACCCGCTTGTGAACTCGGTCCGCCTCGTGAAGCAGGACCACGAGATCCACGGGGTGCAGATCAAGCGGGGCGATCACATCATGTGCTACAACGCGACGGGGAATTTCGATCCGTCGGAGTTCGAGAATCCCCGCGAGTTCGACCTCGACCGCGCCAACAACCGGCACTTCACCCTCGCCGGCGGCCCGCACCGCTGCCTGGGCTCGCACCTAGCGCGCCGCGAACTGCGGCTTGCGCTCAGCGAGTTCTTACGCCGGATTCCCGCCTTCCGGATCAAGCCGGGCGCGGACTTGACCACTCACCCCGGGCTCATGGCCGTCGCTCGCCTCCCCGTCGTCTGGGACGCGGGCAAGGCTCTATCCTGCTAGAGGGCGCCGGGCGGGGCTGCCGAGGCTTCTCGGGTCTGCTGGCGGGCCCCTCGCGCGGGCTGGCCGGCGGCTGCGGCGTGACACGATTGCACTGGATAGTTAAATAGGTTGAATAGGTGTGCGGGCTGGCGCCCGCCGCCCGGCTACGGAGAGGACTCATGAAGATCATAGCCGATCAGAAACGCTGCGCCGGTCACGCGCGCTGCGCCTCCGTAGCTCCGGAGGTCTTCGAGCTCACCGATGACGGCTACATCGGCTTTGCGGAAAAGGCTCTGCCCGAGCCCATGGCGGCCCTGGCCCGGCGTGGCGTTCGCGCCTGTCCCGAACGCGCCCTGGTGATCGTCGACGAGGGCGAGTGAAGGATGGGGCGCACGCCGCGCGCCTCGGCCTCAGTGAATTGGAGAGTTCCGATATGAATCTGCCGCTGAAAATCGCCAATTCCGTCTTCGTGGGCGGGGAATGGATTAAGGCCTCCGGCGAGCCGGAACCGGTGGTCAATCCCGCCACCGAGGAAGTGATCGGCCTGGCGCCGGTGGCCACGCGATCAGAAGTCGAGTCCGCCATCGCTGCGGCGCGCGAGGCCTTCGACCGCGGTCCCTGGCCGCGGATGTCCGCGCCCGAGCGCGCCGCGGTTCTGACCCGCTTCCACGACGCCCTGGTCGCCAGGCGCGACGACATCATCCGCATCCTTGTGGCCGAGGCTGGCGCGGTGGCGGCGATTCTGCCGGTTCAGTTCGACCGCCCGATGCTGCTCGCAAAGGACGCAATCGAGCGTGGCGCGCGCTATCGCGACACGCCCCTGCCCCCTGGCACGATTCCGAACGCCGCCGGCGGCCGCAGTCTGGTGGGCGGCGTGATCCGTCGCGAGCCGGTGGGGGTGGTCGCGGCGATCACGCCCTACAACTATCCCTACCTGCTCAACGTGGTGAAGCTGTTCCCCGCCCTCGTCACCGGCAACACCGTTGTCCTCAAGCCCTCGCCCTTCACGCCGTTCAGCGCCCTCATCGTCGCCGAAGTCGCCGCGCAGGTCGGTCTGCCGAAAGGGGTGGTAAACATCGTCACCGGCGGCCAGGACGTGGGCGAACTGATGACCACCGACCCCAGGATCGACCTGATCAGCTTCACCGGCTCCGACAAGGTCGGCGCCGCCATCGCCGGCCAGGCGGCGCCGACCCTCAAGCGCCTCCACCTGGAGCTCGGCGGAAAGTCGGCGATGATCGTGCGCGGCGATGCCAACCTCGACGCCGCGGTGCGGGCCGGGATGTCCTATCTCATGCACTGCGGACAGGGCTGCGCGAACCAGACCCGGCAGCTGGTGCACAACAGCGTCCGCAAGTCCTATGTCGAGGCTTTGGCCCAGGCGCACCGGGCGATGAAGATCGGCGACCCAGCGGACACCTCGGTGACTCTCGGACCGCTCATCCGCGAAAGCCAGCGCGCCCGGGTCGAGCACTATGTCCAGGAGGGACTGAAGGGCGGCGCGGTGCTGGTCACCGGAGGCCAACGGCCGGCGCACCTCGAGCGGGGCTTCTTCTACGAGCCGACCCTGTTCGACGATGTCGACAACGCCTCGGTGCTTGCTCAGGAAGAAGTGTTCGGCCCGATCTGCGCAGTGATCGGCTTCGACACCGATGAGGAGGCCGTCGAGATCGCCAACGACTCGCAGTTCGGCCTGTCGGGCGGGATCTTCTCCTCCGACCTGGGCGCGGCCTTCGACATGGCCTGCGCCATCCGCACTGGCGGCATCTCCATCAACGAGGGCGGCTCGGCCCCGAATTCGCCGATCATCCCGCCGTTCGGCGGCGTCAAGCGGTCAGGCATCGGGCGCGAGTGGGGCGACGAGGGCCTCAACGCCTTCACGGAGCTGAAGTCGCTCTCCTTCCGGCAGATATGAGAGGCTTGGCCAGGCCGAGCAGGAGACGACCCCACGCCTGATCGGCCGTCCTGGCTATGGCGAACGCCTCTGGCGCCGCTCGGCGCGGTGTGAGCGGCGTGCGGGCACGCACCGCGCGTGCGGTGCGTGCATGGGCGCGTCGAGGTCATGGCCCCGGCTTGATCTGTGAGCGATGCTGGAAGAGGGGGCGGCGAGAGCCGCCCCCGCCCCCGTCAGACGGAGCGAGTGCGCCCCAGCGGTCGGCCAGGGGCCGAAGGCGTGATGCGGCCGTTGGGCACGCGCGCCGCTACCAGCCCGCCATGGCCGCGGCGCGCGCGCGGTGCGTCGTCGGGCCGCCGAGATAGGCGCGGTCGAAGAGCGCGCGCCGAAACCAGACGTGCAGCCCATGCTCCCACGTGTAGCCGATGCCGCCATGGGCGGCGATAGCGGCGCGCATCACCGAGACGTAGCGATCGGCGACATGAGCCTTGGCGATCGCCGCGGCGCGCGGCGCCTCCGGCAACTGAGCGTCGTGCGCGTAGGCTGCGTACCAAACCAATGCCCGCGCCGGCTCGGTCTCGAGGGCCATATGGGCCAGCTGGTGCTTCAGCCCCTGGAAGCGGCCGATGGGCTGGCCGAATTGTCGGCGCTCCTTGGCGTAGGCGACCGAGCGCTCAACGCATTCGTCGGCGCCGCCCCATGCTTCGGCGGCGAGCAGCACCAGGGCGGCGTCGAATGCGCGCCAGGCGCGGGCGTCGCCCGGCGCACAAAGCAAGGTGGCGGGCGCCCGGGCGAAGGTGACCCGGGCCCCGCGGCGGGTGGGATCGGACGAGGGGAGCGGCTCGATCGAGACGCCGGCGCCAGCCTCGACGAGCGCCAGGCCGGCGCCGACCGTCCCGACCAGAAAGAGCTGGGCGGCGTCCGCCCCCACCACATAGTCGACGACGCCCGAGGCCTTGCCTTCCTCCAGGGTCACGTTCCAGGTGTCAGGCACCCAGGCGCCGCCGAACGCAACCGTGGCGACCTGGCGGCCCGCGGCGAGGCTCGGCAACCACCGGACCTTTGCGTCCGCGTCGTCCGTTGCCGCGATCGCGAGCCCGACGAGGAGATGCTCGATGAGCGGGCCCGTGGCCGCCGCCGCGCCAGCGACCTCGAGCGCGAGAGCCAGATCAACCAGGCCAAGCCCGCTGCCGCCATGTTCCTCCGGCAACGCAAGCCCTCCAAGGCCCAGCGCCATCAACACGTCCCAGCTGGGCTGGTCGATCGAGGCCGTTCCGTCGACGATCGCGCCCAAGCGCTCGCGCGGAAAGGCGTCGGCGAGGGCGCGGCGCAGCGTCTCCTGGATCGCCAGCTGCTCCTTGGACGGATGAAACCTCACGCCTCTCCCCCCATGGCGAGGTCGCGGGGCAGGCCAAGGCCGCGCTCGGCGATGATGTTGCGCTGGATGTTGCTCGCGCCGCCGGCGATGGAGTTGCCGAGGCTGCCCATGATCTGGTCGAGCCATTTCTCGGGCCCGCGTCCCCGGGCGCCTGCGGCCGCCGGCTGCAGCAGGGCCGCGTCGCCGATCAGCTCCTGCGCGAGCAAAGCGATCTCGTGGCCCGTCTCGGTAAGGAACAGCTTCATCATGAGGCCAAGCCGCCCTGGATCCTCCTGCGCGGCGGCGAGCGAAAAGAGGCGGTAGCTGGAGCACCGGTGGGAGAGCACCGAGCCTTCGATGCGGATCAGGGCCTGGCGGATCTCCGGATCCTCGATGGCCGGGCGGCCGGCCCGCTGGACCGTGCGGGCCAGCTCGACAAGCTTCTCGTACTGCGCGCCCAGGCCTTCGGCGGAGCCGATGTTCGCCCGCTCGTGCTTCAGCGTCGTGCGCGAGATTCGCCAGCCCTGCCCGCGCTCGCCGACGATCCAGTCAGCCGGCGTCGTCGCATTGTCGAAGAAGAACTCGTAGAAGCCTGCGCCGCCGGTCATCTGCCGGATCGGACGGCGGGTCACGCCTGGCTGATCGAGGTCGATCAGCAGGTAGGAGATCCCTTCGTGCTTCGGTGCGTCCGGCTCGGTGCGGATCAGCGCGAACATGTGGGTCGCGCGGCCCCCCTCGCTGGTCCAGATCTTCTGGCCGTTGATCACCCAGCGGCCGTCCACAAGGTCGCCCCTGCAGCGGACGGACGCCAGGTCAGAGCCCGTGCCGGGCTCGGAATAGCCCTGCCCCCAGACGAGGTCGCCGGCGATCGTCGGTGGGATGAAGCGCTGGCGCTGCGCCTCGGTGCCGCGCTCGAGCAGGGTCGGCACCAACATGGCCGTTCCGTTGCCGGGCGCCTCCATCGGCGCCCCAACGCGGCGGAACTCCTCACGGATCACCTGGGCGCGCACCACGTCGATCGGCTGCTCGCCGCCGCCGTAGCGGCGCGGCACATTGCGGTAGAGGTAGCCCTGCTGGGCGGCGACGGTGCGAAACGCGCGCACATGCTGGGCCAGAGCCTCGCCACGACAGTCGCCCGGCCGCCAAGACGCGGCGAGAAACGCACGCACCTCGCCGCGGAACGTCTCCGCGTGCGGTCCATAGCTAAGATCCATCGGACTCCCTCCCATTGTCGCGACCGCGGGCGGCCACTCGGAGACCGTTGGAGACACTCTAAAAGAAATCACCTCGCTCACCAAGTGAGCTTTCAAGCGCGCCTATAGGCGCAATCGACGCTCGCCCGGGCGGCGGATCCGCGGCCCGCATCAAGATCGCAGGGGTCTCGACCTCTCTCCGGACCGGCGCGCGGCCGGCGGCGCGCCGGTGCCCCGAAGCTGCGGCTGGATCAGGCCGCGCCGCCGAAGGTCCCGCCTTCGGCCACGAGGCGCTGCAGGAGCGCCGCCGGACGATAGGCCTCGCCGTGCTCGGCTTCGAATTCCTCAAGCTTGGCCAGGACCTTGGGCAGGCCCACGGTGTCGCCCCAGAACATCGGACCGCCGGTGTGCGCCGGCCAGTTGTAGCCGAGGATCGCCGCGACATCGATGTCGGAGGCGCGCAACGCGACGCCCTCCTCAAGGATCTTCGCGCCTTCGTTCACGACCGGATAGAGCAGGCGCGCGATGATGTCCTCGCGGCTGTGCGGCGGTTTCTGCGCGATCCCCTTGAAGGCGGCGTAGTCCCGGATCACCGCCTTCGCCGCCGGCGAGGGCCTGGATGTCCGGTTCTCGTCGTAGTCGTAGTAGCCGCCGTTCTGCTTCTGACCCAGGCGGCCCTGCGCCACGAGGTCGCCGCGGAGCGTGCGCTCTTTGTGGTCGCGGCCGAGCACGTCCAGCCCAACAAGATCGGTCATCGCAAACGGCCCCATGGCGAAGCCGTAGTCGTAGATCACCTGATCGACGTCCTCCGGCGCCGTGCCCTCCAGGATCAGAAGCTCCGCCTGGCGGCTGCGCGGTCCCATCAGCCGGTTGGCGATGAAGCCGTGGCAGACGCCGCTCAGCACCGGCGCCTTGCCGATCCGACGCGCCAGATTCATGGCGGTGGCGATGACCTCCTTCGAAGTCTTGTCGCCGCGCACCACCTCCAGCAGCCGCATGACGTTGGCCGGCGAGAAGAAGTGCAGGCCGACCACCTGGCCCGGGCGTCGGGTGGCGGCGGCGATCTCGTTCACGTCGAGGAAGGAGGTGTTGCTGGCCAAGATCGCATCGGGCTTGGCGAGGCCGTCGAGCTTGGCGAAGATCTCCTTCTTGAGCGGCATGCTCTCGAACACCGCCTCAATCACCAGGTCGACGTCGGCGAGCACGCCCATGTCGGTCGCCGGCCTGATCAGGGCCATGCGCGCCTCGACGTCCGCCGCCGTCACCTTGCCGCGCTTGGCGCTGATCTCGTAGTTGCGGCGGATCACCCCCAGGCCGCGATCCAGGGCCGCCTGGGTCACGTCCACCAGCCGCACCGGTATGCCGACGTTCAGGAAGTTCATCGCGATGCCGCCGCCCATGGTGCCCGCGCCGATCACGCCCACCGAGCGGACCGGCAGCTCCGGGGCGCCCTGCGGCACGTCCGGCACCTTGGAGGTCTGGCGTTCGGCGAAAAAGACGTAGCGCCGGGCGGCCGACTGGGCGGAGCCGACAAGCTCGTGGAACAGCTCCCGCTCGCGCGCCATGCCCTGGTCGAACGGCAGCTCGACGGCGGCCTCGATCGCCTTGATGATCGCCTCCGGCGCCAGGAGGCCGCGGAACGCCCGGGCGTTCTTGCGGCGGAATTCGTCGAAGATCTCGGGCTTGCCGCGCGCCGCGGCGACCTTGTCCTCACGGTCGCGGACGAGCGTCGCCGGCGCGTTCGCAGCCAGCACGTCGCGCGCGAACGCGATGGCGTCCTCGCGCAGCGCGCCTTCAGCCGCCAGACGGTCGACCACGGCGAGCTTGACCGCGTCTTCGGCGCCGATCGGCCGGCCGCCGGTGATGAGGTCGAGGGCGATCTCAGGCCCGACGACGCGGGTCAGCCGCTGAGTGCCGCCCAGGCCCGGCAGGATGCCCAGATTCACCTCCGGCAGCCCCACCCTAGCCGAGGGCGCGGCGATGCGGTGGGTGCAGACTAGCGCCAGCTCGAGGCCGGCGCCCAGGGCCGTGCCGTGGATGGCGGCCACCACCGGTTTGCCGACGCCCTCGATTTGCCGGAACACTTCGCTAAGGTCCGGCGACTGCGGCGTCTTGCCGAACTCGTTGATGTCGGCGCCGGCGAAGAAGGTGCGCCCGGCACAGATCAGCACGATGGCGCGGACCGCCGGCTCGTCGCGGAAGCGGCTGAAGCCCTCGGCGAGGGCGCGGCGCGCATCGAGGCCCAAGGCGTTGACCGGCGGGGAGTCGATTGTGACGACGCCGATCTCGCCGTCCACCATGTAATGACCAGCCTGCATTGCAGCCAACCTCGATAACCTAGTTTATCTGGTCAGCCTTCGCACAGGGCGGTGGGCCGGCGCAACCACCCTCGCGCGCCGGCGTCGCTCTCGCCGCCCGCGCTCAGCGCCGCCCGCAACGCCGGCGAGCTCACCTTCATCGAGGGGGTCCGCGGGATTTCCGGCAGCACGTGGAACGCCACTGGAACGCAGTAGGGCAGCAGATGGCGCCGGACATGGGCCGACAAGGCCGCCTCGCTCGGCGGCTCGGCGGCCGCGCGAAGCGCGATGGCGGCGACCGGGACCTCGCCGAGCCGCGCATCGGGCACGCCAACGACGCCGGCTTCGCGCACCGCTGGATGTAGCTCCAGGACGCGCGCCACCTCGTCGGGCTGGACCTTGAAGCCGCCGCGGTTGATCGAACTGTCCAGCCGCCCCTTGATCCACAGGAACCGGTCCGCGTCGAGGACAGCACGATCCGTCGTGCGGATCCAGGCCTCCGGGCTGCCGATCGAGGCGCCGCGCAGCTCCAGCGCGCCCTCCTCGCCCAGCGGTCGCGGGGCCCCGGTCTCAGGATCGACGATACGAGCCTCCACGCCCTTGTTGATGCGTCCGGCCGCGCCGCGCTTGCTCGACCAGTATTTGCGAAAGGCCGGCAACGACCAGGTCGCAGCCGAGCCGGCGAACTCAGTCGCCCCGTAGTTGCCCAGGACGGCGACGCCGTAACGCTCCTGGAACGTATCGACGAGCGCGGGGTCCAGCGGGGCGCTGCCGGAGCCGATCGCCGCCAAGCTAGCGAGATCCTCGCGCGGCGGATCCGCATCCAGGATCATCCGCAAGGCTGCTGGCGGAAGGCCTGCTTGCTTGGGGCGATGCTCCACGATCGCCGCGCGCCAGGCCTCGACGGAGAAGCGCTCGAGCAGCACCAACGGGCGTCCGCTCATCGCCGTCGACACCACGTTCCAGACACCGGAGATGTGCACAAAGGACGAGTGGACGATCGAAGGCCTCAGCGCGGCCGCCTCCTCTCCCGCGGCGGCCGCGGCGGCCGCGGCGGCATCGAGCTGCCGCTCGAGCACGGCGCGCTGAAGCGGCACGCGCTTGGGCGGGCCCGTCGTGCCCGAGGTGAGCATCAGAATGGCGCTCTCCCGACGCGGGGCGAGAAGGCCGCCGCCGACCGGACGCTCCAGACCGGCGACCAGCTCGACCGGCCGGGCGAAATCGCCGGTTAGGCTCAAGCCCGCCGCGCCACTCACGGCGACCGCCCTGCGGAACGCCGGGCGGTCCCAGTCTTGGGCGGCGGCGACCACGACCGGCGCGCGCGCCGATCGGACATCCTGTGCCAGTTGGTCGTCCGGCGCGAGCGCATTCAGCGTCAGCAGGCAGTGACCGCCGCGGAGCATCGCCAGAATGGCCGCGGCGTGAGCGGGCCGGTTGCGCAACGCGCAGGCCGCCACGCCGCCCTCGCCCAGTCCGAGCCGTGCGATGGCCTCATCGATCGCCTCGACCGACTGGCGCAGCTCGCTCCAAGTGATCCAGGCGCCGTCAAACTGCAGCGCGCGCCCATTTGGATCGCGCGCGAGCGCCGCGTCGATGCAATCGTGCAAATAGCCCATTCTGGCCCGTCCTCCCTACCCGACAGCGGGGCGGCGCTTGCGCAGCAACGAATGCGGACCGCATTGCGCTGTTCCCTGCGCCGCGGTCGCCCTGGCGGGAGCCGCGTGAAGCATCGCCCGGCTGGGGGCCCCGTGTCCGGCAAGTGACATCACTTACTAGGTGCACTACTATATGCCGGCAGGGCGTTGCGGAGTCGAGCACCCCTTTCCGGAGCGAACGCCAGCCCTTTAGAACAGTTGGGAGACGAACGCATGAGCGAACCGCACATCCTTCTGGAGCGCCACGGCGCGATCCAAATCATCCGCCTCAACCGGCCTGACCGGCTGAATGCGCTATCGCCCGAAATCTTCGCCGGCATGCATGAGGGCGTCGACCGCGCACTCGTCGACGGTGCACGCGCAATCATTCTGACCGGCGCCGGGCGGGGCTTTTGCAGCGGCGCCGACCTGCAGGCGGCAGGCGCGGCCGACCCCGAAACGATCGACCTGGGCGCCAATCTGGAAGCGACGATCAATCCGCTGCTCGAGAAAATCTCCACCCTGCCGATGCCGGTAATCACTGCGATCAATGGGCCGGCCGTGGGCATCGGCGCCGGGCTGGCGCTCTGCGGCGACTTCGCGATCGCCGCCGAGTCCGCCTATCTGCTCCTGGCCTTCGCACGGGTGGGCCTGGTCCCGGACGGCTCGATCAGCTGGACCCTGCCTCGCCTCGCCGGTCGCCAGCGCGCGGTGGAGGCGATGATGCTGGGCGAGCGGATCGGCGCCGAGCGGATGGACCAGTGGGGCCTCATCTACAAGCGGGTCCCCGACGACAAGCTGATGGAGGAGGCGTTGGCGCTCGGCGAACGGCTTGCCGTCGGCGCGACCCAGTCCTTCGCCATCATCAAGCGCATCCTGCGCACGTCGCTGGACGGCACCTTCAGCGAGACCTTGCAGGCCGAACGGGTCGGCCAGCGCGACGCCTGCCGGACCGCCGATTTTCGCGAGGGCGTCGCAGCTTTCGCAGCCAAGCGCCCGCCCGCCTTTCAGGGACGCTGATCCCGGGCCGACCGCGCGCCGGCGGCGGGCGATGTCGACGTGCGCGGCAAGGCGGGCTCTCAACCGCGCCATCGACCTCGATCGCCGCCGCGCTTGGGTCAGGAACGCCCTAAGCCCCGCTAGAGCCGATGCTGCGCCGGACCCAGGCGGCTCGGCGGACATCACATACGCTTGACCCGCCGCGACTCACATATATAACCAGGTCATAAACCCGACGCTTGGCAACCAGGGCAAGTGACTTATGAAAATCCGGCGGATCACCGACGCGTTGAGGGTGCGCGCGCGCAACCAGCGCGACGACATCGCGCATGACGATACCCGCCGGACGCTCACCTTCGCCGAGTTCGACCGCGAAGCGGACGAGATTGGCGGCGGCCTCGCCGCCGCCGGATTGAAACCCGGCGACCGCGTGTTCCTGCCGATCAGCAATCAGCACGCGGTTGAGCACTGCGCCGCAGTCTTCGGCGTGCTGCGCGCAGGGGGCATCGTCTGCCCGATCAACACGCGCTTCAGTCCCGAAGAAGTGCGCGACTACGCCAAGCTGGTCGAGCCCCGCTGGGCCATTTCCGACGCCATGGACCTGATCGAGGGCATCCCGTTGCAGCAGGCGTGGGACGCCGAGGCGATGCCGCGAGACCCCGACGCCTTGCCCGATCAGGAGAGCCTCGACGCCGACGCCGACGCCGAGATCCTCGCCACCTCCGGCACGACGGGCAAGATCAAGGGCGTCGTCGTCAGCCACCCCGACCTGGTGAGCCGGGTGACCGGCGCCAACAGGGACGGCTCTCGCTCGACCTTGCACGCCCTGCCGCTCACCGGCTCAGGCGGCAACATCGGCATCGTCATGCTGCCCGCGCGCGGCGGCGCCACCGCCTACACCCAGCCGAAATTCGACGCCAAGGGCTTCCTCGAGCTGGTCCGCGCCAAAAAGCCCGATCTCATCTATCTGGTGCCCTCGATGCTGCGGCTGATCCTCGATCTGCCCGACGTCGGCGACCACGACTTCGCCGGCGTCAGATACCTGATGACCGGCACCGCCCCGCTGCCGCACGACTCCGTCGAGCGCGCGCTGGCGCTGTGGCCGCATGTGCGCATGCGCAATAGCTACGGCATGTCCGAGGGCGGCATCAGCATCGGGACCACGAGCGAGGCCCAGGTCCGCAAGCCGGGCTGCGTCGGCAAGCTGCCGGCGCACATGCAGCTGCGCGACGAGGCCGGCAACGTCGTCACCGAGACCGGCGTCGTTGGCGAGATCTACGGCTACCAGAGACACCCGCGCCGCTACTGGAACGACCCGGAAGCCACCGCCGCGTCGTTCGTCGGCGGCTGGACGCGCTCGGGCGACCTCGGCTTTGTCGACGCCGACGGCGACCTGATCATGGCTGGGCGGTCCAAGGAGCTGATCATCCGCGGCGGCTACAATATCACGCCGCTGGAGATCGAGACCGTGCTGCATCGTCATCCCGCGGTGCAGATGGCCGCAGTCGTCGGCGTGGATCATCCGGTGCTCGGCGAGGACATTGCCGCAGCCGTCACCTTGCGGCCGGGCGCGACGGTCACCGCCGAGGAGCTCTCGGCCTTCGCCCGCGAAAGCCTGGCCGACAACAAGGTGCCGCGCACCATCATCGTGCTGGAAGCCCTGCCGCTCAATCTCGCCGGCAAGGTGGTCAAGAAGGACCTCAAGCCGACGCTGCAGGCCGTCGCCGACGCCCGGCGCGGTCATAGCTGACCTTCGCCGGTCTGCGTCCGACACCAGCCGCGCAACGGTGGCCCAGTCCAGGCAGAGACGCCGGCGGGCCGATGGACATCTTAGACTAGGTGATCTATCTAGATACGTCAGCGCGCAACCCGGCTCTCGGGGGTCAAAGCGCCACGGGAAGCTTTCCCGGTCTTCGGAGCCGGGCTGCTCGCGCGGCCTCCCACTGAACCAGTAGAATGGTAACATAGCATGACGAAGGTTATGGAGGGGGTCCGAGTTCTCGAGATTGCTCAGTTCACGTTCGTGCCCATGGCGGGCGGCGTGCTGGCGGACTGGGGAGCCGACGTTATCAAGATCGAGCATCCCGTGCGCGGGGACGCCCAGCGCGGCATCAAAATGCTGCAGCGACTGGCGATCAATCCGCAGCGCACAAGCCTGATGCAGCACCCGAACCGCGGCAAGCGCTCGGTGGGGATCGACGTCTCCACGCCCGAAGGCCAGGCGTTGATCTACGAACTCGCCAAGACCTGCGACGTCTTTCTCACGAACTACCTTCCACAGCAGCGTCAGAAGCTGAAGATCGACGTCGAGCACATCCGCGCAGCCAACCCGAGCATCATCTACGTGCGCGGCTCGGCGTTCGGCGACAAGGGTCCTGAGCGCGAGAAGGGCGGCTTCGATTCCACGGCCTTCTGGGCGCGCGGCGGCTCGGCGGTGCTCGTCGCGCCCAAGGAGCTGGGATCGCCGCTGTTGCAGCCGGGTCCGGCGTACGGCGACACCATCGGCGGCATGAACATCGCCGGCGGCATTGCTGCTGCTCTGTTCCATCGCCAGCGCACCGGCAAGCCGACCGAAGTCGACGTCTCGCTACTCTCCTCCGGCATCTGGGCGACCGCCTGCAGCGTCGATGTGGCGATGGAGCTCAAGAAGGATCCGTTCGCAGCGCAGATGCCTGGCGATCCGAAGGGCGGCGCCAATCCCCTGGTCGGCATGTTCGCGACCCAGGACGGCCGCCACATCAGCCTGTCGGTCCTGACGCCGGGGCCATACATCAAGGATACGTTCGAGCACCTGCACATCGGCGACAAGGCCGACGATCCCCGTTTCGCCAGCGACGTCGAGCTGATGAAGCCGGAGAACACGGCCGCCGCCTATGAGCTGATCATCGCCGCCTTCAAGCAACGCCCCTTCTCCTACTGGGTCGAGCGGCTGAAGACGATGCGCGGCCAATGGGCGGCCTATCAGAGCGTGCATGACGTCGGCTTCGACGAGCAGGTGCTCGCCAACGACATGATCTTCGAGGTCGAGAGCGCCGACGGCGGGCCGCCCATCCGGCTCGTGGCCAATCCTGTCCAGTTCGACCATGCGGGCGTGCAGACCACGCGCGCGCCGGAAGCCTCGGAGCATACCGAGCTGGTGCTCATGGAGCTCGGTCTCGAATGGGACCGGCTTGAGGCGCTCAAGGCAAAGGGCGCCATCGCCTGAACCACGGCGACAGACCCTGCAGAGACAGTCGAATAAGATCGAGGAGCGTCATGAGACTCAAGGGCAAGCGGGCGGTGATCACCGGCGCCTCGCGCGGCATGGGCCGCAAGTTCGCCGAGGCCTTGGTGGCTGAGGGCGCATACGTCGCCGTCGTGGCCCGTCCTTCCGAGGCTCTGGACGCGACGGTCGCCAGCCTGGGGAAGTGCGCGATCGCCGCGCCCTGCGACCTGCTGCGACCCGAGCAGATCAACGCCGCGATCCACCGGGCGGCGGAGGCGTTCGACGGCCTGGACATCCTGATCAACAACGCCGGCATGCTGTTCCCGCGGGCGATCGCGGAGCTGCCGGACAGCGACCTCGAACGGCAGATCGGGGTCAACTTCGCCGCGCCGGTCATCGCCTGCCGAGCCGCGATCCCGTTCATGAAGGCCGCCGGCGGCGGCGACATCGTCAACGTCTCCTCTGAGAGCGTAAAAGTCCCCTTCCCTCTGTTGTCGATCTACGGAGCGACCAAATCGGCGCTGGAATACTTCACCCAGGTCCTGCGCGGCGAGGTGCGGCCCGACAACATTCGCGTGACGACGCTGCGTTCCGGCTTCATCGCCGACACCGAGCTTGGTCGGGAATGGGATCCAGAGCAGGCCGCGAAGTTCCGAAGCGCGATCATGAGCAGCGGCTACGCCAACATCAGCGGCTCGCGCGGCGCGCCACCCGAGACGATGGCCGAGGGTCTTGTCAGCATCCTAGCGCTTCCCCGTGAAGTGACGGCCGATATCGTCGAACTGCGCCCCACCGCGCCTTAAGCAGGGCCGCGTTCTACGCGCGGGCGGCCGGCGATCCGCGCCGGTCATCGCCCAAGCGCGGGGCACGGCCGCCGGTCAGGATTGGCCGACGGCCGCTGGGCCGGCTCGAGCACAAAGCCCGCTCAGGCGATCCTGGCGTCGCGGTCGCGCCAGTAGCGCGCGCGGATTTCACGCTTGTAGAGCTTGCCGGCGTCATCGCGTGGCAGCGCCGCATCGAAGTCGACCGAACGCGGGCATTTCAAGGAGCTCAGCCGCTCTCGGCAAAAATCGACGAGCTCCTGGGCCAGCGACGGGCCGGCGTCGCCCCAGTCGCGGGGCTGCACGACCGCCTTCACCGCCTCGCCCATCTCGGCGTCCGGCACGCCCACGACCGCGACTTCGGCGACCTTCGGGAGCAGGATCAGGACGTTCTCCGTCTCCTGGGGATAGACGTTCACGCCGCCGGCAAGCCGTGGCTGCGCCGGGGCCGACGGCGATCGTGCGCTGGTCCGGGCAGGTCGTTGCGGCGCTCGCGCGGAGCTCGGCGAAGTGAGCACGCGCACGCGGCTGTCGGCGAGGATCTAGGCGGCCTCAGCCGCGGTCAGGCGGGTCGATATGGGCGTGATGAATAGCCCCGCGCGCTGCGCCGCCCAGTAGACCTCCAAGGCGGCGAGCGTGTTGGGCAGCCACATGGCCGCCACGTCGCCCGCCGCCAGCGACAGCGCCCGGAACTTTGGGCTCCGCGGTGCGCGGCGGCCTCGAGTTCGCCATAGCTCAGCGTCTCGCCGGTCTCGGCGAGGATCGCCGCCGCCTTCTGCGGGGTCGCCCCGCATGGATGCGGGGATGCATGACTCTCCTTTCGACGGCGCGGCTTGACGCACGACCGGCGCAGAGCCTCGGGGACTAAGCCGTCCGCAGGCGCGCAAGGCGCCCGACGATGATCTCCTCCGCCTCGGCGACGATCCGCTCGATCAACTCGCGGCAGGTCGGCACGTCGTGGATCAGGCCCTGGACCATGCCGGCCGTCCAGATGCCGTGGTCCGGGTCGCCCCGGTCCAACCCCTGCTTGCCGCGAGCGCCCTTGACGAGGTGTGCGACGGCCTCGAACGGCTCGCCGCGGCCCTCGGCCTCCAGCACCTGGCGGGTGATCGCGTTCTTCGCGACGCGCACGGTGTTGCGGTAGGAGCGGAAGATCAGGTCGGTCGACCGCTCGTCGGCCGCCACCATCGCCTGCTTGAAGTTCTCGTGAATCGGCGCCTCGCGCGTCGCGCAAAAGCGCGTGCCCATGTTGACGCCGTCCGCGCCCAGTGCGAGCGCCGCCGCCATCCCGCGCCCATCGGCGAAGCCGCCCGAGGCCAGCATGGGGATCTTGACCTTGTCCGCGGCGGCCGGAATCAGGATCAGGCCGGGGATATCGTCCTCACCGGGATGGCCGGCGCACTCGAAACCGTCGATCGAGATCGCGTCTACCCCCATCCGCTCCGCCGAGAGCGCGTGGCGCACGGCGGTGCATTTGTGGATCACCTTGATGCCGTGCGCCTTGAAATGGACGACGTGCTCCTCGGGCTTGTAGCCTGCGGTCTCCACGATCTTGACCCCGCTCTCGATTATCGCCTGCCGGTACTGCGCGTACGGCGGCGGATTGATCGAGGGCAGGATCGTCAGGTTCACGCCAAACGGCTGGTCGGTCATCTCCCGGCAGCGCGCGATCTCGGCGCGCAGGGCCTCAGGCGTCGGTTGCGTAAGGGCGGTGATGACGCCCAGGCCCCCGGCGTTCGAAACGGCGGACGCCAAGTCGGCGGTTCCGACCCACATCATGCCGCCCTGGACGATGGGGTGCTTGATCCCGAGCAGGTCGGTGATCCGGGTCCTGATCACAGTCGTTCGTCTCCTGAAGTCAGCGTTCGATCGTGGGAGGCTTGCTCCACTGGGGCGCGACCGGCGCAGCGCGCGCCGGGAACCTGCAGACCGCAGGCGCGGTCGAGCAGATCCCAAAGGCGTCGGCGGCGACTGCGGCCATCATCCCTTTCCCACAGATCACTAACTATGTTAGCGATCACGCGTGAGGCTGTCGATGGCCGAACGCCGCTCAAGCGTCGCCTGCACTCCAGACCGCCGCTGGGCAAGGGCGGGCCGCAGGACCGATCACCGGGGACGTCATCGGCGCCCCGCCTTCACTCTCCAGGGAGCCACGCCAATGACCAAGGCCGTCATCCTGAGCGCGATGCGCACGCCGGTGGGCACGGCGCGCAAGGGTTCGCTCGTCCACACCGACGCCGAAACGCTCGCGCTGACCGCCCTCAAGGCCGCGCTCGCGCGCTCGGGGCTGGAGCCGGATGAGGTCGGCGACGTCGTCTTCGCAGAATCCCTCTACGGCGGCGGCGCGGTGGCGCGTCATGCGGCGATTGAGGCGGGCCTGGAACGCGCCGCCGGCATGGCCCTGAACCGGCATTGCGCCGGCAGCTTGACGGCGACAGGCGTCGCCGCCGCCTCGGTCCTCTGCGGCATGGAGGACGTCGTGATGGCCGGCGGGGTGCAGTCGAGCTCGACGGCGCCTGCGCTGCGCTACCGCACGCCGGGCGGCGATGAGGTGACCGAGCACTGGGCGCCGCCCACCCACCCAGACCGGGCGGACGCGCCCAACCGCGATATGTCGATCACCGTGGGATGGAACACCGCCCAGCTCGCCGGCGTCGATCGCGAACGGATGGACCGCTGGGCGCTGCGCTCTCACCAGCGCGCCATCGCGGCGATCGACGAAGGGCGGTTTATCGACGAGATCGTCGCAGTCGAGGCCGGCAAGGCCGGCGGCGGCGCCTTCCGCTTCGCCCAGGACGAGCATCCGCGCCGCGACAGCAGCTATGAGAAGCTCGCTAGCCTGAAGCCCATCCATCCCGAGATCGAGGGCTTCTCGATCACGGCCGGCAACGCGAGCGGCGTCAACGACGCGGCTGCTGCGTTGGCCGTCACCACCGACGTCTATGCGCGCGGCCGCGGGCTCACCCCACTCGCCGTCATTCACGGCTGGGCCGCGCTCGGCGTCGATCCCAAGCGTACGGGCCTGGCGGTGATCGACTGCGTCGAAAAACTGCTCGGGCGCGCCGGCCGCACCGTCCGCGACGTCAGGCTCTGGGAGATCAACGAGGCGTTCGCGAGCGTGCCGATCGCGGCGGCGGACGCGCTGAAGCTCGACGATGAGACGGTGAACGTGTCTGGCTCGGGGTGCTCCATAGGCCATCCGGTGGCCGCATCGGGCGGCCGCATGATCGCCACCATGATCCGCGATCTGCAGCGCCGCGGCGGCGGTCTGGGCGTGGCCGCCATGTGCGCCGGCGGCGGACAGGCCGGCGCAGTGCTGATCGAGGTGTGACGACGCTCGCCGGCGGATGTGATCGCTGGCCGATGGACACGACGCCAGGCGCGTTATCGTCACGTCAGGCGCCGCTGGCGTCCTAGCCGGGACCCGCGCCGCCCTGCGCGAGCTAGGCCCGGCCTTCGCTAGCCGAGGCGAGACGTTGCAGGTAGACGACCTAGTCAAATATCTGTTTGATGAGATCTCTGCGCATGTTGACTCCGTCCGGAAGGGAGGTCGAGGGTTGCGGACGAGCCGAAGCGCCCCGGCAGCAGTGGTGGTGGTCGACGAGAGGCGCACGGCGCCTCCGCGAAGGCCATCCGAGCCTGCATGACTCCGGCCGCAGCGGCGCCTGGCGGAGACCAAGACGCCCCCGCCCCGGCCTTGATCGATGGCGACAGCCAAAGGCGGTCAGGGGGGATAAGCGGAAAAGACCCCTTGCTGGACGCCGCCGCCGGGAAATTGCCCCTCGCGAGCCAAGACTCCAGAACGCACTGAAGGAACGCCCAGATGGAATACCAGACAATCATCGTCGAGAAGGCGAACCACATCGTCACGGTGACGATCAATCGGCCGGAGTCGTTCAACACCTTTACAAAGCGAATGCTCGAGGAGTTCTCCTACCTGTGGCGCCATATCGCCGAGGATGACGACGCCCACGTCGTGGTCCTGCGCGCCGCGCCCGGCCGCGCCTTCTCCACCGGCGCCGACGTAAAGGCTTCGAAGGAGGCCGATGGCGGCCTCTTCCATCCGAATATCTGGACGGCCGAAGACCCCGGCGACCGCCTTGCGCCTAAGGTCAACCGTTGCTGGAAGCCCTTGATCACAGCGGTCCACGGCCTCGCCGCCGGCGGCGCCTTCTATTGGCTCAACGAGAGCGACATTATCATCTGCTCCGAGGACGCCGCCTTCTTCGATCCGCACGTCACCTACGGGCTCACCGCGGCCCTGGAGCCGATCGGAGCGACCTACCGGATGCCGCTGGGCGATGTCTTGCGGATGACGCTGCTTGGCAATGATGAGCGAATCTCGGCCCGCACCGCGCTGCGCATCGGCCTCGTCTCCGAGGTTGTGCCGAATGATCAGCTTTGGGAACGCGCTCAGGAGCTCGCCGAGAAGATCGCGGCCAAGCCGCCGGCCGCCATCCAGGGCTCGGTTCGAGCGATCTGGGAGTCGCTGGATCAGCCGCGGTCGATCGCCCTGCAGACGGGCCTGAAGTACTGCTTCCTCGGCAATCCGATCGGGAGCGCCCAGGTGGATCGCTGGTCGATCATGGGCAAGGGCACAACCGCGTACACCATGCGCTGATTACACCGCTTCGCAGGGCCGACGAGCAGCAGCGCGCTGCCCGCCGCGCTTGCGGCGAGCCCTGCGAGCACCTGCCCGGCTCGCACGCCCGGCCCCCATCACCAACCGATCTTCGCCGGCCGCCGCACGCGGCGCGTTTCCATCTCGCCAGAAGTCGCAGGTGGTGAGCCCGGCTGAAGGCCTGGAGTGGCTTCGAACTCGGCTGCGCCAGCCGACCATGCAGCGGCGGCGTTTGGCGACGACGCCACACACAAGCCGACCATGACCGACGACGCGCGCGAAAAATCGGCGCTGCGCTCAGGGCTCCGGCGCCGACCGGCCGATCGTATCTTCGCCCGGAGGGAGATATCTCGCATGAGATACGTCTGCCGACACCGAGCTGCTCGACGACAGTCGAGCCACGGCCGCGCATCAGAACGGCCGATGGCTTCGTCCGGGCGCACCGAGCTTGTACGCCCGATAGCGGCAGGGCGCCGTCCTTGTCGATGAGCTCGCCCTGCGTGCGGAGCTCGCGCAGATGTTCCCCGCGGATGGGTCCGGAGCGCCCCAATGCGCCTGAGGAACCGGCCGGCGATGAAGGGGGCGACGCCGAGATGATCAAAGCCCGATCTTAGATGAAGCAGGACAGGTTCGCGGCGGGCAGCTCCCGATCGGATCTTCGGGTCCCGCCAGGTGGCCATCCAGGTGCCGCACGCTGATCGGCACGTTGCTTCGTCTTCATGTCTGATGCTGCGCGCAGCCGGTGACGGGTCCCCCGACGTCCAGCCGCGCGCAGAGATCGTCAGTTGTTGAGATTAATGAAGACGTTCTTTTCCTGGGTGAAGGAGATCAGCCCCTCGAGACACTCCTCGCGACCGATGCCGGACTGCTTGTAGCCGCCGAAGGGCGAGCCCAGAGCGTGGCGCGATACATCGTTGATCCAGCAGTAGCCGGCCTCCACGCGAGAGACGATGCGGTGCGCCTTGGCGATGTCCCGGGTCCACACCGCGCAGGTCAGGCCATATTCGAGCTGGTTGACCTGGCGCAGCATCTCCTCCTCGTCGCTCCACTTGAGCACCGACTGGACGGGGCCGAAGATTTCCTCGCGCGCGATGCGCATGTCCATCGTCACGTCGGCGAAGATCGTGGGCAACATGAAGAAGCCGTTCGCCAGCGCCGGATCCTTCGGCTGTTCGCCGCCATAGACGAGGCGCGCGCCTTCCTCGTGCGCGGACGCAATGTAGGACTTGACCCGGGCGAGCGCATTCCCGTCGATCAGGGAGCCCATCGTCGTCGCCGGATCGGTCGGAATGCCTGGCTTATACTTGGCGACGAGCGCGGGGATGCGTTCCAGGACCGCGTCATGAATGTCGGCGTGGAGGAAGGCGCGGCTGATCGACCCGCACGACTGGCCGGACCATGTATAGTTCATGCCGGACACCATCGCCTGCGCCACCTTGTCCGGATCGGAATCTGGAAAGACGATGAACGCGTTCTTGCCGCCCAGTTCCAACAGCACCCGCTTCAGCGAGTCAGCGGCGCTGCGCATGATCGCGCGCCCGGTCGGCACACTGCCGGTCAGCGCGATCATCGCAACGCCGGGATCGGCGACGAGCGCCGCGCCGAAGTCACGGCCGCCCGAGAGCACGTTGAAGACGCCGGGCGGGAGCAGACCCTCGAACAGTTCGGCGCCACGCAGCGCTGACAGCGGCGCCTGCTCAGGCGACTTGATCACCACCGTATTGCCGGTCGCAAGGGGAGCCGCCGCTCTGGCGACCGTAAAGCCCAATGGGTGGTTGAATGGCGCGATGCAGGCGACGACGCCATAGGGTTCGCGCACCGAGAAGCTGACCGCGTCGGGTCCCTGCGGCACCGAAACGCCCTTCATCTCCGTCACTAGACCGGCGCAATATTCGTAGATCATCGCGCAGCCCATCGCATCGCCCATCATCTCGTTGATGGGATTTCCACCGTCAGTGGCGTCGATGAGCGCGAGTTCACGCGCGTTGGCGCGGACGATCGCCGCCAATTCCCTGAGGATTTTTGCGCGCTCCATCGGCTTCACGTCGCGCCACACCCGGAAGCCTTCTTCAGCAGCAGCGACGGCAGGCCTGACATCTGCGGCCGTGGCCTCGCCGATCGAGCAGATCACCTCGCCCGTCGCCGGATTGGACACTTCGACCGTTTTGCCTTCGATCGGCTGATGCCACTTGCCCCCGTAGAACAGTCCACGACCGTCGGGAAACGCTACTTTTTGCTCCGACATAAACTTCTCCGCTTCAGATTTGTAGACCGGGCCGGCGATCGGGGCGGTCTCGCAGACCGCGTCAATCGCGGCGCTGACCGTGCAACTTGTTGCCTCCAAACCGTCCGCGTCAGTCTATCCTATTTTAGGATGCCTATCTCTATCGTCCTTACAACGTGATGATCGGGTTAGACAAAGTCAATTTTGCTTATGCGCGAGACTTCACCCGATTATATCGAGGTATGCGGCTAAGCCCGATTCATTTCGTCTTTCCGAATGCCAGCATCAATTTGGATCCGACCCGGAGGTACGCCTTTCGAGCGTCGCCGGAACAGATGTGCTTTCCGAGGAGAGCACGCCGGCGACATAGATCAGCCGCGCTCCGCCGCTACCTCTTCGCCGACTCATTGCAGGCGGCGAGCTGGTCCGCCGACAGCGGCCGCGAGGCCGGGCCGAAACTGTTCACCGTCCCCATCTGGCGCGCCAGCTCCTTGCAGCCGCGCAGGGTCGAGGTCTCGCCGGAGGGCGAGCGGGCCGCGCAGACGGCGCCGAGGCATTCGAACACCGCCCCGCCGGCCACCGGCTTGGCCGCGCCGGGGGCCGCAGCGGCGAGCTTTGCGATCACCGGCTCGGCCATGGCGCTGGTGGCGAGCGCACAGGCGGCGGCGGTGGCGGTAAGCGCCGCTGAAAGACGGAATTTCATTATTCTTCCCCGATCCAAAAAATTCAGAACCTTCGAGCCGCCCCGATCAGCGGTTCTTCCGTCGAAATCGGTAGCACGAGGCTAGACGTATATAACCTAGTAATGCAACCCTTGGGAACGCGAAACCAGAGGGCCAAAGGATCGGATATGGACATCAAAGGGGGATCAGCGCTGATTGTCGGCGGCGCGGGCGGCTTCGGTGCGGCCACCACGCGGCGGCTGGCGCAGGCGGGCGCCCATGTCGTCATCGCCGACATGGGCGAGGACAAAGGCAGGGCGCTGGCCGAGGAGCTCGGGGGATCGGCCGAATTCGTCAAGACCGATGTGCTTGATGAGGATTCGGTCGGCGCAGCGGTCGCCGCGGCGAACGCGAAGGGACCTTTGCGCGCCTGCGTGGTGGTCCATGGCGGCCCCGCGGCCGGCGCGCGCATCATCAACCGCGACGGCAAGCGCTATCCGTTCGAGATCTTCCGCCGCACCGTCGACCTCTTTCTAAACGGCACCTTTCACGTGCTCAGCCAGGCGGCCGAGGCCATGGCGGGGACGGAACCGTTGGCCGACAATCAGCGGGGCGTCATCATCACCACGGCTTCCATCGCCGGCTTCGAGGGGCAGGTCGGTCAATCGGACTATTCGGCGGCCAAGGGCGGCGTGATCGGCCTGACGCTGACCGCCGCGCGCGACCTGGCGCCGCACGGCGTGCGTGTGATGTGCATCGCCCCAGGCACCTTCCTGACCCCGGCCTACCGCTTGTCCGCCGAAGAAGCGCAGGCGAAATGGGGCCCGATGGTGCCCAACCCGAAGCGGATGGGCGATCCGGACGAGTACGCCCAGCTGGCCGCACACATCGTCGCCAACGACTTCCTTAACGGCGCCACAATCCGCATCGACGGCGCCCAGCGCTTCGGTCTGAAATAGGCCCTCGCGAAGCCCGCGCCTCGCTTGGCCGCTCCGGTCAGCGCGGCGCGCGCTTCCTGCCTTTAGCGTCGGGCGCCCTCTGGGCGTCAGCTTCGCCGGCGGGCTGCGCGGGGACCTGGGCGCGCAGCTCGTGCTTAAGCACCTTTCCAGTGCTGTTGCGCGGCAGGTCCTCGACCAGGAGGAGCCTCTCGGGGGTCTTCTGCCGGGCGACGCCAGCGGCGCGGAAGAACGCCCGAACGCGCTCCAGCGTCAGGTCGGCGCCGTGGCGCGCCACCACGAAGGCGCAGACGACCTCGCCCATCCTCCGGTCCGGCGCGGCCACCACGCTCGCCTCTCGCACGTCAGGATGTCGCAACAACAGGTCCTCGACCTCGCGCGAGGAGATGTTCTCGCCGCCACGGATGATGATGTCCTTCTTGCGGTCGGTGATCCGCAGGAAACCGTCGGCGTCGAAGCGGCCGACATCGCCCGTCCGAAACCAACCGCCCGGCAGGAAGGCGTCGCGATCCAGGCTTGCGTCCAAATAGCCGGTGAAAAGCTCGAAACCCTTGACCACCAGCTCGCCTTCTTCGACCTCCTGGCCGTCGTCGTCGACGAAGCGAATCTGGGCGCCGGTCATTGGCCGCCCCTCTGTCGCTAGCCGCTTCTCGAGTGGATCATTGGGATCGCCCATGGTGACCGTGGGCATCTCGGAGGAGCCGTAGGACCGGAAGATCGGCAGACCCCGGGCCTCACACTGCGCAACCAGGGAGGGCGGCACCGTCGTTCCGCCCACCATAACGCGGCTCAGGGAGCTGATGTCGCGACCGGCCTTGTCGGCCGCATCCAGCAGCCCGGCGAGGTGGAAGGGGGTGAAACTGCCCGAGGTCGCCCGATACCGCTCGACCAGCGCGGCCGCGATGGCGGGATTCCATTGGTCCATGGTCACCAGGTCCGCGCCCGTGACCATGGTGCGCAACATGACGCCGGCGCCGGCGACGTGACCCGGCGGCCAGGGCGACAGCATAACCTCGGGCGGCGATCCCTGTCGCGCCAGCGCATTGGCGGCGATTTCCGAGAGCAGGGTGCGATTGGTGTGCCGGACCCCCTTCGGATCCGCGGTCGTCCCCGAGGTGTAGACGAGCATCGCCAGATCGTCCGGATCCCGGGAGACAGGCGGCGTGGGGGCGATCGGCGCCTGCAGCGATTCCCAGGGCACGGTCCTCTCCGACGCCTCATCCTCTATGACGACGTGCCGCTGCAGAGCCTCGAGCGGACCGCACTCGGCGACCATTTCCACGTAGTCGACCTTGCGCCAAGAGCCCGGCGTGACGATCAACTTCGCCCGCGACTGGCGCAGGATGAAGCCGACCTCCTTCGCCCCGTAGATCGACACGATCGGCGCCAGCACGGCGCCGGCGTGGAAAACGCCGACAGCGGCGATCTGCCATTCCACCCAGGCCGGCAGCTGAAGGGCGACCACCTCGCCGGGTTCTATCCCCAGCCGCTGCAAGTGGGCGCCGAAGCGCCGCCCGCGTTCGACGATCTCGGCCAGCGTCAGCTCTGCGGGGCGCGTCTCGGAGGAGACCACCACCCGCGCGTGCGGATGGTCTCGCGCTCCTTCCGCCAACGCCTGACCGAGACTGCGCGACACGCCTTCGAGTTCGACCATCCGCTCATCCCTGGGCTCGCCGCGTCTCGCCGGCCTTCCCCCCTTCATCAGGCTCGCCCGTTTCGCGCTCGCGCCGGGCCTTGAAGATCGCCGCAGCGGCGCTGGTCGACAGCCCCATGTTGAGGGCCTCATGGTCGAGCGCGGCTTCAAAACTCGCATCCTCGGCCATGTTGAGGTTGGCCTTCATGTAGCGGTAGCCAATGCGCGGCCCATCCGCGAGCTGCGCGGCCGCAGCCAGGGTGGCGGCTCGGAGTTCGGCGTCGGGATAGAGGCGTGTGTACATGCCGCGGGCGTAGGCTTCCTGGGCGGAGAACTTCTCCCCCAGAAAGAAGATCTCCCGCGCCATGCCGGCGCCAACGATCTTGGTCCAGAACCAAGTCGATCCGAAGTCGCCGCCGGCGCCGATCCGATCGAAGGCCGACAGAAAGGTGGCGCTCTCGCCGGCGAACCGCAGGTCGCAGGCGCCAGCGATGCCGATCCCCGCGCCGGCTACGGGACCATTCACCATCGCGATGGTCGGCTTCGGCATCTCATGCAGCAGCCGCGACGTTTCCATGAAGCCGCGCAGCCGCTGGAAGCCTTGCTCCACGCGCCCGCCTTCCTCCGGCGTCGCCCCTCCTGCCCGCCGCGAAGCGCCGGCCTTGACATCGCCGCCGGCGCAGAACCCGCGGCCAGAACCGGTGATGACGACGCAGCCGACCGAAGGGGCGTAGGCCGCGTCGGATACGGCCGCCACAAGCTCGGCCATGATCTGGTCGGTGAGCGCATTGAGACGCTCGGGACGATTGAGCGTGATCACGCGCACGCCGCCGATGTTCTCGACCAGGACAAGCGGGCCGTCTTCTGGGTCGCGTTCGCTCATCTTGCTCTCCGGGTTTGAGCCAGGACACCTACGAAAGGAGGGCCGATCGCAACATAATATACTAGGTGCCCCAACAGAAGGCGCAAGCCATTTGCGTTCGTGAATCATGCGGATCGGCGACCGGTCAGCGTCGGCGCGACAACTTCGCTTCGCAGAAAATTCAGGAGACCGCGCGGGGTGCGGCCGTCGCGTTGATGGAAGGACGCGGCTGGCCCCGGACGCAGAGCACCGGCGTCCGACTAGTTTGTGGAAACGTAACCGCCAGCCACAGCCGTGGTGCGTCGCGTGGACCGAGGCGGAGCGAGCGCCAGGGTGAAGAGGAGCCGCTCGACCAGATTGCCCGCGGCAGACCCGCCTTGCTGCAGCAGATCAGCGCCGATTGCGCGCGCGGCGCAGGTTCGGCGCAGCGCCTGGTCTTGACTTCGGGAGCACGCTGCCCGTGCGGCGACCAGCGATCTAAGCTGACGTGGCTGCCGATCTCTTCACAGCAGGCCTTCTTGCGCCGCCTGGTGAACGGTCCTCACCGCCGGATGAAAGCCAAGGCTGCGGGAAAGCGAGGCGTCGACGTGAAGATGCCAGGGGTTTGACATCGGTTCCGATGAGGATTCCATCGTCTCCCCGACAAGCTGGACCAGCTCATAGATCGTTGTCGGAGCTTCGTCGGAGATGTTGACCACGCGACCATCAAAAGCCCCGGTCAGCGCCAAGTTGACTGCTGTTGCGACGTCGCGATGATGAATCGTGCTGATCCGCTGGGCGGGATGGAACGCGAAGGCTTCCAGATGCTTGGGCAACATCTCGAGGTGACCATCGCCGTCGCCATAGACGAGCGGAAAGCGCAGAATCGTCCAGTTCAGGCCGCTTTCGCGCAACTTCTTCTCCGCTGCGACCTTGCTGGCTGGATAGGCCAAATCGGGCTCAACGACATCCGTTTCACGCCCCGGATGCAGGCTACTCTTGTTGTAGACGTGGGCTGTACTCGTCATGATGAGGCGCGCGTGGGGCGCGCGAGCTCTCACCGCCCCGATCAGGTTGCGCGTACCCTCCAGATTGCTCTTCCAGATCAGGCCGGCGTCCTGCGTTCGAAATACGGCCGCCAGATGGACGACCGCCGAAACGCCGTCGACGGCTTGCGCCAGCGATGAAGGATCCAAGAGGTCGCCTTCGACGCCCGTCACTCCAGCAGGAACTTGCTTGCCGGGGCGAACCAGGGCCCGACAGTCCGCACCTGCCTGAGCGAGGCGAGGCAGCAGACGCTCACCGACCTGTCCGGTCGCGCCCGTCACGAGGATCGTCATGCCTGTTTCCCCTTCAGGCGCTGATTGAGGCGCTCGGTCGCCGTTTTCAGCACCCGCACGGTGATTTCGATCTCGGCTTCAGAAACGCCGGCGAACGCCGCATCGCGGATGAACCCCAAATCGGGAAGGTCGCCCCACAGCTTCCGGCCAGCTGGCGTCATGCGCAGCAGCTTCTGGCGCTGATCGACCGCGTCCGGAACCTGCTCGACGAAGCCCTTTCGAGACAACGAGCTGATCATGGCGCTCAATGTCGCGCGCTCGATCTGCAGCGACCGCGCCAACTCACGCTGCATCGTCGGCCCAACCTCGGCGAGCTGATGCAAGACATACCACTGGGTCGCGCCGAGGCCGTGAGGCCGGAGGGCGTCCTCCATCATCTGGCGCCCGGCGAAGTAGCAGCGCTTCGCCCAGGCCGCCACCAGGGCATATTCGGGATTATCGCTTCTTTTAGGCACCCAACAATATTGTTAGGATACATACATTCTGTCAACAGCTCGAAGTTCGCCTTGAGCGTCTGTTCCGGCAAGATCGGCGCTCGGCTGATCGGAGCGCTCAACGTCAGCCTTAGAAGGGATGCGCCCAAGGCGGTGCGAGTGAAGTGGCGGCTCTCCCGCTCCACTCATCCACGATGGGCGCGAGGCCTGACCAACAACTTTAATCACCGCCCCTCATGGCGCCCGCCCTCGCCTCCATATCGGCCGAGCGGGACCTCACGCGTGACGCGTGCGCAGCCAACCTGACTGGGCGACCTTATGGGGTTCGCGAGCTTCCCTCATCTTTCGAAGCCGGATCGCCCCGACGAGCCCCCAGCACAGGCCGGCGCGGTCAGCCTCAATCTCCGGCTTCGACCACCATGCCTTTGTCGGCGTGCCCAACCCAGTGCGCGTTGGCGTTCATCAGGTGCAGCCGCCAGTGCGCCTCGGCGCCGTTCGCATCCCCCGCCTCGATCAATTCGATGAGCTTCACGAACGAACGTACGCCAGCCATCGAGCGCTTGCGCTGGGCCTGTTCGTCGAGCGGCCGTCGCGTGAAGAATTCGACCTGGTAACGCTCGACTACGCCCCGCAGCACTTCGGTGACGAAGGACAGCGTCCGGTTGCCGCCCAGCTCGACCAGCAGCGAGTGGAAGCGGGCGACGCCGATCATGAAGTCGATGTATTGGGCGTCGTCGAACAGCTCGGTCAGGCGCGCCACCTCCGCGCGCAGCTTGGCGACCGCCTCGGGCGAACGCTGCTCGGCCAGTTTGCGGGCGACGTAGGGCTCGATCGCCAGCCGCGCCTCGTAGACGTCGCCCACCGGGGTGTCCTGGGCCTGCAGCACAAAGCCGGCGTAGCGCGAGACGCTCTGCACCTTGGGCTGATGCACCCGCGCCCCGGTGCGCGAGCCGCGCACCACGCTGATCAGGCCTTCCGCCTCCAGGACCCGCAAGGCCTCGCGCAGCGTCGGCCGCGAGATCCTCAGGGAGTCCATCATCTGGCCTTCGGGCGGCAGAAAATCGCCTTCCTTCAGCTCGCCGCGAATGATCCGCTTGCGGATGTGGCCAGCGACGATCTCGGCGGTCTTCGGCGCGCGGACAGGGAAGCTGATCGGCGCTGCGGGCGCAGCCTGTCCGCCGCCGGTCTCAAGGCTGTTGGGCAAGGGCTTCGACATTCTTCGATCCTGAGGGAATCCCAACTTTAGCGGCTGGTCCGCCCAAGGCAAGCAAACATATAGAGCTAAGTCAGCCAGCTCCCCAGCCGAGGGGCGGCCCAGCGACCCGCTGCTGGGCGCGCTTGCTTGCTGCGCTCTACAGGGTGCCCAGCTTAGTCCCGGTCATCCGAAAGACTTGCGCCGGACTCGGCTTCGCGGGTCAGCGCGGCGGCGCGCCGGCGCAACTCCTTGGCGTAAGCCAGGAGCTCGTTCCTGTCGGTCGAGGGCGTGATGGCCGCAGCGGCGCGCTCCATGAGCTCGGCCTCATGCCTCAGGTCCTGGGCGGTCAACACTAACGCACCTCCTAAGATGGCCGATTGTCTGTCTGTGCGGGTTCAGGTCGTCCGCCCGCGCCGGGGCGACGCCGGGCTCGCCGGACGGGGCGGCAGGCGCCATTGGCGCGCTCGAGCTCAGTCCCCGGGCGCGCGCGCCCTCTATGCGCTGCGCGTTCGGCCGCGCGAGCAGGATTTCGTCTGTCGACAAATCCATCGTGAGAATCCCGACCTTCAACAGGGGCGACCACCTGGCCCCCGTATACTACCTAGTTAAATATGACGGATAGTGCTCATGGTGCGCCCTTGGCCGCAATGCCGCCCACGCGAGCGGTGCGCATGGGCGGGCTTGGTCTGCGGCCGGAATGGAGACAGGGTGAAACAGGCCTATTTCACGCGAACCGACGGCGGCTTCCTTCCGACCGACCTGCCCAGGAGCCCTTGGAACAGCGGAATGCTGAACGGCGCGGCGATCGGCGGCCTGCTGGCGTATGTGATCGAGAAAGCGGTCGCGCCGACGGGGGCCTCCATGGCCTTCGCCCGCCTGGACATCGACATTCTCGGCCTGATCCCCATGAGCGAGATCAGCGGCCGGACAGCGATCGTACGCGAGGGGCCGCGGATGCAGATCATCGGCGCCGAGCTTCTCGTCTCCGGCCGGGTCGTCGCCCGCGCCCGGGCGCTACGCTTGCGCGTAATTGAAACCCCCGTCGGCGCGCCCGACGCAGCTCCGCCGCCCTTCGCGCAGATTCCTCTGCACCCCCACCACGATCCGGCCCAGAGGGCCGGCATCCAGCGGCGCATTCTGCGCCATCCGGGCGAAACGCCAGGCTCAGGCGCGATGTGGACGCTCTTCGATTGCGAGCTGGTGGCGGGCGTCAACCTCTCGCCGTTCGTGCGGGCGGCGATCACCGGCGACTTCGGCAGCGGCGCGGCGCGTCTGCTGCCGGCGAGAGACTACAGCTTCGCCAACGTGGACATCAGCCTGCACTTCATTCGCATGCCCGTAAGCGAGTGGCTGTTTGTAGACGCAGTCACCGAAAGCTCCGGCAACGGGGCAGGAATCGTGACGAGCCGATTCGCCGATGAAGTTGGCGCCTTCGCGCGCGGACATCAAACACTGTTTCTCGCACCGAAGGCCAAGACGGCCGCGGGAGACGGCCGGACCCTCGCCGAGGCGTGAGCCGGCTCGGCGCGGCCGCCAGAGCTCTTCGGCGAATCGCCCAAGCGCCTGGCGGGTCTGCGCGACCACGGCGTCGGTCAACTTGCCGAGAACGCTCTCGCCCTCCAGCTGCCCGGCGAGGCGCTCAAGGCGCGCGAATTCAGTGACGACGCCCGTGGCAGCGCATGCCGAACTGCTAGTTCGCCACGGAAAAGCCCGCGCCAGTCGCCGCATTTCCGTTCAGAAACGGAAGGCTAGTCGTCGCAGATCCGGTCAACGCCAACATCGCGTTCGCAACCGCCGGCGCGATCGGCGGGACGCCTGGCTCGCCCATGCCCGTCGGGCGGTTCGTCGATCTGATGATGTGCGTTTCGATCACCGGCATTTCGTTCATGCGCAGGATCGGATAGCGATCGAAATTGATTTCCTGGACGACCCCATCCTTGAGCGTGACCGCACCATAGAGCGCGGCCGTCAGACCAAAGCCGATCCCGCCCTCCATCTGCGCTGCGATCTGGTCAGGCGAAATCGCCAAGCCGCAGTCCACCACGGCGGTCACCCTGCGCACCACGGGACGGCCGTCCCGCATCCGCACTTCGGCCACTTGGCCGACAACCGTGCCGAAGCATTCGGTGATGGCCATGCCCCGCGCCCAGCCGGTCTCGATCAGACTGCCCCAGCCAGACTTGCGGCGCAATTCGTCCAGCACGGCTAAGTGGCGCGCTGCGCCTGCACGGCGATAAAACGCGCGCCGGTAGTCCGCAGGGTCCCGCCGCGTCCGTTGGGCAAGTTGGTCGACAATGTGCTCCATCACCATGCCGGTGTGCGAATGGCCCACGGAGCGCCAGAAACCACACTGCACGGGATGGGTCGGTGAGAAGATCTTGCCGTCGACGACGGAAGCGGTCGCGAAATAGGGCGATCCCTTAACGCCTTCGAAGTTTTGGACGTTGCCGCCCACCGGGACCAGCGCCTGCGACACCACGTGATGCCGCCAGCGCGCGGGAAAGCCGTCTCGATCCAGTTCGATCCAGGCGCGATGGTGCGCCATGGGCCGATAGAAGCCGCCGGCCATCTCGTCTTCTCGGGTCCAGACCAGCTTCACCGGCCGTCCACCAGTGTGTTTCGCGATCCGCAGGCATTCGACGGCGATGTCCGCCGACATCGTGCCTCGGCGCCCGAAGGATCCGCCTGCCGGCAGCACCTGAATGTCGACCCTTCCTGGGATCGTACGACCGACGAGCGCGGCCTGCACCTGATCGACGGTCACCAGCTGGGTGCCCGAGATGATCTTGATGTCCCAACCATCCGCTTGAGCAACGCAGTTCAGCGGCTCGAGCGGCGCCTGGGCCAGATAAGGGAAGTCGAACGCGAACTCGATGGCCTCGGCGCCGAAAGGGGTGTCGGGATCGCCCCTCTTCTCGAGGCGATTGGGCTTGAGATCGGTCCGGCCCGCAGCCACGTCGTGGTAGTAGCGGAAAATCTCGGGTGTGGAGCGCGTCTCGGCCTCACTGTCATCCCACTCGATCCGCAACGCGTCACGGCCCCGCCGGGCGGCAAAGGTGTTTTCCGCGATCACCGCCACGCCGCTCTCGATCGCGAAGGCATCGACTACACCTTTCACCTTTCGCGCATCGGATGCGTCAAATCGCGCGAGTTTGCCGCCAAAGCGAGGACTATGCGCGACCATCGCGACCAGCATTTCCGGCAGTTGCACGTCCTGCGTATAAACCTGCTGGCCTGTTGTCTTCGGCAGACTGTCCTTGCGCCGCACCCGATCTGAGCCGATCAGCCGATAATCTTTCGGCTGCTTGAGCCTCGGCTGTTGGGGCGGCGTCTGGCGAGCCGCGTCCGCCAGCAGTTCGGCGAAGGTCAACGAACGACTCGATCCGGGATGCGACACCACACTGTCGCGGACCACGATCGAATGCGGCGGAACCGTCCAACGCGAGGCCGCGGCAGCTACGAACATCGCGCGCGCCGCCGCGCCCGCATTGCGCAGCAGATCCCAATTGCTCGCGACCGAAGCGGATGCGGCCGTCATCTGGGGACCGTAGGCGCGGAAATTACCGCGCGCTTCGATCGCACGAACCCGTTTCCAGTCTGCGTCGAGCTCTTCTGCGACCATCGCCGCCAGCGCGGTATGGATGCCCTGCCCCATCTCCTGCTGCCTGTTGACCACTGTCACCCAGCCGTCGGAGCCGATGCGGACGAAGGGCCCGAACGCGCTCGGCTCCGGATCGCCGCCGCCACCCTGCAGGATCGCGCCAGCGACCTGCATCGGGTGCGTGGCGGCGTAGCCGACGACCATCGCGCCGCCGACGAGCGACCCGCCCAGGATCAACCGACGACGTGTCAGGGCCAAGCGCTGCTTCGGGCCGGCCGCCTCCCTATTCACGGGCGCTTCCTTTCCAGATCTACGGCTCATTGCGGGCACTTTGCGCCGGTATCGAGCCAGGCCTTGATGATTGCGCCGAACTCCGCCTGCGTGCCCGGTGCGGGCGTGCGATTTCCGCCGGGGCGCCAGGCCCAGCCTACGAGCACGTCCTGGCTCATGTGATGGAGCAGCTCAGCGCGGCTCATGCCGCCTCGCGCGGGATCCTGGATCTGGCGGCAGATGTCGCCAAGCGACTTGCCCTGCCAGGCCATGTTGGCGGGCGCGAGCCTCCACCTGGGATTGCCGGGTACGCCGGAGAGCTCGAAATTCGTCTCATGGTGGCAGGTCGAGCAGCGCATTGTCGTCGCGCCGCGACCATCTACGCCACGCGAGACCCACGGGGTGTGGGGCCGCATCGCATCTGTCTGCGTCGGCCGGTCGGTGCGCGGGTGGCAATTCATGCAGCGCGGGCTTTGGATCACGCGACCGGCTTCCACGAACAACGCGATCGACCGCGTCTGCGGGTCGGCGATAGCGGCGAAGTCGGACACCGGCCGAAGATGCGTCGCCGGCGCGCGCGCCTGAACGGCCGGGAGCGCCTGCGTCTGCGGCGGCGTCCGAGGATGGAGCGCATAGATCAGGGCCAAAAGAACGCCCGTCGCCGCGACCAGACCCAATATCGGCAGGCGCCCGATGCGAAAGCGTCCCCGCGGGGACTGCGAATGCGAGCCCCGCCACATCACGAGGCCGCCTGCCTTCGCAGCGTCCGGGCCGCGTCGTGGATCGCCGCACGGATGCGATTATAGGTGGCGCAGCGGCAGATGTTGCCGCTCATGGCGGCGTCGATGTCGCTGTCGATCGGCGCGCTGACGGCGCGCAGCAGGGCGAGCGCGCTCATGATCTGACCTGACTGGCAAAAGCCGCATTGCGGAACATCGCGGGCGACCCAAGCGGTCCGAAGCGCGTCGGCCTCAGCCCCGGCCGCCGCCTCGATCGTGGTTATGCGGGACGCCGCCGCCGTCTCCAGCGGCAGCGTGCAGGAGCGCATGGGCTCACCGTCCACGTGGACGGTGCATGCGCCGCATTGCGCGACACCGCACCCGTATTTCGTGCCGGTAAGCTTCAGCGTGTCGCGAAGCACCCAAAGAAGCGGGGTCTGGCCGTCATCGGCGACTTCGCAAGGCCGACCATTGACGGAGATCGTGTAGGACATTTGGAGGCTCGGCGGTTCAACGAACGTCTCGGACGCTAAGGCCGCTCGGATCGCGCAGAAACGCCCAATCCTTCAGAAAACATGCCTGATCCTAGATCGTGCCCGCGTGACGCCGGCGTCAGCGGCGGTGTTCAGCCCGAGACCGCGCCAGCGATGAGCACGACCCTTGCGGCGCGGACATCGTCGTCGCGCCGTTACTGCGTTTGGCGCCTGCGATCGGGCTCGGGACATGGGCTGGCGGGAGCGGCCAGGCGAATGCGATCCGCGCGCCGCTGAGGCGCCTTGCCCCCGACCGGCCGATAATTTCTGCCGGCGCGGCCAGAGCAGTTGTCGGCGATGTGATGGCCTTGACGTCGTGCTCAAGGACACGCCCAGGCCAGAGCCTGCGCCCCTTCTGCTGGAGGTCGCGCGCCAAGTCGCCCCGTGAAGCACGAAGTCGGAAAATGACGACGACCCCACCGAATATTTCACGCTTCTTTTCACCAGCGGCCGCTGATCAGAAGGCCAAGATCGCGATAATCTTGCCTATTCCCACAAGCAGCGATAGGTTGCCCACAAGGCGCCGTGTGTTGCGCTGGCCTCGCAGCCAACCGGAGGGGCGCATGTCGTCATCGCTTGTCGCGGCGGTCACTGCCTATATCGAGGCCCGGGGCGGCGGCCCTGGCCTGTTTTCGACGCCGATCGACGACGTCAACATTGTCCGCTCTTTTCAAGCGATGATGCCCAGGCGGCAGATCTATCGGCCGTCGCTGTGCGTGGTGCTGCAGGGCGCGAAGGAGATCGTATTCGGCGACGAGATGCTCCAGTACAACGCGATGGAATGTCTCGTGGTCAGCGTGGAACTGCCGGCCAATGGGCGCATCGTCGAGGCGAGCGAGGCCGCGCCCTTTGTTGGCGTCACGATTGATCTCGACGTTGCAATGATGCGCGCCGTGCTGGAGCAGTTGGACACGCCGCCCGCGCCGGCTTCGGGGCCCTGCGTGTTCGTGAGCAAGGTCGACGAGCCTCTGGCGGATTGCATCCTGCGCCTAATTCGGATGGCCGACAGGCCAAAGGCGATCCCGATCCTCTACCCCTCCGTCATGCGTGAGATCTGCTACTGCCTTCTGAGCGGTCCACATGGCGGCGAACTTTGTAATCTGGCCCTGCCGGAATCGAACACCCAGCGCGTTGTCAAAGCCATCTACCTGCTGCGCGAGAACTTCGCCCAGACACTACGCGTGGAACAATTGGCCGAAGCGGCGCGCATGAGTCCGTCGTCGTTCCATCAGCACTTCAAGGCGCTGACCTCCATGACGCCTCTTCAGTATCAAAAACAACTGCGCCTTCTCGAGGCGCGACGCCTGATGGTCGCAGAGGCTGCAAACGTGACGGACGCCGCCTATCAGGTTGGCTATGAGAGCGCCTCGCAGTTCAGCCGCGAATACTCCCGCACGTTTGGAGTTGCTCCCAAGCGTGACGCGATGAACCAGCAGCGTCTGTACCGAGCCTATCAGGAATTGACCGGCCGCGAATTGCCCAGCCCTTAGGGGCGCCTGGCCTGCAGGCCGCTCTCGCCGGTTCCGCTTGGAAAGGCCGCCGGCGTCCTGGTCCGAGACCCGATGGCGGCTATTTCGGATTTCTGCTGCCTCTCGCTGCGTCGCGCCTGCCCACAGGACACTCAACGCGCGTTCACTTGCACCATCCCGTTGAAGCTTGGCTTTGGGGTCCCTTGGCTGACGGTGCTGCGGCCGCGTCACTGACTCGCCGCACTTCGGCGGTCGTGAGCCCTATGGCGTGATGCGCACCATCCGCTACTTCGCCGAGAACCTGGGGGTCCGGAATAGCTCCTCGCCCAGGCGCCAGTCCGCCGCCGAGCGCGCGTCGTGCTGGCTCCGCAGGCCCAACGCGCCGCTGTTGGATTGGGCAAGTTTTTTGCGCGTTCGGGCATGGAGGTTCGACACGCCGGGGCCATCCTGATGAGGAAGGTGAAAAGCGGGCGGGTCGTGACAATCATCACTCGATGTCTCGCCGAATTGCCGGGAACCCAAGGATCGTTGATGACGAAGTGGACAACTAAAGACATCCCGCCGCAGAACGGCCGTTCAGTCGTAGTAACCGGCGCCGGCGGGCTTGGTTACGAAGACGCCCTGGCCTTGACGCGGGCCGGCGCCAGCGTCGTGATCGCGGGACGCAATCCTCAGAGGGGTGCGCACGCCGTCGCGGCGATCAAGCATGCCGTCCCTGACGCGAAGGTGCGGTTCGGCAAGGTGGACCTTGCGAGTCTCGATTCGATCGCCCGGTTCGCCGCGCAGCTTTCCCAGGAACAAGACAATCTGGACCTTCTGATCAACAACGCCGGCGTCATGACCCCGCCGAAGCGTCACGAGACGAGCGACGGATTTGAGCTGCAATTCGGCACAAACTATATTGGCCATTTTGCGCTCACGGCGCACCTGCTGCCGCTTCTGAAGCGGGGGGATAGCCCAAGGGTCGTAACGCTCGGAAGCATTGCTGCGCGTAACGCAGCGATAAACTTCGACGACCTGCAGGCCGAGCGCGACTACAAACCGATGCCAGTCTACAGCCAGTCGAAACTCGCCTGCATCATGTTTGCCTTCGAACTGAGCCGGCGCAGCAAGGCGGGCGGATGGGGCGTGGAGAGCCTGGCGGCGCATCCCGGCGTCGCGCGCACCGATCTGCTTCCCAACGGAGCGGGCCGGTCAAGCGCGGCCGCGGCCGCTCGCTCTGTCCTCTGGTTCATGTTCCAGCCCGCGTGGCAAGGTGCCTTGCCGACCCTATTTGCCGCGACAGCCCCGAAGGCCAGGGACGGCGCCTACTACGGGCCTGACGGAATGGGCGGGACGCGTGGCTATCCGACGGAGGAAACGCCCCCCCAAGGGGCGCTGGACGCCGCCGCGGCGGCTCGCCTGTGGGAGACATCTCAGGACCTGACCAGCGTCACGTTTGCGTAAACCTCGGCAGGCGCGCCAAGTTCGAGCGCGTGTTTCGACCGGCGCCCGCCCCGCAGCGCCGGCACCCTCAAGCACTGGCTCGCGGGGCTGTTCGCGTCTTGAGGGCAGAGACCCGACCCGGCCTGGCGATACGATGCAACGCTATTCTCAAGCTGAAGGCCTGGGACGCGCACCAAGACGTCCCGCGGCCGCTCCTGCGAACGCCTTCCAAGGCTGAAACCGCTCCGGCCAGGCCGCATAGCGCATGCAAACCGCTCCCGGCCGAGCCCAGGCATGGCCACAAGGCGAACGCCGCCGACGGGCCGGCACGAACATGCGGCGGCCGCGCGCGGCCGCCGCATGTCGCATTCAAGCCTCCTGCGACTCCTGCGCGGGCCGGCTGCGCCCGGCCCCCGCAAACAGCTTCACGACGTCAGCGGAGGTGACGATGCGCGTCTCGCCTTCCCCGATCGGACGGTTTCCGCCGCCGGAGCGCGGCGTCGTGTCCACGTGGCCGGCCTGGGCGCGCAGGGCGCCCACCGTGCATTGCTCGCGCGGGATGTGCTTGAAAGGATCGAAACTGTAGGCGCGCATCGCGTTCAGGTGCGTGATTTTGTCGATATCGCCGTCAGGCATCCCTGCGAAACTGCGCATCAGGTATTCAGGCGCTTCCGGCCACAATGTGTCGGAGTGCGGGTAGTCGCATTCGTAGCAGATGTTATCGACGCCGATGTCGTGACGGTTCTTGAGACCGAACTTGTCGTCGATAAAGCAGGTGATGAAGTGTTCGCGGAAGATGTCGGAGGGCTTGCGGCCGCCGAAATCCGTGTGCGTCCACTCGTGATGGTGCTCGAAGGTGAAATCCGCGCGCTCGAGGAAGTACGGGATCCATCCGATGCCGCCTTCCGACAGCGCGATCTTCAGGTCCGGATAGGTCTGCAGCGCGCGCAGCTGCAGCCAGTCGGAGGCGCTGTTGGCGATCGAGATCGGCATGCCCGTGATCCAGGCGTCGATCGGCGATTCCATCGAGGGGTGGGCCGCCGCGGCGCCGGTGCCGATGTGGCAGTTCAGAACCACGCGGTTCTCCGCGCAGACCTTCCAGAGTGGCTCCCAGTAGGAATTGTGGATGCTGGGGAAACCCCTCAGGCTCGGATTGTCCGAAAATGAGATGGCGTGACAGCCCTTCCCGACCACCCGCTTCACCTCCGCGACGGTCAGGTTGATGTCCCAGATCGGCATGCAGGCCATCGGGATGAAGCGGCCCGGGTAGGCCGCGCACCATTCGTCGATGTGCCAGTCGTTATAGGCCTGCAGCATGACGTGGGCGAGCGTCTTGTCCTTGGACTGGGCGAAGAAGCCGCCATCGAAGCCGACGAAGGTCCCGAAGTTGATCGACGCCAGCAGGCCGTTGACGTTCATGTCGTCGATGCGCTTGTGCACGTTCCAGGCGCCCTCGCGCATCTGCGAGATGGCCGTGGGCTCCATTCCGTACTCGCTGCGCGGGCGGCCCACGACCGCGTTCAGGCCGATGTTGGCGATGCGGCGATCCTCATATGACCAGTAGCCGTCGCCGTTGGCCTCCACGACGTACTTCGGCGCCTTGTCCTTGAACGCGACGGGCACGTGCTGGTCGAACATCTCGGGCGGTTCGACGATATGATCGTCGACGCTCACAAGGATCATGTCTTCGATCTTCATGGGATACTCCCTATCGATCCGGCTTCGCCCGCCACCGTCTGGATCGGGCGGCCGGCGTCAAAATGAAAAATTGAAGGGTGCTCGGTTTTGGGACCGACCGAGGGCCGCGGCCCCGCTCATCCGGCCCTGGCGCCGGCGATCAGCTTCTGGACGTCGAGGACGCCGGTGTTCACGCCGCCGGTGAAGCCGAAGTCGACCGGCATGGCGAGGCCGCTGACGAAGCAGGCGGCGTCGCTGTTCAGGAACAGCAGCGGATAGGCCTGCTCCTCGGGCTGCGAGAGGCGGCCGACCGGCTCGCTGAAGGCGTCGAACACCTCCTTGGGCGCGACCTTGACGAAATGGTCCCGCATCATCGGCGTAGCCACCGGCGAGGGGAGCGTCACGTTCAGCCGGACGCCCTGGCGCGCGAGCTCCGCTGCGCGCTTGAGCGTGTAGACGACGATCGCCTCCTTCGAGAAGGTGTAGCCGTCCGCGACGAGGCCCATGTGCTCCTCGCACCAGGCGAGGCCCGAGGCGAAGTCTGGCGTTGCGACCAGCTCCAGCGTCTGGGCGAGGCGCTGCTGCAGGCGGTAGGCGGCGTTGGATGCGATGGTGGCGACGCCGCCCCCGCGGTTGATCCGCGGGATCCACTGCTCGGTCCAGTGGCGCATCCCCAGGAAATTGACCTTCATGACGTCCAGCGCCGGGAAGGTCTGCGGCAGACCGGCGCAGTTGAACAGCCCGTCGATCTGGCCGCCGATCTCCTCCACGGCCTTGTCGATCGCGGCGGGCTCCTTGAGATCGACGATCCGGAACGACGCCATCGGCACGGCGCTCTCGCGGACATCCACACCGTGGACCTCGGCGCCTAGGCGGACCAGTTCGCGCGCGGCCGCTTCCCCGATGCCGGAGAAGCAGCCCGCGATCACCACGCGCTTGCCTGCGTACGACCAAAGGTCCATGCCGTCCTCCCGATCACCCGTCGTTGTATAACTAGGTGTATATCCACGTCTTCCAACCACGATCAAGCCAGAATGCTGCGCCGCGACGCCGCCTGACCAGCTCGGCCGCAGCGCTCGCCTTCACAGCACTCGACGCTGGCTGGATCAGCGCGGCCAGGCCCCTCCTCCGCTCCGGACCGCGGCGGCGGCAATAATTATAACCTGGTTGACGATGTAATCATCGGCGACGCAGATTGGAAACGTAGAAACAGCTCCACTGAGCCGGCGTCATGGCGAATGGCCCTACCGACCCGGGCGGGTGCCCGGCGCTGCGTTCGGGGAACGCCAGATGAAACCGATCGCCGACCCTGCGTCTTCCACTGCCGGCGCCGACACGCTCTACCGCGCCCGGCGCAGCTGGCTGGACGCTCAATGGGCGTACAAGCCGGACCTCAGAAGCGATCAGGTCGAGGGCGCGACGATCCGCTCGCGGGTTTGGAACGCCGCAGCGGACCACCTGCCCGGGCTCGTGCTGGTCCATGGCTTCCGGGCCCACGCCCGCTGGTGGGACCACATCGCTCCGGCGTTCACCGACCGGTTCCGCGTCATCGCTCCCGACCTGAGCGGCATGGGCGACAGCGATCACCGCGAAGCCTATTCCCGCGCGCAACACGCGCGAGAAGTGCTGGCTGCGGCCGCGTCGCTCGGCCCCGCGCCAGTGACCCTCGTCGCCCACAGCTACGGCGGGATGGTCTCCCTGATCGCGACGCGCGCCGCGCCCGAGCGGATCGCGCGGCTGGTGATCATAGATGTCGCGGTGCCGCTCCCCACGCACAGGCGCAAAAGCCCGGTCCACCGGCCCGCGCGAATATATCCCGACCGGGCCGCTGCGGCCGCGCGTTTCAAGCTGCGGCCAGGTGGCGGCTGGCCTGACCCCGACGTTCTGGCCTACGTCGCAGAGCATTCGGTCTGCGAGCGCGACGGCGGCTGGACCTGGAAGTTCGACGACCGGATCACGAGCGCGCTCGGCGGGGACGAGGATCATCGTGCGCTAATCCGGGGGATTGTCGTCCCCGTCGACGTCATATTCGGCGATCGCAGCGAAGTGATGGCGCCGCCGCATCGCGCCGAGGCGAAGAGGATTGCGCCGCTCTGCGGCGAGCCGGTCGAGATCCCCGCCTGCCATCATCACGTGATGATCGAACAACCCGCCGCCATGGTGACCGCGCTGCGTGGCCTGCTGGCCAACGCCCGCTAGGCCCCTTCGTGAGATCCGCCCGCAGAGCGTCACGTTGAGCGTAGCGCACCTTCGGAAGCGGGGCCTGTGCTCGCTGTGGGGCCGCCGTCCGCGGGCTCAGTCGTCGGCCTCGATCACCATGCCTTTGTCGGCGTGCCCAACCCAGTGCGCGTTGGCGTTCATCAGGTGCAGCCGCCAGTGCGCCTCGGCGGCGTCCGTATTGCCAGCCCCGATCAGTTCGATAAGCCTGCTGAACGAGCGCACCCCGGCCATCGAGCGCTTGCGCAGGGCCTTTTCGTCGATCTGCCGCCGCTTGAAGAATTCGACCTGGTAGCGCTCGACCACGCCCTGCAGCACTTCGGTGACGAAGGACAGCGTCCGGTTGCCGCCCAGTTCGACGAGCCGCGAGTGGAAGCGGGCGACGCCGATCGAGAAGTCGATGTACTGAGCGTTGTCGAACAGCTCGGTCAGGCGCGCCACCTCCTCACGCAGCTTGGCGACCGCCTCGGGCGAACGCTGCTCGGCCAGTTTGCGGGCGACGTAGGGCTCGATCGCCAGCCGCGCCTCGTAGACGTCGCCCACCGGGGTGTCCTGGGCCTGCAGGACGAAGCCGGCGTAGCGCGAGACGCTCTGCACCTTGGGCTGATGCACCCGCGCCCCGGTGCGCGAGCCGCGCACCACGCTGATCAGGCCTTCCGCCTCCAGGACCCGCAAGGCCTCGCGCAGCGTCGGCCGCGAGATCCGCAGGGAGTCCATCATCTGGCCTTCGGGCGGCAGGAAGTCGCCCTCCTTCAGCTCGCCGCGAATGATCCGCTTGCGGATGTGGCTCGCCACGATCTCGGCGGTCTTCGGCGCGCGGATGGAGAAACCGACCGGCCGCGCGGCCCCATGCTTTCGGCCGCCGTCTTCAGGATTATTGGGCAAGGGCTTGAGGACTCGTCGTTGTCGGGGCCCATCATTAGCGGCTGGGCTGTTCAAAGCAAGGAGACATGTCAAGCTAGGTCAACTAGCTCCGAATCCGCGAGAACGCGGCGACGGCGCGCCGCAGGCAGGAGCCCAGGCGCTCTGGAAAAGTCGCCGGCGCGCTCGCCCGGATCGGCTACGCCCTGGGAGCTGCGGCTGGACGGCGCGCGCGGGATGGGGGTTCGGCGTTCGCCCCCACCCGCGCGACGGCGCTTACGCCTTCTGAGCGGCCAGCTGCCAGTGGCGAGCCATCATCGCGGCCGCCCGCTCCTGGAGATCCTGCGGCGCGTCCGGGTAGATCACTGGGCTCGAACCCGAGGGCAGGGCGATCACGGCGGTCGCCCGCACGGTCTCGTCACCGCGCTGATTGGTGAAGCGCACAGTTACGTCGACCAGATTGCGGCCGTTCTCCTGCCGCTTGCCGGTGATTTCACCGGTGATGAACTGGGTATCGCCCATGTAGTTGAACTTGCGGATCTCGTCGTGGACGTGGAGCACGAGCGCGTCGTCGCCGGCCCAGTCGGTCAGGTAGTGGTAGAGATAGTTCTCTCGCATCACCCCGTAGTCGTAGGCCATCGGATTGCCGATCGCCTGCGCCCAGAGCGGATCCCAGTGCAGGCGTTGCGCGACGTCGGGGACGCCATACTCGTTCTTCACGTAGAAGGGGGCGATCCGCTGCCGGTTCCGATACGCGAGGCGCCCCACGGTCGGGGCGTAGGGCACGAAGCCGTAGCCGCCAGCGTGGAAGCAGATCACGTCGGTGACGGTCAGCGGCCCCTTCGCCATCTTGCCGAGGCTGTCGCCGACCCCGACCGAGGCGAAGTCGCGCTTCGCCGCGCCCTGCACATGTTCCGCCGCGTACACCGCATCGATCTCGGCGATGTCTTCGTCCGAATAGCGGGCCGGCTCGATCGCACTGTACTTGCCTTTTTTCGCCGCTGTCTTCCGTTCAGTCAGCACGCGCAGTGCGCGATAGACCGCGACGACTTCGCTGCGCTGGTTGACCTTCACGGTGCGGCGCACGGCGATGACCGATCGACCGGAGAACTCCGAAGCCTTGACCTCGGCGCTCTCATCGCCGCTGAAGCTGTAGAGCGTGTCGCCCGGGTAGACCGGACGGTACCAGTCCCAGGTCGAGCCGGAGACGAAGACGTGCACGCCGCGGAACAGCGACTTGCGCAGCGCCTTGATCTCGCTCGACGGCGGATCGCCCAGCATCGGGGCGTTGATGATGCCGGCCATCATCCCCGGCGCAATGACGCCGCCCCACCGCGTGCGGGCGGCGTAGTCGGGTTCGCAGTGCAGCGGATTGTCGTTGCCGCAGCCGTGGGCGAAATTGCGGATATTGTCGGTCGTCGCCGTCTGGATGTATTCGCGCAGCGGCGAGGCCTCCTCGTACCCCAGCAGCTTCTGCTGCCGCGCGATGTCCTCGTCGGTGATCGCGTACTCGGTCGCCTTCTTCCATTCCTCGCTTTGCAGCACATTGACCTTGTCGGTCGTTTCCGTCGCCATATCCGTCGTCCTTTAACCGGCGCGCCGAAGCCGCCCGTAATCCTCAATTCCGTCCAGTTCGTCCGCGGCCTAGAGCTGGTCGAAGGGCACGTTCTTGTCGGTGCGCATCTCGCCCGGCATGCCGAGGACCCGCTCGGCGATCTGGTTCTTCAGCACTTCGTCAGCGCCGCCGCCGATCCGCATCACCGCAGACCAGATGTAATCGTAATGGAGCTTCGCCGCGGCGGCGTCTCCGACCGGGGCTGCGAGCGCGCCCGCCCCGCCGATCTCCATCGCCAGTCCGAGCGCCTTCTGCTGGCGACCGGCGTAAGCGTACTTGACCATGCCCGCGAGCGCCCCGGGGTCCTCACCCCGCGAGAGCATCGTGCGCAGCCGGGCCTCCAGGAACCGGCCGCCGCGCTCCTGCGCCAGCGCGGAGCCGAGCGCCAGGCGGACGGCGGGGCTGTCCAGCGCTACGCCCTCCCCGCAGGGCACGGAGGCGGCGTAGTCGATGATCGGCCGCATCGCACTCTTGGGCGAGCCGCTCCCCAGGCGCTCGCCCGTCAGCACCGTCATGCAGCAGGCCCATCCCTCGCCGAGCGCACCGATGCGGTTGGCGTCTGGAATGCGCACGTCGGTAAGGAAGGTCTCGTTGAAGTCCGAAGCGCCCGAGATCTGCCGGATCGGCCGCACCTCGATTCCCGGGCTCTTCATGTCGACGACGAAGAAGCTCAGGCCCTTGTGCTTCGGCGCCGTGGGATCGGTCCGCACCACCAGCAGCCCCCAATCAACCGCGTGCGCCCAGCTCGACCAGACTTTCTGACCGTTGACGACCCACGCCTCGCCGTCGCGCACCGCCTTGGTGCGCAGGTTGGCCAGGTCGGATCCGGCGGACGGCTCGGAGAAGAGCTGGCACCAGGTCATCTCGCCCTTCAGCGTCGCCTCGACGAAGCGCGCCCGCTGCGCATCGTCGCCATGCTTGCCGATGACCGGTACCGCCATGCCCAGGCCGATGGAGATGAAGGCTCCCTTCGGCAGCTGGAACTTGGCCTCCTCCTCGCCGAAGACGACCGCCTCGATCGTCGTGCCGCCGCGGCCGCCGAGCGTCTTGGGCAGGTGGATCCCGGCATAGCCGCCATCGTAGAGCGCCCGCTGCCAAGCGCGCCCGCGTTCGACAAGCTCCAGCTCGCTCAGATCGAGCCCCGCGGGAATCTCGTGCGCCGGCGCATGCGCCTTCAACCATTCGCGCGCATTCGCCCGCAGCGCGGCCTCTTCGGGGGTGTCGCCGAAGTCCATGATCTTACACCGCCTCCGCCGGGCTCTGGATTTCGCTCGCGATCAGCCGGTCGGCCCAATGCTCGCTGGAGCCGAGCGAGACGGCGAGCGTCCGCTCACGCCGATAGTAGAAGTGGCAGTTGGCTTCCCAGGTGTAGCCGATGCCGCCGTGGATTTGGAGGTTCTCGCGCGCGCCCATCTCGAACGCCGCGGCGCCTGTGAGACGGGCTGCGGCTGCAGCCGCAGGCGTCTCCTCGAGCGCATTGTCGGCGGCCCAGGCGCCGAAATAGGCGTTCGAGCGGGCGAGCTCGATGGCCACGGCAAGGTCGGCCAGCTTGTGCTTGATCGCCTGGAAGCTCGCGAGCGAGCGCCCGAAGATCTGCCGGTCCATCGCATAGTCGCGCGCCATCGTCAGGCAGGCGTCGGCGCCGCCGACCGCCTCGAATGCGACCTGTACGGCGGCGCGGTCGAACAGCCGTTCGAGCGTCTCCGGCCGCCCCGTCGGCAACGCCTCGGCCCGGGCGTTCAGGAACTCCAGCGAATAATGCGGCCGCAGCTGATCGAAGCTGTCGAGGCGCGTGCGGGAAACACCGGGCTGATCGAGATCGACCAGCACGAGCCCGGCCTCCCCGCCCACCTCCGCCAGCACGACGGCGAGCCCAGCGACCCCGGCGTCCGCGACCGGCGTCTTCACGCCGCGCAGCGCGCCGTTCTCGAAAACCGTGCGAAGCTCGCGCCCGCGCCAATCGCCCAGCCCCTCGGCATAGGCGAAGGCGGCCACCAGCTCCCCGGCGGCCAGGCGCGGAAGCCACCTCGCCTTCTGTGCCTCGCTGCCGCCGAGGGCTATGGCGTCGGCGGCCAGGACGATCGAGGAAAAGAACGGCAGCGCCGCATTCGCGCGTCCCAGCTCCTCGCTGATGACGCCGAGGTCCAGCTGGCTCAGGCCGAGCCCGCCGTGCTCCACCGGCAGGGCTGCGCCCAGGAACCCCATGGTCGCGATTTCGCGCCACAGCGGCTCGTCCCAGTCCGCACCCTCCGAGATCAGCGCCCGCAGCCGGTCCGGCGTGGCGCGCGCCTTCAGCAGGCCGCGCGCCTGGTCCGCCAGCATGACCTGTTCTTCCGAAAGGTCGAAGTTCATCAGCCCTCCACCTGGCGACGCGCCTTGAGACATAGATGACTAAGCTAGCGATCTAGATCTGGCAATCACTGACTGCGGCGAACAGGATCGAGCGACGGCGTTAAGCCGCCCGGGCGACCGCCGAGCGTCATTCATGCCGACCGGTCGCCGCCCCCTCACGCCGCAATCATGGACTGCGCACTTGGATCACGGGCCAGCTCCGCAAAGCGGCTGGCCGCGCCATCGCCTCAGCGCCGCCCTCAGTTGTAGGTCTTGCCGCTCTCGATCTGATCGAGCCCGGATTCATGCCGACGCTGCGTGAGCGAGCTGCGGCCGCCGTCGACCAGGATTGTTTGGCCGGTGACATGCGAGCCGGCCCGCGAAGCGAGGTAGATCACCGCGCCGGCGATGTCTCGGGGCTCGCCGACGCGGTGCAAGGGCATGCGCTGAGCGGCCGCATCCAGCCTGTCGGCGCCAAGAGCCTGCGTAGAGGAGTGGCTGCGGATCAGGCCGGGGGCTACGCAGTTGACGCGGATCTTCTCGCCGGCCATCTCGTCGGCGAGGCAAAGCGCCATGTGGGCGACGCCGGCCTTGGCCACGCCATACGCAAGCGCCAGCGGCGACGCAGTCAGCCCAGCTTCAGAGCCAATGAGAACGATACTGCCGCCGCCGCGCGCCGCGATCGCCGGCCGAACGCCCTGGCAGAGCCGGAAATTGTGATGAATATTGCGGGTCAGGATGCGGTCGAACAGATCGGGCGGCGTCTGCGCCGAGGGTCCGACGAAAGGCAGGATGGCTGCGTTGCAGACCAGGATGTCGAGGGCGCCGAACTGCTTGGGGGCTTCCGCTGCGAAAGCCTCCACCTGCTGCAGGTCGTCCAGGTCGCACGCCAAGCCCTTCGCGATAATCTCTGCGCGGCCGTAGCGCGTGTTCAGATCCGCGGCGACCTCATCGCATGCGGCCCCGTCGCGGCTGGAGATCACCACCTTGGCCCCCTGGGCCGCCATTTCTTGGGCAAGGCCCAGCCCAATACCCTTGGTGGCGCCAGTGATCGCGGCGACCTTGCCGCTCAGATCGAACAACGACATATCTCGCACCTCGTCAATATTCCTATCGGTCGCCGAATTCTTGGCGCCTAGCAGCGGCCCGCCTGGATTCGCGACATCACGCACTCGGGTAGTCGACACCATGGACCGCCCGGTGATCTGCCTGGAGCGACCTCATCGCCAAGAGCGCGCACAGTGCGCCAGCGGCCGCGAACAGGCTGGTGATGGCGAGAGAAAGCCGGATGGCGTCCGCCCCAAAGCTGGGTTCGAACAAATCATTGAGCGCACCAATGAGAACGGGCGCCATGCCGGTCCCGACGAACCCAGTTCCAAGGGTGAGAACCATGGCCGCCGTCGCTCGAATGCGTATCGGCACGATGCTTTGGGCGATCGTAACGCAGATGGGCTGATAGCTCGTGAGGAGCAACGACCAAAGGAACAGCGAGCCGACTGCGATGCGCCAATCTGGGCTGAAGGCGAACAACAGCCCCGGGCCGACGGACAGCAACGGTCCGACCGTGGCGACCCACACGTACCCTCCAATGCCGCGCCGGCCCAGGCGATCGCCCAGGACGCCGCCGATCAAGGCCCCTGCGATCAGCGAAGTCGATACGGTGACACCGAACCATCCCCCGACACGAACCGGCGACATCTCGTGGACACGCATGAGGAACGCAGGGCCCCAGCTCAGAAAGCCCACCCCCGCCATGCCGCCGAAGACCGTGGTGAGAACCAGATAGCGATAGGAACGGAGGTTCCAGAGCATCTTGAATGCGGTTCCGATCGGCGGAGCTTCGCCCACCGGCTTGGAGCGGTCTGACAGACCGCGCGGCGGGTCCTTGACTGTGAATATGATCAAGGCGGCGAGCAGCACGCCGGGCACTCCGACGACAAGGAAACTCGATCGCCAACCAAAATGCTCCGACAGCCACCCACCGAGAAAGACGCTGATCCCCACACCCAGTGCTTGCGCAGACAAAAGGATCGCAAACGCTCGTGCTCGGCTCGAAAGCGGGTACAGGTCGGTGATGATCGACTGCGAGATCGGAAGCGCCCCTCCTTCGGCGAAGGCCACGCCGAGTCGGCTCAAGGCTAGATGTCGGAAATTCTGCGCGAGGCCGCCGAGGCTCGTGAGAACGCTCCACAGTAACAGGCACACCGCAATCACCCACTTGCGGGAGTAGCGATCCGCCAGTCGGGCGACTGGTATTGCACCAAGTATGTAGAAGCTCGCAAATATGAGCCCGGTCAGCAGGCCCATTTCCGTGTCTGACGCGTGGAATTCGGCCTTTATCGGCTCCAACAGAATCGATACGATCTGTCTATCGATAAAATTGCAGACCGCCACAGCGCAAAGCAGCGCAAGAAAGTAATTTCGGCGGAACGAGCTCCAATTTTCGGCCGCACCTGTCGAGCGCATATCGCTGGACTTTGTCGCTTCGGTGTATTCTGTCATAGGAACCCAATTCCGCCTTTAGCGAACGCTGCCCGCAATCCTGCGCGCGAGGCCGTGTTAATTGCGGTGAAACCGCTTCCCGATAAGATCAGAGCCTGGTGCTTTCGCACGGCGCCCAGTTGTGACGCCATTTCGTAACGGGACCACGCCCCAGCGGCTCAGAATCCAGGGCTCGTGAAGGGTCTCGATGTCTTCTTGCACCAATGCTCCCAGGCGCGACCGAGCGCGTCGGCGCCGACATTGGAGTCAACTCTGCCGGTCGTCTCGATTTCGCCGGGCGACAGATAGGTGACCTCGCCCAGCTGCAGCGCCTCGCGCAGGAGCTTGGCCTGCGCATCCAGGCCGATGGCGAGAAAAGTCGCCCTCCGGATGGAGGGGGCCGCGACGACGGCCCCATGCCCCCGCAGCAGCAAGCTTGAGCCCTGCCCGAGCTTGCCCGCCAGGTCCTGACCCATCTCGAGATTGACCACCAACAGGTTCGTGCAGTCGCCGAATTTGTCGGCGATGTCCCACACCGGGACGCAGACCCCAAACGGGCCGCCGCTGTTCGAAATGGGGCGAAGAGGCGTCGAGGACACCGTGAACGGGATCACGCAGCGGCTGTGATCGTGAACCACAGAGTGGACATCCGGCCGCGCCGCATAAATGGCGGCGTGAATAAACCGCTCAATGTAGGGCCGCCGACCTTGGGCGTCGATCGGCTCGCCGCTCGCATCGAAGACCATAATGTCCTCGGGGCCAATGAGCGCAGGCGCACGCGCGCGCGACAGTAGGAAACGGTCGGGTTGGTGCGGGTCCCGGCAGCTGATGTGGCCGAAGGAGTCGACGATCTCCTCGGACGCGAGAATGTGATTGGCGGTGACCAGCTCCTCGATGACCGCTGCGTAATCCTGGTTATCCCGAGCGATCGACATCAATCCACTCCCCTTGCCACTTCGTCGCCGGCCGAGCGCGAGCTTGCGGCCCTGATGCAGGCGGCATTGGTACGCGAGCCCGACAAAGCATGCAATAGCCCTCGGCTGGGCGGCGCTCATTCGAAAACTACGAGACAATCTCCCGCGCGACGGTCCAGCCGGGCCCCGCTAATGCATTCATTCGTGCACGCCGCCTCGTTCACCAGAAGGCGACACGGCCCCCTCGGGACCAAGCGCCCCAGAGCCCGCGCCGGGCCGCGCAGGCCTAGAAACACAGGCTAGCACGGGCGCGCCCCCGGCGAGCGCATTTTCGAATAACATTCATTTACATCGCCATTGAGATGGTTCACGATCCCTCGTGGGCTGCTGAGAATGCGCGAGGGGTCCGGTCCAGCAGTTGGCGCGACCATTCCGGCCGCCAATGCGCGCGCCGCTCCCCAGCGCTGTGCACCGAAGCTTGTAAATCGCCGGCGCCTGGGCCTGCGTCGTCCTGGGCGAAGAAAGAGTTATGGAAGAATGACCGCACGAGTTGGACTAATCGGCCTCGGCAACTTCGCTCAACGCAACATAATACCCGGTATAGTTCGGGCTCGTGACGTTGAATTGGCGGCGATATACGATCAGTCGCCCAACGCTGTTCGCGCCGTTGCCGAAACTCTGCCGCCGGGCGCCGTCTGCAGCTCCGCGACCGAGCTGATCCAACGGCGAGATCTAGATCTTATCTACGTCGCGACGCCCTCAATTGCACACGCGGAGCTCGTAGAGGCCATCATCGGCGCGGGCCGGCACGTGATTTGCGAGAAGCCGTTCGCCACCAACTATCAAGAAGCCGCTCGCTTAGCGTCGCTTGCAAAGACCGCGGGGGTCGTGAACGCGATCGACCACGAAATGCGCTACTCGGCGATCTACCGCGGAATTCGCGATCGTGTGCAGGAGGGCTATCTCGGCAACGTCGTCATGTCCGCCCTCACCTTCAGCTCTGATTACGCCGTCAAACCCAAATATCCTGCGACATATTATTGGAGTTTTGGGTCTCTGAGAGACCATACGGGCGGCCTCTTAAGGCAGAGCATTTCTCACTTCATCGATCTCTACCTGTTCATGTTTGGCGGCATTCAACCCCATGGCGGGTATTGCGCGACAATGGTGAAGGCGAAGCCCGAGCTTGTCGAAAGCATCTCTTCAACTGGCGAGAGAGTGTTGTCCGCCGGGCCCTTGCGCGCCGTAGATGCGGACGACGCCATCGCGCTGGCAGGGCGGCTGACGAATGGCGCGCCGGCGTCAATAACGGCGACGTGGTCGGCTCCTGTGCCGACCGGGACACGATGGATGATCCAGGGCGATGAAGGAATGCTGGTCTACGAGGGGAACGAGACCGGCGGATTGTGGGGCGACGCATTGCGGGGCGCGCGCATCGGCAAGACCATTTCGGATCTGCAGCTACCGCAGGAGATCTTCCCCGACACCTATCCGACCGGGCCGAAATATATGAGCGCTCTGGTCGGGGCCGAGATTGAGGATGTCGTCCGCGTAATCGGGGGCGGCTCGGATGGAATGTTCGCGACATTCGATTCCGAATGCGAGGTCTGGAAAATCATCGAAGCCTGGGACAAATAGGCCCCTGCGCCGGGACAGGCCGCTGGTCGAGCGGCTGGCGGCCTGTCCGCTCTCTATCCATACGCGCGACGAATGGCCGGACGCCAAGATCGCCAGCGCCGCCGGCCGGCGCGCCAAGCCTGGTCGGCGACAGTATTTTCCGAGGGCTCATCAAGGCCTTCGGTCGCGAGCTCACCGATGCCGAGAGCGTCGGCCCGTCCTCGGGTCGCGGCGCTGAGGCTGAGGCGATCGTACGGGACAACGCTCCGAGGTGAAGGGCGACGTCGCCACCTAAGCGGTCAGTCGCAACGTCAACTACGCCAAGATCTGCACCGACAGGTTCAGCTTCAGCGCCCCCTCAAAGAGCTCGTCCAAGGCCCGCGTCCGCGACACCTATGCGCGCCGCCCGTGACTCGGCCAAGGCGCCACGGAGGGCCGCAGGTGCGCGAGACCGCAACGATGCATGCGATCGGAGCCTGCCCCCATGCCTCTAGTCCGCTGATGGATCAGCTCGGATTTGGCGCTATGAAGGACGCCTCATGGGGCATTGTCCGACGAGTCCCTTTTCGCTCAGGGACGGCGCGATCTTTGTCGCTTGGAGCAGGGAAGCGGCGGCGGGCCTGGGCAAGGAGTTTCAAGATAGATGTCCGGCGGCAAAAAGGACTTAGCGCAAGACATGCCTCACAGCGAGCAAGACGCCGGCGTCTTCGAGGGCAAGGAAACAAAGGGGGATCGTACGCGTCGGCGGATACTGAACGTTACCGAGGAACTTCTCGCAGAGAAGCCGGTCTGGGACCTGCGCTCAGTGGACATTACGCGGCGAGCCGGCGTAGCGCCCGCCACTTTTTATAGCCACTTCGAGAGCGTTACGGAGGCCGTGCTCGAGCTCGTAGAAACCTTCTCGGAAAGCCCTCCAGAGGTCGTGGCGTTGGCGACACAAAGGTGGTCCGACATATCGGATGCTCGGGAGTTTGTGCGGGCCCACTTCGACCATTGGAGCCGTCATCGCACCGCTTTCAAAATCCGAAGCATCACAGCCGATGCGGGTGAGCACCGGTTCGAATTGGCCGAGTATCGGTCCGTAGAACCTTTACTTCGTGCATTTTCGGCGCGCTTCGCCGAGCGTCAACAATCAAGCGACTTTCCGGAAGAGCTGGATCCAGTGGCCATAGCTGGTTTGTTCATCGCCATGTTGGAGAGAACCGCCGCGGTTCTGCCCCGCGTCGAAGCCAGGGGATTGGCGCCGGCCGCCCCCCAAATAGAAGTATCGGCTCTGATCGAAGCCACGGCGTTCATCGCTTTCAAGCTCTTCGGAGCAGAGGAGGCGACATCCGCGAATATCACGACGAAGCATCGGGATGCTCGCAGAACGCGTCGGAGCTCCACCCGAATAGCGGGCCGAACGCGTCGGAAGGACAATCAATAAGGCGCTGCATTTGTGCTTAAGGGTCCAGACGCACGCGCCTGGTTGCGCACCGCATCGTCGTCTCAAGGAAGCCGCGTTTGGCGCTCAAGCGGCGATTTCCACCCTCGGGAAGGGGCGCAGCGTCGCCGCTGCGCCCCGCCTGATACCTGCAGCGCCTAGTCTTCGCCGAAGGTTTTTCTGATCGTCAGGCCGAACATCCGCGGCTCGGTCGAAATGGCGGTAATGATTCCGCCCTGGCTGGACGGGTCGGGGCCCGCGATCTGGTATTTCTTGTTCAGCAGGTTCGTGACGAACAGACCCACCTTGAGACCGGCGTCCTCCACGGTGTAGTCCATACTGCCGCTCAGCAGCCCCACCGAGGCTCGGCCGTTGGTGCAGCTGCCGATGCAAAGCGCGACGAGCCGGTTGACCAGGTCTGCTGGAATGGCCGGGTTGATCAGGCGGGCCGACGGATTGGCGCCGGCCGTCCAGGACCAGTCCGCCTGCACGCCCAAGGTCCCCTCGCCCACCGTGGCTTCATAGCGACCGCCAAGACTGTAGGTCCACGGCGGTTGGGAGAACCGCTCGCCGCTGGCGTCCACAGGTGCGCCGCCGTTCACCCGCAGGGCGCCCGGGAAGGAGTCGTACTTGCCCCAGAGGTAGCCAACGGTCGCTTTCAACGTCAGGGCGTCGACCGGGCGAGCCACGAACTCCCCCTCGAACCCGCGCAGGACCGCCTTCGCCGCGTTCTGGATCACAGTCGCCGGAACGCCCTGGGGCGTCGTGACGTTCGTCGTCTCCTGCTTGTTGGTGTAATCGGTATTGAACGCCGCCAGATTGACTCGCAACCGGCGGTCGAACCAGTCGCTCTTCAGGCCGACTTCGACTTCTCGGGCGTACTCGGGGTTGGCCGGAGCCAGGGTCGGCTGACTGAACTGGAACGCGCCGCCTTTGAAGCCTCTGGCTACGTGGGTATAGACAAGGACATCATCGGTCGCCTGGTAGCTGGCGCCCGCCATCCACGACCAGCCGGTCCAGCTCTTCTCGTTATGGGTATGGCACGCGCCCGGATTGTTGGCCGGGAAAACCCCGGGCACGCCCGTGAGGCAAGTGATGGTGTTATTGGCCGGGTTGAAGTTCCGCGACTCAGAATTGAGGAACTTACGTTCCTCCGTGAAACGAACGCCCCCTTGAATCTTCAACTTATTGGTGAGTTTGAACTCTTCTTGGGTATAAAGCGACCAGCTGCCGTTGTAGATTTTGCTGCCGTCGAAAATGTTCGCCACAGGAGCGCCAGCCACCGTCACCAATGGTGGCAAGGCCTGGACCTCCTGCGTGTACGAGCTGACCTCGTTGGAGTAATAGAAGCCGCCCAACCAACTCAGGCGGTCGCCGAAGGCCGTGCCCGAGAGATTGAATTCCTGCGAGAAGAACCGGTTGCTCTGCTCAGGGCCCGGGTCGCTCTGGAAGGCGGTGGGCGGCAAGCCGGGAGCGGCCTGCACCAACGGCCCGTCCGGGAAGCGGCCTAAGCCGACCGACAGCAAGCGAAAGCTCGTGCCGTCCAAGTCGGTCAGCACATTGTTCGTAAAATGACGGTAGCCGGTGATCGACTTCAGCTTGACATCGGGCGAAAGATCGAATGTCGCCGTCAAGCCGAAATTCTGACCGTTGAAATTGTCGTGCTGCGGATGCTCATAGAAGGTCCGCCGATAGTCATCCTTGGACCTCGTGAACTGCGCGGCAAGCGCGTCAGCCGCGATCGCCCGCGACGCGGCCGACGTCGGGTTGGGAAGACCAAGCTGGTATCCCGCGGCGATCGTCGCAACTCCGCCCGGCGTAAGTCCAACAGCGGTGATGAGGTTGCCGTTCTCTCGGGTGCGGAAGAACTCGGCCTTCCCCTTAAGATTGACGCCTTCCCAGGGATCGGCGACGACGGTCGCGCGGGCGACCAGTTGGTCTCGGTCCGCCCCGATCCGCTGACCCGTAGTCACACTCTCGCCAAAGCCCCGGCGCCAGGTCCCTTGCGCCCCCAGGCGCACGCTCAGCTTGTCCTCGATCAGCGGCAGGTTTATTGCAAAGCGCGGCGCGAACAGCATGTTGTTGCCGACGTCCACGCCCACAAAGCCGTGGACGCCATGGTAGTCGGCGTCTCGGCTGATCAGGTTGACAGCCCCGCCCGTGGTGTTGCGCCCATATAGGGTGCCTTGCGGCCCGTTCAGCACTTCCACCCGCGCCAGGTCGAAGAAGGCCCCGTTCATGCCCTGGATGCGCGAGATGTTGACCCCGTCGGCGTAGACGCCCACCGGACGGTCGACGGTCGGCTGCGTGCCGCCGGACGTCTGACCGCGGATCGCAAAGGTGACCGTCGAAGACGACGCCGGGTGAGCATTGGCCGCGAGGTTCGGCACAAAGCGGGTCAGATCCCCGGTGCTGCGAACCCCGCTCGCCTGCAGCTGATCACCGGCCAGGGTGGTCACCGCCACCGGCACATTCTGCAGGCGCTCTTCACGCTTGCGGGCGGTGACGACAATTTCCTCGAGACTGCTCTGCGCCCAACCACAACCAGGAAGAGCAAGACTCAACGCAGTCGCGCCGAGCAAAGAGTGCAAAAGTACGGGTCCCCGTTGAAACATGTTTCTCTCCCAAATCTCGTTCAAATCTCGCGAAAGCGCCGCCCCGAGGCCCGGATCACGGGCAGGGTCGCCGCCTTTCCTCAAGCGCAACCACGCGATATGCATGCTTCCTAGAGGACGTCCACCGGCAATACAAGAGGGTCACCGCACACATTGCGCTTACAATGCATGCAATCTCGGCCGCCCGCTCCCACATCGGACTTGCCTTCGAGGGCGGAGTTTGCCGAGACCCGTGTAGAACATTCCTGACTTCCTCTACCTGGCCCGCCTCGTGGGGGCCGCTCGTCCGGCGACAGACCATCAGTCGTGCAGGATCGTAAGGCGCGAGACCGCACCCAGACCAAGTAAAGGAGGCCAGTCCTGTCGGATTCGGCGAGAGGAACAAGAACAATGCCGGCCGACGAACTCGGCGACGCCAATGCATGAAGTCCGTTTCTCACGGCCATCGGCCGCGTCGGGCCCCATTGCGCTTCGCTAAGGCCAGGCGTCTCTTGCGCTTGCGAACGAAGACGTCCCCAAAGGACGAAGACCCCGCCCGTTCGCCAGCGCCGTCGAAGCTTGGCGCGCACCCGCCGAGGTCACGCACGCCCCACTGACGGCCTTCTCGATCTGCACCGGTATGAACGGCGCAAATGGCGCGAACGAAGGCCGGGCGAGGCGCCGGGCGCGCTGCAAGCTTCCTTCGAGCGAACCCTGCTTCTATGGGGAAGGAGCGAACCGGCTGCGGCGCCGGGAGCGGCGAGCCGAATGCCGGAACCCAGAGGATCCTGCGATCCCTGTTGATTCCGGCGTGGGGCGCACGGCTTTCCGCGATCGTCCGCCCCACTCGCCGCCCCAATGCGCGTAGGGCGGAGCGAGCGGCTAGATTGAAGCTCGCGAACTTCGTGGGCGACCTTTCGAAGGCGCGCCCAAAAACAAAACCCTTGCGGACTCTATGACGATCAGAAGGCCACGCCCCGCATGCCCGGCGTGGCGGCGCCGTCGACGCGCAGATCCGTGCCACTGATGAAGGCGGCGCGTTCGGAGGTCAGGAAATCCACCGCGTCGGCAATGTCCAAGGCGGTGCCCCAGCGCCCGACGGGCGTGTTGGCGCCGACCACAGCGGCGTCCGGATTGCCGTCGGCCTCGGCGCGTCCCATCGGGGTCCACATCAATCCCGGCGAGACGCTGACAATCCGGGCGCCGGATCGCCCCCAAGCCGGCGCACGCGCCTCGCACATGCGGATCACCCAGCGCTTGGACACGCCGTAGGCGGGCCTGCTTGGGCCGGAGCGGTCGGTGGGATTGAGCAGGCCGTCCAGGTGCGGCTTGAGCCGCTGAAGCAGATCTCCCTCCAGGGGCGCGTCCAGGAGCGCGTCGACGGCCGGTCGCGCCGGCGTCATGTGGCCGGCCATGGAGGAGATCAGGACAACCGCCAGTCCTCGCTCGAGGTCGGCCTCAAGGGCGACGAGCAGACGCTCGGTCGCGATCACGTTGGCCCGCAAAATCACGTCCCAGGCGCCGAGCGACGGCGAGACGCCGGCCGTGTGCGCCACAGCCTGCAACGGTCCAGCCGCACGGGCGGCGTCCACCGCCCGTTGGGCGAGGCCGGGTTGGGAGAGGTCCCCGGCGACGGTCGCGGCTACCGTATATCCTTCCTCGCGCAGGCTCTCAGCGAAGGTCTCCAGGCGACCTTCGTCTAGGTCGCAGAGGACCAGGTCCGCCCGCCGACCGAGTTGGCGCGCACAGGCGCGCCCCATGCCGCCATAGGCGCCAGTGACGATAGTGGCGGGCCGTCCGTTGGCCATAGTGTGTCCCTCCTTGAAGAGCCGTTCAGGCCGCCCTCTCCGGGCGGCGACGTCTGCATTGGCGCCGTCTTCCAAGAACGAGCGTTCTTGAAAGACGGCGTTCCACTCAGCGAACTCCCATGAGTCCGCAACTTTCAGGATGCTGGCGCCTAACCGCGCGCCGCCGCGGCGCCATCTTCAGCAGTATGCGCGGCCCAGAGGCGAGTTCGTTCTGAGATGCTTCTGGCCGCACCGGGGTGATGGGGCGATTCCGTCCGAACTAGGCCGCGTCCCACTTCAGCGGCAGCGCGTGATATCCGACGCCCGCATAGACTTGATCGACCAATGGTTCAGACCGGTCCAGCGAATATTGCGGGATCTTCTTATGCCACTCACTCACAGCGAAGTTCCGCGCACGTCTAGCAAAGAACAGGCCGATGCACTGCCGCCAACCCTGGTTGAAGGCCAAGTGCTTGTTGACCTTGCGATCGAAATCCACGCGGTCGAAGCCAGGCACCCGCGGGTCACGGTTCACCATGCTATAGTTGATGAAGATCTTGGTGCCTTTTTTCATCTCCAGACCGTGGAAAACCGTATCCGCGGTGACGGTCCGCATATGTCCGCCGATTGGATACAAGCGAAGGAGCTCCTCGCACACGGCGTTCACGCAATCCGGCTCCGCGGCGAGGCGCGCCTGCAGTTCGGGATGATCGGCAAGATAGCGGAACACATAGGTTAGGTGGGAGGCCACCGTATGCCCGCTGCCAAACACGAAGATCTGCATCGCCCAGGTCGCTTCCTCCGGCGTCAGCTGACCTTCGTCCTGCAGCTTGACCACCCAACTGGCGAAACGATCATCGGGATTGGCCCTCTTGTCCGCCATCAGCTTTGCGACGTACTCGACGACGTTGTGGACCGCTGCGTTATCGAGATTGTACACCGCCGACTGCGAGCCGGCCGGGACTTTGAACGCCTCGTGCTCCCACTCGCAGAGCTGGTCCCAATCTTCTTTCGGAGCGCCCAGCATGTCTGCGCCGATCCTGGGGAAGAAAAGGCGCGCGAAGTCGTGGACGAAATCGCAGTGGCCGCGCTTTGCGAAACCATCGATCAGCTCGCGGCCCACCGAATCAATCACGCCCTCCCAAGCCTGAACTCGGGCAGGGGTGAACATTGGCATGAGGGCCTGGCGCACAAGGACGTGCCGCCTCATGGCCGCTTCAGCCTGCTCGTTGTCACAGACCACTTCGCCGAAGCCGTGCAGATGCGGCCCGTCGCCGAACGGGCCCTGCCAGAACAGCTCCCCATTCTTGAACACCTCGACGGCCGCGTCGTAACGCGTCGACCAGATCATCGGATCATCCCCCACGCGGAAGAAGGGGTAGGCCTCGCGCAAGGCGTCGAAGCGCGCTCGCCAGTCATCGTCTCCCTGCACGATCATCGGGATTTCCTTGGGATCCACGACAGGGATATCGGTAGACATTATTCAAACCTTTCCGCCGCTCGCAGCGGCACGACTTCAAAGCTGGGCTTGCGCGCCTCAGTCCGAGACCAGGATCGCACGCCAAGGACACGCTGATGCGGCGCGCCGAATGCGCTCCGGCTCCACTGAAGTCACATCCGCGTCCTCGCGAAGCGTGACCTTGTCATCAACGACTTTGAAGATTTCCGGGGCGACACGCTCGCAATACCCGGTCCCGCAACAGGACGCCGCGTCTAAGCTGATCTTGACCAACGAGAGACCCCTTTAAGTCAACAAACGAGACTGGAACGCAGCGGGTCCGGTCCATGCGCCCGCCGCAGAAACGCGTTCGGGTGGACGCGCCGATCATATTGAAGACCAACCCGCCCTGGCGCAACCCTATTTCCGAATAACATTCGCTTTTGTTCGCGGGAGCTGGCTCCGCGGGGGCGCGATGAACCGACGCCACGTCAACCCGAGTCCGAAAGGGGCCGATGGAGGGCCCTTGCCGGCCACCGGCCAGCCGCAGCGCCCTCGCACGCACGGCGCGTCGCGGCCCGCGAGCGCGGTCGGGATCGACAGCGCGATCGCCCGCGCGGGATTGCCCACCAGGTCCCCGCATCCTGCCGCGCCGCGCCGCGGCCCGCCCAATCAAGCCGTAAGCGGCATATCCACCTTGCCGCGCATACCGTCATGCCGTAATGGGTAACGCATTGCTATATCAGTAACGGCACATGAAATTCATTTCCTACCTTCTGAACGGCGATCCGCGGCTTGCGGTGACTGACGGCAACGTCGCGGTGGATCTCAATGCGGCCGACCCGGCGGTTCCCAGCGACTTCACCGCGGCGCTCGCTTTGGGTCCGGCCTTGATCGCCGCGGCGCAGACCGCCCTGCAGGGCCCCGGCCGAAGGATGCCGCTGGCCGGCCTCACGCTCGCACCCGCGGTTCCGCGCCCGGGAAAGGTGCTCTGCCTCGGCTTGAACTATGCGGAACACGCGCGCGAGGGCGGACTTGAGGCGCCGGCTTACCCCGCGGTCTTCATGCGTTCCGCCTCGTCTCTGGCTGGACACGGCGAAGCCGCGCCCCTCCCGCACGTCTCTCATCAATTGGATTTCGAAGCCGAGCTGGCCTGCGTGATCGGCCGCCGCGCACGTTACGTCTCGCGCGAGGAGGCGCTGGACTATGTGTTCGGCTACGCATGTTTCAATGACATCACCCTGCGCGACTACCAGATGAAGTCGCCGACCTGGACGGTCGGCAAGAACTTCGATCGCACCGGCGGCTTTGGACCATGGGTGGCGACGCGCGACGAGCTGCCCGCCGGCGGCGATGGACTCAGGATTCAGCTACGGCTGAACGGCGTGGTGGAGCAGGACGCCAACACCTCGCACATGATCGTGGGCGTCGCCCACGCCATCGAGCTGCTAAGCGAGGCGATGACGCTGGAACCGGGCGACGTGATCGCTATGGGCACCCCCGCCGGCATCGGCGGCGCGCGCCGCCCTCCCCTCTGGATGGTTCACGGCGACACGGTTGAGGTGGAGATCGAGGGCCTCGGCGTTCTGCGCAATTTCATTGTCGATGAACCGCCGGGCGCGTCTGCGTCCGAGCCGCAGACCTATGGGAGGGGCTGACATGCAGACCGGTTCGTTCACCGTCGAAGACGTCGAATACCTGCGACATGACGACAAGCCTCTGCTGGCGAGGGTATACCGCCCGGAGGGCGAGGGCCCGTTCCCCTGCATTGTCGAGCTGCATGGCGGCGGCTGGTCAATTTTCGACCGCACCCGCGGTAAGAACCTGCACGAGTCGCTCGCCCGCAACGGCGTGGTGGTCGTCGCGCTCGACTTCCGCCAAGGCGCCGAAGGGGCATATCCACGGTCCCTGGCCGACATTCACTACGCCATCCGCTGGGTGAAGGCCAACGCCCAGAGCCTGAAGACGCGGCCCGACCTGGTCGCCGCGTCCGGCAACTCCACTGGCGGCCATCAAGCCATGCTGATCTCCATGCGACCGGACGACCCGCGCTACGCGGCGCTCCCCGCCCCGCCTGGCGGGGAAGGATTCGACGCGCGGCTGCGCTGCGTCGTCATGCTCTGGCCGGTGATCAATCCCAGCGGCCGATATCGCTACGCCAAGGCGTTCCTTGGCAAGCCGGATGAACCCTCCTGGGCGGCGAACCTCATCCCTATGCATGACAACTACTGGGGGAGCGAGGCGGCGATGACCGAGGGCAATCCGATGTTGATGCTTGAACGGGGCGAGCCCGCAGAGCTCGTCCCGGCGCTATGGGTGCAGAGCACCCAGGACGACGTCCACAACTATCGCGACCCGAGTTCCGACTTTCCCGGAACAGAGTCCGAGCGCTTCACCAAGCTTTACACGCGCGCCGGCGGCGAAATCGAAACCCTCTATTTCGACGCGCCCATGATGTTCACCACTGCGCACGCCGAGCTTCCCGAGTCCATCGCCGCGATCCAGGCGATCATCGACTTCGTCCACAAAGCCGTTCCCGTCACCGCGGACCGCTGAGGCCAACACCCATGACCCATTCCTTTGAAGCTCTCCAAGCTCAAGTGCGAACTCTGCCGCAACCTCGGTTGAACGAGATCGTCATGCAGACCAACCGCTACGACGAGATGCGCGCCTGGTACGCGGCCGTCATGGGGATCGACTGGGCTTTCGAGAACACGCCCGAGTCGCCCGCGGAAGAGAAGTACCAGCCCGGCGAGAGACAGGTCCGAGCGGTGGATGTGCGGGCAAGCTTCGGGCGAATCGGCGCCCCGCCTGGCATCACCTTCGCCTTCTTCGAACTGCCCTGGTTGAGAGAGCCCAGCCACATCGAGCCCGGCATCAATCACACGAACTTTATGGAAGCCGACCTCGACACCTTGGTCAAACGTGTCGAACTCCTTCGCGATGCGGATATCCACCCGCACCGTGTCGCAAACCACGGGCCGGTGATGAGCTTCTATTACAAAGATCCGGAGGGAAATATCGTCGAGTTCTGCTCGGCGAACTTCGACACCCCGGAAGAGACGCTGGCCTTCACGAAGTCTGAAGCGTTCCGGAACAATCCCTCCGGGCTTGAACTGGAGCGCGACGAGTTCCTGGCGCGTTATCACAGCGGCATCCCAAAGAAGGAACTGCTGAAGATCTGACCGCAGGGCGCCGATCGCGTCTCAGGGCCCAGGGTACGAGAACGCGCATCGGATCGAAGCGCAAAGCGGAGGTGGTCTTCGCGACACGGAGGGCGTCGCGCGCTGCTGGCCGACCGCGGCGTGACCGTGGCGGCCCACGCAGCAGCGCGGCGGCCGCGCCCCATCTGTGATCGACCGCGGCCGCGTCCATGGGGATTTCCTCGAGGCGCAAGCGGTAGAGCGTTCGCGCGATGGCCTGGGCGCCCGGCGCGCAGGCGCGCTTCCTCAACCCGATCGATAGCGGACAGCTTCTGGCGAACGATAGCCGACAGCAACCTAGAATGACGTGGGCAGGTAATCGGCAGGATAACGGGTGACGGCGGGGATGAACTGGCTGACTGGCACGATTGAGCGAAGCAGATTGCTCGATAGACGAACGTCGCCTGGCAAACTGCCTCTTATCATTTCCGCGCTCTGGGTCGCAGAGGTCACCGGCTCTTTCGAGACAGCCATGATCCTTGCCGCGCTCAAGCGGCTTATCGAAGATTTTGGCGATCCAGCGATGGTCGGCTGGCTCATCACCGGCTACCTGATTGTAGGTGCTGGGGTCGCAGCGATCGTGGGCCGGCTGGGCGACCTGCTGGGCCGGCGGCCGGCGCTGATCGTGGTCCTGATCTTCGGCGCCTTGGGCTCCTTGATCAGCGCCCTGTCGACCAATTTCTCCGTTCTGCTCATCGGCCGGCTGCTTCAGGGTGTGACCGGCGCCGTCTTGCCGCTCTGCATCGGCCTCGTCCACGAGAACGCCGAAAGAGACCGCGCGCCGATGGGGATCGGGTTGATCACCTCAGGCGCTTCAGTCGGCATCGCGGCCGGATTGATCGTCGGCGGCGTTCTTGTCGATCGTTTTGACTGGCACGCCGTATTCTTGACCAGCGCCGGCCTGTGCACGGTTTCCGCTCTCGCCGTCTTTGCGCTGGTGCCGCCCTCGCCGCGGCGACCTGCTACTCAGCCAGTTGATTGGATTTCGGGTCTCGCGTTCGCGCCCGGCATTGCCCTGGTCCTTCTCTATTTCAGCATGGGCAAGACCTGGGGGTGGGCCAGCCCGGTACCGCTACTGGCGCTCGGCCTTGGCGGGGCGCTCGTGACCTGGTGGTGGCGAGCAAGCATCGCGAGCAGCAACCCACTGATCGCGGTGCGCAGTTTTTCGAACCGGACCATCGCGGTTGGCTGCGCGGTGACCGCGCTCGCCGCTATGAGCACGCTGCAGATCAGCGTCTTCTTCACTTTACTAATGCAGGCGCCGACGTGGACCATCGTCGGACTGGGCCTTACCGCGACGGCGGCGGGCCTGGCCAAACTGCCGTCAAATCTCAGCTCCGTATTCGCCGGGCCGCTCGGCGGCTGGCTGGCGGGGCGAGGAAGAGGACGAATGGCGCTTGTCGGGGGATGCCTTTTCACCGCTGCGGGCTGGCTGCTGTGGTTCGTTGTCGACGTTAAGAACTTCGCATTCCTTATCGCTCAGCTCGTCCTCATCAGCTTCAGCGCGACGATCCTCTTTTCGGTCGCGCCGACGATCATCGCCCAGGCCTCGCCTCCAGAGCGGGTCAGCGAAATCTCTGGAATGCTCACCGTTATTCGCCAGCTGTTCCTCGGCGTCGGCGCGCAAATGGTGACCACCATCCTTACGGTCGACGTTATTCGCCGCGGTAATGAAAGCTATCCCTCGCCCTTCGCTTACGATCTCACCGTCGGGGTAATCGTTGCGATGTGCGTCATCGCAGCTTGCGTCGCTTCCGCATTACCCCGCCGCACATGATCTCAGGACGAACATAAGGCCTTCGCCTTCCTCGCCCGCCGAGAGGGGTTCGGTGGCGCGGGTTGATCAGAACGTTCCACGCTGCGTCTTCGAAGCCCCAGCTGGCGAGGGGCTCGACCATCGCGATACGTGCGGCGCGGTGCAGGCGCCGAGCTTCCGCCGACCCCATCGCGACGGTGGGGCAGCCGGCGCAGCGAAATGGCCGACGCCAAGAGGGCGTGCTTCACGCTCCGGGCTCGCGACATGCTTTCGCCGAGCCGCCACCAGGGCGCCGAACGCGCTTCTGTCTCAATGCGGCCCAAGTTTGGAGCGGGTCAAGAAGCTGTAAACGCTCAGGCGCGAAGCCGCGGCGATTGAACGACGCATCAACGTCTTCACCGCAGCTGAATCCAACAACGACTTCAGCCACCGCGTCTACGACGTAGATTGAACGGAAGCGGCTCTAGGTCATGACCTGATCGAGTTCCAACCCGGCCGGGTCACCGAGAATGCGGCCGCCGTCAATCGTGAGCACGGTCCCGGTAATGTAAGCCGCATCATCGGATGCAAGATAGAGAAAGCCGAGGGCCTGCTCCATTGCCTCGGCCGGCCGGCCGAGCGGAATGCGCGCTGAGATCGCCTTGATCGCCGCGGGTGAGGCGGTCCGGCGCAAATGGGGGGAGTCAGTCAGTCCTGGCGCAACCGCGTTGACCGTAACGCCATAGCGGGCAAGCTCCAGACCCGCGCCGCGCACGAAGCCGTTGATCGCTGATTTCACAGCGGAATAATGCGTCATGCCAATGATCGCATTGCTCAGCCCCGCAATGGAGGACGTGACCAATATCCGTCCTGCCGCGCTTTGCTGGAGATACGGCAAGGCGTCCTTGGTCAGCCAGAAACAGGCTTTCACCCCGACGTCAAAGGTCCTGTCCAATTCCTCCTCGGCGAGCTTGTCGATTGTTCCAAAAGGAATATGCGCAGCATTGTGAACCACAATGTCGATGCCGCCATAAACCGCGGCCGCCTTGGCCACCATCTGGCGCACGCTGTCGCGGTCGCCCATGTCAAGGGGGACCAGCGTCGCCTGACCGCCAGCGGCCATGATCGCTTTCACCGCCTCCCGCCCTGGCTCGAGGCTGAGCGTCGCGATCACCACCTTGGCCCCCTCGCGGGCGAAGAGCTCGGCGATCGCGCGTCCGATACCGCGACCGCCGCCTGTGACGATCGCAACCCGATCTTGCAGCCTGCCCATCCACTCCATCCTCGTCGCCATGCCAAGCCGTCCACTGGCAGCCATCGATCAAATGCTGACCTCGCCCGGGCCGCGCGACGACTGGCCGTTTGGGCGCCGTTGCGGAGATCCGAGTGCGGGCGCACTTCAGCACGCCTCAGGCGGCTTGGCCTGGCCGGCGCCGCACCTCAGTCGGCTGCCACGATCGCCAGCCGCTCAGTTCTACTACTTGGTAGAATATGTTGGGCGCCGCGGGAAGCAACCGCGAAGTGGTCGTGGCGGCCGCCCCCTTTGACAGACATCTTTCATGGCTCTGGCGGTATCGCGATAGCCCTGCGGCGTACAAGGTCGACACCTGCTTGGACAGCCGCCGTCATCAGGCCCGGCTCGACGAACTCACGCCAGACGCAGCTGCAACCGTCAGCTAGCCGGCGGCTGCGCGCCAGGGATACCTCAGAAGCTCCGTTGCGCCGCAGCCGAGGCGCCTCGAGACTTCCTCGCAGCGGCTACGCAGGAGCGCGACCGGCGCGCCGGCAAGGCAGGAGTCGAAACCTTCGGTTGGCGCAAGCAGGGTCAGGCTGACCGTCATTACGCCGTCGCGGTCAAACACCGGCGCGCAGAGCGCCGTGACGCCCGGGCGCAGTTCGTTGCAGGACACTGCAATCCCGCTCGCGCGTATCGCGGCAAGTTTATGGTCGAGATCGTCCTGAATCGCTTGAGGCGTCGCGGCGGTCGCGGCGGCGATCCGCTTCATCTCTCGCGCCTGCAGCACTTTGGAGCGCTCCACCGGGTGAAAGGCCGCCCAAGCGCGACCTGTCGCAGAACTTACGACCGGCAGGACGAGGCCTTCCTGCACCCGCAGGGCGACATCGGGGCGGCCTTTCCAGCGGACCACGGTGGGCCCGGCGGACCCAAAGACGCACAGATGTCCGTCCAACTCGAGCTCCAGGACAAGGCAGCTGAGCGCCTCCACGCCCGCTTCGATCGCATCCACGCGACGCAGCGCGGCCAGGCCAAGTTCAACCGCCAACGGCCCGATGTCGTATTGGGCGGTTGCCGGATCCTGCGAAACCATGCCCGCGTCAACGAAGCTGACCAGGTATCGGTAGACGTTGCTGGGGGCCATGCCCGCATTCTGCGCGATCTCTCGCAGGTGCAGGGCTCGGCGACTTTCCATCAGGACCTTCAGGACTGCCATTCCGACGGTAGCCGACCGAACCCCCTGGGGTCGCTTGTCGCCGCCTTTCGCCGGCTGTCGCCTGTCCATCTGCATCCAACCTTCGTGCCCGTCCCAGCGCAAGGCGCGTCATATCCCATTGTCCCGGCGACAGGCGCAACTGTTTGCGCGCGAGGGCCCGACCGCCGGGAGCGCCGCTCCGGAGACAAAGAGCAGAGGCGTCCATAGACGCCCCTCGCCGGCGCCGCCGCGGATCACTACTCACGCGGGACGACGCTGCTCGCCCCCAAGTTCAAACGCGCGCCGCCCACTTCGGTGATCCTCACAAAGGCTCGGGGAGCCGACCGTCTTTTCAGGCGCCGACCAACAACGAACGGTAGCCTGACCTCCCCGAGGCGGCGATCATGAGCGCCAGGAGGTGAAGAGCTCGCGTAGCGCGTTGGGATTGAGGTCAGCTTCGAATTGCCAGGTGTTGTCGTGAGCCACGTCCCAGCCGCCCTCGATCCCCCGCATTGCGGAGATTCGCCAGCCTGCCGGCGTCCGGACGAACTCGTCAATATAGCCGACCCCGACGACGAGCACCTTGCGGCTGCCGTCGCGCTTGCGGACCGGGTTGAACGCTACGCCACGGATCTCGCCGCTGGCACGGTCACCATCCACCTGAATATCGACGGCGATCGGCAGAACATGAAAGTTCTCTATGATTGGGTGCATCTCAGACATGTAGCCTGAAATTTTCTTTCGAATCTCCGCGATCCCGTTGGCATTGGAATAGCGCGCATCGTCAGTGAAGACGGAGCAAATCAGATCAACGTCACGCTTTGCTTCACCATACCAATACCGCTCGTGGACCTTCTGACATGCCCACTGATCCGCAAATCGCCGAATTTCCGCGAATTCGTCCTGGTTCATCCGATCCTCCTAGAATCCAACAAATCGCCGCTGAAACGCACCGTCACTCAGCTCCTGGAGTGCCGGCCAGACGATGCGTTGAGATCTTTCAGCTGGACCGCCCCGCGGCTTTCGGCCGCCAGCCTTATCCGGACGGGGACCGGCGTTGGGAAATCAGCATCGCTTCCCTTGCCGAGCGCATCTCAATCAGGAGTACGCGCTTAAGCCCGGTTGGGTCGATCGACGCCTACACGGCGCCGCCGGCGGACCGATTTCACCATCCAGCTTTGAACGCCATAGCCTACGCTGCCTCCGCTTCGGGCGTTTAGGCTTGCAGCGCCGCCGCTTCGCCCCTGACGAGGTCGACCAACGCGTCAGGCTTATCGGGCAAGGCGTCGCCGCGCCAGGCGATATAGCCGTCGGGTCGAACGAGGACGTAAGTGCGCTCATACAGCTCGGCGGCGTGCGGCTCAGCGATGCGCACATGCTCGAGGGGAAGCCCGACCCGCACTGCGGCCGCAGTCAGTTCGGAAAGCCCGGGGGCGTCCGACTGGCTGAAATCCAGCAGGACGAAGCCCCGCCCGAACAGGTCCAAGGTCGACTTGTCCGTCGACAGCCAAGCATGCGGCGCCCGCGAGCCCGGGTAAGCTCTCTGGACGTAGGCTGCCACATCATCTTGCGGCGGGCGCGGCGTCTCATGAGCAATAATCGGAGAGTCCCAATAGACCGCGCCCAAATGGATGCCGAAGGAGAGCCACTCACGCTGCATGACCTTCTGCGTCAGCGCGCCCATTGCCTCACGAACCTCCGCGCCGGCCGCATCCAGGTCGAGCAAGCGAGGCTCCGCCGGCACTGAGCGCATGGCCGCCAGGTTCTCGGAAGCCTGGGCGACATTGCGGATGGCCGCCGGACGACGTTCCGCATCGTAGCTGTCGAGCAGCGAAGCGCCGCCCCACCCGCTCAAGATGGCGTCCACCTTCCAGCCGAAGTCCACCGCCTCGGCGATGCCGGTGTTCATGCCATAGCCGCCGGTCGGGGAAAGCTGGTGCGCAGAATCGCCGACGAGGAAGCACCGGCCGACCCGATATTGGTCAACAACAAACGCGCGCCTGGCCCACGGCGTCCAAGAAAAGACCTCGAACGGAACGTCCGCACCTATTCCTCGGCGCACAAACGCCTGGATTTCGGCGTCCGACCAAGCTGGCCAGGTTTCATCGCCGAGCAGTTGAAGCCGCCATATGTCGCGACCATCGATGTTGACGATCGTTCCCCAGGTTCCTTCTGCGCCGATGAGCATGTATCGATAGGCGCGTCGATCGCCTGCGCGACGCGCCAGTTCCGGACACCGAATGAAGATGTTCGTGCTGTTGCTGAGCAAACGCGGATTCTTCGGCGTAACGCCAAGCTGATTGGCGACGAAGCTGCCTGCGCCGTCACAGGCCGCGAGGTACTGCGCCCGGACGTTGACCGACGGCCCTCCGTCGGCCGCTTCCAGCCTGGCCAGGACGTGATCCCCCCGATCCTCGAATTCGGCCAGGCGATGGTGGAAAAGGATTTGATTGCCTGCATAGGACGCGGCCGCCTTCTGCATGACCGGGTCGAAGAAATTCTGCGGGCAGAGCTCGTGGTTTTGCGGGCTGAACGGCGATTGCGGCCGCTCGTTCATGGCGCCCACGGCGTCGCGCGCCAGCTCCGGCCCGAGGATGCCCGTCGTGTAGACGACGCCGAGCGGGAGATCGCGGGGAAATCCCGAATGCTCGATATCGTCGACCAATCCCCACCGGCGAGCGAACTCCATCGTCCGGATCCCGACGGCGTCCATCCTCGGATGGGTCCTGCGTGCGTCAGGACCATCCTTCTCGGCCAGCACGCACGCTACGCCTCGCCAACCGAGCTCGACCGCTAGCGCGAGGCCGACGGGGCCCCCACCGACGATCAGTACCGGGGTTTCAATGTTCGGCATAGGTGCACAAATCTCCGCCTTCTTGGGCCTGCACGGCGAGAAGGACTGAAGCGGCATAATGCATGCATCGTCAACCCTGAAACGACGACGATCGCGCGGCCCCGGCATGACGGGACAGCCCTATATTCCACCAACGTTCTGTATTTGCGTAGGTATCTCTCGCCTCCGACCAATTGACGCCCCCCGAGCGCCACGCTGGCGGGACCACAATCCCCCTCTATGCATTCATATCGCATTTGCTGGCTGGCCCGGGGACGACGAGGACGGCCACGCACCGTCGCCCGGCTCGGCCACAGATTGCCCATACCCGAGGTGGCGGCCGGCCCGGGGGCCTTGACGTCGATTGCGCGCCGGCCGCAGGGCGTCGAGTTCGCCGATCCGGCAGCCGCTGAAACCTACCGCCGCCGGCGGGGCGGCGCCAGGACCGGCGGCCTGCGAATCCGTGGACCGTGGATCGACAGCCGATGAGGTTTGGTGTTAGCGGTGACGCATCGAAGGTTGAGGCATGCCAACAGCAGTTGAAAAGGTCGTTCTCCGTCTACGCAGCATGATCTTGAACGGCGAGTTCGCACCGGGCGAAAGGATCCTTGAAAAGGCGATCGCCGAGCGGCTCGGGGTTTCACGCACGCCGGTGCGATGGGCTCTTCCGGCCCTCGAGAGCGAAGGTCTCGTGCAGGGATCGCCGAATCGCGGATTTCGGGTCCGCAGCTTCGCCATCAAGGACGTCCTTTCCGCGTACGAGGTGCGGGGGACGCTGGAGGGATTGGCCTGCCGGCTGGCCGCCGAGAACGGCGTCTCGCCAGAGGTTTGGCTGGAGCTGGACGATTGCCTCCGAGAGGGCGACGACCTCGTCCGGGTCTCCGAACTTGATGAGAGCGCCATGCGGCGGTGGAGCGAACTGAATGAACGCTTCCACCGCGCTCTGCTGACGGCCGCCAACAACGTTGCGCTTGAGCTCGCCATCGACGCCGTGACGCGAATACCCGCGACGTCCCCGGGCGCTTTGCTGTTCAGCGACACGAACCTGCGGGCCGCCTTGGCCGCAATGCGCTCGGCCCATGCCGAGCATAAGGTGATCGTGGAGGCTCTTCGCTTACGGCAAGCCCAGCGCGCAGAATATCTGATCCGCGAACACGTCTATAATTCGAGCGTGAATGTTCGAATCGAGCTTGAGCGCGAGCGCGAGCAGCAAGCCGTCGCCCGCGGGCGGCCGCACGAGGCCGTCCCGATCGAACAATCCTGAACAAATCCGTCTAGCTCCAGCGCAAGCGCGCCCCTGCGGCCGCCTCTGCACGACGACTTCGGAGCCGCCCATCGCGAGCCCCCTTCGCTTCCCTGTACCTGCAGCGGCGCGCTAAGCCCGGTCGTTCGGCCGCGCCAATCGGTGCAGGAGTCTCGACCGTAGCAGAGCATGGCCGCCTTTGCGCGCCAGCGACCCGCGCGGTCGCGCCGCAAGGACATGCCAGCCAAGGCTTCCCGTGCAAGGCTTGGGGCTCCTGCGGCGTGGAGGCCGGCATCCTTGGAAGCCCTATCTCACAGTCAAGCGGCAAGCCCTCGACCCGCAAGCCTGGCCGCATCGTCCGCAGCCGAAGCGCCCCGAACTTACAACGCAACACGGCCGCTCACATCACGGCATCGCCCCCAGGCGGCGGCAGCGCCCGGCGGTTATGCATGCATTTTTGCGCCCAACGCAACTTGAGTATCGCAAATCCCCTTGTGTCCCAAGCGCCCCTCCTTTACGACGCATGCATACACAACAACTCCTGCTGCCTTACAGGTCGGTACTCAGGACAGCGAACCTGCGCCGCTTCCTTCACCGGAGGCTTCGCGCGGCTGGCAATGCAGCAATCACCATTGTTGAGAGAGGGCACGTCATGGCGCCGCCACTTAAGGTAGGACTGAACATCGTCTGGATGAAGCCGGAGCTGCAGGTCGAGGTCGGGCAGCTGGCTGAACAACTCGGATTCTACTCGGTCTGGTCGGGCGAGCACATCGGGTTGCCGAAATATGAGGGCTGGTGGAAAAACTTCCCGTCGGTGATCGCCAAGGGCCCCGCCGGCGGGCCGGATGATGTCGCCTTCGGGCCCGACTCCGAATTCATGGATCCCTTGATCACGCTGAGCGCCGTCGCTGCGGTCACGAAGAAGGTCCGGCTCGGCGTCGGCATCTACATGCTGCCCCTGCGGGAAGCGCTGTTGGCCGCAAAGATGGTGGCTACCTTGGACGTAATCTCCGGGGGCCGGCTCGATCTGGCGGTCGGCCTCGGCTGGAGCGAGGGGGAATACGCCGCCACCAACAACGAGTGGAAGACGCGCGGCAAGAAGTTGGACGAGAGCATCCGCGCGCTTCGGGTGCTGTTCGAGGAAGAAACGCCGGAGTTCCACGGCGATTTCTTCAACTTCGGCCCGCTCGGATTCTGGCCAAAGCCGATTCAAAAACCCTTGCCGATCCTGATCGGCGGCGGCGCCGGCCCGGCGGAACGGCGAGCCGGCCATCTCGGCAACGGCTGGCAAGGAACCTCCGGCAGCAGCAAGGCGGAGAATATTGCGGCGATCAAGCAGCATCTGGCGGACGCCAATCGCGCCGGGGAGCCATTCCAGTTCAACTGCACCGTCTTGGGGCCTCTTTACAGCGAAGGCCTTGAAGCCATGGCCGCTGAGGGTGTCGAGCATGTCGTTGTCACGCCCTGGCCGAACAAGAAGGTCGGCGAGGTCGGTCGAGAGGGCTTCGCGGCGCTCGAGACCTACGCCAAGGAGATTGGGCTGGTCTGATTGACCAGCCTGGAGTCCGCACGGTCTGTGGCTGTGGGCGGATCGCCTGTTCACACGGCCCAGCGCGCGTGGACCATATCCCGCAGCGGCGACTTCGGCGCTGAAACCGGTTCGGTCGGCATATCCTAGGGGATCTGCGTCAGGCCGAGCGCCGCGGCGGTTCCGGATCGAGCATCGCCCTGGCTTGCCGCCGCTCCCGTCGGCGTCGGTCATGCTCGATCCGCAAGCCCTAGGTCAAGGACCGTCGCCGGACGGGAGGAAGAAGTCCTCGTGCGAGCCTCCTCCACACTACCCGCGCAAAGCTCGCGAGCGGGCGCCCCAAGACGTCCATGCCAGCCTGCCTCGCGGCGAACCTGGGGGGGAGCGTCACGGCCCTGCGGCGCCCCTCCATCTGGCGCAGCGCACGGCACGGCTCGCCCCCCTCCATGAGCGCGCTGCTCCGCATACGCCGATACGCCAGGCGCACCTTTTCCCAGCGATACCTCCTGCGGCAAGCGCCCGATCGGCAACCTTCGCGCGGACCGGGTCATCGTCCGATGGGTCGGAAACGCATGAATGTTTGCCCCTGAACGTCGCACGCGATTACTCAGTTTATCGTCCGCGCGCAGGCTTCCACCAAGGTCGTGATGGGCCCCCCTGTGGGAAGATGCGACCTGGAAATGATCGAGAGCTCGCGGTCGAGCATCGGGAAAGGTGTCGGAACGATCGCCAGCTCGCCGCGCCCGACCTCGCCCGCAACGGCGGCCTCGGATAGGCAGCCGAGCGCATCGCCGTTCTTGACCATGGTCTTGATGAGTTCGTTGCCGCCGAGCGTCAGAACAACCTTTGGGGCGGCTGGCCAGCCGGCGACGATTGCATCGAACGATTTCCGCGTTCCCGCCCCCTCTTCGCGCAGTATCCAGCTCGCAGCTTGCAGCTGCGCGGAGCTCGCGCCCGGGGCAAGCGGATGATCGGCCGCGGCGAACACGACCAATGGATCGCTGCGCCAGCGGCTCACATGCAGTTCCGGACGCGAGAACGGACCTTCCACGAACGCAAGGTCCACCCGGCCGCTCAGCACGGCTTCGCACATTTGCTCGGTGTTGCGCACCAGCACCTCGACCTGCAGCGCCGGGTGACGCACGCGCAAGGCCTGCAGCAAAGGCGCAAGCAGGTAGTTTCCGACCGTCACCGAGGCGCCGATTGCGAGGCGCTGCTGGCCATGCCGCGCCGCCAGGTTCCGCGCCGACAGCAGCAGCCGCTCCGCATCGCCGAGAAGGGCGGTTCCGGCTGGATTCAGGCGAAGCCGGTGGGTCCCACGCTCGAAAAGCTTCACGCCAAGGGTCGCCTCAAGATCCCTTAGCGTCACGCTGACGCTCGCTGGCGCAAGGCGCAAGGTCCGCGAGGCCGCCGCCACTCCCCCCTCGCGCGCCGTCGCCACGAACACGCGGAGCTGTCGCAAAGAAATGTCCAAGCGCGCGACCTTTCGCTAAATCCGAACGAATTAGCGCATATTATCGGGATTTCATGATGATCGACAGGGATATATCAGCAGGCGCATGACCTTGCGCATTCCCAAGCTCGACGGATTTCTGCTGGTGCTTATCAGCGTTATCGTGATCGCCTTCCTCGCCCCCAACGTCTTCGCGACGAAAGGCGTCATCCCGGCGGGATACGTCGGATCACTGGGCGTCAGCCTGATCTTCTTCCTGCACGGCGCGGCCTTGTCACCCGGCGAGCTGAAAGCCGGCCTGGCCAATGTCCGGCTGCACCTCGTGGTGCAGATGAGCACCTACCTGCTCTTTCCGCTGATCGGGCTCGCGCTCTGGGCGGGTCTGGCGCCGGTCGCTTCGCAGGAGGTCCGCCTCGGACTCTTTTTCCTGGCGGCGCTTCCCTCAACTGTGTCCTCTTCGGTGGCCATGACGGCGGCGGCTCGCGGGAACGTTGCCGCGGCGGTCTTCAACGCCACGCTTTCCGGGATCCTCGGCCTCGTTCTGACTCCGCTGCTTGTGGCGCTAGTGACCGTCGGCGCCCACGGATCCAGCTTCGCTGATCAGTTTCTTGCGATCGCTCGGTCCCTGTTGCTCCCCTTCATCGCCGGTCAGGTGTTGCAGCCTTGGCTCGGGCGGACGATGCGGCGTCACAAGCGGGCCATCACGCGCTTCGATCAGGGCGTGATTGCGCTGATTGTCTTGGGCAGCTTCGCGGATTCCGCCGCAGAAGGCATCTGGCGCAATTACTCGTGGCTGCTGCTGCTCCAGATCGCCGGCCTGACCGCGGGCCTGCTCGCCGTAGCGCTCACCGTCACCACTCTCGTTTGCCGAAAGCTGCGCTTTTCGCGGGAAGACGAGGCGGCGGCGGTGTTCTGCGGCTCAAAGAAGAGCCTGGCGAACGGTGCGCCAATGGCTGCGATCATCTTCGGGACCAACGCCACGCTCGGCGTGGTGATGCTGCCCCTGCTGATATACCACCAGCTGCAACTGATCGTTTGCTCCTTCATCGCCAGCCGCTATGCGGAAAAGGCGGCCTCTCAAAACTATGTTCTGCAGCGCCAGGGCGCACCGTCGTAGCCGCATGGGGTTGAGTTTTCGCGTCAACCGCACCCAACACGCGACGCTCTGCTCTGGTCGGGACCCGGTCATACCCCTGCGAGCAATGCCCGGGCCCAGGCGCCGTAGACAAACACCGCGCCCTGACCTCCACGGCGCTCGAGCAATCGCGGCTGCGGCCCTGCGGATCACGTGCTCGGAAAGGCTCCCTATGCTCACTCGCGCCCTCGCAGGGGAGCAAACGCCGACCCGCATCTTGATGCCGGTGGCCAAGCGAGCCGAGGTCTTCTGGCGCCATGACAGGTCAGAAGCGCAAATAGAGCGCTCATAACCTCAAGCTTAGAGGCTTTGATAAGTGTCGTTTGTTCCTATTGCGATCATGGAGCGCCAGCTCTGATGTATGCGCGTCGCCCCAATCCCGTCTTTACCGATGAATACAAGATTATTCGAGATGCACTTATTGCAGCCCGCCGAGCCTCCGGGATGAGCCAAGCGCAGGTTGCAGCCAGGCTGGGCAAAGCAAAATCACACGTCGCCTTGATAGAACGCGGCCAACGCAGAGTTGATTCGCTGGAATTGCTTCATTTGCTTGAAATTTTCTATCTTGATGCTGGGCCTTTTTTCTCTGAGCTCGCCGCGAGCTTGTCTAAATTGAACAAGAACAGTGATCCGGCAGTTCGGCGCAGCGCCGCTTCGCGCGCGCCCCCTTTGTCCGCCGTGGCTGGACGCCAATAGCCATTTACCAGGCTGGCCGAGCGCGCACACCGGCGCCTTGCTCGGCAGATCAGGGATTGAACAGTCAAAACATATGGGAGCGAATTAGACTCGCCTCGCGGCGGGTTGGCTCATGGCGGGAGACGCCGCGCGGGTAGACAGCAATTGCACCAATCCGGCAGTGCCGCATCAAAGTGCGTCGCACGATTTCGGCGCATAAACTGGGATCGGATCGGTCCGCCGCCAGGTTTGCAGGCGAGAGCGTCGTCTCGATCGGGCCAGGCGGCTTGGGCTCGCCGCGGCGGGCGGCGCGTCCGGCGCAGCAGTTGACACAAAGTCCCCATGGCCGAGGCGAACTGGCTGAGGTGCGCCGCGCCATGAGCCCACGGCCATAGGCGTGACGATGTAGGGCCCGCCACAACGACATCGCCGACCTAGTTTAATATGTTTTTACATGCTATGGAGCGCCTCTCGTAAAGCCGCCAATAGGGAGAACGTCGGCATGGTGAAGGGGCTGGACCGTGGTCAGAGGGCCGCGCTGCTGATTTCGGAAATGCAGAACGGGATCGCCAACTCGGCTTTTGTGAGCTCGCCGCTCAGCGGTCAGGTGGCCGAGCGCCGCCTTCCGGAAAAGGTGAACGCCCTGGCGGCGAGATTCCGCGCCGGCGGCCTGCCGGTCGTCCATTGCACCATCGCGGCGCGTCCCGGGTTCGTTGGCTGGCCGGTCAACTGCGTGCTAGCGGCGCGGATCTACAAGCGGGGCGAGCTGGTCGCCGGCTCGCGGTTCGCCGCCATTCACGACGACATCAAGATCGCCCCCAACGACATCATCAGCGAGCGCCACCACGGCATGGCCGCGTTCACCGGGACAGACCTGTCGACCATTCTGCGCGCCCAGGGCGTGGACACCGTGGTCTTCTCCGGGGTCTCCACCAACGTCGCCCTGATGGGCGGCTCGGTCGAAGCGGTCGGGCTGGGCTTCAACGCGGTGATCGCCGAAGACTGCGCCGCCGGCGCCCAGGTCGAGACCCATCAGATGCAAATCACCATGCACCTTCCGATGGTGGCGACCGTCTCGAGCGCGGAGGCGATCTGCGCGGCCTTGAGCATCTGACGGAACCCGCCCGTGGGAGGGCGGGAGGAAAGCGTGGGAATTTGATTGGAGCCGCCTGCGCCGCCGCCCCGGCGCAGCGCCCCGCCAAAAACCCCCGCCTTCGCCGCAGCCGGCCCGCAGGGCGACGACGAACGACGTTTTGTCCCCCGCCCAGGTTCTGGGGACGAGTTTCCAGACTTCGCCGCGCGCTCGCAATGCGGGCAGCTATTTCCGCATGCGCATCCGAGCGCCAACGACCCGCCATAAGAAGGGAATGCATCGATGATCTCGCTTTACGACGCCGTCATACCCACTTTCGCCCAGATACTGCGCTCGACCCATGGCCTCGTCGAACGGGCGGGTGCCTTCGCACGGGATCGCGGCATGACCGAGACGGACATTCTCGCCGCCCGTCTCACAGACGATATGCGCCCGCTCGCGTTTCAGTTCCAAGCGGCGATCGCGCATTCGTCGGGCGCCATCAACAGCGCCAGGAGTGGGCAAGCGGGGCCGGATCGCTCCAATTTCCCGACGAGCCTTGCCGGCGTGGCCGAAAAGCTTTCCGGCGCGATCGCGGCGATCGACGGCGTTTCCCGAGAAGAGGTCGATGCTCTGCAGGGGCGGCCGGTCGCCTACATGTTGAGTGAGCGGACGATGAATTTCGTGGCCGAAGATTATCTGCTCTCGTTCGCCCAGCCGAACTTCTTCTTCCACGCGACGACCGCTTACGCGATTCTGCGCCATCTCGGCGCGCCGATCGGCAAGCGCGACTATCTCGGCCAAACCCGCATGTCCGGCTGAACGGCTGGCCGTCAGGCGCCGAGCTTGCGCTTTCGGCGGCCACCGTCGTGGCTTGGGCCCGGCCGCGCTTCGCCGCCCTCGAGGCGACGCTCCACGCCAGACATCGTCCGCTCGATCCCGACTTCGGGTCGAGCCGCGATGGCGAAGCTGAACGGCGTCGAGCACCAAACTCTCGTCCGCGCCGCAGCGCTTATAAGGCGCTTGGTGGCAGCGTGACGATCGCGAACGGAAGTCGCGGCATGGCAAAGGGCACTTTCCGCTCGCTGCGGATCTTCAATTACCGGGTCTGGGCGGGCGGCGCGCTCGTCTCTAACATCGGCACGGGGATGCAACGCACCGCCCAGGACTGGCTGGTGCTGACCGAACTGACCCGCCACAGCGCCACCGCCGTCGGTGTGGTGATGGGGCTGCAGTACGGACCGCAGCTCCTGTTGCTGCCGTGGGCGGGTTACGCCGCCGACCACTTCGACCGCCGCAAGCTCCTGGTCGCCACCCAGGCGGCGATGAGTCTCATTGCGCTGGCGCTGGGCTTGCTCACTGTCACCGGCATGGTGCAGCTCTGGCACCTCTATGTGCTGGCCTTCCTGTCCGGCTGCGCCAGCGCGATCGACAGCCCGACCCGCCAGACCTTCGTCTCCGACCTGGTCGAGGACGCGGACTTGCCAAACGCAGTGGCCTTGAACGCCACCTCCATGACGCTTGGGACAATGGTGGGCCCCGCCGTTGCGGGCGTGATGATCGGCGCGGTCGGCACAGGATGGGCCTTTCTAATCAACGCCGCCTCCTTCGCCGCCGTAATCGCGTCCCTCGGACTGATGCGCGCAGATGAGCTGCGCGTCCATCCGCGCGTCGGGCGGGTCGGCGGCGGCCTACTGGAGGGGTTCGTGTATGTCGGCGCGCGGCCCGACCTTCAGGCGATCCTCTGGATGCTGTTCCTAATCGGCCTCTTGGGTCTGAACTTCCCGATCTTCATCTCCACCATGTCGGTGAGGATCTTCCACGGCGGGGCGGACCAGTACGGCGCGCTGAGCTCCGCGATGGCAGCCGGCACCTTGGGCGGAGCTCTGCTGGCCGCCGGGCACCACGACCCGAAGTTCCGCCTGCTGTTCGTCGGAGCGGCGGCCTTTGGTCTTGCCTTCCTCGCCGCCGCGCTTGCGCCCAACGTCTGGATGTTCGGCGCGGCGCTTATGGCGAGCGGCGTGGCGACGCTGACCTTCACCAGCGCCACCAGCAGCCTGATGCAGCTCTCCACCGAGCCGGCGATGCGCGGCCGAGTGCTGGCGCTCCGCATGGCCGTGAGCGTGGGCGTCACCCCGGTTGGAGCACCGGTGGTGGGCTGGATCGCCGACCAGTTCGGCCCGCGCTGGGCGCTGACCGCGGGCGCTGCGTCAGGCTTCGCCGCAGCGCTCGTGGCGCTGATCTACATGCGGCGCCGGGACGGCCGCGCCTCCTAGCTTTGATAGTCCGAGGACGCAAAATTGGCGGTGGGCGTGGCGCAGAGACGACTGGCAAACAGGAGCTCAATCCAGGTGTGCATCACGGCTGCCTCGTCGCGAGTTCGGCAGCGGCGCTCGGTTCGCTGAGCGTAGCCGATTGCCTGCCGCAGGTTTCACAGAGGCCAGATTTCTTGAACGACAGCGCCGTTCGATGATCGCTCGCTGCACGGCTAGTTTCGCATAAAGTTCCTTGTCCGGCGCAGACATGTAGCCGCAAAGTGCAAATGTCAGTGCCGTGCAAATTAGAGACGTCAGCCTCCCTCCAAGCTTGGCTGGGAGACGGCGTCGATGGCGGTGCGGATCATGAGCGATACGGAGCTGTCGAAGTTCGAGGTCCTGCGCGACGTGGACGCCGAGCGATTGCCGGTGCGGGCCGCGGCCGGCGTGCTGGGCCTCAGCGAGCGCCAGGTCTGGCGGCTGCTGAAGGCCTACCGACTGCGCGGCGCTGACGGGATCATCTCGAAGAAGCGCGGCCGGCCGAGCAACCGCAAGACACCAGCCGATGTGCGCCAGGCGGCGATCGACATCATCAAGGCGCGCTACCCGGATTTCGGCCCGACGTTGGCGGCCGAGAAGCTGTTGGAGCTGCACGACATCACCGTCTCGCGCGAGACGCTGCGCGCCTGGATGATCGCCGAAGGCTTGTGGGATGCGCGTACGCGGCGGCGGCGCAAGATCTACCAGCCGCGCTATCGTCGCGACTGCGTCGGCGAGCTGGTGCAGATCGACGGCTCGGAGCATCGCTGGTTCGAGGATCGCGGGCCGAAGTGCACGCTGCTGGTGTTCATCGACGACGCCACCAGCCGGCTGATGCACCTGCAGTTCGTCGAGAGCGAGTCGACCTTCGCCTACTTCGCCGCGACCCGCGCCTACCTCGAGGCGCACGGCAAGCCGGTGGCCTTCTACAGCGACAAGCACTCGGTGTTCCGGATCAACAAGCCCGCAGCGCTCGGCGACGGCATGACCCAGTTCGGCCGCGCGCTCAGCAAGATGAATATTGAGATCATCTGCGCGAATTCCAGTCAGGCCAAGGGCCGGGTCGAGCGGGCCAACAAGACGCTGCAGGACCGACTGGTGAAGGAGCTGCGGCTGGCGGAGATCGGCACGATCGCCGCGGGCAACGCCTTCCTCCCCGGCTTCGTCGCCGACTACAACGCCCGCTTCGGCAAGGTCCCGGCCAACCCGAAGGACCTGCACCGGCCGATATCGCCGCGCGACCAGCTCGGCGACGAGTTCACCTGGCAGGTCGAGCGCACCCTCTCCCAGTCGCTGACCCTGCAGTACGACAAGGTGCTGTTCATCCTCGAGCCGTCGGAGACGGCGCAGGCGGCGATCGGCAAGCGGGTCACCGTTGTTGACTATCCCGACGGGCGGATCGCCATCCGCTCCCGGGGCGAGGAGCTCGCCTACCGGACGTTCGACAAGATCCGGAAGGTCAACCAGGCGGCGATCGTCGACAACAAGCGGCTCGGCTCGCTGTTGGAGATGATCAAGGCCTATCAGGACAGCCAGCCCCCGGCGAAGCGCAGCTCCGACGCCCCACGGCGCCGCGACCAGTCGGGTCACAAGTTCAGCATCGGCTGATGCTCTACGTGCCTCGCACGCCTGCCGGCGTGCTCGGAAAACCCGCCGTCATTGATGTCGTGCGCCGGCCGGGCGGTCGGTCGCTGCGCGGGCTGAGGGCTGCGCGCCCGCCCTTCGGCCGACACCAAACGCCCGTGCCCTGACATCTCTACTTTGCGGAAACCGCGACATCTCTTCTGTAACGGGACCTCGAAGGTCAATCCCTCGTAGCTTCATCCACCCGCCGGCGTCGCTCTTCTGTCCGCAGTCGGTCGGAGCCGCTGCTTGATGGAGTCGGATGAGACGGGCCGGTCATTCTAAAGTGGCGCAGCGGCGGAGCCCTGCTGAAATGTCGTCGACCTAACCTGCCTTGCGTCCCGGCGAGGGACTCGGCGACGGGGGCTGATGGTTCGAGACCCCCGAAGAGCGTGCGTCTCCCTGGCTAGATCGCGGCCGCCGCCGAGGGCGCGGTCCTAGTGGCGACAAAGTCGGATTGATCGCGCAGCATCCGATGCAGCACGACCGCAAGTTTGCGGGCGAGCGCGACCTTCGCCTTGCGCGGCCCCGCGCGCTTCGCGACGCCGAGCGCCCAGGTCTTCAGGTCCGAACCCCTGACCGGATGCGTCAGGATCACGTTCGCCGCTTCGTAGAGCGCGCTCCTCACGCCGGCGTCGCCGATCTTGGAGATCCGGCCGGTGCGGTCGGTCTCGCCCGACTGGTACTTCTTCGGCGTCAGCCCGAAGTGAGCGCCGACCGAACGCGACGATCGAAAGCGCTCCGCCTGGTCGACCGCCGAGACGAAGGTCAGCGCCACCAGGGCTCCCACGCCAGGCGTCGTCATCAACCGTCGGGCACGTTCGTCGTCGCGGGCCATGGCGCGCACTTGGCGGTCTATCGCGCGGAATTCCTCGGCGATGACCGCGCGGGCCTTGAGCAACCCCCGAGCAATGAACTCCAGCGCCGGCTGGCCTTCGACGAGCGTGCGGATGCGGCCTTCGAACGTCCGCGGGGTTGTCGCGCCGACCTTCAGCCCGAAGCCACGCAAGATGCCGCGGATGCTCATCTCCAGGTCATGGAGCTTCCCCTGCAGCAGCTTGCGGGCGGTGAGCACGGCGCGCACCTCCTGCGCCGGCAGCGACTTGCACCAGACCGGCCGGAACCAACCGAGCCGCATCAACTGGGCGATGCCGCGCGCGTCCTTCTTGTCGGTCTTCACCGGCATGGTCTTGAAGGCGGCCCGCACGTGCCGCGTCTCCAGCAGCTCGACCGGCAAGCCCGCCTTCGACATTGCCGCGTACAGCCACTGCGACAGGGGGCCGGCCTCGAGGCCGATGCGTTCGATGGGCACGTCCTGCTTCGCGAAGAAGGCGACCAGCGCCTCCGGCTCGCTCACACGTTCCCTTCGTGGACAATCCCGCCTTCCGCATCCACGACGCAGACGCTTGAACTCTCCAGCGAGACGTCGATCCCGGCATAGTGCTTCATGGTCGTCTCTCAGATGAGCGGCGGCCGGCCGGCGCCGGCGCCGCGGTTGATGACACCATCACACTGAGGGACGACCGCTCGGCCGCAAAAGACCGGGGCGCGGGGCCGGCCCGTTACCCCATCTAACCGGCGTAGACATTGGTCACCCGACACCGTCCGCGCGGAATGCCTCCGGCAGCGGTTGAGCACGCAAGAGGACGGCCAGACCTGAGCTTCTTCGCCGCGGCGTCATGTGGGCATCATCCTTCTCCATCTTTTGCCCGCGGCCACTTCGAGGCGATTTCTTGAGGCAAGCGCGTGGCGCGTTGACTCTTGGCTTTCATTACTGTTCGTGGCGACCGCAAAGACCGGAGCATTCGCATTGTCAGGTGAGTTCAAAGCCCTCGTCGCCGAGGTCGCTGCCGCGTATTTCGCAAAGAACCATGTGACGCCGTCGGAAATCCCCACCGTGATCAGCCGGATTGCGACGAGCCTGGGCTCTGTCGGGGTGGCGACGACGCGCCCCGCCGAACCGGAAGCCGACGCGCCGAAGCTCACGTCGGCTCAGATCCGCAAATCAATCACGCGCGACGCGCTCATCAGCTTCGAGGACAATAAACCCTACAAGACGCTGCGGCGGCATCTCGCTGCGAAAGGCCTCACGCCGCAGCAATACCGCGAAAAGTGGGGGCTGCCGAAAGACTACCCCATGGCGGCGCCCAGCTACAGCGAGGTTCGGGCGGAGATGGCTCGGTCGATCGGCCTGGGGAGCCGCGTTTCAGCCCCGACGAAGGCGCCGACCGCTCGCGAAGCGAACGCGGCTCGCCCCCTCGAGGCGGCGCCCCTGTCTGCCGCCCCAACCGCGGCCTACGCCCAGGCGTCGGTCAGCCCCATCCAACGCGAGGCCGGCACGATGGCCGTGCGCTCCAGCTTGGAGGCCGCAGGACAGCCGCCCGCATCGCCGACAACCTCGGTCGAAGCGCTGACCAGCGCTCAGATCCAGCGATCGATGACGCCTGAGGCTCTCATCAGCTTTGAGGACGGCAAGCCCTATAAGCAACTAAAGCGGCATCTCACTGCCCGGGGGATGACGCCGGACGACTACCGCGCCAAATGGGGCCTGCCTTCGGACTATCCGATGGTGTCCGCCAATTTGTCGGCCGCGCGCTCGGCCGCCGCAATCGGCACTGGATTTGGCAAGAAGGCCGCACCCAGCGGCGCTCCGACGAACGCGGCAACGCCGACGGCCGCAGCGTCGTCCATTGAGCAGTTGCTCGAGCCCCCTCTACCGGCGGCGACCGAAGTCCGGGAGGCCGAGCCACCGGCGCAGTTCGGCGAACCCGCGGCGGCGACGCAGCCGGCTCGGGCTAGAATACCGGGTCGCCTCAGCCTTTTCCGTCGACGTCCCGAGAGCGCATAACCAGGGCGTTCGCAATCTGTGTGCTCCGCGTCAGATGACGAGGACATGAGCGTCGCAAAGCTGCATCGCTTCCAAGGTTTTCAGTAACGTGGGGAAAGCGCCCAGCGTGCCGAGGCACGCTGGGCTTACGCAACGAGGGGCTTGTCAGGGGGCGTTAACATCGTTGCGGCAAGCAGGAGCGGCTCGCGCGGGGCTTACAGCGCAACTAGCCTGGGGCAGCAAGCGACCCGCAGTTGTGCTCTCTACCGCAATGCCGCAAACGGCGAACTTCGCGGACGCTGCGTCCAGCCGGAGCCGCGGCGGCCAACTCTACTCTTCAAGCGCTGCGTAGCTGATCGATGAGCCTCTGGCACCGGGGTCGGATCTCGGCGAGCGGCGGAAGGCCGTGCAGCCAGGCTCCGAAGGCCGCTATCTCCTGATGCTGCCGGGGCGACCAATCCTCCGCCCGGGCCAAGGCAGAATAAACGGACCGCGCTTGGCGCCGGGGATCGGGCGCACTGTCGAGCGTGCGCAGCAACCTCTTGGCGTCAGCCAATCCCTCAGGCGCGGTCGTCAACTCATCCCTCCAGAGCGGGACACCGCCTGCCTCGTCGGCATCGGCTCCGCCGTCTGGCTAATGCAAGACCACCTTCGTGTCGTCCTCGAGTTCTTGCCGGGGCCAGATTTGCACCCGGCGCTTGCCGCACCACAGCTCCTGCGGAACGGCGTCGCTTAAGTCCAACACGGCTCCTTCAGCTTCAGCATCGTCCGGCGCATCAAACTCGAAGCGCCTGAGGCGGCGATGACCAGCTTCGTGGAAGAGCAGTCGGTACTGCATCGCAGGCCTCCCTCCCCTTACGGAAAGCAGGCGCTTTCGTTATGCGGCTGTCAATACAAACGCCACGGCGTCCTGGAGCGATGAACGCGCCCACTGGCGCGGAAGATCAACTGGCCCTCCGAACGGAAGGGGGGGAGGCCCAGCTGGCGCGCCTTCGACGGCGGCGTCGGCCATTGCGCGCCAGCAGCGGCCTCTGAGCGCGTCCCGGCTTCGGAACTCGGGGCGCCTTTCCAGGAAGCGGAACATCAGGCCCTTCGCAGCTCAGGAAAGCCGAATTTAACCATGAGATGAGAGCCTCGTTCTTGAAGACCGATGCTTACCGTTTGCCGCATATTGCCCCTCAGGGGCCGACGCCTTCAGGCGCTGGCGACTGCGCTTGAAGATCAGCTCGGCGCAGAGCGCGCTGTGCGCGCCATCCGACAACAGATCACGACCGCGGATCGCCGAGGACGCGAGCGGCTCTATTCGCTCCACGACGAGATCGCCCGCCGACATGGTTGGTGGCTGAGGGACGCAAGCCAATAGCGGCCTGGAAACGGCTCTGCGGGCCCCGTCCGCAGCAACTTTCGCATAACCACATCCCTTCAGCACATCGACAGAAGACGACGGCAGGCTGCTCGCAATGAACCCCATGCAGCCATCATCGTCCCGCGGCGTCCTGTTGATCGAAGACGACGACGCCCTTCGGAAGATCCTCGCCCATGCGCTTCGCCTGGCGGGCTTTCTGGTGCGGACCGCTCGCGATGAACGGACTGCGCTTGCGGAATTCGCCAAGCAGGCGCCGGCCGCCGTCGTGACGGACCTAGTGCTCCCCGGCGGCGAAGGCATGCGCGCCGTGCAGACCATGCGGCGGGCCAGACCGAAACTTCCGATCGTTGTGATGTCGGGCGGCGGGATGTTCGCCTCGGACCAGCTGCTCACAGTCGCCAAGGGCTGCGGCGCCGACGCGGCGTTGTCGAAGCCATTTCGCGCCGCGGATCTCGTCGCTTGTCTCAGCGAGCTGATTGCGCCGCCCCGCCCCGAGCTCGCGGCCTAGCACGCCACTCCTAAGCGCTCAGCACAGCTGCAGGATCAACCAACGCTAGGGAAGCGCGCACGCCTGTTGCTGGCGCTCTGTCCGCTCGCGCACAGACCGCGAATCACCGAACGCGTTATGCGATGGTCGTGGGGGAAGCGTTCAACGTCTTCGGCGTCGGAAGTGATGATCGCGCGCTGGCGAACACCGAGGTCTGCGCGTCCTCCCCCGCTGAAGCTTGCGCGATCGCCGAGCTGATGTTTGGCGACTGCGCCCTTGTGGAGGTCTGGGAAGAGGCTGTCCTGATCGCCAGGATCCGGCGTCAGTGGTAGCAGTCGCCGCACCAAGCTCGGGGGTAAAGAGGCGCGCGGAGCGCGCCTGGAAAATCGCAGGCCAGAAGCCTACAAATGGGCGCCTAAGCAGCGTCAGGTGGCGACAATGCCCACGGCTCATACGGGATGGGGAAGCGCCGCTATAGGAAAGGGCTCCGGTTTTCCCGCCGCCTATCCCGCGCTCCTCGGGCTCGAGATCCTTCTCGTCGAGGACGAGGCGCTCGTCGCAGCCATGCTCGAAGACATGCTTGCGGACTTCGGCTGCGTCCTGGCCGGGGGCGCCGCCACAGTCAGCGAAGCGCTCGCTGCGGTTGAGGCCGCCACCGAAATCGACGCCGCGATCCTGGACGTGAATCTGGGCGGCGAGAAGGTGTTTCCGGTGGCGGACATCCTCGTTAGTCGCGGCGTCCCCATCGTCTTCTCGACGGCGTACGGTCCCGCCGATCTCGCGGAGCGCTACCCGCGAGCCCGGGTCATCCACAAGCCCTACCGCCCAGAGGCTCTCGCAGAGCTGCTGATAGACATCGCGCATAGCCCGCGCGCCTAAGGAGCAGCGCATGACGGACGCTAACCTCGCCCGAGAAGTCGCCGCGCTCCGGCAGCAACTTGCCCAGCGCTCAAGGTCGCTCGAGGAGGCCGAGGCGCGTTACCATGCGGTGTTCAATTCCGCCCTGAACCCAATGTCGATCTGCACGACCGACGGCATCATCCTGGACGTCAATAAGGCCGCGTTGCGCGCGATCGACGCCTCGATCGAGGCCTTTATCGGCAAGCACCTGTGGGAAAGCCCCTGGTTCGCTCAGAACCCGCAGGAGGCCGCGAAGGTCGAAACTGCGATCACGCGCCATCGCGGCCAGTACATCGAGTACGATTCCGACGTTCTCTCGCCTAATGGCGAGCGCCGCACCTTCCAGTTCGTCCTACGACCGTATCGGTCCTATGTCGGCGGCGACGCCCGTTTCCTCGTCCTGGAAGTTCACGATAACACCGCCATTCGGACGAAGGCTCAGATCCAGGAGGCCAAGATTGTAGCCGTACGGCCTGTGAAAGCGACGCTCGCCTGAACGCGCCAAAAGAGAAGCGGAACTTCCCTGCCCTCCCGGAATGGGAAGTTGCCGGCGGCAGCCGAACCCGGTTCGAGCTAGGGAGGCCGGAAGTTCGAGACATGGTGGCTGCGGCGCTCACAGGTAGGATTGATTCCGTCCGCTAAATGGTGCGGCTGCCAGAAGCCGAAGTCGGTTTGCGGACATTCACGGGAGCACCACCCGAATGCCGGTCGTCGACGAGCCGTCGATTCTGGAGCTTCATCCAAAGAACCGCGTTTTCTAGACGCGACGGCGAAAGAGCCCCACCCCCACGCCGCTGGCGCAATGCCAGAGCCCCCGGCTTCTCTCCAGTCCCGGGGGCTTCGCAGACTGAGGCTTTGGGGGCAGCCTACGGCCGGCAGCGCCAGGAGCGGAACTCGGATCGCTTCCCGGAACAGGAACTTCGCGGGGTCAAACGCATCGTTCTGACGACCCAAGCGGTAGTTGGCTTCGATGTCACCCAACCTCAAGGACGGGAATGACATCCGTTTCAGCGGCTCCGGCCGCCAACCATTCGGCCAGATGGGCGAGCAGCTGCGCTTGATACGCGGCCGCGCGATCGACCGCAGCTCGGGCAAACGAATAGCAGCACCCGCAACCCAGCCCAGAGGGCGGCGATGAACGCTGGCAGCTGAGCCTCTGGCGGCCGGGAGTCGGGCTCTGCGCGCCGGAAGGCTCAGAGTGAAGACGCAAGCAACTCCGAACTCGACCTTAGCGGCGTGTCAAACCGTCGGGGCTCGCGTCTGCCATAATCCTAGATCAGCCGGTGCTTGAACGCATAGCGCACCAAGTCCGCGGCTGTGTGGCAGTTGCCCTTCTGCATCGCCGAGGTCCGGTGGCTCTCTACGGTTTTAATGCTGACATTCATCCGCCGAGCGATCTCGTTGTTCTTACAACCGTCGGCCAGCATCTGAGCGATCTGCAGCTCTCGGGTGGTGAAACGACTGATGCGCCGGCCGCTCGTCACGCACTCTAATGTTTCAGATATCGAGGGCGAAAAGTAAGTGCGATTGCCCGCCACCCTGAGCACCGCGCGTTCGAGCTCCTCCGCTCCCTCGTTTTTTAGAAGATAGCCACGCACGCCCGCGGCGACTGCGCTCAAGACGGTGCCCTCGTCCTCCCACATCGAATACAGAAGCACCTTCACATCCGCGCGCTGCTCGCGCAGACAATGCGCCACGCCAATTCCGCTCAGCCGCGGCATCATGACGTCGAGGAGCGCGACATCAGGCGCTTCCGCCATTGCTAATGCGAGGGCCGCTTCCCCGTCCGCCGCCTCACCGCAGACCAAAAACCCCCTGTCTTCGAGAAGATTTCGCACTGCCAGCCGCACGATAGGCTGATCGTCGGCCACCAGAATGCGAAACATGCCTAATCGGCTCCAGTCGAGAAAGGCCCGTTTGGCCCGCTCGTTCGCCGAAGCAGCATAAGCTCTGATGGAGGTGATGGCGGTCGGGCCGTCGACATAAGCTTCGGAAACGGTTTGCCGGGCCGCCCAAAAGCCTGCAGTCGGTTCAGGCCAAGATCGCCGCGCTTGATCGCGAGATCGCCGCGCGGTCGAAGGCCAATCCGATGCTAAGCGCCTGATGACGATCTCCGGTGTCGGACCGGTCGCCGCCGCGCTGGTAGCGCTTACGCCGCCGCCGTCAACCTTCCGCCGAGGCCGCGCGCTCGCCGAGACCACCTAGGGGCTTCACCCGATGTTGCAGCTCCGGGGCCCCCTCTAGGGTCGCGGCCCTTCACGAGAGAGGCCGCCATGCCTGATCCATTATCCTCCCCCAGCACCCACTCAAGTCGGGGGGTACCCGATGATAATGCCGATACAGCTACCAGCGCCGCTATTGGCGAGCGCGAGAGAACGTTCGCGCCTCCGCCACAGCTGGAAGCGTTAAGTCGCGACATCGAAGGCGCCCGCGCAGGCGCCTCCAACACCTTCGAAGTGTTCGAAAAGCTCAGCCGGACGCTTTCGCAGGCGTTCGCCGGTGGACCGGGACAGAACGACCTCGCCTTCACGGCAAGCACCCCGCTTACCAGGATCGCCGAGGAGACCTCCAGGGCTTGGCTGTCGCTTGCGCAGCGGGCAATCGCCGCCAATCTCGCCGCGCTCACCGAACTGAGCAAATGCCAAACCGCCCCAGATCTCGCGGCCTGGCACACTTGGGTGGTTCGGGAACAACTGCAGCTGGCGAGCGAGGCTGGCGAAGCGGTCGTCGCGATAGCCACGAGAGCGATCGAGCAGGCCAAGCGCACGCTGTGATGCAGGGAAGCGCCGCCAGCTCCTTAGCGACCTACGTAAGAAGTCGAGTTGCGCGGCCATGGCTGACCAGAAGGGTTGCCCGGCCCGCCCCGCGGCCGCGCGGGGCTTCCGCTATGGCGCTCGGGGCCGGGCTGCGCGATGGGCTCAGCGCCAGAACCGGAAGTGGGGGTGCTACCCGGAGCATGAACTTCGCGGAGCCGGGCCAACCGGCGCTGCCGACGTTGAGCCCGCCCTCGGGACGCCCTAGACATAAATGTCATCAACAGCTCCGATGGCTGATACACGTTTGGCAGGAGATGCTCACGTGTCTGCCCAAGGCCCCGGCTCGCAAGTCTGGCTCCCCGAACATCTTAAGCAGGCGATCGAGGCTGCGAGCGTGGCGCTCTGGTCGTGGAATGTCGACAGCGATCACTTCACCATGGACGAGCGCGCCTTCGACCTATGGGGCCTCCCGTGGGCCGACAAGGTCTCCTTCGAGGAGCTTTCAGCGCATATCCACCCCGCCGACCGTGACCGCGTCCGGGCCGCCTTCACGGGGACCCGGTCGGTCGCGGGTTCCTATGAAATCGACTTCCGGATCATGCTCGGAGACGTAGTCCGCTGGATTTCTGCGCGCGGCCAGGGCGCGGACGCGGGCATTGTCGACGGGGTCATGTTCGGCATCTTCCTGGACGTGACCAATCGTAAGCAGGCTGAGGAAAGCAATGAACTGCTTGCGGGTGAGATGAGCCATCGCGTCAAGAACCTGCTCGCGATCGCGACGGGCCTGACCCACATCTCCTTGCGGTCAGCCAAGAGCCTCGAGGAGATGGCGAACGATCTAACCCAGCGCCTCACCGCCCTTGGTCGCGCCCACGACCTCGTGCGTCCCCTTCCCGGAATGGAAGGCAAGGCCGCCCTGATCGGTGACCTGCTGTCGATCCTGCTTGCGCCCTATGACAATCCGGAAGCGTTCGCGGGCCGCATCCGTGTAGCCGTGCCGAGGATGGGGATCGGGGAAGGAACGGCGACGACGCTCGCCATGGTCATTCATGAACTCGCCACCAACGCGGTCAAGCACGGCGCGCTGTCGGTTCAAGAAGGGACCCTAGACGTCTCGGGTTCCTGCGACAGCACCCACCTCACGCTCATCTGGGCCGAGGACGGCGGCCCCGCGGTGGAAGGCACGCCGGAGATGCGCGGGTTCGGCAGCAAGATGATATCGCGCAGCATGGCCCAGCAGTTTGACGGCGCCCTCACCTACGACTGGCAGCAGAGTGGGCTCGTCGTAACCTTGCGTATGCGCAAGGATCGCCTCGCCGCCTAGACTGCTGGGTCCGCCTGAACAACGTCGGCTTCCACCCTCTCCTGCACTTCGGAACTTCAGCTTATTGGGTCCGGGCCAGGCCGCGCGCCAGCTCAAGGGGCGCGCCAACAGCGGACGTTGGCTTGCTTCTCGGAATCGGACATCCAGCATGGAGCGGATGCTGAAGGTTCGGTCCGTGCTGCCCTGACCTGGCGCCGATCCACGACCGGACCCTGGCGATCCTGACCCTGCAACAGGGGCTGCAACGGCTGGATCTAGGCGGCCCGGGCGAAGCCGTCTTCGAGCAGCCGTCCGGGACCTACGAGGTGCGAGAAGCACCGCGTAAACGGCAGACCCTTTCCCGAGAAATGCGCCGGGCGCTGCCGTGATGGGCGGCGGCCCGGCCAAAGGTCTGGAGGCCGGGCCACTCGATGCGTCGGTCAGGCCGAACCCATGTAGCGGCCGCCGTTGACGCTGATCGTCTGGCCCGTGATGTAGCTGGCTTCCTCCGACGCAAGGTAGGAGGCGGCGGCGGCGATGTCCTCCACCTGGCCGATCCGCCCGACCGGAAGCGCCGCGCCATAGGCCTCGACGGCCCCTTCCCGCTGCATGACGTCGGCTCCGCGCAGCATGGGGGTGTCAATCGAACCCGGCGGGATCATGTTGACGGTGATCCCGGACTTGCCGAACTCCACCGCCAGCGACTTGGTGAAGCCGAGCAGCCCGCCTTTCGAGGCCGTGTAGTGCGTCTGGGTGGGCGAGCCGGTCTGCACCGAGGACGAGGTGATGTTGATGATTCGCCCCCATTTCGCGGCGATCATGTCCGGGATGATCTCGCGCGTGAGGATGTAGGGGCCGCGCAGATTGACCCGCAGGACGCGGTCCAGGAGCTCGTCGCTGACCTCGAGGAAGGGCGTGAACGGGGCGATGCCGGCGTTGTTCACCAGGATCCCGATCGGGCCGAACTTCGCGCGCGTTTCGGCGGCCGCCTTCTCGATCGCGGCGCGATCGGCGCAGTCGGCGGTGATCGCCAGAGACTGGCCGCCGGCGTTGGCGATCAGCTTCGCGGTCTCGGCGGCGCCCTCGCCGTTGATGTCCCAGATGGCGACCGCCGCGCCGTCCGCAGCAAGCCGCACCGCGATGGCCCGGCCCATGCCCGACCCGGCGCCGGTAACGACCGCAACCTTGCCCTTCAGTGAACGCGACATCCGTGTTCCTCCTCGATCCTTCGCTGAGCAGGGACCAATAGAGAGCCGGTCTCAGGCCGCCAAGGTCGGGGAGTTCGCGGGGGCGGAATTGCGCCGAGGTCGGGGGGGCGCTGCTCTCGCCGCGCACGTCGCCCAATCGTCAATTACCGCGCCACGACCGGAACTCCCCTCACCTCCAAGATACGAAGGTTCCCGACGCCGATGTCGTACGTACAACACCCCTGCCCACAGGGCAGCGCGCGCCACTTCCGGACATTGCGGCCGCTCCAGGAAGACGACCTTTGGGCTCGCGTCGAAGGCGACTTCGACCCGAAGCTTGGCGGCGCCGGCCGATGCGCATGACCTGTGTGATCAGTTGACCCCCGCGCGCGCCTCCAGCAGGACAGCCACATGACCGGACCCACCCTTCTCGACGGCCCGACGTCGGGCCCAGCCACAGGCGCTGCCCCGCGCTCGCTGGTGATCCTGCTCCATGGCTACGGCTCCAACGGCGCCGACTTGATCGGACTGGTTCCCTATTGGCGCGCGGCGCTCCCCGACACGCTCTTTCTGGCGCCCAACGCGCCGCAGGACTGCCCAGGCGCACCGGGCGGGCGGCAGTGGTGGCCACTGACCAGCCTTTCGCCGGAGGCCCGTGCGGCCGGGGTGCGGGTCGCCGCGCCTGACCTGAACGCCTACATCGACAGCCACCTCGCCGCGCACGGTCTGAGGGAGGACAGGCTGGCGCTGGTGGGGTTCAGCCAGGGAACCATGATGGCGCTGCACGTCGGCCCGCGCCGGGCAAAGCCCATTGCCGGGATCGTCGGCTATTCGGGGATGCTCGCCGATCCCGATGCCCTAGCTCAAGAGGCCGCCACGAAGCCGCCGATCCTGCTCGTGCACGGCGACGCCGACGAGGTCCTGCCAGTGACAGCCATCCATCAGGCGAAGACCCGGCTTGACGCTCTGGGCTTCGAGGTGGCGGCGCACGTCTCGCCGAGCCTTGGACACAGCGTGGACGAAACGGGGCTCCAGCTGGGCGCCAGCTTCCTCGGGAACCGCCTCGCCTGACGCCGACCGATGGCCCCGTCCCTCACTCACCACGCAACCAGCCGGGTCCGAGCGGCGCCATGAGCCGACCTTGGCTCCACTCCAGGAACAGGCATTCGGCAGCCAGCGTGGACCGCAGCGAACGACCCCATTCCAGCCTTTCCGAGCGCCGGCCCTCCGGTTGATCTGCCTTGGCGCGTCCACGCAGCTCAGGTCGCGCTGCAGGGTTGCACTTCCACGACCTTCATTCGACAACAGCCAAGATGAACGGCGGTCGCAAGAAGATCACACTGACGGCCAAGGTCTGCCTTGCGGCGGCCCTGACACTCGCGCCGATGGCAGCGCTCGCGCAAACCGAGACGCCGATGACGTTCGCACCTGGGGCCGACAACGCGAACGAATTCGCCAAGCGCGTGGTGATCGATCATCTCGTGCCGCGCATCTACGCGGTCGGCGTTATCACCGAAGACTCCGCCGATAGGCTTCGGGCGTATGCCCACCAGCGTCGCCTATCGCATGCGAAGATCGTCCTCGATTCACCGGGTGGGTCCCTCATCGGAGGGCTTCGCCTTGGGATGGCGATCCGCGATCTCGAGTTCGATACCGAAGTGGGGACGGAGGCCTGGAACGAGGACAACCACGCTGCATCGATCTGTGCGAGCGCATGCGCCTACGCCTTTGCAGGTGGAGTGAGCCGCTACTACGGCCTCAACAGCCGAATTGGCGTCCATCAGTTCGCCGGCAGCGGTGCGGGATCCCTGCGCGCCGGCCAAGAGGTCAGCGCATTGGTCGTAAACTACCTGCACGACATGGGCGTCGACACCACGGCCTTCGCCGTCGCCAGCCGCGCGACACCCGACGATATGACCTGGCTCGACGAGCCAGCTGCTCTCCAGCTGGGCCTCGCGAACAACGGAACCTTGCCGACCATCGCTGAGATCAAGATCAGTGAGGGCGCTCCGTATCTCCGGTTGGAGCAAACCCGCCGCGAGGTGACCGGCCGGGCCCTCCTGATGTGCGGGACCAAGGGATACCTTCTCGGAGTTGGCGTCGTCACTGACGCCGAGACCACCACGAGCCGGGCGAAGGAGGTCACCAGAGCCTACATTGAGATTGACCATCGCCCTTTCGGCGTGATGACCGGACCCGGAAGCATCCAACCGAGCGGTGACGTCATCTGGGTGACCCGCGGCGTCACGAAGGCGGAGATCCAGCGCCTGGTCGGCGCCCGCGACCTCGATGTTTGGACTGAGAACGGCGGCCCCATGCGATGGGGTGCCGGAATAGACCTGACTAAGGTTCAGCCTCAGGTCGCCTCATTCGTTGCCAATTGCATGCCGACCGGCAGCCTGTAGCCGACAATGCGGTGCGGATGCCGAACTTCAGCGGCGTCGGAAGATCAGCGCCAAACAGCGGAACCTGGACCGCCTTCCGAAACCGGAACACGGCGCAAGGACAGAGAATCGCACCGGAAGCTCGTCAGCCGTGGGCAAATCCTAACGAGCGCGAACGCCGCTCGCGCTCGTCATCGGTTGGGTCAGTTACAGGTCAGAAGCGAGAGCAGATTATTCGGTTCGACCCCATCGGCGGTCGTCTTGAGATACTTCCTGCCGTTAGGTCGCTTAGCGACGACTACGTCCACTGCCTTTCCGCCGCCGTAGGTCCAGAACTGGTAGGTTCCATTTTCGATGCCTGCGATGGCTTGATCGATGGGCAGCTTCCACGGGCCGCCGTTGGCGGCACCGGTCGCGCCACCAATGGCGTCGATGCGCTGATCAGCGTCAGCTCCATCGGGCGTAATGCAAGTCACTTGATGGCGTGCAGCCATAGGTAAGACCCTCAGGTTCTAAACAATCAGAGGGTGCTCGCCCACCAAGGCATCGTGATTTGCGGCCTTGAAGCTGCCTATGTGGCAACGTAGCCTTCGCAAATCACCCGATGCGCGAGCACCTGGTGGTGTTGGAGGGAGGGGTCGACCAAAGTTTGCCGACCTAGGAACCGACCTCTCCTCTCCCGGCTCTCAGACCTGCCGCATCACGCCAGCCGATCTAAGTCTGCCTCAACGCTCACTTCTTCTTAGGCGGCTCTGACACCGTCCCGCGCGGGTTACGCACGGCCGTCGCCGTCGTGACGTAACGACCCGTGGTCGCGGAGCGATGCGGACCTTTGGGCGGCTTCGCCATCCCAATCTCCCATGCTCGTTATGCAGCCGGACCCTGCACTGGCCTATCCACCCTGGCCGGTTCGCCTCAGAAGTCCAGCCACAACATTTAGCGCCCGCTCGACTTATCCACAGCACATGTGGGAATAGGTGTGGCGCGCACCGCCGAACTAGGCGATTCTCGACGAGTAAGTGTGGTCCGATTTGGAAATCGGGGGAAGTCGCATTCGTTCCCCTCATGTTCTCTGTTCAGAGGGCCTCTGTGGCGGCTTCCCAGCTGGGCCCGAATGCGGTGCATCACGCCAGCTTCGGACCTATCGTGTGATCGGGGGGCCTGACGCGGGCGCCGCGCGCGCACCTCGAGCTCAACGGCAGCGGGCGCCAGCAGCGATGGGGTGGACGCCCCCTGACGGCCTCGAAGTGCCAAAGTGGAGGTGTTGAAGCACCACTACGAAGGAGGCGTCCGTGGGCGAAGTTACAACGATCGGGCTCGATCTGGCGAAGAGTGTCTTCCAGGCGCACGGCGCGGATGCGGCCGGCGGCGTGGTCTTCCGGAAGAAGCTGCGGCGCGATCAGCTACTGACCTTCTTCGCGGCGCAGCCCCGCTGCGTGGTGGCCATGGAGGCCTGCGCCGGCGCCCACCATTGGGCCCGCGAGCTTGCCGCGCTCGGCCATGAGCCCCGGCTGATCCCGCCTTCGTATGTGAAGCCGTTCGTGAAGCGGCAGAAGAACGACATGGCCGACGCAGAGGCGATCTGCGAAGCCGCGCAGCGCCCGACGATGCGCTTCGTCACGCCCAAGAGCGCCGAGGCGCAGGGCGCGGCCGTGGTGTTCCGAACGCGCGATCTGCTCGTCAGGCAACGCACTCAGCTGATCAACGCGTTGCGCGGTCACCTCGCCGAGTTCGGCTTCGTCGTGCGCCAGGGACCTGGCCACGTGGACAAGCTGATCGATCTGGTCGTCGATCCTGCGTCCGAGCTGCCGCCGGAGGCGCGGCCGGTCCTGGCCATCGTCGCCGAGAGCCTAAAGGCGGTGCACACGAGGATCTCGGCTTTGGATCGCGAAATCGCCGTCCGGGCGAAAACCAATCGCCTCGCCAAGCGCCTGATGACCATTCCAGGCGTTGGGCCAGTCTTGGCCACGGCCCTGGTCGCCTTAGCGCCGGCCGCAGACACGTTCCGTCGCGGCCGTGACTTCGCAGCCTGGCTCGGCCTCACGCCCAGGCAGCACTCCAGCGGCGGCAAAGAGCGGTTGGGTCGAACCACGAAGATGGGGGAGCGAAGCCTTCGACGGCTGCTGATCCTCGGCGCCAGCTCCGCGGCGCAGGCCGCGGCGCGCGACGGATCACGCGCCAGTCCGTGGCTCGCCGGCATGCTGGGGCGCAAGCCGCGGATGCTGGTGACGGTGGCGCTGGCCAACAAAATGGCGAGGATCGTCTGGGCGCTGATGGCGCACGGCGGCTCCTACAGAGCTCCGGCTGCGGCGGTGTAAGACCGCGGGTCTGAGACGTCAGGGAGGCGGGAAGGTCAGACGAGAGGTATGGCGCAACGGTCAGAGACGGGGTCGGGAAAGCCAGACAAGTTCCGAGCGCCTCGAGCGCGCAGCAAGCGGTATGGCCCCGATCCGCGATCTCCATACAGATCCCATGGGGCGTGGATAGCGCCCGGAGCTCTGCCAGAGTGAGGTCGCTGATAACCCTCACCTGGAGAAGACCATGCTTGTTGCAACAAGCGTCTCGGAGCGCCCGGCCGCTATCCGCGTGGATCTTGGCGCGATCTTCGTCTCGATGGAACTCAGCCGATCGAAATGGCTGATCACCTCGCTGGCGCCGGGCGGCGGGGAGAAGATGTCGAAGCACGAGGTCGCGGGCGGCGACCTCGCGGCGCTCTTCGTCCTGTTCGCGACGCTGCAGGCGAAGGCGCTGGCGCGGACCGGCCAGAGCTACCGGATCCTCGTCATCCAAGAAGCGGGCCTCGACGGATTCTGGATCCACCGGGCCCTGGAGACGCGAGGGATCGAAAGCCACGTAGTCGACCCGGCCTCGATCGCCACCTCCCGGCGGAAGCGGCGGGCCAAGACCGACCGGATCGACGGTGAAGCGCTGGTGCGCGCGCTGCTGGCCTATAAGCGCGGCGAGCCCAGGGTCTGCTCTATGGTGCGACCGCCCAGTCCAGAGGCGGAGGACCGCCGGCGTCTCATGCGCGAGCGCAAGGCCCTCATTGCCGAGCGGGTCCGGCACACAAACCGCATCAAGGGGCTGCTATTCGCGCAAGGGATTGCCGGTTACGAGCCGCTGCGCCGCGACCGCCGCACGCGGCTGGCGGCCATGTGCACGGGCGATGGCCGGCCGCTGCCGCGTCACCTGACCGCGCAGATCGCGCGCGAGCTCGACCGGCTCGAGCTTCTCCTCGCGCAGCTCAAGGCCGTCGACGCCGAGCGCGACGCCCTGCTCGACGAGGCGCAGGTCCACGCCAAGGCGCCCGCCGGGCTGCTGCTGAAGCTGAAGGGCATCGGCCCGGAGTTCGCCGCCATCCTCTGGTCCGAGGGCTTCTTCCGCCACTACGACAACCGACGCCAGATCGCGGCCTACGCCGGCCTGGCGCCCACCCCCTGGCAAAGCGGCCAGATCGATCGCGAGCAGGGCGTCTCGAAGGCCGGCAACCCACGGCTCCGCGCCGCCCTTGTCCAGCTGAGCTGGCTGTGGCTTAGGCACCAGCCGCAATCGGCGCTGACTCGTTGGTTTGAGGCACGCGTCGCCCGCAACGGCGGACGACGGCGCAAGTCAACGATCGTCGCCCTGGCGCGCAAGCTGCTCGTCGCGCTCTGGAAGTACGTCAACGCCGGAGTGGCCATCGAAGGCGCCGTCTTGGCCCGCTGACGCTCGAGGAGACCCCCATCCGCAGGCGCTGATCAGGCCTGCCGGATCCAGGCGACGAACCGCAAGCTGGCCTTGGCCCTCAAAGCCGACATACAGAATGGTCTCGTCTCCTGAGCCCAGACCGCCGCAAGCGGGATGTTGGTGCAGCCGTCTCCAGGCGGCGACCGGATGTGAGGTGGACTGGTCTGCAAAGCAGACCGCGTCACGCAACGGGCTCAGACTTGGATCCCTCAACCACGAAGGATCAACTATGCCCAGGTAGTCCCTTGACGGCATCATGCCCCATGTGAGGCCAGCGGCCGTGCAAAAGCCGCATCAACAGGCCGGACACACGGAAGCACCTGAACCTGCGCGCCTCACCTCTCCGAATCTTCTTGCATCCGCGGGGGCGTCCACACACGGAACTTGTGCGGGTCAGGCCGCCCCCAGCGTTTAGGTAGCGGCTGCGAACACTCGCGGTTTGCGGCGCGTGAAACGCCACACTCTGCAGCCCCGCCGACGATGATGCGGCACTTTACGCCCTCAGGCGGAAATTCGAGCGAGACGCCGTCAAGTCCGCCGCTGCGCCGTCAGCAAGCGGGACCCAAGGCCCCTGCGGGTGGGGGGCTGGACGTCTGGCCCGTCCTTCTCGGTCCAGTCCAGCACGACCTCATGGCGTCCGTCGTCTGCGGCGACCACGGTCCAGGCGAGATTCACCGAACCGGTCAGGCTGGAGAGCGCGCCATATTTGACAGCGTTGGTCCCAAGTTCGTGCAGCGCCAGCACCAACGGAACGCACGCAGCCTCAGGCAAGGTGCAGGTCGGGCCGGCGACGCTCAAAGCTCCTGCCCTCTTCCACCGTCAGGACCATCAGCGGCCTGTCGGCAGAAGTTCGGAACCTCCGCTTCTCGGGGCCGTGGGCGTGCTCACGAAGCCCGGGGCAGCCAGCGCCAACCCTAGTGCGACGGACGCGGCAGCGAATCGGGCCCGACATCGACTACCCGCCAAGCGCCGGCCAACTCCACTGGATGAGCTCACCCCGGAATCGTGCCTGAGGGCCGCAGCGGAAAGGTGATCGTGCACTGGACACCTTCCGGCGGGAACCCCAGCACCACTGCTCCTTGCAGCTCACGGCCCAGAGCTCGCTCCAGAAGACGACTGCCAAACCCGCGACGGTTGGGCGGCGATACCAGCGGACCGCCATGCTCTTCCCAGCGGAGCCGCACGATCTTGCCGGCCCCGCCGCTTTCGCAGGCCCATCGAATGAGCACCCTCCCGACGCCCTCGGACAGTGCGCCGTACTTCGCCGCATTGGTGGCCAACTCGTGCAAGGCCATCGAAATGCTCGCAGCCTGCGTGGGATCCAACCACAGGTCGGCTCCTTGGACGTCGATGCGCTCGCCGCTCCAGGGGGCCAGGGCGCGAGCCACGAGGTCGCTCAACCACGCTCCGCTCCAACTGGACGCGGTGAGCAGCTCGTGAGCCTGCGCCAAGCTGACGAGCCGGTCCTCAAATCCCGCCCGAAAGTGCTCGCGGCTTGGCGACGCCTGAAGGATTTGCGATGCAAGGCTTTGCACCGTGGCCAGGGTGTTCTTCACCCGGTGATTCAGCTCGTTGATCAGCAACGTTTGGCGTTCTTCGGCGCACTTGAGGTCATGAATATCAATCGATGTGCCGACCCAACGGATCTCGCGGCCTGCGGCGTGCATCGGGTCGGCCCGGACCATGTACCAGCGAAACTCGCCGTCTCGCCGCCGGATGCGGAATGGCATTTCATACCCCTCGCCCCGCGCCCGGGTGTCCGCCCAGACTTGGAGGACCGCGTCGACGTCGTCCGGATGGATCGTCTCGGTCCACCCATTGGGGAGCGCCTCTTGCGGCGTTTGCCCGGTGTACTCGTACCAACGATCATTCAGATAGTGGATCTCGCCGCCCTGGCTGGCGAACCATACGAATGCGGGCACGCAATTCGTGAGGGCTCGAAAGCGTTCCTCCATTTCCCACCGGTCGTGGATGTCCACGACCGATCCGATGTGTCCGAGGAAGGCGCCGTCCTCCGCGAACCATGGGTTGCCTACGCCCATCGCCCAGCGGTAATCGCCGGACGCCGAACGAAACCGGTATTCAAGCTGGAATGGCGTGCGGGCTGCGTTAGCGGCGCGATAGATCCGCAGAGCTTCGGCGCGATCATCAGGATGGATGACGTCAAGCCAGCCAAACCCAAGCGCCTCAGCCTCGCTCAGGCCGGTTAGTTGGCAGCAAGCGCGATGGACGTAGGTGCACCGGCCGTCAGGCGCCGTGACCCAGATCATTGCTGGCGGCTGACCCGGGATTTGGGAACGAGGATCCGAGCTGCCGACGGAAACCCTATGCCGTGACTTAGCCGCGGTCACGTGGCTCCTCCGCTGTCGGCGTATCAAGGCGCCAGCGGGAACCTGCTGCTTTGATCTAGCGGCGGTCACGGGCACTCTCCGCTGTCGGCGTATGAACGTGCGAGCGGCTCGTCGGGTCCCAGCGCGCCAGTCCGGGACCTATTGAGCATGTAGCCAAATCCGCCGCCCTAGAGCCCGAAAGGGGCCGGCTCGCATTGGGGCGAGTTCCCCGAAAGGCTTGGAAAGCCCGCCCTTGCACAACGGGCAGGATGTTCTTCACCCGGTGCTCAAGTTCCGAGTTGAGGTGCTGAAGCTGGGCATTGAGGTCGCGCCTCGCAACACCGGCCTGAACCTCCAGCAATGTGCGCCGAAGGGTCTGCGCGAGAGCGATGATCAGGTCGGATGACAGGTCGGATGAGATGCAGAAGAATATGGCACCACAGGTGTCGCCCGGGCGGAGGCGGTGCCGCCAGCCGTGACCTCAAAAAACGGAACTGCCTTGCTGGTGTGGGCCGCACCGCTGGTGATGCTGGTCGTCGCCCCCGGCCCATGGCCCTACGGGTTCTACGGCCTGCTCGGATTGTGGTGTGCGCCAGCGCCCTCTGATCACCCGGGCGGACGGCAGCCAGGCCACGACGCTGAGCGACTTCCCCGACGACCGGACCGCGATCGCCGACACCGGGGTCTTCGTCTCTGCTGAGCATCCCGCGGCGGCGTTGGCGCGCGGCGCGGCGAGGCCGTTGAGCTCCTCGGCGCTTGGGACTGGAGCGAGGGCGAGGCGCGTTGGACGCCCGGGGTCTAAAACCTTGAATTTGCGTTCGAAACCGGGCGTCGGTTCGGCGGTCGATAATGTGGGCGGCTCACAGCGACCCCTCCGAGCCGCCATTTCAGGGCGCACCTTGCCTGGTGAACAAAACGCCCGGCCCCCGGACACAACCCGGGGGTTTGGCGTCTCTGGCTCGTCAGTGAACCGGCTGGCTCGGCGATTGATGAGGCTGGAGGCTTAATCTCCTTGCCCAGTGAGCAAACGCCCGCCCAGTGCGGCGACCAAGCTAGGGTTTTCGCGTGGTCCGCTTCGCGGCCCCTACGCGGGCACCAAGCGACGTCGTCCAACGTCGAGTTCTGGGTCTGGAACTGGACCTCCTCGCAATAGGCGCCTTCGCGAAAGAAGAGGACTTCGCGGTGAGAGCGGCAAAGTCCTCAGTCGGAGACGATGGAGTTGTCGCCGACTTTGCTTTGGCGACGCGGGAAAGGCTAACCCCGGTTAGGGCCGAAGGCGCCCGGCAAAACCCGCAGCCCACATCCCAAATGACCGGACTCCAGTGACCCCGCCGCAGCCCCGGAGGCGCTTGCCGCGGTCAAAGTGGGAGTGCCCCGCAGCGGCTTCAAAGTGCTCGATCCACAGCACTTTGCCGCCCTCGCAGATCTCGACCGAGTCGGCGTTGCGGGCCTTCATCAACTCGCGCCGCGCCAACTCCCGCGCCCGCTCCTCCGTCTCGGCCAGAATGTACGACAGTGTAGAGCCGCCCGCCCCAGTCCCCAGGGATGAAAAGGTTCGCAGCGAAGTCCGCCCCAAGGGTTCGATGAGCAAAGGCTAACATCGTTATCCATCGATTACAATTAGGCTGCCGCGAGGCGCGCGCGTCCACGTTCAGCGCCTGGGACCATGTACTCAACGCGCTGGCGCAGCATTCCCGGAAGCCGAGCTCGGTGCTTGGTTCGCATCGGCTGGCGGGTAGTCGGGGATCTGGACCTGGTTCACCGCCGCCGCCGCATCTACGTTCGGCGACGACGTGGAGTCCGCGCCTTTTGCAAGCGACAAGCGCTGAGCCGAGCGCAAGCGCCACATGAAAAGTTGAATCTGCATCGCCTCATTCCTCTCTCTGGAACGCGCGAATTTGAACGTCTGGTCGACAGCTTTGTGCACGGCATCCTGCGGATCCGAGCGGAGCAAGGCCACGCTGACGAGCGTCGAACGGCCAGGTCACTGCGGGTTTTACCCGATCCCCTGGCAAGTCAGCACCCCAGTATCCTCTCCGAGCTCATCGCACCCAAGGGACCGGAGAATGTTGCGTATCTTGGTCGTAGACGACCATCCAATCGTCAGAGTGGGCATCCGGAATTTGATCGGGACGCGCAGCGAATGGGCGGTCTGCGGCGAAGCTGATGACGGGGTTGCGGGACTTGAAGCAGCCTTGAACAACGCGCCGGACATTGTCGTCTTGGAGGTCGGCCTTCCACTTCTCAACGGCATCGCCGTCACGCGGCAGCTCAAGCGGCAGCGCCCGGAGACAAGCGTGCTCATGTTCACCGCGTACGAGGACGACGAAAGCATCAACGCTGGGCTGGCGGCGGGGGCGCGCGGGTTTGTGCTCAAATCCGACACCGCAGACGATTTGGAGCCGGCAATTTCAGCACTCGGCGCCGGCCGAACCTACTTTTCAGCGCGAGTTACCGAACTCCTGATGGACGCCATGCAACGCCCGCGCGCCCGCTCGCCATTAGAGCAATTCACGCCGCGGGAACTTCAGGTGGCGCAACTGATGGCGGAGTCGTGCTCAAATAAGCAGATCTCACGAGCGTTAGGAATAACGCTGAAAACGGTTGAGACGCACCGATCGTCTTTAATGAATAAGTCAGGATGCCACAGAATTGGAGAGTTTACTAGATTTGCTTGCAGATATAAGCTTATCTCGGCCCGACGCTCTTCCATATAGTCACTTGTATTGAATATCAGCAGCGGCGGTAGAATTGGAATCGATAGAGGCGTCGACGCCACCTATTGCAGGGCCTCAGCACTTGCGGTCGACCCGGGCGGCTTGGGTCATCCCGATCGACGAGGAGCGCATGGTGGCGCGCCACACCAAGGCCGTTCTGGGTCTCGTCGACGCCGGACCAGGCCCCCCTGAGCGCTTCGCAGCCAAGCTCGGGGTTCCACCCGATAACCGCGTTTTCGCTACAGGCGTACGATCGCCGCATAGATCGGAAGCCGAGACTTCCGACGGGAGGAAACGCCATGGCTGCCGACAGCATTTCGGGGCCCACTCCGTTCGTCCCCACGCTTGATCTGACTGAACCGCCCTTCGGTTCCGACCGCCGCGCCTTCATGATGCGCAGCGCCCTGGCCGTGGCGATCGCCGCCCTCACCGGCCGGCCGATCGCCGCATTCGCCCAGGTTCCCGCCACGTCGCCGCAGCCGGTCAAGCTGGATCCCAGCCTCGACGTGGTGAAGAAGTCCAAGGGCCCGATCGTCACCACGGTGGACGAATTCTACAAGGTCGGCCCCGGTCCGTCGTCGTCGCACACGATCGGACCGATGCGGATCACCTACGACTTCTACCAGCGCTGCACCAAGCTGCCGGCGGCGGAACGCGACCAGGCGACGGCGCTGAAGGTCAACCTGTTCGGCAGCCTCAGCGCCACCGGCAAGGGCCACGGGACCGAGCGGGCCTCGCTGGCCGGCATCGTCGGCAAGGAGCCGGCGACCGTGGATCCGGCCTTCCTCGACGGGCTTGCCACCGATCCCAATCAGGTCTTCCCGGTGAAGCTCGGCGCCAAGCCGTTCGACGTTTCGTTGAAGGACGTCGTCTACGACGCGCCGAAGGGCGATTTCCCGCATCCCAACACCATGACCTGCAAGCTGATGGCCGGCGACAAGGTGCTGCTGGAGCAGGAGTACTATTCGGTCGGCGGCGGCTTCATCGAGTGGAAGGGCTACGTCGCGCCGAAGAAGGGCGCGCCGAAGTACCCGTACCAGACCATGGCGGAGGTCATCGCGCACTGCAGCAAGAACAACCTGTCGCTGGCGCAGCTGGCCATGGCCAACGAGGTGTCCGTCTCCGGCAAATCCGAGGCCGAGGTGAACGCCTATCTCGACAAGATCCTGGCGGCGATGAACGCCACGGTGAAGACCGGCCTCGCCGCGCCGACCTCGACCCTTCCCGGCCCGATCAAGCTGAAGACCAAGGCCAACGACATCCACAAGAAGGCGCTGACCCAGGAGGGCGAGGCGCGCCGGGCGGTCGGCCTGGTGTCCGCCTATGCGCTGGCGGGCTCGGAGGAGAACGCCCGCGGCCACCTGGTGATCACCGCGCCGACCGGCGGCTCGGCCGGGGTGATGCCGGCGGTGATCTACTCGCTGGGCGAAGGCGGCGCGAAGCTGTCCGACGCCAAGCTGCGCGAGGGCCTGCTGGCAGGCGCCGTCGTCGGCTACCTGTGCAAGCACAACGCGACCCTCTCGGCCGCCGAGGGCGGCTGCCAGGCCGAGATCGGCGTCGCCTCGGCGATGGGCGCAGCCTGCATCGCCCAGGCCTATGGCGACAGCCCGCAGGTGGCGGCGAACGGCGCGGAAGGCGCGCTGGAACACCACCTCGGCATGACCTGCGATCCCGTCGCCGGCTTCGTGCAGATCCCCTGCATCGAACGCTGCGCGTTCGGCGCGGTGAAGGCCTGGACCGGCTACCTGATCGCCAAGAACGAGATCCCGGCCAATCGGCGGCTGGATCTGGACACGACGATCAACGCCCTGGCGCTGACCGCCAAGGAAATGAACTCGAAGTACAAGGAGACCTCGGAAGGCGGCCTCGCGGTCTCAGTCACCCTCTGCTGAGGACGACCGATGGCGCAGCCCGACGACAAGTCGAACGGCGCGCGTCGCGCGGTCACCGTGGCGTGGCTGATCACCTCGATCTACTACTTCTACCAGTACGTAATGCGCTCGGCTCCGTCGGTGATGATGCCGGAGCTGAGCGCCGCCCTGGGTCTGAGCGCCGTCGGCCTCACCTCGCTGCTGGGCCTTTTCTATTACGGCTATGCGCCCTTCAGCCTGGTCGCCGGCGTCGCCATGGACCAGCTCGGACCGCGCCGCGCCGTGCCGCTGGGCGCAGCCGTGGTGGCGATCGGCGCCTTCCTGTTCGCCACCGGCGACCCGACGCTCGCCAGCATCGGCCGTTTCCTGCAGGGCGCCGGCGGGGTGTTCGCCCTGATCGGCGCCGCCTATCTCGCCACCACCAACTTCCCGGCCTCGATGGCCGCGACGCTCATCGGCATCACCCAGATGTTCGGCATGGCCGGCGGCTCGGCCGGACAGTTCCTGGTCGGTCCGGCGATCAGCGGCGGACTCGGCTGGAGCCAGTTCTGGGTGATCATGGGCGTGGTCGGGCTGGTGATCGCCGGCCTGCTGCCTGTCTTGCTGCCCCGCTCGCCCGCCCAGCCCGCGCCTCGCGCGCAGGCCAACTGGGCTCGCTCGGCGGCGGTGGCGATCGGAGCCGTGTTCCGCAATCCGCAGTCGATCCTTTGCGGGCTGATCTCCGGCCTGCTGTTCATCCCGACCACCATCTTCGACATGGTCTGGGGCGTGCGGTTCCTGCAGGAGGCGCACGACATGCCCTATGGCCTCGCGGTGCTGCGTTCGGCCTCGGTGCCGTTCGGCTGGATCATCGGCTGCCCGCTGTTCGGCGTCATCTCCGACCGGCTGGGCCGTCGAAAGCCGGTGATCATCGCTGGCGCGGCGCTCCTGCTCGTCTGCCTCGTGCTGATCCTCTACGGACCGGCCGGCATGTTCCCGCCCTACACCCTGGGCCTGGTCGCCGGGATCGCCTCCGGGGCGGCCATGCTGCCCTACACGGTGATCAAGGAGGCCAACCGCCCGGAGCACAGCGGCACCGCGACCGGCGTCGTCAACTTCATCAACTTCTCCTTCTCGGCCCTGCTGGGCCCCGTGTTCAGCGGCCTGCTGACCCGGGTGAGCGCGGGCGGCGAGCGGGAGCTCATCCACTATCAGGCGGCCTTCCAGCCGCTGGTCTACGGGGTCGCCCTGGCGATCCTGCTGACCTTCTTCCTGCGTGAGACCGGCCGCGCCGCGCGCCCGGCCCCAGCGCTCGCAGCCTGAGCACGACTTGGCCTTCCCCCAACGGAGGACAGGATGACGACCGAAACGCTCGCAGCCCCCCAGACGCGCCAGCCAGGCGACGCCTGGTCAGGGTTCCGTCCCGGCCTGTGGAATAAGGAAATCGACGTCCGCGACTTCATTCAGCAGAACGTCGAGCCCTACTACGGCGACGAGGCCTTCCTGAGCGGCCCCACGCCGCGGACCCAGGCGATCTGGGCGAAGCTCGAGGCGCTGTTCGTCGAGGAGCGAAAGAAGAGCGTTCTCGACGTCTCGCAAATCCCCAGCTCGATCACCGCGCACGCCGCCGGCTACATCGACCAGGCCAACGAGATCATCGTCGGCCTGCAGACCGAGGCGCCGCTCAAGCGCGCGATCATGCCGAACGGCGGCTTCCGCCTGGTGCTGACGGCGCTGAAGACCTACGGATACGAGCCCGATGCGGCGGTGGTCGAGACCTTCACCAAGTATCGCAAGACCCACAATGACGCGGTGTTCGACGCCTACACGGCCGACATCCGCCGCTGCCGCAGTTCACACGTGCTGACGGGACTGCCCGACGCCTACGGTCGCGGCCGCATCATCGGCGACTACCGGCGGGTCGCGCTCTACGGAGTCGACCGGTTGATCGCGCGCAAAGCGGCGGAGAAGGCCGCGCTGGACGACGAATGGTCCTCCGAAGACATCATCCGCGACCGCGAGGAACTGGCCGAGCAGCTCCGTGCGCTCGACGAGCTGAAGGAGATGGCCGCGAAGTACGGCTTCGACATCTCGGGCCCGGCGAAGACCGCCCGGGAGGCCGTGCAGTGGCTATACTTCGGCTATCTGGCGGGGGTGAAGGAGCAGAACGGCGCGGCCATGTCGCTGGGCCGCACCTCGACATTCCTCGACATCTACTTCGAGCGTGACCTCGTGGACGGCCGGCTCACTGAGGAGCAGGCTCAGGAGATCATCGACGACTTCGTCATCAAGCTGCGGATCGTCCGCTTCCTGCGCACGCCAGAGTACGATGACCTGTTCGCCGGCGACCCCACCTGGGTCACTGAATCCATCGCCGGCATGGGAGACGACGGTCGGCCCCTGGTCACCAAGACCAGCTTCCGGTTCCTGCAGACCCTCTACAATCTCGGCCCCGCGCCGGAGCCGAACCTGACCATCTGGTACTCGCCGAGGCTGCCGGAGCCGTTCCGGCGCTTCGCGGCCAAGGTCGCGATCGACACCAGCTCGCTGCAGTTCGAGAGCGACGAGACCATGCGCCGGGCCTGGGGCGACGACGGGGCGATCGCCTGCTGCGTCTCCCCCATGCTGATGGGCAAGCAGATGCAGTTCTTCGGCGCCCGGGCCAACCTCGCCAAGTGTCTGCTGTACGCGATCAACGGCGGCCGCGACGAGGTCTCCGGCGAGCAGATCGCGCCGGCGTCTCCCCCTGTTGAGGGCGACTATCTCGAGTTCGACGACGTGCTCGAGAAGTTCGAGCGGACGATGGACTGGCTGGCCGGCGTCTACGTCAGCGCCATGAACGTCATCCACTACATGCACGACAAGTACGCCTACGAGCGGATCGAGATGGCGCTCCACGACTATGCGCCGTTCCGGACGATGGCGTTCGGCATCGCCGGCATGTCGGTGGTCTCCGACAGCCTCTCGGCGATCAAGCATGCGAAAGTGAAGGTGGTCCGCGACCACACCGGCCTGATCGTCGACTACGAGACCGAGGGCGAATTCCCGACCTTCGGCAACAATGACAACCGCGTGGACCAGCTGGCCACCTGGCTGGTCTCGACCTTCATGCGCAAGCTGCGCAAGTACCCCACCTACCGCAACGCCCAGCACACCCAGTCGGTGCTGACGATCACCTCCAACGTCGTCTACGGCAAGGCGACCGGGAACACGCCGGACGGCCGCCGGCGCGGCGAGCCGTTCGCGCCGGGCGCCAATCCGATGCATGGGCGCGACAGTCACGGGATCCACGCCTCGGCCGCTTCGGTGGCCAAGATCCCCTATCGCGACGCCGCCGACGGCATCTCGCTGACCTCGACCCTGGTGCCCGGCGGACTCGGCCGCACCGCCGAGGAGCGGGTGACCAACCTGACCGCGATCCTCGACGCCTTCTTCGGCTCGACCGGCTACCACATGAACGTCAACGTCCTGAACCGCGAGACGCTGATCGACGCCATGGATCATCCGGAGAAGTACCCGAGCCTCACCATCCGGGTCTCGGGCTACGCGGTGAACTTCGTCCGGCTCACGCGCGACCAGCAAATGGACGTCATCAACCGCACGTTCCACGGAGAGTGAGATGGCCGGCCCGTCCGCCGCCGGGGCCCCGTCGCTGGAGGGCAAGAGCCCCTACGAACTCCGCCTGCACCAAAGCGTGGCCGTGCCCGAGCTTGACGTTCGCGCCGCGCTGGCCAGCGGCGACGTGGGCTTCCTCCACTCGTTCACCACCGGGTCGGCCGTCGACGGTCCCGGCATCCGGGTCGTCGCCTGGACCACCTCGTGCATGTTCCGCTGCCGGTTCTGTCACAACCCGGACACCTGGACGCTGGCCAACGGCATGGCGGTGCCGCTCGCCGTCGCGGTCGACGAGCTGCGCAAGTACGCCGCCGGCCTGAAGGTGATGAAGGGCGGCTTCACCCTCTCCGGCGGCGAGCCGCTGATGCAGCATCGCTTCGCCGCCAGGCTGTTTCGCGAAGCCAAGCAGCTCGGGGTCCATACCGCGATCGAGACCAACGGCTTCTATTCCGAGAAGCTCTCGGATGCTGAGCTCGCCGATATCGACCTCGTCATCCTCGACATGAAAGGGTTCACCCCGGCGCAGCACCAGCGGGTCACCGGCGTGGAGGACAACGCCCGAGTGCTCGAGTTCGGCCGCCGGCTGGCGGCGCAGAAGCGCCCCATGTGGCTCCGCTACGTCTTTGTCCCTGGCCTCACCGACGTGGACGCGGAGATGGCCCAGGTGGCCGACTTCGCGGCGTCGCTTGGCGTCGTGGAGCGGGCGGAGATCCTGCCGTTCCACCAGATGGGCCGCTACAAATGGGAGCGGCTGGGATTGGACTACGCCCTGGCTGATACTGCCCCTCCGACGCAGGAGGCGGTGACACACGCCGTGGGAATCTTCCGGGCGGCAGGTTTGCAGGCGCACTAGCGACGGCGAGCGGCCGCGCTCGGAGTCGATAGCGCTGGAGTCGCTCGGCGAGCGCTCGGTAGGCGGCGCGACCTGACGACCGAGAGACGCGACGGCGGCCGCCTTATCGCAACCTGAGCCCGTTCCGACCACCCCTAGTCAGACTTGCGGCCGCCTTGGTGAAGCCTTGCGCCACGACCGGAACTCCCCTCACCTCCAAGATACGAAGGTTCCCGACGCCGATGTCGTACGTACAACACCCCTGCTCACAGGGCAGCGCGCGCCAGGAGCGGACTTGAGGACCGCTCCAGGAACGCGACGCTCCTGGGCGGGCTTCGCCTCAGACCTAAGATGTCGCGAGGTAGTCCTTCTTGCCGAGCTCCACCCCGTTGTGACGCAGGATCGCGTAGGCCGTTGTCAGGTGGAAATAGAAATTCGGCATCGCCTGCAGCAGCAAATAGGGCTGCCCCTTCACCACGCTGGTCTCGCCACGACGCGTGAGCGTGATGTCCCTGTCCGCCGCCCCCTCGAACTGCGACGCTTCGAAGGTGGCGAGAAAGGCCAAGGCGGCCTCAACGCGAGCCGAAAGCTCTGCGAAGGACGTTTCCACATCGTCATAAGAAGGCGGCTCGACACCGGCGAGACGCGCCACCCCGCCCCTAGCGAAGTCCGTTGTGATCTGCACCTGGCGCTGGAATGGGAACATGTCGGGATACAGCCGGGCCTGGAGTAGCGCCGCGGGATCGATCTTGCGCTGCGCGACGTAGGCGTCCGCCTTGGCCAGCGCCTTCAGAAGGCCCTTCAGGCCTTGGGTGAAAACCGGCGCCGAGGCTTGGTACATTGAAAGCGACATTACGACTCCCGTGGGGGATCAAAGGTGGGTCGCTTCTACAGCCCGCGCGAAGTCCTGTCTCAGGATCGTCAGGCGACCGCCGGCGCGCAGGCCGCGAAATTCGAGCCCCGCTAGGTCCGAGCGGCGCCAGAACCGGAAGTCGCGGTGGCTCCCGAATGCGGAACTTGGGAATTCTCTGCGACGGGGCCTCACGGGATTATCCCGCGACTTCCTGCGGTGGCGCTGGCCAGGTCTCGCGCCGGCCGTTTCCCCAGTCCTGCGGCACCTCTACGTGCAGCACCGTGTAGCCTGACCTAACTACGAGCTCGCGCACCGCCTCGACCAGCGCCGGATCGGCGGCGCGCCAGTCGCGGTACTCGGCGAAGGTGTGCAGAGGGCGCGTGCCGAGCGTCGGCCCAAGGTGAATGCTCCCGGTTAAGCCGTCATACTCTTCGAGCAGCTCTACGAAGCGCTCCTGCGCTTCGGCGAAGCTCGCGGCGCGGCTGATCACGCTCGACGGCATGCGGGCGAGCAAGACGCGGAAACGCTGATCGCTGTTGACCTTGCCGACAGGGTGGCCGCTCCAGTCCTTCTCGGCATTGATCGCGATCGCGGCCGTCGCCGCCAATGCGAACGGCTTGTCGAAAGTTGTGCGAGCGAAGACCTCGAGCTCCGCCCAGGCGTCCTCGTCCGGATCCTTGTGCGCGCGGGCAGAGGCGAGCTGCGCCCGTAGATCCGCGACGAGCGCCTGCTGCTCCTTGTATGGCGCGCAGATCAAGTTCCACGCCAACAGCAGCGCGCAGGCGACGAGCAGGTACGCGATCCCAAGCGACGCTGAGGCCCACCATTCCGTCAGCGCGACCGTCATGGCCTGGCCGGATTTGCGGTGCTGGTAGGCGACTGTGGCCGGGCCGCCGAGAAACGAAACGAGGCCGACGAAGACCGATTGCTTCGGGCCGTTCATCACGGCGCGGATGGTGGCGCGAAGGGCTGACTTCAAGTGTCGGAACATCGTGCCAAATGAGCCTGAGTCCTGGGGTCAGCGAAGAGGGCGCAGGTTCGCAAGCCCCGCGCCAGATGCGGAACTTCGACCGCCGCGCCCGAAACGCGAAGTTCACAGCGGCGACCACGACCACGGCAACAGCCCGCGAGACGCGCGGAGACTCTACGATTTGTGAAGATCCTGACGGCAGGATGCACCCCGAGATGAAGCAGGGGGAAATTCGATGCGCGTCTACCTACTCGGCCTTACAGCCGCTCTTGCGCTGGGTGGGTGTGCCTCCGTGAATTCACTGCCCCAATCTGCTGCTCAGGCGAACATCGGTTCTGGGGCCGTCGGCAAAACGGGCTGGTCCGAATATCAGGACGTGATGTTCGTCCGGGGGATCGACCGCGACACTGCGTTCTTAGCTGCAAAAGAGGGCCTTGCCGCTGCGACCTTCACGGTCAAGCGGGGAAGTGCCGGGGAAGGGATGGTAATTGGTTCGCGGGGGATGACTGCATACGACTGGAATGTCGTGGCAGGTGTCTACTTCGCGCCCGAACGGGATGGCTATCTCTTCAAAGTCATCGCCGAGGGCTCCAAAGATGTCGGTTTCTGGGGCGATCACACTTCGGCCAGTTGGCCGCAGGACGTCCTGAGAGGCATCCGTCGTTACATCGCAGAGGAATCCTACATTGGGAATTCGGATCCCGGCGTTTTCCAGGTCCGCTCAAATCCCGCAGCCAACTAAGCCGAGGCCGGCATAGCGATCTGGGCTTCGCTGCAGGTTTCCTGAAGCCGGGGACGAAAGGGGATTCTGTGAGATTGATCGTTCTAGCGGCCACCTGTGCCGCGCCCGTGCTCGCGCATGCGGAGCCGCTGGACCTAGTGTGCAGCGGGACAGCTCTGCACAAGGAAGCGACGCAAACCTACGCCACTGCGACGAACACCTACGGTGATAGCGCTTCGGGTTCAGCGACGACGTTCCGACAGGCGCGCACGACCGAATTGATGCGGATCAGGCTGGACGGCGCGGGAGGTGGAAAGCTTAAGCTGCCCCCTTCCCTCATTCCTCCGATTTAGCATCGGGAAGGAAGGCTGGTGGGACTTCGTCAAACTAGACACGAGCGAAGTGGTCATCAGAGGGCAGATCTCTTTGAACGCGCTCAACAAGCCCAAGATTGTGATCGATCGACAATCCGGCGAGATCGACATGAGAGGCCTTGGGATGTCGTTCCAAGGCACGTGTGAACGCGCGCCCGAGGCAACGGCAGAACGCAAGTTTTAGCTTGGGTCTGTGACACGCGGGCGCTTAGCCGCCGTTGGCGCAGTATGGGGCATCTGGGGGATGGGACATGAACTTCGAATTCCGGGTTGCTGAAGCGGCCGTTGAACAAGCGCAGGGCCTCGCTGCCCGATATGGTCGTAGCTTGCAGGACGCCCCGGACGACACGGATCTCGCGGAGCCGGCCGAGGCCACTCCGGTCCTTCCGACCGCAGTCCACATTGTCTACAAGGGATCGGCTGGCGATAGCGCGAGGGTCGTCACGCTTCTCAGCGCCTGGCGGACTGACGAATTCGTCTACTTCAGGGGTCGGTGCCACCTTCGGCGCGCCGTCCGGACCTTCCGCGCTGATAAAGTGCTCGAGCTCATCTGCCTTGTGACGGGTGAGGCGCCCGACGATGCTGCCCGCTGGATCGCGCACCACGCGCTGTTCGAAGGCGAACGAACAGCCGACTACACGCCTCGCGCGTTGCAGAACTGCCGCGATGAACTCGCCCTCATGGCTTTTGTGGGCGCGTCGGACGGCGTGTTTGACGACGACGAGGTCGAGGTCGCCATCGACTACGTCATGATGTCTACGGAGCGAGAAATCGACCGCGACCGCGCTGCCGCCTACATCCGTCGGCTTTCGCCATCGATCGCAGACCTCGGCGATCATCTGGGGGCGCTCAGCCGACACCCGGAACGCTGGCCTACGCTCACGCGCGCCATGCGGCGCCTTGTCGACGCAGATCGGGTGATGGCAGTCGAAGAGCAGACCGCCTGGGCCGAAATTGACTCTCGCTATCAGGCAGAAATTGACGCGCGTGCGGCGGAAGCCCTGCCGGATCTCGAAGAGCTTATTGCGGGAGGCTCGATCGCAGTCCGGTTCGAGCTGGGAAGGCCGGAAGTTCGAGACATGGTGGCTGCGGCGCTCAAAGGTCGGATTGAGCCCAGCTGCTAAAGGCGTGGACGCCACTAGCGGACTTGAGGAGCGCTTCAGAAATCTATCGTTCGCGGCGGGTACAATTGCCTCGCGCGGGGCGCAGGCCAAGGCTCCCTGACGTGTCCGCGCAGGTCGACGCCTCCCTGGAGGTGGCGATGACATCGTTCAATTGTTGCAGCGGCTTAGCCTCCCGGTTGGCCGGCTAGTGCGCGGCCCTGTGGATAGCGACCACGCCGGCACATGACGAGGCCGTCTTCGAGCGGTACGAGCGTCCACATGACCAACCCCATCGCCACCGTCAGCTTGGAGGGCTCAATTTCCTTCCTCCGGTCCACAAAGCCGGACGCGGAGAGGTGCCAGTGTTGCGTCGGCCCACACATCTTCAGTAGTGCAGTCGAGCTTGAGCGCGGCGTCAGCGTCTCAAAATTCGTGAACGACTTTGCGACGATCAAGCGGGACGGCAAGCCCGTGTTCGAGGGTAAGCGGGTCCGTGTCACCGTGGAGATCATCGAGCCCTGAAGCCGGCTTCACCGTCCAGGTTGCGGCGCCAAGACCGGGAGCAGCAGCATTGGCCAGAGCGCCGGGTACGAACGCCGCGTCCGAGGCGTAGCGACGCGTGGTTCGGCAAAGACCCAACGGCAATCTACGGCACGACGAGTACCCTGACATTGCAGCGGGTTGATGCACGCTAAAGGTGGCGCAGAAAAATCTCGCCACTTCTCGTATAACTCCGTCACCTCTACCATGGATAGGATGCGAGTCGGCGTGACAAGATGCCTAGTGTGATGCGATTGACCCGGTTCCGGGACGTGGATCTGGCCGACCCCTTCTTTGACAGCCTGAAGGCAGCCTACGCCGAGTTTCCGGCCTGGTTCGCCAAGAAGGCGGATGAGCCCGTGTATGTCAGCGAGGGCGCTGCGGGCGTCCTTCAAGGCTTCCTTTACCTAAAGAAGGAAACAGGCGCCGTCACCGACGTAGATCCGCCTTTGCCCCCGGCGGACCGGCTGAAAGTCGGCACGCTTAAGATCGTGGCCCACGGATCGAAGCTCGGCGAACGGTTCATCAAAAAGATCTTCGACAATGCCGTCGAGCAGGGCGTTCAGGAGATTTACGTAACCGTGTTCGAGGAACATGCCGGTCTGATCCGGCTCCTAAAACGGTACGGCTTCAACCAGCACTCGACAAAGACCACGCCAAACGGCACTGAGCTTGTGTTCGTCCGGTCGTTGGTGGCGCTCACTGGCGACATCCGTCGAGACTATCCGCTGATCCACACCAGGGGCCGCAAAAAGCACCTTCTCGCAATCTATCCGGTGTTCCATACGCGGCTCTTCCCGGACTCGATCCTCGACAACGAGAACCCATCGATCGTCCAGGATCTGTCGCAGACCAACTCGATCCATAAGGTCTACATCACCTTCACTCAGGTCGGTAAGCTCAAGCCGGGTGACATCGTGGTCATATACAGGTGCACGGACCACAAGGCTCCGGCGAAGTACCGCTCCGTCGTCACGTCCGTTTGCGTGGTCGAGGAAGTCCGACCTCGGAAGGACTTCTCGAGTTTTGGGGATTTTCTCAAGTACGCTAAGCCTCACAGCGTGTTTACACGAGAGGAGCTTGAGGAAGACTGGTGGAATTCCGACAAACCCTTTAATGTGATCCGCATGACGTACAATGCCGCGTTCGGCAAGCGCACGACTCGCGGCAAGCTGCTCGATGAGCTCGGCAAGAGCCCGCGCGCCTACATCAATTTCTATCCGCTCACCGACACTGAGTTCGACAAGGTGATCGAGATGGGGAGAGTAAATGAAAGTCTTGTTGTCGATTAAGCCCGAGTACGTTGAGCGAATATTTGATGGCACTAAGAGATATGAGTTTCGTCGACGCCCCTACACGAACCGCAACGTGAAAACGGTCGTGGTCTACGCGACGAAGCCCGTCGGCAAAATTGTTGGTGAGTTCGATGTCGACGACATCCTAGGACAGGCGCCGGACGACCTCTGGAGGGAGACCGCGGCGTTGTCGGGCATCTCCCGGGACTTCTTCGACGCCTATTTCGAAGGCCGCGAGGTCGCCTATGCGTTGAAGATAGGCGCGGTGCGCGCCTATGCCGAGCCGATCGCACCGGAAGCGGTGATGGAGAACTTCACCGCACCGCAATCTTATATGTACCTCTCCGATCAGGCACCGGCGGACTGGCGCCCGAGCCAGCCGCAACTTATCTGAGCGCGTGCGCCCAGGACCGACCCTCATCATCTTTGGCATCTCCGGCGTCGGAAAAACGACCGCGGCGCAGGCGATGCTGGACCGTTTTGCCGGGCTCCGCCACTTCCAAGCCAGCAGTCTTTTGAAGGCCGCGCACGCGCAGTCGGGAGAGGAGCTTCGGACCGCCCCCGCCGAGCGCATCGCCGAAAATCAGACGGTCCTTTCGCGAGCGCTCGCGGATGCCCGCAGCGGTTCCCCGGGGGCACCCGCAATCTTGGATGCCCACAGCGTCATCGATAATGATCGCGGTTTGGTCGACTTGCCTCTTCAGACCTTCGCCGCGCTTGAGCCGGACGCCATAGCCTTCCTCCGTGCCGATCCTAACGCGATCGTTGCTCGACGCCTCAGCGACGCACGTCACCGCCCAGCGCGCTCAGCCGCACAACTCGCGGCCTATCAAGACCGCGCGGAAATGGTAGCTGCCGCGCACGCTCGAGCGCTGGGGATTCCATTCCAAGTGGTCGAGGGCGGCGACCATGAGACGCTCGCCAGGTTTCTCGCTGATGCGCTGCATCTAAATACGCCGGAACCGCGGGGCCGCCTCTAAGTCGCGCGTGCTGCCCTTGGGGCCCGTCTGCGGCATCGGGAGCCAAGACGGCATTTGAGGGTTCTCACGGATAAGATGCCGTGGACCCTGGCCATACGCTTGGCCAGGGTTCTTGCAGCGGCCCCGTAAAGTCTAGCTAATGGGCTTGTCCTGCGCGCCGATTCGGGAACCGGCTGATGTCCGCCATCAACGAAATCCAGAAGGTCGGATTGGCGATGGTCGAAGCCGGCAAGCTGCTTGTCGTGCGCAAGAGGGGCACCAAGCTGTTCATCCTCCCCGGGGGCAAGCCAGAAGGCACCGAGGCGGACCTGGACGCCCTCCACCGCGAGCTTATGGAAGAACTTCATTCCCGGCTGGGTCCTACGACTTACGAGGGTGCCTTCGAGGACGTCGCCGCCGAGCGAGCGAATACGCGCGTCGTGGTTCGGCTCTACGTTGGGCAGCTGTTAGACCGTCCGGAACCGGCTTCAGAGATTGAGGAATTCGCCTGGGTTCCGCTGAGCAAGCCCGGTGCGCTACCGCTGGCACCCAGCATCGTGAACAAGATACTTCCGTACCTCTGCGCCCGCGAAAGCGCTAGCGGCCACCGTCGCGCCAGGTCGCAGCGAGGGCGCTCAGATCGGCTTTGAAATCGGCGAGTTCACCGTTGTTGGAAAGCCGATGGTCTGCAGCAGCCAGCACGTCGAGCAGGCGAAACGTCTCACATTCGAGTCGATCGCGGGCGACAAGATCCTCGCGGTCAAGCGGCTTTTCCGGCCGGGACGCCGCCCTCGCGGCCCGCTTTTCGAAGTCGGCCTCGATGGCCAGGATCACGAGACCCCCGCTCAGTTCCCGTCGATAACGATCGGCCTCCTCACGCACGCAGATCGCATCGATAAGCGGCGCTCCGCTGAGCTTGGACTGCCGCAGGCTCTCCAAGGCACGCGCCGCGAAGACGTCAGCCCCCTCACGACGCCGGAGTTCCTCACGGACACGCCGTTCGTTGGCTGGCGTCAGAGTCAGGCCCTGCTGCCTGACAGCCTCATGCACCAAGCGGCCCACATATAGAACGCGGCCGACACCGAGCGCCTCGAGGTGTTCGACCGCCGTCGTTTTGCCCGCCGCGGAGAGACCGGCAACCGCGACGAGCAAGGCCGGCCTAGAGCTCGCCCGGCCGGGCGATGCTGAGGATGCAGTAGTCAGGGTTGAGCGCGCCGTTCGAAAGGGCGCAGGGCTGCTCGGCCGAGGTGACATAGGTCACGTGGACCATTTGGTCACGTCCCGTGTAATCATCGGCGACGGGATCGAATTCGCGCAGCCGAAGGGTATCGCCGACCTGGAAGTCGCGGTCGGAGGCGCGACGCAGGTCGTGCCGCTTTCGTCCCTCGGCGATCGCCTCAAAAAATTGCGGCCAGCACTTCAGCTCATGTTCCTTGGGAGCCCGTTCGCTGGCGCCGACCACCTCGTCACGCGCGGACATCGGTTGAGAGGTCATGGCGTTTCCAGAGCACGGATGTGTGGGGATCGGCAAGCTCATTCGAGGGGCGTGAGATCCGAGTGGTCGAAGTTGAACTGGAAAGGCTGTTTGGTCGCGGGCGGCTCATTCGGCAGGGTTTCGAAGGCTTTAGCCAGGGAGGGACCGAGCGACTCAGCCGCGGCCGCAACGGTTTCGACCCGGGTCAGCTGGACATTCCGGATTCGGTCGTAGGTCTGCGGCGGGGTTTTTTCCAAGCTGCAAACTGCCGTCTGGATGATTCGGCACAGGTGAACGACATCCTCGTCGCCGAGCCAAAAGTCGGCGACCGTGCTGTCGAGGTAGAGCACTCCCGCCACGGGGCTCGGCGTGAAGAAGTTGTCGAGAGGTTGGAGGATGGGGATTGCCAGGACATACCCCACGTCTTTGTTCATCGCCTGAGCTGTTGTGGCACGTTCCAAGCCCTCGGTCGCATCCCGGAGCTCGGGCGGCGAAATGGCCCTTACCGAACGCACCACCCGCCGCGTACGGTAGGCCAAGCCGATCGTCATCGCGGTCGCCTGCAGAGTGCGTCCGGAGCTTGAGCGATTTCGGGGGCCGAGCCCCCGGCCCACGTAGTCGCAAGCCTGCTGCAGGCAAGCGTCTGTGCCGATGCTCACCGACCTGTGCAGCGTCACCCGCAGGCGCCCAGAGTCAGGATGTTTGCCCAACAGAAAACCCGCGACGCTGCCGCAAAGGGTGCGCGCCACGAGAGCTGTCGGCCCCGGCAGATATTCTTTGCGCCAGCTCTTCCGCTGCGCATCGCTGACCTCCTTGAGGTCTGCTTCCTTGCCGTGGAATCCGAAATAGCCGCCCGGCCAGCGGATGTGTACGTCTGGCTGTCTCGGCCGATCCACCTCGAGCTTAATCGGGCTCCAAAGGTCCGTCGAGAGGATGCTACTCACCTGCTTTGCGGCATCCGGCCCATGGCGGCGCACGATCTCGCTGGAGCGGACCCCGATCATCGACGTGAGCTCCTTGTCGACCATCGCCGTCGGGGTGAAGCCGCCGCACCGGTACAAAAGGTAGACCAACAAGGCGTTCTGAAACGATACGCGACTGTGCTCGCCGTTCAGCAGTGACGCGATATCCTTCTTTCTGAGCCTGAGCACGGCGTCGGTGTCGCGGCGCAGGCGCTGACGGAGTGAATCCAAGACGCCACGGAATTCCGTCTCCGCGGTCGCACTGACAGCCGCCAGCGCTTCGAACCGATCGAACAGCGGGATGCCGCGGTTCGCTTCGTACTCGGTTCGCAGTCCATCAATGGCCGCGCGTAGCGCGAGGCGCCGGCCGAATAGCTCGTCAAGAATCCGGTCTTGTCGATACTGGGAGATCCGGACCCGCAAGAGGTCGATTAGGGCGCCGTCGCCACCGCCGGAGATCACCCGCGTGAGCCGCTGGTGGTTGAGGCCGGGCTGGCCGAAGGTCTCGTTGCGCCAGTAGTAGTCTGTTGTGTCGCGCTCGAGTCCGAATCCCACCGTCAGGAAGACGACGTCGAACTCCTCCGAACGCCCCTCTGCATGGGCGTGCGCGTCCGCAGCCGAGTTGCCAGTCTTCGCTTCCCTGCGCTCCCCGACCCACTCAATCTTCAGCGGTTCCCCTGTCGACCCCGCTGATTGGATCTGCAGATGCCGGGTGTTGCAGTAGAGCCGAAGGGTTTCCTCAGACACGTCAGAGTCGTCGAGCAAATTGGCCCAGCTGGCGAGCGTTTGGACGGCCACGTCCGATGCGCGGCCCGCGGTCCAATTCAACACGGGCAGCATCGCTGCGTCGGCTTCGCTCCCCTCGCCCGGCCAGTCGTAGATGCGCGGGTGCAGCCAGCGCGTATCGCTCCCTTGCTGGAGCGGCAGAAGCGTATCACGCTGCTCCAAGATCGTGATCGGCGACGTCACCCCCTTGCTGAGCAGCCCAGCCGCGAGGGTCAGGCCCGCAAACCCGCCTCCGACCACGGCGACGCGTCGCGGCGGTGCCCCGGCTCCCAACAGACCTTCTTCGATCAGGGCATAGGCCAAGTTCAGCGCGCGGATCTGCTGACTCATCACCGTCCCGTTCTTATCGAAACACCCGACGACGTAGAGGTTGGGCGCGGACTTGGTGACGTATTCGTTCAGGATCGCGGCAGGCCCAGGGGATACAGCGGATGTCAAAGCCAGGCTCCCGCCTGTGGCCGGAGGCGCGCAAGCGCGCCGCCATTTTCGTCATAGGTCTTCGCCCCGAAGGGCTTCTCCTCCGGCCCTTTGTTAACGGCCCGCAAGCCGAACTCGCGGGCCAGCAGCCATCCCAACGTGGTCTTGCCACTACCAATCGGGCCGGTGATCTCGTTGCGCAAGGGCTGCTCCGAATGACCGCGCGGTTGCAGAATCGGCCGACAGGTAGCCTCACACGCGGCTCGTGTCACCGCCCGAACACAGGGAGATGTCCTGGCGTCGACGCCAATCTGCGGTTCCTGCGGCGGGTGCCCGCATCGACCCGGGACGAGCCTCACGGCCAGTAGGGGTATGGCGCAGCTTCCGCGGAGCGGACGTTCCCAAGGTCAGCGATGGGGATGTTGCGCACGTTCGATCACGAAGCTGGGCCGGCGCCGGAGGTCACGACCGTCGGCGCGGTGATCCTGGATCCTTGGTGTCAGGGGCGTTCCGACCCGCCCGCGCTCGATCGGTGGCGCGCTGCCTCAGAATCCTGATCGCCTTCACGAGCTGGTTGCGCTGGGTGACCGGCGGCGGCATGGCGGCGACATACGCTCGGACCTGCTCCCCCAGCGCTTGGTCCTTCGCGTCGACCGAACGCATCAGGGCATCTGCCGTGGCCACATAGGCTTCGCGCACAAGGCGCTGCCGCTCGAGAATCCGACGCTCCCATGGTCGCTCGACTTGCGCTCCGTCCACGATCTTCGAGGCGTCTTCGAAAGCCGCCCGGATCACCCGTGGCGGCGGCGCGCCCCCGGCCTCATGGCGCTCGCGCAGCTTTCGCACCGCGATGCGCTCCGCCTTTCGGACGATCCCGCGCGACCTTCGGGGCGTGGCTTCCGCCTCGACGCCGCGATTCCGAAGTTTGCGCGCGAATGTCTGCCGCCATTGTTCAAGGTCCGCTTTCCGTGGGTTGAGCCGCACGCCGTCCTCACCGAGCGATCGGACCGCCAGGTGCACGTGCGGGTGCCCGGCATCGGTGTGCAGCGCGAAGACATAGTCGAAGCGCTCGCCGAAGACCTCCTGCGCGAAGGCGCGGGCGGCGTCACGCGTCCCGACGATGCTGCTGCCCGGCGGCATAGACAGCACGATCGACAGTGACATCGCAGCGTTCTCACGCTTGCGGAAATCCTCGACCGCCCAGTCGGTGGCGAGTTCTTGCACGTCACGGAGGTCGGACAGGAACTCTCCGTCCCGTCCTTCGAGCGGCAGCGCGCCGTCCCGGCTGATGTATTTCAGGTGCGCCTGGAGGTGCGCACCGTCCCGCGTACGCCCCGTGATTTTCACCATCACCTCAGGTGCGCGGGATGCGATCCGCACCAGGCGGGCTTTCGTATCCGCCCCCACTGCCCCGGCAGCCGGCAGAACGCCACGATCGGGAACCCGCCGCGGCCGGGCGACCGGTCGCCAAAGGTCCTCGAACCCACGGACCGTCGCGAAGTCCGTCACGCCTCGCTCTCCCAGAACTCGAGGTTGCCGTCGATCGCTGCACGGACACCCTCAAGCTGCGCGCGGACCTCGCTCTGGAAGCTCTGGATGGCGGCTATGTCCGCGGGCGTAGCGCCGTCCTGCTCAGCCATCTTCCGTGCCAGCTCCCGCAGATTGACGCCGATCCGGCGCAGCTCACGCCGGGTCTCCAGCAAGGCGAGCGCCTGCGCCTCGGAGAACTGCGGCTTCGCGGTAAGCCGGCGCCGCGCGCAGGCGACCAGCCATTCCGTGCGGCGAAGACCGGCCTCAGCAGCGGCTGCATCGAGCGCCGCCAGGTCCTCGTCCTTGAGCCGAAGCGTGACCTTGTTCGATCCGCCGCGCGAGACGCCCGGCCCCTCTCCTTCGCCAGGCGGCGACCTCGTCACGGCCTCCACCATGGCCCGGAGCACCCGCGACTTCCCGCCCCGGGTCGCCGCTACCGCCTCAAACCGGGCGGCCAGCTGATCTGTGACGCGAAAGCCAATGAACGCCATGCCATAAGGCTGGTGTTAAACAACGCTGGCGGCAAGCCTATCCTGCCCTCAACCCAAAATCGCATTCTTCGCGGTCCGCTGTTTGGTCAACCAAACAGATGGGCTGCAGGTCGGCCGGGGTAAGGACCCGCCCTCGCCAGGATGAGCGAGCGAGTCTCAGCCGCCGTAAAGTCGCGTGAGCCCGGCTAGGCGACGCGCAAAAAGAGAGCCTGACGCTCCCCTCAGAATGGTGGAGGTCCGAGGACCTGGTCCGCCGTTCCGGCGTCGAACCACTCGCAGGCGGCCTCCTCCTGGAAACCGGCAAACCCAGCAGCCTGGCCAACGATCTGCGGGACATCTCCGCGAGCCCACCGCGGCATCAGCACCCGATAGTAGCGGTGATAGCCTGCATCTCCCGCGTCGAGGCCCCTGAGGAACGAGCCCCATTCCCGCAGCTGCTCACCGTGGGACAGCTGCATCCAATCGAAATCGAGAGAAGCCATGGCGCGATCTCCGCTCCTGCCGCTCCCGTTGAGCGGCGACGGCTCTTCGCGACAGGCCTGGGCGCCCGTCAGTCACCGGAGCCCTCGACACCGGCGAGGGCGGAGGGAAACGGCGCAGCCGTTGACTTACGGGCTGGCCTGGCACGATGGGGCGACGACGCGCGGCGCCTGCCCCTCCAGCTAGTGCTCCACACGACCCAACCGCGGCGCCGACGTGTGAAGCATGAAAAAACCCCGCCCGGATGACCGGGCGGGGCTCAGCTGAGGCGGCTTCGGCGGCTTAGAAGGGGACCTCGTTGTCGAGGTCCGGCGAATGATCCTCGGCGGCCTGGCCGGTCCCATCGGACTCCGCCGCGTCGCGGCGGCTGGCGAGCTTCTCGATGCGGTGGCCGGCGCCGGTGACGGCGATCTTCGTCGCGCGGCGCGTGGCGCCCTCGGCGTCCTGCCATTCCTCGTTCCGCAGCATGCCGACCACCTGGATCAGGTCTCCCTTGCCGACATATTCCTCGAGAAATTTCACGGTCCCGGGGGCGTAGGTCACCACGCGGTGCCAGGTCGTGCGGGACTTCTTCTCGCCGGAGTCGCGATCCTTCCAGCGCTCCTCGGTCGCGAGGCTGAAGTTCGCGACCCGGTCGCCGCTGTTGAGCGTACGGATCTCCGGGGCGGCGCCAGTGCGGCCGGTGAGGACGACGAGGTTCATGGGACAGTTCCTTCAGGCTCGGCCGGCCAGACCGTTTCTGACCGGCTCGCGGTCATCGCCGCGATCACGGACCGGCACGGACCGAAGCCCTGAGGGCGCGGGGAAAGCCCGCGGCCGCGGAAACCGGCCTGCACGCGCCCGGCCGCAGAGCCGGGAAGGAAGGCCGGAGGGTCCGCGAGAGGCCGCGCCGAGCTGGCGAGGTCGGCTTTCGCCGCGCCCGGCTTCGGTCAGGCACGTGATGGAGAGCGGCGCCCGCGGCCGATCTGAACCGCCGGCCCGAGCCCGCCGGAACAGCACGCCTCGGCCTGCGGCTGCGCCCCGCCACCCCGGACTTCGCCGCGAAGCGCCTCAGCGTCCAGTCAGCCCTGCGCCTATGCGCCGGTCGCGCTCCGGCGACCTCCCGCACGCGCAGCACCTTCGTAGCGATCCGCGCTTCCCGAGTGAGGTTTGGCGCTAACGGCAGGGGCGGGGCCTGCTCTGGCGTGCGGAGATCTTACAAGGGGCGCGACGGCTGGGGGCGCCTCCAGCCGCGCTCCAACACGATCGTCAGACCCGTCCTGCACGAGGCGACACGGGCGGCGAAGTTCAGAGCCTCCAGAGGGCCGGAACGGACGCATCCCATGGCGGGGACAAGGCGGGGCCACCCGCTACGTCGTTCCGGCTGGCGAGAGGGAGCTGCCAGGTCGTTCCGGTGATCAGGCGGATCCGGCCCAGCGCGACGCCTCACGCGACGGGGAGCATACGAGGCGTCGTGAATCGCGGAAAGAGCGGCCGCGACGTCGCGGCCGCCCGCGAGCGGATCAGCCGCCCTTCCGAAGGCTGATGGCGAGATGGCGCACGCCGTCGGCTTCGGCCTTCTGGCCAAGGTTCAGCGCCGGACCAAACGGCCGGGCCTCGCGAGCGCGCGCCGGGTCCAGGCTGCTCGGCAGGGTCAGGGCAAGGACCGGCTCCAGCGCCAGCATCTGATCGTTGGCTTTGAACGGCGCCGCCGCTTCGAAGCGATCGAAGTCGGGCTTGGCGGCGATCAGGTCGACGCCCTTCTGCCGCGCCCACTTCATCGCCAGGCGCTCGGCGCCGTGGAGCCCCGTGGTCGCGAGCTTCATCTGCGGCCATTCGCCCAGCGCCCAGTTCAGCGCGTCGAAGACCCGGCTGGCGTCGGTCGCGGTGTCGGCCTGGGGCGCGCCGCGGAACACCACGACGAAGGCGCCAGGATCGACCGCCGCATGCGCCTTCGCGCGCTTGGCGCGGAGCGCCTCGCGCGCCTCGATCTGCGCCGCAGTGGAGCCGCTACGGCGCGTGCCGCCGCGCCAGGGCGTCCACACCTCCCCGGTGGCCAGGGTGTAGGTCTCGCTGGCGCGGTCGCGGATCAACTCGACGGCCCGTATCGCGGACTCCGCTGCGTGGGCGCGCCGGGTCGCCGCCTGCAGTTCGACGTCGGCCACCTCGGAGCCGTCGAAGTCCCTTGAGAGCCGTTTCACCTCGTCGGCGGCGCGGTCCCAGTCCCGCTGTAACCGCAGCGCGATGGACTGGAAGGCCCCGATCAGGCCCTCGGCAATGGCTGTCAGCTGATCCTCGAGCGCGGTGTCGCCGATGACGTCCAGGGTCTCGGTCATCAGCACCTGGCCGAGTTGCTCAAGCGCGGCGGCTTCCGGGTGATCCCGCTCATCGGCGGCCGCGTGTCGCAGATCGTCGTAGGTGGAGAGGTCGGGCGTGAGATGGGGCATGGGATGGACCTTGGCTGGAGGGCCGGAAAGCTCCGGGAGGCCGGCTCGGCCGCGCCTCGGGACCGCCAGCGCCCCGCCCCAGGACCGGCCGCCGGGGGCCGCGCCAGCGGCTCGCGGGCGACGCTCCGCCAGGAGCGCCCTTGCGGCGGGTTCGGGGGCGGGGCGAGGTCCAGCGAGGGCGCAGGCCGCACGGATCGCGGGCCGGCCCCGGCCGCCAGCCCGCCTGCCCGTGCTCGGCTACATCAACCCCGCGGCGCGGAAGCTCACCACCTGGTCGCCCGCGACCAGGAAATGGTCATGAACCGCCAGGCCCAGCGTCCGGCAGGCCTCCACGACCTGGCGGGTCATCTCCACATCGGCCTTGGAAGGGCTCGGATCCCCGCTCGGGTGGTTGTGCGCCAGGCAACAGCTGGACGCGGCCAGCTCGAGCGCACGACGCGCGACTTCCCGGGGATAGACCGGCGCGTGATCCACGGTGCCTGCGCCCATCAGCTCGTCGGCGATCAGGCCGTTGCGCCGGTCCAGGAACAGCACGCGAAACGACTCCCGGGACTGGCCGCTCAGGCTGATCCGTAAGTAGTCCGCGACCGCCGACCAGGAGCTGAGGATCGATCGCCGGCGCATCGGAAACTCCAGGACTCTTCGGGTAGCGTCCTGCAGCAGCTTCAGCTCCAGCGCGACGGACTCGTCGACCACCTGCAACAGCTCAGGCAGGCTGGCGCCGAGGACGTGCGCGAGCCCGCCGAACCGGACCATGAGACGCTCGGCGAGCGCCGCCGCCCGCCGGGGCGCGGCGCGCGCGACCAGCAGCTGCAGGGTCTCCATCTCGTCCAGCGCCTGCAGCCCGTGCCGGACGGCGCGGCTGCGCAGCTCCCGGGCGGCCACGGCGCAGCCGCTGGCGTCGAAACAAGGGACAGCCTCCTGGAGGCCGGCGCGGCGGCGGCGGGTGGGATGTTGGCTCATGCTCCCCTCCCTCACGCCGGCTGCCGGCGGGATTCCGCCGCGCTATCGCGTTGCGTCGCCGTCCTCGGCGCATGCGCCGCGCGATTGTGTGATGCGCAGTAGGGGCTGCCGGGCCTGGCCGGTCGTCCGCAGAAGCTGAAGTCCGCCGCCTGCGGGTCACCAAGCGGCCACCGGCAGTCGCCACGCCCAAGGCTCCGCAGATTGCGGACCAGGCCATGCTCGACCACGACGGGCTCAGGCGTCTGCGCCGTAGGCCGACCATGGGAGCGCAGCGCCCAGCGTGAAGGGGCTGCGGGCGATCGCTTCGCCGGCCTTTGCTTCGGCGCCGGTCGAACCGCCGCGATCCGCGGACCAGTCAGGCCGAGCCGATGCAGCTTGCCGATCACCGCGCTGCGGCTGACGCCGCCGCCCAGCCGTGCGGCGACCTGGGACGCGCTCAGGCCGTCTATCCAGAGGCGCTTCAGGGTCGCAACCCGATCGTCGGTCCATCCCAAGGATGTCATGGCGGTGCTCCGTTCACGCGCTCCAATCGAGCGCGCCCGACACCGCCCTCCCCTTCCCCTTTCGACCGCTTCGGACGCGGGCGTTTGGTTGACCAAACACCCAGGCCTGCGCTGCACGAGAAGACCCCGCCGGCGTCGCCGACGGGGTCCAGGAGCGCCTTCAGGCGGCGAGATCGGCCTCCGGGGCGTCGCCAGCCTCTTCGGGAGCCGAAGCCGCCTCCTCCGGCGTCCGCCAGCCAACCGCCCGCGGCGCCCACCTCCGTTCCGCCGCAGCCTCCGCAACGAGCTGGACGAGCTCGTCCTTCTTCAGCGTCGTCGCGCGTAGATCCTCCACCTGCATCTCCTCCAACAGGCCGAGCAGTTGCTTGCGCGAATGGACGCGGAGATAGCCGGGGTCCGGGGTCCAGTGCGCCGCTATATCGGCTCCGCAAAGCGCCGCGATCTCCGCCGCCTCCGCCCGCGCCGCGGCTCGGAGACTGGTGGTGCGCGCCTCGCGCAGGTCGAGGCTGATGGCGGTGAGCTCGGCGAGCAGCCCCATCTTCTCGTCTTCGGCCAGGCTTCCGACCCAGGGGATCGGCCGCAGGCCCGAGGCCCTGTAGGCCGCAAGCCGCGCCCCGAGCCTCGCCCGCACCTCCCCGTCGAGCGCAGCGATCGGCGGCCGGCGGCCGCAACTATACGCAGTGGCGGCGACGCTGAGCGCCGCGCCGCCGGCGCCGGCGCGAGCCGACAGCGCCACCTGCTTGAAGAGCTCAGCGACAAGCGCCGTGAGGGCGGCGGCGGGATCATCCGCCAGGTCCCGGATCAGCCCGCGGGTCGCGAGGTCCGTCCGGGTCTCGTGCAGCACGTGGCTCGCGCCCTCGACGTCCACCTCCACGTCCGGGACGGCGATCTCGGACGCCGCGTCGGTGCGCGCCAGCGCCCCCTGATCCGCCGCTCCAGCGTCGTCGGTTTCCGGGGCCGGCGTTGCGAACCAGAAGGCCTGGACCCCGAACTGGCGATCGGGCGCCAGGATGACGGCGCCGATCTCCTGGTGCGTGAGCGCCGCTTGCGCGGCCGCCTTTTCCGCTTCGAACAGCTGCAGCAGGCGGGCCGGCGCGGTCTCGGAGGTCAGACCCTCGGATTCCAGTCCGAGGGCCGCAGCCTCGGCCTCGACGAGCGCCTGCGCGCGAAGCGTCCTGGCCGGCTCGGGAAGGTTCCCGGAATAGACATAGGGCAGGCGCTCGTAGCCCTCCGGAGCGCGGAAACCGCCGTCGCGCCCGAGGTGCGCGGCAAGCCCCTGCGCCTGCAGAGCCGACGCCACAGGCTCGACCCGGGTACGCCAGAGGTCCTGCAGGATTTCCGGATCGAGCAGCCGGTCAGGCATTTCGCCAAACAGGTCCGTCTCCACGCGGCCGCCGGCCGAGGCGTAGCGCTCGAGGCCGACCAGCACGAGACGGGCGTCCTGTGCGTCGACCTTGTCCTGCGAGACGAGCTGCTGCAGCTGGTAGTCGTGGAAGTAGCCGCCGAGCGCGGTCTCCGCGATCTCGCCTTGCGCCTTGCGGTCCGCCAGGCGGGCGAAGAGCCGTACCTGGCGCAGGGTCAGGGAGCCCTGGCGGAACGCCTTCAGCACATTGGGATGAACCGTGGCGAGCTTCTCCAGCCGCCGGATCTCGAGCTCGTCGTAGCCCAGGGCCCTGGCGATCGTCGCCGTGTTCATCTTCAGCTTCCGCAGCTTGCCGATCGCCGCAATCACGTCGGCGGTGTGCACCGGCAGCTGCTCGGTGGCGGTGAGCACCGCTGCGGCCGCCTGCGCTTCCGGGCTCTCGAACAGCTCGCAGCGCACCGGCTGATCCGGGCCGATGGCGCCTTCCGTCATCAGGTCCTCGAGGCAGAAGAAGCGCCGCCGGCCATCGAGCACCATGTACGGGCGCTCTCCGCTCCGGCCGGGCCGCACGCACAGCGGCAGGACGACGCCTGCGGCGCGCACCGTGGCCTTCAGGCCGGCGATCCCCTCGTCCCGGGGCTCCTTGGCCCGCGGGTTCTCGGGCGCGATGCCGAGGTCCTGCAGGGCGACCACGATCGGGCGAGGCTCGGTCTGGACGTGATCTTGGGCGGTCATGGCGAAGTCTCCAGCGCCCGGCAGGGCCCATCCCCGCTCCTGGCGCGCCCTGCCCCGTCCTCACCTTCCCTTTCCTGCAGCCGTCGTCCCGATTGCAGCGTCGTTCCAGTCACCGAAGGGCGAAGGCGGAAGGCGCACCTCGGCGCGTACGCCCGCGCGTCTCAGCCGGGACGCCAGCACCTCGGCGGAAGCCTCGCCGTCGGCGCCGCGATCTGCGGCGATCACCACCCGCCTGACGGTCTCCGGCGCCCACCAGCCGCGCAGATTGCCGGTCGACAGTAGCGCCCAGGCCGGAAGCGCCAGCCGCTCGCTCGCCGACAACGCCGTCACGACCCCCTCCGCCACGAGCAGCTCCGGGCCTGCGGCGTCCAGGCGGACCGCCGAGCCGCGCCCCATCCGTCCGACGGTCTTGCGCGACACCCGTGGCCAACGCGCCCGCATCCCGCCCGCGTCGAGGTAGACGATCTCGATCGCCGTCACGCGACCTGCAGTATCGCGGACGCCGGCCAGCATGGCGGGCTTGGTGAGCGGGCTCGCCGCGTAGACGGCGACCGGCGCCGATCCATGGTGGCGCAAGGCCACGTCTCCAGGCAGCCGCCGCGCCACCTTTCGGATCCGCAGGTAGCTCTCCGAGAGCGTTCCGCCGATCTCGTCGCCGGCGTCCCAAAGCGCGAGGGCCACCGCTTCGCGTTCCCTCTTTGTGAGGTCCGGCTGGGCTGGCGGCCTGGCCACCTGCCGATCACAGGGGAGCCGGCTTTCCTCATCGATCAGGCCGAGTTCGCGCAGACTGGCCAAGGCGTCCCGCCAGTCGGCCCCGCCGAAGGCGTGGGCGATCACTCGCCCTTCGGTCCAGAGCAACGAGATTGAACGATCATGGGCGCTGTGACCGGGCGCCGGGATGTTGGCGCGCCGGCCGCCGGCGTACAGCTCGCCCCCGCAGGCGCGCACGATGGGTCGCAATGTCATGGGAGCTCCAGCAAACCGAGAGGCTATTGCCGGAACCGCCCTCCCCTAGCCTTTCGGCGGCCGAACGCGCCGGATGCTCAGCGTCGCCACGGCGACGGACTGAAGCTGATCCGCTCCCTCGAAGCGCACCCAGGCTTCGCCGTCTCGAAGCGGCGGCCGCCGCAGCTCGAGCAGGCCGGCGCGGCCCTCGGACATAACCTCGACCTGGCAGGCGCCTGCGTCCGTGACGCGCGCCCGTCGGGGTCGCGACTCGCTGTTGCGCTTCGCCGCACTCGCAGAGCCAGGCAGATCCACTGGAGGCGCGGTCATACGGGCGGCGAGATCACGCGCCTCCGCCTGGGTGACGCTCGCGCCCGATCGGCCGCTCAGCCACGCTTCCGTCGCTTCTGCGTCGGCCTTCCAAGCGCCGAACAGGGAGTAGAGCGTCCTGGCTCCAAGCGCCGGCGCCAGCCGCTGAAGCACAGGCGGCATCCGTTTCACCGCCGCCAGCATGGTGATCACGTCCGTCGGCTGGCGAAGCGCGCGTGCGATCTCCGCCTGGCTGAGGCCCAGGCCGAGCAGTCGCTCGACGCCGCGGGCGCGCTCGGCGGTGCTGAGCGCCGTGCGCTGATCGTTCTCCAGCACCTGTTCGATCAGGACCTCGGCCTCGCTGGCGTCGCCGCCGCGGACTAGCGCGCTGACCTCGACCAGGCCGGCGAGGCGCGCCGCGCGAAGACGCCGCGCGCCGAACCGGACCATGTAGCGCCCGTTCGCGTCGGCCGGCCGCACGACAATCGGTTGAAGCAGGCCGTGCCGACGCACCGTCTCTGCAAGGTCGCGAAGCTCGCCCTCGTCGAAGATTTCGCGCGGTTGCTGCGGATCCTCATAGATCAGGTCGGGCGGCAGCCGAAGCACGCCCTCGTCGGCGCCGAAGGCGGCGTTAAGTTCGGCGAAGGCGTCGAGAAAGTCGCCGCTCATGCAGGACCTGGCAAGTTGTCGAGGCGCTGCTTCATCGTCGCGAGCACGCGGCGAATCTCGCGGCCAGCCTCCTGAGCCGCAGTTTTGCGGATCATCCACACCGGCGTGCGCAGGTCCAGCGCCTCGGCGTAGCCCTGGCGCTGGGTAAGCACGCCCTGTCCTGGATACATGATCCGCGCGCCTTGCTGCCGCAGCAGCGCTTGCAAGCTGTCGCGCTGCCGAGGCGACTGGCTCTGGAACCGCGACGGCAGCAGGCCCAGGAAATCGATCGGCCGGCCCTGCCGCGCCGCCTTTTCGACGCTCCCCTTCTGGGCCAGCAGCTGTTTCACGCCCTGGAGCGCGTAGGTCTCCAGGTCGATCGGCGCGATCAGGCTCGTGGCGACCATGAGGGCCGCATAGTTTCGGCCGCTCCAGGTCGGGGGCGTGTCGATGACCACATAATCGAACCCGCCCGCGACCCGGTCGAAGGCTGTTCGGAACGCCGGCACCGTGCGGGTCAGCTGGGCGTCAACCGCATCGAGCTCTCGGTCTCCCGCCAGGATCGTCACACCAGGATGAGGCTCCACCTGCACGTCTGGCTTGAAGAACAGATCGGCGCTGGATCCTCCCGGTCGCGCATTCGACAGCGTGTAGGAAGCGTTCGCCTGCGGATCGAGGTCGATGACCAGCACGCGTGCGCCCGATTCCGCCAGGAACCAGGCCGCATGCACGGCGAGCATGGTCTTGCCCACCCCGCCCTTCTGGTTGTTGATCACGAGCGTCTTCATCCGGATCCCCGGTCGAGCTTGGCCTTGGATCGTGACCAGACTTAGCCGCGGCCGAATGGTCCGTCCCGCAAGCGGCGCTCGTAGAGCTCGCGACCCGGCCGGGGCGGCGGCGCGATGATGGCGCCGAGAAACGCAAAGCCTGCGAACGCGCAGACGATGATGAAGATGGCCTCCATGGCGCAGCCTCCTGGTCGGCGGCGCGGCAGGCTCGACGGTTCGGGGTGGTGGACGCAAGCGATCTGTTTGGTCGACCAAACGCGGCGCGGCTGGGTCTCTATTCCCCCGTGAAATTCTTGAACGACGCCCGCTGCGTTCAGCAGCGGGATTTCTAGATTCCTCGATTCAGATTCAGGCCGGTAAATCTGAAGCCTGTCCAAACGCTTAGCGTCGCTCACCTGACCGGACGGGGGAGTGTTCCTGACCCGTTGGGGGTAAGATCCTGACCGGTTGGGGGCGGATGCCTGACCTGCTGGGGTTATCCTGACTTCTGGGGGCCCAGCGCCGCCAGGTCTGTACGCTGGCCGCCTATCCTGACTTGCCATTCAATCCGAGGTCAGGAAAGATTTTACCCTCACCGCGGGGATTCGGGCTGCAAGAGATCGACGACAGCACAGACGCCGAGGACGGTCCGGAGGAGACTCCGGGGCGGGCGATGCGTGCTGCGCACGCGTTGCAGGCCCGGGACGGCGATGAGTTCGCCAAGCCGGGCACCCTTGTCGAGGTCCGGTTTGTCAGAGGGCAGTCGCTGAGCCTGACCGCAGCCCGGTTGCTCGCGCTGATGATCCTGACAGCCGGCGGCGACGCCTGGCGTCCGGTGGCGCACCGGATGCGAAAGGCGGATATCCGTCGAGGGCATAAGGGCAATGAGCGGATCGCCGACATGCTCGAGGAGCTCCATCGGACGCTCTTCGCCGTGGACGACCTTTCCTGGCGCGGCCGCAAGGCCACCAAGCGCTTTCCGCTGATCCAGTCTTCGCGCGAGGAGGCTGAGGAGGAGGGCGGCGAACGCGGCTGGATCGAATGGGAGTTCACGCCGGACGCCCGGCGACTGATCCGCGAGTCCGAGACCTATGCGGTGCTGAACCGCCAGGCCGTCCTCGGCTTTCGGTCGAGTTATGCGCTGCGACTCTACGAAATGGGCGCCTTGCGGATCCACCGGAGGCAGTCGGTCTGGCGCGGCGACATCACGGCGATCCGCGCGGCCTTCGGCATCGCCCCGGAGCTCTACAAGGACTACGCGCAACTGCGTCGCAAGGTGCTGGAGAAGGCCAAGGCGGAGATCGACCAGCTGGCGCACTTCACCGTTGAGTGGCGGGAGATCCGCCGCGGCCGCGCTGTGGTCGAGCTGGAGTTCAATTTCCAGGCGAAGAGCGCCCCCGCCCAGCTGACGACGGTCGAGGAGAATGAGCGCCATGCGGCGGGCCGCCGCGCGCGCCGCGAGAACGCCGTCGAGGTGGTCGTGGAGGACGCCCCTCCCCGCCTCGCCGCAGGCCCGGCCGCGGCAAAGCCGGCGACAACGCCGCCCAGCAGGACCACGACCAAGGCTGCCGGGTTTCCCGAAGGGAGCCTGAGGTACGCCGAAGGCCCCTTCGGCGATATCGCCCGCGACCATGGCGGCGGTTGGGACAAGGACATCATCGCCCAGGCTTATCGCGAGCAGATGGGCGATCGATTGCCGGGCCTCACCGGGGCAAAGCTCGTGAAGTCCTGGACTGGTTTCTGCCAGGCGTTCGCGACGCGGAGAGGCCGTCCCTAGGCCCGAATTGCACCGGTGCAATTCCGGTCTGTTTCGCCCGGCTTCCCTACGCACCGAGCCCCTGGACACCCGCGTCGGCGTGGCGATTGCACCGGTGCATTTCGTCCTCCCGCCGCGTCGGCTCGGCCATTGCGGAGCGAGCGCGGCGGCGTCGAACTCTGCTTGGTGCCAACCGCTTTCAGCAGCTCCGCGAGTCGCTTGACGGCCCCCGTTACATTGCCGTCTAGCCGATCCTGATGGTCCAAAGCTCCGGTCTGGAGAGGTCAACATGGACGCCGGAGAGAATGGATCGTCAGGTCTTCGGGACACAGCGTGCGAACCGGCCACGGCGAGATGCGTAAAGTCGTGAGGCGGGCCAAGCTTCGGTCGACCGGCGAGCCCGGCGCAATCGCTCGTGAGCTCGCAATTGCACCGGTGCAATTGACGCTGGGTGATACGCCCCCAAATGGTCAGGATAGGCGGCCCAGGCGTCACCTCGATAGTGGTCACGGCCTGCCACGCGCGGATCGCGGACCTTCCACGCGAGCGGGCAACGGAGCGCAATTGCACCGGTGCAACTGCGCCGCCGACCAGTCAGAACAGGCGATCGGCCGGCCGGACGACGTCATGCGGTGATCGCAAGCGTGTGCCGCCGCCGAGAGAAAACGGCGGCTGGCCGGAGCGTATCGGCAGAGCTTGGGGCGCCGGATGAGTTCCTGAAGGCGCAATTGCACCGGTGCAATTTCACCTTCTTGCCTTCGATCGTTGGATAAGGCCCACGCATCCCAGTTCCCGTCGCTGAGACCATGAAACGCGCGCAGTGGACCGGACGCTCGGCGCTGAAAAGCGCCAAGGCGCTACACAGGAGGGCCTGTGCGCTGATCGGGCAGCGGGAATTGCACCGGTGCAATTCCCGGCCCGGCGTCTGCTTGGCGCGACGTGAACCCTGCCCCCAATCGGTCAGGATAGGCGGTCCAAAAGTCGGCCTAGTCGAAATTGGCCAGGGCTTCGCGCGCGTGGATCGATGCCGTCGAGCGAAATGGGCAGCGGTGCGCAATTGCACCGGTGCAATTGCGCCGCCCGGCCTCAAGGGACAGGAGATTGGCCGGAGGACGACATCATGCGACGATTCCTGCATGTCCCGCCGCCTTCAGACAACGAGGCGGGCCGGAGCGTATCGGCAGCGCCTGAGGCTCCGTGAGCGCGTGAAGGTGAAATTGCACCGGTGCAATTTCACCCCCTCCTGGCCTTCCATGGAGATATGGCGCGCGCATCCCCCGGCTTCCGCCGTTGAGAGCACGAGCGCGCTGTGGGCCGGATGCTCGGTTTAATAAGCGCCAATGCACCGCCGAGGGGGCGGGACGCGCGTAACGCAAGCCGACCAGACAAGGCAGGGCAGGGCCGGGTGAGGCGGAATTGCACCGGTGCAATTCCCGGCCCGCGTCCGCCAGACGCGACTTAAACCATGCGCCCCCAAAAGGTCAGGATGAGGCTTCGACGCCATCCATCATGCCTCCAGGGCTGACCATGGCTCCGCCCCGGACGGCGGCCTGGACATAGATCAGAGGTGACGCCCAGCGAATTGCACCGGTGCAATTGCCCTTGGGAGGCGAGCCTGCTGCTAGGCCGTTGGGTATCGGGGAGGGGCTTGACCGCGCCCCCACAAAACGATGGCCAAGGGGACGCTCTAACAGGGCTTAGGCGCCGCGCAGTGGAGTTCCTATGGTCGCAATTGCACCGGTGCACTTCTGGGCCATGCGGCGGCCGCCGGTGAAGCTGTGCGCGGCGATCCGACGACGAATTGCACCGGTGCAATTCGGCAGTGCCCCCCTCGGCGGGGAGCCGCGAATCGTGGTGCGGTTCCTGCTCGGGAAGGCGGCGCGCGCCGCCGCCGCGCAAGGGCGGTCCATGATCGCGTCAAATCCGGCCAACCGCCCCCAGGAGGTCAGGTCGGAGACTCGCCTGGCCCGCAGAATCGCGATCTTGCTGGGCTCGCAGCGTTAACGCGGCCTTTAGGAAGCGCAATTAGAGCCAAGGGGGCGCGACTTTCGAATTTTGCGGCGATGCCGGCGGATTTTCGAAAGTCTGGTTGCTGCGGAAGGAACGAAGATGTCGAACCTCGCGGAGGTGCAGGCCTCCTCGCTCGCAGGTCCGATCGCCCAGCTCTCCCGGAGAGCCTCGGCTGTCGTGGCCAATCTCCGCGACGGCGCGCGTGCGGCGCGCTCGGGAGCGCGTCGTGAGCCCACGTTCTCGATCGGCGAGGCCGCGGATCTCGTGGGCCGGACGCCGGCGGCCATTCGAGAGGCCGAGAAGGATGGCAGGCTGCCGCCGCCGCCACGAACAGAAACCAACCGGCGGGTCGGCTACACCCTGGCCCAGGTCAACGACATGCGCGGCGTGTTCGGCACCCGGCCGTGGCGCGCCCCGGACGACCCTTGCTCGGTCATCGCTGTCCAGAACTTCAAGGGCGGGGTCGGCAAATCGACCCTTTCGGTCCACCTCGCGCAATACCTGGCCATACAGGGCTACCGGGTAGCGCTGATCGACTGCGACAGCCAGGGCTCGGCGACGACGCTGTTCGGGTATGTCCCGGACCTCGATCTGACCGAGGATGACACCCTCTATCCGTTCCTCCGGCATGACGACATGCGCTCGCTGGACTACGCGCTGCGCGACACGCACTTCGATGGGCTCAAGCTGATCCCGGCGAACTTGCGGCTGTTCCAGTCGGAGTATGAGCTGGCCGCGCGCATGGCGCGCGGAAGCGGGCGGCTCCTTGACCGTCTCGCTCAGGGCATCGCCTCGATCGCCGACCAGTTCGACGTGGTGATCCTCGATCCGCCGCCGGCGCTGGGCGCCATCTCGCTCTCGGTGCTGCGGGCGGCCAACGCCCTGGTCGTGCCGGTCCCGCCCACCGTCATGGACTTCTCGTCGACGGCCGCCTTCCTGGCCATGCTTGACGAGACCCTGGCCGAGCTCGCCTCGCATGAGCTTGCGCCCGAGCTGAGCTTCCTGCGGGTGGTGGCCTCGAAGGTGGACGAGAACAAATCCATGCAGCGGGAACTGCTGGCGCTCATGCGCCAGGTGTTCGGCCTGTCGATGGTCCGCACCCCGCTGAAGGATTCCGCGGAGATCGACAACGTCACGGCCCGCCTGATGACCGTCTATGAGCTCGACAGTCCGATGACGAGCAAGTCCGTGCGGGACCGCTGCCTGACCTACCTGAACGGCGTCAACGCGGAGCTCCTCGTCGACATCCGTTCGACCTGGCCGAGCCACGTTGAGCGGCTTCGGAAGGAGGGTCTCGCATGAGCCGTGAAGCTCGAAATTGCACCGGTGCAATTCTGGTTCGGGGGAAGGGACGATGAGTTCCAAGAACCGCGGCTTCGCCGCTGGTCTGGCGGGCGTGCTCGAGGAGGCGGCGCCTCAGTCCGACGCCCCGACCAGGCTGGGAATCGGAACCCTGGCCGGCCGTACGAACCGGCTGGCGGAGCTGGCGTCAGGCGCCTTGATCTCACGCGCTGTCGAGTTGGTGGATCCCGTCCGGTGCCGGATGTGGAGCGAGCACAACCGCGACTACGCCAAGCTCGACGATAGCCGCTGCGCGGACCTGATCGAAAGCTTCAAGGCGCAGGGGCGCCAGGAAGTGCCGGCCATCGTCAGGCGGGTGCGTGGCGATCCCGACTTCGACTTTGAAGTGATCTGCGGCGCGCGGCGCCATTGGACGGTCAGCTGGCTGCGGGCGAACAATTATTCGGACTTCCGCTTCCTGGTGGAGGTGCGCGACCTCAGCGACGAGGAGGCGTTCCGGATCTCCGATCTGGAGAACCGCGCCCGGGAGGACCTGAGCGACGTCGAGCGGGCCCGGGACTACCTCCGGGCGCTGGAGCGCCATTACGGCGGACATCAGAAGTCGATGGCCGAGCGGCTTAATGTCTCCGAGGCCTGGCTCAGCCGCTACCTGGACCTGGCGCGCCTGCCGGCGGAGCTGCTCGGGGCGTTCCCCGATCCGCACGCGCTCAGGATCAAGCACGTGACCCTGATCAAGCCGCTGCTCAAACCGGACGATCGCGCCCGCCGGGTCCTTCAGCGTGCAGCGGAGCTGGCGGCGACGAAAGGGGAGGGGAGTGTTCTCTCGCCTCAGGACGTGATCCGCGACCTCACGGCGGCCGCCGACGGCGCCCCCAGGAAGTCAGGATCCCCCAAGAAGTCAGGATCGGCCCCCGCGCAGGTCATGAGCTCCGCATCTGGGGCTCCCGTCCTCCGCGTCGACGCCCGCAAGCGCAAGGAAGTGACTGTGACGCTGCTACTGGCTGCGGGCGCGACCCGGTCCGAGGCCGAGGCTGTCCTTGGCCAACTCCTCGACGCTCATTGGCCGGCCAACGCCGCCGCGGACTAAGGCCGAGACAGAGAGAGCGGAGGACGCCCCGGGCGCAGTCATTGCACTTTTGCAGTTATTGAGCTATTTACTGCAAAAGTGAGATCGCAAATGCCTGCCGCTCAACCGCAGCATCGACCCGACCTTCGTGACGTCGACCCGGTCAAGGCGTTGGCCGGCGCCTTCCTGATCCTCGAGAGGTGGGGCGTGTCCGCAGAACAGGCGCGCGTCCTTCTCGGCTCGCCAGCCGAGCGGACCTTCTTCTCGTGGAAGTCGGGGAGGGCGGTACGCGTGCCCGCCGACACCCTTCGCCGGATCGGCTACCTGGCCGGCGTCTACAAGGCGCTTCACATCGTCTACTCGGACCGCGAGCTTGCGGACAGCTGGGTCCATCGGCCGAACGCTGTCTTCGGCGGCCAGACGCCGATGCAGCGGATGCTCGCCGGCGACGTGACCGACCTCGCGGCCGTGCGAGCCTATCTGGACGCTGCGCGCGCGCCCTGGAGCTGAGCTTGGTCACCCGTCGTGTAGCGTGGACGCGCGGGTGGCGCGTCATCGCATCCAGGTATCCCCCGATCGATCTTTTCGAGGGGCTGACACAGGACCCTGCAATCTGGGACGCCCTGATCGAGCTGGAGCAACTGACCAATCCGCGCATCCGCGACGAGATCGGCGCCATTAATCTTGTCCCGCCTGAAGACCGGATCGTCGGGCCGGGCGCGAGCTACGTCATGGCCGCGTTCACGCACCTCAATCCAAGGGGCTCGCGCTTCAGCGACGGCAGCTATGGTGTCTACTACGCCGCCCGCGAGCTGGAGGCCGCCATCGCCGAGACCATCCACCACTTCGAGATCTTCGCCCGTGACAGCGGCGATCCGGTTCGGACCGAGGCGATGCGCGTGCTTGTCGGTGAGGTCGACGCGGACTTCGAGGAAGTCGGCTCCGTCCCCGAGCCCGATCGCAGCGCCATACTGCATCCGCAGAACTATGCGGCGTCTCAATCCTATGCCGCGGCGCTGCGCGCCGACGGCGCGATGGGCCTGGTCTATCCGAGCGTTCGTCGCGAGGGCGGAGAATGTATCGCCGCCTTCAAGCCGAAGGCGGTGCGCATCCCGCGGCAAGAGCGGCATCTGCAGTACCGATGGAACGGATCGCGCGTTGATCGTTACTTCGACCACTCGATCGATCAGTGGATCATGCTGTAGCGATCATCGAAGAGCGGATTCGCCGTCCGGCGTTGAAAGCGCGGCCTTACGCAACTTCTTGAAGATTCGTGCGGGGCCTTGGCTTCCTCCGCAGCCAGTTGCTTGATCGAGGGTTGCTGGTCTGTCCCCGGGTGGGCGCGACCGGTTCGGCCCCGTTGAATGCGGTCAAGCGTCCACCTACTAGCGCTGCAATCTCCAGAAAGGGGTTCGCTGTAGCGCCAAACCCTTCCTCCTAAGTAATACGTTGACCAGGTAACCGATTTAGTCGCCTGTCTGGGATATCGTTGAAGCGGGTTGTGTGGAGGTTTTCTACGGTGTCAGAGGACGTTGATCTTCGGAAGTTGGTGGCGGACGTCGCGGCGGCTTATTTCAGCAACAGCCACGTCACGCCGACGGATATCCAGACCGTCATCAATCAAATCGCCAGCAGCTTGTCCGCGGTCGGAACAACGCCTGCCGTTGAAGCATCATCGCCGGAGGCGCCGGAGCAAATCCAGCTCACGCCCGCGCAGGTTCGCAAGTCGATCACGCGGGATGCGCTGATCAGCTTCGAAGACAACAAGCCGTACAAGACTCTGCGTCGCCATCTGGCGGTGCGGGGCCTCAGCGCCGAGCAGTACCGGGAGAAGTGGGGCCTGCCGAAGGACTATCCGATGGTCGCGCCGTCCTATAGCGAGGCGCGTTCGAAAATGGCCAAGGCGCTGGGGCTAGGCGCCCGGCTTAATCAGGCCCGCACGCCGCCGCCGCCCGCGCCGCCGCCCGCTGCGCCGGCGAAGGCCGCAAAAGGCCGGCGCGCCAGCCCAGCGGCGCCCCGCCGAGGCAAGGCGGCGTCGAAGAAAGCGGGCGAGGGGGCCTGACGCCGCCCTGAGCCGCTTCTCGCGCTGTCAGACGAGATGCGGCTCAACGGCTGCGTAGATCTCAGCGTCAGGGTGATGTGCGGCGAGGTCGGCGTGTTCGGCCTCGCGCACGGCCCGCGCAATGTTCAGGCGCGTGAACAGCGCAGCGCCTTTCAGGCGCTCCGCAAGCTGTTCGGGCGCACGGCTGAGGTCATCCGTGACGCCCAGCCCTTCGATCTTCCGGCCGCGTTCAATGACGACCACGAAGTTGCCGGCGATCGGCCGATGCAGACCCGCGCCGGGCCAGCGGCGGAAGCGGTAGGCGGCTCCTGAGGCGCCAGGGACGTCGATGAAATCCATGGCCTCAGCATAGCTGCGCTTGGCCTTCAGACGAAGCCTCACGGCGTGCCGGATTAATCACGTTCGTTCGATGCAAAGAGCGCCGCCCTGTCTAGCGGCGGCCTGGCGATGGAACATCGGCCCTCACCGTCGGTTGGCGTCAGCGCCGCGATGCGCCCATGACCGCCAGCACGCCCGGGAACCACGCGGGCGAGCGGCAAGCCGGCGACGGGTCACTGGCACAGGCAGCAGTAGGAGGTTTCATGGTTGAAGTGACCACGCCCCGCGGCTCCGTCAGAGCGCCGGGCCATCAGGTCGTCAAGGCGCGTGACCGATTGTTCCGCCTGTCTCCCGAGCGCCGCGCCGTCGTCGCAGATCGCGCCCGTGCGGCGCTGGATCGGCGGGACAGCCGCCGCGCCGCGGCCATCGTCGCCGCCGCGGCCGCCTTGGCGGCGCTCGCGGTTCCTGTGGTGGCGCTGTAGCTGGTACGCAGGGCGGCTCGGTCGGCGTTCGGGAGCGACTGCCGCTGGCTGCGCCGCCTGCTCGGCCAGCTGGGGGACCTTCCCCTACCTTGATGTCTCGGCGCCAGGGTCGCTACGGAGAGCGGGGCGTGGGCTAAACCGAACTCCTGTGGAGGCCGCGCGACACCTGGGCTCGGCCCAAGAGCGGCTCTGGTCAGCAAGGGTCGCCCAGTCCTGACGCTCTCGTTCGATTAGAGATCTCCGCTTCGGGTCCAAGGCCCGATTGAGCAAGCCGGCGCAATAGCCGGCGTGCTTGCGATAAAGCATCGTCCGATCCAATGGCGTCTCCATCCCTGTCGCTCGCCCGGGGCGAGTCATTGTTTAGGCGGGATCTTATGCGGCGTTCGCGAGGTGTCTGTACGCTTCCGGACACTCGGCGCGACATCTCAGGACGGTTCAGGCGACGTCGGGGTGGCGCACTTGCAACGGGTCGAAAGCAGAGGTCGTTCGAGGCCGGCAAGCGCATCTTCGCTAAGCGCCGCATCCGGGGCCGCCGCGAAATGGCGAACGATCCATCTGAGAAACTCCCCAAACGTCCGCTGGCCGGGCTTTGACCGTGGAGAAGAGGGAAGCCTGGCGCGCGGGGGCTTTGAGGGTGCGCGCCAGGCTTCGCAGCCGACCGAGGGGGCGGGTGGTCGGGTGAGCCATATGGCTCATATATCGCATACCGCGTTCGCTGACGGTTGATCAAGCAAACAGCGATGCGCAGGCCTTCCCGTGTCAGTCGGGTGGGTTTCGCGAGCGAACGTCCGATTTCGGAAAGACCGTTGGCGCTCGGCGGCGCTGCCTGCGCTAGAGCGAAAAGCCCCCGGCCCCTGAAGGCCGGGAGCTTGCTAGGCGAACGAACGCGCTACCCGCGTGGGAGCGGATCGGGCGGCGGCTCATCCCCGCAAGGCGGCATAGTGCCAACTCAGCAAGCCCGCGGCTACGGTTAGGGTGCTCATAATGCGGGGGCTAAGCCGGCACGTTCCACATGCTGCGGGAAGAGGCGCCGGCAAGGCGCAAGTCGAGCGCGCCAGCGGGCTGGCGGGCCATGGAATTAAGGAGCTGAACTGCCGGGAGGGTGGAGCCAGGCCCGTTCGGCGACGCCTTAGATCCGAAGCGCGCGCCACGTTCGTCGACCCGAGTTCTGTCTGCGCGCGGACAGACGTGGCGTTGGACAAAGTCCACTTTGCTGCAGCGCAACATAGCGTGCCGCTGATCGGGCAGACGCCTTCAGCAGAAAGGTTTGTCGTGCCTGAAAATCCGGTCGAAACCCTGACGGTTCCCAGTTCGAAAACGACAAGGAAGCTCAAGGCCTCGCAGCTTGCGCTTGAACGTGAGGCGGCCAGCTTCGCGTCTCACGCTGCCTCCGCCGAGACGTTGATCCTGCTCGCGAACAAAGGTCCTGCCGCAAGCGATGGCCGAGCGGCCAGCCCGGCGCCATTCACGCCGCTGTTCAATCCCGACCCGCTGAACCTCTGGCCAGCGCTGTGGGACGGGTGCTGCGCGACCTTGACCTCGCCCCAGGCTCTGCAGTCCGTCACGACCGTACTGGTACAGACTGGGCTCGATCTCTGGACCGCGTGGCTCGGCGCGCTGGTCGGCGCTGAAGCGCCGCGCGACCGGCGGTTCAGCGAAGCGGCCTGGACTCAGCCTGGCTTCGACCTGCACCGCAGACTCTACAGCGCCGCGGGGGAGGGCGTGCGGGCGCTCGCCGGCGCGCTGCTGTTCACGGAACCGCTGCACGAGAAGCAGGTGAATTTCTTCGCGAGCGCGCTCGTGGACGCCGCGGCGCCGTCGAACTTTCTGGCGACCAACCCGGTGGCGATTGAGACCGCGCTGAACACGAACGGAGAAAGCCTGCTGCGCGGCGCGCGCAACTTCGCTTCGGATCTCGAACGCGGCGGCGGCAGGCTTGCGATCAGCCAGACGGATGCGAGCCGCTTTCAGCTCGGCGAGAACATCGCCACCACGCCAGGGAAGGTCGTGTTCCGCAACGAGCTCCTGGAGTTGCTGCAGTTCTCGCCGGCCACCGCGCAGGTTCACGCGGTCCCGCTGGTGATCATCACCCCGGTGATCAACAAGTACTACATCATCGACCTGCGGCCAGAGAACTCGCTGGTCCGGTGGCTCACCGAGCAGGGATTCACCGTTTTCGTCACGTCCTGGGTCAATCCCGACGAGGGTCTCGCCGACAAGGGCCTTGAAGCCTACATGCGTCAGGGCGTGCTGACGGCGCTGCTCAAGGCCATGGAGCAGACCGGGCAGCCGAAGGTCAACGCCGTCGGCTATTGCATTGGCGGCACCATGCTGGCCGCGACCATGGCCTACCTGGAGGCGCTGGAGATCGAATCCCCGATCGCCTCGGCGACCTTCTTCGCGGCGCAGCAGGACTTCAGCCGCGCCGGCGACCTTCAGGTGTTCTGCAACGACGCCTGGATCGCCGACGCCGAACGCCTGATCGATCGATCGGGCGGAATCCTGCCGGGACAGGCCATGGCGTCGGCCTTCAACCATCTGCGGCCGCGGGACCTTGTCTGGTCCTACGTCACCAACAACTATCTGCTCGGCAAGACGCCGCGGCCGTTCGACCTTCTATACTGGAACAGCGACGCCACCCGGCTGCCCAAGCGGCTGCATCTCGGCTACCTGCGCGAGTTCTATCAAAAGAACGCGTTCGCCCGCGGCGAACTGGAGATCGACGGCGTTCGCGTCGACCTGGGCAAGGTGAGGACGCCGGTCTACGTGCAGGCCTCCAAGGAAGATCACATCGCGCCCTTCGACAGCGTCTATCGCGGCGCGCGGCTGTTCGGCGGTGAGGTGATCGTGACGCTCGCAGGATCGGGCCACATCGCCGGGGTCATCAATCATCCCGCGGTCGGCAAGTACCAGCACTGGACGAACGCGGCGTTGCCGGAAACCGCGGAGGCCTGGTTCGCCGCGGCGGAGGAGCACCCCGGCTCGTGGTGGCCGCACTGGGCGGCCTGGCTCGCCCCGCACTCCGGCGAGATGGTCCCGGCGCGCGACCCCGCCGCCGGCCCGCTCGGGGCGCTGGCGGAGGCGCCCGGCGACTACGTCAGGGTTCGGGCCTGACGCAGTCCGCGGCGAACCCTTGAGCGGGCCGGCGATCGCCGCTGGCTAATCGCCGGGGCCGGGAACGGGCGCGCTCGTTCGCTGGCGGCTTACCTGACGATCCCCGCGATCGCGCAGCCGCTGGCTGCCAGCTTGATGTGAGCCGGCGATGCCCGACTCCTTCCTCTCCTGTACCCGTGAGGATCAGGCGACGGCGCAGCGCTTTGCGGAAGCCTTCGGGGCGGACTGGCCCGGTGACGGCGAAGCTGGGCGCAGGCTCTCGCGGCGACGGCGCTCACGACGGTGCACGGCGTGGGTGGGGAAACCCCTGGGCTGGCAGGCGTGCGGGGGCCCCGGGGAGTGGCACGTGCCAGATCGGACCTCGTTAGTCCGCCCCGGGCGCCGGACCATTCGCGCCGTAGTATGGACCGATCAGCCGCTCGCGGTTCTCCTCGGACTGGGATTCGATGCCCAACGTCCGCCCTCGCTGCACGGCCGGACGCGCTGAGACAGCGAAGAACCAGCGGGCGACGGACGGAAAATCGTCCAGGTTCTGACCATGCATTCGATGGTACCAGACCCAGCCCCACGAGGCGATGTCGGCGATGCTGTAGGCGCCGCCGGCCAGCCACGCGTTGGAGGCCAGGTGGCTCTCCATCACGCCGTAGAGACGCGCGCTCTCGTTCACGAAGCGATCCGTCGAGTAATCGTTGCCGGGCGGGGCGTAACGGCGGAAATGATGCGCCTGCCCGGCCATCGGGCCCAGGCCGCCCATCTGCCACATGAGCCAGCCCAGCGCCTCCGTGCGCGCGGGACCCGCGGGCGCGAGGAAGCGCCAGGCTTCTCCGCCAGATAGATCAGGATGGCGCCGGACTCGAAAACCGGCTGCGGACCGTCCGGCGCGTCGTGATCGACGATCGCCGGGATGCGGCCGTTGGGATTGATGGCCAGGAACTCGGGCTTCTTCTGATCCCCCTCCATGATGTCCACGGGGATGACCCGGTAGGGCAGCCCGCACTCCTCGAGCATGATGCTCGCCTTCCAGGTATTGGGCGTCGGCGCGTAGTAGAGGTCGATCATCAGAAATCCAGCGGCAGGTTGACGTGGCGCTGGTACACGCGGTCGCGGTGCTCCAGCAGGATGGGATCGAGCCCCGCCGCGAGTTCGGGCGTCAGATGGGTGTAATTCTCGCGCATGAAGTCCGGCATCAGGCACCGTTCCGGCTCGAGGGGCGAGACGAACAGCGACAAGGCCGCCCAGTGGATGTCGCAGGCCGAGAGCCGCCGGCCGACGAGATAGTCGGATCCGGCGGCCTTCTGATTGTGCAGTTGGGTGGCGAGCCCCTTCATGATGGAGACCATTCGCGGGCGCGCAAGCGATCGCCGCAGGGGTCACGCCGCGGTCGGTCAACCGGCTGCGCCCGAACATGTGCGCAGTGGTCGCCGACCTGCTGGATGAATGGGCTCCGAAGGGCGCCTTCGACTTCGTCGAGTTCGCCGGCCAGTTTCCGATCCGGGTCATGTTCGGCCTGATCGGCGCGGATCCGGCGGTGATCCCGAGCATCCAGAAGTCGATGGAGATCCATGGCGGCAGCTTCGATCTGGACCCGACCAGGATGGAGGAGATTGAAGGCGCCAGCATCTGTGGGGTTTTGTGGACGGATTGATTGTCGAGCGCGGCCCGAACGGATCGAACGACGATTTGCTCGACCAGCTCATCGCCGCGAACACCGCGGGCAGGCTCAGCGACACCGAGCTGCGGCAAATGCTTATCCTGCTGTTCGCCGCCGGTTTCGACACCACCAAGAACACCTTGAGCCTGATGCTGCACGCCATGATCGACCATCCGCAGATCTGGGCGCGCTGCGCGCAGGAACCAGCCTACTGCGCCAAGGTGATCGAGGAGAGCCTGCGCTTCGCCAGTCCGTCATGCACCTACCGCGTGGTGACGGAATCTATCGACTACCGGGACATCAGTCTGGCTGTGGGCGACATGCTGATCTTCCCGGTCAGCATCGCCGGGCGGGACCCCACCGCCTTCCCGGAACCGATGACGTTCGACCCGGAGCGCTCGCTCTCAAACCGGCATCTGGCGTTTGGCCGCGGCATGCATATGTGCCTGGGCCAGTTCATGGCCCGGGCCAATATCGAGGAAGGCGTGCACCTGATCGCCCAGCGGATCACAAATCCGCGGCTCGACGGCGAGGTGACGTGGCGGCCTTTCCCTGGAACCTGGGGGCTCAGGAGCCTGCCGGTGTCCTTCGACCCGATGCCTGGCAAGCGGCGACCGGAGCCCGAGGTCGCGCACGGCTGAGGCTAAGGCCTCTGTGGGCCGGGCGCACAGACTGGGCCCCGCGCTGGATCCGTGAGGATAAGCTGTTGACGCGGCTCAAACGCAGCAAGCGCCGCAGAGCGCCACCGGTTATGCGGTCTCGGAACGCCGCCCGAAGAGGCCGAGGCGACCCGGAATCCTAGCCCGAGCCGGTTTCGTTGCCGCCGCCGGTTCCCCCAACAGCGCCGGTGGCTCGGCCTCCCGCACCTCGGTCGGCGCCCGACGAGGTGGTTCGTGCGACGGCTCAATGGACGACGCTGCGGCCGTCGGCGTTGCCGCGTTCGTCGGAGCGCCGCTGGGTGCGGCCTTCTTGCCAAATCCAGAGCCGATTGCGGCGGCCGAGCGCGCGGCCGACAAATTGGCCGCCACCATCGGATAGTCCGGAGGCAGGCCCCATTTGGCGCGGTAGTCGTCGGGCGTCATCCCCCGGGCGGTGAGATGCCGCTTTAGTTGCTTATAGGGCTTGCCGTCCTCAAAGCTGATGAGAGCCTCAGGCGTCATCGATCGCTGGATCTGAGCGCTGGTCAGCGTTTCGACCGAGGTTGTCGGCGATGCGGGCGGCGGTCCTACGGCCTCCAAGTTGGAGCGCATGGCCATCGTGCCGGCCTCGCGTTGGATGGGGCTAACCGACGCCTGGGCGTAGGCCGCGGTTGGGGCGGCAGACAGGGGCGCCGCCTCGACGGGGCGAGCCGCGTTCCCTTCGCGAACGGTCGGCGGCTTCGTCGGGGCTGAAACGCGGCTCCCCAGGCCGATCGACCGAGCCATCTCCGCCCGAGCCTCGCTGTAGCTGGGCGCCGCCATGGGGTAGTCTTTCGGCAGCCCCCACTTTTCGCGGTATTGCTGCGGCGTGAGGCCCTTCGCAGCGAGATGCCGCCGCAGCGTCTTGTAGGGCTTATTGTCCTCGAAGCTGATGAGCGCGTCGCGCGTGATTGATTTGCGGATCTGAGCCGACGTGAGTTTCGGCGCGTCGGCTTCCGGTTCGGCGGGGTGCGTCGTCGCCACCCCGACAGAGCTCAGACTCGTCGCAATCCGGCTGATCACGGTGGGGATTTCCGGCGGTGTCACATGGTTCTTTGCGAAATACGCGGCAGCGACCTCGGCGACGAGGGCTTTAAACTCATCTGACAATGCGGATGCTCCGGTTTTGATAGTCGCCACGAACAGGAATGAAAGCTGTGAGTCAACGCGCCACGCGCTTGCCTCAAGACCTGGTCTAAAAGTGGCCACGGGCGAAAATGGGAGAGGGATGGCGCCAACATGACGGCGTGCGCAGAAACTCAGCCCTGGCCGCCGTCTTGCGTGATCAGCTGCGGGTCGCTTGCCGAGGAGCGGGCCTGCGCTGTAACGCCACGGAGAACTGATGGGGCTCGCCGCAACGATGTCTCGCTGCCAATCCTCTTGGTAAGCCCAGCGTGCCCCCGCGCGCCGGGGCGTTTAGGCAGTTATGGTGCACTGGGCCCCAGAAGAGCCGATGCAGCTCAGCGACGCAAACGTCCTTATCGTCGACGAGAGTGGCGCCGGCCGCGATCGACGGGCTCGCCGGACATCCTGAGAGCCGGTCGTGTTTCATGATCCTCTTCCGGCTTGGTTGGACAAAGCAGAGCGGGCTGCGCGCACGCTGAAGGCGACCACGCGACACGCGAGGGGAGCAGGACATTCGGTCTATGTCCTCCTGTTGTACGACGAGCGACGGGCGGAGCCCTGGGGCCTGTATGTCGGCCAGACGTCCCGCGACCCAGATTTGCGCTTCGACCAGCATAAAGCTGGGTACAAGGCGAGTGGAGCCGCCCGCAGGTTCGGCGTGCGCCTGCTTCCGGACCTCGTTCAGCATTTGAATCCGATGCGTCGGTGGGAATCGCTCGACCTCGAGGCCGCGCTGGCGGAGGCGTTCCGAGCCTTTGGCGTCTCGTGGGTGGAGGGCGGCCACTGAGGGATTATGGCGCAACCTCTGGCCTAAGGTGCGATAAGACCGGGGCACGCTCGGATCTCACAGCCCAAAGCGTCGGCACCTCTGTGCGCTCAGTCCAGCAATGCCCCATAGAGCGAAGGACGCCGCCACAGACCATTGCGATGATGGAGGCGGCGCCCGGACCCGATACCAGGCGAACGCGACGCCGGTCAGCGCCAGTACGCCGCCGAAGACTGCAAGCGCAGCCACATGTCGGATCGATGCGCCGCGCGGCGGCAGTCGAACACCGCTGATCATTTCGTCCTAACGCCAGAAACGCGCCGGGCGTGAAAAAGCCCGCCATCACAGACCTCAGGCGACTTCGCGCGCGGCTTGCGAACCCTGGGAGTCTTCGCCGCCAGCCTCCGCTGGCGGCCTGCCGCCTTGGCCGAGACCCATGCTCATTGCCAACGCTGAACACTTGGCGGCGGCCGCCAATGTAGCTTGTTCCGTGCGCCTGCCGCCGCGCGGCTGTTTGGCGGTGAGGTGACGGTCACCCTCGCTGGGTCGGGGCCCCGTCGCCGGTGTCATCAATCATCCCGCGCTGGGCAAGTACCAGCACTGGACGAACGCGGCGTTGCCGGAAACCCCAGAGGCCTGGTTCGCCGCGGCGGAGGAGCAGCCCGGCTCGTAGTGGCCGCATTGGGCGGCCTGGCTCGCTCAACGCTCCCGCGACATGGTCCCGGCGCGGGACCCCGCCGCCGGCCCACTCGGGCCGCTGGCGGAGGCTCCCGGCGATTACGTCAGGTGCGGCGAAGTTTGCGTTGCCGCCGCGCAGCTTGTCGACGCTCGGACTGATCTCGGCGTCCGTCGTCGAGCGTCCTGAATCGAAACCGCCGATCTGTCCAGGCCGGGACAGACGCGCCCGGGTTCGAGGTTACCTTCTGGGGATGGTGCACGGCGATCGACCTGGAACAGCAAAGGCTGGCTGGCGCGCGGTTCGACGCAAGGGGCCGTTTGACCGCCTGAACCTGCGAGGCGCGTGTGGAGCGCGCAGAAGCTCCCAATCCGCCGTGCGCCGCCGACCCGCAAGGTTTGCGGCGTCTCGGGCGGCAGGTCTCTGGTCGCCTGTTCAAGGCATGTGCACGACACGCGCGGGGTCGCGACACCCAGTCGAGGAGGCGGAGGAGATGCTGGACGCGAAGTCGGATAGGTGGGCCTCACGGTGAGGCTCGACCAGGAAATCGATCCCTGGCTCGACGTCTTGGACGAGCTGCCTGTAGCGGTGACCATCGTGGAGGCGCCCGCTGGCCCCTTCGTCTGGCACAACAAGGCGGCCATCCAGATCCTCGGGCTCGACTCCGTATCCTCGACGAGCCAGCCGCCGCCCCAGCACGGCGCGCTCCATGCCGATGGAAGAGCCTACGAGCTGCATGAGTACCCACTGTGGCGCTTGCTGCTCGAAGGCGCGGTTGTGAACCGCGAACCCATGCTCTACCGCCGCACCGACGGTCGTCTGCTGAGACTGGAGGTCAGCGCGTCACGCGTGCAACCTCAAGGGCGACAGCTCGGCATATGCACATTCCAGGACGTCTCAGCGGAATACGAAGCCCGACGTGACCTGACGGAAGCTGCGGAGCGCGTGGAGCTTGCGCTGCACGCCGGCGCCATCGTCGGCACCTGGATCTGGAACATCCCGGAGGATCTGATCACGGCAGACGAGCAATTCGCCCAGTCGTTCGGCCTCGATCCCGCACGCTGTCGCCTAGGCATGTCCTCCAAGGAGACGCTGGCGAGCGTGCATCCTGACGACTTGGCCGGCGTCGAGGCCGCCGTGGCGGACGCCATTGCGCGGGGTGGTCCCTACCGTCACCGTTATCGGGTGCGGCAGGTTGACGGCCTCTATCACTGGGTCGAGGCCAGCGGCCGGGCGGAACTGGATCCGGAGCGCCGGCCCGCGCGGTTCCCAGGCGTGCTTCTGGACATTGAAGCCTCGAAGCAAGCCGAAGAGACCCGCGATCTGCTCATGCGGGAAGTTGATCATCGGGCCCGCAACGCCCTTGCGATGGTGCAGTCCATCGTGCGCCTCACCGATGCCGCCGATCCCGCCAGGTTCCGCGAGGAAGTCATCGGTCGGGTGGACGCGATGGCCCGGGCCCAGGGGACCTTGTCCCGCAGCAACTGGGAGGGCGGCGTGCTCGCCGACCTCATTCGGGAAGAGCTCTCGACCTATGCGCCGGAGCAGCGGTTCGTCCTCACTGGACCACACCTCTCCTTGCCTGCCGACCAGGTGCAGCCATTCAGCATGATCATGCATGAGATGGCCACGAATGCGGTCAAGCATGGGGCGCTATCCACTGCGGCTGGCAAGGTGGAGGTCTCGTGGCGCAGCGACCCGGGGCGGAAAATCGAGCTTGCCTGGCGAGAGCGCGGCGGGCCGTCCGTTGAGCGGCCATCGCGCACCGGATTCGGCTCCCGTTTGATCGAACGGCTCACCCGGCAGCTGGGCGGCGCGCTTGACCTAGACTGGCGAGCCGATGGCTTGTTGGTGCGGTTGGTGTGGATCCCTTAGCCGATCCCGAGTCCGCAGCCGTCGTCCCCAGCTGCTTCGCCGGCCGCCGCCGCCGGCGGATGACCCTATGAGCGATTTGACATCCCTGGTCAGCTGTCCCATGGTCTCGCCGCTATGGGCGTTCATATGAACAACTTTAAGCGCGCGGACAGCATTCGCGCAGCGGTCAAAGAGTCGTAGCCCCGTACTCTTCCCGGCACGTCCGGACGAGTTCGGGGGCGACCTCTCGCATTCAACTCAAAACATCCCAAACATAACTTGGCGCTCGCTGGGCGGGCGCGGAGTAGGTCTATGTGGAAGACAAGTGACCGTCGCCGACCTTCGGGATCAGCGGGGTCGAGCCGTCAGCGCGCGCACGGCGAGGCGCGACGGCGTGGAAGCGGCGCGGCCGAGGGGCCGAACACGCAGCGCAGCCAGAGCGCGGCCGTCGCCTACTGTCGCGCCGAGACGGGTGAGCCGCGGGTCCTGCTCATCACATCGAAGCGCACCCGCCGCTGGGTGCTGCCGAAAGGTTGGGCCAAATGCGGGGAAGGCTTGGCGGCGGCGGCCGAGCGAGAGGCCTTCGAGGAAGCCGGCGTGATCGGCCGGGCGCTCAGCGAACACCCACTCGGCGAGTACGCGTACGAAAAGCGCCTCGGGCGTGGACTTGTCGGCTGCCGGGTGGCCGTTTTCGCCGTGTACGTCACAGCGATCGCGCCAGTCTGGCCCGAACGCGGGCAACGCGCCCTTCGATGGTGTTCCCCCGAACAGGCGGCGCGCCTGGTGCGCGAGCCCGCCCTTGGGGCGATCCTGGCCAGGTTCGATCCCCCGCACCGCGTCGACAGCCAGGAGCGGCTCCCTTTCGGATCCACGTCGAACTGAACCACGGAGAACCAGATGCCAAACCTCAATGACACGATGTTCGCGCGTCCCACTGTCTACGCGTCCGAGGCGGACGCTCTGGAGCTGCAGGCGTTGGCGAGCCACGCCGGTCTGGCGAACCCCGGGGGCGCCCTTCTGCGCGAGGAGGTCAATCGCTTCTCCGTCGGGGCGCCGGAAGGCCTCGATTTCGTGAAGCTCGGAAGCTGGGCCGCTTATCGCGATCTGCGTAGCAAGCGTGAAAGACGCGTCCGGATCGTTCGTCCTGAGCAGGCGAACCCCGAAGAAAACTACATCTCCGTGCTCTCGCCGCTCGGCGCGGCGCTCATCGGGCTGCCCCAGGGCGCAATCTTTCGCTGGAGCGCGCCGGACGGCCAGTTGCGGGCGGTGAAAGTCCTCGAGGTCCTCCATGAAGATCCCGTCGGCTTCGGGGCATGACCATAAGGCCTGTGTCGTGCGATCGCGGCCGCCGCTGAGTTCACCTGGCCGCTGAGGTTGTGGCTGAACCTTGAAGAGTGACGATGACAGATCTGAGCCTTCCCCGCTTGCCACGCCCGCAGATCCTGGTCTGCGCGCCGGAGCACGAGCGCCTCCTCGACGTCGTCTCGTCGATCGAACCCGCCACCCATGGCATGGCGTTGCTCTGGTGCGAGGTGATGCGGGCAAACGTCATCCCCGAAAGCTGCGCCCCGCGCGAGCTCGTTCGCCTGAACTCCCGGGTGCGCTACCGGGACGTCGTCACGCGCGAGGACTGCGAGGTCGTCGTCGCCCATCCGCGCGAGGCTGCAGGCGAGAGGGCAGTCAGGGTCGACAGCGAGGTCGGCGCAGCCCTCATCGGGCTCCTCCCTGGAGATGTCTTCGGATGGACCGACGCGCTGGGCCGCACCCGGTTGATCCGGGTGGAGAACGTCGCGCCTGCGCAAGCCAGGGTCGGCGCGGTCTCCGCCAGTTCCTGAGGCCAAGCGCGTTGACACCGCGCCGGCTCGACAACAGCATGCGGGCCATGCCGCTCTGCGCCGAAATTCTGATGTTGGAGGCCCGCGCAGGGCGTCTGGTCGCAGGCCAGTGATCCCCGCAGCCATCGGCTGTCGGGGTTGATTTCAAGCTGAACGGAACGTTGCGGGGCGTCCTTATGCGCCATGCGATTCCGCCTTCCCGCCAGATAGTCGGAGCCGCAGAGCCGCGCCGTTCCGGAGGTGCGATGATCAACCGCTATGGCCGGCACTATATCGTCGGCGACGAGACCGGCCGCCCACGGCCTATTGTCTACCTGCACGCCGGCTGGCGCCTGCGGCGCTTCAGGGGCCGACAGGGCGCGTCACGGCGGCTTCGTGTCGTTCTGCCCGGCGCGCTGACTCTGATTGCGGTCTTGTGGATCGCGGCCCGGCTCTGAGGCGCGCATCGACACCGCGGGCTGAGCACGCCGGGCGTGTCGCCGTGAGGGCGGCCGTCCAGGCCGAAGACGGCCGCTCCGTCCAACCCCCTCCCATTGTCTGGGTGGCGCGTACGGAGCCAGGCGCCAGCCGCACCGCAGCCGTGCTGTCGCGCCTCGGCCATGCTCCCGCGGTGGCGCCCGTCCTGCGGGTCGAGGCCCTGCGCGCGGAGTTGTCGTTCGCCGGCGTGGGGGCGCTGGCGTTCACCAGTCCCAACGGCGTCACAGCCTTCGTCGGCCGGAACGGTTTGCGCGACTTGCCGGTCTACGCCGTCGGAGACGCCACGGCCGAGGCCGCCCGAGCCGTGGGCTTTCACCGCGTTCAGTCCGCCGGCGGCGACGTTCGCGCCCTGGCTGAGCGACGTTCGTTTTATGGAGCCGTTCTGCGCCCTGGCGCACTGGAGCCCGCCGGGGACCTTGTCGGCGCGCTGCGCTTGAAGGGGGTGGAGGCCGTCACCGCAGCCCTTTATCGCACGCGTCCGGTCTTATGGACGAGCGACCGAGGTCCCACCGGGTACGCCCCTGCTGGGCGGCTGCGCTGGTGCATTCGCCCAAGGCGGCCAAACAGCTGGCGGCGCACGCCGGCGGCCTCCCGAAAGGACGGGCCTGCGTGTGCATCTCGCAAGCCGCAGCAAAGCCCTTGATGGCCGCGGGATTCGAACGGGTCTGCGTCTCCGCCCCGCCTGGCGAGCCCGCCTTGCTGGACGCGCTGCGGGACGCGCTCGCCGACAGGAGGAGCGAGTAAGCCGTCGTCGCCGCCCCGCCGACGTGCGTCCCGCCGGGCGGCGGCGCAGGCTTCATGCCCGGCGCTTGCGCACCTGGGGCCGCAGCGGCGGCTCGACCCTGTCGATGCGCAAGGTTCGAACCTCGCCGGCCGGGTCGACCCAGCTGAAGACGTCTCCGGGCCGCAACCCCAGCAGCGCAGCTCCGATGGACGAGGTCACCGGCACGAAGACCGGAGTGGAGGCCTCCTCGGGATAGACCAGATGCACCATCCGCGACTCCCGGCGATCCAGATCGGTGAAGTGAACGCGGGATCCCATCCTCACCAGATCCGCGGGCGCCCGCGTGCGGGGCGACAGGGTGGCGCGGCCGAGTTCGCGCCAGAGCAGCGAGAGGCCAGCCGTCGTGCGCGCGGCGCTGCAGATAATATCCGAGAGATCGGTGTATTCATCGTCCAGAACGACAATGCTGGGATTGTCATTTGATAATTCGCTAAGCATGAAGAACCTCAAGGTGCTTCAATCAAAAGATATTGCGCATTGATGAAATGAGGTACGGCGCCCGCAATTGGCAGGCGCCCGCCTAGGGCCGGACAATGAGTTTTTCGGTCAACAAATGGCGGCAGCTAGTCACATCCATAAGGATAGTAATTGTCGGCGGAGTTTCAAGTCGAGGGCCGGCAAACTGATGGGAGCCAGGCGGCCCGGGATGCCGACGGTGATCTGGCGCGCGCGAGCTCGAGTCGTGGCCGCCGAAGCGGCCTTGAGAGCCATTGACTTCCTACCGGGGATTGCCGAGCCTGGGCTCATGCAGCTCCATGATGGCGCCGCGGGCGATCGCCGCCCCGTCTGTCTCATCCCAGGCTCCTAGCCCTGGTCCGATCCTGGCGACCGCGCCGTTCGGGCCAGGGAACGCCAGCGGCGTCGTCCACGGCCGAACTCGGCCGTTAGGTCACTCACCACGCTTTGCTGAAGCGATCGCGGTGCAACCTCGTGCGCGTTGCCGCTGCGCAGTTGCGAGTGCGCGCGATCGCCCTGGAGCTCACGATGGGCAAGAAGAACCGTTCCGGAAACAGAGAACCCCGCAAGCCTAAGCAACCCAAGGTGGTTCAACGGCAGGCGTCTTCGCTTGCAGATCTCGTGAAACCTCGCGCCTCGACGTCCTCTGGCGCGAAGTAGGCCTCAGGTCTCCTGAGGTCCGGACGCCCCTTCCGGCCTTGCGCCCCCTCGGCCGGGAGGGGCGTCATCCTTTGCGTGCGCAGCCCGCCCCTTCGTCCGGCGTCGGCGCGTCGCCGTCGCGGGCGTCGCGGGATCGAGTTCCAGGGGATCCGCAAATATGGCCGCAGGATGCAGCCATTCTATACTTTGCGTTGCGGCCCGCCGTGTTCGACGTTAGCGGCGGCCAGTCACTCGGAACCAAGCGCATGACCCAGATCGACGAGAAGCTAGAACCCATCCTTGCCGAAGTGGTGCGCCGAAACGCCGGCGAGCCTGAATTCCATCAGGCGGTGCGGGAGGTTCTGGAAAGCCTGGGACGGGTCATCGCCAAGCACCCCGACTATGCGGATGACGCGCTGATCGAGCGCATTTGCGAGCCGGAGCGGCAGATCATCTTCCGGGTGCCGTGGGTGGATGACCGCGGCCAAGTGCAGATCAACAGGGGCTTCCGCGTCCAGTTCAATTCTGCGCTGGGCCCGTACAAGGGCGGGATTAGATTCCATCCTTCGGTGAACGTCGGGATCGTCAAGTTTCTCGGGTTTGAGCAGACCTTCAAGAACGCGCTGACCGGGTTGCCCATCGGCGGGGGCAAGGGCGGATCCGACTTCAACCCGCGTGGGCGTTCCAACGGCGAGGTGATGCGCTTCTGCCAGTCCTTCATGACGGAGCTGCACCGGCATATCGGCGAGTACGTCGACGTGCCGGCCGGCGACATCGGCGTCGGCGCCCGTGAGATCGGCTACATGTTCGGCCAGTACAAGCGCCTCACCAACCGCTACGAGGCCGGCGTCCTCACTGGCAAGGGTCTCGTCTACGGCGGCTCGCGAGCGCGCAAGGAGGCGACCGGCTATGGGGCTGTCTACTTCGTGGATCGGATGCTTGGGACGCGGGGCCGCAGCTTCGATGGGCTGCGCGTCGTGGTCTCCGGCTCCGGCAACGTGGCGATCCACACGATCGAGAAGGTCATCGCCTTCGGCGGACGGGTGATCGCCTGTTCCGACTCCGGCGGATATGTCGTCGACGAAGAGGGCGTCGACCTGGCCTTGCTGCAGGAGATCAAGGAGGTCCGCCGCGAGCGCATCTCCGAGTACGCGCGCCTCAAAGGCGCCGGCGTGACCTATGTCGAAGGCGGCTCCATCTGGGACGTACCCTGCGACATCGCCATGCCGTCGGCGACCCAGAACGAGCTCACCGGCAAGGACGCCAGCACCTTGGCGAGCCACGGCGTCGTGGCGGTCGGCGAGGGGGCGAACATGCCCTGCACGCCGGAAGCCGTGCGCCTGTTCCAGGACGCCGGGGTTCTCTTTGCTCCCGGCAAGGCGGCGAACGCCGGCGGCGTCGCCACCTCGGCGCTGGAGATGCAGCAGAACGCCTCGCGCGACAGCTGGACCTTCGAACAGACCGAAGAGCGGCTGGCGGCGATCATGTGCAATATTCACGACGCCTGCGCGGAGACCGCCGAGGCCTATGGCGCCCCGGACAACTATGTGCTGGGCGCAAACATCGCCGGCTTTGTCCGCGTGGCCGAATCGATGCGCGCTCTGGGCGTTATCTAAACTGCTCGTCGGTCCCCAGGCGCACGATCGGGAGCGGTCACGCTGACCACCAGGATCGTCCGCGGCTTCCCGTCGCCTCCCGTCCAGCTGAACACGTCGCCTGGGCAAAGGCCGATCAGGGCGGCGCCGAGCGGGGAGGCGACGGACACCTTGCGCGCGTCGGGGCCGAACGCGTCATGCGTTGCGAGCGTGATGCGCTGGATTTGATCCGAAAGGAAGTCGACGTACTCCACCGCCGAGCCGAGTCTTGCGAAGCCCCGTGGGAACTCCTCGTCGGACAGGACGATCGCGCGCCTGAGTTCTTCCCGCAGCAATGCGGCGGCCGGCGTGAAATCCTCCCGCGCGATCTCGGCCAGCTCGCCGAGTTCCTTCTCCCGGACGAAGACGGTGGGTTGGGCGTGAGGCTGCAAACAAGGAACTCCTTTCGATTGCGGAGCGACGCCCGTTGGCGGCGTTGCCCCGACATGGGGTTTGCTCTGGCGGCGAGTGAGCCTGCTCGCGTCCTGCGCGCGCCTCAACGCAGTCCGGCGTAGGCCTGAACCCTCCCGAGCAGGCGACGCCACACGTTCTGCGGCGGCGGCGCGAGCGGCTGCTGCAGCCGCGGCGCCGCCGCGGGCGAGAGGCTCAGCTTCCGCTGAAGGTCTGCGGCGACAGCGCGCATCAAGCGTCGGGCCGACGGCGAGGCTGCAAGGCGCGGGTCATCCCAGAGCGTTTCCTGCAGAACCCCCTCGCGGTGGATGAGCTGAGGAAACCGCCGGGCCGCGGAGAATGCGTCCTCCTCGTCGGCCAGGACTCGGGCGATGACCGTCCGGCTCAATTCGCGCGCCGCCTCGTCATCCTCGGGGTCTGGCGGGCCCACCTGAAGACGTAGGGCGAGCCGCTGCGCCGTGGACGGCCGGCTTTCTTCGTCGACGAAGGTCGACCAGTTCGCCAGCGGCGGCCGCCCCCAGGAGACGTCGTCCGCCGCCCGGTCGAGAGCCAGGCTCTTGATCTGCTCGAATGCAATCCCGGAGGCGGACAGCTCCTTGGCCTGGATGCGAAGGCGAGCGATCACGCCGGACCGCCCACGCGAGCCGAACAGATCGACGACTTCGTCTTGAACTTGCACAATCGCCGCCGCGGCCGCGCGCGCGACGACCTCGGCCCCGAGGGCCTCTGTGTGTATCGTCATTGGATCAGCCTCTCGCACGAGCTGGGCGCGCCAAGTCATGCAGCGCCCGGCGGCCAATCGTCCTCGAACGCGCGTTTCACCGAGCGCTGCGACGGCAGGCGCACCACCTTCGGCGAAGGTGTGTCGTCGCCTTCCGGCTCGGATCGGCGCCGCTGGTCCTCGTCCCCAGGCGTTGCGCGGCGGCGCTCCTCGTCAGATGTGTTCATGGGGGTCTCCTTCTCGACGCACCGAAGCTTTGATGAGGCCGGCTTGGTCGGACGCTTCCGCGAGCCGCCAGCGGCCGGCCATTTCACCGCCAGCACCGCCAGGCGATCGATCCCGCCCAGCCGGTCCGGCCAGTCGACGGATTGGCCGGCACGAAGGCCGATCAGGCCGGCCCCAAGGCTGTTCAGCACCGAAAGCCGCCCGCGCAACGGATCAGCTTCAGCTGGCGTGACCAGGCGCACCTGTTCCGGCCGGGTCGTCGTCGATGCGTCGCCACGGATGAATGTGACCCAGGCGCCGAGCCCGACGACGTCGGCCGGAACCTGATCGTCCGGCCGGATCTCCGCCCTTCGGAGCGCATCCAGCAGGGCTCCGGCCGCGCGCGGCGCCGACAGCAGCCCGCGCATCGCGATCTCGTCGAGGAGATCGGCGTCCCGTCGCCGGATCAGCAGGCCCGTGTCCTCGTTTGCCTTCGTCCCGCCGCCCTGGCTGGTCATGTCCGGTATGGCGCGAGACGTGCGCCCTCCAGGCCCTGCAGCAGGGTGGCTGCGCCAGATCTGCCGCCCACCCGCAGCTTCCGTATGGCTTCGGCGACGGCGGCCTTCTCACGCTCCCCCGCCTCGATGACAATTCGCCGAAGCGCATCGAACGCGATCTCCAGATCCTCGATGCGTCGTTCATGGTCGTGCAGGCTGAGCGCCATTGCGGATCTCCTGTTTGGGGTGGGCAAGGTTGGTGAAGGCCAGCAGCAGGCGCCCCGCGTTTGGTGGCGAAAGCTCGACAGCCCGGCTCTCGAGCCGGGCGGCGCAGGCGAGCATGGACGCACGCACCGAAGGCTCCGCCGCCAGGCCGGGGTGGTCCCACAACGCGCGGTTCAGGCCGGCCGCGGAGACCAGCCGCGCGGCCACCTCGTCCGGATCGCCGGCTCTTCGCCGAGCGCTGCGGCGTTCCTCCCGAGCCGCGGCGCCGGCGATCAGTTCGCCGTTGTGGTCGCGTCCGGCGGCCAGCACCTGCATTCTGAGCGAAAGCTGCGCAAGCGGGTCCGGCGCGCGCAGAAGGCACCGCAATTCCAGTGCCCGGCAGCTCCTCTCGCCGTGGTCCGCGGCGGCCGCCAGCGCGTGCCGGAGAAGCTGCTCGTATCCGGACGGCGAGAGCGCGAGCCTGCGAGCCTTGCGCCGCAGCCGCTGGGCGACGCTGATCGGCGGCAGCCGGCGGGCGAGATCCAGCCGTTGATGATGAGCGTCGGCCAAGGCGCGTGAGACCCACGCCTTGACGTGGTGTTGGAGCGGGAGGTCCATGCTGGTCCAATCGAGGTGGTCGCGAGACGCGCCAGGACGACCTGGCGCCGGCTCGGCGGCTACCGACGTGGTGGGGAATGGATGGGCTTGTCGTGACCCGAAGACGGGTCCCCCGAGCTCGCGCTCTGCGCGTTAAGCTCGGGGAGGCTAGCCTTCGACGCGCTGTCCCGCGCGGTCAAGAAGGCCGAAATGGGCTCGGCGCATCCACATAGCAAGGCAGAGATTGGTCTTGTTGTCGGGGAAGTCAATGCCGCCGCCGCCGGGCCGTCGTCGCCCGCGAACCTTTTGACGCGTCCGCGGTTCTTCTTCCTTTCATCCGTCCTGACGCGCATGGATGCGGTCGGTGTGTTCACGGACGGGTCGGCGTGTTCAATGAGGAGGCCGTGCCTACACCCCCGAAGAGTCGGCGTCATGGTTGCAGATCGACCCCCGGACCGGCCATGAGTTCGCCCTCCGCGTCGCTCAGGGCGCGATCGCCCTGTCGAACCCGGCGAGGCTGGCGCGATCCTGAGGAAGGCTTTGGGGATGATGAAGCGGACGGCCGCCGCAGAGGTGACGTGCAGGGCTGCTCAGTCGACGAAGAGCTGGAGCAGAGTTTCCCAGCAAGCGACCCGCCATCCTGGACTTTGGGGCGGTCTCGCACCAGCTCGTAGCGTGCGGATTGCGCGCGCGTGGCGCTCGCACAGGGGCCCTCGTCTAGGGTTAGGACGCCAGGTCTTTGGAGCGGGGCCGCATGCCGGAGGGACGATGGAGAGCGGTGTGACCCGGCTGAACGCAAGCGGGTCCGGACTCGTTTCGCCAGCATGGAACGGGACAGGAGCCTGAACTCCGCATCCGGGGCGGCCGAGGCGGAACTCCAGTTCCGCGCTATGGCTGATTTCCTGCCGCAGCTCGTCTGGCTGACGGACCAGCACGGCGGCACGGTCTGGTACAATCGCCGCTGGCACGAGTTCACCGGCGCGACCCTGGAGGAGATGGAGGGCTGGGGCTGGACGACGGCGGTGCATCCTGACCATGCGGTGCGGGTCACCGAAGGCTTCCGTCGCGCCTGGGACGCAGGCGCCGATTGGGAGGACACCTATCCGCTTCGTCGGTTCGACGGAGAATATCGCTGGTTCCTGTCGAGAGCCGCGCCCCTTCGGAACGAAGAGGGACGGCTGATCCGCTGGTTCGGGACGAACACCGACATCACTGACCGCATCGAAGCCGAGCGGCTGCAGGAGCTGCTCACGCAGGAGATCAGTCATCGCGTGAAGAACAACCTCGCCCTGATCTCAAGCCTGCTGACGATGCAGGCGCGGGAGGTCGAGGGGGCGGCGCGCGAAGCCATCCGTGAAGCCGCGCTTCGCGTGAGCACCGTCGCCCAGTTGTACGATCTGTTCTGGCGCAGCACGGCCGCGGAAACCATCGACCTGTCCCAACTCCTCGGCGAACTCTGCCATGGATTGCAGGAAACCTGGCCGGTCCACCCCCTGAGGTGCGAAGCGGAGCCCATCGAGGTTCATGTAAGCAAGGCGATCCCCCTGGCGCTGATCGTGAACGAGCTTGTCACCAACGCCTTCAAACACGCCTACGGTGATACGGAAGGAGGAGAGGTTCGGGTCAGACTAAGGATGACGCCCTCGGGCGAGCTTCGCCTCGAGGTCCGGGATTTCGGTCGCGGCTTGCCGCAGGATTTCGATCTTGCAGATGCTCAGGACAGTCTTGGAATGAGGGTGCTCATCGCCTTGGCGCGTCAGCTCAAGGGAAGTTTGCAGATCGAGAGCGTCGCGCCGGGCGCGTGCTTCGTCCTGCAGGCGCCGAGCGACGCCGTTGTCGAGACCACTTGAGGCAGGACGGTGAGAGGCGCGGCAGCAGTTCAAGCGCATCGCTAACGCCGGTTACGGGACGTTCGACGAGGTGACCTTCGCCGCCTCTCTCTCTCGCGCGCGCGCGGAGTGCCGTGAGGGCGTTCGAGCCTTCGCCGAGAAGCGTCCCCCGGAGTGGGTTCCGACCGCGCTTCGCTCACAAGGTCGCGTCTAGCGGGCGCGCGCGCCTGTCTATTTCAGCCCGGCAGGAACAGCTCTTCGACCCCTAAGGCTATTGGCGGTCACGGACTCCATCGCGCATCTCTCCCATCGGCACGTCGGCGCCCTCGAAGCGGTCGCGGGCCAGGGCGGCGCGCACCACGAGCATCAGGCTGATCGGCGTCGTCAGGGTGAGGAAGACCGCGATCAGGATCTCGTGGAAGACGACCTGGCCGCGGGACACCGAGAAGAACAGGATCGAGCTGCAGAGGATCAGGAACATCCCCATGCTGGCGCCCAGCGTCGGGGGGTGGACGCGCTGGTAGAAGGACTTGAGGCGGACCAGGCCGATCGCCCCGGCCAGGGTCAGAAGCGCCCCGGCGAGCAGCGTGGCGGCCACCACGATCGCGATCGGCAAGGGAATGTCGGCCGCGTGGTTCATTCGATCACCTCGCCGCGCATCAGGAACTTGGCCAGGGCCACGGTGCTCGCGAAGCCCAGCAGGGCGATGATCGCGCTGGCTTCGAAGTAGAGCGTGCTGCCGGTGCGCATGCCTAGGGTGATCAGCAGCAGCATTCCGGCGACGTACAGGGCGTCCAGGGCGACGACGCGATCCTGGGCGCGAGGGCCGCGGATGATCCGGAACATGCACAGCCCCATGGCGGTCGCGAGCAGCAGCTGCGCTGCCGAGATGGCCGTCGCCAGGATCTGGGCGCTCATTCGAATATCTCCCTCAAGGGACGCTCGTACCGCTCGGTGATCGTCCGGATCCACGCCGTCTCGTCGATCAGGTCGAAGACATGGATGAGGAGCACGTTGTCCCGCGAGCGGTAGCTCATCCAGATCGTGCCGGGCGTGGAGGTGATGATGCAGGCGAGGACCGCCAGGCCATAGGGATTGGTCAGTTGTAGCGGGATGCTGACGAATCCGGAGGTGACCTTGCTGGTCCTGCCGCTGAGCAGGACCCACAGCAGGGCGAGATTGGACCGGACGATGTCGCCGAAGACGCGGACGGCGAGACGCAGAAGCAGGCCCCGGCGGCGGATTCGAAGGGGCGGCGGGTCGAGCCTGACGAACAGGAATCCGGCCGCCGCTGCAAGCGCCGCGGCCAGCACCAGGTGCCCGGGCGCCAAGCTCTGGTTGAGCACGAGCCAGGTGGCGAACACGAACAGGCTCATGGCCGGATAGGGCAGCCAGCGTCTCATGTCCCGCTCCCGCGGAGCACCGGCTCGATGTAGCGTGCGGGCTCGAGCGCCTGGTCGGCCGCCCGCCTGAGGAACGCCAGGGGCGGCTCGACGGCGAGGGTCAGGACCAGGCAGGCCAGGAGCAGGGCCGCCACCGGCGCGGCCTCCACCAGTCGGATGGTCGGCGGGACGCGCCGCGGCTCGGCCCACCAGATCTGAACGCCCGCCCGGGTCAGCGCCAGGAGCGCGAAGAAGCTGGAGGCGATCAACAGGCTCGCCAGCACGGCCGCAGCGGCGGGCGTCGGGCCAGCCGGGCCCTGCAGCAGCGGCTGTAGCATCGCGACCTTGGCGAGATAGCCGGGCAGGGGCGGTATCCCGGCGATCAGCAGGGTGCAGATGAGAAAGCCCGCGCTGAGCACGCCGATGGGTGCGGGGATCACGACGGCCGTCTCGTCCTCCTCCGTGAAGGCGTCCTCCGTCTCGGGATCGTAGGCCTCGAGCAGCGAAGGTTCCTCGAATTCGTCGCCGCCGTCGGGTCCGATCAGTCCGCTCAGCAGGTAGAGCGCCGCCGCGCCTAGGGTGGAGACGACCATGTAGAACAGCGCGCCGGCGAGAACCGCAGGGTTGCGGAACACGATCGCCGCGAGCAGGACGCCCGCCGAGACGAGGACGCTGTAGCCGGTGAGGCGGCCAAGGTCCCGGGCGGCGAGCATGCCGGCGATCCCGACGATGATCGTGGTCGCGCCGGCCAGGAACAGCCAAAGGTCGCCGAAGCCGGCCGAGGCGGCGGCCCCGGCGCTGAAGCAGAGCAGCCCCAGGCGCATGATCGCGTAGACGCCGACCTTGGTCATGATCGCGAACATCGCCGCGGCCGCCGGAACCGCGGCGTCGTAGGTGCGCGGCAGCCAGAACCCCAGCGGCCAGGCGGCCGCCTTGACGAGGAAGGCGACGCCGAGGATCGCCGCGCCGACCTGGAAAAGGCTGCGCGTCTGGGCCGGCAGCGTCGCGACCTGCTCGGCGAGCACCGCCATGTTCAAGGTTCCGGTGACGCCGAAGATGAGGCTGACCCCGATCAGGAAGAGCAGCGACGCCGCCAGATTGATGACGATGTAATGCAGGCCCGCGACCACCCGCTTGGCGCCCGATCCATGCAGCAGCAGGCCATAGGAGGCGGCGAGGAGGATCTCGAAGAAGACGAATAGGTTGAACAGGTCTCCCGTCAGGAAGGCGCCGTTCAGGCCCATCAGCAGGAATTGCGAGAGCGCGAGGTAGTAGGGGCCGAGGCGCGACCAGCGGCTGAAGGCGTAGAGGGTGTTGACGAGCCCTAGCACCGCGGCGAGCAGCATCATGACCGCGGCCAGGCGGTCCGCGACCAGGACGATGGCGACCGTGGTCGGCCAGTCGCCGAGCCGGTAGACCAGGGTTAGCCCGCTTCCGCGATCCGTCGCCGCCGCCAGGGCGGCGGCGACGGCGAGCAGCGCCAGGCTGGCGGCGATCGCCAGAGCGCCGCTCAGCCTCTGACGCGGAATCAGCAGCAGGGCGGCGGCCGCGGCCAACGGGATCAGGATCGGCGCTATGATCAGGTGCGCGGTCACGACTCGTCCGCCTGTCCGTCGACGTGGTCGCCGCCGCTGAAGCCGCGCGCCGCCAGGATCACCACCAGCAGCAAGGCGGTCGTGGCGAAGCTGATCACGATGGCGGTTAGGACGAGCGCCTGGGGCAGCGGATCCGCGTAGTCGGCCAGGCCGCCTGAGGCGCCTTTGAGGATGGGCTCCGCGCCCGTCCGAAGACCACCCGTGGAGAAGATGAACAGGTTCACGGCATAGGACACGAGGGTCAGTCCCATGACGACCTGGAAGGTGCGAGGGCGCAGCAACAGCCAGATCCCGCAGGTTGTCAGCACCCCGATGGCGGCGGCGAGCACGATCTCCATCATGGGTCTCCGGGACTGAGTTCCCGATCCGTCGGAGACGGCTGGGAGCGCGGTCGCCGAAGCGACTGATGGGCGATCGCCGTCAGGATCAGGGTGGTCGCGCCCACCACCAGGATCAGAACCCCCAAGTCGAAGAGCATGGCGGTCGCCGCGGGCATGCGTCCCAGCGGACCGAAGTCCAGATAGGTCGAGAAGGAGGTCAGGAAGGGGTATCCGAACGCCCATGAGCCGACGCCGGTCCCCAGGGCGGTCAATAGGCCGAGCGCGATCCAGCGGACCGGCGCGACCCGCACCCGCCCCTCCACCCAGCGCACGCCGTTGGCCATGTACAGCAGGATCAGCGCCACGGCCGCCGTGAGGCCCGCGGAGAACCCGCCGCCGGGCAGGTCATGGCCGCGCAGAAAGAGGTGGACGGCGAACAGCAAGATCACCGGCACCATCAGCTGGATGATCAGGCCCGGCACCCGCAGGTACTCGGCCGCCGTATGCCCCCGCCCGCGTTCCTGGCGCTCCTCGTCCATGGCGTCCTGGACGCGTCGCTGCGCCGGGGGGGTCAGGCTTTCCTGGCTCGGCCGGAAACGGCGCAGCAGCGCGAACACGCTCAAGGCGACGATCGCCAGCACGGTGATCTCGCCGAAAGTGTCGAACCCGCGGAAGTCCACCAGAATGACGTTGACCACGTTGTGGCCGCCGCCTTCGACATAGGCGCGGGCGAGGAAGAACTCCGAGATGGAGTCGTCCACCGGGTGCGTCATCACCGCGTAGGCGAGGCCCGCCATGCCGAGGCCCGCGAGCAGGGCGATCAGCGCGTCCCGCCAGCGCCTGAGCTTTATCAGCAGGGGTCTTGGCTCGTCGATCCTGATGCGGGGCGGGAGCCAGCGCAGCCCGAGCAGCAGCAGGATGGTGGTGACCACTTCGACCAGCAGCTGGGTGGTCGCCAGGTCCGGGGCCGAGAGCCAGACGAAGCTGATGCAGGAGATCAGTCCGGCGCCGGCGACCAGGATCAGCGCGGCGAGCCTGTGGAACTTTGCGGCTGCGGCGCCGGCAAGGGCGCAGGCGCCGCCGATCGTCCACAGGATGGCGAAGGCGGGATCGATGCTCGAAACCGCGGCGTCCGTGTGACCAAGGTGCGCGCCGCCCAGGGCCAGAGCCGCAGCCGCCAGCGTGGCGACCAGGATGAGCATAAGTTGCGGCTGCAGCCGCCCCTCCGGGAACCGGCGTTCCGCCCAGGCGGGCAGGGTGTCGCTGACGAACTGCAGGATGTGGTCGAACACCAGCTTGGCGTTGATGCGCTGGAACGGTGGCCGGCGCATCGCCAGCAGGCGACGGCGGAAAACAACGTAAAGCGTGGCTCCGGATCCGAGCGCGACGAGGCTCATCGCCAGCGCCGGGGTGAACCCGTGCCAGACCGCCAAGGTGAATGCGGGAACGCTGTCCCCCAGGACCGAGCCTGCGGCCCGGTGGAGGAAGGGCCCGATGGTCGCCCCCGGGAGCACGCCCACCAGAACGCAGATCAGCGCCAGCAGGGCGATCGGAGCCACCATCCAGACCGGCGGCTCGTGGGGACGCCGCGGCAGGTCGTCCGGCGCAGGCCCGAAGAACGCCCCGGCCACGAAGCGCAGGGAATAGACGACCGAAAAGGCGGCCGCCACGACGGCCAGGGTGGTGGGCGCAACGTCAATGGCGAGGCCGCGTCGGGCGGCCAGCGTCTCTTCGAAGAACATCTCCTTGGAGAGGAAGCCGTTCAGCAGCGGCACGCCCGCCATCGCGCCGGCGGCGATGGCCGCCAGGGCCGTGGTGACTGGCATGTAGCGCACGAGTCCGCGCAGCCGGCGAAGGTCGCGGGTCCCGGTCTCGTGGTCCACGGCCCCCGCCGCCATGAACAGCGACGCCTTGAAGATGGCGTGGTTGGCGATGTGGAAGATGGCCGCCACACAGGCGAGGGGGCTGTTGAGGCCGAGCAGGAAGGTGATCAGGCCGAGGTGGCTGATGGTGGAGTAGGCCAGCGCGCCCTTGAGGTCGTTCTGGAACATCGCCAGGAAGGCGCCGAGCGCGAGGGTGATGATCCCCGCGCTGGTGACGATCCAGAACCACGCCTCCGTGCCGGAGAGCACAGGCCACAGGACCACGAGCAGGAAGACCCCCGCTTTGACCATGGTGGCCGAGTGAAGATAGGCCGACACCGGGGTCGGCGCGGCCATCGCCTGCGGCAGCCAGAAGTGGAAGGGGACCTGAGCGCTCTTTGAGAAGGCGCCCAGGAGCACCAGCACCAGCGTCGGCAGGTAGGTTGGGCTTGCGCGGATCGCGTCCCCGGACGCGAGGATCGCGTCGAGGTCGGTGCTGCCGGCGATCTGGGCGATCAGCAGCAGGCCGGCGAGCAGGCAAAGTCCCCCGGCCGACGTCACGGTCAGCGCGGTGCGCGCGCCTTCCCGCGCGGCCGCCCCATGATGCCAGTAACCGATGAGCAGAAAGGACAGGATGCTCGTCATTTCCCAGAAAATGATGAGCTGGATGACGTCGCCCGAAAGCGCGAGGCCGATCATCGAGCCCGCGAAGGCGAGCAGCAGCGAGTAGAAGCGCGGCACTGGGTCGGCGGGAGACATGTAGTAGCGGGCGTAGACGCTGACCATCAGCCCGATGCCGCAGACGAGGATCAGGAACATCCAGCTGAAGCCGTCGACGCGGAGGCTGAACTGCAGGCCGAGGCTGGGGGACCAGGGCGCGGTAAACGCCAGCGGGGCGTCCGCCGTGATCAGCCCGGAGAGCGCGATGACGATCGCGAGGCTCGCGGCCATGGCGGCCACGCCGAGGGTGGCGGCGAGGTTGCGGGCGTGCGGTCGCAGGAAGGCGGCGGTCAGGCTCGCGGCGAAGGGGATGGCGAGCACCAGGACAAGCGCGGCTTCGGCGCCGAACATCGAACGGTCGTCTCCTGGGGCTGCCGTGGTCCGGCCGGGCGGGCCGTCTGAGCTTCATCCTTCCGTTTCCGCGCCGACGGTTCAAGCCGTAGCTGCGGCGTTCAGAAAGAAATATCAGAGAAAGTCGCAATCTTTCGACCTTGTGATGCCCGGCGGTCGTTGACGAACGTAAAAGATATACTAGGTCAATGTTTTCCGACGGATGCGTCGGCAAGGCTCAGCTTCTGAAGAGGAGAGTGAGTTTGCCCGAGGTGAACTGGCCGGCGACGCCGCCGAAGAAAATCCTTTTTGCGACTGATCTTACCGGCCTGAGCGATCGTGCGCTCGACCGCGCCGCCCAGCTTGCCAACGCCTGGGGGGCGGAGCTCCTGGTCGTGCACGCCATAGAGGGCCCGGGCCTTGGCCTGCCGGACCACGACGCGCTTCCCTCCTGGAGGCGGGCTCCGCCGACAGCCTCGTTTCTTGAACAGCAGATCAAGGATGATGTGCGCGGCCTGTGCCCGCGGTTTGAAGTCCACGTCGAGCGCGGCCCGGCCGTAAAGGTGGTCCTGGACGCGGTCGAGCGCGAGATGTGCGACCTGGTGGTGCTGGGGGTTGGACGGCACAGGCCGCTCGGGGGCCTGGGGCGAACCATCGAGGAGCTGTTCCGCCGCTCGCCCGTGTCGGTCCTGGTCGCAAAGCGGCGGGCGAACGGTCCGTACCGCCACGTGCTCGTCGGCACGGACTTCTCCGAGGAGGCCAGGTATGGCCTCGAAGCTGCGATGGCGCTCTTCCCCGAAGCGAGCTTTGCGCTCATGCATGCCTACGAGATGCCCTACCGGGCCCTCTTGTCGGACAGCCAGCTCGGTCGGGACTTCGGCCAGATGGAGAAGGACACGATCCGCACCTTCCTCGACGGTGCGAGCCTCCCCGACGCGAAGCGCGCCCAGATCGAAGTCCTCATCGAGCATGGACCGCCCGAGGCGATGCTCGGAACCTATGTGCTGGAGAGGGGCGCGGACCTGACGGTGATCGGCGCCTACGAGCGCAGCCGGCTTTTCCACCTGGTCATCCGGGGGAAGGGGCCGCGGATCGTCGAATCCACCCCCAGCGACGTGCTGGTCGTCAGGGCGGAACGTCCAATCGAGCAGGATTAGCCGGGGCGAACGCGATTTCTGAGCGCGCGCGGCGGCTCATGAGCCGGCGCTCGCTGAGAGCCGCCAGCGCGTTCAAAAGCCACGCGGTCCACTGCGATGATGCCCGAATGGTTCGTGGTCTGTGGGTCCAAGGTTCACTCCGTATCTGTCGCGTCGTGCTCAGGGCTTCGCCCGCCTGGCCTCCCGGTTGAGCCAAAGTGCGACCAGTGTCGCGAGCGCGCCCGAGAGCAGGTAGGCGCCCGAGGCGATCAGGTCGAACCGGGTGGAGAGGACGAGGGCCGCCAGCGGCGCGAAGCCGGCGCCGAACAGCCAGGCGAGGTCGGAGGTCAGCGCCGAGGCGGTGTAGCGATTGGCCGGCGAGAAGCTCGAGGCCACCGCGCCAGAGGCCTGGCCGAACGATAGACCGAGCAGCAGGAAGCCGGAGATCATGAACATCGCCTCGCCGGCCGGACCACCGTCGAGCAGGTGTGGAGCGAAGCCGCTGAAGGCGGCGATCCCGGCGGCGGTGGCCGCCAGGAGGGCGCGGCGCCCGTAGCGGTCGGCGAGCATGCCGGAGCCGAGGATCGCCGCCACGCCGACCAGGGCTCCCAGAAGCTCGATCATCAGGAAGCGGCCGGGCGGCTCGCGGGTGAACAGGAACACCCACGACAGCGGGAAGACCGTGACCATGTGGAACATGGCGAAGGAGGCGAGGGGAGCGAAGGCGCCGATGACGATCTTCCAGCCCTCTTCACGGATCGCCTGGCGCACCGGGGTGGGCCTGAGCTCCGTGGTGGCGAACAGCATCTGGAAGGCGGGCGTGACGACGATCCGCAGGCGCGCAAACAACGCCACGACGTTGATCGCAAAGGCGACGAAGAACGGATAGCGCCAGCCCCAGTCGAGGAAGTCGTCGGCCGACAGCACGTCGAGGAAGTAGGCGAAAAGGGCGCTGGCCACGATCAGGCCGATCGGCGCGCCGAGCTGCGGGATCATGGCGTACCAGCCGCGCCGGTTGGGCGGAGCGCTGAGCGCCAGCAGCGACGGCATTCCGTCCCAGGCGCCGCCGAGCGCGAGACCCTGGCCGATGCGGAAGAGGGCGAGCAGCACCGCCGACCAGGCGCCGATCTGGGCGTAGCCCGGCAGGAAGGCCACCGCCACGGTCGAGATGCCGAGCAGCAGGAGCGCGGCGGTCAGCTTGGTCCCGCGGCCGAAGCGTCGGTCGATGGCGATGAACAGGGCGGTGCCGAACGGCCGGGCGATGAAGGCCAGCGCAAATACAGCGAACGATAAGAGCGTCCCGCCCAACGCCCCGGCGTAGGGGAACACCAGCCTGGGGAACACCAGCACCGAGGCGATGGCGTAGACGAAGAAATCGAAGAACTCCGACGTTCGGCCGATGATGACGCCAATGGCGATCTCGCCGGCGTCGACCTTGCCGTGGCGGGCGGTCACGGCGGCGGCGTCGCGCTCCAGGGTTTCCGACGACGGCGTGGCGCTGTGGGCGGACATGGTCTGGGTGGCTCTCTCGATGGCTCGTGAGGCCGCGAGGCCTCGTTGAGGGTCATTGGCGTCAACTGGCGGCGCGCGGGGATTGGACCGATTGTCCAATGTCCCCCCTTCCCACGGTCACCTAGGGGTCTGGCCAAGGCGGCCTCTGCCGTCTTTCGGCAACCTCAGGACCTGTGACCGTTGCGCCTGCGTCCCCTTTCCCTCGTCCCGCTGCTGCTTGGCCTGAGCGCGTGCAGCTTCGTGGTGCTCGATCCGGCCGGCGACGTCGCCGCCCAGCAGCGCGATCTGCTGGTCGTCTCGACGCTGCTGATGCTGCTGATCATCGTGCCGGTGATGGCGCTGACGGTGTTCTTCGCCTGGCGCTACCGCGCCTCGAACAAGTCCGCCCGCTACGAGCCGGAGTGGGATCACTCGACTCATCTGGAGCTGGTGATCTGGGCCGCGCCGCTTTTGATCATCATCTGTCTGGGCGCGCTGACCTGGGCCGGCACGCACCTGCTTGACCCCTACCGGCCGCTGGCGCGCATCAAGCCGGGGCATGACGCCGCCGCCTCGGCCGAGCCGCTGCAGGTCAATGTCGTCGCGCTCGACTGGAAGTGGCTGTTCATCTACCCGCAATACGGGGTGGCCACGGTCAACGAGCTGGCCGCGCCGGTCGACCGGCCGATCCGCTTCCACATCACCGCGTCCTCGGTGATGAACTCCTTCTACATCCCCGCGCTGGCCGGTCAGGTCTACGCCATGCCCGGCATGGAGACGAACCTGCACGGGGTGATCAACCATGCGGGCGTCTACCAGGGCTTCTCGGCCAACTACTCCGGCGACGGCTTCTCCAACATGCGCTTCGCCTTCCACGGGCTGGATCAGGCGGGCTTCGACCGCTGGATCGCCCAGGCGCGCGAGGGCCGGACGCTCGATCGCGCGCGCTACCTCGAACTCGAACGGCCGAGCGAGAAGGTCCCGGTGATGCGCTTCGGCCAGGTCGACGCAGGCCTCTGGCAGGCCATCGTCGGCCTCTGCGTCGAGCCCGGGAAGATGTGCATGGGCGAGATGATGGCCATCGACCGCCGCGGCGGCCTGGGCCTCAAGGCCGTGCACAACACCGCGCCGCTCGCCTACGACAAGCATGCCCGGCGTGGCTCCGCGGTGTTCGGCGTGGACGACGCCTTCGTGCTGGCGCTGTGCAGGCCCCAGGACGCGCCGCCGAAGGCCGGCAAGGCCGCCGAGGATCGGGCGCCGGCCTTCAGCGCGCCCACGCTGGGCGCTGGCCTCTCCCGCATCTCCGCCCTCGAGCGGTTCGATCTGGGCGCGCTCGCCCCGGCCGCCGCCCCGAACAGCTGACGGTCCTTTGAAGCCATGGCCATCGCCGAAACTCCCGTGTCCCCGCTCCTCGGCCGCCTGACCTGGTCGGCCCTGCCGTTGCACGAGCCGATCCTGGTCGGCACCTTTGCGGTCGTCGCCCTGGGCGGCCTCGCCACCCTGGCGCTGCTGACCAGGTTCAAGCTCTGGGGCTATCTGTGGCGCGAGTGGTTCACGACCGTCGACCACAAGAAGATCGGCATCATGTACATGGTGCTGGGGATCGTCATGCTGCTGCGCGGCTTCGCCGACGCGGTGATGATGCGGCTGCAGCAGGCGATGGCCTTCGGCGGCTCCGAGGGCTACCTCAACGCCCACCACTACGATCAGATCTTCACCGCCCATGGCGTGATCATGATCTTCTTCGTGGCGATGCCGCTGGTCACCGGGCTGATGAACTACGTCGTCCCGCTGCAGATCGGCGCGCGCGACGTGTCCTTCCCGTTCCTCAACAACTTCAGCTTCTGGATGACGACCGCCGGGGCGGTGCTGGTGATGATCTCGCTGTTCATCGGCGAGTTCGCGCGCACCGGCTGGCTGGCCTATCCGCCGCTGTCAGGCATCGGCTACAGCCCCGGCGTCGGCGTCGACTACTACATCTGGGCGCTGCAGGTGGCTGGCGTCGGGACGACCTTGTCCGGCATCAACCTGATCGCGACGATCGTAAAAATGCGCGCGCCCGGCATGTCGCTGATGAAGATGCCGGTGTTCACCTGGACCTCGCTGTGCACCAACGTGCTGATCGTGGCGTCCTTCCCGGTGCTGACCGCGGTGCTGGCCCTGCTGTCGGCCGACCGCTATCTCGGCTTCAACTTCTTCACGAACGACTTCGGGGGCAACCCGATGATGTACGTGAACCTGATCTGGATCTGGGGCCACCCGGAAGTCTACATCCTGATCCTGCCGCTGTTCGGCGTCTTCTCAGAAGTCACCTCGACGTTCTCCGGCAAGAAGCTCTTCGGCTACACCTCGATGGTCTATGCGACGGTGGTCATCACCATCTTGTCTTACCTCGTGTGGCTGCACCACTTCTTCACCATGGGCTCGGGCGCCAGCGTGAACTCGTTCTTCGGGATCACGACCATGATCATCTCGATCCCTACGGGTGCGAAGATCTTCAACTGGCTCTTCACCATGTACCGCGGCCGCATCCGCTTCGAGCTACCGATGAAGTGGACGGTCGCCTTCATGCTGACCTTCGTCGTCGGCGGCATGACCGGGGTGCTTTTGGCGGTGCCGCCGGCGGACTTTGTCCTGCACAACAGCCTGTCCCTGATCGCCCACTTCCATAACGTGATCATCGGCGGCGTGCTCTACGGCCTGTTCGCCGGCATCAACTACTGGTTCCCCAAGGCCTTCGGCTTCAAGCTCGACGAGAAGTGGGGCGAGATCAGTTTCTGGTCCTGGGTAGTCGGCTTCTTCCTGGCCTTCATGCCGCTCTACGTGCTGGGCTTGATGGGCGTGACCCGGCGGGTGCGGGTGTTCGACGACCCGTCGCTGCAGATCTGGTTCGTCATCGCCGGGATCGGCGCGGCGTTGATCGCCGTCGGGATCGTGGCCTTCCTGATCCAGATCGGCGTCAGCATCAAAAACCGCGAGCGCCTGCGTGACACGACCGGCGACCCGTGGGACGGCCGTACCCTGGAGTGGGCCACCTCCTCGCCGCCGCCGGCCTACAACTTCGCCTTCACCCCGCTGATCCACGACAACGACGCCTGGTGGGATATGAAGCGTCGCGGCTATCAGCGTCCGGTCTCCGGCTTCCGCCCGATCCACATGCCGCGGAACACCGGCACGGGGGTGATCATCGCCGGCTTGAGCATCACGCTCTCCTTCGGCCTGATCTGGTACATCTGGTGGCTGGCGGCGCTGAGCTTCGCAAGCATCGTCGTGACCGCCATCGCCCACACCTTCAACTACGACCTCGGCTACGAAATCCCGGCCGAGGAGGTGCGCGCCGTCGAAGGCGAGCGCACCCGCGAGCTGGCCTCGGCCGGAGCCTGACCAATGAACGCAACGACCCTCGAGCCCGCCGACCGCGCGCCGGTCTTCCACCCGCGGGACGAGCCGCACCACCCGGAAGGCTCCAGCACCCTGTTGGGCTTCTGGCTCTACCTGATGAGCGACTGCCTCATCTTCGCGATGCTGTTTGCGGCCTTCGGCGTGCTCGGCGGCTCCTATGCCGCGGGACCGGCGCCGAAGGACCTGTTCGAGCTGCCGCTGGTGGCCCTGAACACCGCCTTCCTGCTGGTCTCGTCGCTGACCTACGGCCTGGCCATGCTGGCGATGGAGAAGGGCGAACAGGCCCGGACCCTGGCCTGGCTGGCGGTCACCGGTCTGTTCGGCCTCAGCTTCCTGACCGTCGAGCTTTACGAGTTCGCCCACCTGATCCACCTGGGCGCGACGCCGCAGCGCAGCGCCTTCCTGTCCTCCTTCTTCACCCTGGTTGGCACGCACGGGCTGCACGTCGCCTTCGGCCTGATCTGGCTGGCGACCCTGATGATCCAGGTCCATCGGCGCGGCCTGATCGCCGCCAACTGCCGGCGGCTGATGTGCCTGTCGATGTTCTGGCACTTCCTCGACGTCATCTGGATCGGCGTCTTCACCTTCGTTTATCTGCTGGGAGTGCTGCGATGAGCGCCGCGACCCACGCGCACGACGCTGCGCACGGCCACACCGCTGGGCATGATCACGACCACGGCCACGCCGCCCCGCACGGCTCGCTGAAGAGCTATCTGATCGGCTTTGCGCTCTCGGTCCTGCTGACCGCGGTCCCGTTTGGCCTGGTGATGGCCGGCGTGCTTTCGCCGGCGGTCACCGGCTACCTGGTGGTCGCCTTCGCCGCTGTGCAGATCGTGGTCCACATGATCTTCTTCCTGCACATGAACGCCAAGTCGGAAGGCGGCTGGACCATGCTGGCGCTGATCTTCACCGTGGTGATCATGGCGATCGTGCTCTCGGGCTCGTTGTGGGTGATGCACCACCTGAACACCAACATGATGCCGATCCACGACATGAGCGACATGCCCTGACCATGGCCCTGACCTCCGCCGCGACGTCGCGGCGCGACACGCCTCGAACCGCCGGCGCCGCCGGCATGACCGCGGGGGCGACGCTCATTGCGGTCATGCTGTTTGCGGTCTTCGTCGCGCTCGGCCTCTGGCAGCTGCAACGCCTCGCCTGGAAGACCGAGCTGATCGAGCGGGTGGAGGCGCGGATCCACGCCGCGCCGGTCCCCGCCCCAGGGCCGGCGCAGTGGCCGGCCGTCACGCGCAGCGCCGACGAGTACCGCCGGCTCCGCGTGCGCGGCGTCTTCCTGACGGGCCAGGACACCTACGTTCAGGCGGTCACAGGGCTGGGCGCCGGCTACTGGCTGCTGACCCCGCTGCGCACGGACGGCGGCTTCATCGTGCTGGTGAACCGCGGCTTCGTGCCGCCGGACCAGCGGTCGTCGGCAGCCGTGCGCCCGCAGAACGGCGAGCAGCAGGTCACCGGCCTGCTGCGGATCACCGAGCCGCACGGGGGCTTCCTGCGCGCCAACGAGGCGGCGGCCGACCGCTGGCGCTCGCGCGACGTGGCGGCGATCGCCGAGCGCCGCGGATTGGGCGAGGCGGCGCCCTACTTCATCGACGCCGAGGCGAACGGGGCGGCGAGCGGCTGGCCGCGGGCCGGGTTGACCGTGGTGCGCTTTTCGAACAGCCATCTCATCTACGCAGCCACCTGGTTCTGCCTGGCGCTGGCCAGCGTCGTGGGCTGGCGCATCGTGCTGCGCCAAGGGTGGGGAGGCGGCCAGTGACCTCCTCTTTCCCGGCGATCATCCGCCTGTTCGGCGTCGACGACCGGCGCGATCGGGCGCGCACGCCGGAGAGCGCCAACCAGCGCAACATGATGCTGCTGATCCAGCTGCGCTGGCTGGCGGTGGCGGGGCAGCTGGTGACGATCGTGGTCGTCGAGTGGGGGATGGGGCTGCGGCTGCCGGTCTGGTGGCTGCTGCTCGCCCCGGCTCTGCTGGCCGTGGTCAATCTCGCGAGCGCCGTGCTGCTGCAGCGCCGTCGGCCGATCGTCTCTGACGCGCAGCTGTTCGCCGCCCTGCTGCTCGACGTCGCGGCGCTGACCTGGCAGCTCTACTGGAGCGGCGGCGCGACCAACCCGTTCGCCGGCCTCTTCCTGATGCATGTGGTGCTGGGCGCGGTGCTGCTGACGCCGCGCAACGCCTGGCTGCTGATCGGCGTCACCACCGCATGCTTTGCGGTCCTGGGCCTCGTCTACCGACCGCTGGTGCTCCCGGGGACGGGCGAAGGCATGCTGCTGGACCTGTATCTGCAGGGCAGTTTGGTCTGTTTCGCGCTCACCGCGGTGCTGCTGGTGTTGTTCGTCACCCGGATTAATAGCAACCTGAAGGCTCGCGACGCCTATCTGGCGGACCTGCGGCAGCAGGCGGCTGAGCAGGGCCACATCGTGCGCATGGGCCTGCTCGCCTCGGGGGCGGCGCACGAGCTCGGCACCCCGCTCGCCTCGCTGTCGGTGATCCTCAGCGACTGGCGGCGGATGCCCGCCTTCGACGATCCGGAGCTGGCTCACGACATGGCGCAGATGCAGGCTGAGGTGGAGCGCTGCAAGGCGATCGTCACCGGCATCCTGATGTCGGCCGGCGAGGCCCGCGGCGAGGCGCCGGTGCGTACGACGGTCCGCGCCTTCCTGGCCGACACCGCCGCCGAGTGGGAGGCCAACCATCCCGGCGTGGTGATCGAGCGCCGCGACGGCCTGGCCCGTGATCCTGCGATCATCTCCGATTCGGCGCTTCGACAGGTGTTCAGCGCCCTGTTCGATAACGCTCTGGAAGCCGGGGCGCGCCGCATTGAACTCTGGACCAGCCTGGCGGACGGAACCTTGGTGATCATCGTGGCCGATGACGGCCGTGGGTTCGATCCCCAGATATTGGAACGGCTCGGGCAACCGTATCAGTCGACCAAGGGCCGACCCGGAGCCGGCTTGGGCCTGTTCCTGCTGGTCAATGTGCTGCGCACCCTGGGCGGCGCCGTGGAGGCGACGGGCCGGCCCGGCGGGGGCGCGGAGCTGCGCCTCACCCTGCCGCTGGCGGCCCTGGCCGCAAAGGAGATCTGAGCCGTGGCCGACGCCCGCCCGACCTTGCTGATCGTCGAAGACGACGCCTCGTTCGCCGCGACGCTGCGCCGGTCGTTCGAGCGGCGGGGCTACCAGGTGATGTCCGCCGCCAACCATGAGGAGCTGGCGGCGCTGCTGGAGACCTGCCGGCCAAGCCGCGCCGTGGTCGACCTCAAGCTCGCCGGCGCGTCGGGCCTGGCCTGCGTGCAGACCTTGCACGCCGCCGATCCGACGATCCGGATCGTTGTGCTGACCGGCTTCGCCAGCATCGCCACCGCCGTGGAGGCGATCAAACTGGGCGCCCGCCATTACCTCGCAAAGCCCGCGAGCACTGACGACATTGAAGCGGCGTTCGAGCGCGACGCGGGCGATCCGGAGATTGCGCTCGCGGCTCGGCCGACCTCGATCAAGACGCTCGAATGGGAGCGCATCCACGAGACTCTGGCCGACGCCGACTTCAACATCTCCGAGACCGCGCGTCGCCTCGGCATGCACCGGCGCACGCTGGCGCGAAAGCTGGCCAAGCGGCGCGTGACCTGAAGCGACCAGAGCCGAACAGGCCGTGTCGTTGGCCACACGCATCGCGGCTAAGCTCAACGACGCACGGAGCCGCGCGCATCGTTCGTAACAGAGAAGCCTCTACGGCCGGTCCCGTTGACCCGGCGTCAGACCGCTTGCCGATCGTGACCGCTTGAGAATAGCTCCGCTGAGTCAGCCCAGGCGCGGATCTGCTCGGCAAGCAGTTGGACAAGTCGTGAAACTTGGACCCGAAGCGGAGCGACGGCGCGCCGGACGCGCTCTGCGACCCTCCGCCAGGCGCTCTGCGGCTCAGTGCTGTAATTCACAGGCTGTGCAGTGCGGACCAGCTCTGGAGGGGTCGGGTCCGCCGCGGGCGGCGGCGGGCGCGGTCCGCCGGAGAGCATGTCGACTGTCTCGACGATGTACTTCGCGTGGATCACGATCCCGATCTCCAGGCGCTCACGGTCAAGCTCGACTTGCTGGATGAGCATGCCGGCGATCGGCGGGCGCGGCGCGCTGTCCGAGGTTTTGGCGAGTCGCGACGTCAGGAAAACGGGGCCGCCGGAGTTTCCGGGAAAGACCGAGAAATCGAGAAGGAAGGTCGGCGAACGACTCGGCGCGATGGGAAACGACGCGACCCGCCCAGCTCGCAAGATCGGGAAGCCGGCCGCGTTTGCGGCCAAGCCGCGCGGGTAGCCGAGGACCAGGAGTTCGTCGCCGGCCGTCAGGTTCCGTTCCACCCAGGCGTCGTCGGCGGCCAGGTAGCTTTGTGGGATCGCCGCACGTGCAAAGGCGGGTGGCGCTTGGATTGTAATGGCGGCGATGTCGTGCCGTGGATGTTTGGTCCAAAGCGGCGCGCCGTTGTTTTCTCGGATCGCCAGCTCAGCTGGGGTGTATGTCCACCCTCCATCGCCGTCGATGGATCGGAAGCCGATCCGGGCCTGCCTCGCCTTCATGTCCTCCAGCACATGATTTGCCGTGACGAGAATTGTGCGGGGCGATCCATCCGCCTTATTCGCCGAAATCAGAAATCCAGTGCCGGCGACGCGGCGTCCGCTATCGTTGTTCTGTTCGATTTGAACAGTGGCCATAATCAGATCTATCGGGGAGTCCAGCAAAGTCCTGATCTCGAAAAAGCACTTGATTGTTTTGACATCAATATGGGTGATCTTGTCCCTGTTTCAGCTTTCGAGGGGGTAACATTTGCGCGAAGAGCCTGCGGGGGGGCCGCCTGCGCTGCGGAGCAGCAGCCTCCGCAAAAGGCTGGCTTCCGCTCTGCTGCGCCAGGCGCGAGCGCCGCCATCCATGTTGTGCCGAGTCCGGCGAGCCGGCTCAGGGACCCAACGGACCAAAGTAGCGGGCGCAGTTGCAGGCCACCAATGGAAGCGGATCGGCAGGGAGAAAAGCAGCGCGACTATAACCGGAGGTTATCGAAGGCGCCACGAGCCGGCATTAGACATCATTCTTAGTGTCCCTAAGCTGGTGACAAGCAGCGCGAGATCCCGCCCTCTCCAAGGAGCGCTCATGGCCACGACCGTCGCCCAACCCACCTTCACGCGCTTTTCCGTGGAGCCGCTGACGCCGAGGATCGGCGCCGAGCTGCACGGGATCGACCTGGTCCGACAGTTGCCGGACGAGACGATCGCCGAAATTCGCCGAGCGCTGTTGACCTACAAGGTGATCTTCTTCCGCGACCAGGACATCACTCAGGAGCAGCACATCGCATTTGCCCGCCGTTTCGGCGATCTCGAGGTGCATCCGATGACGCCTGCAGATCAGCCGAACCCTGAGGTCTTCCACCTGAAGGCCGGCCCCCAGGGCGGACGGGGCGCCGACATGTGGCACTCCGACGTCACCTGGCGTGAGGCGCCGTCGCTGGGCTCCGTCCTGCGCGGCCGCATCATCCCCGAGGTTGGCGGGGACACCCTGTTCGCGGACATGGTCGCCGCCTACGAAGGCCTCTCGCCGGCCATGAAGGCATGGGTCTCCACCTTGACCGCCGTGCATGACGGCGGCGTCTTCGCCACGCTGCAGGGGCGTCCGGTGTCGGATTTCCACGCGAAATTCCCCCCGCAGGAACACCCCGTCGTGCGCACGCATCCCGAGACAGGGGAGCAGGCGCTCTACGTCAACGTCAGCTTCACGACCCACATCAAAGGGCTGAGCAGGAGGGAAAGCGCTTGGCTCCTGGAGCATCTGTTCGCCCAGGCGGCCATTCCGGAATACCAGTGCCGCTTCCGATGGCGGAAGAATTCGGTGGCCTTCTGGGACAATCGCGCCTGCCAGCACTACGCCGCGGGTGACTATTTCCCAGCGATGCGAGAAATGGAGCGGGTAACGATTGTAGGCAATCGGCCGTTTTTCCGCGCGGAAGGATGACCTGACGCCGAAAGTGGCCGGTGAGCGGCGTGTCTACGCCGGTTAGAGATGTCGCGATCGGCGCCGGATAGAAATGTCAGGGCAGGGGCGTTCGGGGTCGGCCGACGGGCGGGCGCGCAGCCCTCAACCCGCGCAGCGGCCGACCGCCCGGCCGGCGCACGGGAGACGATGACGGCGGGTTTTCCGAAGCGCGCCGGCAGGCGCGCGAGGCACGGAGCGGGAAGCCAGGAAGCAGCATTCAGAGGCTTGATCGGGGCAGTAGAGCGGACATTGATAGCTCTGCTGCTATATTGCCGCTTGGAGGCATTGCCATGTCGCGCCGAGAAACGGCAGCCAGCGCATTCGGGGTAACAGGCGCCGTACTTTTCTGGACTGCCACGTTTCTTGAGGCGTGGTGGGCGGGCGAACTGCCGGTCGGCTTAGGCCGCGCGCTGCTTCTAGTCGGTGTTCTGTGCGCCGCAATCGCGGGGTTCTTAACGCGGCGAGGGCACCGTGAAGTTCTTCGATCGAGCCGCATCTACCCGGCTCGCGAAATTACTGCAGTCCTTCTCTTCGTGAGCGTGGCGCTAGCCTGGTTCGCCTGGTTCGCCTGGTTCATCACAGATGAGCGCATGAAAACCATCACGATCTGCGTCGCGTTCGTGTTGTTCATCGCCACCGGAATTGCGGCGAGGCGTCTGGGTAAACGCTCGAGGGCGGAGCTGAGCTAGTTAGCCGACGCTGAACCGGTGTCCGGTCTGGTCGCGCCGCTTCGGCGCCTTGGACGTGCGCTTCGGCGGCGGCTGGGTGTCCTGATAGGCCTTGATCATCTCCAGCAGTCCGCCGAGCCGCTTGTTCTCGACAACGGCGGCCTGGTTGACCCGCCGGATCTTGTCGAAGGTGCGGTAGGCGAGCTCCTCGCCCTGGTAGCGGATGGCGATCCGCCCGTCGGGGTAGTCGACGACGGTGACGCGCCTGCCGATCGCCGATTGGGCCGTCTCCGACGGCTCCACGATGAACAGCACCTTGTCGTACTGGGGCTCACCTCAAGGTTTGCGCCCCAGAGCACGCTAAGGAGAACAACCCACGAACTGTTTGGCGCATAGCCGCGCCTTTGAGATCTGCGGCGCCACTCTCGCCGATTGCTCAGGCAACCCGCGTTAGCTTCTGAGCGGACTCATTGAGCGGCTTGAGACCCGTGGAGGCAGCGGCGTCCGCCCAGAGGTAATCGCCGGTGAGGCCGACGTGGGCCCAGCTCATCGGTGACAGGTGAGAGAGCAGCTCATCAGGCGCGGCCACGCCGCTCGCGCGAAGGTGCGCGACGGCGCGGTCCATGTGGATGGAGTTCCACAAGGCGATGGCGGCGAACACCAGGTTCAAGCCGGAGGCCCGGTGCTCCTGGTTCTGAAGGGTCCGATCGGCGATCCGCCCCTGCTTGTGCACGAAGACCGCTTGGGCGAGGGCGTGTCGGGCTTCGCTCTTGTTGAGCCCGGCTTGGCAACGTCGTCGCAGCTCGGGGCTCTCGAGCCAGTCGAGCGTGAACAGCGTCCGCTCGATCCGACCGACCTCGGCGAGCGCCAGGTCGAGGCGGTTCTGGCGTTTGAAGGCGGCGAGCTTCTTCAGCATCGTCGACGGCGCTACGTGGCCCGCCTTGATGGACGCGGCGAGGCGGACGATGTCGTCCCAGTTCTCCTCGACCACATCGACCCTGATCGGACGTCCCGGGAGCGGCTCGAGAAGGCGATGGCGCGGCTTCGTGCCGACGACCGCGAGGCGCCGGTCATCCAGGTCGCGCAGCCTGGGCGCGAACCTGTAGCCGAGCAGGTGGCAGAGCGCGAAGACGTGGTCGCTGGCGCCGCCGGTGTCGGTATAGTGCTCGCCGGTTCCACGACCGACCAGTCCATCGAGCACAAAGGGCGCCTCGGACGACGTGGCGGAGAGCACCTTGGTGTGGAAGGAGCCGTGCATGTCCGAGAGGTGGGTGTAGAGCCGCAAGCCAGGTTCGGGCCCGTACTTCGCGTTGATCTCGCCGGTGCCGCCGCGCTTTCGACCCGAGCGGAAGAACTGGCCGTCGGACGAGGAGGCCTGTCCATCGCCCCAGTGTCGGGCGAAGGGGAGGGCATGGTGATCATCGATGATCTTGGCCAGCGCGGCGCGGTAGTTCTCCTCGCTCAGGTACCAGCTCTGGGTCCAGGCGAGCTGGGCATAGGTGACGCCCTGGCTTGCGTTGGCCATCCGCTCGAGACCGAGGTTCGTGGCGTCCGCGAGCACCGCCGCGAGAACGCAACTGGGGTTCTCGTGCGCGCGGCCCGACCTGAGCTCGCGAAACATGGTCGAAAACCCGGTGAGCGCATCCACCTCCCGCAGGAGCTCCGTGATCCGGACGCGGGGCAGGAGGTTGTCGACGGCGCGGTCGAGCGCACGCGCCTCATCAGGTGCGGCCGCCTTGACCGGCGTGACGGACAACTGGCCGCCCTGCAGCGCGACGCCGACGAGATCGCCGCGCGCGAGCCGCCGCGCGAAGGTGGCGAGCCGCTGGTCAAGGAGGCCAGCCCGCTCCGCGAGGTATGGGCCCAGCTCCACATTGATTGGCAGGGCTTCAGCCTCGGCCCCCACAGCGGCGGTCGGCGGCAGATAGTCGCTGAAGCGGCGATATGCGCGCGAGCCTTCGACCCAGACATCTCCCGATCGCAGCCGATCGCGCAGCGTCGCCGCGACGGCGGTTTCATAGAGGCGGCGGTCGATGCGGCCGCCTGATCGCACCAAACCCTTCCAGTGCTGTGAGGCGAAGGGCATCAGGGCGCTGGCCGGCACCTCGCGTCGGCCGGAGCGGTTCAGCTCGCGTCTCGATCGCGCTGAGGGTGGGCGCTCCGCCGCCGCTCGCCTTGAACCGGATGTGCTCCAGGAAGGGCGGGAAGAAGCGCCGGAGCGATACGTAACGCTCCGCCGCGCTGACCAGAGGATCCTGGACGGCGAGAGCCGCCAGTTGCTCGATACGCGGCTTGACGGCCTGCACCCTCCACCAGCCTACCTGTGTTTCGAGCCGATCCATCACGTCGGCACCGTCATCAAGCGCACCGTCGACGGCGCCGATGACCTGGGCGAAGAGGCGCATGAGCTGGCTCACCTCGCGGCTGCTCGCCTGGAATTGGCGCTCCCGGCCGCGGCGGCCCCGGGCGAACAGCGAGCCCACCATGCGGTCAAACATCTCGACGGCGGCGTCATTGTAGCGTTGCTCGAGGTCGACCAGGGCCGCGGCAAGCGTCGCTCTGCGACGGCGCACGCTGTAGCCGCTCAGAAGGTACGCGGGCGCGACCGCGCCCTCGCGCGCGAACTGATCGAACCGCTGAGGCTCGATGGCCTCACTGATGCTTGGGTCGATGCCGATCGCGCGGACGAACGCCAGGCGTTCGGTGATGGCGGACATCGCCGTGGCGCTCGGCGTTTCGGGAACGTCCCGCAGCCAGCCCAGCCGCGACATGCCCAAGCCAGGATCGTTCGCCAGCAGCGCCTCGACCTGCTGGAGCTGGTGTTCCATCAAAGCCGCGACCACCTCGTTCGCGGCCGTGTGACGCGCCTCGGCGCGTCCGGCCAGCGCAATGCGCTCCAGTTTGTCTGGCGGTGGGAGCACGAAATTGCGCCGCCTCAGCTCTCGCATGAGAGCCTCCACGATTGGCGCTCCATTCTCCGTGCTGCGGGCGGCTGCCGCAGCGATCCCAATGGCGGCTCGCACGTCGGCCCGGGTGAAGACCCGCAAACCCAGGCGCGCGTGCAGTTCTCGGATGTGTTCTCGGCGAGTCTGACCCCGCCGGGCGTACTCGGGGAGCAGCTCTGGCGAGACCCCGACTTGCATTGCAAGAAAGGTCAGGATCGCAGGCTGGACCTCTTCGCCGCTGCGCAGGCCGAAGCCGGGGTGCCGGAGGAGGGCGAGGTGAACGGCTGCACCGAGCTGGTTCTCGGGCCGCCGGCGCGCCTCGATCCAGGCTAGGTCTTCCGGTTCAAGGGTGTAGCGTTGAGCTATCTCATGCGCGCTCGCGGGAGGGTCGAAGAGCCGGCGACGCTCGTCTGCAGTCAGCAAGCTTCGGCGCGCCATCGATGTCCCCTCCACCGCTTCTGCGGCTGAGGTGACGTTAACCTTTTCGCCAAGGATCGACAGCAACCGATCCCGCAAGCGCGTGGCGGCGGCGGGGTCGAACAGGGTCCGGCGCATCGCTGGCCAGATGGCCGCTGACGCGGCGGTCAGGACCGATCAGCGCCCAGGTGGCGAAGGCCAGGAGCGCGATCAGGATCACCGCGGGCACGAAAACGCCGGAGACCTGGTCGGCCATTCGCTGAATGGGCGCGCGGCTGCGCTGCGCCTGGGCGACCATCGGCGCGATCTGCGAAAGCAGGGTGTCCGCGCCGACTTTTCGATGTGCCCATCGCACTTCCTTGGTGCTGCCGGCGTGAAGCCGCGGCTTTCGTGCTCGACCGGCGGGGCTGGGCGCACAGATGTCCGGAGCCTGGAGGTGTCGCCAAGGTCCACTCCCTTCAGGCTGCTGTGCGGCTAGGCCGTCGAGCCCACTAACGTCGCTCAGCGCCTCGGCTCATTCGCCTGTGATCGCGCGCCGCACTCAATGCGAGGTTGCGCCAAGTCTCAGCGACCGCGAAGAAGACCTCGCGCGCGTCGTCGCTGGTCGCCTTCCGCGCCTCCGCCTCAGCCTGGCACGCGTTCTCGCGGAAGGTCATGACCGGTTGAAGATAATGAATATTATCAGACATGATGCAGATCTCAGCACACGTATTTCTTCAGTTCATAAGTGGTCGACGGCTCTTGCGTCGAGCTGATCCCGCACGCGATACGTGTATTCAATGATACAAGCAGAATTAGCACTTGCGCACGAACTCGGCTCTGAGCACCAAGCCCTTGATGCCTTCGTAGCGGCAGTCGATTTCCTGCGCGTCGCCGGTTAGGCGGATCAATTTGATCACCGTGCCGCGCTTGAGGGTCTGGTTCGCGCCCTTGACCTTCAGATCCTTGACCAAGGTGACGCTATCGCCGTCCGCCAGCCGGTTGCCGACCGAGTCGCGAACCTCAACCGCTGTGGCCGCCGATGTGGCGCCGACATCCTCGGCGCTGACCCATTCGCCAGTCGTCTCATCGTAGACGAAGTCCTTGTCGGCCCCAGGGCTCATCTTGAAACTCCTCAGTGTTGATGGTGGTCGACGAGACCAGCGCGTCTTTCATGACTTCCCATCGGGTGGGGCGCCCTCTTCTTGGTATTCGCCGTCCAGGGCGAGGTCCGGATGACGTCGAACAAGGTCCGAACGGACCTCGGCGAGCTGCTCCCAGGTGGCGGCCATCTCCAGGAGCTGCTCCAACTGGTTCGCGCTCATGCCGTATGCGAGCGCTCGGCATTCCGCCGCGTGCATCCGGTATTCGCAGGCTTTCTTCACGTACGGCATCCTGTTGGCTGACCGGCGATCGGCAGCGGCGTGGCTGATCCTCGGATCATCAACATCCGGCACGGGAAGGGGTTATCTGCGCCACGGGGGCCGATGAGATCACGCCTGTGTCATGGACCCGCTCGGCGCGCGCGCCGGGCGCGCAAGTGCGGCTCGGATGACTGAGGCTGCCGCTCAACATTGGCGGCCTCAAGATCATCATCGCGAGCGGGGCGGCTGCAATGAGCCCGGCGATCGCCACTACGAGCAGCCATCCTGCCTCCGTTAGCACGGTGTTGCTCCATAGGCGCCGCTGGCGGCGTCGAAACAGGCGCATGTTAGGCGCTCGGCGCCGCAGCCAGCGCCCTCGCTGAACCGACGGCCGCGTCCCGCTGCTGGCTCGCAAAGGAGTCCAGCGTCGCCAGGTCGCCGTCGTGGGCGCAGAGGGTGGCCATCTGCAGGATCCGCGAGACCGAGGCCGACAGCGGACAGATCTGCACCGGCTTGGCCAGGCCGAGCAGCAGCGGGCCGATCACGGTGGCCCCGCCCAGCGCCTGGATCAGCTGGGTGGAGATCGCCGCCGAGTGGATCGCCGGCATGATCAGCACATTGGCCGGGCCCGACAGGCGCATGAACGGGTAGTTGACCCGCGCCTCGGGGATCAGCGCCAGCTCCGGCGGCATCTCGCCTTCGTACTCGAAGTCGATGTCGGGCATCTCGTCGAGCATGGCGACCGCCTCGCGCACCCGTTCGGAGCGCTCGCCCATCGGGTTGCCGAAGGCCGAGTAGCTCATGAAGGCCACGCGCGGCGTGTAGCCGAGGTTGCGGACCGCGCGGGCCGCTTCGCAGGCGATTTCCACCAGCTCGTCGGCGTCGGGCAGTTCGGTGACGTTGGTGTCGGCGATGAACAGGGTGCGGCCCTTGGCCAACACCACGCTCATGCCCATCACCCGGCCGCCGGGGGCCGGGTCGATGACCCGCAGCACCTCGTCGAGCACCTGGTCGAAGGCGCGGGTGACGCCGGTGACCATGCCGTCGGCGTGGCCCGCCGCCACCATCGAGGCGGCGAACGAGTTACGGTCCTGGTTGATCAGCCGCTGAACGTCGCGCTTCAGGAAGCCCTCGCGCTGCAGCCGCTCATAAAGGCTGTCGACGAATACGTCGTTCCACTGCGAGACGCGGGCGTTGACGATCTCGAGCTTCACGTCCTTCGGGTCGAGGCCGACCAGCCGCATGTTGTTGTGCACCAGCTCCTCGCGGCCGACCAGGACGGCGTCGCCCAGGCCACTGGACTGGAAGGCGTAGGCGGCGCGGATCACGCTGGGCTCCTCGCCCTCGGCGAAGACCACCCGCTTCTTGGGTCCCGCCAGCACCGCGCCCTGCAGCTTCTGCAGGAAGGCCGCGGTCGGATCGAGCCGCTGGGCCAGCGACGCGCGGTAGGCGTCCATGTCCTCGATCGGCTTGCGCGCCACGCGGGTGTCCATCGCCGCCTGGGCCACGAACGGCGGGATGTAGGAGAGCAGCCGCGGGTCGAACGGGCTCGGGATGATGTACTGCGGCCCGAACCTCAGCTGGGCGCCGTGGTAGGCGGCGGCGACCTCGTCGGGCACGTCCTCGCGGGCGAGCTGCGCCAGGGCGTTGGCGCAGGCGATCTTCATCTCCATGTTCACCCGCCGCGCCCGCACGTCGAGCGCGCCGCGGAAGATGTAGGGGAAGCCCAGGACGTTGTTGACCTGGTTGGGATAGTCGCTGCGGCCGGTGGCGACGATAGCGTCGGGCCGAACCGAGTAGACCTCTTCCGGAGTGATCTCCGGATCCGGGTTGGCCATGGCGAAGATGATCGGCTTGGGCGCCATCGCCTTGACCATTTCCGGCGTCAGGGCGCCCTTGACCGAGAGGCCGATGAAGACGTCCGCGCCCTGCAGAGCTTCGGTCAGGGTGCGCGCGTCGGTTTCGATGGCGTGCGCGCTCTTCCACTGGTTCATGTCGTTCGGGCGGCCGCGCCAGATCACGCCCTTGGAGTCGCAGGCGATGACGTTGCTGGACGTCACGCCCATCGCCTTGATCAGGTCGAGGGTGGCGATGCCCGCGGCGCCGGCCCCGTTCAGCACCACCTTGATCTGCGACATGTCGCGGTCGGTGATGGCGCAGGCGTTGATCAGGCCGGCGGAGCAGATGATCGCCGTGCCGTGCTGGTCGTCGTGGAACACCGGGATGTCGAGCAGCTCCTGCAGCTCGGTCTCGATGCGGAAGCACTCAGGGCTCTTGATGTCCTCGAGATTGATGCCGCCGAAGGTCACGCCGATGTTCTTGGCGACGGTGATGATCTCGTCCGGGTCGGTGGCCGAGCACTCGATGTCGATGGCGTCGACGTCGGCGAAGCGCTTGAAGAGGACGCCCTTGCCCTCCATCACCGGCTTCGAGGCGAGCGCCCCCAAATTGCCCAGGCCCAGGATCGCCGTGCCGTTGGAGAACACCGCCACCAGGTTGCCCTTGGACGTGTAGTCGTAGGCGCTCTCGGGATCCTCGGCGATCTTCAGCACCGGAATGGCCACGCCGGGCGAATAGGCGAGGCTCAGGTCGCGCTGGGTGGCCATCGGCTTGGTGGCCGCGATGGCGATCTTTCCGGGCTGGGGCAGGCGATGGAAATCCAGGGCGTCCTGTTCGGCTCGAGCCAGCCGTTCTTGGGCGTTCATCGCTGCGTCCTTCCATCGACGTGGGATCTTCCGAGCGCCCAAAGGACGCCGATCACCCCGCCTTTGACGATCGGAAGAAAGATTAGAATGAGGGCGGTCAAGCTGGGCAAGACCGTCGCCAAGAGAAGGCTGGCCGGCCAGGTCAAGATAAAGCGAAACGCCAGAAGCGGGGCCACAACCAAGTGGCCGACGATCAGGATCGTAAAGTACGGGGGCGCGTCGTCTGCTGGATATCGGCTGTTGTCATTTCCGCAGGCGCCGCAGGGCGACTTGACCTTGGGGTAGGCGCGAAACAACCGGCCCTGGCCGCAGTTCGGACAACGGCCTCGGGCGCCTCGCCGCAAGCCCGTCCCCACCGCGCGAGGTTCTGCGGCCACGGTCACGACTTCCGTTCTCCGGTCATGCAGCTTCCAAAACGATGAGGCGCGGCTGCGGCCGAGGCGTTGCGACTTGTAATTGCTTCGCCGTGGCCCCTCGCAGCGGTCAGCCATCTCCTCACGATGGGCTCGTCACGGCGGGCCATGACGAACCTCTGAGGCGCTGTTGTGGAATTGCAGCGCGATCAGGATGGCCTTGAACGGCCGCAAGGAGCCCAAGGTCATGATGCAGATCAGTGGCAACCAGACGATCAGCTCCAGCCAGATCGGCCACCTGAGCGCGAACTCGGTGTACAGCAGGCCGCCGCATCCGATGGCGCCGACGATCAGCAGGATGAACACGACCGGACCGTCGCCCGAATCCGCGCGCGAAAGATCCTGCCCGCACGCCTCGCATCGCGGCGCGACGCGCAAGTAGCCATCGAACAGCGGGCCCTCCCCGCAGTTCGGGCAGCGACAGCGGAGGCCCGCCAGAAGGGGATTAACATCGGCTCGGCGATTGGGCTCGGGTGGCGAGGTCATGACGTCACTGGAATCCTGACCGTCTGCCGAGCTTCGCGAAATCTCCGCTGCAGGGCGCTGCGAAGGGCGGGCTTGGCCGCCACCAGGCGGATGTGTCGCGACAGCTTCGCCCCGTCGAACGGTTCGGTCAGCACAGCGAGGCCCGGAGGGCAGGATGCTCCGTCCGATCCAGCCTGTTGGGTGAAGACGATTTCCAGCCTAGGTGCGGCGGTTCGCGCTTGGCTTATGAGTTCTAGAACGGCCAGCGGTTCGTCGTTGGCCTGAGTGACCAGCATGGCCACCGTCGGCGACTGCCGCAAAGCCGTAAGCGCATTTCCGATCCGGTCAAACTCGCGGACCGCCATCCCGTCCTGGCGCAGGCCGGCCGCCCACTGGCGCCGTCGTTCGGGGTCGGCTTGGACAAGCCAAACACAGGGTGAGTCAGCGTCGCTCATGAGGCGCTCCGGCAGGACCGCAGCCTGCATCGCTGGGGGTGTGGCATTTGCGTTGTGATGTTTCAAGCATCATTGGCGGTATCTGGCTAATCAAATATATCGCCTGGGGCTGCTCGGTGACTGTCCGGGGGTGGTTGGGCGGCAGCGGTTCGATGCGTCCAAGTTGGTGCTGGCGCGCCCCCGATCGAGCGGGTATGGCGGCCGGCCGGCCGACGCTGACAGCCTGGGCGAGGCATCGGCCGAGCGACACGAAGGCGGAGGCGGGGTTAGAGCGCGGCGGAAGCCGGGCGCTGGTCAGGATGTCGTGGGGAATGGCCTCGACCTGGCCGCCAGAATCCGCGCTTGCTGATGGCCCATACCTCATTATAGATGGGCTGATGATCACTGGCGCACAAATGAAGGCGGCGCGCGCGCTGCTCGGGATCGACCAGAAGGAGCTTGCCCGGCTCTCTGGCGTGTCACTCCCGACCATCCAACGGATGGAAGCTAGCGACGGGATTGTGCGGGCCGTTGTAGATAGTCTGCAAAAGGTCGTCAACGCGCTCAACGAAGCCGGCGTCGAACTGATCGCCAGCGGCGCCCGAAGCGAAGGGACGGGGCGAGGGGTGCGCCTGTTGGAGCGAAATTAGCGCAGAGCGCATGATGGCTCACACGTCAACTTAGGTGCTTTAAGTCGACGTCAGCCATGCTGCATGCTACTGCCGACGCATGTCTCCCCACGTGCAGCGCCCTCAATCGCCTGTGCTCCGACCGGGTACGCTGGCAAGGAGGGAGGACTGCGCGGAGGGCGCTACCCCAGCGTCCTCAAAGCCGCCGAGCTCCAACACACGGCGGGGGGCCGTTCTGGTTCGGTTCCCAGTGCGGCGATCCGCCCGGCGAACGCGCGTCCTCTTCGTCTGCCGCTCGCACACCGTGTTGAGCCCCATGGCCGGAGGCTTGGCCCGGGAGGCTTATCGGCGGCTGGAGATAGACGTCCGGAGCGCCGGACTGGCAGCTCGCCCAGTGGACCCACGAGCCGTGTTGACCATGGCTGAGGTGGGCATCGATATCAGCCACACGATTCCGACGCTGGTCTGTGACCTCGACCTGGCGGAGTTCGACGTTGTGGTTTCGCTTGGAATGCACAAGCTTGGTCTTGCCCGCCAGCAGACCGCCGTGGCGTGGGATGTTCCGGAATTCACGCGCGTCACGGACGCGACAGCCCTGCCAAGGCTGCGGGATCTTCGGGCGCAGCTGTCGGCGCGGGTGCATGCGCTGGGCGCTATGCTGACCGCCACCCATCGCGCTTAGGGGCAATGCCCGCGTAGACAGGGGTGCCCCTAGGCCGCGGAGCTCAAATCGTCATCGACGGCACGTGCGGCTCCGCGACCGCCGCGAACGGCTGTGTTCTTGCAGACCACCAGGGTGTTGCCGACGTCGCAGTCCAGGACCGACACCGTGGCCGGCGCCAAGCCTTCGCGTTGCAGCGCCTTAACGATCCGACGCGTTTCCCAAGACTGAGGGCTGTCGGCCACGTTCCAGACGATCAGACCTCCTTGGGCCGTACGGCTCGCCAGGAGCGCGCCGATGTCGCTGGTAAGTATGGCCTCGGGAATCTCCGTGCCGTGAAAGACATCCACCGCGATCGCCGACCATTGCCGGGTCGTACCGCGAAGGAACTCCAGAGCGTCGGCGTGCACGCACTCGACTTGCGATGGAAGGTGGAACCATCGTTTGGCGATCTCAAACGCTTGCGGCCAGTTGTCGACGGCTGTGACTGCTGCGCCAGCGCGACTGAGCAAGGTCGCCAACGCGCCGCCGGCCGTCCCGAGCAGAAGAACGTCTTCCGCGCGCGCGAGCACCCGCTGCATGGCTGCGATGTAGTTGAGCAGATTGTTCCCATCTGCATCGACGTGAGTATAGAGCGCGCCGCTATCAAAATAGAGCCGCGAACCGTCCCGACGCTGCTCTAGAACCCGGATTCGACGCGCCCCTTCATCATCCGCGAGCAGAACTTTCATTAGGCTAGGTTCTCCCGTGCTGACTATGGTTGGCGGCGCGCAATGGGCCACCTTCAGGGCTGAGGCGGACTTCGGGCGCGCCGATGCTGGCCGGGATTGGGGCGGCAGGACCGGCGACGATTCTGAACATATGAGTTGATGTAGGAGCCATCAATATACAAGGTGAGATCGTCAGGTAAGAGACTCTAGCGCCGGGCGCGCAGGCCCGGGGCGTGACAAGGATCGGCGTGCTTGGCTCCGTCTGGTAGCCGTTCCGGCCTAGAACCTGCGCAGGGAGGGGATGGATGCCCACCCTGCCAACGGCCACACCCCGACATGCACGGGGGCCGCGCCATGCCTCGGCCCCCGGCGCTGGGGATATTGTCCTGGCGGGCGCGGTGCTCAATTTTTGCTACTACGGCTTTATCATCCACGCTCTGGCGAACCCGGACGGCAAATTTGGCGGCGTCGTTGCGACCTGGGTGCAGAGCGCTCGCGTGATCCTTGCGCCCGCCTACCTCGTCGCGGGGCGCGTCGGCTGTGGCGGGGCGGAGATCCGCCCTTTCGTCGCTCGCGCCTGGGCGTTCGACGTCCATCTGATCGCGGTCAACCTCATCGTGGCGGCGGTTCTGTTCGTCGCCTCGCGCCGGTACTGGACCGCCTGGTCGCAACAACTCCATGGCGACTCAGGCTTGCACATCGGCGACGACCGCCAACGGGTGGCCGGGTCCAGCTTTGGAGCGGTGCTCTGGGGCGCCGTGGCGGCGCTCTGGTGGCTGATCTTGGAGAACGATCTCTTCGACAGCGCCGCCCACTGCAGGTGGCTGCAACCCTGGTTCCTCTTTCGAGAGCCCTTGCTCACCACTTTCGTCCACGGCTGCGCCACCCTAGCCGCCGCTCTGTCCCCCGCCACCAAAAATGTTGGAAAACCCCCGTGATGCCGTAGACATCATGATCGATGTAATTATACTCACTTGAGGCGTGCGACCACGAATGCCGATCTTGGTCTGACGCCTGTCGGGCTTGCCGCAAGGCTGAATGGGTTCAGGGCGCGAGGCCAGCGGACACAACAGGGGAGGACGGCTCTGGGGACGCCCGATCAAGACCTGATGCGGCGGCGCAGGTCTCGCTGACAGCCGATCTCCGGGTGATCCTTCCGATGCCGAGACGGGCATGAACCTCAGTGTCTTGACCGCCGAAATCTGGTCGATTGTCGCCTTGCTGGTGATCGGCGGGGGCGCGGCTGTGGGCGTTCGAACCCGCGCACCCAGCCTGGTGGTCTACCCGCTGTGCGCTCTGGTCACTGCAGCAATGGGGGCCCTGGCGCTGTGGAGCCTGTTGCAAGGGCATGACGAAAGCCTCGTCCTGCCGCTCGGAGTGCCGTGGGTCGGTTCACACCTGCGGCTGGACAGTCTGGCGGGACTCTTTCTGGCCATCGTCGGCTTCGGCGGTTGCGCCGCCAGCGTCTACGCCATCGGCTACGGACGTCACGAGCGATCACCTGAGAGGGTGCTTCCCTTCTTCCCAGCGTTCCTGGCGGGGATGAGCCTCGTCGTTCTGGCTGGCGACGCCTTCACCTTCCTGGTGTCCTGGGAATTCATGTCGGTGATGTCGTGGGCGCTGGTGATGGCGCACCACAAGGAGCCGGGCGCCACGCACGCCGGCTACGTCTATCTGGTGATGGCCAGCTTCGGCACGCTGGCGCTCCTGCTGGCGTTTGGTCTCTTGGCGGGACCACAAGGCCACTACGACTTCGCGACCATCCGCACCGTGGTCGGTCCCCGCCCGCTCGCAGGCCTTGTACTGATCCTGGCGCTGGTCGGGACCGGTTCGAAGGCGGGCCTGGTCCCCTTGCACGTCTGGTTGCCGCTCGCCCATCCCGCCGCGCCCAGTCATGTCTCGGGGCTGATGAGCGGGATCATGACCAAGGTCGCGATCTACGGCTTCATCCGGATCGCCTTCGATCTGCTCGGCCCGCCGCAGTGGTGGTGGAGCGTCGCCCTGCTAGCGACGGGGGCCGTCACCGCCGTCGTCGGACTGCTGTACGCGCTGCTGCAGGATGACCTTAAGCGTCTGCTGGCCTACAGCACCGTCGAGAACATTGGCATTATCTTCCTGGGTCTTGGCCTGGCGCTGGCGTTCAAAGCGAACGGCCTGACCGAAGCCGCGGCGCTGGCGATGACAGCCAGCCTGCTGCACGCGATCAATCACGCCACCTTCAAGACCCTGCTCTTCTTCGGGGCTGGCTCGGTGCTGTCCGCGACGGGCGAGCGCAACCTCGGCGCGCTGGGGGGACTGATCCATCGCCTGCCGCTCACCGCGGCGCTCTTCCTCGTTGGGTCCGCTGCGATTTCCGCTCTGCCGCCGCTGAATGGCTTCGTTTCGGAATGGCTGCTGTTCCAGGCGGTGCTGATCAGCCCCACTCTGCCGCAGTGGGGCCTGAAGTTCCTGGTCCCGGCCGCCGGGGCGATGCTGGCGCTGGCGGCCGCCCTGGCCGCGGCCTGCTTCGTACGCGCCTACGGCGTCGCCTTTCTGGGCCGACCGCGATCGCCTGCCGCCGCTGAGGCGCGGGAGGTGGATGCTTTCCAGACGGGGACAATGATCATTTTGGGCCTCATTTGTGTCCTGGTCGGCGTCCTGCCGGGATTTGTCATCGACGCCTTGGGGCCGATCGTCGGCAGGCTGGCTGGCGGCGGCGGCCTTCCGCCGCAAGCTGCGCAGGCGTGGCTCAGACTCGTTCCCTTGTCGGCCAGCCGCAGCTCCTATGACGGAATGCTCGTCTTTATATTCATCGCCTTCGCGGCCGCGACCTCTGCGGTGCTCGTTCGGACGATCGCGGCCAAGGCTGTGCGGAGGGCGCCGGCCTGGGATTGCGGATACCCCGATGCGCGGCCAGTCACCCAGTATTCGCCGAGCAGCTTCTCGCAGCCCCTGCGGCGAGTGTTCGGCGGGCTGCTCTTTCAGGCGCGCGAGACGGTCGAGATGCCTGCGCCTGGCGATACGGCTCCGGCGCGGTTCTCGCTTCGTGTTCGCGACCTGGTCTGGGAGCTTCTTTACGCGCCGCTCGCCGGGGCCGTCGACTGGACCGCCGAGCGGCTCAATCGCCTGCAGTTCCTGACCATCCGGCAGTACCTGTCGCTGGTGTTCGCCGCGCTGGTGCTGCTGCTGACGACGCTCACCCTATGGCGATGATCGGCGACTACCTGCTCCAGGGCGTGCAGATGTGCCTGGTCCTGGCGCTTGCGCCCCTGCTGACCGGCGTCGTGCGCAAGGTGAAGGCGCGACTACTGCGCCGGCGCGGAGCGTCGGTCCTGCAGCCGTACCGCGATCTGCTACGCCTGATCCGCAAGGAAGCCGTGATCGCGGACAACGCGTCCTGGCTGTTCCGCGCCGCGCCCTATCTCATCTTCGCCGCCACCTGGGTCGCGGCCGCTCTGGTTCCCACCTTCGCCTCGGGTTTGTTGTTCAGCTGGTCGGCCGACCTGATCGCGATCGTCGCCCTGCTGGGCAGCGCGCGCTTCTTCCAGACCCTGGCCGGGATGGACATCGGCACGAGTTTCGGCGGCATCGGCTCCAGCCGGGAGGTGATGATCGCCTCCCTTGCAGAGCCGGCCATGCTGCTGGTGGCCTTCACCGTCTCGCTGCTGGCTCACTCCACGCAGCTGTCGACGATCACCGAGGTGATCCTCTCACCGGCCATCGGCCTGCGGGTCTCCCTCGCCATGGTGCTGATCGCGCTGGTCCTGGTCGCGCTGGCGGAGAACGCCCGGATTCCGGTCGACAACCCCTCTACGCACCTGGAGCTCACGATGGTCCACGAGGCCATGGTGCTCGAGTACTCGGGCCGCCATCTGGCGATGATCGAGTTCGGATCGGCCCTGAAGCTTCTGCTCTACATGTCGCTGATCGGCGCCGTCTTCCTGCCTGTTGGAATGGCCCGGAGCGGCGACAGCTGGCCCGCCTATGCGGTCGGGCTGGCGGCCTATCTCGCCAAACTCTCCGTCGGCGCAGTGCTGCTGGGGGTGTTCGAGACTTCGATCGCCAAGATGCGAGTGTTCCGCGTGCCCGAATTCCTCGGTTCGGCGCTGATGCTGGGCTTCCTGGCGATCCTGCTGCTCTTCGTGTCGCGGGGTCTGTGATGAGCAGTCTCGACTTCGACATCGCCCACCTGATGTCAGGGCTGATGGTGCTGGTGTGCTTCGTGATGTTGTACCAGGACCGCCTCTACAGCCTGCTCAACACTTTCGCCCTGCATGCCGTGGTCCTGGCGCTCGCCGTCGCCTGGCAGGCCTATATCCAGGCCGCACCGCACCTTTACGTCACGGCCGCCATCGCGCTGATCTTCAAGGGGATGGTGATCCCCGTGGCGCTGCACCGGCTGATCCGGCGCATGGACATCCATCGGGAGGTGGAGACGGTGGGGGGCGTCGGCCCGACCATGCTGCTGGGTCTCGCGCTCGTGGCCCTGTCCATTTCGGTGATGCTGCCGGTCACCGCGGCCGCGGGCACCCTGGCGCGCGAAGATCTGGCCTTCGCGCTCTCCGTCGTCCTCCTGGGCCTGCTGATCATGATCACCCGTCGCAACGCGGTGAGTCAGGTCGTCGGCTTCATGTCGCTGGAGAACGGCCTCGTCCTCGCCGCGACCGGCGCCAAGGGCATGCCGCTCGTGGTCGAGATCAGCGTGGCGTTTTCGATCCTGATCGCCTTCATCGTCATCGGCATCTTCCTGTTCCGGATCCGGGAACGCTTCGACACCGTCGATGTCACCGCGCTCGACACCGTCCGAGGAGATCGCCGGTGAACGGGCTGGGAGCCTATGCCTTGGGCGGGGTCCTGCTGATCCCGCTCGTCTTCGCGGCGATCCTGGCCTTGTCGCCGGGGTATCGCTTGTGCGCCAGGCTGAACGTCGTGGCCTCAGGCGCCGGCTTCCTCTGCGCCCTGGTCCTGATCGGCCAGCGGCCGGCGGTGAACGATTTCCTCTTCGTCGACGACCTGAATATCGTCTTCCTGGTCCTGAACACCTTCATCGGGTTCACGACGAGCGTCTTCAGCGCCAGCTACATCCGCCACGAGCTCGAGACGGGACGGCTCACGCCGCTCTACCTTCGCTTCTATCACGCCATGTACCAGGTCATGCTGGCCGGCATGAGCCTGGCCCTGGCGGCCCAGAACGTCGGGCTGATGTGGGTCGCGGTGGAGCTGGCGACGCTCACCACGGTCGTGATGGTGGGCATCTACCGCACCCATGAGGCCCTCGAAGCGGCGTGGAAGTATTTCATCCTGGGCAGCGTCGGCATCGCCCTGGCGCTTTTCGGCACCATCCTGGTTTACCTCGCGGCCCAGCCAGTCGTCGGCGAGGGGCTCAATGCCATGTCCTGGTTGCAACTGGTCGCTCATGCGAGCCGGTTCGATCCCGCCCTGCTCAACCTGGCCTTCATCTTCCTGCTCCTCGGCTATGGCACCAAGGTCGGCCTTGCGCCGCTGCACGCCTGGCTGCCGGACGCCCACGCCGAAGGTCCGACGCCGATTTCAGCGGTCCTTTCAGGCCTGCTTCTGAACGTCGCCCTCTATGCGGTCCTGCGTTTCAAGGTGGTGATGGCGGCGAATGCCGGCGCGCTCGCGCCCGGGCCGCTGTTGATCACCATGGGCCTAGTCTCGGTCGTGTTCGCCGCCTTCATGCTCTATCGCCGTCGCGACATCAAAAGGCTGTTCGCCTACTCGTCGATCGAACACATGGGCATCATCGCCTTCGCCTTCGGCATGGGCGGCCCGCTGGCGAATTTCGCGGGGCTGCTGCACATGACCATGCACAGCCTGACCAAGTCGGCGATCTTCTTCGCCGTCGGTCACGTGGCCCAGGCCAAGGGCACCCAGAAGCTGGCCGACATGGGCGGACTCACCGTGACCCACCCAGCGCTGGGATGGGGCCTCGTCGTGGGCGTGGTCGCCATCCTTGGCGTGCCGCCGACGGGCGTCTTCATGAGCGAGTTCCTGGTGGTGAGCTCGACCTTCGCCCGTCAGCCCCTGCTGGCCATCCCCTTGGTGGTGGGGCTGCTGGTGGCCTTCGGCGCCCTGATCCTGCGCATGCAGCAGGTGGTGTTCGGCGCGCCAAAGGGTGAGAGCCATCCCGTCCAGGCCTCCTACGTTCCGATGATCGTCCACTTGGGAATCGTCCTGACGGCAGGGATCTTCCTGCCCCCCGCCGTCGTCGCGTGGTTCCAGAACGTGGCGAGATCCTTGGGGTGAGATGGTGACAGGCAGCGCCTCGATTCTCGCCCAGCTGGTTCGCACCGGCCACTCGCTTGGGGGTGGCGACCGATGGCCGCGGGTCCGTCTGGGCTATCGGGCCTGGCAACGAATGTACGAAGCCGTCAGCCTCGGAGATCTCGATCTCGTCGCCCTATGGGGCGAGCCTGAGAGCGTCCATGTGGCGGTCCGCGAGGGTACGGACGGGGCTATTTTCACGCGCGCCTGCCCGCGCGGGACTTACCCCTCGCTTGGCCTGCGGCATGCGCCGGCGATCCGCCTGGAACGTGCGGTGCAGGACCTGGTCGGCCTCGTGGCAGAAGGGCTGCCCGACGCGCGTCCTTGGCTCGATCATAGCCGATGGGGCGTTCGCCATCCGCTCGGCGTCGGCCAGCCCGGGCCGGCGGACGGCACGACCTATGCCTTCCTGCCAGCGGAAGGGGAGGGGCTGCACGAAGTCCCAGTAGGCCCGGTGCACGCCGGAATAATCGAGCCCGGCCACTTCAGGTTCACCGTCAACGGCGAGACGGTCGTGCGCCTCGAACAGCGCCTCGGCTATGCCCACAAGGGCACGGCGTCGCTGATGAGGGGCGCCTCCATTCCGCGCGCCGCGCAACTCGCGGGCCGGATCTCGGGCGATAGCACGGTCGCCTACGCCCTGGCGTTCGCGCTCGCCGTCGAGAGCGCGGGGCAGATTCGCGCGCCGGTGCGGGCCCAGTGGCTGCGCGCGCTCATGGCCGAGCTGGAGCGGCTGGCCAACCACCTCGGCGATATCGGTGCGATCGCCAACGATGCGGCCTTCGCCATCCTGCACGCCCACACCGGCGTGCTGCGAGAACAGGTTCTACGGGCCAGCGACGCTGCCTTCGGGCACCGGCTGATGATGGACCGGATCGTGCCGGGCGGCGTCACCCGGGATCTCAAGGCCGATGGTCAGGAGGCGATCGCCGCGACGGTCGCTCGCATCCGCAAAATCTTCCCGAGCCTGGTCGAGGTCTATGACGAGACCAACTCCCTGCAGGACCGGGTGGTCGGGACGGGGATCGTGCGTGCGGAGTGGGTGCAGAGGTTCGCAACCGGCGGGTTCGTCGGCCGCGCGGCGGGCCGCGCGTTCGACGCCCGTCGCTGGGGCCGGTACGCCACCTACGACCGTCTCACGTTCGACGTTCCGGTCTTCGGCGAAGGCGATGTGAACGCGCGCGTCTGGGTCCGAATCCGCGAGGTGGAGCAAAGCCTCGCCCTGATTGATCAGATCCTCGATCAGCTCCCGGCCGGACCCATCTCGACGACGTCCGATGGCGCGCTGGCCGATGGTCCCGCAGAGGGCTCGGCTTTGGTCGAGAGCTTCCGCGGCGACGTGTTCCTCTGGGTGCGCTTGGGGCCCGGCGGTAAGGTCGCCGCCTGCCATTTCCGGGATCCGTCCTGGTTCCAGTGGCCGCTGCTCGAGGCGGCCGTGGACGGCAACATCCTGGCGGACTTCCCGCTGTGCAATAAGTCGTTCAACTGCGCCTACTCCGGGCACGACGGATAGCAGCCATGGCCAATCTTCTCATCCAAGGCCTCCTTCGGCCGCTGACCGAATCCGCCCCCGCGCTGGATGCGGAGGCGCGAGCGGACCTCGCCCGGCTGGCCTCGGAGCTCGGCCGGGCAGGGCGCCGCCGCCTGGGGCGCAGCCTGGCCATCCGGGAGATCGATGCGGGCTCGTGCAACGCCTGCGAGCTGGAGATCAACGCGCTCAGCAACAGCTATTACGACGTCGAGCGCTTCGGGCTGCGGTTCGTGGCCTCCCCACGCCACGCCGACATCCTGCTCGTCACCGGGCCGGTCACGAAGAATATGCGCGAGGCGTTGGAGCGGACCTATCAGGCTGCCCCCAGCCCGAAGTGGGTGGTGGCCGCCGGCGACTGCGCCGGCGGCTGCGGCCTTTTCTCCGACAGCTACGCCTGTGTCGGCCGCGTCTCCGACGTCATCCCGGTGGACCTTCACATTCCCGGCTGTCCGCCGACGCCGCTAGCGCTGTTGAGCGGACTGATCGAGCTGCTGGACCTCCAAAGTCACCGGGCGCGCCATGGGATCTGAGCGTTGCACCCTGGACCTCCAGGCCCGAGTCGAATGCCGCGTGGGTGCGGTCATGACGCGGCTAAGGCGTATGGCGGCGTCAATCTTCCGACGAACGCGCAGGAGATCTGAGTTGTCGCGTAGCAAGTATCTGACCGTCGTCGTCCAGAACAACGAAACCCTGCAATGGGAGGTAATGGTCGAGGACATTCGATTACAGCTCACTCGCGAGCAGGACATCTTGGACCGGATGGGCATTTGGACGGCAAAGCGCGAGGCGGTCTATCCAAAGGAACATTGGCGGGCGTGGACGCAGCTGACCGACATACCGGGACAGTGGCGCACCGCGTTCGCCGCGCAGAATGGGGTCGAACCTCCGCCCTCCACCGTTCGTCCCCGGCATCAGCTGAGGTAGTGATGCAGCGGACTGCACCTTGATCAGGTCGCCCTAACAGCATCGCGCCTTCGGTCCGGGCTGCGGTTCGTCGTCACCGGGCCGGTCACCAACAGCATGCGCGACCTTGGAGCGGACCTATCAGGTGATCCCGCGCGGAGTGGGTGGCCGCCGGCGACTGCGCCGGCGGTTGCGGTCTCCTTTCGGAGAACTGTGGGCGCGTCGGCCGCGTTTCCGACGTGATCCCGATGAATCTGCACATATCCGGTTGCCCGCGGACGCCCGGCCAGCTGCTGGCCAGACTCCTTAGCCTCCTGGACCTCAACGGGCCCATCTCGCGCTGAGTCAGCTCTGAGACGACAAAGCGAGGGCATGACTAGGGTTAGGATTTCCATGGTTGGGCTATTCACGCGGCGTCCCGTCGACCTCAATACGGCAGCTGTACACGTTCTTGCTCGCTTCCCTGGAGTCAGCCCTTATCAAGCTTACGACCTGTTACGTTGGCGGCCGTACCGAAGCTGGGTTGAGGTGGTCGCAGTCCCTGGTTTCGACGAGGCGAAGGTAGCGGCTATGCGAGCCGCCGGAGCGGTCTTGAGCCGACCGCACCGGCCCCGATCTGAGTGGAGCCCAGGCGCGCGAGGGGCGTAGCCCCGGGATGGCCGTTCTTCGTGATCAGGGATCGTGACGGGTCCGAGGGCGGACCGTCCGGGCGGTGGCCAGGCGGCCGCGGGCCAAGCATGCGCGGCTGGAGGCAATTCCGCAGCGTCCATCTTTGCATGGCGGTCATCCGCACTTCATCGGACCCGAGGGGTTCGTTAGGACGTTGCGAGTGGCGAACGAGAAACCTATAGCGATAGGCAGAATCGCTCTCCTGATGTCTCACACTTCACTTTGACCGGATTTCCCTGTGTTCATCACCAAAGCCGCCGGCCTCGATCCGGCTCCGACCCGGCACAAGCGACTCCTCGAATGGGTCCGGCAGATCGCCGCCCTCACCAAGCCGGACCGTGTCCATTGGTGCGACGGCTCGAACGAGGAATGGACCCAGCTCACCGATGAGCTCGTGGCGGCCGGCACGCTCAAGCGGCTGAACCCGGCGAAGCGCCCGAACTCCTTCTATGCGGCCTCCGATCCCCGCGATGTCGCACGGGTGGAAAGCCGGACCTTCATCTGCTCGGAACGTGAAGAGGACGTGGGCCCGACCAACAACTGGGTTGACGCGGCCGAGATGCGCAGCACGCTGACTGGCCTGTTCGACGGCTGCATGCGCGGGCGCACAATGTACGTCGTGCCCTTCTCGATGGGCCCGATCGGCTCACCGATCTCCGCTTTGGGGGTGGAGATCACCGATAGCGCCTATGTCGCGATCTCGATGCGGGTGATGACCCGGATGGGCAAGCCGGCTCTGGACGCGCTCGGCGAGGACGGCTTCTTCGTGCCGGCGGTGCACAGCGTCGGCGCGCCGCGGGAGCCCGGGGAGGCGGACGTGCCCTGGCCCTGCAACGAGACCAAGTACATCGCCCACTTCCCCGAGAGCCGGGAGATCTGGTCTTACGGTTCCGGCTATGGCGGCAACGCTCTGCTCGGCAAGAAGTGTTACGCCCTGCGGATCGCCTCGGTGATGGCCCGTGACGAGGGCTGGCTGGCCGAGCACATGCTCATCCTCAAGCTGACCTCGCCCGAAGGCGCGACTCACTATGTCGCCGCCGCCTTCCCGAGCGCCTGCGGCAAGACCAACCTGTCGATGCTGCAGCCCACCATCCCGGGCTGGAAAGCAGAGACCATCGGCGACGACATCTGCTGGATGCGGTTTGCCGAAGACGGCCGGCTCTATGCCATCAACCCGGAGGCGGGCCTGTTCGGAGTCGCGCCGGGCACCGGCGTCTCGACGAACAAGAACGCGATCGACGCGCTCTACGCCAATTGCGTCTTTACGAACGTCGCCCTCACCGATGACGGTGACGTTTGGTGGGAGGGGCTGACGGACGAGCCTCCCGCGCACCTGATCGACTGGCGCGGCCGCGATTGGACCCCTGCCAGCGCTGAGCCCGCCGCGCATCCGAACGCGCGCTTCACCGTGCCTGCAAGCCAGGTGCCGATCATCGCGCCGGAGTGGGAAGACCCCCGCGGCGTGCCGATCTCCGCGATCCTGTTCGGCGGCCGCCGTGCGACCGCCGTGCCGCTCGTGACCGAGGCCTTCGACTGGAACCACGGCGTGTTCCTGGCTTCCAACGTCGCCTCGGAAGGCACGGCGGCGGCCGAGAACAAGATCGGCGAGTTGCGCCGCGACCCCTTCGCCATGCTGCCGTTCTGCGGCTACAACATGGGCGACTACTTCGGCCACTGGCTGTCGATGGCGCAGCGGACGGACCCGTCCAAGCTGCCGCGCATCTACTTCGTGAACTGGTTCCGCAAGGACCTGAGCGGCAAGTTCGTCTGGCCGGGCTTCGGCGAGAACTCGCGCGTGCTGAAATGGATCGTGGAGCGGATCGAGGGCCGCGCCCAGGCGCTGTCGACGCCGATCGGGCGGGTGCCGACGCGTGATTCCCTCGATCTAAGCGGTCTGAACCTGACCGACGATCAGCTCAACCTGCTCCTGTCGGTGGACAGTTCCGTCTGGAAGGAAGAGGCTTCGCTCATCCCCGCCGCGTACGAGAAGTTTGGGACGCGCCTGCCGCCTGAGCTCTGGGCCGAGTACGACGCTCTCGTCCGGCGTCTCGACCAGCAAATCGCCTGGGACGAGGGGCGGACCGCCACAGTTTAGGGCCGCCGCCAGCTGGCTGGCTGGAGGCTCCGATCCATATCCTTCGAGACGTAGGATTGAGCCTCTCGCCCGTCCAAAGCAGCCGGCCTCAGGCCCGATGTCAATGCGTTCGGCCCGCTGTCACCAGGAAGGAGCCCGTTGCCGAAGTGAAGAAGAAGCCGGCCCTAAAGTCAGAAGGCTCCGACGGACGAGGGGATTCATTCTTCTGGTGGGAGGATGACACGCTCGTCCTGAACATCCTGGGCAAGCCAAGCGCCCGCAGCGACGCGATCGGGAAACCCAAAGGACGGCAACTCAAAGTGAGCGTGACCGCGGCCCCGAAAATGGGGCGGGCGACCGATCACATGGTGCTCTTCTTAGCCGACGTGTTCGGGGTTTCCCCGTCAGCGATCACGGTCGTCTATGGACGTATGAACGTCAACAAGCAGCTCAGGATCACAGCGCCAACTAAACTCCCCGAGGTTTTACAGCAACGGCCGCTTCTGTAGTTCTCATAAAGCGGCGGCAGGCCATCCCGGGCCCAATGGAATTCAAAGAGCTTCGAACGGTGATTGAGAGCCTCGTCGTGGTCCGGAGGCCGCCGCGCCGAGAAGAAGCTAGGAGTCGAGCGGTCGGACGGCGGCAGGGCGACGCGGCGAGCCCGGCCGGGGGACCTGAAGGCCGGCTTACGCCGCTTGACCGCGCCGATACATGGAGAAACTTTGGAAGAGGTCCTAATTGTCCTCGTTCTGCTGGCGGCGGTCGTGGTCAGCGGCGTCCTTTCCCGAGCAACGCAGATCGCGCTGCCGATCGTGCAGATCCTGATCGGCGCGGCGATCGCCCTGTCGCCGCTGGAAACGGTGCTGTTGGATCCGGAACTGTTCTTCGTGCTGTTCCTGCCGCCGCTGCTGTTTCTCGACGGATGGCGCATCCCCAAGAGCGAGCTCCTGCGGGACAAGGCGATCATCATCGAATTGGCGCTCGGCCTGGTGGTGCTGACGGTCGCGGGCGTCGGGCTCCTGATCCACTGGATGATTCCGGCCATGCCGCTGCCGGTCGCCTTCGCCTTGGCGGCCGTCGTCGCGCCGACCGACCCGATTGCGGTGTCGGCGGTGGCCGCGCGCGCGCCGATCCCACGGCGGATAATGCACATCCTGGAAGGGGAGTCGCTACTGAACGACGCCTCCGGCCTAGTGTGCATGCGGTTTGCGGTCGCCGCCATGCTGACCGGAACATTCTCGTTGATCGCGGCGGTCGGGACGTTCGTGTGGCTGGCGCTAGCCGGTGTCGCCATCGGCGTGGCGACGGCCTTCGCCATCATGCGGCTGAAGGCCTGGACTTCGGCGCGCTTCGGGGAAGAAACTGGCGCGCAGATCATCGTCAGCCTGATGATCCCCTTCGCCGCCTACCTGCTGGCCGAGCGCTTCCACTGCTCGGGGATCCTGGCCGCCGTGGCGGCCGGGATCACCATGAGCTTCGCCGAGACCGGCGCGGCCATGGCGGTGACGCGCGTGCGGCGTACGGCCGTTTGGGACACGGTCCAGTTCGCCGCGAACGGCGTGATTTTCGTCCTGCTCGGCGAGCAGATGCCGAAAATCATCGCCGGCGCCGCCGCAACTGTCCGCATGACGGGCCACTCCGAGCCCTGGTGGCTGGGAATCTATGTTCTGGCCATCGTGGCGGCGCTTGCCGCGCTGCGGTTCGCCTGGGTCTGGGCCTCCCTGCGCCTCACCTGGTTCCGCGCGAGGATGCGCGGTGATCGGCGACCGAAGGTCGGCAAGCGATTGGTCCTGGCCATGTCGCTGGCGGGCGTGCGGGGGGCGATCACCCTTGCGGGCGTTCTGACCCTGCCGCTGGCGCTGAACGACGGGACGCCGTTCCCGGCGCGCGATCTCGCGATCTTCCTTGCAGCCGGCGTGATCGTCGCCACCCTGCTGATCGCCACCTTCGCCTTGCCGCCAATTCTCAAAGGCCTCGAGCTGCCGCCCGATCCGTCGGTGCAGGCGAAGGAAGAGGCCGTCCGAATCTCGGCCGCCGAGGCTGCAATCCAGGCGATCGAGGCCGAGCAACACCGCCTGGCCGAGGGACGGCCGGACGCCGACCTGTACGCCGAGACCGCCGGTCGGGTCATGGAGCTTTATCGTCTGCGGATCGACGGTCGCGGGCTCGACGCCGAGAGCACGGTGCACAGGCGGCGTGTCGAGGAGGTGGAGCGAAAGCTGCGCGTCGCGGGGCTTCGCGCCGAACGGGCCAGTCTGTTCGATGCGGCCCGCGCGGGCGAACTTCCCGAGGATTCCGTGCGGCGGCTGGTGCGGGAGATCGACCTTCTCGAAACGCGCTATAGCACAGGCCCTGCCCACTAAGCGTCGCGCCGTACGAGCCAGGTGCCCTGGAGGCGCTCCCTTGTCATGCGGGCGAAAAGCGCCGACACGATGATCGGGCCTGTGACGCCCTCGGCGCGATCCGGCTGGTGGTGTTTGCGCCGTGGCGCTGAGTACCGTCGGACCGCCGCCCGTCGTGCATGACATCGTTCGAGGTCGCTCGGTGAGGCCGCGGGCGCGAGCTTCAGCCTGCTCGAACTCAATGGCCGCTCCTCGCGCTGAACCCGAATTGCTCCAAGAGCCATAACCGACAGCAGCGACCGAGAAATGCACCCTGTCCTCGAGCTGGATAGCAGCCGCTGCCTCACGCAGAGGTGAGGTTCAACTTCTCGGTAGTGATTTAAAAACTATCACCATTGACGTTGACGGCCGCAGGGCAGCGCCTTAGCGAACTCCATTAGCCAAACGGCGATGGCCGTCTGTCGCAATGGAACGTACATGACTCAGGCTTACATCGTCGCCGCTGCGCGCACCGCGGGCGCGCGCAGGTCGGGCAAACTTGCGGGTTGGCATCCGGCCGACCTAGCCGGTGTCGTGCTCGATGCGCTGATTGAGAGAACCGGCGCTGACCCGGCGTTAGTCGAGGATGTAATCCTTGGCTGTGTCAGCCAGATCGGCGAACAGTCCAACAATATCGCCCGAAACGCCGTTCTGGCATCCAAACTACCGGAGCACGTTCCCGCGACGAGCGTGGACCGCCAGTGTGGTTCGTCTCAGCAAGCGCTGCATTTTGCGGCCCAGGCGGTGATCTCCGGCGCGATGGACGTTGTGATCGCCGCTGGCGTCGAGAGCATGACGCGCGTGCCAATGGGTTTGCCCGCAGACCTCCCCGCGAAGAACGGCTTTGGCGTCTGCATGAGCCCGGGCATGGCGACGCGATATCCCGACATCCAGTTCAGCCAGTTCCACGGCGCCGAGCTGGTGGCGAAGAAGTACGGACTCACTAAAGACCAACTCGACGAGTTCGCCTTCAACAGCCATCAGAAGGCGATCGCGGCGACGCGCGGGGGACTCTTCAACGACGAGATCGTGAAGGTCGAGGTCGCCAACGCCAAGGGTGTGATGGAATGCCACGCGACAGACGAGGGGATTCGGTACGACACCACTCTCGACGCCATGAAGGCCGTGAAACTGCTGCAAGACGGCGGCGTGATCACGGCGGCGACATCCAGCCAGATTTGCGACGGAGCAGCCGGCTTACTGGTCGTCAACGCGCGCGGCCTCAAAGCCCTTGGCGTCGAACCCCTGGCGCGTGTCCACCAAATGACCGTGGTCGGTGGGGACCCCGTGATCATGCTCGAGGCGCCGATTCCCGGGACCCAGCGCGCCCTCAGCAAGGCTGGCCTGAAGATCGACGACATCGACCTCTATGAAGTGAACGAAGCCTTCGCGTCGATCCCGGTCGCGTGGCTTCACGCGCTCGGCGCCGATCGGGAGAAACTGAATGTGAACGGCGGCGCGATCGCCCTCGGTCACCCCCTCGGATGCTCGGGTGCGAAACTGATGACCACGCTGATCTACGCGCTGAAGCAGCGCGGCAAGCGATATGGCCTTCAGACGATGTGCGAAGGGGGCGGACTGGCGAACGTCACCATTGTGGAGCGGCTTTGAGCGAGGGACTCGGCGGCCGGACTGTCCCGGTTGGATCGTAGGCGAGGTGGATTTCTATAATTGGTGTAGTCATGAAGCATCCCATTGACCTTAATACAGCGGCCGTGCAGGTTCTTGCTCAGCTTACCGGAGTCGGTCCTTACCAGGCCTACGATCTTCTACTCTGGCGGCCGTACCTAAGCTGGGCTGAGGTGGTCGAAATACCAGGCTTCGATGGGGCGACCGTGGCGGCTATGCAAGCCGCCGGGGCGGTCTTGAGCCGACCTCAAGCTGACCTCGCCCGAGGGCGAGACCTTCCGGCCAGTCACGCTCGCTGGCGTGCTCGGTTTTTTTGAAAACTGATGCGATGCCGGGCGAAGAAGCGGCGAGCGCTTCGAGTAGGTCGGCTCGGGCCTGGCGCTGGGCGCCTTCGGCGTGCTGATAGAGACCGTCAAACAGACCTTCGCCGCCAAGCTGCGGCCCGCGCGGATTCTGCGGCGGGCCGTCCGCCCGGTGCTGGCCCCGGGTGCCGCCGCGCCGGTCTCGCGCGGCGGAGTCCTATGCGAGTATTAACCGGAGGCGCGCGCCCATGAAGATGATCGTCGCGGTGATTAAGACCAGCCGTCTTGACGCGGTGCTCGACGCCCTGACCGAGGCCGGCGCCTCGGGGCTCACCGTCACCGAGGTGCGCGGCTACGGCCGCCAGCGCGGCAAGACCGAAGTCTACCGCGGGGCGGAGTACGAGATAAAGCTGCTGCCGAAGGTGAAGCTGGAGATCGCCGTGCCGTCAGACATCGTAGAGGTGGTGGTCGAGGCGCTGGCGCGCACCGCCAACACCGGCAAGATTGGCGACGGCAAGGTGTTCGTCCTGGATCTCAAGCAGGCCCTGCGCATCCGCACCGGCGACCGCGACGACGCGGCGATCGCAGGCTGAGGGGGCACGCCGCCAGTGCGGCCTGCGCATTTGCCGCACATCGCCAGCTGCCTGTCGCCGCCGCGCCCGCCTTTAGCGCGCTGGTGCCGGCGATCGTCGCCGACACCCACGAAGATGCCGCCGAACGCTTCCTGGAGTTCTTCGCCGCGACCATCCGCAACGCCAACACGCGCGCCGCCTACATGACCGCTGTCGCCGACTTCCTGGCCTTCGCGCCGGTCGCCGGCCTCGGGTCGCTGGCGGAGATCCGCTCGATCCACGTCTCGGCCTACGTCGAGCATGTCGCGGCGCGGTTCGCGCCGCAGACCGTCAAGCAGCGGCTGGCGGCGCTGCGCGGGCTGTTCGACTGGCTGGCCCGCCACGGCGTGCTCGACCACAACCCCGCCGCGCCGGTGCGCGGACCGGCCTACAGCACCAAGCGCGGCAAGACGCCAATCCTGACCGCCGCCGAGGCCAAGCGGCTGATCGAGTCGATCGAGACCGACAGCCTGGTGGGCTTGCGCGACCGGGCGCTGATCGGCGTGATGGTCTACAGCTTCGCCCGGATCTCGGCGGCGGTCGGCATGGACGTCGAGGACCTGGTGCAGACCGCCGGCCGCTCGTGGCTGCGGCTGCACGAGAAAGGCGGCAAGGTGCACGAAATGCCGGTGCATCACCGCCTGCTCGAGCACTTGGACGTCTACCTGGCGGCGCTCGGGCCGCAGGACGCGAAAACCCCCCTGTTCCGCTCCGCGCGGGGCCGCACCGGCGCGCTGACCGCCGAACGGCTGACGCGGTTCGACGCCTACGCCATGGTGCGTCGTCGCGCCGCCAAGGCCGGCGTCGTCGAGAAGATCGGCAACCATTCGTTCCGCGGCACCGGCATCACCACCTTCCTGCTCAACGACGGCTCGCTCGAGCTCGCCCAGGAGATGGCCAATCACGCCTCGCCGCGCACCACCAAGCTCTATGATCGCCGGGACGACAAGATCACCCAGGACGCCGTCGAGCGGATCCGGATCGAATAGCTCCCGTCTACGGTGTCCGTTCCGCTTAGCGTGCGCTGGGGTGCAAACCTTGAGGCGAGCCCTACTTCTGGAGTTGTTGCCAGCTCACGCCGAGGAGATCCGCCAGAATCCACTGCGTCTGACCGAGCTCCTTGCGGCGCGCCTTGATGCGCGCGCCGACGTGAGCGTCGAGACGTCGTCGGTCGGGATTGGTGGCTCTGGTCATGGCGGCTGCTCCACAAGAACGAAAGCAGAACACCGCAAGCGAGTCCACGATCCTACGGTCGCGGTTGTTGGCCGCAGCACGCGGAGGTGGGAGACGGGGAGGGCGGCTCCGGCGCAAGGTACGCAGCGCCAGAGCCGCCGGCGCTACGAGGCGAACTGCCGAGCGCCGAGCCTATTTGGTGACGCTAGCTGGCGATCCAAGTCCCTGCGGCGTTTGAGCCTGAAGAGCATCACGCAGCTGCTCTGAGATCCGGATCAGCCGTTGCGCGTCTTCGGCGGGCAAGGGTTCATGACCGAGGTCTTCATGGTGGAAGACAGCCGCCAGGTCGCGCATGTCGACCGGCTGCTGGCACGCCTGGCAGAGGTAGAAATGCTCTGCTTCATCCGCCGGGTCCCCGCCGACGCGCTGGCCGACAGCCTCGCGGCTTTCAGGGGCGGCCATGTAGGCGGCGAGCACCTCACGCGCGGTCGGAACCTTGTCGCTCATGACGTCCTGACTCGCGGGCCCAGAGAGAGGTTCCCGTGGCCCGGAGGCCGTCGTCGCAGCGCCAGTACGTCCGCCAGCCCATGCCGGGGTTCCTGGAGTTCCAGCACGCGCAGCTTGTGCGCGAGCCACCCAGTGGGGAGGCCTGGATCCACGAGATCAAATTCGACGGCTATCGCCTGCAGGCTCGCATCGAGGCTGGAGCGGTGACCCTTTTCACGCGCCGCGGCTTCCACTGGACGCAGAAACTGCCTCGCCTCGCCGCGGAGCTCTCCGCCTGCCCGGACTGCATCCTGGATGGCGAGCTATGCTTCATCGGCGCTGACGGGCAGCCGACCTTCTCGGGCCTGCGGGCTGCGATCGGCCGGGGCGACACCGACAAGCTGGTGTTCTTCGCCTTCGACATCCTCTGGCGCGCTCAGGACGACCTGCGCCGCTTCCCATTGAAGGACCGCAAGGAAGTCCTCGACGACGCGATCGCGCCGGCATTGGGCGAGACCGTGCGAGCAGTCGACAGCTTCCCGTTGGGCGGCCCGACGTTACTCGCCTCCGCCTGCCGGCTAGGGCTGGAGGGGATCGTCTCCAAGCGCCGTGACAGCCTCTACAGGGCGGGTCGCAGCGACGCGTGGGTGAAGAGCAAGTGCCGCCTCGCGCAGGAGTTCGTCATCGGCGGCTGGGTGCAAGAAGCTGGCCGCCACTTCAAAGGGATCCTCGTCGGCGTCCAGGGACCGAAAGGCCTGACCTACGTCGGCAGCCTCGAGCGGGGCTTCTCGGCCGAGCCTGGCCTCTTGAAGCGCCTGGAGCCCCTGAAGACCAAGATGAACCCCTTCAAGACCGGCGACCCGCCACGCGCCCACGTGCATTGGGTCGAACCGATCCTGGTCGCGCAGGCCGAGTTCCAGGAGTGGACGGCGTCGGGCAAGATCCGGCACGCCAGCTTCAAGGGACTGCGCGACGACAAGGACCCTGGCGAAGTGCGCCGTGAACGGCCTGAAGCAGAGCCTCTATAGGTTCGCGCGAGTCACCGGCCGCCCCGCCATCGCTGGCGGGGCTTGATGGGCGGACTACTTTGCGCGGGGCTTGCGAACCGCAGGAGCTTTCTCCGCCGCCACTGCCTTTGCGGGCGCTCTGCCGCCTTGGCCAAGGCCCATGCTCTTCGCCAGCGCCGACCGTGAGGCGGCGTAGTTCGGGGCGACCATCGGGTAGTCTTTCGGTAGCCCCCACTTCGCCCGGTAATCCTCGGGGCTCATCTCGTACTTCGTCCGAAGGTGACGCTTCATGGATTTGAGCTTCCGACCGTCCTCAAGGCAGATCAGGAAGTCAGGGCTGATTGATTTTCGCACCGAGACAGCGGGCGTCTGGGGCGCGGCAGGAGCTTCGGAGGCACCCGTGCTAATACCCTTTAGAGCGTCGTGAACCTGTCTGATGAAGTTCGGCAGATCGTTGGCCGAAACACTGTTGTTGGCGACGTAGGCGGACACGATGTCAGCCGCCATCCCGATCACGTTGTTCTCTTCGTCGCTCATTCGGGAGTCCTTATGCAATCTGACGCCTGAGGCTTAGCTGCTTCGAGCGTCTCAGACGCTCCCTATATAGTGCTGGTCGAACTTGGACATCCGCCTGGAAGCCTTTCGAGAGCCAGGTCGCGTCTCAAGAGCGGGGATCAGCAACGCACGGAGGTTTCTCGAAGCGCCGCGGCAAGCGGATCGATCACTTTCGTGGGGTGATTGAACCGCGGCCTCATCAGGGCCGGGGAGGGGCGTTTCACGCCCAATCTATTATCTCGGAAATCGCGCCGTCCCGGTGAAGTAAGCCGGTGTGTCAAAATTCGAAATGGATGCGAGTCGCAAATTCGGCAGACATTTCCGTTCGAATTCGATGCGACTAGGACCCTCCGAACGATTGAAGCCTCACGCGGGGTTGGCGCGCTCCGAACCCCGCTCTCGCCGCCTTGCCTAGGTCACAACCCGCAGCCCTGCACTTGCGTCTATCGACGTCTAGTTCACCTGCACCACGGCTCTGAACCCCGCAATGAGTCGCATCGATTGCGTACTAGATCGAGGGGTCAATGCGAACATTCGCATCGATTTCGAACGTGCAGATTCAAGAAGATCAGGCGTTTAGCCGAGGGCTCCAGTCGCATTCAATTCGAATTCTGACACGTGCAGAAGGGCTGGCGCAGGGCCCGTTCACGTCAAATCCCTGGACGCCCATCGGGCTAGCGATCAGAGTCGACCCTCACGAACTGAGCTGCGCCGCTCCGCGAAAAGTACATTGGTTGAGATGACCACTTCGGCTGAAAACCCAGGCGAGGCATGGTTCCTGCGCCTCGGCGGCGCGACCGCCGAACGGATAGCGACCCACGACTGGGCCTCGACACCGCTCGGGCCACCAGCTGCTTGGCCGTCCTGCCTCAAGACCGCCACGGCTATCGCGCTGCGGTCGCCGCTTCCGATGGTGCTGCTCTGGGGCGAGGCCGGCGTAAACATCTACAACGACGCCTATGCGCAGCTTGTCGGCGCCCGCCACCCCCAACTGCTCGGCGCCAATGTGCGCGAAGCTTGGCCTGAGGCTGCCGAGTTCAGCGACCTTATTATGAAGACGGTGCTGAGCGGGACGACCCTGCGGTATCGAGACCAGTCATTCACGCGCCAGTATGCAGGCAAGCGAGAACGCCGCTGGCTTGATCTCGACTATTCGCCGGTGCCAGACGAGAGCGGCCAGCCGGCCGGCGTCCTGGCCGTCGTTGTGGAGACGACCGAGCGCGTGCTCGCGCAGCGTAAGGCGGCCGCCGAGGCGGAGCGCCAGCGGCGTATGATCGAACGAGCGCTCCGGGCCGAGGCGGCGGCGGCGGAGAGCCAGCAACGCCTCAGCGCGGCCGTCGCCCTTGCGCAGCTCGGAGTTTTCGAATGGAACCTGGAGACTTTTGAGGCGACCCTCGACGCGCGAGCGCGCGAGATCTACGGCTTTGGCCCGGACGAGAGGATCACCGTAGGGGACGCACTTGGGCGAATTGATAAGGAGGCGCATCTGACGTTGCGCGCCGATTGGCACGCCGCGAGGCGCGCGGGTGCCGGGCGGCGCCAGTTTCAGTACCGCATCCGGCTGCCCGACAGCTCGGTCCGCGACGTCGCGGGCTACAGCGACTTCATCGCGGGCCCCGACGAGGGCATATCGCGCGTTATTGGCGTCGTCTCGGACGTCACGGAGCGTCGGCGGGCCGAGGAGCGCCAGCGGCTTCTCATCAACGAGCTTAACCATCGCGTGAAGAACACGTTGGCGACCGTGCAGTCGGTGGCGGCCCAAACACTGCGTTCCGCGTCGGACTGGCCGATGGCCCGCGAAGCCTTCGAAGCGCGGCTGGTCGCGCTCGGCGCGACGCATGACCTGCTCACCAGGAAAAGCTGGCGCGGGGCCGATCTGACGGAGGTGGCGGCCTCCGCCCTGGCCCCGTTCGAGGCCGCGCAAAGCCCGCAGATTACGCGCGTCGGCCCGTCCGTGTGGATGACGGCGCCTCGTGCGCTGGCGCTCAGCATGGCGCTGCACGAGCTCGCCACTAACGCCGTCAAGTACGGCGCGCTATCTGCGCCGGGGGGGCAAGTGACGTTCCGTTGGAGCCTGTCCGGCGATGGCGAACTGATCCTATCTTGGAGCGAGCACGGCGGCCCGCCGGTGCTCCCCCCGGCTCGCTCGGGCTTTGGCTCCAAGCTGCTGCAGCGCGGGCTGGCGCGCGAGCTGGACGCCGTAGTCGCCTTGACCTTCGCGCCGGAGGGCCTCCGCTGCGATGTCCGCTTCAAGCTGGAGAGCGGCTACGCCCCGCCCCTTGCGAGGCGGCAGTCCGACGCTCTGGACCAACTCGCGCGCCATAGCCTGAGCGCGGTTCGTTTTTAACAAGGTCCGCAATTGATGCTGTGGACGGCTCTCCACCAGCCGCGGGAGCATAGCTCCTGCAACATTGTGGGTTCCAGGCGTAGTGCTACGAGGGCAGGGGACCGGACGGCGGGCGGTCGCGGAGCCCTCCCGCCGCACAGAGCCCGACGCCGCCGGCGCACAGACGCTCGAGCGCGCCAGCAGGCGCGCGAGCACGAAAGCCGACGTCAGGAAGTTCGGTTCGGGGGGTTAGTCGTCGGAGGTCTTAGCGGTCGAGCTTCCGATCTAGGGCGTTCGCGACCGCCGTCATCCCTTGGAGATTCGGATGATAGGGCGCGAAGCGCTCGGCCCCTGGCGGTGCGATGAACCCAGTCGTCCAAGGATCCTTGCTGCACGCGTCGTGCCTGCGAGAAAGCTCGGAGCCCTTGAGCACTTCGGCCCCCGTACGTTCAGCGACGACGGCAGTGAGTTGCGCCAGCCGCTTGGCTGTTGCGCGCGCCCGCGCCGCCACGTGTTCGGGAATAGGCACTTGGGAGCAGGCGCCGTGCTCCGGCAGGGTCGTCAAGTAGTCGACGAACATCAGGCGGGCGGCGGGCGAGCGCTGCCGAACCTCGCGGGCGATCTGCTCGAGCCCAGCTTCTACCCTGCCCCATGCCTCTTCGGTCGGCGCGGCGAGCGCTCGGCTCCGGGCCTGCGGATCGCTGCTGGTGCGGGACCGACACAGCGACGACTTCTGGGCGCCCTCGGCCACCGCGCAGGACCCAGCTAGCAAGCTGCCGATGTACCCGAGATCATTGCCGCCGATAGTGACGGTCACGAGGCGCGTGTCGGGCGTGAGGGCGTCCACCTGTGGTGGAAGCTCGCCCCAAGGCCCGAGAACATGCGCGGTTGTCGCCCCACCGCAACTCACGTCGATGAGACGCAGATTCCGCTTCCGGGCCAACTGGTGAGCGTAGTTGTCGGCTGAACGAGAACACCGTGTCGGCGGGGCGTCTGCTGACCGGGTGACGCCTGGGCCTGCAGCGAAGGAACTGCCCATGGCGACGTATCGGCTGCCCTCCGGGACTATCTTCCCCGGTTCTGGCAAGCTCCCTGCGCAAGCGTTCAAGAGAGACGCTGCGGCGAAAAGTGCGGCGGCTCTCACTAGGCTCTCCGTACGGCCGGCCTTCAACTTCACTGCTACGACCTCGCTGCCTTGGGTGAAGGCGTCCCCTCTGAAGAACGCCAACCAGATCTTCAATGAGTGGGCCTCGGCTCCATGACCGCGTCGCACCTGCAAGCCGGACCGCGCGCTAAACTTCCTCTACGACGTCCTGCCGGAACGTGGCCATGGCGATGGCGAAACAAGCAGCGGCCAGGACCAGACTCGCAGGTGCGATCAGAAGGGCGAGCCCCAGGGCTCCGGGGCCATATTGGGCGGTGAGCGCGTCGCTGATCATCCCGGTAAGCAGCGGGCCGAGGCCGCCGAGGATCGCCATCCAGAACAGCAGGACCGCCGAAAGGCGGGCCCGCACGCCTGCTGGAGCGAGGCTGTGAACGCAAGAGACCGTGAGGGCCAAGTAAGAGGTGGAGGCGAGATTTCCCAACGCGACGCAGATGAGTGCGACGCGTCCTTCCGCGAAGAGGTAGGCGTAGAGCGCAAACGGACTACTCCCAAGAGCCAGCAGCGTCAGCAGCGCTAACGGCAGACGACTGTCCCGCCGGGCGAGGCGAGCGCCGAGCCAGCTGACGGTCAGCATTCCGATAATGCCGAGGGCTCCGCCGAGCAGGCCAAGCTGAAGCCCGGCGGCGCCTACCGACATGCCCTGCGCGCGGATCAGGAAGGCGGGCGAGAACGCGCCCGAAGCATAGCCGCCGACGGCGATGAAGCCGCTCGCGGCGCAGAGCGCTAGTGCGCTTGGTTTGCGCAGAATGACGCTCAGGTCCGCGGGCTCGGCGCCAGCGGCCGCCGTCGGCAGCGCCTGGCCCGGGCCGAGCGCGATCAGCACGACCGCCGACAGCACCAGGCCGATCGCCCCCATCAGCATGAACGTCGATCGCCAGCCAAGCAGTTCGCCGATGACGCCGCCGGCGATGAGGCTCGCCATGACCCCGATGGGCGCTCCGAGGCCCAACACCGCCAAGGCGCCGGCGCGCTTTTCGGGCGGGAAGTTCCGGGAGATGTAGGCGTGGGAGGCGGGGGTGCTGCCGGCCTCACCGAGCGCGACCCCGGCGCGGGTCGCCGCGAGTTGCCAGGCGGAGACCACCATACCGCCGAGCAGGGTCATCAGACTCCAGCCCGCGAGCGAGGCGCTAATCACGGCGCCGAATCGACCGCTGTCCGCGCGCCGGGCGATCGGTATGCACGCAAGGGCGTAGATCACCAGGAAGCCGAGGCCATTGAGCACGCCGAGGAAGGTGTCGCTGAGCCCCAACTCCCGCTTCATCGGCTCGGCCAGGATAGCCGGCAGGAAGCGGTCGACGTTGTTGAAGATGGTCACCACCATGAGCAGCGCGACCGCCGCCCAGGGGTGTGCGGCGAGCATGCCCGCGCGGAGAGGCGGCTCGAGCGGCTCACTCGAGCTTGAGGCACGTTCGACGATGACGAGTTCCTCCCCTGCGAGGGCCAAAGCCCGCAGACGGCTGTTTGGGCCGCTGCGAGCTCGGTCCGCGCCGACCTTGTTCTAGCGCGTGTGCCCGGACCAGACGCTCGGCCGGACAGTGAAGCGGACCCATACCTCGCGGCCTCGCTCGGCCACGCAGTTGGCCTCGTCGCCTCCGGCCGGTCCGGGCAGCGGACCACCCTGGATCTGTCCGCCGAAGAAGCTGCCGTTCTGCAGGTTGGAATTGAAGCAGTTGGCCGAGGTGATCTCGTTCGTCAGGTTGTTGCCGATCAGCGAAACTTCCCAGGCGTCGTTCGCGCCCCTCAAGGTGACGGTCGCATTCGCCTTGATGTATTCGGGTTGGTAGAAGCCCGGCAGATCGGTCAGATTCAGCGAGTACTTCGACGAGTAGCTCGCGTACGCGCCAAGGTGAAGGACGAGGTCGTCGGTGATCGACCGTTCGTAGTCAGCCCCCAGCGTCGCCATCCAGGCGGGCGCGCGAACCAGGTCGCGGCCTTTCATGTCCTGCGCCGAGAACCTGCCGGTCGTCGGGTTCAGCAGTTGATCGCACCCCTGGGAGATCGTCTGGCCATTGCCGCACGGCGCATTGGGGAACGACGTGTAGTACGCCTGATTGTAGTTCACCGCCGTCTGAACGCTCAGGCCCGGCGCCGCCGCTGGCGCGTAGGCCGCGTCGAAATCGAGGCCGTAGACATTGGCTGAGGCGGCGTTCAGCGTCCGGTTGATGATCACCGCGCCGCGGATCTCGCCCGCCCCAACCTGCAGGTCCGAGTACCGGTAGTAGTAGGCGGTTGCATTCATGGCGAGCTGGCGGTCGAACAACCGGCTCTTGACGCCGACTTCGCCGCCCTTCGCCTGCTCGTCGCCAAATGAAGCCGGCGTGGTCGGGCTCGCGTAGATGGTTCCGTTGAAGGAGCCCGACTTATAGCCGGTCTTGTAGGCAGCATAGACGGTGAGATCGTCCCGCGGCCTGTAGGTCAGGGTCACTTCAGGCGAGACATTGTTCGAAGACACATACGGGTCGAGCAGCGTCGAACGCCCGACCGGACCGCTCGCCGGCAGGTAGTTGTACTGTCGATGGTCGCGCTTCTCACGGGTCCACCGCGCGCCGGGTGCGAACTCGAGCTCGGGCGTGATCTTCCAGATCAGCTGGCCAAATGCGGACCAGGACTCGATGCCGATTTTATGCCGGTTCGACTGCGAGACCGCCGGGAACCCTAGGGCCGGATTGCCTTTGAGCAGCACGTCGGTGGTCTGGCCGGCGTTCTGGTAGAACGCGCCTGCCACGAAATTGACGGGCCCAGCGTAATCTGACGCGAGTCGAAGTTCCTGGGTCCACTGGTCGCTCGCGAAGTCGCTGTCCGAGACCAGCGGGATCGCCGTGCCCATCGCCGCCAGGTAAAGGTACTCCTGGCTGACGGTGTAGAAGCCAGACACCGAGGTCAGCGTGAGAGCATTGCCGAGTTCGATGTTCTGTTCGAGCGACGCCAGGGCCTGTTTCAGGTGGTTGAACGGCTTGCCGTTGTTACGCAAGCCGCTGAACGCGATCGGGTCCGGCCAGGCCGCATACATGTCGCGGTTCATCTTGCAGTCGCCGCCGATGAACTGAATGTTGAGTGGCGGCACACCGCCCGTGCCCTCCGGGCAATAGCGTGGCTGAAGCGCCGGCCACGTGCCTTGCTGGTCCTGATCCTGGTAGGACAGCTTCAAGCGCGCGTTGTAGCCAGCGTTCGGGCGGTAAAGCGCGGTCGCGCGCAACATCAAGTCCTCGGTCGGCGTCACCCGGCGGTTGGTCGGATTGACGCTTCCCGTCCCGGGGAGCGCCTGCACCGTGTTGCGGAAGAAGCCGTCCTGGTCCGAAAATCTGACCGCAAAGCGCAGCTTGAGCGAGTCGCTCACCGGCCCCGACAGGATCAGTTCGCCGACCCTCTCTCGAGCCTCAAACTCGTAGCCGAGGCGGCCGATCACCTCGGCCAGATCCGACGGATCGGCGCTGCGCAGCGAAATCACGCCGGCCGGGCTGTTCTTCCCGAAGAAGAGCGCCTGGGGTCCCTTGAGGACCTCGACCTGGCCAACGTCGAACATGCCCAAGCCGTACGCCAGGCCCTGGCTGAGTTGCAGGCCGTCGATGTTCAGGGAGATCGAGTTGTCGACCGTTGCGTTGTTGGCCGTGGTCCCGATGCCCCGCATGGACACCTGCAGACCATTGGCGGCGAGGGAAGCGCCGACCAAAAGGCCGGGCACGCGGTTGGCGACGCTGATCAGGTCGTTGGTCGCGTAGGCTTCCAATTGCTCCTGGGTGACCGCCGTCATTACGACCGGCACGTTGAGAATCGATTCTTGCCGTTTGCGGGCGGTGACGACGATTTCCTCCGCCACCGGATCGAGATTGGTTTCTTGAACCTGCGCCGAAGCGGCCTGGGCTGAGGAAACCATCAGCGCGCCAAGAGCCGCGCCGCACATGATCGCGGCGCTCCACTGCTTACTCAAAATACCCCCCCTTTTGGGGCCAGCCTCGCGGCCGCCGCCCCCTCACAGAAACTCGAACGGTGACCGCGGCGGCGGACGGGCCGCGCACAACTTCGCTTTGATTGAGACAAATCGCGCTGAACCGAGCGGTGCTCGGTCCGCTCAGGCGATCGACTCTTCGCCTTCCAGCGTGGTGCGGCTCATCATCCGCCCGCTTTCCGGATCGTACGGGTCGACCTTGTGCATCGTGCCGGTGTTGTCCCAGATCAGCAGGTCGCCGACCTGCCACTCGTGGCGGTAGACGAACTGCGGCTGGGTCGCCCATTCCTGCAGCTTGCACAGCAGCATGCGGCCTTCCGCCGGGGCCATGCCCTGGACCTCCCAGGCGGTGGACCCCAGCACCAGCGACTTGCGGCCCGAGCGGTGGGTCCAGACCAGCGGGTGCACCTTCGGCTCGTACTTCTGCCACAACGTCAATTCTTCGACCGTCGGGGTCGGGTTGACGTAGCGCTGCGAGATCTCGAACGAGTGCTGGACCTTCACGCCGTACAGCTGCAGCTGCTCCGCCTCCGGCAGGTCGTCCCACGCCGCGTAGGTGTTGGCGAACGAGGTCGCGCCGCCGGTCGGCGACAGCACATGGGCGTTCAGCAGCGCCGCGAAGTTCGGGATGTCGTCGCTGGCGCCGTCGATGTGCCAGTAGAACGAACCCTTCAGGTACTCGGCGACCCAGGAATTGATCGTCTTGTCGAGGGTGATCGGCATGATGCCGCCCTGCGACTTGCCTTTAACGACGCCCAGGGTCTCGGCGAAGGCGATCTGTTCAGGCTTGGTCAGGTGCAACTCGCGGAAGACGACCACGCCGCGCTGCTCAAGCGTCTCGCGGACCTGGGCCGCATGCTTACCGCTCAGCACATCGTCCTTGGTCGCCAGGAACTCCGTGCCGATGCGCGGGGCGAGTTCCACGGTGTCCAGCGTGGCCGCGTCTGAGGTCACAATCATGAATTCTTACTCCTCCCCCCGCCGCCGGGGTGATGACGTGAGCGCCGGCCCGGCCGGGCGGAAACACGAGCGGCCCCGCGGCGAAGCCGCGGAGCCGCATCTGCATTTTCCAGACCGTTAGGGTTCGAAGCGGACCCGAAGGCGGACGCCGTACATGCGCGGTTCGCTGTAGAACCGGGCGACGAAGCCCGAAGTCGTCTGGTCGTTGACCGCGTAGAACGACTTCTCGTCGAACAGGTTGGTGACGAACAGGGCGGCGTCGACCGGTCGGCCGCCGATGTTGTCCCAGTTCAGGTTAGCGTTGACGAGCTCCACCGAGGGGATCTTGCCGGCGCTCGTCTGGAACGACGAGAACATGCTGCCCGTGTAGGTGTAAGTCATCGAGGCGGTGACGTCGCCGATGCTCTCTGCCAGCGGCAATTGGTAGGCCGCGGTGACCGAGAGCTTGTTCTCCGGCGTGTAGATCAGCGGGCGACCGGCGACCGAGGTCGGGATGACGGCGTCGTAGAGGCTGCCCGGCGGGATCACCACCGGATCAAGCTCCTTCAGCTTGGTGTTGAGGTAGGCGTAGCTGCCGCTCAAAGTGACGCCTTCATACGGCGAGATGGTGGTCTCGACCTCCACGCCGTAGATGCGCGACTTGCCGGCGTTAACGATGCCGGTGTTCGGCGCGACCGCGTTCGTCGAGGAGCGGAAGCCGACCTGGACCTGCTGGTCGGTGAAGTCGTTGTAGAAGGCGGAGATGTTGAAGTTGCCGCGGATCGCGCCGCGCCAGCTGGTCTTGGCGCCGATCTCGTAGGTGTCGACCTGCTCCGGCTGGAAGGTCTCGAAGCCGTTGGCGCCGAAGGCGTTAGTGCTGCCCTGGCGGTAGCCGCGGCTGTACTTGCCATACAGAAGAACGTCGTCGACCGGCTTGTAATCCAGGCCCAGCATCCAGGTCGGCGCATCGGACTTCTGGCTGAAGGTCTGGGCGCAGGCGGTGTCGACTGTGCCGAGCGGCAGCGAGTTGGCGTAGCTCAGCACCCCGCCCACCAGCACCGGTCCGTTCGGCCCGGCGGTCGGGTCGAGACAGTACAGGCGGGCGTCGTTCGCCGCCGGGAACCGGTAGACCAGCTTCTGCGCGTGGCTCTTGGTGCGGTCCCAGGTGTAGCGATAACCGGCCGTGAACTTCAGCTGGTCGGTGAGGTCGTAGGTCGCCTGGGCGTACAGGCCGAGGTTCTGGAAGGAGGTCTCGGCCACCTGCCGCGACATGCTGCCGAGCTGGCCCTCACGCCCGAGCAGTCGGCCCAGCACGTCGGTGCACTGCAATAGGTCCGAATTGCTGCACGACATCAGCGTCGGGTTCTGGTTGCCGTAGCGATCGATCGGCTTGCTCTGCTCGAAGTAGGCGCCGCCCTGATAGGTCAGGCGGTTGTCGCCGGTCCGCCCCTGGACTTGCAGCTCTTCGACAAAGGTCGACTGGTTGTTGCTGGTCAGGCCCGCGGCCGCGCGGATCGGCACGAAGGTGGTCAGCATCCCGGCCAGCGCGCCGGTCGGCCGGCCGAGATAGATCGGCGGCACCGGCCAGAACGTGCCGAACGACTCGTTGCGGCTGATGTTCTTCAGCTCCGCGTAGCTGACGATGTTCTTCAGCGTCACCGTATCGCTGAGCGACCAGGTGGTGGTGTTAATCGCCTGCCACTGCTTCATGTACTGGACGGCGTCGGGTTGGGTGTTCGCCACGTCGAATACGCTCGTGCCCTGCTCGCGCGCGACCTGCGCGCAGGCGAGCGGGCCCGCCGGCAGGACGTTCGGGAAGCAGTTGGTCACCTTCGGGATATGGCCGTTCACGTCCGAGCGCGTCCACGAAAAGATCGTGTAGTTCTCGAGGTTCGGCGTGATGTCGGCGACCAGGCTGGCCCGGAACGAGTCGTAGTTGATGTCGTTGAAGCGCCGCGGCCCGATCCCGCTGAGGTTCTTTTGGTAACCGTCGCGCTCCTGCGTGTCGCCGGCCAGGCGCAGGCGGATATTCTCGTTCAGCGGCAGGTTGATCATCCCCTGCAGTCGCCGCATGTCGTAGTTGCCGAACGACACCTCGAAATTGCCGTCGAAGTCGGCGGTCGGCTTTTGCGGCACGAGCAGGATGGCGCCGCCGGTCGTGTTGCGGCCGAACAGGGTGCCCTGCGGTCCCTTGAGCACCTGGACGTTCTGCAGATCAAAGAACGATCCCGGCCCGGCGCCGTCGCCGGCGGTCGTCGAGCCGCCGCCGCGCGGCGCCACCACGTCGGCGAAGTAGACCGCGACCGAGGCCGTGGTGCGCAGTTCCTGCTGGAAGCCGCGGATCGAGAACGAGGTGCTGTCAGCGCCGAACCGCGCATTGGCGGTGAGCGACGGGGTGTAGGTGGCCAGGTCGCGCCCGGAGAAGACGTTGCGGTCGTCCAGCTGCGCCTGGTTGAACACCGTCATCGAGATCGGGACGTCCTGCAGACGTTCCTCCACGCGGCGGGCGGTGACGACGACGTCTTCGAGAACCGTCTCGTTCGCCGCCCGGGCGTGCTGCTGCTGGGCGAACGCGGGCAGGGCGAGGCCCAGTCCCAGGGCGGTCGAGATAAACAGGATTCCTTTGGCGCGCAGCAATGCGAAGCCCTCCCCGAGGCGATGTTCATTGGCCGGCGCTTCCACGCGGAGGAGCTGCCGGATGTTTCAGCGCGGAAAGCATAAGTCCATCGAGAAGCGCGGATACGCGGATTTACAGCTAGCTCCCATTGGGCGGGCCTATAGCTCAGCTGTCGTGGAAGGACCTGTGGTTGCCGCGAAGCCGAGGTTCTATGGCCCGGCGACAGGCGATATTGGGGTTTCCTATCGCTCCAAGTCTGGATTCGAACGTTCTCAGTGGGCGCCACGTCGCGTATCGCCTCTGTCCAAATTTGGAGAGCGCAATGGCGATTTCGCTGCTGCCGGACAATCCCGGCGCCTGGACCTACCGTCGCTTTGAAGACCTCTACGCGATCCCGCGTGAGGAGCGCGAGAAGCTGCAACTCGAAGCGGTGCGCATCAATTTTGCACGGCTACGCAACCGCATTCCGGCGCTGAAGAAGCTCGCCGACCGGCAGGGCGTCGAGCGCATCGAAAAACTCGAAGACGTGCTGCCGGTCTGCTTCGACCACCGGGTGCTGAAGAACTACCCGATCCAGATCATCGAGAACCGCGACTTCGCCAAGCTCACCAGCTGGCTGGGCAAGCTGACGGCGCACGACCTGAGCAAGGTCGACCTCGCTGGCCTGACGACCATCGAGCAGTGGCTCGGCCGGCTGGAGGCCTACGGCATGCTGGTGACCTATTCGAGCGGCACCACCGGCAAGCTCAGCTTCGTGCCGCGCTCCTACGACGAGTTCGGCGCTTGGCGGGCGCACTTCTTCAGCGTCAACCGCGCCTCCAGCGGCGTCGATCCGCACACCACCAAGCTGGAGACCTTCTTCCCCGGCTACCGCGGCGGCTATCAGACGATGCTCAAGATGATGAGCCTGTTCAACGTCGAGATGGCCGGCGGGCCGGAGCACTACCACACCCTCTACGACACCCACATCCCGGCCGACCTGATGGCGCTGTCCGGCCGTCTGCAGGCGGCCGAGGACAAGGGCGAGGTGGCCAGCCTGGGGCTGGATCCGGCGCTGCTCGACCAGCGCCGCGCCATGCTCGAACAGGGCCGGCGTCGCGACCAGGACATGGAGGCCTGGTTCGGCAAGCTGATCGACCAGTTCCGCGGCCAGCGGGTGAAGGTCGGCGGCACCTTCGCCGACCTCTATCGGGTGGCCAGGGCCGGCCTCGACAAGGGCATGCGCTGCGAGTTCGCGCCGGGCTCGATCCTGCAGGGCGGCGGCGGCATGAAGGGCTACAAGGACGCGCCCGCCGACTGGGAGGACCAGGTCAAATACTTCTTCGGCGTCGAGACGCTCGGCAACCAGTACGGCTTCTCCGAGTGCATCGGCAACGCGCCGCTGTGCAAGTGCGGC
>NZ_CAXUQI020000002.1:407500-1468716 GCF_964252995.1 Phenylobacterium sp. LjRoot219 | reverse complement strand
CGAGTTCCTCCTCGCCGCCACGGCCCAGAACCTGCGGAAACTCGCCAAACGGATCCCGGCCCGGGCTCAGGCCTGCCCAGCCTGAGCTCCGGGCGAGGTTCGTCGCTACCCGGCGGCCGAAAGATCAGCCGCCTTTTTCAACGGCATCGGTCGATTTGAAGCGCCGCGAAGTTCCTGTTCCGGGGCGCGCTCGAAGTTCCGCATCTGGCGCGAATTGACGATTGGGCGACGTGCGCGGCGAGAGCAGCGCCCCCCGACCTCAGCGCCATTCCGCCCCGCGAACTCCCCGACCTTGGCGGCCTGAGACCGGCTCTCTATTGGTCCCTGCTCAGCGAAGGATCGAGGAGGAACACGGATGTCGCGTTCACTGAAGGGCAAGGTTGCGGTCGTCACCGGCGCCGGGTCGGGCATGGGCCGGGCCATCGCGGTGCGGCTTGCTGCGGACGGCGCGGCGGTCGCCATCTGGGACATCAACGGCGAGGGCGCCGCCGAGACCGCGAAGCTGATCGCCAACGCCGGCGGCCAGTCTCTGGCGATCACCGCCGACTGCGCCGATCGCGCCGCGATCGAGAAGGCGGCCGCCGAAACGCGCGCGAAGTTCGGCCCGATCGGGATCCTGGTGAACAACGCCGGTATCGCCCCGTTCACGCCCTTCCTCGAGGTCAGCGACGAGCTCCTCGACCGCGTCCTGCGGGTCAATCTGCGCGGCCCCTACATCCTCACGCGCGAGATCATCCCGGACATGATCGCCGCGAAATGGGGGCGGATCATCAACATCACCTCGTCCTCGGTGCAGACCGGCTCGCCCACCCAGACGCACTACACGGCCTCGAAAGGCGGGCTGCTCGGCTTCACCAAGTCGCTGGCGGTGGAGTTCGGCAAGTCCGGGATCACCGTCAACATGATCCCGCCGGGTTCGATTGACACCCCCATGCTGCGCGGAGCCGACGTCATGCAGCGGGAAGGGGCCGTCGAGGCCTATGGCGCGGCGCTTCCGGTCGGGCGGATCGGCCAGGTGGAGGACATCGCCGCCGCCGCCTCCTACCTTGCGTCGGAGGAAGCCAGCTACATCACGGGCCAGACGATCAGCGTCAACGGCGGCCGCTACATGGGTTCGGCCTGACCGACGCATCGAGTGGCCCGGCCTCCAGACCTTTGGCCGGGCCGCCGCCCATCACGGCAGCGCCCGGCGCATTTCTCGGGAAAGGGTCTGCCGTTTACGCGGTGCTTCTCGCACACTTGGCGCCCCCGTGAAGCTGCACGAACTTATTGCACGCAGGACGTCCGGTCCTTGCGGCAGCGGTAGCTGATGCGTCCCGGGACGTAGCTGACGCCGAACCTCGCCGGCACGTCAGCGTGGAAGGCCGGGTCGATCGCGTGGCCGCAGCCGAAGGCGCGATAGCCTCCGGCGGTCCCGAGGTCGCGCACCGGGCCCTTGCCGCCGCAGGTCATCAGCATGGCGGAGGTCCAGTTTGGCTTCTCGAAGTTGACGTAGTTCATCTGCAGCGGGCCAGTACAGCGCCAGTTCTTGAATTGCGCCTGCGGCCCGGTGAGTTCGCACAGGGTAACGCCTTCCTGGCGCTGCACGTACTCCACCTGGGCGCCCCCGGGTGGCGGCTGGCCGCCGGGCGGGCGCGGCGGCGTTCCGCCGCCGGAGGTGGTCCCCCCGCCGCCTGAGCCGCGTTGCCCTGCGCCGCCACCGCCGCTGCTGGACGATACCTGGCCTGCGGGCCGGCGGCCGCCGTTTGCGGCCTCCTCGCAGGGAATGTTCGTCGCGCCGAGGACCCGGCCCTGGTAGCAGACCTGCCCCCGGCTGGGCTGCTGCTGCGCCAGTTGCGTTGGCTTTGGCTGGCCGGCGGACGCCGCGATGGGGGCGGGGAAGTCGCCCACGGGGGTCTGTCCCAGCCGCCCCTGCCCGGAGGCTTGCGGTGCGGCGACCTTGGTCTGTGCGTACCGCCGGACCTCTTCCGTCACGCCGTACTGTTCGGCGAGCGCGTTGTTCGCCTTCAGCTCCTTCTGCCAGTGGGCGAGCTGCGCGCTGTCTCCTTTTGCCGCCGCTTCCCTTAGGCGCTGTTCGATGCCAGCGCGCGCGTTGCCGAACGCCACCGTGGCGGCCTGGCGATCCTGGGCTGCGCGCTGGCGCTGTTGCTGAGCGTTGGCCCGCGCCTCGGCCTCGTCCCTGGCAGCCTGGTCCCGCCGCTGGACGTCCGCCTGCGCCTGGGCTCTGGCGATGGTCTCGTTCAGCCTGGCCGCGCCCTCGGCGTTCTTCCGCTCCAGCGCCGCGTTGGCCGCATTCAACGTGTCCAGCATGTTGGGCATGGAGCCGTCCGCCTGCATGGCCGGCATCTCCGCGCCGGTGGCGCCGATGACTAGCCCCTGCAGGGCCGCGCCCCACATCTGGCGGCGCTCTGCGGCGGCCCGCTCCTCCGCCTCACGCTGCTGCTGGGCCGCGATCTGGTTCCGGCGGATCTGATCGCGCCAGGCCAACGTCTCCTTCGGCGTCTGCTCGCGGATCACCAGATGGTAGGGCTGGCCGCTCGAGGCGCCCGACACCATCAAGAAGGTCTTGGCTCCTGACCGGGTGGCGAAATTGATCCCGAACGGCTTCTTCGCGTCGGCTCCCGCCACAGTGCTCCCGGTGACGCCATACGCACACTGCCCCTGCATCACGTAGATGCGCATCTGCGTCCCGTTCGGCGTCACGAACGCCGACAAGTTCTTGGCGCCGGGGTCGGTCAGCTCCACGCACTCCTCGCGCTTGCCCCAGTCCGAGCTGGCGTCGCTCTCTTCCAGGAGGCCGTAGAAGTTCTCGCCGATGCGGACCTTGTCGATGGTCAGCGCTAGGCCGTTGAGTCCGTTCAGCTTCTGCATCAGCGAGGGCGGGCCCCGGTCCGTCCGCTGGCTGTTCAGCTTCGGGCTGGGCTTGGGCGGCTCGCTCGTCGTCAACGGCAGGTCCAGAATCTGGTCGCCCCGCACGACCCGGACACTGATCGCTTGGCGGGCCAGCAAGGTGCTCAGGTGCTTGGACAGCGATGGGACGTCCGAGAATGGCTGGCCATCCACCGAGACCAGCAGGTCGCCGGTGCGGATCCCCGCTAACGCGCCTGGGCCGTTAGGATCGACGGCGTACACCCGCGCGGCCTTGGCCCCATCGTCCGCCATGCCGATCATCAGGCCGGTCCAGCCCACCGTGCCGGGCACGCCGGCCTTCTCGACGTCAAGGCGTAGGGCGGCGCAGGTGGCCTCGCTGCCGGCGCCATCTCCCGTGCACAGACGCTCGTAGATAGACCGGATCTTCACCGCCGCCGAGGCCTGGGCGAAGGTGGGTGCGCTGACGGCGCTGAGTGCAGCGAGAACGAGGGCTGTTCGCATTAGCGCCTCCTATGGGCCGGCGCCGCGTCGGCCTTCAGCGCGGCGCAGGTCTCGACGCTGACCTGCTGGGCGCCGGGGGCGCACAGCTCATCGTGGGCGCTCCTCACCTCCGCAGCGGCGCTTGCCTGCTCCGCCCGGCGGGAGGGTGCGGCGGCGGGCGGCGGCGGGCCCGCCGCAAGCGTCTGCTTCGCCTCGGTCAGCATGGAGGCGCAAGTGTCTTCGCTCAGCTTCCTGGCGCTCGGGGCGCAGAGCTGGCGATAGACCCCCATCACCTCCGCCTCCCGTGCGGCGGCTGTCTGGGCGGCGACCGCGGTGTCCAGGTCGCGCCGCATGCCGGCGCAGGTCGCCGCGCTCAGCTTTTCCTGGCCCTTGCCGCACATCTGCAGATAGGCGGTGCGCGCGGCCTCCACGGTGTCGCCCGCCAGCCCCGGCGCGGCCGGCCCTGACAGGCTAGAAGCGGGGGAGCCCGCGGCGAACTTCGAGGCGCGCACGCTTGGGGCGAGCTTGCGCACCTTGAGTACGAACGGGTCCTTTTCTGGCTCGCGCGCCACCGTGAGCACCCGCACCACATAGCCGCCGCCGCCCGAGTAGAACCGCACCCGGCCATTGTCGCTGATCGGCAGGGCCGACGGGTCGTACCAGGAGAAGCGAATCATCTTGAAGTCGGTGCAGCTTCCAGTCCCGATCTGCAGCTGCAGGCTCAGGTTCACCAGGTTGACGATCTTGTTGTCGCCCGTCTGGCGGATGGTGAGGTCGAAGCCGTCGTTCTCGTTGGAAGGCACCACCGTGCATTTGACCGGCACCTGCCGGTCGCCGAGCACGATGCGCGGGTCGTCGGGACCGAATTCGCCGCGGTAGTCCACGCCCACCTGGACTTGCTCGGCCCAAGGCTGCGGCGGCGTCGTGGCGGCGAGCTGCGCAAATGCCGACTCGCCGACCGCCGCCGCAGCCACGGCGACGCCAATGATCCTTGCCAACACGCCAAGCCCCCCCGGCTTCCCCTCGGTCAGCTTAAGGGCAGTACGCCGCGCTTGTGAAGCTGCGCTTCCGCGCCGGGGCGTGCCGATCGGCAAGCGCGACTATCAGGGCCAGCTGCGCACGCGCTCGACGTAGCCGGGAGCCCCAGTTAGGTCGCCTCCGGGCAACGACGCTCGGGTGTCCGGCTGGCTGTCTCGAAGTTCCGGGAGGAGACGCTCCGACTTCCGCTCCTGGCGCTGCTCGAGCCTAGCGCGCAGCCTTGGTCCAGGAGCGGTTAGCGGAACTTCCGAAGTGCAGGGGAGGGTGGTTTTTTCCCACTATCAGCCCAATGCGGAGCTGTCGAAGTTTGAGATCCTGCGCGATGTAGATCGCGAGAAGCCGGTGCGCGCCGCGGCCGGCGTGCTGGGCCTAAGCGACCGCCAGGTCTGGCGCCTTTGAAGGCCTATCGGCTGCGCGGCGCGCCGCCGGTATGACGCCAGGCGCGCCTCTCGCGCGCCTGGCGTCGCCTGCCGACGCTCGGGAAGGCGATGGCGTCGTCAAGCTACCAGATGCGCTGCTAAGCCAAACAGCGCCTGCTGGATGAATGAGCGTCGGGCGTAGGGCGCCGCCCGACGCGAGAAGAAGCTTCCAGGTCAGCGTGAGCCGAAGGCGTAGCGTATGGTGACGCCGACCTCACGCGGGGCCGTGTATCGACTGGTGGTGTAGCCGGACGCGCCGGTCTGCGCGCCGAAGAAGCCCTCGACGGAGCCGGTGCGGAGCGGGTCGACCCCCTGATCGAGGATCTGGCCGTGATTCAACGCATTCTTCGTGAAGAATGCGAGTTCCCACGCGCCATCGTTGCTGCGCACGCCGGCATAAAGATTCAGAAGGCCATAGGGATCGATGGTGAGCGCGGGAGTTTGGCGGCCGTTCTCTGGATAGTAGGTGAACAACCCGCGCACGAAGGCGTCGACGTTGTCCCGGACCGGGTGGACGTATTCCGTCTGGATGGTCGCGTTCCACAAGGGGTTTTGTGACACCGAGCCATTCGACTGGCAGAAGGCCAGCGCCGTGCCCGCTGCGCGGAAATCTGCAACGGTGGGCGAGCCGGCGTCCGGCACGCCATCAAAGTTGGCGTCTCGGCAAGGAATGGGGTCGTTGTCGACCCGTCCGTCGGCGTAGCTCAAGGCTGCCGTGATGCTCCAGTTGCGGGTGATCTGGAAAGCCGTGTCGATGTCGATGCCTTCAATGACCGCGTCAGCATTCGTGGTGATGTTGGTGGTGGAGACGCTTGCGGATGAGCCGTTCGTGCTTAGGTACGGCACGGGCGCGGTCCGGAAGATGAGGTTGTTAAAAGTCTGCCGGAAGAGCGCGACGTTCAGACGGGCCCGCCCCTCAAGCAGAGTGGACTTCAGACCAATTTCGTAAGACCGGGAGGTCTCCGGACGCAGGAAAATGACTGACCCGAGAGCCGGGTCGATCTCGGCGTTGAAGATGCCGATCTGCGTCGCCCCGGGACGCCAGGACGTGCCGTGGTTGGCGTAAACCAGCATGTCGGGACTGAAGCGGTGCGAGAGCGAAACGGTGTAAATTGTCGGCTGGTACTTTTCTCTCCCTGCGAGGTTCTGGAGAGTTGCGCCCGGGATGGGCGCTTCGCAGAAGCCCGAATAAGGGCTGGCGGCCAATCCGGCCAGTGAGCAGGGGACTGGAACCGGCAATGCGATGGCAATTGCACCAGTTCCGGTGGAGAGCGTTGTGCCTTTCTTGTCGATATAGGTGATGTGGCGCACGCCCGCGCTCAGCTCGGTATTCGGCCCCAGGTGCGCTGTCAGATTGCCGAAAAATGACGTCTGCTGAGTGAGGCCGGGCAGTTCAACTCGCGTCGGCACCTGATAACGTTCGTTAAACTGCGCTGGATTGAACCCTCCTGGCGGCCCAAAGGCTCCAGGCAGGAATGTCCCAGGCTGGCTGAGGATCGCGTGCACATCGCCCCACGCGTAGTAGGCGCCGACCGTATAGTCGAATACGCGGCCGGGCGCCGGGTCTGACGCCAACCGAATCTCGTGAGTGGTGTTCGAACTGCGCGTATTCATCCGCTGTAAGATCTCCACACCCGCGACCACATCACCCACGTCAAGCGCCGACCTCGAGCTGAGGTTCATATAGTTGTAGGAGCCGACGTAGCTCAGATGTTGGCCGAAGATGCGGGAATCTATCTGAGCGGTGACGACGTCCATATGTTGTCGATAGTCGCTCGCCTGGTCCTGAACGCCGACGCGGTCGCGCGGAGTAATAGCGGGGTTTCGCGCGCTGCCAGAGCCGGTCACCTGGGCAAAGCTGGTGACCTTCTTGTCCAGGTGCTGCCACATGAGGTTGGCATTGATCGCGTCGTTGGGCTCGTAGCTGACGCTCGTGCGGAAGGCGTTGGTCACGCTGCGGGGGGAGATGCCGCTGCGAATACTGTTCACCCCGTCGGCGTCGTCCTGGTCGAGCAGACCGGCGACCCGCACGGCGAGAACGTCTCGGATGATCGGAACGTTAAGCGCGCCCTGCACGTTTCGACCGTGCTGATCGTTCAGGGTCACGCTTCCGTAACCGCCGAAATCCGAGAGAGACGCCCTTCGGGTCGTGAGCGTGATGGCTCCTGACGGCGCGGCGATGCCGCGTGTCGTGCCCTGCGGACCGCGCAGAACCTCAATCTGGCCGACGTCGAACATCGACTGGAACAGGAAGTTCGTCTCGACCGGCGCGTCGTTCATGTACATGGCGACGGTAGGCGGGGCTGCGGAATTGACATCAAACGTGACGCCGCGCAGTGACGCCCCGGATGAAAGAGCTCCACTGCTGGCGAGCGACAAGCCGGGCACCACAGCCTGCACATCGTCGAAGCGCTGGATGTTCAGCTTGGAGAGCGTGTCCGAGGTGACCGCATTTACGACCTGCGGAACTTCTTGCAGGCTTTCTGACCTCCGTCGGGCGGTCACCACGATCTCTCCAAGCGTGTTCCCGTCGGCCGACGCGCTGGTATCGGCCGCCGCCGCAGTCTGAGCTGCTGACGTCGAAGCGATCGCGAGCATGCTCACGCCCGCGAGCGCCGCGGTAAGGATTGTTCTCATGTTAGCCTCCCCGGTTTTTTTGATGACTTAAGAAGCCACCGGCACGCTCAGGATCAATTCCTGCCGCTTGCGCGCGGTGACGAGTATTTCTTGAAGCTGCGAGGCTCCTGCCGCGTGTCGATCACCTTCGCTTGCGGGTGCTGTTATCGTGCGAGCAGAGCTAGATCGATTTCGTCGAGTTCACCGGACATATGCACGTCAGTGAACACCTCAGAATTCCTGGCTATGCTTTTAAAAAAACTCCAGCGCGCTCCCAGCGGTACCTGGCTAAAGCGCGCTTCCAGCAGACCCTCTGCTGTGCCGAGCTCAATGGGGGTGGCTCCATGACGGCCCTTCCGGGCTGCGCGTGCACCTGCGATCCGTCATCGACGCATCAGCAGGCGGGCCGCCTCGACGATTTGAGCGCATTGCGGAATGAGGGCGTTCTGCAATGCAGGTGACGCTGGAATACGCACGTCCGGAGTCGCGATCCGTACGACCGGCGCGCGCAGTTCGGAGAAATGCTGTTCGGTAATCAGCGCGGCGATTTCCGCGCCAAAGCCGCCGGTCAGGTTTGCCTCGTGGACAACGAGCACGCGCCCGCCGCTGACGGCTATCGCTTCGGAAATCGCAGCGTGGTCAAGCGGTGACAGCCAGCGCAGATCGAGCACGGAGGCTTCAATGCCCTCGCCTGCAAGTTGACTCGCGGCTTCTTCCACTTTGTGGCAGGTCGCGCCCCAAGTAATAATCGCCAGATCGCTACCATGGCGGCGCAGGGCTGCGTCGCCGATCGCAGGTGCGGAGCCGAGGAGCGTCACCTCCCCCCTTAGCTGGTAAAGGCTGCGCGCCTCGATGATGATGACCGGGTCCGGATCATTAATCGCCGCGCGTAGCATGCTGTACGCGTCGTCGGGATAAGCTGGCAGGCCGACGCGAAGTCCCGGGATGTGGGCGAGCAGCGCCTCTAGGCTTTGCGAATGTTGGGCGCACGAGCCGGGGGTGACGCCTTGCTGCGTCCGAACTACGAGTGGCGCAGAGCGGTCGCCGCGACTGATGTACCGAATGTTGGCCGCTTGATTGATGAGCGGGTCCAGGGCGACCAAGAGAAAGTCGGCCCACATGATCTCAACGATCGGGCGCATGCCCTCCATTGCCGCGCCAACGGCAGAGCCGAGAATCGCGCTCTCCGAGATCGGCGTGTCGAACACCCGCTCTGGACCGAATTCCTTTTGAAGCCCCCTGGTGCACCCGAAGATTCCTCCGGGGATGCCGACGTCCTCCCCATACAGGACGGTCTCAGGATGGGCGATCAGTTCGGCGCGGAGAGCCTCGTTCACCGCCTGCCAGTACGGCATATCGCGCGTAGCGACTTTCGCGATTACGGCTGGTTCGATGCGAGCCGTGACGTGCTCGCGCGCCGTAGCCGGATCTGGGCCGGGCATCGCCAAAACGCGCGCCACGACTCCTTCCAAATGTTTGGCGATCTGGCTTTCGATCCGGCACAGGTCCGTATCGGCCAGCCCGCCCGCAATGAGTTGGCCGCGAAGCCGGGGCAGTGGATCGCGTTCCGCGGAGCGCGCTACTTCCGCCTTGGAGCGATAGTGTTCGTAGTCCCGGTTGTAGTGCCCCATCAGCCGTACGGTTTTCGCTTCAATGAGCGTTGGGCCGCCGCCAGAGCGCGCTCGTTCCGCGGCATCGCGGACGGCGGCGCAAACCGCGAAGGGATCATTGCCGTCGATGGTGAGACCTGGAATGCCGTAAGCAGCTGCGCGGTCAGACAGGTTTGGGAGATTCGCCGTCGCTGAGATCGGCGTCATCTCTGACCATTCGTTGTTCTCGACCACGATGATCAGCGGGAGATTGCGAACCGCGGCGAAGTTCAGCGCTTCGTGCACGGCTCCCTGGTTCGTCGCTCCGTCGCCAATTGCGACGAGGCACACGCGGCCGTTGCTTGCGGCCTGTGCGGCCATGGCGACGCCAGCGGCAATCGGCACACCGGCCCCGACGATCGAGTTTTCGCCGATGAATCCGTACTCGGGCGCCATCAGATACGGGCTGCCCGCACGACCTCCATTTACTCCGCCAGCCCGCTGGCAGATCTCGGCGAGAAGGTCCACGAGGGGAACGCCCCACTCGATAGCCCAGCCATGGCCCCGGTAGGTGGCGACGACTCGGTCTTCCTTCCGAAGCGCCGCTCGTGCGCCGACCGGGATCGCCTCCTGCCCACCACACAGATGTACTGATCCGGCGATCGTCTCTTGGCTCAACTCGAGACAGTGCTGCTCGAAAGTCCTGATCGCAAACATCCGTTGGTAGGCGTCCAGCGGTCTCAGATCGCAAGCGGCGATATCCATGGATTGGGCCACGCCGGCCTCCTCTGTTGCGCTTGACCGGATAACACGGCCCAATTAGAACTTTCAAGATATGAACTTCACTATCATATTGTGATAGTCAGACAGGCGCGTGGTCACCAGCGGGGCGAGGCGCCTTGCGAACGAGGGGTGGGGTGCAAGCCGATGTGTCCGCCGTTGCGCATTGCGTGGGCCGCTGCGGCGGCGGTCCGGGGCGATAAGCCTTGGAAGGCCTTCGATCCCCGCTTGGCCGGCGCGCACGGCGCGTGGACACCAAGGAGCGATCCCCGTGAGCAGTTTCAGTCCCGCGAAGACCTGCCTTCGCAGCGCGATGCGCTCAAGGCAGCGCCAAAAGTGTCGTCAAACAGGTGATTAGGAACCCGGTCATGAACGCAGCTATGCCAGTCATCAACTACCTGCGCCGTCAGCGGCACATTCTTCTCGACATGCACATCCCGGATTTTGATGCGGGCTTTCTCCGCAACTTCGATCCGGCCGCGAATGTGGAGCTGTGCGCGCGGGCGGGCGCGGACTCCGTGATGGTCTACTGCAACTCCATGACCGGCCTAGCGAACTGGCCAACGAAGGTCGGACAGATGCATTCCGGACTCGCAGGAAGAGATGTCGTTGGCGAGACGGTCCAGGCGCTGCACGCGCGCGGGATCGCGGCTTGCGCCTACTATAGCGTCAACTTCAACAACTGGGCTTTCGAGAACAATCCCTCGTGGCGAATCCAGCTCGCCGCGCCGTCCTTCCAGTTCGGCGATTACTCCCGCGCCGGGATCTGCTGTCCCGCGAGCGGCGGGTTCCGGGACTTCGCGCGCGCCCAAGTCGAGGAGATTGCCCAGGCATACGAGTTCGACGCCTTCTTCTTCGACATGATGTTCTGGCCGGGCGTATGCGTCTGTGGCAACTGCCGCGACCGGTTCCGGGCGGAGACGGGCCAGGAACTGCCGGAGACGGTCGATTGGTATTCGCCGGACTGGTGCCGGTTCCAGGCCGCTCGCGAGCGTTGGCTCACCGAGCAGTTCGCCAACCTGGTGGACGGCGTCAAGACGCATCGCGCCATCCCGGTCTTCAACAACAGCGGCCTCATTTATTCCAGCTGGTGTTCCGGAACGAGTCTCCAGCTCGCGCAGAGCAACGACCTCCTTGGCGGCGATGCCGTGCCCGGCGGCGGCCTCTATGCGTTCGGCCAGCTGGCCAGCCGGCTTTCTCCGACAAGCTGGCAGTACATGCACGCGGGGGCGGGGTACGTGAGCGGCGCCGTAAAGGTCCCGAGCCTTGCCGAACAGCAGGAACACACAATGGTCGCCACGGTGCTGGGCGGGCAGTTCATGGCCATCGACGGCGTCCTGCCGGACGGAAAAATCTATCCTCCGACTTACGATCGCCTAGCGCAGGTCTTTGCCTCGATGAAGCCGTACGAGGACCTGGTGGGCGGCCGTCCCGTCGCAGACATCGGCGTCTACTACAGCCCCGCCGCTAACGTGGACTTCAAGGAGAACGGCACGCCGATCTCCCAAATCCAGAGGGACCTGGCCGCAGAGATCTCGCGGCCCTCGGATCACATCGCCGCGGTATGGGGCGCGTGTGCGGCGCTGCAGCGGGCGCACCTGCCGACAGGCGTGATCACGCGCGCGGATCTCGACGTCCTCGACGAATTCGCGGTGATCGTGCTGCCCAATGTGCTCCGGATGGACAAGGAGGAGGTCGCCGCGTTCCGGCGCTTTGTCGAGCGCGGCGGGCGGCTCTATGCCAGCGGCTACACCTCGCTCGTGGATGTCGCCGGAGTCAGGCACGACGACTTCGCCCTGGCCGATGTGTTCGGCTGTCACTTCGAAGCGCCGCAACCGGCCGTCGTTTCCTACCTGAGGCCGGACCGAGCGGACATCCGGGCGGCCGTGGCTCCTGCAGCGCTCGTCCCGCACGGCTCGGTGACCACGGGGTTCACGCCGTGGCCGTCCAGCCTCACGGCCCTGCTCGTCAATACGGACAGCGAGGCGGTTCCCTTGGCCCGGCTGACCGAGCCTTACGGGCTTGGCCGCGGCGTCCGGACCGAGGGATGGGCTTCCATTTTCACCGCGCCGCCGTGGAGGGACACCGATCGGGCCATGATCGTGGAACACGCCTATGGCGCCGGCCGCGTCGTCTATTCCGCCTGCGACATCGAGGCCACGGCTCCCAACGTGGACACGGCCGCCGCGCAGAGCCTCTTCGCGGAGATCGTACGCGGCTTGCTGGATCGGCCGGCCACCTTCGAAGCGGATGCACACCCGAACGTGTGGGTCGCGGCCTTCCATGAGCCGGAGCAGCGGCGGCTTCGGGTGAACCTGCTCAATCACCAGTCTGGCGGCGCTCCGCTGCCGGTCCCCGGAATCACGCTTCGGCTCGCGCCGCCGGAGGGGAAGACCTTCACCGGCCTGCGCCGGCTGCCCGGACGCGAGCCGATTGAGTTCACCAGCGGCGCCGACGGTCGCCTGGTCGCGGAGCTTCCGCCGCTCGCGCTCTTCGAGATGTTGAGCGCGGAATACACCTGAAATTCGCGGTGACGGCAGTCGGTCGGCGGCTTTCTGACCTGGGCGGCCGACTGTCACTCGCCATGGAACGAGTTTGCCGATGCACGGCCCCTTCGAGAGAGGGCGAAGATGACCTCAATTATCGACATCGCACGGGAATACTGGAACGCTGAAGCTTCGCGAGACCTCGATCGCATCATGTCGTTTTTCACGGATGATGCGGATTGGGCCAGTGCGACGACGCGGCTGAAGGGCAAGGCGCCGATCCGCGAATTTTACGCGGACAGCGCCAAGAAGTTTCCTGGGCTCACGGTCGAGGTCGGCCGCGCCTTTGGTGGTCCGGAGGAGGCGGCCATCGAATGGCATGCGGTCTTCTCGGACCCCGCCGGCCGCAGCTATCCGCTCAGCGGCGTCAACATCATGCGGATAGAGAGCGGTCTAATCCGCTCATTGAAGCATTACGACGATCCCACGCCCCTGACGCGGGCGCCGGCCCCGGCTACGCAGGTCGCGCGCGCAGACCGATTTGCCGGACGCCGCGTCCTGGTCACCGGCGCGGGGAGCGGCATTGGCGCCGCGACGGTGAGGCAGTTTCTCGCCGATGGGGCGACCGTTACGGGCGTCGATCTCAACGAAGAGGGCTTGGCGCGTCAACGCGCATACGTGAGGCAGTGGTCGTCGCGCTATGCAGAGATCGTCGGCGACATCACCGAGCCCGAAACTCAGCGCCGGATTGTGGCGGCGGCGTCGGGGTCGCGGGGCGTCCTCGACGTCCTCGTCAACAATGCGGCCGTATTCCTCATGGGCGGCGTCGGCGCGGCGACACATCAGTGGCGCCGCACGATCGACGTCAACCTGATCGCGCCGGCCCAGCTGGTTTCGCAAGCCGTCGAGGCGCTCGAACGAAGCGGGCGCGGCGCGATCGTGAACGTCGCTAGCATCTCCGCCCACAGGTCAGGCTCAAACCGCTGGACGTACAATGCCAGCAAGGGCGGCGTCCTGGCGATGACGAAGTGCCAGGCCCTGGACTTGGCGCCGCGCCGGATCCGAGCCAACTCCGTCAGCCCCGGATACGTCTGGACGGAGGTGCTCGACCGCAGCGCCGGGGGCGACCGCGTGAGGTGGGACCCTGTCTGGGGATCCGCATGCCCCATGCGCCGCTGTTGCGACCCCCACGAAGTCGCGGCGGCCATCGCGTTCCTGGCTTCTGATGAAGCCTCCTATGTGAACGGCGCCGATCTGCCTGTCGACGGCGGCTTGATGTCCATGAGCCCGGACGGGCTGATGAGCTACGAGTTCAGCTCCTAAGTGGCCTTACCGACGTTCATAGACGCTCACGTGCACTTTTGGGACTTGAGGCGCTTCAGGTATCCCTGGCTGGAATCGCCCGAGGTCAGTTGGCTGGCGCGTGACTACCTGCCTTCGCATTGGCGAATGGACGCCAAGGACATGCCGGTGCTGGGCACCGTGCATCTCCAGGCCGAGGTTGATCACGCAGCCGACCCTGTGGGCGAAACGGCCTGGCTGCAAAGCCTGAGGGATGACCCCGGCACGGGAGCGCCCACGGTCTGTGTCGGGTACGCGGATCTACGTGCGCCGAGCCTGGGCGAGACCTTGGATCGGCATGCCCACTATCCGCTGTTTCGCGGAATCCGTCAGGAGGCGTGGTACGATCCAAAATCGAACCGCGCCGATCTGCCGACGACGAACTTCCTGCTGGATCCGAATTGGATCGCCGGATTGCGCGAACTCGAAAGACGCGGGCTGAGCTTCGACTTGATGGTTTGGCCTCATCAACTCGAGCAGGCCGCGGACCTCTTCGCCGACCTCCCCGAACTACAGGTGGTGCTCGAGCACACCGGGCTTCCGCTGGTCGAAGACCCTGAGGGAATGGAGGTCTGGCGGCGGGGCATGGCCCGGTTCGCACGCGAGATTCCGTGGTCGGTGTTGAAGTTGTCCGCGATGCGCTTCGCCGGGCCGCAGTGGACGATTAACAAGATCGCCCCTGTCCTCAGGGAATGCATAGACTTGTTCGGGCCGTCGCGATGCATGTTCGGAAGCGACTATCCCGTCGAGCGAATGAATTCGTCATACCGGGACGTCTGGCGCGCTTATGACGAGGTCACCGCGCACTTCAGCGACGCTGAAAGGGCGCAGATGTTCTCGGCCACGGCAGCTCGCTTCTACCGCGTGACCTGAAGGGGACTCGTCGGGCCAGGTTAGTTTTGACCGGCGTGACGATCCGCCCGCTCCGGCACGCTTGACCTCCGAACAGGGCTGAATTATGAGTCTCATATTATGAGTGTAACGTTTAGAATGTGAGAGTTGAATGGCGAGCGACCAGGGTCGCGGGAGTGAAATCCCCCGCCACCAGACCGTCCGTTCAGTGGTGAAGGCCACGCACCTGCTGCTGAGCATCGCCGATAGCGACGGGCTCACGGCGGCCCAGGCGGCGGCCGCGGTCGATCTGCCCTTGCCGACAGCCTACCATCTGCTGAACACCCTGCTTGCGGAGGGGATGCTCAGCCGCGATTCCGCCCGCCGCTATCGGCTGGGGCCGAAGATCGCGGCTCTGTCGCTGGCCTATGCGAAAATCGGACCGTCCGAGCAAATGCTCTCGGCCCTGCGCCGCCTGGCCGAAAGCACGGGTGAGACCGCCTACCTGTCCAGTTGGCGCGACGGCGAGGTGGTCGCATTGGCGACCATCGAAGGATCGAGCGCTGTGCGGGTCGGACGGATTCACACCGAGCTGCGGGGGGCGGAACATGCCCGGGCCTCCGGCAAGCTGATGCTCGCGTTCCTCACCCCGCCCGACCTCGACGCCTACCTCTCCAGCCACAAGCTCACGTCGCTGACGTCAGCGACGATCACCGATGAGCGCGAATTGAGGAGTCAATTGGCCACCATTCGGGAGCAAGGCTATTCGGTCGAAGAGGGCGAATTTACTGATGGCGTTGGGTGCGTCTCGGCCCCCATCATCGAAAACGGCTCGTGCGTCGCTTGCTTCACAATATCCGCGCCGCTTCAGAGGTTCCAGGAGCATAGGGATGTGCTTGCTAAAGCTGCCATGAGCGCAAGCCCCGGGAAATATTCGGTTTAGGACAAATCCATGATCGCTGGCCCACTCCATTTTTCTTTCACCATCAGCGACATCGACCGCTCGATAAGGTGGTACACGGAGGTGCTCGGCCTCGAGCTCGTGCATCGTCAGCGACAGGAGAACGCCTATACTCAGAAGCTTGTGGGAATACCGGGCGCGATTCTGGAGATCGCGCAGTTCAAAGTCCCCGGAGTCACACCCGCCTATTCGACGCATATGCTGGAGCTTGTCCAATACGTGACCGAGCGGGGTGCGGCGCCATCGGCGCTGCCGACCAGTCAGGTCGGCGTCGCGCACTTGGCGCTCATCGTCACCGATATTCACAGCCGATATGCGCGGATGCAGGAGCAGGGCGTGGCGTTTCGGAACCCGCCGGTCGAAATCACCGAGGGCGCAAACAAGGGCGGTTGGGCCTGCTATCTGCGTGACCCTGACGGAATAACCCTGGAGCTGCTGCAGTTCTCCCCCGAGCGCATGGCCGGGTTATGCCTGGATCCGGCCGGATGAGTCGGCAAGAGCACCTCGTTCAGATCACTCTCAGCTTGCCGCCGGAGATGCCGGCCGACCGCAAAGCGAAACTCGTTGCGGACGAGCTGGAACGCGGGCTGCAACTCCGGGCGGAGGGGACCATCTTGCGAATCTGGCGGCTGCCGGGGCGGCCGGCGAACGTCGGGATCTGGGTGACGAGCTCCACCGCTGAGTTGCACGAGAAGATCACCTCGCTGCCGCTCTATCCGTGGATGCGGCTCGAGGTCACTCCGCTGGCGCCGCACCCAGTCGAGGAGATTGCTGCATGACTCGAGATTTCGCGCTGATCGTCGGAGGCGCCAGCGGCATTGGATTGGCGACGGCGGAGGTGCTGGCCGCCGAGGGCTATGAACTTGCGCTCTTCGACCAAAATGCTGAGGCGTTGGCCGCCGCCAGAAGCCGGCTGGGCCAAGGCGGCTGGCGAGCGCGCACCTATCCGGGCGACGTCAGCGACGCCTCGGCCCTGATCGCTGCGGTCGCCGACTTGGAGCAGGCGGGGCGGCTCCGCATTTTGGTGAATGCAGCCGGAATTCTTCATCTGGGGACGATCAATGAAATCTCCGAGCAGGATTGGGACCAACTCGTCCAGGTAAACCTCAAGGGTGTGTTCCTGGCCTGCAAGGCAGTCATTCCGGTCATGGCACGCCTCGGCGGCGGCGCGATCGTAAATCTGGCCTCGCAGTCCGGGCGGACGAAATCATACTACAGCGCCCCAGACTACGTGGCGTCGAAGGCTGGAGTGATTGGGCTGACGATGGTTCTAGCAAACCAGCACGCGCGCGACGGAATCCGGGTCAATTGCGTAGCGCCTGGCGTCGTCGAGACCCCGATGGTGGCGGCCGCCTATACGGCCGAACAGCAGCGGCGGATGATCGACACCATCCCCTTGGGAAGGTTCGCCAGGCCTGAGGAACTCGCGTCCGTCATAGCGTTCCTCGCCTCCGAGCGGTCGAGCTACGTGACCGGCCAGACAATCAACGTGAATGGCGGAAGCTTCATGCAATGAAAGCAATGCAGCTCGGATTCGCTGCGCCCATCTTCGCAAATCCAGGGGTGGCGGATTTCAGGACTCCAAACTTCGAGAAGCTGGACAGGGCCGCCGTAGTTGCCGGAGTGCGCGAAGCCGAACGGCTCGGCTACGACTCGCTCTGGGTCGCCGACCACATGTTTCTCGGCCGCGACGGCGCCATTCTCGAGGGCTGGACGACGCTCGCCTATTTGGCCGGCTGCACGTCGCGAATGCGCCTGGGCCCGATCCATCTCGGCAACGGATTCCGGCCCGCGCCGCTCGCGGCCAAGATGATCGCGACCTTGGACTTCCTTTCGGACGGAAGGTTCGAGCTCTTCATCGACCCGGGCTGGCGCGGGCGGGAGCATACGGCCTACGGCTTCGAATGGGAGCCAGACCGCGCGAAGCGGGTCGCCCAAGTCGAGGAAGCCCTGGTCCTGATGCGGGCCCTCTGGAGCGGAGAGCCGACGACGCATAAGGGCGACTTCTATGACATCGAAGGGGCCATCTGTACGCCACCGCCCGTCGGGCGAAACGGGCCCAGAGTCTGGATCGGAGAGGCGTTCGACGAGCCGACGCTGGACCTGATCGCACGCCACGCCGACGTTTGGAACTCAATGCCCGCGGGCCTCGACGTCCTCGCGGAGAAGATTGCGCGCGTCGATCACGCCTGCGCCGAACGGGGACGCGACCCGCGGACGCTGGCCAAGACGCTCGAAACCCAGGTCTTGGTCTACGAGGACGCCGCAGACGCCGAGCGGCTCTTCGCTCGCTTCGACGAGCTGTCCCGACGCTATCCGAGCGGCGAGGCGATGACCGATGTCGTGGAATTTGTGAAACAGGGCAATCCGCACCTTGACGGTCAGCGGTCGCGGGACAGTCTCTATGATGAGTTCCTCATCGGAACGCCCGACGAGGTCGCAGCAAAGCTGCGCGCGTATAGCGAATTGGGCATCACCGAAGTGATCTGCTGGTTCATGGATTTTCCGGACTTCACCTCGATGCGCCTGCTTGCGGAGTCCGTCGTCCCGACACTCGAGGCTGGGCGCTCATGACCCCTACCACCGAAATCGCCGTCGTCACCGGTGGCGCGTCCGGAATAGGCGAGGCGACCGTCGCAATCCTGCGCGCCCAGCACATACCCGTCGTCGCGGTCGACCTCGCCTGGCCGGAGGCGGACCCAGGCCGTGCTGTCACGAGGATCACCGGCGATGCCGCGGCCGCAAGCACCTGGACCGCCGTACGCGAAGCGTGCGCGGAGCTCGGCGGGGCGCCCACCAAGCTGGTCATCAACGCCGCGCGCCTGATCGTCGGCACGATCCTGGACGTTTCCGAGGCGGACCTCCGCGGAGTCCTCGAAGTCAACGTCTTGGGCGCCTACCACGCCCTTCGCGCCTGCCTGCCGACCATGATCGAGCGAGGCGGCGGCGCGATCGTCACAGTCGCCAGCGTCGACGCCCTCGTCGCAGAGCAGAACCTCGCCGCCTACAACACGTCCAAGGGCGCGCTCCTTCAACTCACCCGCAGCGTCGCCATCGACCACGCGCTAGATGGCGTCCGCGCCAACTGCGTGTGCCCTGGCGCTGTCGACACGCCCTTTTTCCGGCGGCATGTCGACGCCGCGCCCGACCCAGCCGCGTTCTTGCGGGAAAAGGCCGGCCGCCACCCCCGCGGGCGCATTCTCGAGCCGACCGAAGTCGCCAATGCGATCCATTTCCTGCTGACCGACGCCGCCAGCGGGATCAACGGCGCAGCCCTCACCGTGGATGCCGGCCTGCTCGCCAGCTTCGATTTCCGACCGCCGCCCCGAAATCTATCCTGACAATTGGCGGCCGCTGCCTTGGGCTGCTCAGGAGAGCACAAATGGGTACCGCTTGCTGGGCTGGATCTGAAGGTTTCCGTCGGTGTGAAGTGCAACGAGGGCAGGGGACCGGATGGCGGGCGATGAGGCGAGCCCACCCGTTGCCGAAGTCGAGAAGTTCCGCTTGCTAGCGTCGCCGGTCGCCACGAGCCAGAGCCGGCTCCGGACGCCGCGGGGCGAGAGATCAACTCTGACCGCTTCGGACAACAACCCTGAGGCAGCTCTGGGACACCTACGGGGTCAGAAACCCTGAGGCGTCACAGGCGGGAGCGGAGTGTGCGAGTGCGCCTCAAGGGTCGTTCTTCCCCATCGGCGGTCTGCCGACAAGGCAAGCGGACCTCCCCAACGCCCGACATGGATGGAAATCGGAGTTTAGCAACTGCTGAAAGCGGGCGCTCCGAGTCGTCCCCTGAGCGTTAGGGTGCCAGCGCTGAGCTCGCCCACCTGCGCGCATCGGGTGAGACGGCTCCCGACGAACTCCTCGCCCACACCTCGCCGGTCGGCTGGGAGCACATCGCCTTCTCGGGCGACTTCCTCTGGGATCGCGCCGCGGCGTTACCGACCGGGCGCAGAGAACTGGTTCTCGGTCGCCGCGCGCGTGGAGTGGCCTGAGGTGCACGAGTTCTGGTTACGTTCGACCTTAGCGTTGTTTAGCGAGCAAATATCGCGCTGCCCTCCACCTGATCCGCCGACCGACCCTCCGCCAGTTTCGGGCTGGGGCCCATCGGACGTGGGCGGCTGCGACCGTCGCCGTCTGTGGGTTCCAGGCGAAGTGCAACGAGGGCAGGGGACCGGACGGCGGGCGGGCGCGGAGCCCTCAGGTCGCGCAGAGCCCGGCCGCCCGGCCGGCGCACAGAGGTTCAGCTGCGATCTTCGCTTCGAGTGCGCCGGCAGGCGCGCGAGCACCTAGGAGCAGTGCCGAGAAGCGGACGTTCGGGAGTTCCAAAAACGGCGGGCATCGGAGTTGGGGGTGCGTGCCGGCACGCCTCTAAGTCCCGGAATTCACGAGGCTAAGGTGGCTGTTAGTTAGCCCCCAAGTCTGACGTTGAGTTATGCAGGCATCTCATGATGCATGGTCAGCTCGACTGCATAGGGAGGTGCAGGATAATATTCCAGGAGTCCCTGGACCGTTCTCGCGTGGTCTTCTCCGTAGATCTGCCCGATTAGCCAGAGAGACATGTCGATTCCGGCGGACACGCCGGCGGCGGTGACCACATTGCCATCGACGACGTAGCGCTGACCTTCAACCACCTCGCCCAAGGTGATCGAGCGGAGCTGACCGATCGCCCCACTATGCGTGGTGATCCGACGCCCTTCGGTGAGTCCTGCCGCCTCCAGCACAAAGGATCCCGTACATACGCTGCAGATCCAGCGCGCCGATTTGGCCGTTCCGCGCAGCCACTCCAAGGCTGCCTCATTTTTGATCAGCATGTCGGTACCTAGGCCTCCCGGCACGATGACGACGTCGAGCTGCGGCGCATCCGCGAAATCGTGGTCGGGCAGGACCTTCAGCCCGTTGACTCCGCGAACGTGATCGCGCCGACTTGCGAGAGTGACGATTTGCATATCGTCCCTGCCCCAATTCGCTGCGCCGAAAACATCCAGCGAGTGCCTGCGGCCACCAGGGCGAAGCGTTGCATCACATCGCGTCACGAACTTGGCGCCATGCGAGATCGACACGATCGGCGAGGCTCCCCTCTGCTCCATCGGCGAGCCAGTCGCGGAATACGCAGCAACCGACGCTCCAGGCGACAGCCGCCAAAGGGCCCGCGGGTCCTGTATCCAGACCGCGTCCTACTCCCTCGGCCTGTTCATGGAGCCGCTGGGGGCCGAGTTCGGCTGGAGCCGCGCGCAGATCTCCGCCGGCCTCACCATTCCGGCGCTCACCATGGCGCTTCTGTCGCCGGCGATCGGCGCGGCGGTCGACCGATGGGGTTCCCGCCGGCTCGCGCTTCCAGGTCTGGTGCTTACGGCGGTGGCGCAAGCCGCCTTCGGTTTCGCGAATGGCTCCATGACCCAGTGGCTAGGCTTGTGGGCGTTCTACGCCTTCGCCACGCTTGGCCTGCAGACGACTGTCTGGACGACCGCGGTGTCGTCGACGTTCACGCTCAACCGGGGGCTCGCGCTTGGCGTGACGCTCGCCGGGACGGCGCTGGGGCAGACCTTCATTCCGCCGCTCACGAATTGGCTGATCACGACCTTCGGATGGCGGCAAGCCTACGCTTGGCTGGGCGTCGGTTGGGGCGTGCCCTGTTTCCTCATTGCGTTCTTCTTCCTCTATGACGCGCGGGATCGTCAGCGCCGATCGCCGCGGGAGGGCGCATCATCCATGGCTGCGCTGCCAGGCCTTGAGTTCCGGGAGGCGCTCTGCAGCGTCCCGCTCATTCGTATCGGCATCTCGACCTTGCTGACCATGTTCGCAGGGACCGCGGTGCTGGTGCACCAGGTCCCCATCCTGACGGAAGCCGGCGTCTCCCGCACGGAGGCCGCGTGGCTCGCCAGTCTCGCTGGGCTCGCCGGCGTCATCGGCAAGCTCGTGACCGGTTGGCTCACCGACCGCTTCTCTGCAGGTGTGGTCGGAGCGCTCACGCTCTCCGTTCCCGCGATCGCCTTCCTCGCCTTGCTCGAGCCGTTCCGCTCCCCGGCGCTGATCGTCGCGGCGATGGTGATCGTCGGCTACGCCGCCGGCGGCAAGCTGCAGATCAGCGCGTACCTGACCGCGCGCTACGCCGGCATGCGCAATTTCGGGAAGATCTTCGGCCTGATGACCAGCATGGTCGCACTTGGCGGCGGCCTCGGCCCGACAGCCGCCGGGGCGATTTACGACCGTTTTGGAAGCTATGCACCGCTGCTGATCTTCGGGGCGCTCGGGAGCCTCGCCTGCGGACTGCTCGTCTTCAAACTCGGACCCTATCCGGTATGGGAGCGCAGCGGCTCCCCAACGCCCGCCGTAGAGCCGGCAGGCCGCAGCGCGGTGGCGGGAACGGCGAGGCTCGACGAATCGACATGAGGACGGTGGGCCAGTCCAGCTGCGAGCAGGCGCCCAGCGCCTTGTCGATCAAGGCCAGCCGGCGCCAGGGACGGCCACGTCCAAGGCGTAGATCGCCCCCGCAGGACCGGGATCCGTCGGCAACGGCCCGCCCAGCGCCGGATCGAAGGTCGGCAGCCAGCGGGGATCGACCGCCAGCACGAAGAGGGTGCGCCGGTGATCGCCGCCGAGGGCGCAGGCGACCGCGCCGGTTATGGCGAGCCGGTCCGTGACCTCGCCCGCCTGGCTGACCCGAACGACCTCCGAGGAGTAAGGCGAACAGACCCAGACCGCGTTTTCCGCATCGATGCAGACGCCGTCGGGGAATGTGCGCTCGAACTGGATCAGCCGGCGCCGCCGGAGCCACTCGCCCGACCAGGCGCGATCGAAAACCGTGAGCCGCCGAGCGTAGGTTTCGGCCAGCACGACGGTGTGTCCGTCGGCCGAGATCACCGTCCCATTCGGGGCGCACAGCTGGTGCGCCGCCACCGAGGCGCGCCCGTCCGGCTCGACCACGACGACGCAGTCCGGGCCGCCTGGCTCCCGGTGGAACACGGCGGGGGAGACCTTCTGGCTGCGTACGCCGACATAGGCGCGGCCGTCGGCGTCGACGACCATGTCGTTCAGGTACTCTCCGGCAACCCCGCTCAGATCGGCGTGGAGCCGCGGCGAGCCGCCGTCCCAGCGCAGCAGTTGCCGCCGCGTCATCGAGACGAACAGCAAGGAGCCGTCCGGCATGAAGCCGAGCCCCGAGGGGCTGTCCTCGAGCCTGAGCACCACCTCGCGATCGCCAGCAGGCGTCAGACGATTGATCGTCCGCTCGGTGATCTCCGAGAACCACAAGGCGCCGTCATGCCAGCGCGGTCCCTCCGGGAAGACCAGCGGGATGGGCAGCCTGGTGATGGCCGTTGTTTCGCTCACGTGCTCGCCTCCTGAACGCGGGCTCAGCCTGGCTGATTGGTGTAGACCACGACGCCGCCGTAGTTGGGCATCGAGTGGCAGGCGAGGCCGACGTTGACGCCGTCCCGTTGCCGTTCGCCGGCGCGCCCGGAGAGCTGCAGGTAGCACTCGAGCATCTGCGGCACGCCGTGCATGCGGCCGTTGCCAATCGCGCCGCCGCTGGACAGCACTGGCAGCGCGTCGGCGCGGTCGCTGTCGATGCCGCCGGACAGCACGAACTCGTGGGCCTGCCCGACCGGGCAGAAGCCCAGGCACTCGAGCCAGATGTAGATGAACGGCGAGAACCCGTCGTAGAGCTGCGGCAGGTCGATCTCGCCCGGGCTGAAGCCCGTCGCGGCCCAGAGGCGGGCGGTGAGCGCCTCGCCGGCGCCCATCATGTCGTCGAGCGTCCAGTGCAACTGGTTGCGGTGCGCGCGCGGATAGCCGCTGGCGTAGCCGGACACGTAGACCGGCTTGTGCGGCAGGTCCCGGGCTCGCTCCGCGGAGGTGAGGATGAACACCGCGACGCCCTCGACCGGGATGTCGGTGTCGAGCCGGCACATGGGGTCGTTGATCATCGGCTCGGCGAGGTAGTCCTCGACGGTCAGCGGCTTGCCCGCCCAATAGGACCAGGGGATGCGCGCGCCGTTCTTGCGCGCCTCGACCACGACATGAGCCATCGCCTCCCGGCTCGCGCCGTAACGCTGGCAGTACTCGTTGTAGACCATGGCCATCGCCGGCATGGCGCCGAAGAAGCCCTGCGGCGCGCGCCACTGTTCGGAGCCGCTGGCCTTGACCATGGCGTTCTCGTTGTACTTGCCGGCCGGATTGTGTAGCGCTCGATGAAACAGCACGTAGTCGGCCGCGCCGCTCGCGACGGCGTTGACGGCCATGCTCATCGACCCGGTCAGCTGGCCCACCCCCTGGAATCCTGCAGCGTAGGCGGGATCGGCGCCTAAGTGCTTCGCGAGCCAGGCGGAGGAGACGGTCGAGACGCCGTCCTCGACGTTGTGGGCGCCGGAGGTCGGGAACATCGGGGCCGAGACGAACCCGTCGATCTGATCGACCGTCAGCCCGGCGTCAGCGATGGCGCGCCGGGCGGTGTCCATCGCCGTAGCGCCAAGGGGACGGGTGGCCCGGCGAACGATCGGGCTTTGCGCATAGCCGACCAGCGCGACCTGGTTGCGCGACTTGAACCGGCCCCTCATGCGGCGTCCTCCAGGACGAAGGCCGGGACCGCGACGCCAGGCGCCAGGTCCTCGAAGGCAGCCTGCACCGGCATGCCGACGGCCAGGGGCGCATCGGCCGGCGCGAGCAGTCGGGCGACGATCCGCACCTGCGGCTGGTCCTTCAGCTCGACGTCGACGAGCACGAATGGAACGAGGTCGGCGAACCCGCGAAGGAATGACTGGCGGATCACCGTCCAGGTGCGGATCCGCCCGTGGCCGCTGACCGGCTCGAAGGTGAACTGCGGATCGGTGCTGAGGCAGTGCGGACAACTCACGTCCGACGGCAAGGTCATCTCGCCGCAGCGCGAGCATTTGGCCAGGGTCAGGACGTGCCGGGCGGCCGCCGCCCAGAACGCCGCCGAGCTCTCGTCCGGCTCGGGCAGGGGACGGCGGGCTTCAGCTTCCATCGTCAGAGTGCCTCCTTTGATGAGGCTGCGCCTTACGGGCGCAGCACGACCCCGCCGTCCACGTGCAGGATCTGGCCGGTGGTCCAGCTCCCGGCCTCGGAGCAGAGGTAGAGCAGGGCGCCGGTGAGTTCGTCCGGCTGGCCGCGGACACGCAGGGCGCAGGTTTCGGACAGGATCTGGAAGTATCGGCTGGGGTTCTCGCGCAGGGTCAGGCCCGCGCCGCTGTCGGTGATGCCGGGCGCGATCCCGTTCACGGTGATGTCGCTGCGGCCTACCTCCGCCGCCAGCGCGGTCGTCAGCCCCATCAGCGCCAACTTGCTGATGCCGTAGACCCCCTGCGCGGGAAAGGCGCCGGAGGACAGCTGGTTGACGATCCGGCCCCAACCGCGCTCGCGCATCAGCGGGATCACCGCCTGCGAGCAGAGCAGGGCGCCCGTCAGGTTGACGGACATGATCCGGTTCCATTCCTCGAGCGAGATCTCCGAGGTCTTGGACCGGATCGCCTCGAGCATGAGGGCAGCGTTGTTCACCAGGATGTCGACGCCGCCGAACGCCGCCTTCGCCCGTGCGGCCATGGCGGCGACGGAGGCGGGATCGCTGATGTCCACCTGCACGCCGACCGCCTCAATTCCAAGGCTCCGCAGCCGGGTGGCCGCGCTCTCCGCGCCCTCGGCGTTGATGTCCGCGGCGACCACGGAGGCGCCGAACACACCGAGCGCGCTGGCGTAGGCCTCGCCGATGCCGCCCGGGCGGCCGCCGGCGCCGGTGACGATCGCCACCTTTCCGGCGAGGGAGAAAAGATCCTTCGAAACCGTCATTGTCCTGTCTCCCGATGCGCTCGTTCGCCGGCGTTAGAAGTTGAGCACCAATTCGTCGGCCCGGGCCCGCAGGCCGGGGGCCGCTCTGCTTCCGCGAGGAGGCGTGGCTTTAGCGTCCACGAGCGCGCGTGCCGGCGGCAGGCCGCCTGGCGATCACCGCCGGCCAAGCGCCGCCCTCAAGGGACGAAGTAGACCCTGCGGGCCCGCTCGCAGACGATCTCGCGCACATCCTCCTCGGGGATGTCCATGCAGTCGCGGGCGATCACGTCACGGGAGTGCGGCCAGGTCGTCTCGGAGTGCGGGTAGTCCGAGGACCACATGATGTTATGGCCGCCCGGGAGATGGCGGTTGAGGATCGCCGTCCGGTCGTTGATGAAGGAGGCGTAGACATTGCGCTCCATGAAGAAGCTCGGCTTCTCCTGGAGTTCGCTCTCGGTCCAGAAGCGCTGCTTCTCCCAAGTGCGGTCCATGTATTCCGCGACCCAAGCCATCCAGCCTGCGCCGCTCTCGACGGTGACCAGCCGAAGTTTCGGGAAACGCTGGAAGATGCAGTTGAAGATGAAGATGGCGATCGGCTCGATCATGGCCACCTTGCTCATCGGCAGGTCGGGCAGGAAGTATTTCTTCTCGCCGAAGCGCGGGATTCGCCCGCCGAGGTGCATGGTGACCGTGATGTCGAGGTCGGAGCAGGCCGCCCATAGCTTGTCGAACTCGTGATCGGCGTAGGAACGGTCGCCGCCCGGGTCGCCGCTCAGCGCCGCGCTCTGGGCGCGGTTGAGCGCGCGGACCTCGATCGAACTGGCGGTGGCGTCGCCCTTCGGCATCGGGAAGGCGGGGATGTTGACGCTGCGGAAGCCGATCTTCCGCAACTCCTCAAGCATGCGCACCGTCTCGTCGACATCGCGCATCGGCACGTAGCCGACCGGCACGAGCCGCCGGCGATCCGCACCGCAGAAGTCCCAGAGCCAACGGTTGTAGGCCCCGAAACTGGCGATGTAGAGCTCGGAGTCCATGGTCGGCAGCGGCCCTCCGCCGAACAGCACGGCTGCGTCGATGCCGTCCTGGTCCATGTCGGCGAGCCGCGTCTCGGGTAGCCAGACCGGCCGCATGTCCGTGCGCCGGCCGACCATCTTGAACTCCTGGCCGGTGCGGCCGGCCTGGTTCGAGATCATCATCACCGGGCGCTTCTTGCCTTCGAAGACGATCCAGTCGTGCTCTTCGCCGTGCTCGATGCGGGGGGCAAGTCCGCGCAGGCTCGGCGGCAGGTAGTCGGCCCACATCTCATAGGGCGCGTCGCAATGCGCGTCGGCGTCGACGACCCGCAAGCGAGTGGCGGCGGCGGAGCCGGTCGCTGGTCCGGCGATGTCCAAGGGCATGTGCGGATTCTCCTGGCGCTCACGCGGCCCGCGAGCTGCTTACATTCTCATATTCCGGAAAGTCGTACCCCGCGCGCAGAGGGCCGGTCAACGTAATGGCGTTCCGTAAATACGTAATTGGGGAGATAGATCTACATATAGAGAAAGCATTGTTGTGCCGGACGCGGCCGCCCGATAAGGCTGGACGATCGCACGGCGGTTCGCCAAGGCGCCTCAGCGCACGGCTGCGTCGCTGCGACCAGCTTGGGATATGGCGCCGAGGTCGCGGTTCCCCGCGAGTCGGTGGGTGCTTAGGAGGGTTTGCTGTGTCCGACGTCATCGTGGCTCCCGAGGTCCGCGACCTGCGGTTGCTCGCCAGCCAGCTCGCCGCCTGGATCGCCACGCGCCTGCCGGACGCTGAGGCTATCCGGGTGGAGAATCTCGCCTACCCCTTCGGCGCGGGCCAGTCCCACGAGACTGTGCTCTTCGACCTCAGCTGGTCGCAGGATGGCCGGCCGATGACCCAGGGCTGCGTGGTGCGGATCAAACCCACACGCCACACCGTCTATCCGGACGACCTCTTCGACCAGCAGTACCGGATCATGCAGGCGCTGCACGCAGACGGTCGAGTGCGGGTGGCGAAGCCGCTATGGCTCGAGACGGACCCGACCATCCTCGGCGCGCCGTTCTTCCTGATGGAGAAGGTCCGCGGACGGGTTGCGGTAAGCGTGCCGCCGTACGTCGAGGCCGGCTGGGTGGCGGAGGCGACGCCCGCCCAGCGCGCGAAGATGTGGGAGGCGGGCGTTCGCCAGCTCGCGGCCATTCAGAACGTGCCGCGCGCATCCCTGTCCTTCCTCGAAGGGCCGGAGGGCGCCCGGTCCGGACTTGCGCAGGAGTGGGACAAGTACACCCGCTTCGTGCGCTGGGTCAGCGCGGACCGCCGCTGGCCGCCGCTCGCGGCCGCGGTCGAGCGCCTGCAGCAGCGATGGCCCAAGAACCAGCCGGAAGGCCTCGTCTGGGGCGATGCGCGGATCGGCAACCTGATGTTCGACGAGAACTTCGACGTCACCGCCGTCGTCGACTGGGAGCAGCCGTCGCTCGGCGGGGCTCTCCACGACCTGGCCTGGTGGCTCTACAACGGCGAGGTGATGCACTGTCATCCTGACGGAACCCCGCGGCTGGCCGGCATTCCGACGCGCGACGAGATCATCGGCCTCTGGCGCGAGGTGACGGGCGTCTCGACCGACGACCTCGACTGGTACGAGGACTTCACCCGGCTCAAGTTCGCCGTGCTCGGCATCCGCACGGCCGCGCTGCGTGGTCTGCCGGCGCCCGACGAAGGCGTCATGGCGAAGCGCCTGCGGCTCTGACCCATCTCGCACCGCCGCCAGGCGCGCTCGCCACGAGAGCGAGGCGGCGATTGACCCCCCAGCGGCGAGGAGCATATCTGCCGGTGTTCACAACAGTGGAAAAGTGAAGTGCCGCGCTCTTCTCCTGCCGTCCATCGTGTCGCGGCGATCCTGAACTTCTTCGCCGCCCACACCGGCCAGGCGTTCACGCTCACCGAAGTGGTGAAGTCGGTGAAGATCAGCCGGGCGACCTGTCACACGCTGCTTACGGGGCTCGTCGAGGTCGGCTACCTGCACCGCCTGAGCGGCAAGACCTACGTGATCGGCCCGGTGCTGGTGTCGCTGTCCCATACGGTGAGCGCGCATCATTCCCCTTTGCAGGTGGCCAAGCCGGAAATGCGCGCCCTGGCCGACCAGTTCGAGGGAGTCTGCATCGCCGGCTTCCGCGAGGGCGCTGACGTCGTGGTGCGCGAGCGGGCCAGCTCAATCTCGAATTTGGGGTGGGCGGCGCAGCCGGGCGCGCGCCTCCCACTGCGCCCGCCGTTCGGGGCGATCTTCTTCGCTCGCTCGCCGAAGGCGGAGGTCGACGCATGGCTGGCGAACGTCACCCCGCAACCGACGGCCGAACAACGCGCCCAGATGTTCGAAGCCATGCTGTTTGCGCGCGAGTACGGGTTTTGCTTCGGCACCTACGCCGAGGGAAAGCGGGCCCCTGAGCCGGACACCGAGTGGTTGCTGCGCGGCGAAATGGAGAATCCGCCGGTGATCCTGCGGACCCAGCTGGACCCGGCCGGGAACTACAGGCTGTCGTTCATCTCGGCTCCGGTCTTCGACGCCAACCAGAGGGTCGCGTTCGAGCTGGTGCTGACCGGCCTGACGCGCGAAGTCTCGGGAGCCGAGGTCGCGCGGATCGGCCAGCGTGTGCGGGAAGCCTGCGACCGCATCGGCAGCTTCGTCGCCGCGCCGCCGGCGGCCGCCGCGTAAGGTCGAGCGGCGCCCGAGCTTGGGCGGCGCGCACGACGGAACACCCACATCGCTTGATGCAGCACAGCCGTCCCCGCGCGCCCCGATAAAGTGTGCCAGGTCGCGCACGTCGACCGGCTGCTGACGGGGCTGGCAGAGCTAGAAAATGCTCCGCCGCGTCACCAGGCTGAAACAGGCTCGCAGGCGCGATGCGCCTTATGCGCATCAACGCCCACGCCGCCGCGCGCGACCTTGCCTCAGAAGTCGAGCAGCAGTTCAAGCCCGTAGGTGCGGGCTGCAACGTACGAGGCCGAGGTCGCGAAGGGCGTGAAGAGCGCGGTCGTCGCGTCCGCACGATCCGTCAGGTTCTTGCCCCAGAGCGCCAGTTCGCCGCTGGCCGGACCGAGCTTCAGGTTGCGCAGCGCAATGCGGCCGTTCAGCGTCCAGTAGCCGGACGTCTCGAGCACGTTGCGGTTGGCGGCGACAGCTCCATCCCGGGCGGGGTTAGAGGAGAGATTGATTTTCGACTGGTAGAAGGCGTCGGCGCGGACGCCCAGGCGGACGTCGCCGAACAGCGGTTCGGTCTCGTAGGATCCGTACAGGCTCGCCGTCCACTTCGGGCGACCGGTCACGTCCAGCCGGCCGTTGTTGCCCGCCAGCACGAGGGGCTCGATGAACGGGAAGGACACGTCGGTGTAGCTGAGGCTGCCGCCTAGGGTCACTCCGCGCGCCGGTGCGGCGAACACTTCCAGCTCGGCCCCCTTCGCCCGCACGGTGCCCTGGTCTCCGACGAAGACGCTGAGCTTGGAAATAAGCTCGCTGGCCGTCGTCGCGCCGTACAGCTGCGTCAGGATGGGGAGGGCTAGGGCGACCGACGAGGGCGTGGAGGTCGACTGCGAAGCCTGGAAATGCTCGTAGTCTACGTGGAACAAGGCGAGGTTGGTGCGGAGCCGGCGATCGAAGAAGTCAGCCTTCACCCCGACCTCGTAGGACTCCGCCGTCTCCGGGTCGTATGGAATGCCGCCCGTCGACCCGCCGGAAACGAAGGACGTCGAATACTTTCCATAGATGAGGGTGTCGTCGTTCGGCGTCCAGTTCAGGCCGATGAGGTAATTCGGCTTTTTCTTCTTGTAGTCCGGGGGCACGATCACCGGCCGTGGCGAAATGACGCCCGTCGTAGCGTTAAGCACGTCGTATCGGAAGGCGCTTTTCTTCTTGTCGTTTGTGATGCGCGCGCCGCCGACGACCTGCAGTTCTGGCGTGATATTGTACTCAAGCTGAATGTAGGCGGCCAGCGATGTCGCTTCGTTCGAGTAATGCCCTTCGTTTCCAAGGGGTATGACGCCTGTCTGCGGGATGAAGGTCGGAAACGTCAGGGTATTCTGTTGGCCGTTCGGCCCGCCAGCTTCGTCTTCCGAATGGAACCAGAGCGCGCCCATGGTCGCCTGAAGATTTTCTGAACTGTAGTTCATCTGCAACTCGTTGCTCCATTGTTTGGAGACGGAAGCGGACTGAGCTGCAACGAAGATGAACCTCTGGCCGACGCGGGGCTGGAGCGCCGTTGAGACCTGTTGGAGCACCGCCCCTTGTACGGCGGGGGGCAGGCTGAAGAAGTTGGGCACGCTCGACGCCGCGCTCAGCAGTGCGAACGGCTGAAGCGCCGCTTGGGTGAAGGTGAGGCTGCTGATCCCGTCGATCGGGGTCGGGCCGAAGACTTTGGACTTCCGGTAGGCCGCGATGTTCTTGAACGTCACCTGGTCGGAAAGATCCCAGGTCGCCGTCAGGCTGTGACCGAAGACCGTTTGCGTGCGAGGCACCGCGAAGCCGTTGGTCGCGATGTCGGGCCGCTCTCCGTTCGGCGCCGCATACAAGTTCTGGCTGTTGTAGAGAGCCTGGGCCACGTTGACGACCAGCGGGGAGAGACCGCCGAACCTCGGATCGTAACCGATGAAGCCGGTGACGTCGGGCGTTCCGCTGTCCTCGTTGCGGTCGAACTTGTAGATCGCCCGGAAGTTGTTCGTCGGCTCGAACTTCAGTGCGGCGAAATAGGATTCGTTGTCCACTGTGCCCAGCCAGTTGGGCGAGCGTTGGACCCCGAACTGGCCGGAATTCCTGCGATCCCAGATCAGCCCGCCCGCGGCGTTGCGTACCTCCCCGCGACGGTAGTTCCGCACATAGCTGCCGAAGGCGCTGAACGGCCCGGCCTCCGGTGAGTCCGCGGTGAGCCGGAACCGATAGGCGTCGCGGTTGCCGACCATCCCTTCCAGCCGCACGTGAGGGTCGCCGCGCGGGTCGCGGGTGGTGATGCTGATCGCGCCTGCGGTTGCGTTGCGCCCGAACAGCGTGCCCTGCGGGCCGCGCAGGATCTCCAGGCGCTCGATGTCTGGCAGTTCGAAGATCGAACCGCGCGGCGAACTGATGTAGACGCCGTCGATATAGATCGAGACCTGCTTGTCGGATCCGGGCACCACGCCGAAGCTGCTTTGCCCACGGATCGTGAAGACCGGAACCCCGCTGCCGCCCGGCGAAGGCTTCACGGTCACGCCTGGTGCGATCGCCGACAGGTCATTCACCGTGTAGATGCGGTTGGCCTGCAGCGTCTCCTCGGTCACTGCGGTCACCGCGATCGGCACGTCCTGAAGGCTCTGCTCGCGCTTCTGAGCGGTGACGATGATTTCCTGCAGCTGGTTTTCACCGGCCACTTGCGCGCTTGCCGGCGCGACGGCGGCCAAAGCCGTGGCTAGCCCCGTCGACACCAGCAGGAATCGACGCGGATTAAGTCCCCTAACCATGCGCTCTCCCTATGAGCTCACTCGCCGCGTCTTCGTTGGAGCGGCAGACATTTTTGCTTGGATTGGACGCTTGGAACCGTTTGGCGGGACGCGGATCGAGAACAGTCGATCGAGATCATCTGATGAGCGGAAAATAGGCCGCTCCTGGATGCACCGGTGGACCAGAAAGCCCAGCCGCATACTCCGTATTCGGAGCAAGCCGGCCGTTGCTGATGCTTTAAGTCCACTTCAACGCCCGCCAACCGTCCTCTGAAGATCGCCTCGCTGACCAAATGGTTAGCGAGCGGCGGCAGGCTGTCAAGTGGCACGCTGAAGTTTGTTTGACGCCCGTCCAGCACGCGTGTCGGCGCGCTGTCAGCCGATCCTCGGCCGATGCGCTGGGCGACTCGAAGATGAGGCCCTCGTGACCGGCCCTGGGGCACGAAGAGGAGCGAAAAGTCCACCTCTCCGTGCGGGCGACCCGCCCCCAGCCGCTAAACGCCAGCCAAGGCCTCTGACGGTTCGGAACGGCGCGGCGTCGGATTGAACGTGACCGGCAGGCCGCGGATGCCCCAGACGCCGGTGAACGGCCGCCATCCGAGCGGGCCTTCCGTCACGGGAGCGGTCATCCGTTGCGCGATGAGGTGGAGGCCTTCCTCCAGCTGGGCGCGTGCGATGAACTGGCCCAGGCAGAGGTGCGCGCCGCGACCGAAGGCCATGTGGCGGTTCTCGTGGGTCCGGTCCGGGTCGAACACGTCGGGGTTCGGGAACGTGGACGGGTCACGGCCGAGGATGTTGACCGGGAAGAACAGCGTCGTTCCTTCCGGAATGAGCACGTCGCGATAGGTGATGTCCTTCCAGACCCGACGCGGAACGTTTGAAGGACTGGTGTAGCGCAGCCCCTCTTCCACCACCTTGGTGCAGTAGGGGCGGTCTTCCGCACAGCGCGCGTAGATCTCCGGCCGGGCGCACAGATGCTGCATCAGCAGGGTGAGCACGTTCTTGGAAGTGTCGTAGCCGGCGCCGAACAGGAAGATCAGCAGGTCATAGACCTCCTCGTCGCTGAGCGTCCCAGCGTCGATGGCGGCGATAAGGGAGTCGAGCAGATCCGGCTCCGGATGCAGACGCTCGCCCGCGCGGCGCAAGGCCACCAGCTGCACCACGAAGTCATGCATTACGCCCAAGGCTTCTTCGAGATTTGGCAGGAAGCCCGGGATCATGTTGTAGCTGAGGCCGAGGGTCTCGAGCGAGGAGCGCAGGCGCGGCAGCACCTCAGGCGAGGCGCCGATGATCCCGCACATGACCGTCACCGGGAAGTATGAAGCGAACTCCTCGAAATCGATGGTGTTTCTCGGAGCCCACTGATCGAGCAGGTCCGACACCACGCGGCGCATGAGTTGGCGGTGCGTGTTCGCCGCTCGCGGAGTGAACATCGGCGCAAGGGAGTCGCGCAGTCGACGATGAACCTCTCCGGTCTGGGCGATCATCAGGCGCTTCATCCACAAGCCCCAGCGGGACTCGTCGGCGCCCATGTAGGCGACGACCTCGTCGACGGCGATCCGCAGATGAGTATCGAGGCCGAGCAGGTCCTTGGCCGCGGCGAACTCGGTGATCACGTAGCCGACATCTGAGCGCGCGAGCCAGGGATGCTGCTCTCGGGCTTCCGCGAACCGAGCGGCCGGCTCCGGCGCGAATTCAGGTCTGTTGATGGGCAGCTCGGGAAGGGTGAGTTCCGACAGTGATCGCATGAGAGCGCCTCGAAGATTTAAGCAAGGCCGACGAACCGCGGTGGGCCAACGAGCGAGGTGACAGGGCCATCACCGAGGTTCCGCCCGTCGCCGCGGAGCTTCACGGCCACAGGTCGCTAGAACTGGCTCGGCGGCATGCGCACGACGAGTCCGTCGAGCGCCTCGGTGACCCTGATCTGGCAAGAGAGGCGCTTGCCCGGATGATCGTCGTCGCGGATCTCCATGGTCGCCTCCTCCATGTCCGAAGCCTGGCCAGTCGGGACCCGCCAGGCCTCCTCGACGTAGACGCGACAGGTGCCGCAGGCGCAGTTGCCGCCGCATTCGGCCACGATGCCAGGGACGCTGTTCCACACCGCCCCCTGCATCAGCGAGCAGCCCGGCTTGACCTCGGCGGTGTGGGCCGCGCCGTCGGCTTCGACATAGGTGATCTTGACCACGCTCAGGCCCCGACGCGTTTATCCGCCGGCGTAAATTCGATCGGCAGTCCCATCATGCCCCAGGCGCCCGGATAGGGCCGCCAGCCGAACTCTCCGGCCAGCTTGGGGTTGCGCAACCGTTGGGCGATCTGATGCAACGCTTCCTGCAGCTGCGCCCTGGCGATGAACTGCCCGAGGCACATGTGCTTGCCGAGGCTGAAGGCGACGTGCCGCTGGTTGGGCTGCAGCGTCCGATCGGGATCGAACCTGTCGGGGTCCTCGAACACGCCCTCGTCGCGGCCGGAGATGTTCAGGTTGAACCAGACCATGGTGTCCTTCGGGATCACCACGTCGCGGAAAACGACGTCTTGGTTGGTGAAGCGCGGCACAGAGCCCGGATTGAAGTAGCGCAGGCCCTCGTCGAGCACCTTGCGGCAGTAGTCGGCGTCGACCGCGCAGCGCTCGTACTTTTCTGGATTCTGCATCAGCAGGTACATCGTGTGCGTGAGCACGTTCTTCGACGTGTCATAACCCGCGATGAAGAAGAAGATGATCAGGTCCGCCAGTTGCCGCTGGTCGACCCCGCCTTCATCCGCGGTCTTGATCAGAAGATGAAGCAGATCGTCTGGGTTGCCGCCTTCCGGATCGGCGCGCCGTTCGGCGATCAGCCGCTGCACCAGGTTCTCCAGCCGGTCGTAGGCCTCGTAGATCGCCGGCAGCTTGCTCTTGTCCATGGCGAACGCCAGGCCGAGCGTCTCCAGGCTGGAGCGGATCTGTGGGATCTCCTCGACCGGCGCGCCGACCAGGGTGAACATGTTGGAGATCGGGAAGTAGGAGGCGAACTCCTCGAAGTCGAAGCTTCCCTTCGGCGCCCACTCATCGAGCAGGCGGGTGATGCTGGCCTGCATCATCGGCCGCAGCTGATTGGCGAAGCGCGGGGTGAACTTGGCGGCGAAGGCGTCGCGCAACAGCCGGTGCTGCTCGACGGGCAGCGAGATCAGCTGCTGCTCGGTGAAGCGCCCCCAGGGCGTTCCGTGCGCTCCGAGCTGGTCGACGATGCCGTCGTAGGCCGGCCGGAACTTGTCGTCCTGGCCGAGCAGCTCGCGAATGGCCGTGAGCTCGTGGATCAGCAGGCCGATGTTGGATTTCGCCAGCCACGGATGCCGCTCACGCGCCTCACGAAAGTAGCGCACGGGGTCTGCGGCGAACGCAGGCTCCTCCACCGGCAAGTGCGGCAGGTCCAGCTCAGCGACCGTCTTCATCGTCGTCCTCCCGTTCGAGGATCCCGTCGATCGACGACCGAACGAGTCCACGTTGCTAACCACATGGTTAGCCCACTCGGGCTCCTGTGGTCAACTCAGTCCGCAGCAGATTGGGTTGCCAGGCTCACAGGCAGCTTTCACAAGAGACCGCCGGTCACATTGCGAGGTTGGGGGGAGAATGACGTCGACCAGAAGAAGGGGGGTTGAGACCTCCGAGACGCGCTCGATCTTGATGGACGCGGTTGAGGCGGTGATGCGCGACAAAGGATATGCGGCGGTATCCGCGCGGAGCGTCGCGGAGCGCGCGGGGCTAAACTACCAACTCGTCTTCTACTATTTTCAAGGCATGGACGATCTGCTTCTGGCGACCTATCGCCGACGGACGCAGCGCGTCCTCGACGGCCTCGAACAGGCCCTCGCCTCGGACCGTCCGCTGCACGCCTTCTGGGAGGCTTCATCCGAGCCCTTGGACGCCGCGCTGACTATGGAGTTCCTGGGGCTCTCCAATCACAATGAGATCATCGGGGCCGAGACCATCCGCTTCGGCGAGTTCATGCGCCGCTTGGTCGCGGAGAAGCTGTCCGAGAAATTCCCCCAAAACACGCCGGAAGCCTCTGTCTTCACGCCATTGGCGACGAGCCTGGTGCTCGCGAACGTCGGAGCGATCATCGGCCTTGAGAACACGCTCGGCATATCGGGTGGTCATGCCGCGGTTAGAGACTTGGTGGGGTGGTGTCTCGAGCGCCTCGAGCCCCCCGCAAAGGGTGCGAGTTCCGTCGGCGCCTAGCTCGCCTATGCGGTCCTCCCGCAGCCGCAATTCCGCACCTCGTATCCCGCCGCGGCGGAAATGCACTTGACGGCCCCTCCCGCTAACCAGATGGTTAGCCTCAAGCCGGCGCGAAAGCCGACAGCAGTGGGAGGAAACAGATGCCACTGGACCAGATTGGCGCGGACGCGCCTGCGGCCGTCATTCCGGTTTTCGACCCCGCCACGGCGGAGCAGATTGCGGAAGTGCCAGATGTGGGGCCGAGGGCCGTCGATGCGGCGGTCGCGCGTGCGCGGGCGACGTTTGAATCCGGCGTCTGGCGAGAGATGCTGCCGAAGCACCGCGCCAAGGTTCTCTGGCGCGTGGCGGAGATCGTGGATCGACGCATCGATGAGATCGTAGAAGTTGAGGCTCGCAACAACGGCATGGCCCGTTGGCTGGCCCGCAACCTGATCGCCTCGGCAGCGGAGGTCTTCCGCTACTACGCGGGCTGGGTGACCAAGATCCACGGCCAGTCGACCGACATCATGGCGGAGGGAGGGATCAGCGGCGCGAATGCACGCTACCACGCCTACACGCTGAAGGAGCCGGTGGGCGTCGCCGGGCTGATCATTCCCTGGAACGGTCCTTTCTACGGCGCGATGGTCAAGCTTGCCCCGGCTCTGGCCGCCGGGTGCAGCTGTGTGCTTAAGCCAGCTGAGGAGACTCCGCTTACTTCGCTGATGCTGCCGGAGATCCTGGCCGAGGCGGGCGTGCCCGACGGGGTCGTCAACATCATCACCGGATACGGCGAAACGACCGGCGCGGCGCTCGCGCGACATCCCGACGTGGACAAGATCGCCTTCACGGGCTCCACCGAGACTGGCAAGCTCATCGTCCAGGCCGCGGCCGGCAATCTCAAGCGGGTGACCCTCGAGCTTGGCGGCAAGACCCCCGTGCTGATCTATGACGACGCCGACCTCAGCAAGGCCGTTCCGGGGGCGGGACTTGGCATCTTCATCAACGCCGGCCAGGGCTGCGTCTGCGGCTCGCGCCTGTACGTGCAGCGGGGCGTGTACGACCAGGTCGTCGAGGGGCTGGCGAACTTTGGCAAGGCGATGAAGCTCGGCGGGAGTGACGATCCAGAGGCTCAAGTCGGCCCGATCATCAGCCAGCGCCAGCTGCAGCGCGTGTCGAACTTGGTGGAGGAGGGCAGGGTCCAAGGCGCGGAAGTCGTCTCAGGGGGACGGATCCTCGATCGCCCCGGCTACTTCTTCGAGCCGACAGTGGTGACCAATGTACGTCCCGACATGCGGATGATGCAGGAGGAGATCTTTGGGCCGGTGATCGCCGTAATCCCGTTCGACGACGAGGAGGAGGTCATCGCCGAGGCGAACAACTCGACCTACGGCCTGGCCGCGGGGGTCTGGACGCGCGAAATCGCACGCGCCCACCGACTCGCGAAGCGGCTAGAGGCTGGCACGGTCTGGCTCAACGCGCAGCTGGCCTGGGACGTCAGCCAGCCGTTCGGCGGCTACAAGCAGTCGGGCTGGGGTTATGAGTACGGTTGGGAAGGGCTGAACGCCTATCTCAAGACCAAGACGGTTTACGCGGAAATCTGAGGCCGGCGGCGGACGGTCACTTGACCAGCGAGCGTTGTCCCGGTCGCCGCCCGCCGCCCCTCCTCGACGGGAACAGCATGAAATCGGTGAAGGCTTTGGCGCCGGCGATCGCCGTGTGCGTATTGACGGTGCTCGGCGGGTGCGGGGCCGAGGCGGTCCGCCGCTATTCCGCGGTTGGGGCGGCCGAGAACTGGCCGAGCCACGGCGGCGGGGCGGACGAGAGCGGCTTCAGCCGTTTGAGGAGCATCAACACCCGCACGGTCGGCAAGCTCGGCCTTGAGTATGCGCTGGATCTGCCCGGGGAAATTTCGCTCGAGGCGACGCCGCTAGCCGTTGACGGTGTCCTCTACTTCACGGGCAGCTACTCCGCGGTCTACGCCGTCGACGCGGCGAGCGGGGAGCTGCTCTGGAAGCACGATCCCGAGGTCTGGCGCCACAATCCAAGGAAGATGCGCTTCACCTTTCCGGTGAATCGCGGGGCCGCCTACGAGAACGGACGCATCTTCTCGGCGACCCTGGATGGCCGGCTCCTGGCGCTAAACGCGAAGACCGGCAAGCTGCTCTGGACGGCGCAGACCGTCGATCTCGACAGCTTCCACACCATCACTGGCGCCCCGCGTACGCTGAACGGCAAGGTGATCATCGGCAATGGCGGCGGCGACTTCGGCGCGCGCGGGTACGTCACGGCCTACGACGCCGCGACGGGCCGGCAGCTCTGGCGCTTCTACACGGTCCCTGGACGCCCCGAGGAGAACCGCGGCGACCCTGCGATGGAGCGGGCTGCGGCGACCTGGAGCGGCGAGTATTGGAAGACCGGCACCGGCGGGACCGTGTGGAACGGCATCACCTTCGATCCCGAGCTGAACAGGGTCTACATCGGCACGGGGAACGCGGGACCTTACGATCCTGAGCTGCGCAGTCCCGGCGGCGGCGACAATCTCTACCTGGCTTCGATCGTCGCGCTCGATGCGAACACCGGCAAATATGTCTGGCACTACCAGGTCAACCCGCGCGAGGCCTGGGACTACAAGGCCACGGCGAACATGATCAGCGCGACCCTGCAGATCGACGGCAAGGCGCGCAAGGTGCTGATGCAGGCGCCCACGAACGGGTTCTTCTACGTCATCGACCGCGAGACCGGGAAGCTGATCTCCGCGGAGAAGACCGGCAAGGTGACCTGGGCGGAACGGATCGACCTGCAGACCGGCCGGCCGGTCGAAGCCAAGAACATCCGCTACGAGACGGGCGAGACGGTGATCTGGCCCGGCAATCAGGGCGGCCACAACTGGCAGGACATGGCCTTCAGCCCGAAGAGCGGCCTCGTCTACATCCCCTACATGCAGGCCGCCGTCCGCTTGCGGAAGGGGCAGACCCTCGCGCCAGGAGAGGTCTCCTATGGCGGCCTGACCATCTCGCTCGTCAAGGAAGATCCGCTGGACGGCAAAGGCGCGCTGATCGCCTGGGACCCGGTGGCCCAGAAGGAGCGCTGGCGGGCGCCGCACGACGACATGTGGAACGGCGGGGCGCTTGCGACGGCCGGCGACCTCGTCTTCCAAGGCGGCGCTGACGGCTATTTCAGCGCTTACAACGCCGCGACGGGCGAACGGCTCTGGCGGTTCTACGCAGGGCAGGGGATCATTGCGCCGCCGATCAGCTACTCGGCCGGCGGCAAGCAGTATGTGTCTGTTCTCGTCGGCTTCGGAGGCACCGCCGGGATCATCAGTAACTTGATGGACGCGGGCTGGCGGTTCGACGCCCCGCGCCGCCTGCTCACATTCTCGCTCGACGGCACGGCGAGCTTGCCGCCCACGCCGGCGCGGCACACGCCGCTGAAGCCGCTCGACGATCCCACGCTCAAGCTAGACACGACGGATGTGACGGCTGGACAGTTGCTCTACGGGATGAACTGCGCGGTGTGCCACGGCCTGGCGCTGCGCTCCGCCGGCGCTCCTGGTCCCGACCTGCGGGAATCTCAGATTGCGCTCGACCGCGAGGCGCTCTGGAGCGTGCTTCATGACGGCGCTTTGCGGCCCTCGGGCATGCCGCAGTTCCAGGAGCTGTCGCGTCAGCAGGTCAGCCAAATCCAGGCTTACATCCGCGCCGGTGCGCGCCAAGCGCTTGGGAAAGGCGAGATTGCGACGCCTGACGTGGCGCCCGGGCGGATGTGAGCCCGTCATTTGCAGCGTCAACTCTCAACCACCCCTTCTCGCTCGGTCGAGCGGGTCAGCTATTCGGGCGCTCGCACAGCCCTTCGGGAGCGGCTTCCTGATATGCGCTCAGCAGGCGAGTTTGGTGTGACAGTGCGCTACGCCTGCGCTCCCCCATCCAGCACTACTCCCCGCTGGACCTACTGCCGGGCGGCGGCCGCCGCCCGGCGTTCTTTTCTTGTTCGGTCTGTGGGGGAGGGGCGAGACGAACTGGGTGCCCGGCCGCGAGCTATCGCTGCGCTTCCTGGAGGCCAGGGCTTGGCGTCGCACCCGCCTAGTCGAACATCCGCATCCTGAGAGGCGATCCGCGTGAATGAGTTCCCCGCTTCAGAGTCCGCTTCCTCCGAGTGGCGCCGGCATTGGCCATTGGCCTTGGCGGCGGCGACCGGCTTCTCTTTGCATTCGGTCTCAAGCTACTCCATCGGCCTGTTCATGGAGCCGCTCGGTCAGGAGTTCGGCTGGGCGCGGGCGCAGATCTCCCTGGTCAGCGTCATCCCTGCGATCCTGATGGTGCTGTTTTCGCCGTCGATCGGGGCGTTCATCGACCGTTGGGGAAGCCGTCGCTTGGCCATCCCGTCCATCGCGCTTACGGCAGCGTCGCTGGCCATGATCAGCCTCGCCAACGGCTCCGTCCTGCAATGGATTGGCCTGTGGCTATTCTACGGGATCGTAAGCCTGGGCGTGAAGGCGACCGTGTGGACCACGGTCATCTCGGGGGCGTTCACCAAGGCCCGAGGCCTCGCTCTTGGCGTTGTCCTGTGCGGCACAGCTCTCTCACAGATATTCGCACCGCCAGTCGCGCAGACGTTGATCGACAGCCTCGGGTGGCGAGCCGCCTACATCATCCTGGGACTGGTCTGGGGCACGCCCTGCTTGTTGCTGGCGGTGCTGTTCTTACGCGACGTGCGCGGCGATCACGCCGGGCAGGTTCAATCCTCCGCCAAGGCCGCCGCGCCAGGACTGACCTTCAGGGAGGCGCTGCGAAGCCTTCCCCTGCTGAGGATCGCGGCCTCAACGCTCATTACGATGTTCGTCGGAACTGCAACCCTAATCCATCAGGTTCCGATCCTCACGTCGGCAGGCATCCCAAGGGCGGAGGCGGCCTGGCTCGCGAGCCTCGCAGGAGCCGCCGGCATCCTCGGCAAACTGCTTACCGGCTGGATGACGGATCGGTGGAACGCGAGCTGGATCGCGAGCATCAGCCTGACAGTTCCCGCGGCCGGATATGTCATGCTGATGGAGCCCCTGCGCACGCCGGTGCTGATCATCGTGGCCATGATGATCATCGGCTACACGGCCGGTACGAAGCTTCAGCTGTGCGCGTATCTGACGGGGCGCTACGGAGGCATGGCCCATTACGGGAAGATCTTTGGGGTGATGACCAGCATCGTCGGCATAGGCGGCGGGCTCGGATCGGTCGCGGCCGGTGCGATATTCGATGTCTTCGGCGGTTATGAGCCGCTTCTCGTGCTTGGCGTGATCAGCAGCTTCGTATGTGGCGCGCTACTCTTCAGGCTTGGCCCTTACCCCGACTGGACGGAAGTCGTTCCGCCAGCCGTCGGCCCCAAGCGTGTTCAGGACGACCGCGTCCGCATCGCATAACTGACACCTCCGGCGACCTCGCCCCGGCGATGTCTCAGGGCCGACCCCGGGCGCTTTAGGTTCGATATCACCATTCAGTCGAGCCTACGTAGCCTCGGCCGCATGGTGGCGCCTGCCGGGCGACGGGCGCTGCGGCCCGACGCCCGGTAGGCCTCCGGTTAAAACTTGGCCCCGACCTTCACGCCGTAGGACAGCGGCTCGGCCATGGCGCTGTAGTCGCCGAAGGGTGACCCGCCGTTGTAGTTCAGCAGGTATTCCTGATCGGTGAGGTTCGTGCCGAAGACCTGCACATAGTAGTTCTCTGAGGGGTGCGTCCAGGTTACCTGGCCGTTGAGCAGGGCGTACGCCCCTTGCTGGAACCGCTGCTTGCCCCGCAGATCGGCCGGCGCGGCCGGGCCATAGAGCGATGGGTTGTTGATGGCGTAGTTGCTAGTGAAGTTCACGTTCGCCGCCAGCAGCAGGCTGCCATAGGGCAGGTCCATCGTGTAGTCGGCGCCGACGTTGCCAGACACCTCCGGCGCCCGCGCCATCTGCTTGTCCGACCAATCCTGGATCTGGTTCGCGACGTTCAGCGTATTGGCCGCATTCACCCCGGTGCCCAGGGCGTTCGGGTAATTGCGGTAGCGAGCGTGGAGCAGAGACACGCCGCCGTGCAGGTTGAGGTTGTCGATCGGGCTGTAGGTCAATTCCACGTCCAGCCCATAGACCTCGGCCTTCGGGGCGTTGCCAAAGATCGTGGCCACGCCGCAGAGGCCCGGACCTTGCGGGCAATTCGGAATAGGCACCACCTGGTTCACGTTCAGGTCGCGGTAGTCGTAGTAGAAGGCCGCCGTTTCGAACCGGAAGTTCGACTGAGCCGTCTTGAAGCCGATCTCGTAGGCGTCGATCTTCTCGGGCTCGGAAGCGACGACCGGCAGGCCTGCCGAGGCGGCCGCGCCGGAGAAGTTGCCCGTCCGGAAGCCCCTGGACCAGGACGCGTAGACGTTTGTGCGCGGCGCGAGCTCATAGCGCGCGGTGACCCGCGGACTGAAGCTGTTCCAGCTGTCGTCGGCCATGCCGACGGCGTAGACGGAGCTGTCGGGGCGACGGTTATAGGTCGAGAAGCTCTTCTCGTCGTGGCTGTACCGCGCGCCTGCGGCGACGCTGAACCGGTCCGTCAACTGGTAGGTGGCGTCCAGGTACACCGCCCAGGCCTCAGTGACCTGGCGCGAGAAGGTGTTGAAGCTGAGGACGTGGTTCGGACCGAAGATCGCCGGCGCGGCCTGTCCATCCGAGTTCCTGATGAAGTCTCGATAATAGAGGCCGCCGACGATCAGGTCGAGCTTCTCGCCGACGTTGATGGCGTAGTCGACCGACTGTTGGAAGGTGCTCTGGCGGAACTTGATGTTCGTGAAGGTCAGATCGGCATAGGAGCCGTCGAAGTCGAAGTTGTTCTTCTGAACGGAGTCGCCGTACCCCGTATAAGACGTCAGCGTACCATGCGGCGTGTTCCAGGCGAGCTTCAGCGTGCCCTGGTTTTTGATCGCATACTGGACCGGCTCGCCGTTGAAGGCGACTTCGCCGACGCGCCGGACCCGCACCGGCGGGACCAGGGTGGGAATGCCCACATGGGCGTAGGTGCTGTAGTAGGCGATGCGGTTGTCCTGGTTGTAGCCGTAGCTGTAGCCCAGGGTCGCGACCAAGTCGTCGGTGACGTCCGCCTGGAGCTTGAGCCGCGTCGCCAGCATGCTCACCTTGCCGACGCGGTCGACATATTCGCCGACGGTCGTCGGGCTGATCTGTTTCAGATAGCCCGGAGTGTGGCGGTAATAGCCGGAGACGCTGTAGCGCAGGCGGTCGCTGATCGGGCCGGCGATGAAGCCGTTCAGGATCTTGTTGTCGAACCGGCTGTAGGTCGCGTCGAACTTGCCGGTCAGGGTCGTCGACGGACCGAGCGTGTTGATCAAGATCGCCCCGCCGGTGGCGTTCCGGCCATAGAGCGCGCCTTGCGGACCTTTCAGCACCTGGACGTCGGCGACGTTGGCCAGGTCGGCGTTGATGGTCGTCGAGCTTGGATCATAAAAGCCGTCGACGAAGATGCTGACGTTGTTCTCGACGAAGTTGCCGTTCGTCAGCGTGCTCACGCCACGGATCGCCGGCTGCAGGAAGGCGCCGGAGAAATTGATCTGAGTGCCGACGGCGATACGGCCGATGTCCTGGAAGCTGACGACGTTGGACATCTCCAGCGCTTCGTTGTTCACGACGCTAACCGACATCGGCACTTCTTCAAGTCGTTCCGAGCGACGCTGCGCGGTGACCACCACCTCCTGCAAGGTGCTCGAGGGGGGTTCGCCCTGCGATTGCGCTAGCGCGGGATGAGCTGCCGTAGCGAAGACCAACGCTGTCCCACAGAACAGTACTGCCTTGCCGCACCCTGACCGTTTCATACCTCTCCCTTTTCTTCTGCCGCGCTGCTACGACGCAGTCTGCTGCGATCCATTTGCTTCGAACGGACAGAGGTCTCGCGATCCCGCATCCAGCCCGTTCGTCTTGAAATTTGAGTTTTCTCGTCGGCCGATTGACCACGACCGTGCAGCTCACCCAGCCGCCGGCCCACTCGTCTCACTTGGGTTCGTGCAGTCCCGGCGATGAACACGGGATCAGCGCGCCGCGCCGCTCAGCCCGCACCGCCATCATTCTACGATCTCCCCTGCGCGCCGCCTTTCCGGCAGACTTGGCCTAACCATTTGGTTAGCATCCGCGACTTTGGTCAAGCAGCGATCTCCTGCCGGCCTGCTAGAGGCCGGTCTCCCTCTACGCCGCTCGGAGAGAACCGGCACGGCCTCTCCGGCGCGGCTCGACGCGGACCAACTTCTGAGGCGGGTTCGCTCTGCGGGTCAGCATCCGCAAACTTTAGTCGAGGTCGCCGACCAGACCACTCGCGCGTCGGGGTAGGGATCTAAGGTCCCGACGGCAGGCCGCGGTCTTCGGCATGTTCGGGCGTGGCTTCGCGGCCGATCGACGTGTTCGTTCCTCACGGACGGCTCACGAGCCGCGCAAGAGGCATCTCCGCAGGAGAGGCGGCACGGGATCGTCCATGATTTCGCCGTCGCCCATTCCTTCTTAGAGATGCCTCCGCGTCTCGCCTTAATTGAACGGACGCACGGTCAGCCGAAGCCAGACGGAGCGGCCGACGTCGGTGTAGCAGGCGACCTCGTCGATTCCCGCGATCCCCGCGCCGGTTCCACCCGTGACCTGACCGCCGATGATGCCGCCAGCATAGTTGGATGGCGAGCAGTTCCCCGATGTCAGTTTGTCGGTGATGTTCTTGCCGACCAGAGCGAGCTCCCATCGATTATCAGGACCGCGGAGGGCGGCGCTCACATCGACCTTCAGATAACCGTCCTGGTAGTTGTCGTTGTTCGGGCGGCCGGTAGCCAGGAAAGTCACGTATTTCGACGAATACTGGTTGTTGTTGCCGAGCGCGACAGTGAGGCCATGGCCGACCGGAAAGTCGTAATCGAAGCCGAAATTGGCCTGCCACTCGGGCGCGCGGATCAGCGGCGTGCCCGAAAGATCTTGGGCCGTGAAGAGCCCGGTGTTCGGATTCAGGAACCGGTTGCAACCGGCGGCGATCGTCTGGCCGCCATAGCAGGGAACGTTGTTCAGAGTCTTGTAACGGCCGCGGTTCCAGTTCAGCGCGGCGCTCAGGCCGAGACCCTTGATGGCTGCCGGACGATAGGCGGCGTCGATGTCGATCCCGTAGGTGCGCGCCGAGCCGGCGTTCACGGTGCGGATCACCGGGACGCCGCCCACCGAAGGCTCGATCGCGCCGACCTGCAGGCCGGTGTAGCGATAGTCGTAGGCTGCGACGTTGAGCGCGACCTGACGGTCGAGCAACCGGCTCTTCACGCCGATTTCGCCACCTTTGACCTTTTCGTCGCCGAACGCGTTGTTGCCGCCTGGCGGGGTGATGGTCGCGATACTGAATGACCCGGACTTGTAGCCTCTCTTATAGGCCCCGAATATCGTCAGGTCGCTGGTCGGCGTATAGGTGAGGGTGACTTCAGGCGCCGTGTTCTTGGAGCGAATGCTCGGCACGGCGACGGGTACGACGACGGGCCGGCCGGTCAGGAAGTTTTCCACCTGCTCGCTGCGCTTCTCGTCGGTCCAACGCGCACCGCCGGCCAATTCCAGCTCGGGCGTGATCTTCCAGCGCAGCTGACCGAACACTGAATAGGTCTTGATGTCGACGGACGTGAGCCCGTTCATCACGAAGGCCGGGAAGCGATAGTTGGGGTTGCCTCGTCCGACGACACGGTCGTTGATTCGCCCGTCCTGGTAGAAGGCGCCCAGAGTGAAGTTCACCGGATTCTCGAAGTCGCTGTTCAGCCGCAGTTCCTGCGTAAAATCGCGGCGCTTGAAGCGGTTGTCGAATACCAGAGTGGGGGCAGCTGCTGTGGTATGGGTAGTGTTCACCATGCTCTTAGAGCTGAGCTGGTAAATGGCCGTCGTCGACGTCACACCCAGGTAGTCGAGCGGCTGATAGTTCAGCTCGACAGTTCCATATTTCTGGTTGTTTTCCAGGAAGGGAACGCCGTTGTTGGGCACGCCTGGGAAGGTCGCCGGGTTCATGTAGACGACCCGAAGATGCTTATCCAACTTGCAGTCGTCGCCGCCGATGAAGGGTATCCCGAAGGGGGCGGAGCCGACCCCGTCCGGGCAAGAGGTCAGCTGCTGGGTCTCGGCGTCAATCGCGCGGTCGTGCACCAAGTTGAATTTCATCCGCGCGTCGAACTTCTCCGTCGGGTTCCAGAGGAGAGTTGCTCGGACAACGTAGCTGCGGGGCCGCGGCTCGCGCCTGTAAGGATCGACGGCGCCGGTCGAGGTCACGGCGACCGCGTCGTTTGTGAAGTATCCCTCGGCTTGCGAGTACATGCCCGATAGGCGCGCCTTGAGAGTATCCGTAACCGGCCCAGAGATGATCAGTTCGCCCCGCCGCTCGTCCGCGACGAACTCATACCCGGCGCGGGCGATGAGCTCGAACCTGTCGGTCGGATCAGCGGTCGTGAGCGAGATCACCCCACCCGGGCTGCTCTTTCCGTAAAACAGGGCCTGCGGCCCCCTCAGGATCTCGACCTGACCGAGGTCGAACATGGCGCTTTGGAACGCGAGGCCTTGCCCCAGCGACAGCCCGTCGATGTTCAGGGACACCGACTGGTCCACGCCTGGATCCGACGAACTGGTCCCGACCCCGCGAATGGAGATCTGCGTGCCGATGGAAAGCAGGGCGTGGCCGAGATTGAGGCCCGGCGCGAGCTTCGGCAGGTCCGTCAGATCCGTGACCTGAAATCTGTCCAACTGCTCCGCAGATATGACGGTCTCGATCACCGGCACCTGGAGCAGGGACTCCTGCCGCTTACGCGCCGTGACGATGACCTCCGTTAATTGCGTTTGTTCGGCCGCTTGGCCGGCCGGCTGCGCTCCGGCCGGTGCGGCCGAAATAAGGCCAGCCAAGGCCGTGGTCGCGCAGAGAACAATCCTCTTGCGAATACAGAGCATAATGCCTCCCCCTTCGTGTTGCTTGCTAGCCGAAACCCTGGCGACCTTGGTTGCGTCTTAATGTTCGCCTCGGCCGCTCTGCGGGCCGCCTATGTCATTGCGGCCGACGCAAGCTTCTCGCTCTCGCGCCAGAGACGTTCGGCGGCCTCTGCATCGCTTGCGAAGGCGCTCGTCGGGACGGTCTTACGCTCGTGCCAATACTGGCCGCTGGAGCGCGCCGGCTCATCGGCGACGGCGAGCCAGATAAGGGTGTCGGCGCCCTCTTCGACGCTGATCATGCCGTGCTCGCGCAGGAAGGCCTGGGTGGCCGGATCGACGTAGCTGATGAAGTTGGTGTCGACCGCGCCCGGATGCACCGCGTGCACCACGATGCCGGAGTGGCTCAGCCGCTTGGCCAAGGCCCGGGTGAACAGGACGTTGGCCAGTTTGGCGTTGCAGTAGGCGACCATCGGGACGAAGCCCTCGAACATCTGGAGATCGTCCCAGTTCAGGCCTGGGGTCGCCTCATGGGCGCTGGACGAGGTGTTGATGATCCGAGTCGCGCCGGGGGCGGCGTTTGCGGCCGTCTTGGTGAGCAGCGGCAGCAGCCTGTTGGTGAGAACGAAGTGGCCGAGGTGGTTCCCCGCGAATGTCGCCTCGTTCCCCTCCACCGTGATCACCTGGGCGTCGGACGCACCCCCGGCGTTGTTGAGCAGGACGTCAATCTGGTCGGTTCTGGCGGCGATCTGGTCGGCTAGCCGTGCAGCCTGGCCCAGTAGCGAAAGATCGGCCTGGATGAGGTCCACGGAGACGCCCGGACGCGCGACGGCGCGGATCTCGGCCTCTGCTGCCGTCGTGCGTTCCGGGTGGCGGCCCTGGCCGATGATGCGCCATCCTTGGGCCGCCAGCGCCTTGGCGGTGAAGAGGCCAATGCCTGAGCTGGCGCCGGTGATCACCGCGACCCGTGGATACCTGTCCATCACGTTTCTCCGTGTTTGCTAGTTCGAGACGACGCGGTCCTCACCACGCGCTGGGCGCCGCCGCTGGCGGGCGGCCGATCGGGGGCGGCTTGGGCGATGCTCCGGCGCCCGAAGGCGGAGCCGCTGCGAGCTCAATCGCCGGACAGCTTCCCTTCGGGCTGCACCCAGCCTGAGGGCCGCTCAGGTCACCCCGCGTACGTAGGCGTCGATCGTGCCCGAGCAGGCGATCTTGTCGCCGTTCGCCAGGTCGGCGTACCGCTGGATGTCGTCCGCGACGGATGGGCTGCGGTTCCCGCAGCTGCAGGGTTCCCATGTCGCCCGGATCTTGTCCCCGGAGATCACCCCGCCCCAGCGTCCCTCCATGGAGAGGTCGAAGAAGGCGGCGCGCCCCTCCACCTCGCCGGCCTTCGGCGGCTCGATCAGACTCTCGCCGGATTCATCGAGCAGCAGGAGCATGAGCCAGGGCGGCACATGGTAGCGGCCGGCGGTGCAGCGGAAGCTGTTCGTATTCAGCTCTTGCATTCCGTAGGACTGCACGACCCGCTCCGGAGCAAAATTGAGGGTCTCGAAGATGATGTCGCGCCAGTTCGATGGCAGCTGCTCACGCTTGAGCCCGCCGCTCGTGAAGGTGCTGTTCTTCTGGAAGTCCTTGCCGCTGTAGCCCTTTGAACGGACCCGCTCCGCCACACGAAAAAGGGGGGCTGGCATCCCCATGATATGCAGGTCCATGTGGCGGCTCTCGATGATCGCCTCGGCCGCCTGCTCAACGGATGCCTCAATGGCCTTTTCCCGCTCGAGCGCCTGGCTCTCGTAGTAGGAGACCTCCGTCGGCTTGGCCGTGCCGTCCGCGATCTTCTTGCGCAGGACCACCATCTCGACGATCCCGCCGATGGTGATGGGCGGGACATCTGGAACAAAAGGTTGCACGTCCGGGGCATTGAAGGCCTCGGCCATCGGCCGGCCGCTGGCGCGATTGCGAGGCGTCGACGCCACCTGGCCGATGCTGATCATGCGCCGGTCGCGGTTCGGCTTCAAACCGGCCCAGATCAAGCCCTGAAGGAGGCTTCGACCGGCGAACTCGAGATCTCCGCTCGTGGCGTTCATCATGGCGCACTTACCGGTCGTGCCGCTTGAGCAGGAGACGTAATGGCCCTGCTCCTCCAGCCGAAGGAGCCAATCGTCCAGGCCGCCGATGTGCGCGGTGTCGAAGGCCTGCACCTGATTTGTGGAGACCGTATCGAGCCACCGGCTGAGGCGATCCCACTTCTGCTCCATCAGCCAAGTCTCGGGATAGCTCTTGTAAGCGGTGTGGGCGAACAAGAGAGGGACGATGTCCGCCATCACTGCAACGGCGCTGACCTTTCCGCTTTCGGCGCGGTTCTGCAGAAGCTTGATCTTCTCGACATGGTCTTTGAACCGCGCGTCGACGGCTGCAAGCTGCCGCGGCAGCACCTCGGCGTAGTCATAATCGAAGGGGTTTTCGGAGTCGGCCAAGCCTACCAGCCGGTCCGCTTCGGAGCTGAGATCAGCCGCCAGTTTCACTTCATCCTCCCTTCGCCGGAGCTTGGCGTCGTTCGGCTCCGGTCAGTTCTTCGCAGCCGACTTGTTTTTTGCGTCGGCTTGCACGCACTCTCCTTTACCTAATGGTAAAACGCAACGAGATTCACCGGCCGGTAAAAATCCTGATCGAGGGCTTGGCGCCGCGGGGGCTCTCGGTTTGGGCGTGCCCGGCGGGAAACAGCGGTGTACGGTTGGAGCAATGTCCGAGATCACCCCCAGCCGGGCGCGTCGCAAAACTTCGCTCGCCGCGAGTACAGTCACGCGCGATGCCCTCATAGACGCAACCGAGCAACTGATACGGGAAGAGGGATACGCCGCGGTCACGGCGCGGAAGATCGCCGAGAAGGCTTCGATCAAAAGCCACCAGATTATATACTACTATTTTGGCACTCACGAAGAATTGCTTCTCGAGGTCTTCCGACGCCGAGCGGAGGGAACGCTTAAAACGCTTGATAGCGCGCTGAATTCAAGTAATCCTCTAAGATCCCTCTGGGAGTACTATAGCGATCCGAATGGTAGCTGGTTCGCCATGGAGTTCATGGCGGTGGCCAACCATCTAGAGAGCATCCGCGCGGAAATTGCCCGGTACGGCGCCGAGTTCCGGAAATTGGAGATTGAAGCTATCTCGCGTCACTTTGCGGGACGCGGCCTCCACGAAACAGTTACGCCCGCTGTCCTGAGCCTTGCCATGGCGAGCTTGGCGCGCGTGATGGGGCGCGAGGCGACGCTCGGCCTGACAGTCGGCCACGACGAGGTCGAGGCGTTCATGGAGACCTATCTGCGCCAGTTTGATGCGGGGCGAGCGAACTCTTAAGCGCAGCACAGATTGGCCGGGGCGAGCGGCCCGGATCGCGCAGCGTTCTCCCTGCGCAGGAGCGTCCTGCCTACTGCTGGGTGGTGACGTTCTCACCTGGGTGTGTGGGGTCCTGGCGAAGTCGAGCAAGGGCAGGGGATTGGACGGCGGGAGGCGCGGAGTCCTCACCGACGCCGCCGCGCCGAGACGTCGGGAACGTCCGGGCCGCCTCCGGCTCCCGATAGCACGACATCCCCACAAGGGCTGGAACTGCCCGGGCGGCGATTGGCCCAATCGATAGCATCTTGTGTTACATGAAATAACATAATAAGCCTTCATCAAACGCGGGTCCCCGGGCCCGCTCTGAGCTGTGGGAGAGAGAACCTTGGGCAAGCACTGCGACGAGCTGCTGAGCCGTGCGGGCACGGCCGACGCCTACGCCGCCTACGACGAGATCCACGAGGCCCAGGTCGCGGCGATCAACGAGCGGCTGCAGGAGCAGCGCGGCAAGATCAAGCTGGTCGACATGCGCGCCAAGGAGGCGGGCGTCGACGAGGTGCGCAGCCTGGACGACGCCGTCCCGCTGCTGCTGCCGCACACCGCCTACAAGAGCTACCCGGAGAGCTTCCTGAAGGAGAAAAAGTGGGACCGGCTGACCAAGTGGCTGGGCACCGTCTCCGCCTATCCAACGAACAATGTGGATCTGTCGGACGTCCGCGAGATCGACGACTGGGTCGAAGCCTGCGGGCGCGCGGGCCATTTCGTGTCCTGCTCGAGCGGCACGACCGGCAAGTCCGCCATGCTGGTGGCCTCCAAGGCTGACCTCGACTTCGCCAGCCGCGACGGCGTCGCCGCCGTGCAGTGGGGCTCCGACATTCGTGCAGGCGACATGCGGACCATGGCCGGGCCCGCCGGCGCTGTCGCCTTCACGCCGCGGAATGCGGCGATGGGCCAGGCGATGCTGGGCGCATTTGTTGATCCGGCCGCGCCGCGGGTCCAGTCCGGCCTGCCGCCGGTCACGGTCGGCTCGCTCACCAAGATGATCACGCTTCGGCAGGCGATCGCCGACGGCGCCGCCAAGCCGTCCGACATCGCCGAGTATGAATCCCAGGCCGCGTCACGTGAGCAGGGCCTCGCCGACGCCCTGGCCGGCTCGGTCGAGGACATCATCAGCAAGCGCGGCGAGCGGCTCTACATCACCGGCATGTGGGGCGCGCTGTATCCCTTCGCCGAGGCGATCCGGGCGCGCGGCTTCAGCGGCAAGGACTTCCACCCGGAGAACGCCGTGTACCTGGGCGGCGGGCTCAAGCGCGCCAACCTTCCGGCCAACTACCGGGAGTACGTCTACGAGACCTTCAATCTGCAGCCCCGCTACATCTACCAGATGTACGGGATGCAGGAGCTCAACAGCTCCATGCCGCGCTGCCAGGAAGGCGGTCGCTACCACCTTCCGGCCTGGGTCGTCGCCCTGCCCCTGAACAAGGAAGGCGACGCCCTGGTCCGGGGCTACGCCGACGGCGAGGTCGAAGCGCGCGCGGCCTTCTTCGACCTCTCCATGGACGGACGCTGGGGCGGGGTGATCTCGGGCGATCGCGTCCAGATCGACTTCCGGCCCTGCGCCTGCGGCAGCAAGTCGCCGTCCATCAGGGACGACATCGCCCGTTATTCGGATCTCGAAGGCGATGACAAGATCGGTTGCGCGGGCACCGTGGACGCCTACGTCCGCGGGCTTTCGTGACGCTCGGCTGAACCCAAGTCTCCTGGAGCAGATCCATGACCATCCTGGCCGATACCCAGAGCGCATCGAGCGGCGTCGATTCCGCGCCCTTCTTCATCCGCGGCAAGGTCGTCGAGGGCCTTGATCAGGTCCACCGGTCGCGAGACCTCGGCGTCGAGTTCGCGACGCCGAAGATCGATCTGGACAGCCTCGTGCATCCGCGCACGGAGCTGCCGCCGCTTCTCAACACGCCTTTGTCGGAGATCATCGACTTCCTCTACGAGGCTGGACAAAAGCTGGCGGACCCGAACAACGCCCACGTCCAGGCGACCATCGACCGGATGGCCAAGGTCAGCCTCCAGCCCCGGAAGTCGATCGAATATCAAATGCAGAGCTCGGTCGAGTATCTCGACCGCAAGTCGCTATGGGAGCTGGTCGAGCAGAACTTCCCGAACCCCAAGGCGCTCGACGGGTGGGTTCCGCACACCGACCACCAGGGCCGGCGCAGCTTCATCCGCGCGTTCGCGCCGCGGCTGGTCCACGTGCTTCCCGGCAACGCCCCCAGCCAGGGCATCCGCTCGATCGCGCAGAGCGCGCTGGTGAAGTCCGTCAGCCTGTTCAAGATGGCCTCGGCCGACCCGTTCTCGACGGTCGCCTTCCTGCGCACCATGGCGGAGGTGGATCCGGACCACCCGGTCGTCCGCTCGATGTCGGCGATCTACTGGCGCGGGGGCGAGGAGAGCGTCGAGCGCGTCCTCTACCGGCCGCAGTACTTTGACAAGCTCGTCGCCTGGGGCGGCGGCGATGCGATCAACAACGTGATGAAGTACATCGGCCCCGGCTTCCAGCTGGTGTCCTTCGATCCGAAGACCTCGATCTCCATGGTCGGCAAGGAGGCCTTCGCCAGTGACGAGACCCTGAGCGAGGCCGCGGCCCTGAACGCCTTCGACGTCTCGATCGGCGGCCAGGAGCCTTGCGTGTCGAGCCGCTTCACCTTCATCGAGGCGACACCGGAGCAGGCGGATCGCTACTGCCAAGCTCTGGCGGAGCAGATCCGTATCGACCGTTTCGGCGAAGGCACGCCGCGTCCGCTCGACAGCGAGTTGAAGGAGCAGATCGACGTGCTGCGGATGATGGATGACGACTACGCCGTCTTCGGCGCTAGCGACGGACGGGGCGTCGCCATCCGCTCGGAGGAGCCGGTCGATTTCCATCCGCTGCGTAAGACATCAAATGTGGTCTGCGTGCCCAGCCTCATGGATGCGCTCAAGCATGTGAACGTTGCGACGCAGACGGTCGGCGTGTATCCGTTCGAGCGAATGGCCGAGCTGCGTGATCATCTCGCTAGCGCCGGCGCGCAGCGGGTCGTTCGGCTCGGCGAAGCCGGTCCCAGCGCGATCGGCAACCCGCACGACGCGATGTATCCGCTGCACCGGTTCGTTCACTGGATGGCGAACGAGGACGGTGTCGAAGGCTGATTGTCGTACAGCTTAGCCGGGAAGCGGGGCTAGCGGCGGCCGCGCTTCCCGGCTACTCGTGCGGAGCATTGAGTTGGGGGAGCTGCGCTGGCCAGACCGCGGACCACGACACCAACGAAGCCCGACGACGCCCGGGCCCAGCGCTCGCTTGAAGCTCTGCGATCCGCCTTTCTTGATCTGCTTGAGCGCAAGCCGCTCGAGCAGATTGCGATCAAGGACATCACAGAGGCCGCCGGCCTGAGCTACCCGACGTTCTTCCGTCGCTTCGCCAGCAAGGAAGAGCTGCTCGAGGGTATCGCAACCGAAGAGGTCAGGCGCCTGCTCTCGCTGGGCCAGCAAGCCATGTCGCGTGGGCGAGGCGAGAGCTCGGCGGAGGAGCTCTGCAGCTATGTGCAATCTCGTCGAAGGCTCTGGACGGTCCTGCTTAACGGCGGCGCCTCGTCAGCGATGCGCCAGGAGTTCAGCCGCATATCGCGGGAAATCGCGACCGTCGGGCCGCGAGCCAACCCCTGGATCCCCGAGGAGCTTGCCGTGCCATTTGTGACTAGCGGCATCTTCGAGATCTTCTCCTGGTGGATGCGCCAGCCCGAAGACTACCCGATGGAGAACGTGGTCACGCTGTTCAATGCGCTGATCGTCGATGTGACCGGCCGCCGGCGCAACATCTCCCTGAAATGACGACCTCTGGCTGAACTCCTCGCTCGGTTGCACCGAGGCTGCTTGAGCCGGGATGCAGCACCTTGCCGTAGGGGATTTCTTCTATAAGGCGAACTGGAGCCAGAGCTCGACCGTGCACATCAACGGCCGGCGCTATGTCGATCGGGCCTATCCGGTCACGGATGTGCGGGTCTACAGCAACGCCGAGAGCACCGAGCTAACCCTCAACGGCAGGTCCCTGGGCACGCGAACCGACTGCCCACAGATGACCTGCGTCTGGCCCGCCGTGCGGCTCGATCCGGGCGAAAACGTCCTCGTGGCCTCGGGGCGGTTCCCTGGGACCGAGGCGCAGGATCGCATCGTCTGGAAGCTGGCGCCGGAGACGGCGCTGCAGATCCGCATCGACAGCGGAGCCCTGATGGCGCCGCAGTCCACGACGGCCCGGTTCGGATCGGACGCCTTCTTCGTTGGCGGCGAGGCCAGCAGCCTGAACAAGGCGGCGGACTACGGCAAAGTGGCGATGAAGCGCCTGCCGCTGGTTTGGGATGCGCGCTGACTGTGGCTGTTCTCGGCGTCGCGCCCCCGCGTCCATCCATTCGCTTTAAAGGTTGAGATTATGGACGCAGACGCCGATCGCTACAGGCAAGAGGCCATGCTTTTGGTCAGATTAGCCGAATGCATCTCGTTCCGCCCCGACAAGGAGGAGCTTTTGATGCAAGCGCAGGCCCTGCGTGAGCGCGCAGAAGAAGTGGAGGCGGGGTCGAACGGGGGAGAGAAGCGAAGGGCTTCGGCGTGAGCCGCCTGGGCCGTTAAAGCCAATCAGGGTCTCCCCACGGGCGCTGGTTCCTAGGGGGTTGGGAGCGACCCGTTCGACGCCGCGAGGGTCTCGGCGACGGCCACCTTCATCGACGAGCCCAGATAGACGACGCCATAGGGCTTTCGAGATGGGCCTGCGGGCTGAACCGGCTGGGCGCGCGTCCGAAACCCAACGGATCAGGGAAAATCCGCTGGTAGAGCCGGAGCCATCTCGCGCCGACGTGCTCCTCGTGCAGGATGAGCGGCCGGCGCGCAAATGCCTCCGGCGGATCGGGCCCCACTCAGCCGAAGTCCCCGCGCGCCTGGCCCTCGGCGAGGTCCAGCACCTGATCGACCTTGCCCGCTCGCAGGCGGTCCTTGGGGGACTCACCGCCGAACGCGGGCGCGGGCTGGCTAAGGAACCGGAACACCGCCCAGGGGCTGTCGCCAAACAGTTCGAACAGCTTCGGCAGACCCGGCAGTAGCCCGCCATCCTGCGTCACCTGCCAAGCTGGATAGCGGACGCCGCGCTTGGCGCCCTGCAAGCCAAGCACTTCACCGCGCTTGAGCTTCTGGCGGACGGTTTCGCGCGTGGCGCCGATCAGCGTTGCGAAGTTATCGGCGCCCAGCATCTCCGGGCCAGCCAGCACCTTCGCGGCGCGCATCGCGCCTCGGGCGCGGGCTTCCCGGAGGGCAACGTCCAGGTCGTCCTCTTCCGTCCGCGCCCGTCGGCGCATGGCCAACCCGCCAATCCGCGCGGCGAGTGCCGGCACGTCCTTGATCGGCGGCGCGCGTACCACGAGCTCCGCCAGATAGCGAACGCCGCCAAGCTCGGGGAACGCCAGGTCCTTGGCGAACCGCTCGGCCATCCGGATCGGCTCAACGAGTTCACCGGTCTGGCGTGTATCCCACATGGCGGTGAACAGACGCTGGTGAAACGGCTCAGAAAAGTCTTCGGCGGTGAGGGTCGGGCCCAGGCTGTCGAAGCCGTCATTATCGAGGAGCAGCGCGCCGAGCAGGGCCTCTTCCGCCTTGAGATCGACGACGGGCGAACTCTCAGCATCGAGCGGCTCGGCCCCGATCTCGACCTGAGGCGATCCACCTTGCAGAAGAACGGTGAGCTTCATCGGGCGGCCCGACCAGTAGGCAGTGCGGACCGCGTCGTCGACCTGCTGCAGTACGGCTGCTAATCCTGGACCGTTCCCATCTGAGCGTCGACCGCCCCCCGCCGCGCCGCGGAAACGCCCGGTGTCTGCGGTTCGCTGACCGACCCCTTCGCTCCCGCGGGTCTTTCTGGTGACGGCGCTGGCCATAGCGACCTCCTGAAGATGCCAAGTTGGGCAGTCTCGTCAACTTCGTCAAGCACGGATCGGTTCCACAGTTCAGCCCGATGTCGATCCGCCGGGCGAGCGGAGATTATGGAGGTGCTCACGTGGGGCTTCGCGGAAGCGCCAGTTCGAATGCGTTCAGCGTTTCATCGAAGGCCGCCCAGCCGGGGCTAAGGGCAAGCTTTCGGCGTCCGAGAGCGAACCGCTTTACCGGGCCAGGTAGGGTTCACAGGCGCGTCCGTCCCCGTCGCGATCCAGCCGCTCCCGATAGCCTGGATCGCCTCGGTGGATCGAATAGACGCCTGCGGCGTGCGCGGCCGCGCAATTGGGGAAGTAGCGGAAGTCGGGCTCCCCGCTGGCCGCTCCACGCATGCTCGGTGCGAACAGACCGCCAGCGGCGCGAGCGCCTGCTATCAGGTTCGGTGCGAATAGGCCCCCAGTAAGGACCGCCGCGAACACCCCCACAGCCGCGAGCACAAGCTGCACAGTGGTGAGCTGGCGGAGGCGCCATTTGAGCCGGTGCAAGCGCATTCCTGGGATGAGAAGCCAACGAGCCCAATGGTCAAGCTTTCCAGAAGGGCCGAGACCCGTGGCGCTACGCGCGAAGCTCGTCTCAGTGAGGCGGAGACAAGGATGCCGAGCCGGAACCGGTCGGCTCCGGCCGCTCCGATTACGCGCGTTTGCTGATGGCTCATGCCAGCATCCCGGCGTCGACCAGGAGGGTGCTTCCGGTCATGAAGAGCGCCATGTCGGACGCGCAGAACAGCGCGACGCGCCCGATGTCGTCCGGCACGCCGATGCGACCCAGCTTGCTGCTCTGCATGGGGATGGTGGCTTCCGCCTGGGCTGGTGCGGACGAGAAGTTGGTCTCGGTCTTGATCACGCCTGGCGCCAAGGCCAACACGCGGATGCCGTGGGGCGCCAGTTCCAGAGCCATTTGGCGCGTCGCACCGACCACGCCATGCTTAGAGGCCACGTAGGCCCCGAGGCCGGGAGAGATCCCCGCCAAGCCGGCGAGCGAGGCCACGTTGATGATGACCCCTCCTCGCTGGTTGGCGATCATCGAGCGCGCGGCGGCGCGGGATCCGGCAAACACTCCACGGAGATTGACGTCCATCACCTGATCCCAGGTGTCGTCGGTCATCTCGAGCAGCGGGACGAAGGGGAAGATTCCCGCGTTGTTCACCCAGATGTCGATGGCCCCAAGCTGCGTCTCAGCCAGTTCGGCGGCAGCGTTGATTGCGGCCGTGTCGGCCACATCCAGCCGGGTTGAAATGACACGGCCGTCGCAGGATGCACTCAGCTCGGCCGCCGTTTCTCGAGCTAACACGTCGTTGAGATCTGCGATCAGAACGGAAGCCCCGGCCTCGGCGAACCGACGAGCGATCGCCTTGCCGAGCCCCTGCGCCCCGCCAGTTACAACTGCGCATCGACCTGACAGGGACGTCAGTTCAGCAATGCTCTTGTCCGATACGTCGGCGATGGTCATGCCGTGAACCTCGTCTGTGAACTTGTTGCGCCGACCGGTGCGCGTCAGTGGTCCAGTCGCTCGAAGAGCCGCACCGAAGCGCGCGAAGGGTGATTAGGGTGGAGGCCACGGGATCGCCGCTCCCGACCGTCACAAGGGCGTTCGCGGCTCACCTAGCCTCCTGGCTCGCTCGATGGCGTTTGCGAGCGCGTAGCTTGAAATCTCGTCGAGGCTGATTGCCAAACGGCCCAGGCAGCCGTCATGTCCCATTTGGGACAATGGCGACGGAGGACCATGGTGACACGTCAGGGGGAGCTCGAGCTGCTTTGCGCCCTGGTTGAGGGCGCTCTCGAGCCGTCCCCTTGGGCAAGATTTCTCGACCTCTTGCGGCAGGCGACGTCAGCGGACGGCGCCATCATGAATCTCCGCATGCTCGGAAGACCGTTCGAAGAGGTGCTGACGCTGGTTTCAGGCGAGACCGTGAAATGGGTGCAGGATGCCTACCGGCAGCACATTTTTCCCCAAGACTTCATGGTGGATAAGACGCTGCACTCCGTCGAGGGGCGCGTCTACGCGCTGGATGAGTTGCTGGGACCACCTGGCGATCCTCGGTCCGATGGTCATCGGCGCGTCCTGGCCATGGAGCACATCACTGCCCTCAGGCAGGTCCGAGTCGAAGAGCCCTCCGGCGTTCATGGATGGCTGACGCTCGTCCGCCGAGGAGAGGACTTCCTGCCAGCGGACGACGTCCTGCTCACCGAGATCGCACGCGTATTTCGCGGCGTCCTGCGGCAGTATGTGGCGCTCGAGCGACTTCAGTTCGAGGCGTCTCTGACAGGAGAAGCCGTTCGGCGGCTTCAGTTCGGCTGGATCACCCTGGACAGCGCCGGCCGGGTGCTCGACTGCGACCAGCATGGCGCGCACGTGTTGGCGCATTCAGGCGTGCTGAGCCGCTCCCGCAGCGGACGCCTTGTGGCCCGACCACAGGAGCTCGAGCAGGAGCTTATTCGCCTCATCGGGCGTGTCGCCTCCAATCCTGCGAGCCGGCCACGCGCCATCACCATAAGCCGGGATCCCTGGCTGGACATGCTGCTCCTGCCTGCTGAGCGCCGGTCGATCTCGGCCACGGCGGCGCCTGCCGCCATCGCGTATGTCCATGGCGACAGCTGGGGCTTGGTCGAGTGCCGCGACCAGCTCGCTGAGCTGTTCCGCCTGTCGCCGCGCGAGGCCGAAATGGCGCTCGCGCTATGCCGAGGCATGACCATCGCCGAGGCTGCGGAGGAGTTCGGCGTCGCGGTTGGGACGGCCCGGAATCAGACCAAGGCCGTCTACGCCAAGACCGGGGCTCGCGGGCTGCCGGACCTCGTGCGCATCGTCATGCGAAGCGTGCTGGCAATTGCGTCTGCGCCCGATCCGGCCAGCCGGGTCTCAGCCGAAGGCGTCACAGGGCTGGATTCGTGAGCTAGCGGGTATGTTCAGCTGCTTCGGAGAGCCTGGACTACAGGTGGAGGTTCTCCCGGAAGGTCCGACCCTCGTACTCGGTGCGGTAGATGCCGCGCTTCTGCAGGATCGGGACGACCTCGTCGACGAACGCCGCGACGGAGCTCGCCATCACCGTCGGGGTGACGTTGAAGGCGTGGCAACCGGTCTCGCGCCAGATCTGCTCAAGCTGGTCGGCGACCTGCTCGGGCGTGCCGACGATCTGCGGGATGCCGATGGCGAGGCCATAGCGGATCGCCGCCTCGCGCAGGGTGAACGGCCGGTCGCCGAAGCCGGAGGCCATCGCCTTCATCAGGCCCTGCGAGGCCTGGGTCTGGATCTCTTGCAGCGGCCGGTCGAGCTCGTAGGCGCTGAAGTCGACGCCGAGCGTGCCGGAGATGCGGGTCAGCGCCGCCTCGATTGGGATCCGCTCTTCCAACGCCTTCAGGTGCGCCTTGGCCTCGGCCTCGGTGCCGCCGAGGATCGGCTGGACGCCGAAGGAGACCTTCGGCTCGCGCGCGCCCTGCGCAGCGGCGGTGGCGCGAAAGTCGTCCATGAACTTCTTCATGCCGGGCAGGTTCGGCTGCACCGCGAAGACCACGTCGGCGTGGCGGATCGCAAACTGCTGGCCGCGGCCGGAGGAGCCCGCCTGGAACAGCACCGGGCGGCCCTGCGGCGAGGGCCAGACGGGGCCGACGGTCTCGCAGTTGAAGTATTCGCCGGCGTGGCGGACCCGCGCCACCTTGTCCGGGTCGGCGAACTGGCGGGTGGCCTTGTCGGCCAGGATCGCGCCCTCGCCGACGCTGCTCCACAGGGCGTAGCAGAGCTCCATGTACTCGTCGGCGCGATCGTAGCGCTGGTCGTGCGGCAGCTCCGGCAGGCCGTAGGCGCGGTGCTCGCCGCGCAGGTGGCCGGTGACGATGTTCCAGCCGGCGCGGCCGCCGCTCAGGGCGTCGAGCGAGCCCAGCGTGCGGACGACGGAGTACGGATGATTGGCGCCGGTGGAGATGGTCGCGGCGAGGCCCAGGTGTTCGGTCGCCGCTGCGAGCGCGCTCAGCAACACCACCGGATCGTGGGTCGGCCAGCAGACTCCGTAGCGAACCGCCTCGTCCACCCGGTCTCTGTACCGGTCGAAGACGCCGGGCGTGTCGGCGAAGAACACCCCGTCGAACTTGCCGCGCTCGAGGGTTCGCGCGAGATCCTGCCAGAGCCGGACGTCGGCCATCGCCTGGAGGCGGTTGTCGCCCGGGTCCGCCCAGGTGCCGATCGTGTGGTTGATCGGCGAGTGGATCAGGAAGCTGACGAGGTGGATCTGATCGGCCACGGTTTATCCCCTAGAGGTCGCGCAGGTAGAGCTGGCGGCCGGCGACCGGCATCGGCGCGGTCAGGATCGTCCCCGTGCGCGACTCGGTGATGTAGAGTGTCCTGTTGTCGGGACCGCCGAAGGCGCAGTTGGTGGTGTTGATCCCGCGTGGGGATTCGATGCGCAGGATCGGCTCGCCGCGGGGATTGAACACCCACACCGCGCCAAAGCCGTTGTGGCAGACGACCAGGTTGTCGGCCTCGTCGATCGCCAGGCCGTCCGGGCCGCTGGTCCCGCCGCTCAGATAGACGAAAACGCCGACCTTGCTGATGTCGCCGCCCGGCAGCAGCGGCACCTTCCAGACCGCGTTCATGCGGGTGACGGCCAGGTAGAGCATGGTCTCCGCCTTGTTGAGCACCAGGCCGTTCGGGCTCGGGATGTTGTCGAGCAGGCATTCCAGCCGGCCGTTGTCGGCGCGCAGGCGGAACAGCCGGCCGGTCGGATCGTGCAGGCCGGTCTGGCCCATGTCGGTGAAATAGACGTCGCCGTTCTTGGCCACGGTCAGGTCGTTGCAGCCCTTGAACGGCTCCAGCAGGTGGCGAGTGATGAAGGGCTCGACCGTCCCGCGCTTCGGATCGAACAGCATCAGGCCGTGATGGTGGTCGGCGATCAGCGCGCGGCCGTCTTTCAGGAACTTCAGCCCGTTCGGCTGGCCGTCATACTCTGCGCCGAGCGAGACCTGGCCGCCCGGCCCGATCTTGAACAGCCGGCCCCAGGGGATGTCGGTGACCCAGAGAGTTCCCTCGCTGTCGAAGCACGGCCCCTCGAGAAAGGTTGGCGTCGACGCGCCGTGAAATTGGATGTTGATCCACTCGTTCGGCTCATGGCGCCCGAACTCGGCGGGGATTTCCGTGAAGGCCTGCGCGTCGATCTGGGGAGGGGCGGCGAACATCAAGTCTCTCTCAGGCTGGCCCAAACTGTTTGGACGTAGCGCGCACCGTCCGCTGCGACTGCCGCGCCCCCGTTCATCGGTGGAGCTCACGCAGCAGGGTCCGGACAGGCGGGCGCCCGCCTGCGCGCCGATGTCCCTCCATAATCCGTCGCGGCTGGTCTCCTCCTCGGCTTGCCGGCGCTGGAGCCCCTGATGGCGCAGGGTTGGCGACCGCGTCATGTCCCATTTGGGACAAGCGAAATCGCGGACGGCCGTTGATGCGACCCTGCACTCGGCCCGCTCTCCTTATCCCATATGGGACAGGACGGATTGGTTTGCATTTGCCATTCCCCACGATCCCTACTCGACAGGTCAACGGATGCCCCAGCTCACAGTCACTACGCGCGCCGGCGAAACCTACAAGCTCGAGGCGCCGATTGGCATGAGCGTCATGGAAGTGATCCGCGACGGCGGCGTCGACGAATTGCTCGCCCTGTGTGGGGGCGTGTGCTCCTGCGCGACGTGCCATGTGTATGTCGATCCCATCTGCGCCGGCCTCTTGCCAGCGGCCAGCGAGGACGACGAGAGCGACCTGCTCGACAGCTCGAGCCACCGTGACGCCCGTTCGCGCCTCTCGTGTCAGATCCGGATGAGCGAAGGTCAGGACGCGCTTCGCGTCACGATCGCTCCTGAAGACTGACCCTGAATCACCTGAAAACTGAAAATCGCTGAGCCCGAGCGGAGAGCGGATATGCAACGCCTGGAAGACCGTGACTTCTTCACGGATCACGAGATCCTCGTCGATCCCTATAGCTACTTCGACGCCATCCGCGCCCTGGGCCCGGTCTACCAGCCGCCGGGCCGCGACTACGTCATGGTCACCGGATCCGACGAGCTGCTGGAGGTCATGAAGAACAACCGTGACTTCTCATCGATCATCGCGTTGCAGGGCGCTGCCGCGCCGTTGCCCTTCCAGCCCGAAGGCGCGGACATCGCCGCCGAAATCGAGGCCAATCGCCCCAAGTTTCTCGGCGGCGACCTGCTGGTCAACTACGACGACCAGCGCCACGCATTCTCTCGTGCGCTGCTGAGCCGGCTGTTCACGCCCTCGCGTCTACGCGCCAACGAGAAGTTCATCAGCGAGTACTCCGAGCAGCTCGTCAGGGACGCGGTCGCCAACGGCGGCGTCGAGCTGATCAAGACCATCTCGACTCCCTTCGTGACCATGGTCATCGCCGATCTCCTGGGCGTACCCGTGGAGGATCGGCAGATCTTCATGGATGCGATCGAGGCGGGGCCGCCGCCCGGCAGCCTTGACCAGAACGAAAACGATTACACGGCCGAGACCCACCCCCTGGTGGTGATGGGCGCGGACTTCATGAACTACGTGCAAGACCGCCGCGCCAACCCGCGCGACGACGTCATGTCGGAGCTGGCGAACGCGAAGTATCCCGACGGATCGACGCCGGAGGCGATCGAGATCGTCAACCTCACCACCTTCCTGTTCGGCGCCGGGCAGGACACGAGCGCCAAGCTGCTCGGCAACGCGATGCGGTACATCATCGACCAGCCGGGGCTGCAGGATCGCCTGCGCGCCGATCCGTCGCTGATCCCTCAGCTGCTCGAAGAGGTGCTCCGGCTCGAGGGCTCGTCGAAGCAGACGACCCGCCTCGCGCGCCGCGACACGCAGATCGGCGGGGTAAAGATCCCCGCCGGCACCAAGGTCATGCTCTGCCTTGGCGGCGCGAACCGCGATCCGCGCCGCTGGGAGGATCCAAACGCGTTCGTGCTCGACCGGCCGCGGATCCGGGAGCACCTGGCCTTCGGCCGCGGCGCGCACGTCTGCGCGGGGGCGCCGCTCGCGCGCGTCGAAGTGCGCGTGATCCTTGAGAAGTTCCTCGAGCACGCCGCGGACATCGACATGGACGAGGCCAAGCACGGCCCGCGCGGCGCCCGGCGTCTCGCCTACGAGCCGAGCTTCATCATCCGCGGCCTGTCCGAGCTGCATCTCAAGCTCACGCCCTCCGCAGCCTGAGGCCGGCCGAGCGACGTCCAACATCAACGGAGAACACCGCATGTCCCTGCGAGCGCACTATCAGAACGCCTATGTCACCCACGACCTCGACAAGGCGATCCAGATGCTCGGCGAGGTGCACGGGGTTCAGGGCTTCTGGCCGATCGAGGCGGATTTCAGCCTGAAGACGCCGGACGGCGAGAAGTCCGCCCGGATGCGGGTGGCGCTGGCGTGGGTGGACAAGCTGCAGATCGAGCTGATCCAGCCGATCTCCGGCTTCACCGACATCTATTCCGCCTACCTGCCTGCGGACGAGGCGGACGCGAGTCCGCGCCAGCATCACATCGCCGTGCGGCGCGACGACCTCGACGCCATGCGCGCCGAGGTCGCGCAGCTCGACGCGCCTGTGGTGTTTGAAGGCGAGGGGCCCGGCCTTCACTACGTCCTGATCGACGCCCGTAAGAGCCTCGGCCATTACCTCGAATATGTGTGGGCGACGCCGGAAGGCCGGGCGATGCTGGGATGGCCGAGCGAGGGCGCGTAAGCCTTGGCTAATCCGGAGGATGGCATGCAGATCAACCGGATCGACGCCTGCCGCTGCCTGTGCGGCGAAGGGCCTGTGTGGGACGAAGTCGAGCAGGCACTCTACTTCTTCGACATCGGCCGGCAGCTGATCCATCGCTACGAGCCGTCCATCGGATCGCTGCGGGAGTGGACGCTGCCGCAAGGCCCAGGCGCCATGGCGCTGCGCGTGCGCGGCGGCGCCGTGGTCGCCATGAAGGACACGGTCTACGCTCTCGACTTCGCGACGGGCGCCCTGGCGCCGATCGTCAGCGCCGGTGACCAGCCGCCGCGCGCGACCTTCAACGACGGCAAGGTCGACCGGCAGGGGCGCTTCGTCATCGGCTCGTGCGAGACCGACATGCATGACCCCAAGCCGATCGGCGGGCTCTACGGCCTCGAGCCCGACGGCCGCCTGACGCGGCTGGGCGGCGACATCACCTATTCGAACAGCCCTTGCTTCTCGCCAGACGGCAAGACGCTCTACTTCTCCGACAGCGCCCGCCATACGATCTTCGCCTTTCCCTACGACCAGGAGACGGGCCGCGTCGGCGAGCGCCGGGTGTTTGCGGACACCCAGGCGCTGGGCGGCATGCCGGACGGCGCCACCGTCGACAGCGAAGGACGGGTGTGGGCCGCGATCTTCGGGGGCGGCAAGATCGCCGCGTTCACGCCCGAGGGAGCGCTCGAGCGCGTTGTCGATCTTCCAGTGTCGCTGCCCGGCAGCGTCATGTTCGGCGGCCCGAACCTCGATCAGCTGTACGTCGTGACGATTGATCCGGCCTTCTTCGGCAACCCCGCGGAGGAGGGCGCAGGATACACCTACGTCGTCGAAGGGCTGGGGGTGCGCGGCCTGCCTGAACCGCGCTTTGCCGGTTAAGGGCAGCCTGGTCGAGACTGCGGCGGCTTGATCTCACCACGCGGGCGCGCGAGGCGTCGCGTCCCTTCCCGTTGGAGATTCAGATGGATCTGAGCAAATGTTCGGCGCTCGTAAGCGGAGGCGCCGGAGGGTTGGGCGGCGCAACATCGCGCCGCCTGGTCGAGCTCGGCGTAGGCGTCGTGATCTTCGAGTACTCTGGCGAGCGTGCGAGAGCGCTGGCTACCGAACTCGGCGATCGCGCGATTCCCTTCGAGGGCGATCACAACGATGACGCGGCGGTCGCGGCCGCGATCGAGCAGGCGCGCAGGCTGGGAACGTTTTCGATCAACGTGAATGCGGCCGCCGTGTCCCTGCCTACTCCGGCGACCGCTGATGCGGCGGGAGTGGCCCATGACATGAGCGTCTTTCGCGCGATGATCGACATGCATCTGCACGGGCCGTTCAATATTTCTCGGCTGTCCGCCGCCGCGTTCGCCGCCAACGAGCCCGATCAGGACGGGCAGCGCGGGGTGATCATCAACACGTCCTCGACAGCCGCCTGGGAGGGGCAGGCGAAGCAGGTCGCTTACGCTACAGCGAAGGCCGGCATCGCCGGCATGACCTTGGCGATGGCTCGCGACCTGGCCGCGATCGGCGTGCGGGCCTGCGCCATCGCACCGGGGCCGATACTCACGCCGCGGCTGGCAGGCGCATCCGACGCGCTCCAGGCGGAGCTGATCAAGAACATAGCCTTTCCCAAGCGCTTCGGCCGGCCCGAGGAGTATGCGTCGCTTGTGGAGGCGATCGTCCGCACGCCGTTCCTTAATGGCCAGACCATCCGTCTAGATGGGGCGCTCGGCACACCTCTCGTTGAGATGACGCCACCGCGGAGACCCTGATCACGCGGCGGCGCGCCAGGCGAGGGGCTATCGGCCCGGGATAGGGCACGACTCAGCGAGTCCCACCGGACGGATCCGAAAAGCTGCGCCCCGGATCACCCTCAACGTGGTCGGCCTTACCGCCTACGTCTGGCTCGCATCGAGGAGGGCTAAGCGATGCTCGGTGGCCGAGCGAAGCCGCCGCTAACGCGGGATGCAGACCCGACAACGACGCCGGAACTCCTGATGAGAGCCGGTCTCCCAACCGCTCGCCGCTTTGAGGCAATGCGCCTGAGAGGGCGGCCTGCTATTCAGCGCATAGCGGCGCGCCGCAGGCTACGAGCCTTTCTGGCCGGGCCCCGCGCTAGGCGAAGCTCCTCACAGTTGTGGCAGACCCTCGCGAATGGGCGAACTGCCGTCCCAGTCCGCCGCGATCTGCTTGATTGCCTCGCGGACGCGCTCCTTGAACGGATCACGGTCACTGATCTCGATGCAGACCTTGGGTTCGCTCGGATGGATCACGAACACCGATCTACCGGGGCCCGACAGGGGCTCGAACACCGAAGACCAGCCTTTGGCGTGAGCGGCCTTTTCGACGCCGTCCACGTCCTCGGTCCAGACCGCCACATGCTGAACGTGCAGCTCAGGCGTCTGCTTCAGCGCGTCTTGGTAGAGGGACGGCGCATCGTTGTGTTGCTCGACGATCTCGAACTGCAGATCGCCGCAATTCGCCATCGCGATGGACACCTCAAGCTCACGCGGCTGCCCCTTGTAGAGCATCGACGCCTTCATATTCCGAAGAACGAACCACGGGCCCATTCCCCACGCCTCGACGAAGTAACGCATGCTGCGGTCGATATCGCGCGACATCAAACCGATCTGGCGGACATCTCCAAACACAGACGACATATCAGTTCTCATCGAAAAGGCCGCGCACGCTGAAGCGCAGCGATGCGCGGCGCGGTGGAAGATCAGCGTTGAGCGAGGCCGGCGTTACCCCGGCCAAGCGGAACCTTCAGGGAGTTCAGGAGGAAGGCCGTGGTGAGGTACTGGCCGACCATCATCGGAAACTCGATGAGCTGAGCTTCGTCCCAGGATTTCGCCAGCAACCTCCAGGTCTCGTCAGACACTGCGAAGTCGGCCACCAGCTCTTCGACACCGCGCAGGATCGCCGCATCATGCTCGCTCCAGCCCGCCCCGGACGATCCTAGCGTGACGCGTTCGATTTCCTCGGCCGTCACGCCGCAGCGCTTGCTGATCACGACGTGCTCGCCCCACTCGAACGGCGCGCCCGCCAGCCACGATATGCGCAAGACCGCAAGCTCCCGCTCTCTCGGGGAGATGCGGCCGTTAAACAGCACGTTGCCCATCTCCATCTGGCGACGGAAGATCGGCGGGTGCTTGGCCATCACGCGCATGAATTCAGGCATGACGTCCACGGGCGGGGCGCCGGCCGACTCGCGCAACGTGTTCACCAGGGACCACGCGTCGGGGGCGATCTGGTCGTTGGGAATGGCGTCTATCCGCGGCCCGTGGCCGAGCGCCTGCGCGTGTCTCGCGTCCGCGTCATAACCGCCTCGGCCGGTCTCCGGGGCTCGTGTCCGCTGCAAATTCAGTCCTCCCGTTCGTCGCGCCAGAGCCGTGGGGCTACGCTGGTCGCGCATGAAGCATCCGGCCTGGCGCCGGCAATTCAGCGCGCAGGATCGCGCCCGAGCCCGACTCCGTGATGAACAGCGATTTTCTGTCGGCGCCGCCGTAGGCGCAGTTGGTGACCTTGCGCCCCTTTGGCGAGCGGATCCGCAGGATCGGCTCGCCAATGTCGTCGAACAGCCAGGCGCAGCCCATGCCCACGTGGCACACCGCGATGTTGTCGTCCTCGTCCATCGCCAGGCCGTCGGGCCCGTTGCCGCCGCTCATTTGGATGAAGGTGCCCACCTTGGTGACGCCGCCGTCGGCGGTCAGCGGCACGCGCCAGATCGCGTTCGCCCGGGTGACCGCGACCATGAGGGCGGTTTCTGCCTTGTTGAGGACGAGACCGTTGGGGCTGGGTATCCGGTCGAGCAGCAGCTCCAGCCCGCCGTCGACCCGAAGCCGATAGACCCGGCCATAGGGGTCGTGCAGGCCGGACATGCCCTGGTCGGTGAAATAGAGATCGCCGTTGCTGGCGACGGTGAGGTCGTTGCAGCCGCGGAAAGGCTCGAGCAGCCGCCGGACGAGATATGGCTCGACCGCGCCGGTGGCGGGATCGAAGACCATCAGGCCATTCTTGAAGTCGGCGATCAAGCCGCGCCCGTCGGCCAGGAACTTGAGCCCGTTGGGCTGGCCGTCGTACTCGGCGCCAACCGAGACCTCGCCGCCCGGGGTGATCTTCAGCAGCCGGCCCCAGGGAATGTCGGTGACCCAGAGGTTGCCGGCGGCGTCGAAGCACGGACCTTCGAGATAGGTCGGCGTCGGCGCCCCATTGATCTGGGCGTCGGCCCAGTCCGATCTCCGGTTTCCGAAGCAGATCGGCTCCGGGATCACGGTGAAAACGTCGGCCGTGACGCAGGGCGGCGGCGCATACATCTGAATCGCTCCGGAGCTATCTGTTGGCGGCGAGCCACTCGATCAGAATTCGACTGAACTGCTCCGGATACTCGACCATCGGGATGTGGCGCGCGTTCTTCAGCTCGATGTAGCGGGCGCCGGGGATGAGGTCGGCGATTTTGCGATTGCCGGCCGGCGGCGTTCCGGTGTCCCCGTCGCCGCACACCACGAGCGTCGGCGTCCGGATCGAAGGTAGCCGATCGACGATGTCGAAGGTGTCAATCGCGATGCCACCGCCGCGGTAGCCCGCGGGCGTCGTGCGGCAGATGGTTTGATGCACCTGCCGCCAACGGTCCGGGCGGCGCGTCTGGAAGTCCTCGGTGAACCAGCGAACCATCGTGGTGTCGGCCAGCGGCGCGACCGAGCCTGCGGCGGCGATCGCCTCGAAGCGGGGCGCCCAGAGCTGCGCCATTCCGCCGTCGAGCGCCGCCGGCGCCGTGCCGCAAAGCATCAGCGACAGCAGGCGATCGCCATGCTCGAGCGCGAAGGTCTGGCCGATCATCCCGCCGATCGACAACCCGACGAAATGTACCTGGGGGATCTTTAGGAAATCGAGAATGCCCGCGACGTCGTTGGCCAAGGCCTCCATCGCGTAGTCCTCGGGACCGGCCTCGCTGCCGCCATGCCCGCGCATGTCGAGCCGCAGCACGCGCCAACCTTGCGCCAGCAACGGCGGGACCTGCTCCGCCCAGATGCCGCTGTCCGACGACAAGGCGTGAGCGAGGCAGACGACGGGGGCGGCCTCATCCCCAATGATGTCGTAGCGGAGGTCGCGGCCGCCGATGTTCACCAGCATTTCAGCACTCTCTCGCGGCCGCGGTCATTTGCGCATGTAGGCGTCATCGCCTTCGATCCAGTCGCGGCGAGGCGGGCAGAATATGTCGAGTTCGAAGGTGTCCTCGTCGGCGCTGGCGCTATGCAGCAGGCCGCCGGGAATGAGGACGATCTCGCCCGCGCCGACGAGGACCTCCTCCGCCTGGTCCTCGCCGAACCGGAAGCGGAGCGCGCCGCTGAGGACGTAGGTGTACTGCTCGTTGTCGTGCCGGTGGGCCGGCACGCTGTCGCCTTTGGCGAAGTGGATCTGGCCGACCATCATCTTGTCGGAGTGGACAAAGCGGCGGGTGATGCCGCCGCGCATGCGGTCCAGTCGGACATCGTCCCAGCGCGACACGACAGCTTTCTCTTCACTCATGGTCTACGGCTCCAAGTCTTGTTCATGCGCCATGCGGACCGAAACGGCGCCAAGCGCACCGAAATCACCGCTGATGCGATCGCCGGGCTTGATCGCCATCGGCGCTACGCAGGTCCCCGTGGTGACGAGCTGGCCTTCGGCGAGCGGAATGCTCAGTTGCGAAAGCTCGTTCGCCAGCCACTGCAGCGCCACCCGCGGATCGCCGAACACGTTGCGGCCGACGCCGGCGAAGCTCGCGTCGTTCACCGATCCGGTCACGCGATAGGCCGCCAGGTCGACGTCTCTCCAGGACGCGGGCGCCTCGGGCCCTTCCACGAAGAAGTGGGCGCAGGCATTGTCAGCGATGAGCTGTGGCGCGCCGACGCGCTCGAACGCCTCGTAGCGGGAGTCCGGGATCTCGATGGACGGATGCAGCGTAGCGACGGCGGCGAGGACCTCATCGACGCCAAAGGGTTCGGCCCGTGGCGCGAGCGTCGCGCCCATTCGGAATGCGAACTCGATTTCGGCGACGCGCATGTGGTTGACGCCGAAGGGGCAGACGCCGCCGTTCGCGATGACGCGCTCCTTCAGCAAGCGCCCGGCCAGCGGACCATCGACACCGATGTGCGCCTGGCCGGCCGAACTGGTCGCCGCGATCTTCCAGCCGAACAGCGGGGCGGCCGAGAGCGCCTCCAGGCGGGCCTGGATGCGGTAGCCCTCCGCCCGGCTCACGGGCCGGACATCCTCCGGCAACTGGTCCAGCCGCGAACCGTCGGCCCAGTGGCCGGTCAGCAGGCGCGAGGCGATCATGTCAGGAGTCATGGGCCGACCCCGGATTTACGGCACGAGCACGACGCCGCCTGGGCTCTGCCGAGCTTCGAGCAGGCGGTGGGCTTCCGCGGCTTGCTGAAGCGGCAGGACGACGGGCTCGATCGGCTGAATGACGCCTTGCGCGAAGGCGTCAAAGGCCTGCTTGGCGATGTCGCGCAGCATTTCAGGCGTGCGCAGATAGTGAAACACGATCGGCCGGCTGACGGTCAGCGAGCGCGTCGCCAGCAGCGACATCGCGAACGGCGGCGCGGGGCCTGAAGCCTGGCCGTAGCCGACCAGATGGCCTTCGAAGCCGAGGGCCGCGACGCTGCCGTCGAAGGTGTCTGCGCCGACCGAGTCGTACGCCGCGGCGACGCCCGCGCCTCCGGTGATTTCGGCGACGCGCGCGGCGACGTCTTCGTGCCGATAGAAGATCACATGCTCGGCGCCATGCGCCCGCGCGACCTTTGCCTTGTCCTCGCTGCCGACGGTGCCGATGACGGTCGCGCCGAGACGGCGCGCCCAGCTGCACAGCAACTGGCCGACCCCGCCGGCCGCCGCATGGACCAGGATCGCCTGTCCGCGCTCCACCCGATGCACCCGGCGCACGAGCATGGCGACGGTGAAGGCCTTCATCAGCGAGGCCGCCGCTTGGACGTCGGTAAGCGTGGCGGGAAGCTTGACCGCCAGCCCGGCGTCGAGATTGCGCGCTTCGGCGTAGGCGCCGTACTGGCCGGTGACGTAGCCGACGCGGTCGCCTGGCGCCAGATGAGCGACGTCGCCGCCGACCTGCTCGATGACACCGACGGCTTCGATCCCCGGCACGCCGGGCAGCGGCAAGGTCTGGTAGAGCCCGGAGCGGACGTAGACGTCGTGGTAATTGACCCCGATGGCGACCTGCCGGAGCCGCACTTCGCGCGGACCCGGCGCGGTGAGCTCGCTTTGGGCGACCTGCAGGACCTCAGCCGGTCCCGGCTCCTTCATCAGGACGACGCGGGTCATAGGGCGGCCTCGAACGGGAAGGGGAGGGCGACGATCACAGGTCGTCCTTCCAGGCGCCTTTGATCTGCTCGATCCCGGCGTTCTCGATGACCGTGCGCAGCCCCAGGATATCGAGCGGAAGCTCGCCGGCGGCGATTCGGGCGCGAACCTTCACCTCGTTGGCGGCGCGCGCCTCGGCGCCCTCGACCGCCTTCGCCAGCAGGGCTTGCGGGATCACCACCACGCCGTCGGCGTCGGCGGCGATAATGTCACCGGGCTCGACCAAGACGCCGTCGACGACGATCGGCACGTTGACCGCAGCCGGCCCCCGCTTGTCGGGCTGCTCGACGGAGATGTGCGTCGACCAGACCGGGAACCCCAGCTCGCGAACGGCGTCGGTGTCCCGCACCGCGCCGTGGACGACGGCCCCGGCGACGCCTTTCTTGACCGCAAAGCCGCAGGCCACGTCGCCCCAGAGCGCCCCTTGGTGTCCGCCGCCATTGGTGAAGACGAGCACGTCACCGGCCTGGGCGGTGTTGAGCGCGGCATGGATGGCCAGGTTGTCGCCCGGATAGTTCCAGGCCGTGATCGCCGGCCCACAGAGCCGCTGGCGCGGCGCGATCGGCCGCATCGAAGGGCCCATCAGGCACATGCGGCCGGCGATGACGCCGAGGGCGCCGTGGAGGTCAGCGACGCCGAATTCCGACGCGCGCGCCAGCAGCGCGCGGTCGGGACGCGGGATGTCGCTGTAGATCACGGACTTGAGCGGCTTCATTGGACGACCTCCGGATTGAGCAAGGTGGCGGGACGTCCGCCGGCCACGATGGTGTCGATTGCGTCGGCGCAGGCGATCGCCATGCCCTTCATGCCGCTTTCGGTCACCCCGGCGACATGCGGCGCCAGAACGACGTTTTGCAGGGCGAAGAGCGGGTGGTCGGCCGGCGGCGGCTCGACCTCGAAGACGTCGACGCCGGCGCCCGCGATGGCGCCTGACGTGAGCGCGTCGGTCAGGGCGGCTTCATTAATGATACCGCCGCGCGAGCAGTTCACGATGATCGCCGAGGCGCGCATTTTCGCGAGTTCCGGCGCGCCGATCAGATTGCGCGTGCCCTCTGTCAGCGGAACATGGATCGAGATGACGTCGGCCCAGGCCAGAAGCTCATCCAGGGTCATCGGCGTCGCGCCCGCCGCGGTAATGTCGGCGGCCGCCACCACGGGATCGTAGGCGCCGAGTTCGGCGCCGAAGCCTTGGCCGCAGATCTTCGCGGTGCACCGCGCGATCCGCCCGAAGCCGATCAGCCCGACGCGCGCGCCGGTCAGATCGCCCAAGCGCGTGGTCCAACGCTCGTTCCAGCGGTCCTGACGGACGATCGCGTCCATTTCGCGAACCCGGCGCAGCAGCGCGAGAATGAGCGCCACGGCGCCTTCGGCGACGGCGGTCGAATTGTTCCCGCCGGGGGTGTTCGCGACCATCACCCCGCGCTCCGTCGCGTACGGGATCGGGATGTTGTCGACGCCGGCGCCGTGCTTCACGATCGCCTTAAGCCTGGGCATCCTGGCGAGCAATTGCTCGGGCAACTCGGTCGTGCGCACGACGATATGCGTCACCGCCTCGATGCGCGGATCGTGCTGCCCCTGCTCTGGTGTGATCACCTCATAGGCGGCCGCAAGCCGCTCCGCGCCGACCGGATGGATCGGATCGACGATGTAGACGAGCGGAGCCTCGGCGCTCATGCGACCTCCAGGTTTTCGCGGAAAGTCTTGCCCTCGTACTCGGTCCGGTAGATCCCGCGCTTCTGCAGGATCGGCACGACCTGATCGACGAAATCCTCGATGGACGAGGGCATGACGTGCGGCGTGACGTTGAAGCCGTGGCAGCCGGTCTCGCGCCAGATCGTCTCCATCTGATCGGCGACCTGCTCGGGCGTGCCGACCAGCTGCGGCATGCCGACGGCGAGGCCCCAACGGATGGCGACGTCGCGCAGGGTCAGCGGCTTGTCGCCGACCGCGGTGCTGAACGCCTTCATCAGGCCTTGCGAGCCTTGGGTCTGCATCTCTGCCAGCGGCTGGTCGAGCTCCATGCCGGAGAAGTCGACGCCCATGGATCCCGACAGTCGGGCGATCGAGGCCTCCGGCGGGATGCGGTCGATCAAGCCATTGAGCTTCGCTCGCGCCTCTTCTTCCGTGCCGCCGATGATCGGCTGGATACCGAAGGTCACGCCAGGCACGCGGCGAACGCCTGTTTCCGCGGCAAGCGCGTGGAACTCGGCCATGAACCGCTTCATCGAGGCGAGGTTCGGCTGGATCGCGAAGACCACCTCGGCGTGCTTCATGGCGAAGCGTTGGCCGCGCCCTGAAGATCCTGCCTGGAACAGCACGGGCCGCCGCTGAGCCGAAGGCCAGGCCGGTGACACCGTGTTGCAGCGGAAGTACTCGCCCGCGTGATCGAGGATCTCGATCTTCGCCGGGTCGGCGAACACGCCGCTGGTCTTGTCGGCGATGATGGCGTCGTCGGCGACGCTGTCCCAGAGCCGATAGCAGATGTCCATGTACTCTTCGGCGCGGTCGTAGCGCTGGTCGTGCTCCAGCACCGGCAGGCCGAAGGCGCGATGCTCGCCGCGCAAATGGCCCGTCACGATGTTCCAGCCGATGCGGCCACGGGTGAGATAGTCGAGCGTCGAGAGCGACCGCACCAGCGCATAGGGATGGTGCGGGCCGGTCGACACGGTGGCGGTAAGCCCCAGATGTTCGGTGGCGGCGCCGATGATCCCAAGCAGTGGAACCGGGTCGTGGGTCGGCCAGCACACGCCATAGCGCAGGGAGTCATCCAGCCGCTCCTTGTAGCGGTCGAAAACTCCGGGAGTGTCGGCGAAAAAAATCGCGTCGAAGCGCCCGCGCTCGAGCGTGCGGCCAAGCTCCTGCCAGAGCTTCATGTCGCCCAGGGCCTGCAGGCGATTATCCTTCGGGTCGGCCCAGCTCAGGATCGTGTGGTTGATCGGGGAATTGATCTGAAAGCTGACCAGATGAATTTGCTTTCCCATCGCATCCCCTTCCAATTCCGGCTGGCGGCGCAGCGTCTTTTTGCAGCGGATCCGGAGCACCGCAGACGCCGAGCGGAACCGCCGGCGAGTCCGCCGCGACGGGGGACCCATCCACGGTCATGATGCGCGACCCGCCTCTTTCAAGATGACCGGATCGCATACTTCATCTTGTCCGACAAGCCTTGTCAGACAAGGCTATTTGATAGGAGTGGAACGCCAGGGCCGCGCCGGCGCGCTCGACGATTCAACTTCGGGGAAGACCTATGATAGCTGGGCGTGGTGAACCCTGAGCGACCGAGGACCGAGCTGGCTGATCAGCGCGACACGCAGGCGACCATCCACGCGGCCATCGCGCGTCGCATAGGTACAGCCATCCTGTCCGGTGAACTGAAGCCGGGCGACTGCGTCGGGGGGGAGATCGGCCAATCGCGAACGATGGGCGTGTCGCGCGCCGCCTATCGCGAGGCCATTCGCCTGTTGCTCGCCAAGGGGCTGCTGGAAACCCAAGCTAAGGCGGGCACTCATGTCGCGCCGAGGCGGCGCTGGAACCTCCTCGACCCGGAGGTGATCGCCTGGACCTTCGCCGGCAAACCCGACCCGCGGTTCATTCGAGATCTGCTGGAACTGCGAGCCCTTGTGGAGCCGGCCGCCGCCGGCTTGGCCGCCCTGCGGCGCAGCGAAGCCGAACTGGAAGAGATGCGGACGGCGATCTATGCGATGACCGCGCACGGCCTAAATTCCGCCGCGGGTCAGGAGGCCGACCGCCAATTCCATAACTCGCTGCTCGCGGCGAGCGGCAACGAGGCGTTCGCCTCGCTGTCGAAATCGATCGAGGCGGCCGTCCAGTGGATCACCCTTTACAAGAAGCGGCATGACCTGTGGCAGTCGGACCTCGTCGAAGAGCACACAGCTGTCTTCGAGGGGATCGCTAATAGAGACCCGGAGCGGGCTCGGCAGGCGATGAGCGACCTGCTCGGGATCACGCTTGCGAATGTGAGGACACAGTTCCCCGAAGTCTGAGGGCTATGGGCCCGCTGCCCTTCGTGTGCTTGATGCGTCAAGGAGAAAGAAGGTTCGGGAAACGAACATGGCGCTAGCGGCGTCTACGCCGCCGCTCTTGCACGGTTTTGCAGGCCCAGGGCGACTGGAGCACCATTTGTAGGACTGCCGATCTCGTTCACGCCGGCGGCCCGACGGGCGGAGACGCTGGAGGTCCCCGCCTAGCCCGGGAACCGGACCTTCGACGAAGCTGGTCACAATCTAAGTGGAGGAGGCGCGCTCCGCGCGCACAGCCGATGGATCAATCCCGCCTGCAGACGATGCTCGATCACTTCGAGATCACGCAAACGATCGCCGAATACTGCCACGGGTGCGACCGGAGCGATGAAGCCCACATGGGCAGCGCCTATCTCGAAGACAGTTGGGACGACCACGGTCACATCAAGGCGCCAGGGCGTGAGTTCGCCCGCCTGATGACGATCGACATCCAGGCGCAGAGCACCAGCCTGTCGCACCAGTTGGGCCAGTCGCTGGTGCGGGTGGACGGCGACGAAGCGGGCGCCGAGACCTATTTTATCGCGGTCTCCCGCAGTCTGGACGCGGACGGCCGAGAGCTGTGCAACCAGCTGGGCGGGCGCTACGTCGACCGCCTGGTGCGTGAGGATGGCCGCTGGCTGGTGAAGCACCGGATCGCCGTCCGCGACTGGTCGATCAGCCTGCCCATCGAGCAAGACTGGCTCGCCGAGGCGGGCATGAAGCCGGGCCTGCGGTCGAACGACGACCCCTCCTACGCCGCGCTCCAGCGGGTCCATGGGTCCGGTCATTTGAAGCCGGCCTGACCGATGCATGCAGCGCGCGGGCGACTGCGGATTTGACCAGTCACGCATCCTGCTAGCCAAAGGATTGGCAAGCAAGAAACAGATGCCGGCGAGGGCGCGCCGAAGACGGCAAAGCCGGTCTGGGAGCAGCGCCAGTTCGCGGCGGACGAGCAGTATCGCGACGTCCTGGCGGACATGCCGCTGATCGAGGTGACGCGGATCGGAGACTCCGCTCCCGAGCCCCTGCGTCCGGTCGGGACGCTTCCGTTCTCCGGCTACAGAGCCCTAGGCATGGGGCATGTCATCGCTGGCGCAGGTGGCCGATCGCTGGCGCTGCACGGCACCGATGTGCTGAACCTCTGGCGTCCGGGAGAGGGGGAGCAGGAGACGGTCTACGCCTCAGCCAACGTGGGGGTCCGCTCGGCCTGGCTCGATCCGCGCGCGGACCGCACCCTCTTGAGCGAGTTGCTGCGCGAGGCGGACATCTTCTTCCACAACCGTCGTCCGGCTTTCCTGCGCGAGATCGCCCTGATGCCGGAGGAGGCGGCGCGCGAACGGCCGGGCCTGATCTATGTGTCGATTTCGCTGCACGGCCTGCATGGCCCGTGGGCCGAGCGGCCGGGCTTCGATCAATCCGCCGGCTGCGTGTCTGGCATCATGGCGCTGGAAGGGTCGCCAGAACAGCCGCAGCTTCCACCGATCGTGGTGGTGAACGATTATCTCACCGCCTGGCTGGCGCAGGTGGGCGTTGTCTCAGCCCTTCGCCGGCGCGCGGAGGAGGGCGGCTCCTATCATGTCCATGTCTCCCTCACCCGCGTGGCGCTCTGGATCCTCTCGCTAGGGATCTTCGACAAGGCCTGGGCCCACCAAGTCGCGGGCAGCGCTCGCCGAACATTGCCTCCTCGACCCAGAGACCTTCACTGCGGCGACCGCCATGGGCGACTACCACGGCGTGACCGACCAAGTGGTCATGTCGCGGACGCCAGGGGCTTACGACCCCGTGCTGATCCCTCGAGGAGCTTCTCGCGCGGAGTGGCGCTGAGCTCGCTAAGGCAGTGCGCCAACATGCTAATCGGGTGATTAGCATCGCTTGACACGGAAGGGCGGAGCGGGCGTGATGTTAGTCACGCGACTAACACGCTGCCGCTCGTCAGGCGCGGCGGTCGCGAATGATGAAGAGGTGGGCGGCGTCGGCTCAGCCGGGCGCGCCACGTCTCGCAATTTGCGGAGGAGCGCTGCGGCCGGTGTTTGCGCTTGAACGCCGACGATTGGGCCATGCAGGCCAATCGCAGCTTCCTTCGTGATCGGCATGTGATGTGACGCTCCGCATCGCGTGGGCTTGAGCAGGAGCTCGATCTTGGCGGACTTCGATCTGGTCATTCGCAACGGGCTGATCTGCGATGGCGGCGGCGGCGAGGTGTTCCGCGGCGACATCGCTGTAGGGGACGGCGTGATCCGTGCGGTCGGTTCAGTCGAAGGCAAAGGCCGCCAAGAAATCGACGCTTCGGGAGCGCTGGTCACCCCGGGCTTCGTCGACATCCACACCCACTACGACGGGCAGGTCACCTGGGAGCAGCGCCTGAAGCCCTCCTCGGAGCACGGCGTCACGACCGTCGTCATGGGCAACTGCGGCGTCGGCTTCGCGCCCTGCAAGCCGGAGGAGCGGCGGCTGCTCGAGAAGGTGATGGAAGGGGTGGAGGACATCCCGGAAATCGTCATCACTGAGGGCCTGCCCTGGGCCTGGCGCACCTTCCCCGAATACCTGGACTTCGTCGCCGACCGCCGCTTCGATGCGGACTGCGCCGCCTACATCCCGCACGCCGCGATCCGGGTCTATGTCATGGGCGACCGCGGCGCGCGCCGGGAGCCTTCGACGCCTGAGGACCGACGGCAGATGCGCGCGCTGGTGGCCGAGGCGGTGCGGGCGGGCGCCATCGGCGTCTCCACCTCGCGATCGCTGGCGCACCGTGACGCGGACGGCGCCACCGCCCCGCACGTGCAGGCCGCGGAGGCGGAGATGCTCGCCCTGGCCGAAGGCCTGCGCGACGCCGGCGGCGGCGTCTTCCAGGTGGCCGCAGGTCTCACGGGCCAGCAGCTGAAGGGGGTGATCCCCGAAGCCGGTGGGATTACGCCGCAAGAGGCCGTTCGTCGGGAGATTGCGCTCTACCAGCAGATCTGCCGGACCTCAGGTCGCCCGCTGACCTTCTCGCTCAGCGAGGTGAACGAGGCGCCCGAGATGTGCCGACAGGCGCTCGATCTGGTCGCCGAGGCGAACCTGGAGCCGGGCGTCACCCTGATGGCTCAGGTCTTCCCGCGGCCGATCGGGCTGCTGTTCGGGCTCGACCTGTCGCTCAACCCCTTCAAACTGCACCCCGCGTACCAGGCCATCGAGCACCTGCCGCTGGCGGAGCGCGTGGCGGAGATGCGCAAGCCGGAGGTCCGCGCGGCGATCCTGGCGGAGGCGGCGGATCCGGCTCACCCCAACCCCATTCATCGCTTCCTGGTGGAGCGCTCTCTGCAGGCGTTCCCGTTCGCCGAGCGGATCGATTACGAGCCGGACCGCGCAACCAGCCTCCCGGCGATCGCCGCGCGCGAAGGGCGGTCCATCGCCGAATGCGCCTACGACGCGCTGCTGCAGCGGGACGGGGCCGCCATCCTTTTCCTGCCGATCAACAACTACGCGCACGGCAGCCTCGACAGCATCCGCGAGATGCTTGTCGACGCGAACACGTTCGTCGGGCTGGGCGATGGTGGGGCGCACTACGGCTTCATCTGCGACGCCAGCTACCCCACCTTCCTGCTGAGCTACTGGACGCGCGATCGCACCAAGGGCGAGCGGCTGGACCTGACCTGGGCGGTGCACCGGCTGAGCCGCCGCAACGCCCTGGCGGTGGGGCTGGCGGACCGCGGCCTGCTCGCACTGGGGCTCAAGGCCGACATCAACATTATCGATTACGACCGTCTTCAACTGGGCGGTCCAGAGCCGGCGTTCGACCTGCCGGCCGGCGGCCGACGGCTCACTCAGAAGGCGGACGGCATCGTCGCCACCATCGTTGCAGGCGAGGTCACCTATCGCGCGGGACGCAGCACCGGCGCCCTGCCGGGCAGGCTGGTGCGCGCGGTCGCCAACGAGGCTCAGCAGGAAGCAACCACGACGGAAGGCGCACGGTGACGGCATCCGACGAGGCCGCGGTCGCGGCGCCCGCCAAGAGCAGGACGCTCGGCCCACGAACGGCCCTGGCGATCCTGTTCGCCATCTCGGCCTGCAGCATGGCCGACCGCTTCATCCTCTCGATCCTCGCGCCGGACATCAAACGCGACATGCAGCTGACCGACCTGCAGCTTGGGCTGCTGGTCGGGCCGGCGATCGCCATCCTCTACGCCGTCATGTCGGTGCCGCTGGGCCACCTGGCCGACCGGGTGAACCGGGTGCGCTTTCTTTCAGGCTGCCTCGCCATCTGGAGCGTCTTCACCGCGATGGGCGGGCTGGCGATCAACGGATGGCAGCTGGCGCTCAGCCGCCTGGGCGTGTCGGCTGCGGAGGGCGGCTGCGTGCCGGCCTCGATTTCCCTGATCGCCGACTATTTTCCTCCTAAGCGCCGGGCGCTCGCGAGCGCGGTTCATGCGTCCGCCAGCAGCGTCGGCATGCTCCTGGCCTTCGGGGTGGGCGGCCTGGTGGCGCAATACTATGGCTGGCGAACCGCGCTCGTGGTGGCCGGGCTGCCCGGCGTCGCGCTGGCGCTGCTGACGCTCCTCGTTCTGCGGGAGCCCGAGCGGGGCGCGCTGGACGTCACCGGCGTTCCGAAGCTTGCGCCGGACTCCTACTTCCGGAACCTGCGGTACCTGTTCTCCCTGCCGATCTATCGCCGGGCCCTGATCGGCGCGGGCCTGATCCACATCGTCACCTCGGTCGTCACCTCCTGGGGGCCGACCTTCCTGCTTCGCAAGTTCGGGGAAGACTCCAGCATCGTCGGCGTCCGCTTCGGCCTTGGGCTGGCGGTGCTGGGCGCCTCGTGCATCCTGCTGTCGGGCTGGATGGTCAACCAGATCGGCGTGGCCCGCTTCTCGCGCAGCTTGCGGATCGTCGCGCTGATCGAACTGGGGGCGGCGGCCTTTGTTCTGCTGGCGCTGTTCTCGCCGGACTTCGGCGTCGCCGTGGCGGCGATGAGCCTCACCTACGGCTTGGCCAGCGTCTACCTGCCCACCCAACTGGCCATCGTGCAGAACTACGTGCCCGCGAGTATGCGAGCGACCGGATCGGCGACCGCGTCGCTGATCGTGATGCTCCTGGTTCACGGGCTGGCGCCGCCGCTCGTCGGCGGCTTGAGCGATGCGCTTCAGCCGAGACTGGGCGACGGCGGCCTGGGCGTGGCGATGCTGATCATCGTCCCTGCAACCCTGCTCTCGGCGATCCAGTACCTCCGTACGGCCAAGGCCGCCGACGATCTCGCACGTTAGCGCCGGCGACCTCCCTATGCGAAGGCCTCCGCGAGCAGGGCGTGCATGGCCGCCCAGGCGCGGCGGTCCGCCGTTGCGTCATACTTGAGGCCAGGCACGCCAGACGCTTCGGCGTGACGATCGGTGAAGCTGTGGCCGACACCGGAGAACAACAGCATCTGGCAGTCGACGCTCGCCTCGGTCATCGACTGCAGGAACGCCTCGCGCTCGTCCGCAAAGACAAAACAGTCCTGGTCGCCCAGGCAGACCAGGACCTTGCCGCCGATGTTCCGGCTGTCCTGCGGCCGAGGCGTGGTCAGCTGTGCGTGAAACCCGACGATCGCGCGCACCTCGGCGCCGGACCGGCCGAACTCCAGCGCCGCTTGGCCGCCGAAGCAGAAGCCGATCACGGCGAGCCGGTTGCGATCCACGCCGGGCTGACTGCGCAAGATCTCCAGGGCGGCGTTGCAGCGACGGCGTAGCTCAGCCCAGTCCTCCAAAAGGGCGTGCGTCACCGTCCGCGCGTGGTCCAGGCCGAGGATCGGTTCTCCGAAGAGGTCTGCGGCGAACGCCACGTAGCCGCTGTCGGCTAGCATCTCGGTCCGCTCGCGGGCGTGGGCGCCGAGGCCTCCGCCGCCCGGTATGACTAGGACGCCCGGCCGGAGTTCAGGAAGGGCGCGCTCCGCGAGGTGTCCGGTGAATGTGCGCTCGCCGACTTGATAGTTGAGGTCCGCCAACTGTCCTGTCTCCCCTGCTGGCCGCTGAGGGAAGTGCGAGGATGGCGCGGGTTTTAGTCAAGCAGTTAAATGTGAGTGCGGGTTCCCCGCGTCCGAAACGGATCCCTGGATCCGTCGCCTAGCTCTCCAGCAGATCCATCACGCGCCTGATAATGCTTAATGCCTCCTCGCGACCGGAGGTCACGCCGAGCGCTCCATGCAGCGAGAGGCTCCTGGCGACGCTCTCCAGGACGATCGTGACGAGAGGCGCCAGCCACGGAAGCCAGGTCAAGCCTTTGCGATTGAGCGTTTCGGTGACGATGCTCAAATTGAGGTCTCGCAATTCATTGCCGTACTTGGAGATCTCCGCACGTATTTCCTTGCGGTGATTACCAAGAGCGACGAATTCATAGATAATCGTCACGTTTCTTGGGTCGCTGGTGACGTCCCAAAGCGCTGTCAGCGGCCGCTCCGATCCAAGAATTCCGCGCCTCTGCTCGGCGAAGTCGCCGGCGACCTGCCGGTACAACTCTATGAACAGCTCGTCCATCGTCCGAAAATAGTAGTGCAGCAGGTTCGATCGCAGATTCGCCTTGGCCGCGATGCTGCGAGCGGTGACGGCCGCGTAGCCGTTCTCGATCATGATCTCGTAGGCCGCCTCAAGGATCGCGGCTCTTGTAGCTGAATTCTCCGAACCGGAGCGCCTAGACGCCATTTATCCGCCCCCACACGCGTAGTCTCGCCTTGTTACGCCGCGCGATCTTGCCGCGTAAAGCTAAGGTTGTCGGGAACGAGGAACGTGCTCGCTTGTTCGCATGCCTCGTTTCGCTTGACTGTTTCAGACAGTTGACTAACATTTTAGTCAATTGGCTAATGAGCCCGCCGCCGGCGGCCCTTGGCTGGAAAAGAATAAGCGTTTCCGGGAGGTTGTGATGGTCGGCTTCGACACCATCATTCGCGGCGGCCGGGTGGTCGACGGCACGGGCAGCCCTGCGTATTGGGCCGACCTCGGCATACGCGCCGGGCGCATCGCCGAGATCGGCGACCTGCGCGGCCGCGCCGCCAAGGAGGTGATCGACGCCGCCGGCAAGCTGGTCGCACCCGGGCATGTAACGCAGCACGCGCACTATGACGTCGCCCTGTTCTGGGACCCCTACTGCTCGAACTCCGGCGAGAATGGGATCACCACTGTGGTCAACGCCAACTGCGGGTTCGGCGTCGCGCCGGTCCGGCCGCAGGACGTCGAGCGTACCATGGAGATGCTCGCCACCACAGAGCAGATCCCGGTCTCACACCAGCGCGCGGCGCTGCCCTGGGACTGGCAGACCTTCCCCGAGTATTTGGATCGGGTCGAGCAGCTGCCGAAGGGCGTGAACGTCCTGAGCTACCTGCCGCTCAATCCGCTGCTCGTCTATGTGATGGGCGTCGAGGCCGCCAAGTCGCGCCAGCCGAACGCCGCCGAGATCGCGGAGATGCACCGGCTGATCAACGAGGCGATGGACGCCGGCGCGATCGGCATCTCGATGTCGGTGATGGGGGAGGAGGGCAACTCCCACATCGACTGCGACGGCACCCCGATGCCGACCGACTGCCTGGAGCACGATGTGATCCTGGAGATCAGCCGCGCGCTCGTGGAACGCGGCGAGGGCGTGATCCAGCTGCTGTCGCACCTGCTCATTTATGGCGACCGCTCGGTCAGCGAGCGGATGGCGCTGCAGGCGCGAGGCTCCGGCGTCCGCCTCCTGCACAACAGCTTCATGACCTCCGAAGTGATCAACACCATCGAGGAGGATCTCGCCTGGTTAGACGGCCTTCGGGCGCAGGGCTGCGACATCTACTCGAGCTGCATGGTCAACCGCGGCTGGATCGAGGCGGGCCTTCGCCAGCTCGACACCGCCGCCGGTCAGTTGCACGCCGTTCGGCGCATCAGCGCCTGCAATTCGGACGAGGAGGTGCTGACGCTCCTGGCCGACCCGGATTTCGCCACCGCGTTCGCCGAGGAGTACAGCAGCAAGGGGCCGACCAACGGCGGCAACGGGCTCGAGGGCCAGTCGGTGATCGCCGTCGGCGAAGATCCGGCGCTGCAGCCCTATCTCGGCCGCACGCTCGGCGACATCGCCGAGGCGGAAGGCCGCCACGTGGCGCAGGTTCTGATCGACCTGGGCTTGCGCTCCAAGCTCGCGCTGCAGCTCAAGTCGGCGCAGATCACCGCCGACGATCCGCGGCTGGCGCAGCGGCTGATGACGCACACCGCAGTCGTCACCGGCGGATCGGACGGCGGGGCGCACACCAAGTCGTTCGGCATGGGCCACGCGCCGACCGACATCATGCTCTGGCTGGTCCGTGAGCAGAAGCTGGTGAGCGTCGAGGAGATGCACTTCCACCTGGCGCTGAAGCAGGCCCGTTCGGTGCAGATCTACGACCGCGGCGCCCTTCTGCCCGGCTTCTGGGCCGATATCTTGATCTACGACCTCGACGACCTCTACTTCGACCAGAGCCGCTACGAGATCGTCCACGACATGCCGAACGGCGACTGGCGCCGGAAGGGCAAGGCTGGCGGCTACGACTACATCATCGTCAACGGGGTGGTGACTCACCGTCGCGACCGGCCGACCGGCGCCACGCCAGGTCGCCTGGTCCGCGTCACCAGCGATCGCCGGGCCACGCGCTCGGCGAACGCCGCCTGACGCCGGGCGCCGCCATGTCCACCGAGACGCTGAGCCCGGACTTTCAGATCGATCTCTTCGCACCGGAAGTGGTCGCCGACTTGGAGTCCGTCTACCGGATCCTGCGCGACGAGCACCCGGTCTATTACGATCGCGCATACGACACCTTCTTCTTCTCGCGCTTCGAGGAAGTCTGGGAGGTGCTGCGGATCGGCGACAACATCCTGCTCGCCACCGAGAGCAATCTGCCGACGCCGGACTACCTGCGCGCAAACCACAACAAGGAGGCGCCGCCGCTCGCCTCGCTCAACCCGATGGCGCCAGGTCCCAGTCTGCATTCGCCCTGGTACGAGGAGATGCGGGCGGCGCACCTGGCGCCCCTGCGGCCGAAGAGCGTGGCGGCGCTGAGGGACTTCATCCGCCAGTTGGCCAGCGAGCGGCTCGGCAAGCTGCTGCCGCAGCGCAAGTTCAATCTTACCATGGACTACGCCGGCGTGGTCGGCGTCACCGTCATCTGCTCGCTGTTCGGCCTGCCGCCGAGCCGAGCTGAGCAGATCATGCAGAAGGTCAACGAGCTGGCGCGCTACAAGCCCGGCCAGAGCGTTGATCTCGGCGCCTTCTTCACGGCCCTGACTGACGACATCATTCCGGCCATCCAGCTGCGTCGCGCGGGCGGCGCGGACGGAAGTAACCAGCTGATCGACGGCCTGATCAACTACCGCGTCGAGCCCGAGGGACGCGCGCTGTCCGACGAGGAGATCTGCAACCAGCTGGTCTGCGCCATGGTGGGCGGAATCGAGTCCATGCCCAAGGTTACGGCCCAGGGGATCATGGAGCTGTGGCGGCGGCCGGAGCAGCTGGCTGCGGTGCGCGCCGACCTCGACCGGAACCTGCCGATCGCCGTGCAGGAGATGATCCGCTTCTGCGCGCCGGCTCAATACACCTTCCGCACCGCGCACCAGGATCTGGAGATCGCTGGTCAGAAGATCCGCGCCGGTCAACGCGTCGCCTGCCTGCTGCACTCGGCGTCGCGCGACGAGCGCGAGTTCGACCAGCCGGACGAGTTCGTCTGGGACCGCCCGATCCCGCGGGTGCTCTCCTTCGGCCTGGGTCAGCACCACTGCATCGGCAAGCACCTGGCGACGCTGGAGATCACCCTCCTAGCGCATGAGTTCCTCAGCCGGGTTGAGCATTTCGAGTTCGCCCTGGAAGAAGGCGCGAGGAACAGGGGCGTGATGCAGCGCGGCTGGTTGAACCTGCCTGTATTGGTCCTGGACTAGATCGAGCGGGGAATGATGCGGGTCGTCGTCAACTGGGCGCTATGTGATGGAAACGGCAACTGCGCGCGCGAAGCGCCGGACGTCTTCGAACTCGACGACGACGACAACCTCCGCCTCCTGAAGGAGGAGTTCGAGCCCGCCGAGGAAGCCAAGATCGCGGCTGCGGTCCGAGTTTGTCCAAAGAGCGCGTTGTCGATTGCGAAGTGACGCCCTGATCCTTCGCGCCCTGGCGCACGCAGCGCGCGGTTAGGGCGTAAGCCGCTGCGCGTCGCGGGCCACGGCCTGTTCGTCAGCAGAAACAGATGCAAGCGGAAGCCACGGTGGAGGAGCGGCTTTCGGCGGACGGTGATCAAGACTGAACCAGGCCGTGGGCGCCGACCGGCGCTGAAACAGCGGCTCAGAACATAAAACACATAGGGGGAACACATGCCCGGTAAGGCCTTTCTGTTTGCAACAGTGGCGCTCGGCCTTGTGTTGCAAAGCGCTCCAGCGATGGCGCAGGTGGAGGAAGTCATCGTCACCGCGCGCAAACGCGAGGAGGCGCTGCAAAGCGTTCCTGTGGTGGAGACCGCCATCGCTCAGGAAACGCTGGAGAAGTACGCCATCCAGGACCTTTACGGGGTCGCCGCACGCGTTCCCGGCATCCTGATCGGCGCGGGCATCGGCGCCATTGGCCAGCAGATCTCCATTCGCGGCATCGGCACGACCGCGCAGAATCCAACCATCGATCAGTCGGTGTCGCTCAATGTCGACGGCCTGCAGCTCAGCCAGTCGCTGGCCTACCAGACGGGCATGTTCGACGTCGGCCTGGTGGAAGTGCTGAGAGGTCCGCAGGCGCTGTTCTTCGGCAAGAACAGCCCCGCCGGCGTGATCTCGCTGCGCAGCGCTGACCCGACCAGCGAGCACGAGGTGATCGTTCGAGCCGGCTACGAGTTCGAAGCCAAGGAGAAGGTCGGCGAACTCATCGTCTCCGGCCCGGTGAGCGAAAACCTGAAGCTGCGCCTCGCCACCCGCTACTCAGACCAGGAGGGCTTCTTCAAGAACGTCGCGGTGGCCACGCCTGGTTTCGGCACCCGCACGCCAACCTTCCGCAACATGGCGCCGGAACAGGCGTTCATCGTCCGCGGAACCGCCCTGTTCAACGCGGGCTCCGTCTACACCGCACGGCTGAAGCTCAACTACAGCCAGAACGAGATCTACGGCGGCGGCTTCTACGGGCAGACCGGCTACTGCCCGGACGGCACCGGCGGGGTTCCGCCACGCAACATCGCCTTCCTGGCCGGCGACGACTGCAAGGTGAACCGCAACGCGGCGCTGGGCTGGATGGACCCCTCGGGCTTTCCTGGGATCGCCAATGCCGGCATGCCTTTCTCCCGGCAGTATCAGCGGTTTGGAACGCTCGAGCAGAACCTGGCGCTCGGGGAGAACTTCACCCTGACCTCGGTGACCGGCGGCTACGACCTGAACCAGAAGTTCTTGATTCAGGGCAGCGGCGTGCCGGCGGTTATGACCCTGGCGCTCGACAACAAGTTCCGCAATCACCAGTTCACTCAGGAACTGCGGCTGAACTCGGACTTCAAGGACAGTCCGGTCAACTTCATGGTCGGCGGCTTCTACCAGAACGGCAAGATGGAGCATGACGTCACGATCCGCTCCAACATCACGCTGGGCCTGCCGCCGACTCTCCAGTCGGTGTTGCACCAGGTGAACATCCGCTCGGTCTCGGCTTTCGGCCAGGCGATGTGGGACATCACCCCGGAGCTCGAGCTGGCGGCGGGCGCGCGCTGGACCAATGAGAAGCGGACCCACGTCGAGATCAACCGCAATCCAGCCAACGGTCCGATCGGGCCGCTGAACCGGATCGATCCGAAGATCGAGTCCGACAACGTCTCGCCAGAAGTCTCGTTGACGTACCGCCCGACGGACGAGCTGACGCTCTTCACCTCCTACAAAGAGGGCTTCAAGTCCGGTTCGTTCAACACGATCCAGTTCGTGCCGGCGACGACGCGGGCCTCGTTCGACGACGAGCGGGTGCGCGGCTGGGAAGCCGGCCTCAAGTCGCGGCTCTTCGACCGTCGGCTGCAGCTCAATGTCGCCGGTTATAACTACAAGTACAGCGACCTGCAGGTCGGAGCGAACGAGCGGAACCCCGACGGCACGATTGCGCTGCGCACCCTCAACGCCGCCTCGGCGAAGGTTTACGGCGTTGACTTTGACGCCACCTACTCGCCGCCGCAGGTGCAGGGGCTGACCCTCAGCGCCGCGGTGAACTGGAACCGGTCGCGCTATGAGACCTTCAATAACGCTCCCTGCGGCGGCGGGCAGACGATCGCCGAGGGATGCAACCAGCTGTTCAACCCGGCGACCCAGCGGTTCAGCGCGCAGGATCTGTCGGGCCAGGAGTTGGTGCGCGCCCCGGAGTGGATGGGCTTCGTCGGCGTGGACTATGAGCGGCCGCTGTCGGGGGGCCTGACCCTCGCGCTCGGCGCGAACGCCTCCTACACCTCTGAGTACTCGACCGCCCTGATCAATGCGCCCGGGTTCTACCAGGACGCCTACGGCAAGCTGAACGCCAATATTGCCCTCCGCGGGCGGGAAGACGCCTGGGAAGTCGCGCTCATCGGCAACAATCTGACCAACGAGATCGTGGCGGCGGGCTGCACCAACTCCAATCCGCAGAACGGCTCGGTCCTCGGCGGACAGATCTCGGGCGGCACGACGAAGGGACCCGCCGGCGACGACGAGGCCGCCTGCATTCCCGAGCGCGGACGCTACGTCGGCTTGCGGGTGACCTTCCGCCCCTTGCGGATGCAGTAGCGCTAATGATCGGCGGAGGAGGACAGTCGAGTTGTCCTCCTTCAATCGCTCGAAGGCGTGAGCCTGGGCGGGCTATCCGCTTTACTCGGACGGCCTCAGGTCCGGTCACCACACGTCTCGCTTGCTCGGAAGGTCCGCTCGCCGGCGTTTCACCTGACGGCCGGACCCGACCCGTTGCGGCCCTCCGTACGCGCAGCCATGGTGCGGCTATGAGCTGCGACCGCTGCGCTGACCTAGCGGATCCCGCTGCCAGCTCAGGTCCGTCCGGCCTGAGCCTCCGGCGAGGCGAGGCGAGGCGCGGCGCCCGCGCGGATGGACTGGACGGTCGCGAGCTCTTTCAAAGACGCAAACCACCCGCCGCGGGAATGGCGTCGAACATCGCCTGAGGTCGGCTGACGGGCGGACGATCACCCGGACTCGCCCTGGCACGACAAGCTGACGCTGTGGGAGCGCCAGGCCGGGGAGGTGATGAACACCGCTTTCATCCTTGGTGTGACCCGAGGCGCCGCTTCGCATTGCGAACACGACCTAACCCTCCTAGGGCTTGCGCCATCGATATGCTGGAGGAGGGGACGTGAAGACCACGCGGAGGTTCGGGCCGGAGAATTCCGCCACGCGCACAGTCCTTCTGGACGCCACCGAGCGGCTGATGCTGGAGGAAGGCTACGCCGCAGTGACCACCCGTCGCGTGGCCAAGGAGGTCGGCCTCACGCCGGCGCTGGTGCACTGCTATTTCAAGACCACCGACGACCTGCTCGTGGCGCTCTACCGTCGTTCGACCGAGCGCAACCTCGCGCAGCTGACCGCCGCGCTTCAAAGCGAGAAGCCGCTGCAGGCCCTGTGGGACCTGAGCTCGGACGCGGTCCGCACGAACCTCACCATGGAATTCCGCGCGCTCGCCAACCATCGCAAGGTCATCGGTGTCGAGATCGCTCGTTATGCAGAACAGGCGCGCGAGCTGCAGGCGGAGGCGATGCAGCGGGTGCTGGATCGATCGCCGGTCGACCGGAAGCTGTTCACCCCGGCGGGCGTGACGGTTCTGCTCGCCGCGACCGCCCGTGCGCTGACCATGGAGGAGGGCGTCGGAATTACCTCCGGTCACGAAGACGCCCGCGCCATCGTTGACTGGCTGCTTCAGCGGCTCGAACCGCGGTCTGAGCCCCAGACCTCGGCCGTCTGACACTGCGTCCTTCGCTGCGCTTGACGCCTCGCTCTGCGTCGCTAAACACCTGTTTAGCGACGCGGCCGAACCTGGGCCGCCGATGGAGCAGAGGATTGATGTCGACCACAGTTCAGGCGACGCTCACCCGGACGGATCTGACGCCGAAGATCGGCAGCGAATTGAAGGCCGACGTCGATGCGCTGGTGCGCGGCGAGTTCTCGTCGGAAATCCGCGCGCTGCTGGAGCAGCGTGGCGTGGTGGTCTTCCGCCAGCTCAACCTGACCGACGAGCAGCAGATCGCCTTCACCCGGACGCTCGGGCCGCTCGTCGAGGCTGACGTCTTCAAGATCAGCATGGATCCGAAGGTGAACCCGGTGGCGGAGTACACCAAAGGGGCCTTCTACTGGCACATCGACGGCACGATGTCGGACGTGCCGATCTTCGCCTCGATCATGAGCGGCCGCAGGCTGGCGCCGGTGGGCGGCCAGACCGAGTTTTCGAACACCTACGCGGCCTGGGATGACCTGCCGGAGAGCGAACAGAAAGCGCTCGAGAAGCTCAAAGTCGTGCACATGTTCGAGGTCTCGCAGCGTTATGTGAACCCCGAGCCGTCCTACAAGGACCTGCAGGCCTGGCAGACCTTCCAGCCGAACACCCTGCCGCTGGTCTGGACCCACCGGTCCGGGCGCAAATCGCTGGTGCTGGGCTCCACCGCCAGCCACGTCGAGGGCATGGACCTGCGCGAGGGCTGGGCGCTGCTGACGCGCCTACGCGCCTACGCGACACAGCCGCAGTTCGTCTATCGCCACGAATGGACGCTCGGCGACCTGGTGATCTGGGACAACACCGGCACCATGCACCGGGCGATGCCCTATGCGCTCGACAGCGGCCGGCTGATGCACCGCACGACGATCCAGGGGGACGAGCCGTTCGCCTGAACAGCGACGGACAGCCAGAACCAAGAACATCCCGGAGGAGAAGAAGCATGGCGAACCAAAATCCGGTCGCGATCGTCACCGGCGCCAGCCGCGGCGCCGGCCGGGGCATCGCCATCGCGCTCGGCGCGCACGGCTGCACCGTCTACGTCACAGGCCGCTCGGAAAAATCCGGCGACCACCCGCTGCCCGGCACGATCTACGAGACCGCCGAGGCGGTCACCGCCGCCGGCGGCAAGGGGATCGCCGTGCGCTGCGACAGCGGCGACGACGCTCAGGTTAAGGCGCTGATCGAACAGGTCGAGCGCGAGCAGGGCCGGATCGACATCCTCGTCAACAACGCCGCGGCCATCTACGACGAGCTCAACGCGCCGGGCCACTTCTGGGAGAAGCCGCTCAAGCTGGTCGACCTGATGGATGTCGGCCTGCGCAGCGGATACGTCGCGACCTATTACGCGGCGCCGAAGATGGTCGAACGACGGAGCGGCCTGGTGATCTTCACCTCGGCGTCGGGCGCGGTGCACTACGTCTTCGGTCCGGCCTATGGCGCGCACAAGGCCGGCATGGACAAATTCGCCGCCGACATGGCCGTCGATTTCCAGGACTTCAACGTCGCCGCGATCTCGATCTGGATGGGCGCGCTGCTGACCGACCGGCTGAAGAACATCATCGCCGCGGAGCCTGAGAAGTACGGCTATCTGCAGGAACAGATCGAGACGCCGGAATTCACCGGCCACGTCATCTGGGCGCTCTGGAACGATCCGCAGCTGATGGAGCTGTCCGGCCAGACGCTGATCGGCGCGGAGCTGGCGGTGAAGTACGGCGTCCAGGACGAGGGCGGTCGTCAGCCCCCGTCCTACCGCAAGACCCACAAGGTCGAGCCCCGCGTGCAGTACCCTAGCGTGATCCGATAAGCTCGCTCAACGAGGGGCGGTCGACGGCCGCCCGAAGGGAGGAAATCATGGACCAGGACCTTAGCGAACTGCTGCAGACGGTGCGCTACCTCAAGGATCGGCAGGACATTCTCGACTGCATTCAACGAGAAAGTCGCGCCCGCGACCGGCAGGACTCCGAACAAATCGCGAGCTGCTGGTGGGAGGACGGCGTCGACGAGCATGGCTCGGTCATCACCGGCATGCCGGACTATCCGGAGAAGGCCAATCTCGGGCATCGCATGAACTTTCACATGACGAGCCACAACATCACCAACCACCTCTGCGAGATCGACGGCGATACGGCCTATTGCGAGTCCTATGTGGTCGGCGGACTGTTCTGGCTCAACGGCGAGAAGACCACGATCGCGTTCGGCCGCTATCTCGACCAGCTCGAGAAGCGGAACGGCGAGTGGCGGATGCGGACCCGGCGCTGCACGATCGAAATGACCGCCGATGCTGACGCCAGCTGGGTCTACTCGCAGAACGTCAAAGGCTTCCTCAAGGCGCTGTGGGGCAAGGACGACCCGTCCTACGACCGCCCGATCGTCGCCAAGCGGGACGGGGTGCGCTGGTAGCGGCGGCTAGAAAGCCTCGACCCAGTCTGTGAAAGATATCGGAGGAACAGATGTTCAGTCACATCGTGGTCGGCGCTGACGACCTTTCGGCCGCAAAGCGCTTCTATGACGCCGCGCTCGGCGCGCTTGGATATGGGTCGGGCGCGGAAATGGGCGGGCGCGTCATCTATTCCGCCGAGAGCGGGATCCTGATGGTGACGAAGCCGATCGACGGCGCGGCGGCGAGCTTCGGCAACGGCGTCACCATCGGGCTCACGGCGCCAAACGTGGCCGCCGTGGACGCCTTCCACGCCAGCGGCGTTGCCGCTGGCGGCAGCGACGAAGGGGCGCCGGGGCCGCGAGCGGCCATTCCGAACTCCTATGCGGCTTACCTACGCGATCCCACCGGCAACAAGCTTGTCGCCTGGTGCGTGAGAGAGGCCTGAGGGCGGCGCCGTCGACTTCCTTCCGCGAAGTGTAGGTCGACCTTGAGCGGCCCGCGCCTGAGCCGCTGCTCGCGCGGGGTCGCCGCGCGAGCTGGAAACCCTTCAGCCGCGCGAGACACCTGGCCGTCGAGCGTCTTCAAAGATCGGCTCGTGGAGGCGGATTCGCGCGAAACGGGCCAAGGAGCTGGCTCGGGAATTGGAGAAGTGAGCCCCATGCCCCTGAAGACGCGCCGCTTCGATGCGGCTGAAGTGCTGGACACTCCCGAAGCCATTGAGGCCTTCCTGGAAGACGCCTTCGAGTCCGAAGACGCGGGCTACATCACCCATGCGCTTGGCGTTGTCGCCAGAGCTCGAGGAATGACCCTGCTAGCCCAGGAGACTGGCATCACCCGCCAAGCGCTCTACAAGGCTTTAAGTTCTGACGGGCATCCGGAGTTCGGCACTGTGCTTAAGGTGGCCCAAGCTCTAGGATTTAGGCTGACACCCGAGCGCATCCCTGAACACGCCTGAATGTCATTTTAAGTTGGCCGATCGTTCGGCGGAGTAAATCGGGCGGCGCGCAGACGCAGCAGTCTTGGGTGTTGAATATAGCTGATCGATGTCAGCGGTGCCGGCCCAGAGATTTTCTCCGCATAATTTCCATTACGTCACCGCACCAGGAGGGGGCGCTTGGGATTCTGCGCGGATCCGCAGAGCTGGCCGCGTACGGCTGGTCGCGCTGCGCTTGAATTCCACAAGAGTTATGACCATCATGATGGTCATAACGGAGTTGCCTAGATGACCACGTATAGCGTCGCGGACGCAAAGACCGGCCTCCCGCGGCTGATAGATCGGGCACTCGAGGGTGAGGAGGTGGTGATCTCCCGGCATGGGCGCCCAGTGGCTGAGCTTCGTCCGATCCAAGCGCAGCGGGCGACGCAAAATGCGGCCACCTACGAATGGCTCAAGCGCCGCCGTGCGCAGCGGCCCCTGGTCAGGATCACGGCAGTTGAGCTGCTGGACGAACTCTATGAGCACGACCGCGATTGACCGCCTACCTTGACGCCAGCGCCTTGCTCCCGATGCTAATCGAGGAGCCAGGCAGCGCCATCGTCGACGACTTCATCGGCGCGACGTCAGGGCCGCTCGTCGTGTCGGAATTCGCAGCGGCTGAGGTCGCGTCAGCGCTGTCACGCCTGGTGCGAACCGCGCGGATCAGCCCGGAAGACGCCACGGCTCGGCTCGCCGATTTCGACGCCTGGCGGGTCGCCGCGACGGAAGACATCGACATGAACGCCGCTGACGTTCGTCTCGCAAATATCTTCGTCCGTCGGTTCGACTTGATGTTGAGGGCGCCGGACGCTCTGCATGCCGCCATCTGCCGGCGGGCTAATCTCGCTTTGATTACGCTGGATCGGCGGCTTGCAACCGCCGCCGAGGTGTTGGGAGTGGAGACGCGGCTGCTGCAGATGGCAGGGTGATCACCTGGGCCCGGAGGGCTCCTACCATCTCAGATCAGCGAGGCTGATCAACATGCTGATATCGCTGGAATATTTCGCATAATTTCCATTGGGCGCGGATCAGCTGTAGCCGCAAAGTGCAAATGTCAGTGCCGTGCAAATTAGAGACGTCAGCCTCCCTCCAAGCTTGGCTGGGAGACGGCGTCGATGGCGGTGCGGATCATGAGCGATGCGGAGCTGTCGAAGTTCGAGGTGCTGCGCGACGTAGACGCCGAGCGATTGCCGGTGCGCGCCGCGGCCGGCGTGCTGGGCCTCAGCGAGCGCCAGGTCTGGCGGCTGCTGAAGGCCTACCGGCTGCGCGGCGCTGACGGGATCGTCTCGAAGAAGCGCGGCCGGCCGAGCAACCGCAAGACGCCGGCGGACGTGCGGCAAGCGGCGATCGACATCATCAAGGCGCGCTACCCGGATTTCGGCCCGACGCTGGCGGCGGAGAAGCTGTTGGAGCTGCACGACATCACCGTCTCACGCGAGACGCTGCGCGCCTGGATGATCGCCGAAGGCCTGTGGGACGCGCGCGCCAAGCGGCGGCGCAAGATCTACCAGCCGCGCTACCGGCGCGACTGCGTCGGCGAGCTGGTGCAGATCGACGGCTCCGAGCACCGCTGGTTCGAGGCCCGCGGGCCGAAGTGCACGCTGCTGGTGTTCATCGACGACGCCACCAGCCGGCTGATGCACCTGCAGTTCGTCGAGTCGGAGTCGACCTTCGCCTACTTCGCCGCGACCCGGACCTACCTCGAGGCGCACGGCAAGCCGGTGGCGTTCTACAGCGACCGGCATTCGGTGTTCCGCGTCAGCAAGCCCGGCGTCAGCGGCGACGCGATGACCCAGTTCGGCCGGGCGCTGAGCAAGATGAACATCGAGATCATCTGCGCCAACTCCAGTCAGGCGAAGGGCCGCGTCGAGCGGGCCAACAAGACGCTGCAGGACCGGCTGGTGAAGGAGCTGCGGCTGGCCGCCATCAGCACGATCGCCGAGGGCAACGCGTTCCTCCCGGGCTTCGTCGCCGACTACAACACCCGCTTCGGCAAGGTCCCGGCCAATCCGAAGGATCTGCACCGGCCGATGTCGCCGCGCGACCAATTGGACGACGAGTTCACCTGGCAGGTCGAACGCACCCTCTCCCAGTCGCTGACCCTGCAGTACGACAAGGTGCTGTTCATCGTGGAGCCATCGGAGACCGCGCAATCGGCGATCGGCAAGCGGGTGACCGTCGTCGACTATCCCGACGGCCGGATCGCCATCCGCTACCAGGGCGAGGAGCTCGCCTACCGCACCTTCGACAAGATCCGGAAGGTCAACCAGGCCGCCGTCGTCGAGAACAAGCGGCTGGGCTCGCTGCTGGAGATGATCAAGGCCTATCAGGACACCCAGCCGCCGCCGGCGCGCAGCTGCAAGGCGCCGAAGCGCCGCGACCAGACTGGGCACATGTTCGGCGTCGAGTGAACGCTCGCAACGTTGCACAGCTTAAGGTCGCGCCTTACGACTCTCGAAATGCCTGAGCATGATGCCAACTCCGACGGCCAATCGATCGCGCGCTTTTCCAGACCGAAAGCCAGACGAGCTATTTTGCTTCTCTCTGCTTGGGCAGTTGTTGGAGCTGCCGCGACGGTCGCCTTGGCCTGGCAGATCGCTCACCCCGACGAGTACGTAAGGTCAGTCATTCTGCGATACGAGATGAACGTCTTCGTGTGCGCAGCAGTAACCGCTTGGGTGATGTACAAGATCGCCCCCTATGCTCGCGCGTATCGGCGCTCGCGGTCAGATAGCGCAGCGCTCCTCATCCGAGGTGGGATCTTGATCTCGCGGCAATGGCGACCATTCGAGATCGCGCTGCGAGAGATCTCGACCGTCACTTCTCGACCGCGCGACCGGTTAACTGGGCGACCTGAGCAGCTGAAAATCACGACGGCTGATGGAAGCGCCCGCCTAATCCAATGTGATCTACTGGATCGCACCTCGGAGGAGATCGCCAGGTCTGTCGTCGAGGCTCAACAGACCTCCGCCTGACAGGTCCGGCTACGTGCCTCGCGCGCCTGCCGGCGCGCTTCGGAAAACCCGCCGTCATGATCTCCGGTGCGCCGGCCGGGCGGTCGGCCGCTGCGCGGGTTGTGGGCTGCGCGCCCGCCCGTCGGCCGACACCAGACGCCCCTGCCCTGACATTTCTAATCGGCGCAAACCGCGACATCTCTAACCGGCGTAGACATCAGCCAAGCTTGAGTCGGGCCTGGTTGGTGTAACGGACCGCGGTTTTTGACCCCGTAGGTTTTTGTCCCCCACGTCCCCCCGGTGCCCACGGAGCTGGAATGCTCCTGTGGCGACCGGCGACCGGCCTAAAAGCGGAACTTCCCCACTTCGGCTAAGGGTGGTGAGCGCTGGTAGGGCCGCCTCCGAAAGCGGGCGTTGGACCGGAGGAAGCGGTTCGGTAACCCCGATCCGTCAAGATGGGGCCGATGCCCTCCGACGACGCTCGATATCCTGGAGATCTCGCAGGTCCGACTGACCTACTGCGCCTCGCCGACGAGTACCGGCGCGCTGCGGGCGCGCTGGCGGCGATCGGGCGGCCCGGTGATCCCATTTCTCGTGCGCCGTACCGTCTCTCAGCCATCCACGCCGTGGAGCTTTATCTAAACGCACTGCTTCTCCACCTCGGGCATACGCCAGCCAAGGTGCGCGGCCTTCAGCATGACCTCGCCGCCCGGACAGATTTGGCAATTGCAGGCGGCCTCGCGCTTCGCAAACGCACTGAGGCTCATCTGAGAGCGATGGCCGGCTCCCGCGAATACCTGGTAAGCCGCTATGGCCCCGAAATGACGTCGACTCTTTCGCAGGTGAATCGCCTGGCCGCGACCTTGGACGAGGTAGCCCTCAAGGTTCGGAATATGGTCTGCCGTGGAACCGACCAGTTCACACGCCCACAGGTCGCGATCGCGCGGCCAACTTCCGGATAGGGTCGGGAGCGCCCGTTAGAGCGGAGCCAGGAAGCGGCCGTTAGAGCTCCACGTAGGGTGGAAAGCGGAAGTGTGTCAGCCTTCTGGCTGCACCTCCTGGGGAGGAGCCGAAAACGATGCGATCATCGATGATGGCGCTGGTGGGAGCCCTGGTGCTCGCGGGGCAAAGCGAAGCCGCTGATCTCACGGGGCCTGGCCGCTTCTGCGGCTACGCGCCGATCATCGATCTGCTTCCCGGCGAGAGCGTCACCGTTCTGGAAGGCGGCATCCACGGCGGCAGCTTCTTGTGGGAGGGAGCGTTCGGCTCGCTGAAGGTTCACGGCATCGGTTGGGCCAGCCGTCCGAAGGGTCGGCTGATCGGACCTGCATCCAATGCGAAGCCGGCAAGGTCGAAGCAACGTCGGGTGGGCGGCAGCTATGAGATCGCTATCTGGAATGGCGGACATGGCGCTGCGTACTTTAGTTCGACGACCCCTTTCACGGCACGCCAAGTCGAAGCGATCAGCCGCGTGAGTCTGTTCGAGGAGGGGCAGACGCCCTCCGACTGCCAGCTGCGCACCATGTTCTCTTGGGAGTGATCGCGTTTTGGGGATGCTCCGGTCGCTACGATGGATTGCTGACGCCGAGTTCTGCTTAGGGTCGATGCTGTTGAAAAAGGCGGCTGATCTTTCGGCCGCCAGGTAGCGACGCACGTCGCCCGGAGCTCAGGCTGGGCAGGCCTGAGCGCGGGCCGGGATCCGTTTGGCGAGTTTCCGTAGGTTCTGGGCGGTGGCGGCGAGGAGGAACTCGTCTCGGGCGCCGCAGGGGCCGCGCAGGCGCAGCCGGTCGAGCCCGACGATGCGCTTGAGGTGGGCGAAGAGCATCTCGACCTTCTTCCGCTCGCGCCGGGAGGTGACGTAGGCGTCGGTCTTGGCGATGTCGCGCGCCATGTCGCGCGCGCCCTCGTGGATGGAGCGGGTCACCTTGCGGGCCGGCCGGCCGGGGCAGCAGATCGGCTTCAGGGTGCAGGACTCGCAGTCGTGCTTGCTCGCGAAGTAGCGGATGGTGTCGTCCGGCGGTGCGGCCGTCCGCTCCACCTTGAAGGCGCGTCGGCGAGACATCAGCAGCTTGCCGCCTGGGCACGTGTAGGCGTCGGTCGCGTGGTCGTAGGCGAAATCGGCGCGGGAGAACGTCCCGTCCTTCCGCTGGGATTTGTCGAAGACCGGGATGTGCGGCTCGATGCCCTGCTCGTGGACCAGCCAATCGAGCATCTCGGCCGTGCCGTAGGCGGTGTCCGCGGCCAGGCGCTCTGGGTAGAGACCGAACCGCGCATTGGTCCGCTCGACCATCGTACGGCAGGCGGCGAGCTCGCCCTGGCGCACGGCGGTGGAGGGCTCGACGTCGACGATCACTGCGTGGTCGAGATCGATCAGGTAGTTGGTGCAGTAGGCGAAGCTCGCCGGGCCGGCCTGCGCGGCGGTCCAGCGCGACGCGGGATCCGACAGCGAGATGTACTTGGGTGTGACCGGCGTCGCCGCCCCGAAGGCCGCGTCGTCCAGCACCGCCAAGTACTCCTCGATCGCCCGGCCAGCGGCCTCAGGCGGCAGCCCCGCCGCGCCGTCGACGGCGGTCCTGTGCCGGCTGGCGTCGGCGCGGATGATGCTGGCGTCGACGGCGAAACCCTGGCCACCGACCAGGCCCTCGGCCATGCAGCGGCGCACGACGCTCTCGAACAGCTCGCGCAGCAGATCGCTGTCGCGGAAGCGGCGTGCCGGTTCTTCGAGAAGGTGGAATGGTCCGGCACGTCGCCGTCCAGGCCCAGGCGGCAGAACCAACGGTAAGCGAGGTTGAGGTGGACCTCCTCGCACAGCCGCCGCTCCGAGCGGATGCCCATGCAGTAGCCGATCAGGAGCATCCGGATCATCAGCTCCGGATCGATCGAAGGCCGGCCGATCGAGCTGTAGAACGGGGCCAGGTGCGCGCGGATGCCGCCCAGATCCACGAACGGATCGACGGCCCGGAGCAGGTGATCCTGAGGGACGTGCCGGTCCAGCGAGAACTCGTAGAACAGCGCGCCCTGCTCAACCCGACGCTCGCCCATCATCGCCCGCCACCCTCCCGCCTCAGCAGGAGTGAATCAGGCCAGAGTCACGGCTTCAACGGGCCTTTTTCAACAGCATCCACCCTTAGGCGAAGTGGGGAAGTTCCGCTTGCAGCTATCGCGGGCGCCAAGGTGCGGGCTGGCGCTGAGCCACCACCCGGCGCCGGGACAATCGTGGTATAGGCTGGGCAGGCCGAATTATCGTACTCGCTCCGCGAAATCGGCAGGCCTGGTCACTTCTGGGTACTCTCCGTTGCATCAGGGAGGAAACCGTTCATCGCCATCCAGGCGGTGAACTGATCGAGCATCCGGCGATGCGTGGCAGTGCGACCGCCGGTGGCAAAGCCGTGGCCGCCGGTCTGATAGGCGTGGAGTTCGACCGGGCGCTTGGCGTTGCGCCAGGCCTCGACCACCGGGAAGCCGGCGTTCGGCACCGTGGTGTCATCAATCGAGATCGCGGCGAACATTGGCGGGGCGAAGGCGGGCACCTCGACCGGATCCATCGCGCCGTAGATTAGACCGACGAAGTCCGGGCGTGCCTCAGCCTTGGCAGAGAAAGCGGCGGTTCGCGAGACCTGCGCGCCCGAGGAGAAACCAAGCAAGCCGACCTTCTTCGGGTCGACGCCCCACTTGGCGGCGTTGGCGCGCACCAGCGCCACCGCCGCTTGGGCGTCAGCACGGCCGCCAGGATTGGCGAGGATCACCTCGCCGCGCTTCGAGCGCTCCTGCATGCCGTTGAGGAACGCCATCAGCTCGGCCACTTCACGTGGGGTCGGCTCGACCCGATACTTGAGCACAAAAACGGCAATGCCCTTGTCCGCCAGGTTTCGCGCAATCTCGGCCGGGGGCATCGCCAGGAAGATCATGCCGCCGCCCGGCGCCAGGATTACCGCCGCGCCGGTCGCCTTGCCCGGCGGCGGCAGTATCGGCGTCAGCGTCGGCCGGGTGACGTTGCGCACCACCTTCATCGGCCCGAGCCGCGTCCAGACCTCGTCCCTGGCTGAGCCGACCTTGTCGCCCGCATAAAGCGGGATCGCAGCCGGATCGGCGAGCGCGGCGACGTTCTCGACCATCGCCTGCTGCGCAGGCCCCCGTTGTGCCGCCGCGGGGGCCACAACCAGCGTCCCGCCCAAACCCCCGACCACCAGCGCCCCTATGACCCGGCGCCTGATGTCTCGCCGGAAAGGGGCAGCACGCCTCCCGCTGCTGACAACCGTTTCATCGGCGGCACGCTCGATCAACATCTCCTGGTCCCCCCTGTCCATGCTGGCGCTTACTTGAGCGCTGCTTGCTAGGCATGTGTCTAGTGGCGCTGCGCCATTTGTCCCACGCGGGCCTGCACAGTTACCGTAAAGCCCGTCGAGTGCTCGGCCGAACGCGGGGTCACGCGCTGCGCCGCTGAATTTCGGGATTGCCTCTGCGGGAACCGCCGGACTTCCGTTTACGGGAGCCATTCGGAGCCCTGTCGCTGGCGGACTGCGGCGTAGCGCCGCCGGCGGGGCTTTGAACATCAGCTCCCGGTCGCCGGTGAGCGGCCTGAACGTCTTGGCGGTCCACTCCAAGGTGTCGACGCCGAGCGATTTCGCCAGCTTCGGCATGTCCGTGGCCTTGAGCTCACCTCCGAAGAGCTGACGGTGAAAGCTCCAGGTAGTCGCGGCGATCTTGTAGGTCTCTATTGCGGCTTGGCTTGTCGCAGGCGCCGCCTTCACGCCGAAAGGCGCCCCGAATGCGCCTACAGCGGCCAGCAGCGTCTTGTTGAAGGCGCGGCGTGAACAGCCCGTCATGCCAATCGCTCCCGGGAGGGCTCCCCCTGCCCTGCTTGCGGCTGCGGCCGCGCGCCTTCCTCCCAGCGGGGATAAGGCCCGAGTCTAAAGATCAGCAGCCCGCACGACAGTGTCCCGGGGATGCCGAGCAGCAACAGGTAAGTGTAGCTGCCAAAGTGGTCGTAGACAGCGCCGGCCACGATCGGACCGAGACCGCCGCCGACGGCGATCAGGCTGGCCATCACGCCGAAGATCTTCCCGAAGTTGCGCAAGCCGCCGTAGCGGCTCGTCAGGTAGGCGGTGATCTGAAGCTTCGTTCCGGCCCCGTAGCCGATGATGACCATGGCGATCACGATGGAGGCCGGCGAGCGGATCGGCTCCAGCAGCAGGGCGAAGGCGACGGCCGTCGAACTGAGGGTGATGGCGCCGACCGTGCCGCCGTCCGCGCGGTCGCTCGCCCAGCCAGTGACAAGCTTGCCGACGATCCCAGCAATGCCGCCGAGGCTGGCCAGGAGGGCGGCGTTCGAACGGGAGACGCCGGCTTCGGTCAGGATGGGCACCTGATGGATTAGCACGCCGACGGTCAGGAACATGAAGAGCAGGGTCGAAGCGCCGATGCGCACGAGCGGCACGCTGCTGAACGCCTCGCGGAACCCGAGGCCGCCCGCGGCGTCCGCCTTGTCGGTTCTCGCCGCGCGCTGGGCGACGCCCCGCCCCTTCAGCCGATCAGCGGGCTCGAACAGGAACAGCATGATGAGGATCAGGACGGGGCCGCCCCATCCGAGCGCTAGCCAAAGGTAGGCCTGCCGCCATCCGAACGTTTCAATCAGCCGCTCGGCGAGCACCGGCGCGATAGTCTGCGTAAGGGCGGAGCCGCAGAGGACGAAGCCGAGAGCCAGGCCTCTGCCGCTGGTGAAGGCGTTTGAGGTCGCCGCCGTCCAAACCGTGGCTTTAATCGCGAGGGAGACGACGCCGTAGATGGTCCAGAGCAATAGCCATTGGCTGACGCTTCCGTTCGCGAGGCCGAACGAAGCGATGGCGGCGATGGCGAGCGCCATGCCGGGGACTGCAAGTCGGCGCGATCCCCAGCGGTCGATGAGCGCGCCGACGGCCGGCGACAATGGGATCGTCAGCAGCGAGGTGACGAGCAGCCCGGCTGAAATCTGCGCTCGGCCCCAGCCGAACTCCTTCGCCAGCGGCTCCATAAAGAGCCCCGTTGTGTAGCTTCCGACAGAGTAGAAGGAGAAGCCCGCCATCGCGGCCAGGACGACGGGCCAATGAGCTCGCCATTCAGCCGCGGCCGCTCCCACCTGCGTGGACCTGTTCACCTGGTTCGTTCTCCCATCATCGGTGCGTTGCGGCGGCGAGCGCTCATCTTCCGAAGGCCGACGCCACGGCGCGAGCCAGTACATCGACCTCAGGCGAGGCGTGGCCGACCGCTTCACCGAGCAGTCGCACCTTCTCCGCCAGGGCGGGTCCGTTGGCGAAGGCTTCGAGGCTGGGCTGCCGCGCCAGCACCTCGAGCCCGAAGCTCCGGCCGCTGCTCGCCTGCAGCAGCTCAAGGAAGCTGGCGCGCTCAAGACCCAGGTCTTCCGCGGCCATCAGCGCCTGGTGCGCCATCGCCATATTGGCCCCGAGCAGCGAGTTGTTGAGCAGCTTCGCCGCCTGTGCGGCGCCATAGTCGCCGAGGTGGAGAATGCGGGCGCTGAACGTCTCGAGCACGGGGCGCGCCTGCTCGAGCACGTCCGGCGTCCCGGCGGTCATCAACGTCAGGACACCGGCCTGGGCGGCGGGCGCGCCGCCGCTGACGGGCGCCTCCAGCACCGCAAGGCCGCTCGCCTGCGCGGCGCGCGCCACGCGCCTGCAGGTCTGCGGCAGGGTCGTGGAATGGATGACGATCCGCCCGCCCGGACGCATGGCGGGGATCAGCTGGTCGCAGACCTCGAGGACCGCCGCGTCGTCGAGGACACAGAGCCCGACGTGCTCGGCCGCTGCGGCCAGCTCGGCGACGCTGTCGACGATCCTTGCAGACGACCCGCGAAAGGGCTCCAGCGTCTCTGGCCGACGCGCCCAGAGCACCACGGGGAGGCCCGCGTCGAGCATCCGCCTGGCGATCGGCGCGCCCTGGCTGCCGAGGCCGATGAAACCGCAGACTGGCTTGTTCGACTTGACCTGATCCATGGCGCGCGGCTCCCGGTCAAGCCTTCGGCGGTCCGGCCATCGCGCGGTCGAGGAAGTCGGCCGCAGCATCACGAAGCCCCACAAAGGGTGGCGCATCGGCGCCCAGCACCTCGCCGAGAAGCCGCACGTCCTTCTTCAGCAGGGCCGCGCCGTGCGCAAAGCTCGTCGGGTCGGGCATGCGCGCCCGCACCTCGAGACCGAAGCTGCGTCCGCTGCTCGCCTGGAGCAGCTCGACGAGGGCTTCCTTGGCGATCCCCAGTTCGGCGCCGGCGGCTAAGGCCATGTCAGCCAGGCCGATGTTGGCGGCCAGGAGGCTGTTGTTGATCAGCTTGGCGTGCTGGCCCGCGCCGACGTCGCCCAGGCGGACGATCAGGCGGCCGAAGGTTTCGAACACCGGTCGCGCCGTGGTGATCGCGTCGGGATCCCCGCCCAGCATGAGGGTAAGTGCGCCGGCCTTGGCCGCCGGAGAGCCGCCGCTGACCGGGGCGTCGATGACGAAGACGCCGCGCTCGGCAGCCGTCCGCTCCAGCGATCGGCAGGTCTCCGGATGGACCGTCGAGTGAATCGCGATCCGCCCGCCCCGCCGCATCGCCGGGATCAGCTGCTCGCAGACCTGCCGCACGTCGTCATCGTTGACGACGCAGACGCCGACGTGGTCGGCCTGGGCGCCGAGTTCGGCGATGGTCGCCGCAACGCGCGCCAGGGTGTCGCGGTAAGGCGCGAGACTCTCCGGCCGCCGCGCCCACAGGACCGTCGGGAAGCCCCCCTCGATCATACGGCGCGCGATCGGTCCGCCCTGGTCGCCCAGGCCGATGAAGCCGCAGGTGATGCTCAACTCGTTTCCTCTGCTGTTCTGCGTGCGCTCGGACGGGCGTCGTCAGAGCGACTTCACCGTCCGGCCGCCGTCGACGATGAGGATGTCGCCGGTCTGGAACCGCGAGGCGTCGGACGCCAGGTAAGCCGCAGGCCCCTCGATGTCCTCCGGGTAGCCGGGGCGGCCCAGCGGGGTGATCGACGAGAAGTGCTTGATGACGCCTTCGGCCTGAGGGCTGTTCTGGGTCATCTCGGTCATGATGAAGCCGGGCGCGATCATATTGGCGCGCACGCCATACTGGCCCATCTCCACCGCAAGTCCCTTGACCATGGCGGCCAGGGCGCCCTTGGCCCCGGCGTAGTGCTCCATGCCCTGCAGGCCATGGAAGATCGACAGACTGCCGCACACGACGATGGAGCCGCCCGGATCGCCGTTCTGGGCCCGGTCACGCATGTGCCGGGTCGCCTCGCGCAGGGTGTAGAAGGCCCCGTGCAGGTTCACGTTCATCAGCGCGTGGTACATCTCGCTGGTCATGTCCGGGAAGGACGGGGCCCGCGACGAGAAGCCCGCGTTGACGAACACGCAGTCGGCGCGGCCCATGACCTTCAGGGTCGAGGCGAAGGCCGCCTGCACGGCCGCTTCGTCAGCGACGTCCACCGCCTCGTGGTGCGCGCGGCCGGCGCCCGCCGCCTTCAGCCTGTCGAGCGCCTCCAGGTTGCGGTCCTCACGGCGGCCCCAGACCACGACGTCGGCGCCCTGCTTCGCGCAGCCCATCAGGAAACCCAGGCCGATGCCGCTATTGGCGCCGGCGGCCACGACGACGCGGCCGGTCAGATCGAAGAGACCACGCGTCATCTTCAGGCTTCCTGCCCGGTGGCGACCGGGTGAGCCCGCAGGTAGTCGGAGAAGTAGGGCTCGAGCTCCTTCTTCGAGAGGCCCCACTCGGCGAGGGAATAGGTGTGCTTGCCGCGCTTGTTCTGCGGGTTATCGGCCAGCCAGGCCCGCATGCCGGCTTCGCCCGATGCGGTCCACTCGTCGCCCAGCCAGGCGTAGATCTTGCGGATCTGCGCCAGCGGGTCGGCGACCAGGTCGTCGTAGTAGCAGTGATAGAAGTCGTCGGGCCGTTCGCGGCTGACTTCGAGCGGACGCGCGGCGTGCAGGGCCAGCTGCAGCGGGAAGTGCTGGCGCATGTAGTCGCGCCCTTCGTCGACCTCGAACATCGGCCGCGAGCCGCCGCGCATGCCGAACGAGGAGCCGACGGCGGCGTAGGGGTCGCGGTGGGTCCAGATCACCTTGGCGTCGGGGAAGGTCTTGAACAGCTGCCGGATGAACAGCGAGTCCGACGGCATCTTCAGCACCCAGCGCCCCGGATTGGTGGTCTGCAGGATCTGCAGCACGCGCTTGCGGTGCTCGAAGGCGCTGGCCATGTCGGTGAACAGCAGCCAGTCATGGTAGGTCGGGACCGTGGTGGTCACCGCCAGCATCAGCGAGCGGAAGTCCTGCGCCACCAGGTGGACGCATTCGGTCGGCCCATCGCCCGGCTCGAAGTGCGCGGCGGCGACCTTGGGCGCCATCTGCAGCATCCGCTCGTCCTTCGCCACCTCAGCCAGACAGCGCGGGTCGGTCTTCAGGGCGCCGGGGGCGGCGGGCGGCGCGGCGTTGTAGGCTTCCCAGCGCAGCATCGAGCGGTTCGCCGGGTCGGCGTCCAGCATGTAGCTGAGCATGGTGGTGCCGGTCCTGGGCAGGCCCAGGATGAAGACCGGCCGCTGGATCGGCGCCTCCACGACCGCGGGATTCTTGCGGATGTAATCGTCGACTTGCATCCGGGCCGCGAGGGTCTCGACATACCGGTTCTTCACGATGGCCCAGCCGCGCTCGGTCAACCGGTCGATCGTGGCGTGGTCGTGCAGGAGGATCTCCAGGCCTTCCTTCCAGGTGTCGTTATCCGGGTCCGGCGCGCCGGATTTCTCACGCGCGGCGTTGACGATGTCTTCGAAGCTCAGGGTCATCTGGCGTCCTGGAGAACGGGCGAGCGCCAGCCATCAGGCAGGGTCCGCTGACCTCTCCTGCTCGGGCGCCGCCGCCGATTTGAGGCGCCAACTTCCCCCCGGAGGCCCGCCCGTTCAAAGGCGGCCTTTGTGCGCGACCAGCCAGTTTGTCGATCGCCGGCCAGACTTGCTGCGACGCTGGGGTCCGGAGCCGCTCCAACGGTTGCATGCGCGGCCGCCTGCCGGATCACTCCTCACTGTCGAGGCGGGATTTCACACCCGCCCGCCCAGCGGCAGCGCTGCCGCTCACCAGAACAAGCGGGAGGAGCTTCGCTTGAAGAGACAGTTGCGCGCCAGGTCAGGCGTCCTTGCCGGGGCGGCGTTCCTTGCGATCTTCACGACGGGCGCAGGCGACGCTGAGCACAACCCGGACTTCGGCTTTGTCCTGTCCGATCTCACCATCGCCTTCTATCGCGGCGACCAGAAGATCGATTGTCCGGCAGGGCTGTCGCTCTCGGTCCGCCAGACCTACCTGGCGTCGCTGCCGCCTGCCGAGCGCAGCCGGCTGCTGCAGCCGGAGAACGCCGACGAATTGCGCCAGGCGGTCGAGGCGTCCGTGTACAAGCCAGGCGGCAAGGACATCTGCACCAACGCCCCGGAGTTCGCGACCGGGGATCGGCGGCTGCAGAACACCATGCAGAGCAAGGTGGGACCTGGCCTCGACCTGGATCGCGCGGCCGGTGACCACGCGCCCGCTTCCGGGACCTGCGCGCACGAGAGCTTCACCAGCCCGACCGGTGAAAAGGGCGTGGACAATCAGTTCTTCCGGGCGGTCGCGTGCAACCCCATGTACCGCGGTCCCGATACCCTGCCGCTGGGCTGGGGCGGCGGCGACGGAACTTACCAACTGCAGTTCCGGGCGAACCCCGTCGTCCTCGTGGTGCGCGGCGTGCAGAGTTGGGAGAATGACCCCGAGGTTCAGTTGGTCATCGCCAGTACGCCCGACCATCCCACCGTCGTCGGCGGCGGGGCGACGGTGGCGGGCGGCACGGTGCTCGACGGCGGCAGCTTCACCATGACGCGCAGCCCGCGTTATCGGGTCGTCGCCAACGGCCGGATCAAGGACGGCGCCCTGGTGACAGACCCCGCGGACATCACCCTGCCCTACAACTGGTATGGCTCGAGCGGCGGCGAGTTCATCCTGCGCCGCGCGCAATTTCGTCTGCGGCTGGCCCAGAGCGGCGAGTTGACGGGTGACGCCGGCGGCTATCGGCCGATCGTCAACGCGCTTGGCAACGGTCGGGTCGCCGGGCCGGGGTACGCCAAGGACGCTGGCGTGGATTGCGCCTCACTCTACAAGACGATGCAGCACCTGGCCGACGGTGACCCGGATCCCGCAACGGGCCGGTGCACCTCGATCTCTCAGGCCTTCGTCTTGAAGGCGGCCCCGGCCTTCGTGTTCGACGACGGCCGCCTTGTCGGCGTCACGCGGGCAGAATGACAACGCTGGGAAGCCCGAGCCGCCACGCTCACGCCGTCACCGGCCGCCTGCATTATTCTCGAGCGAAGTCGCGCATCGCTTTGGCCTCAGCCGCCAGACCCGCGAGGATCAGGTAGCGCAACGCTTCGGCCTGCAGGAGACCATGCACGCCCGCGTAGGTCTCGACGCCCTGCATGAGCTCGGTCGGCAATTCGATGCGGAGGAGTCGCCTGGGCGGCTCCGACCCTGCTGACGCCTGCTCGGTTAGGATGGCTTTCCTGTACGGCCAGTGCGGAGGTGCGCTTCACCATCTCAGCTTCCCCCATCGGCAGCCATGCGGCAGGTCCGGCGGCGCCCCCGCCTGTTTGAAGCAGCAACTTCAACGCTTCAGGCCCCAGCGTTGAAGTCGTCACCCGTGTGCACGCGCGGCCAGTTTGTCGTCAGCCGGCCAGACTTTGGAAGTCGCCGCCCTTCCGCATGACGTCGCCGTTGCGCGTGCAGGTCCGCCTGCCAGATCACTCCAGAGCTGGTGGAAGGAGCACAAGAATGACTGCCCAAGGGAGCCTGACGGAAAAGGGCCTGAAGGTCGCCGAGATGGTGCAGTCGGGCGAAGGCCAGACCGCGCCGATCGAGCGGGCGCCCGGCGTCTGGGAGAGCCGCGGCGTCGGCAACAGCTACCTGCTGACCACCCCGGCCGGCGACGTGCTGGTCAACGCCGGTACGCTCGGCGACGCGCGGCGCGGGCGCGAGCGGTTCGCCCAGGTCTCGCAAAACCCGGTCCGCTACATCGTGCTGACCCAGAGCCACGCCAACCAGTACGGCGGGCTGGAGGTCTACAAGACGCCGGACAATGTGGTCATCGCCCACAAGACCTATCCCGAGGACCGGGTCTATTCGGAGGCGCTCAGCGCCCATTACCGGCGCGGCTCGCGGCGGATCTTCGGCGGCATCACCGGCCGGACCGAGGACATCGTGCCGACGCAGGAGGTCGCCCCCGACTTGCTGATCGGCGACGAGGGCTACGCCTTCGAACTCGGCGGCCGGCGCTTCGAGATCATCCACACGCCGGGCGGCGAGACCCGTTCGGCGGTGATCGTCTGGCTGCCGGACGAGAAGATCGCCGTCGTCGGCAATCTGTTCGGCCCGCTGTTCGGCAACCAGCCGAACCTCAACACCCTGCGCGGCGACAAGCCCCGCTGGGCGCTGCAGTTCATCGACTCGATCAAGACGCTGCGCGCGCTGCAGCCCGAGCAGATCCTCACCGGCCACGAGGACATCCGCGGGGCCGAGCACATCCATCGCGAGACCACCCGGATCATCGACTCGGTGCAGTGGGTGCACGCCCGCTCCGTCGAGGGGATGAACGCCGGCAAGGACCTGCGCACCTTGATGGCCGAGGTCGTCCCGCCGCCGGAGCTCACGCTCACCGAGGAGTACGGCAAGGTCGCCTGGAACGTGCGGGCGATCTGGCACGAGTACACCGGCTGGCACGACCCGGCGCGCGGCCTAACCGATCTCTATGGCGTGGCGGCGTCCAGCGTCGCGCCGGCGATCGCCGAGCTGGCCGGCGGCGCGGACAGGCTGGCCGCGCGGGCCCGCGGCTTCGTCGCCGAGGGCAAGCCGCTGGAGGCGCTGCACCTGCTGGACATCGCGCTGGCCGCCGAGCCGGGCTCCAAGCTCAGCCGCGAGGTGAAGCGCGCGGCGCTGGAGTTGCTCAACCAGCAGACCGGCGGCGCGAACCTCTGGGAGCGGATGTCGATCGCCGCGGAGATCCGCGAGCTGGACCAGGCGACCGCTCGCGACTGAACGCTGGTTAGGCGGGCGGGGTCCGGCTCTCGACGGCGCGCAGGATCCGTTGACGGAAGTCCCGCGGCGTCACCCCGGCCGCCCGGCGGAAGGCGTAGGTGAACGTGGATTGCGAGGCGAAGCCCAGGGAAGTCGCGATGGACTTGATGCTCTCGTCGGTCGCTAGCCGCCTTTTCGCGGTCTCGATGCGGTTCTGGGCCAGGTAATCCCCGATCGAACAGCCGCGGCTGGTCCGAAATCCGCGGGTTAGTTGGCGGACCGAGATGTCACAGAGGCTCGCCAGCTCCGCGAGCGTGGGCAGTTCCCCTGGTTCGGCCAGCCGCTTGTCGATCACCCGCAATCGCCACGCGGCGAGCCCGCCTTGATCCATCGGTTCGGCGACCGCGATCAGATAGCGGGCGATCTCGATCGAGAGCTCCAGCACGAGGGCTTCGCTCAATGTCGCGCTCGCCACGCCCGGGTGCCGCATCTCCTGGAACAGTCTGAGCATCAGCCCGCGGACGATCGAGCTCGAGATGTCGAGGCAGGCTTCCAGTCGCCGATCCGTCCACTCGAAGTCTTCCGGAAGCCAGCGGTGGACGGCGTCGGCTTGCAAGGCGCAGAGCACGGAGATGTGGCGTCCGCCCCCATGCTTCAGATGCAGGTTGAAGCGCGGCGGCAGCGCGATGATGGAGCCCATGCTGCCGAACCGGTGCGGCCCCCAGCGATCGACAAAGCGGGCGCGGGCGTCCGGGCGGCGCGGCGTCAGGCACAGGTCCACCCAGTAGACGTCCTTGCGGGCGAACATGTGCTCGTTGGGCGTCGCGTGGTTGAGCCGCGCGATGACCACCTGAGCGGACGGCAGTTGCAGCTCCGCCTCGATCTTCAGCGGCAGCGGCGACGCTTCGCCGTCTATCGCGGTCATGGGCGACGCGCCTCGTTTAAAGCCCTGCCGATTCACCGCGAAGCCCCTCGTTGTGGTGCTGCCATGCTCCTAACGAACACAGGAGAGCATAGCAGGCCTTTCGTTTCGCGGGCCATTTTGTGTTTCACCAGCCAAGATGCCACCCCTGGCTTCGGCGGCTAAAGCTGGTCACCTTGTCAAACCAATCCCCTGGCGTAGCCACGTTATCAGCGAAAACAAGCGCGCACCTGCCGAACCAAACGGGGCGCGACGACCAGGGGGAAACGAAGTGCTGGAGATGCATGCCTTCGGGCTGCGCGGCTGGACCCGCGCACTGTGCTGTGGAGCCGCTGTCGCGGCCCTTCTGACCGGGCCCGCGCTGGCTCAGACCGCGCCATCCTCGACGTCGCGAGACACCGCCGACGAGGCGGATGGAGCGATCGTCGGCGAAGTGGTGGTGACCGGCACCCTGGTGCGGGGCATCGCTCCTCCCGGCACCGCAGTCATCGGGGTCACGAGCGAGGCGATTCAGGAGACCGGCGCGACCACGACGGCGCAACTCCTTGAGACCATTCCGCAGTTCGGCTCGTTCAACACCCTGAATTTCCCGGTCGGCGCCGGCAATACGGTGACCACGAACCGTCCGAACCTGCGCAGCCTGCCGGGCTTCAACAACTCCGGCGGATCGACCACGCTCGTTCTGATGGACGGACGACGCATCGTCGGCGCGGGCGTCACCTCGACCAGCCCCGACCCGGATGTGATCCCGCCTGGAGTGATGGATCGCGTGGAGATCGTGCCGGACGGCGGCTCGGCGGTCTACGGCTCGGACGCCGTCGCCGGCGTCCTCAACTTCCAGACCCTCAAGCAGTTCGACGGGCTCAAGATGGGCGCCCGCTACGGCGTCGCGGACGACTACCACCAGACCGACGTAAACGTCACTGCTGGCCGCTCCTGGGCCGGTGGCGGCAGTTACCTGTCATACAATTATGCCGAGCACGGGAGGATCCTCGGCCGCGATCGCGATTTCATCCGCGAATTTCCGATTCAGACCATCAGCGGCCTGCCGCTGACCACGATCCAGTGCAGCCCGGGCAATGTCGTGCAGGGCGGCCGGATCTTCGCCTTGCCGTTCACGACGGCGAGCGCCGTGGCCGGCACCGCCAACCAATGCGACTCGAGCGATGCCGCGACGCTGTACCCGAAGGAGAACCGGCACTCGGTCCTGGGCGGCGTGAGGCAGGAGTTCAGCGACGCCGTCGATGCGGAGCTGAAGGGCTTCTACACGCGGCGCGAAATCGAGCTGAACCTCGGCCCGTACCGGTACACGCAATCGGTGGCCAGCGCCGCCTCGAGCCCGTTCTTCGCCACGCACAATGTCGGCGCCAACCAGAACGTCTCGGGCGCGTTCGGGGCCGACGACGCGCAGCGGCAGAACATCGACCTGGAGACCTGGGGCCTGCTCCCAACTTTCACCGTCGATCTCGGCCGCACCTGGCAGATGCGCCTGCTGGGCAGCTACAGCGAAAGCACGACGACGTCGCGCGCCGATGGCTTCAATGCGACCGCGTTGGGCCGCGCCACGACGGCGGGCCTGTTCAATCCGTACGATCCGGGTTTGAGCGATCCGGCGACGCTCGCCGCCATCACCAACTACGAGGTGTACGGCCGCACGGAGCAGCGCCTCGCCGACGCCAAGGTGGTGTTCGACGGCGATCTGTTCACCCTGCCCGGCGGAGCGGTCAAGCTGGCCGTCGGCGGCGAGGTCTACGACGAGCGGTTTATCACCCGAAAGGGCGAAGCCGTGCCGGGCTTTGAGCGGACCGGCTACGCCGGGCTTTCGATCGGCGGAACCGCGATCGTGCCGGCGATTGCGCCCACGGCTGAAGCGCGCCTGAACCGCACGGTGAAGGCGGTCTTCGGTGAAGTCGTCACGCCGATCTTCGGCGCCGACAACGCTCTCCCGGGCATCCGGGAACTGACGCTGTCGCTCGCCGGCCGCTACGACGACTACAGCGACTTCGGCGACACCTTCAATCCCAAGGTCGGCCTCACCTATCGGCCGCTCGACTGGGTCAAGCTCCGCGCCTCCTGGGGCAAGTCCTTCGTCGCGCCGAGCCTGGCGGATGCGCCCCAGGCCGAGCTTACGCAGATCCTTGTCGTGCCTGCGGCCGCCTTCGCGCCGCCGCCTGCCCTCGTCCAGAACGGGACCTATCCGGCGATCGCGCCCGGGCAGTTCGCCCTCGGCATTCGCGGCAACTCGCCGGATATCGAACCACAGAAAGCCGAGACGATCTCTTTTGGCATCGAAGTCGAGCCGCCGGTTGTCCCGGGGCTGACGGTCGACCTCGGCTACTACAACATCGACTTCAAGGGGGTGATCGGCCTGCCGCCGATCGGCGGGCCGGCGACGGCCACCCTCTACCGGGACTACCCCTTCGCGATCACGCCCGCGCCCACCGCGCAGCAAGTCAACGAGGTGGTCGCCTCGTCGAGCGTGCCGGTGTCGCTCTGCGCGCCGATCCCGAGCTGCGTGTACGCCATCCTCGACATCCGCAAGCGCAACCTGGGCGACTTCAAGCTGGACGGCCTGGACCTGAACGCCAGCTACCGGCGCGACACGGGGTTTGGGGCGCTGACCTTCGCCGTGAACGGAACCTACGAACTCAACCGGGAGCAAAGCGCGGCGCCCGGGCTGCCGTTCTCGGACCTGCTCGCGGCGAACGTCAGCCGGTTCCGGGTCCGGACCAGCGTCACGGCGGAGACCGGCGACCTGCTGGCGCAGGTCAGCTGGAACCACACCGCCGGGTTCGATCTGGATCCGTCGGCGGGGATCGTGACCCCGCTGCAGACGAAGGTCGGCGACTACAACGTCTTCAACCTCTTCATCCGCTATGACGTGAAGGGGCAAGGCATGCTCAGCGACCTCGCCCTCACCCTGAACGTCGACAACGTGTTCGACCAGGATCCGCCGGTGTTCCGCGGCGTGACGTCCGGGTCCGGGAACCGCGGCTTCACCAACGGAAACACCCTCGGACGCCTCGTCCAGGTGGGCGTCGAGAAGAGCTTCTAGAGACGCGCTGTCGCGAAGAGCGGCGCCTCCAGGGGAGGCGCCGCCATCACTGCGAAATCCTAGGCCTCAGGGGTCAGTTCATGCTCACGCGGCGCAAGTCGTTGTTCCTGTTCGGCGTTTCGGCGCTGGCGTTCGCCGGACCGGAAGCCGCTTTGGCGCAAGCCGCCAAGGCTCTGGCGCCCACCGGCGGCGTCGATCCCGTCTTCAACGAGCCCTACGTCGACGTCGACGAGTGGCGTAGCGAGCCCGTACGGCACCGCTATGTGCACGGCGGCTTCAAGGGCACCGACGCGCGGTTCGTCTTCCATTTCCCGGAAAAGGCGCAGTACCAGGGCCGCTTCTTCCACTACGTCTCGCCGGTGCCGGTGCCCGAGACCGAAGTGCTGCATGGCTTTGTCGGCAGCATCGTGCCGTTCTGCATCGACAGCGGAGCCTACGCGGTCGGCACCAACCAGGGCGGCGCAGGCGCGACGGCGCGGCCCGGCGAGCCGATCGATCCGACCATCGCCGCCTATCGGGTCAGCGCGGCGGCCGCCAACTACTCGCGCCGGTTGGCCGCGGAGATTTACGGCCCGCACCGGTCGTACGGCTACGTCTACGGCGGCAGCGGCGGGGCGTTCCGCACCATCGGCGGCTTCGAAAACACCGACGCCTGGGACGGCGCCGTGCCGTTCGTGATGGGCACGCCGATGCACATCCCCAACGTCTTCACGGTGCGCGCGTACGCGACCCGGATCCTGAGGAACAAGATCGACCAGATCGTCGATGCGCTCGAACCTGGCGGGAGCGGCGACATGTACGCCGGTCTCGACGCCGAAGAGCGCGCGGCTCTGCTGGAGGCCACCCGCATGGGCCTGCCGCCGCGGGCCTGGTGGTTCGAGCAGCAGGGCTACATGGGCCTGGGCGCGTTCACCCACCTGTTCAGGTCCGTGAAGCGCGCGGACCCGTCGTATTTCACGGACTTCTGGACCGTGCCCGGATACCTGGGCGCCGATCCGCCCCCGTCGCTTGCGCGCGATCGGGTCCAGCACACGACTAAGGTCGCGCGCGTCGTCATGTCGGACCAGGCGGCCGCCGCCGGGCTGCCGGTCACCGAGTACGGCCCGCAGGTCGACGCCGACACCGCCTGGCGGAGCCTGGAGCGTCAGATGGGCGGGGTCGTCCCCGTTGCGCTCGAACTGCAAGAGCCGCCGGCCGGCGGCGACCTTCGGCTCGCGGCCATCACCATCAAGAGCGGCGCGGCCGCGGGCAAGGAACTGCAGCTGAACGGCATGCACGGGCGCTTCGCCAAGCTGGGCGTCTCGCCGCTGTCGGGCGCGCCTTCGGCCGCCGGATCGCTCAAGCCCGGCGACGAGGTGCTGATCGACAACTCCGATTTCCTGGCGGCGCAGACCTTCCACCGTCATCAGGTCCCGGACCCCGACTACCATGCGTGGGATCAGTTCCGTCGGCCGGACGGGACGCCGATCTACCCCCAGCGCCCGCGCCTGATCGCGCCGAGCTTCAACAAGTCGGCCGCCGGCGTACTGCCCTCGGCGAAGTTCAAGGGCAAGATGATCGTCGTCGAGTGCCTGATCGACTTCGACGCCTTCCCCTGGGCCGCCGACTGGTACCGGCAGAAGGTGCGCGAGAACCTGGGGCCGAACTACGAAGATCAGTTCCGCGTCTGGTTCGTCGATCACGCTGTTCACGGCGATCCGCCCGTCAGCAGCACTCATGCGGTGGCCTACACGCCGGTACTGCAGCAGGCGCTGCGCGATGTCAGCGCCTGGGTCGAGAAGGGCGTCCCAGCGCCGGCGACGACCAGCTACAAGCTGGTCGACAGCCAGATCGTCGTTCCGCCGACGGCGGCGGAACGCAAGGGCGTCCAGCCGGTCCTCGCGTTGAAGGCCAACGGCGGCGTACGCGCCGAGGTTCGCGCCGGCGAGCCCATCACCTTCGAGGCCGTGGTCGAAGCGCCCCCGCGCACGGGCAAGATCGTGTCGGCGGAATGGGATTTCGAAGGCGCCGCCACCTTCCCGTTGAAGGCTCAGGTGAACCCCGCCGAACGGGTGACGCTGAAGACCACCTACGTCTTCGCCAAACCGGGAACCTATTTCCCGACGCTGCGCGTGACCTCTCAGCGCCAGGGCGACGCCGCAACCCCGTTCGCGCGGATCCCCAGCCTGCAGCGGGTCCGGGTGGTCGTGAGTTGATGCAGATCCGCCAAGCGCCTTCGTCCGCCGGTCACGATGGCTTGCGCTGAACGGGCTCATCGGCCGCTAGGCTGTTGTCGTAGGAAGCGTCCCGCGCGCCCTGCTGCAACTTTCTGATCTGCTGGCGAAAGGCCTGCTTGAGCTCGAGCGCAGCCGGCGAGTGCGCTCGGCGGTCCAACGAGTACATCATCACCGAAAAGGTCCGGGCTGGCATCCCGGGCGGCCATGCCAGCTGGCGAAGGCCGCCGGCCGCCAGCTCCGCCGCGACCGTGTAGGCCGAGGTCGCCCAGATGGCGTCCGTGGCCTGGGTGATGGCGGAGAGGGAGGCGAAGTCCTCGAAGACATGGACGTCGCCGCCGAAAATCTTCCGCAGCTCGGACAGGACCGTGGTGCTGCCGAGGGTCGGGGCCAGCAGGGGAAAGCCGGCCGTCTCAACGTTCCCGGCCAGCAGCGGATGGCCGGCGCGCACGATCAGGCTGATCGGGAATTCGCCGAGGGCTTCGATCCGCACCGGCAGCACATGGGGCATTTGCCATTCGGCGCTGACAAAGAACTCGATGTCGCGCGCCACGAGCTGATGCCAGAGCGCCTCGGTTTCGCGGACCATCACGTCGTGGACAAAGTCGGGCGCCGACCGGAGCCTTTGCGGGATCACCGCCGTCAGCAGGGTCGTCGCGATGATCGGCGTGATCCCGAAGCTGATCCGGCCTTCCGCCCGGCCCGAGGTCCGCAGCACCTGAAGCTCGAAGTCCTTGGCGGTCGCCAGCAGCGCCTCAGCCTTCTCAACGACCCTGCGGCCCTCCTCCGTTAGCGTCACGCCCGCCGGGTCCCGGTCGAACAGACGCAAGTTCATCTCCTTCTCGAGCGACTGGATCGCCCGGGTCAGCGCCGACTGCGAGATCCCGAGCTCCTCCGCCGCCCGCGAATAGCTGAGCCGCATGGCGAGGGTGACGAGATAGCGAAGGCGGCGAAGTTCGATCATGCGCTCAGGTCATAGCTTTCGCACTCCTCATTCATTGGACGCTTTCCCGCGTTCCTGCCACCCCTTTCGAGGCGCTGGAAACCTGCGACGGGAACGCTCCGAATGGCTCACTACCCGCACCTTCTATCCCCGGGACGCATCGGGACGCTCGAACTGAAGAACCGTCTGTTCCAGACGGCGATGGGCACCAACCTCGCCCACCACGACGGCACGATCAGCGAGGAAAGCATCGCCTTCTACGCCGCGCGAGCGGCCGGCGGCGCGGCGCTGGTGACCATGGGCGCCGTCGGCGTCGCCTATCCGCGCGGGCAGGTGCAGGCCGGTCAGGTCGGCATCTCCGACGACCGATTCCTGCCGGGCCTCAAGCGCATGACCGATGCGATCCACCGCAACGGCGGCCGCATCTCCGCCCAACTGCACCACGGCGGAACCTCCGCGGTCTGCGACATGGCCGCGGGCCGGCCGATCCCCGTGCCCTCCATGCCGCAGCCGCAGGCGAGCAGCGGCAAGAGCGTGAAGGACTCGATGTTCCCGGAGGAGAAGGCGCTTTCGCCCCTGCCGCATAGCTTCCCGCCGATCGTGTTCAAGGAAATGGACGACGGCGACATCGCCGACCTGATCGAGAACTTCGCCGACGCCGCGACGCGAGCAGTCGAAGCGGGCTTCGACGCCATCGAGCTGCACGCCGCGCACACCTACCTGCTGCACTCCTTCATCTCGCCGGCGGAGAACCGCCGGACCGACAAGTACGGCGGCTCAGCCGAGAACCGCGCGCGGCTGATGAAGGAGGTGATCGAGGCGATCCGCGCGCGGGTCGGGCGCGCCTTCCCGGTGCTCTGCAAGCTGAACGCGGCCGAGTTCTTCATCGACGGCGGGATCACGCTCGACGACGTGCGCATCACCGCGCGGATCGCCGAGGCCGCCGGGGCGGACGCGATCACGGTCAGCGCCCAGCACAATTACGGCGTCCCGCGCGCGCTCTTCAGCTCTTACCTGCCGCAGGAGCCCGGCAAGCTGATCCCGCTCGCCGCCGCGGTTAGAGAGGCTGTCTCGATCCCCGTCGTCACCGTCGGCCGCATCGACCCGGACGTCGCCGACCGCGCGATCGCCGAGGGCAAGTTCGACTTCATGGCGATGGGCCGCAAGCAGATCGCCGACGACCAGTTCACCAACCATCTGGCGAAGGGCGGCGCCAAGGCCGTGCGGCCCTGCATCTACTGCTACGCCTGCCTCAGCCAGGCGATGCTGCATCTGCCGCTGCGCTGCGCGGTCAACGCCGACGTCGGCTACGAGAAGGACATGCTCGCCCCGGCGGAGATCTCGCGTCGGGTGGTCGTCGTCGGCGGCGGCCCAGGCGGGATGGAGGCCGCGCGTCGGCTGACCCTGCGTGGCCATCGGGTGACCCTGCTGGAGGCCGCAGGCCAGCTGGGCGGCACGGCGCGGGTCGCCGCCATCGCCTACGCGCCGAACGGCGATTTTGTCGACTGGCTGAAAGCCCAGCTGGCCGAGCTCGGCGTCGACGTTCGCCTGAACATGCGCGCCACGCTCGAGGCGATCCGCGCCCTGGAGCCCGAAGCCGTCGTCGTCGCCACCGGCGCGATCCGCCGCGCCCCGCCGATCGAGGGCAAGGACCTGCCGCATGTCCACGATGGCGCCTCGCTGCGCGCCCTGCTGCTCGGCGAAGACGACAACGGCGAGGCCTCCAAGGCGCCGCTGAGCCAACGCCTGGCGATGGGGGCTGCGCGCACGCTGGGCCTGACCAACAGCCCGGACCTCGTCCGCAAGGCGAGCAAGCTGTGGATGCCGGTCGGCGACCGGGTCGTCATCATCGGCGGCGACCTGGTCGGCCTCGAACTCGCCGAATTCCTGCACGAGCGCGGCCGCCACGTGACGGTGGTGGACGAACCCAAGCAGTTCGGGCGCGGCCTGTCGCCGGCGCGGCGCTCGGTGATGCTCGACGAGCTGCCGATGGCCGGCGTGGTGCTGCATTCGGGCGCCAGCGCCATTCGCATCGGCGAGACGGCGGTCAGCTTCACGAGCGCCGACGGCGTGGCCTGCGAGGCGCCCGCCGACACGGTGATCATCGCCAAGGGCGCAGAGGCGAACACCGGGCTCTACGACGAACTCGTCGCCGCCGGCCTGGACGCGCACATGGTCGGGGACTGCGCCGACGTCGGCTACATCATCGGCGCCGTGCGCACCGCCGCCGACGTCGCCGCGAAGATCTGAAAACGGAGATGGAAATGACGGGGAAGGAACTGCCGAAGGGAGTCGCGGTCGTCACGGGCGCGGCAGGCGGCATGGGCTCGGCGACGGCGCAGCAGCTGCTCGCAGCCGGCTGGCGCCAGCTGCTGCTTTGCGACCTCGACGCCGGTCGGCTGGAGGCCGTGGCCGCGCCGCTGCGGGACGGCGGCGCGGAAGCGCAGATCCTGGCCGGCGACGTCGCCAATCCGGCCTTCCCGGCCCGGCTCCTCGAGGCGCTGGCCGGCCGCGCCCTTGGCGCCCTGGTCCACACCGCCGGCATCTCGCCGAACATGGGATCGGCCGAGCGCATCCTGGCGGTGAACCTCGACGCCACGGTGCGGCTGGTCGAGGCCGTCCGCCCGCGCATGGCCAAGGGAGCGGCCGCCGTGCTGTTCGCCTCGAACTCCGCCTATTTCCCGATGCCGACCGAGGCGGCCCAGGCGTTCACCCAGCCGCTGCCGCCGGAAGGCTCGGCGGCGCTGCTGCATCTCGCGCCGTCCCCGGAACTGGCCTACCCGCTCTCGAAGCTGGGCGTCCGCGCGCTGGTCAAGCGCGAAGCGAAGTCGTTCGGCGAGCGCGGCGCGCGGCTGGTCTCGATGTCGCCCGGCGCGATCGACACGCCCATGACGCGCGGCGAACTTCCCAACAGCGAGGTGGCGCGCCGCATGGTGGAGACCTCGGCGAGCGGCAGGATGGGCCGGGCCGAGGAGCTGGCGGCCGTCGCCGTGTTTCTCTGTTCGCCCGGGGCGAGCTTCGTCACGGCGGTCGACTGGCTAGTCGACGGCGGCCACACGGCGGCGATGGGGTTCTGAGCGCATGCAACTCGCATTCTCCATGCCGCACATGACGCGCCTGAAAGCGACCTGCCAACCGTGGGAAGCCGCCGTCACCGGCGCCGACCAGACGCGCCTGGCGAAGTGGGCCGAGAAGCTCGGCTACGCCATGATCAGCGTGCCCGAGCATCATGTGATCCCGAAGGACCACGTGGAGCTTTCGGGGCCGCACTACTTCAGCGCCTACCCGGCGATGGCCTACCTCGCCGGCGCGACGGAGGCGATCCGCGTCAACTCCTGCATCGCCATCCTGCCGCTGCAGCACCCGATCGTCACCGCCAAGGCGCTCGCGACGATGGACTGGCTGTCGAGCGGCCGGGTCACCATCACCTTTGCCGTCGGCTGGCTGGAAAGCGAGTTCGACGCGCTGGGCGTCCCGTTCCACGAACGCGGGGCGATGAGCGAGGAATACATCCAGGCGATACTGGCGCTCTGGACGCAGGAGGCGCCGGCGTTCGAGGGCAAGTACGTCTCGTTCCGCGATGTCGTTTTCGAGCCCAAGCCCTTTCAGAAGCCGCATCTGCCGGTTTGGTTCGGCGGCGACGCCGATGCGGTGCTGAAGCGGATCGCCCGCTACGCGTCCGGATGGTGGCCGTTCCTGACCAAGCCGGAACAGATCCCGGACAGAATCGACTTCATCAGGTCGCAGCCGGACTACAACGGCGACCTGACGGACATCTTCTACGGCTTCGCCACGACCCGCGTCGGCGAAGGCCACGTGGTTCAGGACGATCCCAAGGCCCGGCCCGGCATGACCAAGCAGGAGATCATCGACCGGCTCGGCTGGTTCAAAGAGCTCGGCGTGACCATGAGCGCGGTGCCGATCCCGATGGTCCAAAGCATCGAGGACTACTTCGACTACACCCAGTGGGTGGCCGAAGAGATCATGCCGGCGGTGGCCTGAAGGAGCCGTCGGAATGAACATCTCGCCCTTCTCGCTTTCCGGCAAGCTCGCGCTCGTCACCGGCGGCGCCAGCGGCATCGGGGCCGGTATCGCCGAGATGCTGGCCGAAGCCGGCGCGCTGGTCGTGATCGCCGACATCGATGCGGACGGCGCACGCGCCCGCGCCGACGCCCTCGCGGTGGCCGGCCTGGCCGCCGACGCCATCCGCATGGACCTGTCCGAGGAAGGTTCGGTCGTCGCCGCCTGCCGCGAGGTCGTGGCGCGGCACGGCGCACCCTGGGCGCTGGTCAACAACGCCGGCGTCCAGGATCGCCAGTACCTGCTGGAGGAGACCGCCAACGCCTGGGACCGCGTCCAGGCGGTGAACGCGCGCGGCGCCTTCCTCGTCACCCGCGAGATCGGCCGCGCCATGGCGGCCGCCGGCGCGGGTGGGCGGATCGTCAACATCGCCTCGGGCGTCCTGGCCGGCATGCTGGCCACGGGAACCGCCGCCTACGTCGCTTCGAAAGGCGCGCTCGCCGCCTTCTCCAGCATCACCGCGCTCGAGCTGGTGGAGCACGGCATCACCGTCAACACCGTGCTGCCAGGCGCCGTGCCGACCCCCGGGACGATCGGCGCCAAGGGCCCGCCGACCGCGGGGCCGGGCACGCGGCGGGCGCCGCTCGGCATGTGCGAGCCGCGCGACATCGGCGCGGCGGTGCTGTTTCTCGCCAGCCCCGCCGCCCGCTTCGTCACCAATCAGACGCTCGCGGTCGACGCGGGCTTCTCGCTGAGCTGAGCGCATCGCCACCAGGAACAGGAGCCCCACCCCATGGTCAGCAGCGAAGTCGAGATCGCCAACCTGGTTTACCGCTACGCCGAGTGCATCGACGGCGGTGACTTCGAGGCGGCGGCGGACCTCTTCGCGCACGCCCGTATCAAGACCGCGATCGGCGAGCTTGGCTCTGCCGAGGTGCTGACGATGTGGCGGGACAGCATCATCGTCTACGAGGACGGGACGCCGCGCACCAAGCACGTGATCACCAACCCGATCATCGAGGTGGATGAGACTGCCGGCCGCGGCGCTTGCCGGACCTACTACACGGTCATGCAGCAGGTCGGCGACGGGGCGCTCCAGCCGGTGATCTGCGGCCGGTATCATGACCGCTTCGAGCGCGTCGACGGTCACTGGCGGTTCGCCTACCGGGACTACAGCCTGCACGACCTGCCCGGCGACATGAGCCGCCACTCCCGGAACCGAGCGCCGCGCGCGGAGAGCCGCTGATCGCCGCTAGCGGCCCAAAATGACTCACGCCGAAGTTGCGTGCTCATGTCCTGCGTCTCGCAGCTGGATCACCGGCACGCCGGATTGCCGGCCTCAGGAACGGCCAGGTAGGTGATCGTCGCGGGCGCAAGGTCGAGGGCGCCCGCAGGGGTGCGGACCGCGTTTAAGGCAGGAAGCTCGTCGCTCGCCGTGAGCTCCAGGCCGCCGTCGTTGAGTTTCACCGACCGGCCCTCCAGAACATCCGCCGACAGCGTGTAGCGCTCCGCGGGCGACGCCAGCTTCAATTTGGCTGGGTCGGTCCGGCTGAGGTTGATCGCGATGAGCGCCACGCCGCCCGGACGCTCGCGCAGGCAATGGGCGTAGACGCGCGTTCCCGGCTGCTGCGCGCCGGCGTCCAGCACCACCTCGCCCATCAGGCGCCGCCACAGGAGCGCCGCCCAGTAGCTGGGTCGCGGACGCCAGGTCACATCGTCGATGAGGGCGTAGTCGCTGGCCGCCAGGGTGTTGTGGAACACGACGTCGACGCCGCCTTTGGCGAACCGGCCCAGCTGGTCGACATAGCGGAGGGTGTCGAGGAAGGTCGCCGACCAGGGATCGCCGCCGCAGGCGGTCTGGGCGGTCTCGGTGATCCAGATCGGGGCGCCCGGCGCGGCCCGATCACGCACGCCCGCATAGAAGCGCTGGGCCTGGTCGGCCCGGCCGAGCCACTCCTCCGAGAGGGCTTCAGCCGGGGAGGTCGTCACGTCCCTGCCGTCCCGGCTCAACGCCTTGCACCTTTGTGAGACGGCTCCGTAGAAATGCCAGGAGAAGACGTCGAACTTCGGTCGCGGCTCCCCGCTGAGCAGGTAGGCGGTGCTGGCCTCCTTCGGCGGGACGGCGGGGAACAGCTTGAAGCCGGCCTCTCCGGTCGAGCTCGGCCCCACGAGCTTGGTGCTCGGGCTTTCCGCCGCGAGCAGCTCGCGCAGCACCACATGGTCGCGGGCGTACTTGGCTGGCCCATAGGCGGGCCGCGCGACGTTCGGTTCGTTGGCGAGCTCGACGGCGTCGATCTGCCAGCCCAGCGCGCGCGTGTAGGCGAACAGCCGCCGTGCGCCCTCGGGATTCCAGGTCCCGTCGCCCGCGCGAGCTCCGGGGCTGACCGCGAAGGAGGTGAGAATCTTCGCGTCGACGGCCTTGCTGAAGTCGACGACGCCGGCCCACTGCGACCGGGTCAGCACCGCCTGGTAGCCCGCCGGCGCCTTGGCGAGCGGCGGGCCGTCGTCGTCCTGGAAGTAGACGCTGTTGGCCCAACTGCCGCTCACCCGCATGTACGCCGGCCCCAGCGCCTTGGCGAGCATGCGCAGCCGCTTGTTGTCCTGCAGGTCCAGCGGTTCGCGCCGCTGGTAAGCCCCGGTCGCGAACTCGGTGCCGTGTGGTCCCGCCACCGGCTTGGGAGGCGGCTCGCCGGGCTTCGGATACGGCGCCCAGAAATTGCCGCCGGTCACCTCGACGCTCTCGACATTGTAGGACTGGAACCGCTCGTCGACGCGGCTGATGGCTGGGAGGCGGGCTGGCGCGACAGTGACGACGGTACCGCCTGGCGCTGCCGCAGCCAGCGAGGGCACAGCAAGAAGCGCGCAGACCACCTGGCTCAGCACGACCGGTCGGCCGGCTTTCGCGACTTTCGACATCTCTGTACCTCCCCTCGCGCGGCCGTGCCTCCTTGAGGTCGAGCTCGCGTCCATTGCGCAGCCATTCGACCACGCAACACGCGCCCAGAGTCATGCGCCTGGGACTTGAGCGGTTCGGCGAGCTCAGCCGATCTTTTCAACATCTGCGCTCTCAGCAGGGGTTCAAAGCCGCGGATATACGTACGGCAGGCCATTTTGTCGGTCGCCAGCCGCCGGCGCCTTCGACCTCGCGACCGATCGACCCTGCTGCCTACACTGTGCCACGAGATTGTCCCGCAGAGCGCCAGGAGCGGACCTTCGTTGGTTTCCTGAAACTGGAACTGCGCGCCACGTTCGAGGGCAACGTAACTGGCCAGTTTAGCGGGGCGCGACGCTTCGGCGCGCTTCGCACGACGGCGTTCTTCGCTCTCAAGCGAGAGTTGGTGTTTCGAGGGGCTCGAGCAACACCTCGAAACCGACGAGGTCACGGCTGGCGATCTCGCAACGGGGCTCGGCCACCGCGTCGCCGAACACGTCGATCTCGGTGCCGACTTGGACGCCAGCTCGGGCCCGCGCCCGATCGATCACGATCTCAGGGTCGCGCGCGGCGAATTCGGCCGTAAGCACGCCAGGACCGAAGCCAGACAGCAGCTCCGCGAGATGCGCACTCGACGAGAGCGGTTGGCAGTACTCGAGCTCGAGTCCGCCAAGTCCGATGCGGAAGGCTTTCGCAAGCTTACCCCGGCGGATGGCGTACGGATTGCTGCGGCTGGCGGGGGCGATCAGCCTGACGAGGTTCTCGTGTACGGCTTCGAGGTCATTCACGACGAGCCTCAGCCGCAGCAGCTTCAGATTGCCATCCCCTGTCTTTTCGGCCGCGGGTGGACGAACCGTCTGCTCAGCGAAGCGCCGGAAATTGGACTCCATGAACTCGAGGTCGCCGACGGCGGTGGCGGTCGTCGACTGCGGCCTCACGCCCTATCTGAGCACGCATTAGCTGCTCGGCTCAAAGTCGCCGGGGCCAGCACGTGGCGCTTTGCACCAGCAACGGCTCGACCTCGCGCGATCCGTGACAGCGTTTGCCGCGGCGCATCCTCAACCCTGCCGCTCGGCATGGGGCCACCGGGCACTGAGCTCAGTCGTAGCGTCGTCCGACAGCCTGCTCAGGGTAGTAGTCGGCGGCGTTTTTCTGAGATGGTCCGTGGGTCATCCGCAAAATCTCCCGCTGGCGCGGCGACATCTGCTCCCACCGCTCCACCGATACATACTGAGCCGGATCCAGTTGGAACCGCATCCATGGGCCCACCCGATAGTGGCCAAAGACGGCGCGGCGGCGCTGCTCGCTTCTGTTTGCGCCGCCCCCATGCCAGCACTGACCGTTGAAGATCAAGACGCTGCCGGAGGGGCCGGTGGGCTCCACAATGTATGGCACGATGCGGTCTTCGGGCGGTGCGGGCTCCGGCGCCCGATGCGAGCCGGGAACCAGCCGGGTCGCGCCGTTCTCAAGCGTGAAACCGTCGATCATCCAGGCGATCTGCAGCATTACCGGCGGGCCGATGATCCGTCGGTGCACGGTCGGGATGTCGCTGTGTAGTCCCTGCGCGGGATCGCCTGGGCGGACGATTCGGGAGTTCATGCTGCCCAGCACGATGTCACGCCCGAGCACGGCCTCGATCACCGGCATGACGGTCGGATGATCGATGAGCGGCAGGAAATCCTGCGCGATCGCTGGAACGCAGGGCACGAGGCGGGCATTGGCGCCGTCGTAGACGTATTCCGTCCCGATCGCCTGGTCCGCCGCATCGAGCAACTCACCCAACCGCGCGGCCGCCGTGGTTTCTAGCACCGATGGAAGCACCGTGAAGCCGAACACCTCCAGTTCGAAGATGGCTTGCTCTGAGTTCACTGGCTCCTCCCGCGGCGATTTGCTGTTGACAACTGGCCGCCTCATCGCGGGCGCGCCTGGAGAACTATGGGATCTTCTGCTAGACGACCTCAAAGAACAACGGCATTCCGCCGAAGCTGCGTCGCTGTCTTACCGGCGCAGGCCAGCGGCCAGACCATGGGCCGCCTCTCGTGGCCGGCCAGCCTCCCACCGGGTGAGACCATGCCGCCCGCAAGCGAGGCAGCCGCCAGAATTTCGCAGATAATAGATTGGGCGTGAAACGTCCCTCCCCGACCTTGATTTGGGGTTCGCAAGGCACCGGCCTAGCCGTCGCTTAATCACGCCATGAAAGTGATCACTCCGCCCTTCCGCGGCGCTTCGGCTAGGGCCCCGGCGCAGCTAAGCTGCGGCTATGGATTTCATCGACGTCCTCGGCGCCTCTGGAGCCGCCTATCGCTTCCGCCGCTGGCCCGGCGCGGGCCGGCACTCGCCGATCGCCGGCAACTTCGTGCTCGTCATTGAGCGCGGCCGACGTAGCGGCTGGAGGTGGGGGAGGTTGCATACGACAACGCCGCCTGGATGCTGTCGGAGACCGCCGGCCGTACCCAACGTCCTCGCTATGCCGCCCTGCGGGCCCTAGCGCGCCGGGCCACATACAGGTTTGCTCCGCCGGAAGTTCGTGCGGTCCCCGTCGCGGTGGCGCACGATCTCCCGTCGAGTTCAGCTTGTGGGACCGGAAGAGCCGCTGTCGCGGCTGGGCTGCAGCGGGTACGTGGAGTTCCAGGCGAGAGCGCTGGGGATGAACTGGCACGAGCCGTTGCGACCGGAGTGGCCGGAGTAGGGACACACAGCCGCGCCGTACGGCTCACGTTGGGCTCAAAGGGGTTGAACGAGGGGGGCGCTGGCATAGTTAGGACCCTATGAAAAAGGCTTCCGAGTACCGCTTGCACGCAAAAGAGTGCCTCCAGTTGGCGGCCAAGATGGATGCGGCTGAACAGCGCGAGCAACTCATCCAGATGGCCAGCTACTGGGAAAAGATGGCGCAGGACCGCGCCTTGCTGATCAGCAAGCACCCCGAGCTGGCCATCGAAGGTGAGCCTGATGAGGAGAAGACCGCACGCCGTGGCGCGGAGTTCAGCCAGTAGCGCACGGCCTAACGCAGATGTCGGATAGTCGACGGTCCGCGCCCGATAGGCAAGTTCTGCAGCTTAGGTGCGCTTCAGGCGCTCCGCGTTCACACCCGCACCCAGGAAGTCGACCTCCGCTGAAGATGGACATGTGCGCGCTGACCAAGGCGAGGCTCAGGTCTCCACGTCGAAGATCGGCACGACCAAGCCGCTCTCGACGTTGAACTGCGTCGGCACGCGGCTATCTCCACCGAGACATGTGCTCTCACAAGCTGGTGGCCTTGAGCGGGCGATCCTCGCTGCTCCCCTACCAGAAGCGTGACCGATGCGTGCTGGGCGCATAAGAGGGCGCGGCCGAAGGTTGCCTCTCCGCGTGTGCGCCGGGCCATCCTGCGTCTCGTGCGCGCCTTGGCCGCGAAGGACGATCACAAGTCCAGCGGAGAACCCGGTCTCACCGACGAGAGGTGAACTCTCGCCCCTCTTGGTTGGGTCGTTGTCGGCATCTCTGCCAACAACTGCAACCCATGTCCATTTGGGGGGAACGCGCTCGGCAACTCCAGGTTTCGACAACTTGACGCCACAATCTGGACTCCATTACCCTTCCTGGAGGGACGGGGAGCGCACGATGACGCGGCAAGTTGGTTCGGCCCAGAAGCGGGCGTTGGTCGAACTCGCTGAGACCACTGACGGCATCGGAGAGGTCCCCTTCAAGCAAGCGCCGGGGCTCATGAACAAGGGGCTGGTGACGCGCCTTGGACGAGCGAACAGCAAACCCACGGCCCCTTACGTCTGCCAGCTCACCGAGGCGGGACGCGAGTTCGTGAGAGAACTGGGCGATAGGGCCGGGACGGGGGAAGTCCGCGCGTTCCTGCTCGCTCAGGCCGCCTGACGGATGTGCGGCGGAATGAGCTTCGGGAGGTCGCCGCCTGACCTGTGCCCTCTACAGTCCAACCTGCCGTGAGAGGCGGGCGCTCGACCCAGTCCGGGCGGTCGGTGAAGCGTCTGGTCTCCGACAATGGCCGGCTCGGTCTGATGATCGAGAACCCCGCCATGCCCGCCTTTGCGGTCGCGCCGATCGCCGACGTCGCGATCTGGGGCGTGGTGCGCTGGACCCTTCGGCGACATCCAGGCGCCAGCCGATGACGCGCGTGATCGCGCTGTCGGACGGCAACTGCTTCTACTGCTCCTGCGAACGCGTCTTCGAGCCGGCCCTGGAGTGCCGATCGACGAGGTGCAGATGAGCGCGTTCGTGGGCCGGAGCCTGGAGGGGTCCGAGCAGCTCATGAGCGCGGTCGACCAGCTGAATCGGAAATTTGGCCGGGGTTCGGTGTTCGTGGCCTCCGCTGGTGGGGCCAAGGCCGCAGCGCAGAAGTCGGCGTGGCGCTCGCCCCGATATCTTTCGCGCGTGGACGAGCTGCCGACCGCCCGAGCATAGCTGTGACGGATTGTAAGCAGAGGTTTCCTTCGAGCCGGAGTCGCTGATCTATTCATTCTGGGGAGCCGCTGAGTTCCTGAAACCCCGTCCTTCGGGGCGGCGGCGCGACGGCGGAATTGATAGCCACGCACGATTGGCCTCAACGCCGCTCGGACCACTGGCGGGTTGGCCGCCGAGCCTGAAAACCGCCACGGCTATCGCGCTGCGCTCGCCGCTTCCGATGGTGCTGCTCTGGGGCGAGGCCGGCGTGAACATCTACAACGACAGCTATGCGCAGCCACCGGCTCGTCGGCTGGCGCTATTCGCCAACGTCCGTGGGAGCGATCGCCCAGCAACGCGGCAAAGCAGGCGCCGCTGTCGAACCTCGGCCAGCACAGCCAGTCGATGGAGCCGTCGAGACTTACCAGCGCCGCGGTTTCGCAGTCGCCGATCAGACCATAGTCATCGATGCGAGCCGCCATGGGACTCCCTGGTCGCGCCGCCCGAACCCTCGCCGACGTATAGGGTCGAGCTTCCGCGCCGCGCGTACGGAACTGCCATCCCCGCCATTCGTTGCCCCGACGCCTCTCGACCGCGGCGCCGAACGCCGCCGGCTGCGGCCGATACTCCATCGCAGCGACCACCGGCGGGTGAGATCATGGACCTGAAGGCCACCAGCGGGGCTCGCGCCCCAGACCAGGCGTCGTCCGCGCCCGGTTTCGCCGAGATCGATCAGACAGCCATCAACACCATTCGCACCCTGACCATTGACGCGGTGGAGAAGGCCGCGTCCGGCCACGCGGGCTCGCCGATGGGCCAGGCGCCCGTGGCCTACACCCTGTGGACCCGGTTCCTGCGCTACGCGCCGGCCGCGCCGCACTGGCCGAACCGGGACCGCTTCGTGCTCTCCGCCGGCCATGGCTCGATGCTGCTGTACGCCCTCCTGCACCTGGCCGGCGTCGCCCGCCTCGACGCCGCGGGCCGACCGACCGGGCAGCCGGCGGTCAGCCTCGACGACATCAAGGCCTTCCGGCAGCTGGACAGCGTCTGCCCGGGCCATCCGGAGTACGGCCACACCACGGGCGTGGAGACGACCACCGGTCCGCTGGGCCAGGGCGCGGCCAACAGCGTCGGCATGGCGATGGGCGAATGCTGGCTGGCTGCGCGGTTCAACCGGTCGGGCCACACGATCTTCGATTACAGCGTCTATGCGATCTGCAGCGACGGGGACCTGATGGAGGGTATCTCGGGCGAGGCGGCGTCGCTCGCCGGGCACCTGAAGCTGTCCAACCTCTGCTGGATCTACGACGACAACAACGTCAGCATCGAGGGCGGCACGGAACTGGCGTTCAGCGAGGACGTGGGCACGCGATTCCACGGCTACGGCTGGGCCGTCGAGATGGTCGACGACGCCAATGATTGCGCCGCCTTCACCCGCGCCGTCTCGGCCTTCAAGTCGCGGCACGATCGCCCGACCCTGATCCGGATGAAGAGCGTCATCGGCTACGGCTCGCCGCACAGGCAGGGCACCGCCAAGATCCACTCCGATCCGCTGGGCGCGGAGGAGGTGAAGCTCACCAAGCAGGCCTACGGCTGGCCCGAGGAGCCGCCGTTCCTGGTGCCGGACGGCGTGCGCGAGCGGGTCGCCGCCACGCTCGGCGCCCGCGGTGAGCAGGCCTACGCCGACTGGCAAGCGGCGCTCGACGGCTACCGTCAGGCCTTCCCTGAGCTTGCCGCCGAACTCGACGGGCTGCTCGCCGGCAGGGCCCCCGACGGCTGGGACCGCGACCTGCCGACCTTCCCCGCCGATGCGAAAGGGATCGCCACGCGCGAGGCGTCGGGCAAGGCGCTGAACGCGATCGCGCCCCGCTTGCCCTGGCTGATCGGCGGCTCGGCGGACCTGTCGCCGTCGACCAAGACGCACCTGGACTTCGACGGCGCGGGCGAGTTCGAAGCGCCGAACTACGGCGGCCGCAACCTACACTTTGGCGTGCGCGAGCACGTAATGGGGGCGATCGCCAACGGCCTCGCCCTCTCCGGCCTGCGCCCGTACACGGGCACTTTCCTGATCTTCTCCGACTACATGCGCCCGCCGACCCGGCTGGCGGCGCTGATGAAGCAGCCGGTGGTGTTCGTGTTCAGCCACGACTCGATCGCGCTCGGCCAGGACGGCCCGACCCACCAGCCGATCGAACAGCTGGCCGCTCTGCGCGCCATCCCGGACATGATCGTGCTGCGTCCCGCCGACGCGAACGAGACGGCCGAGGCCTGGCGCACGATCCTGGCCCAGACCGACCGCCCCGCCTGCCTGGTGCTGTCGCGCCAGGCGGTCCCGACGCTGGACCGAACCGCCTATGCGCCGGCCGCGGGCCTCGCCCGCGGCGCCTACGTGCTGGCGGACAGCGCGAACGGCGTGCCGCAGGTGATCTTGATGGCCTCCGGCGCGGAGGTCGGGCTGTGCGTCGCGGCCCGCGAGACGCTGGAGGGCGAGGGGCTGCGCGTCCGCGTCGTCTCCATGCCGTCCTGGGACCTGTTCGAAGCGCAGCCGCCGGCCTATCGCGACGGGGTGCTGCCCCGCGCGGTGACCGCCCGGGTGGCGGTCGAGGCCGCCTCGCCGCTCGGCTGGGACCGCTACGTCGGACCCGACGGCGAGGCGCTGGCCATGCACGCCTTCGGCGCCTCCGCGCCCGGCGGCGACCTGATGCGCCGCTTCGGCTTCACCGCTGACAAGGTCTCCGAGGCCGCCCGGCGGCAGGTCGGCGCCGCGCGATTCCGGACAGACCTATGACCAATCCACTGCTGCAGCTGGCGCAGGCCGGCCAATCGATCTGGCTCGACTACCTCGATCGCGAAATCCTCGAGAGCGGCGAGCTCGACCGGCTGATCACCGAGGACGGGCTGAGGGGCGTCACCTCCAATCCGACGATCTTTAACAAGGCGATCACCGGCGGCGACGCCTACGACGCGCGCATCAAGGCGCTGCTGGCGAAGGGCGACGCTCAACCCGACGCGCTCTACGAGCAACTCGCGGTCGCCGACATCCAGGCGGCCGCCGACCACTTTCGACCCGCCTATGACCGGCTCGGCGGCGCCGACGGCTTCGCCAGCCTGGAGGTCAGCCCCAAGCTCGCCGACAACAGCGAAGGCACCATCGCCGAGGCCCGGCAGCTGTGGGGCGCGGTGAACCGGCCGAACCTGATGATCAAGGTCCCGGGCACGAAGGCGGGAACACCGGCCATCCGCCAGCTGGTCAGCGAGGGGATCAACGTCAACGTCACCCTGCTGTTCGGCCTCCAGGCCTACCTCGACGTCGCCGAGGTGCACATGGCGGGGCTGGAGGCCTATCAGGCGTCCGGCGGCGACGTCGCCAAGGTGCACGGCGTGGCGAGCTTCTTCGTCAGCCGCATCGACACGGCGATCGACAAGGCCATCGATGCGCGGGTCCAGGCGGGCGACGCGGAGGCGGCGGCGCTGAAGGCGCTGCGCGGCAAGGTGGCCATCGCCAACGCCAAGGTGGCCTACCAGCACTACCTCGACCTGGTGCGCGAGGACCGCTGGAAGGCGCTCGCCGCGAATGGGGCCGCGCCGCAACGGCTGCTGTGGGCCTCCACCGGCACGAAGGACCCGACCTATTTCGACGTGCTCTACGTCGACACCCTGATCGGACCGGACACGATCAACACCATGCCGCCTGCGACGATCGACGCCTTCCGCGATCACGGGACGGTGGCGCCGACGCTGCAGGCGGATCTCGACGGTGCGCGCCGGGTGCTGGCCGAGACCCAGCGCCTGGGCCTCGATCTCGACGGTGTCACCGATCAGCTGGTGGTCGACGGGGTGAAGCTGTTCGCCAAGTCACTCGACGAGTTGCTGACCGCGCTCGCCGCCAAGCGCCTGCAGTTGAAGGGCGAGACGCCCACCGCCCGCGCATAGGAGCGCCGCCATGCAAATCTGCGTCATCGGGCTGGGCCGAATGGGCGGCAACATCGCCCGCCGGCTCATGGAGGACGGCCACGAGTGCGTCGTCTACGACCGCGCCCCAGAAGCAGTCGCCGAGGTCGCCACGGTGGGCGCGACGCCTGCGACCAGCCTCGAAGCGGCGGTCGAGGCGCTTCAGCCGCCGCGCGTCTGCTGGGTGATGCTGCCGGCCGGGGCCCCGACGGAAGAGACCGTACAGGCGCTGGGCGAGCCGACGGCGGCACAACAGCTACTATCGCCACGACATCCGCCGCGCGAAGCAGCTCGCTGCCAAGGGCGTCGATTTCGTGGACGTCGGGACGTCAGGCGGCATCTGGGGCTTGAGCCGCGGCTACTGCCTCATGGTGGGCGGCCAGCGCGGGGCCTTCGAGCGCGTCGAGCCGATCCTGAAGAGCCTGGCCCCGGGCGCAGGCACGGTCCCCGGGATCAGGCGACCGGAAGGCTGTGACCCCACCGCCGAGCTCGGCTACATCCACGCAGGCCCGGTGGGCGCCGGCCACTTCGTAAAGATGGTCCACAACGGAATCGAGTACGGAATGATGCAGGCTTACGCCGAAGGCTTCGACATCCTGCGCAACAAGAACAAGGACACCCTGCCGGAGGCGGAGCGTTACGACTTCAACCTGCCGGACATCGCCGAGGTCTGGCGGCGCGGCAGCGTGATCTCCTCCTGGCTGCTCGACCTGACCGCCCAGGCGTTGGCCGGCGACCCGCTCCTGGAGCAGTTCACCGGCTCGGTGGCCGACAGCGGCGAAGGCCGCTGGACGATCGAGGCGGCGATCGAGGAAGCCGTGCCGGTCGACGTGCTGGCGTCGGCCCTGTTCGCCCGCTTCCGCAGCCGTCAGGACCACACCTTCGCCGAAAAGCTGCTGTCGGCGATGCGCCACGGCTTCGGCGGCCACGTCGAGGGCATGGCCAAGGCTTGAGAACCTTAAGCCGCCGGCTCCGCCTTGGAGGTGTGCAGCGCCTCGTAGGTCAGCAGGTCGGTGGGCAACGCAAAGCCCCCGGCTGTGTTGACCGGGGGCTCGGGCGTTTGTTCACCAGGCAAGGTGTTGCGCCCTGACGAGGCGGCGGAGGGGTCAAAGTGCCGCCGGCTCATCAACCAGCGAAACACCGCCCGGGTTCCTCCCGCAAATTCAAAGGGCTAGTCCTCTGGGATCCAGCGGATCACGCCGTCGCTCCAGTCCCAGACACCCAGGAATTCGACTTCTTCGCCGGCGCCGCGCGCCAACGCCGCCGTGGGATGATCAGCGAGACGAAGGCGCCGGTGTCAGCGATCGCGGTCCGGTCGTCGGGGACGTCGCTCAGCGTCGTGGCCTCGCTGCTGTCCGCCCGGGTGTAGACCGGCATCAGGCGAAACCGCTCCGGCCGCACTGCCGCCAGCAGCTCACCGGCATCCTGTGCGGGATCCAGCCAGCGCGACCACTCCTTCGGCTCGAGGATCACCGGCGGATCTACGACGATGAAAACAGCGGGCTTGCTTTCAATTCGCCGGAGAGCTGGTTCGTCGACGACGTCACCGTCACCCGCTTCCCTGCCTACTCCCGGACACGGTCCGTATGGTCGCTGTACGACGCCGTCAGCGCGATCACTGTTTCGAGACCTTCCTGACACGGAACTGGCCCGGCCTCTGGTTCAGGTCACCTTTGGCGTCGTCGTCATTTCGGCCCCGCTTGGAGGGGAATGTGCGCTTCTCAAATGCGACCCACGCGCCTGAAGATGGCGAGGGCGGTATGCAAGGGCCGAACACCCCGACTCATCGCGCAACCTTCTGGCCTCGCCGCTGGGCGACAGGTCGCCGGACCGCGCGCCGATGAAGGCGCGTCAGTTCCCTATACGATCTTCAGCGGGGCGGCGCCTTCGTAGAGCCGGAACTTGTGGTCGGTCGAGACCAGGGTCACGCCCTCGCTCGCGGCCTGGGCGATCATGATCCGATCGAACGGGTCCTTGTGGTCCTCAAAGACCGGCAGTTGGAGCACGGCTGCGCCATGCAGAGCCGTGATCGCCAACTCGACGTAGTCGTTGTCGATCAGGCTCCGCCGTAGGGTGCGAGGATCGGCGGTGAAGTTTGGCCTGCCGCGACCGCTCTTGATCGCAACCTCCCAGATCACCGCCGCGCTGAACATCAGCTCGTTGTCGGCGTTCTCAATCAGCTTCTCCGCTTCAGCCGGCAGTGGGTCGCCTCTCGCGGCCCAGAGCACAAGCTGAGTGTCGAGCAGGAGCTTCATTCGTCCCCTTCGAACAGCTTCACGATCTCATCCTGATCGAGCTCGTTGAAGTCGTCGGGAAGCTCGAACTGGCCCTTCATGAAGCCGATCCTGCGCTTGGGCTTCTCGGCCTGGTCGAGCGGAACGACCTTCACCATAGGCTTGCCGTCTTTGGCGATGACGAAAGACTCCCCGCTGGCGACGGTCTTGTTGACCAGCTTCGAGAGGTTGGTTTTCGCCTCGTGGATGTTGACGGTTTCCATTTGCCCGGCTCCTTAGCCAACCAACTTAGTCCACCCCCTGATGTGGTTCAAGGACGGGCTAGTGCGTACCCCGAGGCGCCAGCTGGTTGCCTCCTAATCTCCAATGCCAGAGATCCGAGGCGGTCGCGCACGCCTGCGCCATCAGCGAGGCCGGGATTTTTCGGGTACGGCTGGATCGCGTATACACAGGCGGGATATTCGCGAGCCTCCAAATGACCCAAGCGTCTTTCAATCCACCCGCTCACAAGCGGTGCGCCTTCCGAAGGAGGTCGCGTTTCCGGAAGGGGTGCGAGCGGTCGAGATCATCCGCGAGGGCAAGCGTCGGGTGATCGTTCCAGCTGATGCGGTGTGGGACGACTTCTTCGACGCACCGGGGATCGAGCTCCCGGATCGGGAGCAGCCGCGAGCTCAGAACCGCGATGAGTTTTGATGCTGCGCTATCAACCTGTGCATTCGCCTGCTCAGGACCGCCCACACGCCGTGCGCGAGCGATTTAACGTCGAAGCGGACGACCTCTGCACCTCCACCACGAACTCCTACATGGCGGGGCGAAGTCCGCGCGGCCAGCGCACAACCGCACCGAGGTGGAGCGCGGTTCGCAGCGCGGCTTGAGGTTCGGGCCGGCTATGACGTGCTGATCGCCGGACACGCTCGTAGCCGCGGCCTGTTCGTGGGTGACCGGTAATCTCGCTGATCGGCGTCGCTCTCGGATCGGCGGCGCGGCCACATGAGAAATTTCCGCTAAGTAGCTGAACAAGTTCGCGGGACCGTCGGGCCGTCAGCGCGCTTTGATGGCAAGCCTGAAGCCGTGTTGCGGCAGCCCTCGGCGAGCCGTGACTGCCCTTCCGCGTTGCTGGCCCTCTTTGCGCTCGTTTGGCTCGGCCACGTGGCTCTTCGCATAGCTCCGGCAGCCGCCATCGCCGGCGCTCGGCGATTGGTTGGTATGGGCATCGCTGCGAAGCGGACTGGAGAGAGCCGGGGGCTCTGGCGTGGGGCCAGCGGCGTGGGGGCTCGTTTCGCCGTCGCCCCTAGATAACGCCGTTATCCAATGAATAGTCCAATCCGACGCGTCGACGACAGTGTGAGCAAGCCTCCTGCCATACCGGCGTCAGACGACCAACCGGACAGATCTGAACAGTGAGGTCTAGTCGCCCGCCAATGCGCCGAGCGATCACCGCGATGGCGGAGATAGCCCACTTCTTGGGAACAGGCCCGTTCTCCTCGGGTCGGCGCGCCGCACATTGCGGCCGGATCACGCCGTCCGTCAGACGGTGGTGGAGGGGAACCCGTCGGCGGAGAGGGCGATTGACCGGCATGCGCAGGCGTCAATCACTCATTCTCATCCTGTCCTTTGTCGGTCTGGCAGCCGTCGGGGCCTACGTCACCTGGGCCGTTCACGCCGCCGCGAAGGTGGGTCTCGGTTGGGCCGGCCTGCGGTCTGCTTGGCCCTACCTGCTCGCGGGCGCCCTAACCGTCGAGGTGGTCATCGGCGCTTTCGTGTGGTTGGCATTCTTCTCCGAGCGCCGGGGCTACGACGATCGCGCGGGCTCGGACGAACGTTAGCAGTCAATCGCCGATCTCCTGGCGGCGCGGCCGCACAGCGCCTGGATGTCCTCGCCGATAAAGCGCGTTGGCGTACGAAACGGACGGCCATCATGCGCAAGCGCGCGCACGGAGGGACCGGCTCAGCTTCGTTCGAAGAGCCCCACCATCTCCGTCTCGTCGATCATGTGTAGACGCGCCGCTCGCCAGACCTCCGCGGCGGTGGCGTCATTAGCCACCTCAAGGTTCTCGACGCCGAGAGCCGCCAGCCGGAAGTGATAATGATGCACGCCATGGCCGCGCGGCGGCTGCGGTCCGTCATAGCGCGGCTTGCCGAAGTCGTTCACTGCCTGATGCACGCCCGGGCCCTGGGCGCCGAAGCCCTCGCGGATCTCCGTCTGGCTGGCGTCGATCCCATGAACGGCCCAGTGGTGGAAGACGCCCCCGGGCGCGTCGGGATCTTCGATCACCAGCACGAAGCTCTTCGCCTCGGCGGGCGCATCGGTCCAGTGCAGCGGCGGCGAGACGTTCTGGTCATCGCGCGCGTACTTCTCAGGTATCGCGCTGCCGTCCTCGAACGCCGGACTGTGTAGGGCGAAGGTCATGACCGTCTCCTAAGACCATCGCGCACCAACCTGTCCCGCGGCGCCGGGTTCCCGCCCCTGCGGCCCAAGCAACGCGCTCGGCTCAGCGGGGTTGATCCCACGGATGCGCCGGCCGCGGGCGGCCATCTCACAGGAGGCGTCATGGACCTTCCGATCGTCACGGTGTTCGGCGGCACGGGGTTCCTGGGCCGCCGCGTCGTGCGTCGCCTGAGCGAGCATGCATTCGTTGTCCGGGTGGCGACGCGGCGGCCGGCGCGCGGGCGGGAGCTGTTCGGCCTTGACGATCCGCACATCGAATCCGTGGCCGCCGACGTCCAAGACGATCAATCCGTCGCCGCGGCGGTGGCCGGCGCCTATGCCGCGGTGAACGCCGTTAGCCTTTACGTCGAGCGCGGCGGGACGAGCTTCCAGGGGATCCATGTGGCTGGCGCAAGGCGCGTGGCGGTCCAGGCACGGCTCGCCCAGGTTCGGCGCCTTGCGCATGTCTCAGGCATCGGCTCCAACCCGGCGTCCCCTTCGCTCTATGTTCGTAGGCGCGGCGAAGGCGAGTTGGCGGTTCGGAATGCGTTTCCCGCTGCGCTGATCATTCGCCCGGCGGTGATGTTCGGCCCGGATGACGCGTTTCTCTCGATCATCCTCAGGACGCTGAAGGTTCTTCCCATCTATCCGATGTTCGGCCTCGGCGAGACGCGCCTTCAGCCGGCCGATGTGGAAGATGTCGCCGAGGCGATCGTCAGAGCGTTGCAGCGCGAGGAATTGCGAGCCGTGACGTTCGATTGCGGCGGCCCCAGCGTCTATTCCTATAAGGAGCTGCTCACAACAATCGCCGCCGAGGCAGGTCGCAGGACCTTGCTCGTCCCGCTTCCGTTCGCGGCCTGGCGCACTTTGGCCTGGCTCTGCGAGCGACTCCCGAACCCGCCGATCACGACGAACCAGGTGGACTTGATGCGGTTCGACAATGTCGCATCCGGGCATGCTCCGGGATTTGCGGAACTCGGGATCACGCCGCATCCTCTGGAAGGCGTGTTGCCGGGGATGATCGCCCGGCGGGCGATGGAGCATCCAGCCGGAGCCATCTAGTGAGCGGGTTCAGCGCGGGTGAGGCCCTGTCGACGCGCTCATCCTGCGGCTCACCTCCCGCCGACATGAGGAGCCGCGCCGAGTGCTCCATGCCGGGCCTCAACAGCTAACGGCAGCGTCGTCGCCGACAGCGCGCCCGATCCCCGGCGCCAAGCTCGCTCGGTCTATTCTGCCCGCGGGTGAAGACTGGTTGCCCCTGCATCAACAGATAGAGGCCCTTCAGAGCCTGACGGCATTTCCATCCGCCCCTCGCGGAAATCGGACCCGGACGCCAGAGGCCGATCGAACAGTGTGCGCGGCGCCGAAGCGCCTGAGACCAGCGGCCTACGAAACGGACGCCTGTCGCATTGAGGCTCGCCTCAGTGAATCATGAGAACCGAAAGGCTCGGATTGTAGGCCTGCAGCTCCGGAAAAATCTCTCGCCACTCGCCCAGGACGAGGTCTAGCGCGAGTTCGAGGGCCACTTCGGGCGTTACTCGGAGCATCTCACTCATTTGCTTCAGCTGTTCAGCTCGCGCCGGGTCAAGCATGATCTTGAGGACCTGAGACATCACGGCCTCCTTTTGCTTCAGCCGAAGCTTGATCGGAATTGTGGCCTGGGCGAGGCGAGCGACGGACGGGCCGCAGCCGCCTCCCTAAGACGAGTTCCAGTTGTAGGAGGTGGCCGAGTACGACCGGCGAAGCCAGCAGATGAGAGGCTTGTTGGTCGGAAAGGGCGCCCCCGACCTGTCCAGGGGAGCGGGAGGAAAGGCCGGGGGAGACCAGGTGCGGCCTCAGCAAGCACGACGTTGGCAACGAACAAGCCTGGCCGTTGTTCTTTATCGGCCGCGGCAGTCCCTCCGCGGCAATTGGAGATTCAGCACCGCAGCGATGAACCGAACCTGACCTAGTGCAAAGCTGCTACGCGAAGAGGCTGGGACGAAGCCCGGCAGAAGTGACACATCCCTCCCCGCCCGAAGGCGGAAGTTCCGAGCGGCCTGGCCCCGCCGGCCGCCTCTGCCACTCCTCGCGAGCTCAGCGCGGCATAGCCAGAACGCGCTCCACAGCGTCGCACTCGCAACGCGGCTGGCCAAGTTGTGCGGACTCATTCTTCGCTTTCATGCCGCCAGCCTGACCGGGGGACTGGTTCGTCATCGGCTATCAGTCGGCGGGGCCGTGGTGGACGGCGCGCTTGTCGGCGCCGAGGTGGTGCCAGGGGCCGGCGCGCTGGCCTGGGCCGCAGCCTGGTCTGCGCTCTGTTGCAGCGTCTGGTCGCTGACCGCAGCCTCCGGCAGCTGGGTCTGGACTTCGGCCTCGGCGACTGGTGTCCTGGATTCTGCTTCTCTCGTCCTTTCGCCACAGCCCATGAGCGTAGCCGCCAGGACAACGCCGGCGGCGAACAGCATGCATCGCCTCATATGGCTTCTCCTTCTTGCCGGCAGGCGAACGCGAGTGCGCCTCGGCGGTTGCCGCCCAAGTTCAGGGCGGACCAGGGGCCGCTCTCGCTCTCGGTCGCTCTGCTGCTGGAGCAGCACGCGCATGGCCGGGATCTTGCCAAGTCCTTCCGAGCAGACGCGGTTCCGCCGCGAGCTGGCGCCCGTCGCCCCAGCCGCAGGGCAAGGTCGACGGCGCCGTGACTTCATTACTGAATTCGATCGGAGCTTTCCGGAGAGGGACGCGTTCCTCCGGAACTGAGCCCTGGAGATCAAATGCGCGCATTCACCCTTGCCCTTGTCCTCATCGCCGCCGTTTCGCTCGCCGCCTGCAGTGGGCCAGCTGAGGACGCCGCTCACCGGCAAGCGGACGCGGTCGATGCGGCAGGCGAACGCCAGGCTGTCGCACTCGAACGGCAAGCCGCCGCCACCAGCAACGAGGCCGAGGAGACAGCGCTCAATCGCAAGGCTGATGCGGTAGAGAACGCCGCCGACGGCCAGTCCGACGCCATGCATAGGCAAGTGGACAAGGACCACTAGCTTCACGGCCGTTCGAAGGAGCCGTTGCCGCCAGCAACGTCTGATCAGCCTCGCTGATCTCAGATGGTAGGAGTCGTCCGGGCCCAGGCTATCACCCTGCCATCTGCAGCAGCCGAGTCTCCACTCCCAACACCTCGGCAGCGGTTGCAGGTCGTAACCGCCGATCGGTTGACCTTGGCGCTCGAGCTGCGCGCGGAGGTCCGCCGCATGATCGGCGGCGGCCTGGTCGAAGGCCAAAACCTCCAGCCGCGCGGCGAACCGCTCCACCTCTCTGCGGTTGTGCGCTGGCCGCGCTGACTTCGCCGCGCCGTGCAGAAGTTGGTGAGCACGATGGTGGTGATGCATAAACCGTCCGCTTCGGCGTTGAACCGCTCGCGCACGGCTTGTGGCCGATTCCTGAGCACGCGAATGCACAGGTTCCCGAACGCTCCGGCGTTCGCAGAACAAGCGGCCCGCGCGTCCGCCATTCGAACTTCGGCTAAGGATCGGGAGTGCTCATTGGGGCCGCTCCAGAAACCTAACGTTCCGCTGGGCGGCCGCGAGACGACCCCGAATCTAAGCGGCATGGGCGCAACTAGTCGCGAAGCACGCTAAGCGCCAACTCGAGCGCGGCGCCTAGGCAACCTCGGCAGATTGGGGCGCGGCCAATGTCGCCAAATTGGGCTAACCGCGTCCAGGTCGGCTCGCCGCGTCGCACGCAACCAAACCACACCATGCCAGCCGCGTCCCGCAGTTCTGGGCCCTGCTCAAGCCAACCCGTGGTCGATAACGCGATGTCCGCGCCGGATCGTGCGAGCGCGGCTTCCGCCATTAATAGCGCGGCGGTCTCGGAAACCGGGCCGTCGGCGCGCAGCGACTCCAGCGGCAGGCCCAACAGGTCGTGCTTGGCCGCATCGGTGTCCACGATAAATCCACGTTCGAAAACTTCGCTTTGGTCGCCTGCATCCGAGAGCAGCGACGCCAACAAACCGCCGGTGCAACTCTCCGCGGTTGCGATCCGCAGGCTCGACCGGCCCGCAAGCGTCAGCACCCGGCCGGCCAACACCGCAATTCGCGTGGACGCGATGGGGGGCGGCCATTCTGGCGCTTCGCCCCGCTCTGGCGCTTTGCCAATGTACATCGCCTCAGCTCGCTACTCGGCGCAGCAGCTCATCCCGCGGCGCAGTCAAGCGGCAATGGGGGAAGGCCCGCAACTTCAGGATTTCGATCGTCGCCTCCTCTGCGGTCCAGGTGTGGACCTCCTTGCACGCTGTGCAGCGAAATGACCGCGTCGCGGTCATCGTTGCGAGGCTGTCAAAAGTAACGTCGCGACCAGGATACGGTTGCGAAATCACCCAGTATCCGTAGCACTGAGGAGCAGTGATAAGAGCATATAAACTTGGCGTTATGTTGTCATCCGGCATGGGTTCCTGTGGCGACCTTCGGCGTAGCTTTGCCATAATGCTCCACTCGTGTGCATGTGCGATAATGCACGGAGAGGTATATGGCCGAAAAGTACTCCTAACCTTCGTTCTGGTTGTATCCAGTCCCTTCCTGTCAATGGCGGAAATCGACAACTTGAGAGAGCGTGGATAGGTGGCCGATGAAAGCGATCTCTAAGACGGCATGAGCTGGGTCACGCCTGGCACCGCTAATCGCGTGAAAGTGTTTGTACTTAAGGTGCGCGCGCTTGCCACAGGACAGGTAACGAGCGAGAGATTGAGGTGACCTTGCCGGGCCGTGGCGAACCACGGGTTCGGAGCTTCAGCTTCTGGCGGGTGTCAGACCCCTGCCCGGATCCATCCGCCTGAATGATCCGCCACAAACGGGTCGCGCGATCTGCGGACACGCGTCGCGCTGTGCATTTCGTCCCCGTCGAAGTCCGCCGGTCACAGCGCAGACCGAGGCGGTGACGCCCAGAGAGACAGTCGAGCCGACCTGGACGCGCTAGATTGTGATCGCGCTTAGTAGCCGCCAACGATCGGCAGGATCTCGCCGGTGATGTAGCTGGAGGTCTGGGGCGAGGCGAGAAACACGAAGGCGGGCGCGATTTCCTCCGGCTGGGCGGGACGTCCCATCGGCGTGTGGCCGCCGAACTGCCGAAGCTTCTCGCCCTTCTTGTCCGCGGGATTCAACGGCGTCCAAACGGGCCCCGGCGCGACGGCGTTCACTCGGATGCCCCTCTTCAACACCGACCCCGCCAGCGACCGGGTGAAGGCGTGGATGCCCCCTTTGGTCATCGAATAATCGAGCAGCGACTTCTGACCATCGATGCCCGTCACCGAGCCGGTGTTGATGATCGCCGAGCCGGGTCGCATGTGCGGGACCGCTGCCTTTGACATATTGAAAAGGCCATAGAGGTTTGTCTTCAACGTTCTGTCGAAATGGTCCTCGCTAAGGTCTTCGATCGCTTCGACATGCTGCTGGAAGGCGGCGTTGTTGACGAGGATATCCAGGCGGCCGAGCTCCTCGAGGGTCTTCTCGACAGCGGCTCTGGCGTAGGCAGGATCCGCCGTGTCGCCGGGCAGCAGGATTGCCCGGCGCCCTTCCGCCTCCACCGCGCGCAGCGTGGCGAGCGCATCCTCTTCCTCTTCTAGATAGCCGATCGCGACGTCAGCGCCCTCGCGCGCGAACAGCACCGCCACGGCCCGGCCGATCCCCGAATCCGCGCCGGTGATCAGCGCGGCCTTTCCGTCCAGCTTGCCTGAGCCCTGGTAGTAGGGCGCGTCCCACATCGGCTGCAACTCGAGCTCGGCTTCGACACCCGGCTTCGTGAGATGCTGATCTGGCAGCGGCGGGAAGGGATATTCCCGGGCGCCTGTTTGCGGCGGCTTTTCACTCTCCCCATCCCTTGACGCAAAGGACCCCTGCCCCTTGGCTTCGGCGTGGGCTTGGATTTCTCGCTCGTCCCGAGCCACTTGCTTTGCGTCGTGCGCGAAACCGCGTTCTTCCGAGGGCATCGGTAATTCTCCTCGCCAGGCTTGCGAAGCGCCGCGTGGGTCTGAGGGTTCCCGGTCGATCTCCTCCCTGCGCGCGGTCAATTGTGAAGCGATCCGGGACGCGCTGGCGCGTTGCCTGTCGCGAATTCCTTGGGGACGCGAGAGATGGATTGAGCAAGGTTCTTCGCGACTGCTCGGCTCTCGTTAGACTCCGAGGCGCGGATGAGCGCGACCACCAGAAACGCCAAAGCCCCCGGGGCGTGTCCGGGGGCCCGGGCGTTTGTTCACCAGGCAAGGTGTTGCGCCCTGAAGCGGCGGCTCGGAGGGGTCAGGTGAGCCGCCTCCATCATAAACCGGCGAGCCGACCTGTAAATTCAAGGCGTTATCAATCTATTTTGGCGGCCATTTATGCACCTGCGCAGCCGTTCGGACACGGTTTCTGGGTCTGGGTTGCGCCCTCGCGGCGCGAACTTGGCTCTTGATATTCTTCGAGACTTGGCAATCAGGCTCAATGCTCGCTCTGTCGGCTGGTCGACACACGCAGATGCAAAGCATCGCCTTCGGAACGCACCCGAATGGGCGACCCTTTCCTTTCTGCGGCGAAGCTGATGACGGGGTTGGGGACTTGAAGCAGCCATGATCGACGCGCCCCACGTCGTCGTCTTGGAGGTCGGTCTTCCACTTCTCAACGGCATCGCCGTCACGCGGCAGCTCAGGAGGCAGCGCCCGCAGACAAGCGTGCTCATGTTCACCGCACACGATGACGACGAAAGCATCAACGCCGGGCTGGCGGCAGGAGCGCGCGGCTTTGTTCTCAAGTCTGACGCCGCCGACGTTTTGGAACCCGCGATCTCAGCGCTGGGGGCGGGCCGCACCTACTTTTCAGCTTGCGTGACCGAACTTCTGTTAGCGCCCTGGAGCGCCCGCGCGCCTGCTCCCCTAGAACAATGGGAACTCCAGGTGGCGCAGCTGATGGCCGAGGCCTGCTCAAGCAAGCAGATCGCGCGGGCCAGCCGGCCGGTCGAGGTCCGGCCAAGCAGGATCGCGGCAGAGCCCTACCGCACCACTCGCCTGGATGGACGCGAGGCATTCTCGCCTACATCAGCAAATCGTCCGAGGGCCCCATGCGCGTCTGCACGATGATCCATAACCTGCTGATCGGCGGACGCCGATGCCTTGCGGGAGCGGACGTTCAGTGCATAGGCGTTCACCAGGTCGCTCTTGGCGGTCCTGCGGCTTGGGGCGAACGCCAGTTCACGCTCCGGCCTACGTCCCCAAACGTTCGCGAGCGACAGACAGATGAATTGCCAGACCCTCGGGTTTCCAATCCTGCGCGATTGACCCGCCGAGCTGGCCTTGGACGGCGGACCGCGCGAGCAGGCTGCCGAACCCCTCGCCATCGTCCCGGCGGTCGATGCGGGGACCGCCGCGCTCCTCCCAGCTCATGTGGAACGCCTGGTCGTCATTCGAGCAGAGGATGCTCAGATGGCCCTCGGGCACCGATAGGGCGCCATACTTGGCCGCGTTGGTCGCGAACTCATGCAACAGCAAGGCAAAGCTCGTCACGACTCCGCCAGACAGTGTGATGTCCGGGCCCGCGATGATGAGCCTGCCACCGACCTGGTCGGCGTCGCTGCCGTAGGGCGAGACAATAGTCCTGATCAGCGCGTGAAGCGTTGTCGGTTGCTCGGAACGGACCTCGGGGCCGGCCGGCTTCGTCAGGGTAAGCGCATGAGCCCGCGCGAGCGCGCCGAGACGTTCGCGAACATCCCTCGCCAGTTGCTCCGCCGAGGTGGCCGACCTGGCGCTCAGGCTGACAACGCCGCTGGCGAGCGTGAACAAGTTTTTGATCCGGTGATCCATCTCCTGCAGGAGAAGGTTCTGCCGTTCCTGCGCCCGCAGCCGCTCCGTGATGTCGCGAGCGATCTTGGAGGCGCCGACGATTTCCCCCGCCTGGTTCCTCACCGGCGACACGGTGATGGAAATTTCAATGAAGCTTCCGTCCTTGCGCTGCCGGACCGTCTCGTAATGGTCGATCCGCTCACCCGCCCGGATGCGCGCAAGGATCGTGGGCTCCTCGTTCTGCCGTTCCTCCGGAATGAGCATGGTCATCGGCTGGCCAATGGCTTCGGCCGCCGTGTAGCCAAAGAGGCGCTCCGCGCCCTCGTTCCAGCTCCTGATGACGCCGTCGAGGTCCTTGCTGATGATAGCGTCGTCGGAAGAGGCCACGATCGCAGCCATCCTTTGCGTAAGCTCCTCGGCGCGTTTGCGGTCGGTGATGTCGACCAGCATGTTCACGGCCCCGATGAGGGCGCCGGAGCTCGCGAATAGCGGCGTCGGATACGGGATGAACGGCACCCGCACGCCATCCGGGCGCTCGGCAACGGCTTCGACGCCGCGAATGGGTCGCTTTTGCTTGATGGCGAGCGCCATTGGGCAATCGCCATGCGGCAGCGGATCGCCGTTCGGCCAGAAGAGCTTCCACGAGCCGCACCACTCGCTCTTGCCGAGTTCGGGACGCACGCCCCACAGCTCGGCCGCAGCCTCGTTGTAATAAATGATCCGGCCGGCCGCATCGGTGGTGTAGATGGCGGCCGGAAGCTCATCCAGAATTGTCCGGAAATAATCGTCTGCGCCCCGCGGCTCGCCCAACGTGCGCCGCGCTGCTGAGGTTATGACTGATCCGGAGGGGGCGCCCCGAAGGTAATCAGACATGACGCGTCACGGATGGTGGAACGGCACCTTGCTGCAGCATGGAGCCATAATAGCTCAACTACCACCATTCAGAGCTCAACTTATTCAATTCCAAGGCCGCCTGCCCCCACAGAAGCGGAGTTGGCCCTTTAATGGTTTCCCCAATTTCGCATCAGCCGATGCCTCTTCCCTGGCTCAATAGGCGGGCGGTTCGCGCATTTTCAGCCGAGACTCACAGCACCCTGATGCCGCACCCGCCCTGTGGCGCCAGCGCCATTTGGGGCGCCGGCGCGTTCTCGGAAGAAGGGCGATGTCGCGCACCTCGACGCCTGTCGCCGCCAGTCCCATGGCGAGGCGCTCGTAGCAGCGCTTCCACACGTGGAGGATGTCTGAAGGGACCCTGGCTGGCGGCGCCGCTTACCCGACACGCTCGGTCGCGCCGTCCGGGTTCAGCTTGGGCACATAAGACTGAAGCCGCAACGCGATTGGCTAGGAAGAACGCCTCGGAACGGACATCGAGAAACTTAGCCCTTCCGGCGACCAGTCCCACTCTGCCCGGCCCCTGAGCTGCTTCTCGACCATGCCCTTGATGATCGTGGATCCAAACCCGGCCCGACGCTCAAGAGCCGGCGCAGGACCGTCCCGTTCGATCCAAAGGAGCTTCACATCATGATGGAGGGCTGCGTCCTCCCAACAGACTTGAACCCTTCCCTGCGGCCGCGACAGGGCTCCATGGACCGCCGCGTTCACGGCGAGTTCGTGCAACACAAGCGCCAGGGGTTGAACGATCCGAGCTTCGACACTGACGTCCGGGCCCACAACTTCCACTCGGCCAGCCGCATAAGGCACGATCTGCTGTTGGATGATCGCCGCGAGCGAGATCGCTTCCCAATGCTGTTCAGCGAGCAGGTGATGGGCCCGCGCCAGGGCCCGAACCCGGTCCTGTACGGATGCGGCATAGAGCGCAGGATCGTCAGAACGCGACAGGCGGACAATCCCGTTGACGATCGCCAAGACGTTGAGCGCGCGATGATCCACTTCCCGCAGAAGGCGATGCTCCGACGCCTCCAGGCTCTGCACTCTGCGAAGCTCCGTTACGTCTACTTGGGAGGCGAAGAAGTATAGAAGCTGTCCCTCGTCGTCGTGGATAGGGCTGATGTGTAGCTGGTTCCAAAAGGCAGAACCATCTTTCCGATAATTGAGGATCTCGACGCTCGCCTCGTGCGCGGCTTGAACAGCCGAGCGGATTTCGGCGACCGCAGCGGGCGAAGTGCCTGGACCTTGCAGAAATCGGCAATTTCGACCGATCACCTCTTCGGCGGAATAACCGCTAAGACGAATAAACGCGGCGTTGGCTAAGACAATAGGATTATCGTGGTGCCGAGCATCTGCAATTAGCATCGGCATGCGGGTGCGTTCGACTGCAATCGCCGCCAGAGCGCTCCGATCCTTTAGCGCTTGTGCCGCCACAGCGGCGGGTTCATCTCCATGAAGTATCGGCGAAAGCTTTTGTTTTCCAGACAATTCATCGCCCTACGGTAGCTTGGCCCGCGTTCAACGCGGGCGGCAGAGCGAGGTTCAAGGGAATAGAGGCGCCTTGTCCGAATTTCGTGCGATGTGGCGCACGGTCCATTCCACCGGGGGACGGGACCGGAGCGGGTGCCCACCTTGCTCAGGCGCTCAGGGCTTCCAGGAGCGCCCGGACCTCATCGATCCGGGCGCTGACATCCTCAGCCGGAGTTCGTAGCACCAGTCGTCCGCCTGAAACTTCAAGCCCGTCAGGAAGTGTCGCCGGCGCATCGGCGATCGGCGTGAGCGCAATTCCCTTGGGCCCGGCGTCCACCCGCGCCACGCCGGCCGCGCGCGCCAACGCCTGAAGCCGCACGAGGGCGAGCAGCCCGGCGCACTCTTCCGGCGGCGGTCCGAAGCGGTCTTCCAATTCCTCTGCGAAGCGCTCCGCCTCTTCGAACTCGGTAATCCGCGCCAAGCGCGCGTAGAGGTTGATACGCATCGTCGCGTCGGGGACGTAGCTTTCCGGGGACGGCGCCGGTCAGCCCGACCGCGATTTCGGGCTTCAGGTCGGGTTCACCGCCCTCGCCCTTCGCCTCGAGCACCGCCCGGGTCAGCAGCTTCTGATAAAGCGCGGTCCCGATCAGCTTCACATGTCCGGCCTGCTCGTCGCCGATCAGGTCGCCGGCGCCGCGCAACTCCAGGTCCCGGGCGCTGATCGCCAAGCCCGAGCCTAGGCGGTCGAACGCTTCGAGGGTCGAGAGCCGCGCGCGGGTGGCTTCCGGCAGATCCTGGTCGCGGTCGTGCAGCAGATAGGCGACTCCCTGCGTGCGCCCGCGACCGACCCGACCTCGCAGCCGATGAAGCTGCGCCAGACCGAAGAGGTCGGCGCGCCAGACGAGCATGGTGTTCGCGCGAGGTACGTCGAGGCCGCTCTCGATGATGTTGGTGGCCAGCAGCACGTCGCCATTGCCCGAGGCGAACCCCACCATCACCTCGTCGACTTCCTCCGATGGCAGTTCGCCGTGCGAGACGAGGGTGGCGAGCTCAGGCGCGAGCCGGGAGAGCTCCGCCTGGATGGATTCGATCTCCTCGATGCGCGGAACCACGACGAAGCTCTGGCCCCCGCGGCGCCGCTCGCGCAGTAAGGCGGTGCGAACAGTCGCTGCATCCCAAGGCGCCACGAAGGTGCGGATCGGCCGCCGCCGGGCCGGCGGCGTGGCGATCACGCTCACGTCCTCCACCCCGACCATCGCCAGTTGCAGGGTCCGCGGGAAGCGGCAGCGCGCCCCAACGGCTCCGTCGTCGCCTCGGGGTGAGTGGCTGGCGAAAGCGTCAGCTCCTGGGAGAAGCGGCCTTTGCATCGCCTACCGGCGCGCTGCGCGTCGCGCGAATGTCGGGGCGGAACCATTGTGGCCAAACCCCGTTGAGCGGTCGCTCACGCGAAGAAATCGCGGGTTCGGCGCGGGAGAAGGCGCATGAACAGTATCATCTATCTTGTGGGTCTCATCGTCATCGTTCTCTTCATACTGTCCTTCTTTGGCCTACGTTGAGCGGGCGCCCACAATGTCTCTGAACGAGCTCTCGCGAGAAAGCGATGCGAGCGCGGCCGGACTTTCCTACGTGCAGTGGGGAGGCATATTCGCTGGCGGGTTGATCGCCGCGGCCGTTTCGCTTGTGCTTTTGTCATTCGGATCGGCAATCGGCCTGGCCGTGACGCCTCTGACGCCTTCATGGCGAACCCCTACGGTGCTTCTGGGAGGATTGTCCGGCATCTGGATGTTGGTGATCGCCGTCGGCTCTATGTCCGCCGGCGGCTATGTCGCTGGCCGTATGCGTTCAACATGGCATGTCACCCATACTGACGAAGTCGAGTTCCGCGACGGCGCGCACGGGCTCATCGCATGGGCGGTCGCGGTTACGTTCGGAGCAATTCTTAGCGGCGTCGCCGCTACGGCGTTGCTCGCAGGTGCTGCTACCGGCGCGGCCGGAGACAGAGACCTGCCCCCCGGAGCGCCTGTTCCAATGGCGTATGAAGTGGATCGGCTTTTCCGATCCAACCAAGGTCCTGTCGTAGCGCCTCTCGAGGTGCGGGAGGAGGCCGGTCGATTGCTGGTGGCCGCGACGAGAGAGCCCAATTTCAGCGCCAATGATCGCGCCCAACTGATTGGACTAGTTGTAGCCACCGCCCGCGTGCCGCCGGAGGCAGCGCAGGCGCGGGTCAATCAGTCAATCACGTCCATACGGGACAAAATCGCCGCGGCTCGCCGCGCTGCTGTTATCCTGGCCTTCGTGACAGCTGCATCCTTGATGGCGGGCGCGGCGGCGGCTTGGCAGGCGGCCTGCATTGGCGGTCGTCATCGCGATAGCGCCGCTCCACCTTCGTTGACCTGGAGGGTAGCCAGGGCCAAGCACGCCGCGGACGTCGCGAAAAGCTGAATGAGTTTAGGAGCCGACGAGGCTCCGCGAATCATCAGGCCTAACGCTGAGACGCGGATCAGTCATCGCCCTGGATCAGCCTGTGCTTGAACGCGAACCGCACCAGTTCGGCGGCTGAGTGGCAATTGGCCTTCTGCATCACCGAGCACCGGTGGCTCTCCACCGTTTTCAGGCTGACGCATATCCGACGGGCGATCTCTTTGTTCGAACACCCGTCGGCCACCATTTGCGCAACCTGAAGTTCTCGGGGCGTGAACCGGCTAACACCCAGGCGGCTCGTCGCCTGAGCAAGCAGCATTTCGGATATGGAGGGCGAAAAGTAGGTGCGATTGCCGCCGACCGCGAGCACCGCCTCTTTGAGTTCCTGCGCGCCTTCGCTCTTAAGCACATAGCCCCGGACACCTGCGGCGAGGCCGCGACGGTGTCCTCGTCCTCACACAGGGAGTACAGAAGCACCTTCACGCCAGCGCGCGCCTCGCGCAGACGCCGCGCTACGCCCAATCCGCTTAGGCGAGGCATGGAAATGTCGAGGACGGCGACGTCAGGCGTTTCCGTCATCGCTAGTGCGAGGGCTGCTTCCCCGTCGCCCGCTTCACCGCAGACCTGCAACCCCATACCTTCGAGAAGACCTCGTGTCGCCATCCGCACGATGGAATGATCGTCGGCGACTGGGACGCGAACATGTCAATCCACTCCCCGAAGTTGGGGCGAGTTTGACTGAGCTGGCGCCGTAACGACTTAACCCTAGATTGGCAAATGATGGACAAGATTCCAAAGTAACGGCGGTAGCTCAACAATCGATCCTGGGGAGCCCGATGCGGTTCTCGTGCCTCGTGACCGAGGCGGACGGCTCGACGCCCACCCTGCCGGCGCGCCGCGCGGCGGATCAAGCTGAACAGCAAGGCATTCACGCTTGAGGTCCCCCGGTAAGGGCGTGTTAGCTCCACTTTGCGAGCTTCTGCGAAACAGTAGTCCCGGGGTGAGAGTGCCGCGTCCAATTTCACTAGTCGCCAGCTTGGCCATTCTCACTGTGTCGGCCGTCTAGTCTGTGCGCGCGCTCCTCACCGGCGCGGCGTTCGCGCTCTTTCCGCTTGTCGCCATGGCTGACCCTTGCACGGCCATTCCTGACCAGGGCCCCATGCCGGCCTATCTTCATCCCGACGCGACCTTTTCGGGGCCTGTGGTCCATGTGATCGACGGCGACGGCCTCTGCGTCGCCGTCGGGCCGGGACACAGCAACTGGGTGGAGGTGCGCCTGGCGGATTTCTTTGCGCCGGAGTCTAGCGACGTCGGCGGCCCAGCCGCCAAGGCGGCTCTGGAGCGCGTCGCGCTGGGCAAAAAAGTGTCCTGCCTCGCCGACAGGCGGACATATGACCGGATCGCCGCCCGGTGTTCGATTGATGGCCGGCCCGTTGGTGAGAGCCTCAGAAGGGCGGGTATCGCTGAGGGCGGCCGGGGGCTTGAGGTGTCCGAAGCGCCGTTCAAGCCGGTGGGACGCTCAACGACGAACGCGTGGCCAGCGCCGGCCCAGCCGTCAGCGAGGCGCGCCGGCGGCGCTAAGTTCTATTCCTGCCGCGACGCGCGGGCGGCTGGAGCCGCGCCGATGCACCGAGGGGAACCCGGCTACAACCCGAACCTCGACGGCGACGCCGACGGGATCGCGTGCGAGCCATACCGAGGTCGGTGACCGAGTCGGCTGACTTGGGGCCTTTCCGCTTCCGGGAGGCGATCTGGCCAGCGCTAACGACCCTTAGCGTAGTGTGACGGCACAATTCTGGAGCCTGCGATTGAGCGGTGTCGAACCGGCCTTATGCCTGCCGAGCGCGCTCGGACGTCGCCCTAGCCAAAAATCAAGCCGTGGTCATTTGTCGGGGCCGGATGTTCATTAACCAGTGCGAAAGCAACTTCAGCCAACGCTAAGCGGTCAACCTCTGCCGAAATCCGGGCGAGGCCCACGGATTAGGAAGGCTGATGCGCGTACTCTTGATCGAGGACGACAGCGCGACGGCGCAGAGCATCGAACTGATGCTTAAGTCCGAGGGTTTTAACGTCTACACCACGGATCTGGGTGAAGAAGGCGTCGATCTGGGCAAGATCTACGACTACGACCTGATCCTGCTGGATCTGAACCTTCCTGACATGAGCGGCATGGACGTGCTGCGCACGCTGCGCGTCAGTAAGATCAATACGCCGATCGTGATCCTGTCGGGCACGGCCGAGATCGAGACGAAGGTGAAGACTTTCTCCGGCGGCGCCGACGACTACATGACCAAGCCGTTCCACAAGGACGAGCTGGTCGCCCGCATCCACGCCGTGGTTCGCCGCTCGAAGGGCCACGCGCAATCGGTTATCCGCACCGGGGACATCGTCGTCAACCTGGACGCCAAGACCGTCGAGGTGAACGGCATCCGCGTGCATCTGACCGGCAAGGAATACCAGATGCTCGAGCTGCTCTCCCTGCGGAAGGGCACCACGCTGACCAAGGAGATGTTCCTCAACCATCTCTACGGCGGCATCGACGAGCCCGAGCTGAAGATCATCGACGTCTTCATCTGCAAGCTGCGCAAGAAGCTGGCGACCGCCGCCGACGGCATGCACCACATCGAAACCGTCTGGGGCCGCGGCTATGTGCTGCGCGACCCGCACGCGGCCGAAGTCGCGGCCTGAGCCGCGGCGCTTCAGCTTCAGCTGGACCTCGTGATCGAGGACGACATCGTCCTGTCGGCGCGGAGACCGTCCGGTTCTGCGTCCCGATCTCTGAGCCGTCAGGCGTGACCCCGGCCTAACAGCCCGCCGAGGTCGATGAGAACCGGTAGCTCAGAAACGGCGCCCGGCGTGTGCTCCTCAGACGAGCGGCTTGTCACCGGACTGTGCTCGCCACGTGTACGCCAGACATCTTGGGAGGATGTCCGCATCCGGCGGTCAATCGAGGGGGAGGTTCGGTGCGGCCGTCGATCGTGGCGCGGTGTGGGTTTACGGGTTTCAGCACGCCCGACGGGAAACAGCCGACCCTACGCGCGGCCTATGGAGGTGGCGCCAAGTGGTACCTCAGCAAGAGACGCGCCCCAGCCCCGCGCCTCGGCTCATTCAGAACTAAGTCCCCCTTTTTGAGCATGCCGCGCATGACGCTGCAGCAGGTGGGCATCCTGTGGTTGGGACCGGGATAACCGCCCACGAGTCGATGGAGCTGCCCGCTTGAAACGTCGACGAATGACTCGCCTCGCTCACGGGCGGCTTGCAGGAGAGCCTCCAGAGCGGCTCTGAACTCTCCGCCACTTAGCATAGTGGCTCCGGGCGGCTCCACCGCGGCTAACCGGGCTTCAAAGTCGGGAGCGCTCGGCGCGCGAAGGTCTCCAACTTCGGGCTTGATCTCACTTCGCGCCCCGCGCTTCGGCGCTGCGAGCCCATAGAGGCCAATGCCGAGGAGTCCTAAGCCTACAGCACCCAGTATGAAGCGCATGATTTCCGCGTCCGTTTGCCGTCTGAGCTAGCCCTCACAAAGTGAACTCGGAATGCCCGAGTTCCGTGTTTTGGCGGAGCCGCCAAACGGCTTCACGGCCTAGCACCAGCACATTGGCGCGGCCCCAAGCCAGACCGAGCCCGCCCTTCGTCGGCAGGCCACGGAGCCATCACACAGTCGGCTGCGCGTCCACAGAACATCGGTCTGTCTTGCATTGGACAGACCTCACGCCAAAGCTCGTTATTCATTGTGCGGCGCAACATGCGAGACTCACAATGGCCGAGGCCGCGCTAGCCGCCACCCCGCTCGATGCATCAGGTGAGGTTCGCATCGAGCGCGCGCGCGCGAGGCCGGCGTCACGCACGCGACGCGACGTAGCATCCGTCATCGCGACGGAGGCGCTGATCAGCAGCCAAGCAGGCGAGCCAGCCCGCCTTGGACCCGCTCGCTTCAGCTTTGGCCGAGCCTGCTGGACACGGCGCCGCGCTCCATCGCCGAACCGGCCACCTTCGCTACGTCGAGGACGCCCCGGGCTCGTACGTCCTGGTGCGCGCCTGACCTCAGGGTTCCGTTTGCAACTCCCTAGATGAAGGAAGATTCCTTGACCGCAAAACAGACCGCCGCCGCCTGGGCGGAGCCGCTGACGGCGCTCGCCGCCGGAATGAATCACGCCATGTCGTCGCTGGGTGGAGGCGACGCAGCACAGATGAAGGGCCTGGAGGCGATCTCCGCCTCATTCACGGCCGCGCTCTCCAGCGCAGAGACGACCCGCGCTCATCTGGCCTCGGCCAGCGCTCGCGCCATCCAGGGCCAGATCGCTGCGACAACCGCTTTCGCCAGCGTGAAGACGCCTCAAGAGGCCTTCGAACTTCAGGCGCAGTTCGCGCGTAAGGCCCTGGACGCCTACACCGCGGACGTGACCGCGCTGGGCGGGCTGATGATCGCGGCCTTCGAGGCAAGCCTCAAACCGCTGACAGAGCGCGCCGACAAACCCGCGTAGGCCGACACCCCCGGGCAACGCGAATGGCGGAGGTTGCGACAACCTCCGCCTCACGCGGCTGAATCTTCCTGGCTAGACGGTTCTCAGGAGCAAGCGATGCTCAACCACGACGAACTCATTCATCAGGCCGAGGCCGCCGAACGGCTCGCGGACCTCGTCAGCTATCGCGCGGACAAGGATCGCCTGCTCGATCAGGCGGCCACGCTGCGCCGACGCGCGGCTATTCTACGCCCGCCGCGAACCTTCCTGAGCGATGACGAGCTGGGCGACACGTGAGCGCTGGAGGCGCAGCTACTAGCCTGCAGAGCGCGACCGGTGCGCCTGTCCAACGACCAGTGCTGACGTACTAGAGATCGCGGAGCGATCGGCCCCGATCGCCCCGGTTATGCGGCCCGACCGGGTCTGAACCGGTCGGGCCTGCACGATCAAGCGGCCAGGTACTGACCTCCGTTAAGGCTCAACGTGGCCCCAGTCACATAGCCCGCGCGTTCGCCCGCAAGATAAGAGACAACGTCGGCGATCTCATCGCCACGCCCGAGCCGACCAACGGGGATCTGGTCGATGATGCTCTGCAGCACGTTTTCCGGGACAGCCTGAACCATTTCGGTGTCGATGTAGCCGGGAGCGATGGCGTTCACCGTCACGCCCTTCTTGGCGTTTTCCAGCGCCAGGGCCTTGGTGAAGCCGATCATGCCGGCCTTCGCGGCGGAATAGTTGGTCTGGCCGATCTGGCCCTTCTGGCCGTTGATCGACGAGATGTTGACGATCCGACCCCAGCCGCGCTCGCGCATGCCTTCGATCACCTCGCGCGTCATGTTGTAGACGCTGTCCATGTTCACCCGGATCACCTCGCCCCATTGCTCCGGGGTCATCTTGTGGAACACCCCGTCGCGGGTGATCCCGGCGTTGTTGACCAGCACGTCGATGGGACCTAGCTGCGCCTCGACCTGCTCGACCGCGCGTTTGCAGTCGTCGAAGACGCCAACATTGCCCTTCACCACCATCACCCCGAGCGTATTGGCGCACGCGTCGGCGGCCTTCTCGTTCCCGGAGTAGCCGGCGGCCACCTTGAAGCCGTCGGCCTTCAGCCGCTCGGTAATGGCCAAGCCGATGCCGCGAGTTCCACCTGTGACGAAAGCCACTCTCACCATCAAATCTTCTCCGTTAAAACTGGCGCCTGAAAGCAGCGCAGCGTCAGATCCGCTCGACGCAAAGTGCGACGCCCATGCCGCCGCCGACGCACAGGGTCGCGAGCCCCTTGTCCGCGGCCGACCGCCTCATCTCGTGCAGCAGGGTGGTCAGGATCCGCGCGCCCGAGGCGCCGATCGGGTGGCCGATGGCGATGGCGCCGCCGTTGACGTTCACCTTCGCCGGGTCGAGCCCAAGCTCGCGCACGACGCAGAGCGCCTGGGCGGCGAAGGCTTCATTGGACTCGATCAGGTCGATGTCGGCGACCGACCAACCGGCCCGCTCCAGCGCCTTGCGGCTGGCCGGGATCGGCCCGGTGCCCATGACCTCCGGGTCGACGCCGGCGTGCGCCCAGGAGGCGATGCGGGCGATCGGCTTCAATCCCCGCGCGTCGGCGTCCCTGGCGCTCATCAGCACGAGGGCCGCCGCGCCGTCGTTGAGGCCCGAGGCGTTGCCGGCGGTGACCGAGCCATCCGTGGTGAAGGCCGGCTTCAGACCGGCGATGCTCGCCAGCGTCACCCCATGGCGGATGTACTCGTCCTGGTCGACCACCACGTCGCCCTTGCGGGTCTTGATGACCACCGGCGCGATCTCGTCGGCGAACCGGCCGGCCTTCTGGGCGGTCTCGGCGCGGTTCTGCGAGCTGACGGCGAAGCCGTCCTGGTCCTCGCGGGTGATCTGCCAGCGGGCGGCGATGTTCTCGGCGGTCTGGCCCATGTGATAGCCGTGGAAGGCGTCCCACAGACCGTCCTTGATCATGGTGTCGACCATGCCGAAGTCGCCCATCTTGACGCCGTTGCGCAGCTGGGCGGCGTGCGGCGACTGGCTCATGCTCTCCTGACCGCCGGCGACGACGATCTTCGACGAGCCGTCCTGGATCTGCTGGGCGCCCAGCGCCACGGCGCGCAGGCCCGAGCCGCAGAGCTGGTTCAGCGACCAGCCCGGCGAGGTGATCGGCACGCCGGCCTTCACCGCCGCCTGGCGGGCCGGACCCTGGCCGGCGCCGGCCTGCAGCACCTGGCCCAGGATCACCTCCTCGACCTCGGCGGCGGAGATGCCGGCCCGCTCCACCGCCGCCTTGATCGCCACCGCGCCGAGCTCGTGCGCAGGGAGGCTGGAAAGGGCTCCGTTGAAGGATCCGACCGGAGTTCGGGCAGCGGATACGATGACGACGTCGGTCATGTGGCAGCTCCTGCAGCGCAGGACGCCTTCAGCAGCTCCCGCATGCGACAAGAAACCGCAGATCACACCGGTGTGTCTGTCCATCGGAAGACAGTGTCGACTTCGCACGCCCAGCCGGCGAGCGGCGCGAGGCGCCTGATCTTGTCAGTGCGAGCGATGAACTGGGGTTGTCGTAGGCCTGATGGCCCCCGCGCATTCCTAGCGTCGCCACGAACCACAACCCAGACGGGCATTTTTCTTGCAACCCGCTCGCAAATCGGCATCCATGAGCACGGGCTGGATCGTTAGCCGGGCTGTCAGGGGAGCAGACGCCGGCGCATGCGGAGCATGGAGCGTGCGACGTGATGTTCAACCGCGAGCTGGCGAATGGGGCCTTCGAGGCCGCCATCGAAGCGCAGAAAGCTCAGACATTAGAGCACCTGAACTCAGCCTTGGCCCCGGCCATCGAGCGGCTCGGCTTTCGGCACTTCGTCGCCGTCGATGTCCTCGGCGGCGGCGAGCAACGCCGCGTCAGAATCCTGCACGGCGAAGCGCACCGCGCCTGGGAGCAGCACTACAACGTATGCGACTACGCCAAGTGTGACGCCGCCATCGCGGAGATCGCCGCCAGCACCGAGCCGTTTTTCCGGTCAGAGCTCGCAAAGCGACGCGGCGGCCTGACGCGCCTGGACGCGCAGATCGCCGAGGAAGCGCGCTCCTTCGGCGTGCGCGACAGCCTGTTCGTGCCGCAGCACCATATCGACGGGGCCCTCAGCTCCGTCGTCTTCACGACGACGGAAGAGCTCGATCGCACGCCGTGCCTGCGCACCGCCGCGCACCTTCTCGCCGTTCACTACGGACTGCAGACCCGGCGATTACTGCGGAGCCACCCGCGGCGGACGTCCGGCCGCGGCGCCCCTGCGCTGTCACGCCGGCAACTCGAGTGTCTCAAGTGGGTGCGCGCCGGCAAGACTTCCGCGGAGATCGGCAAGATCCTCAACCTCTCTGCACGAACCGTGGACGCCTATCTCGCGGCCGCCTGCGAAAGGCTCGGCGTGCGAACCCGGGCGCAAGCAATGTCCCGGGCTCAAGCGGAAGGGGTCCTCCCCGCCTGATACTGTAGATCTACAGTATGGACCACCTGAGCGCGAACGTGTGAATCTGCCCTCGGCATCAACTTCAAAGACGTTTCCGCGTCAATGATCAGTCCTCAGAAACTCACGCACCAACAACCCCGCGCGGCGAGATCCTCTCGCGCAGGAAGTTGTTGGTTTCATCCACGCGTCGAGGGCTGACGCATGTCGCTGACATTGGCGGCGATGCTCGTTCTTGCGCAGGACTGCGCGCCCGCGGTCGCACCGGAAACCCTGCTGTCGGTCGCCAAGGTTGAAAGCCGGTTCGATCCCCTGGCGATCGGCGTCAACGGCCGCTCGCCCCGCTCCATTCGCCCGTCGAGCAAGTCAGACACCGTACGGCAAGCGGCTGACCTCATCGCCTCGGGCGCCAGCGTCGACCTCGGCCTGGCCCAGATCAACAGCCGGAACCTGGAGTGGCTGGGGCTTACGCTGGAAGACGCGTTCGATCCGTGTCGCAACCTCGAAGCGGCGTCCAAGGTGCTTGTCGCCAACTACAAGACGGCGGCTGCAGACCAACCGCCGCAGGCGGCGCTCCGGCGCGCCCTGTCGATGTACAACACGGGCAGCAAGACCCGCGGCTTCCATAATGGCTATGTCGGCAAGGTCGCCAAGGCGGCCGACTATGTCGTTCCGGCCCTGCAGGCTTCAGGAACCTCGCCGAACTCGGCCGGACACGAGCTGATGGACGCCACCGCCCACGCCCCGGAAACGCCGTCGTGGGACGTCTTTGGCCACCGGCGGGCCAGCCCCGCGATGGTCTTCTCATCACCCGCCAGGGCGAGTTCGGCCCCCGGACATCAACGCCCATAATCCAGGAGATCGTCATGACCAGTAATGCGCTCCTGCGCACCAGCGGAACCCTCGCCCTCGCCGCCATCTTCTCGGCGGCCCTATGCCACCCGGCCTTCGCCCAGTCGGTAGGCGGCGTCGGCGGCAACATCGAAGGGTTCCTGCAAAACGTGGTCGACCTGCTGACCGGCAACGTCGCCCGACTGCTCGCGGTGATCGCCGTGGTGCTGGTCGGGATCGCCTGGATGTTCGGCCAGATGGATCTGCGCCGGGCCGGCGTCGTGATCATCGGCATCATCCTGATCTTCGGGGCCGTGCAGATCGTCAGCATGATCACCGGCGGCGGCGGCAGCGTCTGATCGCGCGGGACGGGGAGGATGCTCGCCATGGACGATCGGCTCGTCGAAGACACGCTGTTCCTGGCCTGCACGCGGCCGGCGACGGTCGCCGGCGTGCCGATCGAGGCGATGGCCGTGAATATCATCCTCACCGGGATCGTCTTCCTGGCCGCCGGCGACCTCCTCTACCTGTTGATCGCCCCGGTCCTGCACCTGGTCTTCTGCGCGATCTGCAAGAACGACCACAACGCCTTCCGGCTGCTTTTCGCCTTTGTGGAGACCAAGGGACGCGCACGGAACGTCCGACTCTGGGGCGGCAGCTCGTGCACGCCCCTTCCGCTGCGCCGCCGCTTCAACCTCAAGGACGTCGCCCTTGCTTAGGTCGCTCGACGCTCCGGGACGAGGCGCTCGGACGGCGATCCGCCGCGAGCCCGACGTGCGCCCCTACCTGCCCTACGCGCGCCACGTCACCGATCGGGTCGTCGCCCTCGACACCGGGGCCCTGATGCTGAGCTTCCGCCTCGAGGGCGCCAGCTTCGAGACGGCGGACATCCAGGATCTCAACGACTGGCACGCCAAGCTCAACGGCGCCTGGCGCAACATCGCCTCCGACCATCTCGCCATCTGGCACCACATTGTCCGGCGCGAAGACGATCGCTATCCGACCGGGACCTTCCGCTCCCACTTCGCGCGCGACCTGGACGCGGCCTATCGCGCACGGGTGACGGCGCAGCGCCTGTACGTGAACGAGCTCTTCGTCACCCTGGTGCTCCACCCCGGTTGCGATGCGTCGGATCGGGCCGCGGCCCTCGTCGCGCGGATGCGAAGGAGCCCGGCAGGGCACGCGGATGTGGATCCAGAAGCGATCCGCGCCCTAGACGACGCCGGCCGCGATCTGGAGCAGCATCTCTCCCGATACGGTCCGCGGCCGCTGTCGCTCTATGAGCGCGACGGCCTCATCTTCTCCGAGCCCATGGAGATGCTGCGGCTCATCCTCACCGGCCGGCCCGAGCGCACCCCGCTCGTACGAGGACACCTCGGCGCGGCGCTCTACAACGCAAGGATCATCTTCGGCCGCGAGGCTCTCGAGATCCGTGACGCCGGCGACGAGCGGTTCGCCGGCGTGCTGGGGGTGAAGGAATACCCGGCGACCACGCGCCCGGGCATGTGGGACGACCTGCTCAGGGCCCGGTTCAGCTTCGTCGCCTCGCAGTCCTTCACCTTCCTCTCCAAGGCGTCCGCCCGGGCGATCATGGAGCGCAAACAGAACCAGATGCTGAGCGCCCGCGATCGCGCCGCCTCGCAGATCGACGGGCTCAGCGCTGCCCTCGACGATCTGGTCAGCAACCGGTTCGTCATGGGGGACCACCAGGCCTCGCTCCTCGTCTTCGGCGCCGATCCGCGGGAATTGGCAGACAACCTGTCGAAGGCGCGCGCCACGCTGGCGGATTCAGGCCTGGTCGCCGCCCGGGAGGATCTGGCGCTCGAGGCGGCGTTCTGGGCGCAGTTCCCGGGCAACTTCGCGCGGCGGGCACGGCCTGCAGCCATCAACTCGCGCAACTTCGCGGCACTGGCCCCCTTCCACACCTACCCCTCGGGTCGGCCGAGCGGAAACTTCTGGGGCGAGGCGGTCGCCCTGCTTCGAACATCGGCCGGCTCGCCCTTCTACTTCAACTTCCATGTCGGCGACCTCGGCCACACCTTCATCTGCGGGCCGTCGGGTTCAGGCAAGACAGTCGTCCAGAACTTCATGCTCGCGCAGCTGGAGAAGTTCGGGGCGCAGCAGGTCTTCATCGACAAGGATCGCGGGGCCGAGATCTTCGTGCGCGCCTGCGGCGGAACCTACCTGGTCCTGCGCAATGGCGAGTCCACCGGCTGCGCGCCGCTGAAGTCGCTCGAGCTCACCCCCGCCAGCAAGGTCTTCCTGGCTCAGCTGGTGAAGAAGATGGTCACGCCACCCGGAGGGGTTCTCTCGGTCCAGGAGGAGCGCCTGATCGAAGAGGGCCTGGAAGCCCTTGAGCCGATGCCCCTGGCGCAGCGCTCGTTCTCCGCGCTCCGGGCGCTTCTGGGGCAGCGGGATGCCGGCGGCGTCGGCGCGCGCCTTGAGAAGTGGTGTCGCGGCGGCCCGCTCGGCTGGGCGCTGGACAACGATATCGACGCCCTGAGCCTCGACGCCCGCTTCGTCGGGTTCGACATGACCCAGTTTCTGGACAACCCGGAGATCCGCACGCCGCTGGTGATGTACCTGTTCCATCGCCTGCAGGGGCTGGTCGACGGCCGCCGGCTGGTGGTCGACATCGACGAGTTCTGGAAGGCCCTTGGGGACGAGGCTTTCCGCGGCCTTGCCCAGGACGGCCTCAAGACCTACCGCAAGCAGAACGCCTTCATGGTGTTCGGCACCCAGAGCCCGGCCGACGTCCTGAGGTCCGACATCTCCCACACGATCGTGGAGATGTGCGCGACGAAGATCTTCCTGCCCAATCCCAATGACGCGGCGCGCGAATACGTCGAGGGGTTCGGCCTCACGCGCGAAGAGTTCCGGCTCATCCGGGAGGAGCTCTCGCCGGAGAGCCGACGCTTCCTGGTCAAGCAGGGCCAGAACTCCGTCGTCGTCGAGCTCAATCTCGATGGGCTCGACGACCAGCTCGCCGTGCTCTCCGGCCGCACTGAGACCGTCGAACTTCTGGATCGCCTTCGCGCCCGACACGGCGACGACCCCGCCGCCTGGATGCCCGCCTTCCTCGAAGAACGTCCGAGGCTCCCATGAAAGCCCGCCCCATCGTCCTCGCTGCAACGTTGGCCCTGCTCACCGATGCGGCCCCCGCGCACGCCCAGCTCGCCGTCTACGACGCGAGCTCCTACGCAAAGCTCCTCCAACAGGCCGAAACCGCACTCGGGCAGCTGGATCAACTCAAGAGGCAAGTCCAGCAGGGCCAGCGGCTGACCGACAGCCTCAACACCAATTCGAACGTCAACGCGATCGCCGCTCAGCTGAGCACGCCGCAACTGCGGCAGTTCCTCCCCGACATCACCAGGTTCATGGCTGCGGATCAGAGCCGCGACTTCGGCGGCCTTGGCGCCATGGGCGACCGTGCCCGCCAGATCCGCGCCGCGGAGCGGATCTACACCCCAGCCCACTCGCCAACCGACGGCTACGCCACCGAGGCGCTCGAGCGATCAGGCGACCGTATCGCCCGCGACATGGCGCTTGGCGAGAGCGTCAGCGCCGTCGGAGCTCAGCGGCTCCAGGGTCTCGAAGAGCTTCGCCAGTCCCTGGACACCGCCACGGACGCGCGCGCGGTGTTCGACATCCAGGCCCGCATCGCGGCGGAAAACGCCCTCATCCAGAACGACCAGATGCGCCTGCAGGGCATGGCCATGGTGCAGCAGGCGCAGGAGCGGGCGCAAGCTCAGCGGGACCGAGAAGAAGTCATGCGCGCAAGCCAAGAACGGCTTCAGCTTTACAGGCAGGGATTTCAATGAAGGGCACCCATACCGCAGCGCTTACAGCGAGCTTTGCGTTGCTTGCCTCGTGCAGTCCTGAGCCTCGCTCAGCATCCTACTTCGAGGCGCATCCCGGCGAGATCGCCAAGATTGTTTCTGCCTGCAGATCCGGGCTCCACGGTGGCGAAGAGTGTACGAACGCGCAAACGGCAGATGCAAAATTGCGGAGCGACGCACGCCTCGCCCTTTACAAGAGCGGATTCGAGTAGGAAGACGACGTGTCCTTCAAGATATTCGAGCCGGCATACACTTTCATTGACGATAGACTTGAAGTGTTTTTGCACGACCGTGCTTCCGACATTCTGAGCCAAGTTGAAGGCCCACTCAGAGTTGCGGTCGTACTCTACGTCGTCCTTTATGGCATTGCGATCATCCGCGGAGCAATTGCCGAGCCAATGATCGACTTCGCCATCCGCGGGATGAAGCTCGCAATCCTTTTTGCACTTGCGACAACCGTTGCCTACTCGAACTTCGTCACGGAACCGCTCTTCCGGGTCCTTCCTGAGACTTTGGCTCGGGCGATAAGCGGAAGCGACGTTCCGAATATCGGCGCCGCTTTTGACCAGTTCTTCAGTCGTGCAGCGTATCTCGGCGAAAAGGTCGGCCAACAAGCGACACCCGTAAATATCGCTCCCGTGATCGAGCAAGCCGCCGTCGTTCTAATCGGAGCAGTCGCGGCGGCCCTTGGCTTTGGTATAGTCACTGTCGCCAAGGTAGCACTTGCCCTTCTCGTTGCACTCGGACCGATCTTTGTCGGCTGCGCCCTATTCGAGACGACCCGCCGGTTTTTCTTCGGATGGCTGTCGCAGTGCGTAAACTACCTAGTCCTTTTCGCACTCATTATTACGCTTTTCCAATTGGTTCTGGCCCTCGTGACGAGTCAATGGGCCACAATCGATGGGCAAGACGCCATGGCTGGCGGGCTCTTGTTCATTGCCCTGTGCGTGCTCGGAGGCATCTTCTTCCTGCAAGTTCCTTCACTCGCGGCCGGCATTGCCGGCGGTGCCTCGACCGGCGTAGCTGACTTTTTCGCCGCAGCCAGTTTTGCTACTCGGCAATCGCGAGCAGCAAACGCTCAAGGGCCATCAGCCGGCGCTAGCCGTCCAGACTCCCAACGCGGGGGAACGATCAGGACTGCGAGAACGTCGGCATGATTTCGGGAAAGCGTTCACTCGCGCTCATGCTGCCTTTTGCACTCGCAGCATGCGCCAGCACAGATTTCGGGAAGCCCCGGACTTGCGACGGTCGGCACCGCCGACCGGTGAACATCCACGGCTCCGTGCTCGGCGAAATCCCACGCAGGGCGACCGCGCCTGAACCCCCGCCTGCGTCGAAACCCCTAAACCTTTCCGCCGCCCCGGCCGGCGGGATGTCGCCAACCAGTTGCTGAGGCTCCGATGTCGGGTGTGACCGCCGCTGACCTGAAGGCTTACTTCCAGGAGGCCAGGAGCTGGGACGCAGATCGGCTCGCCGCCGCCGAACGCTCCAAGCGGTTGGCCTGGGCGGTCGCGGCTGGAGCATGCGTCCTGGCCTGCGCAGCTGTCTGCGCGGTCGTCGCACTCGCACCTCTGAAGGCGGTCGAGCCGTTCGTCGTGCGCGTGGACCAGACGACCGGCGCCGTTGATGTAATGACCGGCCTCAAGGGGCAGGCCGACCTCACCTATGACGAGGCGGTCAGCAAGTACTTCCTGAGCCAATACGTGCGCGCTCGGGAGGGTTATCTCCCCGCCGCCGCCAAGGGGTACTTCCAGCAGGTCTCGATCATGTCGACGCCTGACGAGCAGCTACGCTGGGCGGACGTCTTCCGCCCCTCCAATCCCCGCAGCCCGCCTGCGCTCTACGGCCAGCAGGCCGTCGCCGACGTCGAGATCCGCGCGATCTCCTTCCTCAATTCCAACGTCGCAAGCGTCCGCTTCCGCAGGACGGTCCGCCGCGCCGATCAGCTCGCCAACAGTGACTGGGTCGCCACCATCAGCTTCTCGTACAGCAAGGCGCCGATGCTGGAGTCGGACCGACTGAAGAACCCGCTCGGGTTCCAGGTCGCGACCTATCGCGCGGATCCGGAGGTGTCGCCGTGAGGCTGATGCTGGCCGCTTCTCTTGCAGTGTCTCTCATGCTCACAGGCGCAGGCGCCGCGGTCGCCGTTGAAGCGCCGAAGGCAGGCCAGGCCGATCCGCGCATGCGGTGGATCGACTACAACCCGTCCCAGGTCTACCGCGTGCAAGGCGCCTTTCGGACGGCCACCCAGATCCTGTTCGGCCCCGACGAGACCATCCTGCACGTCGCCCTTGGCGACAGCGTCTCCTGGGAGGTCGCCGCCGAGAAGAACATCCTTTTCATCAAGCCCAAGGAACGCCAGGCGGCCACCAACCTCATCGTCACGACGACGAGCGGAGACCAGCTCCGCAACTACATGTTCGAGCTCGTCACGGCGGCTTCCAGCAGGCGCGGTGGCGCCTACTACCAGATCCGCTTCCGCTATCCGCAGGACGAGCGCGACCGCGCAACGTCGGCGCTCACCGCCGCCCAGGCGGCGGTCCAGCAACGGATCGCCGCGCTGAAGCTCGAGCATGGCGTCGTCGTCGGCGCCCGCAACTTCAACTACACGGTCCAGGGCGCGAGCGAGCTGCAGCCTTCGGAAGTCTCCGACAACGGCCGCTTCACCGTCCTGCGGTTTCCCGCCAACCAGGCGATGCCTACGATCTTTGCGGTGACCGCCGACGGAACCGAAAGACTCGTCCCCTTCGACGTCCGGGGAGAATTCGTCGTCATCCACTCCGTCGAGCGGACGCTGAGGCTCAGGCGCGGTCGCCGGGTGCTCTGCATCTACAACGACGCCCACCAGCCCTACGGTGTGAACCTCGGCACCGGCACGTCCTCCCCTGAGATCGATCGCACCCTCAAGGGCGCACCGTGGTGAGGAACCCGTCATGAACGACCGCGCAGACGGCTTCGCCCCGGAAGACCCTATCCGCCGGGTTCCGCATCTCGAGGGCGAACGCGCGATCTCGCCTGTCGCAGGCCGGTTCGGCGGCAAAGGAGGCAAGGCGGTGACCATGGCGGCGCTGGTCGCAGGCTGCGCCGTCTTCATCGCCGCCACCTGGTCAGACGGCGATAAGGCCAAGGACGATCCGGATCCCGCGCCCGCACGCCAGGTCGTGCCCTACGAGGGACCGGAGCCGCCGCCGATCCCCACCCTCGCCAACGCGGCCAACGACCCGAACGCGCCTTCGCTCACCGCGACGGGCGCCGCCGGCGCTGACGGCCCGCCAGCCCAGACACTCGCCGGCGCTCCGACGCAGGCAGAAACCCCTGAAGCTCAGCGAGCGGCGGCGCTGTCCGAAGCTGCGCGACGAGCGCCGCTGATCGCCTACTCCGTGGCCGCCTCATCGACGCACGCCTCAGGAACGGAGATGGCCGAGCCGGCGCGACCGCGCAGCAGCTCGCCAGGCGGGGCGACTGAACTCGACCGGCTGCGCCGCAGCTCATCCATCGGTGAGGCCCGGGCGGCCCATCTGCCTGACCGCAATTTCCTCATCGTCGCAGGCGCCAACATTCCCTGCGTCTTGCAGACGGCGATGGACACCTCCACGCCGGGCTACGTCACCTGCGTCATCCCCAAGGACATCTACAGCGACAATGGCGCTGTCGTGCTCATGGAAAAGGGCACCCGCGTGCTCGGCGAATACCAGGCCGGCATGCGCCAGGGTCAAAAGCGCCTCTTCGTGCTCTGGGTGCGGGCGGTGACGCCGACGGGCGTCGCGATCAATGTCGGCTCGCCGGCGAGCGACAGCCTCGGCCGCGCGGGCATCGACGGAGAGGTGAACAGCCACTTCTGGGGGCGGTTCGGCGGCGCCCTGATGCTGACGATCGTCGACGGCGGGATCGCCGCGGCGACGTCGGATCAGAACCAATACCCGGGTGTCGTCCGCCTCCCCTCGGACGCCGCCGGCATTGCGCTCGAGAACTCGATCAACATCCCGCCGACGCTGCGAAAGGCGCAGGGAACGGAGGTCTCGATCTTCGTGGCCCAGGACCTGAACTTCGCCAGCGTCTACGAGCTGCAGGCGCGGTGAGGTCATGGAAGACACCGCGGTCCTCGAGCACTACCTCGCGCCGTTTCGGCCGCACCTCGCGCCGCCGGACGTCACCGAACTGGTCATCAACCGGCCGGGCGAGGTCGGCGTCGAGCGCGCGGGAGGCTGGCGCTGGTCCGGGGAACCCACCCTCGACGAGAGGTGGCTCAGGACGTTCGCGCGAGCCGCCGCGGCGTTCACGACCCAGGACGTATCCGGCGAGGCGCCGATCTGCTCGACCGTACTGCCCGGAGGGGAGCGGTGTCAGATCGTCCTGCCGCCGGCGGCGCACGCGACTTCAATCACCCTGCGCAAGCCGTCCGCAGCGCCCCTCACGCTCGACGATTTCGAGCGCAGCGGACTGTTCGAAGCCGTGTGCCTGTCCAGCTCGGATCTCTCCGGCGTCGAGGAAGAATTGCTCGCGCTGCGGGACGCCGGCGACTGGAAGACATTCCTGCGGCGCGCGGTCGAAACCCGTCAGAACGTCCTCATCAGCGGCCCCACGGGATCCGGCAAAACCACCCTGGCCAAGAGCCTCGTTCAGCTCATCCCTGAAGACGAGCGGCTGCTGACGATCGAGGACACCCGCGAGCTGGAAGTGCCGCATCGCAACGTGGTCCACCTGCTCTATTCGAAGGATGGCCAGGGTCTCGCCCGGGTGGGACCCAAGCAGCTGCTGGAAAGCGCGCTGCGCATGCGACCGGACCGCATCCTCCTGCAGGAGCTCCGGGACGGGACCGCCTTCTTCTATCTCCGCAACGTCAACTCCGGACATCCCGGGTCCATCACCACGATCCACGCCGACAGCGCCGCGCTCGCGTTCGAGCAGCTCACCCTGCTCGTCCGGGAATCCGAAGGCGGTCGGGACCTGCCGCGCGACGACATCCGTCAGCTGCTGCACCTGCTCGTCGACGTGGTGGTGCAGATGAAGAAGGACGGCGGCCGCTTCCGCATGACCGAGGTCTACTATGACCCCCTTCGCAAGCGCCGCGCCCGGCCTTAGGGCGGTCTATGCGGCGACGGCCGCCCTGGCGCTCGCCGCGCTCGGCGCTGTGCTCACGGCTGCGGTTGCGTTGGCCGGTCTGCACCAGCTGCAAGCCGACCTCGACTTCGCCGCCGTGCCCCGCTGGTTCTGGTATTTTCGCGGCGATCCGGAAGTCCGCCGCTGGCTGCAGATCGGCGCGCTCGCCTCCGGCGGCCTGATCGCGGCGCTCACCCTCGGCGCCGTGCTCGGCGTTCGCCGGCCGCTCCATGGGGCGGCCCGCTTCGCCAACGAGAGCGAACTCTCCCGCGCCGGGCTGCGCGATCGGCAGGGGCTGCTGCTCGGACGCAAAGGCGGCGCCTACCTGAGCTTCGGCGGCTCCGAGCACGTGATGCTCTATGCGCCGACCCGCTCCGGGAAGGGCGTCGGCGTGGTGATCCCGAACCTGCTGAACTGGCCAGACTCCGTCGTCGTCCTCGACATCAAGCGCGAGAACTTCCTGGTGACCGCAGGCTTCCGGGCCGCGCACGGCCAGACCGTGCATCTCTTCGACCCCTTGGCGCCGGACGGGCGCACCGCGCGCTACAATCCCCTCGCCTACATCCCGCGCGAGGACCGCACCGCCACCCTGGACGAGCTCCAGAAGATCGCCGGCATGCTGTTTCCGGCGACCGACAAGGCCGATCCGTTCTGGGCGGAAGCCGCCCGCACCGGCTTCGTCGGCGTCGGCGCCTTTGTCGCCGAAACACCGGCCCTGCCCTTCACCCTGGGCGAGATCTTCCGCCAACTCACCGAAGGCTCGCCGAAGCTGCGGTTCCCGGAGGCCGTCACCGCCCGGGCGCGGGCCGGTGATCCGCTCTCGGCGGGTTGCGTCAGCGCGCTCACCGACTTCTGCAGCGCCTCGGAAAACACCTTCGCCTCGATCAAGCAGACCATCACCGCGAGGATGGGCCTGTGGCTCAATCCGCGGGTGGACGCCGCCACTTCCGCGTCGGACTTCGACCTGCGCCGCCTGAGAGGACAACCAACCTCGATCTACCTATGCGCCTCCCCGGACAACGTCACCCGCCTGGCCCCCCTCTACAGTCTCTTCTTCCAGCAGCTCGTGGACCTGAACTGCCGGGAGCTGCCCGCACCGGGCGAGGTTCGCCAGGTGCTGCTGTTGCTGGACGAGTTCGCCAGGCTCGGGCACGCCGGCGTCATCGCGCACGGCTTCAGCTTCGTCGCCGGCTACGGCCTGCGCATCCTCGCCGTCATCCAGAGCCCGTCTCAGCTGCGCGCCGAGTACGGCGCGGAGCTCGCCGACGAAATCATGAGCAACTGCGGCGCCGAGATGACCTTCACGCCCAAGCAGTTGAAGGTCGCCCAGGAGCTCAGCGAGCGGCTCGGCTACTACACCTATGCGTCACGCTCGAAGAGCCGCCCGACGGCGCTGGCGAGCGGCCGGCGCACGACCACGGAGTCCGACCAAAGGCGGGCGTTGATGCTGCCGCAGGAGCTGCTGCAGATGCCGGTCGACGAGCTGCTCGTCCTGCGGGCCGGCGCGCCGCCCGTGCGCGGCCGCAAGATCGTCTACTACCGGAGCCGCGGCTTCCGGCGCAGGCTCATGCCGCCGCCGGAGATCTCCGGCGGCACGCCTCCGGCTGCGCAGGCCCTTGGGAACGAGGCGCAGCCGACGTTGGCGGGACTTGCCGCGAACGTCGCCGCCATCCGGACAGCGGTCGACGAGATCCACACCGTGGTCATCCAACGGCCCATGAGCGAAAGCGAGGCCGCCGGCGAGACCAGCCTCTCGCTGCAGGACATCTCGCTCGCCTTCGACGACGTCGACATGGACGAGCTGCCCGCGGCCGGCGCGTCCGAGGACGAGGTCCGCCAATGGGTGTCGGCCTACCTCGACAGCGCCACGCTTGAAGAGATCCTCGGCGCGGACCCGCCCGAAGGCGACGGCGCGCGTCGCCCCGAACATGAGTTGCCCTGACGGCCTGGAGGAGACTTACGATGGCTGAAGACCGTGCGGATCTCGCGACGCAGGCTGTGCCGGACCTAGCCGCTGGCCGGTCTCCGCAGACCATTGAGCCGCATCCAGCGCGCGAGGCCCCACGGAAGTCGCGATCAGAGCCAGAGAGGAAGGAACTGCAGGAGGGCGATGCGGCCCGGAGCCTCTCCACCGCCCGTGGCGATCTGCCGGAAGCGTTGAAACGCCGCTACTTCAGCGAGGACGGCCGCACCGTCACCGCCTTCTTCTCGGGGCCGGGCGCCAAAACCCCTGCCTTCCGCGACCATGGGGCCAGGCTCTCGACGCACGACGTCGACCCCAACACCATCCGGGACATGGTCGCCATCGCCGCCCATCGCGGCTGGCGAACCCTGCAGGTCCGCGGCGACGACGACTTCCGGCGGGAAGTCTGGATGGAGGCGCGCGCGGCAGGCCTGCAGGTGCGAGGCTACCGGCCGCGTCAGCGCGATGAGCAGGAGCTCGAGGTCCGCCTCGGCGGCGCAAACCAGCGGACGATCTCGCCGGCTGAAGGGCGCGACAAACCGCCGGAAGCAACACGTCGCCCCGTCCAAAGCCCACCGGACGCAGCGCGGGCCGACTTCGACGCAGGCGTACGTGGCGTGCTGCTCGAAGCCGGCGAAGCGCCCTACCGCCGGCGACCGGGACAGCCGCTCACCCCATTCGTCCGGCTCGACCGGGGCGCCGACGGCGCCCTGGACGTCTGGGGCGTGGGACTGCCCGACGCCCTGGCCCGTTCCGGCGCACGCCCGGGCGACCAGGTCCTGGTCCGCCGCGACGGCGTGGACCGGGTTCAGAAGACCATCGAGGTCAAGGACTCGCGTACCGGCGAAACAACGCGCCAGAGGCGCGAGACGCCTCGGAACCGCTGGACGATCCTGGCGGAGCGCTTCAGGGAGGCCTCTCCCGCCGAGGCGGCCCGGGACCCCGAGCTCAAGGCCGCTCTGAGCCAGCTGGCGGTCGCACGCACCGTGATCGAGGCGTCACTCCGCGACCCCGAGCGCCAGGCGCGGGTCTATTCGGACGCGAAGGCGCAGGTGTCGGCGAAGCTGGCCGAAGGCCGCCGGTTCCGCGAAGCTCGCGTCCAGGAGACGACCGCCGAGCGGCCGGCGCCGGCACTGCGCCGCACGGACCGTAACGCGGCCGAGGTGGAGCCCGGACCGGAACGCACCCGCCGACGATAGGCGTGTGCCCCATGCGCCTGCGCTTTGGTCCCTATGCGGGAAGCAGCACTGAAGTCCTGCTGCTGCGGGCGCCCGACTACGCAGCCTGGACGATGTCCCACAATCCGAACGGCAGGCTGGCTAGAGCGTTCGCGGCTCTGGCGGCGGCCTTCGATGCAAGGGCGATCCGCGCGCCGTGCACATGCGGCGCGCCGGCCGCTGAGGCGCGGGCTTATCGCAATTCGACAGAGCTGATCCTGCTCTGGTAGCGTGCGCCGCACAGCTACCGCCCGACGCCGTTCTCGACGATCTCACGGGTTTCACAGCCGCGCTCGAGCACGTGCGCCGGACCTGCCAGCGAAGCGTGCGGCGCCAGCAGCGAACCATCATCCGGAGACTCGCCATGGCGAAGGGCATGCCCAGGCGGTTCACCGAGGCCGCGGCGGCCGCCTTCCTGGTCGCAGTCCGTTCAGACGATCCGCGTACCTACTCGGAAGAGCGCTCCGCCCCACCCCGCCCCCGGGTCCTTGACCCGAGCCCGGACGCCTTGGCGAACTCGCTTCGCCGAGCGGAATAGGCCGGCGCGACCATGGGATAGTCGCTCGGGAGGCCCCACTTCGCCCGGTACGCCTCCGGCGTCATCCCCAGAGTCCCGAGATGGCGTTTGAGCATCCGGTACTGCCGCCCGTCTTCGAACGAGACCAGGTAGTCGTCGCCGATCGACTTTCGGATCTGGGCTGCGCTGGCGCGGGCCGCCGTCGGAGTTTCGTCAGGGGCGGAAGCCGAGCCGCTGAGAGCGCCGTGCACGGAGCGGATCAGGTCCGGGAGGGCCGATATCTCGACCCTGTTGCGCTCCACAAAGGCCGCGACAATCTCGCTGGTCAGCTCTGCAATTTGCTTATCGGGCATGTGTCTCACCTCGCATGCCCTCCCCGGTTCACCATTGGCCAAAATCCGGCGTCTTCAGCAAGTCCGCAGTTAACTCCCGCGTCTGCTCCACGCCTTCCAGTCAACGAGTCCCCCCGTTTTGCGTTCAGTACTGAAACACCTTTTGGCCGCGGCAGACCTGTTCCTAATTGCGACGCCGGCGCTGGCGGACCTCTGCGACGCCGCTCCGCAACATGGCCCGCTTGCAGCCTACCTCCGCGCGAGCAAGCCTTCTCCGGCCCTGTGACCTATGTGGCCGTCGGCGACGGACCCGAGCCGCGTGCGGCGAAGGCGACGCTCGAGCGGCTGGTTGAGGGCCGCCAGGTGAGCTGCCGCGCCACAGGCCCGACCTACGACCGGGTCGCCGCCGAGTGCACGCTGCGGGGCTGGTCGCTCGGTCAGCTGCTGCGCGCAACGGCGCACCTCAGGGTGCGCCGCGGCTGGGCCAACCCGCCATAGGGGCGTTAACTCTGCCTTGAAGTCGTCACGACGGCGACCTCTCACAACCACAGTGCACGCCCACCGTGCCGGCGTCGGCTGAGTGGCCCTCGACCTACAGCGCCGATCCAGCACGGCCAGCCGGTCTCGGTGACGGCCAAGCTCCGATCAGCCGCAAAGCTGAAACTCAAACGGGACTGGGACCTTGCGCGAAACGGCTGACACCATCGATGAGGCGCGCACATGGCTCGAGAAGCCGATGGACGCCGATGATTTTCGGCGGCTCCTCATGGCCATCAAAGCTGCGCTCGAAGAGCACGATGGTCCGCTCTGCTCCGGGGATCTGGCCAGCCTGGTCGCCGCCGAGCGTGAGCACACCGCCGACGCCGGTGTCCGCGAAGACGGGCGCGAACGAGCGCGGTCGCATCGCCTGGACTGCGAGTCGTCGGCTGGGAAGATCTAGAGCGCGTTCGCCTCAGGCAGCAGTGAGGGGGCAAGGTGCGTCGGGTCTCCGCCGCCGGAGAAATTCGACAGCGTGACGCCGACCAGCCGGACGCCCCTGACCGGCGGAAACACCGAGCGGACGAGGCCGAGGCTCACGTCATGAAGCTTCGCCCGGCTGTCGATTGCCCGCGAGAAGGATTGGCTGCGGGTCGATTGCTGGAAGTCCGACCACTTGATCTTCACTGTGACCGTGCGCCCGCGCTGCCTGGTCTTCTCGCACCAGCCCCAGACATCGTCGGCCATGGCGATCACGCCCGCCTCGATCCGCGTGGGATCTGTCGAGTCATGGTCGAAGGTGGTCTCCGAGCCTGAAGACTTGCGCTCGCGGTTGGGATTCACTGGCCGATCGTCCTGTCCCCTGGCGACGGCGTAATACCAGCCGCCGACCTTGCCGAAGCTGGCGTGCAGCTGCGCGAGCGACCAAGCCTTGAGGTCGGCGCCTGTGTGGATCCCCAGGCCATGCATCTTGGCCGCCGTGGCCGGTCCCACGCCGTGGAACTTCGCCACCGGCAGGGCCGCCACGAAGGCCTCACCCTCGTCCGGCATGATGGCGAACTGCCCGTTCGGCTTGCGCTGACCGGACGCGAGCTTGGCGAGGAACTTGTTATAGGAGACGCCGGCCGAGGCCGTCAGGCCGGTCTCATCGAGGATGCACGCGCGGATCGCCTTGGCGGTGATCCAGGCCGTTGGCAGCCCCGCCCTGTTCGCGGTGACATCGAGGTAGGCCTCGTCCAGCGCCAGGGGTTCGATCAGGTCGGTGAACTCGGCGAAGACGGCGTGCACCTGCTGGGAGACCGCGCGGTAAACCTCGAAGCGCGGCGGCACAAAGACCAGCTCGGGGCACAGGCGCAGCGCCCGGGTCGACGGCAGCGCCGAGCGCACCCCGAACTGCCGCGCCTCGTAGCTGGCGGCCGCCACCACGCCCCGTTGCGCCCCGTGGCCGACCGCCACCGGCCTGCCCCGTAGCTCCGGATTGTCGCGCTGTTCGACCGACGCGTAGAACGCGTCCATGTCGACGTGAATGATCTTGCGGATCGACTGCGTCATCTCGGTTGGCCCTCGCGCCGCTGGTTCAGACTTCGGGCGTCAAAACAGGCGGCGGCCATGCTGCGGGCGACTCAGGAAACTGGAGCCCGCACAATCTCAGTTTCTCGTTTTGTTCGCAAATGAACCAAGCTGCAGCGAATGCCGGCTGCCTCAGCTTGGTCAGCCCCTGGAAAGCTCGAGCGCCTCGTGGGGACGCACCTTTACCGTTCCTCGCCGCCGCACGGATGCATGCAAGAGCGCCAGCCTGTCCGAGGGCAGGCCCGCGTGTTCGAGCGCGCCGCACAGCGAACCAAAGCGCCGCAGGTAGATCTGGTGTCCGATGAGGTGCGGATCGGCATCGATCGTCCGGAGGCACACGTAACCATCGCGCTCCCACAGCCGGCGCAGCCCCGCGAGAAGATCCGCGTCGGTCAGCCCAAGCTCAACCTCCGCCATGCGGCGCGTCTGAGCGCGGCGATTGGCGGCGCTGAGCAATTCGGACTGGGTGTGAGGCAGGCCCGCTAGCTCATAAGCGCGTCTTAGAGAGCCGAACCGCGCCGCGTAATTCTTGAACGACGGCAAGCTCGCATCCGCTTCAATCACTTTGGACGTAAGATACCCATGTCGGTCATGAGCCGCCCTCAGTAATGCAAGTAAATTGCGATCTAGCTTTTCAGAATCTTCTTCGGCATCGAGATACGAGCTCCAGTCGGGAAAATATCCGATCTTCACGTACGCATTGTTGATGCTCCCGAAGCTTCGCGTGATCGCCTGGACGCCCGGAAGAAAGACGCAGGCGTTGATCAGTCGGTAAGTCAGGCAGCCATGCTCCCGCAGGAGGCGGCGTAGCCCCGCCAGCAGCACCATTTGCTCCGGCAATTCCTTGACGTGCGCGAGCCGCCTGATGGTCGCGCGTCGGAACAGGCTCGGCGGCACGATCGCCGGCCCCACCCTGACACGGATCCAGGTTTCCGGCGGCGTCACCTTCCGCGGCGCCTTCAGATATCTGCGGGTCTTCGCGAAGACATAGTTGCCGATAACCCGCTCGTTCTTGAGCACGCTTCTGACGCGATAGGCCGTCCAGGACGCTCCCTCGGCCGCCGGCGCGCCGTCCGCGTTCAGTTCACGGGCGATCGTCGCCATGCCGCGCTCGCCGATCACATATCGCAGGAAAATCCGTCGGATGACCGCTTGCTCCTCCCGCGGCCCCGGAATGAGGGTGACGTAGTCGCTGGGAAGCGGCTTTCGATATCCTGGCTCCAGGGGCGCTCGGGGGTTACCGGACGCGTCCACGACAACGCGACGAAAGCCATAGGGGACGCCGCCGCCCTGGTGATGCCCCATCGCAGCGTGGCGCCGCCGCGCGGAGCTGACCTTGCTCGACAGTTCGCGGCTGTACTCGGCCGCCATCAGCCGCTTGAGCTGCTTCACGATGGAAGCGGTCGCGCTACCGTCGTTGTCAAAGGCCTCTGCACAATATACGACGGCGACGCCGGCCTCGCGGCACAGGAACTCGTAGTGGGCGGATTGATCTAGATCTTGGAAGCGTCCCCAACGGCTGACGTCCAGAACAAGGACTGCGCTAAAGTCGCGCTGCAAACTGATGGCGTCGGCCAGGAGGGACTGCAGCCCCTTGCGCTCCTTGAGCGTAAGCCCGCTCCGGCCAGGATCGAGGTAGGTCCGACAGATCTCGTAGCCCTTGGCCTCAGCGTAGTCGGCTATGACCGAGGCCTGGTTTCCCAACGAGTACCGCTGGTGCTCCGTGGACATGCGGAGGTACTGGACCGCTCGGACCCTGGGCTCTTCGGACATCCGCTAACCTCCGGTCGCGGAAGTGCGCCTACAGGTGACCTCTGGTCCCTAACCTGTGCGCGACGGCGTGCCTTAAAGCAGGCCCCAACCAACGAACGGCGGTTCCGCCCTCACCCAAGGGTGGATCGCGCTTTAGCAGCGTTCGGAGAAACGGTCGTGCGCATCGAGCCTGCGCACGAGCAAGTCGATCTCGCCTCGGTAGATCTCGGCCCTCAGGAAGGCGAGCTCCGCCTCCCGCTCCGCTTCATCCACATCGACATACCAGGCGCGCGGGCCGCCGCCGCCGCCGTCGTTCCAGCGATAACCTCGGGTTTTCAGCGCGTCCTTGAGGTCAAAGGGCGAATTCTCGGCCCAGATGCGCCAGCTGGGCTTCCGGGCCTGGTCAAGAAGGTTTCGAAGCGCAGGATGCCCGCTTCGCGGCAACGTCCGGGCTAGCAACTCTACACCCGCCAAACAGTCTTGGACCGCGCGATGCTTGTCGTAGAAGAACCCCGCGCCGGCGGCCAAGTAGGCCAGCTTCACCCCCTCAAACCCCTCCTCCGCCCAGTTCACCTGGCTCATCGAGCAGGCCCAGGGTTTGGTGGTGAACACATCACAGAAGCGCTCCAGAACGCGGCGGTCGAAGGCCGCGTTGTGCGCGACCACGAGCGCGGCGGGCGCCGCGAACGCCGCCACCTCCGCCGGGTCGATGTGCTTGCCGGCGACCATCTCGTCCGTGAGACCAGTGATGGCAGTCACTTCCGGCGGAATCGGCTGTGAGGGCTGACGCAGCTGATTAAAGGGCTCCCCGACTTCGAAGACCCGCCCGTCCAAGCCGTAGGTGAAAGGCACCATGGCCAGCTCGATGATCTCGCACCGCGCCGTGTCCAGGCCGGTCGTCTCGACATCGACGAATAAGCCTCTGCGCAGCCGGACATCTTGCGGCGCTTCCGCCCGCGGCCTCGGCTCTAGCCTGCGTAAGACACGATAGAGACCGCTCGCCTCGAGCGACGCGGCAAGGCCTTCAAGGTGATTTCGATCTAGGTCGGCCAATTCCGAGCTCTCGTGCTGCGTCACATCTTCATGTCGCAGATTCTGACGGAGGCCGGCATCCCTTGCGGTTAGCGCCGAACCACCTGCGAGTCCCGGGCCGCTTCAACGTCCGGAGATAACTGCATGGATCTTGATGCCTCGGAGGTCACCGCCTTCGCCGCAGCGATTGCGCTGGTTGTCACCTCAGTCGGCAAAGCCATCGCAATGGTGGTCTGGGCCTTCCGGCACAGGTAGCCCACCTGGGCGGGGCCTGCGGGCAGTCAGGCGTAAAGACGTGGGATCGGCGATCTGGCGGCGAGCGCGGCTTTCATCTGACTTGTCGCGCCGGCCCAGTCGCCGGGACACGGCTGGCGGAACAGCCGGGCCGAAGGGTACCAGGGGCTGTCCTCGCGATCACGCAGCCAGCGCCAGTCGCTGTCGACCGCCGGCAGCAGGATCCAGGTCGGAGCGCCCAGCGAGGCGGCGAGGTGCGCCACCGCCGTATCGATGGTGATCACCAGATCGAGGCCGGCGATGATCTCGGCGGTGTCGAGGAAATCGCGGGCGCCGGTGGCTTCCGGGCGAAGATCGCGGCCCAGCGTCAGGAGTTCGGCCTGCACCGCTTCAGGCGGCGTGCGCTGTGCGTGCTTGGCGAAGTTTGGATTGCCCGACGCCATGACGCCGACGCCGGCCCCGCCGCGCCATTGGATCGGCAAGGGCGCCGGTGGCGGCAGTGTCTCCAGCGTGACGCCAAGGCGCAGCGGCACGGTCATCGCGTAGGTCCAGAAATCGAAGTCGTCACGGCTGAGCCGGGTGTGCCCCTCCAGCAAGCGCGCGAGCTCGCGGCTGCAGATCAACCGCACTTCGGCCCCACGGGCCTGGAGAGGCTGGATGAAGCGCGCGAACATGATCTGGTCGCCGAAGCCCTGTTCACCGAGCACTGCGAGCCGCTTGCCGGCCAGATCTTCACCGGTCCACTCAGGCCAATCCGAATTCAGCACAGTCAGGTTCAGCCGCTTGAGCCTGCGCCGGCGCTCGTGCAGCGGCCAGGCCTCGGCGTAGCGGCCCTCGCGCAGCAGGGTTAGCGAAAGGCTAGCGGCGCTCTCGTCGCGTCCGGGGGCGGCGTCGAGCGCCTCGCGATAAAAAGAGATCGCCTGGTCGTAGTCGCCCCGCTGCTCGTGCAGGACTGCGAGGTTGTGCTTCGCGACGCCGATCGTCTGCTGATACAGGCTCGTCGCCGCGGCGAGATCGCCACGCTGATGGGCCTCGATTCCGCGCTGCAGGACGTTGCTCATGGGGCCTGCCTAGCACGCCACGCTCAAACCTAAGAAATTCAGCCCGCGGGCTGCGCGATCGCCTCTCCTAGCTCCCCAGGGCGATCCCCGTGCCGGAACGGTGCGTATTGCAAAGTGCGCTACAAGCGCCCACCTTAAGACCCGGAGGAAGTCCGATGGCCACACCGCTTTCCATGCGTCTGCCGGAACAGGACCTGGCGATCATCGACCGCGCAGCTGATCTGCGCGGCCGCTCGCGGACCGACTTCGTACGGGAGGCCGCGGTAAGAGCCGCTGAGGAGGTTCTGCTGGAGCAGTCGGTCGTGCGGCTGGACCCCGCCGACTTCGAAGCGTTTAAGGCCGCCCTCGATGCGCCGCCTGGCGCCGTGCCCGAGATGGTGGAGCTGCTGAAGCGCCGGGCGCCCTGGGAACAATAGTGGCGATCTCCGTACCGGAGGTCCTCACCGCCGAACACGACCTTACAAGCTTCAACTGCGGCAAGCCCGCGCTGAACGCATGGCTCAAGACCCGCGCCCTGGCCAACCAGAGGAACGGCTTCACCGTGGTGGTCGTCATTCACGACGCGCACAGGGTCGTGGGCTACTACGGGCTCTCGCCGACCGCCGTTGAATCCGCGGTCCTGCCGAGAAGGATCCGAACCGGACAGCCACCCAACCCCATCCCCTGCCTTCTACTAGGGCAGCTCGCGATGGACCTCGCCTATGCCGGCCGTGGTGTCGGTACGGCTCTCGTCGGCCATGCGCTGGAGCGGGCGGTGCTCGGCGCGCGTCTAACCGGCGGTCGCGCCCTTCTGGTACGGGCGATCGATGAGGACGCGATTGGATTCTGGAGGCGCCGCGGCTTCCTGTCCTCGCCCGCCGATCCGTATCTGCTGCTTCGCTCCCTCCCTGATATCGAGGCCTCGCTAAGGGCTGCGGGACGCCTGTAGCTTCCCGGAGGCGACCCGACCAGCGCTCGCGACCCATCTAGGACGTTGCCGCGCAGCGACTCTTATGCGTCCGCAATAACGGGCCAAGCTCCATCGACAGGGTTCCACCCGAGTGCGCGGCTTCGCGGAAGGGCTACAAGGACACCTCCTCCGGACAGAGGGTCATCGTCATGGGAACGCTGAAGATACTGGGCGCGCTCGCCGTCGTCACCGCCAGCTCCGCCTTTGCGACCATCTCCTACCCGAAGACCGCCCAGGCGCAGACCCCGGGCATGGATCGGCGAGACGACCGCCAAGACACACGCCAGACGTCCAGGGACGTGAAGCAGGCGTGCAAGGCGGGCGACGAAAACAGTCGCCCCGAGTGCCGGCAGGGCAAGCGCGATACGAAGCAGGCAGGCCGGCAGGGGGAGACCCCACCCGCGAACCCAGCGAACCCAGCTAAGCCGGCGACTGGCGCGCAGCCCTGAGGCCATTCGCGCCGCGATGGCTGAGCTTGAAGATCTCGCCAATTCGACGGCGTTCCTGCGCGGCGGTGGCAGGATGGCCAAGCTCGTCGCGAATTTCGACTGGACCACGACGTCGCTTGGTCCGCTGACCACCTGGTCGCCAAGTCTAAAGAATGCGGTTTCGCTTATCCTCGCCTCGCACATGCCTACGGCGGTCCTCTGGGGCGAGGAGGGCGTCACCATCTACAACGAGGCCTATGCAACCCTGATCGGCAGACGGCACCCGCGGGTGCTCGGGCAGAAGATGTGCGACGCGTGGCCGGACTACGCTCCACGCGCAGTACAGATGATGAAGTCCGTTCTGGCGGGCGAGACCCTCACGTTCCGCGACATCGAGCTAACGGTCTACCGCTCGAACCAGGCGGCGGAACAGATTTGGATGAGCAGCCAATGTTCGCCGGTGCGCGACGAAGCCGGCCAGCCAGCGGGCGCGCTTATTGTGTGCGTGGAGAATACGGAGCGGGTTCTCGCCGAGCGCAGGGCCGCCATAGAGCTGAACCGCCTACGCACCATCTTCGAGCAGGCTCCGGGCTTCATCTCGATGTTGAGCGGACCGGACCACGTGTATGAGTTCGTGAACGAAGCCCACAAGCGCCTTTTCGGTGATCGCGACGTGGTAGGCAAACCGATCCGTGAGGTGTTCCCGGATCTACCCGACCAAAGTTACGTCCAAATGCTCGACCGGATCTACGCGACGGGCGAACGCTTTGTTGCGCGCGCGTTCCCGGTCCTTCTGCCGAGCCGGGACCGCGGAGTCCTTGAGGAACACATCCTGGACTACGTCTTCGAACCGATCACCGATAAGGAGGGGCACGTTGTCGGCGTCTTCGCCGAGGGCTTCGACGTCACCGAGCCGGCGCGCGCGCAGGCGGCGGCCGAGGAAAGCGAGTGTCGGCTAAGCGCGGCTGTCGCTATCGCTCGCCTCGGGGCCTTCGAATGGGACCTGGACATGAACCGGGCGACGCTCGACGACAGGGCGCGGGAGATCTTTGGGTTCAGCCCAGATGAGGGCGACCTCGAGGTGAACGACGTCGTTCGGCGGATCGACCCCGACGACTATCGCCGCCTCGCGGCGGAAAGCAACGCCGCGCAAGCCGAGGGCCGAACGCGCCACGAATTCGAGTTCCGCATCCGCCTACCGGGCGGCTCAACGCGGAATATCGCCACTGTGAGCGACACCCTGACGGGGCCAGATGGTCGGCCGACACGGGTGATGGGCGTGTTCAACGACGTGACCGAGCAAAAGCGCGCGGAGGCCCACCAGCGGCTCCTGATCAACGAGCTCAATCACCGGGTGAAGAACACGCTCGCGACGGTGCAATCTATCGCCGCCCAGACCTTGCGCTCCGCGCCCGATCTGAAGTGCGCGAAGGACGCTTTCGAAGCTCGTCTTGTAGCGCTCGCGTCCGCCCACGACCTCCTGACCGCGCAAAGTTGGCACGGCGCCCCACTTTCCGATGTGGTCGCCAGGGCAATGACTGCGTTTGAGGCGACGCCTCATGCGATCAGCCTGTCTGGTCCGCCCATCTGGCTCTCAGCCCCGCGCGCCTTAGCGCTGAGTTTCGCGCTGCACGAACTCGCCACCAACGCAGCGAAATATGGCGCCCTGTCGGCTGTGGGAGGGCGGGTGACTATTCGCTGGAGCTCCATCGCCGGTGAGCTGAACTTGCGTTGGATCGAGCGAGGCGGCCCGCCGGTGACAACGCCCACTCACACCGGCTTCGGCACGCGCCTGCTTCAGCGCGGCCTGGCCCACGAACTGCACGGGGAGGTCACACTCACGTTCGCACCGGAGGGGGTCCACTGCCAAATCCGGTGCCCACTTGAAGACGAACATCGCGCGCCTGCGGCGGTTGAGGCCAAATGAGGTGCGGGCGCAGGTCGGAGATCCACCCCTTGCGGCAATTCCGAACGTCCCCTGATCCGCGATAGCCACTGGAGGGGGCACCCCACCGGTCGGAGGGTGAGCCACTGGGCGCCTTCCCGATCCCCGGCGAGTTATCCGCATCGCCGACCTGGCGCCTGAAGAGGCCGAGGAGTTCATCAGAATGCTCCAAGAGAGCATTCTGATGAGGATGGCGTGGAGGAAGTGCGCTCGGCTTCGCCAGACGGCCCCGAATCCTAGGCGCTGCCGCCCGAACCGAGAAGTTGGCTTCGCGACTGCTTAGCGGCGCGCCCCTTAGTGCGCCGCCGGCGTGTTCTCGGAGATTTCGCACAGCGTTTTGCCGACGGCCTTGGCGCCGTAGTCGATGGCGACGTCACCAAGGGACAGTATGCCCGCAAGCTTTCCACTTTCGCTCAGCACGACCAAGCGGCGAATCTGCTTCGAGCTCATCTTGCCGGTGGCGTCGGCGACGTTGTCGTCCTCGCGGCAAGTTTCTACGCCCTCGGTCATCACCTCGGAAACCGGGGTTTCAAGGCCCTTCCCCTCGGCGACCACGCGCAGGACGATGTCACGGTCAGTGACCAGACCAACTACCTTGCCGTCGTCGACGATCGGCACGGCGCCGCTCTCGACCTCGGCCATGGTGCGGGCGACGTCCTTGATGGTGGTGCGCGGCGTCGCCGTCGTCACCTGGGCGGTCATCACTTCGCTGACCTGCATGGTAGAGGCTCCATTCCTGACTTTATCGGCGGTGAAGAACCCCCAAACGGCGGAGCCGTTCCCGAATCCTCCGCCCTCGAGGTAGTCCTTGCCGACATCGCGCGTCGGGAGATCAATTCGCGTCAGGGGCCGACCGAGCTGCGCCAGAACCGGAACTCGGAACACCTCCCGAAAGTGGAACTTCGCGGCGCCGACCCGTCTTGAGGCCGGCTGCAGCAGCTGCTTCGCTGTTGCGGCAGGCGAACGCCAGGCGGACGCACTCGAACGGCAAGCCGCCGCCACGAGCCACGAGGCCGAGGAGACAGCGCACAATCGCAAGGCTGACGCGGTAGAGAACGCCTCCGACGGCCAGTCCGACGCCATGCATAGGCAAGTGGACAAGGACCACTAGCTTCACGGCCGTTCGAAGGATCCGTGCCGCCGGCAACGTCTGAGCAGCAGTAGCCGAGGTTCGGCCGGCTCCAGGAACGCGTAGCGGAGTCACCGCTGTACCCCGAACCGTCGTGGCCACATTCTCGGAACCAGGAAGGTCAGCGCTCCGGCAGACTGCCGGCTTGGATGAGGAGATCGGGTGGCGGATCGCAGGCCCGGGCGGCCAAGGTCGTCACCCCGGGGCGAACGGGCGCCCGCCCGCGAACCCTCCGGCTATTCACTCACCACCGTCACGACCGCCTGCGCTACTTTCAGCCGCGCAGATGCGGCGACCAAGAGGTCAACAGCGGCCTGAAGGGCGACGCGGGCGTCCTCCATCATCAGCGCGAGCTGTTCGTCGCTGTTATCACCCCTGGCCTTCGCGCGGCGCGCGAGCCCGACCATTTCCGCCTTGCTCATGCCGACGAGCGCTGCCGCCGTCGCCGCGGCGGTCGCATATTGTTCTAGAGCCTGCGCGAAGCTCGCCGCCGTGACCGCGGCCACCTCCGTCGCCGGTTCGAAGTCGATGGCGGCGATCTGCTCAAGGGGCACGGCCTCGGGGTGGCGCCTTCGCCAAGCGGCAGTTTGCGTCATGGTGATCACGGGGGCGTGGCCTTTGCGCATGGGCTCCTCTCCAGCTCCAGCGCTGACCACAACGCCCAACCGGTGGCGTAGGGTTCCCGCAATGCTTCGTGAGGCGATGTTGCGTTGGCCGTCCCCCTGGCTGCGGCCGACAAAGGCGATTTACGACGCGGTGATCCCCGCGGGGCCGATGAACTGGGGACTGAGAGGAGGTCCACCCCCGTCGCTGAAGCGGCGGGAGTGGACTGTTCTCTGACGGGCCTAGGGATGGGACCTAGGAGAGGTCGCGCCGCCGCTCGTCGGCCGGTCCGGCCGATTGTCGTCGTCGTCAATGTATCCGGAGCCTTCATCGGTCGCGAAAGAGCGGCTCTCGCCGTATCGCCGGCGCTCGGCCGCGATCTGGTCGAGACTGTAGGGCTGGGCGTCCGGATCGAAACGCGACCAACCTTCCGTCCGGTAGGCTGCCCCCCGGACCCGCGCGTCGACGCCGCGTTGCTGATCCAGGAGAGCCTCGATCCGACTGGTTTCACGGTCGTCGGCCTTCACACTCACTAAGGTCCCGCCCCGCCGGACACCTTCCGAGTAGACGTGCGCTTCCTCGTCGGAATGGCCGGCTTCCTTGAGAGCGCCAAGCAGCCCGCCCGCAGCGCCCCCGGCCGCCGCGCCGGCAGCTGCGCCAAGCGCCGTCGAGGCGAGCCAGCCCGCGGCGACGACAGGGCCCAGGCCGGGGATCGCCAGCATCCCTAGGCCGGCCAGCAGGCCAGCTGCTCCGCCGAGGAGTCCGCCCGTCGTGGCCCCCTTCGCCGCGCCTTCAGCGGTGTCGTTCTCCCCGTCCCGGTTGCGGTCGCCGAGCGGTCCCTTCGTGGAGGCCGCGTGGCGGTGGCCTTTGTGCCAGTTGTCCGTGTTGTTGGAGACCAGGCTGATGCGTTCATGATCCACACCCGCGCGCTCAAGGTCATCCACCGCGCGCAATGCTTCGGTGTGGCTGTCGAACAGCCGAGTAATCGTTCGCGTCATGGTAATTATATCCTTATCCTACGTTATTTCGCCGAGACTGCACCCTTGTAATCGACGGAAACCTGCACCGACTTTCCGTTCTTCTTGGCGGCGCCCGTCCAGAACCCGTCGGGGGTCTTGGTCAGGGCGGAGACATCCGTGTAACCGGCGTTCTCGATGTGCCCTTTGGCCTGCCCCTCGGTGAACGAAGTGGAACCGGGCGTCTGGGCCGCTTCGGTCTTGTTCGTCTCCGTATTGACGGGGTCGTTCTGGGCCGAGCTGGGCGGGGACACGGCTCCTCCCGCATCGGCCATACCGCCCGCGGCGCTGGCCGTGGCGTTGGCGCCGGCGGCTCCAGCGTCGCTTATGGAAGCTTCCGCGTTGGACGCAGTTTCCGAGGCTGGCTTGGAGCAGGCTCCAAGGGCCCCTACCGCCATCACCATGCTTGCAAGCAAGGCCGCATTGTTCGTTCGCATGATCAGGTTCTCCCGCCCAAAGACCGCAAAAAGCGCCCAGCAGCTCCTTCCGTTCCACACGTGACGCTTAAACAGCCGCCGGCGCCGCTTCCGGCTCCTACGGGCTCGCTGCGGGGATGAGACCCCGGGTCTCTGAAAGCGATAAAACCTCGGAACTTCCGGAGCTTAATGCCGATTATCCGCGCGCCGGCGCTGCAGGCGAATGCAAGCCCTGTGGACGGAACCGGTGGCACGGAGGAGATCTGCCATGAGCAATATGGAGGCCAGTGAAGCGCCGGGAGGCCCCCGGTCGACAAAGGAGATGGCGGCCACCGCCGCTGAGACCGTGAAGCACGAGGCGGCGACTTTTGCCGGCGAGGCTCGGGAAAAGGTCGTCGATAAGCTTGAGCAGCAGAAGCAGTCTGCAACGCAGACGCTCGGTGAATTCGCCAATGCGATCCGAAAGGCGGGCGACGAGCTCGACTCGACTGACCCGTCGATGGCCACGCGACTGGTGCGGCAAGCCGCCGATGGGCTCGAGGGCCTCGCCCGCTCGGTGTCCGACAAGCGGCCCGAAGAGCTCTTGGACGCGGTGCGCGACTTCGGCAGGCGCAACCCCACAGCTTTCATCGCGGGCTCTGTTCTGGCGGGCATCGCCATAGGCCGGTTCCTGAAGAGTTCGAGCTCATCGACCGAAAGCAGCATTGAGCCTATGGCGAGCAGCATCCAGGCGCGTGCGCCGGCGACCTTCTCGGCCGCTGACAGCACCTTGGGGCCCGACGTCTATGATCCGATGCTCGATCCAGGGGAGTTCGCCGATCCCACGACCGCGGCCGCAGGGGAAGCCCCTTCCGACACCTTCGGGGACCGCGGCCGTCCAGGTTCGGGAGGCTGAGCCGTGTCTGAAACCGACAGCCGATCAATCCCTGAAATCATATCTGCGATGACCGGGGATCTCGCGACCCTCGTGCGCAAGGAGTCCGAGCTCGTTCGCACGGAGGTGTCCGAAAAGATCTCCGAGGCGGCGCGGGCGGGCGTGTCGATGAGCATCGGCGCGGCCCTGCTGCTCGGCGGCTTCCTCTGCCTGATGGCGGCGCTCGTGCTCGCGCTCAGCCACGTCATGGATCCCGCCTGGGCCGCGCTCCTGGTCGGCGTCGTCGCCGGCCTCGTCGGCTACACCCTGCTGCGAGGCGCCGCCAAGAAGGTGCAGCCCTCAGCGCTCGCGCCTGACCGCGCCGCCCGCCAGATCCGGAAAGACGCCCAACTCATGAAGGAGCAGGTCCGATGAGAACCTCAGCTGAGGTCGAAGCGGAAGTCGAAGCCTCGCGCGACGACCTCGACCGCAATGTGGAAGCCCTGAAGCAGAAGATGACCCCAGGCCAGCTGTTCGACGAAGCCGCACGGATGATGGGCGGGACAGGCCAGCAGGTGGGCGCAAGGTTCGCCGAGCAGGCCAAGGCCAATCCAATGCCCCTCGCCGTCATGGGCCTTGGGCTTGCCTGGCTGATGATGAGCAACAACCGCGCCGCCGCAGGGCATGCCTCAGGGTACATCGGCGAGCCGCGCAGCTTCAGCGCGACGCCCTTCGAAGAGGCGAGCTCGCACGGGAGCGCCGGTGTCGGTGCGGAGTTGCGGGACAAGGCGCACGTGGCGGGTGAGAAGGCTCACGACATGATCGCCGGGGTGCAGGACCGCGTCGCCGGCGCGCGGTCTGCAGCCGCCCACGCGGGCGAGGGTTTGAGCTCTATGGCCGCCTCCACCCGCGATAAGGCGAGCCAGGCGGGCCGCGAGGCGCAACGCACCTTCCTTGATGCCTTGGAGAGCGAGCCGCTGCTGATCGCCGGCCTCGGCCTGGTGGTCGGGGCCGCCATCGGGGCTGCGTTGCCGGCTACCCGCACCGAAAGCCAGATGATGGGCGAGACGCGTGACCGCATGCTGGAGCGGGGCAAGGAACTCGCCCAGGCCGGCATGGAGAAGGCCGGCGTGGCGGCTCAGGCCACCTATGGCGCCGTGAAGGCTGAACTTTCCAGCGACGATGGGCGCCCCCTCGAGGAGCGGCTTGGAGACGCGGCCCGCTCCGGCGTCGAGGCGGGCCAGGAGCAACTGCAAGGGCCGCCCCACTGACGGCGGCGACGGCGATCCGGAGGTGTTCGACCTCGGACTGGACACCTCCGGGTCATCTCCGGAACCAGGGAGTCTCTCGGTGCACCCGCGCAGGCCGCCCGCGGATCGTTTGGCGGCGCAAACCCTCTTGGAGATCTCAAAAAATGTCGATCATTGATAAGGCCTTGGCCGCAGTCACCCCACCTGAAAGCGAGGAGAAGCGCGCGGAGGCCACGCGCAAGGCCCGGGCCGCAGCAGGTTCAGGCGACTGGCTCGCTCACGCGCTGGACCATCACGACCAGATCCGCATGGCCTTCGAGGCATGCCGCTCCGCCACCGGCGCCGGCGCCCGCACTCAGGCTATGAAGCAGCTGGCGCTGGTGCTCAACGGTCATTCGCTGGCCGAGGAGGTCGTACTCTACCCCGCCATGGCGAAGGCGGGCGAGAAGGCGCACGCCGGTCTAGCCTATTCCGAACAGACGACCGCGAAGATGCAGATGGCGGAGCTCGAACGCATCGACCCAGCGACCAAGGAATGGCTCGACAAGCTCGAGCACATCCGCGGCGCCGTGCTGCATCACGTCTATGAGGAGGAAGGGACCTGGTTCCTCGAGCTTAAGAACAAATACGACGACCAGGCCTTCCTGACGGTCCGCTTCCTTGAAGAGTTCGAGCGGTATGTCGGCGAGGCGAGTCGTTCTGCATCGGCCGAGCGGCGGTCGTTCGCGCGCGACGATGGCATGGATCAGCCGCCCGCCTAGGGATGTCGCCATGTGGAGGTCGGGCTGGATCCGCGGCGGCGTGGTGCTGGGCTTCGCCTTCGGCGGCTTCTTTGACGGCATACTGCTGCACCAGATCCTGCAGTGGCACCACCTGCTGAGCCTGGTAAGCGGTGCGGGCGACCTCCGGCGACAGGTGCTGTGGGACGGTTACTTCCATGCGCTGATGTATCTTGTCGCGTTCGTCGGACTGGCCGGCTTGTGGCGCGCCTATTCCGGTGGCGAGCAAACCAGGCTGAGCCGACCCGCCGGCGCCGCGGCCATCGGCTTCGGCTCCTGGCATGTGGTCGACGCCGTGCTGTCCCACTGGATCCTTGGGATCCACCGCATCCGGATCGACAGCGAGCGTCCGCTGCTCTGGGATCTGCTCTGGCTCGGCCTCTTCGGGCTGCTCCCATTGTTACTTGGCGCCGCGCTCCTTCGGCGACCTACGGCCGTGCGCACAGGCGCGAGCCCGCGCCTGGGTATTTGGGCCGCCACCTTGCTCGCCCTGGGCGCAGGCGCCTGGACACTCACGCCGCCGAAGGATCAGCGCTTCACCACCGTCCTGTTCAGAGCCGACGTCCAGCCAGCCGGCATGGTCTCCGCCCTCGCCGCCACCGACGCCCGCCTCGTCTGGCTGGACCCCGCGCAAGGCGTCGCGGTCGTCGTGGCGCCGCGAGAGCGGCGCTGGATCTTCTTCCGTTACGGCGCGGTGTTGGTGAGCGGATTGGGCGGCGGGGCGGGGTGTCTCGTCTGGACCCGCGCCTAGCAGTCGCAACCATACGGCGGTGTACGACGTCCATAGGCGGCGACCGGAGATTGGATAGGCCGCGTCCCGCGCCGCTCGCCCGAGCACCAAAGGGCCCGGGCTTCACAGATCTTCTATGCACCTGGAGACGCACTCGGCCTGGAGCCGAGTGAACGCCTTCCCATCCGCCGCGTTCGTGCGCCGAGCCGAGGAGCGACGCCGGCCATGGCCCTGGAAATCAGCACGCCACCCCTGAACACGCCGAAGCCTGTGGCGGACGATGTGTGGATCGTCGACGCGCCAGCGATCCATCGGGCCGGACTGACGCTGCCCCTTCGCATGACGGTCATCCGGCTCGCGGGCGGCGAACTTCTGCTGCACTCGCCCACGGCCTTTGACGCCGGTCTCGCCGCAGCGCTCGACGAGCTCGGACGCGTGCGCCACCTGATCGCGCCCAGCTTCGGCCACTGGATGTTTCTGCAAGCGTGGCGCCAGGCCTATCCCGAAGCGATCGTCTGGGCCGCGCCGGGCCTCAAGCGGCGGCGCCAAGTGCGCGCGTCCGGCGTGACCATCGACCAGGAGCTCAGCGACACGCCACCTGAGGCTTGGGCTGGGCAGATCGAACAGGTGGTCGTCCGCGCCGGGCCGTTCGCCGAAGTCGAGTTCTTCCACCGGGCGAGCCGAACGCTGGTGCTGACGGACCTGATCGTCGATGTCGAGCCCGAGCGCTTGCCGGCCCGCCAGCGTGGGCGGGCGCGCCTTCTCGGCGTGGCGGCCTCCCGGGGCAAGGCTCCGATCTACCTTCGTCTGTTGTTGCACGCCAATCGTCCGCAGCTCCTCGCGCCGGTGGCGCGCCTCCTCGCCTTCGACCCCGAGCGCGTGATTTTCGCCCACGGACGTTGGTTCGAGGCGGACGGTGGCGCGAGGCTCCGGGAGGCTTTGGATTGGTTGCTGTCGCGAGCCGAAAGCGGCGAGTTCGCTGGCCGCACCGTGGTGGTCACCGGCGCCTCCAGCGGCATTGGCCGGGCCGCAGCGCTGGCGTTCGCCCGCCGAGGCGCCAACCTCGTGCTGGCCGCGCGTCGCGCCGACCTGCTTCAGGACCTCGCCGCGGAATGCCGGGCGCTAGGCGCCGACGCCCTGGCCGTCCCGACGGACGTCACCGATTGCGCGGCCGTTGAGCAGCTGGCGCAGGCGTCCGAGGCTAGGTTCAGTCGCATCGACATCTGGATCAACAACGCCGGCGTCGGCGTGTTCGGCCGCTTCCACGAGACCGACGTCGCGCTGCATCGGCGCACGATCGAAGTAAATCTACTGGGGGCGATGCACGGCGCCGCGGCCGTCACGCCGCGGTTCGTCCGGCAAGGCTTCGGCACTCTGATCAACAACATCTCGATCGGGGCCTGGTCGCCAACGCCTTTCGCCGCCGCCTACACGGCCAGCAAGTTCGGACTCCGCGGCTTCACTGCGAGCCTGCGGCAGGAACTTTCGGATCATCGCCGCATCCATGTCTGCGGCGTCTTCCCGGCGATGATTGACACCCCGGGCTTTGCCCACGGCGCCAACACCTCCGGCCGCTCGCTCGATCCAGGGCCCTTGCTTTATCGACCGGAGGACGTCGCCGAGACCTTCGTCAGCGTCGCCCGCAGGCCCCGCGCCGAGACGCCGGTGGGTTGGCCGGCGGCCGCCGGCAAGATCGCGTACGCAGTCGCCCCGCAGCTGACCGAGCGCGGGATCAACGCCGCAATCCGCGCCAGCCTATCGCAGGCGAAACCCGCCCCGCCGACGAGCGGCGCCGTGCTGATCCCGTCTGCAGCAGGCCGCGCCGCGAGCGGCGGATGGCTGCAGTCCAAGCGGCTGCCCTCAGGCCGCGTGCTTAGCGCCGCAGTGGCCGGCGGCCTGGGCGTCGTGGCCATCGGCCTGACGGTGATTAAGCTCGCGCAACGGCGCCGCTAGGATATCACCGGCTGGCGGGGAGAACGGCTCCGGCGCCTCGAAACCCGCGCGACTCGGCGCCCCCAGAAGCGCCGCCTGCCCAACCTGGCGAGCCGGGCGCTTGTCGGCTCCAACCCCCCGGAGTTGCGAAATGTGAGGCTCCCAGTCAGAAGCCGTGTTGTTACTAACCTGACCTCGGTGGGCTCAATGGCCAACCTGTGGTGCAATATCCGATTGCGTCAGGATCCGCTTAGCAACTGTCGGATTAGCCGCTGGCATCGAGGTCGGATCACACCGAGGGGCGGAAGGCCGTGCAGCCAGGCTCCGAAAGCCTTTATTTCCTCACGCTGCCGCGGTGACCAGTCCTCCACCCGAGCCAAGGCGGCGTAAACGGACCGGGCTTGCCGCCGGGGATCGGGCGCACTGTCGAAGGTGCGCAGCAATCTCTTGGCGTCAGCCAATCCCTCAGCCGCAAGTCATCCCTCCAGAGCAGAACACCTCCCGCCCATGGGTGATCGGCTTCGCCGGCTGGCGATGCAACACCTTCCTGTCGTCCTCAGCCCCAAGATCAAATTCGCACCGCCGCCGCGAAGCAAAGAGAGTGCGGCCATGCGCGTGAAGGTGCTCGCCGGCCGCGCACGGTCGATCTCATGCGCGAGGCTGAACGGGCGGCTGCTGAAACACCAGCGCCGCCTCATGAATGGCGTCGGTCTGCGCGCGCGCGATGACCTCAGCGCTTTCGACCGCCAGCTGCAGGTTGTCGCGGAACAGGCTGGACTCCAGCGTGATCAGGTCCTGAACCGACCGGCACCTGGCCAGACCGGCCATCGCCTCCAAGTTGGTTCGTACGGTCTGCTGCGTCAGGCTCAGCCACGCCCGAGAGGCCTCCTGCGCGCCCTTGGCGAGCGCGGTGCAGGCCTGGGAAACCTCCTGGATGTTCCTCGCCGACTGCTCGGCCAGGTCCGGATTCGGCTTTGCCTCGGCGAAGACACCCTTCACCTTTCGGGTCAGGCCTTCGATGCTGCGCATCCCGGCCTCAAGTCCAACCTGGGTGGCCTGTTGAGCAGCTTCGACCTGGTCGCGCAGGATCTCGGTGTTCGCCTCCACCGCCGCGCGGCTGGCCGCGACCGTCTTGTCGGCCAGGGTCTCAGCCGCACTTATGGTTCCGGTCGCTCGCTCGGCGACAGCGCCGGCCGCCGCCTCCGTTGCGTGGTCACTCTCGAGCACCTGCTGGGCGACCGTGTCGGCTGACGTGCTTGCGAAGAGCGCAGCTTTGGCGTGGACAGCGTCGTGCCCGTCGTTCGAACCGGGCGTGTTCTCTGGAATTCGGGGATCGTCCGCCATGTGAACAAGGCTCCTTACTGAACGCGTGGGCGTGTCGATGGCCTGGTCGGGTGGGCGCAGCGGGCAGCCCGGGCGTCAACGAGCCCCCGGAATCTCCGTTCCCCAAATTCTCAATTGTTAGCCTGTGGGGGCGAGCCCGCACGCGGCTCCGGTTGCAGGGCAGCGGCGCGCCAGCTCACGTCCGGTCTCTCTCCCTTCGGGCTTGCTGCAGCACGTGCGGCCAAATGCACGCGTGGGCCCATGGCGCGACGAGGGGCCCGAGATGCTGGATGCCGCAGGCCGCATCGCCTTCATAGGTGACGGTGCTGGTCGGGGCGTGCCGCGCCACGCGCAGCCCTTCGGAAATGGAGGCGGGGGGCACGACGGCGCTGGCCGCGTTGAGGATGGCCACGACCGGAGTTCGCAGCTCGCTAAGCGCCGCCGTCCGGTGGCCGATCCGCAACGAGCCCTCCCGAAAGCGATCTTCCCTGTAAAGCTGGTTCGCGAGCGAGAGAAAGAGCCGTTTCGGGAGCGGGAATTCGTCAAGCGTCCAGCGATGAACCTGGGCGTGGAGCCTCCGGAGCCGCGGGTCCCAGCTGCTCGCGAGAAAATCCAGGCAAGGGCGCCAGAGAAACTCGTCAGGCAAGGCCGCCGCCGTAACGGCGCTGATAAAGCTGCCGGCCACGGGGTCCCCGACCGCGGCCAGCCAATCAGGGTCTAGTGATCGAAGGATTTGCGCCAGGCGATCGCCGGTCTCCGATCCGAAGACGAGCGGCGCATCGATGAGCCACAATTCCAGGATCTGCTCTGGATGCAGTGTGGCGAAGATCGCAGCCAACGTCCCGCCGAGCGAGTGCCCGGCGAGCGTGATCGGTCCGCCATCCATTGCGGACGCCGCTTCCTGCACGGCCGCCAGGGGAAGGCTGTCGGCGAAATCGTCCAACCCCAGATCCTCGCCGGGTCGGGGATCGAGCCATTCGAGGAGGAACACCCGAAAGCCCCGCTCCAGGCAGCGTCGGACAACGCTGACCTCAGGCGCCATGTCCCAGATGTAGCAACGCTTGAAGGGGGCGGGGATAATCAGCACGCCAGGAGGTCGCTGCGAAGTCCTGGCCGCTTCGGAGGCATACTCACGAAGTCGCATCCGGGTCGACTTGCGATGATCCTGTAGGGCGTCTCCTCGGGGCCAAGCCCGATGAGATCCAGCAGAAAGCCGCGTTGCCGCCGGGCCTGGTCAAAGATCAATGACATAGGCCGCGGTCTTGCGCCCAGAAAGACCTCAGCGGGTTGATCAAACCACAGGGCCTCTGCGAGTTCGTGGCGGCGACTGTCGCCATACGGGACGGAGCTTTTTGCCAGCCGCGCTTGTGAACAACCGAGCGCGCCTACATCGAGCTTCCCGCGCGGCAAAACGCTCGCGCCCTGCCTTGGTGCCAAGAATGGTCAGCCGCCCGGCCTGGCAAGGCCACCTCAAGCTCTCGCTCGTTACCTGTCCTGTCGCGCTCCATGCCGGCGTTTCCGCCGGCGACGACGTCCGCCTCAACATGATCAACCCCGCGACCGGGAACCGCATCCGGATGCAGACCGTCGACCCTGACACAGGGCCGGTCGAGCGGAGTGCGCTGGTCAAAGGCTACGCGATCGACAAGGGACTCTACGTCACCCTGACGGACGACGAGCTCCGGAGCATCAAGCCGGAGAGCGCTGGAACCATCGTCATCGAACGGTTCGTGCCCGCGGCCGACATCAACCGCCTCTTCTGGGACACGCCCTATTATCTCGCCCCCGACGGCGACCTCGCCTTGGAGGCCTTCTCGGTCATTCGTGAGGCGATGCGCGGCGCCGGCCAGGTCGCCCTTGGCCGGGTGGTCATCTCCAGCCGCGAACGCCTGATCGCCCTCGAGCCGCAGGGCAACGGGATCGTCGCCCATACGCTCCGCACCCGCGATGAAGTGAGGTCCGCCGCGGAGGTGTTCGATCGCATCCCTGACGCGAAGGTGGACCCGGCGATGCTGACGATCGCGCGCCAGATCATCGAGCAGCATGCGGGTCCGTTTGACCCAGCCGAGTTCGTGGACGCCTACACCCAGGCTCTGCGCGAGCTCATCGAGTCAAAGCGTCAAACCCAGGCCCCGGCCCGCTCCGCTGTCGGCGTCAGTGAAGGCCAAGTCCTCGACCTCATGGCCGCGCTGAAGGCGAGCCTCGACCCGAAGCCTCGGCGAGCAAAGGTGCAGCGAGCGGCCGTCGCGACAAGCCGCGCTCCAAAAATCAGCCCGAGATCGCAACGAAAAAGCGCCACCCGGGGGGCCGGATGATCCGCGATCCCGCCCACCGACCGACCCCGCGCCTGGGTGGTTTCTGGACGACCGAGGCGTCCCCGTGGGCGGTGCGGCTATTCTGGTTCAGCGTCGTCTTCGCCGCGCTTGCGCTCACCTTGTGGCTTGCGACGTTCTTCGCCGGAAACCCCAACGCGCCGATGCCAAGCGGTACGACAACCGTCCAAGGCAACGGGGCCCCTGCAGCGCCACAGCCTCAAGACGTCCCGGCGCCCGGATTCTAGGACGACAAGCGGCAGGGCGCGAGCAAAGCGCGGGCCCCCCGGGGGAAAAGCCCGGGGGGTGGTCATCGCTAATGGGCGGTGGGCTGGTCGTCGACACCCGACTGGCCGCGGTCAGGCGTCGGTTCGTCCTGGACCGCGCCTTCCGTCCCGCCGCCGGCGATCTGCTGTGGCGTGGAGCGCCCGCGCCGATCGGGATTTTGCGGGTGCGTTGCTGCTGTTCACTCTTGGGCAGCGTCAGGGTGAGCACGCCGTTGTGGAACTCGGCCCTGACGTCCTCCGACTTTACGGAATACGGGATCTGAACAGATCGCTGGAACGAGCCGTAGGCGCGCTCAACGTAGTGGTAGCGCTCCTCTTCGCCGCCATGCTCCTGTTCGAACTTCTTCTCTCCGCGGATCGTCAGCATATCGCCGTCCAAGGTGAGCTCGACGTGCTTTTCGTCGACGCCGGGCAGTTCGGCGCTGATCCGCAGCTCCCCGTCGGTCTCGGAAACATTCATCCGGGCCTCAAGGATACCGCCGGGCTGCTGCTGCGCGGATCCCGTCGCTCCGCCGAGGCCCCGGAAGGCGTCATCAAACAGGCGGTTCATCTCTCGCTGAAGCGAGAAGAATGGATCTCGTCCATACGAGCCGCCAAACGGTGAAAGCGCATTGCGAACCATCGTTTGCCTCCTCGTGTATGCGCGCCCGGGATGGCGAACGGCGAGGGCTGGCCGCTGCCGAACCCGGTTCCGCGATGAGAAATATCCATTACGCCTTACGGTTCCAGAACGGGCTCCGCCTCCCGAGGCACGACGCCAGCCGCAGCCCGTTGGGCCCCCTGCCCGGCTTTGAAGCCCGGTGACGCAGGCTGGTCATCGGCGGGCAAACCGCTTGAAAAGCGTGCTGTCCTGTCCTCATGGGCTTCTGACGCCTCAGCTGTGCACGGGCAGCCAGACTTACGTTGGCTCCTCGGCACGCCGGAGCCTGTGCGCCTGGCCGATGTTCAAGACGCGCTGACGCGCCTGGCCGAATGGCCGGAGCAAGGAGCGGCCGATCGCGCGCATCCCGAGGCGCCGACGGCGACGCCGCCCCCCTACATTTCAGCACTCGAACGCATGGGACCGAAGTTCATGCGGCGGATCGCCGTACAGCCCTGTCATGGCTGGAGAGTCACCATCGACGGCATCGCCAATGACATGATCTTTCGTAGCGGCCGGGAAGCCGAACGCGCGGCGCGCAAATTGGCCGATCGCCTCGCCCGTGCTGGCGTGCCAAGCGAAATCGAACTGCGCCTCAGAGACGGGACCTTGGCGGCGAAGTTTCTGAGTCAGGCTACGGCGCAGCGCGGCGCCAACGACAACGTCGGCGCAGCGGCCCTGGCGGAAGCGCCCTAGGGCGCGTTGCAAGGCGGCGGGCGCCGATTTTGGTCTCCGGCGCTGATGCGACCTTGCGACCGTTTTCGCACGTTGTCCGTGTCACCGATCGCGTGAGGTCCGGAGCACAATGGCCGCAGTATCATCAAACCGGCAGACTCTTCTGGAACAGCAGCGCGCGCTGGCCGGCTTCGGCGCCCTCGCCCTCAGGTCCGACGATCTCGATGAGATCCTCACGGAAGCTTGCCGTCTCGTCAGCAACACGCTGGGCACGGCCCTGGCGAAAGTCATGGAGCTGCAACCCGACGGCCGCACCCTGCTGGTGCGTGCCGGGGTCGGCTGGCGGCCCGGCGTCGTTGGTCGCGCCAGAGTCCGAGCCGACAGCACTTCGGAAGGTTTCGCCCTCGACACCAACGAGCCGGTCATTTCGGCCGACATCAATACTGAGACGCGCTTCGCCTATCCGGCCTTCCTGAAGGACAACGGCGTCAAGGCGATGGTGAACGCCATCATCATTGGGGCCGAGGGCAAGCCGCCCTACGGCATCCTGGAGGTGGACAGCCGCGAACCGCGGCGGTTCACGCGAGACGACATCGCGTTCCTTGAGACCTACGCGAACCTGCTCGCCGCGGCCGTCGACCGTTTCCAGACAATGCAGGAGCTCAGGGAGCTCGTCGTTGAAAAGGAGCGGCTACTGCGGGAGCTGCAACACCGGGTGAAGAACAATCTGCAGATGATCACCGCGCTCGTGAGCACCCAGCGCCGCCGCACCGCATCAGCCGAAGCCAAGGCCGAACTCGAAGCCATCGCCGATCGGATCGAGACGCTGCGGCTTGTGCACGACAAACTCTACGCCGCCGGTGAGCTGCAAAGGGTGGATCTGGCCCCCTACCTCGCCGAACTGAGCGGCGCTCTGCTGAAATCCCATTCCGACGCGGCGATCAACATCAACCTGCGGACTGAACTTCAGGGGGTGTGCGTCACGCCCGAGACGGCGGTGGCGCTGGGGATGATCGTCAATGAGTTCGTGACCAACAGCATGAAGTACGCCTTCGAGGCCGGGCGCGGGACGGTCGGGATCAAGCTGGTTGCCGGCGAGGATCGCGCGCCGATCCTGACGCTTTGGGACGACGGCAAGGGTTTCGCGGAGACGCCGAATGGTGGGACCGGCATGCGCCTGATCAATGGCCTGCTTGGGCAGCTCGGCGCGACGGCGCACTGGGAAGGGCATGAAGGCGCGCGCCTCACCATCCAGGTGCCGCGCACGGCCGTGCTCAGTTGAGGGCCCGCTTCCGCCGCTGGGGCTTCGCCTTGGTCGACGCGCCCGCTCACTCCTTCTCAAGCGTGTCCAGCACCGCCTCGGGCGCGATGTCCCGCTCAAGCTCTTCGAGCTCGGGACCGCGGCTCTCCACCACGCCGAGCTTTTCGGCGATCGCTGAGGCGAGGGAGATGAGTCGCGTAACCTCATGCTCGGCGAGCAGATTGATCTGGAGATCGAGGTCGGCCCGACGATCGGCGGCCTTCGCCGCGCGGTTCTGGCTGATGAGCACGAACGTGGACAGAAAGATCGCCTCCACCGAGGCGGCCGTCGCCAGGATCACGAACGTGGGGTCGAACCGCGGTGCGCCGGGAATCCAGCCGAGGTTCACAGTGATCCAGACGATCACCACGGCCAGGTGGACGTAAACGAACGTCATGCTGCCGGTGAAGGCCGTCACGGCCTGCGCCAGCTTTTCCTGCAGGCTCGCGGACTGCTCCTCCTGACGGTGCCGCTCGCGCAGGGCGTGGATGTTGCGGGCGAGCGCCGAATTCAGGCCCTCCGGCTGCGGCGGCGGAACCGTCGGGGTCTCAGGAAGCTGCTCATCCAAGGGAGCACCTCGCACGTGCCGAAAACCCAGAACGCGCTCGAGGCCGTGCGGCTCAACGCCAGCTGACGTTACATGGACCCGGACTGCCCCGCCGCCCCGGCCGAACGCTCTGGCCGGCGCTCGCGCCATAGCGTGGGGCGCGCCTCAGCAGCATTCGGAGAAACGATCGTGCGCGTCGATCCTGCGCACGAGCAAGTCGATCTCGTCTCGGTAGATCTCAGCCTTGGAGAAGGCGAGTTCCGCCTCCCGCTCCGCTTCATCCACGTCGACATACCAGGCGCGCGGCCCGCCGCCGCCGTCGCCGTTCCAACGATAGCCTCGGGTCTTCAGCGTGTCCTTGAGGTCAAAAGGCGAGTTCTCGGCCCAGATGCGCCAGCTGGGCTTTCGCGCCTGCGCGAGAAGGCCCGCTAACGCGCGACGCCCGCTCCGCGGGAGCACGCGCGCAAGGAGCTTCACGCCCGCCAAGCAGTCGTGTACCGCCCGATGCTTGTCGTAGAAGAACCCGGCGCCGGCGCCGGCGGCCAGATAGGCCAGCTTCACCCCTTCGAATCCCTCCTCCGCCCAGTTCACCTGGCTCATCGAACAGGCCCAGGGCTTGGTGGTGAACACCTCGCAGAAGCGCTCGAGAACGCGGCGGTCGAAGGCCGCGTTGTGCGCAACCACGAGTGCGGCGGGGGCCGCGAACGCCGCGACATCCGCCGGATCGATGTGCTTGCCGGCGACCATCTCGTCCGTGAGGCCGGTAATGGCGGTCACCTCCGGCGGAATGGGGTGCGAGGGGTGCCGCAACTGATTAAAGGGCTCCCCGACGCCGAAGACCTGACCATGGCCAGCTCAATGATCTCGCAGCGGGCCGGATCCAGGCCCGTCGTCTCCACATCGACGAACAAGCCTTGGCGCAGCTTCACCTCTGGAGGGGCGTCCGCCTGAGGCCGAGGCTCCAGCTTGCGGAGGACACGGTAGTGGCCGCTGCTTTCCAGCGACGCCGCGAGAGCCTCAAGCGCCTGCGTTCCGTGTCGTCCACGTCGAGCCTCGTGCTGCACCACGTCTGGTCGCAGATTCAAAGCGACGACGACCAGGCCCTGTGGACCCGGCTGAGGCTCCGCGCCAAGTGAGAGTGGATCTCGGCTGAGCTGCGGCGAGACCCTTGCGCTCCGCGCCGAACCAGATGCGTGTCCCCGGCCGCTTCAACGTCCGGAGGTAACTGCATGGATCTTGATGCTTCTCAGATCGCCGCCTTCGCCGCGGCGATTGCGCTCGTCATCACCGCCATCGGAAAAGCTGTTGCAATGGTGATCCGGGCCCTCGGCCAAAGGGCGCTAGCAACGCGCATGTTGAAGCCGACGATCAGGTCGCTCTCGTCTACGAAGCGGCGGACATCCGAACTGGCGGCGGGCCAGCTGATACGGCCTCGGACCTTGCTGGTGCGAGGCCGTTTTCGTGGGCCCCGTGGATCTGGTCGCCATTGGAAAAACGCAACGGGAGATTTCGCGACGCGTTGGCGATCAAAGGACGACACCATGGTGGCGATTCAATGGGACGGTTGGGGGCGGATCGTGCGCGTCAGATTGTCGAGGGGCTTACCGACGGCTTCCTCGGTCTCGATGCTGATTGGCGGATCACCGACTGCAACAATGTCATAGCGGGTTTCCTCAACCGTAGGCGCGAGGACCTGCCGGGACAGAAGCTGTGCGACGTGTTCGCCGCTGGGATGGACAGTCCGTTGGGCGCGTTGGTCCGGCGGGTGGCGGAGACCCAGGCTGCGGCGCAGGCCGAAGTTTCCTACCCGCAGCACGGCAAGGAGCGGCTACTCCACCTCCAGGTCTTTCCCCTGGACGGCGGGATAGGCGCTGTGTGGCGCGACATCACCGAGATCCGCGCCGCTGAGATGCAGTTGGCCGAGAGTGAGGCCAAGTACCGAGAGTTGGCGGATGGCACCCCGGCGGCGGCCTGGTTGACCCGACCCGATGGGGAGCTGGAGTTCATCAATCCAGCTATGGCCGAGGTACTCGGAAGATCGCGCGAGGCGCTGCTCGCCGACGGCTGGCTGAAGGCCATCGACCCGAATGACAGGCCGTCCCTGCTCAAGGCTAGGGCGGAGGCATGGGCGAGCCACAGCGCCTTCAACTACGAAGGGCGGTTCCGCCACGCGGACGGCGCCTCGCGAATATTAGAGCTCTACGGACGGCCGCGTTTCGACAATTCCGGAGCGTTTCGCGGCTATGTCGGCATGGCCACCGACGTGACCGATAGGCGTGAAGCCGAGCGGCGACAGAAGCTTCTTGTCGACGAGCTGAACCATCGGGTGAAGAACGCTCTCACGACAGTGCAATCGATGATCCGCCAGACCTTGCGCAAGGGTGGCGGGGCGAAGGAGATGGAGCACCTGCTGACTGATCGGCTACAGGCGCTCGCAGCGGCGCACGACGTGTTAAGTCGCGAGAGTTGGGATGGCGCGGACCTCGCTGACATCGCCATTGCGTCCGTTAAGCCGCTCGCCGAAGCCGGACAAATGACGATCGAGGGCCCGGGGGTGCGGGTCGCGCCCAACGTCGCCATTGCCCTATCAATGGCGCTGCATGAGTTGGCGACCAACGCGCGCAATTACGGGGCTCTGTCGACGCCCACGGGTCAGGTCAAGTTGAGCTGGACAAAGGCCGGCAGGACCGTCGCCTTGGCATGGCGCGAGAGTAAGGGGCCCGCGGTGACGGCGCCCGATCAGGAAGGCTTCGGCTCGCGGCTACTTGGCCGGGGGCTGGCTGGCGAACTCGGACAAGCGGCGGAGCTGATCTATGCGCCAGATGGGCTAGTCTGCAGGATACGTGCGCCAGTGGTGGGATGACGGCGCAAGCCTCATCGAGGTTGCGGCGGCGCCGCCAATCCTGCCGCCGCATAGCTCCGCTATCCGGCTCAGCGCTCGCCTTGTTTACTTGCAGCCGCCTGGTCTCGGGCGCCCAGCCAACTTCCGTTTTCGACCCGATTGTGTTGAAAAAGTCGGTCAGCAGAAATTCGACCCGCAATTTCGGCAATTATCTTGCCCTGGCGCGATCTGCGGGAGTCGATCACACCCCCTAGGTCTAGCTTGAAGCATGACCATGCCCCGCCAAGATCGCGCGGCCGACTTTTTCAACACAATCGACCCCGATGCGGAAGTTCGAGCGCGCCGATCTGGGCGCGCTGCACCAGTCGCCGGCCGGGGCCGATCGGGGCTTGCGCCAATCTCATCCAGACAGCTTTCCGGAAGTCACCCGCCCATTCCGAAACCGCGGCCGCCTCCGAAGCCGCCCCGGGACACGACGGCCGTTCGCGTCTGCACCTTCGGCGGCGCCTGACGAATGGTGTCGGGCGGCTCGATGCCCTGGCGGGCGATGACAGTGCGGCCCGTGCGATAGTCGCGACCGAGCGAGCCGCCCCAGCCGCTGGAGTACCCGCCGCCATACCGTTCCCCTTCTCGGTAGAGCCCAGTGCCGCGGTAGTACGGCCGACCAAAGTTGTCCATCATCTGGCCGATTACGAAGCCGGCGAGCAGTGGCGTGAAGAAATTGGCCCCGCCGCTGCTGCGCGGCACGCAATTGCCTGCGCCGTAGAGGTCCTCGCAGGTTGACTGCTCTGCATAGCGCGGGGCGCTCACGGCGTTGTCCTTCTGCGCCGCAGCCCAGGCCGCATCGCACTCAGCGTCCGGCACTTTGTCCGATCGCTTGCAATCGTCCACATTGGCGTAGCCGAAGGCTTCGACCTTCTCCCCCTGTGCGATGGAGGACTGATCCCACTGGGTCGAAGATCCGATATCGTCGCCGCAGGCGACCAAGGTGAAGCTGGCGGCGCCCGCCAGCATCGTGGTCAGCTTCAGCGAACCCGACCTTTTCCGCTTCTGGCTCATGATTTGCCTCAGGCGCTCATGCAGGCGGCGTTGAGAAGGCCCACGGCGATCGAGATCCCCGCCAGATAAACCGCTACCGACACCTCCCCGTTCTCAATCCTCGCCTTCACGTCTGGCAGTGCGATCACGCGCACCAGAAGGAAGGTGACGATCTGAATGACACCCGCTAGCGCGGCCCAGGCGGCGAACTCGGGCAGGCTGACGGTGTGGCTGAGCGCCGAAGCCAACGGCAGCACGTAGCCGATCAGCGCGCCCGCAAGGGTGATGGCGGCCGCGGTGTTGCCCTGGCGGATAAGGGCGCGCTCGCGGTAGGGCGTGACGAATTGGTAGAGAACCTTAAAGGCCAGGGTGAACATCCCCGCCACGACGAAGGCGAGGAGGAAGGCGACCGCCCCGGTCTGGAATCCCGTCAAGTCGAACATCAGCGCTTCGCCCCCTAGGCGTTGAACTCGCCCACCGACAGCGGCAGGCCGATCATGATCTCATGCGTCCGCTCTCCCCGCTCGGGCTCGAGCGTGATCGCCAGCAGGAGCTCCCGTCCCTCGTCGGGCAACTCGCGGTGGAAGAGCATGCTGCTCTGGTAGAGCCGAGCATAGGGAGCCTTGGCCTCCCGGTCGTCGAAGACATCCTCCCAGAAGGTCACGGGCGCCTGGTCGGGTGACTCCTCGCCGAACCAGAAGCGCCGGTAGACCGGAAGGTCCGCGGGCTTGAAAGTGGGCGCGCGCAGCCGGTCGGCCCAGGCGCCTTGCTCGTGGCCGCCCCCCGTGTATTCGCTCGACCAGGGCGCAAACAGGGTGAAGTCGTTGGCGAGCTGCCCCTCGCGGTCGTCGCTGACCGCCTGAAACATGATGTGGTCGTCCGTATAGAAGCGGTGGACGAAGGCCCCGTCGTCCAGCGCGACCACGCCCTGCGCGGTGATGGAGAGCGTGTCCCGATCCAGCTGGAAATTCGTAGCGGCCCCGAACCGTCGCCAGCACAGCGGATCCAATACGACGGTGCGACCGATCGTGACGTTGCGCACGACGGGCAAGCTGGAACCGGCCGGGGACTTGCCGCCCTTTCCGAAGAACTTGCCGAACATCGCGCCGCGGCTCCTTGGCTCCCTGCCCTGCCCTGCCATGGCGAAGGCAGTACCCGCTTCGCGCTCGATCAGGCCCCGGGTCGAGAGCTGCATCCAGGCGCTTGTCAGGTGTTCATGTTATGCGTACATGGTATGCATGCCCGCACGGCCCCGCAAGTCTGAAGCCGCCGAGCGCACCCGCGCCTGGCGAGAGGCGCGCAAGCAGTCGGGCTGGGTCAAGATCGAGGTCTGGGCCCCGGCCGCCTGCAAGGCCGACATCCAGGCCGCCGTCCGGTCCATCGTTATGGAGTCCGCACGCGGTCCCGCGTTGTTGAACAACCCCCATCCCGCACAGGGTCCCAAAGCCATGGATTCCGTTATCGACACCGCTTGGACGATCCCGAGCCTGCGCGACGCGCTGGCTGGAAGCTCGCTGGTGCGCCAGGACGAACTGACCGTGCAGATCGTCGAAGGCGCCGAACCGGTGCTGCTGGTCACCATGCAAGAGTACGGTGATCTGCCGATCTACGTCAGCATCGGCCCGCTGCAGATGGTTCTGTCCGTCATCCTTTGGCCTTGTGACGAACAGAAGGACCGCGGCGCCTTCAACGAATTCCTGCTGAAGGCCCAGAAGATCGTGCCGCTGTCCAACTTCTCGATCACGACGGTCGACAGTCGCGACTATTACGAACTCATGGGCGAGATCAGCGGCAAGACGACGCTTCAGACGATCGTCATCGAATTGCGGACCCTGGCGGAAAACGCCATCGCCGCCGCCGGCGACCTGCGCGAGTCCTTCGAGAAGACCAGCGGCAAGGCCGCCTGAGGAGACCTCACCCATGTCGATCTGGAACAAGTTCTCTGCCCTCTTCCGCGGCGCGGCCCACGAAGGCGCGCAGAACGTCGTCGACGCCAATGCGCTGCGCATCCTCGACCAGGAGATCCGCGACGCCGACACCGCCCAGGGCCGGGCGCGCGACGAGCTGGCCAAGCTGGCCGCGCGCCGCCGCATGCTGGAGACCGAAACGGCGCAGCTGACCGATCAGGCGCGCAAATACGAGGCCTCAGCCCGCGCGGCTCTGGCCAAGGGCGACAACGACCTCGCCCGCGAAGTCGCGCAGCGGATCGCCGACCTCGAGCGCGACTCTGGCCAAAAGGGCGGCCAGGTGACTGAGCTGCGCGCGTCCGAGGACAAGCTGCGCCAGGTGATCGCCCAGACGGACACCAAGATCGAGGCGCTCAGGCGCGAGATCGAAGTCGTGAAGGTCAACGAGAGCGTCCAGCGCGCTCAGTCGGCGGTCATCGCCCGCTCGGGCGCGACCGGCAGCAGCCTCGGCTCCGCCGCCGATAGCCTGAAGCGGATCAAGGAGCGCCAGACCGTGCGCGAGGAGCAGTTCCGCGTCCACTCCGAGGCGGAGGACCGGCGCACGGGGGCCGACCTCGACGCCAAGCTGCAGGCGGCCGGCATCCTGCCAGGACACGTCGGGGCCGACGACATCCTGGCGCGGCTGCAGGCGCCGGCCCAGCCCCCGCCCATGCAGATCGAGGCGCCCCGCCTGCAGATCGAGGAGAAGGCGCCGAGCCGTGAGGACGGTTCGGACCGCTGATGCGCCGCATTCCCCTGACGCCTCGGCCCGACTGGAAACAGAAGGCCGAGGCCGTCGGCTTCACCTGGCACCACGCTGATGGTCGCCTCTACTGGGACGAGCGCGCCTGCTACGCCTTTAGCCTCGCCCAGGTCGAAGACCACCTCGAGACGGCCACGGCCGATCTGCACCGGCTCTGCCTGGAGCTGGTCGCCGAGGTCGTCGAGAGCGACCAGCTGATGGCCCGGCTGGCTATTCCGGAGGCCTCCCGCGACCTGGTCGCGGCGTCCTGGCGCGCCCGGGAGCCCAGCCTCTACGGCCGCTTCGACTTCTTCTACGACGGGGCCGGTCCCCCGAAGCTCTACGAGTACAACGCAGACACGCCGACCAGCATCTACGAGGCTGCGGTGTTTCAGTGGCTGTGGCTGGAGGACATGATCGCCTGCGGCGCGCTGCCCCCCGACACCGATCAGTTCAACAGCCTCTATGACCGGCTCATGGAGCGCTTCCGGACGATCTTTCCTGCCGGCGGCTTCGTCCACTTCGCCAGCGACGCCGAGTTCGTCGAGGACCGGCAGACGGTCCGGTTTCTGGAGGACGTCGCCGCCCAGGCCGGCGTCGAACCCAAGTTCGTGCCCGTGCATGAGATCGGCCTCGACGCCGACGGCCGCTTTGTCGACCAGGACAACTACATCATCGGCGCGCTCTTCAAGCTGCACCCCTGGGAGGAGTTGTTCCGGGAGACCTACGGACCGCACATCCCGGGAAGCCGCGCCCTGTTCATCGAGCCGGCCTGGAAGGCGGTGCTCTCGAACAAGGGCCTGCTGCCGCTGCTCTGGGAGCGGCACAAGGGCCATCCGAACCTGCTGGAAGCGTGGTTCGACGACGATCCCCGCAGCGCGCAACTCGGTAGTTCTTTCGTCCGCAAGCCGCTGTTCAGCCGCGAAGGCGCAAACGTCGAACTCTATAGCCGTGGACGGCGCGCCCCTGTGCTTGATCAGGGCTACGGCGCCGAAGGCTGGATCCGGCAAGCGCTCCGCCCTCCGCCCAAGTTCGGCGCGAACTACCCTGTGGTTGGATCCTGGATGATTGGCGACGAGCCGGCAGGCCTGGGCGTGCGCGAGGACCGCAGCCGCGTCACGCGGGACCGCTCGCGCTTCGTGCCGCACATCATCGCGTGAACGGCTCCGAAAAGCTCGGCTGTCGCGCAAGAGCGCGCTGACCGACCTTTCGACACCCTCCCCGCAGCCGGCGATGGCGCGCCTCGGCGTCGGCCTCAAGCGCCACGCCGAAAACTGAACGTTCGGCCGGCACGGCTGCGCAGGCGTGCCGCCACGTCGGCGTCCAACTCTGCGGTTGCGGAATTTCGCGGCCGAGCGCCAATCTTTCTCAGCCGGGCGGAGACCCGGCGAAAAGGGAGGCGCGGCATGGGCCCAGCCGAGGCGGCAGAACGGTTGCTGATCGTTTCGTCAGACGGACATGTCGGCGCTCCGGTGGCGCACTACCGCGGGTACGTGGATCCGAAGCACCGGTGTGATTTCGAAGACTGGCTCGCGCAGTACGTTCCGTTGTGGGCTGCGACCCAGGCTAAAGATCCCGGGCTGCCGGAGACGCTTTCGGAAGACTACAAGCGCGCGTGGATGCAGCAGGCCAAGGTCGCCGAAGGCGCTGAGGGAACCTGGAATCCGACCCGCCGCCTGGCGTCGCTCGACGCCGAGGGCGTCGCCCTTGACGTGCTTTTCCCAGATGACCAGTCCGCCAACTCGCCGCCTTTCCTCTGGTTCGCTCGCGAGTACAACCGCCGCTGGGACCAGGAATATTCGCCAGAACTAAAGCTCGCGGGCGCGCGCGCCTATAATCGCTGGCTGGTCGATTTCTGTTCGACCGCGCCCGAGCGGTTGCTCGGACTGGCGCTGATCGGAAGCCTCGCGGACGTCGACCGCGCCGTCGAGGAGGTCCGCTGGGCCAAGGCGAACGGGATCACCGGCGGCGTGCTCCTGCCGCTGGTCTACTACAACAACGTCGAGCCGTTCTGGAACGACCGTCGCTACGATCCGCTCTGGGCGGCTTGCGCCGAGCTCGAGATGCCGATCCACACCCACACCGGCTCGGGCTGCCCCTACTATGGCGACCAGCCGGAGGCGCCGATCCTCTTTGCGCTGGAGTGCACCTACTGGCCGCACCGGCCGCTGTGGTTCCTGATCGTAGGCGGCGTCCTGGAACGTCATCCCGGGCTGAAGCTGGTCCTCACAGAGCAGGGCTCGATGTGGGTTCGCGAGGCCCTCTTCATGATGGACCACCAGGTCAGCGACCCGAAATACGCCTTCGGCGCGCGCGGTCATCTGCCCCTGAAACCTAGCGAATATTTCGAGCGGCAGTGCTGGCTGGGCTCCAGTCTGGTGAGCCGGCCCGAGATCGAGGCGCGCCATGTGATCGGGGTCAAGAAGATGATGTGGGGCTGGGACTATCCGCACATCGAGTCTCGCGATTGGCTGACCCCGCGTGAGAACCTGCGCAAGGTATTGCAGGGCGTGCCCGAGCCCGAGGTCCGCGCGATCCTCGCCGGCAACGCCCTGGAGGCCTACGGTCTGGACCTCGGCAAGCTCGAGCCGATCGCGGCGCGCATCGGACCGCGGGTGGAGGAGATCGTCGCGGCGTGAGCGACAGGCGCATCCGCCTACAGCCTCCATTGCGCGACCCCAGCGCCGTGTTGCGGGTTCGCGCTGGAACGTCCCGCGATGGAACAGTGATCGTTCGAGGGAGGATTACTGGCTAGGCGCGGGCTGTGCGGGTGCAGTGGTGAAGATGTGGCGAACACGACCTCCGGGCCGAACAACCAATCTGACCGGCCCCTAAGCGCAACGCGGCGCACGAGCGGCCCCGTCCACGATCGCATGATGATCGCGGCTCAAGTCGCCCGCCATCAGCTGGACAGAGCCGCCGGAGCGGTCTCGGTGAGCGCGCGTGGTGCCCGCCGCCAGCTTGCGAAGGAGCCAACCGCGAGCATTACGCTGGCCGTTACGGTGGGCGCCATCCTGGTGCTCGCGCTCAGTCCTCTGCTGCGACGACGGGCTATGCAGGCGCTGCGCGCCACCGTCTCGTCAGAGCTGCGTCGAAGGAAACGCCCGCCCTGACGTTCGTCGCTCCGCTTCGCAGATCGCAGGCCAGCGTAACGGCGCCTGCCGCGAGTGCTGTACCTCGCGGCTCGCTGGCTCGGCGTGCGGCTAGGCCCAGGGGCGCAGCGTCAGTCAGCCAGGGCGTTAGACCGGCCGCGCTGCGGGATGGTCTAAAGATAGATGGTGTCTCCACCAACCTTCACCGTCTGCTCCGGCCGCCAATCGCCCATGTCGAAGTCGTGGCTGACGACCCGCGCACTCGCCGCCTTCGTCCTGGACCAGCAGCCGGTGTGGTCTCCACGTGGTCTCGGACGACCTGGTCCTCAACCGCCCCGACAGCTTCTCCGACGGCGCACGAGGCCAGCAAGCCAGCCGATCGGCCGCAACCGCGCTAGGCGCGTACCTGAGATGGCGACTGGAACGGCGGGGCCGCCGGGTAGGTCCCCAGCTCATAACACGAGCTCAAGGCCAGTGCGGCGAGCTGCCGAAACACGACCTGCCGCGACTGCGCCTCGATAAGCCCTTCGCGCCGCAGCTGCTGGATCACGCGGTTGGCATGAACGGTGCTTAATCCCAGGTGCTCCGCCAGCTGAACCTGCGTCAGCGGGAGGCGCATGGCGGCGCCTCGGGTCAGCCCGGCGAAGGCCGAGCGCTCGTACAACTCCAGCAGCAGGTTCCCAGTGCGCTCGAGCGCCGACAGGCTGCCGAGCCGGACGAGGTGCCGCAGATCGCTCGCCTGCCGGAGGGCCTCCATCGTCCGCCACGCCGCCAACAGCGTGGGATCGGCGTGTCGCTCGCGCACCATCGCCGCGATCTTGCTCAGGTCAGCCACCGTGACGTCGGTCAACGCCACTGCCTGCGTCCGCGATTCCGACGGTGGTCCGACGACGCCGCAGACCTCGCCCGCCAGCGCCAGCCGCAGCAACTGTTTGCGACCGTCCGGGAGCGTATGTTGTTCCGCGGCCCAGCCGGCCACCACCAGCAGCCGCCGCAGTGGCGTCCCCGGTGCGTTCATGTAGTCCCCGGACAGATAGTCCTCGGTGGGACCGCTCAGCATCTCCAGCTCCGCTTCCGCCTCGGAAGCGAGCCGGTGGTGGCGGTCGAGCGCCTGGATCAGGCAGAAGGTCGCATTGAGAACCCGTCGCATGAACTTGCCCTCGCTTACGGACTTAAGCCCTGAGACAGTCGCGGATTGCTTGCTCCGTGGCCGCGCTTTGCCTTTTCGACAGCATGCCGGAGTTTGTGAATGCGAGTTTGTGAACTCCTCTTTTCCTCCGCCGTCGGATCGAGCCGTGGCCTGAAGCCGCCATGTCGCACCATCGCGGACCGCTCAACAATTCGCGGCGGGCGCTCGTTCCAGCCCGCCTTCGGCCATGATGGCAAGTAAGCGCCTAGCCATCCCCCTCGGCCGCCCAGCGGCTCAGGGTCGCCGCGTAGAGGTTGCGCCGGCGCGCGGCCCGGCCGCGATCTGCACCCTGCGCGGCCTGCTCCGCCATCGTCCAAAGGCCGGCCTGAAAAGCGCAGTAGAGGCCGCGGAACGCGTCGATCCGCACGGGGTCCGGACCGCCCAGTACGCGCCCCTCGAGTTCGCGCGCCTCGGCCGCGTCGAGTTCAAACTCGACCGCCGCGCCTGCGAGATCCCAACCGATATCCTGGCAGCCGATCAGGTCATGGGCGCAGCAGTGGTCCAAGGCGTCGGTCTTTAGCAGCCCGCCGTCAGCGACCTGCAGCCACTCCCATCGATGTAGCCGGCCGTCGATAGGCGCCGGGGCTTCGACCAGATCCATCGCTTCCAGCCGGCGCACGACGCGATCGGCGAGCTTCGGACCGCCGATCTCGCCGGCGTTCACCCGCGCCATCTCCCGCAGCTCGTCGCCGCGGGCGCCGGCCGTTTCCGCCGGCAGCGCGCGCCAGCGAAAGCGCAGGTAGTCGCCCAGCCGCCGCAGCGTGGCGGCGCGGTCCGGCGGCGGACCGAGCAGTGGACGGCCGTCGATCCACCGTTCGAGGAGAAAGCCGTGCCTTAGCGCCAGCGGCTCGGCCCCGAACCCGACGGCGTGGAGCGCCTGCGCCCGTTCGATCTTGGCCAACCCCTCGCGACCCAGGCCGGCGAAGCGGGCGACATAGGTCCCGCTCCTGCCGGTCAGTCGAAACTTCCGGCGCTCGCTGGCGGCCCAGGTCGGCGGGCGCTGGCCGGGGGCCAGCGCCGCGCGCCAACCGCCGTGCGACAGGTCGTCAATCTGCTCGGCCCCGCCCGTGAGGTCGTCGAACCAGCTGGCGAGCGCAGTCGGCGCAGCGATGTCGTCGAGCACCTTCACGATACGTCGGACAGTGCGCCACCGCTCGCGATGCCGCGGTTGCGCCGCCGGTCCAGGCGGGCCGGCGTGACTGGGGAAGTAGACGATGCGGTCCCCCGCGACGCCGAGACCCGTCAGCAGATCGCCGACCGCGCCAAAGGAGCTGCCCGACAGGCCCGGTCCCTCGTCGACCACGGCGAACAGGCCGCGATGGGCCGCCAGCCGTCGCCCCAGCCGCTCGGACACCGCGACGCGACGCTCCATTGGCGGGCCATGTGGGCGCAGGGTGACCACCCCGGCCGCAGAGCTCGCCGCCGCCACGGCGGCGGCCAGGCTCAGGCCGATGCTGCGCAGACCGATGACCAGCAGCGGCGTCCCTCTCAGCTCGCAGGCCGCCGCCATGAAGGCTTCCGGATAGACGGCGTAATAGGCGTAGCCCTCCGCCGTCTTGCATCGGACCGGATCGGGCGGGGCCAGGGCGGCGAGCGCCGTGAGCTCGGCCCACGCGGGGCGACCGGGCGTCGCAAAGCCGCTCGACCAGGAGGTCTGCACCTGCCGCGCAATCGCGACGACCAGATCCAGCGCCGCAGCCTGGAGGGGCGAGTCGTCGTCGCGACCTGCGCGAACGAACGCTGCGTCCGCGAGCCCCTGGGCGAGCTCGCCGGCCTCGATCAGCGCCCGAACCAGCCGGTCATGCCGTGCGGGCCCGGCAGGTCCGGAGCGAAGTAGCGACGCCAGGACGGCGAACTGCTCCAATGGGGTGACGAAGCGCCAACGGTCGCCGAAGACCAACATCTCACGCCGGCCCCTGGCGCCGGTAAGCGATCATGCCGAACTCGTGGAAGCTTGGCGGAGCACGTTCGGTGCGCCGCGCGATCCACCTCGCCCAGGCCTGGTACTGCGCCTCGCTGGGGGAGACGAGCTGGCGCGCGTCCTTGGCGATCGTCAGCGCGTCCAGCGGTGCGTGGCCCCGGGCGATCAGGATGCAGAGGGCGACCAGCGCCGAGCGGCCGACCCCGTGCTGACAATGCACCAGCAGTCGCAGGCCCTCCGCCATGGCGGCCTCGGCGAAGGCGACGGCCTGGTCGAGCCGCGGCTGGCTGACGCCGCACATGTCGTCGGTCGGCAGGTGCAGAAAGCGCAGACCGCATCGCTCCAGGACTAGGGCGTCGTCGCAGGTCTCGGAGCGCACGTCGATGATCGCGCCGACCCCATGCTGGCCAACCAGACAGGCGGCCTGCTCGATGGGGAAGGCCCCGCCGACGGCCAGGTCCGGCTGGATCCAGGTGAAGCTCGGCGTCCACGGCTGCAACACGGGTCACTCCGCGGCGACGGTCACCCTGGCGGGCGCGAAGCGACGCACCATTTCGGCGCAAAACACCGCGAACTCCTCCGCCACCAGCGGCGGGCTGGTGTGGTGCGGCTCGATTCCGCGGTGCGCGGGCGTGAAGCAGAAGGTGACCGTCACCTCGAAGTCGGCCAGCGCGGCCATCTGCCGGTCGAACCAGGCAAGCGCGTTCGGGCGGAAGCTGTCGGCCCAGGAGAGCCCGGTGCGCAGGTGCTTGACCCCCAGCCGCTTCATCCAGGCGACCCCCTCCTCCAGCCGGTGGTCCTCGAAGTGGAACCATTGGCAGAGGCCCATCTGCTGAGCGTAGTCGCCGTAGACGGCGAGCCCCGGTTTCGGCGCGCCGTCCTCGCGCAACAGACCCATGTGAAAATGCCGGTAGTAGGACGACCCCTCCGCCTCCTTGTGCCGGGTCGTCGCCTCCCAGGTCTTTGGCAGGTCATAGAGGCTGTACCAGTGCAGGCGCGGCGCCTGGCCGATCAGCAGGTCAGCAGTCTTCTTGACGCCCCAGGCCTGCACCTCCTCCGAGCCGAACGACGAGACGCCGACCTCGGTGACCCACACCGGCTTGTCGGTGACCGCGCGGACTTCGGCGATCTTCGCCGGCCATTCGTCGATCGCCCAGAGATTCCAGTCGAGGGGGAAGCCATGCACCGCGACCACGTCGACATGCTCCATCACACCGCGCTGCGCCAGCCGACGCACGAACGCCGGATCGATCGGCGACATCCCGCCGAGCACCCGCGGCAGCCCCGGACATTCGGCGGCGATCGCCTGCCCGGCCAGCCGGGTCATCCGCGCGAACAGGTCCCATTCGGGATCGAGGGTCGGGTCCCAGTGGGACTTGTTGTTCGGCTCGTTCCAGATCTTGACCGCTTCGATCACGCCGCCTCGCCTCCGCTCGTTTAAGCGCTGCGTCGAGGTCGGGCCGGATAGACCGCCCCCGCCGCCTTGGGCCGTTCGCCGCGCCGGCAGATGAAGACCTCTTCCTCGGGATGCTCGAGGATGTCGAAGCCGGCGCTGCGCAGCATCGCCGCCGAACACGCGACGTTCGGGGCCCACCAGTTGGTCCAGTCGCCGGCGTACTCGTGCTCGATGAAGTGCAGCTTGGGGTAGCCGGGGTCTTCGAAGTGGTCCTGCTCGAAGAAGTCGTAGTCGGCGCGCACCGGCGCGATGCTGCTGGTCCCGCGCTGCATCGACTGGAAGATCAGCAGATCCTTGGCGACATGGTCGTGGATCAGGTCCAGCGCCAGCAGCGGATGGCGCAGGTGGTAGAGCACGCCCATGAACAGGACGATGTCGAAGCGCTCGCCCAGTTCCGCCACGTCGTAGACCGACATCAGCCGAAACTCGATGTCCTGCCCGGTGACCTCCGCGGCGAAGCGCGCCTGCTGCAGGTAACGCTCGTCGACGTCGAGCCCGAGCACCCGCTCGGCGCCGCGACGCCTCATCTCGATCGAGTAGAAGCCGCCGTTGCAGCCGACGTCGAGCACCGTCTGGCCATGCAGGTCGGCCGGTATGGCGTGCTCGAACCGCCGCCACTTCACATTCGGATAGTCGTTGAGGAAGTGGTTCGGCGCGGTCGGCACCCCGTCGAGGTCGATGTTGTGGAACCACTCGCCGAGCGCCGCAGCGCGCTCGCGGATTTCAGCCCGGGAGAGCGCCCCGCTGCTCATGACGCGAGTTGGACCCGGCTCGGGTCATCGCCCCAGATGAACTGCAGGGTGCGCTGGCGCGCCTCGGCGTCGGTGTACTGCTCCGGTGGGGACTTCATGAAATAGCTGGAGGGCCCGAGCAGCGGCCCGGCGAGCCGGCGGTCGAGACCCAGCTTGGCGCAGCGCACCGCGTCGATCACCACCCCGGCGGAGTTGGGGCTGTCCCAGACTTCCAGCTTCAGTTCGATGTTCAGCGGCGCGCCGCCGAAGGTGGTGCCCTCCAGACGGATGTGCGCCCACTTCCGGTCGGTGAGCCAGGGGACGTAGTCGCTGGGGCCGACGTGGATCTCGTCGGCGGCCGGCGGGCGGGCGTACTGGCTGGTGACCGCCTGGGTCTTGGAGATCTTCTTCGACGCCAGCCGGTCGCGTTCGAGCATGTTCTTGAAATCGGCGTTGCCGCCGAAGTTCAGTTGATAGGCCCGATCGATCCGCACGCCCCGCTCACGGAACAGGTTGGTGAGCACCCGGTGCACGATGGTGGCGCCGACCTGGCTCTTGATGTCGTCGCCAATGATCGGCAGCCCGCGGCGCTGGAAGCGCTTGGCCCACACCGGGTTGGAGGCGATGAACGCCGGGATGCAGTTGACGAAGGCGCAGCCCGCCTCCAGCGCCTGTTGGGCGTAGTACTCGGTGGCCCGTTGCGAGCCGACCGGGAGATAGGACACGACAATCTCGGTGCCGGAGGCGCGCAGCGCCTCGGCGACGTCGACCGCCGGCGTCGCCGCTTCCTCGATATCGGCGGCCATGTACTGGCCGACGCCGTCCAGGGTCGGTCCGCGCTGCACCTTCACCGCGCCAGGAAGGGGCCGGGCGAACACCAGGGTGTTGTTGGGCGGCGCCAGAATCGCTTCGGCGAGATCGCGGCCGACCTTGCCGGCGTGAATGTCGAACGCCGAGGTGATCTCGATGTCGCCGACGTGGTAACCGCCGAGCTCCAGGTTCATCAGCCCGGGCGGCGGCTCGTTGCTCGACGCCTCACGATAATAGGCCAGGCCCTGGACAAAGGAGGAGGCGCAGTTCCCCACGCCGACGATCCCCACACGTAGCTTGTTGCGGCTCATTTCGCCTCTGCGCGGCTGTGCGGACACCGAAGCTGGCCCGCAGGTAAGTACCTCGCTCAAAGATTTTTCGGCCGCGGCTTGTTCCAGCCTCTACTTTATTGAGTTCGCTACAAAGGCGGCGAGGAAACATTTGTTAGCGATCGAGACCCAGATTGAGGTCAATAGGCGTCGGATTGCCGACACTGTAACCTTGCCAATACCGTCCCCCACTGCACCCAAGACCCCATCGGCAAGCTTTGGCATCGGAACTTACATGATGATGAAGGGTTAGCCGCCGCAGAAACAGGGGCCGGAACCCCGTTGCGCGCGCTGGAACCTTCAGCAGTCGCCACACGGCCCCGCACGCCATCTTCGTCGGCGGAGGCCCGAACGAATGAGCAAACGCGTCCTCGTCACAGGCGGCGCCGGCTTCATCGGCCGCCACCTGATCCAGGCGCTGCTCGCCCGAGGCGACCGCGTCCGGGTGCTGGACAGCCTGATTGAGCAGGTCCACCCGAGCCGGACGCGGCCCGGAGAGCTGCACGCAGACGTCGAGCTGATCGCCGGCGACATCCGCGATGCGGCGGCCGTGGGCAAGGCGCTCGCCGGCGTCGACCAGGTGGTCCACCTGGCGGCGGAGGTCGGTGTCGGCCAAAGCATGTACGCCGTCGAGCGCTACACCTCGGTCAACGAGCTCGGCACGGCGGTGCTGTTCCAGCAGCTGATCGACCGGCCGGTCGAGCAGGTCGTCGTCGCTTCCTCCATGTCGATCTACGGCGAGGGCCTCTATCGCACCCAGGAAGGCCGGCTGGTCGAAGACGTGGTCCGCGCCGGCCGCAATCCGGACGGCGGCTGGGACCCCCTCGACCACCTGGGCCGCCCACTGCATCCTGTGCGCACGCCGGAGACCAAGGCCAGCGCGCTCAAGTCGGTCTATGCGATCGGCAAGTTCGTCCAGGAGCGCATGACCCTGACCCTCACCCGCCAGTACGGGATGAAGGGCGCCGCGCTGCGGCTGTGGAACGCCTACGGTCCTGGCCAGGCGCTGTCCAACCCCTACACCGGCGTGCTGGCGATCTTCGCCGCCCGGATCGCCAACGGCCAGTCGCCGATGGTCTTCGAGGACGGCCAGCAGCGCCGCGACTTCGTGCATGTCCGCGACGTGGCGCGCGCCTTCCTGCTGGCGCTCGACCGGCCGGAAGCGGACGGCGAGGTGTTCAACATCGGCTCCGGCGAGGACCGCACCGTCGAGGAGGTGGCGCTGCTCCAGGCCTCGGCCATGGGGCGGCCGGACCTAGCGCCGGAGCTCACCGGCAAGGCCCGCGCCGGCGACATCCGCCACTGCATTCCCGACCTGCGCAAGGCGCGCGAGATGCTGGGCTATGAGGCCCGGGAGGCCTTCGGCGAAGGCCTGGCGGAGCTCGCCGAATGGGTCGCGCGGCAGGAGGCGCACGACCACGTCGCCCAAGCCAGCCGGGAGCTCGAGATGCGGGGGCTGGTGGCATGAAGGCCCTGGTCACCGGCGGCGCAGGCTTTATCGGCTGCAACCTGGCCGACCGGCTGGCGGCGGGCGGCGCCCAGGTGCTGGTGTTCGACGCCCTCGCCCGTCCGGGCGTGGAGCGCAATCTTGCCTGGCTGCAGAACCGTCACGGCGCGGCGATCACGCCACGGATCGCGGATATCCGCGACGCCGAGGCCGTCGCCGAGGCCGTGCGCGAGGCCGACGCGGTCTTCCACCTCGCCGCCCAGGTGGCCGTGACCACCAGCCTGGTCGCACCGCGCGAGGATTTCGAGGTCAATGTGCGTGGCGCGCTCAACGTGCTGGAGGCCGCGCGGCTCTGCCGCACGCCAGTGATCTTCGCCAGCACCAACAAGGTCTACGGCGACCTCGCCGACGTGCCGCTCGAGCTCGTCGGCGAAGCCTACCGTCCGTGCGATCCGGTGCTGCGCGCCCACGGCGTCGATGAGCGCCGGCCGCTCGACTTCCACACCCCCTATGGCTGCTCGAAGGGAGCGGCCGACCAGTACGTGCTGGATTATGCGCGCAGCTTCGGCCTGCCGAGCTGCGTCCTGCGGATGAGCTGCATCTACGGCCCGCGTCAGCTCGGCACCGAGGACCAAGGCTGGGTCGCGCACTTCCTCATCCAGGCGCTGCAGGGCCGACCGATCCGCATCTACGGCGACGGCCGGCAGGTGCGCGACATCCTGCAGGTCGACGACGCGGTCGGCGCCTACCTCGCGGCGCTGGCGCGGATCGACGCGGTCAGCGGCCGCGTCTTCAATCTCGGCGGCGGCCCGGCGAACGCGGTCAGCCTGCTGCAACTGATCGACCGGATCGCCCACCACACCGGCCGCAAGCCGCAGGTCGAGTTCGACGCCTGGCGGGCCGGCGACCAGCGCTACTATGTCACCGACGTCTCCGCGGCGCGGCGGACGCTCGGACTGCCACGGCCGACGCCGTGGCGCGAGGGCGTGGCCGGACTCGCCCGTTGGCTCGCCGGCGAGCCGGCCCAGCGCCAGCTGGCGGAGATTCTGTGATGGCGCTGCGGCTGATGATGACGGCCGACGCCGTCGGCGGAGTCTGGACCTACGCCCTCGACCTGGCCCGCGGCGTGGCCGCCGCCGGCGGCGCGACCACGCTCGTGGTCCTGGGCCCGGCGCCCGTCGCCGATCAGCTTCGCGAGGCCCGCGCGATCGCGGGCTTGCGCCTGATCGACACCGGCCTGGCGCTCGACTGGACCGCCGAGGGGCCGGCCGAACTCGATGCGTCCGTCCACATGGTGCGCGAGCTCGCCCGGGACCTGCGTCCCGACCTCGTGCATCTCAACAGCCCGGCGCTCGCACCCGAGGAGGGTCTGCCGGCGCCGGTGCTGGGCGCCTGCCATTCCTGCCTCGCCACCTGGTGGACGGCGGTGAAGGACGGACCGTCGCCAAGCGACTTCGCCTGGCGCACCGGGGCGCTGCGGCGGGGCATGGGGAGCTGCGACGCGCTGGTCGCGCCGAGCCGCAGCTTCGCCGCGGCGACCGCCCAGACCCATGGGGTGGCCGAGCCCTTCGTCGTCCACAACGGCCGCCGACCGTCGGCGTCCGGCCGCCGGGAGCGCGAGCCGTGCGTCTTCACCTCCGGCCGGCTCTGGGACGAAGGCAAGAACCTGGCGATCCTCGACGCGGCCGCGGCGCTCGCCGGCGCGCCGCTCTACGCCGCCGGGCCATTGGAGGGTCCGGGCGGCGAACGGGTCCAGCCGGCTCACGCCCGAGCCCTGGGCAGGCTCGGCGCCGAGGATATTTCGCATTGGCTGGGCCACGCCCCGATCTACGCCAGCAGCGCTTTGTACGAGCCGTTCGGACTGGGCGTGCTGGAGGCCGCGCAGGCCGGTTGCGCCCTGGTGCTGTCCGACATTCCGACCTTCCATGAGCTGTGGGACGACGCCGCAGTCTTCGCCGACCCACGCCGGCCCGACTCCTTCGCCGGCGCATTGGCCGGGCTGCTCGCCGACGCCACAGAGCGGCGGCGGCTTGGCGAGGCCGCCCGCAGCCGCGCCAAGCGCTTCACCGTCGAGGCGATGACCGCCGGCCTGCTCGACCTCTACCGGCGCCTCGGGGCCGCGCCCCCTCGGGAGGCGGCGGCATGAGGATCGTCTACTTCACCCATTCGCTGACGTCCTGCTGGAACCACGGCAACGCCCATTTCGTCCGCGGCCTGCTGCGCGACCTGGTTCGCCGCGGCCACGAGGTGCAGGCCTGTGAGCCGCGCGGCGGCTGGTCGCTGGCCAACCTGCTCGCCGACCACGGCGAAGCCGGCCTCTCGCCGTATCGCGCCGCCTATCCAGAGCTGTCGTCCGAGAGCTATGGCCTCGACTTCGACCTGGCGCAGGCGCTGGACGGCGCCGACCTGGTCATCGTCCACGAGTGGAGCGAACCGGCCCTTGTCGCGCGGATCGGCCGGCTTCGCGCGAACGGCGGCGGCTTCCGGCTGCTGTTTCACGACACCCACCATCGTGCGGTCAGCGATCCGCAGGCGATCGGCGCCTTCGACCTGTCGGCTTACGACGGCGTGCTGGCCTTCGGCGAGGCGCTGGCCGAGGTCTACCGCAGCTGGGGTTGGGGCCGTCGCGTCTTCGTCTGGCACGAAGCCGCCGACACCACCCTCTTCCAGCCGCCCACGGTCGAAAGCGCGCGCCGGGGTCTGGTCTGGATCGGCAACTGGGGCGACGGCGAACGGACCGCCGAGCTGGAGAGCTTTCTGCTCGCGCCCGCCCGCGCCGCGCGCCTGCCGCTGGAGATCCATGGGGTGCGCTATCCGCGCCAGGCGCTGGCCCTGCTCGCCCGCTACGGCGCGCACTACCACGGCTGGCTGCCCAACGCCCTCGCGGCGCAGGTCTTCGCGCGCCATCTCGCGACCGTGCACGTGCCGCGCCGCTACTATGTCGCGGCGCTGCCGGGGATCCCCACCATTCGGGTGTTCGAGGCGCTGGCCTGCGGAATCCCGCTCGTGTCGGCTCCCTGGAGCGACGCCGAGCGGCTGTTTCGACCCGGCGTCGACTTCCTGTTCGCCCATGACGGCGCGGCCATGACCCGCGCGCTGCGCCTGGTCCGCGACGACGCCGACCTGCGCTCCTCCCTGGTCCGCTCCGGCCTGGAGACCATCCGCGCCCGGCACACCTGCGCGCACCGGGCCGCCGAGCTGCTGGCGATCGCCGCCGACCTGCAAACCCCTGCGCTCGAGGCCGCCCGATGAGGATCGCCTTCTACGGCTCCAGCCTTCTGTCCGCCTACTGGAACGGCGCGGCGACCTACTACCGCGGCCTGCTGCGCGAACTTGCCGCGCGGGGCTACCAGACGACCTTCTACGAGCCCGACGCCTTCGACCGACAGAGCCACCGCGACATCGATCCGCCGGACTGGGCCAGGGTCATGGTCTATCCGGCGACCGAGACCGCCGCGCGCGCCGTGATCGCCCGGGCGGCCGAGGCCGACGTGGTCGTCAAGGCGAGCGGCGTCGGCGTGTTCGACGACCTGCTGCTGGAGGGCGTCATGGCCGCCGCCCGGCCGCAGGCGGTGAAGATCTTCTGGGACGTCGACGCCGCCGCCACCCTGACGGAGCTGCGCCACGGCCCCGAACTGCCGCTTCGCCGGATGCTGCCGGGTCTCGACCTGGTGCTGACCTACGGCGGCGGGCCGCCGGTGATCGCCGGCTACCAGACGCTTGGCGCACGCGCCTGTCGCCCGATCTACAACGCGCTGGATCCCGAAACCCACCACCCCGTCGCCGCTGAGGCCGGCTTCGCCGGCGACCTCAACTTCCTCGCCAACCGGTTGCCGGACCGCGAGACGCGAATGGAGCGGTTCTTCCTCGAGCCCGCCGCGCGCCTGCCTGAGCGCCGCTTTCTGCTCGGCGGCGCCGGCTGGGACGACAAGCCCATGCCGTCCAATGTCCGCCGGCTCGGCCACGTCGGCACCGCCGACCACAACGCCGTCAACTGCTCGGCGCTGGCGGTCCTGAACGTCGCCCGGGACTCCATGGCCGACGTCGGCTTCTCGCCGGCGACCCGGGTGTTCGAGGCGGCAGGCGCCGGCGCCTGCCTGATCACCGACGCCTGGGAGGGCGTGGAGCTGTTCCTGCGCCCCGGCGACGAGGTGCTCGTCGCCCGCGACGGACAGGAAGTGGCCGAGCAGCTGGCGGCCCTGACGCCACCCCGCGCCCGCGCGATCGGCGAGGCCGCCCGCCGCCGCGTCCTGAGTGAGCACACCTACGCCCGGCGCGGCGACGAGGTCGACGCCCTGCTGCGCCGGGAAGTCGCCGCCAAACGCGAAAGGAGCCTGGCGTGAAGCTCGTGGTCCTGGGGCTCAGCCTTTCGTCCGCCTGGGGCAACGGCCACGCCACCACCTATCGCGCGTTGCTGCGCGCCTTCGCCGCCCGCGGCCACGAGGTGCTGTTCCTCGAGCGCGACGCCCCCTGGTATGCAGCCCACCGCGACCTTCCGCAGCCGGACTTCTGCCAGCTGGCGTTCTACGGCGACATCGGCCTGCTCACGGGTTGGCGCCGTGAGGTCGCCGCGGCCGATGCGGTGATCGTCGGATCGTTCACGCGGGAGGGCGTGGCGGTGAGCCGCTGGGTGCAGCGGATCGCCGGCGGCGTCACCGCCTTCTACGACATCGACACGCCGGTGACTCTGGCCAAGCTGGCCGCCGGCGACGACGAGTACGTCTCGCCGGAAGTGATCCCCGGGTTCAAGCTCTATCTTTCCTTCACCGGCGGGCCGGCGTTGCGCACGCTCGAGCAGGAGTACGGCGCGCGCCGCGCGCGGGCGCTCTACTGCTCGGTCGACGCCGAGGCCTACCGGCCGCTCGCCAGCGCGCCATGCTGGGACCTCAGCTATCTCGGCACCTACAGCCCCGACCGGCAGCCGGCTCTGGAGCGGCTGCTGATCGAGCCGGCCCGCAAGGCTCCCGACCTGCGCTTTTGCGTGGCCGGGGCGCAGTATCCGGCCGACATCGACTGGCCGGCGAACGTCCAACGGCTCGAGCATGTCCGCCCCGCGGACCATCCGGCCTTCTACGCCGCCAGCCGCTTCACCCTGAACGTCACGCGGGCCGACATGATCGCCGTCGGCTGGAGTCCCAGCGTCCGGCTGTTCGAGGCGGCCGCCTGCGGCACGCCGATCATTTCCGACGCCTGGGACGGCCTGGACGCCCTGTTCGCGCCGGGGCGCGAGATCCTGCTGGCCGCCGGTCCCGAGGCGGTGCTGGCCGCCCTACGGACCACTGCGGAGCAGGACCGGCAGGCGCTCGGCGCGGCCGGCCGCGAGCGCATCCTGGCGGCGCACACCGCCAGGCATCGGGCGGGGGAGTTGGAGGCGCTGCTGCGCCAGGCCGAGTCCGACGCCGCCGACCTAGCCGAAACCAACGACACGCGTTTGAGGGCTTCTCTATGAGCAGACCACAGCAGCGCTTTCTTGTGGCGGGCGGGGCGGGCTTCCTGGGATCGCACCTGTGCGAGCGGCTGATCGAGACAGGCGCGCGGGTCGTCTGCCTCGACAACTTTCTTACCGGCGACCCCGCCAACCTTCGCAACGTCCAGGGCGAGAAGGCCTTCGAGCTGGTCGAGGCGGACATCGTCAACCCGCTCCCCGCGAGCATCGCACGGGCTCGGCTGGACGGCGTCTTCAACCTGGCCTGCGCCGCCTCGCCGCTCGCCTACCAGGCCGACCCCGAGCACACCTTGATGACCAGCGTCGTCGGCACCCAGCGGCTGCTGCGGCTGGCCGAGGACTCCGGCGCGCGGCTGCTGCTGTCCTCCACCAGTGAAGTCTATGGCGACCCGGACGCCCATCCGCAGACCGAGACCTATTGGGGCAACGTCAACTGCACCGGCCCGCGCGCCTGCTACGACGAAGGCAAGCGGGCCGCCGAGACCCTCTGTTTCGACTACGACCGCGGCGGCCGGGTGGCGGTGCGCGTCGCGCGGATCTTCAACACCTACGGCCCGCGGTTGTCGGCCAGCGACGGGCGGGTCGTCTCGAACGTGGTCAGCCAGGCGCTGAACGGCGCCGACATCACCGTGTTCGGCGACGGCTCGCAGACCCGCTCGTTCTGCTACGTCGCCGACCTGATCGAGGGCCTGATGCAGCTGATGGCCTATGACGGTCCGCAGCCGGGGCCGGTCAACATCGGCAACCCGATCGAACGGAAGATCCTGGAGCTGGTCGAGCTGGTGCTGACCTTGACCGGCTCGTCGTCGCAGCTCGCGTTCCATCCGCTGCCGCAGGACGATCCGCGGCGGCGGCGTCCGGACATCTCCAAGGCCGAACAGCTGCTCGGCTGGAGCCCGCGCACCTCGCTGGAGCAGGGGCTCCATGCCACCATCGCCTGGTTCGAGGGACTGGATCCGGCGGCCGTCCCGACGGCGATCCCCTCCGCCGCCGCCCGGGTGGCCTAATGGCCCGCGCCGCGGTCATTACCGGGCCCGGGAGCGTGCGCCTTGAAAGCCGTCCGGCGCCGGCGCCCGGCCCTGGCCAGGTCCGGGTGCGGCTGGAAGGCTGCGGAGTCTGCTCCTCCAACCTGACGCCTTGGGCAGGTCCTGAGTGGATGCGGTTCCCGACCGCGCCGGGCGGACTGGGCCATGAAGGCTGGGGCGTGATCGATGCGCTGGGGCCCGACGTCGAAGGCTTGCGGATCGGCGATCGGGTCGCCACGCTCTCGCAGCACAGCTACGCCGAATTCGACCTCGCCACTGTCGGCGCGGTCGTGCGCCTGCCGCCGGAACTCGACGGCCGTCCGTTCCCCGGCGAGCCCCTCGGCTGCGCCATGAACATCTTTCGCCGATCGCAGATCGAGGCCGGCCAGACCGTCGCGGTCGTCGGCGTCGGATTCCTCGGCGCGCTCCTAACCCGGCTGGCGACCGACGCCGGCGCGCGGGTGATTGCGATTTCCCGCCGGCCGTTCGCCCTCGATATAGCGCGCGAGATGGGCGCGGCGGAGGTGGTTCCGATGCGGGACCATCACGCGATCGTCGACCGCGTGCGGGAGCTGACGGACGACCGGTTCTGCCAGCGGGTGATCGAGGCGGTCGGCAAGCAATGGCCGCTCGATCTCGCCGCCGAACTCACAGCCGAGGGCGGCCAGCTGGTGATCGCCGGCTACCACCAGGACGGCCCGCGGCAGGTCAACATGCAGCTGTGGAACTGGCGCGGCTTGGACGTCGTGAACGCCCACGAACGTGACCCCAGGGTCTGCTTGCAGGGCGTGCGCGAGGCGGTGAAGGCGGTTGCGTCCGGGCGGCTCGATCCCAGCCGCCTTTACACCCACGTCTATCCGCTCGCCCGGCTCGGCGAGGCGCTGGACGCCACGCGCGACCGGCCGGACGGCTTCCTTAAGGCGCTGGTGATCCCATGAGCGCGACCCTGACGGCGCCCGCCGGCGGCGCCGTGACCCGCCGGCCGCGCATCGGCTTTCTGGGAACCGGCTGGATCGGCCGCCATCGCATGCAGGCGATGCTGGCTACCGGCGCGATCGAGCCGGCGGCCGTCGCCGATCCGGCGCCCGAAGCCGCCGCAGCCGCCAGCGCGCTGGCGCCGGGAGCCGAGGTCGTCGGCGGGCTTTCCGAGCTGCTGGCGCGCGACCTCGACGGCCTGGTGATCGCCACGCCCAGCGGCCTTCACGCCGAGCAGTCGATCGCGGCGCTCGAGCAGGGCGTCGCGGTGTTCTGCCAGAAGCCGCTCGGCCGTCGCGCGACTGAGGCCGCCGCCGTGGTCGAGGCCGCTCGCGCCGCCGACCGGCTGCTGGCGGTTGATCTCTCCTACCGCTTCACCGCGGGCATGCAACAGATCCGCGAGCAGGTGCGCGGCGGCGCGCTCGGCCGGGTGTTCGCTGCCGATCTGGTGTTCCACAACGCCTACGGTCCGGACAAGGCGTGGTTCTACGAGCCGGCCCTGGCTGGCGGCGGTTGCGTCATGGATCTCGGCGTCCACCTCGTCGATCTGGCCCTGTGGGTGCTCGACTTTCCGGCGGTCGAGCGGGTCGAGAGCACGCTGCTGGCCGCGGGCGCCGCCCTCGCCGCCGGTCAGGTCGAGGATTATGCGGTCGCCACCCTGCACCTGGCGACCGGCCAAGTGGTGCGGCTGGCCTGCTCCTGGCGGCTGCAGGCCGGGTGCGATGCGGATATCTCCGCCGCCTTCTGGGGCGACGCGGGCGGCGCGGCCCTGCGCAATATCGGCGGCTCGTTCTACGACTTCGAGGCGGACGCCTTCGCCGGCGTCCAGCGCCGCCCGCTGTCGCGTCCGCCCGACGACTGGGGCGGCCGGGCTGCGGCGCGCTGGGCGAAGGACCTGGCCAGCGGGCGGCGTTTTGACCCACGCTGCGCCGAGCTGATCCAAGTGTCCGAGGTGCTCGACCGCATCTACGGCCGCTGATGCGCGTCCTGCAGCAGCACTTCGAGCAGGCGCGCATCGATACGTTCGAGCCGTCGGAACCGCAGGCAGCTCTTGCCGCGGATCATCCCGGCGATCGCTTCGGTGTTCTCATCGAGCACCCGAGGGTCCATGAAGTAGAGCGAGACGAACTGCTTCTGCTCGGCGAAGCCGAAGCGGATCTTCTCCTGACGCATGTAGACCGGCATGCCCCAGTGCATCCGCTCCTCGTGATCCGCCAGCACGCGTCGGGCGACTTCGCGCACCAGTTGCAGGTAGGCGCGGCGTTCCGGAGCCGCCTGGGCGAGGTACGCGTCGACGGTCGGAGCTTTCGACTGAACCATGTGGGAGCTGTCCGCACACCTGCCCGAAGAAACGCCGCCGCCGCGCCGAAGGTCCGCGCTGACGAGCGCTTGATCGGCCGCCGCCGCCGCCTCGTGCGAGCAAGGGAACCGAGGGGCCGCAGCGCGATTGCTGAAGTCTTGCGGAAGGCTTGTTTCGACAGCGGTTCAGCATGACGAATCCCCCGAAAGTCGGCGTCCTCACCTTCCATCGTTGCATCAACTACGGGTCCTACTGGCAGGCGCGGCGCCTGGTCGAGGGCTTGCGCCGGCGCGGCCTGGACGCGGTGCTGATGGATCATCAGTCCAGGCGGGTGGACCGGGCCGAGTGGAAATGCGCGCTGAGCCCGGCGCTGCCGACGCGCTCCCCACGCGCCGACCGGCCCGCCTACGCCGCGAAGGCGCGCAAGTTCTTCCACCGCTTCGCCGAGCTGCCGCTCTCGACGTCGTTCCGCCTGGAGGAGCCGTCGGAGACGGAGGCGTTCGACATCGTCGTCGTCGGCAGCGACGAGGTCTGGAATCTGCGCCATCCCTGGTACGCCGGCGCCAGCGTCTTCTTCGGCGACGGCCTGAAGGCCGGCCGGGTCATTTCCTACGCCGCGAGTTTCGGCGCCCACGACGCGACGGACCGCCTCGACGCCGTCTGGGCGGACAAGCTCAGGCGGTTCTCGGCCATCGCGGTGCGCGACGAGAACTCGCGGCGGCTGGTGCAGGACGCGCTGCAGATCGACCCGCCGCTGGTGCTTGACCCTTGCCTGCAGTTCGTCGACGCCGATCCGGCGTCACGTTCGGCCGCCGACGACCGGGCGGTGATCTATGGCCACAGCTTCGACGGCTGGTTCGCCGAGGCGGTGCGTCACGCCGCCGACCGTCACGGCTTACGGCTGCTCAGCATCGGCTATCGCAACGACTGGGCCGACGAGCAGTGGCTCGACGCCGGTCCCGACGAGTTCGCCCAGGCCATGGCCAACGCCCGGGCCGTGGTCACCAACTTCTTCCACGGCTGCGTCTTCGCCCTGATCAACGGCAAGCCGCTTATGACCACGCCCAGCGCCTACCGGCGCAACAAGGTGATCGCGCTCGTCGAGAACCTCGGCGCCGGCGAGCATCTGGTCGACGAAGTGACGCCGCCGGTCCGCTACGCCGAACTGCTGGCCCACCCGCCCAAGCCGGCGATCGGCGCCCGGCTCACAGCCCTTCGCCGGTCGTCTGAGGTCTATCTCGACCATGCACTCGCCCAGCCCTCTGCGACTTAGCCCTCGCGACGTGGTCCGCGCCGGCCTGTGCATCGGCTGCGGCGCCTGCATCGAGGGCTCCAACGGGGAGGGCCAAATGCGGCTCGACGCTTACGGCCAGCTGCGGCCTAGCGGACCGCGCGGCTGGTACGCCCGGCGCACCGAGGCCTTCGCCCGCACTTGTCCGTTCTCCGCGGCGGCGCTGAACGAGGACCTGCTCGCAGCTGCGCTCTTCCCCGCTGCGCCCCGACGCGATGCACGGATCGGTCGACACATCGCCGCCTATGTCGGCTGGGCTGCAGCCGGCGACTTCCGCGCCGCCGGCAGCTCGGGCGGGCTCGTCTCCTGGGCCGCCGCGGCGCTGCTGCAGGAGGGCCTGGTCGATGCGGTTGCCCACGTCGGCGGGACCGACGACGGCGCGGACAAGCTGTTCCGCTATCAGATCTCGCGGTCCGTCGACGAGGTCCGCCGCGCGGCGAAGTCGCGCTACTACCCGGTCGAGTTGTCCGGGGTGCTGCAGGAGATCCGCGCCGTTCCCGGCCGCTATGCGGTGATCGGCGTGCCCTGCTTCATCAAGGCGGTGCGGCTGGCCTGCGCCGAGGACCCGCTGCTGCGCGGCCGCGTCGCCTTCACCCTCGGCCTGTTCTGCGGGCACATGAAGAGCGCACGGATGGCTGAGAGCCACGCTTGGCAAATGGGCCTGCGCGCCGCCGACATCGCCAGCATCGACTTCCGCGCCAAGGATCCGGCGCGTCCCGCCAATTGGTACACCACCCGCATCGGCCTCAGGGACGGCGGCGAGCGACGACGCGACTGGTGGCATATGGCCGATGGCGATTGGGGCGCCGGCTTCTTCCAGGCGTCGGCCTGCGATGCTTGCGATGATGTGGTGGCGGAGACCGCCGACGTGTCGTTCGGCGACGCCTGGGTGGAGCCCTACGCCTCGGACGGCCGCGGGACCAATGTCGTCGTCGTCCGCTCACCGCAGATCGCCGAACTGCTGGAGCGCGCCGCAGCCGCGGCCGCGCTGGCGCTTTCACCCGTCGACGCCGAGTTCGTCGTCAGGACCCAGGCCGCGGGGTTCCGCCAGCGGCGCGAGGGACTTGCCCTGCGGCTCGCCCATTGGCGCGCGGCACCGCGCAAGCGGGTTGCGCCCGCCGCGCGCGGCGTGCCGCCAAGGCGCCAGGCGATCTACGGCCTGCGCTGCGCCATCGCGCGCTGGAGCCACCGGGTGTTCTGGCTCGCGCGCCGACTGCGCTGCCCCTGGCTCTACCTCAGCTGGGCGAGGGCGGCGCTCAGGACCTATCAGGCGTTGACCTATTCCCGCGGCCGGCTCGGCGCCGCCATAGACCGGCTAGCTAAGCCGGGCCAGGCCTAGGTCTGCAGTGCCGCTAGGGCTTCAGCAGCACCTTGATGCAGCCGTCCCGCTTGTCGCGGAACGTCCTGTACATCTCCGGCCCGCGGCCGAGCGGCTCGACGTGGGTGAGCGGCAGCTTCGAGTCGATCTGCCCCTCGTCGATCCGGCGCAGCAGGTCGTCGGTCCAACGCTTCACGTGGGTCTGACCGGTCTTGATGGTCAGGCCCTTGTTCATCATCGCCCCGACCGGGAAGGTGTTGACGGCGCCCCCATAGACGCCCGGGATCGAAACCGTGCCGGCCGACTTGCAGGCCAGGATCGCCTCGCGCAGGGCGACCGGCCGCTCCGTCTCCAGCTTGAGGGCCGTCTGCACGCGTTCCACGAGCTCCAGCACCGCGTTCGGCCCGTGGGCCTCGATGCCAACAGCGTCGATGCACTTCTCCGGTCCATGGCCGTGGGTCATGTCCTTCAGCGCCGCCAGCACATTGGCCTGGCTGCGGTCGAGGGTCTCGGCGCCGACGCGGCGGGCCTTGGCCAGCCGTTCCGGCACGTCGTCAATGGCGATTACCCGCTTAGCGCCCAGCACCCTGGCCGCATGGATTGCGAACAGCCCGACCGGGCCGCAGCCCCAGACCGCGACCGTGTCGTCGGGGCCGATGTCGGCCTGCGCCGCCGCCTGCCAGCCGGTCGGCAGGATGTCGGAGAGGAAGATGTAGCGCTCGTCTTCGCCTGCCTGCGGGATCTTGACCACGGTCGTCGCCGCAAACGGCACGCGCAGATACTCGGCCTGGCCGCCGGCGTAGGCGCCGGTCAGCGCCGAATAGCCGAACAGCCCGGCGGTGCTGTCGCCGAACATCGCCTTCGCCAGTTCGGCGTTGCGGTTGGTGCGCTGGCAGACCGAGTAGTTGCCCTTCAGGCACTGTTCGCACTCGCCGCAGATCATCTGGAATGGCACGACCACACGGTCGCCGACATTGAGGCCCTTGGCCTTGGCTTCCGTCCCGACCTCGACCACCTCGCCCATCGGCTCATGGCCCATGACGTCGCCCAGGCACATGGTCGGCACGAAGCCGTTCATCAGGTGCAGGTCCGACCCGCAGATGCAGGTCGAGGTGATGCGGACGATGGCGTCCTTCGGATCTTCGATGATCGGATCCGGGACCTCCTCGCAACGGATGTCCTTCTTGCCCTGCCAGCACAGCGCCTTCATCGATCGCGCTCCCACCTAGGCTGCATTGCGTTGCACCGCGCTCATCCGCGCGGCGGCGATGACGTCGAGCGCGGTGACGGCCAACACCAGGCCGAGCGCCACTCGCACGGTCCCGCGCTTCGGGTTGGTCCGGCTGTCGAGCGCCTTCAGCGCCAGTAGGTCGAAGGCGTCGCCGGCGACGCGCGCCCAGAGCACGCCGCTTTTGGTCGGATCGCCAGCCAGCGAATAGCCGCTCCACAGCTCGCGGGCGCCGAAGACCGCCTGCACCACCGGCGCCGGCGCCTGCAGCCCGAGCGTGCGCTTCACGTGGTGGGGAAAGAACATGCCCCAGACGCCCAGGCCAATGGCCGCCAGGCCGATGTTCATCGACAAAGTCGGGCTTACCGCCGGTGTCGCCCGCACCCGGTCGGTGAGAACGTGGAACGTCTTGCCGCCCATCGGCACGGTGAACCTGGGCGCGCGGACGAACCTCTGCCACGCGTCGTCCGCGACGCCGCGGACTTGCGAGAACGACTCGCGCATGTTCGCGGCCACGCCGCGTCGATAATCCGGTTTGGCTCTCGAGGGTTCGGCCAGGCTCATGTCCAAAGCTCCGTGCTTCCCAGTGGGTGCCGAAGCCAGCAAGCAGCCGTTAGGTTCCGCGTCTTTTCGTTTGTGAATTCAAAGCGCCGTCTGGAGGGTCGGATGACCGACGCTCACCGCGCGAGCCGCCTTTCGCCTCCCTGGAGGCTCTACTTGCCTCGCGCACGCTCCGCGCGCGCCGAACTTCGCCGGGGCCGTCTCCTTATCGTGGGCATGAGACGCGCGGGGGCGGCCAAGCTTCGCAAGCCGATGCCGAGGGCACTTGCGAGAGGCGCTTGGCCGGACGCGATCACGGTGCCGCCGCACGCTAGTCCCGCGCCTTCCCTGAGAGTCCCGCCTCCCTGGCGGCCTGCTCGGCGGCCTCCCTGAGGCGCGTTGCAGACTCTATGGCCGCAGCGGGGGTAAGCGAGGCCCTCAACCCATCCGGCCCTGAGATGACCACCTCTCCCTCCACGACGGTGACGCTGAATGGCTGGTCATATGCCTCTTGCATGCTGACGTTCCTGCGCGCGGTGCGGACCTAATGCAGCAAGATCAGCCGCCGTTCCCGTCTTAACCAAGCCTCTGCGGCGCGCAGTTTCGTAGGCGCACCAGGTCCGCAGCTCACCCGCCGCGGATCGGCCGATCGCGCCGAGATGGGAGATTTAGGCCGCCGGTCGAACAAGCACGAACGACCGAAGCAGAACCTCTACTGACGCGCAGCCGACGCGGCGGCCCACGAGCGATACGCTGGAACCCCGCCGCCCATGTGCTGAGCAAACCAGTCGATCAGGCGTTCGGGATGCAGCCCGAAGTGGTTGTAGGCGTAGAAGCGCTGGTTGGACTCCTCGATCCAGAGCAGCTCCTTCGTCTCCGCGCCCAGGGCGTCAAAGATCGCCTGGCCATCGCGCTCAGCGTGAATGAGGAAGTCGCGGCGAAGCTGCGCCATCAGGGTCGGCGCCTGCACATGAGCGGCGTAGGGCAGCGGCGTCTCCTCATCGAGCCGGAAGCCCGTGAGTTGGCGCAACCGTTCGTCCAGCCTCGTGACCGCCTTTTCCGGGTCCAGGTGAACCATCTCGGCGCCCTTCTCGATGAAGGTCCTGCCGGAAACCACGTTGAGCAGAACCAGGGCCCGGACGTGGCCGAACTCCTCCGGCCACTTAGCCATCGCGATGATGGTCGCGTTGCCGCCCATGCATCGGCTGTAGAGACCCGTCGTCATCGCGGCCAGATCGTGCCGCCTCATGGCGTAGCGGATCGAACCGACGACATCGCGACACTCGAGAAGTCCGAGGGCGCTGATGTTCTTGTTGCCATCGCCGCTGAGGCCGCAGTTCCTCAGGTCATAGGTCAGGATGTTGTAGCCGGCGTCATGCAGATGGCGGAGCTCCGGCAGGAAGTTGACCTCGAAGCCGCCGAACATGGTGTTCCAAGGCGGCAGATGACCTGGGAAACCGTAGCGATTGCAGGTCATCGGATGGTTGACGATCAGCAGCTTGTCCGAATCCGCCGGGATCAACCACGCTTCCAGGGGAACCCCGTCGGCCGACGGGAAGAACACGTCGTCGTACGCCAGGCCGAGGTCGCTAGGCCGCTTCAGCACCGGCGTTCGGGCGCCATGGGCAAACAGTTCGGCATACTGCTCGACCAGCGAGGCGAGCTTGTGGGTGGTCGAGCCCGCCGCCTGCTCGTCACCCAACCTATCGCTCAGCTTTGCATCGAGCTGGCCCAGGTTCTTCTCGACGACCGGCATCGAAGCTCTCCCTGAAAGGGTGGCGAGCGGCCCCACGCACGGAGGGCCAAAAGAGCCCGTCCGCGCCAACGGCCAGAAGCAGCCAGTTTGACTGCGATGTCAAAAAACCAAAGCCGAGACAAGGTTGCGAACCTCGCCATATCCCTGCGTCGCGCCGGACGGAGCTCACGTCCGAAGAGGCGGCTCGGAGGGGGCGAGGGATCGAACCGCCAGCCGGCTTCCCGCATTCGGCGAGGCTAATCCTCACCGATCCAGCCCGGGTCATGGTTCGGCCAAAGGCCGCATTCGGAGCCGCCGCGAACGTCGTGGAACGCCACCGCCCGGCGCGCGTATCCGCAGCTGGATCAAGGAGAAGAGACTCCAGTGACAACCGAAGTCCTCAGCCGCCCACGCGGCGAGCGGCCCGAGTCATGAAGGTCGCGCAGATCGCCCCGCTCTTCGAAGCCGTGCCCCCACGGCTTTACGGCGGCACCGAGCGCGTCGTGGCTGCGCTCTGCGACGCGCTGACGGCGCTGGGCCACGAGGTGACACTGTTCGCCAGCGCCGAGGCGCGGACCCGGGCCCGGCTGGTGCCGGTGCGCGATCAGGCGATCCGGCTCGATCCATCGCCGTTGAAGTCCGACCTCGCCGCCCACCTCGCGGAACTCGCGGAGGTACGCAGCCGCGCCGAGGCGTTCGACGTGATCCACTTTCACACGGACATGATCCACTTCCCGTTCTTCGAGACCATCGCGGAGCGGACCTTGACGACGCTGCACGGGCGTCTCGACATCAAGGACCTGGCGGCCATCTATGCCCGCTGGCGACGGTTCCCCCTGATCTCCATCAGCAACGCCCAACGCGCGCCCCTGCCCGCCGCGAACTGGGCGGGAACAGTATATCAGAACCACCCTCCCCGGCCTTTCCGAAGGTCCGCGCCGTCGACCGCTCGGGCACGCGGGTGACGTCCGAGTGCGCCACGTGGCGCACGACTAGCTGGCGTTAACCTCATTCACCTCCAGCTGCGCCCAGAACTTGGAGCGTGTCCCGAAACAGGAACTTCGTGGCGGCGACTGGCCCGCTCAAAACGACCCTAGCCGGAGATCCCAATGCCGGCCAGAATCGAGCAGCCGCAAAAGCGCGGGTTCAAGCTGGGGTACGAGACGGCAGTCTGACGCGGTCCGGCATTCGGACGCTCAGCTCCGGCCACCGACCGATTTCGCGGCCGCTGGTCTTTGGGCGGCCCATTCGAGAAGTGCGTCGAGAGCGGGACACATGGCCTTGCCCCAGTTCGTCAGGCTGTACTCCACCTTGGGCGGAACCTGGGGGTAGACGATGCGCTCTACGATGCCGTCGCGTTCCAGGTCCCTCAGTTGCTGAATCAGCATCTTCTGCGAGACGCCGGGGATCGCCCGCTCCAACTCCGAAAACCGCAGCACCTCGCGGTCGAAGAGATGGAAGATGATGACCATCTTCCAGCGCCCCTCCAGCATCCGGAAAGCCGCCTCAACACCGGTGGCGGCCATGTCGGGCGTCACGCCCTCTAACTTACCTGTAGGTGAGTACCCTACGTTTTTGTCGGTTCTTGCCATGTCAGGAGTATAGATCCACCTCGATGGCTTTCGCCACCCTGAGGGCCCAGCCATGACCGTCAAACTTCCCGAGCCCATCGCGAGCTACTTCGAGGCGTCCAACCGCGACGATCCCGAGGCTGTCGCTGCTTGCTTCGCCGAAGACGCTTCGGTCCGTGACGAGCAGCGGGATCATCACGGCCGCGAGGCCGTGCGCGCCTGGGCTTCAAAGGCGCGCCGGCAGTACCGGTTCCACGCCGAGCCCCGGAGCTTCGAGCCTTCCCCCGACGGCGGCACGGTGACGGCCCACGTGACCGGGGATTTCCCGGGCGGCCGCGCGGACCTCCGCTACCGGTTCCGGCTGGAGGCCGGCCAGGTGAGTGAGCTGGAGATCGCTCCACGGCCGCCGCAAGCGGAGTTCACCGGGCGTCGTGTACTCGTGACGGGCGGCACGCAAGGAATCGGCGCAGCGATCGCGCAGCGGCTGAGCGGCGCGGGTGCGACGGTCTTCCTGACCGCCCGCACCAGGCCGGACGGGCTCGAGCGGCCAGAGCTCTTTCATGCGGCGGACCTAACCGGCAGAGATGGGGTCATGGGCCTGGCCGAAGCCGTTCTAGCAAAGCTCGGCGGGGTCGACGTGGTGATCCACAACTTCGGCGGCTCGTCCGCACCAGGCGGCGGCTTCGCTGCGCTCAGCGAGGCCCATTGGGCGGAGGCGCTGAACATAAACCTGCTATCCGCCGTGCGCCTCGACCGGGCGCTGCTCCCCGCCATGATCGACCAGGGCTATGGCGTGGTGGTCCACGTCACGTCCATTCAGCGGAAACTGCCGCTCTACGAGTCCACCCTCGCGTACGCCGCCGCCAAGGCGGCGCTCAGCACCTACAGCAAGGCGCTCTCCAACGAACTCGGGCCCATGGGCGTCCGCGTCCTGAGCGTCGCGCCCGGCTTCACCGAGACCAGCTCCGCCACGCGGATGATCGAACGCCTGGCCCTCGCCGAGGGCAGCAACGTGGAAGCCGCACGCCAGGGACTGATGCGCGCCCTCGGCGGGATTCCGATCGGCAGGCCGAACTCCCCCGAGGAGGTCGCAGACTTCATCGCCTTTCTCGCCAGCGACCGCGCCGCCACGCTCCACGGAGCCGAGTTCGTCATTGACGGAGGCACGGTCCCGACGCTCTGAGCCGCGCCATAACGGGAACTGGACATTCGCTTTCAGGCGGCGGAGGTGATGCCGTTCGTGCTACGGAGAGCAGCGTGAGCCAATCACCTCTGCAACACACCCGCATCGCCGTTCCTGAGAGCCGCGAGCTGGACCTCTTCACTTCCATGCTGGAGAAGCTTGGCGCGCGCGTGGTGCGCTGTCCGCTCGTCGCGGTCCGGGACGTCGAGGATACGGGGGAGCTGCACGCCTGGATTGGCCGGCTATGCCAGGGCCAGCACGACAGCATCGTCTTTTATACCGGCGAAGGCGTCACCCGCATCTGGGCCGCGGTCGATCAGCTCGGCATGACGGCCCCCGCGTTCGAAGCTCTGAAGAAGGCGCGCAAGATCGCGAGAGGCCCGAAACCCATCGCCGCTCTTCGAAAGCTGGGCCTCGGCGTCGACCTGGTTGCGGAGAATCCCACGACCGCAGGCGTGCTGGCGCTTCTGTCCAGCCTCTCCCTTCAAGGAAGGCGGATCGGCGTACAGCTCTACCCGAATGCTGACGAAGCGGTGCTTCGGACCACGCTGGAACGGAGCGGCGCCACCCTCGATCCCGTCCTCCCCTACCAATATGTCTCGGACGAAGCCGACGAGCGGGTCGCCTTCGTGATCGAAGAGATGGCGGCCGGACGCGTCGATCTGATCGCCTTTACGTCGAGTCCTCAGGTGCGCCGTCTGACCGAGGTGGCGCAGCGACTAGGCGTGACGAAAGAGCTCGCCCAAGCGTTCGACAAGACCAAGATCGCAGCGGTCGGACCCTTGGCCGCGGACGCCGTCACCCAGGCCGGCGGGCGAACCGCGATCCAACCCCCAAATAACTTCCATCTGAAACCACTGGTCGCCGAGATCGTGCGAGCCCTGTCGTGACCCGGGCGGAGTTAGCTCGGCGCCAATAGCGGACACCGGCCCGCCCGCGGGAAGCAGACGTTCACCGACGACTTAGGACGGCGACGCGACAGGCTTGGCCTCCAAGCCGGCCGACAAGATTCGCCGATCCACCTCGCCTCGGCGCCAGCAACCCACGGAGCCGTCCACCAGATGTCGGATGTTCCGGGGGCCGTGCGTCTTACATCCAGGATCGGATGGAGGACCAGGACGATGATCACGGTATGGGGCGGGCAGACGTCGAGGTCGCTGCGGGTCGTTTGGCTGCTGGAGGAGATGGGTCTGCCTTACCGCCTGCGACAGGTGGACATGATCTCCGCGGAGAAGGATCCCGCTTGGCTCGCCGTCAATCCGGGCGACTTCCTTCCTGCGATCCAGGACGGCGACATCACCATGGTCGAGTCCGTGGCGATCCTGGAGTACCTGATGGGCCGCTACGGTCCCACGCCGCTGCAGCCGACGCCCGACGATCCGGCCTTCCCCGCCTACCAGCAGTTCCTCCACATGGGCGAAGCCGGCCTGGCGACCTTGATCATGGTCCCGCTAGTGAGCGGCTTCCTTACGCCCGAGGCGGAGCGGGACAACTGGGGCGCCCGCTGGGCGCGCGGGTGCGTCGAGCGTCGGCTGTTGCTCGTGCGGCGGCAGCTCGCCCGCGCGCCTTACATGGGTGGCGACCAGTTTACCGCCGCCGACATCTCGGTCAGCTTCGCGCTGAGGCTGGGCGCGAACCACGCCGGCTTCGAACTCGGAGACGCCGAACAGGCCTATCTCGCCCGCACCACAGCACGCGACGCGTACAAGCGTGCCTTCGACCGCTCGCACGAGGCGCTCTCGGCCTAGACAGCGTGTTCCCGTCTCCCTGGTCATGACCGTCCCGGCGCCAGGAGCGGAACCTGGATCGCTTCCCGGAACAGGAACTTCCCTGCCCGCCCGAACGGCCAGACCATGCGTTCGCCTAGTGGCGGAACCTTCATCGCAACCTTCCCTCCCTCCAAGGGAGAACGAGATGACTGACAACAAGCAGCACGTCGGCGAGCCCGACCGCAGCCGGGTGTCCAGTTCGGAAGATCACGAGCTCCGCCACTTCGCCAAGAAGCACCACATCAGCCTGCTGGAGGCTCGCGACCTGATCGCCAAGCACGGCAACAATCGCAAGGCGCTAGCCGCCGCAGCGGAGCGGCTGAGGTGCCACTAGCCACCGCAGCGCTTGGCACGGATTCGCGGCCGTGCCGGGCCGCTTCCCGCCCTCCCGGCACTACCGAACTTGGTGGATCAGGCTGGGAAACCCTGGCGGGCCCGCTCCAGAAGTTGGCTGGGCTTCCCTGCGGCGTGCCTGCCGGCGAGATAGCCGTGCGTCATGCCGCGCGCGTTCGACATGCCGCTTTGCATCAAGGCGCCGTTGTCGAGCCGGGCCATGGAGTTGCCCGCGACGTATAGCCCCGCGATGGGCGCGCCGTCCCAACCCATCACCCGGCAGTGCGCATCGCCCATGAGACCGGTCGAGGCGATCGCTGAGGAGGCCAGGCGCTTGAGTTCAACGGCATAGAACGGCGCCTTGACCAAAGGCCCGAGGTTCGGGTTGGGCGTGTGATAGCGATCTCCGCACATCCAGGCTCCCCAGGGCGAGGTTCCGCGCCCGAACTCCGGGTCCTCGCCGCGGTCGCTGAGGCGGTTGAAGGCCTCGATCGTGGCCTGGAGGCCCGGCGCATGGACGCCGATCTCGCTGGCCAGTTCGGCGATACTGTTCGCCTGCGCGCCCACGCCCTCAGGCAAGGGCTGTCCCGGCATGATCGAGGCCAGTGGATATTTTTCCCGCGCCTGGCTGTCCAGGATCAGCCAGCAGGGGAAGTTGGGGTGCGTCTGGGTCGCCCCGTCGATAGCGTCGACCGCGTAGAAGATGGAGCGATAGAACGCCTCGTTGGCGAAACGCTTCCCTGCGCGATTGACGATGATCGAGTGCGGCAGACCCATGTAAGCCATGGTGTTGCGCCACAGTGGCGCGACGCCCTCGAGTTCCTCGCCGGGGATGTGGAAACCCAGCATGGTCACGTCGGGCACGCGGGCGATCCGCGCACCGAACGGCCCAGCCAATCGGAAATGGGATCCGTCGATCTCGGGCATCACGACGGACTCGACGTCGAGCTGCTGTCCCAAGGTCTTGGCGAAGTCCGGATTTCGCTCGTAGCTGCTGACGGCCAGCACGACGCCGCGATTGGCCTTCACGAACAGGTTCTGGCCGTCGCGCGTGGCCCGCACCCCCAGCACGCGCTCGCCGTCGCTGATCAGCTCCTCGACCGTCACCCCAGTGTGCATCGGGATCTCGCGGTCCAGCGCGCCTTTGACGAAATAAGCGATCAGCCCCGGCCCAAGGCAGCGCTCGTCCTTGACGAGGCGGTCGCCCATCCTCGTGAAGTCCCAGCGGGCGATGTGCGCCGCCCCGCCGTTCTCGAAGATGTCCTCGTGCGTGAGGCCGTAGAGCACGTGCGGCGAGACCCGGGTCCGGGTCCGCCAATCACCCAACTGCTCGGCCGCGAAGGGCTCCACCTCCAACAGGCGGCCTTCGGCGACGCCGTCATTCGAGTAGCCGTAGTAGTAGTCCGGACAGTTGCGGATCACGCGCATCTGCAGGCCGATATGCTGCTCGAAATAGTCCAGCACCACAGGCGCGTGCACGGCTTGGTTCAAAACCGCCGTGTCGTCGGCGTAGCCCATCGACAGCTGGTTCACATAACGCACGCCGCTCTCGACAGAGTCCTCGATCCCCAACGCACGAGCATGCCGGTTGCCTGGAACCCAGACCTCGCCGAGGGAGTAGGCGGTGACGCCGCCTACCTGCTCGGCCCGCTCCAAGACCAGGGATGTCGCACCATGGTCATGGCTGGTGATCGCCGCTGCCAGGCCGCCGATCCCTGAGCCCACCGCGACCACGTCGGCCTCGAGATCCCAGCGCGCCGGAAGGTTCCGGATCATGCTTAGCTCCCTTGCTGCGCGCATCTGCTGGCGCGCCTGCAAGGCTTATTCAGCGGCCGAACGGCGTCGGAGTCTAATGCCGTTTCGTCGCCCGGCTTCAGGCCCGAGGCGCGCCAGGAGCCGAACTCGGATCGCTTCCAGGAAGCCGAACTTCGCGCCGTTGACGATCGCTCCGAACGACCCAAATCAGCCCATTTCGTCAGAGCTACTACCAAGGCGCAGGGACGATCCTTGGCGCCATCTTCGGAGCGTCGCTCGTCAGCTTCACGCGCCCGCGATAAGGATGGAGGACAACGTCGCAAGCTTCAGCATGGCCTAGCGATCCTCGGGAAGAATGCTCCCTTCCAGGGCCGCCAACAGTTCGGTCTTGTCGTCCGGCGACAGATTGCCGACGTCGAGCACGCGACGCGGGTCCTGGGTCCGGCTCCTGAGCGCCTCGAACGCTTCGTAGGTCATCATGACGAACCTCGGCTTGTTGCGTTCGGTGATCGTGATCGGCGCGCGCGCAGCAGCGTGGCGGACGTCGGTTGAATTCCGAGCGAGATCGCTGAATTTGAACTCTTGCACGGTGCACATCCTTCGATGTGAGGGAGATACATTATCTGGCAAAAGCGCGAATGCTGAAGTGGCGCAATTTGCGTCAACTGGCGAGCGGGTGGCGCAACAAGGGCGTGTAGAGACCGACTAATTGGGTCTGAGCCGGCGTCCCGTTCCCATGGACGGCGAACCGGCCGCGGCACAGGAGCGGAAGCTACACGGCCACCCAGAATGAGAACTTCGCCGCGGCCGTCCCGGCCGCTCGCCTAGGTGAAGCTGTGATCACCAGCCGCTCACAAATCGACCTGTTCAGCCAACGCGAGGACGTCGTCCACTTCGATGCCGAGATAGCGGACCGTGCTCTCAATTTTCGTGTGGCCGAGGAGCAGCTGGCACGCTCGCAAAGATCCCTCACGCGCTTTTCCTGTTTGAGCTGGTGTCGGATCGCCCAGACGTGCTTCGGCTTAAGCCGCGGCTTCGGACCAACCATGTGCCCGCAATTCCAGGCACGGAGCGGGTCGCGGAAAAGATCAAGTTAGGCGGCCATGGCTCACCTGTCCGGAGGTCCCCGGGATGCTCGGCGAACCGAGGCGCATCGGCTGCCGTCAAAGCGGCGCGCCAGGGGCCGAACTCCGGGCCACGCCAGAAACGCGACGCTCGGATCTCGCCGCGCGAGGTTAATGTATTGCAGTTTGCGCTACACGCGGCTATCTTCTGATCCGGAGGTAAAGTGATGGCAACGCCGCTTTCCATGCGCCTGCCTGAGCAGGATTTGGCGATCATCGACCGAGCGGCTGGGCTACGCGGCCGCACGCGGACCGATTTTGTCCGCGAAGCCGCAGTTAGGGCCGCGGAAGAGGTGCTGCTCGAGCAGTCAGTCGTTCGGCTCGATCCTGCCGACTTCGAGGCTTTCAAAGCCGCGCTCGATGCGCCACCCGCGGCCGTGCCGGAGATCGTGGAGTTGCTGAAACGCCGAGCGCCTTGGGAACAGTAGTTGCCGACCTCCGCGCCTGAGGTCCTCACCGAGGAGCATGACCTCGCCAGCTTCGACTGCGGCAAGCCGGCGCTGAACGCGTGGCTCAAGACCCGCGCCCTTGGCAACCAACGGAATGGTTTCACCGTGGTTGTGGTGGTTCACGACAAAGGTCGGGTCGTCGGCTACTACGGCCTCTCTCCGACCGCCATCGAACCCGCTGTCCTGCCGAGAAAAATTCGCACCGGGCAACCGCCAAATCCGATCCCATGCCTGCTCCTTGGTCAGCTCGCCATGGATCTGGCCTACGCCGGTCGCGGAGTCGGCACAGCGCTTCTTGGCCATGCTCTCGAGCGAGCGGTGCTCGGCGCACGTCTCACCGGCGGCCGCGCCCTGTTGGTCAGGGCGATCGATGAGGATGCAATTGGCTTCTGGAGCCGCCGCGGCTTCGTCTCCTCGCCAGCCGATCCGTATCTGCTGTTCCGGTCCCTTCCCGATATCGCAGCATCGCTGAGGGCCGCAGGTCGGCTTTGAACCGACTTCACGCCATCCGGGCCGCGGCACAAGGCCGCCGTAGGCGAGCTTCAGAGGTCAAGCTGGGCTGAAAGCGCGATCGCGTCATCGATCTCGACGCCGAGATATCGGACCGTGCTCTCGATCTTCTTGTGGCCGAGAAGGAGCTGACAGGCCCGAAGATTGCCGGTTTGCCTGTAGATCAGCGCGACCTTCGTTCGTCGGAGACTGTGCGTTCCGTAGGCCTTTGGATCGAGCTCGATCGCGCTTAGCCACTCGCAGAGCAGCTTGCGGTACTGCCCAGTCGAGATGTGATCACCCGGCCGCCGCGAATTCGGAAAGAGCCAATCGTCCGACCGCTGCCCGCGCTCAGCGAGCCAGGCGGTCAGCGCGCCTCGCGTCGACTCGGTGATCTCGAAAGGGACAGGTTGACCGGTCTTGTGCTGTACGACGGCGGCACGGTCGCGCGGCGATCCGCCCGGGGCGACGTCGCTGACCTTCAGCTTCACCAGATCACACCCGCGGAGCTTAGCATCAATTGCACAGTTGAAGAGCGCCAGATCGCGGGCCCGCCGCATCGCCTTGAGATGATAGCGAATGCCCCAGACGTGCATCGGCTTTAGCGGCGGCTTGGCGCCCATGCACCGCCCGACGTTCCATCGGGGGGGCAGAACGCGGAGAAATTCGAGTTGAGCCATTGCCCACCTCACAGATCCGCTTGGATTGCGAGCGCGAGGGCGTCGTCAACATCGATCCCGAGATAACGCACCGTGCTCTCGATTTTCCGGTGCCCGAGAAGTAGCTGACAGGCTCGCAGGTTGCCGGTCTGCTTGTACAGCAGCGCGACCTTCGTTCGCCGCAGGCTGTGTGTGCCAAACGCCTTCGGCTCGAGGCCAATGGCGCTAACCCACTGATCGACCAGTCGGCTGTACTGGCGCGTGGTGATGTGATCCCCGCGGCGGCTGCGGCTCGGAAAGAGCCAGTCGTCCCCGCGCCTTCCGCGCTTGGCGATCCAGGCCACAAGCGCATCCCGCGTTGGTTCGGTGATCTCAAAGGGAACAGGGCGACCAGTCTTTTGCTGGATCACGACTGCGCGGTCGCGGAAAGAGCCGCCAGGCATGACGTCGCTGACCCGGAGCCTTACCAGATCGCTGGCACGCAGCTTCGCGTCGATCGCGCAGTTGAAGAGCGCCAGGTCGCGCACCCGCCGCTCTGTCTTCAGGTGATGCCGAATGGCCCAGATGTGCTTCGGCTTAAACGGCGGCTTGGCGCCGACAATCCGCCCCATGTTCCAGGGCGACGGCGGGACGCGGAAAAGGTCGAGTTGAGCCATGGCCCACCTCCAGGTGAAGCCCAGCCCTCGCCCATTTTACCACGACAGAAACGTCCCCAGGGCGGGGCGCCAGATGCGGAACTTCGAGCGCGCCCCGGAACAGGAACTTCGCGGCGCCGAGCGTACCGCTTCAAATCGACCGATGCCGTTGAAAAAGGCGGCTGATCTTTCGGCCGCCGGGTAGCGACGAACCTCGCCCGGAGCTCAGGCTGGGCAGGCCTGAGCCCGGGCCGGGATCCGTTTGGCGAGTTTCCGCAGGTTCTGGGCCGTGGCGGCGAGGAGGAACTCGTCTCGGGCGCCGCAGGGGCGGCGCAGGCGCAGCCGGTCGAGCCCGACGATGCGCTTGAGGTGGGCGAAGTCTCGACCTTCTTCCGCTCGCGCCGGGAGGTGACGCAGGCGTCGGTGTTGGCGATGTCGCGCGCCATGTCGCGCGCGCCCTCGTGGATGGAGCGGGTCACCTTGCGGGCCGGCCGGCCGGGGCAGCAGATCGGCTTCAGGGTGCAGGGCTCGCAGTCGTGGAGGGCGACCCGGCGAACCGGAGCGCCGGGACCTCCGACGCTCCGTCGGGGTCCAGGTCCGCGAGCAGCGCCCAGGCAAAGCGTCGGGCCTCGCTGGCGGGGACGTCTCCAGCCCCTGATGCGCCAGCTTCGTCATGCCGTGAGGGTGCGCCGTTCGAGGTGGCGGCCAGTGGGGCGAATCGCCTCAGAGCGCGGGGCGCATTTCTCAATTCGCGAGAATCGTCCTGGCTCTCCACCCAACCAACCCTCGACGCCTCAGCCGCACGCCATTCGGTCTTACCGCCTCGGGGGGAACCCGAGCTCGAGGGGCCCGGCTCGCCCCGAGCCGATGCTGAACCGGCTGACCCAGGAAGACATCTACAGCCACGATGTGCGCTAACCCGCTGCCGTCGCGGGGCATACGCTTCGGAAGCGAAATATTTTTAGGTGCGAAGCAACGGAACGTGGGAAGCGGTCCGTTGAAGCCAGCGAGTCAACAAGAACCCGTCGGAGGATTCCTCGAAGTGAAGCTGCGATCGCTCACAGTCCGCGTCTGCCTTATCGCCACCAGCGCTGTCGCGGCGTTCTTCACCCACAGCGCGGTCGCCGCGCCGCGCGCGCCGGCAGCGGCGTCGACCGGCCGTTACGAGATCTACACCCTGCCCCTCGCTGACGGCTTCGTGCCCCGCAGCGCGATGTATACGCCGTCCGGCAGGGTCCTCGTCTCGTCCACGCAGGAAGGGGAGCAAGACCAGCGGCAGGTCACGCTTGTGGTCATGGACGACGACGGCCGGAACGCGCGCACCATCTTCTCGCAAGCGGTGCCGCCGCGTCCGAAGGACAAACGCCGGGCAAGGGCGCGGGCGACACCCTCTGCTCTGGCCGAGATCGCCGACGCTGACCAGGGTTGAGGCGGACCGTGCGCCTTCGGCAGGGCTCCGCTTGCAAGCACCGTGCTGACCGGCGCTAAGCTCTCTCAGGTCAGGGAGGACTCGACGAAATGGCTCTAGTGCGCACCGCAGCGAGCGAAGGCGTCCGCACCCTGACGCTGGATCATGCGCCGTCGAACGCCGTCGACCACAGCCTGATGGTCGACTTCATTCAACTTGCGCCTACGGCGAACCACGATTGGGGCTCCAAGGTCGTGGTGCTGGAGAGTGCGATAGAGGGCGTATTCTCGATGGGAGCCGATCCTGACGCCAAGCCGGCGCCCCAGGAGCCATACGACAGCTTCGGGGTGCCCAATAGCGAGGACGCGCTCACCCGCATGTTCCTGCGCACGCTCTGGGACTTCAAATGGCCGATCATCGCGAAGGTGCAGGGCGCCGCCGTGGGGGAAGGCCTGCTGCTCGCATGCCTCTGCGATGTAGTTGTCGCCGGCGAGAGCGCCGCGCTCGGCCTGACCGGCGCAAACCACGGCGTCATCGCCGGCGCCTCGATCCTGCGCCGCTGTCTCAGCGAGCAAGCCATGCGCTACCTGATCCTATCTGGCCGGCTGGTTGAGGCGCGCGACGTCAAGGCGCTGGGTTGTGGGATGATCATCGTCCCCGACGCGGAGGTGGACGGCGTGACCGCCGGGATCGCGCGCGACATCGCCGCCAAGGACCCGCACCTGCTCCGGCACCTGAAAGCTTCGCTGACGGAAGGTGAACCCGGCGATCCACTGGGCGGCTACGCGGCCGAGCAGCGCTACACAGCGCTCGTCAGCGCCAAGACCCGGCCGTAATTCGGCCTGGGCGCCGTCGACTGAAAGGCGCCTCACGGCCGGCTGCATTCGGCGGCTACGGCTTCGCGAGCCGGACTTCCTCGATCATCGGCCGCAGGCTGTAGGACAGCGGCCATGCGCTGACCGCCTGGCGATCCACCGCATGAAAGGCTTCCTTATGCGACAGCCACACCAACGGCAGGTCCGCCAACGCCTGGCAAAGCACCTCCTGGTGGGCGACAACGGTCGCCCGCTCGTCGGCCGCCGAGCCGAGCCGCTCCAGCGCCGCTGCGACGGCGGGGTTTCGCCAGCGCATGATGTTCTGTGGGCTCCCCACGGCAAACACCGGCGGTAGGTCCAGCGCCGGGTCGGCCCACCCGAGCGCGAAAATCGAGCCCTGGAACGCCCCAGCGCTCCAACGACGCATCAGCTCCGGAACCGGGCTGGCGGCGACCTCGACTTCCACGCCCCGCAGCCGCTGCTGCAGGATCCGTTTCACCGCTTCGGCTTCGCGGACATGGCCCTCGTTGGCGAACGTCTCCAGGGTAAACCCGAGGGAGCCGCCGTGGTTCGCCGCATACGCGTCGACCATCGCCTGCGCCTGCGCGACGTCGCGCCGCGGCAGACGGATGGCTGGATCGTGAAACGGGGAGCCTACCCGGTCGAGGCTGGTCATCACCATCTGCTGGTCGAACCCCGCCTCCTTTACGAAGGTGGCGGAGTCCACCGCGAGCGCGATGGCTCGACGCACGCGGCTATCGTCGAACGGCGCTCGCTCCAAATTCAGCGCAAGCGCCACCCCGCCGCCGGCCTGCGGCGTTCCAAGGAGCGCGAAGCGGTCCGGCTCGGCGCGATATCTTTCGAGATGCGGCCCCATCGGCTCAAGACTGACCTGGGCGCGTCCGCTCGCCAGCAGCGCGAACTTGGCGGCCGCCTCAGAAATGCCAGTCAGCACCACCACCTCATCCAGGTGCGGCTTGCCGGGCTGCCAGTAGTCTGGATTGCGCACGAAGCGCATGCGCTCCCCGCGCGTCCACTCGACGAGCCTGAACGGGCCGGCTCCGACCGGCGCAGTTGCGAACCCAGCGCCCACCGCTTGGATCATCGCTGGCGAGCCGACGGACGAAAGGTTGCGAGCTACGCGCCGGTCGAACCTGGCCGCAGGCGCCTTCAGCCGGATCCAGAGTCTGAGCGCATCGAGAACGCGCATCTCGGCGATTAACCCGGCCGTGGCCGCCACGGCGGCGCGATTCGCCGGATCGCCCAACCTGGCCCAGTTGAAACGAACCGCCTCGGCATCGAGCGCGGTCCCGTCGGAGAAACGCACACCAGCGCGCAGCGTCAGGGTCCAGGTCAGACCGTCGTCCGCTGTCACGAGGCCAGTTGCGATCTTCGGCTGTGGGCGCCCCGCTGCGTCCGTATGGAAGAGCGCGTCGTAGACGGCGCTCACCGCGACCGCCTCCGCCCAGTTCTGGACTCCCTGCAGCTGCAGGGGGTCTAGCCCAGCTGGATCTGCCGCCAGCACCACCGTGAGCACGCTGTCATTGCGCAACTTTGCGGGCATGCGTCCTCCCCTGCCGTCGCGACCTGTCCCGCTTCAGCCTAGCACGCGCCGCACGCCCGTCACGGCCGCTTGTCTTTCGCCGCCGGGGCCCACGGACGCAACGGGCGCCGCCTGAGGCTGCTATGTGGACGCATGGAGACCACCCTGTCGAACCACGCCAGCGCCGGGAGTTCGGAACTCAGCTGCTGCCCGGATCTTCGGCAGCATCGGCGGAAACCCGAAATGAACCACCCGGCGGGCCTGACCTGTAGGATCGAGCTCGCCCTGCTGTGAGCACCGCCCTCCGCTGAGGCGCGCCACTAGGCTGCGTCAGCCCTCCGGAGGAACGTCAGGTCGGCGGCAGGAGCGGAAGTTCGAAGCGTCCCAAGGACCTTCGCAACAAACGACGGAACGACGACATCAGGAACCGAGCATCCAGCGCAGAGCTTTGGTAAACATGCGAGTGCGCGTCTGGATACACGGCGCCGACGGCCCGTCCCGCGATTTCGAGTTAGTCGAGGCTCCCCGCGTCGGCGAGCGCATCAGCATCGCCCGCGGAACTCAGACCGAAGATGGGGTTGTCGCAGCAGTGACTTGGCACCTGCAAGCGATCGAGGCGGCTGGGTCGGAACTATCCTTTGAGGCCGAGCCAGTAGGAACGGTCAGCGTCGTTCATGTACTCTGCCACCCCGAGGCTGAGGTGATCCGAGGCGCGTTCGGGACCGCTGAAGTTGACGAGACGAGTAGCGGATCGGCGATCAACTGAAGCGCGTACCATGATGCGCCTCTCAGCCGGACCTCGCTGTCGGCGGATCGAACGGCCACGGGCGCTCGTTGCACGTGTCGGTATGACGGATCCCTCATGATCGAGACGCGCGAGCACCTGATCCACGTCCTAACGGAGGCCGCGCAGATCGAGCACAATCTGCTCTGCTCCTATCTCTACGCAGCTTTCAGCCTGAAGCGCGAAGGCGAGCCAGGCCTAACCCGAGTGCAGGAGGAGGCCGTCGAGCGCTGGCGGAAGACCATCGTCAAGGTGGCGCTAGAGGAGATGGCCCACCTCGCCACGGTCAACAATCTGCTGGTCGCGGTCGGCGGCGCCCCGCACTTCGATCGCGCCAACCTGCCGCTGGCGCCCGGATATCATCCGGCCGGAGTCATCGTGCGGCTCACCCCGTTCACGCGTGAGACGCTCGACCACTTCATCTTTCTGGAGCGGGCCGATCACCAGCCTCTCCAGGACGCACCCGGCTTCGAGCCTGTGGACGTGGAGCGCAAAGCTAGGCGCGGGGGCCTCACGCCATCGGCGGCCGACTACCTCACCGTCGGCGCCCTCTATGACTCCATCGTCGAAGGCTTCACGACCCTCGTCGCGCGTCATGGCGAGGCTAGGGTCATCGATCAGAGCGGACTTCGTCAACTGGATGCCGAGACCGCCCGGCTGCCCAACGTCGCGCGCCTCACCAATCTTGCTTCGGTCCTGGGCGCCATCGCTTGGATCAAGGAGGAAGGTGAAGGCTCCGCCGGATCAGCGGCCGGCCCGGAAAGCCACTTCGACCGGTTCTGCGCCATCAAGGCTGAGTGGGAGGAGCTCGCGGCAGAAGAACCCGCCTTCGAGCCAGCCTGGCCTGCGGCGCATGACCCGGTGATGCGCAAGCCGCTTGAAGGCCGCGCGCGCGTCTGGGTCACCGAGGAGCCAGCCGCCAGCCTGCTGGACCTGGGCAATGCGCTTTACGGCTTCATGCTGCAGTTGCTGAGCCAGACCTACGCCTGCGACGACCGCTCAGATCAGGTGCGGCTGATGAATACTTCTGTCGAGCTGATGGAGGGCTGCGCGGCGGCGGCCACGGCGCTGGCCCGGCTGCCCGCCAATCTAGATCGCTCGGGGATCAACGCCGGGCTTACCTTCGCCGTCCCTCGCAACCTTGGCTTCCGGCCAGTCGGCGTCGCGCGCCGGGAGATCTTCCTGGAGCGCGCGCGTGAACTCAGCGATGGCGCGGAAAGGCTGTTTCCCGTTCTTGGCCCAGTGGTCAGCGAGAAACTTCAACGCCGGCTATCCACCGCGATCGAGCTGCTCGGCGGATAGCACGTAGGCTGTGCGCGGAGTGTAGGACTCCACGCACAGCCTACGGCCCCGCGGCGGAGATGGCTCGTACACGACTGCGATCGGTTCTTTGTCGAAGCTCTACTTGCTCTAACAGCGCAAGCGCGTCGTCCATCTCGTGGTCTCGACTGCGCCAGGAGCGAATGTTGCCACACGGCCCGACAGCGGACACTCCCTGAATTTTGGCCCGCTCGCGTCCCGGGCGGGCAGTACTGCTACCTCAACTTAGGCGGCCGCAGCCTTTGCATTGGCGCTGTGGTCTGCGGAATCGAGCACCGCACGGGCAAGGTCGTACGTCCAGGCCGACATGTGCCGCGATTGCGCCACGGAGCCATCGCCGACAAGCGTCACCGGACGTCGGAGCCCACGTAAACCGGCGGATTCGTTGGGAATTCTCAGAACCAAGCGGCAGCCACGTGCGCAGAACGCAAAATGGCCCCCTTGCGGGGGCCATGTCACTGATTTCCAGAAGGAAACTTGGGTGCGGGGACCGCAGCCATCGCTGTGATCAAACGCTTCCGCCCGTGACGTTGAGGGCCTGATCTCCTTAAGCCACCAGCACGGCATGAACTGCCGTTGGTCGAGCTTCATCGGCCGTCAGCGGAAGCGGCCGCGGTGGACCGTCTCAGCAAGCGGCCGTCGGTTGCTCGGCGTTTCGCGCGCTTGCAGCTCCGCGGGCAGCAGCGTCTTGTCCCCGCCCCGGCCGATCGCCACCGCCGCCTCCAGCTTGAAGTGATCCGGGACCTGCAGCTCGCCGCGCGCCCGCTGATGATCAAACCCCGCGATCGCATGGGCGTGGAAGCCGAGCGCCGTCGCCTGCAGCGCCATGAGCGCCCAGGCGGCCCCGGCGTCGAAGCTGTGGGTGCGTGACGGCTGCGGCGGCGCTTCACCCCTGGCCGGCTTCTCGCTGTCGGAGCAGATGAAGACCAGCGCGCCGGCGTTCCGCGCCCAGGCTGCGTTGTTCGGCTTGAGCAGGCCGACGAAGCGTTCCCATTCAGCCTCGCCGCGGATGGCGTAGATGAACCGCCACGGCTGAGCGTTCGACGCCGACGGCGCCCACCGGGCCGCTTCGAGGATCGCGGCGAGAGCCGGCTCGCCAACCGCCGCACCGTCGAAGGCGCGCGGCGACCAGCGCTCCAGGAACAACGGCTCGATCGCGTGGTCCGAGCGCCGGGCGCCGACTGCTGCAGAAATTTCAGACGTCATGTTCTAGCTCCAGAGATGACGCAGGCCCGGCCTGCGAAACAGCGGCACGCGCGCCCGCCTTCAGATCGCGGATCACCGTCGACGCCAGCCGTGCGGTCTGATTGCGGAGATCCGGCACCGCGATGGCTTCCCAGGCTGTTCCGCGACACAGCGGCCCGACCGCATAGAGGCCGCCGGCCACCTGCCCGGCCGGATCGAGCAGCCGCTGCCGGTCGTCCGTGGCGAGGCCGAGTCCCAAGGCGTCACCGGAAATCAGGCCCTGGGCCTCGAGGCTGGGAAGCAGTCCCGACGGGTCCTGGGCGAGCTCCCCCGAGATCCCGGTGCAATCGACCACAGCGGCGACCTGCAGCCGCTCCGATCGCGCGACGCCGCGCGGCCGGATGAGCGCTTCAAAGCCGCCCGGCGCGGCTTGAAGCGTCTCGATGCGACCCGCACGAACCCCGAGGCGGCCGGTGTCCTGCAACTCCGCGATGCGCGCGCCCGCCGCCGGCGCCATGCGGTGACGATGGGCGTCCCACCAGGGCCGCAGATGGCGCAGGAAGCGGCGTCTCTCCGCATCCGGCCAGGATTTCCAAAGCTCCGCGGTCTGCGGGCGGATGCTGTCCACCGCAGCGCGCCAACCGACCGCTTCCGCATGCCTTCGCAGCAGCCGGAGCACGGCCGTCGGGCGGGCCGGCAGCCCGGCCGGAGCCAGGCTGGCCGGGGCGCTCGCGTGCGGTCTCGGCAAGAGGCCGCGTCGCGAGAGCGCCGTGAACCTGCGCCGCCCCGCCTCCAGGCTGAGCGCCACGTCGATCATGGTCAGCCCCGTGCCGATCAGCAGCAGGCGCCCTTCCGGCAGGCTGCGCAGATCCACGCGCCAGGGATCGGCTACATAGTTCGGGGACCTGGCGGCCTCCCTTGAAACGCCACGCAGCGTGGCTGGCGGCAGGGAGCCCATCGCCAGGACCACGGCGCCGGCCTCGATCGACCGCCCGAGCGCAAGGTCCACCGCAAAGCCGCGGCGGACGCGACGGACGCGGACGGCTTCGTCCTGTTCGAGCAGAAGCCGACCAGACTGGGCCGCAAGCGTCCGGCGCAGGAGATCCTGCAGATAGTCGCCATAGCGTCCGCGTCCGGCGAACCATTCGCCCGCGCCGGGACCGCCTCCCAGCCAGTCGACGAAATGCGCCGGCTGGTCCGGGAAGGCGCTCATGTTCGCCGCCCGGACATTCAGAAGATGCCCAGGATCACGCGTCGCGTAGGCCCGACCCCGGCCGAACTGCGGCGCCCGCTCTATTAGCCGCACCGCGACGTCGCGGTCGGCGCGCAGCAGATGGATGGCGGTGAGAAGCCCGCTGAACCCGCCGCCGACGATCACGACGGGCGCCGCCGTCACCGTCATGAACCGGCCCCGGCCTGTCTCAGGTCCAGCCGACGCCGGGTGAGGTCGATCGGGCTTGCGGCGGTGGCCGGCGCAGCCGTCAACCCGGAGAGGATCTGCTCCCGCAGCCGGGCGAAGACCGGCGACGCCCGGTCGCGCGCGGCCTCGCCGACGCTGATGATCTCCGCGACCCGTCCTGGGCGCGGCTGGAGGACGACCACCCGGTCACTGAGGAACAGGGCTTCTTCAACGTCGTGGGTGACCAGGACCACGGTCGCATTGGTGCGCTGGCGAAGCGCCAGCAGCTCCTCCTGCAGCTTCAGGCGGGTGAGCGCATCGAGCGCGCCGAACGGCTCGTCCAACAGCAGCACCTTGGGCTCGTTCACCAGCGCCCGGGCGATCGCCGCGCGCTGGGCCATGCCGCCGGAGAGCTGATGCGGATAGGCCCGCTCGAAGCCGGTCAGCCCGACCAGCGCGAGGTTCTCGGCGACGAGCTTGCGCTTGGCCCCGCGGTTCAACCGCCGCTTGACCAGGGCCACAGCGACGTTCTGCTCGACTGTCATCCACGGGAACAGCCGGTGGTCCTGGAAGACGATGCCGCGGTCGAGGCTGGGCGACAGGATGCGGGCGTCGTCCAGGCGGATCTCGCCGGCGTAGTCGTTGTCCAGGCCAGCGATGAGCCGCAGCAGCGTGGACTTGCCACAGCCGCTGGCACCGACGACGGCGACGAACTCGCCCGGGGCCACACTGAGGTTCACCGCGCGCAGCACCTCTAGGTCGCCGTCGGCGAGGCGGTGGGTCTTGCTCACCCCGGAAAGCGAGAGCGCGCCGCCGCGCGCCGCCGTTCCGCTGGCGGCAGGGGACGGGATCCGGCTCATCGGGGCTCTTCCTTGAGGTCGCGCCACCGCAAAGCCGGCGCGATGAGGTGGTTCGACAGGGTGGTGATGGCGCAGGCGATGAGGCCGACGAACACGACGCCGAGCAGCACGGTGTCCATGCGCCCCTCGATCTGGCCGTGCTCGATCATCGAGCCGATCCCGGGGCCGGCGCCGAACAGGATTTCGACGCCTATGCAGGCGATCCAGGTGAAGCCCATGGCCTGCTGCAGGCCGGTGAGCAGCATCGGCAGGGCGGACGGCAGCCGCACGCGCCAGAACAGGTCCCAGGGCCCGAAGCCCAGCACCCGTCCGGCCTCGACATAGTCGCCCTTCGTCCCCTTCAGGCCCTCGTAGCTGTTGAGCAGCAGGGGAAACATCGCCGCCTTGGCGGCGATCAGCAGCTTGGGCGTCTCGCCATAACCGAACCAGAGGCCGAGCAGCGGGATCCAGCCGAGAGTCGGCACCTGCCGCAGCGCGTGCAGCACTGGCCCCAGCACCCGGTCGAGCGGCCGCGACAGCGCCATCGCCGCGCCGAGGGCGACGCCCACCCCGCCGCCGACCGCCAGGCCGAACGCCACCCGCCCGAGACTGACGCCGATGTTGCGCGGCAGATCGCCCGAGCGAACGGCGTCGACCAGGGCCTCTGCGAGGTCGGATAGGCTGACGAAGATCATGCCGTGGCCGACGTTGCGACGCGCCAGCAGGTCCCAGACGAGGAACAGCAACAGCGGCAGGACCAGGGTCTTCAACCCGCCGAGCCGCGGGAGACGGAAGGAGGGGTACGAGCCGGTCATCGCCGGTCCGCCCTGCGCGGGCAGGCTCATGCGGGCGCTCCTCGAACCAGGCTCAGCTCCAGCTGCCTGAAGGCGCGGTCGAGCGCGAAGCCGATCGCGCCGATCAGCACGACGCCCAGCAGCACCACCTCCAGCTGAAAGGTCTGGCGGCCCATCTCCATCATCTGGCCAATGCCGCTGTCGGCGACGAGCAACTCGGCCGCGACCAGCGCCACCCAGGCGCGGCTGAGGCTGAGCCGCAGGCCGGTGAGCACCGGCGGCAGGGTCGCAGGCCCGACCACCCGCCAGAGCTTGTCGAGGGCTGAGAACCGGTAGATCTCAGCCACGTCGTAGTAGCGCCGCGGCACGCCCTGCACCCCGGTGTAGGTGGCCAGCGCGGTCGGATAGAAGGCCGCCTTGGCGACCACCACGATCTTGAAGGTCTCCTCGACGCCGAACACCAGCACCAGCATCGGGATGAAGGCGACGGTCGGCACCTGGCGGATCGCGTGGAACAGTCCGGCGGTGTAGCTCTCAAAGCTCTTGGACAGGGCCATGGCCGTGCCGAAGGCGAGGCCCAGGCCAGCGCCGACGACATAGCCGACCGCAAGCCGGCTCAGGCTGAGCCCGACGTTGCGCAGCAGCTCGCCGCTTTGCAGGCCGTCCCGCGCGGCTTCGACGACGCGCGCCGGCGAGGCCAGAACCTGGGGCGGAAACACCTGCGCGGCCGTGACCGCCCACCACAGGGCGAGCAGGCCCAGCACGCCGGTGAAGGGAACGCTCGCCGACAGCAGCCTACGCATCGACGAGGTTCCAGCGGTTATGCAGAGCGATCGCCGCAGCGGTGGCCAGGAGCACCGCCACCCACAGCACATAGACGGACTGCAGCGGCGCGACCCTGGACAGCAGGCCGCCGCTCATCGAGCCGATCACCCCGCCGGACATGCCGGCGACGTTGTAGAGGCCGGAAATCTTGCTCTTGTTCGCCGAAGAGAGGCTGAGCTGGGTCATGTTCTGGAAGTGCAGCGAGCTCGACGCGAGGCTCAGCAGCACGGCGCCGATCGCCAGCAGCGCATAGCTCTGCCCGAGCCCGAGGCAGAGCAGCGCCGCCGAGCCGACGCCCAGCGACCAGAGGTAGGCCCCGTGCCGGCTCATCTTCACGTAAAGCCGGCTGCCGACGAACAGCGAAGCCGCGGTCGTGCAGCCCTGGAACGCCAGCAGCGACACCGCCGCCGGCCGCGGCAGGCCGAGCTGCTGAATGGCGATGATCAGAATGAAGGTGGTGAACAGCGAGGTGGTGGCGCTGGAGACGTGCTCGGTGACGCAGCTTTCGAAGATGCTGCGCTTGCCGAGCAGTTGGCGGACCTCACGCAGGAAGCCGACCTTCGGCGCGCCGTCCTGCGGCTCCCGCGTCTCCGGGAAGAAGGTCAGGCTCGCCACGCCCATCAGCCCGAACATCACGCCCGAGGCGAGAAAGGCGGCGCCGTAGCCGAACTGGCCGGTCACCCAGGCGGCGAGCGCCGGGCCCGCCAGCGAGATGCCCAGCGTCTGGGAGCCACGATACCAGCCGGCCTTGCTCTGCCCGATCCGCGGCAGCTCGCGCAGGAAGGAGGTGTTCATCGAATTGATGCGGAACGGGATGCAGACGCCGATCAGTCCCCGCGCGAGCGCCAGCAGGCCCCAGGTACCGGCGAACGGCATGGCGGCGTAGACCAGCATCGGGCCCAGGCTCGCCGTGAAGTAGCTCGTCCGCACGCCCAGGCGCGAGACCAAGAAGCCGGCGGGAATGGCCACGGCCATCATCACCCCCTGCTCGATCGCCATGATGGTTCCGATCTGCAGCGGCGAGGCGCCCAGGTGGATGGCGAACAGCTGGGTGGAGATCCGGCCGAGCGCGATCGAGGCCCCGCTGACCACGGCCAGCAGCATGAAGCGATAGATGAAGCCCGAGCCGCTCGGCTGGGCTGCGAACGCCTGGGTCGTCATGGACGGACCGTCGCGCTCGCCAGCTGCGGCGAGGCCGGCCACCAGCCGTCGGCGCCCGCCAGCTTGACCGCCGGCGCGACCAGGTCGGTGTTGGTGAAGCGCGCCAGCTCGGGCCGGGCCTTGATGAGCCCGGTCTCGGCGGCGTAGTCGATAACCCACTGGTAGTGGCTGTCGATGCCGTCGGTCGTGAACGGCGAGAAGCGCTGCTTCCAGGGGCCTGCGCCCTCCCAGTCGACGCGGATCGCCGCTTCCGACGTCTCGCGGCTCGAGGCGGCGATGAAGGCGTCGCGGTGCTCGTCGCGCGACGCCCACTGGGCGGCGCGGGCGTAGGCCGCGACGACCAGCCCGGCCGCCTGGGGATTGTCCTTGATGAAGTCGTCGCGGCCGAACAGCTCGGTCCGCTGAGCCCAGGCGCGCGGCGCCGCCTTCGTCGACCACAGGACCCGGCCCGCGCCTTGCGACTGCAGGCGGTAGGCGTCGGCGATCGGTCCGACGAAGGCGTCCACCTTCCCGCCCGCCAGCGCCGCGGCGCCTGCGGAAGGATTGACGTTGTAGATCTTGAAATCGGCGAGCTTCAGGCCGGCGTCGGCGGCGTAGCGCGCGAACACCGCCTCCCACGGCCGGCCACGGTGCAGGGCGATCCGCTTGCCCTTCAGGTCGGCCAGGGACTTGGCCGGCGAGCCCGACGCGACCAGCAGATAGGTGTTGGTGCCGGCGTTCGATGGCCACACCAACCGCAAGGGCGCGCCCGCGCTCGCGCCGATCACCGCCGGCAGGTCGCCGTACCAGGCGAACTCGACGGTCTTGTTGACGAAGCCCTCGTTGATCATCGGCCCGCCGATGGCGTGGGGCATGTCCTGGAACTGCAGGTCGTAGCCCTGCTTGGCGAGCTCGGCCTTCAGCCAGCCCTGCTCGGCCACCACGCCGGTCAGGCCGCCGGGGAGGTATTTGCCGTTCACCTCGGTTCCGCCGGCGATGATCCGGACCGGCTTGAGCGCGCCCTGGCCGGCGCTCTGTCCGGAACAGGCGCCCAGTGCCAGGCTGACGGCGAAGGCGGCGACGGCGAAGCGACGCGTGATCATCGCGGGAAGGTTCCTCGGAACGTCTGGGGAATGGTGACAAGCGCGCGCCGGGACCGGCGCAGGCGCGCCGGCCCCGGGCGAGGCGGATCTCGGACGATTGGACGCCCGGCGCAGTGGGAGCGCCGCGCCGGGCGTCCGGCCGTCAGCCGGCCTTCGAGGCGACGAACGCCTCGACCGCGCCGTTCGGCAGGGGTTGAGCGCCGCCGATCCGTTCCGACAGCAGCTGGATCTCGGCGGCTTCGTCGAGGCTGTGGATCAGCGCGCCGAGCGCGGCGATCCCCTCCCGGCCCCAGGCGAACAGGCCGCGGTTCTTCAGCAGCGCGGCCGGCGCCTTGGGGTGTTTGCGGATCGCCTCGATCACCGGCTCGGGCGAGTAGCGCGGCGCCCATTCCGCCAGCGGGATCTCCTCGGTCCCGGCCCGCTTGGCCACCGACCAGTAGCGGATCGGGAACGGCTTGTGGGCGATGGCGAAGGCCGTCAGGTGCGGCGAGTGGGTGTGCAGGGCGGCGTTGAGGTCCGGCCGCTCCAGGAAGATTGCGCGATAGACGCCGATCACTTCGCGCAGCCTGCGGTCGTCGGGGCCGCCGATCTGCTGGCCGTCGAAGTCGACCACGATGGCCGCCTTCAGCGAGCCGATGACGAAGCGGCGCTCGTCGAGCCGCACCGCCGCATTGAAGGCGCCGGACCCGCGGGTGGAGAGGCTGCCCTTCTCCTTCAGGCTTCGGCCGGCGGCCTGGATATCGGCGGCGGCCTGGAGCACATCGGGCGCCTGCGCGCCCAAGGCGGAAAGGTTGCTGACGTCGTTCATGCGGGCAGGCCTTGCAGGGCTTCGGAACGAACGGACGGCGCGATGCGGGAGAGCTCGCGCAGGGGCCCGGCGTCGATCCAGTCGTCGACCTCGAAATGGTCGGGGACGAAGCCGCCGTCGGCGAGATAGGTGACGAACTTGCCGAGCCCGCCGATCGAGGCCGGATCGAGGTCGGCGGCCAGGTTCAGGTGGACCTTGTCGCCGTAGGCGCGGCGGATCCAGCCCTCCGACCAGCCGGTCTCGGCGCTGATGAAGCCCACCGTCTCGGCGGGGTGCTCGGCGGCCCAGCGGCCGGCCTCGACGACGCGGTGCAGGAAGCGCTCGACGATATCGGGCCGCTCGCGCACCAGTTCGCCGCTGACCGTCAGCGGTCGGGGCGTGCAGTTGCTGATGCGGACGAACGGGTCCGGATGGAAGCCGAGGTCGGCGACCACGTGCGCGCCCAGCAGGTAGGCGAGCTCGGCCCCGCGCACGTCCTTGACGTAGACCGCGTCGACCTCGCCACGCGCCAGCGCATAGGCCTCGTTGGTGTAGGTGTGCCGCTGGCGGCCGCCGCCGCCGCCGCCGGTGCGCAAGGCCCCCTCGTCGCCGTAGCGGGCGTCCTCCAGGTCGACCAGCTCGACGTCGCCGACCGTCAGGCCCTCGGTTGCCAGCGTGACGTCAAAGGCGCGCAGCGCCGAGGCGCGATTGTGGTCGATGGTGATGTGGTGCTTGGGCAGGCCGAGCCGGCGGCCCTTCAGGTCCTTGACGGTGCGGATGCCCGACGACGGCAGGGCGATGATCGCCTGGTATTCGTCGGTCCAGGTGATGGCGATGACCCGGGTGTCCTGGCCGCGCGAGCGGGCCCAGATCGCCGGCACGCTGCCGCCCTGGCGGAACGAGTTGGCGAGGTTGTGGTCGAAGTGCGAGCTCTGCTCTTCCGGGCGGCTGGATTCCCGCAGCGACCGGACATTGAAGCCGTCGTTGCGGAACTCGTCCTCGAACCAGCCGAGCTGGGCGGCGATGCTGAACGGCGTCGGCACCGAACAGCGGGTGTACCAGAGCGTATCGACAGCGTAGTCGGACATGGGATCCTCCTCAGGCGGCCCGGTGGGTTTCGTTCTGCAGCCCGCTGATCGACCGGCCGAGCAGCGGCAGGATCTCTTCCCCGACGCTGTAGGCCTCCTCGAGGTGCGGGTTGCTGGCGAGGATGAAGCTGGACGCGCCCGCGTGGACGTACTCGGCCAGCCGGTCGGCGATCTGCTGGTAGGAGCCGATCAGGCCGCAGCTCGGCCCGCCACGCAGGATCGACATGCCGGCCCACAGGTTGGGGGCGACGATCAGGTCGTCGAAGCTGTCGGTGCGGCCCTTGTGCAGCGCCCACTGGCGCTGAGCGCCGGTCGACTCCGTGGTCGACTCCCTTTTGGTGTCGCGACCCAGCTCGTTGAACAGCGACTTGGAGGCCTCGGTGGCCGTGGCGAACAGCCGGCGGGCTTCGTCCCAGGCTTCCTTCTCGGTCTCGCGGGCGATGATGTCGACGCGGACGCCGAACCGGACCTTGTCGAGACGGCCGGCCTTGGCCGCGGCGGCGCGAACCTTGTCGAACTGCTCGACGTTGCCGGCCACCGGCTCGGCCCAAACCAGATAGACGTCCGCATGATCGGCGGCGACGTCGATCGCCGGCTGCGAGGAGCCGGCGAAATAGATCCCCGGCAGCGGCGCGTGGTTGAGCGGCGCCTTGAAGCCGCCGTCCTCGATTTCGTACAGCTCGCCCCGGTAGTCGAGCGGCGCGTCCTTCCAGTACTTCTTGAAGACGTCGAGGAATTCACCGGTGCGGGCGTACCGGTTGTCGTGATCGAGGAAGTCCCCCAGCGCGCGCTGCGCCTTCGACGACCCACCGGTGATGATGTTGATGTCGAGCCGGCCGTCGGAGATCCGCTGGAAGGTCGCGGCGGCCTGGGCGGCGAAATGCGGCTCGGTGAAGCCGGCCTGGTGGGCCACCAGGAAGCGCAAGTTGCGGGTCTCGCGGATCAGGGCCGCGGCGACAATCCAGGACTGCTCGCTGATGCCGCTGGTCGGCACCAGCGCGCCGTCGAAGCCGTTGATCTCGGCCGCCCGCGCCACCTGGCCGAGGTAGTCGACGTAGTTGAAGCCGTCGGGTCGACCGTTGCGGACGCCGGGCGCCTTGCGCAGCTCCGGCGTCAGTTTGTTCCACTCGCCGCGAGTGTGCTTATCGTGCGCCTTGCGGCCGTCACCGTGAGTCGGCAGCCGCCAGAACAGTTCGACCGACATGGAACGCTCCCAACCGTCAACGGCCGCTTGGGCCGCGGGAGAGGATTCAATTCCTAGTCGATGGATAGGAATGTAGAAATCTTGCCGTCGCCATTAGGTCGGCTGCAAGGGATTGGCGTTTTTTGCGTTTTATCAACGCATTAGATGGAGCCAAAAAAGATAGATCCTCTATCTACTTTTTTTGGAGGGGAGCGATGGCCGACGAACTTGTGGAGAAGCTGGAGCGCGTGGTGTTTCGGCTGTATCGCGGGATGCGCCGGCGGCCGGAGTTGGTTGACCTGTCACCGCAGGATCCGGTGCTGCTGAAACGGATCGCCGCGCAACCCGGCGTCGGCGTCGGCGAACTCGCCGAGATGGAGCGGCTGCGCACCCCGACCATCACCAGCCACGTCAAGCGGCTCGAGGCGGCCGGCATGCTTCGCCGGTCGCCGCACCCGACCGATCGGCGCCGCTCCGGCCTGCACATCACGGCCAAGGGCAAACGGGCCATCGAACGCTCGACCGCGGTTCGTCACAAGGACCTTGCGGCGCGCCTCTCGCGTCTGACGGCGGAAGAGCGGGCGACCGTGGAACGCGCGGCCGACGCGCTGATGAAGATCAGCGAAGAGCGCGACGTCGTCTAACCCGCCGAGCTTCAGCTGCCAGGACTTGCGGTAGACTTTCGGATGGTCGCGGCGAGCGAGTTGCAAGTGGCCGGCTGGGGCCGCAGGACGCCGACCAGCTGACATGGTTCGCGGCCATGCAACACCAGGGCGACTGCGCCGAACAGATCCGGCGCCAGCACCCGCAGGTCGGCGGGCGTCAACTCTCTCGAGGCGTCCAAGGACATGACCGACCTCTCCTGACCGCGGTTGGAAGAGGCTACGCCAATTCCTATCATAATGATAGACATTGAGTCGGCGACTCCGGCTGGCCGCCGATCAGGAGCGCATCAAAGCTGGGGCGAGCCGCAGAAAAAGTGACTTCGCGCCAACTCAACCGTGGGTCGTTATTTGATTGAGCTGGCAGGTCGCCGCCTCCCCTCTCTGACCTCCGCCGAAAGAGACTGACTCATGCTGAAGCGACGGCGCGTACTGATCGCTGACGAAAGCCCCGCCATCCGGCTGCAGCTGTCCGAGCTCGTCAGGGCGCTGGACCACGAGGTGCGATCCACGGCCAGCCCGGCGACGGTGCTGCGCTGGCTGGCGCAGGAGGCCGCCGATCTGGTGATCCTGGAAGCCGGCGGCGAGAGCGCCGAGCGGGTGCGCGAAATCCGGCAGGCCTACCCGGAATTGCCGATCCTGCTGACCAGCGCGCGTCCCAACCTCGGCACGGCGGTGGAAGCGGCCGGGCTCGGCGCGCTGGAGTTGCTGGCAAAGCCCATTCAGACCGCCGCCCTGCAGCGGGCGGTGACGCGGGCGCTGATGCGACCGCAGGATCCGGACACCGCCAGCGCCCAGGCGCGGGCGGTCCGGGATGAACAGCAGCCGCTGATCGGCTCGGGCGCGGTGATGCAACACATCTTCCGCACCCTGGCCGGCCTCGCGGAGCCGAACCTGCCGGTGCTGATCTGGGGCGAGTCGGGCGTCGGCAAAGCCCGCGTGGCGCGCGCTCTGCACGATCTGGGGCCCCGTCGCGAGGCCCCGTTCGTGAGGGTGTCGGTGGGCGGCTTCGCCGCCGAGCCGCTCGCGCAGGAGCTGGCGGGAGACGTCCGCAGCGCCGGGCGGATCGCGCAGGCGCGGGAAGGAAGCTTGATGCTCGAGGGCGTCGACGACCTCTCGTTCGAGGCCCAGTCGCGCCTGCTTCACGTCCTGAAGGACCAGCTGTTTCGGACGGATGTGAGGACGCGGCCGCGGCTGATCTGCTCCGCCCGTCAGGACCTGCGCCTCGCCTTGGAACAGGGGCGGTTCCGCGAGGACCTGTTCTTCCGGCTCTCGACCGCGACCGTGCGGCTTCCGGCCCTGCGCGAGCGACCTGAGGACATTCCGGACCTCGCCCGCGTGCTCCTGGTGCGCGCGCAACGCAGTGGCCTGCCCGCCAAGCAGATCGATGCACAGGCTCTCGCGCGACTGCAGCGGCATCCCTGGCCGGGGAACATCCGTGAGCTCGACAACCTGCTGCGCCGCGCGTGCGCCTTCTATCCCGAGGCGCTCGTCACCGAGGCGATCGTCGAGCGCGAGCTGGAGCCGGTCGACAACGCCCCGGGCCGGCTCGCGCCAGCCGCTGCCCCCGATACGCCGGGGTCCTCGCTCACGCCCGCGGCCGCGCTTGGCGGCCTCTATCAGGGAATGATGGCGGCGGTGGAGAAGCCGCTGCTCCAGGCTGCGCTGACCGCGTCCGAGGGCGACGTGGGCAGGGCCGCTGCCCTGCCGGGGATCAGCGTGCGCGCATTCAACCGCAAGCTCGCCAGCTACGCCGCCCTGCCGGCCGCCGACGCCGCCAACGACGTCGATGACCGGGAGGAAAGCGGCGCCCTCCTCGCCTCGGGACGGCCTTCGGTGCGCGAACGGGAGGCTGGGCACCCCTAGCTGCGCGATCGGCGGTTCGGCCTTGGCGAAGCTCGTCGAGACGACCGCGCCTCCCTAATTCCTGCATAGAGTAGAGCTTGATGGGCTCGCCGACGAAAGGAACACGCCATGTGCGATGCGGATCGTGAGGACCTGGGCCTGGTCGCCGAGGCCGAACTGACCCGGCGGCGTTTCGGTGCGCTGACCGGGGCGGGAGCGGCGGCAAGCCTCGCCATGGCCGCGCAGGCCGCCCCTGGCGGGGTGGTTGAGCGAGACGTCGAGGTCCGCACGCCCGACGGAGCCGTCGACGCCGTCGTCTTCCATCCCGCCGGCCGCAGTTCCTGGCCCGGGGTGCTCCTATGGCCCGACGTCGGCGGCCTCAGGCCGGCCAAGCGCGAGATGGGCCGCAGGCTGGCGGGCGACGGCTTCGTGGTGCTGGTGGTGAACCCCTATTACCGCGCCTTTCGCGCGCCGGAGCTGACGGCGATCGCCGCCGGCCCCGAGCAGCAGGCGAAGCGGCAAGCCGGGCGCGCGACCTTGACCGAAGAGGCCGTGGCGCGGGACGCCGAGGCCTATATCGCCTGGCTTGACGCGCTGCCGCAGACCTCCAGGGCGAAGGTCGGCGTGCAAGGCTACTGCATGGGCGGGGCGCTCAGCGTGCGCACCGCGGCCGCCGTGCCCGACCGCGTCGGCGCCGTCGCCTCCTTCCATGGCGGCAACGGCTTGGTGTCGGACGCGACGACCAGCCCGCATCACCTGATCGCCGGCACGCAGGCTCGCTACCTGTTCGCCACGGCCAGGAACGACGACGCGACGAAGCCGGAGGTGAAGACCGCCCTGGAAGCGGCGCTTCAGCAGGCGAACCGCCCGGGCGAGGTCGAGGTCTACGCCGCCGACCACGGCTGGTGCGTGCCCGACAGCGCCAAGTACGATCGCCCGGAGGCCGAGCGCGCCTGGACCGCCCTGCTCAGCCTCTATCGAGCGTCCCTGACCTGAACACGAGGCTCGGCGCCGACCCTCAGGTTTGGGAACGGGCCCGGACGCGCCGCACGGCGCATCCGAGCCCGTAGCGCCGGATGCGCTCTACCGCCCTGCGTTCAGCAACTTGTAGGCGGCCTCCAGCGGACGTTCGTCGATCCATTCGTCCAGCGAGAAATCGTTGTCGCTGAAGCCGTAGATCCAGGTGAACCGCTTCTGCTGTTCGAACAGCGCCAGCCGCTCGGCGTCCAGGGTCGGGTGCAGGCTGCGCAGGGCCTCGTCGGAATAGGCCTCGCCCACCGCCGCGGCGGTGCCGCGGGTTTCGGCCTCCAGCACCGCACGGACGCCGCCGAGGTTGTCGCGCGCCCAGTCGGCCGCGCGCAGCGTCTGGTAGAGGAAGCGGACGAGCAGATCGAAATGGTTCTCGATCAGGCTCTCGTGGACGGTGATCGGCCGCGGCGTGCCGTTGTTCACCCGGAAGCGCCGGTCGGGAAGCCTGTCGAGGTTGATGCCGACGACGAGTCCAAGCTGATGGGCGGCGTCCACCGCCGCGGCGCCCTTGACATAGAGGGCGTCCACGTCGCCGTCGGCGAGCGCGTGCAGCGACCACAGGCCCGCCAGCGAGCTGGCGGTGACCTCGCCGCCCGGAGGGTTCCGACGACGGGCTTCGACCTCGACGAAGGTGACGTCGTCAAGGTTCAGTCCAGCGTAGCTGAGCGCGCCCTTGTAGCCGTGCAGCGACATGCCGCGGGCGATGCTGCTGCCGCGCTGATGGCTGGGGATCGGGTGGTCGATCCAGGTCGGCAAGCCGAGCTTGCGGCCCTTGAGGTCCTTCGGCTCCAGAATGCCGCTATCCGGCCGCACCAGGATGGCCTGGTGCTCGTCGATCCAGGTCAGGCCGACCAGGCGGGTCGGCGCCCCTTGGGCGCGGGCGCCGATCGCCAGCAGGTTGCCGCCCTCGCGGATCAGCGACGGCAGTTGATGATCGTAGTGGTGCCGGCGCAGCTCCGAGCCGGCGCGCTCCTGCAGGGTGTCGAGGGGGAGATTGTCACGGGCGAACTCCTCGGTCAGCCAGTCGAGCTTGTAGGCGAGGCCGGTGGCCGTCGGCACTGGACAGCGGGTGAACCAGAGCCGGTCGAGCGACGTTGCGGCCGCGTGCGGCGTCTCGGCGCGGGCGCCGAGATTCGGATGAGTGAGGGTCGTCAAGGCTGGGTTCCTCCTGGCCGGTCTCGACGCCGCAGCCCGGCGTCTCCAGAACAGTGATAGTTGGCGCCTCGACCCTTCTGTCCAGAAAGGATGCCCAAGCACTCAAATACGGCATGTGAAGGTTGGTTTTGGAAAACCCAGCAAACACAAAGATGTAATTGACTCTGGAATTCTTTGAGTAAGGTCCGCTTACACTTCAATTGAGCGCGGCTGCTCGCGTCAGCGCCTCAAACCGCTTAGCGCGGGATCTGCCGCAAGATCTTCGCCCTCGGAGAGACGGCGGAGACCTTGCTGGTCGCTTCAGCTTGGCGAGCGCCGGCTCAGATGCCGGCGCCGTCGGCGATGTCGCCCAGGGCCTCGGCCTTGATCCAGGCGATGAAGGCACGCACCGGCGGCAGCAGGGTTCGGCCGCGCGGCCAGACCAGCCAGTAGACGAACTTCACCGGGGTCACATCCAGCAGCAGAGGCGTCAGGCGCCCGGCCCGAACGTCCTGGTCGGCCAGGGTTCGCTTCACCAGGGCGACGCCTTTGCCGGCGATCGCCTCCTCGATCACCAGACTGGCGTCGCTGTAGCGCGGTCCGTCCAACGTGCGCAGATCGTCCACGCCGCGCGTGCGGAACCAGCTGCGCCACGATGGGCAGCTGGGATCGCCTTCCGACGAGGTGTCGTGCAGCAGCCGCGCCTGCAGCAGGTCCGCCGCCCCTCTGACCGCCAGCTCGGCGGCGAGGTCCGGGGCCGCCATCGGCGTCACCGCCTCGGCGAGGATCTGTTCGGCGACCAAGCCGTCGTAGCCGCCCGGACCGTAACGGATCGCCAGGTCGATGTCGGCCGTCGAGAAGTCGGCGAGCTTCATGTCCGAGGAGACCCAGACCTCGATCTGGGGGTTTTGCGCCCGGAAGCGGTCGAGCCGCGGCAACAGCCACTTGGAAGCGAAGGCGGGAGTCGTCGAGATGGAGATCACCCGGCCCTTCCGGTCAGCGCCCTTCAGCAGCTGGGCGCCTTCGACGATCCGATCGAAGCCTTCGCGCAGGCTGGGCATGGCCGCCTCGGCGGCGTCGGTCGGGATGATCTGCCGCCCAGATCGGCGAAACAGCGGCATGCCGACCCAGGTCTCGACCGCGCGCACGTGCTGGGTGATGGCGCTGGGCGTCACGCCCAACTCCTCGGCGGCGCGGGTCAGGCTTCTAAGGCGGATGCTGGCCTCCAGCGCCCGCAGGGACTGGACCGCGGGTATCCTGTCGCTGGTCGCCAATGACTGGCTCATGCGTCGCCTCGACCGTCGAGACGGCGGCGGAGAAGGTGGCGCATGTACAGCACAGTTCGCACTCCCGCGCCCAACGCCCGCGGGGGCCCTGGCGGGCCGCGGCCTACTGCTTCGAGGCGACACGGTGGGCGACCGTCGCCTGTCGAGCAAACCTTATTTCCTAGTCATTTTATAGGAATATAGAAAAGCTGCCGGCCGGATTAGCTGAACTTCACACGGCGCCATTTTCTCTCATATTTTCACCGATATACCGCCAGCCACTTTAGATAGATCGTCTATCTATCCGTCAGGAGACGCGTCAGGCTCGCCGGCGGGCGGCGTCGACGGGCCGAAAACGTCAACGCCGGCCCGACAATGCAGCGGAGCTCAATTCTAGATTAAGGCCCGCTGCCTCCTTCGACGGTCCGCGATCCCCTACAGTCATTCGCAGTAACCGGTCGGCCCTCCCCGCAATGACCGGCCAGAACTGCGTCAAGGACGAAGAAACGCGCAGGATTCCGTCAAAAGCGGGGTCCGGTTTTGCGCTCGCGGCCAGACGCCCGTTGAACGAGGAACGACATGGCCAAGCGCAAGCGCCAGCTCTCCCTTTCGGTGTTCGTGCAGCTCTATGGCACCCACGCCCACGCCTGGCGCCAGCCCGAGGTCGCCGCCGGCGGGCCGCCGAGTCTCGCCGAATGGGCCAGGATCGTGCAGCAGCTCGAGCGCGGCAAATTCGACTTCGCCTTCTTCGCCGACTTCGTCGGCAACGGCGGCGACGAGGTGGGCGACGGACGGCGACCGCGCGGCGGCGGGTTCGAGCCGCTCACCCTGACCGCCGCGCTGGCCACGCTCACCCAGCACATCGGCCTGGTCGCCACGGTCAACACCAACTTCAACGACCCCTACAACCTGGCGCGCCGCTTCGCCTCGCTGGACCACATCTCCGGCGGCCGGATCGGCTGGAACATCGTCTCGTCGCTGGCTGACGGCGCGACGAAGAGCTTCGGCGTCGCCGATCCCCTGGACCATGGCGGCCGCTATGAGCGCGCCGGCGAGTTCGTCGAGGTCGCCAACAAGCTCTGGGATTCCTGGGAAGACGACGCCTTCGACCATCCGAACAAGGAGACCGGCGTCTTCTACGATCCGGCCTCCGGCCATCCGGTGCGCCATCACGGCAAGCACTTCAACGTCGACACCCTGCTGGACGTCGCCCGGCCGATCCAGGGCCGGCCGGTCTTCTTCCAGGCCGGCAACTCCGACACCGGGCGCGAGTTCGCCGCCCAGCACGCCGAGGTCATCTACGCCGCCGCCCAGACGATCGAGGAGGCCAAGTCCTTCTACGCCGACGTCAAAGGCCGGCTGGCCAAGTACGGCCGCGAGCCCGACGACCTAAAGGTCACGCCCGGCCTGTTCTTCCACATCGGCGAGACGCGCCAGGAGGCGCAGGAGAAGTACGAATCCTTCCGCGATGCGGTGGACCTCAGCGGCCGGCGCCAGATCATGGGCGTCGACGTCACCAACTATCCGCTCGACGGGCCGCTGCCGGAGAACCTGCCGATCCCGGCCAACGGCCGCGGCCGCTTCCAGCAGATGGTGGCGCTGGCCCGGCGCGAAAACCTGTCGATCCGCGAGCTGATCCTGCGGTTCTCGACCGTGCAGGGCCATCGCACCCTCGTCGGCACTGCGAAGGACATCGCCGACGAGATCGAGGCCTGGTTCGTGGGCGAGGCCGCCGACGGCTTCAATCTCAAGCCCTCGCTGCACCCCGGTTCGCTGGACGACTTCATCGACGGGGTTGTCCCGGAACTGCAGCGCCGCGGCATCTTCCGGACCGAATACGAAGGCGTGACGCTGCGCGACCACCTGGGTCTGCGCCGGCCGCCAAACCAGAACCTCATCGAGCCTTCGGCGCGCGTCGCGGCCGCTGGCTGATCCCCCCGCTCCTCCCCGAAACCTTCATCCCAAGGAGTCCGCCCATGGCCGACCTCCCCGCCGAGCTCGTCGCCTACATCGACGAGGTCAAGAACGACGCCATCCACGCCTACAACTTCCTGGAGGAGACCGACACGCTCTCCGCCAGCCGCACCTTCGGCGTCGCCCACCGCGCCCCGGAGCATGACGCGCTGATCTCGGTCCGCTTCCCGCAGCCGTGGGTGAAGAACCGCGAGCCGAAGGTCACCATCTCCAGGTTCTCGGAGCAGCCGGACCACATCCTCAACGAGGCGCGGCTCGAGGCCGACACCCTCGTCCATGTGCACACGCCCTACCTCTCGGCCTGGTCGCTGGCGCACAAGCCGTTCCCGATCCTCTATGTCGCCGCCCAGCGCCACCTGCTGGCGCGCGAGATCCCCAACCACCTGGAGCGCACCCGCTCGGTGCTCGAGGTGGTGCGCGAGCGGCTCGACAAGCATCCCGAGCTCGCCCCGCCGCCGGCCCTGCTGGAATCCAACGGCGGCGTGAACTTCTGGGGCAAGGGCGTGCTGCGCACCGCCCAGCTGATCCTGTTCGTCGAAGAAGCCGCCCGCTTCCAGGCGATCGCCGAGCAGATCGGCGGGGCCCAGGTCTACACCCCCGGCGCGCTCGACCTGCAGTGGAAGCGCACCGGTTTGCTCGAGAAGTCGCGCGCCTACGTCGGCTGACGCCCGCAGACAGGAAGGGATCGCCGGCGGATGTGGGCGTATCTGATCAAGCGCGTCGCGATGATGGCGCCGACCCTGCTCGGCGTCCTCACCCTGACGTTCGCCGTGACCCAATTCGTCCCCGGCGGGCCGATCGAGCACGCCCTGATCCAGATCGACGGCGCCGACGCCCGCGCCGGGGCGGAAGGCGGCGCAGCCGAGGGCGGCTTCACCTACAGCGGCCGCAAGGGCCTGGACGAGAAGCAGCTCGAGGACCTGAACGCGCTCTACGGCTTCGATAAGCCGCCGCTCGAGCGCTACCTGACGATGATCGGGAACTTCCTGCGCTTCGATCTGGGCCACAGCTACTTCCGCGACCAGAGCGTGATGAGCCTGATCCAGGACAAGCTCGGCGTCTCGGTGGCGCTGGGCGCCTGGACCTTCCTGCTCACCTATCTGGTCTCCGTCCCGCTCGGCGTGGCCAAGGCGGTGCGCGCCGGCTCGCGGTTCGACTTCGTCAGCACCGTGCTGGTGCTGGTCGGCTACGCCGTGCCGGGCTTCGTGCTGGGCGTGCTGCTGATCGTGCTGTTCGGCGGCGGGTCCTTCTGGGACATCTTCCCGCTGCGCGGCCTGGTGTCGGAGAACTTCGACCAGCTGTCCTGGCCGCAGAAGATCCTCGACTACCTCTGGCACGCCGCCCTGCCGGTGACGGCGGCCACCGTCAGCCACTTCGCCATGAAGACGCTGATGACCAAGAACACCTTCCTCGACGAGCTCAGCCGCCAGTACGTGCTGACCGCGCGGGCCAAGGGGCTTTCCGACAACCAGGTGCTCTGGAAGCACGTACTGCGCAACGCGCTGCTGCCGATGATCACGGCCTTCCCGATCACCTTCATCTCGGCCTTCTTCACCGGCAGCCTGCTGATCGAGAGCCTGTTCTCGCTCGATGGCCTGGGCCTGCTCTCCTACGAGAGCATCACCAGCCGCGACTTCCCGGTCGTGCTCGGCGCGCTCTACCTGTTCACGCTGATCGGCCTGGTCGTGAAGCTCGTCGCGGACATCGCCTACGTGCTCGTCGATCCGCGCATCAAATACTCCGCTTTGAAGGTCTGACATGGCGATCATCGACCGTCCGAGCGCGCGTCCGGCGCGCACCTTCAAGGTCCCCCGCGTCAACTTTGTCCCCGGCCGCCCCGGCGTTCCCGAGGTCGTCGAGGCCCCGCCGAAGTCCGGCGCCGCGGCGCGCCGCGCCACTTGGTGGGCGGCCTTCCGCGCCCACAAGCTCGGCTACTACAGCCTGTTGCTCTTCCTGGCGCTCTACGGCCTGAGCCTCGGGGCCGAGCTGCTGTCGAACGACAAGCCGCTGCTCATCCTCTACGAGGGCAAATTCTACTTCCCACTGTTCCGCGAGTATCTGGAGACGGCCTTCGGCGGCCTGCCGATCCGCACCGACTATCTCGACCCGTTCCTGCGGGAGCAGTTCGCCACGCCGGGGAACTTCGCCCTCTATCCGCTGAACCCCTATTCCTACGACACGCTGGCCTATTACGCCCGCGGCGTGCACCACCCGGGCGCGCCCACCGCCGACAACCTGCTGGGCACCGACACGGTCGGCTACGACATCCTGGCGCTGCTGATCTACGGCTTCCGCATCTCGATCACCTTCGCCCTGGCGCTGACCGCCGCCGGCACGGTGCTGGGCATCCTGATCGGCGCGGTCCAGGGCTATTTCGCCGGCAAGGTCGACCTCTTCACCCAGCGGCTGATCGAGATCTGGGGCGCCATGCCCGAGCTCTACCTGCTGATCATCTTCGCCTCGCTGTTCAAGCAGAGCTTCATCCTGCTGTTCCTGCTGATGACCCTGTTCGGCTGGGTCAGCGTCTCGGACTACGTCCGCGCCGAGTTCCTGCGGAACCGGCAGCAGGAGTACGTCTCCGCCGGGCGGGCGCTGGGCCTGTCGAGCTGGCAGATCATGTGGCGCCACATCCTGCCCAACAGCCTGACCCCGGTCGTGACCTTCCTGCCCTTCCGCATGAGCGCGGCGATCATGGCGCTGGCCAGTCTCGACTTCCTGAACCTCGGGGTGGCCGGCGCGCCCAGCCTCGGCAAGCTGCTGCGCCAGGGCAAGGAGAACCTCGACGCCTGGTGGATCTCGGCCGCCGCCTTCTCGGCGCTGGTGATCACCATGCTGCTGCTGACCTTCATCGGCGAGGCGCTGCGCGCCAGCCTCGACCGGCGCTCGGCCGGCCGGGCCAGGGCTTCGCTGTGAGCCCGGCCCGCATGTCCGCACCGCTGCTCAGCCTGGAAGACGTCTCGATCAAGCTTGGCGACAAGCTGGTGGTCGATCGCCTGAACCTGCAGGTCGGCGCCGGCGAGCGCGTGGCGCTGGTCGGCGAGTCCGGGTCGGGCAAGACGGTATCCGCCCTGTCGATCCTGCGGCTGCTGCCGCACGCCGAGGTCACCGGCCGCATCCTGTTCCGCGGCGAGGACCTTCTGGCGAAGAGCGAGGCGGAGATCCGCGCCATCCGCGGCGCCGACATCGCCATGATCTTCCAGGAGCCGATGTCGGCGCTCAATCCGGTCTACACGATCGGTTCGCAGATCGCCGAGGCCCTGGTGGTGCACGAGGGCCTGAGCCGCGCCGCCGCACGCGAACGGGCGGTGCAGCTCCTGGCGGCCACCCGCATCCGCGAGCCGGAACGGCGCATCGACAGCTATCCGCATCAGCTGTCGGGCGGGCAGCGGCAGCGCGCGGTGATCGCCATGGCGCTCGCCTGCCGGCCGAAGCTGCTGATCGCCGACGAACCGACCACGGCGCTCGATCTGACGATCCGCGCGCGGATCCTGCGCCTGCTGCTCGACCTCGCCGCGGATTCCGCCACCGACGCGACCGACGGCATGGGCATCCTCTTGATCACCCACGACCTGCCGCTGGTGCGCAAGTTCGCGCAGCGCGTCGCGGTCATGGAGCGCGGCCGGCTGGTCGAGGCCGCGGAGACCACGCGCCTGTTCGAGGCGCCGCAGCACCCCTACTCGATCAAGCTGCTCGCCAGCACGCCCAGGCGCAACGTCGAGCCGATCGCCAGGTCGGCGCCGATCGTGCTGGCGACGGACAAGCTGCGCGTCGAGTACCCCAAGGCCGCGCCCGGCTGGCGTGGCGTGCTCGGCCTGCAGGCGCCGTTCGTCGCGGTCGAGGGTGCGGACCTGACCCTGCGCGCCGGCGAGACGGTTGGCATCGTCGGCGAGTCCGGCTCGGGCAAGTCGACGCTGGCGCAGGCGATCCTGAACCTCACTCCCGCCCGCTCGGGCGAGATCCGCTTCGAGGGGAAATCGCTGAAGGGGCTCAGCAAGCGGAACACGCGCGTGCTGCGCTCGCGGCTGCAGGTGGTGTTCCAGGACCCGTTCGGCTCGCTCTCGCCGCAGCGGACAATCGAGCAGATCGTCGGCGAGGGGCTGGACATCCATCAGCCCGCCCTGCCGGAGGAGGCGCGCCGCGCACGCATCGTCCAGGTGCTGGCCGACGTCGGCCTGCCGGAGACGGCGCTGGATTTCTATCCGCACCAGTTCTCCGGCGGCCAGCGCCAGCGGATCGCCATCGCCCGCGCCCTGGCCCTCTCGCCGCAGGTGGTGATCCTCGACGAGCCGACCTCGGCGCTCGACCTGTCGATCCAGCGCCAGGTGCTCGAACTGCTCGCCGACATCCAGAAGAAGTACGGGCTGAGCTACGTGCTCATCAGCCATGACCTAGCGGTGATCAACGCCATGTCGCACCGGCTCTACGTCATGCACGAGGGCCGGATCGTCGAGTCCGGCGAAACGGTCTCGGTGATCACCAAGCCCGCCCATGAATACACCCGAAGCCTGATCCAGGCCTCCGACACGGTCGTTCTCCAATGAAGCGTAGCCTGGCGCTCGGCGCCGCCCTGTCCCTGCTCGTCGCGACCAACGCGATGGGCGCCCACGCCATCGCCCAGTTCGGCCAGCCCAAGTATCCGGCGGGCTTCGCCCACTTCGGCTACGTCAATCCGAACGCGCCGAAGACCGGCGAGATCAACCTCTCGACGGTCACCCAGTATTCCAGCTTCGACACCTACAATCCCTTCGCCGTGAAGGGGAAGGCCGCGCCCGGCGTCCAGGACCTGATCTTCGAGACGCTGACGGTGAACAGCCTCGACGAGGTCAACACCCAGTACGGCCTGCTGGCCGAGGACATCGCGATCGCGCCCGACGAGCGGTCGGTCACCTTCCGCCTGCATCGCCGCGCGCGCTTCTCCAACGGCGAACCGGTGACCGCGGCGGACGTCGTCCACTCCTTCGCCACCCTGACCGGCAAGGGCGCCAGTCCCCGGTTCCGCGCCTATTTCTCGGAACTGAACCGGCCGGTGGCGGTCGACGCGCGCACGGTGCGCTTCGCGTTCAAGCGCCCGGGTCGCGACCTCTCCTTCGTCGCCGGCAGCCTGCCGGTCTTCTCCCGCAATTGGGGGCTGAAGGCGGACGGATCGCGCGTCCCGTTCGGCGAGCTGCGCTTGACCCCGCCGATCGGCAGCGGACCCTATCTGATCGAGCGCGCGTCCAGCGGGCTCAGCATCACCTTCCGCCGCAACCCGAACTACTGGGGCCGCGACGTGCCCGTGCGCCGCGGCAGCTTCAACTTCCAGCGCATCACCTACAAGCTCTACAAGGACGCCGACACCCAGGTGGCGGCGATGCGCTCCGGCGACTTCGACTTCTTCGCCGAAACGCGCATGCGCTACTGGTGCTGCCAGTTCATCGGCAAGCGCTTCGACAGCGGCGAGCTGATCAAGGAGAAGGTCTTCAACGCCTCGCTGTCGCCGATGAACGGCTACGTGTTCAACCTGCGGCGCGAGCGCTTCAAGGACAAGCGCGTGCGCCAAGCCCTGGCCTTGGCCTACGACTGGGAGTGGCTGAACGAGAAGATCTTCGACAACGAGTTCGAGCGTCAGCAGAGCTACTTCGACAACTCCGCCCTCGCCGCCGCCGGCCGTCCGCAGGGCCTGGAGCTGGCGCTGCTGACGCCGCATCGGACGCGGCTCGATCCGGCGGTGTTCGGCCCGGTCACCGCGCCGCCGGTCAGCACCGGCCCGGGCGGTCTGCGCGGCAACTTCACCAAGGCCGTCGCCCTGCTGGCCGAGGCCGGCTGGACCAACCGCGACGGGGTGCTGCGCAACGCCAAGGGCGAGCCCTTCGTCATCGAGGTGCCGGGCGCCGGCGGGGTGCTGCTCGACGCCTACTACAACAATCTGCGCAAGCTGGGCTTCGTGCTGAAGCGGCGCGTCGCCGACCCGGCCGCCGACCGCGCCCGCCTGCGCGAGTACGACTTCGACTTCACCTCGTTCGCGCTGCGCAAGGCGCGCGACCCCGCGCCGGAGCTCTACCGCAACTTCCACGGCCCCGAGGGCCGCAAGCCCGGGGCCGACAACCTCGCCGGCGTCGACTCCCCCGTGGTCGATGCGCTGATCCTCAAGGTCCAGCAGGCCCGCACCCAGGCCGAGCTCGAGGCCGCGACCCGCGCGCTGGATCGGGTGATGCTGTCGGAATACTATGTACTCCCCTGGCGCTACCTGAAGAACCACTACATCATCCGAAACCGCAAGCTGAGGCGGCCGGCTGTGACGCCGCTCTATTTCGGCCCCTACGAGTGGGTGCTGGCCGCCTGGTGGGCCGAGACGCCGGCCCGCTAGAGCGCCACCGGCAGCGCCAGAACGCCCCCTCCGTCTCCCGCCTGCGGCGGGATCCCCCCCCCCGCTCCTCGGTGGAGGATCTGCGCGCATAGATGCTCCACCGCTTGCGGGGGAGCTGTCAGCGCAGCTGACTGAGGGGGCGTTCGGCCCGTGCAACCACGCTTCGTGCCAGAAAAAAAGGGGCGAAGCTTGCGCTTCGCCCTGAGGTTTCCTCCTGCGGCTCGGGTTACACCGCCAAGAGCCTCACGCCGCGAAGCGGCGTTCCCGGCGGACCAGGGCGCGGGCCTCCTCGAGCGGGCCCTCCTCGATCCAGTCGCGGGTGTTGAAGTCCTCGGCCAGGAAGCCCCAGTCGCGGAGGAAGTTCTTCTGCGCGTCGAGGCCGTCGACGTAATCACGGGTGAGCGCCGGGACCAGGCTGGTGGCCAGGTGCGGGAAGGTCTCGCGGGCGAGCTCCTCGCTGACGCCGCCGTCCTCGGCGGCGATGGTGCGGACCGCCTCGACCGGGTTGGCCTCGGCCCAGGCGCCGGCCCGCAGCAGCACCGCCAGATAGCGGACCACCAGGTCCGGATGGGCCTTCAAGAAGTCGCGGTGGGCGGTCACCGGACGCGGCGTGCCGTTGTTCACCCGCACCAGCGGATCGGCCTCGTCGGTCAGCTTGACCAGCTGGCGCAGGCGCTCGCCATACTGCCGCGCGAGCGTCACGCCGGACGCCTGGCGCAGGAACACCGCGTCGACCTCGCCGCGCTCGAGCGCGTCGAGCTGGGCGGCGCCGTTCGGACGACCGGTGCGGCCGCCGCCGCCCGGCGCGCCCTCGCGGGCGATGGTCACATCGACGAACTCCACGTCGTTGCGGGCCAGGCCGGCCAGCCCGAGCGCGCTGGCGAAGCCGTGCAGGGCTGCGCCGCGCTGGAAGTCGATGCTGATCCCCTCGTACAGCGGAACCGCCAGGCGCTTGCCCTTCAGGTCGGACAGGTCGCGCAGCGCGCTGTCGGACCGCACCACCACGGAGGCGAACTCGTCGACCCAGGTGATGCCCAGGACGACGGTATCGGCGCCCTTGGCGCGGGCCCAGATCGGCGGGATGTTGCCGCCTTCGCGGAACATGGCTTTGACGCTGTGGTCGAAGTGCGACTCCCGAATGTCGGGATTGTCGCGCAGCGAGGTCAGCCGGGTGCCCGCGCGGTTGAACTCCTCCGCGAACCAGCCCTTCTGAATCGCCACGGTCGAGGCCGTGGCCCCGCCGCAGCGGGTGTAAACGATCTCCACCGGGTCGTTCGATTGTCCGCTCATCACGGTGCTCCTTTTGCGGGGTTAGGCGGCTTGTTGAAGGTCGAGCTGGCGGTAGGCCGCCTCGAGCGGACGTCGGTCGATCCACGCGTCGAGCGAGAAGTCGCGGTCGCTGAAGCCGTGCAGCCACAGGAACGTCTTCTGCTGCGCGAACAGGGCGACGCGCTCGTACGACAGGTCGGGATGCAGGCTGAGGTGGAAGCCGTCGCGATAGGCGTCCTCCACCGCCGCGGCGCTGCCGCGGGTCTCGGCGCCCAGCACCTCGCACACGCCCTCGAGATTGCCCTTCGCCCATTCGGCGGCGCGCAGGGTCTCGGCGAGGAACTTCACCAGCAGGTCGAAGTGGTTGTCGATCAGGCTCTGATGGACGGTGATCGGCCGCGGCGTGCCGTTGTTCACGCGGAAGCGCTTCTCCGGCAGCTTGTCGAGGTCGATGCCGACCACCACGCCATGCCGGCGCGCCGCGTCCACCGCCGCCGCGCCCTTGACGTAGACGGCGTCGACCTTGCCGTCGGCCAAGTCCTGCAGCGCCCAGCCGGTGCGGTTGTCCGCATTGCGGTCGCCACGGCGGGAGGCCACCTCGACCAGCGCGACGTCGTCGAAGGACAGCCCGACCGAGGCCAGGGCCCCCTTGTAGCCGTGCAGCGACATGCCGCGCGCGATGCTGCTGCCGCGCAGGTGCTCGGGGATCGGATGGTCGGTGTAAGTCGGCAGCGCGAGGCGCCGGCCCTTCAGGTCGGCCGGCGTGCGGATGTCCGAGTCCGGCCGCACCAGGATCGACTGGCGCTCGTCGATCCAGGTCAGGCCGACCAGGCGGGTCGGCGCGCCCTGAGCCCGGGCGCCCAGCGCCAACATGTTGCCGCCTTCGCGGATCAGCGACGCAAGGTCGTGGTCGTAGTGGTGCCGCCGCAGGTCGTCGCGGCCGGACTCCTGCAGGGTCTGGACCTTGACGCTGTCGGCTTCGAAGGCCCGGTCCAGCCAGCCCAGCTTGTAGGCGAGGCCGGTGGCCGTCGGCACCGGGCAACGGGTGAACCAGATGGTATCCAGCGCCGGCGTGTTCGCCGGGCTCGGGGCAAGCTTAGTCACCATGAGCCATCCTCTTTCTGAACTGGGGTGAGTGGGATCAGAAGCTGGCGAGCAGCGAGACGAGCACGCTCCTCGGCCGGCCATACATCTGGTTGCTGGCGCCGTTGCTGACGGGCAGCGAGTGGTTCTTGTATTTCTGGTCGGTGATGTTCAGCACCGAGACCTGCGCGGAGAAGTGCTTGTCTTCGTCGAAGTTGTAACGGACGCGGCCGTTGAAGACGGCGAAGCTCTTCTGCGCCAGCACCGGATCGAAGGCGGTGATCTGCGAGGCGACCGTCGGATAGAAGAAGAACTTCGAGCTGTACCGCCCGTCGACGCCGAAATCGAACGAGGCGCCGTTGGAAAGCGGCAGGTTGTAGTCGACGGACAGGTTCGCCGTGTAGTGCGGCGAGCGCGGAGCCTGGGCGCCAAGGATCGTCGCGGTGTTGCCGGTGTCCTCGGTGTACTCGGTGTCGAGGTAGCCCAGGCTGCCGAACAGCGAGAGCCCGGTGATCGGCGCTGCGTTGAAGCGCAGCTCCAGGCCCTTGATCTCCGCCGCGCCGGCGTTGCGGAACAGCACCGTCGCGACCGACGGGTTGGCGGGGTCGAGCACGGTCGGGACGTTCACGACCAGGTTGGTGTAGTCGTAGTAGAAGCCCGCCAGGTCGGCCGACAGCTTCCCGTCGAACCACACCGTCTTCAAGCCGAGTTCGTAGGCGTCGATCTTCTCGGGATTGAGGGCGAAGAGCTGGTTGGCGCGGGTCGTCGTGCCGGGGATCACCACATAGCCGGTGTTGGTGTAGCCGCCCGGCAGCACGCCGTGGGCGTAGCGGAAGTAGGCCCTGACGCCTTCGGTGATCTTGTATTCCGGCGTGATGTCATAGGTCCACGCGCTGGTCTTCTGGGAGTCGCTGTCGGTATAGGTCAGGTCCCGACGCTGATAGAGCCAGAACCCGTTCGTCGGCAGGTCGGGGATGAAGCTGGCCTGCGTGCCGGCGGTGTTGGCCGCGCCGTAGATCCAGTCGATCGAGGTCTTCTCGTGCGACCAGCGCACGCCGCCGCTGACGTTGAAGCGGTCGGTGAAGGTGTAGCCGGCGCTGCCGAAGACGGCGTAGTTGTCGGTCGACTGATTGTAGTTGGTGTCGGTGAACTGCGGGCCGGTCCCCCAGGCGTTGGCCGTGCCGGTCGAGGCGCCGCGGACGTAATAGGCCTGAATGTTGCGGGTGCTCAGCCGCCCCGAGAAGCCGTAGAGCCCGGCCAGCCAGGTGAAGCGGCCGTTGTCCGGCGAAGTCAGGCGGAACTCCTGGCTGATCTGCCGCGACTTCGACAGGGCGGAGCTGAGCTGGAAGGGCCGGCCGTTGTTGTAGAACGGGCTGTCGGTGGGGATCGAGTTGGCGCCATCCCGGCCGGTCAGCGCGTTCTCCTCATAGGCGGAGATCGAGGTCAGGGTCGCCCAGCCGAGGTTCCAGTTGACCTTGACGTTCGAGCCGGCGGCGTCGAGCTCCTCCGGCTCCTGGTAGACCGTCGAGGTCTCGCCCCAGCCGGTGAGCGGCAGGCCGGTCGGATAGATCGACAGGAAGGCGCGCTGGGTGGCGGTAGCCGCGGTCAGCGGCGACACCGAGCTCGCCGCGAAGCTCGCCCCGAAGTTCTGGTTGGTGTTGTTGCGGGTGTGGACGTTGAACAGCACGTCCAGGTCCGCCGAAGGCTTGTAAAGCAGCTGGGCGCGGGTCGCGACTTCCTCGCCGCCGCCGTGCTTGCCGCCGGTGATCAGGTTCTTCTGCCAGCCGTCGAAGTCCCGGTAGTAGAACGCCACCCGCCCGGCGACGTCGCCGATGAGTTCGCCGGTGAACGCGCCCTGGACCGACTTCTCGCTGTCGCTGCCGTAGCTCAGCTGCGCGTAGCCGCCCCTGTCGAAGCTGGGCGCCTTGGAGACGAAGTTGATCGCCCCGCCGTTGGAGTTCTTGCCCCACAGGGTGCCCTGCGGGCCGTTGAGGATTTCCACCCGCTCGATATCGAACAGCGGAAAGCCCTGGCTGTTGATGTTGGCGATGTAGACGTCGTCGTAATAGATGCCGACCGGGTTGACGGTGTTGTTGCCGGTGTTGTTCGTCCCGATGCCGCGGATGAACCAACGCGCGCGGCTGGGGCCATGCGGCTGGGCGGCGTGCGCGTTGGGCACGAACTGGACGATGTCGTTGGTGGTGTTGATCTGCGCCGACTCGAGCACCCGCTCGCCGCCGACGACCGAAAGCGCCAGCGGCACCTCGGAGGCCTGCTCGCCGCGCCGCCGCGCATAGACGGTGATGCTGTCGGCCTCGGCCAGTTCGTTCACGTCGGTCACGTCAGCGGTCACGTCGGCCGTCGCGGCCACAGCGATCGCCTTGCCCTGCTGGTCCTCAGCGGCCAGGGCGGGCAGCGGCGCGAGCACGAGGGCGAAGGCGCTGGCGGTTTGCGACAGGGCGAGCAGATGCGCCTTCAAGCGGTTCATTGCGTAACATCCCCCAAAGGAAATACAGCGACCGTCACCCTTGGCGGCGGTACGGGGGATTTCTTATCGTCACGCTTTCCAGCTAGTCAGCTGCATCGAGTTTGTAGTTTTCCTACAACGTGAATCTTTCAGTCGGGGATCCGGCTCGAATGATTTATCCGCGATCGACTTCAGGACGTCGAAGATAAAGCGCCACTCAACTGTATCTGTAGAATTGCTACACATACGCCTACCCCCAGGAAGGGGCGCAGCCGGCCCTCCTCAGCCGCCGAGCTCGTCGAACGACGAGTAGTTGTGCCGGTGCAGGGTCGCATACAGGCCGCCGGCGGCGAGCAGCTCGGCGGGCGAGCCCTGCTCCAGGATCTCGCCGTCCTTCAGGACGATCACGCGATCGGCGTCGCGCACGGTGGCTAGCCTGTGGGCGATCAGCAAACAGGTACGCCCGGCCATGACGGTCCGCAGCGCCTCCTGGATGCGCGCCTCGACAAAGCTGTCGATGCTGGCTGTCGCCTCGTCGAGGATCAGGATCTGCGGATCGGCGACCAAAGCCCGGGCGAAGCTGATCAGCTGGCGCTCGCCAACCGAGAGGTTCTGCCCCCGCTGCTCCAGTGCGGTGTCATAGCCGTGCGGCAGGCGAACGATGAAGTCGTGCGCGCGCACCGCCATGGCGGCCCGGACCACGTCCTCGCGGCTGGCCCAGGCGCTGGCGTAGCGGATGTTGTCCAGCACCGTACCGGTGAACAGGAAGGGCTCCTGCAGCACCATGCCGATGTTGCGCTCCAGGCATTGGCGGCTGAGATCCCGCACGTCGTGGCCGCCGACCCGGACCTCGCCCTCCCACACGTCGTAGAACCGGCGGGTCAGCGCCGCGAGGCTGCTCTTGCCCGATCCGGTCGGGCCGACCAGAGCCACGACCTGCTCCGGCTCGATGCGGATGTCGAGGTTGCGCAGCACCGGCGCGCCTGGCCGATAGCCGAAGGTCACGTTGCGCAGCTCGACAGAGGGCGTAAGCCGCGCCGGCGCCAGGGCGCCCGGCCGGTCCTGCACGTCGAGCGGGACGTCGATCACCTCGAAGATGCGGTGCGCCGCCGTCGTGGCCCGCTGCAGCATGGTGTACTGCTGCGAGATCGTCCGGATCGGGTCGAAGAACCGTTGGACGTAGAAGATGAAGGCGACCAGCACGCCCAGGTCGATCCGGCCGTGCAGGACCAGCGCCCCGCCCCCCAGCACCACGGCCGCCATCGCCGCACCCGTCAGCACGTCGACCACCGGGACCATGGTCTGCGCCGACCAGGAGGCGGCTCGCTGCGCGCGGAAGTTCTCCAGCACCCGGACGGTGAACTCCTGCAGGTTGAGGCGCTCGCGCCGCAGGGACTGCACCACCCGCACGCCGGCGATGTTCTCCGCCAGCACGCCGTTGACGATGGACGAGGTTTCGCGCGCCCGGGTGAAGGCCGCCTGCGCCTTCGGCAGCCACAGCGCGCGCACCACGATCAGCACGGGGACCAGCAGCAGCGTCGCCAGCGCCAGCCGCCACTCCATGGCGAACAGCACGACGGTGATGCCGAGCAGCAGCGCGAGGTCGCCGACCGCGCTGATCGAGGTCTCGAAGAAGTCCTGCAGCGCGTTCACGTCGCCCTGCAACCGCGACATCAGCCGGCCCACGTGGCTGCGGTCCATGAAGGACAGCGAGACCTTCTGCAGGTGCTCGAACATCGCCCGGCGCATGTCGAAGATGACCCGCTGGGCCAGCCGCGCGGCGGTCATGTCGTTCAGGTAGCTGGCGGCCGCATTCAAGCCGATCAGCCCGACCAGGCCGGTGATGATCCACGGCAGCGGCAGGCTGCCGTCCTTGCCGGTGATATGGTCGACCGCCAGGCGAATCGCGTAGGGAATGCTCACCTGGGTGGCGACGAAGGCCAGCACGGCGGCCATGGCGCCGGCGAAGGCCAGCTTGTAGGGCGCGACGAAGCCCGCCACCCGCCGCAGCGCGCCGGAGTTGACCTCGACGAACAACTCCTGGTGCGGGCGGCGCGCGGCGACGTGATCCTCGTCGGGGGCGGCGGCGCGGCTCATGCCGACACCCGGTCGGCGGCCCGCTGCGGCTTCGGCTCGGCCGCGGCGGTCTGCATGGCGTAGAGCTCGGCGTAGTAGCCGCCGGCGGCGACCAGACCGGCGTGGTCCCCGCGCTCGACGACCCTGCCCGCCTGCAGGACGATGATCTCGTCGGCGTGCATCAGCGACGACAGCCGATGCGAGATGATGAGCGTCGCATGCGAACTCGTCGCCTCGGCCAGCGCGCGGCGCAGGCCGTGCTCGGTGGCCGCGTCGACCGCCGAGGTCGCGTCGTCGAAGATCAGCACGCGGGCCTCGGCCATCAGGCCGCGGGCGATCGACACCCGCTGGCGCTGACCGCCCGAGAGGCTCGCCCCGCGCTCGCCGACCTGGGCCTCGTAGCCGGCCGCCAGGCTCTCGGCATGATCGTGGATATGGGCGATGCGCGCGGCGTCCCGCACCCGGGTGCGACCCGCCTCGGGCGTGGCGTAGGCGATGTTGCGCTCGAGGCTGTCGTCGAACAGGAAGGCGTCCTGGGAGACCAGGTTCACCGTCCGCCGCAAGGCGGCGAGTTGCAGCTCGCGAACGTCGACGCCGTCCAGGGTGATGCGGCCGCCGGCCACGTCGTAGAAGCGCGGGACCAGCTGGGCGATGGTGCTCTTGCCGCAGCCGGACGGCCCGACCACGCCCAGGGTGTGGCCCGGCTCGAGCGTGAAGGACACCTCCCGCAGCACCGGCGTATCGGCCGCGCCCGGATAGGCGAAGCTGACGTTCTCGAAGCGCAGCACGCCGCGCGGCTGCTCCAGCGCCACCGCGGCGGGGGCGTCGCGGATCGTCGGCTCGACGTCGAGGATCTCGAACACGCGCCGGCCGGAGGAGATCGCCCGCGCGCCTGAGTTCATCACCATGCCGATCTGCCGCACCGGCAACTGCAGGATGGTCATGAAGGCCAGGCACTCGGCCAACTGGCCGATGCTGATCGCGCCGACCGAGATCCGGTGCGCGCCGACGCCAAGCACCAGGGCCAGCGCCAGGTAGTAGGCGGAGCTGATCGTCGCCATCGAGCTCGAGCGCAGCCGGAAGCGGGCGTTGGACAGCGCCAGCGCGGCCTGGGCGGCGGCGTCGAACTTGCCCATTTCATACGGTTCCGCGCCGAAGGCGCGCACAACCCGCACGCCCTGCAGGTTCTCCTCCATCACCCGGGTGACGACCGCCTGCTGCGCCTGCAGTTTCGTCCAGGCGAGCCGTAGCAGCAGCCCCATCCGCGCGGCGCGCCAGCCGGCGAAGGGAATGAAGCTGAGCGTCGCCAGCGCCATCACCGGGTCCTGGGCCACCAGGCCGACGCCGCCGATGGCGACCAGCAGGGTCAGCGCGATGATCCGCTGCATCCCCACCTCGATGAAGCCGCGCACGCCTTCCAGGTCGAGCATGCCGCGGGTGATCAGGTCGCCCGAGTGAACGCGGTCGTGAAAGTCGAAGCCGAGCTGCTGGAGCTTGTCGAAGTAGGCGAGCCGCAGGTCGCGGGCGACCTGCTGGCCGAGCGTCTCGCTGTGGAAGCCGGCGACCATCTGCATCAGGCCGCGCGCGGTCGACGCGGCCAGCAGCACCAGCGCGGTGACGCCTAGCGCGCCGAGCGCGAGCCGCGGCTCCATCGCCGCCTGCTTGAGCAGGACCTGGGACTGGTCCACGGCGCGGCCCAGAAGTCGCGGGATCGCCAGGTTGAAAATGGTGGCGATCAGGCCGGCCGCCGTCGCCAGCGCGAACCGCCCGGGATAGCGCAAGGCCAGGCGGACCACCCGGGCCAAGGTCTTCGCCGCGGTGTCCCGATCGATGCCCAGGCGCTCGGCGATACCTTCCCGCTCCGGCCCCGAACGCAGCACGCGCGATCCCCCTCTCGGCCGCCCCGCGGCAATTCCTACTAGAATGGTATGTATATGGTCGACGCCTCGTATCGCAGATCGCCGCGAACGTCGAGGCCGCGCCTGATGCATTCGGACGCGGCCGCGTTGCTTCAGCGTCAGTCGACGCCGCGTGGCTTGCAGACCCGCTCGAGCGCCAGTAGCGGAAGTTGGACCGCGGCCAGAAAACGGACCTTCGCGCCCTCCCCTAGGCTAGGCACCCTCGCACGTACCCCTTACATCTGCGCATAGAGTTCTCGCTCCTGCGCAGCGTGGAGGTCCTCAAGGGAGACTTCGGCGGTCTTCGTGTCGATCGCGTACATCGGCATCTGCCACGAGCCGTAGATCACTCTCGCGTCCTGCTCTTCTGCGTCCGTGCTGACGAGTTTGGCCTCGATCAAGGCGTTGAGAGTTTCCTTGATGAGTTCATCGGAGCGCATCGCATGCTCCGGTCCCGTGAAGGACTGCGCTGCCCAGATCCTGTGAATGATCGCGAGGCCCTGGGCTTTGAATGCGCCGACCTTGGCAAGGGAACGCGCGACACGGATTGCAGCCGGGCTAAAATCCCAGGGGCTGTTGTATCCAATGGTGCTCTCGGGATCGTTCCAGATGAAGCTGCCGTCCTGCTGCCGGGTCAGGTCGGCGTAGAGGCGCGACTCACGTCGGTAGATGTTCGAGTTCGGCAGGATGTACTCGCCCGCGAACCCTTCGAGGTAATGGGACCGCCGCTCACAATCGACATACTCGCACAGTTCGTTGACGTCGGTGGGGCGCCAGTGGCAGGCGTCGGCGTAGATCAGCCGGCTGCCGTGGTCGTAGAACTTCCACAGCGTTCGCTGCGCAAACTCAGAGAGACCGAGCGGGCAGCGCACATAGTCGAGGAGGATCAGTATTTTCGCGCCTTCCTCAGAGGCGTGGCCCGAAAGTATCTCCCGCGCGCGGCCACTGTCTTTCATCGCGCGCGAGGATGCGTCGAGCCCGTCTGCGCTCTTGAGTAGCAGCGGCAGTCCCTGGGCAATAACTTCCCAACGCTGCTTCGGCTGCATGTTCGCAAGGCTACGCAGCTGGCGCATGCCGATGTCGGCAGATTTCGACGGCGCGATAATCGGTTCCACTGTCCCCTCCCGCTGACCGGGTCTTGATGGCCGTGTAATGTTGCGGACGCTTCCGCGTCGCGCCAGAAGCGAAAGTCCTTGATCTACTCAGGCTAATGGGCGTCTTCGTCTCGCGCCTTGCGCTCCGCCCGTTCGACGGCGTCGTCGATCATGTTGTTAAAATTGATCCCGAGCCCGTTGAAATTCGGCTGCAGCTGGACATAGCGGGACAAGGCCGACAGGGCCCGCAGGAGGCTGCCGACCTTCGGCGGCTCCCGCTTCTCCTCGAGGGCCGCGAGCGCATCTTGCACCGTGACGATGTGCTGAAGTCGCTGTGTCTGGAAATAGGAATGGGGCGTGACTGCGGCGCGCAAGAGACGGTCGGCTTGGCGCAGGGCGCCGGCGTCCTTCGCATCGAGCGCGATGTAGAAGAAGACGAAGGCGTGGTCGGCCACTTCGGGCGGATCGAGGCCGTCGGTCGAGACCGCTCTGATCAAGGCGAGGGCTTCGTTCACCGAGCCCGCACGGAGCAGGCTCTCGGCCTCGTAAACCTGGACGATGGCGGACGGCTCCTCCGCGAATGACCGGCGATAGGCGTTCATCGCTTGCTTGAAGTCCCCCGCGTAGCGGTGGGCGTCGCCGATCGACCGCAAGAGGTCGGCGCGCCCCTTCGCGGTCCACGCTCCCTCCACTAGAAGCCGCGTGAGGCGGTCGACCAGTTCCTTGAACAGCTCGACGTCCCGGTCGATGACCGCCAGGGTTTCGAGCGAGCGGCAGAACCAGGACTCCGCCACGGGCGATAAGGGCTTCTCGGCTTCGAGGGCGCGGCCGGCCACGACGGCGGCCACCATCGCCTCCCGTCCGCCCTTCTCGTCGTCCATCAGGAGCAGATCGAAGGCCGCGGCGCCGCCGTACTGGATCTTGTCTGACCTGCTGCGGGTGACGTCGACGATGCGATGGTAGAGCGCCTGGCGCTCGGTGAACCCCAGGTCCGATCCGTTGAGATCGACGTGGATCTGCAGCAGGTCCACGTCCTCCTCGGCCGGCGTGATCGGCCCGGCTTCGCCCAGGTCCCTTTTCGCGGCGAGCCGGTCGCCGGTCATGAGCGAGGCGAACGCCTTGTGGTAGACGATCTTCCGGCGCCAGCGCTCGTCGTCGATCGCATTGCGAAGCCGGCCCAGCACGGCCGGCGCCTGGTTCAAGCGATCTAGCCGCACGACGCATTGCACCAGGTTCCGGACGTGTTCGGAAAGCGCCGCCACATCGACGGCGACCATTTTCGGCGGCGGACGCCCCGGAATGTTCATCGCCGGAACGGTGTGGCGGCGATGCCAGATGACGTATTGGGCGACATCCGCCCGAACGAAGAGCAGAGCGGCTTCCCAATCACCCGCCTCGGCCGCCTCGCGCCAAGCCTTGTCGATCCTCTCGAAGCCCGGCAGCCGCCTCCGACAGCAGGCCTGGAAGGTCTTTCCGGACCCGCAGGGGCAAGGGTCGCTCCACTTGGGCTGATAGGCACCGGCGGGCTGTCGGAGCTGCGCGCGCGCCTTCATCGATTTCTTTCGGTGTGCAGCATTGGTCGGGACGCGCGCCAGGGACGCTTCATGGTTGTCAAAGCATAGCTTATGTTGGGCCAGGTGATGGGAGCGAAAGTCTTTGAACTCAGGCTCGATCTGGCGACGGTGGGATCCACACGTCCACTTCCCCGGCACGGTCCTAAACGACCAGTTCGGTGGCGCGGACCCGTGGGAGGCCAATCTCGCCGCCCTTGAAGCCCGCAGGCCGGTGATCGAAGCCATCGGGGTCACCGACTACTACAGCCTCGACACCTACGAGCGGTTGCGCCGGTCGAAGGATGCCGGTCGGCTGCCGAACTGCGGCGTCATTTTCCCGAACATCGAGATGCGGCTCGCCTACGGCACGGTCAAAGGCCAATGGGTCAACGTCCACTTGCTCGTGAGCCCGGAACGGGACGATCACATCGCCGAAGCCCGCCGCTTTCTGGCGCGCCTAACCTTCGAGGCGCATGAGGACACGTTCACCTGCACAGCTGAGGACCTGATCCGGCTGGGGCGCGCTTCAGGCGCGACCGGCGACGAGCGCGGCGCGCTGGAACTCGGCTCGCAGCAATTCAAGGTGTCCTTCGATCAGCTGCGTGAGCTGCATCGGAAAACTGCCTGGGCCCGCGAAAACACCATAATCGTCGTCGCTGGGGGCGACGATGGCGCTGGCGGGTTGCGGGACGGGTCGGACGTCACCACCCGTCAAGAGGTGCTGAGGCTCGCCCACGGCGTCTTCGCCTCGAGCCCTGCTCAACGCGAGTTCTGGCTGGGCCAGCGAGCCGCCGGGGCGGACGAACTCTGGGAAAAGTATGGCGGCCCCAAGCCGTGCCTGCACGGCAGCGATGGCCACGACCTGAAGCGTAGCGGCGCGCCGGACGATGACCGCTTCAGCTGGGTCAAGGGCGATCCCACGTTCGACGCCCTGCGCCAAGCCTGCATCGACCCGGCGAGCCGAGCCTATGTCGGGCCGACCCCGCCCGTCTCCGCCCTGCCGTCGCAGGTCATCAAGAGCGTGACCATCAGCGGCGCCGATTGGGCGGCGACGCCCAGGCTCGACCTCAATCCCGGCCTGGTGGCGATCATCGGCGCGCGCGGCTCGGGCAAGACGGCCTTGGCCGATATCATCGCCGCCGGATGCGATGCGCTTCCCGATACGCCAAATACCCAGTCGTTCCTGCACCGCGCTCGGGAGTTCCTCGGCGAGACCTCGGTCACGTTGGCCTGGGGCGAAGGCGATCCGGTCGAGCGTGGGCTGCTCGATGCCGGCGACTGGTACGACCGCTCGCCACGCGCCCGCTACCTGTCACAGCAGTTCGTGGACGAGCTCTGCTCCTCCACCGGGATGACCGACGCGCTGCTGAAGGAGATCGAGCGGGTCGTGTTCGACTCCCACAGCGTGTCCGACCGCGACGGCGCGGTGAACTTCGACGACCTGTTGGAGTTACGGGCCACCCGCCATCGCCAGGCGCGAACGCGTGAGGAAGGTGCGTTGGCGACAGTTTCCGAACGCATCGGTGCCGAGCTGGAAAAGGTCAAACTCGTCGAGGGCTACAAAAGCCAGATTGCCGAGAAGACCCGTGTCATCGCGCAGTGCAAGACCGATCGGGACAAGCTGGTGTCCAAAGGCAGCGAGGCGCGTGTCGAGCGCCTCCAGGCCCTGACCGAGGCGGCGGAGAAGGTCCGCAGCAATGTCCGGGTCTTCAATCTGCGGGCTCAGCAGCTCCTCACCCTTCAGGACGAGGTGAACGACGTCCGCACCAACTGGGCTCCCGAGGACCTGCGCAAAACCTCCGAGACCCACACCGCCGCCGGCATCCGGGGCGAGGACTGGCAGCCCTTTAAGATGGACTATAAGGGCGACGTCGATCAGATCCTGGTCGATCGCCTGAAGAAGGCGCAGGAATCCGGAGTGTCGTGGAAGGGAAAGCCGCCGGCGCTTAAGCCGGACCTGGAGACCCCCTACCTGGCCGACGACGCCGAGTTGGAGCGACAGCCGCTGGCCATCCTTGAGGCCGAGATCAACCGGCTGCAGCAGCTGGTCAATGTCGTTAAGGCGACCGCGGCGCGCTTCGCCGCCCTGTCGAAGCGCATCGTGGACGAGTCCGAGCTGTTGGCCCGACTCCAAGAGAAGTTGACGGATGCCGAGGGGGCCAAGGAGCGCGCCGACGCACTGCAGGCGGATCGCGAGGCGATCTATCGGCGCGTGTTCGAGGCGATCGCCGCCGAGGAAGGGGTGCTCAACGACCTCTACGCGCCGATCAAGGCGCGGCTCGCCGGCGCGAGCGGCACGCTCAGCAAGCTCGCCTTCTCCGTCACCCGATACGCCGACGTACCGGCCTGGGCCCAGCGCGGCGAGGACGAGCTTGTCGATCTGCGGCGTCAGGGTCCTTTCAAGGGCAGGGGCACGCTGCAGCAGATCGCTGAGCAAGATTTGAAGCCGGCCTGGGAGTCGGGAGACCCGGGGGCGGTGTCGGTGGCGATGACGGCGTTCCGGCGCGCCTATTCCGCCGACCTAGTCGAACACGCCCGCGTCTCGAAGTCAGACCAGGCCGAATACCGGGCCTGGCTGAAGCGCTTTGCCCAGTGGCTCTACAGCACCGACCACATCTCGATCCGCTACAGTGTCGATTACGACGCAGTCGACATCCGCAAGCTCTCGCCGGGGACGCGCGGCATCGTGCTCCTGCTCCTCTATCTGGCGCTGGACGACGCCGACGATCGGCCGCTGATCATCGATCAGCCCGAGGAGAACCTCGACCCCAAGTCGATCTTCGACGAGCTGGTCGCCCTGTTCCTCAAGGCGAAGGCCAAGCGCCAGGTGATAATGGTCACCCACAACGCCAACTTGGTGATCAACACCGACGCCGATCAGATCATCGTCGCGACGGTCGGGACCCACGCCGCCGGCGAACTGCCGCCGATGACCTACACGTCGGGCGGGCTGGAAGACTCGGGAATCAGGAAATCGGTGTGCGACATTCTCGAGGGCGGCGAGCGCGCCTTCAAGGAGCGCGCCCGGCGCCTGCGCGTGCGCTTGCAGCGCTAGGCCCATGGAGAACCCCTACCACAAGGCCGAGATCAAGCCGCACTACCTCGATCGCGAGACGTGCCGCGTCAAATGCTTCGACGTCTTCAACATCTTGTCGGCCAGCGTGGCCCTGGCGGGCGAGTTCGAGATGGCCGAGCCCGACGAGCCGGTCGAGCCGTCATCGATGTTCCGCCTGCACCACGAATTGGCGGAGCCGCGGCTGTCCCAGCTTCTGCTAGACATCGCCGTCTTCGTCAGGACGTTCGACGATGTGATGAGCGCTGTGGCGCCGGACACCTACTCGGCGTTCGCCGCCCAGACGAGTGGCGAGAACTTCGTCGGCGTCCTAAACGACGGCGACCTGAACCTGCGCGAAGCCTGCAACAAGATCATCCATGCCACGGACTTTCGGCCGGTCTACGACCATGTCAATCGCGAGGTCGCCGGCGCCGAGCCGCAACGGGTCTGGCACCTGGACGGCCAGATCGAGCTTGAAGGCACGCTGGGCAAGAAGCCCTGGCGGGCCGCGCTCTACGTGGAGAACTTCCTCGAGACGGTCCTGGACCGCATCGCGTTCGAGCCGCCTGCATCAGAGGCGGCGCCTGGAAATGTGGACGGCCCCGGCTAGGTGCCGGGGCCGTCAATGGTTGCGATCACCGAGATCGTGGCGCCCGTGAGGAAGCTCCGCACAGGCTTCGGAGTGTTACGACGGATTTTTTGGATCAGGGCTTTGGCTTTCATGGGGATGCTCCTCAGGGTTTTCAGACCGAAGTCGAAGGTTGCGTGGAGCACGCCATGAACGGCGGCATGCGTAGTCCAGATAGTCCAGTCGGTGATCGGCCCTCCGGTGAGGAATGGTTGCCCAACACTCCAGGGCGTGAGGCACACTATAGCCGAAATCGGTCTTCGCCTCCAGGCTTGGTGGGTGGGCTACTAGCGTAGCCGATCTTGCCGACTCGACGGGTGCCGCGAACCAGACCTTCCGAACGGAAGAAAAGAGTCGGTCCTGGGCGAGGCCTGGCCAAGCTGGCCTGGTGCCCTGCAAGCGGACGTTCCGAAGTTCGGCTAAGAGTCAGCGCGCCCAGGACGCGGGGCCGCTGCGCGCGCCAACAGCGGAACTTGGATCGCGTCCCGGAACCGGAACTTCGCGGCGTCGACCGGACTGCTCCGATCGACCCGAACTGAACCAACAGTGCTTCCGCTACGCGGCGGCCGAGCTCCAGGGTTTTGCTGGATGGTCACGGCACGATCTATGTGCCCAGTTCCGCTGCTGCGGGAGAACCGCTGAGTTGAAGTCGTCACCGCGAAATGACGCGGGCTTCCTGACCATCAATATTCGCCGACGGGAAAACAGGACTGACTGTGGAACCTTGAGGCAGCGTCAGAAGGAAACTACGATGGCTGAGATCTATGGCGACACCAACGGTAGTCTGGCGGACAACGCCGTCGCTGCTGCACAGGTTCTCTTTGGACCGGCGCTAGAGAGCAATACCATCTACGGCGACGCCAATGAGCTGCTCGAGTCTGCGCGCGGCGGGAACGACACGATCGGCGCCGGCGCCGGCAGCCAGAACACCATCTACGGCGACGCCTTCCGGATGACCGCCGACGCCCGGGGCGGCGACGACCTGATCGCCGGCGCGCAAGACGGCGCCAACTCGATCTATGGCGACGCCAATCTCCTTCTCGACAACGCAAGCGGCGGCGCCGACACCATCACCGGCGGCGCCGGCGGCACGAACCGGCTCTTCGGCGACGCCAGCGTGCTCTCGGGCGTGGCCGGCGACGACTCCCTCAGCGGGGGCGCGAACGCCGTCTCGAACCTGATCGTCGGCGACGGCGAAACGGCCCGCGCAAACGGCGGTCACGACACCATCGTCGGCGGCAGCACTTCCGGCACGAACCTCCTGGTCGGAGATTTCGTCGAATCCCTCTCCGCATCCCTAGGCGGAAACGACGTCATCACCGCGGGTTCGGCGACGTCCAACAGGCTCATCGGCGACGCCAGCGTCATGTTCGCCGGACACGGCGGCGCCGACACCTTGACGGGCACCGCGAGCGGGACGGAGGTGTTCATCGGTGACGCCGAAGACATGTTCGCTGCCGCAACCGGCGGCGACGATCTGCTGATCGGCGGCCTTGCGACGCAGACAAGCCAGCTCCTCGGCGACGCAACAAATCTGTTCGGAGGCGGCGGCAATGACACGCTGACCGCTGGCTCGGGCCCAGACAACCGGCTCTATGGCGACGCCTTGGTCATGCTCGACGCGGCCCGGGGCGGCGACGACCGTCTCGTCAGCGGCCCGGGCGCCGACCACATGTGGGGCGATGCGGGGACCATGTCCGCGACCAGCACTGGCGGATACGACGTCTTCGCCTTCGGCCCGAACAACGGCGAAGACGTCATCGAAGATTTCCGCCAGGGCGAGGATCTGATCGACCTCAGCGCCCTGACAGGTCGGGCGCTGCACCATCGGCCGCTGGTGACGAACTTCAACCGGCTCGACATCAGCGTGGAGGACGCCGACAGCGACGGAAACCTCGACAGCGTAATCAAGATCACGGACACCGACACCATCACGGTCATGGGGGTGTCTTCACTGTCTAAGGGCGACTTTATCTTCCACTAGGCTCGGCGGGGGCTCGCTACATGGCTGATTTGGCCGCGCGCCCCGCGCAGCGCGCATATCTCCACCCTAGCCGACTGGCGCGCTTTCCACCCCTTCCGGAACTTGCGGATCGGGATCGACACTCAGCCCATGCCCCGCTCGTTCGATCTATTTGGTCACGACGTCGGCGCGAGCGCCTTCGGCTGACGGGAAGAAGGGGTCCGGCCAGTCGGGGGGAACAACGCGGAACTCCGACTTTGCCCGAGATGTCGCGATACATGGTGACAAGCAGTCGACGGTCGGGCCACGTCGCCGGCGACGCAAGCGCTACGCCCGCAAGCCGCGCGGCCTGGTACATCCCGCTCGAGAACACCCTCGCCGCGCGCCCGGACGAGACTGCCGCGCGCAGCTCGTTCGGCCACTGGGAAGGCGACCTGGTGATGTTCCGTAGGGCGCACGGCCAACGGAACGTCCTCTCGCTCGTCGAGCGGCACACGGTTCGCAGTGCTGAGGGTGCAACCGAGCCGGCATTCCAAGCCGATCATGAACAGCCTAGGCGAGGAGCTTGGCAGGCTGCCCGCCGACGCCCGGCGAACCGCTACCTTCGACCGGGGCACGGAGTTCGCCGCCTACCCCGCTTTGAAGACGAGCCTCGGGATGGACGCCTACTTCTGCGCGCCGCAGGCGCCGTGGCAGAAGGGCACGGTGGAGAACACAAACGGGCGGCTGCGACGGTTCCTGCCGCTGGATCGCGCCCACCCGCCGACCGGTTCCCTGCCCTCGTTGCACTTCGCCTGGAACCCACACGACGGCCGATTTTCGGACGGCGCGGACCCCGCCTTGTCGACATCCGGCTGTCGGGAATCCGCAGCATCCAGAACTCGGCTAAGGCCCTGACAACACGCCTTCGCTGAAGCTCACCTTGACGTTCGCTCTGAACGAGCCTGCCATTCTGTCGAAGGCGAACCTGCGGATGGCCGCAGCCACAAGCCTGGGCTTGATGCCGGAAACACCGCGAGCCCCGTAGAAGGCGACTGTGTGCGGCCCGATGCCGAAGATCGTCTCGGCTTCCTCGAGCGTGAGCTCGAACGCCTCGCCGGCAAGGGCCAAGGTGCTCTGGGTGAAGCCGCTGCCATCCAGTCGGACGATGTCCGCGCCGCCTGGCTTGCGCCAACGCAGACCGATGGCTGCAGGCAGCGCCGAGACGCCGTGGCCAAGAGCGCACATCGCAAAGGAGCCCTCGCTGCGCTCCCGTCGCCACGCGCAGTGGTCGTAGTCGCAGTCGCTGACCGTCTCCAAATAATTCGCCAGCGCCAGCATGCGCTGAACGCCCTGATCGCCGCCCCCGTCCAAGGGACCAATATCGTACGCCATTCTGAACTTCCTGGTCCGTCAGGTTCACATCTGAACCACGAACACGTCAGCTGGGACCCGGTGGCGAACTCGCTCAAATGTGACTTGGCCGCAAAGCGGGCGACGCCTCGCTTGAGCGCCGGCCGAGCCGCCGCTGCAATTAGTGCGGCAGGCCCCACACCGCCGCCACAGGCAGGGCGAGCGCCGCCCAGGCGGCCGCTGCGGCGATGATAGCCGCTGCGCGGCGGCGGTCTCGCCGATCCAGCGCCGCACGGAAAGCGAATGGCGGCGGGAGCCATCCGGCCAGCGCTAGCGCTGCAGTGGCTCCCGCCTGAAGGCTTCCCTAGCGCGACCCAAAGGCGGCGCACGTCACCCCGAACTCACGTGGGGCGCGCGGTGGCCGGCTCCGAGGCTCCCGGCTGGAACGACTACGACCGGGCTCTGATGCGCGCGACGGAGGAGTTGAAGGCGGACGCAATGATCAGCGACGCCACGTGGGCGACGCTCGCCGAACGGCTGAACGACAAGCAGTTGTTCGAGCTCACGGTGCTGGTCGGCCAGTTCACCGTCGTGGCCCATTTCCAGAACGCGCTGCGCCTGCGACTGCCGAACGGCAACCAGGGTCTCGAAGCGCGCTGAGGCCAGCCCTTCGGCCCTTCGTCAGCACGCTAGCACCGACCAACTATCCAGTTGGCGGGACGCAGATGGCGCGACAGGCTCGGACACGCACTCGCGAGGACCAGGAAGCCCGACGGGGGCAGATCCTCGACGAGGCGATCCGCATCGTTGGGGAGCGCGGCTTCTTCGGCTTCACCGTGCAGGATCTGGCGCAACGCTGCGGCGTCTCGAACGCCGGCCTGCTCTATCACTTCAGCACCAAGGACGAACTGCTGCACTGCATGCTGCAGGAGTTCGAGGCGCGGGAGACCGCTGCCATGGAGCCGCTTGCGGCCCTGGCGTCTCGCGAGCTCGGCCGCACCAAGGCCGGCGCGACGGCTCTGAGACGCGCCGCGTCGTCACCGCAGCGTAGCCGTCCTCACGCATGAGGGCCTCGGCGGCATCCAGGATGGCAGCGCGAGTCCTGGCGCTATCCTCCGCCTTGCGTCCCATCGCCGCCACGGCGGCCTCCTCTCATCAACGCGCGGCGCTAGGTGTATTTCGGCGCAGTCGGGGGTGTCCAGCTGAGGCAGCCATTGGGGGTAGCCTTACGCGTCCGCGGATTCCGTCCTGAGATCATCGGGCGGTGCGCGAAGAGCTCTGCCTGGGTGGATTCCCTGCCCAACTGCAGTCCGCGAAGATCCTCGTTCAGCCCGCGCGAGCGCGAAACGCCGCCGGGGTGCACCCGAAGGCTCGGCCGAACGCGGCTATGAAGGCGCTGGTCGAGGCATAGCCAGCATCCAGGCCGGCCTCGGTTACAGAACAGCTTGGGCTCAGCAAACTGGCCGCGTGGGTCAGGCGGGCTCGCTGTCGCCATTCAGCGAAGCCAAGCCCGGTTTCTTCGAGGAAGATTCGCTGCAAGGTGCGCGAGCTCGCCCCGGAAAGGCGGGCAAGCTCAGGCAGGCTGATCGCCAGGGAAGGCTCGGTCATCAATCGCTCTGCGGCGCATCGACCACGGCGGTCTCGCGGCAAGACCAGTCTCGTCGGCAAACGCTCGGCGCCGCCCAGGCTGATTAGGAACAGATCCAGGAGCGCCTGGTGCTCTCGGTTCTCCGCCTCCAGAAAACCAAGCTCGACAATCCGCAGAATGAGCTCCCGCAGAAGCGGCGACACCTCGACGCCGACGCACTTGCCGAGGAGCGTCCAGGCGCAGCCTGGCGCGATGTAGACCGAGCGCATCGCGAACTCACCACGTGCGAAGATCTCATGCGACACGGCCGCTGGAACCCAGACCGCCCGAGCGGGCGGCACGATCCAGACGGCCGCATCGGCCTCCACGCGCATGACGCCGCGCGCGGCGTAGATCAACTGCCCCCACTGGTGACTGTGCCGCGCGACGTGATGACCGCCGTAATAGGTCGCGGCCAAGCTACGCGCCAATACGCCCATCGACGCTCAAGCCGGCCTGGATACGCCTTGTGGCCAGGCATATTCGCGGTCGTACTTCATCGCGCCGATGCGGTTGCCCTCGGTGTCCTCGAAATAGATGAGGTTTCCGACACCTTCGATCCGGAATTCTGGCATGACGACCCTGCCGCCATGGGCGTCGACGGCCTGGACCACAGGCGTCAGGTCCTCAACCCCGAAGGTCGGTTGAACGCCGGAAGAGCCGCTCCCGGTGAGCGGCGCGTGCCGCTCCTGGAGCGCTCCCAGCACGCCCGGGTCGGCGGGGTTCCCGGTGAGGATTTGGTAGAAGCCAGGCGGTCCCCACGGGCGGATGACCCAGCCGAAGACCTGTTCGTAGAAGGCCTTGGCCCGTTCCACGTCGTTACATTCAATGGCGAAATGCCGGAGATTGTTCGCCCAGGTCATCGGTCGCCTCCCAGCTTTTGGGGTCAAACCTAAGTCGGAAACACACTGGCGCGCCAACGCAAAACTGCCAAATAATGTCGCAGATACGCCAACCGAGCCACGGGGTGATGGCCGCGAGCCACCACCCTAGTCGCCCTTGAGCGGCCGGCGCGGCGCGCCAGTCGCGCACAAGCTCGACCTCCAGAGACCCGCCGCCTGCCCGCTGCGCGGGCAGCTCGCCCGCCCCCGCGACCAAACCGCGGCCGCCTTCCAGCGGCGCCCTGCCACTTCAGGCGGCGGTCGGCGGCCGCCTCAGAAAAACCCAAAATACGGTGAGGCTTCGGCCGAACACCAAGGGGGAGCGCGGCGATAGCGTGGAGGCGTACTACTGACACAAAGCGCCGCTACCTCGGAATGTGAGGATCGCTTCGAACTTGAAGGCTGGTAACCGACAGTCACAGATTCGCACGTCTCGTATGATTGCAAGTATAGGAACGTCCCATGAACGCGCACACGCCTTCGCCTGTACTTGATCCAAAAAGCCATGGCCGCCAAGGAACGCCCCTCAGTCAGTGGAGCTCGGCGCTTTCCTGGCATCTGGATTTGCGGCGGCTGTGGAATGTCTTCCGCCGACGGCTGGGCCTGTTCGCCGCGGTGGCCGCCGTGGTGCTGCTGGCGGCGATCCTCGTCACCGTGCTGGCGACGCCGAAATATACGGCGACCGCCAACGTCATGCTCGACCCGCGCCGGGAGAAGGTGACCAACTCCGAGGCGGTGCTGTCCGGGGCGCTGTCCGGCCTGCCGACCGACACGGCTGTCGTCGACACCGAGGTCGAGGTCCTGAAGTCGCGCCAACTGGCGGCCCAGGTGGTCAAGGCGCTGAACCTCGAGGCCGACCCGGAATTCAGTCCGCGCACGGCGAAGCCAAGCGGCGTCAAGGGGCTGATCGCCAGCGTCACCGGCATGTTCGGCGCGCCTGACCAGTCGCGGCTCGGCTCGCTCGCGCAGCAGACGGAGCACGAGGCGGTCGTCGACAACGTGCTGGCCGGCCTGTCGGTCAAGCGCGCCGGCCTGACCTACGTCATCAACGTCAGCTACGAGTCGGAAAGCCCGCAGAAGGCCGCGCAGATCGGCAACAAGTTCGCCGAGCTCTACCTGCTCGGGCAGATGACGGCGAAGGTCGATGCGACCCGCCAGGCGACCACCTGGCTGAACGAACGGCTGGAGCAGATGCGCGGCCAGGTGCTGGCCGACGAAGCCGCCGTCCAGCAGTACAAGATCGCCAACAACCTGCTGAGCGCCTCGGGCACCAACCTGACCGAAGCGGAAATCTCCAACTACAACCAGACGCTCGCCCAGGCGCAGGCGCAGGTCGCCGAGGACGCGGCCCGCCTGAGCACCGCCCGCGGCCAGCTGGCGCGCGGCTCGACCGGCGAGGACGTGGGCGAGGCCCTGGACTCTCGCGTCATTCAACAGCTTCGCGAGCAGCGCACCCAGGTCAGCTCCACCGTGGCCGACCTGCAGGGCCGCTACGGCGAGCGCCACCCGGAGATGCTGAAGGCCAAGCGCCAGCTGTCGGACATCGACGCCCAGATCCAGGCCGAGATCCAGCGGGTGATCTCCAACCTGGAAGCCAAGGTGCAGGTGTCGCGTCAACGCGCCGGCGCAGTCGCCGGCAGCCTCGGCGGCGCCAAGGGCATGCTGGCCGCCAACAACCGCGCCATGGTCCGGCTGAACGAGCTGCAGCGTACGGCGGACGCCTCGCGCACGCTCTATGAGAGCTATCTGAACCGCTACAAGGAGACGAGCAGCCAGCAGGGCATCGAACAGTCCGACGCCCGCATGGTCTCCGCGGCGAAGATCCCCAGCCAGCCGAGCTCGCCGAAGGTCCCGGTGAACCTGACGCTCGGCCTGCTGCTCGCGCTGGGCGCCGGCATCGGCGTGATCGTCCTGGCCGAAATGCTGGACTCCGGGCTCGCCACTGCCGACGACGTCGAGCGCCGCCTGGACGCCACCTACCTCGGTGCGATCCCGTTGCTGGCCTCGGTCGCCGGGAAGTCCAAAGCCGCGCCGATCGACTATGTCGTGGGCAAGCCGCTTTCCAGCTTCTCCGAGGCGTTCCGCAACCTCCGAACCTCGATCCTCTACTCTCGGCTTGGCGAGCCGGTGAAGATCGTCGCGGTCACCTCCTCGCTGCCGGGAGAAGGCAAGACCACCACCTCGATCTGCCTCGGCCGCGCCGCGGCGCTGCAGGGCCAGAAGGTGCTGGTGGTCGACTGCGATTTGCGACGCCGCGCCCTCAATCGCCTGTTGCGCAACGAACCGGCGGTCGGCCTGCTCGAAGTGCTCAACGGCGAGGCCACCCTGGAGCAGGCGATCGCCGCCGACACCGAGACCGGCGCGCACTTCCTGCCGCTGTCGACGATCGGGGTGACGCCGAAGGACGTGTTCGGCACGGCGGCGATGGATCGCCTGCTCGGGGAGCTGCGCCGTCGCTATGACCTGGTGGTGCTCGACACCGCCCCGGTGCTGGCGGTCGCCGACACCCGGGTGCTGGCGCCGAAAGCCGACGTGGTGATCGTGCTCGCCCGCTGGCGGAAAACCCCGCAGCACGCCGTGGAGTCCGCCTTCCGCTTTCTGTCCGGCGGCGGCGCCCACATCGGCGGCGTTGCGCTCACCCGCGTCGACATGCGGCAGCAGGCCAAGTACGGCTACGGCGATCCCGGCTACTACTACGCCGAATGCAAGAAGTATTACGTGAGCTGAGGCGCCACGAAATCACGCCGGCCGCTCGCGCCTGACCGAGCGGCCGGATGCATTCCGACGTCTGATTACTGGGCCCGTCCGGTCTCACAGCTCAAGAGTCGGGCGACTGATCCAGATTAGAGCACCGACTGCGCGGCGAGCGGACAGCCGCGGTCTTCACCGGACGGATACCACGGTGAAGCCTAACAACGGTCTTAATCTGTGTTTACCTAGCACTACCGTGACGTGCATCCTCTGGGGCTCGTGCAAGGCACACCGCGGTCGCCTGAAAAGCAGGCGATCAAAGAAGTGTTGCTAAACGCTGCGATGATCCGGCTGGCACGCGCTAGAACTGAACAACGGGAGTGCGGACATGTACATTTCCGGTACAAAAGAGGTCGAGTTTGCGGCCATTCCGCGAGGGGTTAGTGCGGGCCGAGATATCCAAACTACCCGCAGACCTGCGCCCATAGCCTGTCGAATTTTCGACATTATCTTCGCTATGTCTGGGTTGATCTTCGTCGCTCCGCTGATGATCGTCGTTGCGATCGCGATCAAGATCCAGGATGGCGGCCCGATTTTTTTCGGACACTCGCGCATAGGTTACGAGGGCAGGAGCTTCCGCTGCTGGAAATTCCGTTCAATGGTGGTCGACGCCGAGGCGCGCCTGAGCGCGCTCCTGGCCCGCGATCCCGAGGCGCGGCGCGAATGGGAAGCCGATCAGAAGCTTCGTCGTGATCCGCGCGTGACCTTGCTCGGCCGCTTCCTGCGGGTCTCCTCGGTCGACGAGATTCCGCAGCTCTTCAATGTATTGCGGGGCGAGATGAGCTTGGTGGGCCCGCGCCCGATCGTGACCGGGGAAGTCGCCCGCTACGGTCGACGCTTCGCGCAGTACTGCTCGGTGCGGCCCGGGATCACCGGCCTCTGGCAGATCAGCGGACGCAACGACGTGAGCTATCGACGGCGGGTCGCCATCGACACGGTGTTTGCGAACACCCTGTGCCTCTCCCTCTACCTGAAAATCCTCTTCGCCACCGTCCCGGCGGTGATGAAGCGCGATGGCTCTTACTAGGGTTCAACACAGTGAATCAGCACATCAAAGCCTTTCCGGTGCGGCCGGAAGACCGGGCCGATCGTCGCCCGCCCATGGTCATCGTTCACGTGCTGACCCGCTTTCTGAAGACCGGTGGGTCGGAGCAGAACACCATCATCAACTGTCGCGCCCAGGCCGCCGAAGGCCACCGCGTGATCATCATTCACGGCTCTGATTTTCACGAGGAGACTCGCCGCGCGGCGTCGGAGGTCGCGGAAGTGATCTGCGTCGACGCGCTGGTGCATCCGGTCGACGCGATCCGCGACGCGCGCGCCCTGGTGCAGATGACGACCCTGTTCCGTCGGCTGCGCCCCGACGTCGTGCATACCCACCAGAGCAAGGCCGGCGTTCTGGGACGAATGGCGGCCAAGCTGGCGGACGTGCCGGCGATCATTCACAGCGTGCACATCCTGCCGTTCGTCAACGTCGGCTGGAAGGCCGAGGCCGCGTACAAGGCGGTGGAGCGGTTCTGCGCGCTGTTCACCGACGCCTTCATCAGCGTCAGCCCGTCGTGCCGAGACGCCTATCTTGACCTCGGCATCGGTCGCCCGGATCAGCACTTTGTCGCGCTCAGCGCGATGAACGTCGATCGCTTTAAGATGGCGCATCCCCCGGAGGACTGGCGTGAGCTGCTGCGCCTTGAGCCCGGCCAGGCCAAGCCGCCGACCGTCGTCATGGTCGCCGCCTTCGAGGCCCGCAAGCGACAGCTCGAGCTGATCCGCGCCCTGCCGAAAACCTTCGCCGGCCTGCCGGCTTGGCGGATGCTGTTCGTCGGCGACGGCGAGCTGCGCGCCGAGGCGGAGGCGCTGGTGGCCGAGCTCGGGCTCGGCCGCAGCGTCTGCTTCTCCGGCTATCGCACCGATCCCGAGAGCCTGATTGCGCTCGCGGACGTCTGCATGCTGACGTCCGTGCGCGAGGGCCTGCCGCGCGTGCTGATCCAGTACGCCGCCGCGGGCAAGCCGGCGGTGGTCAGCGAGCTGCCTGGCCTGTCGGACGTCGTCCTGCCGGACGTGAGCGCGATCATCACCCCGCCCGACAACCCCGTCGCCGCCGCCCAGGCCGCGGCGCGGCTGCTGAGCAATCCGGCGGATTGCGCCCGTCTGGCCAAGGGGGCGCGCACCGTGCACGTCGACGCCTGGTCGCCGGAGTCGATGATGCACCAGATCCGCCGCGCCTATGAGAGCGTCATGCCCCGTCTGCGCGCTCCGGCGCTCCTGTCCAGCGTCAATCCCTGAGCAGAGCCATTGCGAGGGCGTACCCAGCTATGAGCAAGCGTCAGCTCCGCGCGGTTTCCAGAATGGACCGGCTCCGCGGCCAGATCGGCCGCTACCAGGGCTTCGCGATCAGCGCGGGCTTCCGCGGGCTGGGGGCGATTTCGACCCTGGTGGTGTACCGCGTGGGCGCCACTTTCTACTCGCCGTCAGAGCTCGCGCCGCTCTATTTCAGCATCACCCTGTCGGCGATCCTCACGCCGCTGCTGATGCTCGGTCTGAACACCTATTCGGTGAAGCGGCTGCCGGCCTTCGACGACGAGCGGGAGGCCGCCGGCTTCATGGAGTCGGTGTTCGGCCGTTACCTGAAGGTCGCCGTCCTCGCAGCCGTCGTCGTCGCGGGCGGCCTGGCGATCGGCGCGCTCTTCAAGCCGGAGCTGATGCAGTTCGCGATCCTCGCGCCGGCGCTGCTGCTGTTCCTGCCCGCCTCGTCGTTGATCGGAAGCTTCTTCCAAGGCCGATCGAGGTACAACACCGCCATCTTCATGCTCAACATCTGCAACAGCGCCGTCCTGGCGGGGCTGCTGCTGGCCTCCGGACTCGCGCCGCAGCCCCACCGCTTCGCCGGCCTGCTGCCGATCGCGATGATCTTCTCCTCGGCCATCACGATCACGATCTGCGTCTCGCTGGCGGTGCGCACGTTCAAGCTGGCGCCGTTGCGCGCCTTGAGGCGCTCGGCCGCCGCGCGGCTGGACGCCGCCCATCGCGGCGAGGTGTTCCGCTTCTGGGCGGTCCTCGTCCTGATGAATCTGAGCCTCTGGACGCCGCTGGTCGTGCTCTATCTCGTCGGGCCGCGCGAGCAATATACCTATGCGTCCGTCGCCGAACGGCTCGGCAACGCCATCAACTTCTTCCTGATCATCTCCAACTTCTTCCTGGCCCCGATCGTCGCGCGACACTTCCCGCGCGGGGAGATCTCGGAAATGAGCAGCCGGCTGTCGCAGATCACGCGCCTGACCGCGTTGTGCGCAGCGCCGGTGGCCTTGGTGGTGATCTTCCTGCCTGGGCTGGTGCTTTCGCTGTTCGGCAAACACTACGAAAGCGGCGCGGTATTCCTGTCGATCATGGGAATTGCGCAGTTCTATGCCGTCGTGATGGGCTCGAAGAACATTATCCTGAACATGAGCGGTCACGAACGCGACCTGCTCTGGACCATCGGCATCGCCTTCGGCGTCGAACTCCTCACCATGGCCGTGCTGGGCCCCACGCTGGGGGCGGTCGGCTTCATCATCGCCTACGCCGTAAACCTGGGCTGCCAGAACACCCTCGCGGGCCTGGCGGTGAAGCGGCGGATCGGCATTCCCTTCTGGCACATCATGCCGGACCGCAAGCCGGCGGGCTCCCCGACCGCCGTCGCGCCGGCGAGGACGGGCACATGAACCAGATCGCACCCTCCCCTATGAGCACAGAAGTCGAGGCCGCACCGCGCTATGGCGAGATGGGCGGCAAGGGCCGCGGCATCTTCGAGAAGTACGCAGGCGTCATCAACGCCATCCGCTCGGCGTCGCGCCTGCTGCCGCGGCGCTTCTACGCCTCGACCTACTTCGTCTTCGACGCCGCTCCCGGCAATCTCGGGATGTTCTTCCGCTACCTCTACGCCTGTCGCCTGGCGAAGCGTTGCGGGATGAACGTCACGATCGGCAAGCGGGTCACGGTGAAGGACTGGGGCGGCCTTTCGATCGGCGACAACGTCGCCGTCCATACCGGGGTCTACATCGATGCGACCGGCGGCGTGTCGATCGGCGACAACAGCTCGATCGGCCACTACGCCTCGATCCTGTCCTTCGACCACACCTGGGACGATCCGACCACGCCGATGAAATACAACCGGCTCCGGTTCGAGCCGGTCGAGATCGGCGCCGACGTCCTGGTGTTCGCCGCGGCACGTGTGCTGGCCGGCGCTCGGATCCAGAGCCGGTCCCTGATCGGCGCGAACGCCATCGTCCGGCCGGGCGTCTACACCAGCGGACTCTATGCGGGGGTCCCGGCAAAGCTGATCAAGGCGTTCTAGATCCGATGGTCACGTCCGTGCACCTGCTTGCGATCGTCTGCCAACTGCTGTTGCTGGGAGCGCTCTGCTGGACGCAGTCTCGATCCACCTCTGTTCTGATGTACCGGTACTTCACCCCGGCGGGGTTCATCACCTTCTGGTACATGATGTACTTCCTCATCGAGCAGCTCGCCTACATGAGCAACGGCTACACCATGCTCGGCATGGAGACCCTGACGCCTGACCAGTCGATCGCCGTCTACGAGCGCACCCAGCTGCTGCTGATCGCGATGCTGGCCTCCATGGCGGCGGGATCGGCGCTGGTGCCGCTGCCGCGGCGCACCCTCGAGCCGGAAGAATTCACCCAGACCCTCGGAAAGGGCGTCGGGCCGTGGACGGCCTTGGTCGTGCTGGCGTTCTTCGCGCTGGGCATCGCCGCGACCATCTATCTGGGCCGCCAGTTCACCCACCTGACAAGCGTCGGCCAGTTCCGCTCGGGGCTGGTGAAGTCGGCCGACGGGCTGATGGCCACCATCGTGCAGTTCCTCGGAAACTTCGCCTTCTCGGTGCTGCTCTACTGGCTGGTCCGGGCGCGCCGCTACCTGCTCGTCGCCGGCCTGGTCGGGGCGTTTTTCGTCGCCATCCTCTACACCGGCGCGCGCGGGCGGTTCCTGTGGCCCACCCTGATCGGCATGGCCTTGGTGTTCGCGGCCAGCAACAGGCTGCCGACCGCACGCCTGGTGATCGCCGGCGTCCTCGGCGTGTTCGCGCTGTCGATCATGGACCCTCTGCGGAAGTCCCTGGTCGATCCGACCGCGACCTTCACCATCACCTCGGCCGGCGACTTCGTGTCGGATCTGCTGAGCAAACGCAATTTCGATGGGTTCGCGAACTTCGGCCTGATCTCCGGCACCGGTTTCATCGAGCCCCACCTCAGCCGGCTGATCGCCGGCGCGAGGGATCCGTTCATGATGACCTTCTTCCCGGTGATCTATCGATCCGGGGTGGCGTTCGGCTCCACCCTGCCGGGCTATTTCTATGTCGCGGCCGGGGTTCCGGGCGTCATCATCCTCGGCGCCTTCTACGGAGCCACCCTGCAGCTGATCAACCTGCTGATGCGCTCGCTGCGATCGGTCTGGCTGCTGTTCGCCTACATGTACGCCATGATGTGGTACTGCGCGGTGGGCGCCGACTTCGTCGAGTCCCGCAACAAGATGCTGGCGGCGATGGCTCCCGGCCTCATTCTCTGGGGGCTCTCGCTCTTGGGACCGCTCTACCAAGCGCAGCGCCAGCCGCGCTGGTCGCGTCTCCGCAAGGAATCCTTGCGCCACCCGCATCCGCCCGCGGCCTACCCGGCCACCGATCGGACGACGGCCAGCTCCGGGAACTAGCGTCGCTTCGCCGAAGCGTGTCTCAGTCGATGCGTTCGCCGGATCGGCTCGTACAGCGATTGTCGCGGAGGCTCAGGTTGCGGACCCCTTCGGCGTAAATGCAGCCCTGCGCGACATTGGTGATCCGGTTGCCGCGGATCGCGACGTCGGCGCCCACCGGAGCCGACGTCAGATAGGTCCCGTTCTGCACGTAAACGCTGATCGCGGCGTGCGGGACGGATCGATTGCGATCGCCGCCGGTGTCGCGGACCTGGTTGTTCAGCACGGCGATGTTGAACGGGCCCGCGCCTTCCTTCCACGGCTTGAGGCTGGTGAGGAGGCGGACGGCGTTGAAGCGCAGGCCGCTCATGACGTTGTCCTCGATCACGCCGTTGGGCGTTTGCGCCAGGATCCCGTGGCACTGGCACGGCCCGATGCGGTTGCCGGAGATGACGTAGCGCCGCCCCAGCAGATCCAGGTTGCGCGCGTAGGCGAGGGCCAGCGGCGGAGCCGGCCGGTCGAGCTTGACGCGGGCATGCTGCGGGCTCGGCAGGAACTCCCGCACGCGAGCCTGGGACAGGTAGCCGCCGGACAGGTCGAAAAAGGCCAGGGTGTCGCCGACGGCGATCACGTCGGTGCGGTGCGACAGGATGATCTCGTCGGACCCGGGGGGCGCGCTTTCGACCCGATGCACCACGGTCGACAGGTTGATGGCGTCGTCGCCCTGATCGCGGATCACGCTGTCCCGCAGGATCAGGTCTCCGCCGAAGGAGGTCACGTGCACGCCGTCGTACTCGACACTGAGCGGCGGCCCGTTCGGCCGGGCGCGGATCTCCACGTTCACCAGCGCCAGCCCCCGCCCCATCCGCTCGATGTCGAAGCCGGCCCCGGTCGAGCCGTGAATGACGACGCGGTCGAAGATGAGGTCGCTCGTGGCGTGCCGATGGTTGGCGTCGCGAACCTGGACCGCGGCGCCCTGGTAGTGGTGGTACTTCAGCAGCACCGGCGCGCCCGGCGGCAACTTGTCGAAGGCGGCGCCCGCCGAAAGCTCGCCGCCGGCGTTCTGCAGCTCGACACCCTTGCGCCCGAAAAAGAACCGACGGTCGACCTCCTGGGTCCTGACGATCACCTGGTGAAGCTTGGCTCCCGGGACCGCGCCCGGGTCGAGCCGGATGACCTTCTCACCGTTCTTCTCCACCACCACGCCGGACCCGGAAGTCGGCGTGTCGTAGTCGATCGTCACGCCGCTGAGCCGCAACCGCTGGCAGTTGCTGATCACCAGCCCGTTGCCGGCCGACGCGACCAGCAGCGTCGCCCCCGCCCCTTCGATCGTGAAGTCCTGCAAGTCGCGCAGCACCAGGGCGGCGTCGGCGTCCACGACACGGGTGCGCGAGGCCAGGCGGTAGACCCCCGGGGCGAGCACCAGCCGGTGAGCGCCGGAGCTTCGGGCCTTCTGCAAAGCCTCCGCCAAGATCGCGTCGGCGTCGGCGCCTTGCGCCGGTGGCTTGACGAAGACGGTTCCAGCGGCCGCGGGCGGTCGCGGCGCGAGCACGACGACGCGGATCGGCCGGCCGTTGGCGCCGGTGCGCTGCTCGACGAGATCGCCTGGCGCCGGCTTGACCGGGCTGATCGCATCGCGCTGAGCGATCGTGCGCCAGTCGTCAAACGTGGCCCCGTCAGCGACGCTGGTCGCCACGCTGGCGGCAGGCGTCAGGACGATGGCGAGGACTGCAATCCTCGGCAGGACGACCGTCAGCTTCAAGTGACCTCCATCCCCACGCCGTCGCAGGACTTCGACCGCTTCCGCGCGGATCGACGCCTCTCCGGACGACGTTCCGCAGCGCGGAAGACGTCACATCATTGAACGGCAATGTGGAGCTTTCGCGGCAGGCCTGCGCTGGCGGAGGCGCGCGACCGCAGGTCGCGAAGTCAGTCGACCCGGATCGGAAGCAACTTTTTCCGGAGGGCGCGGTCTCCCGCGCCAGCTTTCCGGCCGCCGGGCGCCAAACGTAGCAAACCGCGGGCGCTCCAGAGCAGGAGCGTCAGTACGCACCGGACCAGCAGGTTCGTCGCGCGCGAGGTCGAGCGTCGGGAGATGATGAGATGCCGGGACCCGATGGGATAGGCGATCGGGACGGGGCGTTCGGCCTCGGTCACAAGAATCTTTCGTCTATTCTCGTTAGAGTTGACTACGAATTAGGCGCTCGGGCGCCGTCAAATGCAAGGCCGCACATCTTTGCCGACCGGCGGCGAGATCCGCCCCTTGCGAACCACAACGACGGGTTGTAATCTGTTTAACTTGGGGTTGCGTATCCTCAGGTGCAGGTAGCCGCGCATGCGACGAGCCGTCGTCAACCCTCTGATCATCATTGTCCTTGGACTTGGATCGCAGGTCGCGGCGGCGCCGGTCGCCACTGCGCAAAGCCCCTCCTTTGCGACGTGGCGCACCCTCGCGGAGAGCCAGCCGACCAGCCCGGCGAAATCCGTGGCGGGCGACTATGTCGAGCGGCGAACCATGCCGAACGGCGCCAGCGTGGTCGCCGTGGTGAAACTGCCTACGGTGACGGGACCGGTCGTAACCGTGAGCCCTCCCGGCGCCGGTGTGGACGCGACTCCTGTCCTGGCGCAGGCGATGGCGAACGCAGCGTCGATCGGCGCCCACAAGCTCACCCTGTTGCCGGGCGTCTATCGGTTTCTGCCGCGCGCCAGCGGCGGGGACGGCATGCTCCTGGTGCGGAACCTGAGCGACTTCACCATCGAAGGCGCCGGCGCCACCCTGCTGTTTGCGGGGGCCGGCAGCGGCATCGCGGTCTCGAACGTGCAACGCCTTCGCCTGACCGGCATGACGATCGACTATGACGTCCCCACCTCCGGGAGCGGCGTGGTGGCGGAGGCGGGCGGCTACAAGACGATCAAATTGGACAGCGGCCAATTGCAGGACACGACGATCCACCAGATCACCGTCCAGTCTGCCGTCGACACCCGCTTGTTCTTCGGCAAGAGCGGCCTGCCCGTAACGATCATCGACAACGTGATGAGCGCGGGAACAAATTTCGACAGCCTGCCTGTCGGCGAGCGGGTGATCGTCAAATACGACTACTACGCAGGCGCGGCGATCATGATCAAAGACGCCGCCAACACGCACACCTCGAACGACATCGTCATTGACCGGGTCACGATCCGTAGCGCGACCGGCGTTGGGATCGACGCCGAACGCATGGGGCGCGGCCTCGCGATCGTGAACGTCACCATACAGGCGCGCCCCGGCGGCCCGCCGCTCAGCGCCGAATACGACGCCGTGCATCTGACGTCGTTCGCCGGCGACCTGATCATGCGAAACAACGTCATTCGCGATCAGGGCGACGACGCGATCAACATCTCGAGCGTGATCTACAAGGTCTCAGGCCCGCAGATCGGCGCCATGAGCGTCAACCTGACCCATCGCGCGGACGTCCTTGCGGCCGGCGATTCCCTGGCTTTCTTCGACAGTTCCGGGTCCTACGTCTTCTCCGCCAAGGCGCTCTCGCTCGCTGGCGGCGGGGACGCTGCGAGCGTCCAACTGGATAAGGCGCTGCCGCAGAGCGACATCGCCTACGCGCGCAACCTCAACCTTCTGGGGTCGCGGGTCATGGTCCGCAACAACACCATCGGCCCCTGTGGTTGCCACGGCATCCTCGTCCAGGTTCCGAACGCAGTCGTCGAACGCAATAGCTTCAAGTCTCTGCAGTTCAGCCCCGTGCGCGTCCTGACCAGCTTGGATCCCTGGTTGGAAGGGGTCGGCCCCTTCAACACCCTGATCCAGGACAACACCGTGAACAAATCAGGCGGCGAGTCGAGCCTGTCGGTGCCTCAGGCCGCCATCAGCGTCTACATGCAGCGCGGCACTGTGATGACCGACGTGACGCCTGGCGCCGACGTGTCGATCCTGCGCAACGTCCTCCAGGACGTCGCCCAGGACTGCATCTACGCCGACGGAGTCCAGAACCTGACCGTTCAGGGCAACAGCTGCCAGAGCGATAGGGGCGCAACCATCCCCTATCCCGGCAACTGAACGCACCACTCCGCGACCGAGGCGATCCGCGTCAGCTCCGCCCGACGCTGACGTACCTGAAGCCGTCGCGGCGGACTTCCTCCGGCTTGTAGATGTTGCGCAGGTCGACCAGCACTGGCGACTTCATCAGTCCCCTCACCCGCTCGAGATCCAGCGCCCGGAACTGATCCCACTCGGTGATAATCACCAGCGCGTCGGCCCCTTCGGCCGCCGCGTAGGGATCGTCCTTGAACTCCACCCGCGGCAGCATCTGCTTGGCCTCGTGGCCCTCGGGGTCGAAGGCCTGCACCCGCGCGCCAGCCGCCTGCAGCGCCGGGATGATGTCGAGGCTGGGGGCGTCACGCATGTCGTCGGTGTTCGGCTTGAAGGTCAGGCCGAGCACGCCGATGGTCTTGCCGGCCAGGTCCTGGCCCTCGACCGCGGCCGTGACCTTGCTGGCCATCGCCTTCTTGCGCTTGTCGTTGACCGCCACCGTGGTCTCGATCAGCTGCATCGGGGCCTGATAGTCCCGCGCGGTCTTGACCAGCGCCAGGGTGTCCTTCGGGAAGCAGGAGCCGCCGTAGCCCGGGCCGGCGTTGAGGAACTTGCCGCCGATCCGCTTGTCGAGGCCGATCCCGCGGGCGACCTGCTGCACGTCGGCGCCGACCGCTTCGCACAGGTCGGCGATCTCGTTGATGAAGGTGATCTTCATCGCCAGGAAGGCGTTGGCCGCGTACTTGATCAGCTCCGAGGTGCGCCGGCCGGTGAACTGGATCGGCGTCTCGTTGAGATAGAGCGGGCGGTAGAGCTCGCGCATCACCGCCTGGGCGCGCTCGTCGCTGGTGCCGACCACCACCCGGTCGGGGCGCTTGAAGTCCTCGATCGCCGCGCCCTCGCGCAGGAATTCCGGGTTCGACACGACCGCGACGTCGGCGCCCGCGTCAGCCCGTACGCGCTGCATGATCGCTTCGATCTCGTCGCCGGTGCCGACCGGCACCGTCGACTTGGTGACCACGACGGTGAAGCCCTCGATCAGGCCGGCGATCTCTTCGGCCGCGGCGTAGACGTAGGAGAGGTCCGCGTGGCCGTCGCCGCGGCGCGACGGCGTGCCGACGGCGATGAACACCGCGTCGGCCTTCTTCACCGCCTCGGCGGCCTCGGTGGTGAAGAACAGCCGGCCGGCCTTCACGTTGTCGGCGACCAGCTTGTCGAGGCCGGGCTCATAGATCGGAATGCCGCCGGCCTGCAGCCGCTCGATCTTGCCGGCGTCCTTGTCGATGCAGGTCACGACGTGACCGAAGTCGGCGAAACAGGCGCCGCTCACCAGACCCACATAACCGGTGCCGATCATCGCAACGTGCATGGCAATTCCCCAATCGAGTTAGTTCAGCCTGATGGAGCCACGGCGGACCGCCAAGAGTTGGCCCGATCGTAACAGCGTAAAGTTGCGGTTCTGCCGCATCTGCGAACACCTTCGGCTTACGTCGCCGTCGGCGTCCGTGACGGCGACGTCACTCGCAGGATCCGACCGTCGAAGTCGAAAATTCGACACCGAAGCCGCCTTACCCTAGCGCTTCAACAACTCACAGTTGGGGCGTTTCCATGACCATCCTCGTCACTGGCTCGGCCGGTTTCATCGGCTTTCACCTGAGCCGGCGGCTGCTCGAGCGCGGCGACGAGGTCGTCGGCCTCGACTCCATGAACGCCTACTACGACCCGAGCCTGAAGGCCTCGCGCCTCGCGCTGCTCGAGGCCTATCCCCATTATCGCCACGCCAAGCTTGACCTCGCCGACCGCGACGGCGTCGCCGCCCTGTTCGCCGAGCACCGGCCCGAGACGGTGGTCAACCTGGCCGCTCAGGCGGGCGTCCGCTACAGCCTCGAGAGCCCGGCCACCTATGTGGACTCGAACGTGGTCGGTTTCCTGAGCATCCTGGAGGGGTGCCGCGCCGTGCAGACCGGCAACCTCCTCTACGCCTCCACGAGCTCGGTCTACGGCGCGAACGGCAAGTTGCCGTTCAGCGTGCATGACGGCGCCAATCACCCGATCACCCTCTACGCCGCGACCAAGCTAGCCAACGAGGTCATGGCGCACTCCTACGCGCACCTGTTCGGCATTCCCTCGACCGGCTTCCGCTTCTTCACCGTCTACGGTCCGTGGGGGCGACCGGACATGGCCCTCTTCAAGTTCACCGACGCCATCCTCAAGGGGCGCCCGATCGACGTCTACGGCCAGGGCAGGATGCAGCGCGACTTCACCTATGTGGACGACATCGTTCAGGGCCTGGTGGCCGCCGTCGACCGGCCGGCGACGATCAATCCGCAATGGAATCCGCAGACCCCGGATCCGGCGACCAGCGGCGTCGCGCCGTGGCGTGTCCTGAACCTCGGCAACAGCCAGCGGGTGGAGCTGATGCGCTACATCGAAGTTCTGGAGGAGAAGCTCGGGCGCAAGGCCGAACTGAACCTGATGCCGATGCAGCCCGGCGACGTCCAACGCACGGAGGCCGACGTCGAAGAAACCCGGCGCGCGCTTGGCTATGCCCCGACAACCTCGATCGAGACGGGGGTCGCGAACTTCGTGGACTGGTATCTCGACTACTACGGCGCGCGCTAGCGGGCCGCGCTCGCCGCTCAGCGCCAGCCCGCGTCGATCCAGTAGCCGTGGCCGGTGCAGAAGCGCGCGTCGTCGGAGGCCAGGAACAGCGTCAGCGCCGCGACGTCGGCCGGCTCGATCCGGCCGTCCAGGCATTGGGCCGCGACGATCTCCGCCTCGCCTTCGGGCGTGTACCACTTCTGCTGCCGGGGCGTGCGGACGTTGCCCGGCAGGATGCAGGTGACCCGGATCCCGTCGCGGCCGAGCTCGCGGGCGAGCCCCCGGGTCATCCCCTCAATGCCGGCCTTGGCGGTCTCGTAGACCACCAGGCCGCGCAGGCCGAGGTGCCAGGAGATCGAGCCGAAGTTGATGATCGCGCCGCCGCCGACCGCCTTCATCCGCGGCGCCGCGGCCTTGGCGCAGAACAGCATGTGCTTGAGGTTCACCGCGATGCGGTCGTCGAAATAGGCCGGCGTCACCTCGTCGAGCGTGTGCCGGTCGTCGTTGCCGGCGTTGTTGACCAGCACGTCGACGTGGCCGATGCGGGCAAAGGCCTCTGCGATCGCCTCGACGTCCTTCAGGTCGCACAGGTGGAACACCGGCTTCGGCCCCGTCCCCTCCAGGCGCCGGATCAGCGCGTGCGAGTCCGCTTCGGCGATGTCCAGGAAGTGCACGTCCGCGCCCTGGCGGACGAAGGCCTCGACCAGGCCGGCGCCGATCCCCGAGCCGCCGCCGGTGACGACGACGCGCTTGCCCTTGAGGCTGGGATAGATCGCTGAAGCAGAACGCATCAGCCGCGCTCCCCGAGCAGGCCGCGGCCGGCGAGGTTGCGCATCAGGGCGGCGACCCCGAACGTCCACGGCGCCGCGGCCTTGGAGGTGGTCACTTCATTCTGCAGCATGCCGAGCCGGGGGCTCGTAATCCGCACCACGTCGCCCGGCTTGTGGGTGAAGCCGCGGCCCGGCTCGTCGCGGTCCTGGGTCGGCGCGAACAGGGTGCCGAGGAACAGGGCGAACCCATCCGGGTACTGATGCTCGCTGAGCGTCTGGCGCACCAGCTCCAGGGGATCGCGGCTGATCTGGTCCATCGAACTGCGGCCTTCGAGGCGGTAGTTGTCGGCCCCCTCGATCAGCAGGTCGACCTGCGCCTGCCGCACGTCGTCGAGGCCGAAGCCGTCGTCGAAGATCCGGATGAACGGACCGATCGCGCAGGAGGCGTTGTTGTCCTTGGCCTTGCTGAGCAGCAGGGCGCTGCGGCCTTCGAAGTCGCGCAGATTGACGTCGTTGCCGAGCGTCGCGCCGAGCACCCGGCCTACGGAATCGCAGACCAGCACCACTTCCGGCTCCGGATTGTTCCAGCCGGAGTCCGAGCGCACGCCGATCTGGGCGCCGTGGCCGACGGCGGCGAGCACCGGGGCCTTGGTGAAAATCTCCGCGTCCGGGCCGATCGCCACTTCCAGGTACTGCGACCACAGCCCGTCGGCGATCAGCGCCGCCTTCAGCCGCGCCGCGGCCTCAGAACCCGGCTGCACGGCGCGCAGGTCGGCGCCGACCCGCGCGCTCAGGTCCGCGCGGATGCTCTCGGCTTTGGCGGCGTCGCCCCGCGCCCGCTCCTCGATGACCCGCTCGACGGCCGACACCGCAAAGGTCACCCCGGCGGCCTTGATCACCTGCAGATCGACCGGGGCGAGCAGCGGCGCGGCGGCGAAGTCGAAGTCCTCCAGGTCGCCCAGGTCGCGCCCGCCAGCCGGCGGGCCGCGCCAATCCTGGAACAATTCGGCGACCGTCGGCGCCAGGGCGGTGACGTCGCGCAGCCGCCCGTCCTGGCAGACCACGACGATCGGCCCCTCCGGCGCGGCGAGGCGTCCCACGAAGGTCCCCGTACGCCAGTCCCGGGGCAGGTGATCGCCGAGAGATACCGAGCCGAGCATCCGACGCTTCCTCCAATCGATAGCCGATGTGCGACGGCGCCGAAGCGCCGCCCGTTTAGCGCCGCGCGCTCTTGGTGGCGCTCGGGCAGGCCTTGCGGTCCAAAGCCGTCCAGTCGAGCGCGCTGTCCAGCAGCGCGAGGTGCTGAGCGTCGCTGTAGGTTTCGGGCCGGTGGCCGATGGCCGAGTAGAACACCCGGCCCTTGCCGATGCAGTTGGTCCAGGCGATCGGGTGGTCGCCCATCCGCAGGTCCTGGCCGTGACCGTCCGGCTTGTAGCTGGACTCGTCGAGCGTCAGGAGGACGTGCGCGCCGGCGGCTCGCGGATTGGTGCGGAAGGAATACCACTCGTCGTTCATCACCCACTGCGGCGGCAGCTTGGCGGTGATCGGATGGCTGCGGTCCGCGACCACGACGCGGGCGTCCTGGAACTGCGGGGCCATCGGGTGTCCCTTGAACCGCGCGCCGATCAGGTCGTCCACGTACCAGTCCCAGAAGGTGGAGAAATCGCCCGCCGAGCCGTGCACGGCGAGGAAGCCGCCGCCGTTCTCGAGATAGTCCTTCAGCGCCTTGCGCTGCGCCAGGGTCAGCACGTCGCCGCTGACGTTGTTCCAGATCACCGCATCGAACTGGCGCAGCGTCTCCGGACGTATGGCCCCGCCCTTATCAGTCGCGACGAGGGTCCAGCCCTTCTGCGCCGCGAGCTTTTCGAACGCCGCGCGCGCCGCATCGACCGAGGGGCCGTCGCGGAACCCGTTGATCTTGTCGAACAGCAGCACGGCCGGCTTGCCCTTCGGGACCTGGAAGCTGACCGGCTCGTTGTCGTAGCGGGCGCAGCGGGCGACGCGATCGGCGTCAGTGACCGGCAGGGCGCGCAACTCGGCGTCGATGGCCGGCAGCGCGTCAGGCTTCAGACCGGTGAACCTGCTGGCCTCCTTGAGGGTCAGGATCGCCGCGAAGGTCGGCGGCTCGGTGCCGGCGAAGCGGGCCGGCAGCTTCTCGAAACGGCCCGGCGCGGCCTTGGCCAGCACCGCCTTGGCTGACGGACTGAGCAGCAGGTCGACGAGCGGCGAGTCGATCGAGAACGGCGCGTCTCGTAGCGGACAGTCGGTGACCGTCGCCGCCGCGGCCGGTCCGGCCAGCACGGCCATCGCCGCCGCCGCAATTGCAATCGCTCTCATGAGATTTCCGCTTCGATTAGGGGGAATTTGGTTCGGCGTGGGTCCGCTCGCGGATCCACGCCATGACGACGGCGACGACGCCGTCGGTGAAGGTCGCGGCGCGCTCTTCGTCCAGCGTTTGCAGCGCGGATTGGGTGCGGAGCCAGCCGCCGATCGCGTGCAGCACGAGGTTGGCGACGAAGTCCCAGTCGATGTCCCGCTGCGCGGGCGACGCGACCTCGGCCATGTTGTCCGCGAGCAGCCGCAGGTATCCGACCGCTCCCTCCTCATTCCATAGCCGGGGGAGTTCGGGGAAGGTCGCGGCGTTGGCCTCCACGAGTCGCAGCAGCCGCGTGTATTCTGGGTTTTGCGTCGTCCGCAGCAGCGTGAGCGCATGGTGCCGCAAACGACCCTCCAGGTCGTTCGGCAGAAGGTGGTTGAAGGCCGAAGCCCGCTCCCCCAGGCGCTCGCGCTGACTCTTGAGGAGCGACAGGAACAAGGCTTCCTTGCTCGGATAGCGCGTGTAGAGCGTGCCCTTCGAGACCTGCGCGGCGGCGGCGATGGCGTCCATGCTCCCAGCCTCGAACCCCGAGGCCAGGAACACGTCCAGGGCGGCCAGACGGATGACCTCGTCGATCGCCGCCGCGCGCTCGGCCGTCGGCCGGCCGCGCGGCCCCGGCTTCGCTTTGGCCGCCGCCGACGTCGCGACGCCGGCGGGGCCCCTGGTTCTGGCCATTGACCGCCCTCGTTCAGATCTTGCCCGCGCGCAGGAACTCCGCGGCGTGGTGCGCCGCTCGCGCACTCAGCGCCATATAGGTCAGGGAGGGATTCTGGCAGCCGCTCGACGCCATCGCCGAGCCGTCGGTGATGAACAGGTTCGGCACGTCGTGCGCCTGGTTATATCGGTTGAGCACCGACTTCGTGGGATCCTTGCCCATGCACGCGGTGCCCATCTCGTGGATGCCCAGCCCAGGCGTGCCCGGCGTGGCGGACGTATGCATCACGACGCCGCCGGCGGCCTGGATCATCGCCTTGCCGTCCTCGATAATCTGGCCGGCCATCTTCTTTTCGTTCTCGCCGATCGCGCACTCGATATGGACGATCGGAACGCCCCACTTGTCGGTCCGGGTGGGATGCAGAGTCACGCGGTTCTCCGGATTCGGCAGCATCTCGCCGAAACCCGAGATGTGGGCGAACCAGGGGCCGAGCTTGCGCGTGCGGGTCTTCAGGTCGGCGCCGATCCCCGGCATGCCGAGGGCGGCGTTGCGCCAGCCCATGCGCGACACCGCGCCCTGGAAGCCGTAGCCGCGCAGGAAGTCGCCGGGTTCGCTGACGTTGCGGTAGCGCGGGATGTAAAGCCCGGTCGGCCGCCGGCCGTGGTAGTAGGTGTTCGGCCCCTTGGGCATCATGCCCATCACCGACAGGGCGTAGAGGTGGTCCATCAGGTTGCGCCCGACCATCCCGGAGGAGTTGGCGAGCCCGTTGGGATTGGCTTCGGACTTGGAGTTCAGCAGGATCTGCGTCGTGCCGATCGCCGAGGCGCAGCCGAAGATGACCTTGCCCTCGTAGGTGCGGCCTTCCTTGGTGTTGGCGTCGATCACCCGCACGCCCGTCGCCTTCTTGGTCTTCGGATCGTAGATGATGCTGTGAACGATCGCGTCGGTGACGATCGTCAGGTTGCCGGTCCGCTCGGCCGCCGGCAGCGAGGAACTGAGGCTCGAGTGGTAGGCGCCGTAGGTGCAGCCACGCTCGCAGAACGAGCGGTTCTGGCAGCTGCTCCGGCCGAGCTCCTCATGATGCGGCTGGGCCTCGGAGAGGTTCGCGACCCGCCCGGGGATCACGCGGCGTCCCGGGAAGGCGTTTTCGACCGCCTGCTTGAACTGCAGTTCGCCGTCGTTGAGCCCGAACGCCGGCAGGAAATCGCCGTCCGGCAGTTGCGCCATGCCCTCCTTCGAGCCGGCGACGCCGATGAAGCGTTCGACGTGGTCATACCAGGGCGCGATGTCCGCGTAGCGGATCGGCCAGTCGGAGCCGTGGCCGTCCTTGGCGTTGGCCTCGAAATCCATCTCGCTCAGGCGATAGGATTGACGGCCCCACATGATCGAGCGGCCGCCCAGGTGGTAGCCGCGGATCCAGGCGAACGGCTTGTCCTCGGGGAAGCTGTACGGGTGTTCGCTGTCCTTCACCCAATACTGCTGTGTCGCCGCGGTGAAGGCGTAGCACTGGCCCTGGATCGCGTAGTCCTGCGCCAGCGTCTCCTCCGGCATCATGTTGGCGTTCGGCAGGTCCCATGGCTGCATCCAGTCGGTGTAGGAGGCGCCGTGCTCAAGCTTGCGGCCGCGCTCAAGGACAAGCGTCTTCAGCCCCCGCTCGCAAAGTTCCTTCGCGGCGATGCCGCCGCTCATTCCAGAGCCGATAACGATCGCGTCAAACATGGTCGGCCTTACATGAAAGCGGCGCCGCCGGCGGCGCGCGTCTCGGGAGTGACGGGAAGCGAGGGGCGCCATGGGCCCGGGGCGTGCTCGTAGACGAGCTCCTGGGTCAGGGCCGGCTCGGAGAAGTAGTAAAGGACGACGATCAGCTCTTTCAGCTTGGCGTAGCCTGGGTCCGCGACCCGCGGACCGTAACGCGCTGTGAGGCTCTGCGGCGGCGACTGCTTGAGCTTTCCGGTCTTCGGATCGGCGACCGTCGGCGCCTTGGCCATCGGGTCGGCGGCGGCCTCCGGGCGGGGCGGCCGCAACGCCGCGGCGTCATGCGCCGAGAGGAACTCGTGCCGCTCGGCCGGCGTCAGCGCGGTGAACGGTTTGCCCTTGGCCTGCCGTGCGCCGGCGTCGATGGCGTCCAGGGCGGCGATCAGTTCGGCGCGGCGCGCGGGCGCCGCCCAGTTGCGCAGCAGCGCGTCCACCTGCGCCGGCACCTCGACGTCGAGCGCGCCGGCCGTCTCGGTCTTCGGCACGATGGTGTCGGCGACCGCCGTCAGCAGCGAATACCGCGCCGGATCGAGAAGACGCGCGCTGGGCTTGGCGGCCGCCGCCAAGGCCTCGGCGGGCACGACGGTCGCGCCGGCGAGCAACAGAATCCTCTGCAACAGCGCGCGCCGGTCCATACTCAGGCTCACAGGCATTTCCCCTCCCTGATGTCCTCTCTGGGCTCGAACGAGCCGCGACGGGACGCCTAAAAGCACTATGTCGTTCGATTAAGCTTGTCGAGATCTGAGCCGGCAGTTTATTCAAAAAACAAACCAAATGTCGCAGGCTGGGCCTGCGCCGCTTCAAAGGGGGATAAGGGCGATGCCGCAGGAGTTCAGCCGCCGTTCGTTGCTGGCCACGATGGCCGCAGGAGGAGCCTTCGCCATGGTTCAGGGACCAAGCGCCACCGCGGCCAGCCAGCCGTTCTTCAAACGCGTCGGCGTGCCCGTGGGCTTGCAGACCTACACCCTCGGCGACGAGCCCAGCCGCGACCTCGAGGCGACCTTCGACCGGATCGCCGCCATCGGCTATCGCGACCTCGAGCTTCCGAACCTCTATGGCCGCAAGCCCGCGGAGGTTCGCCAGGCCGCGGACCGGGCCGGCCTGAAGATCAGCAGCCTGCATCTCCCGGCCGCGCGCGGGCCGGGCGCGGGTCTGATGATGACCAGCCCGCCGTCCGAAATCGCCGACAGCCTCGGTGCGCTCGGCGCGCGCCGGGCGGTCATGCCGATCATGCTGTTCCCGGAGAACTTCAGGCCCCAGGCGGGCGAGACCTTCCAGGCCGCGATCGGCCGCTCGGTCGCCGCGGCGGGCGAAGACCTCTGGAAGCGCACCGCGGCGATGTTGAACGAGCGCGGCGGCGCCCTCAAGCCGCTCGGCGTGCAGGTCGGCTACCACAACCACAACGTCGAGTTCGCGCCGATCGGCGACACCAACGGCTGGGAGATCCTCGTCAAGGAGACCGACCCGGCCCTCGTCAGCTTCGAGGTCGACACCGGCTGGGTGGCGACGGCGGGCCTGGATCCGGTCGCCTTCCTCAAGCAGCACAGCGGCCGGGTCGCTCAGTTGCACGTCAAGGACGTCGCCGCGACGAACACCGTCAACTACGCGCTGTCGATGCAGCCGGCGGAAGTCGGCTCGGGCAAGCTGGACTGGGCTCGCATCCTGCCCGCCGCTTACGCCTCCGGCGTCCGCCACTTCTACGTCGAGCAGGAACCGCCGTTCGCCATCCCGCGGATGGAGTCGATCACCCGCTCCTACGGCTATCTCTCAAAGCTCAAGGCCTGACGCAGGTCAGGCCTGGCCCCAGCTCTCGCGGATGTAGCTCAGGCCTTCGATGTAGACCTCCTCGGGACTGGCGAAGAAGTCGCGCCACACGCGGGTCGCCGCGGCCAGTTCCGGGACGCCGCGGCTGAAGGCCTCGATGGTCAGCCAGCCGCCGTACCCCAGCCCCTTGAGCGCCGAGATCGTCTCGCGGATCTTCGCGTGGCCGCGCCCTGGCGTGCCCCGGTCGTTCTCGGAGATGTGCACGTGGGTCAGCGCCCCGGACGCGTGCAGGGCGCGGAGCGCGGCCACCGGATCCCGCTCTTCGATGTTGGCGTGGAAGGTGTCGTAGAGAATGCCGAAGCCGGGCTGGTCCACCCGCGCGGCGTAGGCGATCGCCTGCTCGCAGGTGTTCAGCAGATGCGCCTCGAAGCGGTTCAGCGGCTCCAGCGCCCCGGTCAGCCCGGCTTGGCGGGCGAGCGGCGCGATCGTCCGGTGCACTTCGGCGCAATGCTCCAGCTCGACCTCGCTGGGCTTCTCGCCGGTGAACACGCCCAAAGGCTGAAACCACGGCCCGGCCAGGACCGTGCCCCCCAGCGCGGCGGAGCAGTCGATGACCCGCCGCAGATGGTCGACGGCGGCTTGCCGGTTCGCGGCGTCCGGCGAAATCGGACTGTGGCCCGCGTCCGGGATGATGGCGACGACCGTACGCTCCAGCCCGAGGTCGTCCAGCACGCCGCTCAGCCAGCGGTAGTGCGCCGGGTCCGAGACGTCGAACACCGGGACCTCGACGCCGTCATAGCCGGCCGCCTTCAGCGCCTTGAGGACCGCGACGTGCTCCTGCGTCACGTGGCCGGTCCACAAGAGCATGTTGATGCCGATCTTCATGGCCTCAGACCTTCCGCTTGCGCTCGGCGAGCCAGACCGCGCCGAAGATGAAGAACAGGACGACCGGCACCAGGGCGATGACCTGGAACGACTGCTTGGCGGCGTAGGCCAGCACCTGCTGCAGTTCCGGTCCCGCCTGCAGCGCCGCGAAGGCGGCGTCGCCGCCGGCCTTCTCCAGCTTGGCCGTGTCGTAGATCTTGCCGATCTGCGGCAGCACGAAATAGATCGCCATCGCGCCGGCGAAGCCGACGATGCCGATGCTCCAGGGCCCGCCGCGCGGATAGCGGCGGGCGACCGCGGCCAGCATCGTCGGCCACATGAAGCAGACGCCGAACGCCCAGAGCGTCGCTGCGGCGATCGCCGCGAGCGGCGAGGCGGCGAAGCTCAGCAGATAGAGCCCGATCGCCGCCGGGACGGTGCACAGGCACAGCAGCCCCATGTCGGAGACGCGGTGCTCCAGGGCGCCGGCGAAGTGGCGCATGACGAACATGATCGCCGAGACGTAGATCAGCACGACGATGCCGGGCATGCCGACGGTCTGCGTCAGCGCCACGTCCACCCACGATCCCGGGGCGAGCTCGGCCGAGGCGGTGAGGAACATGATCGCCGGGAAGATCCAGAAGCTCGGCCGCTTGAACGGCTCGGCCAGCATCTCCGTGAACGGGACGCCCAGGACGGTGCTTTCGGTCTTCGGGAACCGCTGGGTCAGCGCCCAGAGCCCGAACAGCGCGCCAGGAATCGGGATCAGCGCGATCAGCGCCTGCCAACCTAGGTTCAGCTGCTGGAAGAACAGCAGACTGGCGAGGCCGCCGAGCACGATGCCGGCCGGCCACCAGGCGTGAAGGATGTTCAGCTCCTTCGTCTTCTGGTCCGGATACAGGGCGGCGGTGACCGGATTGATCGAGGCTTCGGTCGCGCCCCAGGCGAAGCCGGAGATCACCATGCCGACGGTGAGCATGCCGTAGACCGCGTCGATGCCGCCCATCTGCGGCGACAGCAGGATCAGCGCCGGTCCGACGATGTAGCAGGCCGAGGCGAACAGGATGACGCGCTTGGCGCCGAACACATCGAGCAGCGGCGAGATGACCAGCAGGCTGAGCGCAAAGCCGAGGAACGAGTTGCCCAGGGCGGCGGCGATCATCTCGCCCGAATGCTGCGGTACCGCCGGGTCGAGCAGCGCCGCCTTGATCGCGCCTGAAGCCCCCGTGCGGATCGAGAAGGACAGCGCGGCGGTGAACAGCGCGAGCACGCAGATCCAGAAGATCGCCTTGCGATTGTAGTGCGGCTCCATTGTCCCCCCTTGTCGATTATCGTTGTTCAGGCGTCGCCGAGGCCGAGCACGTCGTCGATCAGCGCCTTGTCGGCGCCGGTGCCGGCAAAGTCGTCGAAGGCGCGCTCGGCCCGGCGGATCATGTGGCGGGCGATGAACGGCGCGCCTTCCGCGGCGCCCTGCTCCGGATGCTTGAGACAGCATTCCCACTCGAGCACCGCCCAGCCGTCGTAGCCGTACTGGGTCAGCTTGGAGAAGATCGCGCCGAAATCGATCTGGCCGTCGCCCAGCGACCGGAAGCGCCCCGGCCGATCGACCCAGTTCGAATAGGATCCGTAGACGCCGGCGCGGCCGTTCGGGCGGAACTCGGCGTCCTTGACGTGAAACGCCTTGATGCGCGCGTGGTAGATGTCGATGAACGCCAGATAGTCGAGCTGCTGCAGCACGAAGTGCGACGGGTCGTAGAGGATGTTGGCGCGCGGGTGGCCGCCGACCGCCTCCAGGAAGCGCTCGAACGTCACGCCGTCGTGCAGGTCCTCGCCCGGATGCAGCTCGTAGCAGGCGTTGACGCCGTTCTCGTCGAAGACGTCGAGGATCGGCTTCCAGCGCCGGCCGAGCTCGGCGAAGCCTTCCTCGACCAGGCCGGCGGGGCGCTGCGGCCAGGGATAGACCATGTGCCACATCAAGGCGCCGGAGAAGGTGGCGTGGCTGGTCACCCCGAACCGGCGGCTGGCGCGGGCGGCCAGCTTCAGCTGCTCCACCGCCCATGCCTGCCGCGCGGTGGGATTGCCGTGCAGCTGCGGCGGCGCGAAGCCGTCGAACTGCCGGTCATAGGCGGGATGCGAGGCGACCAGCTGGCCCTGCAGGTGGGTCGACAGCTCGGTGACCTCGACGCCGTTGGCGGCGCAGACGCCCTTGATCTCGTCGACGTAGTCCTGGCTGTCCGCCGCCTTGGCGAGGTCGATGAGCCTCGCGTCCCAGGTCGGGATCTGCACGCCTTTGTAGCCGAAGCCGGCGGCCCATTTGGTGATCGCGTCCAGCGAGTTGAACGGCGCCTCGTCGCCGGCGAACTGCGCGAGGAAGATGGCGGGACCCTTCATGTCGGTGCTCGCTTCGCTCAGGAGATGGAGGAGAGGTCGACCCAGGCCGCGCCGCGGCTGCTGGAGTCGAGGCAGGCGCGGATGAACTTCATGCCGGCGAGCGCGTCGTCCATGGTCGCGTAACCGGGCTCGTCGCCTTCCGCGGCGACGCCGCGGAGCGTGCGGCCGAAGGCGGCGTAGATGTTGGCGAAGGCTTCCAGATAGCCTTCCGGATGGCCGCCCGGCGTGCGCTGGATGCCCAGGATGTCGCCGGGGAGATAGGCGCGGTTGGCGCCGGCGTTCCAGACCTCGGTCGGCCGGTCGCGCCGTCCCACCGTCAAGGTGTTCGGCTCCTCCTGCCGCCAGTGCAGGCCGGCCTCGTCGCAATAGACCGAGATGGCCAGATCGTTGGCGTCGCCGACGCAGACCTGGCTGGCCGTCAGGGTGCCGCGCCCGCCGCCGGCCAGCCGGAACAGCGCCGCGCCGTCGTCGTCGATCCTGCGGCCTGGCAAGGCGGTCAGCTCCGCGCAGATCGCGGCGATGCGCTGGCCGGTGATGAATTCGACCAGGTTCGCCGCATGGGTGCCGATGTCGCCGAAGGCCCCGGCGTCGCCGGACCGCGCCGGATCGACCCGCCATTCAGCCTGCTTGTTGCCGGCGATGTCGGAGGCGCGCGACAGCCAGTCCTGGGTGTACTTGACCATCACCCGGCGCACCGCGCCGAACTCGCCGCTCGCGACCATCCGGCGGGCCTGCTTGACCAGCGGATAGCCGGTGTAGGTGTGGGTGACGGCGATCCGCCGGCCGGTGCGCGCGGCGGCCTCGGCGATGGCCTTCGCGTTCGCCAGGGAATCCGCCAACGGCTTGTCGATGATGACGTCGAAGCCCGCCTCCAGCGCGGCGATCGCCGGCGCGGCATGCGCGTGGTTCGGCGTGACGATCGCGACCGCCTCGATCCGTTCAGCCTCGGGCAGGGCCCGCTCGCGCTCGAGCAGCTCCTGCCAGGACCCGTAGCTGCGGTCGGCCGGGAGGCCGATGTCGGCGGCCGACGCCTTGGCCTTCTCCGGCGTCGAGGAGAGCGCGCCGGCGACCAGCCGCCAGTTGCCGGCGATCGCCGCGGCGGTGCGGTGGACGCCGCCGATGAAGGCGCCCTGCCCGCCGCCGATCATCCCGTACCGGATGGGATCCATGCTGCTGTCCTTCAGTAGGCTCACGAGGGGCGGCCGCGGCTGCGCCGTTGCGCCGGAGATCAGCGGGCCGCGCTGAGATAGTCGATGACCGCGGCGCGCTGCGCCGGGTCCGGCAGCGAGATGACCATCCGCGTCCCGGGGACCATCTTCGTCGGTCCGCTCAGGAACTTGTCGAGGTTCGGCTTGCTCCAGATCACGCCGGAGGCCTTCAGCGCCGGCGAGTACTTGAACTCGGTGGACGCCGCCTTCCGGCCGACGACTCCGGTCAGACTGGGCCCGAGGGTGGAGGGGCGCGCCTGGCCGACCGCGTGGCAGGACTGGCACCGCTGACGGAAGATGGTCGCGCCGTCGGGGGCCGTCGGAGCGGCAACCGCCGCATCAAGGCCAGCGAAAGACATGACGACGCCGACGACGGCGGCAAGCACCCGAGTGAAGCTCACTCCACACTCCAAGCTGACGTTCCCTCTCTCGCGCCGCCGATTTCTCAATTCCGAACCTTAAGCGCGATAATCGCACGATAGAGTCTATTTAGGTCGGGTTCTACCGAATTCGTTCGCCGTCGGGGTCGCGTGCGGCCGCCATCAGGGCGTCTCGCGAACCCAGATATTGCGGAAGCTGATCGGTGGGCTCGGGTCTCGGTGCGCCTGCAGCTTGATCGGCGCGCTCGCGTACGGGCGATACCTCGGCGTGCCGATGAACACCGTCTCGCCCTTGAGGACCGCGTCGTTCTGGATGAGCACGCCGTTGAAGAATGCGGTGACCCGCGCCGGCGATATCAGGTCGCCGTCGGCGGCGAACACCGGCGCGGTCCAGACGATGTCGTAGCTCTGCCACTCACCCGGCGGACGGGCCGGGTTCGCCAGCGGCGGATGCTGCTTGTAGACCGCCCCGGCCTGGCCGTCGGCGTAGGTCCGGTTGCGATAGGAATCGAGGATCTGCAGCTCATAGCCGGCGTCGCCGGGACCGGTCGACGCCAGGAACACGCCCGAATTCCCGCGCGCCTGGCCGGAGCCCGTCACGTTAGCGGGCACCCGCCATTCGAGATGCAGCTGATAGTTCCGAAACCGCCGCCGGGTCTCGATGTTGCCCGCCGCCTTGTTCACCGTCGCCACGCCGTCGGCGACGGTCCAGTCGGCCAGGCCGCCGCCGCGGCTGGCGACCCACTGGTCGAGGTTGCGGCCATCGAACAGCACGATGGCGTCGGAGGGCGGCGCCCCGGCCGCGGCGGCCGGCGTCACGACCGGCGGCGGAGCAGACGCGCCCGCGCTTCCCGCCCCCTGCATCAGCACCGCCGCCGAAGCGGCGCCGACCGCCAGGGTGGCGACGGCGGCGGCCACGGCGCCTCTGCGGCCAGAGAGCAGATGCCTGAACCGAGCCACTTTCGCCCTCCGATCATCTCGAGGCCCTCCGCAGGCCAAGGTTCGCCCGCTCCGGCCTCAACGCACGCAGGACCCGGTCCGGCTCAGACGAGCCGCAGCAGCATCTCCGCGGACGCCTCCGGCTCGGTGATCATCAGGTCGTGGCCGGTGTCGATTTCCCAGACCCGGTCGCCGGAGAAATAGCGATCGATCGTCCCCGGCTCGCGCACGCGCAGGGTGGAGGTGCAGTTGACGATCGTTCTCGGCAGCGCATCGACAGCGGCGGCGTTGCGGAGCCGAAGCGGCTCCTCGAAGGTGCGCAAAGGCTGGGGCGTCAGCCGCGGCTCCATCCACGCCCACGCCGCCGGATCGCTGACGCCATAGAGGGCCTGGGTGATCGCCCCCGGCCACAGCACCAGCGGGACGCCGTCGACGACGCGCGTGTCGGCGTGCGCGAACTTCCGCAGGCCGGGCGAGGTGTCGGCGAGACTTTCACCGTCGCGGGGAATGGCCGCGTCGAAATAGACCATCTGGGCGATCCGTTCGAGCGCGCGGTCGGCGACGCCGGTGATGACCAGGCCGCCGTAGCTGTGCCCGACGAGAATGACGTCCGTCAGATCCTCGTAGACCAGGAGATTGACCACATCGGCGATGTGGGTCTCCAGCCCGACCTCAGGGGTGAGCAGGTGCGCGCGCTCACCAAGACCGGTCAGCGTCGGCGTGTGCACATCACAACCCGCCGCCCGCAGCCGCCCGGCCACGCGTGACCAGCACCAGCCGCCATGTCCACCTCCGTGGACCAGGACGAACGTCGCCCTGGCGGCTGGACTCGCTGTCCCTGCCTCCTCGGTCACAACACGCCGCCTACTCCGCGGCCACGTCGATCGAGGCGATGTCGCGCGCGGCGTACGTCGCCGGCGGCCGATGGTCGATCACCCAGCGGACGTTGCGGCGCATCGGCTCGATGCCGTCGTGCGGCATGCCCGGCGGCAGCTTGTGCATGTCGCCGAAGATCTGCATCGCATCGCCGCCGGCCAGCGGCACCATCCGCTGCACGCCGGACAGCGAGAAGGCGTCGAGCAGCCGGTCGCGCGCGGCTTCCGGATAGACGCCGACCGTCTGGGTGGTGTCGTCGCACCACTTCACCACGTCGAGCAGGTTCGGCATCGGCACCAGGTTGACGACCCGGTTGTTGAGCTTGTCGAAGAAATCCACCCGGTCGGAGAACTTCGAGACGACGAAGCCGCCGGTCACCGTGTCGCCCTCGACGTGGTAGAAGTCGTCGTCCAGCGCGACGGCCTCCATCTCCGCCTCGAGCTCCTTGTTCGGCGCCGCGGCCGGGGTCGAGATCGCCTCGGGCAGCGTCGGATAGGCGGCGACGATCTTGCGGCCGAGCTCGATCACCCGCTCCAGCGACGCCTCGTCCGTCTCGCTCTCGACGTAGACGATCCGCGTGTTGGCGCAGGCGGTCTGGTTGTAGAAGCCGGAGATCACCGCGAGGCCGGAGGCCGCCTCCTGCATCGCCGCGTCGCTCTCCAGCGTCTCCTTGCCGATCAACGACATCGAGTACTTCGGATTGAGCGCGGTCAGGTCGATCCCCGGCGAGAGGAACTTCTGGATGTGCTTGACCGAGCTCATCCCGCCCCAGGCGGTGATCTTGTCGATCCGCGAGGTGCGGACGATCTGGCCTTCCATGAACTCGTCGCCGCCCTTCCAGTAGGCGACGGCGATGTGCCGGGTCACCGGATGGCTGGCGTCCAGCTCGATCATGGTCCGGGCGATGGCGTTGGCGGTCAGCGGATCGTTGGACGGCGACTTGATTAGGCAGTCCGACTTGGTCAGCGCCGCCCGCACGATGGTCAGCGCCGCCACCACCGGCACGTTGCCGGCGGTGATGTGCAGCTGCCGGGTGCCGACCGCGCGGACCCGGACGTTCTGGTAGGGCGCCTTCGCCGGCGCCCAACCGTCGAGGTAGTCGATGCCGATGGTCGCATCGACCAGCTCGGTCAGGCTTTTGCGGTCGAACATGTGCGGCAGGCCGTCATAGACCCCGCGCAGGATCGGCTCGGCCAGGCCGCCGGCCTGCAGCGCCAGCGCGAAGGACTGCTGCAGATAGGCGTTGTCTTCCAGCTGCAGGCGCTCGCCGACCGCCGCCAGGAAGTCGATGATCTCCGCCATCCTGGTGTTGTTGAGATCGGCCAGCAGCGCCGTGTTGCCCAGCACCAGATCATGGATGTGCTTGTGCGGATCGGGCGAGCGGAAGGTCGCCCCGCCGCGGCCCTTGAACTCTACCACGTCGTCGCCCTCGGGCAGGATCAGGCGGCCGCGCGAGACGATGGGGATGTCGATAACGTCGTGCATCAGGCTTCTCCCTGCACGAATTCCATGAACTCGTTGTAGGCCGCTTGCGAGCCGGCGCAGGTGATCTTGTCGTCGCCGCCCTCGCTCTCGGCGAAGCGGCGGATGGTCTTTTCGGCCCGAGGACCTTTCCAGCCGCAGTCGCAGTCATCCTCCCAGTGCATGGTGACCTCGTCGCCGGAGACGAAGCCGCCCCAGTAGGAGGTCGGGATCGGGTCGACGAGCACCAGCCGGCCCTTCTGCACGCCTTCGCGCGGCAGCGCCTTGCCCTCGGCGTCCATCAACAGCGGCACGGTGTAGGGCGGGAAGTGGAAGTAACCGCATTTGCACAGTGGCGCGTTGCCGATGCACTCGGAGAAGCCGTACTGGTTGCCGAGCGTCTCGACGCCGAAGAAGTACTTCACCTGGTCTTCCCAGTCGGCGGGCGCGTCCTTGTAGCCCTTCATGCCGCCGCCGCCCTGCAGGATCGAGCCCGGCGCGAACTCGCAGCGCATGCCCTTGTCGAGGCCCGCCCTGGCCACCCGATAGAGGTCGGCGAAGGTGCCGCCGACCTTCACCCGCTGGCCGCGGAACTGGTCGATCAGCTTGCCGAACCAGACCTCCATGTCCTGGTCGCGGCGCCGGCCCTGCTCGAGCATGGTCCGGCGCTGGTCGAGCAACGCCGGATCCAGCCCCAGGCTGGCCACCTCGCCCTTGTCCTCGGCCGTCTGCAGGCGGCCGGACAGCGCCATCAGGTCGGCCGGAATGTGGGTGTCGTAGAGGGTGTGGTAGTGCTCCGGCCCGCCGGCCATCTCGACGTTGAACAGGCTCATCATCTTGAGCATCGTCTGATAGCCGCCGCGGTAGCCGGGGAAGAAGGTCTCCAACTTGGTGGTGTGCGGATCGACGCCGCTGGAGGCGCGGTTGACGCTGAAGAAGTGCGCCCGCCAGGCGCCGAACTCGTCGTAGGAGCGCGGCACGAAGCTGAGCTTGCCGGTGGTGCCGCTCGAGTAGGTCACCAGCATGCCGAAGGCTTCCAGCCGGGCGAGCCACTGCTCGATGGTCGTCAGGCCGGTGAGGTCGACCTTGCTCAGGTCGTGCGCCGTCAGCTTCCCCAGCCAGCTGGTGAGCTTGGCGAAGTCGCGGTTCTCGATGATCTGGATCGGATAGTTCTTCAGCACCCGATGGTCGAAGCAGACCGGGAGCACGTCCTCTAATCTGTCGATGCGTTCGACGCCCTGGCGGTCGGCGAGCTTCTTCAGCGCCGGGATGCGGTCGCGCAGGCGGGCGAAGTTGATGCGCACCGCCTCGAGCTGCAGCTTCTCGCGCTCCTCGCGCGGGATCGCGTAGAGGTCCTCGAAGCGGCGGTAGGTCCAGGCGCCGGGATTGTCCGGCAGCAACGAAATCGCCATGGCGCTCTCCTAATTCGGACCGAGCGGTACGCCCCGCGGCGCTGCCGGAGAACGTGCGAATCCGGACTTGGAGCGATAGGCAAAGCCAATAGCGGCCGACCTGATGGTCGCCTCAGAAGAGCGTCACGCCGGTCAGTTCGGCGAGTTTGGCCACGAGTTGCTCGTGGAAGGCCGGCGCCGTCACGTCGGGCGCGGGCGTCTCCTGCCGGCCATGATGCCAGTATCCGCCGCTGACCATCGCGGCGGGCTCGCCGCTCACCGCCAGCCAGGCCTGGGTCCGCTGTCCCGTCTCGATGTCGACCGGGGCCCTGGGGCCGCCCATCCTGGTGCGCACCCAGCCGGGATCGACCGCGTTGCTGAGTACCTCCGGCCAGCGGCGGGCGACGGCGACGGCGAGCGCGGCGACATAGAGCTTACTGTCGGCATAGGCCTGCCCCGCATCCCACGGCCGTTCGAGCCAGTCGACGTCGCGGAGCGAGCCCTCCCCGCCGCGATGCAGCCCGCTGCTGAGGTAAATCAGCCGTCCGGGCCGCTCCATCAGCGCTGTCAGCAGAAAGGGCGCGAGGATGTTGACCGCCAAGGTCGTCGCGTGGCCCTCGGGCGTGGCGCCGCGGCTCGGCTGAAGGTAGGTGCCAGCGTTATGGATCACCCCGTCCATCCGCCCGAGCCCGTTCAGCTGGTCGGCGATCCCGCGGGTCTCCGTCGCGCTGCTGAGATCACCGATCACGACACCGCCCGACTGCGCGCCCAGGTCCGCGATCGCCGAGGCGCGCGCCTGCGAGCGGGCGTGCAGAATAACCTCGTGGCCCTCCTCCATCAGGGTCCGCGCCGCCGCCAGGCCCAGCCCGTCCGTACTGCCGGTGATGAAGACGCGCGCCATGACGTTCCTTTCGGCTCTTGAAGGCCGCCGGTCGCACGGCCCTCACCCAGAACGCTTGAACGCGCGGCGGCGCACTCCCGCCTTGCGCCGCAGCCTATCCGGTCAGGCGATGATCAGCTTGACGTCGGCGGCCGCCAGCATCTCGCGTCCGGCGTCGGAGATGCCGGGGTCGGTGACGACGACGTCGATCTCGTCAAGGTCGCAGACCAGATGGCCGGACGGGCCGCTGAATTTCGAACTGTCGACCAGGACGATGATCTCGTCGGCCCGTTCGATCAGCCGGCGCTCGGCGGCGACCAGCACCACGTCGGCCTGCATGATGCCCTGTGGCCCGATCGCGGCGGCGCCCATGAACAGCCGCGGCGCGTGGAAGCGGGGCATGCTGTCCTCGCCGGCCGCCGACAGGATGATGTTCTGCTCCCGGAACACCGTGCCGGAGGGCACCAGGATGCGGGTGCCGGTCTGGGGCAACAGGGCGCTGACGATGTGCAGCGAGTTGGTCAGCACCTGAAGATTGAGGCCGGCGAGGTGCGGGCACATCTGCAGGGTCGTCGAGCCGCCGTCGATCATCACGGCCTCGCCGTGCCGGCACAGCTCGGCCGCGGCCCGGCCGATGGCGGCCTTCTCATGCGGGTGTCGGCTGATGTTCTCGTGGAAGGGAACGCCGCTCAGGTGGCCCTGGGCCGGCCCGCCGGACCGCTCGTCCTCGCCCGGCATCCGTGCGCCGCCGCGGACACGCTGCAGCCGCCCTTCCTGTTCGAGCCGGTCGAGGTCGCGGCGGATGGTGGCCGGCGACGCGTCGAGCCGGGCGTCGAGCTCCTGAAACGAGACGAACCCGCGGCTTTGCATCATCTCGAAGATCAGCCGCTCGCGCTCGTTCGCGTGCATGGAAGCTCCTTAGGCCAAGGCGATGCAAACACTGCCCGAAGCTTTCGCATACAACCAGAAGCGATCATCGGCCAAGCTGAAGCTGCGGCGTTCCGATCAGCTCGCGTCAGCCGGCGACCAGGGCGTCGCGGTCGATCTCGGCGATGCGCCGCGCCCCAGTCAGGGCCATGGCGACCCGCATCTCGGCCTCGACCAGCTTCAGCATGTGGGTCACCCCGGCCTGGCCGCCGCCGGCCAGCGCATAGGCCCAGGCGCGCCCGAGCAACACGCCCTTGGCCCCCAGCGCCAGCATCCGCACCACGTCGAGCCCGGAGCGCACGCCGCCGTCCGCCAGCACGGTGATCTGCTCGCCGACCGCGTCGGCGATCGGCGGCAGCGCCCGGGTGGTCGAGGGAACGCCGTCGAGCTGGCGTCCGCCATGGTTGGAGACCATCAGGCCGTCGGCCCCGAGCTTCACCGCCGCCCGGGCGTCCTCGACGTCGAGCACGCCTTTCAGGATCAGCGGGCCGGTCCACTCGTCGCGCAGGAATTCCAGGTCCCTCCAGCTGATCGACGGGTCGAAGTTGTCGCGCATCCAGGCGAAGAAGTCGTCGAGCCCGGACTTGGCGCCCAGAACCGGGGCGACGTTGCCCAGGCTATGCGGACGTCCGTGCAGGCCAACGTCCCAGGCCCAGCCGGGCCGGATCGCCGCCTGCCCGAACCGCCGCAGCGCGCCGCCTAGCCCCGGCGCGCCGGCCAGGCCCGAACGGACGTCGCGGTAGCGCGAGCCCGGCACCGGCATGTCGACGGTGAACACCAGCGCCGAGCAGCCGAGGTCGCGGGCCTGGGCCAGCAGCTCGCGCATGAAGCCGCGGTCGCGGATCATGTAGAGCTGAAACCAGAACGGCTGGGTCGTCCCGCGCGCCACCTCGTCCAGCGGACAGGCGGAGACGGTCGAGAGACAGAACGGAATCCCCGCCGCCTCGGCGGCGCGGGCGGCCTGCACCTCGCCGCGGCGGGCGTTCATCCCGGCCAGGCCGATCGGGGCCAGCGCCACCGGCAGGGCCTGTTTGTGGCCGAACAGCTCCGTGGAGAGATCCAGGCTGGAGACGTCGCGCAGCACCCGCTGGCGCAGCGCGATCCGCTCCAGGTCGGCGACGTTTCGCCGGAGCGTGACCTCCGCGTAGGAGCCGCCGTCGATGTATTCGAACAGGAAGCGCGGCAGGCGCCGGCGCGCCAGTTCGCGGTAGTCGAGCGCCGAAGCCGCCTTCATCGCGCCGGCTCCGCGGCGTCGACATCGCGCCGCCACTGGTCGCGATAGGCCTTGAGGGAGAGGTCCAGCGGCTGGACCCGGACCAGCGCGCTGGCCGGCCGCAACGCCGGGTTCAGCAGCCGCAGCGCGCCGTAGGAGACGTCGTTCTCGACCGGCGACAGATAGATCCGGTCGGCGGGCCGAAGGCTCGCCAGGGCGCGGACGAACACCTCGGCCTGGGCGAAGCGCCCTTCGATCAGGATCCGCAGCCGGGCGCCGATCAGCGCCAGCGCGGCGTCGGTCATCAGCGCCGCATAGAGCGCGATCGCCGCGCGCCGCGCCGTCGGATCGGCCGGCTCGGCGATCCAGCCGCCGCGCTGGTCGGGGAATGGGCCGACGCCGGGCGCGAAGGTCGGCAGCACCCGCGCGCCGCTCCGCACGACCTCGCCGACCGCGGCGACCAGGGCCCGCTGGTCGGTGGCCGCGTCGATCCGCCCGGCGTCGCCGGTCAGCAGCTCGATCTCGCGCCCGCCCATAAACCGCGCGCTGGGAACCGGCGCGCCGAAGGCGTCGATGTTGACCAAGCAGTCGCGGCCTTCCGGGAGCCCGGCAAGGTTCGCCTCGCCCGCGTCGGCCGGCGTGCGCATGGCGACGAACCAGGTCCCGGTCGACAGCACCGTCGCTTCGTTGCCGGCGATCTCGGGGAAGCCGCGCGCCGCCAGCAGGGCGGCGTTGGAGTCGTGCAGGCCGCAGTAGATCTTCACGGCGGCCGGCAAGCCCGTGCGGGCCGCCCACGCCGGGCTGATCACCCCCAAGACGTCGCCGGCGCGGGCCAGCGGCGCGAGGCGCTCGGCCCAGCCGCGGCGGCGGGCCAGCTGCGACGGCGCGCCCGCGCTCGGCCGCCAGAGGTCGCTGTGGCAGCCCAGGCTGGTCAGCTCGCTGGCCGCCACGCCGGACAGCCGCCAGGCCCAGTACTGCGGCCAGGGCAGGATCTGCGCACCGTCCGCCAGCAGGCCGGGCTGCAGCCGCTCCAGATAGTGCAGCTGCGCGCCGAGGTTCAGGCCGAGCGGCAGGGCCGGCGAGCCAGTCTCGGCGAAGGCGTCGCGCTCGGCGTCGTAGGCCGCGCGGTCGGCCTCGGGGATCGCCTCTTCGTAGTCCAGCGGCGGCGCGGCCAGCTCCCCGGCGCGGACGACGGCCGCAGCGGCGCCGTGCGCCACCGGCACGATCGCGCCGACCCGGCCCCGGGTCGCGAAGTCGCTGAGAGTGGCGGCGATCCAGGCCTCGATCGCGACGGCGTCGAGCGCGGCATAGCCGCCGGCCTGGACCTTCTGGTTGGCGCGGTCGGCGCGTGCGACGCGCTCGCCCGCCGGCGTCCAGAGGCTCAACTTCGCCAGCGTCTTGCCGACATCGAGCACCGCAATCAGGTCGTCCGCCACGTCGCCTCCCGGCCGAATTTGATCATTGATTATCGAAGTTGATTGATTGACGCCAGACCCAGGGCTACAGTCCGCGCATCACCTCGGGAGTGAAAGCGTAATGAACGACGTGTCCGCCACGACCGCGAGCGGCGCCCTGCTGTTCGCCGTGCCGACCAGCCGCTGGTCCGACGCGGAGGCCGCGGCGAAGACGCCCGAGGAACTGCTGCTCTATCGGTCGAACCTGCTGGGTTCGGACCTGACGGTCACCAACTTCGGCGGCGGCAACACCTCGGCCAAGCTCGACGGGATCGACCCGCTGACCGGCGCGACGCTGAAGGTGCTGTGGGTGAAGGGCTCCGGCGGCGACATCGGCTCGATGAAGCTGGACGGGTTTTCGACCCTCTACCTCGACAAATTCCGCGCAACCGAGGCGCTCTACCGCGGCCCCGAGCACGAAGACGCGATGGTCGGCTACCTGCCGCACTGCACCTTCAACCTGAATCCGCGCGCGGCCTCGATCGACACGCCGCTGCACGGGCTGCTGCCGTTCGCCCACGTCGACCACGTGCATCCCGACGCGATCATCGCCCTGGCCGCCTCGGCCGGCGGCGAAGCCGCGACGCAGGCGATCTGGAACGGCCAGATCGGTTGGCTGCCCTGGCGGCGTCCAGGCTTCGAACTCGGCGTGCAGATCCGCGACCACGTGGCCAAGCACCCAGGCCTGCGCGGCGTCATGCTGGCCGGCCACGGGATCATCTGCTGGGCCGACGACGCCAAGGGCGCTTACGAAAACACCATCGCCCTGATCGCCGACGCCGCGCGCTACCTGAACGACAAGCTCGGGGCCAAGCCGGCGTTCGGCGGCCAGGCGGTTCCGCCGCTGTCGCCGGAAGCCCGCGCGCGGGTCGCGTCGCAACTGATGCCGAAGCTGCGCGGCCTGATGACCGGCGCCCGGCCGAAGCTCGGCCACTTCTCCGACGATGCCGAGGCGCTGGAGTTCGTGAACTCGCGCGACTTCCTGCGCCTGGCGGCGATCGGCACCTCCTGCCCCGACCACTTCCTGCGCACCAAGATCGCGCCGCTGACGCTCGATCCGGCGAAGCTGCACGACGAGGCCTATCTGGCCCAGGCGCTGGCCGACTACCGCGACGGCTACGGCGCCTACTACGCCCGCTGCGCCCGGCCGACGGATCCTGCGATGCGCGACGCCAATCCGGTGGTGGTGCTGGTCCCCGGCGTCGGCCGGATCACCTTCGCCGCCGACAAGACGACCGCGCGGCTGGCCGGCGAGTTCTACGGCAACGCCATCAACGTGATGCGCGGGGCCGAGGCGATCGGCGGCTACATCGGCCTGCCGGAGCAGGAAGCCTTCGACATCGAGTACTGGGCGCTGGAAGAGGCCAAGCTGCAGCGCATGCCGAAGCCCAAGCCGATGGTCGGCAAGGTGGCGTTGGTCACCGGCGGGGCCGGCGGCATCGGGGCAGCCACCGCGGCGCGGCTGATGACCGACGGCGCCTGCGTCCTGCTGGTCGACCGCGACGCCGGCGTGCTGGCCGAGGTCGCCGCCGGCTTCCAGAAGCAGTTCGGCCGCGACGTGGTCCGCCAGGCGGTGTGCGACGTCACCGACGAGGCCCAGGTGGTGGCGGCGTTCGAGACCTGCGCCCGCGAGTTCGGCGGCCTCGACGTCTTCGTCGCCAACGCCGGCATCGCGTCCTCGGCGCCGATCGAGGAGACCACGGTCGCGCTGTGGAGCCGGAACTACGACGTGCTGGCGCTGGGCTACTTCCTGACCTCGCGCGAAGCGATCAAGCTGATGAAGCCGCAGAAGGACGGCTCGATCATCTTCATCGGCTCGAAGAACGGCCTGGCGGCGGCGACCAACGCCTCGGCCTACGCCTCGGCCAAGGCCGCCGCCCTGCATCTTGCTCGCTGCCTGGCGCTGGAGTGCGCGCCGATGGGCATTCGGGTGAACAGCGTCAATCCCGACGCGGTGATCCGGGGCTCGCGCATTTGGGACGGCGACTGGCGCAAGGAACGCGCCGGCGCCCACGGCATCGACCCGGGCGCGGAACTGGAAGAGCACTACCGCAAGCGCTCGATGCTGAAGCGCGACGTGCTGCCCGAGGACGTCGCCGAGGCGGTGTGCTTCTTCGCCTCGGAGGCGTCGGCCAAGTCGACCGGCAACATGCTGAACGTCGACGCCGGCAACGCCCAAGCTTTCACCCGCTAGATCAGGATCGAGCGGCGCTTCAGACGCCGCCGGAGGAACGACATGGCAGGCTCCCTTCCGCTCTCGACCGATCAGCTCGAAGCGCACAACGCCGAGCGCCTGGCCGCGCTCGAAGACGACTACGCCAGCCTCGGCCGTCAGCTCGATCGGCGCGGAACCGACATCGCCACGGTGAAGGCCAAGGTCGCCGGCTTCTCGGTCGCGGTGCCGAGTTGGGGGGCCGGCCGCGGCGGCACCCGCTTCGCCAAGTTCCCGCTGGCGGGCGAGCCGACCAACATCCACGAGAAGCTGGAGGACTGCGCGGTCATCAACCAGCTGGCCCGCGTCACGCCGCGGGTTTCACCTCATTTTCCGTGGGACAAGGTCAGCGACTACAAGGCCTTGCGGCAAGAAGCTGAAAGCCTGGGCCTAGGCTTCGACGCGGTGAACTCCAACACCTTCCAGGACCAGCCGGGCCAGGCGCAGAGCTACGCCACCGGCTCGCTGTCCTCCACGGTCGCCGCCACCCGGCAGCAGGCGGTCGAGCACAACATCGAGTGCATCGAGATCGGCCGGCAGCTCGGGGCCCGCGACCTGACGGTCTGGGTCGGCGACGGGACCAACTTCCCCGGCCAACAGGACTTCTCGCGCTCGCTCGACCGCTATCTGGAGGCCGCCGCCCAGGTCTACGCCGCCCTGCCCGACGGCTGGCGGATGCTGCTGGAGCACAAGCTCTACGAGCCGGCCTTCTACTCGACGGTGATCTCCGACTGGGGCTCGTCGATCCTCGCGGCGCAGCAGCTGGGGCCGAAGGCCAAGTGCCTGGTCGACCTCGGCCACCACGCGCCGAACGTCAACATCGAGCAGATCGTCGCCCGCCTGCACCGCTTCGGAAAGCTCGGCGGCTTCCACTTCAACGACAGCAAGTACGGCGACGACGACCTGGATTCCGGCGCGATCAATCCGCACCAGCTGTTCCTGGTGTTCAACGAGCTGATCGAGGCCGAGGCCAACCCGCACGACGGCTTCGACCCGGCCTACATGATCGACCAGTCGCACAACGTCACCGACCCGATCGAGAGCATGCTGTCCTCGGCCGAGGCGATCACGGCGGCCTACGCCAAGGCGCTGCTGGTCGACCGCGAGGCGCTGCACGCGGCCCAGGACGCCAACGACGTAATGATGGCCTTCCAGGCGCTGCGCCGCGCCTACAACGTCGACGTCGCCCCGATCCTGGCCCAAGCCCGGGTCGAGGCCGGCGGCGCCGTCGACGTGCTGGCCGCCTACCGCGACTCCGGCTGGCGCGAGCGCAAGGCGCAGGAACGCGGGACCGTCGGCCTGGGGGCCGGCATCGTCTGAACCAGATGCGCGCGCCGGCTCAACCGTAGCCAGTGGTCGACGCGCGCGGGGCCCGACCTGCCGCCGCTGGGCGGGCCCCACTTCTTCAAAGAACGAAAAACAGAGACCACCAGGAGGAACCCCGCATGGCCATCGAAGTCGACGCCGCCCCGCCCGGGCTGGCCGCGCCGGACCTGCGATCGTTGCGCGGTCCGCTGGCCCTGGCCGTCGCCTGCTTCGTGGTCTGGGGCCTCGCCTACGGCCTGCTCGACGTCCTCAACAAGCACTTCCAGGAGACGCTGCACGTCGGCAAGGCGGAGTCGACCTGGCTGCAGATGGCCTATTTCGGCGCCTACCTGGTGATGAGCCTCCCGGCGGGCCTGCTGCTGCAGGCGCGCGGCTACAAGTTCGGAATCGTCTTCGGCCTGTCGGTGACCGCCGTCGGCGCCTTGCTGTTCATCCCCTCGGCCCAGGCCGCCAGCTTCCCCTACTTCGTCGGGTCGATGTTCGTGCTGGCCGCCGGCCTGTGCTTCCTGGAGACCGCCGCCGACACCTACGTAAACGTGCTCGGTCCGCCGGAGCACGCCTCGCGGCGACTGAACCTGGCGCAGTCGTTCAATGCGCTCGGGGTGTTCTTCGGCCCGTTGATCGGCGGGATGCTGTTCTTTCAGGAAGGCGGCGATCCGGCCCAATCGCAGACCGCGGTGCAGCACACCTATCTGGCGATCGCCATCGCCGTGCTGATCTTCGCCGCCGTCGTCGCCCGTTCGCGCCTGCCGGAGATCGGCGCCGACCATGGGCTCGAGCAGTTCCACGCTGCGCCAGCCGGCGTCAGTCCGGCCCGACCGACCCTGAAGCGCCGCCACTTCGTCTTCGGCGTGGTCACCCAGGCGCTCTACATCGGCGCCCAGGTCGGCATCGGCGCCTTCTTCATCAACCTGGTCACCGAGACCTGGCCCGGCCTGACCTCGCGCGACGGCGCCTTCATGCTGTCGATCGCCACCGCTGCCTACCTGATCGGCCGCTTCGCCACGACCGCCCTGCTGTTGAAGTTCCGCCCGCGGGCGATCCTCACCGCCTACGGGGTGATCAACGTGCTGCTCTGCCTGGTGGTCGCCGCCGGCCTCGCCAAGGTCTCGGCGGTCGCCCTGATCGCCGTCTTCTTCTTCATGTCGACCATGTTCGCGACGATCTTCACCCTCGGCGTCGCCGACCTCGGCGGGGCCACCAAGCGCGGCGCCTCGCTGATGGTGATGGCGATCGGCGGCGGCGTGCTGCTGCCCTATCCGATGGGCCGCATCGCCGAGGCCTACGGCACGCCGGCGGCCTTCCTGCTGCCGGCGGTCTGCTTCGCCGTCGTCGCCGTTTACGGCTGGCGAGGCGCGCAACTCGCCGAGCCAGCCGGCTAAGGGTTGGCCAGCCAGCCCGCCACGCCGTTCGCCGCGGCCAGGCCGGTCGCGAAGCAGGCCTGCAGCAGGTAGCCGCCGGTCGGGGCCTCCCAGTCCAGCATCTCGCCGGCGACGAAGACGCCGGGCCGGGCCGTCAGCATCAGGGTCTCGTCGACCGCCGACCAGCTGACTCCGCCGGCCGAGGAGATGGCGCGCTCCAGGCCGCGGGTTGCGGTCAGCGGCACGGCGACGTGCTTGATCGCGTGCGCCAGGTTCTCCGGCAGGCCGCCTGCGTTGGCTTCGCGGATCAGGTTCACCGCCGCCGGCGGCAGGCCGGTGGCCTTGCGCAGGAAGGTCGAGAGCGACTGGCTGCCGCGGGAGGGCGAGAGCTTGGCCGCGAGCTGGTCCTCGGTAAGGTCCGGGCGAAGGTCCAGCTGCAGCACCGCCCGGCCGTCGCGGGCGATGGCGTCGCGCAAGGCCGCGGACAGCGCATAGACGCCGCCGCCCTCGATCCCGTAGCCGGCGATCATCGCCTCGCCGCGGACGCTCCGCCCCTCGAAGCTCAGCGCCAGCGATTTCAGCGGCGCGCCGGCGAAGCGGGTGCGGAAGGCTTCGCTCCAGTCGACAACGAAGCCGCAGTTGGCCGGACGGAACGGCGCGACCTCGACGCCCTGCGCCGCCAGAACCTCCGCCCAGGCCCCGGTCGAGCCGAGCTTCGGCCAGCTCGCCCCGCCCAGCGCCAGGATCACCGCGTCATGCCGCTGCGCCGGCAGATCGCGGAAGCGCAGCGCGCGCGCCGCGTCCCAGCCAAGCCACTCCGCCCGCGGCTGCAAACGGACGCCCTGGTCGGTCAGCCGCTGCAGCCAGGCCCGTAACAGCGGCGAGGCCTTCAGCGCCTTGGGAAACACCCGGCCGCTGGAGCCGACGAACATCGGCTGCCCGAGTCCTTCGGCCCAGGCGATCAGCGCATCGGAGGGGAAGGCGTCGAGGTAGGGATCAAGCCGGCCGGACGCCGCGCCGTAGCGCGTCTTGAACCGCGCGAACGGCTCGGAATGCGTCAGGTTGAGCCCGCCGCGGCCGGCCATCAGCAGCTTGCGGCCGAAGGTCGGCATCCGCTCGTAGACGGTGACCCGGCAGCCGCGCGCGCTCAGCGTCTCGGCGGCGAATAGCCCCGCGGGCCCGCCCCCGACGACAGCGACGCTCAAGCCTGTCTCACCATTCAATGCGTTGGTCCCTCGGCAGCGGCGCCTCCGCCCCCGCCTACCACGCGGCGGCGCGGGGAAGTAGCCGCACGCACGGGGCGAGCCACTTCGCCTGGCTCTGGCGCTCCGCCCGGAGCTGTGCACATGCTCAGCATGACAGCCGGATTGGAGCCCAAGCATGCAGCAGACCGTGCCGACCATCTGCCGCCTGTGTCCGGCGCATTGCGGCGTGCTGGCGACGGTCGTCGACGGCCGGCTGGCCGAGGTGCGGGGCGATCCCGACAACCCGCTGTTCAAGGGCTACACCTGCCCCAAGGGCCGGGCGTTGCCCGAGCTGCACAACGATCCCGAGCGGCTGCTGCACAGCCAGAAGCGCCAGCCCGACGGCGGCTACGCGGCGGTGCCCGTGTCGCAGGCGATGGACGAGATCGCCGCCAAGCTGCAGGCGCTGATCGCGACGCACGGGCCGCGCTCGGTAGCCATCTACACCGGCACCAACGGCGCGCCCTACCCGGCCAGCGCCGGCTCGGGCTCGGCCTTCCTACGAGCCATCGGCTCGCCAATGTTCTTCACCCCGAACACCATCGACCAGCCGGGCAAGCAGATCGCCGCCGCCGCGCACGGCCACTGGCTGGGCGGCGACCTCGAGTTCGAGAGCGCCGACAGCTGGCTGCTGGTCGGGCTCAATCCGGTGATCTCCAAGTCCACCGGCGTGCCGGCCCGCAACCCGGCGCAGAAGCTCAAGGATGCGGTGCTGCGGGGGATGAAGCTGATCGTCGTCGACCCGCGGCGCACCGAGACCGCCAAGCGCGCGGCGATCCACATCCAGCCGCGTCCCGGCGAGGACCCGACCATCCTGGCCGGCCTGCTCCACGTCATCATCGCCGAAAAGCTCTACGACCAGGCGTTCGTCGCCGAGCACGTGACGGGGCTCGAGGCGCTGGCGGCCCAGGTCGCCGACTTCACGCCGGACTATGTCGCCAGGCGCGCCGAGGTCCCGGCGGCGCAGCTGATCGAGGCGGCGCGGCTGTTCGCGACCTACGGCGAGCGCGGCGGGATGGTCCACCTCGGCACAGGGCCAAGCTTCGCCACCCACGGCAACCTCGCCGAATACCTGGCGCTCTGCCTGACGACGCTGTGCGGCCGCTGGCCGCGCGCAGGCGAAGCTGTGCACCGGCCGAACGCCATGCTGCCAGCCTATACGGCCAAGGCGCAGGCGATGGGGCCCTACCAGGGCTGGGGCTATGGCGAGCGCCTGCGGGTCCGCGGGCTGACCGACGCGGCCTGCGGCCTGCCGACCGCGGCGCTGGCCGACGAGATCCTGCTGGACGGCGAGGGCCAGGTCCGCGCGCTGGTCTGCATCGGCTCCAACCCGATGGCCGCCTGGCCGGACCAGCGCAAGACCCAGCGGGCGCTGGAGAAGCTGGAGCTGCTGGTGACCCTGGACGTCACCATGTCGCTCACCTCGCGGCTGGCCGACTATGTGGTCGCGACGAAGATGACACTGGAGACGCCCGGCATGACCCAGCGCTCCGAGATGCTGAAGTACTACACCAGCGGCATCGGCTTCTCCGCGCCCTACGCCCAATACAGCCCGCGGATCGTCGAGCCGCCGGCCGGCTCCGACCTGATCGAGGAGTGGGAGGTCTTCCACGGCCTGGCCAAGCGGCTCGACCGGGATCTCACCCTGACGGTCTACTATGGCTTCGGGGCCTTCATGGAGGCGCCGCCGGTGCAGATCCCGCTGGGCCGGAACGACGCCCCGACCACCGAGGAGCTGTTCGCCAAGATGTGCGCCAGCGCCCGCATCCCGTTCGAGGAGGTCTGCCGGCATCCGCATGGGCAGGTGTTCGAGGTCGACGAGCGCGTGCAGCCGAAGGACGCCGACTGCCGCGAGCGGCTGGACGTCGGCGCCGCGCACATGATGGACGAACTCGCCGAGGTCGCAGCGTTCGACTTCGTCGCCGAGCGCAGCGACCCGGACTTCCCGTTCCGGCTGATCCCGCGCCGGGCCAACAACTTCCTGAACTCGACCGGGCTCCGCGCCGCGAAGCTGCATCGCGGGAAGATGTACAATCCGACCTTCATGCATCCGGACGACATGGCGGCGCTGGACCTGCAGGTCGGCGACCGGATCACCCTCAGCTCCAGGCACGACCGGATCCCCGGCGTCGTCGAGGCCGACGCGAGCCTGCGGCGCGGGGTCGTCACCACCCACCACTGCTTCGGCGGCCTGGTCGACGAGGACGACCGGTTCATGGAGCAGGGCGGCAACGTCGGCCGGCTGGTCGCCAACGACGCCGAGTATGACCCGATCACCGGCATCCCGCGCATGGGCAACGTCCCCGTGCAGGTCACGCTCGGCTGGCCCTGAGCCGCCCGGCCACGCGACCGCCCCCCGCCGCCTGATGGAACCCGGCGGGGCGACGCTGGTTGGGCGGGGAACACGGGCTGGAGTGGAGACGGGCCATGGCCAAGGGCGTCAATCGTCGGGTCGTGGCCTTCGGCGCGGCGGCCCTGCCCGCCGTCCTGCCGATCACCGGGGCCTCCGCCGAGACGATCCGCGGGGCCGTTCCCTGGCGCGAGGGCGCCGCGGCCGCACCGCCGGCGGTCACCGATCTGGAAGGCTACGTCTACTTCACCGCCGCCGAAGCCGCCTTCGTGGCGGCCGCGACCGGACGGCTGATTCCGGCGGATGAGCTCGGGCCCGGCGCAGTGGAGGCCGGCGTGCCGCTGTTCCTCGATCGCCAGCTGGCAGGCCAATACGGCCACGCGCGGCGCTGGTACATGCAGGGCCCTTGGGCGAAGGGCGAGAAGACCCAAGGCTATCAGTTGCGGATGACCCCGGCGGAGCTCTACCGCGCGGCGATCGCGGCGATCGATCAGGTCGTCGCCCAAAACGACCCGCGCGCGGCCTTCGCGAACCTCGCCGCCGCCGACCAGGACCGGCTGCTCGGCCAGCTCGAGAAAGGCCAGCTGGCGCTGCCCGGGGTCGACGGCCAGGCCTTCTTCCAACTGCTGCTGCAGAACACCCTCGAGGGCTTCTTCTCCGACCCGATCTATGGCGGCAACCGCGACATGGTCGGCTGGAAGCTGATCGGCTTTCCCGGCGCCCGGTACGACAACCGTCCGTTCGTGACCCGTTACGGCGAGCCCTACCCGCTGCCGCCGGTCGGCATCTCCGGCCGTCCTGACTGGCAGGGCCGGGGCTAGGCGATGGCGCGCAAGCTGCCCGCCGTCGACGCGGTGCTGGTGGGCTTCGGCTGGACCGGCGCGATCATGGGCCAGGCGCTGACCGACGCCGGGCTAGAGGTCCTGGCCCTGGAGCGCGGGCCCTGGCGCGACACGCCGACCGACTTCCCGCCGACCTTCGCCCAGGACGAGTTGCGCTACTACTGGCGCCACGAACTGTTCGAGCGCCTCGCCCACGACACCCTGACGATCCGCAACACCGCGAACCAGACGGCGCTGCCGATGCGGCATCTGGGATCCTTCCTGCCCGGAACCGGCGTCGGCGGGGCCGGCGTGCACTGGAACGGCCAGGTGTGGCGGTTCCTGCCGAGCGACTTCCAGGCGCGGAGCCACAACCTCGGCCGCTACGGCCGCGCGGCGGTCCCACACGACATGACCATCCAGGACTACCCCGTCAGCTACGACGAACTGGAGCCGCACTACGACACCTTCGAGTACCTGTGCGGGATCTCCGGCAAGGCCGGCAACCTGAAGGGCGAGATCCAGCCCGGCTGGCAATCCCTTCGAGGGGCCGCGGTCGCGCGAGTATCCCACCCCGCCGCTGGAGATGCCCTGGCCGCCGAAGCTTTTCGGCGAGGCCGCCGCCAGCCTCGGCCTGCATCCGTTCCCGCACCCGGCCGCGAACTTGTCGCGGGCCTACACCAATCCCCTGGGCGTGCAGCTCGGCCAGTGCAGCTACTGCGGCTTCTGCGAGAAGTTCGGCTGCGGCAACTACGCCAAGGCCAGCCCGCAGACCACGATCCTGCCGGTGCTGCTGCGCAAGCCCAACTTCACGCTGAAGACCGGCAGCGAGGTCCTGAAGGTCAACCTTGATTCCACCGGCCGGCGGGCGACCGGCGTCACCTACATCGACGCCGCCGGCGAGACCTTCGAACAGCCGGCGGAGCTGGTGATCCTGTCGGCCTACATCCTGCACAACGTGCGGCTGCTGCTGCTGTCCGGGATCGGCCAGCCCTACGACCCGGCCACCGGCAAGGGGCTGGTCGGCAAGAACTACGCCTACCAGATCACGTCGTCGGTGAACGTCTTCTACGACGACAAGGTGCTGAACCCGTTCATCGGCGCCGGCGCGCTGGGGACCATCGTTGACGACTTCAACGGCGACAACTTCGACCACGCCGGCAAGGGGTTCATCGGCGGCGGCTTCGTCGGCGTGGTCCAGACCGGCGCGCGGCCGATCGAGACCCATCCGACCCCGGAGGGGACCCCGGCCTGGGGCTCGGCCTGGAAGAAGGCCTTCGCCCGCGACTACCTGAAGACCGCCACCATCTCGACCCACGGCGCGGTGATGAGCCATCGCGGCAACTACCTGGACCTCGACCCCACCTACCGCGACGTGCTCGGCCGGCCGCTGCTGCGGATGACCTTCGACTTCACCGACAACGAGCACCGGATGTCGGACTTCCTCACCGACCGCGCCGCCGAGATTGGCCGGGCGATGAACGGCCGCGAGATCCGGATCAACCGGCGGACCGGTTCCTGGGACGTGGTCCCCTACCAGACGACCCACAACACCGGCGGAGCGATCATGAGCGCCGACCCGCGTTCCGGGGTGGTCAACCGCTACCTGCAGAGCTGGGACGTGCCGAACCTGTTCGTCCTGGGTTCCGGGGCCTTTCCGCAGAACGCCGGCTACAATCCGACCGGAACGGTCGCCGCCCTCACCTACTTGGCGGCCGGGGCGATCCGCGACCAGTACCTCAAGGCCCCCGGCCCGCTCGTGGCGGCATGAGCAGGGCTGCGCCTCGGGATCGGGCCTGGCGCGCCGCGGCGGCGGTCGCGCTGGTGACGCTGGCGGCGCCGGCCGGCTCGTCCGCCCGCGCGCCGAACGCCGCGCCGCAGCCCAGCGCAGCGGCCCCGGCGCCCACCGCCGCGGGCGCTGACCTCGTCGAGCGGGGCCGCTATCTGACCGTTGCCGGCGATTGCGCCGGCTGCCACACCGCGCCGGACGGGACGCCGTTCGCCGGCGGGACGCCGCTGCGCACGCCGTTCGGCACGGTGCTGTCGGCCAACATCACCTCGGCGACCATGGCGACCTGGTCGCCGGACCTGTTCTACCGGGCGCTGCACAGGGGGGGCGGCGGCAAGGGCGGCCACCTCTACCCGGCCTTTCCCTACGTCTACTATGCGCGGGTCACCCGGGCCGACAGCGACGCGATGCTGGCCTACCTGAAGACCACCCCGCCGGTGCACAACAAGCTCGACCGCAACCAGTTGCCGTTTCCGTTCAACAACCGCGGGCTGATGGTCTTCTGGAACGCGCTCTTCCTGCGCGAGGGCGAGTTCCGCCCCGACCCGGCCCGCTCGGCGGAGTGGAACCGCGGCGCCTATCTGGTCGAGGGCCTGGGCCATTGCGGGGCCTGCCACACGCCGAAGAACCCGCTCGGCGCCGACCGGCAGACGGCGCGCTACCAGGGCGGCGTGCTCGACAACTGGCTGGCTCCGGACCTGACCGCCAACCCGCGCTGGGGCCTGGGCGGCTGGAGCACCGAGCAGGTCGTCGAGTTCCTGAAGACCGGCCGCAACGCCCGCAGCGCCGCGAGCGGGGCCATGGCCGACGTGGTCACCCACTCCACCTCGCAGATGACCGAGGCGGACCTGCGGGCCATCGCCGTCTATCTGAAGAGCCTGCCGGCTTCGCACGGTCCGAGCCCGCCGGCGTCGAAGGCCGCGGCCATGCGGTCAGGCCAGGCGATCTTCGTCGACGCCTGCTCGGCCTGCCACCGGATGGACGGCAGCGGCCAGCCGGGGTTCTTCTCGCCGCTGCCTGCGAACGCGACCGTGCAGCAGCGCGACCCCGCCACCGTCGTCAGGATCGTCCTGAACGGCGCCCGCGCCGCGCCCACCGACACCCGGCCGACGCCGCTCAGCATGCCGGCGTTCGGCTGGAAGCTGGACGATCGCGAGGTCGCCGCGGTCACCACCTATGTCCGCAACAGCTGGGGCAACGCCGCGCCGCCGGTCAGCGCCGCCCAGGTCGCCAAGATCCGCAAGCGCACCCAGCCTGAACCGGCCACGACCCAGGCGCAGCGCTGACGCGCGCGGCGTCAGCGTCCGGGTTCGGTCATCGACGGCGGATCGCTGGCGGGAAAGCTCTCGTCCAGCGCCTCGTCGAGGCTGGCCTCCTGGGCGGCCCGCAGCCGCTTGTTCAGCGCCACGCTGGCGTCCATCCGGGCGAGCTGGTCCGGCGTCGCCTCGCTCTGGTGGCGCGCCTTCCACTCGGACTGCGGCATGCCGTAGATCGCCTCCCGCGCCTGGTCGCGGTCCAGCGCCCCCTCCGACGCCTCGCTGACCCAGTCGGCAAGGCAGTTCCGGCAGAAGCCCGCAAGGCCCATCAGGTCCACGTTCTGCACATCGGACCGCATCTGGAGGTGCTCGACGAGGCGGCGGAACGCCGTCGCGGCGAGGTGATCATCGATCTCGGCCATGAGGAGCCTCGGAAAAATGGGAGGTGGAATTGCTGTCTCGGCGTTATCCGACTCCGGCGACAGACGGAAGTTCCGCTTCCATCGCGGGGGCGGGGTCGGAGAACTACCCCCTCGACAACGGGCGGCTGATGCGCTGTTTGGCGGTGCAGATTGAACACCTGATCAAGTAGCCGAACGCCGGTCCGCTAGGATCGTGTCGTCGAACAGTCAGGCCGCAACAGGCCCGAGGAGAGGATCCCCCATGAGCGAACGCACACTCGATACGTCGGATATCGACCAGTACCTCGGCAAGCCGGTCGACTCTTCGCCGCTGCGCGAGGTGATCGCCAACAACGACATCCGGCGCTGGGCGCACGCGATGCACTACCCGAACCTGCTGCACTTCGACCCGGCGTTCGCCGCGGCGAGCCGCTTCGGCAAGCTGGTCGCGCCGCAGAGCTTCCCGATCGCCGCCGACGACGGCCATGGCGCCGCGCCGGCCTGCGTCGGCAAGATCCCGGATTCGCACCTGCTGTTCGGCGGCGATGAATGGTGGTTCCACGAGCCGCGGGTGTTCGCCGGCGACGTGATCTCCAATGAGCGGATCCCGTTCGACTACGTGGTCAAGCAGACCGGCTTCGCCGGGCCGACCTGCTTCCAGCGCGGCGACAACTTCTACCGCAACCAGAACGGCGAACTGGTCGCGCAGCAGCGCTCCACTTCGATCCGCTACTCGGCGGCGGCCGGCGGCGAGAACGTCAACCAGGACGATATCGAAGAGCCGGTCTGGACCGACGAGGAGATCGCGGCCCTGGAGGAACGCAAGTTCACCTGGATCCAGATGCTGCACGACCTCGGCCACAAGGAGCGCTGGTGGGACGACGTGAAGGTCGGCGACCAGCTGCCCGAGCGGGTCTTCGGCCCGCACTCGGTGGCCAGCTTCACCACGGAATGGCGCGCCTTCATCGTCAACACCTGGGGCACCATCAGCCTGCGCAAGAACGACCTCGAGGCGCTCGGCTTCACCCGCGAGATGGCGGGCTACGAGAACGATCCGGACATGATGCTGATCAATCCGGAGCTGACCGACGGCGCCTATTACGGCCCGTCGCGAGGCCACCTGTTCCCGCGCTGGGCGCGGCGGATCGGCATGCCGCGGGCCTACGGTTACGGCGCGTCGATGGGCGCCTGGGTGACCGACTTCCTGGGCGGCTGGGCCGGCGAGCACGGCATGGTCGTGCACTCGATCGCCAACTACCGCGGTCCGGCGCTCAGCGGCGACATCACCATCCAGACCGCCGAGGTCGTCGACAAGCTGGTCGACGACAAGGGCCGTCACGTGGTCCAGGTGAAGCACAAGATGGTCAACCAGAAGGGCACCACCATGTGCACCGGCACGGCCGAGATCCAGCTGCCGAAGAAGGCCGGCTGAGGACGGCCCGGTCCGCCAGCTGAGTTGAGCTGACGGAGTAGATCATCAGCCCCCGGCCTGCGGTCGGGGGCTGAATTTTTTGTCGGTCAGTCGACGTCCTCGACCATGTCGCGACGGATGTAGACCGCCGCAACCAGGAACGAGAGCGCGGCCAGGACCAGGCCGACGGGGACGATCAGCAGCGCGCGGCCGAGCGCCTCAGGCCCGAGGGTCGGGGTCAGCGCGTCGCTGATCATGCCGGCGAACAGCGGCCCCAGCCCGCCCATCATGGCGGTCCAGAACAGCAGGATCGCAGAGCTGCGCGCCCGCACCGCGACCGGCACGAGGCTGTGCAGGCAGGCCACGGTCAGCGCCAGGTAGGCGGTCGAGACGAGATTGCTCAAGGCGACGCAGAGGAGCGCCGCGCCACCCTGGGCGAACAGATAGGCGGCGATCCCGAACGGCACCGAGAACAGCGTCAACACCGTCAGCAGCGCCAACGGCCAGCGCGGATCCAGCCGTACGAGCCGGCCGCCCAGCCAGCCGACGCCCAGCATGGTGGTCATGCCCAGCGCCCCGTTCAGCAGGCCCAGATGCAGGCCGACGGTCCCTACCGACATGCCGTGCACCCGCATCAGGAAGGCCGGCGAGAAGGCGCCCGAGGCGTAGCCGCCGAAGGAGATGAAGCCACTCGCCGCGCAAAGCGCCAGCACGCTCGGCTTGCGCAGGATTCCGCGCAGGCTCGCGGTTTCCTGCTCGGCCTCGCGCTTGGGCAGCGGCTGCCCGCGGCCGATCGCCAGCAGCACGATCGGCGCCAGCACCAGGCCGATCGCGCCCATCAGCATGAAGGTGTAGCGCCAGCCGATCAGCTCGCCGACCATGCCGCCGGCGATCATGCCGGCCATCCCGCCGAGCGGCGCGCCCAGGGTCAGCACCGCCAGGGCGCTGGCGCGTCGCTCCGGCCGGAAGTTGCGCGAGATGTAGGCGTGGGCGGCGGGCGAGCTGCCGGCCTCGCCGAGCGCCACCCCGGCGCGGGTCGCCGCCAGCTGCCAGGCCGTGGTGACGAAGCCGCCGAGCAGGGTCATCAGGCTCCAGCCGGCCAGCGAGGCGCTGATCACCGTGCCGAAGCGGCCACGGTCGGCGAGCTTGGCGATCGGGATGCCGGCGACCGCATAGATCACCAGGAAGCCGACGCCGTTCAGCACGCCCAGGAAGGTGTCGCTGAGCCCGAGTTCGCGCTTCATCGGCTCGGCGAGGATCGCCGGCAGGAAACGGTCCAGATTGTTGAAGATCATCACCACCATGAGCAGCCCGACGGCCGCCCATGGATAAGCGGCCAGCACGCCCGAACGGGCGGGCGGGCAAGTCGCCTCTGCAGGCGAACGCGGGGCGCACGCTGTAATGGTTCGATCCTCCCCGGGCGCGTGCCGGACTGAGCGGATCGCCGCCCGGATCTTCGCGCCGTTATTGGTGGCGGCCTCGCAGGCCGGCCATCCTTTGGAGCGATATTGACCCGGTTATGATTTCCGCCACAAGGCCGCGCGACGATCCGCCCGCGAAAGGTTAGACTGGTCGTTCCGCCATCTGGGCAAGGCCGGTCGAGGGGCTGATCTGTTGTCGCAATGGGTGACCCGCGCGCCGGTGCAGCCACCGCTTCTCGAGGCGGTGATGGACCTCGACCAGGTCGTGCTCGATGCGCTGCCGATTGGCGTCTACGCCTGCGACCCGGACGGGTGCATCGTGCGCGTCAACCGCAAGGCCATGGAGCTATGGGGACGCGCGCCGCGCCTCCACGATGCGGCCGAGCGGTTCTGCGGCGCGTTTCGCGTCGAAAACCTGGACGGCCAGTACGTCCCGCCCGATGAGAGCCCGATGGCGCGCGCCGTTCGTCACGGCGAGAGCTTCGACGGCGCTGAAGCCGTCGTACAGAACGCCGATGGCCGCCGCTGGGTGGTGCGGGCCAATATAGCGCCGCTACGGGGCGCGAACGGCGCGGCCTTGGGGGCGATCAACTGCTTCCAGGATGTGACGCGCGAGCATGAGATGCAGTTGGCCGTCGAGCGGCAGCAGCGCAACTTCGACCTGGCGATGGTCGCGTCGCAGATGGGCACCTGGCGCTACAACCTCGCCGACAATATCTGCGTCTATGACGAGAACGCTCAGGGCCTTTACGGCCTGACCGAAGCCCGCTTCTTGCATGACGAGGCGGGCGTCAAAGCCAAGTTCCATCCGGACGACATGGACGAGATGTGGGGGCGCGTGGCGCTCGCGCTCGCCCCCGGCGGCGACGGCCGCTACGACGTCGAGTACCGGGTCAAACAGCTGGACGGATCTTGGCGCTGGCTCAGCGCCTGGGGCCTGGTGGAGTACGAAGGCCACGGCGCCGAGCGCAAGGCCGTCGCCATCGCCGGGGCCAGCCGCGACCTCACTGAGGTCAAGCAGGCCGGCGAGCACCAGGCGCTGCTGGTCAACGAGCTGAATCATCGCGTGAAGAATTCGCTGGCGACGGTGCAGTCGATCGTCAGCCAGACCCTGCGCGGCGCGACCGATCTGAGCGTGGCGCGCTCGGCGATCGACGCACGCATCGGATCCCTAGCCCGCGCCCACGACCTGCTGACCGAGCGCAACTGGGCCGGCGCCGAACTGGGGGATGTCGTCGCGCGCGCCGTCGAGCCGTTCGCGGCCAGCCAGGTCCGGCATGTTGGGCCCTCCATTCAGGTCTCGCCGCGACACGCGCTGGCGCTCTCCATGGCCTTGCATGAGCTGGCGACGAACGCTGCGAAGTACGGCGCCCTATCCTGTCGCGACGGCCTGGTGAATCTTGCCTGGACGGCCTCGGCGGGGGCGCTTGAAGTGCGCTGGCAGGAATGCGGCGGGCCGCCCGTGATCCGGCCCGAACGCCGCGGCTTCGGCACGCGGCTGCTGACCGAGGGGCTGGTGCGGGAGCTCGGCGGCGGGACGGAGCTCGACTACCGACCCGACGGCGTCTGCTGCACGATCACCGCCGCCCTCTAGCTTCGAACCGCGCCGCAGCCCCCTATTCCGCCGGCGGCAGAGCGATCGGCCGGCGCTCATGGTCGATGGCGACGAAGGTGAACACCGCCTCGGTGACCTTGCGCCGCTCCTCCGCGTGCCGTTCGCGCCGCCAGGCCTCGACCGCGATGCGCATCGAGCTGCGCCCGCGACTAACCAGGTCGGCGTAGACCGACACCTCGTCGCCGATCGCCACCGGCGACAGGAAGGTCATCGCCTCGACCGCGACCGTCACGGTCCGGCCGCGGGCGATCCGCATGGCGACCAGCCCCGCCGCAAGGTCCATCTGCGCCATCAGCCAGCCGCCGAAGATGTCGCCGCTGGGGTTGGCGTCGGCCGGCATCGCCGTCACCCGGATCGCCGGCTGGCGGTCGGCGCCGGGCGCCGGGGAATCGTCGGGCATGGTCGGACCTCAGGCGCTGAGCCGCGCGGCGTGCGCTGCAACCTGCGAACCCTTCACCGCCGAGCCGGCTTTCGCAACCGCTCACGTCCTGGGAGCACGACCGTGCGGCTTTGCCGTGCGTTGATGCCCATGACGACGACGCGGAGAGGACGATGGCTGAGATCTCCGGGACGATTGGGCGCGACGCCCTGACTGGGACGGCGGGCGCCGACATCCTGTCGGGCGGCGACGCGGGCGACCGGATCCTCGCCGGAGCCGGCGACGACGTCGTGCTTGGCCATAGCCTGGCCGATTTGCAGGCCGGCTCGGAGCGGATCGACGCGGCGCTGGTGGCCAGCGGCCTGGCGGCGCCGCTGTTCGCGGTCTCCCCGCCCGGCGATCCCGACCGGCTGTTCATCGTCGAACAGCGCACCGGGCGCATCCGCATCCTCGACCTCAACACCGGCCAGCTGAACGGCGACCATTTCCTCGACCTGCCGGACTCCGGCCTGGCCACCGGCAGCGAACAGGGCCTGCTGGGGCTGGCCTTCCATCCGGACTACGCCGCCAACGGGCGCTTCTTCGTCAACCTGACCAACGCCGCCGGCGACACCGAGGTGCGCGAATACCGCGCCGCCGACGCCAATCACGCCGACACCGCCTCCGCGCAGCTGGTGCTCGCTCTCGACCAGCCGTTCGCCAACCACAACGGCGGCTGGATGGCGTTCGGCCCGGACGGGATGCTCTACATCTCCAGCGGCGACGGCGGCTCGAGCGGCGACCCGAACAACAACGCCCAGAACCCCGACAGCCTGTTCGGCAAAATCCTGCGGATCGACGTCAACGGCGGCGACGCCTTCCCGGCGGACCCCGGCCGCAACTACGCCATCCCCGCCGGCAATCCGTTCGCCGGTCCGGCGGCGGGGGCCGACGAGGTCTGGCTGTACGGCCTGCGCAACCCGTGGCGGGCCAGCTTCGATGCGGCCACCGGCGACCTGTGGATCGGCGACGTCGGCGAGCGCGCGCGCGAAGAGATCGACGTCGCCCTGGCCGGACAGTCCGGCCTGAACTTCGGCTGGCGCTTCCAGGAAGGCTTCCAGCCATTCAGCGGGACGGCGCCCGGCGGGCTGACCAATCCGATCGTCGACTACGACCGCTCGACGCCGCTCTACAGCGGCTTCTCGGTGACCGGCGGCTACGTCTACCACGGGCCCGGCGGCATGCAGGGGCTGTACATCTTCGGCGACTTCGGCAGCGCCAACCTGTGGTCGCTGCGGCTGGAGAACGGCCAGGCGCAAGAGTTCCTGAACCGCAACGAACAGCTGGCGCTGACCGCCGGCGACTTCGATCAGCTGGCCTCGTTCGCCGTCGACGGCCGCGGCCGGCTGTACGCGATCGGCCTCGACGGCGAGATCCACCGGCTGACCCCGGGGGCCACGGTCGCCGACGGCGGCGATTTCCTACGCGGCGAGGATGGGAACGACCAACTGTGGGGCGGCCTCGGGCCCGACGACCTGCAGGGCAACACCGGCAACGACACCGTCAGCGGCGGCCTCGGCGGCGACTGGGTGGTCGGCGGCAAGGACGACGACTCGCTGTTCGGCAACGCCGGCGACGACATCGTCCTCGGCAACCTCGGCCAGGACAGCTGCGCCGGCGGCGCCGGAAACGACGTCGTGCGCGGCGGCCAGGGCCAGGACGTGGTCCGCGGCGGCCTGGGCGACGACTTCATATCCGGCGACCGTGGCGACGACGTGCTGACCGGCGGCGCCGGCGCTGACCTGTTCAACAGCTTCGCCCAGGCCGGCCTCGACCGGATCGAGGACTTCAACCGCGCCGAAGGCGACCGCCTGGTGCTGGAGGACCGTGCCGCCTTCGTGCTCACCCAGGAAGGCGCCGACGCCGTCGTCACCGTCGGCGGCGCAGCCCGGGTGGTGCTGGTGGGCGTCCAGGCCGCCAGCCTCACCGGCGACTGGATCATCGCCGGCTAGCTGTCGATCCGCCTTAGGTGACCACCACCCGCACCCGGCCGAGGTTCTGGACCCGGGCGAAGGGCGTGCCGTCGGCCTTGCGCTGGGCGGCGACCCGCAGGGTCGGGAAGTAGACCCCGGGCTTGGCGAAGCTATGGGTGCGCGTCAGCACCAGCTTTGGCGAGTGGGGCTTGGCCAGCGTCTCGGCGACCGGGAAGGCCCCGGCCCCGTCGAAGTCCCAGGCGGCGGAGACGATGACGCCGGCGTTCGGCGGGACCTCAGCCTCGGCGGTGAGCGTCACCGGCTGGCCGACTCGGACGTCGGCTCGCGTCTGGCCGTTCGCCCGCACCTGCACGACCGGCTGCACCGCCTTGCGCGCGGCGGCGGTCGCAGGGACCACGACCTGGCCGTCGTCGATCCTGTAGGCGGTCGACTCCGGCGGGGCGACGCCCTTCTCGACCCAGGCCGACACGTCGCGCAGCGCCTGGTGCAGCACGCCGAGGTAGCTGACGGTGCGGGTCGGATCCTCCTGCTGCTCGGAATCGCCATGCAGCGCGCGGTCGGTGAACCAGACGCGGAAGTTGCCGTCGAACCCGTCGCCGAGGTTCGCCTTCACCCGCTTGAGATACCAGTCGGCCTGCCAGGGGAAGGCCTCGCGGTCCCAGAGGCTTTCGACCAGGATCATCTTGCCCTGGAACTTGCCGCTCTGCGACGGGCCGCCGGCGGCGTTGGCGGCGAAGATCGGCCCCAGCAGCATGCGCCGCTGCGGGTAGATCGGCTGGCCGTCCGGCCGCAGGAACTGGTCCCAGACGTAGAAGTCGCGGCTCGGCGCCTGGTGGCGGTGATAGGTCTGCGCGGCGAGGAAGTTGCTGTTGTCGACCCGCACCTGGTCGCCCGGCTGGATTAAGCTGACGAGCTTGGCGCCCGGCGCGCTGAGGATGACCGTGTCGCCCTGGATCGCCCGCAGTTGCACGGTCTTGCCGGCCGCAGCCCCACTGAGGATCACCAGGTCGCCGCCGAGGAAATTCACCTCCGGCGGCGCGCCGGCGAGTTGGAAGGCGGCCGGAGCCTTCGCCGCCTGTTCCTGCATCGCCTGCCAGGCCTTGTCGGCGGTGCCGCGGGCCTGTCCGGGCATTCGGGCGACCGGCAGGCCGCGGCTCGCCGCCTCGCCGGCGGTGATCACCGCCTTGACCGTGCTGGGGTATTGCAGCCGCGCCTTGACCAGCGAGGCCGGCGGGTTGGCGCCGAGGTAGCCCGGGACCGTCCAGAAGTCGGTGAAATAGCTCGGGTCGGCCATGACGATGCCCGGATAGAGCACCGAGAAGGCGTGCACGCCCATGGTCTTGTAGCCGAACCACGACGGCGGCGGGAAACCCATGCGGGTGACCTCGCGCAGGGCGTCGCGCTCCTCCTCGTTCAGCCCGGCGTACATGTCGCCGCTGCCGCCGGCGTCGGTCGCGTCGACGATCTGCGGGAACTTGTCGTGCAGGATCCGCATCGCGTGCATGCGCACGGAGAACAGGTTGGGGATGGCGATCGGTGAGCCCATCACGAAGGGCACCGCCCCGTCCCAGACGCCGGTGGTCTTCTCGAAGCCGCCGATCGTGCGGAAGGCGCCGCCGCTGCCGCCGAAGACGTAGCCGTAGGGCCGGCCGCCGCCGAAGAACTTCTGGGCGACCAGGCGCGAATACTGCGCCGCCGCGGCGTTGGCGCGGTAGCCGCCGATCGTCTGGTCGGCGCCCATGCCCGGCATCTGCGCGCCGCCCGGCCCGCCGCCGTTGGTCTCGATCAGATAGGCGCCGCTGGCGACGGCGAAGCCGATCTTGTCTTCCTCGCCCTTGCCGTTCTGCGAGAGGTTTTCGCTGTCGGGAACCGGGGTGATGTATTGGAAGAAGCGGCCCTCGTACTTCTCCTTCGGCGGGAAGTAGAACGAGAACCGCGTGTCGGTGCCGGTGAAGCCGCCGTGCACGTAGCGGTGCCGCACCGGCGCGTCGCGCCATTCGTCGACGTCGATGTAGGGCTGGTTGAACAGCGGGTCGTTCAGCCCGCTCGACGGCGCGGCCGCCGCCTCGGCGGCGAACGCGCGGCCGGCGCCGGACAGGCCGAGCGCGGACGCTCCCAGCAGAAAGAGCGATTTGCGACGACTGATCACGGCGTCTCTCCTCAAAGCGAACCGAAGGTGTCGCGGGACGACTGTAGTCGCCCCGCCGAGGTCGAGGTCAGAATTTCTTGCTGACGCCGAGTTGGACGACGCGTCCGATGCTGGAGACCGCGTAACCGTCCAGCGAGTTCAGGACGCCGTTGTAGGCCGGCGGGTCCTCATTGAAGATGTTGTCGACGTTGAAGGTCAGCGACAGGTCCTTGGTCATCCCTTGGCCGTTGAAGTCGTATTCGACGAAGGTGTTGACGACGTTGAACGACTTGATGCGGCTCTGATTGAGATTGGACGCCAGCGGCGCGACGTCCCATCCGCCCAGGTGGTTGAGCGTGGCCTGGGCCCGCAGGTTGCCGACCACGGCGCCGAGCGTCGTCGACAGCTGGAACCGCGACTGGTTGTCGACCGTGTTGACGAAGGGCGCGCCGGCGACCGCCTTTTCCTTGCGGTCCAGCACATAATTGCCGCCGATGTTGCCGTAGACCGAGCCGAAGCTGGTGTCGGCCGTATAGCCGATCGAGAAGTCCAGGCCGTCGGTTTCGACTTCGGCTAGGTTGGTCCGCCGCCCGTCGGCGATGGAATAGACCTGTCCGGGCGCCACGGTGTAGGGCGCGACCATCGCCAGCCCGCCCGGCGCCTGCGCGGCCAGCGCCTGCACTTGGGCGATGGTCGGGTTCATGATGTAGTTGCCGGTAAACAGCGTGTAGAAGGTCGACGGATTGAAGACCGGCGGGATGTCGATCAGGTTCTTGAACTTGATGTTGTAGTAGTTGACCGTCATCGAGAGCCCCTCGACGATCGGCGGCTTGACGTCGAAGCCCAGCGACCAGGTGGTGGATTTCTGCGGCTTCAGGTCGGTGCCGCCGCCGCCCAGGAAGACCTGCGCCTGACCGGGAACCGGCGCCACGGCGGGGTTGGCGAACAGGATCAGCGGGAAGGCGAAGATGGTCGGCGGGGCCGCACTGGCGCCGTCGGCGAGGCTGGGCGCCTGGAACGACTTGCCCCAGGTGCCGCGCAGCTGGAGCCAGTCGATCGGCTCGTAGTTCAGGCCGAACTTCGGATTGAAGGTGCCGCCGAAGTCGCTGTAGTGGTCCCAGCGGCCCGAGGCCGACAGGCTGAGCGAATAGACGCCGCCGAAGCGGTTGCCGTCGCCGACGATCGGCACCTGCATCTCGCCGAACACCGCGCCGACGTCGCGCCGGTCGGCGTTCAACGGGATGGCGTCGACCTCCCAGGGGGCGACGGTGCCGTCGATCTGCGACTCGTACTTCTCGTGGATGTACTCCGCGCCGACCGCGAGCTTGATCGCGCCGCCCGGCAGGGTCGCCAGGTCGCCGTCGAGGATCACCCGGCCGTTGACCAGCTCGTTCTTGCCCAGGCCGTAGTCGAGGGCGGGCAGGCCGGGCAGCAGGGCCGCGTTGGCCGGATTGCTCAGGTTGTACGGGTCGAAGGCGCCGGTCAGCACCAGGGTGGAGAGCGTCCCGTCGTCGAGCTTCTCGTTGGCGACCTTAGAGCGGCCCTTGCCGAAGTTGCCGAGCACCCGCAGCTGCCAGCCGTGGCCGAGGTCCGCGGCCATCGACGGCGTGACGCCCCAGGTCTCCAGCTGGGTGCGCTGGTTGGTGCTGCCGCCGAACACCGGCGTGAAGTCCATCGACACCGATTGCGCGGCGAAGGCGTTGGCGCCGCCAACGCTGCGGTAGAACGGGTTGAACACCAAGCCCGGTGCGAACGGATTGACCGGGGCGATGGTCGCCGTGCCGGTCAGCGGCCCGCCGTTCCCCTCGTTCACCCGGTGCATGTAGAAGCCCTTCAGGTCGAAGGTGACCGGGCCGCCGTTGTTGTAAGCCGCGCCGCCGAACAGCGAGTGGCGCTTCTCGGTCGGATAGAAGGTGCGGTTGTCGCTGAGATCGCAGCGGTTGCCGTTGCCCAGCGTCAGGCCCGGCAGCGCATAGACCGAGGCGCCGATGGAGACGTTGCCCGGGGCGCAGGTCAGGTCGAGCGGCAAGCCGGTTTGGTAGTCGAGCCGGCGGACATAGTCGCGGTCCCGCCCGTACAGCGAGTCATGCCACGCGTAGTTGTAGCTGAGGTAGGCCGAGGCCGGCCCCCAGATCTTGCCCACGGTCAGGGTGGTGTCGGCGCTCTGGTAGTCCTCGCCGAAGCCGTAGCGGGCCTTGGCTTCAGCGCCGTCGAAGTTCTTGCGGGTGATGAAGTTGATCACCCCGCCGACCGCGTCGGCGCCATAGATCGACGAGCCGCCGTCGAGCACGATCTCGACCCGGTCGATCGCGCCCGGCGCGATGGCGTCGGGGTCCGGCACGGTCTGGCGCACGCCCATGCCCGGCAGGCGATGGCCGTCCACCAGCACCAGGGTCGACGAGCCGCCGCCCGAGGCGCCCGGCAGGTTGCGCAGGTTCGGGCGATTGATGGTGATCTGGGTCGACGACACCGCCGAGACGATCGGCGCGCTGTTGAACGAGGCGGCCTGCGGCACCGTCGCCAGCAGTTGCGCCGTCGAGGTCGCGCCGGTCGCGGTGATCTCCTCGCGGCCGACCGAGACCACCTCGGAGCCGGACGGCGCGACGCCGCGCAGCAGCGTGCCGGTGACGACGATCTCCGAAAGCTCGGTCGAACCGCCGGCCCCGGTCGGCTGGTTCATTCCGGTGGTCTGCGCCGTCGCCGATCCGGCGATGGCGTACACGCTCGCAGCGCCAAACAGCGCCAAGACAGCCCGCTTCGACATTTCCTGCCCCGATGTATTCGCGGTGGCGCTGACGGCCACGCTTCTTATTTCTGTTATTTAAAAAACTTGCTGAAAAAAGCAAGCCTCACCGGCGGGGCGGAGCCGGAGAGGAACAAGGCAGGCAGACGCGGGCGTCGCCGACGTCAGAAAGCGGGACTTTGACCTAGCGCGAGGTTGGGGAGCAGCTTCCCCAACCCTATTGGGACGCTAGCCGCCGATGACGATCTCCACCCGCCGGTTGCGCTGACGCCCGGCCCCGTCGTCCGATCCGTCCGGCCGGGTGTTCGCCGCGACAGGTCGCGTCGCGCCAAAGCCCTTGGCCGTGAGTGTCACGGGCGCGCCGGCCAGCTGGGTCTTCAGCCAGGCCTCCACCGCTCGGGCGCGGCGCTCCGATAGCGCCTGATTGTAGGCTGCGCCGCCCTTGGCGTCGGTGTGCCCCTCCACCCGGATCGGCTTTCCAAGACGCGCAGCGCCGGCGGCGATGGCCTCCAGCAACGGCTCGGCGTCCTTGCGGACCTGGGCCTTGTCGAAGTCGAACAGGATGTCGCTCTGCAGGTTGAGTCGCAGCTGCTCGCCCTCGACCCTCGCGCCCAGGCCTGGGAACCGGCCGCTGAGATCCGAAGCCAGGTTGGCCAGCGGCTCGGAGCGTCCGGTCGTCGCCTGCTGCATTCCGGCGAGCGGATCGATCCGCGCCTTCAGCAAATCGACGCGGCCGCGGGTCAGGGCCTCCTGGGCGACGGCGTCGGCCCGCGGGGTGTCGGCGTCCTGCGGCCCCCATGGCTGGGCCGCGGCCGGCGCGGCGGCGGCCAGCGCTCCGACGGCGGCCATCGCCGCCAGGCCGCTCATGCTTGCCATGGCCAACCTCAGCGGTCGCTCAGGGGAATGTTCTCGATCGCCTCGACCTCGGGCAGGGTCAGGCTGATGGTCTTGATCTCGGCGGGCGGCGCCGGGAACTTGCCCCACCAGGTCCCGGCCAGAGGCGCGTCCTGGGTCACCTTGACCATCATGTCCGGGGGCGTCAGCGGCATGCCGTCCGCATCGGTCAGCAGAAAGTACTTCCGATCCCCGGCGACTACGGCGATCTCTTGCTGGGCTTTCTTGGGGTTGGGGTAGAGCGTGTGGAAGTCGGTCGCCCCGCCGGGCGCCCGCACCGGCCCGAAGCGGATCTTCACGGTCAGTATGCCGTTCTGCCGCACGGCCTCGACCACCTGGGCCTCGGCCGTTCCGTGTGAGGTCATGCCCCGCGCAATCACCGTTTCCGTCTGCGCCGCGCGAACGTCTCGCGCCTGGGCGGTGTCTAGAGCCGTGGGCGCGGCGGCCACCGGCCCAGGCGCGCCGCCCTGCGCCGGTTTTTCGCCGCACCCGGCAAGGCCCAAAGCCGCGCCGACAACAACCAGAACGATACGGGACGCCATGCCCACTCCCCAACTGAACGCCAAGCCGAACAAGGCCGAGAGCCTTGTGAAAGCGCTAGCGGGCGATTTGGTTGTAAAAGCGGCGATCCTCACAACGCCTGGTGGCGATGGAGCCTCCGCGGCGCGAGCGAAACGGTCCATCCCACCCTTTGCCGAACGGAACTTCCTTCAGGTGGGAAACGCCAGTGGAAAGCGCGCCACGACCGAGTGGTCGCGCCAATCCTGATTGGCGCGCCCGGCAGGACTCGAACCTGCAACCGTCCGCTTAGAAGGCGGATGCTCTATCCGGTTGAGCTACGGGCGCCTTGAGCCATTCCGATCGGGAACGGCTCGACTTGAATAACCGGACCGCGTGCGACCGCCAAACCGGCGGGCGCGCGCCGACAGGCTCAGTGCGTCCAGGGAAACTTGCGGCCGAAGGCGAAGTTGTCGGCGTAGGCCTTGATGATTCGGCGGGCCGGCTTGTCGTCGAACAGCTGGAAGGCGATGCCGTGCTGATCGGCGTAGCGCACCGCCTCTTCCTTGGTCTCGAATGACAGCTGCACCTGGCTGGACGCGGTGTCGGTGGTCTGGGTCCAGCCCATCAGCGCATCGGGACGCCGCGCGGCGCTCGGCTCGAACTCCAGCATCCAGTCCTTGGTCTTGGCCTTGCCGGACTGCATGGCGTTCTTCGACGGCTTGAAAATGCGCGCGAGCATCTAAATCCCTTAAAACCCGTCAGCCGGTGTGGTGGTCGGGGCGGCAAGATTCGAACTTGCGACCCTCTGCTCCCAAAGCAGATGCGCTACCAGGCTGCGCTACACCCCGAAACCACAACTCATCCAACCCATCGACGCAGGCGCCCCGGCCAGGCGCTGCGTCGGCTCGCGTGATAGCCGCATCTTCCCCAATCGCCAACCGGCAGGATCGCCGACTACGACGTCCCCATAAGCTTGAACACCCCGGTGGCGCGCCCCACCAAATGACGGCCGATGAACGCGCTGCCTTCGGCGAAGGCGACATCCCGCGTCGCATGGTTCATCCGCGCTTCGCCGCGCAGCCATTCGCCCTTGCGCGCCATGCGCAGGAAATCGACCGACAGATGTATGGTGACGCCGGTGCGGCCGGCCGCGCGGTAGACCGCCGAGCCCAGCAGACTGTCCAGGAAGGCCGACAGCATGCCGCCGTGCAGCAGGCCCAGCCCATTGGTGTGCCGCGGCAGGATGAACAGCGCGTGCTCGACGCCGTCGGCCTCCGGCCGGTGGAACACCGGGCCATTGTGGCCGGCGAACTCGCTGCGGGGCGGCATCCGCACGAACCCCTCCGGCGGGGCCGGAATCAGGCTGTCGTCGCTCACTGCGGGAAGATCCGGTGGACCACCTTGTCGCCCGGCAGCAGGCCGATCTGCGCCGCCCGTCCGGCCGCCAGCTCGAGCACGGCGCGAATCTGCCCGCCGGCCGGCAGCGGCGTCTCGTCCAGCGGCCGCGCGCTGCGGGCGATCGACAGCACCCGGCCGTCCGGGCGGATGAAGACGATGTCCAGGGGAATGAGCGTGTTGCGCATCCAGAAAGCGACGTTGTTGGTCGGCTTGCCGAAGTCGAACAGCATGCCGCGGTCAGCCGCCAGCCCCTTGCGGCACATCATGCCGATCTCCCGCTCCTGCGGGGTGTCGGCGTTCTCGACCTGGAAGTTGAAGCGGCCGCGGCTGGTGGTCACCGACAGCGGCTGCAGCGGCTTGAGCTCCGCCTGCCCGGCGCCGGCCTCACAGGCGCGGCTGCTCGGCGCGGGCGCCGCATAAGCCGCCCCGGCTCCGGCCAGCAGCACAGCAGCGGCGATCAGCGACCGCCGGACGGCGCGCGGAATGTAGGGCAAAGAGAGGCCTCCGTATGGGCTCAGCCCAGGCTGGAGGACTCGATCTCGGCGACGACGAGGCCCTTCGGCCCCTCGGCGAACCGCACCCGCACGTCCTCGCCCGGCTGCAGGTCCTCCATACCAGACCGACGCAGAGTCTCGATATGGACGAAGATGTCGCCCGGCTGGCCGTCGCGGACGACGAAGCCGTAGCCCTTGGTGCGGTTGAACCACTTCACCTTGGCCGGCTCCAGCGGGCCGGACGCCTCGGTCGGGCGCCGCGGGCGGCTGATCATGCCGTCGAAGCCGTCGCGCTCGCGCCGCGGGCCCTCGTCGCGGCCCCGGCGCTCGCTCGGCGGCGGGGCGGAACTCTCGTCCAGCTCGACGACCTCGGCCACCTGCCACCCCTTGGCCCGGCGGACGACGTCGCAAGTAATGGTGGAGCCTTCGAGCGCGTGTTCGCGCCCGGAACTGCGCAGGCAGGTGACGTGCAGCAGGACGTCCTTCAGATCGGTCTGGCCTGGATCGTCTGGAACGATGAATCCATACCCCTTCGCCGCGTCGAACCACTTGACGCGACCGGAGATCCGCACGGCCAAGGCCGTCGCATCCACCTGCTCAAATTCGTAACCAGCCATGTGCCCCTCGGCCCGTTACCCCCGATCACCATCGGAAAAGGCCAACTATAACAGTGTTCGAGGAAAACGACGGACGTCAATGGGGATTTACGCGGCGGCGCATGACCGGCGCCCGTCTGATGGGCAAATCCGGAGAAGCGCGTGGCAGTCCCTAGGGGAGTCGAACCCCTCTCTTCAGGTTGAAAACCTGACGTCCTAACCGATAGACGAAGGGACCGCGGCGCGGAGGGCGGCTCTATAGCCAGCTTCCGGGGGGGCATCAAGGCCCTGTTTCGAAACTTTAGACAGAACGCGGATCCGCCGCATCCTCGATCTCGAACTGCACGCCCTCGCGCCCCTGCCAATCGTCAGGCTTCAGACGACCGGCGACATGAATCGCCCCGCCCTCCTGCAGCAGCCGGCGTCCCATCTCCGAATCCTCGACCCGCCAGGCCACCGCCTTCAGCTTGCCGCCGGTGCGGTCGACCAGGGTGCAGCGCACGTGGCCGCCGCGCATGGCCATCGGCCGCTCGATTCGCACGCTGGCGGCGGCGAACAGCGGCTCCGGATTGCCCGGCCCGAACGGGGCCAGCCGCTGGAAGTCCTGCCACAGCCCGCGGTCGCAGCCGGCGGTGGTGACGACCGCGTCGATCTCCAGCCCGTCGGCGGCGCTGGCGATCTCCATCTCGCCAGCCAGCCGCTCACAGAGGAACTCGCGCAGCTCGGGAATCGTATCGGGCCGCACCGACAGCCCCGCGGCCATGGCGTGGCCGCCCCCGGCCAGCAGCAAGCCCTCGTCGTAGGCGGCCTGCACCGCCCGGCCGAGGTTGACGCCCGGCTGCGACCGGCCCGAGCCCTTGCCGACGTTGGCGCCCCGGTCGACGCCGATGACGATCACCGGCTTGCGGTAGCGCTCACGAAGCCGCCCGGCGACGATGCCGATCACCCCGGGGTGCCAGCCGTCGGCGCTGACCAGCAGCACCGGCGCGTCGGCCTGGTTGCTCTCGCGCTCGATGATTCGCACCGCCGCCTCGATCACCTGGCGCTCGACCTCCTTGCGCGAGGCGTTCAGCTCGTCGAGCTCCTGGGCCAGCGCCTGCGCCTCCACCGGATCGTCGGTCGACAGCAGCCGCGCGCCGAGGTCGGACCGGCCGATCCGGCCGCCGGCGTTGATTCGCGGGCCCAGCACGAAGCCGACGTGGAACACCGTGGCCGGGCCTTGGCTCTTGGCGACCTCCAGCAGGGCCTTCAGGCCCGGATTGCGCCAGGCGGACATCACCTTCAGCCCCTGCGCCGCCAGCGCCCGGTTGAAGCCCACCAGCTGGGTCACGTCGCAGATCGCGCCCATCGCCGCCAGGTCCAGCCACTGGCGCAGGTCCGGCTCCGGCCGGTCGCCGAACAGCCCGCGGCGGCGCGCCTCGCGGTTCAGCGCCGCCAGCAGCACGAAGGTCACCCCGGCCGCGGCCAGCCGCCCCTGCCCCGACTGGCAGTCCGGGCGGTTCGGGTTCACCAGGGCGGCGACCTTGGGAAGCTCTTCGTCCCGCATCAGGTGGTGGTCGATCACCACCACCTCGAGGCCGATCTCGGCGGCGCAGGCCAGGGCGTCGTAGGCCGCCGCCCCGCAGTCGACGGTGACCACCAGCTCGGCGCCGTCGGCCTTCAGCTGGCGGAAGGCGGCCGGCGACGGGCCGTAGCCTTCGGCCACCCGGTCCGGCACATAGATCGACAGCTCGTGGCCGAGCGTGCGGAACCAGCGGACAAGCTGGGCGGCGGAAGACGCCCCGTCGACGTCGTAGTCGGCGAACACCACGACCGCGCGGCGCCGCTCCAGCGCGTCGACCAGCACCGCGGCGGCCCGGTCCATATCGGTGAAGCAGGACGGGTCGGGGAACAGCGCCTTGAGCGTCGGATTGAGATAGTCCGGCCCCTCGCCGTGACCGACGCCGCGCGAGGCCAGCGCCCGGGCCAGCGGCTCGGAGAGCCCCAGGCTCAGCTGGTGGCGGCGGACCAGGTCGGAATCGGCCGCGCGCGCGCGCCAGGCGCGGCCGGTGAGCGAGCGGTGGACGCCGAGATAGGCCTCGGCGTCGAGTTCATCGAGACTCATGGCGCCGTTGTCGCACGACTCGCCGCCAGCACGCCCCCCGCACAGAGTCGCGGCGCGGCGGCGACGTCAGACCGGCCGGCGCATACGCACCTCGCGCACGGTGCGCGTCGCGGAGTTCATCACCAGCGAGTGGGTGTGCAGGAAGCCGTGCTGCACCTTCACCCCGTCGAGCAGTGCGCCCTTGGTCACGCCGGTGGCGGCGAAGATGGCGTCCTCGCGGACCAGCTCGTGCAGGTCGTACTTCTTGTCGAGATTCTCGATCCCGACGCGACGGGCGCGCGCCCGCTCGTCGGCGTTGCGGAACACCAGCCGCCCCTGGAACTGACCGCCGACGCATTTCAGCGCCGCGCAGGCGAGCACGCCTTCCGGCGCCCCGCCCTGCCCCAGATAGAGGTCGACGCCGGTCTCGGGATCGGCGGTGTTGATCACGCCGGCGATGTCGCCGTCGGCGATCAGCGCGACCCGCGCGCCAGCCTCGCGCACCGAGGCGATGATCTCGGCATGGCGCGGCCGGTCCAGCACGCAGACGGTGATCTCGGAGGCGGCCACGCCCTTGGCCGCGGCCAGCGCCACGACGTTCTGCGCCGGGGTCCGGTCGAGATCGATCACGCCGGCCGGGTAGCCCGGCCCGCAGGCGATCTTGTCCATGTAGGCGCCGGGGAGTTTCAGCAGGGAGCCGCGCGGCGCCCAGGCCATCACCGCGAGCGCATTGCCCATGGCCTTGGCGGTGAGCGTCGTGCCCTCCAGCGGGTCGAGCGCGATATCGAGCTGGAACGGCCCGCCGCGGCCGACCTTCTCGCCGATGTAGAGCACCGGCGCCTCTTCGCGTTCGCCTTCGCCGATGACGATCTCGCCGTCGATCTCGAGTTCGTCGAGCGCGGCGCGCATGGCGTCGGCGGCCGCCCGGTCGGCGGCCATCTCGTCGCCGCGGCCGGACAGGGTCCAGGCGGCGACGGCCGCGCTCTCGGTCACCCGGACGGCGGCCAGGACCAGGCTGCGGTCGAGAAGCTGCTCGCTCATAGTCCTACTCGTCTCCCGCTCGCTGGCGCGACTGCGTGATCGCTCAGATATTGGCGATGCGCAGCAGGCGCGGCCGTTCGAGCACCGCCGGCAGGCCCGCGATCCGTTCGATGGCCGACTTCAGCACCGATTCCGCCACCGCGTGGGTGGTCAGCACGATCGGCACGCCCTCGGCCTTCTCGACGGGCTTCTGCAGGAAGCTTTCGATCGACACGCCCGCCTCGGCGAGCGTCTCCGAAACGGCGGCGATGACGCCGGGTTCATCCTTCACCAAAAAGCGCAGATAGGCCCGGCCCATGCTCTTGGACGGGTCGACCGGGGTGAAGGCCTCGAGCGCGCCGGCCGGCGCCTGGAAGACCGGCCGCACGGCGGCGGTCATCACGTCGGCGATGTCGGCGGCGACCGCCGCGGCGGTCGGCCCGGAGCCGGCGCCGGGGCCCTGGACGAAGATCCGCCCGATCCGCTCGCCCTCGATGAACAGGGCGTTGAGCGCCCCGCCGGCCTGGGCCAGCGGGTGAGCCAGCGGCGCGAGCGAGGGATGCACCCTGACCAGCACGCCGTCCGGCGACCGGTCGGCCGAGGCCACCAGCTTGATCCGGTAGCCGAGATCTTTGGCCATCTGGATGTCGAGCAGTTCGACCTGCTCGATGCCTTCGATCTCGGCCGCGGCGTAGTTCGGCGCGCAGCCGAAGGCCAGCGCCGCCAGGATGGAGATCTTGTGCGCCGCGTCGAAGCCGCCGACGTCCATGGTCGGATCGGCCTCGGCGTAGCCCAGCCGCTGGGCCTCGCCGAGCACGTCGCCGAACGAGCGGCCGGTGGCCTCCATCTCGGTTAGGATGTAGTTGCAGGTGCCGTTGAGGATGCCGGCGACCGACTTCACGTCGTCGCCGACCATCGCCTCGCGCAGCATCTTCACGGCCGGCGTGCCGCCCATCACCGCGGCTTCAAACAGCAGCGGCGCGCCCTTCGCTTCCGCCAGCGCGGCGAGTTCGGCCCCATGCTCGGCGATCAGCGCCTTGTTCGCGGTGACCACGGGCTTGCCGGCGGACAGCGCCGCCTCCACCGCCGCCTTGGCCGGGCCGTCGGACCCGCCGATCAGCTCGACGAAGATGTCGACGTCCGGCGAGGTCGCCAGCGCCACCGGGTCGTCGAACCACGGCAGGCCGGAGATGTCGAACGGCCGCGGCCGCGAGCGCGAGCGCGCCGACACCCCGGTGACGACCACCCGGCCGCCGGCCGGGGCGAAGTTCGGCCGTTCGGCAATGAACTTCAGCAGTCCCGTGCCGACGGTGCCAAGGCCTGCGACGCCAACGCGCCAATCTCGACTGCTCATTGGGCCGCCATATTGTTGTGGGCGCGGGCGAGGATCTCTTCGCTTTGCGCCAGAAACTTTTTCACGTTGCGCGCGGCCTGCCGGATGCGGTGCTCGTTCTCCACCAATCCGATCCGCACATAGCCTTCACCGTATTCGCCGAAGGCGATGCCCGGCGCGACCGCCACGCCCGCCTCTTCGATCAGCAGCTTGGCGAACAGCATCGAGCCGGCCTCGCGGTACTGCTCGGGCAACGGCGCCCAGGCGAACATCGACGCCGGCGGCGCCGGAACGTCCCAGCCCGCGCGATGCATCGATTCCACCAGCACGTCGCGCCGCTTCTTGTAGATCGCGCGGATTTCGTCGACGCAATCCTGCGGCCCGTTCAACGCCGCGGCGGCGGCCACCTGGATCGGCGTGTAGGCGCCGTAGTCGAGGTAGGACTTCACCCGCGCCAGCGCCGAGCACATCCGCTCGTTGCCGACCACCATGCCGACCCGCCAGCCGGCCATGGCGAAGGTCTTCGACAGCGAGTTGACCTCGACGGCGATGTCCTTGGCGCCTTCGACCTGCAGGATCGACGGCGGCGGATTGTCCTCGAAGTAGATCTCCGAATAGGCGATGTCCGAGAGCACGAGCATGTCGTGCTTCTTCGCCAGCGCGATCACCTCGCGGTAAAAGTCGACGTCGACCCATTGCGCCGTCGGGTTGGACGGATAGCTGACGATCAGCACGCTGGGCGGCGGCGCCGAGTGCTTCACCGCCCGGCTGATGCCGGCGAGGTATTCCTCGGGCGAGCCGGCCGGCACGTGGCGGATCACCCCGCCGGCCATGATGAAGCCGTAGGCGTGGATCGGATAGGCCGGGTTCGGGCAGATGATCACGTCGCCCGGCGCGGTCAGCGCCTGGGCGAGATTGGCGAAGCCCTCCTTCGACCCGAGGGTGGCGATCACCTCGGTCTCCGGGTTGAGCTTCACGCCGAAGCGGCGGTCGTAGTAGCCGGCCATCGCCTTGCGCAGGCCGGCGATGCCCTTGGAGGCCGAGTAGCGGCCGGCCTTCGGATCGCGAGCGGTCTCGACCAGCTTGTCGACGATGTGCTTCGGGGTCGGCATGTCGGGATTGCCCATGCCGAAGTCGATGATGTCCACGCCGTCGGCGCGAAGCCGGGCCTTGATGCGATTCACCTCCTCGAAGACGTAAGGCGGGAGGCGACGGATCCGGTGGAATTCGGGGGTCATGTCGGTGAGCTCTGGCGCCGCGAGCTGCCCTGTGCGGCTGAAGGGAGCTGAAGCCGGGCATGGATAGACTCCGGGCGGGAGTCAGCCAAGCCAGTGAATGCGGGTTTTTGCGCCTCCGCGGCCCCTATCGATTCGCCGGCGGAGGCGGGGTAGCTCGCTTGCGCACCGCATTAGCGAAGGCTTCGGTGTCGGCGGCGGTCGACGGGCCGAGGTCCGGCCCCGCAGCGCGGCGCGCACCAGCGGCAAAGGCGGTGGTGTTGCCGGTCAGCGCCCAGGTGTTCGGCGCGGTCGCCGCCTGGAGCCGGTCGCGGGCGGCGACGACGGTCTGGGCGCGCTGGCCATAGACCTGCACCGGCCGCAGATCGGTCGGCGCCGGCGGAATCTCGCTGAACGTCGGATAGTCGCGATCGTTCTTCGTCAGCTTCGCCACCTCGGCGGCGATCGGCGAGTTCGGATCGACCTTGGCGCTGGCGACCGGATTGGTGACGCAGCCTGACAGCAGGGCCGCAACGGCGGCGACGCCCAAAAACCGTGCAGCCATCATGCTTTTGCCAACGTTCATAAATTTGCGGTCAAGCGCGTTCATGTCCCAAGTGGTCTTATGCGATGATGCGCAAAGGCGAAAGAGCACGCGCACTTTCACCGGCGGAGGAAACCTCGATGAGCGAACGGACCGTCGGCTCCGAACCGATCCCCCCGAAGGCCACGTCGGGGCGGTCGCGCGGCAAGGCCGAGGATCCGGACGCCCCGCTCACCCCGGAAGGCTCGCCCAAGCCGCCGCTGCCGGAATCCGCTGAATTCCTGATGATCGAGACCGCCGAGCCGAACGTCGTCAAGGACGGCGTGGCCGAGGACGACGCCGCGGTGAAGCCGCAGGCCCAGGCTGCGCCCGGCTTCGACTTCGCCGCCTTCAGCGTCGAGCAGCAGGCCCAGGTCGAGCGGCTGTCGACGAATCTGGCGCGCGCGGCGCTGGCCGCCCAGGGCGCAATCGCCGAGGCGACGCTGCGCCAGGCCGACCGGGCGCCGGGCGGCTCGCCGGACCCGTTCAACATCATTCCGGCGCTGACCGACGTGATGGGCCGGCTGGCCGCCCAGCCTGACCGGCTGATGCAGGCCCATACGGACCTGTTCAACCGCTACATGGACCTGTGGCACGCCACCGTCCGCAAGGTCGCCGGAGCGCCTTCCGAAGCGGTCGTGGCGCCGGCCAAGGGCGACAAGCGGTTCAGCGCCGCCGAATGGCAGGACAATCCGCTGTTCGACGTCATCAAGCAGTCCTACCTGCTGTCCTCGAACTGGATGAACGACTTGGTCGCCAGCGTCGACGGCGTGGACCCGCTGGAGAAGCGCCGGGTCGAGTTTTTCACCAAGATGCTCACCGACGCCTTCGCGCCGACCAACTTCCTGGCCTCCAACCCGGTCGCCCTGAAAGCGCTGATGGACACCGACGGCGAGAGCCTGGCGCGCGGCATCGAGAATTTCGCCGCCGACCTGCGCCGCGGCGAAGGCGGCGGCCTGGCGATCAGCCAGACCGACTACGGCCAGTTCGAGGTCGGCCGGAACGTCGCTACCGCCCCCGGCAAGGTGGTGTTCAAGAACGAGATCATCGAGCTGCTGCAGTTCTCGCCGGCGACCGAGGACGTCCACCAGATCCCGCTGGTGATCTTCCCGCCGTGGATCAACAAGTTCTACATCATGGATCTGCGGCCCGAGAACTCGCTGATCCGCTGGCTGACCCAGCAAGGGATCACGGTGTTCCTGGCCTCCTGGGTCAATCCGGACGCCCAGCTCTCGCACAAGACCTTCGAAGACTACATGCGCCAGGGCGTCTACGAAGGGACCGCCGCGGCGATGAAGCAGTGCGGCGTCAGCCACGTGAACGCCGTCGGCTACTGCATCGGCGGCACCCTGCTGGGGGTCAGCCTGGCGCACATGGCCGCCAAGGGCGTCACGCCGATCCAGTCGGCCACCTTCTTCGCCGCCCAGCAGGACTTCTCCGAGGCCGGCGACCTGCGGCTGTTCACCAACGAGGCCTGGCTTTCGGAACTCGAACGCCGGATGGACGCCGGCGGCGGGGTGCTCGACGGTCAGGCGCTGGCGGAGACGTTCAACGTGCTCCGCTCGAACGACATGATCTGGTCGTTCTTCATCGACAACTACCTGCTCGGCAAGACGCCTAAGGCGTTCGACATGCTGTACTGGAATTCCGACCAGACGCGCATGCCGAAGACCCTGCACCTCTACTATCTGCGCAAGTTTTACGCCGAAAACCTCTTCGCCAAGGGCGAGCTCGAGGTCGACGGCGTCACCCTGAACCTGAAGGACGTCAAGGTTCCGGTCTACGTCCAGTCGTCGCGCGACGACCACATCGCCCCGGCGCTGTCGGTCTACAAGAGCGCACAGCTGTTCGGCGGGCCGGTGTCCTTCATGATGGCCGGCTCCGGGCACATCGCCGGCGTGATCAACTCGCCCGCGGCCAACAAGTACCAGCACTGGACCAACGAGCAGTTGGGCGAGACGCTCGAGGACTGGCGCGCCGGCGCCGTCGAGCATCCCGGCTCCTGGTGGCCGCACTGGATGCACTGGCTGAAGGAACGCTCCGGACCGCTGGTCCCGGCCCGCGATCCCGCCGCCGGCCCCCTGCCCGTCCTCGGCGAGGCGCCGGGCGAATACGTGAAAGTGCGGTCCTAACCTCTACCTCCCCCGCGAAGCGGCGGGAGGGGGACCACGCGCCGGAGAGCGCGTGGTGGAGGGGGCAAGCGGCCGGCAGGGCCACACAGCCCCAACCCCGAACTCCAACAACGAAGCGGAGCAGCCGTGCGCGCGGCTTGCCCCCTCGACAACCGGCTCTTCGGCGGGCGGGGGAGGTAGACCCTGCGCCTAACTACCTTTTAATGATCGCTATCTTGCGACGCCAGGTACCTTGCGGTACTTAGGGGCTCGGAAGGAGCCGCCGCGTGCCCGAAGCCATCGACATCCAGCTTAAGAAGGGCGCGCTCGAGCTCTGCGTGCTGGCGCTGCTCTCGCAGCACGACAGCTACGCCTACGAGATCGCCAGCCGCCTGGCCGACGCGATCGGCATGGGCGAAGGCACCATTTATCCGTTGATGCGACGGCTGCAGAACGACGGCCTGGTGGAGACCTATCTGGTGGAATCCTCATCCGGCCCGCCGCGCAAATACTACCGGCTGACCGCCGCCGGCCGGACGAGCTTCGGCTCGCAGAAGGCCGCCTGGGCCTCGTTCTCCCAGGCGATGCAGGACATTCTTGGAGGGGCCCAATGACCCGTCAGGCGTTCATCGCCAGGCTGCGCGCCGGACTGCGCGGACTACCGCCGCAGTCCGTCGACGAGATCGTCGCCGACTACGAAACCCACTTCACCGACGGCGAGGCCGCCGGTCGGAGCGAGGCCGACGTGGCCACGGCGCTGGGCGATCCCGGGCGGCTGGCGCGCGAACTGCGCGCCGAGATCGGCCTGAAGCGCTGGGAGGAGGAGCGCAGCCCCTCCGGCGCGATCGCCGCCCTGTTCGCGGTGATCGGCCTGGGCGCGCTCGACCTGTTCGTGCTGCTGCCCATCCTGATGACGGTCGGCGGCGTGCTGTTCGGCCTGGCGATGGCCGCGATCGGCGGCCTGTTCGCCGGCGGCGCGCTGTTCGCCGCCGGACCGTTCGGCGACGTGCCGGGCGGGCCGGCCGCAGCAATCCTCGGCGGGCTGGGCATCATGTCCGGCGCCACCGCGCTTGGCGCCCTCGTGATCCTCGTCGGCGTCGGTCTCGTCAACGCGCTGGTCTGGTACGGGCGGCTGCACTACCGCCTGCTGAAGCCGGCGCTGAAGCCCCAGTCGGAAGGAGCCGTCTGATGGTCCGCGCCCTCATCGTCATCATCATCGCCGGCTTCCTCACCTCGGTGGCCTGCATCTCCGCCGCCGTCGCCATCGGCGGCCCCGAAGCCATGGCCCGCGGCGTCTGGAGCTGGGGCTGGGACGGCGTCTGGGACGACGACCACGGCCCGCACACCTGGCGCAGCTCCACGCACGACAGCGGCCCGCAGACCCAGCGCGACCTGCCCTGGAGCGGCGACCGGCTGGAGGTCAACGCGCCGGCCGAGATCGATTATGTGCAGGCCCCCGGCCCGGCGAAGCTGACGATCCGCGCGCCGGCCCACACCCTCAACCGAGTGCGCGTCGAAGGCGGCCGGATCACCCTGCCCAACGGCGGGCCACGCGGGGCGAAGCTGCACATCACCCTGACCGCCCCCGCCGTCACCCGCTTCGAGCTGAACGGCGCCGATGAGCTGAGCATCACCGGCTACCAGCAGGATGAACTCACCCTGGTCGCCAACGGCCACGCCGAGATCAAGGCGGCCGGCCAGACCCAGACCGTTCGCCTCAGTGTCTCGGGCCACGGCGAGGCCGACCTCGCCGACCTGAAGACCACCGGCGCCGACATCAACATCAGCGGCGCCGGCGAAGCGACGGTCGGGCCGACCGATTGGGCCCGGGTGCAGATCTCCGGCCTGGGCGAAGTCGACCTGCTGACCCGGCCCAAGCGGCTGGAGACCCAGATCGCCGGCGCCGGCCGCGTGCGCCAGCCCGACGATCAGGCCGCAAGCGACGGGGATATCGACGACGGCCGCGGCCCGGTGCGGCCGACCTGACCTCAGGCCGGCGCGAACTTCAGCGCCGCGCCATTGTTGCAGTAGCGCAGGCCGGTCGGCTTGGGGCCGTCGTCGAAGACGTGGCCCTGGTGCCCCAGACACTGGGCGCAGTGGTATTCGGTCCGCGGCAGGCCGATCTTGTAGTCGGTCTTCCGCGCCAGCGCGCCGGGCAAGGCGGTGTAGAAGCTTGGCCAGCCCGTGCCGCTCTCGAACTTCCAGTCCGACTTGAACAGCGCCAGGCCGCAACCGCCGCAGACAAAGACGCCCTTGCGGTGTTCCTTCAGAAGCGGGCTTGAGCCCGGCCGCTCTGTGCCCTCGTGGCGCAGCACCTGATAGGCGGCCGGCGCGAGCTTCTTCTTCCACTCGGCGTCGGACAGCTTGCGCCAGGGCGAGCTGGCGTACTTGTCGGCGCAGACCGCGGCGCCCGGAACGAGCGCGGCGACCGCAGCGGTCAGCACGAAGCTACGTCGATCGAGGCTCATGCGCCGATTACGCGCCGGCCAGATGGCGGATGCAAGGCGTCGCGCGAACGTCATTGTTCTCGTCATCCCGGCCGAAAGCCCGCTCGCGGGCTGAAGAGGCGGGATCCAGGGCGGTGCGCACGGCCCCTGGGTCCCGGATCGGCCTTGCAGGCCGTCCGGGATGACGAAGCTGGTTGACCTAAAGCCCCGCGGCCTCGTCCAGGCCGAGCATCAGGTTGAGGTTCTGCACCGCCGCGCCGGACGCCCCCTTGCCGAGGTTGTCCAGCAGCGCCACCAGCCGCGCCTGGTCGCCGCTCATGTTGCCGAACACGAACAGCTTCATCCGGTTGGTGCCGTTCAGCGCTTCCGGATCCAGCGCGCCGACGAAATTCGCCGCGCCCGCGCGGGTCTTCTGCAGTTCGGCGCATTCCGGGCCGCTCGCCACCTCGACGAAGGCCTCGCCGGCGTAGGCCGCGGCGAGCTCGACGTGCAGGTCCGACGGACTGGGCTTCCCGGGCATCGCCCAGAGCTGCAGCGGAACCTCGACGATCATGCCCTGGGCGAACCGGCCGACCGACGGCGCGAACAGCGGCGGATGGGCGAGCCCGGCGTAGGCCTGCATCTCGGCCAGGTGCTTGTGCGCCAGGTTCAGACCGTAGGTGCGGAAGGCGTCGTTCGAGCCCTCGGGCGCCGCCTTCTGCTCGAACTCCTCGATCAGGCCGCGGCCGCCGCCGGAATAGCCGGAGATGGCGTTGACGGTCGCCGGGAAGTCGGCCGGCACCAGGCCTGCGGCCACCAGCGGCCGCATCAGGCCGATGAAGCCAGTCGGATAGCAGCCCGGGTTGGATACCCGCGTTGCGGCGCGGATCTCGGCGCGCTGCGACTTGGCCATCTCCGCGAACCCGTAGCTCCAGCCCGGCGCAACCCGGTGCGCGGTCGAAGCGTCGACCACCCGGACCTTGTCGCTGGTGATCATCGCCACGGACTCGCGCGCGGCGTCGTCCGGCAGGCAGAGGACCACGGCGTCGACGCCGTTCAGCAGCTCCGCCTTGGCCGCCGGATCCTTGCGGCGCGCCGGATCGATGGAGACGATCTCCAGGTCCTGACGGCCTTCCAGCCGCTGGCGGATCTGCAGGCCGGTGGTGCCGGCCTCGCCGTCGATGAAAACCGTGTGGGCCATGGGTTCGCCTCACCAACAAACAACAAAAAGAAAGGGCGCTTCGGTTGCCCGAAGCGCCCTTCCGAAACGCGACTGATCGCGCGCGGCCTTAGCGCTTCGAGAACTGGAAGCTGCGGCGGGCCTTGGCCTTGCCGTACTTCTTCCGTTCGACGACGCGCGGGTCGCGGGTCAGGAAGCCGTGCGGCTTCAGGACCGAGCGAAGGGCCGGCTCATAGTAGGTCAGCGCCTTGGCGATGCCGTGACGCACCGCGCCGGCCTGGCCCGACAGGCCCGAGCCTTCGACCGAGACGATGACGTCGAACTGGCCGAGACGGTCCGCGATCTCCAGCGGCTGGGCGATCATCATGCGCAGCACGGGGCGCGCAAAATAGATCTCCTGGTCGCGGCCATTGATCGTGATCTGGCCCTTGCCCGGCTTGATCCAAACGCGGGCGACCGCGTTCTTCCGCTTGCCGGTCGCGTAGGAGCGGCCTTGCGCGTCGATCTTGGGCTCGCGGACGATTTCCTCGGCCGCTGCAGTGCCCAAGCCGCGCAGGGCATCGAAGCCCTCGCCCGTGGTGGTGGGGGTTTCCGACATTACTACGCGCTCCGCACGTTCTTGGCGTTCAGATCGGCGAACGCGATGGTCTCGGGGTTCTGTGCGGCGTGCGGATGCTCCGCGCCGTTGTAGATCCGCAGGTGCGTCAGCTGCTTGCGAGCCAGCGGGCTCTCCTTCGGCAGCATGCGCTCCACGGCCTTCTCGAGCACGCGCTCCGGGAAGCGGCCGCCGAGGATCTTGCCCGCGGTGCGTTCCTTGATCCCGCCCGGGTGGCCGGTGTGCCAGTAGTAGATCTTGTCGGTCAGCTTGCGGCCGGTGAACTTCACCTTGTCGGCGTTGACGACGACGACGAAGTCGCCGCAGTCGACGTGCGGGGTGTAGTCGGGCCGATGCTTGCCGCGAAGACGGTTGGCGATGAACGACGCGAGGCGGCCGACGACGGCGTCCTGGGCGTCGATCACGATCCACTTCTTCTCGACCTCGGCGGGCTTCAGCGAAGCCGTGGTCTTCATCATGGGGTGCGATCCGTTAGCTTGTCGGGACTGATACACGCCCCGAGTTGAGGCGCGCATATGCCCAGACCGGGCGACGAAGTCAAGGCGACGAGAATCCTCCGCCCGCCAGTTTCGTCAATGTTTTCCGCACCTTGTGATATGCGGTAATATCATACCGCGCTTTTCTTGCCTCACACCCGGCGAACGCGCCAGGAGAAGGCCACGGCCAGACACAGGGTTGCGGCGGCCATCACCTGGTGGGCGACCCCCAGGCCGATCGGCACGACGGCCATCAGGGTGACGATTCCCAGCAGCGCCTGGACCAGCACCGAGACGGTCACCGCCAGCGCCAGCAGCTTGGAATCCCGGGCCAGATAGCTCGAGCGCCAGGCGGCGACGCCGAAGACGATCGCGACCCCGGTCAGCAGATAGGCGACCAGGCGGTGATGCAGCTGCACCGCGGCCTGGCTGTGCGCGACCGTCGGCCAGAACCCCGGCCCGGCGTAGTCGGCCGGGAAGAAGCGGCCGTTCATCAGCGGCCAGTCATTGTAGATCAGGCCCGCATGGTTGCCGGCGACCAGCGCGCCCAGCAGCACCTGGAAGAAGATCAGGCCGGTGAGCCACAGCCCCCGCCGGCCCCAAGGGCTCGGCAAGGTCTGGCGGGCGCCGCCGGCCCAGGCGTCGAGCGCGGTCCAGACCAGCGCGCCGAGCAGCGCGAACGCCAGCCCCAGGTGGATCATCAGCCGCTCCGGCGCGACATAGACCCGGTTGACCAGCCCGCTGGCGACCATCCACCAGCCGACCAGCCCCTGCAGCCCGCCGAGCACGAACAGCCCGGCCAGCCGGAGCAGCAATCGCCGGGGGATCTCCCGGCGGATCATGAAGACGACGAAGGGCACGAAGAACACCAGCCCGACCAGCCGCCCGAGCAGCCGGTGGCTCCACTCCCACCAGTAGATCCCCTTGAACTCCGCCAGGGTCATGCCACGGTTGAGCTGCTGGTACTGGGGGATGTTCCGGTAGCGGGTAAACTCGGCTTCCCAGTGGGACTCGCTGAGCGGCGGAATCGCCCCGGTGACCGGTTTCCATTCGGTGATGGAAAGGCCGGAGCCGGTGAGGCGAGTCGAGCCGCCGACGACGACCATCGCCAGGACCAGCGCGGCCACGGCGAACAGCCAGATCGCGACGGCGCGCGAACGATCGGAACGCAGGAACGAAGTCATGGGGCGGAAGCGGCGCCCTTTCCGTCTGAACGTGGCCGGCTGGCTACCCGGAAAATGCCGCCGCGTCCACGCTTCCGCCGCAGCCTGCGCCCCGCTATGAGGCGGGCATGACAGCGCGCGTCCGCAAATTCATCGGTGTTTTCGGCATTATCGCCTTCGTGGCGGCCTACGCCGTCGTCGCCTCGAAAATCGCCGATCACCTGCCCGACAACATGCTGGTGCAGACGATCTTCTACGTGGTCGCCGGCCTCGGCTGGGGCGTGCCGATCCTGCCGTTTATCCGCTGGATGAACAGCGGGCGCTGATTTCTAACCCCGCGTCCGGCCCGCCGCAGTTTGCGCTTGCCCTGCTCAGCCGACCGGTTAGAAGAGCCGCCTCGCCGCTGGGCCACGGAGCGTAGCGCAGTCTGGTAGCGCACTTGACTGGGGGTCAAGGGGTCGTGGGTTCGAATCCCGCCGCTCCGACCATCGGCCGGCGGCGAGATTTTCTTTCCAATTCAATAGGTAATGCGCCCTCCCGGGCGGCTGGGGCGCAGTCTGGGCGAGCACCCCAGGCGCGGCCTAGGCAACGTCCTAGGTAACTAGGATATTGTGGAAGGCGCACACGGCCGGATGCGTCGGAAGCATAGAACCGCCCCCTGCCAGTGGGGGCGAAACCGTCGGCGGCTGCTGTCAGAGCGGCGAGCATCCCCTCCTCTACGGGTACATCCACAGGGGACTAATGGGGTCGCGCTGCGCCAGAAGCCGAAGTTTGGACAGGCGCAGCCGTCGCTGCAGTCGGCGCGCCCCGCCGCGCAGACAATCACCCTGCCAGCGCGCTCCGAGTGTTCAGGCCACGGCTCTTCATCGTCGTGGTGTTTGGCCATGTCGGAAAGCGCAGCGCCCGCTGACAAGCTTGTGGTCGCTCTCTAACCTGCCGGCGTACCCGACGGTGCGCAGGCCCAAGGCGGATTCAACATGGACAGGTTGGGCATCGAATTCATCAGCGTCTTCGGCATGCCGCCGGTCGCCTTTGTCGAACTCGCCCGCGACCTCGGCGTGCGGCACATCACGACCGGTCTGCAACCGATGGACTACAACCCGCACGGCTACGCCGGCTGGTCGCTGCGCGACGCCGGCGCCCGTCGCGAGATGATCCGGGCGATGGACGACTGCGGCGTCTCGCTGTCGGGCGGGGAAGGCTTCCTGGTGCAGCCCGGCGCCGACGCCCGCGCGGCCAATCTCGCCAACTTCGAAGCCATGGCCGAACTCGGGGCCACGCGCGTCAACTCCGTCAGCTTCGAGCCCGACTTCCAGCGCAACGTGGAGCAGTTCGGCGTGCTCGCCGAGACCGCCGCGGAGTTCGGCATCGAGACCATGATCGAGTTCGTGCCGATTTTCGCCGTGGCTGACTTGGCGACCGCGCACCGGATCGTCCAGGCGGTGGGCCGGCCCGACCTGCGGCTGATGATCGACACCATGCACGTCGGCCGCTGCGGCGCGGCCGCCCAGGATCTTGCGGCGATCAAGCCGGAGGCCATTGGCTACGTCCAGCTGTGCGACTGCCCGCTACAGCCGGTCATCCCCGACTACCTCGAGGAAGCCATGTATCAGCGCCTCGCGCCGGGCGACGGCGAGCTGCCGCTGCGCGAGATGCTGGCGGCCTTGCCGCGCGACCGCATCGTCGGCCTGGAGATCCCGCTGCGGTCCGAGGCCGAGGCCGGCGTCGAACCGCGGGAGAGCCTCGCCCGATGCGTCGCGGCGGCGACGCGCCTGCTTTCAGACCTGGATAGTTGATCGCCCGGCCCCGGTCGCCCGCCGATCACCGGCTTGCGGATGAGGCGTACGGCAATAAGATAGCAGTCACTATCTAACCGCCCGGCGAAACCAGCCGCGCACTCGCTGACGCCGAGGAGGCTTCCAATGGGCGACGTTGTCGGCAGGCCTGGATGAACCCGAACTACGATCCCCCCGTGCAAACCGCCCCGCCCGTCCTCGTCGTCGGCACAGGCTTCGGCTGCCGGATCCAGGTCCCCGCCCTCAGGGCCGCCGGCTTCGAGGTGGTGGGCCTGGTCGGCGCGGACCCCGCGCGGACCGCGGAACGCGCTGCGGCCAACGGGGTGGCGCAGGCCTTCGTCGATCTCGACGAGGCGATCACCCGCACGAATGCGGTCGCCGTGGCCGTCGCGCCCCCGCCGCACCTGCACGCCCCGCTGGTCCTCACGGCCCTCGCGCGCGGCTGTCACGTGCTTTGCGAAAAGCCCTTCGCCAGGGACGGGGCGGAGGCGCGGACCATGCTGCAGGCGGCCCAGCGCGCCGGCGTCGTCCACCTGGTCGGCCACGAGTTCCGCTGGACGCCCGAGCGGGCGACGCTCGCCCGGGCGATCTCCCAGGGACGCATCGGCGAGCCACGCTTCCTGACGCTCACCCAGTTCCTGCAGTACGCCTCCAGTTCCGATGTGCAATTGCCGCCCTGGTGGCTGGATCCGCAGGCCGGCGGCGGCTGGCTCGGCGCGGCGGGTTCGCACTGGGTGGACTGGATCCGCAGCTGGGCCGGCGAGTTCGCTTCGGTAAGCGCCGCCTTGCCGCGGGTCACCTGCCCGCAGGAGGGGGCCGAGGATTCCTTCGTGGTGCGGTTCCGTCTCGCCAATGGCGCGGAAGGCGTGCTGCAGCAGACTGCGGGGGCGTTCGGCCCTCTGGCGAACACGGTCCGCATCGCCGGGACGGACGGTACGGCGTGGCTCGACGGCGAGACGGTCTGGATCGCGGATCGCCAGGGTACGCAGGAGGCGCAGACCCCGCCGGACCTCGCACTGCCGCCCCCGCCGCCGGCGAGCAGCGACCCACGCCAGCAGACCGCCGAGTGGCAGATGCTCTCCTACGTCGAACTCGCGCCCTACACGCGTCTCTGTGAGGCATGGCGAAGCCTGATCGAAGGTGGCGCGCCGGCGAGCGGCGTGCCGCTACCGACCTTCGCCGACGGCGTGGCCTGCATGGAGGTGCTCGACGCCATCCGCGTCTCGGCGGCGAACGGCGGCGCGCTCGTCAACCTTCCGGCAGGCTGAGAGGCGGACGCCTCGCGTCCTCTCACCAGCGTCGGCGTCGCTGACAGGCGCGGATCCGGCGGCGCAGTTCCTCCGCGCGCTCCGCCGGGGTCACGACCGGGGTGTCGGCCGGCAGCTGGTCGCGCAACTCCGCGAGCTTCACGCGCTTGATGGTCGGCAGGGGTTCGCTGTCGCAATCGAACCAGCGTCCGTAGATGCCGCCCTCCTTGTACCCGGCCGGATCGAGCCAGTTGGGCACGCCCGGGTCTTCTAGCGCGATCACGGCGCGGAACCGGCCATCGGAGCTGACCTTAGCGAAGTGGCCGTTGGTGCTGGACAGGCGGTAGACGTATTCCAAGGCGTTGAAATAGGGGTCGTTGAGCTGGATGTTCCAGTAGGGCCGCCGCTCCGGCAGGTCGGTCTCGATGATCAGGGCCTCGCCGTCGTCCAGCTGGAAGCAGGCCGGCCAGTAGACCTGTTTGGCGAGCGCGCCCTTCATGCGGATCGGCTCGAAGACGTTGAAGCCCACGCGCGCCTTCACCCCGTTCTGCATGCGGTAGTAGCTGCGGGTCTTGCGGGCCGGGAACTTGGCCATCTCGGTGATGCGCGCGAGGATCTCGTCCGGCGTCAGGCGCGGCTTGGGCGGGACCGGATCCAGGCATTCGATGCTCAGCGTGGGATCGACCTCGGTCTCCCAGTCGTAGCTGCGATAGCGCACCATCATGCCGCCGGCCCTCGGATCGATCCGCGCCCAGTTGCCGGTGTGGCCCGTGGGCCGTTCGGCGCTGAAGATCACCTCGAAATCCCCGTTGGGCGCGAAGACGAGGTCCTTGTCGTCGATCTCGTTGTGCCCGCCGATCAGCGAGATATCGTCCACCATGCCCGACATGAAGGTCTGGGTGGTGAAGCTCAGGATGTGCACCGTGCCGCGGTTGCCGGAGACCCGATAGGTCAGGTCGCCGCGGATCGGGCTGTAGAGGTAGATGTCGTCGGGATTGGGCTGCAGCGTGTAGACGGGGTTCCAGAGCGGCGCCCAGTCGGGATGTTCCGGCGTCGCATGGAAGTAGGCGAAATAGCTGTACGACAGGCTCGTCATCGTCTGGGGGTAGACGTCGGCGCGATAGGCCGGATCATCAGGCCGCCAGGTGTTGGCCAGCTCCGCAACGGCGTCCTCGAGCGGCGCGAGATAGGTCCGCAGGCTGGGATCGATCTCGGCGCTCATCGGGCGCTCCGCAATGATAGCGTTCACTATCTTTCTAGGCCGGCACCGCGCGGCGGAGCAAGCGCGACAGCAATTTGTGAGCCTCTTGCGAGCGAGTTTCGGCGCGCGCTTGCCGGCTCCTAGAGAGACGAGGGCAATAGTCCCGCCTCGGCGGCTCTGCCCGTACACAGCCGGGCATCCTAGCCTCGAACCTGAGGCCCACGCGATTAAGCCCGCGCGTAGACGTCCTCGAAGCGGACGATGTCGTCCTCGCCCAGGTACGGCCCGGACTGCACCTCGATCAGGTTGAGCGGCACCTTGCCGGGATTGCCCAGCCGGTGCACCGCGCCCAGCGGGATGTAGATGCTCTGGTTTTCGCCGAGCAACTTCTCCTCGCCGTCGAGGTGCACCACCGCCGTGCCGTTCACCACCACCCAGTGCTCGGCGCGGTGGAAGTGCTTCTGCAGGCTAAGCTTGTGCCCCGGGTTGACGGTGATCCGCTTGACCTGGAACCGCTCACCTTCGGTGACGCCTTCGTAGGAGCCCCACGGGCGATAGACCCGGCGGGTCTGCACGGCGCTGTTGTGGTTCGAGGCCTTCAGCCGCTCGACCAGCGTCTTGACGTCCTGGTCGCGGTCGCGATGGGCGATCAGCACCGCGTCCTGGGTGGCGACGACGATCAGGTTCTCGACGCCGACGGTGGCGATCAACGGGCCTTCGCTGCGGAGGTACGAGCCGCGGGTGTCCTCGGTCAGCACGTCGCCGAGCTCGACATTGTCGTCCTCGTTGCGGTCGGCCAGCCGCCACAGCGCCGACCAGGCGCCGACGTCGCTCCAGGCGAAGCTGGAGGCTACGACCGCGGCCTGCTTGGTCCGCTCCATCACCGCATGGTCGATCGAGATCGACGGGCTCTGGGCGAAGGCGTCGGGATCGAGCCGCAGGAAATCCATGTCGCGCTGGGCGGCGTGGAGCGCGGCCCGCACCGCGGCCAGCACCGCCGGCGCGTGGGTCTCCAGCTCGGCGATCACCGACTTGGCCGGCAGCAGGAAGATGCCGCTGTTCCAGGAGTAGCGGCCTTCGGCCAGATAGCCCTCGGCGGTCGCCAGGTCCGGCTTCTCGACGAAGGCGTCGACCTTGTGCGCAGCGCCGGTCAGGGTCGCGCCGGCGCGGATGTAGCCGTAGCCGGTCGCCGGGCTGTCGGGCTGGATGCCGAACAGCACCAGCGCGCCGCCTTCGGCGGCTGGCACGCCGGCGTCGATCGCGGCCAGGAAGCCGGCGGCGTCGGGCACGGCGTGGTCGGCGGGCATCACCAGGATCAGCGCGTCGGGGTCCTGCTGGCTGGCGATCAGCGCCGCGGCCGCGACCGCCGGGGCGGTGTTGCGGGCGACCGGCTCCAGCACGATCGTCGGCTGGCCCTGGCCGATCTCGCGCAACTGCTCGGCGATGACGAAGCGGTGCTCGGCGTTGGCGATCACCGTCACCGGATGGAACCGGGCCGGATCGGCGACCCTGAGCGCAGTCTCCTGCAGCATGGTGCGCTCGCCGGCCAGCGGCAGCAGCTGTTTGGGGAAGCTCTCGCGCGACAGCGGCCACAGCCGCGAGCCCGAACCGCCGGACAGGATTACCGGAAAGATCGCCATCGGCCGCGCCCAAGGACGCGCCGCCAGCCCGCGGCGCGCCCCAAGCTAGGCCCGCAAGTCCGGCAGCGGCGCGATCGGCATGGCTCGACGCCGCGCCGCGCCGCGGCGAGCGCCCGGATTCGGGCTTCGGTCTCGCCGGATGCGGCGATCGGGGCATCTCGCGGACGGCTCGCCGCGGCGCGCCGGTCGGCGTTGACGGCGCGCCGTGCCGTAGCGCCGGCTGGCGGCTCGACTGCAAAGAGGCTGCCCCGGTGAAGCTGCGCTTTGAACCTGAGGCGATCGATCTCGTCAGCGTCGACCTCTTCGACACCATCCTGCTGCGCGACCACCGCTGCGAACGTCGCCGCTTTCTGCTGACGGCGCGCCTGGCCGGCGAGAGCCTGGCGCGCGTCGGCTACGCGACCTCGGTCGCCGCCCTGCTCCAGTCGCGGCTGGACGCCCAGCGGCTGACCTACCGCGCGCTGCAGATCGCCTGTCCGCACGGCGACGTGCCGCTGGCCCGGATCCTTGAGCTGCAGACGACGATCCTCGGCCTGCCGCCCTGCGCCGCCGAAATTCTCGCGGCCGCCGAGTTGCGGTTCGAGGCGTCTCACCTGCGCCCCAACCGCCGGCTGCTGCGGCAGCTTGCGGAGCTGCGCGCCGCGGGCACGCGGATCATCGCCATCTCGGACATCTATCTGCCCCGTGACAGCTTGTGCGAGCTGCTCGACCGTCTGGCGCCCGGTCATCCGCTGGACGCCGTCTACTGCAGCGCCGAACTCAACCTCACCAAACGCAGCTCCCACCTGTTCGGAGCGGTGCTGGAGATGGAGCGCGCAGCCCCGCACCGGGTGCTGCATCTCGGGGACGATCGGACCGCCGACCTCGACATGGCTCGCCTGGCGGGCCTGCAGTCCCGCTGGCTGCCGCGGCGGCGCATGAAGCTGCTGCGCAAGCTCGATCGCCTCCTGCTGCGCTCGGCTCTGCCAGTCATCGGAATGGCCGTATGAGCCGGACGCCGGATGATCCGGTCGAAGCCTTCGGCCGGTCGGTGCTGGGGCCGGTCTTCGGCGAATTCGCGCTGCGCCTGCACCTGTTCCTGCTCGCCAGAGAGCCGGGCGAGACCGCCACCCTGCTGTTCTGCGCGCGCGGCGGGTTCAGGCTGCGGCTGATCTATCAGGCCTTCCTCGAGGCCGCGGAGCTGCCCTGCCCGGTTCCCTGCGCCGACCTCATGGTCTCGCGGCTCGTCGCGGCGCGCACCGCGCTGGCGAACGGCTCGGCGGCCGCCTACGAGGAGCTTGGCCGGGAGTTCGCCGGCGACACGCTCGGAGGTGTGGTCCGGGCGCTGACGCAGCGCGACCTGCTGCTGGACGCGGCGGCCGACACCCCGTTCACGCCCCGCGCCCTCGCTGAGCTGCTCGCCGAGGAGAGCGCGCGGGGGCGGATGCTGCGCGCGGAGCTGGCTGAGCAGAACCGCCTTTTTCAGCAGCACCTCACCACGGTCGCCGGTGCCACCTGCAGCGTCCTTTTGTGCGACACCGGGCTCTACGGCAGCACCGTACGACTGCTGCGCGCCGGCCTGCCGGACTACCACTGGCTCTGCCTGCTGTTCGCGCGTTGCAACTACAAGGGCTTCTCCGAGAGCCACTTCCCGGTCACCGTCGGCCTCTCCGTCGAGGCGGGTGGCTACCGCGGGTTTGCGCCGCGAACGGCGGTGCTGCGGCATTGGCACCTGATCGAGTCCTGCCTCGAACCTGCCCTGCCCAGCGTGGTGGCGTTCGCCGAGCACGGCCAGAGCGCCCGCTCCAACCTCGAACGTGACGGGTGGCAGGGGAGACTGGAGGGCCAGGCCGGCGAGCTGTTCGCCGGGGTCCTGAGCTATCTGCGGGCGCTGCCGCCCAGACGCGCGGCCGAGCAGATCTACGCCGACGCGCCGGCCGCCTGGCAGCGACTGCATGACGCCATCGTCTGGCCGGGCCCCAAGGACCGGAAGATCCTCGGCCTCGGCGAGCGGTCGCGCGACTTCGGCCGCGACGAGACCGTCTCAATCGTGAGCCGACCGGGGCTCCGCGCCCGTCTCGCCGAGATCAAGCACAGCCTCTGGCGCGAAGGCGCCGTCGTCGATCGCTTCCCGGCCTCCCGCTGGCTTTGGCTCGGCGCGCTGCAAACCGGCCACCTCGCCCGCGGCGCGCTCGCCGTCGCCCGACCCGGGCCGGCCGGCGGGCCGGACTGAGGGGTGCGACATGCGGGTCTCGGCCATCGCGGCGCTCGCCGCCGCCTCGCTCACCTCGGGCCCGGCCGGCGCGCCGGAGGCCGCGACCGCGAGGCCCTGCGCGCTGCATCCGGTGCTGATCGAGGACTTCGACGACCTCAGCATCCACCGCAACCGGATCGGCCCGGCCCGCTGGACGGCCCACACCCCCTGGTGGGGCGACTTCGGCGACGCCCGGTTCGCCGATCCGGGCCCGGACGGCCCCTTTTCGGTGAAGGATGGAGTCCTCTCGATCACCGCCTCCAAGGACGCCGAGGGCCGCTGGCAGTCCGGACTGATCGCGGCGGCGGACTCGACCGGCGCCGGGGCCGGAACCCGCTACGGCTATTTCGAGACGCGGATGCGGATGCCGACCGGCGCCGGCACCTGGCCCGCCTTCTGGCTCGCCGCCTTGCGGCCGGCGAAGACCACCAAGGACGCGCCCGTGGAAGTCGACGTCATCGAGTATTACGGCCACCTGCGGTCAGGCTACCGGGCGGTGCTGCACGTCTGGTATCGCGACAAGGCGCTGCGCCGGGGCAAGGGTCATACGGTCGAGGTGCCGGAAGGCGCGCTCGAACGCGACTTCCACACCTACGGCGTCGACATCTCGCCCCAGGCGATCGTCTTCTTCCTGGACCGCAAGCCGGTCTGGAGCCAGCCGACGCCGAAGGAGCTGGACGGCCCGCTCTACCCGCTGGTCAACCTCGCCCTCGGCAGCGGCTTCCCGATCGACAAGACGCCCAACCCGTCCGTGCTGCGGGTCGACTACGTCCACGTCTATGGCCGCGGCCCGGGCCCGCCCGGCGGCTGCCGACCGGGATTGCCGCCAGCGTCCGCCTGAACGGCGTCCGCTCCCGATCAACGCGCCGCGGCGCCAGCCACATCAGGAGGTGCGATGCTCGCCACCAAGACCGTCCGCGGCGCGAGCTGGCTCATGAGCTCCCGGCTGACCGGGCGGCTGATCGACTTCGCCACCGTCATCATCCTGGCGCGCATCCTGAGCCCCGCGGACTTCGGCCTGACGGCGCTGGCCGCCAGCCTGATGGCCATCCTCGACACCGCCCTGGAGATCCCGCTGTCGCAGGCGCTGACCCGGCTCAAGGTCATCGACAAGCGCCACCTGGACACCGCCTTCACCCTCGGCCTGTGCCGCGGCGCGGCGCTGTCGCTGATCCTCTGCGCGGCGGCCTGGCCCTTCGCGCTGGCCTTCCGCGATCCGCGGCTCGCGCCGTTGGTCTGCGCCTTCGCGATCGGCCCGGTCGCGCGCAGCCTCTACAGCCCAGCGATGGTGCAATATGTCCGCCAGATCAGCTTCCGGCAGGCGTTCGCCGCCGAGATGACCGGCCGGACCCTGGCCGCCGCGACCGCGATGTCGCTGGCCTTTCTCGGCGCCGGTTACTGGGCGATCGTCGCCAACAACGCCGTCGCCTCGCTGGTCACCAGCGCGCTGTCCTACGTCATCGCCCCTTACCGGCCGGCGCTCTCCTTCGCGCGTTTCGCGGATTTCCGCGCCTTCCTGGGCTGGTTCAGCTCCGCGCAGCTGGTCGCCGCCGCCAGCTGGCAGGTCGATCGCGGCGTGCTGGGCTATTTCGTCAGCAAGGCGGCGCTCGGCCGCTACACCATGGCCAGCGACCTGGCCGTCCTGCCCACCCAGAGCCTGATCGGGCCGGCCATGGCCCCGGTGATGGCGGCCTTTTCGCGCATCCAGGACGATCGCGAGCGGTTGGCGCGAGCCTATCTGCGGGCGGCCAACGTCACCATGATGATCGCCGTCCCGACCGGCCTTGGGATCAGCATCACCGCCGATCTGATCGTCAGGGTGATGCTCGGCCCGCAGTGGACCGACACGATCTTCTATCTGCGCTGGCTGGCGATCGCGACCCTGCTCAGCGCCGCCTACCAGCCGCTCTACTCGGTGGCGCTGGCGATGAACCGGCCGACGGTCGTCTTCCGCCTGAGCCTGGTCGAGATCACCTTCAAGGCCCTGCTGGTGGCGCTCGGCTTCTACGCCTTCGCCATGGCCGGCGTGGTCGCCGCCCGGTGCCTGGTCTCTCTGGGCATGTTCGGCGTGATCGTGCTGACGGTCCGCAGCATGCTCGGCGTTTCGGCCCTCTCGCAGCTGGCCAACCTCTGGCGCGTCGCCCTGTCCTGCGCCGCCATGGCCGTGCTGGTCCTGCTGTTCCGCCAGCAAACCGCGCACTGGGGGCTGCCGGCTCCGGTGGAGCTCGGCGCCGCTGCGGCGTTCGGCGTGGCGGTGTACGCCGGCGCGCTGTTCGCCCTCGGCGTCAGGCCGCACGCCATCGGGCTCGGCCGGCTGGCGCCGCCGGCGCGCGGCGAAGTCGGCAACTGAGCCGTCCCGCGCCGGATCGTCGAGATCCGGGCACAACCGGCCGCCCGAGGAGCGCCTTTGCGGCGATCCCGACATGCGGATCGCATTTCGGGGACGCCGCCCCCGCCGGCCGTGGACAGCTCGCCTACGCCTCCCGACGCTCAACTCCCCAGGGCGGACACCCTGCCGCCGCAGGCGTGGGCCAATTGCGATGGGCGTTGTCGACCTTCACCACAGCCGCAGCCTGGGCTCGTCCGAGCCTGATGAGTGCGACGTCTGCATCGTCGGGTCCGGCCCGGCGGGCAGCACCTTGGCGGCCGAGCTCTCGGGAACCCGCCTGCGCGTCACCCTGCTCGAAAGCGGCGGCTTCACGCGGACCGCGGCCGCCGATGCCCTCGACGAGATCGACAACGTCGGACGGCCCCGGGCGGCCAGCGCCTGGTCCGTGCGCAACCGGATCGTCGGGGGCTCATCCCACACCTGGGGCGGCCGCTGCGCGCCGTTCGACGAGATCGACTTCGCGCAAAGGCCATGGACGCCGCATTCCGGCTGGCCGCTGTCCTACCCGGAGCTCGCGCCCTACATGGCGCGCTCGGCCGCCCATCTCGGCCTGGGCGTCGGGGACGGCTATTGCGACCAGCGGTTCTGGCGCCTGGCCGGACGCGCACCGCCGGCGAACGACCCCGATCCCTCGGTATTGCTGCCCTTCTTCTGGCAGTTCAGCCGCGACCCGGATGAATCCTACCCCTACGAGTACATGCGGTTCGGCCGCGGCCTGGCGCAGCGGCTCGGCGACAACGTCACCCTGATCGCCGGCGCGACCGTCCTGCGGGTCGAGCCAACCGCCTCCGGGGGGGCCGTTCAGGCCGTGCTCTTCGCCGATCCCCAGGGAAGGCTGCGGCGGCTGCACGCCAGCCATGTGGTGCTCTGCGCCGGCGGGATCGAGAACGTGCGCATCCTGTTGTCGTCCGACACGGTGACGCCGAACGGCCTCGGCAACGATCGCGACCTGGTCGGCCGCTTCCTGATGGATCACCTGCGCGGCGTCCTCGGCGAGATCGCCGAGGACCCGGCGGGCCGGCTGAAGAAGCGCTTCGGCCGCTACAACGTCGGGCGCAACTTCTTCCGCGCCGGCCTGCGGCTCAGTCCGGAGGTCCAGCGGGACGAACAGCTGCTCAACTGCGCGGCCTGGCTCGGCGAGGCGCTCTCGCCGGACGATCCCTGGGCGGCGATGCGGCGCATCGCCGGCGGCGCCGGGAAATGGCCGCAGGACGCCATCGCGGTCGTCGGCAACGCCGGCCTCGTGCTGGGCGGCGCCTTCGACTACTTCGTCCATCGCAACGGGGTGCCGCGCAAGCTCGAGGCGCTGGAGCTCGTCTGCATGTGCGAGCAGCTGCCCGACCCCGACAGCCGGATCACGCTCTCGGAGCGCCGCAATCCGTTCGGCGTGCGGCTTCCGCGGGTCGACTGGCGCGTCCACGAGCTGGAGACCCGGACCCTGGTGCGGACGGCCGAGCTGGTCGCGGCGGAGTTCGCCCGGCTGGGACTGCCGCCGGTGAAGCTCGCCGACTGGGCCCGCGAGGGCGCGGAGCTCCCTTCAAGCTTCGTCGACGTCGCCCATCCATCAGGCGGCACGCGGATGTCCGAGGATCCAGCCTGCGGCGTCGTCGACGCCAACGGCCAGGTGCACGGGGTCGAGGGCCTCTACGTCGCCGGCAGCTCAGTCTTTCCGACCGTCGGTCACTGCAATCCGACCCAGACCATCGTCGCCCTCGCCATCCGGCTGGCCGACCGCCTGAAGCGCCGGAGCGTCCAGCAACCCATCGCCGTCCGCGCGAAGCCCGCAGCCCCACGCCCGCAGCGGGTGCTGGTGACCGGAGCGACCGGGCGGATCGGCCGGTGGGTGGTCGCCGACCTGCTCGAGCGCGGCTACCGGGTCTGTGCGGTCTCGTCGAAGTCGCCGCCGGCCGCCGGCCCCTGGGGCGGCGAGCTGGAATGGCGCCGTTTCGACTTCGCCACGGCCGGGCCTGCGGACTACGACGCGCTGGTCTCCGGCTGCGACGCCGTCGCCCATCTGGCCGCGGAGCTCGGCAAGAAGCAGCTGATGTGGCGGGTCAACGTCGAGGCGACCCGCTGGCTCGCCCAGGCGGCGGCGCGCGCCGGCCTCGGGGCGTTCTGCTACGTCAGCTCGATCTCGGTCTACGGGTCCGGGCGACGGCGCGCGATGGACGAGGACGCGCCGGTGCTCGCCACCGACCGTGACGTCCCGTCGGAATACCTGGCGATGGACTACGTGCGCGCCTACGGCCGGACGAAGCTGGCCGGCGAACGCGCGTTACGAAAATCGGGCGGCCGCCTCCCTTGCGTCGTCCTGCGCCCGAGCGTGGTCGTCGATCTGCCGCAACTGATCGGCATCCGCGACTGGAGCCTGGCCAAGCGGACGCTGCACGCGCACCGCCACGCCCATCACGTCTACGTCCGCGATGTCTCCGCAGCGATCGTCTGGGCGCTCGAACGCGGCTGGAGCGGCGAGGCGCCCGGCGAGATCGAGACCTACAACCTCGCCGAGGACGCGATCCCCGACGCCACTTACGCCGCCTTCATGCGCCGGGCCTATGCGGCGAGTGGCGACCGGCGCTGGCGGGTCCTCCCGGCCCCGGGCCTCGGCGACTGGCTGGTCGACCTGGCGCGGTTTCGCCAGCTGACCCTGCGCCGGCCGCTTTGGCGCATGCGCTTTCCGAACACCCGGCTGCTGGCCGCCGGATACCGCTTCGGCCACGGGATGGCGCGCGCCCACGACCTGGCGCTGGCGAGGCTGTGCGAAGCCCCGCAGCCGCCGCCGCAGACCCTGGCCAGTCCCATCCCCTGCCGCCCGCAAGCGAGCGCCGTCGGCCTGGAGCCGGCGCAGGAGACCGCCCTATGACCAGCCGCCTCGATACGCTCGACGGCATGCGCGGGGTCGCGGCGCTGGCGGTGCTGATCCTGCACGCCTGCGTGCTGTTCGACCTGCCCTACGCGCCGCCGAACGCTCACCTCGGCGTGGACTTCTTCTTCCTGCTGAGCGGGCTGGTGATCAGCCACGCCTATGAGCGACGGCTGCAGGCCGGCTGGTCGTTCTGGGCCTTTGCGCAGAAGCGGATCATCCGCCTCTTTCCGATGATCCTGGCCGGCGGGGCCCTGGGCCTGGGCCTGCTCGGACTTCGACAAGTGCTGAACCAGGACCTGGGATGGGGATCGGTGGCGCTGGCCGCGGCGTCGAACCTGGTCCTCGCGCCGACCGCGGCTCTGCAGCACTTCCGCCCCTACGCCTTCCCGCTCAACATGCCGTTCTGGTCGCTCTCCGTCGAAGTGGTGATCAACTTCGCCTACGCCGCCGCCGCGGGCTTCCTCAGCCATCGCCGGCTCGGCGCAGCCCTGGTGGTCGCCTTCATCGGGCTTGCGGCGCTGGTGACGTTGAACGGCGGCTTCAACCTCGGCATCTACTGGCGTGACTACGGCCTGGCCTTCGTGCGCGCGCTGTTTCCCTTCCTGCTCGGCGTGGCGCTGTACCGGCTGACCCGCGGGCTGCGCCCTGGACCGCCGCTCGCCGCGCCCTGCCTGGCCGGGTTCGCCGTGATCCTGCTGACGCCGCTCGCCAGCCAGCATGTCGCCGCGCACCTAGCGCTGGTCGCCCTCGGCTTCCCGGCCCTGCTGGTGCTCGGCCTGATCGCCCGCGCGCCGCCGCCGCTGGACCGCCTTTGCCGCGGCCTCGGCGAGCTCTCCTACCCGCTCTATGCGATGCACTACCCGATCGTCGTGGCCTTCGCTCAGCTGTCGAAAGGCGCCGCGCCAGGGGGCGCGGCTCAGTTCGGCCTGGCGGCAGCCGCCGCAGGCACGGCGATCGTCGTCGCCTGGCTGGCGCTGGTCCTGTTCGACAGGCCGCTGAGGACCTGGCTGGCGGCGGCGCCGCGCAAGCTGCGCGCCGCACGGCCGCGCCCGGCCGAAACGCCCGCGCGCTAGCCAACGGCGGCTACGGGGACCGGGTCGAGCCGGTCCTGCGCGGCCGCCCTGCCGGCGAACGGCCAGCAGAGCGCGCCGGCCAGCCCGAACAGCACCGCCCCGCCCAGTCCGAACCCCGTCGAGGTGCTGACCAGCGAGACCATCAGCAGGTAGGGCAAGAGGGCGAGCTTGGCGGACCTGGCCAGCCCTCGGTCCGCCGGGTCCGGCGCCCGCGCCAGCGCGATCTGCGCCATGAAGACGCCGAGGCTGAGCGCGCCCGGCAGGCCGATGTTGCTGAGCACCGAGTAGATCCAGCTGGACGCCCGCGCCCCGCCGATGCCGACGCCCAGGAAATCGGTGCCGAGAAAGGCCTGGTAGGACACCCGGTTCCAGCTGGAGCGCTCGACGTAGGACCGCGAACTGGTCTTCTGCAGGACGACCTCGTCGATGACCCGCCACAGCGGCTCGAACACGGTCGGATGGAACATCAGCACCAGCGACGCCGCCGCCAGGGCGATCAGCGCCCCATAAGCCCCCCACCAGGCCGAGGCGCGGCGCTCGACCAGACCGCCCAGCGCCAGGCTGCACGCCAGCGTCAGGCCGAGCCCCGCCAGCGCGACGTAGCCGCTCGACGACGTCGACAGATAGCTCATCGCCAGCAGCATCGCGCACAACGGCAGACGCCAGGGGCCCCAGACCGACTCCCGGGGCGGGGTGAGCGCCATCAGCGCCAGAAAGGGCGCCGTGAGGCCGGCGTAGGAGGAGGCCTCGCTCATCAATCCGACCACCCGGTGCATGCCGGCCGTATGGTTCTCGAGCAGCAGCGCGTACTGGGCGTTGCGGAACGGCGTCAGCAGGCCGCCCGCCCCCACCGCGCTGGTGGCGAGATCGAGCACGCCGGTCAGGACGGCGACCGCCGCGCCGAAGCCGAAGGCCTGGAGGAACTGCCGCCGCCGCGCCGGGTCCTGGCAGATCAGGTAGACGCTGACGACGGCCAGGGTGGTGATGACGAAGTAGAGGCCCTGGGTCAGGTTGGCGGTGTCCGGGCGGAGCGGCACCGCGCCGCGGAAATCGCTCGGCCGCATGGTGATGACGTTCACCCGGCCCTCGAACAGGCGCGGCAGGAAGTAGGCCGAGGCGGCCGCATAGAGCGTGCACAAGCTGAGGAAGCCGAACCGCCGGGGATCGGCCAGCGCCTGCAGGTACGGTCGCAGGCCGAGCTGGAGGATCACGCGGCCGGTCAGCAGGCAGGCGGCGATCCACGGCGGCGTCAGATTGCCGATCGCCACGCCGGGCGGCACGACCGCCAGGGTGCCGAACGACCAGGCGGCGAAGAAGACGTAATAGAAGACCGGGCCGCGCGCGAAGACGGTCGCCAGCGCCAGAAGCCAGAAGAGCACGCCAGGATAGGTCAAGGTCAGGACCTCGCCGCGCCAACACGATCGCCGGCGGCGTCGGCGGCGGATTGTCCGCGCCGGACCACGGCGTCCTCAGCGGGCACGATCGACGGCGCTCGCGCGCTGCGCCAGCGGGCTGCGACGTCCCGGAGCGGCGCTGGCGCCGGGATGCCCGATCACGAGCATCCCGGCGGCGGCTTAGCCCCCGGAGCGGCCGAACACGGCTGAGCGCATCGGCCGGGCGCCGGCCGCTTGCCGGCCCCGGCGCGAAGCTCTGTCGTGTCGACGACCGCCCGCAAGGCGCGGCCTCATCCTCGGCAGCATGCTGGGCGGCAGCCATGACCACGAAGCGCACATCGGCCGGCGTGCGGGACCGTCCGGCAAAACCAGCCGCGGTCCGCGCCGAGCCCTCCACGGCCTACGACGCCATCATTCTCGGCGCCGGGATCAGCGGGCTCGTGGCGAGTTCCGTGCTGCTGCAACAGGGCTGCAAGCGCCTGCTGGTCCTCGACGACTACGAGCACATCGGCGGCAACCACATCGACCGGGCCATAGGCCCCTACACCTTCGACGTCGGCAGCTTCATCTTCCAGGACGACTCGCCGCTGCTCCGGCACTTCCCCGAGCTCCTGCCGCAGTACGTGCCGATCAACCCGAGCTGGGGGCGGCTCAATCCGCAGGGCGTGGTGACGCGCTATCCCATCTCCTTCAAAACCGATCTCATCGACGCCGGCCCCATCGAGTGGTGCCGGATCCTGGCCTCCGTGGCCTGGGCGCGGGTCGGCCGCCGCAAGCTCGCCAGCGCCTGGGACTTCGCCCAGTACTGGGCCGGGGCGCATCTGCTGCATCGCTCAGGACTGGCGCGCTACATGGAGCGCTTCTACGGCGTCGCGCCGAGCCAGATCGACCTCAGGTTCGCCGAGAAACGGATGCTGTGGATCAAGGAGCATGGGCGTCTGCGGACGCACATCCGGCGGATCGGCAAGCCGAAGGGGCGCACCAACACCCAGCTCGCGCGGCCACGAAGCGGCTTTTCCGAGCTCTACCGGCCGGCCGCCGAGCGGCTCGAGGCCCGCGGGGTGAAGTTCCGCTTGGGCGCGGACATCCGCAGCGTGCGGCGGGACGGCGCGACATTCGTCGTCGAGACGGCGACAGCGCAGCATACAGCGCCCCGCCTGCTCTCCACCATTCCGCTCGAGATGCTGCAGCGGCTCTGCGGGCTCGAGGCCGACCCGGGTCTGCAGACCGTCACCTTGATGAGCCTGTTCTTCAGCTTCTCGGGCCGGCGCGGCTTCGACCAATCGGTGCTGTACAACTTCTCCAACCAGGGCGCCTGGAAGCGGCTGACGGTCTATTCGGACTTCTACGGCCGCAGCGGCGGCCGGGAGTTCTTCGCCGCCGAGGTCAACGCCCACAACGTCGATGGATCCGTGGCGGCGGCGGAGCAGGACTTCCGCGCCCATGCGGCGGCGAACGGGCTGTTCCACGGGGATCTTCGGCTCGAAGGCAGCCACACCCTGCCGCACGCCTATCCGATCTACACCGGCAACGCCTACGACAAGGTCGACGCCACGGTGGCCCGATTGAAGGAGCTCGGGATCGAGACGCTCGGGCGCCAGGGCCTGTTCGACTACCAGCCGACCGCCCGGGATACCACGCTGAAGGCCGAAGCGGCGCTGGGCGCCCGGCCCTAGCGGCCGGCGTTCAGGTCGGGGACGTTCACGTCGGGGCTTGGCCGTTCCGCACCGTCTCGCGGCCGATCGGGGACGGCCTCGCGCGCCGGGCGCGCGGCCGGAGCACCTCGTCGTAGACCGCGAGCGTCTCGGCGGCGACCCGTTGGACCGACAGCCGCCGAAGGTTGATCTGGCTGCGCGCGCGATGATCCGCCAGCGACCGGGCGTCGGCCAGGACGGCCAGCAGCGCCGCGGCGATCTCGGCGGGGGCCTGCGGCGCCACCAGCACGCCGGCCGCGCCGCCTTCGAGCAGCTCCGGAACGCCGTCGACGCGCGTGGCGATGATCGCCAGCCCAGCCTCGCGCGCCTCGGGAATGACCAGCGGCGCGGGGTCGGCGTGCGAGGCCAGCACGAAGACGTCGGCGCCGAGCATGTACGGCCGCGGATCCGCGTGCGACCCGCAGAAATGCACATGGCCGGCGTCGGCCGCCGCCACGGCGGCGCGGTATTCGGCGGCGCAGGGCCCGCCGCCGACCAGGTAGAGATGAAGCTCCGGCCGCGCCCGGCGCGCCTGCGAAAACCCGGCCAACAGGTCCAGCACGCCCTTGCGCGGGTGCAGGCCGCCCACGGACAGCACCGCAGGATACTCGAGCGTCAGCGGCTTGGGCGGCGGCTCATGGCGGTGACGGGCGTTGCCGAGGGTGCCGTTCAACACGACCCGCAACCGGCCGGCCGGAATCCCCCGCCGACGCATGCCGACGCCCACCGCCTCGCTCACTGCGACGACCCGGTCGCCGACGCCCATCAGGATCGCCGACTTCTCGAAGGCGTTGTGCACGGTCGTCACCAGACGGGCGTGGCTGAAGCGGGTGGCGGCCCAGGCGAGCCCGGCGCTCCGCATCATGTGCGCGTGCACGATGTCCGCGTCCCTGGCCGCAGCCAGCGCGCGGAGCGCCCGGCAGGCCTGCAGCAGCCGCCCCTTCGCCAGCAGGTCGGGAAGCGTCTCGACCGCGACCCGGTTCGCCCGCAGCAGCGGCTCGAAGTCCCCGCCGCCGCTGCAGAGGGTCACCTCGTGGCCGAGCTCGCTCTGGGCGCAGGCGAGATCGACCGCCGCATGGACGTTGCCGTTCTGCCGGCGCGTGTGATTGACGACGTGCAGGATGCGCATGAGGTCTGCTAGCCCGGCGAGCGCTGAGCGGCGCCCTGGTTGGATTGCAGCCGACGCCTGGCCGACGTCGCCAGGGCCTTCAGCCCGGCGCGCCACCGCCCGGCCCCGGAGGGGTTGGTCCGCGCCCTGATCAGCTGCGACGACAGCCGCACGGGCAGCCCGAACAGCGCCAGCGCGAAGACGATCTGGACGCCTCGCCTGAGGCCCGAGCGCTCGCGCATCACGCAGGTCAGATAGGACCAGGTCAGCGCCCAGCCCGGCCGCTGGCCGGCGGTCACGCTGCGCATGAGCTGCAGTTCGTCCGAATGGGCGTAGGCGCCCCTGGCCTGGAAGCCGACGCCCTTCTCGGCCAGCAGTTCCGCGAGATGGCTCAGGCGGTTCACGAACGATCGGTAGTAGAAGTCCATCTTCTCCGGGGAGGCGACGGCGAAGGCCGAGAGATTGGCGCCGTGGATCCTGTACGCGCCGAGCGGCCGGTCGATGGAGACCACCCGACCGACGAAGGGCGCGAGCAGGTAGGCGACGCCGTCGATCGCGCGATCGTAGGTCGGATCGCCGACGTCCTCGTAGACGTCGCGCCGGTAGACGTTCCCCGAGGTCGGCGGCGTCGGATAGCACCCTCGCAGCCGGATGGCCGCGATCAGCGCCGCGGAATCCACGCCGGCCTCGAGGCTCGGAAACGGCTCGCCGATCGGGTTCCCCTGATGGTCGACGGGCCGCAGCATGAACTGGATCTTCGACACGTCCGGCAGCAGGTGCGGGCGGATGAGCGCCAGGGCCCCCGGGCAGAGCATGTCGTCCGCATCCAGGAAGTAGATGAAGCGGCCGGTCGACCTGGCGAAGCCCGCCAGGCTGGCCCGGCGGCTTCCGGAGTTCTCGATCCGCAGCGCGGCGACGCGGGCTGCGTACTGCTGGATCACGCGCCACGATCCGTCGGTGGAGCCGTCGTCGACCACGATCACCTCGACGTCCGGTCCTGCCTGGGAGAGCACGCTCTCGATCGCCTCGGCGACGTAGTGCTCGTAGTTGAAGCACGGGATGACGACGCTCAGCAGGGGACGCGGCTCGCCCATCTAGGCCTCCTGCGGCCGGCTCGCCGACGCCGGCGACGCCGCCGACCGCGGCGCGCGCACCGCGCCGACGATGGCGGTCAGGGCTTCCGCATGGACGTGAACCACCCGCTCGACGTCGAAGCGCGCGACGTAAGCCTGGCGGAACGGCGCGCTCGCGCGCTCGGCCTCGAGGTTGTCGCAGTAGTACAACATGGCCTCGGCCAGGGCGGCCTCGTCGCCGGGCGGCGTCAGCCGGCCAAGCCGCCGGTCGGCCAGGATGTCGCTGGGTCCGAACTCACAGTCGGTGGCCACCACCGGCAGCCCGAAACGCAGCGCCTCGCAGATGGCCAGCGACCAGCCCTCCCAGCGCGAGGCGGAGACATAGACGTCAGTCTCCCGCAGCGTCGGCGCCGGATCGAAGGGGTGGTGCGCGATCTCGACCACCTCGTCGAGGCCGAGCGCGTCGATCTGGGCCCGCAACCGCGGCTCCTCGACGCCGTAGCCGACCAGCACCAGCCGGACGTCCTTGCGCTGCTCGTAGAGCCGCGAGAACGCCCGCAGCAGCTGGTCGTGGCCCTTCTGATAGGAGAACCGCCCGACCTTGGCGAAACGGATCAGGCCAGGCGACGGCGGCGCATCAGGCCCGTCGGGGTCGAACCGGCGCACCGGGTTGGGGACCCAGTAGTGGGGCGCCGCGCTGGGAAACATCCGCCGGAAGCTGGCCAGCTGCTTCGGCGAGGTTCCGAATACGCCGCCTAGCCGATGAACCACCAGGCGCCGCATCAGCGCGAACAGGATCTTCGCCTTGTAGTGGCTCCGTTCGCGGCGCGGATTGCCGTGCAGGTAGAGCACGAACCGGCGACCCAGCCCCAGGCACGCCAGCCAGAACAGCACCGTCGCCTCCACCTGCGGCGCGACGACCAGGTCATAGGGCTTGTGCGCGGCGACCCGCCTCACGGTTCGCAGCAGGTCCAGCCGGCCGCTGACGCGCTCCTGTATCCGGTTGTACCGCGGAGACGCCTGGGCCGCGTCGTAACTTGAGGTGAACAGTACATCCAGATCGATGCTCTGGTACTTGTCCGCGATCTCCGAGCAAATCTCGTCGACGACCCGCTCTACGCCAGCATACGACTTGGTCGGCGGCAGGACGTATAGAACCTTCAAGCGCATGCGAGACGACCCTTGCCTGTCTGGAGCGCACTCTCCCGCGCCGCACGGCGCCGATCCAACGCGCGCCGATCCCGCGCCCGCGGTTCTCCGTCGTTAGTCGAGATGTGGGCTAAGGCCGCCACCACTTGCCCGCCGCGGGGCGTGCGCGGGCGCTAGACGATCACCCGGCCCAGGCGGCGGCGCAGCGTGCTGGCCGCGTGCGGGTCGCCGAAGTGGTACAGCGCCGTCGAACGGATGTTGTCGGCGTCGCAGGCCTCGTTGGCATGCAGCGAACGGTAGCCCCAGAAGAGATACAGGCTGCCCGGGACCATCGCGACGCGCTGAAACCCGGCGCCACCCCACGCCAGCAACCGCCGCAGCGCCGCCTGGGTGAGCTTGTTGTCGACGAGCAGCTTGTCCAGCAGGTTCAGCCAATAGCAGCGCCGGATGGTCCGCACGTTCGGCGCGATGACCAGATGCCCGCGCCGGCCCTGCTCGGGGATCAGGATCGGCAGCAGCAGGCTCAGCACATAGGAGTCGTAGTGGAAGATGTAGGCCTGCTTCCGGCCGGTTTCGCCGGCGAGGCAGCGCAGGACCTGATGCAACCGCTGCCTGGGCGCGGGACGCCCGCTCGCGCCCTCCCACAGCCGTCGAACGAGGCTGTTGAACGCCGAGCTGTCGGCGAGCGCAGCAAAGACCGTGCCGGCTACCGCCGCCTTGCCGTTGAAGACGACGTACTCTCCACCGGCTCGCTCAACCGCCGCGCTGACGAACTGCTGCGCCTGCTGGAGATCCTCTGCACTGAGGTAGCCGGGCACGATCGCGACGCCCATGCGGTTGATGTCCCCCACGAGCCGGCTCACCGCGTCGTCGGACAGTTCAGGAAACCGCGGGCAGGCGCCCGCCGGATCTCCCGCGCTGTTCGCAAGCGGCTCGGCTGGCGTGGCCATGGCGGTCACGCCGCCGCCACGACCAGGTCATGCAGGCGCTCGGCGCTGCGCCGCCAGGAATATTGCGCCGCATGCGCCCGGACGCGCCGGCTGCGGCCCGCTCGACCGCTAGCGTCGCCGGCGAGCGCGCCGATCGCCGCGGCCCACGCGGCGGCGTCGTCCGGCGGCGCATAGCTGGCCGCCGCGCCGCAGACCTCCGGCATGGCGCCCGCCGGCGCGACGACCGCCGGGCAGCCGAGGATCATCGCCTCCAGCGGCGGCAGGCCGAACCCCTCGGTGGTCGACGGACAGGCCAGGCAGACGGCGGCTTCCAGCAGCGCGCGGATCTCGCCGTCAGTGAGCCGGCCGGCGAACAGCACGTTGCGGCTCGGCGCGATCTCGAACGCCTGCTCGACGGCGGCGGAGTCGAGGCCGCCGCTGACGACAAGCCGCAGGCCCCGCAGTTGCGGCCGGGCGAAGGCGCGCAGCAGCACGCCGAGATTCTTGTGCGGCTGCAGGCTGCCGAAGGCGAACACGTAAGCCGCCCCGGGCGGCAGACCCAGGCGGGCGAGCGCCCCGGGTTCGGCGGCGACCTCGAGCATGTGGTCCGCGCCGTTGGGGACGACCTGGATGCGCTCCAACGGCGCAACCCCGAACCGCGCCAGCATGGCCTTCGAGAACTCGGAGACCGTGACCACGCAGCGCGAACTCGCCGCGAGGCGCGGCAGGGCCAGCCGATACCAGTGGGCGAAGGCCGGCGAGTAGGACTGCGGCGAGAGATAGACCTGGGCGTCGTGGATCAAGGTCAGCGCGCTGGGCGCCATCAGCGGGCCGATATTGCAAAGGTTGATCAGCCCGGCCCGGTCCGCCGACAGCGGCAGCTCGAGCTGTTCCCAGGCCTGGCCCTTGAGCAGACTGTCGCCCTGGAACCGCATCGCGCGCAGCGGTAGCCGCCGGTGGGTCCCGCGCGGAGCCTGCAGCACCCATTCGCCGGCCGCGCCCCGCTGCTCGGCGAGGAGACGGTCGAGGCCCAGGATGAGGTTCGAGGCGACCCGCTGCACCCCAGTCTGCGGCGCGCCGAGAAAGCGGCCGTTGATGACCCGCCTCACGCGCGGATCTCCGCAATGCGCTCGGGCTCGAGCCGGCCGCTCGCCAGATGCAGGATCCCCGCCCAGTTTCCGGCCAGTCGGCCGCGGCGATCGATGTGCGGCTCCGGCGTCAGCGCCTTCAGGTGGTTGGCGATGAAGTTGCCGCCCATGATCCGCGCCGCATGGGCCGGCCGCATGGTCCCCTTGCGGACGAGGTAGACCGGATTGACCATCTGCGAGAAGCCCAGCCGGGCGCCGGGCGTGCGGCTCTTGGCGACGCCGAGGTGCACGCCGGCGAAGGCGTTGGTCTTCACCACCCGGCCGCGCTGCGCGACCTGGCCGGCGAAGTCCACGTCCTCCTGCCAGCCGTAGAGCGGCAGGCGCTCGTCGAAGCACAGCCCGTCGAGGGCCCGGCGGCGGAACGCCATGTTGCAGCCGTAGGCGGTGCGCAGGTCGGCGAGGATCGCGGGCGGCTCGGGCGGCGCGCGGTCATAGGCCTCGACGATCGCCTCGCCCGCCGCAGCGGCGATGCCGCCTTGGCAGACGCCGTCGGCCAGCACCAGGCCGGTCGCGCCGGCCACGTCGTCGTGCGCCGCGAACAGCGCGCCCAGCCCCTCGAGGCTGCGCAGGCTCGGCAGGAAATCGTCGTCGTAGAAGACGACCACGTCGCAGTCGCCGTCGAGGCAGGCCATGCCGCGGTTGCGCTGGGCGCAGAGCCCGCGCGGCCCGAACACCGCCTCGACGTCGTCGTCCGCGGCCGCCGCGAGCGGCGGGAGATCCGTGGGCTTCTCGACCGAAAGGACGATCCGCGCCGGCGGCAGGGACTGCCGCCGCAGCCGTGCGAGCAGCAATGCGGCTTCAGGCGCCCGGCCGATCGTCGCGATCACCACGCCGATCCTCATGCTGCCCCTCCGTTGGCAAGCGGGAGATGCTGCGACGAGGCTCCGCGCGGCGATCCGGCGCAACGCCGGCCCGGCCGCGCGGCGATTTCCAGGGGGCGAGACGCTCCGGATCGGGCAGCGACCGGCGGCTATGCCGACATCCGGGCTTTTCACGCCGAGGCCCCATGCACGCGCCATCCAGGCGGTGGCCAAGGCCAGCAGGTCGCGGCCTAAAGAGTGCGCGACGCTGGTGATCTCCACCGAGCGTCGAGAGCAGACGCAGGTGTCCTCCGATGATGGTCCTGGTGCTGACGGCCAGCCTGGCGATGATCGCCTTCCTGCTCATCGACCCGGTCAAGCAAACGCTGCAACGGCGGCGCGGCCGCGGTTGGCACGGCTACTTCCGGAACTGACGGCCGAGCCGGTGCGGCCCGCGGCCCGCGGCCCGCCTGATCCGGCAGATGCCGAGGACGCAGCATGGAGCGCAAGCCAGCGCCCTGAATCCAACAACCGGCCTCAAGCCGTCGGCGGCGCTGCCCCGCCGCTTGGCCGATCCCGCGACCTGAGCGCCGACTGGCGCCAACGCCACCTGCGGAGATCAGGCATGTACTTGGTTCCGAACGCCACGCGCGCCGTCGCATCGCCGGAGCAGATCCTCGATCTGCCCCGCGTCATGAGGGTCGCCCGCCGGCATTTCCGGCTGATGGCCATCATCTTCCTGGCGGTGGTCGCCGCGGCGGCGGCCGTGACGATGATGATGACGCCGGTCTACTCGGCGAACGTCGAGCTGATGATCGACAAGCCCGGCGGGTGGCTGCTCGCCCGCGGAGAGAACCCGGGCGAAACCAGCCAGGAGGCGCTCGACGCCAGCACCGTCGAGACCGAAGTCGAGGTCCTGCGCTCGCCGGCGGTGGCAGAAACGGTCGTCCGCCAACTCAGGCTCGACCTTGATCCAGAATTCAACAGCGCCCTGCGACCGCCGGGCCCGCTCGACCGCCTGCGGGGCTTCCTGTCCTCGCTCGGCGAGGCGGCGGGCGGGACGTCGGAGGCCGAGCGGCGCAATCCGATCGTGAATGCGGTGCGCAGCCACCTGAAGGTGGGCCGCGTCGGCGCCAGCTACATCATCCGCCTCAGCTTCGTCAGCCGCGACCCCAGGAAGGCCGCGCGCATCGCCGACGCCTTCGCCGCCAACTATCTGCGGCTGCAGCGGGAGGCGAAGCTGGAGGCCTCGCGGGACGCCAGCGCCTGGCTCTACGGCCGCATCGGCGAAATTCGCCATCGGGTGGTGACCGCCGAGACCGCCCTGCAGGCCTACCGGATCCAGAACAACCTGCTGAGCGCCCAGGGCGCGACCCTCACCGAGCAGGAGATCTCGAGCCTCAACCAGCAGGCGGCGCTGACCCGCGCCCAGCAGGCCGAGGCCCAGGCGCGGCTCAGCACCGCCATGAGCCAGCTCAAGAACGGCAGCCTGGGAGACGATGTCGGCGAAACCCTGACCTCGCCGGTCATCCGCGACCTGCGCGAGCAGCGCGCCGCCGTCAGCCAGCGGCTGGCGAACATGACGAGCCGCTACGGCCCGCGCCACCCCGACCTCGTGAAGGTCAAAAGCGAGCTCGACGATCTCGACGAGCAGATCAGGGCCGAGATCAAGCGGATCATCTCCAACCTGCAGGCCCAGGCGAACGTCGCCCGCGAGCGCCACGCGTCGCTCGGCCAGAGCGTGGCGGAATCCCGTCAAGGGCTGGCTGACAGCAATCGTTCGCTCGTCCGGCTCAACGAGCTGAAGCGCGACGCGGACGCCGAGCGCATCCTCTACGAAAGCTTCCTTGGCAAGTACAAGGAGCTGAGCGCCGAGGCCGGCCTCGTGCGGACCAACGCCCACGTCGTCTCGCCGGCGCGAACGCCGGCCATGCCGAGCTCCCCGATGAAGTCGCTGAACCTGGCGCTGGGCGCGGTCCTCGGCCTGGCCGCGGCGGTGACCGCGGCCTTGGTCAAGGAGATCTCCGAAAAGGGGCTGATCGACGCCGTGAGCGTCGAGCGCGAGCTCAACATCCCCTATCTCGGCTCGATCCCGAACCTGGATTCCATCGCCGCGGCCGACGATCCGTTGCGCGAGCGGCCGATCGACTACCTGGTCGACAAGCCGCTTTCGGGCTTTGCCGAGACCTTCCGCAGCCTGCGGGCGGGCATCGAGTTCTCGCGCCTGGGCTCGAAGGTGAAGGTGCTGGCGGTGACCTCGTCGGTGGAGGACGAGGGCAAGACCACCACCTCGCTCGGCCTCGCCCGCAGCGCCGCGCTCGCCGGCGTGCACACCGTGGTGGTCGACTGCGACCTGCGCCGGCAGACCGTCAACCACTGGCTCGACGCCCCGCCGGCCGTAGGCCTGGTCGAAGTGCTGCGGGGCACGGCCACGCTCGACGAGGCGCTGACGCCGGATGTCGCGAGCGGGGCGATGATCCTGCCGCTGGCGGACGCCCACTTCACGCCGGAAGACCTGCTCGACTCCCGCGCAATGCGCGAGTTGCTCGGCGATCTGCGGCGCCGCTTCGACCTGGTCATCCTCGACACCGCGCCGGTGATCCTGGTCACCGAGACCCGCACCGTGGCCCGCCAGGCCGACGCGGTCCTGCTGCTGGTGCGCTGGCGTCGCACGCCGCGGGCGCTGGCGCAGACCACCGTGCAGCTGCTCGCCGCGGCCGGCGCGACCCTGGCCGGCGTGGCGCTGACCCGCGTCGACCTGCGGCAGCAGGCCAGCCTCCACCCCGGCGACCCGACCGCCCACTACCTGGGCCACAAGAAGTATTACCAGCAGTGACGGACTTCGGAGCCGGCCCGGAGCTGTCGTCTGGATTCAGGCCCCGGACGGGTCCTGCAACCAGACCCAGAGCCGTTCGGCGACGGGCCCGTGCGGCCGCTCGCCCAGGCGCGCGGCCGCCACCGCCTCGACGCGCCCGGGCAGGCGCGGACCGGCGAGCGACTGCAGCCGTCCGTCGCGCAGATCGGCCTCGATCAGGAAGTCCGGGAGGTGGCCCCAGGCCAGCCCCTGAAGGATGAGTTCTCGCTTGATCAGATGATCCGGCGCCGAGCACTGATGGGCGCCCTCGATCAGGAAATGGCTCTCCGCCCGCGGCCGTCGCGCGGTGTCGCGGATGACGCACTGGGTGTAGGGCCGCAAGGTGTTCGGGCCGAGGTCGGCGGGCGGGACCGTCAGGAGCCCTGGCGCGGCGACGGGAACCAGCGCGACCTCGCAGAGCGTCACGAGTTCCAGCCGCGGCTCCGCCGTCTCGACCCGATGCAGGATCAGATCCGCCTCGCCGTCGAGCAAGCGTTCCAGCGGCCCGCCGACAGTTTCATAGCTGAGGTGAAGACGTGTCGCGGCGGCCTGGAGGCGGAAGAAGTTGCTGAGCCGCGCGAGCAAGGGCGGCGGGCAGAGGTCGCCGACGACGACCCGCAGAATCGGCTCCTCGCCGGTCGCCAGTTGCTCGGCGAACGCTTCGAGATGGTCCAGTTCGCCCAGCGCTCGCCGGGCCTGATCGTGAAAGGCGCGGCCAGCGCCCGTCAGCCCGACGCGGTAGCCGCTGCGGTCCAGCAAGCTGAGGCCCAACCGCCCCTCCAGCCGCGCCACCGCCGCGAACACCGCCGGGTGGGAGCGATGGAGGGCCGTCGCCGCCGCCTGAAAGCCGCCCTCGCGCACGACGGCGTCGAAACAACGAAGATCATGCAGGGTGAAACCCGACATTGTCCTCCCTGACTACAATGACCATGCAAGATCTGTAATATATTTGGCTGATCCCGGCGTCTAGCTTCGTCCTTGCCGCCGCCGCCCGGCGGAGCGTGAGACCAGAAGAGCGCAGTCAGATGAGCGAGATCTCCCATTTCACCGCCGGCGACGGCGCCCGCATCGCCTACCGGCTCGACGGCCGGCCCGACCTCCCCGTGCTGGTGCTGTCGAACTCCATCGCCACCGACCTGCACATGTGGGATCGGCAGGTGGCGCCGCTGAGCGAGCACTTCCGCTTGCTGCGCTACGACACCCGCGGCCACGGCGGCTCCGACGCGCCGGCCGAGGCCTACTCCCTCGACCGCCTCGGCCGCGACGTCGTGGAGCTGCTGGACGGCCTGGGCCTCGAGCGCGTGCACTTCTGCGGCCTGTCGCTGGGCGGGCTCGTCGGCCAGTGGCTGGGGATCCGTGCGCCGGAGCGCCTCGACCGCCTCGCCCTGGCCAACACCTCCGCCTACCTCGGACCGGCGCCGCAATGGGACGAGCTGATCCGCAATACGCTGGCGGCGGACGACATGTCGGCCACCGCGCAGATGTTCCTCGGCAACTGGTTCCCGCCCGCCATGTTCGAGACCCAGCCTGCAGTCGTCGAGGACTTCCGGGCCATGATCCTGGGCACGCCGCCGGCCGGCCTGGCAGGCTGCTTCGCCGTCGTGCGGGACACCGATCTGCGCCGGACCATCGCCCTGATCGACAAGCCGACGCTGGTGATCGGAGGCCGCGACGACACCGTCACCCTGGCCAGCCACAGCGAGGCCATCGCCGCGACCATCCCCGACGCTGCTCTTCGCATCCTACCGGGCGTCCACATGCTGAACGTCGAACGACCCGCTGAATTCCTGCGGACGCTGACCGAGTTCCTGCTGCCCTGAGCTCAGCGGCGGCGGGGCGGACAGACCACTCGCGGATCAGGGCTCGAGGGCGGTGATGAACTGCTCGATCAGCGCTTCGACTTCGGCATGGCCCATGGAGACGCCGAGCGCGGCCTCGCGCGTCAGGGCGAGCGCGACGCTGGTCGCCAGGAAGGTGGCGGCGAGCGGCGGCACGGCCGGCGCCGCCTTGCCCGACTTGCGCGCGATCGCCTGGGTCAGCGCTTCGACCTGCAGCCGCCGGGACGCCTCGATGAAAGCGATCACCTCGGCGCGCACGCCCTCGCTGCGGTTGGCCAGCGCCATGAACTCCGAGATCAGCCGGGCGTCGTTGGTGTTGACGAAGATGCCCCAGACCTCGTGCAGCGGACGCTCGGCGCTGACCGCCGCCCCGAGCCGCTCGAGCTCGCGCTTGGACAGCCGTCGGAAGGCCTCGACCATGAGCTCGTCCATGGTCCGGAAGTAGTAGTAGACGAGCTGCTGCTTGATCCCGACGCGATTGGCGATCCGCCGCGAGGTCAGCTCCGCATAGCCTTCCTCGCGCAGAATGGCTTCGGCGCCGTCGAGCAGCAGGTTCCAGGTGGCCGAACCGTTCGGGCCCATCCGCCGGGTCGGCGTGATCTCGGAAATCGTCGTCATCGGCAGCACAAGTGCGGGTCCGCCGCGCCGGGGTCAAGCCGGCCGGCCGCGCGGGCCCCGATGTCAGGCCGGGCCGATCGCGCCCTCGTCCATGAACAACTGGTAGGTGCGCCGGGCGAACAGCCAGACGCCGCCGTCGCGGACCAGCTCGTCGTCGTAGACGCCGACGACCTTGCGCACCGCCCCGCCCTTCAGGACCAGTATCTCGCGGCAATAGCAGCGCGCCGTCGCCCGCTCGCCCCGCACCTCGATCGCGCCGATCTCGGCGAAGAAGGCCATCTTCTCCAGGCCTTCCCAGATCTTCTCCCACTGTGCACGCAGCGCGGCCTTGCCCTGCACCTCGCGCCCGGCCCACACGCGGACGCCGTCCTCCGCCCAGCAGTCCAGATAGCCGGCCACGTCGCCGCGGAACACCGCGTCGCTGTAGGCGCCGAACCGCTCGCGGATCAGCTGCCGATGCTCCAGGGGGCCTTCGAACGGCATCGTTTTCCTCACCTTGCCGGGCCTCACGCGGGCGCCGTGAGCCCCCTTGATAGGCTCGCCGGGCCGCGGCGTCGATTGACAGCGCTCCGGTCTGCTAACAAAATGACAAACAACAACGGCGCGGCGGCGAGGCAGGCGATGACCGACACACATCAGACCGGCCCGACGCGCGCCGGAGGCGTCCGGGACGCCCAGGCGCGCGAGGCGCAGATCCTCGGGGCGCCGCCGCGGATCGCGCCGCTGAAGCCGGACGAGGCGTTCGACCTGGCGCTTGAGAACACCGCGAACCTGCGCAAGGCGGCGTCGCGCAGCGCCGACAACCTCTCGGTCGCCGACATTCCCGAGCTGGTCTTCACCCTGCTCAAGCACCCCGACCTCTACCAGGCCATCGCCGGGCTCTCGATCCAACTGCTGGGCCGCGGCCGACTGTCGGCGCGCGACCGCGAACTGGTGGTGCTGCGGGTCGCGTGGCTGTGGCAGGCGCCCTACGAGTGGGGCGAGCACGTCAAGCTGGCGAAGGCCGCGGGGATCACCAGCGAGGAGATCGAGCGGGTGACCGCCGGCTCCGCAGCGCCCGGCTGGGACGACCATGAAGCCGCCCTGCTCCGCGCCGCCGAGGAGCTGTGCGCCGACGCGATGATCAGCGATGCGACCTGGGCGGTTCTGGCCCAGCGGCTGGACGAGCAGCAGCTCTTCGAACTGCCGGTGCTGGTCGGCCAGTTCACCAACGTCGCCTACTTCCAGAACGCGCTGCGGCTGCGGTTGGAGTCGCACAATCCCGGCCTGCACGCGCGCTAGACCCTGTCCCGCCTGACTTGAGGCCAGTCAGGCGGGACAAACAGGGTCGCCGCTATGGCCGGCCGAGCCCACCCCGAAGGGTTTCGGCCCGGCCGGGAAGCCTGCCCCTTAGCGGTAGGTCAGGCCCGGGTTGCCCTCTTCCAGCCGGATGCGCAGGGTGTTCTGCACGATCGCGGTGCAGACGTACTGGCCGACCATCATCGGGAATTCGAGCAGCTGCTGCTCGTCCCAGCTCTTGGCCAGCGTCGCCCAGGTCGCATCCGAGACGGTCAGGTTGGCGAGGATCTCCTCGACGGCGCGCAGGATCGCCGCTTCGTGCTCGCTCCAGCCGGGCGCGCCGGAGCCTTCGATCACCCGCAGGATCTCGTCCTTGGTCACGCCGTAGCGCTGGCCGATGTCGACGTGCTCGCCCCATTCGTAGGGCGCGCGCAGCAGCCAGCCGATCCGCAGCACGGCGAGCTCGCGTTCCCGCGCGGACACCTTCCCGCCGAAGATCGCCATGCCCATTTCCAGCTGGCGGCACATGATCTGCGGATGCTTGGCCATGGTCAGGCCGTAACCGGGAATGTCCGTCGCCGGCGGCAGGCCGATGGTCTTGCGGATATCGTTGACGATGTCCCAGGTATCCTGACCGACCTCATCGAGCTTCAGCGCGGGAACCCGCTGCGGCTTGCCGAGGATCTCCGCCTCGCGCGCGGCGATCGCCTCGGCGTCGTATCCGCTCTGATCGGCAACAAACGAAACAGCCATCCCTCTCCCTCTCAAACTTCATCGCACGGCAACCGGCGTGGGGCGGGAACATAGCCTCCGAACGGCGCCGGCGGACAGGGGCGTTGACGCCGCCCGGCCGCCGAAACGCCGCGGCGATGGCGGCGCGCAAAGGCGTCCCGGCCGCGCGCGGTCTGTGCTAAGCCGTGCGCATGAGTGATGGACCGAAAAGCGACGAGACCCCGATCGAACGCGCCCTGCGCCTGAAGAAGGCCGCGCTCGAGGCCCGGCCGAAGGCGCCCGGCAGCGGCAAGCACCAGCGCGAACAGTCGGCCGCCATGCCGTCCGGCGCCTCCAAGCCGTGGATGAAGAGGTAGACGCCGCATGGCTGGCCTGAAGGACAAGCGCGGCTTCATCGACAAGGACCGGCTCGATCTCTCCGAACGCAAGGCGGTCGAGTACTGGATGAAGCGCTGGGGCGTGACCGCCGACCAGATCACCGCGGCCCACCGCAAGGTCGGGCGGCTGACCAAGGACATCGCCGCCGAGCTCGGCAAGAAGCGCTGAGCGGCTAGCGCTCCAGGGGGTCCGGTTTGACGATCATGGCGTCATCCGGGCCGATCGGACGGCCATTGGCGGCCCGCACCTCCAGCCGCACCACCTCGCCGGTATCGCGCTCGACGAGGCGCGAGCGTCGCTCGCCGCTTTCAAAAAGGTGCTGTTCGCCCCATTGGCGCAGCGCAACCATGACCGGAAAGAGGTCCCGGCCCTTGGGCGTCAGCTGATAGCTCATGCGACCGGCCTCGGCGGGCGAGGTCTGCAGAATACCCCGCTGCACCAGACTGCGGAGCCTGGCGGCGAGGATGTTCTTCGCAATCCCAAGACTCTGCTGAAACTCGCCGAACCGCGAGAGACCGTCGAACGCGTCCCGGACGATCAGCAACGACCACCAGTCGCCGATGACGTCGAGCGCGCGGGCGCTTGGGCACACATCGTCTTGCAGGCGTTTGCGCTCGACCATCGCACCTTCTTAGCACCCAGCGATCCGCCGAACAATTCCTAGGTTGCAAGATGAAACCTTCGTCGATATCGGATGAGTTTCATCTTGCAACCATAGGGCCGCCCATGCTCAAGCGATACTCCGCCAGGCGGCCCGCCGCGGCCGGCGTCGTCCGCAGCCTGCATGGCCAGACGAGACTGCTCATCGCAAGCGGCCTGGCGGTGGCCCACGCCTATCTCGCCCACCCCATGCTCGATCTGATGTCCGCCGACGTCGGTTTGCAGGCCTCTCAGGCAGGCTGGATCGTCGGCGCGACCCAGGTCGGATACGGCCTCGGATTGCTGCTGCTCGCCCCCCTGGGCGATCTGATGGACCGCCGCCGTCATGTCGTGCTTCAGAGTGCGGCGCTCGGTTTGGCCGCGTGCGCGGTCAGCCTGTCGCGCTCGCCCGCGACGCTGCTCGGAGCAGCGGCTGTGATGGGCCTCCTGGCGGTGGTCACCCAGGCCTTCGTCGCTCTCGCCGCCGTTCTCGCCGACGACCAAGAGCGCGGCCAGGTGGTTGGGCAGGTGACGAGCGGCATCGTCGTGGGACTGCTGCTGGCGCGCACCGCGGCCGGCGCCTTGGCCGACATCGTCGGCTGGCGTGGCGTCTATCTCACCTCGGGCGCAGCAATGCTGCTCTGCGCCGGCGTCCTGTCTGCGCGCCTGCCGCGCCGCGATCTGCCAAGGAGCGAACTCTCCTACGGCCGGCTGATCGCATCGATGGGGGATCTCATTCTCAGCGAGCCGACGCTGCGGGTGCGCGCGACGCTCGCAGCGCTCATCTTCGCTGCCGTGACGATCGTGCTCACGCCGCTTGTCCTGCCCCTCAGCGCTCCGCCTTACGCCCTGTCGCACGCGGCGATCGGCGGGTTCGGTCTGGTGGCGGCGGCCGGCGCCGTCGCGGCCGCCGCAGCTGGACGCTGGACCGACGCCGGACACGGTCAACGGGCGACCTTCGCAGGGCTGCTGCTGATGCTCGTCGCGTGGGGCGCCATCGCGTCTCTGCCGAGTTCTCTCGGGCTCCTCGCGGTGGGCCTGCTGATGCTGGATTTCGGCCTACAGACGGTTCACGTCGCGAGCCAGGGGCTAATCTATCGCGTGCGCCCCGATGCTCAGGGCCGACTCACCGCCGCCTACATGGTCTTCTATTCCGCCGGCTCGGCAGCGGGCTCCTCCACATCCACCTGGGTCTACGCCGCGCATGGCTGGACCGGAGTCTCGATCCTGGGCGCGTCGGTCAGTGCGGCGGCGATTGTCTTTTGGGCGGTGACGCGCCCGGGCGGCGAACGCGGCCCTCGCGGTTGGCCAGGTTGGCCAGCTAGTTCTTGCGGACGAACTCCGCGCGCAGCACCAGGCCCTTGATGCCCTCGTAGCGGCAGTCGATCTCCTGCGCGTCGCCGGTCAGCCGGATCGACTTGATCACCGTGCCGCGCTTGAGCGTCTGGCCCGCGCCCTTCACCTTCAGATCCTTGATCAGGGTGACGCCATCGCCGTCGGCCAGCAGGTTGCCGACCGAGTCGCGCACCTCCACCGCGTCCGGCGCGGCCTTGGCCGCCAGTTCGCTCGCGGCGACCCACTCGCCGGTGACTTCGTCGAACACGAACTCTTCGTCGCCTGCAATCATCACACGCCCTCGCGCCGTCAACCGGCGGCGCGAGGGTTAGAGCTTCCGGCCGCCAAACGCCAGCGCGGGCGTCGGCGGCCGCGGCCCGGCGTCAGGCCGGGCCTGCGAGATAGCGGTCCACGACGCCGTGGAACCGGGCGATGCAGACCTCCTCGCGCGCCAACGACAGGTGGGTCAGCGCCTGGTTGCGCAGGCCCTTCTGCTGGCGCGGCATCTGCTCGTAGTCCTGCTGCAGGGCGAGGAAGTAGGGAAAGCTGCCCGGCTGCTCGACCTCGACCAGCGGCGCCCTGAGCTGCGACCGCAGCGCCTCCGGCAGCCAGATGTAGCTGGTCACCTGCCAGACGCAGCGGTTCGGGTCGCCGTCCGGGTGCGGCGTCGACATGATGACGGTCGCCTCGCCGGCGCGGATCGTCATGAAGAAGTTGGGGAACAGGAACCAGCCCTGGTTGTCGCTCATCTGGTCGTCGCTGAGCGCGCTGACGTCCAGCCCCTTGGCCGTCAGGGTGTCGCGGGTCGCCTGCTGCAGCAGGGTGCGCGCGGTGACACCGTCCGGGAACTGCAGCGCGCCGTCCGCGCTGCGGTGGGCGGCGACCAGCTGCTCGAACCTTGGCAGCACCTCGGCGACGCTGGGGAAGGTCACCGGCAGTTCGCGGATCCCCTCGACCTGCTGCTCGGGGCCGAACCCGGCGACGTTCACCTCGAACGGCGCGCAGGCGACGCCGTGATCGCCGAAGAAGCCGAAGCGGTTCTTCCCGGCCTCCAGGACGATCACCTTCAGCAGCTCCGGATGGACGCCGACGATGTGATAGCCCTCGGAGAAGGCGTCGATCACCACCTTCCAATTGCAGTCGAGGCTCTCGCGGACGTTCAGCCCGACCGGGGTCATCTCGTCCAGCCGATAGGGCGCGAGCAGCTCGACCACTTCCGGCCCGAGGCAGTCGGCGAGCGGCGCCGCATCGGGGTCCGGATTGAGGAAGATGAAGCCGGCGAAGCTGTCGACCGGCACCTGCAGCAGGCCGTGTTCGGCCTTGTCGAGCGGGCCGACCAGATCCGGCCGCGCGACCGACAGCAGCCGGCCGTCGAGCCCGTAGGACCAGAGGTGATAGGGGCAGGTGAACTTCCGCGCCTGGCCCTTGCCCTCGCACAGCTTGTTGCCGCGATGGCGGCAGGAGTTGACGAAGCCGCGCAGCACCCCGTCGGCGCCGCGGACGATCACGTAGGACTGGTCGAAGAGGCGATACTCCTTCCAGTCGCCCGTCTCCGGCAGCTCGTCCACACGGCCGACCACCTGCCAGACCCGCGTCCAGATCGCGTCCCGCTCGTGCTGCTGGAACGCCGCCGAGGTGTAGCGGTCGGTCGCGATGCGCATGTTGAAGCGGTCGAAATCGAGCTCTGGAAACAGCTTGGTGTTGCTGAGCCAGCAGCTCAGGGTCTCCGGCGTCGTCATCGCGTTTCGTCCTTCCTCGCGCCCCGGGGCTCGTCCTCGGCGGCGGCATTATTCGTACCGATCGGTTCGCTTTATGCCTGACGCCGACACCGCCGATTGTCAAGACAATCGGGCTGAGCTTTCCGCCCCAATACTTTGAGTTTTCGCCGTTTTCTCCGCACCCAATCAAGCCACACGGCTCCGCCCGGAGGGCCAGGGCCGTCCGGGTGTTTCTAGGCCTTCAACGACGACCGGCCGCGGCTCCGCCGCCGGTCGTCCTGTCGTCAGGAGGCGGACGCCTCCAGCGCGCCGTGCGCCGCCTCGACGATCCAGCGGCCGGTGTCCTTGGCCTGCTCGTAGATATCCAGCCGCTGGATCTGGTCGCGGTCGTTGAAGGCGTAGACCGCGATGACGTTCTTGCGGATGAAGTCGTCGCCCTTGTAGTGGCGCTCCTCGATCTCCTGGAACACGGTCCGGCCGAGCTCGCTGATCCGGAACACGGTCGCCTCGAACCGCGTCGAGCCGGCCCACGCCGACAGGAACCGGACGTACTCGTCCCAGGTCATCACCTCCTGGTAGGCGCCGACACGCTGGAAGGTCTCGACCGCGACCAGCTCCGCAACGGGCCTCCAGTCGGCCGGCGTCGAGCCGCTCGCGGTCGCCCGGCTCTCGATCATCTCGGCGTACTTGAGGACGATCTGCGCCAGCGGGCCCAATTCGGCGACGCTGGCCGTGGCGGTGACGACGTTCATGGTGCTCTCTCCGCGAGAATGGGGGCTCGCCGGCGGTCGGCCGAAGCGCCGTCGAGCCAACTGTCCAGAATGGAATGGAAATAGGCGAGGCGGACTTCCTGCCGCGACAGGGTCATGTAGCCGAGCCCGCGCTGGCGCAGCCCGTCCTGCTGGCGCTGCATCTGCGCGTAGTCCTGCTGCAGCGCCAGGAAGTAAGGGAAGTCCTTCGGCTCATCGACCAGGGCGGCGCGCTGCGCCGCGCGCTGCTCCGGCGGCAGCCACTGGTAGTTGACCACATGCCACACACAACGGTTCGGATCGCCGTCGGCATGCGGCGTCGAACTGATGAAGGTCGCCTCCCCGGCGCGGATCGTCAGGAAGAAGTTGGGGAACAGCAGGTAGAACTGATTGTCGCTCATCTGGGTGTCGGTCAGCCCGCTGACGTCCAACCCCTTGGCCGCCAGGGTGTCGCGGGTCGCCTGCTGCAGCAGGCTGCGCGCGGTGACGCCCTGGGGAAACGCCAGCTCGCCGCCCGCCTCACGGTAGCCGGCGACCAGCTGTTCGAAGCGCGGCAGCACCTCCGCCACCCCGGGGAAGGTCTTCGGCAACTCGCGGATGCCCTCGATCGCCCGCTCCGGGCCGAACGCCGCTAGGTTGGCCGAGCCGAACGGCGCCGTGGCGACGCTGTGGTCGCCGAAGAAGCTGTAGCGCTCCTTGGACTCGTCCATCGCGGGGACCAGCTCGGGGTGGATGCCCTGGATGTGATAGCCCTCCTGGAAGGCGTCCATCACCACCTTCCAATTGCAGTTGAGGCTCTCGCGGACGTTCAGCCCGACGGGGACCATCTCCTCCAGCCGGTAGGGCGCCAGGAGTTCGACCATCTCGCCCAGGTAGTCGGCGAGCGGGGCGGCGGTCGGATCCGGGTTCAGGAAGACGAAGCCCGCGAAGCACGCGACCGCGACCGGCCGCAGCCCCAGGTCCTCGATCGGACCGATGAAGTCCTCGACCGATCCCTCAAAATCGGGCCGCGGGACGTGCAGCAGCCGCCCGTCGAGATCGAACTGCCAGCGGTGGTACGGACAGGTGAACCGCCGCGCCCGCCCCCGGCCCTGACAGAGCGCGTTGCCGCGGTGGCGGCAGGCGTTGACGAAGCCGCGGATCACCCCGTCCTTGCCGCGCACCAGCACATAGGACTGGTCGAAGATGCGGTGCTCCAGCCAGTCGCCCGGCTCGGGCAACTCGTCGGCGCGGCCGGCGACCTGCCAGACCCGCGACCACAGCAGCTCGCGCTCCCGCGCGTGATGCTCGCGCGAGCAATAGCGGTCGGTCGACACGCGCATCTGCAGGCGGCTGAAATCGAGTTCGGAGAGGTAGCGGCCGCGATCGACGCGTTCGCCGGGCCTGGCTGGCGGCATGGGCTTCCTCCTCGTCGCGCTCTGAGTTTGGCGACTTAATCGTACCGTTCGGTTTCGTTCATCACGTCCCCGCCGGCGGCCGATGTCAAGAGCACGCCGCGAAAACCCCTGCTGCGGGGCGCCGTTCACCGCGCCGATGGAAATCGGACCGGCCAGGCGCTAAAAGGCGCAGGTTGGGGCGTGGCGCCGGGCGCTGCGGGGCAGAACGCGGCGAAGGTCATGTCCGAGAACACAAAAGCCGTGGTCGAGCTGGAGCCCAGGCGCGCGCGCGGCCGGCCGAAGGCCGAGGACCTCGCCGCCCTCGAAGCCCGGCTGGTCCGGGTGGCGCTGGAGACCTTCCTGGCCAAGGGCTACGGCGCGACCTCGATGAACGAGGTGGCCCGGGCGGCGCGCGTCTCCAAGGGCACGCTGTGGGCCCGGTTCCCGACCAAGGCCGACCTGTTCCGCGCCATCATCGACGACCAGATCCGCCAGACCGACGTCCGCTTCCGGCTGCCCGGCCCGAAGCCGAAGACGCTCGAGGCGATGCTGCGGGCCTTCTCCGAACGCGCGCTGCAGGACAGCCTGTCCGAGGAGATCATCCAGCTCAACCGGCTGATCTACAGCGAGGCCGGGCGGTTTCCCGAACTCGGCGAAGCCGCCTGGATGCGCTCGCATGTCGGCGTGCAGCAGGTCGCCGACTGGATCGCCGAGTATGCGGTGAAGGAAGACGTGCCCTGCCGCGACCCCGACGCCGCCGCGCGGGTGTTCACCACCCTGCTGCGCGGCTTCTACGGCGACGTGATGCTGAAGGGCCGCATCGCCGCGGTGGCCGAGATCAAGGCCTGGACCCAGGACATGCTCAAGGTGTTCCTCGCCGGCCGCAGCCACTGGTAGGCGCGCCGGCGGCCAGGGGCCCGGTCGGCCAATGATCGAAGGGCCCAACTGGGCTTGTCTCCCACACCGGGACTTCGTGGCACTTGCCGAATTGGGCGGTCGAATAACCATTCAGCCGTAGTATCTCCGCCAGCGGCGCCATCGAATTCGGACGCATGGAGCTGGATCCCGGCGCAGAAGTCGCAAGCTCAGTGCAGCCGGCCATGCCAAGTGATGGTTCCGGCCGGACAGCATCGCAGCTCGCGAGGGCGAGCAAAGCGCGGTATTGTGAAAACGCGAGTGGCTCAATCCGCCCGCGGCGAGACGCTCGGCGGTGGGGGTCCCACACGGGCCGCGCGGGCATCTAGGTAGCGGATCAGGTCGCCGGCCATGCGGGTTCGCTGCGGCTCGGGTACGATGAGCAGCCGCCTGAAGTGCGCGCCGATGGCGGATGCCTCCTCGGTCACAGCGTGCGGCGGGTGTTGTAGCGCTCCATCGACATGCCGAAGGTGAAGCCGACCAACAGCGCCAATAGGCCGAGCGCGGCGCCAAGTGGCCGCCGACGGCGTCCTCCTCCTCAACCTGATCCTTGGAGCGGGCGCGGACCAGCCGGCGGAGTTGCACGCCCGCCTCGTGCGCCCAGCGACAGGTGCTGGATCGGGGGGCCGGACATCGTCGCGACGTCTGTCAGGGTGCCGGCGCGAAGCCAGGCGGGAATTTTTGCCAGCGGTAGCCCGCCGCGGCGAGGCTCCGGCCGGTCTCGAACAGCTCGCGCATGTAGTGGGTGTCGAACTCGCTCTTGTGAGGCGTGGTGAAGGTGGGCGGGATGAAGGCGAGGTTGTAGTCGATCCCGTCGCGGGTCGCGGTCATGTAAAGGCGGTCGAGGTCGCCGACGCCCTGCGTCGCGATCAGGGACGAGACCGATCGATTGGCGATGCTGAGGGTTCGCCGGTCGACGCTGGCCCAATCGGGATCCAGCCGGGCGTTGCGGATCAGATAGACGCCGCGCTTGCGCCCAGCGTGATACTCGCGCGACAGCGCCCCGGCCTGCAACTGCGGCGGGTACAAGAACACTTGGCGGGTAGCGCCGCCGTCGACGTGCATTTCCTGGTAGCGCCGACCGTCGACATCCACATCAATCATCACCGGCGGGAAGGCGCCAGGAATGGACGCGGAGGCGACCATGATGCGCCGGAACAGGTCCAAAGCGTCGGGGTCGCCGCTGGCAGCGATGGCCGTCATGTTCCAGACGACCGGCACGCGCGCGTCCAAGTTGGTGGTGCCGACCAGCAGCAGGCGACCCTTGGCGTACTCGGCGGCGATTTCGCTCAAGAACTCGGGCGTGACGTGGCGCTTGACCAGCGCGGCCAACGGCGAGGTGTCGGCCATGGCGTCGTTGAACAGCGCCGCGGTGAAATTACGGGTCTTGAAAATGTCTTTCTGGGAGATCTGCGTGTAGACCTCGCGCAATACGGGATCGTACCTCGGGCCCAGGAAGGCGAAGGGCGCGATCAGGGCGCCGGTCGAGACTCCGGTGACCACCTTGAACTCCGGCCGGTCGCCGTGCTCGGTCCAGCCGACCAGCAGTCCGGCGCCAAAGGCCCCGTCATCGCCGCCGCCAGACACCGCCAGGAAGTAGGCCGGGGGCAAGGGACCTCGATGCCCCTGCTGGGCCAGCAGGGCCTGCTCGCGGCGCAGGGCGTGCTCCAGAATGGTGACGTACGGCGTGACGTCGCGGTCGGGCCAGAACCGCGCGTCCGAAACCGGGGCCTCGGCCCGGGCGGTCTGATCGGCCGGCACCGCGGGCAGGCGGCCCGGGGTGGCGCACGCCGCCGCCATCACCAGCATGACGATCGCCGCGACCCAGCCGCACCCTCTTCCTGGGCCCATAGAGGCCTCCTGTTGTCGCTCTTGGATGCGAATGATGGCCATCATGGCCATCGCCGATCCTGGCTTGGTCATCGCGACGCGGAAGCGCTTTGGGGCGAAGTAGGCGGAAATCTCGTGTCCGGGGCCTTGGCGTCGTAGGCCAGAGCGGAGCGGAAGCTAGCGTCGCGTTGGGCAGTTATCTATCGGGTATTGTACGGACCTGCATCGGCGGATCAGTCGTGATCGACCTGCAACCGCGGATGGACAGCGATCCTCGTCGGTGGCGTTTCGATATTGCCGAAAGCCCCATGATCAAAGGCCCTCATCCTGGAGCGCCGCTACCGTCCGATTAGGATCCGTGAGCGGAAGTCCGATCCAGCGCGCCAATCGGATGTTCCCGAGGCGCTCCACGCGACCGCCTCGGGACCCCGGCGCCTCAGCCGGCCGCGGCCGGCTCTGGGGCCGCGAGGACCAACCCGTCCAGGTCGCCGGTCGCGCGCCATTGCTCCAACAGCCGCTCGAAGGCGTCGAAGCCCGGGCCGTAGGTCTCGCCGAGGTACCAGCGGATCTTCGCCTCGCCCTCGTTGTTCAGATAGCTCGGTGTGCATTCGCGCTGGATCGCCGTCAGGTCGACGGCGGTCTCGCGGATGTGCTGCACCCAGGCGTCCTGCGCCGCCTCGCTCGGCTCGACCATCGTGGCCCCGCGATCCAGCGCCGCCTTGATGATGTGGGCGATGTGCCGGCCCTGATGGCCGAAGGTCACGGTGGTCGTGGCGTTGAACCCGCCCTGGTAGAAGCCGACGAAGAACTGGTTCGGGAAGCCGTGGGTGGTCATCCCGTGCAGCGTCCGGTAGCCGTCGTCCCAGTGGTCGTAGAGCGACAGCCCGCCACGGCCCTCGATCACCTCGATGCCCCAGCGGCGCTTCAGCTCGCTGGTGACCTCGTAGCCGCTGGCGAAGATCATGCAGTCGATCTCGTACTCGACGCCGCCGGCGACGATCCCCTTCTCGGTCATGCGCTCCAGGCCGCGGCTGTCAGAGACGTCAAGCAGCTGCACGTTCGGGCGGTTGAAGGTCTGCAGGTAGTCGTTGCTCGAGCACGGCCGCTTGCAGAGAGAGCGGTACCAGGGCTTTAGCGCCTCGGCGGTCGCCTTGTCGGCGACGACGGTTTCGATGCGCTGGCGGATCCGCTCCATCACCCGGTAGTCCTCGGCCTCGCGCAGCGCCATGGCCTGGGGCAGGGTCAACGCGGGCCAGCCCTGGGCGTCCAGCTTGGCGTTCAGGTTGCGGCCGATCTCGGTCCAGAAGTCGCAGATCAGGTCCGGCTCGCCCGGTCGGAAGCCGTCGATCGCCCCACGATGGAAGTTGGCCTGGCGCTGCGCCTGCCAGCCCGGCTGCAGGCTGTTCGCCCAGTCGGGATCGGTCGGCGGATTGCGCCGCTCGTCGACGCTGGTCGGCGTGCGCTGCACGACATAGAGCTGCTGGGCGTAGCGGCCGAGGTGCGGAACCGCCTGGATCGAGGTCGCGCCGGTGCCGAGGATCGCCACCCGCTTGTCGGCCAGCTTGTCGAGCACCGGGGTCTTGTTGTCGCCGCCGGTGTAGTCGTAGTCCCAGCGCGCGGTGTGGAAGATGCGGCCCTGGAAGTCGCTCATGCCGGGGATCGCCGGCAGCTTCGGCCGGTTCAGCGGCCCGCTGGCCATCACCACGAAACGGGCCCGCAGGTCGTCGCCGCGGTCAGTGCCGATCCGCCAGCGCTGGATCGCCTCGTCCCAGCGCAGCGACGTCACCAGGGTGTGGAAGATCGCCCCCTCGTAGAGGTCGAACTGGCGGGCGATCCGCTGAAAGTGCTGCTGGATCGCCCAGCCGTCCTCGAACTGCTTGGACGGGATGAAGCCGGTCTCTTCGAGTAGCGGGATGTAGCAGTAGGCGTCGTTGTCGCACTGGATCCCCGGATAGCGGTTCCAGTACCAGACGCCGCCGAAATCGCCGGCCTGGTCGATCACGTGCACGCCGCGCACGCCGGCCTGGCGCAGGTGGTAGGCGGCCTGGATCCCCGACCAGCCGGCGCCGAGCACGGCGACGTTGAGGTCTTCCGAGCGCGGGGCGCGCGGCTGCACCGGCATGTGCGGATCGACGTCATAGCCTTGCGACAGCGCCTGGTCGGTCGGCACATACTGCGCCTGGCCCTCGGGCCGGACGCGCTTGTCGCGTTCGCGAAGGTAGCGCGCCCGCAGCGCCGCTATATCGATGTCGTCAGGCGTCCGGGTGGGCTTGCAGCTCATTCTCAGTCCCTGTCGTCCCGCGCCGGCTTCCCTGCCGGCGCGGTCCATATGATGATCGCAGCTGTCCGATCGCGGCAACCACAAAACGAACCGATAAGGTCATTTTCCTGGGGCTATTGACAGGGACCGGCGGATGGAGCGACCTAATTAAACGAACATATATGTTCGATTTAATCGGGACCGATCGGGAGGGAGCGGATGGCGTTCGAGGTGGTGAACCTGAAGGAGCGGATCGGGTCGGAGATCCGCGCCGACGTCGACGCCCTGCTGACGCCCGAGGTCGCCGCCGAGGTCCGCCGGCTGTTGATCGCCCGCGGCGTGCTGGTGTTCCGCGGGCTGCACCTCACCGACGAACAGCAGGTGACGCTGGCGCAACTGCTGGGCTCGGTGCGCGAGGAAGGCGAGAAGGGGATCTTCAAGATCACCCTCGACAAGTCGGCCAACGACCGCGCCGACTACCTCAAGGGCTCGTTCAACTGGCACCTCGACGGCACCCATGACGAGGTGCCGGTGTTCGCCTCGCTGCTCACCGGCCGCAAGCTCTCGGCGGTCGGCGGCCAGACCGAGTTCGCCAACTCCTACCAGGCCTACGAAGAGCTACCGCAGGCGATGAAGGACCGGATCGCCGACCTCAAGGGCGTGCACAGCGTCGAGGTGTCGATGCGCCGCGGCGGCGTCGAGCCGACCGAGCAGAACCTGCGCTACTGGCGCAGCCTGCCGGACAAGACCCACAACCTGGTCTGGACCCACCAGTCCGGCCGCAAGTCGCTGGTGATCGGCTGCCACGCCTCGCATGTCGCCGGCATGGACCGGGCGGAGGGCGAGGCGCTGCTGCAGGAACTGCTGGCGTGGGCGACCCAGCCGAAGTTCGTCTACCGCCACGAATGGACCGTCGGCGACCTGCTGATCTGGGACAACACCGGCGTCCTGCACCGGGCCGAGCCCTACCCGCTCGACAGCGGCCGGATGATGCACCGCACGACCCTGCTGGGCGAAGAGGCCTTCGCCTGATGGCCGGGCTTGCGAAAACCGCGCTGGTCACCGGCGCGGCCGCCGGCATCGGCGCGGCCTGCGCCCGGCGGCTGGCGCGCGACGGCGCCCGGATCGGCGTGCTGGACCTCGACGCCGAGCGTTGCGCCGCCACCGTCGGCGAAATCACCGCGGCCGGCGGCCAGGCGATCGCGCTCGGCGCCGACATCTCTGACCGGACGCAGGTCGAGGCCGCCATCGCGCGGCTGCGGGAGGCGTTCGGGCCGGTCGGCGTCCTGGTCAACAACGCGGCGATCACCGGCTTCACGCCGTTCCTGGAGATGACCGACGCGCAGTGGGAGTCCGTGCTGAAGGTCAACCTGACCGGCACTTTCATCGTCACCCAGGTGGCGCTGCCGGACATGGTCGCGGCCGGTTGGGGGCGGATCATCAACATCGCCTCGTCGGCGGCGCAGACCGGGGCGAAGCATATGGCGCACTACGCGGCCTCGAAGGGCGGGATGATCTCGCTGACCCGCACGCTGGCGGTGGAGTTCGGCCCCGCCGGGATCACCGCCAACGTCATCCCGCCGCGCTTCATCACCGGCACCATCATGTCGGAGCAGTCGTTCGCCGATCAGAAGCAGCCGATGGGCCGCGAGGCGCTGGCGCAGTCCGGCCCGATCTGCCGCGAAGGCCGCCCGGACGACATCGCCGGCGCCGTGGCCTGGCTGGCCTCGGAAGACGCCGGCTACGTCACCGGCCAGGTGATCGGCGTCAACGGCGGCCGCTATATCTGAGATGCTGAGAGATCCAGGCGCGCCCGCGCCTCAAGAACAAGATCGCACAGGGAGCGAGACATGATCCGGAACCTTCCAGCCAAGTGGGACCTCGAGGCGGATCTGGTCGCGGTGGGCTCCGGCGGCGGCGGTCTGGCGGCCGCGATCACCGCCCACGATCATGGCGCGAGCGCGATCGTGCTCGAACGCGACGAACAGGTCGGCGGGGTGACCGCCTATTCGATGGGCGAGGTCTGGGTCCCCGGCAACCACCTGGCCCAGGCGCTCGGGATCACGGACTCGCCCGAGAGCGGCTATCGCTATGTGAAGCGGCTGTCGGTCGGCTACGCCGACGACGCAGCGGTCGCCAATCAGGCGGTCCACGCGCCGGAGGCGCTGAAGTATTTCGAGGACAGGATCGGCCTCCGGATGCGGGTGATCCGGGACTGCCCGGACTATTACCACCCGTTCTCCAACGACAGCGTGGCCGAAGGCCGGCTGCTGGAGGTCGAGCCTTTCGCCGCTGAGAGCCTCGGCGAGTGGCAGTTCAAGACCCGCGTTTCGCCGCACGTGCCCTACGGCCTGACCCACGCCGACATCTTCCACAACGGCGGCACCGCCAACATGCTGAAGTGGGACTACAGCGTGATGTCCGAGCGCCTCGGCAAAGACGAGCGCTGCCTGGGCCCCGGCCTCGCCGCCTACTTCGTCAAGGGCGCGCTCGACCGCGGGATTGGGATCCACACCGGGGTCAACGTCGAGGAGCTAATCGGCGACGGCGAACGCATCGTCGGCGTGCGGGCGACCAAGGACGGCAAGGATCTGTTCGTCAAAGCGGCCAAGGGCGTGGTACTCGCGGTCAGCAGCTTCGAGCGCAACGCCGAGTTCTCGAAGACCCTCGGCGCGCAGCTCGAACCGGAATCCATGGTGATGTCGAGCGTCGACGGCGCCCATCTGCGGCTCGCCGGGCCGTTCGGCGCGCGCATCGCCCGGGTGCCCGACGGCTCGATCCTGGGCCTGCACACGCCCGGCGAGGAGCAGGAGGGCGAGCTGCCGCTGTGGCGCGGCGCCCTGCCCTTCATGGGCCTGCCGCACACCATCGTCGTCAACCGCGCCGGCAAGCGCTTCGGCGACGAGGCCTTCTACCGCTCGATCGCCCTGGCGCTCGACCGGATCGACGGCGCGACCCAGACCCACCCGAACTATCCCTGCTGGGCGATCTTCGACAGCCAGGCGCGCGCCAAGTACCCGTTCGGCGGCGCCATGCCGGGCCAGGAGCTGCCGGAGGGCATGGGCGTCAAGGCCGACACGCTGGCCGAGCTTGCAGCCAGGATCGGCGTCGATCCGCAGGGGCTGGCGACGACCGTCGAGGCGTTCAACGGCTACTCCGAGACCGGCGAGGACGCGGAATTCGGCCGCGGCACGCGCCCCTGGAGCGTGGTGATGTGCGGCGACCCCTTCCAGAAACCGAACCCGAACCTCGGGACTCTGCGTGAGGGGCCGTTCTACGCCGTCGAGCTGCACCGGATGGCCGGCGGCGGCATCACCTCGACCGGCCTGCTGATCGACACCCACTGCCGCGCGCTCGGCTGGGACGGCAAGCCGCTCGACGGCCTCTACGTCGCCGGCAACTCCGCGGCGCGGACCGACAACGGCGCCGTCATGCAGAGCGGGATGACCAACGCCCGCGGCATGACCCACGGCTACCTCGCCGGCCGTCACGCCGCCGGCGAACCGAGCCCGCGGCTGGCGGCGGAGCTCGGCCGTTTCGGCCTCTGAAGCAGTTCCCATGATCGAAACCGAACAGACCATTTCCATCGACGTCCCGATCGACGACGTCTGGACCTACGTCCGCGACATCGAACGGTGGGCGAACCTGATGCCCGGCCTGCGCGAATGCGAGGTCCTCAGCGACAACGACTCGCGCTGGACGCTGAAGGTCGGGGCCGGCGGCATGGTGCGCACCGTCAAGGTGCTGGTGCAGGTCGACGAATGGGACGGCCCGGAGCGGGTGCGCTTCTCCTACAAGCTCGAGGGCGATCCGGTGGAGGGCGGCGGAACCTACGTCGCCGTGCGCAAGAGCGCGCGCGAGACCGAGGTCACCCTCAAGGTGCAGGTCGTCGGCGGCGGGCCGATGGCGCCGATGTGGGAGGCGATGGGCAAGCCGCTGCTGCCGCAGTTCGCCAAGGCCTTCGCCGGCCAACTGAAGACCGAGATCGAAGCGACCGCCGCCGCCGCGCCGCCATCGGCCGTGACGCCGAAGCCGTCGTCGCCGCTCGCCGCGCTCGGCCAGTGGCTGCGATCGGTCTGGCGCGCGCTGGCCGGGGCGAAGTCGCCGCAATCCACACGCTAGAAAAACGGGAGGACTCCATGAGCGAGCAGAACAAAGAGGTCGTGCTGAAGTTCATCAGGGCGTTCAGCGACGGCGATGCGGAGACCGCCAAGACCTGCCTGGCGCCGGACGCCTTCACCCTGGCCAAGGGCTTCGGCAAGCTCTCCGGCCCGCGGCCCTACGAGCTGATCATCGCCACGACCGCGGCGTTCAAGGAGCTGATCCCCACCGGCCTTAGGCCCACCTTCCACACCGTCACGGCGGAAGGCGACCGGGTGGCGGTCGAGTTCGAGGGCGACGCGACCCTGGTCAACGGCGAGCGCTACTGCAACCAGTACTGCATGGTGTTCACCCTGGCCGACGGGCTGATCAAGCACGTCAACGAGTACTACTGCACCATCCTCGCCGACGAGAAGGTCCTGCCGCTACTCGCCGAGGTCGAGGCCCAGCGCCAGAAACCCGGCGCCTGATCGCAGAGTCCCCTGCCCCCGCGCGAGACCGATGGGAATCGTACGGGGGCGGAGCTAGTGTCCCGATTCCGAAGTTCGCATGCGCCTTTTGGCGAGCTTGAGCGAACTTCGGAATCGATCAGGACACTAGCAAGTATCAGTTTCTAGTGTGCTTTTCGGATCTGAAGTTCGCTCGGGCGCATGACCGACGTGCTGGCGAACTTCAGATCCAGCACACTAGAAGCGCCGACAGAGCAGCCGAAGGTCAGCCGTCAGGTCATGTCCGAAACCGGAAAAGCCGCCGTCGACCTCGAACCTCGGCGCCCCCGCGGCCGGCCGCGGACCGAAGACCTCCAGGAGCTCGAGTCCCGGCTGATCCGCGCCGCCCGGCAGTGCTTCATCACCCTCGGCTACGGCGCGACCTCGATGGCCGAGGTGGCTCGCGCCGCGCGGGTCTCGAAGGGGACGCTCTACGCGCGGTTCGCCTCGAAGGCCGACCTGTTCCGGGCGATCCTCGACGACCAGATCGCCAACTCCGGCAGCGCGGTGCGCCTGCGAGGACCGAAGCCCAAGACCCTCGAAGCGGTGTTGCGCCTCTATGCCGAGCACATGCTGCAGGAGAGCCTCTACAGCGACATCCTGCAGCTGAACCGGCTGATGTACAGCGAGGCCGGGCGCTTCCCTGAACTGGGCGAAGGCGCCTCGGCGCGCGGGCGCATGGGCGTGCGGCAGGTCGCCGAGTACATCCGCGACTATGCGGTCGAGGACGGCGTCCCGTGCCAGGACCCCGAGGCCGCGGCGGAGATGTTCATCACCCTGCTGCGCGGCTGGTACAGCACGGTGATGCTGCGCAGCCAGGTTCCGACGGTTCCGGAGATCAAGGCCTGGACCCGCAGAATGCTCAAGCTGTTCCTTGCCAGCCGGCCCAGCTGGTAGTCAGCTGTCCGCACGCGGACCTTCCGCGGCGAATCCAAGACTTGCCGGCGCGCTGAACACCAAGGGGGACGACTTGGGCTGGACTGTTTCCGATCTGCCGTCCCAGCGGGGCCGGACCGCGGTGGTCACCGGCGCCGGCGGGCTCGGCTACGAGACCGCGCTCGGCCTGGCGCAGGCCGGCGCCGAGGTCGTCGTCGCCGGGCGCAACCCCACCAAGGGCGAGGCGGCGGTGGCGCAGATCCGCAGCCAAGTTCCCCAGGCCCGTGTCGCCTTCGAGCCGGTCGACCTGGCCGACCTCGCCTCGATCGCGGCCTTCGCCGAGCGGTTCAAAAGCAGCCGCCGCAAGCTCGACCTCCTCGTCAACAACGCCGGCGTGATGGCCCCGCCGAGCCGGCAGACGACCGCCGACGGGTTCGAGCTGCAGTTCGGCACGAACTACCTCGGCCACTTCGCACTCACCGCCCGGCTGCTGCCGCAGTTGCTGAACGGCGAGCGGCCGCGGGTCGTCAACGTCTCCAGCCTGGCGCACCGCAACGGCAAGCTCGACTTCGGCGACCTGCAGACTGAGCGGCCCTACAAGCCGTTCCGCGCCTATTCGCTGTCCAAGCTCGCCCAGGTGGTCTTCACCCTCGAGCTGCAGCGGCGCAGCGAGGCGAACGGCTGGGGGCTGACCAGCGCCGCCGCCCACCCCGGCTTCGCCACCACCGAACTGATCGCCAACGGCCAGGGCGCGAACAGCCTGATGGCCCGGGCGATGGGCGTGATAAATCCCTGGCTGTCGCAGTCGCCGGCGGCGGGCGCGCTGCCGACCCTCTACGCCGCCGCCGCAACCGACGCGACCGGCGGCGCCCTCTATGGCCCCGACGGGCTGATGGAGATGAAGGGCGCGCCGAAACGCGCCTGGATCGCGCCGGTGGCGATCCAGGCGGACGCTGCGCGGCTGTGGAGCGTCTCCGAACAACTGGCCGGGGTTCAGCTGGCCCCGTAGCCTCGACGACTTTGCACGGCGAGGTTCCGCTTGCGGCTGTCGCGCTGAGCTGCGTTCGCGACCCGTGGCGGAAGTTCCGAACGTCCGCTCTTCGGAGGTGGTCGACGGGCTGGCCGCAGGTGGTTCGCCTTTGCAAGTGCGTCCGATCAGGGCAATTCTGTCCAGGTGTCCACGTCGCTCAAAGCCAGCGAAAAGCTAGCAGCACTTCATGGGTGGTCTGAGTCGACAGGGGCGAGCACCTTTGCTTCCGGGTGGCGATGCAGGAACCGTCTGAGCGTCAGCAGCAAGCCTGCGGCGTGCGAGCGGTCGCCTCTGGCCAGCGCCGCCCGAAAGTCCTCGACGATCATCTGCCGGACCGCAACCGCGCCAGCAGCCTGATGCAACAGGTCAAAAGCGATTTCAGTCGCCATGATTTCCGATACGTGTTCATGCTCGGCCACCGCCGCGACCTCGTCCTCTTCGAGCCCGCAGAACCCGATACAATTTTCGAGCGAAATCACCTGTCGGTCCTCCCGTTCGCGGGGCGTAGGCGCTCTCTCCCCGCTGAGCCTCGTCAATCGGTTTTGTGCGTGGTCATGCGGCTTGCGAACCGCCAAAGGCCGTACGCATCTTGCTCTTCGTCAGAACGCGAGGGCCCGCTAGAAGGTAGCGCCCCAGGCCCGTGCGCCCGGGCTCGTGAATGTGCGACACCTAGCTAGGCGGCGGAGCTCGTCTTCGCCGCCTCGTGCGCCATTGGGCCCGACATCTCCGCGAAGCTGAACAGCCGGAACGCGCGGGCTCCATCGAAGTCCAGCACCCTTAGGTCGTCCGTCTCCGCCAGGCTGCGCGCCACGATATCAAAATGCATGCCGTAGCGCGCTTTGGCCAGACCAAGCGGGATCTCGTAGGCGAGGAACCGGTCGACACCCTTCCCGGCGAGTTTCTCGAGCAGGCCGGGCTCCTCGATCGAGGCGTGGGATGTAAGGATCACCAGGGGGCCACTGCCGGTAAACAGCATGAAAACGTTCATGGCCGACTCCTTCGTTCGGATGGTAGCTCCCCGCGAGCGCGCTCCTGGGTCTCGGCGCCGCCATGGTGTTACCTAACCCGATCGCGTCCGTTTCCCCTTCCCCATCCGTCGCTCGCCCGGACTTTGAGACCCTAGCGATTTAGAAGGCGGCGTGGATTCAGGCCGCGGCAGAAGCGCGCAATAGGACGTGCAAGCGCAATAAGTGCGGTGCGCATCTTCCAGGCGCGGGGGCTTCCAGTGTGCGGGAGGTGAAGATGGGGCGCATGAATGTGAGGTGTGTGGACGTGGGGAAGGTGGAGGTTTCTCATCCGAGTACTCGCGAGCAGGGCGAACAGACCAACTAGTAAAAAAACGTGCACCTTCTATGAACAGTTCCACCGGTCCGATGTTACGCGCCCCTTGCAAGACACTCCTTCATCCAGTTGATCAAACCGCCGCTGAGACGGCCCCATCCCTTCCGGCATTCGTCGATCAAGCAAGGCGGCATCCCCACGGTCCTCAACGGATGGTGCTGCGTCGACGTGGCCAAACATCGTGCAAGCCAGAGCCAACGCGGCAGCGATAATGCGGGCAATCATTCGCTCATGATGAAGCAGTTCCTGATCCGGGAACTTCCGCAAACCACCACCCTTAGCCGAAGTTCGGAATGTCCGCTTGCGGGGGCCACGCTTAGCTCTCCGCTCGCTCCGCCCTACGCGATCCCGACGCTGAGCCGCGGTGCTCCGATGATCCCCGAATGGGACCACTTCGCCTCGCCTTGCTGCGCGTTGTTGCGGCCGGCGCCCCTCCGGCCGCACAATGTCGGGCGCGGCAGGCCAGGCCCTCGCCGCGCCAGTTTTCCAGGAGGACTTCCAGAGCCCCCGCCGGCGCGTGCAGGCCGGCCGCTCGGGGCATTGCAGCGCGGCTAGGGAGATGACGATGTCCATTCGCCCCGATCCAACCTTCCACGCCACCGCCAAGCTGGCGATGGAGGCGCCCGTCGAGACCTACGCCTACACCCTGATGCTGAGCCCGGACTTCTCGCAGCCCGACGCGCTGGCGGTGGTCAATGTCGACCGGACCTCCAAGGACTACGGCAAGGTGGTCCACACCGTCGTCATGCCGAACAAAGGCGACGAGTTTCACCACTTCGGCTGGAACGCCTGCTCCTCGGCGCTCTATCCGCTGGCCGGCCACGCCTTCCTGGCGCGCCGCTTCCTGATCATCCCCGGGCTGCGCTCCTCGCGGATCTATGTGATCGACACCGAGGGCGGGCCGACCGCGGCCAAGATCCACAAGATCATCGAGCCGGAGGAGGTGTTCCGGAAGACCGGCTACTCGCGGCCGCACACCATCCATTGCGGCCCGGAAGGCGTCTACGTCTCCACCCTCGGCGGCGGCGGTCCGGACGGGACCGACGGACCGCCCGGCGTCTTCATCATGGACTGCGAAACCTTCGAGGTGATCGGCCGCTGGGAGATCGACCGCGGCCCGCAGGAGAAGCACTACGATTTCTGGTGGAACCTGCCGCGCGACTACATGGTCTCCAGCGAATGGGGGCTGCCGCCGCAGTTCGAGAACGGCATCGTCCCGGAGGATCTGCTGGCCAACAAGTACGGCCACCGGCTGCACTTCTGGGATCTGCGGGCGCGCAAGCACGTCCAGACCATCGACCTGGGGGCCAACCACCAGATGGCGCTGGAGGTCCGCCCGGCGCACGACCCGGTAAAGGAGTACGGCTTCCTCGGCGTGGTGGTCGACACCACCAACCTCGAAGGCTCGATCTGGACCTGGTGGCGCGAGGGCGGGAAGTTCCACGCCAAGAAGACCGCGACCATCCCGCCGGAGCCGGCGGAAAAGGACGAGCTGCCGCCGCTGCTGCAGGGGTTCGGCGCCGTCCCGCCGCTGGTCACCGACATCGACCTGTCGCTCGACGACCGCTTCCTCTACGTCTCCTGCTGGGGCACCGGCGAGATGCGGCAGTACGACGTCAGCGATCCGCTAAACCCGACGCTCGCCGGCTCGGTGCACACCGGCGGGATCGTGCGCAAGGCCGACCACCCGAGCGGCAAGGCCTACGCGGGCGGGCCGCAGATGGTCGAGATCAGCCGCGACGGCCAGCGCGTCTACTGGACCAACAGCCTCTACTCGACCTGGGACGCGCAGTTCTATCCGGCCGGCGTGCCCGGCGCGATGGTCAAGGCCGACGTCGGCGCGAACGGCGGGCTGACGCTCGACAAGGACTTCTGGGTCGAGTTCCCGCAGGGCTACCGCACCCACCAGATCCGGCTCGAGGGCGGCGACTGCTCGACGGAATCCTTCTGCTACCCGTCGGTCTGAGGGGCCGCGCCCGGTGACCACGGCCGGCCTCTGGGCGAGCGTGGTCGCCAGTGGAATCTTCCACGGGCTGAACCCGGCGATGGGCTGGCCGCTGGCGGTGAGCGCCGGGCTGATGGGCCGCAGCCGCCGCGACCTGTTCGCCGCGCTCGGCCTGCTGGCGCTCGGCCACTTCCTGGCCATGGCCGCGATGCTGCTGCCGTTCTCGCTGATGATGGCGCTGGTCGAGTGGCAGCGACAGATCCGCATCGGCGCGGCGCTGCTGGTGATCGCGGCGGGGGTCTGGCTGCTGGTGCGCCGCCGCCACCCGCGGTTCATCGCCCGGATCCGGCCGACGCAACTGGCGCTGTGGTCCTTCGCCGTCGCCACCGCGCACGGCGCCGGCCTGATGCTGGTGCCGATCTACCTCGGCCTCTGCCGGGCCGCGGATCTCGACCGCGGGCACCAGGCGGCCGGCGCGCTGATCGGCGGCGACCTGGCGACCGCGGTTGCGGTGTCGGTCGTCCACACCGCGGCGATGATCCTGACCGGCGGCGCGATCGCCCTGCTGGTCCAGGGCTGGCTCGGCCTGAAGTTCCTGTCGCGCAGCTGGTTCAACCTCGACACGGTTTGGGCGGTGAGCCTGATCGTCGTCGGCGTCGCCTCGCTGCCGTTCGCCTGGCTCAGCGCGATGTGATCAGACCACGCCGGCGTCGGTTAGCGCCTGCAGCTCGCTGGGTGAGAAGCCGGCCGCGGCCAGCACGGCTTGCGTGTCGTCGCCGACCTTGCCCGGCGGGGCCGTGGCGGTTTCGCTGCGGGCGCCGTCCGGGGCGGTGAGCCGGACCGGACTGGCCGGCACCGGCGTGCCCGCGCAGTCGACCACCGACCCGCGTTCGCGAACATGCGGATCGTCCAGCAACTGGCTGGCGTGATTGACGATCGTCACCGCCGCCCCGGTCGGGGCGAGCCGTGCGACCCACTCGGCCGCGGGGCGGGTCAGGAAGGCCGCGGCCAGCGCCTGCGCCGCCCGCTCGGCGTCGGCCGGCTTGTGCAGCGCAGCCTTCAGCTCAGGCAGATCGAGGCCGTCGCAGAGCGCCTCCCAGGTCCGCCGCTCGGCCGAGGCGACGGCGACGAAGCGGCCGTCGGCGCAGGGGTAGAGCCGGCGGTCCGGGGTGCTCGGAACTGCGTAAGGATGATCCGACAAGGGATTGATGCCGCAGGTCAAAAGCCAGCTCGCCGCCTCGGAGAGGCTGATGTCGAGGAAGGCGCCTTCGCCGGTCCGGCCACGCTGCAGCAGCGCCGCCTGGACGCCGACCACCGCCGCCAGCGCGCCGGCCTGCAGCGCCAGCGGCAGGTCGGGCTGCCACGGCAGCTCAGAGCTCAGCGCGCCGAGCAGGCCGGAGTGCGCCAGATAGGACAGGTCGTGTCCGGCGTACTCGGCGTAGGGGCCAGTCTGGCCGAAGCCGGTCAGCGCGCACCAGATCACCTTCGGGTTCGCCGCCCGAGCGTGATTGTAGCCGAAGCCGCGCGCCTCCATGGCCCCGGGCTTGGCGTTCTCGACCACCACGTCGACGGTCGGGATCAGCCGGCGCAGCACCTCGCTGGCGGCCGGGTTGCGCATGTCGAGGCTCAGCGAGCGCTTGCCGCGGCTCAGCGCCACCTGGCGGACCACCAGGCTCGGCTCGCCCTTCTGCGCTGGCGGCTCGACGCGGATCACCTCGGCGCCCAGGTCGGCCAGCACGACGGTGCAGAAGCCGCCCGGCGGCATGGCGGTGAAATCGAGGACGCGGACGCCTTCGAGCGGTTTGAGGGGCAGCATGCTTACCAGTCGCCGCGCTTGTAGATGCTGAGGCGGGCGATCCGCCCGTCGGCGTCGAGGTGGAAGAAGTTCGCCGTCCGCCGGCTCGTGCCGTCCGGCAACCTGGCTTCGATCTCGGTCGCCGCGCCGTTCGGCCCGGCGATGGTCGCCAGCGGCGTCGGCGACGGCGCCCCGGCGCCGAAGATGTGCTGGTACATGCCGCGGATCGCGGCGAGCCCTGCGACCTCGCGCCCGTCCGGCAGGATCATGGCCGCCTCGTCGGTGAACAGGCTCGCCAGACCGTCGAGGTCGCGGCTGCGCATGTGGGCGAAATAGCGGTCGACCGTATCCGTCGGGTTCAAGCACCCCTCCATTCAACTAAATTGCGTGCGGGGGCGGCGCCGCAACCGGCGCCGCCCCCTGCCCCTGCGCCCCTAGAACGGCAGGTTGTAGAGTTCGACGGCGTTGCGCTCGAGGACGCGCTTGCGCACCTCCGGCGTATAGCCGCCGAGGGTGTCGACGATGTGGTCCTGGACGCCCGGATAGAGCGCGGTCGGGTGCGGGAAGTCGGTTTCGAACAGCACCTTGTTCACGCCGACCGTCTCCAGCAGCTTCTTCGGGCCGACGCTCTCGAACCAGTAGGTGCACCAGAAGTTGTCGCGCCAGTAGTCCCACGGCCGGCGCTGCGGCGCCTGGGCCTCGTCGGCCAGCATCTCGTCGAACTGGTGCTCCATCGCCTCGACGCCGAACGGGATCCAGCCCATGCCGCTCTCGATCAGGCCGATCTTCAGCTTCGGATGCTTGTCGAGCAGGCCGGAGACCATCCAGTTGCCCATGGTCGCCAGGTTGCCGATGTAGAACATGTTCGAGGCGACCGAGATCGCCTTCTCGAACGAGAAGCTCTTCCACACCAGCTTGTTCGGATCGATCGCCGCGTTCAGGTGGAAGTTGATCGGCGTCCCGGTGTCGTTGCAGAGCTCGAGGAAGGCGGTCCAGTAGGGGTCGTCGAACGACGGCACGCCGAGCGTCTCAGGCGTGTCGGGCAGCACGAAGCCCTTGATGCCCATGTCGACGCAGCGCCGCGCCTCGGCGTCGAGCTCGGCCTTATTCCACAACGGCAGGTGGCCCATGGTGAACAGCCGCTGGCCGGACTCTGCCTGCCGCTCGGCGGCCGCGTCGTTGTACATCTTGAGGACGCTGACGCCGACCTCGTCGCCTAGCTTCATCAGCGAGCCGGCCTGGGTGACGCCGGAGTTCTGGTAGCAGATCTGGGCCCAGATCCCGAGGTCGTCCATCGCCTGCAGCCGCGGCTTCACCTGCCAGGCGGCCGGGGTGCCCTCGTCGATCGTCGGGAAGGCCAGCCGGCCGAGCAGCTTGTTCTGGTCCTTGCGGATGACGTTGCCGCCGACGATGCCAAAGTCCTGGTCGCCGACGAACCAGCGGGTCACCCCGCCGGAGATCTTCTGGTAGGGCACCTTGTCCTTCAGCCGGGCCGGCGCGCGGCTGGTGAAGATGTCCGCCGGCTCGGTGAAGTGGGTGTCGCAGTCGACGATCTTGATGCCCTGCAGCTGCGGATGCAGGCCGGTCGCGTACTTGGCGTAGTCGACCTCACGGATGATCCCGCCCGGCGCGTAGCCGGTTTCGCTCCAGTAGTTCTTCGCCGCCTTCGCAAGCTCGGTGTTGTCGTCCGCCATCGTTTCCTCGTGTCGTCGTTGGGCTGGCCCCGCTCGATTGAACGGTATGTTATCAGCTGATCACATGGCGGGCGAGGGCGACGGGGCGCGGTAGCGCGGCAGCGATATTCGAGGTTCGCTGGGCGCGCCCTCGGACGCATCGCTGTGCGCCGGCAGTCAACTGACTTAGGTTTAAGGCGATTGCCTGCGCGCCAAGTTTGCGGCGTGCTGTCGCCGATGAAGCGGGCCCTGAGTTCCACGATCCATGTGCCGGTGGCCGACCGGCTGATCGCCGCGGGCGAACGGCTGATCGGCTTGCATGGGCTCGACGGCGTGACCCTGCGGCAGCTGAGCCTGGAGGCCGGGACCGGGAACAACTACGCCGTCCAGTATCACTTCGGCGACCTGCCGGGGCTGGTCGACGCGATCCTCGCGCAGCGGATGCCCGAGGTCGAACGGATGCGCGGGCGCCTTCTGGCGCAACTCCGGGCTCAGGGCGCGCTCGACCTGCCGGGCCTGGTGCGAGCCCTGCTGCTGCCGCCGCTGGAGCTCTATGACGAAGCCGGCGAACGCAGCTACGCCCGCTTCACCGGCGCGATCATGGCCTCTGGACAGGGCGTCGAATGCATCACGCGCGCCCTGCACCTGACCCCGGTCTCGGACGAGATCATCGCCCTGATCGCCGAGGCCCTGCCTGGCTTGCACGGCGACCTGCTGCGCGAACGCCTGCGGCTGGTGTTCCTGATGGTGCTGACCAGCGTCTTCAACCGGTGGCCGGCCGTTCCCGATCCCCTGCTCGACGGCGTGCTGATCGAAAACGCCCTGTCCATGGCGAGCGCCGCGCTCGCCGCGCCCGCGCCGGCGGGCCCGTGATGCTGCAATCGCGCATGACCAGACCGGCAGGACCAGCCAAAGAGCCCTGCAGCCCGGCCGACGACAGGCTAACCCTTGGGGGAGAGGATTTGCCCGTGGACCCGATCGCACGCGTCGAAGCCGTCGAAGAGATCCGGAACCTGAAGGCGCGCTACTTCAGGCTGATGGACACCAAGCAGTGGGACGCCCTGGTGGAGGTGTTCACGCCCGACCTGAAGGTGCTGGCGCCCACGGGCGAGGTCTGGCTGGAGGGCGGACCAGCGTTCGCCGCCAGCCTGCGAACCTCGCTGGAGAACGCCGTCTCGCAGCACCAGGGGTTCACCGCCGAGATCGAGATCACGGGCGCCGATGCCGCCACCGGCGTCTGGGCGATGCAGGACGTTATCGCCTGGGAGGACCGCCACCCGCGGGAGGGCTGGAAGTCCATCGTCGGCCGCGGCCACTACCACGAAACCTATCGCCGCATCGGGGGTCGCTGGCGGATCGCCACCCTGATGCTCACCCGCCTCAGCCTCGACGTGGTCCGCTGAACGGCGACCGGCGAGTGACGCATAACGACAAGACGAACAGGGAGGAGACCAGAGCCATGAGCGAGTTGCCCCAGGCCGACCGGTTCTGCGACGAGCGCGACGCCAACCCCTACTGGAACGAGAGCGTCTGGTTCTCCTTCTCCAAGCCGGAGGACCACATCCACGGCCTGATCCAGTATTACTTCCGCCCGAACATGGGGATGCTGAACGGCGGCCCGGTGATGTGGGACCCGAGCGGCCTGACCCAGTGGGACTGCCTGCACTACAACTGGAGCCACCTGCAGGCGCTGCCGCCGGGCGCGCAGAAGTTCGACATGAAGGCGAACAACTCGCTGGAGGTGAAGGTCCTCGAGCCGCTGACCCGCTACGCGATCAAGTACAGCTACGACGGCTTCGAGATCGACCTCGTCTGGCAGGCGATCGGCCCGGTGCACGAACTGAAGACCGGCGACGCCGGCCAGCAGGCCACGGCCAAGTTCCACATCGAGCAGCCCGGCCGGATGAAGGGCATGGTGCGTCGCGACGGCAAGGAATATCCGATCGACTGCTTCTCGATGCGCGACACCTCCTACGGCCGCCGGGACTACGCCTCGCTGGCGACCGGCGGCTACTTCTGGGGCATCGCCGCCGAGAGCTCCTTCCACGCGATCGCCATGGGCGACGCCGAGCAGAAGGTGATTGGCGGCTACATCTACAAGGACGGCCAGCTCTCCAGCCTGGCGTCGGGCGTCCGCCGCATCACCGAGTTTGGCCGGTACGGTCCAAGCCGCGCAGTCTTCGAGGCGACCGACAAGCTCGGCCGCATCATGACCGCCACCGCTGAGATCGATCCCGGGCTTATCTTCACCGGCTACACCGACCACACCGTCGTCTGGTCGCTGGTGAAGTGGGATTGGGACGGCGTCACCCACTGGGGCGACAACCAGGAATTCTGCTCCACCGAGCGGTTCCGCAAGATCGCCCGCGGCGAGCTCGCCCTCGGCTGAGCACGGCCCGACAACAAGACCATCAGGAGGAAAGCGTGCCCGGGCAGATCATCATCGTCTCCGGCACCTCGGGGTCGGGCAAGTCCACGACCTGCGAGCTGTTCGCCAAGCGGTCCGAGGACTTCTGGCTGCTGTACGGCGTCGACCACTTCATGGCCGGGACCTTCCCCGCGAAGTTCGGTCACCACGGTCCGCGCGCCCGCGACGGCGTCTACGCCCATCCGCTCGACGAGGCCGATCCCGAGGGTCCGCTGCGCTGGAGCTTCGGCGAGAACGGCCATCGCGCGTTCGCGGCGTTCCACGAATGGGTCGCCAGCGCCTCGCGCGAAGGCTGCAACATCATCGTCGACCATTTGACGATGATGGACCCGCCGCTGTTGCAGGACTGCGTGTCGCGGCTCCAGGGCCTGCCCGTACTGTTCGTCTCGCTGAAGCCGCCGTTCGAGGTGCTGATGGAGCGGGTCGCCAACCGGCAGATGGACAAGAAGCTGCCGACCGCCGAACTGGGCGCCGACGATCCCATCCGCCGCATCATCGAACGCCTCAGCCGCTTGCGGCCGTGGTTCTACGGCGCGGTCTACGCCAACGACTGCTACGACCTGCAAATCGACACCGAGGCGCATGGCCCGGAGGTCGTGTGCGACCTGATCGAACGGCGCTTGGCCGAAGGTCCTGGAACCGCCTTCGATCAGCTGCAACGGCGCTTCACGGCCGGGACGACGGAATGAACCGGTCAGCATAACGCGACGGCCTTCCCGCTTGCGCCTGCGATCCCGTCGTCCGAAATAACCCGCCAGGCGTGGCGGCGAACGGAAAAGCTGGACGTGATCAGCGCAGCTGGAAGGACGGTCCAGACGGCAGCGGCGCCCGCCGCCGGCGTCATCGGCGAACTGGTCCGCCCGGCGCGGCGGCTCGACGTCCGACGCATCGACACGCCGACCCTGACCGCGGCGATCCTCGACCTGGAGCGCGACTTCGCGGTCGCCGGGCACTGGCATTCCCCGGAGGTCCACTACTTCGACATGAGCCTCTCGCCGCGGCCGGCCCGCTCGCGCGGCTGCTTCCTCGACTTCTTCACCGACCGCCAGACCTATGGGCGCACCTTCCTCGCCCCGGCCGGCTACCGGCTGCGCGGCGAAGGCCCGGAGTGCCGGCAGCAGAGCCTGAACGTCTTCGTCCGCGCCCAGCCGCTGTTCCCCGATGAGGCCGATCTTGGCGAGGGCCTGGCCGACCTGCTGCGCGACTGCCTGCGGCTGGAGGGCGACGGCGTCCGCGAGACGCTCGAACGGATCGCCCGCGAGGTCGCCGCGCCCGGCTTCGCCGCGGAGATGCTGGTCGAAGGCCTCGGCCTGGTGCTGGTCGCCGAGAGCGCGCGGGCCCTGCAGACCCGGCGCGACAACCGCGGGCGCAAGGGCGGGCTGCCGCTCTGGCGCGTGCGGCTGATCGAGGATCGGGTGCGCGGCGGCGAGACGCTGCCGACCCTGGCCGAGTTGGCCGAACTCTGCGGCCTCAGCCGCCGCCAGCTGACCCGCGCCTTCCGCGAGGAGACCGGCCAGACGGTCACCGCCTTCGTCCGCGATCTGACCCTCGAGCGCGCGCAAGCCTTGCTGGCCGACGGCGACCTGCCGGTGGCGGCGATCGCCGCCGAGGTCGGCTTCGCCAACCCGACGGCCTTTGCCGCGGCCTTCCGCCGGGCGACCGGACAGAGCCCGCGCGCGTACCGCGCCACCCGCCGCGCACGGCGCTACGCCGGTCCCATCGGGCCGGCCTGAACGCCGCCCGGTGCGGCCCCAACGAGGAGCGAACGAGCTTGTCGGATCGAAAGCCAAGCCCCAGGAGCCTCAAGCCCGCCGCGAAGGCCAAGCCAGGTGCGGGTGAGGTCGTGCTGCTCTCGGGCGGCAACCCGCAGATCGCCAAGGCCGACGGCGACGCCCCGGTGCAGGCCTACATCGCCGCGATGCCGGGCTGGAAGCGCGAGCTCGGCCAGCGGCTCGACGCGCTGATCGTCCAGGCCGTGCCCGACGTGCGCAAGGCGGTGCGGTGGAACTCGCCCTTCTACGGCGTCGAGGGCCAGGGCTGGTTCCTGTCGTTCCATTGCCTGACCCGCTACGTCAAAGTGACCTTCTTCAAGGGCACGTTGCTGCGGCCGCTCCCGCCGGGCGGCACCGAACGCAGCGGAGAGGGCCGCTGGCTCGACATCTACGAAGACGGCGCGTTCGACGGGCCGCAGCTGGCGGACTGGGTGAAGCAGGCGGCCGCCCTGCCCGGCTGGGTTCCCTAGGCGCGGTCTACGGGTCTTGCGTTCACGGCCTGTGGGAGCCGGCTGACCGGCCGTCGCTCAGGCGAAGCGCTTGGCGCCGGCGACGCACAGCACCACCACGCCGGTCGCCGCCAGCATCGTCCAGGCCACCGGCTCGTGCAGCAGCCAGCCGGCCAGCGCCAGGCCGAGGAAGGGCTGGAGCAACTGCAGCTGGCCGATGCGGGCGATGCCGCCGAGCGCCAGCCCGCGGTACCAGAAGACGAAGCCCACCAGCATGCTGAATACCGAGACGTAGGCGAGGCTGGCCCAGACCGGCAGGCCGATCCCGCTCAAGCTCCCCGGCCGCGTCGCCAGGGCGAGGATCGCCATCATGGGCGACGCCAGCACCAGCGCCCAGGAGATCACCTGCCAGCCGCCCAATCGCCGTGAGAGCGTCGCGCCCTCGGCGTAGCCCAGGCCGCAGAGCAGCACCGCCGCCACCATCAGCAGGTCGCCGCTCAGCGACCCCTCGCCGCTGCGGCTGAGCGCGAAGCCGACGACGGCCGCAGCGCCCAGGACCGAGAACAGCCAGAAAGCCGGGCTCGGCCGCTCGCCGCCGCGCACGACGGCGAAGATCGCCGTCGCCAGTGGCAAGAGGCCGATGAAGACGATCGAATGCGCGGAGGTGATGTGCTGCAGCGCCAGGGCGGTAAGCAGCGGGAAGCCGACCACCACGCCGGCGGCGACGATGGCCAGCGAGCCGAGGTCGCCGGCGGCCGGCCGCTTCTGCCGCAGCACGCCGAGCAAGGCCGCGCCCAAGAGGGCGGCGATCACCGCCCGCGCCGAGGTCAGGAACATCGGCGTCAAGCCGCCGACGGCGATGCGGGTGGCCGGCAGCGAGCCGCTGAAGATGATCACCCCGAGCAGGCCGCTGCCCCACCCGTCCGTCGCGCGCTGCATCGCCGGTTCCTTTCCTGCTGCCCGGGACGTAGCGCGAGGCAGGCTGGCGGCGACAGCCACAGTTCCGTACAGTTCGACCGAACTGTATGGCTCAAATGACCCACACGCTTGAGAGGCCGAGATGAACGACGTCTCCGGCGCGCGCACCCAGCAGGTGATGGACGCGATCCGCCGCAAGCTGGCGAGCCGCGCGCTGAGCGCCGGCGAGAAGCTGCCCTCGATCCGCAGCTTCGCCGGCACGATGCGGGTGTCGCCGTCGACCGTCGTCGAGGCCTACGACCGGCTGGCGGCGGAAGGGGTGATCCGCTCGCGCCCCGGCTCCGGCTTCTACGTCTCAGGGCCGCTGCCGCCGCTCGCGCTGGCCGAGGTCTCGCCGCGCCGCGACCTGGCGATCGACCCCTTGTGGGTGTCGCGCCAGTCGCTCGACACCGGCGCGGAGATGCTCAAGCCGGGCTGCGGCTGGCTGCCGGCCGACTGGATGCCGAACGCCGCCATCCGTCGCGCCATCCGCAGCCTCGCCCGCGCCGACGACGCAATCCTGGCGGACTATGGCGCGACGCGCGGGGCCCTGTCGCTGCGCCGCCTGCTGGCCCGCCAGTTCGCCGAGGAAGGGATCGAGGCCGGCGCCGACCAGATCCTGCTCACCGCCTCGGGCACCCAGGCGATCGACCTGATCTGCCGCTACCTGCTGCAGACCGGCGACACGGTGCTGTTGGACGATCCCTGCTACTTCAACTTCCAGGCGCTGCTGCGCGCCCACCGGGTGCAGGTCGTCAGCGTGCCCTACACCCCGACCGGCCCGGATCCGGCGCGGTTCGCCGAGGCGCTCGCAACCCATCGGCCGCGCCTCTACATCACCAATTCCGCGCTCCACAACCCGACCGGCGCCAGCCTCTCGCCGCAGACCGCCCACCGGCTGCTGAACGCGGCCGCCGCCCACGACCTGACCATCGTCGAGGACGACATCTTCGCCGACTTCGAGCCCGAACCCTCGCCGCGGCTGGCCGCGCTCGACGGGCTGTCGCGAGTGATCCGGATCGGCAGCTTCTCCAAGACCCTGTCGGCCTCGATCCGCTGCGGCTACATCGCCGCGCGTCCCGACTGGATCGAGGGCCTGGTCGACCTGCAGGTCGCGACCAACTTCGGCGGGCCGAGTCCGGTCGCCGCCGAACTGGTGTTCGGAACGCTCAGCGACGGCAGCTACCGCAAGCACCTGGAGGCGCTGCGCCGCCGGCTCGCGAAGGCGCGCCGCGAGGCCGCCGCGGCGCTCGCCACGCTCGACGTCCAGCCGTGGCTGGCGCCGCGCGGCGGCTTCTATCTGTGGTGCCGCCTGCCGGACGGGCTGGACGCCGCCGAGGTCGCCCGCGCCGCGCTCGACGAGCACCTGGTGCTGGCCCCCGGCAACGTCTTTAGCCCCGCGCAGTCGGCCGCCGGGTTCATGCGCTTCAACGTCGCCCAGATGGCCGATCCCCGTGTCCTGGACGGGCTGGCCCGCGCGCTGGCCATCCACCGACACTAAAACGGCCCGCTGCCTGGGCTACGGCCCGCTCGCGCTGATCAGCACCGTCGCTCGGCGCTATAGTCGCGGCGACGCATTAGGGAGCGGATGCATGAAAGTCGGTTTTGTCGGTCTGGGCAGCCTCGGCGACGGCATGGCGCGCAGGCTCGCGCGGACCGGGTTCGAGCTGGTGGCCTGCGACATCAATCCGGCGACGCTGGCGGCGTTCGACGAGCCGGGGGCGGCGCGCGAGGCTGACCCGATCAGGACCGCCGAGCAGGTCGAGGTGCTGTGCGTCTGCGTGCGGATGGACGCCGACGTAAAGGCCCTGGTCGCCGACGGCGCGCTGTTCCAGGCGCTGGGCGACGGCGGCCTGTTGATCATCCACTCGACCGTCGCGCCCGAGCTCTGCCAGGAGCTCGCGGCCCAGGCGAAACCCTATGGCGTCGGCGTGCTCGACGCCGGCGTCTCCGGCGGCTCGCCGGCGGCGCTGCGCGGCGAGCTGTCGATCTACGTCGGCGGCGAGGACGCGACCTTCGCGCGCGGCCGCCCCGTGCTCGACGCCTACGGCAAGTCGGTGCTGCACCTGGGCCCGAGCGGCCGGGGCATGCAGGGCAAGCTGCTGAACAACCTGGTCAGCATCGCCAACTACGGCATGGCCGCGGCGATCCTCGACCTCGGCGAGAAGCTGGACTTCGACCGCGAGCAGCTGCGCCAGGCGCTGATGGCCGGCTCCGCCGACGGCTTCGCCCTGCGCGCCGTGGTCGGCCTGCTGCGGCCGGAGAGCGCCGAGGCGATGCGCCAACTGCTCGGCAAGGACCTGGCCCACGCCCGCGAGCTGGCCCCGCAGACCGATCCGTCGATGGCCGCCCTGGTGCAGGCCGCCGAGTCGATGATCGACCGGCTGGGGCGCGCCGCGGACGCGCGCTAGCCGCTCGTCCCCGCGAAAGCGGGGATCCAGGCCTTTGGTCCGCGGTCACAGCCTCGAAACAACAAAAACGCCTGGGCCCCCGCTTTCGCGGGGGAGAGCGGGAGTTAGGAGAGGTCAGTCCGCGTAGGCGCTGACCAGCGTCTCGCTCGCCGCCCACAGCCGCTCGGCCAGTGCGTCGTCCTGCGCAGCGGGGCTCATCGGCACGGCCTGGCGCTTGTGGAAATAGCCGCCGGTCGAGCGGCCCGGCTCGTCCGCTGTGGCCAACCAGACCAGGGTGTCGGCCCCCTCCTCCGGCGTCATGCCCTCCAGGGTCTGCATGTAGCGCTGCATGCCCTCGTCGGCGTGGCTGACGAAGTTGGAGTGGACCACCCCGGGGTGCATGGCGTGGGCCACGATCCGGTCGTCGGCCAGCCGCCGCGCCAGCGCCCGGGCGTGCAGCACGTTCGCCAGCTTGGCGTTGCAGTAGGCGCGGCCGGAGATGAAGCCCTGCAGCATCTGCAGGTCGTCCCAGTCGAAGCCGGGCGCCTGTTCGTGGCCGCTCGACGAGGTGTTGACGATCCGCACGCGTCCGGCCGGCGCGCTGGCCGCCGCCGCGCGCAGCAGCGGCAGCAGGCGGTTGGTCAGCAGGAACGGGCCGAGATGGTTGCCGGCGAAGGTGCCCTCATTGCCCTCGGCGGTGACGACCCGGTCGGCGGTGACGCCGCCGGCGTTGTTGAGCAGCACGTCGATCCGCTCGACGCGGGCGGCGATCCCGTCCGCGGCGCGGCGCGCCTCGCGCAGGCTGGCGAGGTCGGCGCGGATCATCGCCACGTCGCCCGCGGCGCGAAGGTCGGCCTCCGCCGCGCCGGTGCGTTCAGGGTCGCGGCCGACGCCGATCACCCGCCAGCCGCGGGCGGCCAGCGCCCTCGCCGCCTCCTTGCCGATGCCCGAACTTGCGCCGGTGACGACCGCGACGGACGTTTCAAGGTTTGACGGCATCGGCGGGCTCCTGGCGGTGTGCTCATTCCTAGAGGCCGCGGACGGGCGTTCACAAGCCGGGTCGGATCGCCCCGCCCGCGCCGGCGCGCCATATCATCGCCGGCGGGCCGCCGAATGCGCTTAGGCTTCCGGCATGGCGGCGATCTTGCGGATCGCCTGCTCGAACGCCTCGGGCGGCTGGCCGCCGGAGATCAGGTAGCGGCCGTTGATGATCACCGCCGGCACCGAGTTGATGTCGTTCTCGCGCCAGAAGGCTTCGGCCGCGCGCACCTCGGCGGCGTAGCGGTCGGACGCGAGCACCGCGCTGGCCTCCGCCCGGTCGAGGCCGGCCCGCGCGGCGACGTCGGCCAGCACCTCGCGGTCGGAGACGTTCAGCCCCTCGGTGAAGTGGGCGGCGAACAGCGCCTGCTTCAGCTCAAGTTGCCGGGCCTCCAGCTTCGCCCAGTGCAGCAGCCGGTGGGCGTCGAAGGTGTTGTAGATCCGGCTGTCGTCCGAATAGCGGATCGCAAAGCCCACGGCCGCGGCGCGCTCCTGGATCCGGTCGCGGTTGGCGGCGATCTCCGCCGGGCCTGACCCGTACTTCTGCATGACATGCTCGACGGTGTTCTGGCCTTCCGGCGGCATCTGCGGATTGAGCTCGAAGGGCTGGAAGGTGATCTCCGCGGCGACCAGGTCGCCGGTCCGCGCCAGCGCCTCCTCGAGGCCGCGCAGCCCGATCACGCACCAGGGACAGGAGATGTCGGACACGAAGTCGATCTTCATGGGCTGGGTCATGCCGCCTCCGCTGCTGCGCGGTATGCAGATGCGGTCCGGCGGCGCCGCCTGCAAGGGCCGCGCGCCCGCCTACTTCAAGGCCTGGGTCTTCAGCGCCTGGCTCGCGGCGACCCGCTGCGCCCGGCGCTCGACGACCAGCTGATAGGCCACATAGTATTTGTAGATGTTGGCCACGTAGGTGACGGTCTCCTGGCCGACGCGCTCGGCCGCGATCTGCTCGACATTGCCGAACCAGACGTTCGGGTTCAGCCCACGCGCCTCGGCCTCGCGCCGGAGCTGGCGGACCCGGCCGGGGCCAGCGTTGTAGGACGCGAAGCTGAACAGCGCCTTGTTCAGATCGTCCATCGGTTCATCCTTGTAGTACCGATCGATCATGAAGCGCATGTACTTCACGCCGGCGTGGATGTTCGGCTCCAGCTGGCGAATGTCGCCGACCTTCTGCTCGGCGCCGGTCGCCGGCATGATCTGCATGACGCCGATGGCGCCGACCGCGCTCTTTGCTTTCTGGTTCAGCTGGGATTCCTGGAATCCCTGCGCCGCCATCAGCAGGTAATCCACGTCGTACTCGTCGCTGTACTTCCGAAACAGCTCGGCCATCGTCAGGAACTTCTTCCGTTCCGCGTCGGAGGTGGCGTCCGTCACGTATTTCGTGCTGACGAGGTAGCGCTGCTCGATGATGTTGCCGAACGCCGTGCCGAGGCCGAATTTCGCAAGGAAGGTGTTGAGCGCGGCGGCCAGCTGCGGACTGCCGTGGCGCATGGCCAGCCCCAGGCTGCCGCCGGTGCGCAGGGCCGCCGCATCGTGGACCGTCAGGTTGGGGAGGATCTGCTTCCAGAACTGCGCCAGGTAGTTGTCGACGACGGTGATCGGGATCAGGCCGGCGTTGACCATCTCCAGCAGGTCCTCGTCTTCGAGGTTTCCCGGCGCATCGCGGATCACCACCGGCGGACGGCCCTTCGCCTTCAGCCGGCCGTTCAGCGCCACCAGGCTGTCGTAATACTTGCTGTCGCGGCGGACCCAGACCTGCTGGCCGGACAGGTCGTCGACCGAGGCGATCGGCGGCGCGCCGGGGCCGGTCACGACCACTTCGCTGACGTTGGTCCGGGTCGGGTTGCTGAAGTCCACCCGCGCCTGGAGCTCCGGCCGAACGGTGACCTGGGCGGCGACGACGTCGATCCGGCCTTCCGCCAGCGCCGCGGCCAGCCGGTCGCGCGGCAGCGGCATGAAGACCACGTGGACCTTGGTCGCGTCGGTGGTCTTGAGCCGCTTGTTCAGCTCCTCCTCAAAGGCCTTCCCCAGTTCGTAGGCGACGCCGCGCTGGGCGCCCTTGTCGACGAAGTAGAAGGTGCGGTTGTAGGGGACGCCGATGCGGATCAGGCGTCGCTTGATCATGCCGTCCAGGTCGCCGGTGAACGGCGTGAACCGCATCATCCGCAGCTCTTCCGGCAGGCCGGCCACGTTCGCCGCCGGCGGAAACGGCGCTTCGGCCGGGGATGCGGCCGGGGTGGCGGCGGCCGGCCGCACCTTGGTGTCGGAAGCCTTCGGTGCGCCGCGGTCGCAGCCGATGATCGCAGTCGTTACGCCGAGGAGCGCGAGAACGCGCCGCGCGATGGCGGTGCGGACGGCCATGACGAGGTCCTCCGGTTCACCGGAGGCGACGCACGTGAGACGGTAAAATCATACGCCCCGGACAGCGCTGCCGCCATTGCGGGTCTCCCGCGGCGGCGGTGCGGGATTCCACTAGGCCGCGGGTGGAGGTCGCCAGGGTCGGGCCATCTCAGGGCGCCGGGGTGACCGGTTCCGCTGGCCAGTTGAGCAGCTGGCGGGCCGAGGCCCCGAGGATCCACGCCTTCTCCTCGGCGGCGAGCTCGGGATCGTCGCGCAGCGCGAACAACATCTCCGACCAGCTGTGCCCGGGGATGACGGTGTTGTCGCTGGCCCACATCAGCCGCTGCGGCCCGAACGCTGCGATCGCTTGGCGCAGCAGCGGGCGCAGGCCTTCGTAGGGATAGGTTTTGACGCCGAACCCGTCCTGCGCATGGCTCCACTTCAGCGCGACGTTCGGGAAGTCCGCCAGCTTGAGGACCTCGGCGAAATAGCCGACCTCAAGCGCTCTCTGCGCCTCCGGGGCCGGACGCCCGGGCGGGATGTTGGGGAAGCCCATCCCGCAATGGTCGATGATGAAGGTCTGCCGCGCGAACTTCCGCACGTAGGGCCTGAGCAACTCGACGTAGCCAGGAATGAAGACGCACACCGGCAGGCCCAGGTCCTGGGCGAGCTCCAGCAGCGGCTCGTAGGCGCCGTTGGCGAAGGCCTCGACCTCGTCGAGCGTCCAGACCGGCTGCAGGCGAAAGGCCCGCGCATTCGGCGACGAGGCGACGGTGCGCATGACGCTCTCGAGCTCGGGGTCGCGCGGGTCGATCCGCACGAGATAGGAGAACCGGTCGGGATAGCGAAGGCTGGCTTCCTCGGCGGTCGGCGACGCTGCGCGCCAGGCGCCGTTGGCGAGACGATAACCGGGCTGGATGTGGGTCGGGTGCCCGCCGCCGAACTCGCCCCAGAACTCGTCGATCAGCACCGAGCGGACGCCGAGCGCATCCATCGCCTCCAGTGTCGCCTCGATCTTGCCCCGGCCGAGATGCAGCTGAGCGTCGACGATGTCCATCGATCCGGACTCCTGGTTTCGCGTGTCGACCTAGGTGTAGGTCCGCAGTTCCGAGAATCGGCGGAAGGTCTCGGCGTCCTCCAGCGGGATCCCGTAGCTCTTGGTCAGCATGGCCATCAGCGTGTAGCCGCCGACCAGGGCCGTGACCTCCATCAGCTGGACTTCGCCGTAGCGTTCGGCCAGCGCCCGCCAGGTCGCGTCGCTGACCGCCTGGTCGCGCACCAGCTCCTCGGCGGCGCGCGCCAGCGTCCGGTCGAACGGCGCAAGGCTGTCGGCGCCCTGCTGCGCCGCGGCGATCTCGGCGTCGGTCAGGCCGGCCCCGCGGGCGATCAGCACATGGTGCGCCGTCTCGTAGGTCTCGTCGCACAGCGCCAGCGTCCGCAGCACCAGCACCTCGCGGTCGCGCGGCGGCAGCTCGGACCCGGCGATCAGCTTGGCGATCAGCGGCATCAGCGCCCGGTAGAGCGCCGGATGGGCGACGATCACCCGGGCGAAGTTCATCGCCGACCAGTCGCCGACCAGCGACCGCTGCTCGTCGGTGAAGCTCTGCGGCTGGACCGGTGGAATGCGCGGCGGCTGGTCCATGCTCAAGCGCCTTCCATGACCGCCAGCAGCTTCGAGGGCGTCAGCGGCAGATCGAGCGGCAGGTCGCCGAAGGGCGCAAGCGCGTCGGCGATAGCGTTGACCAGGGTCGGCGGGCCGATGATCGCCCCGCCCTCGCCGACCCCGCGGAACCCGCCCTCGGCCGCGGAGGGGGTGACGATGTGGGTGAACTCGAACACCGGCACGTCGCTGATCGCCGGCAGCAGATAGTCCTTGAAGGTCGCCGCCGTCGGGTTGCCCTGGGCGTCGAAATGCATCTCCTCGAGCAGCACCTCGCCGATGCCCTGGGCGAGGCCGCCGGCGATCTGCCCCTCGACGATCGCCGGATTGATCACCACGCCGCAGTCCTCGCTGCAGACCCAGCGCTTGATCGTCACGAACCCGGTCTCGGCGTCGACCTCGACGATGCAGGCGTGGGCGGCGCTGGTCCAGGTGACCGGCGGGGCGTTGTAGCGGTACTGCGCCTCCAGCCCCATTTCCATCTCGGGCGGCAGCCGGGCCGGCTCGTTGTAGGCGATCTCGGCGATCTCGCGCAGGCTGCGGCTCATCTCCGGCGCGCCGGCGACCCGGATCATGCCGTCCTCGAGCTGAACGTCGTCGGGGTTGGCGTTCAGCACATGGCCGGCGATCCGCTTGATCTTGTCGACCAGGATCCGCGCGGCGCGGATCGAGGCCCCGCCGCCGGACACCGCCTGGCGGCTGCCGGCCGCGCCGGGCCCGAAGCCGCTGCGCGAGGAGTCGTCCTCGTAGATGGTGACGTCGTCGAACGGCACGCCGAGGCTGTCGGCGATCACCTGGGCCATGGTGGTCTGGGTGCCGTGGCCCTGGGAGTGGGTGGTGAGGATCGCCGAGACCTTGCCGCTGGGCTCGACCCGCAGGTGCGCCACGTCGCTGGCCAGCACCGAAAACCCGGTCGCCGCGGTCGGCTCGATATAGGCGGCGAAGCCCAGGCCCAGATAGCGCCCCTGCTTGCGGGCGGCGGCCTGCTCGGCGCGGAAGGCGGCGACGTCGACCTTCTGCAGCAGGGCGTCGAGGCACTCGTTCGGGGTGATGTCGGCGAGCACGAAGCCGAAGCCCTTGTCGGCGTAGGGCTGGTCGGCGGCGGTGATCAGGTTGCGCCGGCGGATCTCGACCGGATCGATCCCGATCTGTTTGGCGGCGGCGTCGAGGAGGGTCTCGCGCGCCAGGGTCTCGATCGCCCAGGGCCCGCGATAGCCGCCGAGCCCGATGGTGTTGGTGAACACCCCGCGCGCCCGATAGCCGAACCGCGGCAGCTTGTAGGCCGGCCACATGAACATCATCGCCGCCAGGTTGGCGTCGGGGAACTGCGGGTAGGCGCCGTTCTGCTGCAGGTAGTCGGCGTGGGCCCCGAGCAGCCGCCCATCCGCGTCGAAGGCGAGCTTCAGGGTGATCTCCTGCTCGCGCGCCAGCAGCGCCGTGGTCAGGTGCTCGAAGCGGTCCTCTATCCATTTCAGCGGCCGGCCGAGGACCAGGCTGGCGGCGATCACCGCCATCTCCTCGCGGCCCGGCTGGTTCTTCAGCCCGAAGGCCCCGCCGACGTCCTTGGCGATGGCGCGAATGCTGGTCTGCGGCAGGTTGAAGGCCAGCGCCAGCAGGCGGGCGACGATCGGCGGGCTCTGGCAGGAGATGTAGACGGTCAGCTCGTCGCCGGCCTTCGAGACCACCACCCCGCGGGTCTCCATCGGCGACTGGCAGATGCGCTGGTGGCGGATGGTCCGGCTGACGACGTGCGGCGCGGTCTTGAAGATTGCATCGAGCTCGGGGTCTGGCCTGGCCTCGGTCGCGGCGATGTTGCCGTCCGAGTCCGGATGGACGCCCGCGGCGCCGACGGCGAGCGCCGCGTGCATGCCGACGACCGGCGCTTCCGGCTCGATGTCGACGACCACCAGGCCGGCCGCGTCCTCGGCGATGTAGCGGTCGTCGGCGACCACCAGGGCGATCGGATCGCCGACGTGCGCCACCCGCCCGCTGGCCAGCGGATGGACCTTGGGGCCCGGCGGCGGTGAGATCAGGAAGAAGCTGACCATCTGGACGTCGAGCGGCGCGAGGTCCTCGGCGGTGATGACGGCGTGCACGCCGGGCAGTTCGCGCGCCGCCGAGGCGTCGATCGCCCGGATCCGGCCGCGGGCGACGGGGCTGCGCACGAAGGCGGCGTGCAGCATCCCGGGCAACACCACGTCGTCGACGAAGCAGCCCTGGCCGGTCAGCAGCCGCGCGTCTTCCTTGCGCGTCATGCGCTTGCCGATGAAGCGGGGCACGGCGAGCCCGGCGGTGTTCATGCTGCGGCTCCGACGTTGTCTGCCGGCCAGCCTAGCAGCTGGGCAGGCTTGGCGGATCGACACGCCGCGCCCGTTCATCTGCAGGCGGCGCTTCACCGCCAAGCGCGGCGCAGGAGGCTTTCCACCGCGCGCACAACGGGTAAGCTGCTGGAAAATCAAGCGCTCAGGGAGGATGCAAGTGGCCAGGATCACAGTCCGCGATCTGCGGGACGACCTGCCGTTCGGCGCGCGCGTCGGCGGGGTCAACTGGGAGACGCTCGCCGACGAGGCGGTCCGCGCCGAGATCAACCAGGTGTTCGAGACCCGCGGCATGATCGTCTTCGAGGACGTCGAGCCGAGCTCGAAGATGCAGGTCGAGCTCAGCAAGGTGTTCGGCCCGCTGAAGGACCACCCGACCAAGGCCACCCCGCGCGACAGCGACAGCGAGGACCTGGCCGCGGGCGTGATCGACATGCACCACGTGCCGAGCGACGACCCGGCCAACGTCGACGGCCTGGTGGAGATCGACGGCCGGCGGCTGGCGCGCTTCTCGCCCTGGCACTTCGACCATTGCTACAACGACGAGCTCAACCGCGCTGGCGTGCTACGGGCGCCGGTCAACGCCCCGGTCGGCGGTCGCACCGGCTTCATGGACGGGGTCCAGCTCTACGCGCAGTTCCCGCAGGCGCTGCGCGACCGGCTGGAAGGCCTGAAGATCATCTACACCCTCGACACCCGGCTGACGAAGATGCGCTTCGGCGTCAACTTCACCCCGCTCGGCGACCCGCCGCAGACCCGCGAGCTGCTCAAGGAGGTGGCGATCTTCCCGCGGGCGATGCACCCGGCCGTCTGGACCCGGAAGTCCGGCGAGAAGGTGCTGCACATCGGCCCGTGGATGTCGGTCGGCGTCGAGCACCACGAGGACCCCGAGGGCGAGGCCTTCTACGAGGAGGTCTGCCAGGCGATCAACCGGCTGGGCGCGGAGGGCTGCGCCTACTGGCACGATTGGAAGCCGACCGACATGCTGATCTGGGACAACTGGCGGATGGTGCACGCCGTCGAGGGCTGCGACGCCCGCTACGAGCGCCGCACCCTGCGCACGACGATCAAGGGCGACTACGGCCTCGGCTATTTCGAGGACGGCAAGAAGATCGGCGAGGTCTACCGCGACGTGGCCTAGGCGTGCGGCCCGGCGGCGTGGCCGCCGGGCATCCTCGGCGGGCGACGACGTCGCTGGCGGGCCTTCACCCGAAGAGCCAGAGTGCGACGAAGAAGCCGTAGAACAGCGCCATCGCGACCAGCGCCGCGCGGCGCCAGAGCGGCGGGCGCAGCTCCAGCGGCAACATGGTGGTGTTGACGTAAAGGATGTGGAGCGACGCCACCACCATGACGAAGCCGGCGATATTTGCGCCCAGCTGCAGCAGGATGATCGGCTGGGCCAAGCCCAGCGCGACCAGGGCCCAGACGACGAACAGGCCGAGCACCCCATAGTAGACCCAGCGTACGTCGCCGTTACTCCACCGGCGCACGCGCCCGCTGCCCGTCCAGAGAATGTCGGTGACGGCGCGCACCATCCCTTCGAGGCTGTTGAGCTGCGTCTTGAACAGCATCCACGCGCCCATGAAGGCCACCATGAGCGCGAGCCAGGAGCCGCCGCCAAGCGATTGGGCAAGCTTTGCCGCGATGCCGGGGCCGCGGATATCTTCGCCGGACGCGATGACGGAGGTGTAGAGGATCGCCGGCAACGCCATGCCAAGCAACGCGCCGCAGAAGAACACGCCCCACTGGTCGACGCGCACAATCCGCCACCAGCCGCGCCAGCGTTGCATGTTGTCGGCGGTCGGCGGAAACACGCAGCCGGTAGGCGCCAGCGCGACCTCGTGGCCGCCGACAGCGGCGGGTATGTAGCCGACGACGCGGCCCATCCCGAAACCCTTGTCGCGCGACCAATTGGACAGCGACAGGTTGCCGACGCCGCCCGTGCCCGAATAGGCGGCGAAGGCCCCGATCAGGAACCAGTCGGCGCCTGGCGGCAGCAGGGCGAAATGGCCGCGATCCCAATCATATCCGGCGAAGCCCACCACAGCGCCGATCCACTTGCTGGGGGGCGCGACGAGCAGACACAGAAGCAAGAGACCGCAGAGGATCACTGCGACCATCACCCAGTTGAGCAATTCGAGCGTCCGCTCGATCCGCCGGCCGACGAGCAGGATGGCGACACACAGCAGATAGACTCCGACGCCGATCCAATAGACTTGCTCTACTTGGCCATCGCCGGCGAGGTTGCCGGTGGCGAGAAAGAAGATGGCGCCCGCCGCCGCACCGGCCCAAGCTGGCCAGCCCGATTGCAGCAGATACATCAGCGCATAGAAGACTGCCCAGAATCCGGCGTGCGGCCGCGTGCGCATGAAGCCGACGACTGCCGGCTCTCCAGTATAGAGGGTGTAGCGGACCAGCTCCATGTTGAACACGGTCTGGAAGAACACCGCCACACCGGTCACCCAAAGCAGAGCGAGGCCGTATTTGACGAAGGTGGCGGGACCAAGCAGCCATTCGCCGCTGCCAAGGGCCGCGCCGAGCAGGATGACGCCCGGACCGATCACGCCCAGCAGTTGGAAGCCCTTGGTCGGCGGCGGTTCAGGCAGTTCTGCTTGCCGCCAGCGCCCCAGCCCCGAGCGCCCCTCATCGCGGGTATCGGAGAGGAAGGTGTCGGGCATCGGCGCTTACCGTGTGGGCAGCTCAGATCACGCGTACAGCTTAGCGCTCACCAGATCACGCCCCTACAACTTGAGTGTAGGATCGCCGCGTGTGCCCGTTCTGGAAGTTGGGTGACGCCAGACCGGAAGACGCCGCATGCGCTGAGAGCGCGGCTCGACGGCCGATCTAGGGGTGCAGAACGCCGAGCGCCAACTCGAGCGCGCCGCCCAGGCATCCTCGGCAGATCGCGGCGTGGCCGACGTCGCCAAATCGGGCTGACCGCGTCCAGGTCAACTCGCCGCGACGCGCGCAGCCGAACCACGCCATGCCGGCCGCGTCCTGCGGATAGCGGCCCGGCTCGGCCGAACAGGTGATCGCCAGCGCGACGTCCGCCTCGGATCGCGCCAGCGCCCCTTCCGCCATCAGCCGCGCGACAGGTTCGGAAACCACGCCGGCGGCGCTCAGCAATTCCAGGGGCACGCCCAGCAATTCGTGCTTCGTCGCGTCGGTGGCGACGACGAATCCGCGGACGAAGACGTCGCCGTGGTCGCCGGCGTCCGCGAGCAGCGACGCCAACAGCCCGCCGGTGCAGCTCTCCGCGGTGGCGATCCGCAGACCCGAGCGGTCGGCCAGCGTCAGCATCCGCTCCGCCAGCGCCGCAATTCGAGCCGAGGGAACGAGCGCCGGCCATTCCGGCGCTGTGGCGAGGTTCACCGCACCAGCCTCAAGCAGCGGTGCGGAGAACCGGCGGTTTCAGGAATTCCTCAATCGTCGCCTCCTGGGCGGTCCAGGTATGCACCTCCTTGCACACCGTGCAGCGAAATGACCGCGGGGCGTTCATCGTTGCGAGGTCGAGCTCAAAGGTGCGGTGGCCGGTCGGCACAAGAGCGCCGGAGGTTGGGCAGGTCGTCATGATACGGGACATCCGCCCACAACGTCGCGGTCAGGATATGGTTGCGAAGCCCCAAGTATCCGGACCCATTGTGGGCGGCGATTAAAGCCACGGTCTCGCCGCATTTGTAGGAAACCCGACACACGTCCCGCCGCGACTTGGCTTGAGCTTTTCTCGAGCGATCTTGCTTGCAGAAGTTGAGCGATAGGACTTCCAGAACACGGGCCTGAAGAATAACTCGGGCCTAGTCTTGGCGGCGGCCAGGTGAAGACCGACCGCGAGTCCGGCGGCGCGCATCTGCAACCGCCGCCCAGTCCCGGCGTCGCCAGGGCGCAAACTGTCGAGACGGCGTCTGCGGCGGCGTGACCAGCTAGTCTACCTGCAGATCAGCGGATCACGTCCATGCCCCGGCTCAGCCCCTTTCCGTTGCCGATCGCCATCGAGGAGATCACGCCGGACTGGCTGACCGCCGCGCTGAGGTCCCGGGCGCCGGAGGCGACGGTCCGCAGCGTCCAGATCGTCGACGTGATCCGCAGCACGACCACCAAGATCCGCCTGCGGCTGGAGCTGGACGCGGCGGGACGGCGAGCGGGGATCCCGGAGCTGGTGATCCTGAAGGGCGGCTTCGAGCCGCACAGCCGCAACGTCGAGATGACCAACATGCACGAGAAGGAGGTCCGCGGGTATCGCGACGTCTTTCCGGTGATGCCGCTGCCGACGCCGGCCTGCTTCTTCGCCGACTACGATCGCGAGCGGCGCCAGGGGATCATCATCATGGAGGACCTGGTCGCCCGCGGGGTGACCTTCTGCCATGCGTCGCGACCGCAGACGCCGGAGCAGGTCGCCCGGCGGCTCACCGACCTCGCCCGTTTCCACGCCAAGAGCTGGGGCAGCCCCGATGTCGCGCCCGGCGGCCGCTGGGCCTATCTCGACGACTTCCTGGTCAGCCTGCAGCCCTTCTTCGACCACAACGTCGCGCCGGAGAACTGGGCCCGGTTCTGCGCCGCGCCGCGCGGGGCGGCCGCGTCCGTGCGCTTCCACGACCGGGAGTGGATGGTCGCGGCCCACGCCAAGATGGTGGCCTTCTCGCTCACTCTGCCCCACTGCGTGCTGCACGGGGACATCCACCTGGGCAACCTCTACGTCGACCAGGATGGGTCGCCGGGGTTCTTCGACACCCTGGCCAGCCGCGGCCCGGGCATGCTGGAGGTCGCCTATCACGTCTCCGCCTCGCTGGATGTGGCCGACCGGCGCGGCGCCGAGCGCGGCCTGGTCCAGCACTATCTCGACGAGTTGCGACGCTGCGAGGTCGCGGTCCCGGCGATCGACGAAGCCATGCGCCAGTACGCGGTCCTGCTGCTCTACGGCTACTTCATCTGGATGACGACGGAGTCGCACTATCAGCCGGAGGCGGTGAACACCGCCAACGCCGCCCGGGTCAGCGCCGCCATGCTCGACCACGACCTGATCGGCCTTTTCGCGGCGCTGCCCGACTGAGCGAGCGCCGCGATTGGTCATGGCGCGCCATGGGTTCTACGCGCTTGCCTGCGCGTTGAACGAAAAGTTGAGATCGGCGACTTCAGGTTAAAGATGCGCGCCGCGTCAAAATACAAGGTATTCGTCGGCCACTTACGGAGTGTGGCCAGAACGCGCCGATCAACATTCATCTAATCGCGTTTAAACCTGCTTTCGGGATCTAACCCGCCATGCTCAACCACGTGCTCTGTGGAACGTTGATCCACGCGCGTCGCGGCGCGGTGACTGCTGTTCGGCCTGGCGGTGGAGATCGATAGATTCAATCGATCGCCTCCATCTCGAAAATCAATTTTACAAAGTGTCGCAGCAGGCGTCGCCTGTCAGAGGCGGCGAATTTCGCCCAAGCGGCCGGCTGCTGGACAGGCCAGTTCGATGGAGGAACGTCATGGACGACAATGCACCAGGCAAATGCCCTGTGGCTCACGGTCAGCGCGGCAGGGGCAACCGTGACTGGTGGCCGGACAGGTTGCGCCTCGACAGCCTCAGCCAGCATTCGGCGCGATCCAGCCCGTTGGAAGCAGACTTCAACTACACTGCGGAGTTCAAGAAACTCGACCTGAACGCGGTGATCCAGGACCTCCAGGCCCTGATGACCGACTCCCAGGATTGGTGGCCCGCCGACTACGGCCACTACGGCGGGCTGATGATCCGCATGGCTTGGCACAGCGCCGGCACCTATCGCATTTCCGACGGGCGCGGCGGCGCGGGCGGCGGCCAGCAGCGCTTCGCCCCGCTCAACAGCTGGCCGGACAACGCCAACCTGGATAAGGCGCGCCGGCTGCTGTGGCCGATCAAGCAGAAGTACGGCCAGAAGATTTCCTGGGCCGACCTGTTCGTCCTGGCCGGCAACGTCGCCCTGGAGTCGATGGGCTTCAAGACCTTCGGCTTCGCTGGCGGCCGCCCGGACACCTGGGAGCCCGAGGAGCTCTACTGGGGTCCGGAAGGCTCCTGGCTCGGCGACGAGCGCTACAGCGGCGAACGTCAGCTGCACAACACCCTGGGCGCGGTCCAGATGGGCCTTATCTACGTCAACCCGGAAGGCCCCAGCGGCAATCCCGACCCGGTCGCCGCCGCGCATGACATCCGCGAGACCTTCGCGCGCATGGCGATGAACGACGAAGAGACCGTCGCGCTGATCGCCGGCGGCCACACCTTCGGCAAGACCCATGGCGCGGGCGATCCGTCCTTTGTCGGCCCCGAGCCGGAAGGCGCGGTGATCGAGGATCAGGGCCTGGGCTGGCGCTCGAAGCACGGCACGGGCGTGGGCTGCGACGCCATCACCGGCGGCCCGGAAGTCGTCTGGAGCCAGACGCCGACCAAGTGGAGCAACAATTTCTTCGACAACCTGTTCAACTTCGAGTGGGAGCTGACCAAGAGTCCGGCCGGCGCCCAGCAGTGGCAGGCGAAGGACGCGCCGGCGACGGTGCCGGACCCGTTCGATCCGTCGAAGAAGCGCGTGCCGACCATGCTGACGACGGACCTGTCGCTGCGCTTCGACCCCGCGTACGAACAGATTTCGCGGCGTTTCCACCAGCATCCGGAGGAGTTCGCCGACGCCTTCGCCCGCGCTTGGTACAAGCTCACCCACCGCGACATGGGCCCGATCCAGCGCTACCTGGGCCCGCTGGTGCCGCAGGAGATCCTGATCTGGCAGGACCCGATCCCCCCGGTGGACCACCCCTTGGTCGACGAGGCGGACGTCGAAGCCCTCAAGGCCAAGATCCTGGCGTCAGGCCTGACGGTCCCGCAGCTGGTCTCCGCGGCTTGGTCGTCGGCCTCGACCTTCCGCGGCTCGGACAAGCGCGGCGGCGCCAACGGCGCCCGCATCCGCCTGGCTCCGCAGAAGGACTGGGAGGTGAACGACCCGGCCGACCTCGCCAAGGTGCTGCAGACGCTGGAGGCGATCCAGAACGACTTCAACAGCGCCGCGGCCGGCGGCAAGAAGGTGTCCCTGGCCGACCTGATCGTGCTTGGCGGCTCTGCAGCCGTCGAGAAGGCCGCCAAGGACGCCGGCACGCCGGTCAAGGTCCCCTTCGCGCCTGGGCGGATGGACGCCACGCAGGAGCAGACCGACACAGCTTCGTTCGCGCCGCTCGAGCCGCTCTCCGACGGCTTCCGGAACTACCGCAAGAGCGGCCTGCAGTTCATGGCGCCGGAAGAAGCCCTGGTCGACCGCGCCGAATTGCTGCGGCTCACCGGCCCGGAGATGACGGTCCTGGTCGGCGGCCTGCGGGTCCTCGGCGCCAACGCCAAGGGCGCCAAGGAAGGCGTGTTCACCCAGCGACCGGGCCAGCTGACCAACGACTTCTTCGTCAACCTGCTCGACATGCGCACGATCTGGCATCCGACCGCCGACGAAAACCTGTTCAACGGGGTTGATAGCAAGACCCTGCAGCCGCGATGGACCGCCACCCGGGTCGACCTGATCTTCGGCTCGCACGCCGAACTGCGCGCCTTCGCCGAGGTCTACGCCTCCGCGGACGCGCAGGAGAAGTTCGTGAAGGACTTCGTGGCGGCCTGGAGCCGGGTGATGAACGCCGATCGCTATGATCTGAAGCCGGGGTACGCGGCTTAGACGGCGCAAGTTCGGGCGGCGGGAAGCAACCGCCGCCCGACGGCGCCGTCCGCTTCCGGGACCGGGCGCCGGCTCACGGCTTCGTCCCGTTCGTAGCGAGCCGCTGGGCGCCCATCATCGCGCCGGCCGAAGTCCGCACATGGGTCCGCTTCAGCTGACGGCTGGTGAACACCCAGACGCCGTCACGCTTCTCGTAGGTCTCGTGATAGAAGCCGAAGCCCTGCAGCCAGTGCTCTTCGCCGTCCTGCCGCCAGAAGATGTTGTCTTCCATGCCCCAGATCCCGACCGCCCGGCTCGGGGAGTCGAAGGTGATGTCGGGCGTGTGCGAGTGGTGGACGGAGATGTTGTCCGCCATCAGCCGGCGAACGTTGACGATCATCTCGTCGCGGTTGTTCCACCGGTCGAAGCCGTCGTTGTGCGAGACGTGATCGGGCGCGTGCAGCGCGTAATAGGTCTCGAAGTCCTTGGTGTCGACGGCGCGGTCGCGCCTGGCCTTCAGCAGCTTGATGTCCTCGATGGCCAGGAGCCGTTCGAGATCCGACATTCCATCCATGGATGTTCCTCCCTCTTGTGACGTTATGGAGTGCGCTCGGCGCCTCCGACTCCTATGACGCGCGGCTGCGCGGCAGACCCAGCCGCCGTTCGGCGACCATGCTGCGAAGCACCTCGCTGGTGCCCCCGTAGACCGTCGTGGCCGCGGAATGCCGGTAGCCCATCTCCACCAGGCCCAGACCCGATGATTTCCTCGCCGAACCATTGGACGTTCTCGAGGTAGGCCGCGCGGCTCTCGTGGCCGAGTTCGGCGCCCACCCAGGTCACGCCGGCCTGCGCCAGCGCGTCGACCGCCTCCAGGTACTGCTCCGCCTCGGCGCGGGTCCGGTCCTTGATCCGCACCTGCGGTCCGATCGAGACGTCAAACGGCCCCGTGCGCCCCTGGGCCGCGCGCAGGTCCTGCAACTGGGCGATCTTGCCGGCGAGCTGGGCGACCGTCTGGATGCCGCTGTCCTGGTTGAGCTTGCTCATGGTCGGCGCGGCGAAGAACGGACACCAGCCGTCGCCCCAGCGTGCGGCCCGCTCGACGGCCTTGTCGCTGCCGCCGCCGATCCACACCCGCGGCTGCGGGTCGGGCGCCGGGCGCGGTTCGTTGCCGGCGGCGGCGAAGTTTCGGCCTTCCTTCACCACCACGCCGCCGGACCAGGCCAGGCGCAGCACTTCGAGCGCCTCATCGAACAGGGCGCCGCGCTGGTGGAAGTCGACGCCAAGCGCCTCGAACTCGCCCTTCTGGTAGCCGCCGCCGACGCCGAGGATCAGTCGCCCGCCCGACAGCACCTGCAAGGTCGCGGCGGCCTTCGCCGTGACGAACGGGTTGCGGTACGGCAGCACGACGATGTTGGTGTGCAGCAGCAGCCGCCGGCTCGCCGCCGCCACGAAGGCCAGGGCGGTGAACGGATCCAGCGCGTCGTGGCCGTTGGCGTGCAGCCAGTCCGCCGACGGCGCCGGGTGGTCGGTGACGTAGCAGGCGCCGACGCCGGCCAGCTCCAGCGCCTGCGCCATCTGGCCGATCGCCTCGATCGACTGGAACTCGCCGCGCGGCGCAATCTCGCCCAATGGAATGGCCAACGTGAATTTCATATGAGGTCAGGCCCTTCGGTAGGTGGTTGCCGCGCTCGCCGCATGAACTTACGGGCGTTAGGTTTGCGATGTAAAGTGGCCGCGCGCTATAGTGGCGGCGTGGGCGACGGTGAATCGGTGCAACAGCGACAAAGAAACCAGCGCGGCGCGGGTTCGCACCTGAGGACCGAGCTGATCCAGGCGGCGATGCGGATCCTCGACCGCGCCCCCGCGGCCGAGCTGAGCCTGCGCATGGTCGCCCGGGAGGCCGGGGTCGCCGCGCCCTCGGTCTATTCCCAGTTCGCCGACGCCAAGACCCTGCTGGCGGAGATCGTCCGCGAGTGCTGGAGCCAGCTCGGCGACGCGATGGCCGAGACCGCGCAGGCGGCGCCGGCCGACGACGCCTATGCTCAGCTCCGCAGCGCGATGGCCGCCTACGTCCGCTACGCCATGGAGCGCCCGTCGCGCTACCAGCTGCTCTACGCGCTGCAGCCGGTCGAGACCGGACAGTTCCCGGACCTCCCGGGCCTGCTGCAACCCGCCTATCGCAACGTCCTGGCCAAGCTTCAGCAGTTGTCGGCCGAGGGCGTGGCGCTGCCGGCGCGGGATGCGGAATCGGCGACCCTGCTGATCATCTCGCTGACCCACGGCCGGATCGCCCTGGCCCACCTGGCGCCCCACCGCGCGGGGAACTCGGCGGCCGGCGTGGAGGCGTTCGTCCTCGACGCCCTGGGGCGGCTGTTCGCGCGGTAGGTCGCTCGGGCGGAGTCCTCAGGCTTGATGTCGATGCAACGGGTCGGACGAGACTCGGCGCGATCCCATGCCGGTCGCTAGCTGTACGCATGTTAGCTAACACCCGTTATCTCGGCGGCGAGTTCCGCGCAATCGGGCACTTGCCGGCCCGCGGATCTCCGAACCATCACCGGCCAGTCCGTCACCTGCGACGCCGGCGGCGTCATGGTCGGCTGAGCCCTCTTCCCTGGAGACATGACATGAGCACCACGGTCGAAACGCGCCTGCAGGCGGTCGAAGACCGTCTGGCCATCTATCAGCTGATCTGCGGCTACGGGTACGCCGTGGACGGTTGCAACGCCGACGCGGTCGGCTCCGTCTACGCCGAGGACGGCGTCTACGCGGTCGGCGACATCGGCGCCTTCGAGGGCCGCGAGCGGATCGCCGCGATCACCCGGGACGAAGGCCACCTCGGCCTGGTCAAGGCGGGCTGCGGCCACCTGTCGAGCCTGCCCTATGTGGTCGTCGACGGCGACCGGGCGACCGCCACCTGCCACACCATGGTGGTGATGAACCGCGAGAACGGCTTCGTCGTCGGCCGGCTGAGCGCCTCGCGGCTGCAGCTGTCGCGCAAGCCCGACGGCGGCTGACGGATCGACCATCGCCAGAACCAGATGCTGAACGGCGATCCGGCCGGCCCCGCCCTGCTGGCGCGGCTGCAGGAAGGCCCTTCGCCGGCTTGATTTGCATTGCCCAATGGGCATTGTATCAACAGCGTGGGCCACGTCGGATGTGGCGCGACGACTCGGACAGGACGATCTCGATGACGGCCAGCGACACCCTGAAGCTCGACGCCGTGCCCCACCGGGTCACGCATCCGCAGCGCATCCCGGCCCAGCGCTACTACGACGCGGAATTCTTCGAGCTCGAGCGCGAGAAGCTCTGGCCGCACATCTGGCAGATGGCCTGCCGGCTGGAGGAGATCCCGGAGGTCGGCGACTGGGTCGAGTACAAGATCCTCGACAAGTCGGTGATCGTCGTGCGCACGCCCAGCGGGGTGAAGGCCTTCCACAACGCCTGCCGCCACCGCGGCGTGAAGCTGGCCAGCGGCCGCGGCAATTGCGAGGTGCAGGGCTTCACCTGCCCGTTCCACGGCTGGCGCTGGAACACCGAAGGCAAGAACACCTTCGTCTTCGCCCGGCAGGTGTTCGACGAGGCGAACCTCGACGCCGCCGAGCTGAACCTGGTCCCTTGCCGGATCGAGCTGTGGGGCGGCTGCGCCTTCATCAACTTCGACAACGACGCGCCGGGCTTCCGCGAGAGCATGGGGCCGGTGCTCGACAAGCTCGACGCGCGCAAGGTCGACCAGCTGAAGATGGAGTGGTGGTACGCCACCGAGCTGCCGACCAACTGGAAGCTGGCGATGGAGGCCTTCATGGAGGGCTACCATGTGATGCGCACCCATCCGCAGCTCTACGCGCACATGATGGTCGAGATGAGCCCCTACGGGCTCGACGCCGGCGCCCGCGCGCCGGAGCGGCGGACCACGCCGCGGGAGTTCGTCGACAAGACGCTGAAGTTCTTCGCCACCAACGGCGAGGGGATGGCTGGGATGATCACCAAGGACGAGGTGGCGATCGCCGAGAGCCTGCGGGACATGGCGCTGCCGGACGACCTCGGCCAGGCGGCCGGCGCCTTCTATGCCCGGGTCAAAGACGAGATCTACCAGGCCGGCCTGGCCCGCGGCCTGCCGGTGTTCGACATGAACAAGGCCGACGCCGAGAACGGCTTCACCTACGTCGAGTTCATGTTCCCGCACTTCTTCCTGCTGCCGTTCTTCAGCGCCATGTCGTCCTACCGGATCCGGCCGCTGACGCCGGAGACCTGCCTGTTCGAGATCTGGTCGCTGGTCCCGATGGCCGAAGACGATCCGCGGCCGCGGGTGACGCAACCGGTGGTCCTGCCGCACGACAGCCCCGACTTCCCGGAGATCCCCCGCCAGGACTATTCCAACCTGCCGATCCAGCAGGAGGGGCTGCACGCCCAGGGCTTCGACTACATGCGGCTGTCCAGCCAGAAGGAAGGGATGATCAGCAACTACCAGCGGCTGATCGACGGCTACCTGGCGGGACTGGAGGCGCAGAAGCTCGCCAAGGCCTCGCGCACGGTGAACAGCGGCTTCGAAGCGCCGGTGCTCGACATCGGCTTCTGAGGCCCTGCGCGGCCGCGGACGGAAGACAACAAAAAGCTGAGATGCGGAAACGCCTCCCCCTGAGGGGTGCGCCGCCAGGGAGGAAGACCGTGCAGGACATGAACGAGGTGTTCGACTTCGTGGTCGTCGGCAGCGGCGGCGGTTCGATGTGCGCGGCGCTGGTCCTGCGCAAGGCCGGCAAGAGCGTGCTGATCCTCGAGAAGACCGACCTCGTCGGCGGCTCGACGGCCAAGGCCGGCGGGGTGATGTGGGTTCCCAACAACCGCTTCATGCAGGCGCAGGGCGTCGAGGACAGCCACGAGAAGGCCACCGCCTACCTCGACGCGGTCGTCGGCGACCACGCTGACGCGCCCGGGGCGACGCGCGAGCGCCGCCAGACCTACCTGCGCGAGGCCCCCGAGATGGTCGACTTCCTGGTCGGCGAAGGCATCAAGCTGCGGCGCTCGCCCTACTGGCCCGACTACTACGACGATCGGGCGGGCGGCTCGGCCCCGGGCCGCACCGTCGTCGCCGAGCTGTTCGACGTCAACGAGCTGGGGCCGTGGAAGTCGAAGCTGCGGCCGAACGCCTTTCCGCTGCCGGCGCCGATCTTCGAGGCGGTGAGCCTGCCGCTGTTCAAGGTCTCCTGGCGCGGCAAGTGGGTCATGCTCAAGACCGGCCTCAGGGGCTTCATCGCCAAGCTGACCGGCAAGCATTGGGTGACGGCGGGCGCGGCGCTGCAGGGGCGCATGCTGAAGGCCGCGCTGAAGGCCGGCGTCGAGATCCGCACCGAGGCGCCGGTGACAGAGCTCATCCTGAATGGCGGCGGCGCGGTGGCGGGCGTCGTGACGGAGAAGGACGGCCGCGAGTGGCGGGTCGGCGCCCGCTCCGGGGTGCTGCTGAACGCCGGCGGATTCGCCCACAATCAGCAGATGCTCGACAAATACATCCCGAACGTCCGCGCCGAGTGGACCCACGCGGCCCCCGGCGACACCGGCGACATGCACCGCGAGCTGATGCGCATCGGCGCGCAGATGGCGCAGATGGAGGAGATGGTCGGCAACCAGATGACCCTGCCGCCGGGCCTCGGCCCGCAGGGCGTGCAGATGCAGCTGGCCAAGCCGCACGCCTTCCTGGTCGACCAGTCGGGCGAGCGCTACATGAACGAGGGCGGCTCCTACATGGAGTTCTGCCAGCGCATGCTGGCGCGCCACGAAAAGGTCCCGGCCGTGCCGAGCTGGTGGATCATGGATAGCCAGTACATCGAGCGGCACATGCTGGCGAACACCATGCCGGGGGCCAAGAAGCCGGCCGCCTGGTTCCTCGAGGGCTATCTGCGCAAGGCCGACACCCTCGACGGCCTGGCCACGGCCTGCGGCATCGATCCGCGAACGCTGAAGGCCACCACGGAGCGGTTCAACGGGTTCGCCCGCCAGGGCCGCGACGACGACTTCCACCGCGGCGCGCGCGCCTACGACCGCTGGCTGGGCGATCCGACGCAGAAGCCGAACGCCGCGCTCGGCACGGTCGAGAAGGGACCGTTCTACGCCGTCACCGTCGTGCCCGGGAACGTCGGCACCTTCGGCGGCGTGGTGACCGACGCCTACGCCAGGGTGCTGCGCGAGGACGGCAGCGTCATCGGCGGCCTCTATGCGACCGGGACCACCACGGCGGCGGTGATGGGCCGCACCTATCCCGGCGCCGGCTGCAGCATCGGCCCGGCGTTCACGTTTGGCTATGTCGCGGCTAAGCACGCGGCGAACCTGGGGAACCGGCCGGCGTAGCTGGCGAAGCGGCCGGCCTCGCTCGAGAGGCCCTTGCATCCTTGCTAGCGGGGGCGGGTATTCGCCGACGCGGCTCCAACGATCGCCGGGTTGCGATCGAGGAGGCGCCAGCGTGTCGGCCGCGACGATCCAGATCGCCTCGCTCTACGAGGACTACAGCGTCTGGCTGCGCCAATGGCTGCGCCGTCACACCGGCTGTTCGCACCGCGCGGCGGACCTCGCCCAGGAGACCTTCTGCCGGCTGCTGGAACGCCCCCTGCCCAGCCTTCCGGACTCGCCGAAGAACTATCTGGCGACCGTCGCGCGCCGCCTGCTGATCGACGACATCCGCCACCGGGAAATCGAACGCGCCTACCTGGCGATCCATGCCGCGCGGACCGACCAGTGGGATGAGCTGACGCCGGAGCGCATCCTCGTCGCCGTCCAGCTGCTCGACGCCGTCGTGCGGATGCTCGAAGGCGCTTCGGAGAAGGCGCGCACGGCCTTCGTGCTGATCCGTTTCGAGCGGCGGAGCTATGCCCAAGCGGCGGTTCTGCTGGGCGTGTCGGACCGGATGGTGAAGCGGTATGTCGCGCAGGTCTATGCGCACTGTTACGCGCTCGCCTATCCGGCCTGAGTGAGCGTCCCCCTCCCCTCCGAGCCCGACCGCGCGACGATCTTGGCGGCCGCCCGCTGGGCGGCGGTGCTGGCGACCGACGAGGCGAGCGTGGCCGAGCGCGCGGCCTGCGAGGCCTGGTGTCGCGCGCATCCGCTGCTTCGGCTGGCGTTCGACCGGATGCGCGCCTTCGACCTCACGATCGACAGGACCGACGCCATCGGCCGCGAGACCGTCCGCTCGGTGCTGGCCGCGCGCACCCGCCGCCGCCGGCAGGTGGACGGCGTCGCCATGGCGCTGCTGCTGAGCGCCGGCGCAGGCTGGCTGTTGGCGCCGTCGTTCGCCGTTCGCGGGCTGCTGGCCGACTACAAGACCGCGCCGGGCGAGCAGCGGACGGTGGTCATGGCGGACGGCAGCCGGCTGACGATCGACACCAACGCCGCGCTGGACACCCATCTGGATCGCCAGCGACGGACCGTGACGCTGTTCCGGGGACAGGTGATGGCCGGCGTCGGTCATGATGCGCGGCCGTTCGTCGTCGAAACGCCAGAGGGGACGGCGACCGCGATGGGAACGGTCTTCACCGTTCGCCGGGAGGCCGCAGCCACGACCATAACGGTGCTCGAGTCGCGTGTGCGCGTGCGCAGCGGACACCGGCGATTGCCTGGAGATCACCGCCGGCGAGCCAGCTCGACATTCCGGCGGGACCGCTCGGCGCGGCGATCGCCCAGCTGGGCCGCGACGCCGGCGTGACGATCGCGTTCGACCCCACCCTGGTGCGCAATCGGCGCACGTCCGGCCTGCGCGGCCGCTACACCGCCGCCGCTGGGCTCGATCAGCTGCTGCGCGGCGCCGGGCTGCGGGCGGTCTCGGACGGCGCGGGAGGGTTCACGCTCGCGACCCTTCCGAGCGCCAGCGCCCGGCCGGTCCGCCGCGCCGAGCCGCAGCCGGCCAGACCCGCGGCTGCGCCTCAGGACGCCGCCTCGGCGTGCAGTTCGGCGAGGTTCCCAAGCACACCGCCTCGGCCTGGGCCATGAAGGCGTTCGACATCGACGAGGGCAGCCGACTGCGGTTCGGGGCCGGGGTCCGCTATGTCGGCTCGGTGCTTTCGACCACCGAGGGCTGGCAGCAGCGCACGCCCGGCTACACGCTCGTCGACGCCTTGGCCGAATGGGAGCGCGACAACTGGGTCCTGTCGCTGCGGGCGAGCAACCTCTTCGACAAGCGCTATTTCGCCGCCTGCCGCGTCTATGGCGACTGCTTCACGGGCAACGGTCGCAACGTCGTCGGATCGCTCGGCTACCGCTTCTGACGGTCATCGCTTGATCCGGTTACCGGTGAGCGCGCGGGCCACGCCGTGCGCTCACCGCGGAGTAACTTGCCCATCATCGGTTAATCCGGATGTCCGGATGCCGGAACGGCGGCTGAAGAAGACGCGTTCAGCCTGAGCCGCGTTTCGTCGAGGGGAGTCGCTTAACATCTAGAATATGAGCCGCGCACAACGGGCTGTTGCTGCGCCCCGTCGCCTGCGAAACGCGCGAACGGGCTCAATGAGCCTCTGTAACAGTACAGGGAGGGTCTGCGATGGCTGAGATCTATGGGGATACCAACGGCAGTCTGAGCGGAATTTCAGTCGGCGGCGACCAGACGCTGGTCGGCGTGAACAACGAAGCCAACTTCATCCATGGCGACGCCTGGGAGCAGTACAACACCTCCAGGGGCGGCAACGACCGGATCTTCGGCGGCTTCGGCGCGAGCAACGCGCTCTACGGCGACTCCCGCTACCTGTTCGACACCTCGATCGGCGGGAACGACACGATCGTCGGCGGGGCCGGCAGCCAGAACCGCATCTTCGGCGACGCCGACCTGATGATCGCCGGCGTCGGCGGCGCCGACCTGCTGGTCGGCGGCGCGGGCGCGGTCTCCAACTTCATCGTCGGCGACGCCGGGATCAGCAGCGCCGGCCAAGGCGGCCGCGACACCCTCTACGGCGGGCTCAACTCCGCCGACAACTTCCTGATCGGCGACGCCTACGAGCTGAACGGCCCGTCGCGCGGCGGCGGGGACCTGGTCGTCGGCGGAACCGGCGGGTCGAACGCCCTGTTCGGCGACGCCGTGTGGATGACCAGCGAGGCGGTCGGCGGCAACGACACCGTGATGGGCGGCTCCAGCGCCACGGAAGCCCTCAGAGGCGACGCCGCGGAGATGTTCGACAGCGCCCGCGGCGGCGACGACCGGCTGGTCGGCGGCTTCACCACCACCAAGAGCGAGCTGATCGGCGACGCGGTGTTCATGTACGCCGACGCGGTCGGCGGCAACGACACCCTGGTCGGCGGCTCCGGCTCGGGCAGCTACCTCTACGGCGACGCCTGGGACATGACCGGCGCGGCGGCCGGCGGCGACGACCGGCTGGTCAGCGGCCGTGGCGACGATCACATGTGGGGCGACGCGGCGACCATGACCGCGACCAACACCGGCGGCCGCGACGTCTTCGCCTTCGGCCGCAACAACGGCGCCGACGTGATCGAAGACTTCCAGCAGGGGACCGACCGGATCGACCTGGGCGTCCAGGCGACCCGCTTCAACCGCCTGGACATCACCGTGTCCGACGTCGACAGCGACGGCAGTCTGGACAGCGTCATCCACCTGTCCGGCAACAACTCGATCACCGTGCTCGGGGTCTCGTCCCTGGCCCGGAACGACTTCATCTTCTAGTGTGCTGGATCTGAAGTTCGCCTGCACATCGGTCAAGCGCCGAAGCGAACTTCAGATCCGTAAAGCACACTAGAAACATATACTTGCTAGTGTCCCGATCGATTCCGAAGTTCGCCAGAGCCGCCACAATGCGCAAGCGAACTTCGGAATCGGGACACCAGCGGGCGGCCGCTACGCGTTCGGGACGGAGCCGGCGTGGAGGCCGGCTTCGACCGGCATGCCGAAGCTGTTGGTGACCATCGCCAGCATCACGTATTCGCCGACCAGGAACACCAGCTCCATCATCTGCACCTGGGTGTAGCGCTCGGCGAGCTGGGCCCAGGTCGCCTCGCTCAGGCAGTGGTCGAGGACCAGCTCCTCGGCCGCCTTCGCCAGCGTCTGCTCGAACGGGGCCAGCGCCGCGCCGCCGCTCTGCGCCGCGGCGATCTCGGCCTCGGTCATGCCGATGTTGCGGGCGATCAGCACGTGGTGCGTCGCCTCGTAGGTCTCGCGGCACAGCGCGACGGCGCGCAGCACCAGGATCTCCCGATCCTTGGCCGGCAGCTCCGAGCCGCGCATCAGCTTCTCGCCGAACGGCATGTAGGTCCGGTAGAGCCCCGGATGCTGGACCATCATCTGGGTGAAGTTGAGCTCGCCCCAGCCGCCGGCGATCGCCGCCTGCTCCGGCGTGAAGTCCTTCGGCGCGATCATCGGGATGCGAGGGGTCGTCGGGCGCATGTCGCGAAAGCTAGCACCGAAGGCGTCCGCCCGCTCGACCGCGCGCGCCTCTCCATCTGCCCCCGCCGCCCCGCGCTAATTTTGATCGTCTCGCGAGGAAAACACGGATCGCGAGCGCACCGCTTGCGTTGAACAAATAGGCGGTGTCCCGAAGACTAGATGCTCGGGAGGCGCGGCGATGATGAGGTTGAGCGAGCTGAACAGGTTTCGTCGATCGCACTGGGCCGGTACGTCGCGCCGCGTTCCGACGGGCGGCGGCGACCTGCTGGCAGCCGTCGGCCTGATGGCGCTGCTGCTGCTACTCACCAGGATCGTGGCGCTGGCCACCGACGCTTTCGTCCGACTGATCGGCGGCTGACGATTTCCGCCAACCACGCCTGATGCGCCGGATCGGGCGCGAACTGTCGAGACGGCGACGGGCCGGCGTGGCTCACTGCCAATAAGGTGAGGCGGGAGCAGCGGTTTGACCCAGGAACTGGCGGGCAAGGTGGCGGTCATCACCGGCGGCGCGAAGGGGCTGGGCCGCGGCGCGGTCGAGCTGTTCGTGGCGGAGGGCGCCCAGGTGGTCGTCGCCGACGTCGACGTCGCCGCCGGCGCGGCCCTGGCCGAAACCCTGGGCTCGGCCGTCCGCTTCCGCCGCGCCGACGTCTCGCGCCGCGAGGAGGTCGAGGCGCTGGTCGCCTTCGCCGTGGCCGAGTTCGGCGGCCTGCAGGTGATGTTCAACAACGCCGGCGTCACCGACGAGGCGACCGGCCGGCTGCTCGACGACGACTTCGGCGCCTTCGAGCGGGTGATGGCGGTCAATGTGCTGGGGGTGATGCTGGGGACCCAGGCCGCCGCGCGGCACATGGCCCGGCATGGCGGCGGCTCGATCATCAACACCGCCTCGATCGGCGGGCTGGCCTCCGGCTACGGCTTTCCGGTTTACCGCGCCGCCAAGGCCGGGGTCGTCAGCTTCACCAAGTCCGCGGCGATCGAACTCGGCGAGCACCTGATCCGGGTGAACTGCATCTGCCCGGGCAACATCCCGACCGACCTGGGGACCTTCCAGGCCCCCGCTCCGGGCATGACGGCGGAGGCCGCGGCGCGGCTGCAGGCGGCGATCGGCGAAATCCGCATGGCTCGCCAGCCGCTGAAGCGCCAGGGCCGGCCGCTCGACGTCGCCCAGGCCGCGCTGTTCCTGGCCAGCGACCGCGCCGAGCAGATCACCGCCCAGGTGCTGTCGGTCGATGGCGGCGCCACCGCCGGCGACGTGCGCAGCCTGATCCAGGAGATCAGCGAGGCGCGGGCGGCGCTCGCCCAGGGCTAACCGACGACCGGGGCCGGGTCATGTCCCCGCCGCCATCCCGCCGGTGACCCGCATAGTCTCGCCGGTGATGAACTTGGCTTGCGGCGACGTCAGGAAGAGCATGGCGTCGACAATGTCGCCTTCGCTCCCGTCGTCCTGCAGCATCTGCATCGCCTTGACCCGCGCCTTGGTCTCCGGCGGCAGTTCGGCGGCGATGGTGTCGGTCAGGATCAGGCCAGGCGCGATGGCGTTGACCCGGATCCGATCGGCGGCGAGCTCTCGGGCAAGGGTGACCGTCAGCGCCGAGACCGTGAGCTTGCTGTTCCCGTAAGCCGTGCCGCCCATGTAGGCGGCGGACGACGAGATGTTGACGATGCTCGCGCCCGCGCGGCCCTTCATGTGCGGCGCGGCCGCCAAGGTGCAGGCGATCACGCCCATCACATTGACCTCGAACAGCCGCTTCACCTTGGCGAGCCCCATCGCCAGGATCGGCTGGCTGTATTCGTGGCTGTGCAGTCCGGCGTTGTTAATAAGGATATCGACGCCGCCGCGGACCTCCGCGGCCTGGGCCATGATCTCCCGCATCTTCGCTTCGTCAGTGACGTCGCCAGCCAGGCCGATCGCCCCGCCGCCCTGGGCGCGGATCTCCGTGGCGGCGGCTTCGGCCGCCGGCCCGTCGAGATCGACCAGCACGACGTGAGCGCCTCGTGCGGCCAGGGCGACGCCGAACGCCTTGCCGAAACCCCGCCCGCCGCCGGTGATCACCGCGGTGCGCCCGCTCATCTCTGCGTTCATCGTCATCGACCTCTTGGGACAAGCTGCTAGGAATACGGCCTATGCGGGCCGGCCGCCTAGCCCGCCTGCTCCCGCTCCCACGCCGCCACCACGTCCTTCACGACCTTGGCCTGGTGGCGCAACGCCAGTTCGTGGTCGTGGAAATGGAAGTGCTGGATCTGGCCGGTGTCGACCGCCCGCTGGATGCGCTCGAGCGTGCTCAGGTCCTCCATCACCACGTCGCGGAACTCGACCATGGTGTTCTCCTGGCCGAACCGCTCGGCGGCGTTCCGCGCCTTCCGCATGAAGACCCGCTGCTGGTAGAGGCTGCGGTTCGGCCCCAGCGGCCAGACCTGATGGGCCGTGTACATCCCCGCCGAGACCGTGAAGGCCAGGCCGGGAAAGAACATCACCAGGTCCACCGACCAGTGCGGCGAGCGCGTCGGGTTCAGCCCCTTGGGCATCTCGTAATCGAGGCTGTCGCGAACGACATTCTGGGCCGCCGCCGCGTTCTTGTAGGCCAGCGACTGCACCGGCTGCGGCTCGCCGGAAACGCTGTAGTGCGAATTGGTGCGGTGCGGCCCCTTGAGCTCGACGTCCAGCAGCCGGCCGAAGGGATTGCCCGAGGCCATCATGGTCGGCGCCGCCGAGGTCGGGTGCAGGATCGGGATGTGGTAGACCTCGGCCGGGGAGTCGACGACCAGCTTCCAGTTGGCTGCGATCTCGGTCTCCCACATGTAATGCTGGCTGCAGGCGCTCCAGGGGTAGCCGACCAGATCGCGCCCCTGCTCGCCCAGGTACTCGGCCAATGTCTGGGTCGGCTGCGCCTGCGGCGACACGAAGATGAAGCCTTCCCAGACTTCGGTCGCCACCGGCTTCAAGCCGAGCTGGCCCTTGTCCAGGTCGAAGAACCCCTCCTCGTCGCGCACGGCGGCGAGCGCGCCGTTCAGGTCGTAGCTCCAGCCGTGGAAGCGGCACATGAACAGCCGCGTCTTGCCGCAGTCGCGGTGCTCGACGACGTTGCCGCGGTGGCTGCAGACGTTGTGGAAGCCGTTCACCCGCCCGTCCCGGTCGCGGCAGATCAGCAGCGACTGGCGGAAGGTCGGCAGCTCGGCGACGAAAAAGTCGCCGGGGTTCGCGATCTGCTCGACCCGGCCGATCATGTACCAGCTGCGCTGGAAGATCGCCGCGAGCTCCTTCTCATAGAAGACCGGGTCGCAGTAGATCTCCGTCGCGACCGGGCCTGTGCCGACGTCGGGATACTTCTGCGTCAGGCCGATGGGCGGAACGCTGATCGTCGGTTGATCCATAGCCCTGCTCCGTCGCGGCTCGATCAGGTTTGCGGGGCGGCGTCGGGGATCTGCCGCCGGTAGCGGATGCGTTCGATCGGGAAGCCGTCATTGACCCTCGGGTCGCCGTACCACTCGACCGCCGGGGCGACCTCGGCCAGGGACAGCATCAGCTTCAACAGCCGCTCGCTCGCCGCCGGAACCTCCCCAAGTTCGAACTGGCGCAGGTGCTCGAGCGCCCGCTCGCCGAGCGGCAACATCGCTTCGTAGAACCGGCGGATATCCTCCATGCGGCTCGCCTGGCGCTTGGACATGCGCGCAACCGCGTCGGCCAGGACCCAATCCGCCACGAAAGGCTCCAGAGCTTCGAAGCCTTTCGGAAGAAGCCGGTCGGTGGTGTCCATGGCGCCTGTTCTCCCGTTCAACGCCAGCGAAGCCCCTCGGCCGAGCGCGCCCCGCCGTGCTCCAGCCCCAGCGCGGCGAAGGACGGGTCGTCGTTCGAGCGTGCGCCCTCCCGCAAGCCGGCCTCGGCGGTCCAGTCCTGCTCGACCGGCATGCTGATCGACCAGTCGCGCATCACGGTGCGGTGGGCCACGCGCCAGCGCCCGTCCTCGCGCCGCAGCTGATCGACGAAGCGGCCGCCGAGCTGGTTGCACATCGCCGCCCCGTCCTCGCCGGTGGTGCGCGACACCGCCAGGAAATAGGTCTCCGCGCCGGCCGCATCGCCGTCGACCCGGACCTGTGACTGGCCGAGCAGGTGATACAGGCTGTTGGTGGTGGCCAGCACCTCGGCGGTCATCAGCCGGGCGTAGTCGGGGCCAGGCGCGCGGCGGTGGCCGTGGTCGTCCCAGCTGTCCTGCGCATAGATGCTCGCCATCCGCGGCTCGTCGCAGCGGTCACAGCCATGGCAATACTCGCTGAGGGTCTTCCGGATCTCATAGTGATCGAGCATCTCCTGAAGGCGCGGATCCATCGGCGAACTCCCTTTGCGTCTCGGCTAGTCCTTGGCCTTGCGGGCGCCGTAGCTCAGGCGCCACTCCGGCGGGAACAGCCGGTCGTTGTCCTTCACCGCATTGTTCAGACCCTTGCCGAAGGTCTCGTCGCCGAGCTCCAGCTCGCCGTCGGAGCGGACCATCGGCAGCATGGATTCCAGCCAGCCGGTCAGCACGCTGCCCATGTATTCGCCCTGGTGCTGCTTCATCACCTCGAAGAAGGTCTTCTGCATCATCACCACGTCGGTCGGGCGGGTGCGCGAGCAGGCCAGGGCGTACTTCTGGGTCTCGGCCTCGAGCTGGTCGCGCGGCACGACGCGATTGGCGAATCCGCAGTCGTACATCTCCTGGGCGGTGAACGGCCGGCCGGTGAACACCATCTCCTGGAACTTGCGGATGCCCATCATCGTCGCCCAGGTCCACATCCGCGCCGCCCAGCCGGCGTAGCGCCAGGCCGAATGGCCGAACAGCGTCTCCTCCGAACAGATCACCAGATCGGCGTCCGTGGCCTGGTAGAAGTGCCAGCCGTAGCAATAGCCCTTGGCCTCGACGATGCTGATCTTCTTGAAGTCCTGCAGGCTGCGCAGGCCGAAGTTCGAGTTGGCGTAGAGGTGGGTCAGCGAGGCCAGGTAGCGGTAGGAGTCCTTCGGCGGATACTTCACGCCCTCGTCGTCGCCGATCCGGAACTCCTTCAGCAGCGAGACGTCGGCCTTGTCGGAGAACATGTCCGCCTGCTCCGGCAGGTCCGCGCCGCTGCCGAAGTGCGCGCCGACGCCGCGGACGATCAGCACCTTCACGTCGTCGTCGACGTTGGCGCGATGCACCAGGTCGGCGAACCGTTGCCGGGCGGCGATGGTCGGCGCATTGAGCTGGTCGGGCCGGTTCAGGGTGATCGTCGCGATCTTGGCCTTCGGATCCTTCTCGTAGAGGACGATCTCCTCCGCCGAGGGCTGCTTCGCCGCGTCCGCCATCGTCCCCGCCCTTCCCTCAGCCCGCCGTGCGCCGCGCGGCGATGCGCGCAGCGATCATGTCGGCCAGCTCGAACAGCCTCAGCTTGCCGGTCGCCGTGCGCGGCACGTCCTCGTGGCCGATGAAGACGATTTCGCGCGGGACCTTGAAGCTCGACAGCACTTCGCGCAGCGCCGCCTTCAGCGCGTCTTCGTTGAGCGTCGCGCCGGTGGCCGGCACCACGGCGGCGACCACCCGCTGGCCGAGCTCGGGGTCCGGTAGGCCGACGACGATCGGCAGCTCGACGCCGGGCAGTGGCCGCAGCGCCGCCTCGACCTCCAGCCGCGAGACGTTGGCGGCCTTGGTCTTGATCATGTCGCCGCGCCTGGCGACGAAATAGAGGTGCCCGTCGGCGTCGAGCCGGACCAGGTCGCTGGTCGGATAGAAGCCGTCGGGCGTGAACACCTGGCGCGAGTCGACCTTGTAAAGGCCGGACATCAGCGCCCCGCCGCGCAGCTGCAGCTCGCCGACCTGTCCCGGGGGCGTCGGCGCGCCGGTCTCCGGATCCACCACCCGCCGTTCGAAGCCGCCCACGGTCCGCCCCGACGAGCCGGCCTTGTCGTCGGGCAGGCGATGGTCGAGCGGCTCGGCGCTGTGCGCGGCGAAGGTCTCGCTCATGCCCAGCATGTTGACCTGCAGCGGCGGCGGGATCAGCTCGCCGGCCGCGTCGCGGAACGGGCCCAGGCCGACGATCCGGTCGATGTCGACGCCGCGCGCGGCCGCCGCCTGGCGCAGCCGGACCAGCGGGTCGCCCCAGCTGTTGACCCGGTTGACGCCCAGCTGCCGGATCGTGTCGACCACCACTTCGATCTCCGGCGAGGCCGGATAGACCAGGGTCGCGCCGACGCTCAGCGTCTGCAGCGCCATCACCATGCCGCCGAGCCAGAAGGCCGGCAGCTGCGGCAGCATCCGATCGCCGGGCTTCAGCAGGAAGTAGCGCGACAGCTCGCGCGGGTGCCGCGTCACGTTTCCCTGGGTGTGCACCACGGCCTTCGGCGCCGAGGTGCTGCCGGAGGTGTAGACGATCACCGCGTCATCGCTGGGCGCGACCTCCGCCTCGACCGCCGCCAGCAGTTCGGCGTCCGGTGCGGCCGGCGCATCGGCCCGGGCCAGCAGCGCGTCGATCGAGCGCGCCCAGCCGAGCCCGTCGGCGTCATCCAGCCAGACCGAGCGCAGATAGGGCGCGGCCGGGATCCGCAGCCCCTCGGCCGGCTGGGTCTCGAGCCCCGGCAGGGCGGCGGTGAGCGTGCGGACGTAGTCGTGGCGCAGGAAGCCGCGGACGCCGATGAAGATCTGCGCATCGCTGTGGCGCAGGATGTGGGCCAGCTCCGGCGGGGTGCAGAGGGTGCTGACCACCGAGACCAGGGCGCCGATCCGCAAGGACGCCAGGAAGGTGGTGATCCACAGCACGCCGTCGGGCGCCATCAGCGCGATCCGCGCGCCCTTGCCGGCGCCCAGCGCCAGCAGCGCGCAGGCCATCCGCGCCGTCCGCCGGTCGAGCTCGTCATAACTCAGGGTCTCGGCCGCCATCGCCACCGCGTCATGCGGGCCGCGCGCGGCGACGACGCTGCGCAGCAGCGCCGGCAGGGTGGACGGCGGTTCGGTCCCTTGCATCATCGCCTCGAGCCTAGGCGGCCGGCCTGCCCGCGGCTCGACCGCTCGCGCCGGATTATCTGCAGGCGCCGCCGGACCCGGCTACACGGCTGTCCCGTCGCGCGACGGTTCGAGGGGGCGCCGATTTGCGTAGTCGAACAGGTGTCCCGCCAGGCCCCCCATCCCGGCCGCCAGCGCCACCAGCCAGATCAGTCCGCCGACGAGCGGGACCACAAACGCGACCATCAGCAGCAGCGCGGCCAGCACGGTCCAGCCGACCCGCGCCGGCCAGCGCGGCGGCCCGGCGGCGTGGGCTTTCGCCGCGCGGGCGCGGATCACCTGGCCGAGCCAGTAGGACACGGCGACGAACGCCAGCGGGATGGCCAGCAGATAGGCCAACGCCAGCACCAGCCCCAGCGGCGCGCCCAGCACGGTGGCCAGCAGCGCCACGATCACCAGCGGCGCCAGCAGCACGATCGCGAGGCCGATGGCGAGCGTCACCCAGCCCCCTGATTGCAGACGCCGCTCGGCGCCTTGCAGCAGCCGCGGCGCGGCGGCGGCGATCGCCCCGATCATGATCAGCACGCCCAGGGCGAACAGCAGTCCCATCACGATGAACGGGGCGGCCGAGGGTTTCTCGCGCTCGACGACCTCGCGCACGGTGCGCCCCTGCACGACGGCGCCGGGCGAGATCTCGATGCGCGCACCGCGGACATGCAGGTCGCCGGCGATCCGCGCCTGCGGGCCGATGACGATCTCGTCGCCCCGCAGCCGGACGTCGCCCCCGACGGCGCCGTTCAGCTCAATCTCCCCGCCCGCCGCCATCAGCTCACGGCCGATCGGCGCGTCGATGCGCAGCCGCCCGCCGGTCAGCACGCTCGAGCCTTCGATGCGGGCGTTCCGGTCGAGGGTGATCTCGCCGCCCGCCGCCACCACGTCGTCGCTGACGACGCCCGACCGCAGCAGGATGCGACCGCCGGCGGCGATGAGGTCGTGGACGGTGGCCGGCGCCAGGTCGATCTCGCCGCCGGCGACAAACAGGTGGTCGGCGCTGGCGCCGTCGACCCGCAGCTCGCGGCCCGCAGCGAAGATGTCGTCGGCGACCTGCGCGGTGACCCGCACCCGTCGTCCGGCTACGAAGGCCATCTCGGCGCTCTGGCCGCTCAGCTCGGAAAGGTCGCCGTGGCGGGTGACGATCCGCGCGCTTTCGGCAGCTGCCGGCGGAACCGCGGCGGCGGTTTGCGAACCCTGCGCCTGCGCCAACGCCGCCGCGCCCAGCGGCGTCGCCACGATCAGGACCGCCAGGAGGCCAAGCTTCACTGCGCGCATGTCGCCCTCCGCTGCACGGGTGTCAGCCGAACGATGTTAGCTGGATCGCAGGCGGCCGTCAGCCTCGACCCAAAGCGGGCCGGCGGCCGGCTAGCGCGCGGTCCAGGCGCCGTCGACGGCGATCGCTTGGCCGGTGAGGAAGCCGGGCGCCTCGTCGCACAGCCAGACGACCGCGCGGGCCACCTCCTCGGGCTCGCCCAGCCGGCCGATCGCGCTCTCAGCGATCAGGGCCTCGGCGAGCTCGGGCGTCATCCCGGCCCGCGACATCGGCGTGTCGATCATCCCCGGGCAGACAGCGTTCACCCGGATGCCCTGGCGCGCGTACTCCAGCGCGGCGGTCTTGGTCAGGCCGACCACCCCGTGCTTGGCGGCGACATAGGCCGAGAAGAAGGGCGCGCCGACCAGGCCGGCGACCGAGGCGCAGTTGACGATCGAGCCGCCGCCGCTCTTCAGCATCTGCGGGATCTGATAGCGCATGCAGGACCAGACCCCGGTGAGGTCGATGGCGATCACCCGGCTCCAGTTCTCCATGCTGCCGTCGGCCGTGGCCTTGCCGTGCTCGCCGTCGATGCCGGCGGCGTTGAACGCCGCGTCGAGCCGGCCATAGCGCTCCACCGTCGTCGCCACCGCCCGGCGCACGCTCTCGTCGTCGGTGACGTCGCAGGGAATGAAGATGCAGTCGCCGGAACCGCGAAGCTCGGCTTCGAGCCGCAGGCCGGCGGCCTCGTCCCGGTCGACCAGCGCCGTCGCATAGCCGCGGGCGATGAAGGCCTCGGCCGCGGCCCGGCCGATCCCCGAGCTCGCGCCGGTCACGAACGCCACCTTGCGCTCTGCGTCTGCCATGTCGCCTCCCCTGTGCTGTCTGGTTTCCGGCCGCGTCAGCGGTCCGACGCCGGTCGATACGGCTTGAAATCCCATTGGCTGGTGTCGAGGTCGGCGCAGCCGATCACCGCGCCCGCCGCGCCCGCCATCGCCTCGTCCCAGCGCGCCGCCACGGTCTCGAGCGAAAGGTCGCGGTCGGCGAAGCCCGGCGTCTGGGCGAGGTAGACCCGGCGAACCTCGCCGGCGACCGCCTCGACGCACTCGCCGGAGACCGGGCAGGCCTCGTGCGCCAGATAGGCCACCACCGGCGAGACCAGGTCCGCCGGCAGGTTCTGCTTGGCGTACTGGTACATCGACGAGGTCTCCGGCTGCTGCGCCGCGACCATCCGCGTGAAGGCCCCCGGGTTGACCGCGTTGGCCTTGATCCCCAGCGCCGCGCCTTCCGCGGCCAGGGCCCGGGTCAGCGACAGCAGGCCGCCCTTGCTGGCCCCGTAGGCCACGAGGTTGGCGTAGCCGGCCATCGCCCCGGAGGTGGTGTTGACGATCCGGCCGTAGCCCTTGGCGCGCATGTGCGGCCAGGCCGCGCGGCAGGTCCACACCGCGCCCATCAGGTTGACCTCGATGTGCCGCAGGAAGTCGCGGGAGGTCATCTCGTCGAACCCCGCGGCGATCGACAGGCCGGCGTTGTTGACCAGGATGTCGACGCCGCCGAAGGCGTCGAGCGCGGTCTGGACGATGGCGGCGGCGCCCGCCTCGCTGGCCACCGAATGGACGTCGGCGACGGCCTGGCCGCCGTTCGCGCGGATCTCGGCGGCGACCGCCTCGGCCGAGGCCGCGCCGTCGTAGCCCGGGGTCTCCGGATCACGACCGATGTCGTTGACGACGACCTTGGCCCCGCGCGCGGCCAGCAATAGGGCGTGCGCCCGGCCGAGGCTCGGGTCGCCGCCGGCGCCGGTGACGATGGCGACGCGCCCGTCGAACCGCAGCTCGGCCATCACCCCGCCAGTCCGTAGAGCGCGCATGCGGTGTCGCCGAGGATGAGCATCCGGAACCATAGGTTCGGCGCGGTCGGCCGATCCCGACATCTTGCGCCATGGCGTGAGCAGTTCGCGCCGGGCGCCGATTGACGCCCCGGCGAGGCCTGCGCATCAAGCGCTTCATGGATCCCCAGACCGCCAACGACGCCGCCGTCGAGCTCCACAACGCCGGGGACCTGAGCGGCGCCGAGCGGCTGTTGCGGCAGGTGCTGGCGACCTATCCCGAAAATCGCACCGCCGCGCAGTATCTCGGCATGACGCTGATGGCCCAGGGCCGGCTGCAGGAAGGCGGGCGGCTCTACGAGGCCCGGCTCGCGGACGGCCGCTGCCCGCCGCTGGACTATCCGCGCTGGGCCGGCGGGTCGCTTTCGGGACAGCGGGTGCTGGTCTGGCCCGAGCAGGGCCTCGGCGACCAGATCATGACCGCGCGCTACGCCGCGATGCTCAAGAACCAGAACTGCGACGTCACTCTGGTGTGCGCGCCTACGCTGCATCGGCTGTTCGAGCGGTGCCTGCCGGTCCGGGTGCTCCCGGCGAAGGGCGTCATCGACTTCCCCGACCCGGATGTCTGGCTGATGGCGATGTCGCTGGTCGCGGCGATCGGCGACCCGGCCGGGGCGGCGGCGCCCTACCTGCACGCCGAGCCGCGGCCTGCGCCCTTCCGCATCGGCGTGGCGGCGCGCGGAAACCCGACGCATGCGAACGACGCGCATCGCTCGCTGCCGCCGGCGCTGGCCGCAGAACTGCTCGCCGTTCCGGGCGCCGGCAGCCTGCTGCCGGAAGACACCGGCGCGGCCGACATGCTCGATACCGCCGAGCTGATCGCCGGCCTGGACCTGGTGATCACGGTCGACACCTCGATCTGCCACCTCGCCGGCGCGCTCGGCAAACCGGTCTGGGTGCTGCTGCCGGCCCATGGGGTCGACTGGCGCTGGGGGCGCGAGCGGGAGGACAGCGCCTGGTACCCCTCGGCCCGGCTGTTCCGCCAGCCGTCGCCTGGCGACTGGCGCAGCGTGCTGACCCGCGTCATGGCCGCGTTGCCCCTGCGCTGAGCGGGCGGAACGCCCGAAGTCAGCCGCCGGCCGCAGGCAGCGCAGCCTGCTCGGTTACCGCCGGCGGAGCCGGCTCCTTCAGCAGCGGCAGGACGGCTGCGTCCAATTGGTCGAGATCGAAAGCGCCCAGGCGCTTGGCGCGCACGACGCCGCGACGGTCGATCAGATAGCTGGTCGGCAGCGCCTTGGGCTTGGGATAGCCGCTCAATTGCAGCGCGATCGGCATCGTCAGCTTCGTCGTCGCCGCCTTCAGCTTGGTCCGGGGCGAGGAATCGTTCGCCAGGGCGGCGACGACGACGAAGCCGTGCTCCCGCGCCGCCTGGTAGTAGCTCTCCAGCACCGGCAGCTCGTTGCGGCACGGGCCGCACCAGGTCGCCCAAAAGTTCACGACTACGACCTTGCCACGCAGGTCGGCCGACGAGAGCTGCGTCCCGTCCAGCAAGGTGGCGCTAAACTCCGGCGCCGGCTGGCCGACCTTGAGCGACCCCGCCGCCGCGGGCTCGGCCATCAACAGCAACGCCGCCACCGCGGCGCATAGCTTCAAACGCGACATGATCTTCCCCCGCCCGCGCAGCCTGGTCTTCAGTTCGCCCTGCCCGGTTCCGCCGCCAGCATCCTGCCGCTCTCGGCCGAGCGGAAGCCTTGCGGGGTCATGCCGGTCGCCCGCTTGAAGGCGCGGCCGAAGCTGGTCTGCTCGGAGTAGCCGAGCTGGAAGGCGATGTCGTCGAGCGAGCTGTCGCTCCACAGCAGCGCCTGTTTGGCCAGCTTGATGCGCTCGTTCTGGACGATGTCGAGGAACTTCACGCCGTGGCGGGTCAGCCGCTTCTGCAGGGTTCGCGAGGAGGTGCCGAGCTTCTCGGCGCAGGCGTCGACCGAGCAGGTCCCGTCCGACAGGGCGCGGCGCACATAGGCCTCGACCTGGTCGACGAAGCCCGCCCGGGTGGTCGTCCTAAGCTGCCCCAGGCAGCCGCCGAGTAGGCCGAACAGCAGCCGGTTCGAGGTGGCGACCGGCTGGTCGAGCAGGTCGACCGGAAAGGCGACCGCGTTGGCCTCGGCCCGCGCATTGACCTTGCAGCCCACCCGGTCCTGCAGCGGCTGCCTGTCGCCGCGGCCGACGCCGAAGGTCAGGTTGGCGTAGCGCGGACGGAACTGCGGGCCGCCCAGCATCTCCAGCGTCTTCATGAACAGCAGCAGGCCCTGGTAGTTGACCTGCTCGCCGGCGCAGAGGTCGGTGCGCCAGCGCAGCTCGGCGACGTCGCGCCCGGCGACCAACTCGATCTCGCATTCCGGCGAGGCCGAAATCGGCACATAGTCGATCAGGCTCTGCAGGCCTTCGCGCACGGTCGGCGCCGCGCGGGCCAGCGCCATCACGCAGCCGAACACGTCGGGGGCCTGGTGTTCCGCCAGGTGCAGGCCGAACAGCGGATCCTGCAGATGCCGGCTGCAGTACTCGACCAGGTTCACCGCCGAGGTGCATTCGATGTGATGGTCGGGGTTGTCGAACGCCAACGGGTCGATGTCGTGACGCTCCAGGATCTGGCGCGGATCGCCGCCGAGATCGCGGACGAGGCCCTTCAGGCCACGCAGGTAGCCGGCCTGGATCTGGCCCTGGGCCGGGAACGCCCCGGACGAGGCGTCGACGCTCAGGACAAAGGTGTTCCCGAACTGCACATTTTCCTCCCGCGTCGCCGGCTCGGAGCAGGATTCCCTGCGCGTGAACGGCGGACACGACCCTCGGCTTTCCGCCGATAATCTAATTATTTCCAGACTCTACTATAGATCGAACTCCACGCAAGCGGCCGTCCCGAGCCCCCGCTAGATCGCCGTGACGGCCAACAGGTCCTCAGCTGGCGCGTCGAGGAACCCATCCGCCTTCAGCATGACCAGGCCGTGCAGTTGCGCCCACCTGACGTTGGCGGCGGTGTTCGAGCGCTGCGGCTCGGCGGCGGCGACCCGTTCGAGCAGCGGCTGGAAGCTGGCCCACGCCGCCGCCTGAAGCGGGCTGTCGGGGCCTGAGCCCGGCACCAGTCTGGAGGCGAACATCAGGCGATAGAGTTCGACATTCTCCTCGCCGAACCGCAGATAGGCGGCCGCCATCCGCTTGAGCGCGCCGGCCTCGTCGCCCGCTTCCGCCGCCTGCAGGATCGCTCGGGTGAACGCCTCGAACCCCTCGGTCGCCACGGCGGCCAGCAGCTCCTCACGGTCGGCGAAATGCCGATAGGGCGCCGACTGGGCCACGCCCGCCTGACGCGCCAGCGACGACAGCGAGAGGCTTTGCGCGCCGTGCGCCGCGATCTCCGCGTGCGCGGCGTCGAGCAGCACCCGGCGCAGGTCTCCGTGGTGATAGCTCTCGCGCCGCTCCGCCGGCTTCGGCGCCGCTTTCCGCTTCATGTGATAGGCAATTACATTTTCGTTGACTCTCGGTCAATCCGACTTCATGTGATGACCAATCACATAGGAGGCGACCATGAACATGATGGCCACGACGCCCACCTCGAGCAGCACGGGCGCGCCCTACCTCGCCGGCAACTTCGCCCCGGCGACCGCAGAGGCCACGGTCTTCGATCTGCCGGTGACCGGCCGCATTCCGCCGGGGCTGAACGGCCGCCTGCTGCGGATCGGCCCCAACCCCGCCAGCGCCCCTGAGCCGGCGCGCTATCACTGGTTCACCGCCGGCGGGATGGCGCACGGCCTGCGCCTGCGCGACGGCAAGGCCGAGTGGTACCGCAGCCGCTTCATCAAGGACGCGGCGACCGCAGCGGCTGTGGGCCGCACGCCCATCGGCGGGCCTGGGCGCGGCTCCCGCGACGGCCCGGTGAACACCAACATCATGAGCGTCGGCGGGAGGCTCTGCGCGGTCGTCGAGGCGGGCGGCCTGCCCGTCGAGTTGGACGACGAACTGGAGAGCGTCGCCCGCACCGACTTCGACGGCACGCTGGAAGCCGGTTTCACCGGCCATCCGAAGTTCGATCCGCTCACCGGCGAGCAGCATGCGCTGACCTACGAGCCGGGCCAGCCGGTCCGATACATCTCGGTCGGCCGCGACGGCCGGGCGACCACCAAGGCCCGTATCGATCTGCCGCACACGCCGCTGATCCACGACACCGCGTTCACGCCATCCTTCATCGTCGTCCCGGACCTGCCGGTGACGTTTCAGCCGGAGCGCGCGCGCACGCCCCTCCCCTGGCTTTGGGACGAGCGACGGGACTCGCGGATCGGCCTCTTGCCACGCGACGGCGACGGCTCGCGGGTCCAGTGGTTCGACGCGCCGCGCTGCTTCGTCTTCCATTTCGTCAACGCCTATGACGACGGCGACCTGACGATCGTCGACGTCGCCCGCCATCCGCGCATGTTCGACCGCGATCACAATGGTCCCAACGAGGGCGCGCCAGTGCTGGTCCGTTGGACCCTCGACCGGCGCTCAGGCCGGCTGAGCGAGACGGCGATCGACGACCACGGCGCCGAGTTCCCACGGATCAACGGCCGGTTCGGCGGCCAGCCCTATCGCTACGCCTACACCGCGCACTGGGGCGCGGGCGTCACCTTCGGCCCGGCGATGAAGCACGACCTGGTCCGGGGCGTCACCGAGGTGCACGATTTCGGGCCCGGCCGGATGACCCTGGAGCCGGTCTTCGTCCGCAAGCCCGGCTCCGCGACCGAGGACGAGGGCTGGATACTGTCCTACGTCTACGACGCCGACAGCGGACTGACCGACGTCGTGATTCTGGATGCGCAAGCCTTCACCGACGAGCCGGTCGCCGTGATCCATCTGCCGGTACGCGTGCCGTTCGGCTTCCACGGCGGCTGGGCGCCCGACATCGACGCCGCGGCGGTCGTCGCCTGACCGCGAGCCCCTGCCGCGAACGGCCAGACCGTGGTCGTTCGCGGCTCCGGCGCAAAGTCCTCAGACCCAGGCGCAAACTGTCGAGACGTTCACCGCCGCCGCCGGTCACCTGACGTCATACGGATCGAACAGGCGGACAGGCGGATGCACGGCGACTCCGATCGGCATGACGCGGCCCAACAGCCGGGAGCAGTCGAGGCCATGTGCCTGCACGGCGGCGAATCCCGGCTCGACCCGCTGATCCGCAACAACCCCTTCCCCTTCTATCGGGCGCTGCGCGACAAGGACCCAGTCTACTACGACGCGCAGCTCGATACCTGGCTGGTCACCCGCTACGAGGACGCGCAGACGGTGCTGCGCGACCCGATCACCTACTCGCTCGAGCACGGCTACCAGGACCGCTACGCCAACGGCTTCGTCGATGAACTGGCCGAGATCATGAACCGCGACGGGGGCGGCTTCATTCGCGACATCATCGCCTGCGACCCGCCGGCGCACACCCGCCTGCGCCGGCTGACCGAGAAGGCCTTCACCGCCCACCGGGTGAAGGACCTCGAGCCGCGGATGCGCCAGATCGTCATCGACCTGATCGAGCCGCTGGCCGAACGCGGCCATGGCGACGGGCTGAAGGACATCGGCGTCCCGCTGACCGCGCGGATCATCTGCGAACAGCTGGGCTTCGACTTCGACGAGGTCGGCGTCGAGCGGATCTCGCGCTGGACGACCGCGCTGCTGGCGCAGATCGGCCGGATGCAGACCCGCGAGGAGATGGTCGAAAACGCCGCGCAGATCTGCGAGCTGCAGAACTACATCATGCCGATCATCCGCGCCCGCGAGGCCGACCCGCAGCAGGACATGATCTCCGACCTGGTGCACGCGCGGCTCGAGGACGAGCAGAACCCGGCGCTGTCGTTCGCCGAGCAAGTCTCCTGCGTCCGCGCCTTCCTGATCGCCGGCAACGACACCACCGCCGCGGCGCTGGCCAACCTGATGCTGGTGCTGGCGACCCAGCCGGAGCTGGCCCGGCTGCTGCAGCAGTCGGCGGACGACGACCGGCTGCTGTCGCGCTTCGTCGAGGAGGTGCTGCGGCTGGAGCCGCCGGTGCATGGCCTGTTCCGCACGACCACCAAGGCGGTCGAGCTGGGCGGCAAGCAGCTGCCGGCCTACGCCCAGATCTGCGTGCTGTTCGCCTCGGCCAACGATGACGACGCCGAGTTCGCCTGCCCGCGCACCCTCGACCTGCAGCGCAAGAACCTCGCCAGCCACCTGACCTTCGGCGCCGGCATCCATCGCTGCATCGGCGCGGCCCTGGCGCGGATGGAGATCAAGGTCGCCGCCCAGGAGATCATCAAGCGGCTCGACAACATCCAGCTGGCGATCCCGCTGGAGGAGATCGACTACCTGCCGACCTTGGCGACCCAGACCGTGCAGCGGCTGCCGCTGACCTTCACGCGACGGGCGGCGGCGGGCGCCTGAGCCGCCGCCTCGTCGCGCCTTGCGCATCTCCAGCTAAGCTCTCGACCTGACCGACGCTCAGCCAGGACGAATATCGCGAGATGTCGTTGCACAACGCGTGTTGCCTCGGTTCGATGGCCCAAAAGCAAGCCGGAAGGAAACGCGAGTGACAGGGATCCTGAAGGGCAAGACGGCGCTCGTCACGGGCGGGTCGCGAGGCCTCGGCCGCGCCATGTCGGAGCGGCTCGCCGCGTCGGGCGCCCTGGTGGCGGTCAACTACGCCGGCAACGCGGCGGCGGCCGAGGAGACCGTCGCCACCATCGCCGCCGCCGGGGGCCAGGCGTTCGCGGTCCGCGCCAGGCTCGGCGAGGCGGACGCCAACGAAACCCTGGTGGAGGCGATGACCGCTGAATTCCGGCGTCGCACCGGCCAGACGGGCCTGGATATCCTGGTGAACAATATCGGCGGCGGCGACTACGGCTCGATCGCCACCGTCACCGCCGAACAATACGACCAGACCTTCGCCAACAACGTCCGCTCGCCCTTCTTCCTGACCCAGGCGCTGCTGCCGCATCTGCGGGACGGCGGCCGGGTGATCAACATCTCCTCCTCCGCGTCGCGGCTCGCCGGCGTCGACTTCATCGTCTACAGCATGAGCAAGGCCGCGCTGGACATGTTCACCCGGGTGCTGGCCAAGGACCTCGGGGCCAGCAAGCGCATCACCGTCAACTCGGTCCTGCCAGGCTTCAACGAGACCGAGACCAACGAACACCTGGCGAACGACCCGCAGGCGCGGCGGCAGATCGAAGAGATGACCGCGCTCGGCCGGTTCGGCCGGCCGATGGACATCGCCGAGGTGGTGCATTTCCTGGCCTCGCCCGCGGGCGGCTGGGTGACCGGACAGATCATCGAGGCCAGCGGCGGCTTCCGGCTGTGACACCGGCGGCGCGCACCCCCGCCAAGGCCACGTCCGCACCGACAAGAACACCATGGAGGAACGCATGAAGGCCTGGCTCTTCACCGGCGCGCACCAGCCGCTGCAGTTGATCGAACGTGAGACCCCGCGCCCGGGGCCGGGTCAGGCGGTGATCGAGGTGCGCGGCGCCGGCCTGTGCCACAGCGACGTCGGCGTGCTGGACGGCACGATCACCGACATGCTGCCGATGAAGCCGCCGCTCATCCTCGGTCACGAGGTGGCGGGCGTGGTCGTCGAGGTCGGGCCTGAGGTCAGCGCGTTTCGGGTCGGCGACCGGGTCGTCGCCTCGGGCGACGAGGCCTTCTGCCCGGGGTGGTCGGCCGACGGCGGCTACGCGACGCACTGCCTGCTGTCGACGACCTGCATGGTCCGGCTGCCGGACGCCGTCGACTTCGTGCAGGGCGCGGCGGCGACCGACGCCGGCCAGACGTCCTACGGCGCCGTGATGGGTACCGGCGGGCTTCGCGCCGGACAACGGGTCGGCATCGTCGGCCTCGGCGGGCTGGGCATGACCGGGGCTCGGATCGCCGTGGTGAACGGCGCCCAGGTCTACGCCGCCGAGCCGCGCCGCGAGGCCTGGGACACGGCCAGGGCGCAGGGCGTGCTGGAAGTGGTCGATGACGTGCTCGGGCTCGCGCCGTACGAACTGGACCTGATCGTCGACTTCGCAGGGTTCGGGGTGACGACGGCCGGCGCGATCAGCGCGGTGCGGTCCGGCGGCCTGGTCGTCCAGGTCGGTCTGGGACGCGGCGAGGCGACCATCTCCACCGCCGAACTGGTCGCCAAATCGGTGACGCTGCGCGGCTCGAAGGGCGGCCGCCCGGGCGATACCGAGGCCGTGCTGGCGCACATGCAGAAGGGCGAGTTGGCGATCCAGGCGACCACGATCGACTTCGAAGAGATCCCCGCGGGGCTCGACCGGCTGGAGCGCGGCGGCGTGATCGGCCGGCTCGTCGCCCAGCCGACCTGAGGCGGCGAGCCCATGAAAGCGTGGCTGTTCACCGGCGCCCGCCAGCCGCTCCAGCTGATCGAACGCGAGACGCCGCGGCCAGGTCCGGACGAAGTCTTGCTGGAGGTGCGCGCGGCGGGACTCTGCCACAGCGACGTCGGGCGGATGGACGGCACCCTGACGCCGTATCTGCCGAAGAAGCCGCCGATCATCCTCGGCCACGAGATCGCCGCCGTCGTGGCCGCGGTCGGAGCGGGCGTCAGCGACTATCAGCTCGGCGATCGGGTGGTCGCTTCCGGCACCACGGAGTACTGCCCCGGCTGGTCGGCCGACGGCGGCTACGCCAGCCACTGCGTGGTTCCGGCGCGCGTCCTGGTTCCGCTGCCCGATGCGGTGAGCTTCGTGCAGGGCGCGGCCGCGACCGACGCCGGGCAGACCTCGCACCGCGCCGTGATGGTCGCCGGGGGCCTGCGGGCCGGACAGCGCGTCGGCGTCGTCGGGCTGGGCGGGCTGGGAATGACCGGCGCCCGCATCGCCGTGCTGCGCGGCGCCCAGGTCTTCGGCGCCGAACCGCGCCGGGAAGCCTGGGCCGCGGCCAGGGCGCAGGGGGTGACCGAGGTGGTCGAGGACGTCCTGCAACTGGCGTCCTACGACCTCGATCTCATCGTTGATTTCGCCGGGTTCGGGGTGACGACCGCCGGGGCGATCCGCGCCGTCCGTCCGGGCGGCCTGGTCGTCCAGGTCGGTCTCGGCCGCACCGAAGCGACGATCTCCACGGCCGAGCTCGTCGCCCGGTCGGTGACCTTGCGCGGCTCCGGCGGCGGCCGGCCGAGCGACACCTCCGCGGTGCTGGCGCTGATGGCGACCGGCGAGCTGATCATCCCGGCCAGCACGATCGGCTTCGAGGACATCCCTGCCGGCCTGGAGCGCCTCGAGCGCGGCGGAGTCGTCGGGCGGATCGTCGCCGAGGTGAGCTGAAGTCAGCCCCGTCAAGCGGCTCGACGACATCCCGCGGGGCGATCCCGCTGGATGAGATCGACCACCTGCCGACGCTGGCGACCCAGACCGTGCAGCGGCTGCCGCTGACCTTGACGCGGCGATCCTGAGATCGCGCAAGAGTGTTTATTTTCAAGGCGCTCTGGAAGTCGCCGAGTGCGTTCAGCGGGTCCGACTGAGGAGACCCGCATATGACTGAACGCAAGATGCCGCTCTCGACGGATGAGACCTACGACCTCATCGCGTCTGACAAGGTCGAGGGCACGGCTGTTTACAATGAGGATGGCGAGAAGCTCGGCACCATCCACAACTTCATGGTCGAAAAGCGATCCGGTCAGGTCGAGTACGCCGTGCTGCAGTTCGGCGGCATGCTCGGCCTGGGCAGCGACTACTATCCCCTGCCTTGGGAAGCGCTCACCTACGACGTCGACCAACGCGGCTATGTCGTTGCGCTCGACAAGGAGATCATCAAGAACGCGCCCCACTACGCCGATGATGAACCGCAGTTCGACCGCGACTACGGCCAGCGCGTCTACGGCGCCTACGGAATGACCTATCCGATCGCCTAAGCGTGGCTTGGCAGCGCTCCGGCCGCGGCCGAAAGGGCTGCGGCCGGAGGCGCCTCAATGAGAAGGTTTCCAACTCAACTGCGGGCTCCTGAAGCCTCGGCTTCTGCTATGTTCCGAGGGGGAACCGGGGCCGCGCCCCAGCGCCACTCGTCGGCATCGAGCCGCTCATCCTCGACGGCGAGCTCGCCATCCACGTCGATAACGTCGCGTAGCTGCGCAAGCGTCTGCAACGTGGCTGTTCACAGCCACGGCGCGCCTTGAGCGGAGCGTCGATGGCAAGGGGGCGGCTGAGCTGTATAGCCGCTCAAAATTCCAAGCTCCGCCTTGAATAAATCCAATCAAGACATTTGATGTCATCAGAGGGCTTTATATGTCTTGGACCCAAATTTGGGTGTATAAGGTTGAAATATAGAGAGCGCAGATCGGCTCAGCGCCGAGCCCGAGATCAAATGTGCAACTGCTCAACTTTTTCTTGTCTGCATTGACGCCGAAAGATCACGCGGCATTGATTCAGAATATGTCCGAAATCACCTTGGGGTCTACCCAGGTGATCTTCGACACAGGGGATTCCGTCGACACAATTTACTTTCCGGGAAGCGCCTGCGTCTCGCTCGTGACGGTGTTGCGCGACGGCAAGGCGGTGGAGACCTCGACAGTCGGACGCGAGAGCGTCGTCGCCTTGATCGACGCCATCACCAATCGCCCCTCGCGCTCCCGGGTGTTTGCGCAGATCGGCGGCAGCGCCATGCGCGTGCCGGCTGCGGCGTTCCGCACCCAGCTCTCCGCCAGCGCGGAACTCCTGTCGCTGGTGCTGCTGCATGCCCGCGCTTGCTCGCTGCAGGCCGAACAGGGGGTGGCGTGCAACGCCACGCATGGCGTGCACGGCCGTCTCGCGCGGTGGCTCCTGATGACCCAGGATCGGGTCGGCACGAGCGCGTTTCCGCTCACCCAGGAATACATGGCGGTGATGACCGGGGTTCAGCGCAGCACGGTCAGCACGATGGCCGCCACCCTGAAGCGCGCTGGCGTCATCGACTATTCCCGCGGGCGGCTAACCATCCTCGATCGGCCGGCGCTGCTGCGCCACGCCTGCGAATGCTACGCCGTGGTCGGGCGGCAGTTCGAAGATCTGCGGACCGAGGCGGCCTAGAGGCGCCACGGCCGCGTCGGCTAGCCGACCAAACCGCGGGCGCGAACACGATAAAACCCCGTGTTGAGCGCGGCCTAATTCTGGAATGTGACAGACGGCCGCCGCTGTTCGCGCTCTGCTGGGGGCGTGGAGAATGACAGATGAGCGCATTCCGCTACGGCATTTTCAAACTCGGTCAGATCTGGACGGTCACCGATAACGACGGCGCCCGGCTGGGTTTCCCCTCCCGCGAAGTCGCCATGGCCGCGATCTGCGCCATTGTCTCCATTCATCGCGCCTGTCGAGAAACCGTGCTGGTGACGGTCCAGGACGAGCACGGGGGTCTTCGGACCGTGCTCGATCCCATCGACGACTATGTCCTGGAGGGGGCGGCGAATGACGAAAGGTGGGACGCCCTTCTCGGCGCCCCGCCCCCTGCCGCCACGCTCGGCCAGCCCCACGCCGCCGAGCCGTGGCGGTGGTTCACGGATGTGCAGGACCGGTCGAACGAGCTTTGAGAGCCGCGTCGCAGATGGCGACGCTTTGTCCGGCCGCCCTCACCCCAGGACGCGCACCGGATCCTTGCCGTCCCAGCCGTCCGCGGCGGCGCGGAACTGGGCGAACACCAAGTCGGCGACGGGGTTCGCCTCGATGAGCTCGACCATGAAACCGAGCGTCGGCGTGGTGTCGACCCAGCAGGTCCGGCTGCCCATCATCATGCAGCTGAACGCCAGTTCGGCGCCGGCCGCGGTGTAGGCCGCGAGGCTCGCGTCATAGTCGTCGCAGTAGAGCGCGGCGTGGTGAAAGCCGGCCTGGCCCGCCGGGAACATGTCGCGAAACACCGACGGCCGGTCGTCGTGCTGGCAGACCAGCTCGATCTGCACGTCGCCGGCCTGGGCCATGGCGGCGGTGATGTTCACCTCCTGGGCCGGCCGGCCGCGATGGACCGGGGCCTCGAACGGCACGCTCTCAAAGAAGAAGAACGGGCCGACGCCGGCGGAGGCGGTCCAGGCGGCCATCGCCGCCTGCAGGTCGGGGACCACCCAGCACAGCTGCATGAAACGGGTGTCGGGGAAAGGGCGGAACGGCAACATGAGTCAGGCCAGCTGCGGGAAGCGCGCGTCGTCGAGGCGCTGGTTGAGCTTCATGCCGGTGGTGTCGAAGGCCTCGGCCGGCGCCCCGTTCCAGCAGACGTCGGCCGGCTGGGTCAGCACCAGGTAGGCCCAGCGCGGCCGATCCATCAGGTTCGCCCCGGCCCCGTGCGCCGTCAGGTGGGAATGCACGGTGACGTCGCCCGCGCGGTAGCGCATCGGCTCGGAGGTCCCCAGCGCCCGGACTTCCGGGAAGACGTCGAGCAGATCGCCCGCGCCATAGGTGTGGTAGCTGCCCATCACCCCCATCCGGTGCGAGCCGCTGACGAAGGACATGGTGCCGAACTCCGGACCGTAGTCCTCGAGCGCGATCCAGAAGGTCATCCCGCCGGTGCGGTCGACCGCGAAGGTGATGAAGTCCTGGTGGAAGGCGGTGGGGCCGTTGCCGGCGTTCTTGGTCTTTTTCGACGCCGGCAGCTTCGGCGCGAAGAAGTCGGTGAAATAGCGGACGCCGACGCCCGATTTGCGGTCCATCAACAGCTTGGCGCTCGCGCCGATCTCTTCGATCAGCCCGCGGATCGGCGGGATGGTCAGGCCGGCGCCGTACTCGGCGTTGAAGTAGGGCTGGTTGAGGCCGTAGGCCTCGTTGCTGTCGCCGTCGTCGCCCATCCGCCCGCGGGCGATCTCCAGCAGCTTGGCGACGATCTCCGGCGAGACGAAGCCGTCGAGCTTGGCCCAGCCGTGCCGAGCGTAGTGCGCGACCTCGTCCTTGGTGACGGTTCGACAGGGCTTGGTGGCGGCGTCGAGAGCGTCGGGCATGTCGAAAATCCATGAGAACGCGAGCCGGTCTCGGCGCGGGCCGAGCGCTCTTAGGTTCCGGTCATTTCGACGCTAACAACGCGCCGGGGGCGGCTCTCGACACGCCGCGCCGGTTTGTCAGCAGACTCCGCCCCTGCCTCGCGGCGGATCAGCGGCGGATCGGCCGCGGGCGGCCGTAGGTGCGGAACAGCACCAGGCCGGCGGCGGCCAGCGTCAGCCCGCCGCACCAGCCGATCAAGCCGCGGGCCGGTCCCCAGGCCCCGACCGCCAGGCCGAAGCTGAGCGCCAGCAAGCTCCAGCCCGACGCCTGCAACAGCCGCCGCTCCTGCGCCGAGGCCGCACGGCCCCGCGCCCAGCCGTAGTGTTGCGGCTGCGACAGGCCGAGCGCGCCGAGCCCGGCGAGGGCGAACAGGATGGACAGCAGGATCATTCCGCAGGGGCCGGCTGAACGTCGGCCGCGCGCCGCTGGCGCGCCGGCTTGGCTGCGGGACGCCGCCAGGCCTGGCGGGCCAGCAGCACGAAGACCGCGGCGATCACCAGGAAGCTCGTCTCCATCGCCGCCATGGCGAAGTCGCCGCACGCCAGGCTGGCGACCAGGCCGGTGTCGGTGATCACCAGGTCGGCGGCGGCCAGCAGCACCAGCGAGGCGGCGGTCGCGGCGAACAGGCCGCTCCAGGCCAACCGCGGCTTCAGCAGCAGGGCGACGATCAAGGCCGCGCCCCAGGTGACGAACATGCAGGAGATCTCGTCCTCCGCCCGCCCCTTGATCCCGATCGGCAGCAGCCGGTTGCCCCACAAAAAGCCGGTCATCGCCAGCGGCATGCCGGCGACGAAGCCGATGTTCAGCCGCTCGACCAGAAGGAAGCCGAAATGCGGCCGGGCCGGATTGCGCAGGCGCTCGCGCCGCTTGGAGGTCCACAGCGCCAGGCCGGAGCCGACCATCACCGTGCCGGCCAGCCCGGAGAGGAAATAGAGCCAGCGCATCGGCAGGTCGGCGAAGCGCGCGGCATGCAGGCCGATCATCGCCCCGCGGGCGACCACGCCCGCGCCCTCCTGCGGCGGAGCCGAGATCAGCGCGCCGCTGACGCCGTCGAAGCGGACCGGCTGGTCCTCGTTGACGATCCGATCGCCGAGGCTGCGGGTGATCTCGATGCGCGCGGCCGCGTCGCCAGGCTCGCTGATGCGGATGGTCGCCGCCCGGCCCTCGCCCCACAGCGCTTCCGCCCGGGCGACCACCGGCGCGAGCGGCGTCAGCGCGGCCGGCTCGCCCAGCCGCCGCACGGCCTCGCTGCGCGGGAACAGGTCCTCGCGCAGCGCCGCCTGGTCGGGATAGTTCGCCAGCGCCCCCCACGGCATGTAGAGCGTCATCAGGGTGACCAGGCCGGTGTAGGTAATCATCAGGTGGAACGGCAGCGCCAGCACGGCGGTGGCGTTGTGGCCGTCCAGCCAGCTGCGCTGGCCCTTCCCCGGCCGGAAGGTGAAGAAGTCCTTGAAGATCTTCTTGTGGGTGATGATCCCGCTGACGATCGCCACCAGCATCATGATGGCGCAGAAGCCGACCACCCAGCGGGCCCAGATCACCGGCACATAGTGCAGGTCGAAGTGCAGCCGGTAGAAGAACTCGCCGCCGCGGCTCTCGCGGACCTCGACCGGCTGGCCCTGGCCGTCGAGCCACTGGCTGTTGCCGAAGCCGCGCCGCCGCATCGGCTTTTCGCCCTTCTTCGGCTGCGGCTGCCAGCGAACCAGCACGCCGGCGTCGCGATCGCCGGACAGTTCGATCGACCAGTTCTTGGCGCCGGGGGCCTTGTCTTCCAGGAAGGCCAGCGCGCCGGCGAGCGCCGCCTCGCGATGAATCCCAGGGGCGAGCTCGGGCCGCGCCCAGCGGCTCAGATCATCGCGCCAGAAGCTGACCGTGCCGGCCAGGAAGATGCCGAACAGGATCCAGCCGACCAGCAGGCCTGACCAGGTGTGCAGCACCGACTGCGATTGACGCAGGCCGCCGCTCACAGCCCGGCCTCGAAACCGCCGGACAGCCAGGCGGCGAACAGCAGCCCGCCGGCTATGCCGACCACGCCCAGCACCGCGCGGCTAAGCTCCTTCGCGGCGAAGCTCCAGACCGCGACCGCGGCGTAGACGCTGAACGACAGGATGGTGGCGATCACCGAGGCGTCGGCCGGGGCCAGCGGCAAGGTCCTGGCCAGCACGATGCAGGCGAGCGCCGCCGCCCCATAGCCGCCGACGATCGCCAGCGGCCCGCGCGCGCCCAACTGCCGGTGCAGCACCTTCGCTCGACTCGTCTCCGCCACCTGAGCGCCCCGCTGTTGATGCTCACCCGATAGCGGCCGCACGCGTTAGGTGCAAATGCTTCGCAATATGGCCTAGCGGCGATCCGGCGCGAGGCCTGGGGCGCTCAAGCCTTGGACCGCCGCCGTCGGAGGCGGCGACGGTCCCCCCTGGCCAAGCCGGCGCCGTTAAGCAGCGTCGACCAGCACCACCTCGCTGTCCTCGAGCGCGGTGATGACGACGGTGTCGGCCTCGGCGATGGCGACGCCGTCGCGGGCGTGGGCGACCACCTCGCCGACCTGCACCTTGCCGACCGCCGGCACCAGGTAGCCCTTGCGCGCCGCGCCCAGCGGGTACTCCACGCGCTCGCCGGCCTTCAGCGTCGCGCCGAGCACCCGGGCGTTGGTGCGGATCGGCAGGGCGTCCTCGTCACCGGCGACGCCGGAGGCCAGGGTCACGAACCGGCCGCTGCGGTCGCCCTTCGGGAAGGGCTTGGCGCCCCAGCTGGGCGCGCCGCCGGTGGTCTCCGGGATGATCCAGATCTGGAAGATCCGGGTGGTGACGTCTTCGCGATTGTACTCCGAGTGGGCGACGCCCGAGCCGGCAGACATCACCTGGACGTCGCCGGCCTCGGTGCGGCCGTGGTTGCCGAGGTTGTCCTCGTGGGTGATCGCGCCCTCGCGGACGTAGGTGATGATCTCCATGTCGCGGTGCGGGTGCGGCGGAAAGCCGGTGTGCGGGGCGATGGTGTCGTCGTTCCAGACCCGCAGCGCCCCCCAGTTCATCCGCCCGGCGTCGCGGTAGTTGGCGAACGAGAAGTGGTGCTTGGCGTCCAGCCAGCCGTGGTTCTCGCCGCCCAGGGTTTCGAAGGCTCGCAGCTCGATCATCGTCACTCTCCAGGAGTTTCCGGGGCGCCTCAGCGGCGCTGTTGGGAGAGGTTTTAGGCCTTGCCGGCGTTCGATAAGAGCCAGATAAGTTTGCTCAAAACGTTCTAGAAAGTTGAACATTGGCCAACCCGGGCACGCCGACCTTCGACCAGCTTCGCACCTTCCTGGCGGTGGTCGACACCGGCAGTTTCGCCGCCGCCGGCAAGCGGCTGAACCGGGCGGTCTCGGTGATCAGCTACGGCGTCGCCAATCTGGAGGCGCAGCTCGGGGTGACGCTGTTCGACCGCGAGGGCTCGCGCAAGCCGCAGCTGACGGTGGCCGGCCGCGCCCTGCTGGCCGAGGCGCGGGCGGTGGCGCAGGGTGTCGACAGCCTGCGCGCCAAGGTGAAAGGATTGCTCGAAGGCCTGGAAGCCGAGGTGGACCTGGCGGTCGACGTCATGCTGCCGGCCGAGCGCCTGGGGAAGGTGTTGCGCGCCTTCGCCGAGCAGTTTCCGACGGTGACGCTGCGGCTGCACGTCGAGGCGCTCGGCGCGATCGTCTCGCTGGTGCTCGACCGCGAGGCGGTGGTCGGCGTCTCCGGTCCGCTGGCCGCCGGCGTCGACGGGGTCGAGCTGATCGCCGCCGGCTCGACGCCGATGGTCCCGGTGGCCGCGCCCGACCATCCGCTCGGCCGGATGACCGAGATCCCGCCCGGCGCCGGACGCCAATACACCCAGCTGGTGCTGACCGACCGCTCGCGCTTCACCGAAGGCCGCGACTTCTCGGTGCTGAGCTCGCGGACCTGGCGGCTGGCCGACCTCGGCGCCAAGCACGCCCTGCTGCGCGAGGGCGTCGGCTGGGGGAACATGCCGCTGCCGATGATCCAGCCCGACCTGGTCGCCGGCACGCTGGTGCGGCTGGCGATGCCCGACCATCCCGGCGGCACCTATCGCTTCAACGGCATCTGGCGGCGCGACGCCCCGCCCGGTCCGGCCGCCTCCTGGCTGCTCGACCAGTTCGTCGCGCTCGGCGCCCACGATGCGGAAGAAGCCGGCATGGGCGACATCTGAGCCTCTCGGCGGCGGGGTGCGGCGCGCCATCGCGTCCGCGACGGAGCCAATCCACGCAGTAGTTCTGTCGTTGAACCTGCAGTGCTTGCAGGTGTTGGCGGCGCGGCCATTCCGGCTGAATGGGCATCGCTACAGGCGGTTCGCCGAAGGTCACCGGGAAGCGCCGCGAGATGTTGGAGCTTCCGGGTATTGAGCGGCGAACATCCAAATTGTCTTTAGACAAGTCAGCCTCTCGCTTCTTCCCGTAAGTCGGTCATGCAGCTGATTTCCTGGCTCACCAAGAAACCAGCTCCTATTTCTGCGCGACCAGGAGATTTGAGCATGGAGAAAGAAGAACAGCGAACGCAGGCCGAGGTGGAGCGCCGCGCCTTTCTGGGCACAGCAGGCAAATTCGCACTCGTGACTCCGCCCGCCATGACAATGCTCTTGTCGACCAGCCTGTCCTCTCCCGCGATCGCCGCCTCCGGCGTCGGCAGCTATACGGGCGGCGGCGGATCCCCGAGCAACGGCTCGGGCGCATCGAGCGGTTCGGACGAACACAGCAATCCCGGCGGCCCCTCGGGTTCCGGCGGCGGCGGCGGCAACGGCAAGCACTGGGGCCGCTGGTGGAGCAATTGGTCCGGCAGGTGGTGGGGTGGCTGGAACAACCGCCTCAAGTAGGCGCCTTCTCCGCAGGTCTTGAACAGGCTCCGCCAACCCAGCGGGTGGCCAGCGTCAGGCGCTGCTCAGCGGCCTGCGCCTCTGATAGCCAGCGAGGGCGGCCGTCGTCGGCCGCCCCTCACCCGACCTTACCACCTGTAGCGCAGCGTCCCTTGTATGGTGCGCGGCGCGCCGAACCAGCACCAGTTGCTCGACAGGCAGCTGGTGACGTGGCGGGTGTTCAGCAGGTTGCTGGCGTTCAGCGCGACGCTGAGGCCCTGGAGCTGCAGGTTGGCGGCGCCCAGGTCATAGCCGAGCAGCGCGTCGACCAGCACATAACCGTCGGTGCGGAACCGCCCGGCGGTCGTCACCGTGCCGGACGTCAGCGTGTAGGTGCCGTCGGAGCCGCCGACGTAGCGCACGCCGCCGCCGACGGTCAGGCCGCTCACCGGGCCGGCGATGCGGTCGTTCTTGGCCAACTCGTAGGACAGGAAGCCTGAGGCGGTCCACTTCGGCACGCCGAGCGGCGTGGTGCCGGTAACGCCCGACAGCACCTGGCCGTTGACGATGGTCGTCGACGGCAGGTTTCCGCGGGTGAACTCGATGTCCATGTAGGTGGCGGCGGCGCTGAACTCGAGGCCCGGCAGGATCGAGCCGCGCCCCTCCAGCTCGACGCCCTTGGACTTCGTCTCGCCGACCTGGACGCTGAAGCCCGGGTTGAGCGGATCGGCGACCGGCACGCTCTGGCGCGCGAGGTCGTAGACCGACAGCGTCAGGATCGTCTGGCTGCCCGGCGGCTGGTACCGGGGTCAGATCGGCGTCAGGCGGAGCAACTGCGTGCGATCAGCGGCGCTTGGCGCGGTTCAGCGCCACGGCGGCGCCGATCAGCGCCTTGAAGGCCTCGGCGTCCAGTTCAACGCCTTCATGGATGTCGATGGCGCGCCGGGTGTTGCCTTCCAGACTGGCGTTGAACAGGCCCGCCGGATCCTCAAGCGCGGCGCCCTTGGCGAAGGTCAGCTTCACGGCGCTCTTGTAGGTCTCGCCGGTGCAGATCATGCCGTCGCGCGACCACACCGGCACGCCGCGCCACTTCCACTCCTCGACCACGTCGGGGACCGCCTGGCGGATCAGCGCGCGGACCTGGGCGAGCGTCGCGCCCCGCCAGTCGGCCAACTCCTTGATCCTTGCGTCGATCAGGTCGGTCGCGGATTCGCCGCTCGGCGCTGCGGTCTTCGGCATGGGGTTTTCAGCTCCTCACGGCAGGCTGGACCGATCAGGCGCGCACCATGCGGATTACACCTGCGGTTGACCATAGGCGATCGCGACCTGACGGCCTGGGTCATCGGCCGCCGGGCCGCCGAAACGGCAGGTCGCTAGTGCAACGCCACAGAGGTCCAGGCCGCGAGCCCGGCGCTCAGGCCTGCGCCTTGGCTTTCGCCTGCGCCCGGGCGAGCGCCTTGTGGCCCTGGCCATGATCCAGGGTGCCGAACAGCCAGTCGTAGAACAGGGTGATGGTGGCGTAGTTGCCGCCGGTGAACTTGGCGTGGTGGTTGTGGTGCATCTTCGCCGCGTAGTTCAGGTAGCGGAACGGGAAGCGGTCCGCCTGCCAGAGGTCGTGGTTGTGCAGGTTGATCTCGGTGAAGGCGAGCCAGGTGACGACGATGGTCGCCATGTGGAAATTGCCCATGAACCGCGACAGCACGAAGATGCTCGCGACGTAGAGGCCGAGCCCGATCGCCACTTCCAGCGGGTGGATGTAGCTGGAGTCCATCCGGCAGGGGTTGTGCTGCTGATGGTGCACCGCGTGCATCCAGACCAGCGGCCCGCCGGTGACGCCGTTGTGGTGAAACACGAAGCGGTGCGTCAGGTAGTAGAAGAAATCGTAGAACAACAGGATCACGACGATGTCCCGCAGCACCCGCCACCAGGGCTGCGGATCGAGCGTCAGGCAGAACGGCATCACCACGCCGAAGATCACCAGCAGGTAGAGCGAGGCCCACTTGCGGTTCCACTTCTGGTTCGCCGCATAGACCGGCTTCGCCATCTTGGCGCGATAGGCGTCCTGGTTGAGCCGGCGAGCCCCCTTGAACGTCGGGATCAGCCTCAGAACCTGATTGAAGACGAAGGTCGCCGCGAAGATCGCCGCGCCGGTCAGCAGCGACAGCTGCCAGTGATAGTGCTCCAGGAGCCAGGCAAGGATCGGACTGTTCATCAGCGTGCTCGGGAATCCTGGCCTGCAGCGGGTCTGGGCCCGGCGCGCAACGCCAAGCTGAGCAGGTGCTTAGTCCGCCCCACGAGGCCGGTCAAATCGAGAATCCCGACGGGTCGCCCTCAGCCGCCCGGCGCGGCCCGGAAGCGGCGCAGTTCGCGGTGCAGGATGTAGACCCCGCTGGCGGCGACGATCAGCGAGCCGACGACGGTCGCCGGATGCGGCAGCTCGCCCCAGATCAGCAAGCCCAGCAGCGCCGCCCAGACCAGCTGGGTGTAGTCGAACGGCGCGACGACCCCGACCGGCGCGGCGCGCAGCGCTTCGGTCAGCAGCAGCTGGCCGATCCCGCCGACGACGCCGGCGCAGATCAGCAGCACCAGCGTCCCGCGATCCGGAACGCTCCAGCCGAACAGCAGCGAGCCGACCAGGCCGAGCACCGTGCCGGCGAGGGTGAAGTAGAAGACGATGGTCGGGCCGCGCTCGGTGTCGGCGATCTGGCGGATGGCGACCATGGCCCCGGCGACGCCGACGGCGCTGAGCAGGCCGTAGGTGACGCCGACCACGTTCATCTGCCCGGGGATCGGCCGGGCCATGATCATCACCCCGACGAAGCCGACGATCACCGCCGCCCAGCGGTGTCGGCCGACCGGCTCGCTGAGCAGCACCGCCGACATCGCCGTCATGAACAGCGGCGAGGCGAACTGCAGGGCCGTGGCCTCGGTCAGCGGCAGGTGCTGCACCGCCGAGAAGCCGCACAGCATGCCGGTCAGGCCGACCACCGAGCGCATCAGGTGGCCGAGCGGACGCCGCGTCCTAAGCACCTCGAAGCCGGTGGTGCGCCAGATGTAGAGCCCGAGCGGAAGGAAGGCGAAGGCGTTGCGGAAGAAGATGATCTCGAACACCGGCACGCCGCGGTCGCCGCACAGCTTCACCAGGGCGTACATCGCCGCCATGCAGGCCATCGACGCGACGCGGAGCACGATGCCCAGCACGGGCCGCGACACCGGGGCGTGAATGGGGACGGAAGCGGACACGGCGCAGCTCTGGGCGGATGCGCCCGAGCGGTCAATCGTTCCCGTCGGCGTTTAAGCCGACGGCGCGGCCGCCGCCCAGGAGGCGATCAGCCCGGCGGAGCCGAGAAACACCGCGACGTCGAAGGCGACCACCAGCCAGTAGAGGCTGGGCGCCGAAGCCCGGTCGCATAGCCGGCGGCCGCAGCGCGCCTCGCCGGTCAGCACCGAGCGGATCATCCGCGCGGCCGACAGGCCGATCGCGATGAACAGAAGCGTCCAGGCCCACAAGCCCACGCCGCAGCTCCGTTTTTTGTTTCCTACCCCGGCGGCGAGGTTAACCGCGCGCCGAGGCGGCTGGCAACTCTGCAACACTGAAATATTGATGACTGCCAACTGTCGACAGATTGGCGGAGCGTCGCTATACGATCGGGCCAATGCACCGCTTCAGGCGCCATTAAGGCGCCGATCCGGCGGGGCCGCAAGATCCGCACAAGCGAGCGATCAACGCTCCGAAACAAGACTGGGAGAAACGCCATGAACACCAAGGCGATGTTGCTTGTCACCTCGGCGCTGGGGCTCGGCATGGCCGCGCCGGCGCTCGCGCAGGAGGCCGTGCAGTTCACGCCACAGGGCGCGGCGGTCGTCGAGGACGTGATCGTCACCGCTCGGCGGGTCGAGGAGCGGCTGCAGGACGTGCCGATCTCGATGACCGTCTACAGCCAGGAGCAGCTGACCAACCGCAACGTGGTCACCGGCCGCGACCTGGCGACCTACACGCCGTCGCTGTCGGCGAACTCGCGGTTCGGCACCGAAAACACCTCCTTCTCGATCCGCGGCTTCAACCAGGAGCTCCGCACGACCGCCTCGGTGGCGGTCTATTTCGCCGATGTCGTCGCCCCGCGCAGCGGCGGCCTGGGCACCGTGGCCGGCGACGGCGCCGGCCCGGGCAGCTTCTTCGACCTGCAGAACGTCCAGGTGCTGAAGGGGCCGCAAGGCACGCTGTTCGGCCGCAACACCACGGGCGGGGCGATCCTGCTGGTGCCGCAGAAGCCGACCGACCGCTTCGAGGGCTACGCCGAGGTCTCGCTCGGCAACTACGACATGCGCCGGTTCCAGGCGGTGGTGAACGCGCCGCTGGGCGACATCGCGCGCCTGCGCGTCGGCCTCGACCAGCAGAAGCGCGACGGCTACGTGAAGAACCTCTCGGGCGTCGGCCCGTCGCGGTTCAGCGACATCGACTACACCGCCGCGCGCGCCAGCCTGGTGGTCGACGTGACGCCGGACATCGAGAACTACTCGATCGCCTCCTACCAGGTGTCCGACAACAACGGCCCGCTGCCGAAGATGACCGCCTGCAACCCGACGCCCTTCCCGTTCGGGCCGCTGAGCTGCGGCACCTTCGGCCGGCTGCAGGGCGACGGCTTCTACGTCGGCGAGAACACGCTGGAGAATCCGCAGTCGCGGATGGCGCAGTGGCAGCTGATCAACACCACCACCTGGCGGGTCAGCGACGCGCTGACCGTCAAGAACATCATCTCCTACGCCCAGCTGAAGAACACCAACCGCAACGACCTGTTCGGCGCCCGCTTCGTCGTGCCGAGCGTGCTCAGCAACAGCACGGGCACGACCAACATCCCCACCGGGGCCTTCGCCGGCCGCGACTTCCCGTTCGTCGTGGTGCAGCACGCGCCGGACCGCGACAACAATCACCAAGACACCTTCACCGAGGAACTGCAGTTCCAGGGGGACAACCTGGACAACCGGCTGATCTGGCAGGCCGGCGGCTACTTCGAGAAGAGCACGCCGCTGGACGACCTGTACGGCAACCAGAGCCCCTCGAACCTCGACTGCACCGACGTCGGCGGCCTGCAGTGCACCGACATCCTAGGCACCTTGCTGCGCTCGCCGATCGGCTCGGTCAGCCGCCAGCTGAACCGGACCAGCTATCGCAATATCGGCCTCTATGCGCAGGGCACCTACGACCTCACCGAGCAGGTCAAGCTGACCGCCGGCCTGCGCTACACCTGGGACAAGACCAGCGGCCTCGGCCAGAACCAGGTGATCCGCTTCCCGGCGGCGAACGATCCGCGGCTCTACTGCCTCGACCCGCGGTTCGGGCCGGTCGGGCCGACGCGGACCGCCGCCGGCGCGCTCGACTTCTCGAACGCGATCCCGATCAGCCAGCTCGAGAGCTCCTGCCGCGAGGCGCTGAAGCAGACGTCGGACAAGCCGACCTGGCTGCTCGGCCTGGACTACAAGCCGACCGAGGACGTGCTGCTCTACGGCAAGTACAGCCGCGGCTACCGCCAGGGCAGCATCAACCCCTACGGCGCCGACGGCTACCGCACCTTCGGGCCGGAAAAGGTCGACACCTACGAGGTCGGCGCCAAGACCAGCTGGCGTGGCGCGATGCCGGGCCTGCTGAACATCGCGGCCTACTACAACGACTTCCGCGACCAGCAGATCTCCACCGGCTTCCGCAACGTCAACAACATCGTCTCGCCGAACTCGGCGATCGTGAACGCCGGCCGCTCGCGGATCTGGGGGGTCGAGGTCGAAAGCTCGTTCTCGCCGTTCCGCGATTTCCGGATCGACGCCAGCTATGCCTATCTGAACGCCACCCTGACCGAGTTCACCCAGTTCCCGGTCCCGGCCTCGTTCATCCCCGGCAGCCTCTACGACACCGCCTCGCAAGGTCCGGTGGAGGGCGGCCGGCTGCCGTTCTCGCCGAAGAACAAGGCGACGATCACCGCCAGCTACACCCTGCCCGTGCCGGAGACGGTCGGCGAGGTCACGCTCAGCGGCACCTACAGCTACACCAGCGACGTAGTGGTGATCCCCGACCGGGCGACCGGCGTCCTGCCGTCGGTCGAACTGGTGAACCTGAACCTCAACTGGAACGAGATCGCCGGGAAGCCGGTGGACGCCTCCTTCTTCGTCACCAACCTGACGAAGGAGAAGTACTACACCCACATCAACGACCAGCTCGCGACCGGCTTCATGTCGAAATACCTCGGCGAGCCGCGGATGTACGGCGTGCGGCTGCGCGCGCGGTTCGGCGGCTAGGCGGAGCCTTCCAAACCCGTCATCCCGGACGGCCTGCAAGGCCGATCCGGGACCCAGGGGCCGTGCGCACCGCCCCTGGGTCCCGGCGCTTCGGCCGGGATGACGCGGTTGAATAGTCTCGCGGAAATCGCCGCAGCGGAGCCGCAGAAACCACTTGCCTTTCGCGCCGAGAGGGCGCGCAATGACACGTATAAGGCGCCATTAAACGACGCCCCCAAGAAACCAAAAACGGAGGAACGTATGGGAGCGGCGGTCGAGCGCCTTACCCGGCTCGTGTCGGACGAAAGCCGGTTTGACATCCCGCATTCGGAGCTGCGCGCGGCGCAGGTCGAGGCGCTGAACGAACGCTTCCAGGAGCGCAAGGACAACATCAAGCTGCTGGCGCACCGCGCCAAGGAAGCCGGTGCGAGCGAGATCCGCTCGATCCAGGATGCGGTGCCGCTGCTGTTCCCGCACACCGCCTACAAGAGCTATCCGGAAGGCTGGCTGATGGAGGAGAAGTGGGACCGGCTGACCAAGTGGCTGGGCACCGTCTCCTCGCATCCGATCAAGCCGATCGACCTCAACGGCGTCGCCGACGTCGACGACTGGATCGGCCGGCTGCAGGCGGCCGGGCACTTCATCTCCTGCTCCAGCGGCACGACCGGCAAGTCGGCGATGCTGATCGCCTCGCAGGCGGACATGGACTGGTCGAAGATCGACACGGTCAACGTCTTCGCCTGGGGCTCCGGCGTGCAGCCGGCCAAGGACCGCATGCGGTTCGGCACCGGGCCGGTCGCCAGCGTGCCGAAGAACATCACCATCGGCCAGGCCCAGGAGGCCGCCTTCTGCAATCCGGATTGGCCGGGCTGGAACTATCCGGTGCCGCCGATCACCGTCGGGTCGCTGACCAAGATGGTGGTGCTGCGCAAGAAGATCGCCGACGGGACCGCCCTGCCCGGCGAACTCGCCGACTTCGAGGAGACCTCGAAAGAGCGCCAGGCGGCGGTCGACGCGGCCGTCGGCCTGACCGCCGACGCGCTGATCGCCAACCGCGACAAGAAGCTGATGGTCTCGGGCCTGTGGAACGGCCTCTACCAGGTCGCCAAGGCGGTGCGTGAGCGCGGCTACAGCGCCAAGGACTTCAACCCGGACAACTGCATCTACGTCGGCGGCGGGCTGAAGCGCGCCCAGCTGCCGCCGGACTACCAGCAGTTCGTCCACGAGACCTTCAACATCCCGGAAGGCCGCCACTTCCAGAACTACTCGATGCAGGAGCTCAACTCCGGCATGCCGAAGTGTCCCGAGGGCGGCCGCTATCACGTGCCGGCCTGGATCGTGCCGATGATCCTCAACAAGGACGGCGACGCGCTGGCGCCCGGCTACGGCGAAGGCGAGATCGAGGGCCGCGCCGCCTTCTTCGACCTGTCGCTCGACGGCCGCTGGGGCGGCGTCATCACCGGTGATAAAATATCGCTGTCGTTCGACCCCTGCGGCTGCGGCCGCAAGGGCCCGTCGATCCGCGACAACATCGTCCGCTACGCCGACCTCGAAGGCGACGACAAGATCGGCTGCGCGGGCACCGTCGATGCCTATGTGAGAGGTGTGGCATGAACGCGACCGACACCAAAAGCGCCGCCGAGGCGGTCGTCTCCGCGCCCTTCTTCCTGCGCGGCGAACTGGTCGAGAGCCAGGACGTCACCCACCGCTCGCGCGACCTCGGGGTGACCTTCGCGACGCCGAAGATCGACCTCAACAAGGCGGTCCATCCGCGCACCGAGGTCCCGCCGCTGCTCAACGTGCCGCTGGCGGAGATCATCGACTTCCTGGTCGAGACCGGCCAGCGGATGCTAGCGCCCGACAATCCCTACATGCAGGAATGCTTCGACCGAATGGCGTCGACGCACATCCTGCCGCGCAGCGTCGTCGAGACCACGGCGAAGCACGCCGTCGCCTACCTCGACAAGCGCATCCTCATGGCCGAGGTCGAGCAGAACTTCCCCGACCCTGCGGCGCTCGACGGCTGGGTGCCGAAGCAGGACTTCACCGGCCGCAAGAGCTTCGTGCGCGCCTTCGCGCCGCGGCTGATCCACGTGCTGCCGGGCAACTCGCCGGGCGTCGCGGTGAAGTCGGTCGCCCAGGGCTCGATGGTCAAGGCCGTAAACCTGTTCAAGATGTCCTCGGCCGACCCCTTCACCATGGTCGCGATCCTGCGGACGATGGCGGCGATCGACCCGAACCATCCGATCGTGAAGTCGATGTCGGCGGTCTACTGGCGCGGCGGCGACGACGCGACCGAGCGGGTGCTCTACCGCCCGCAGTACTTCGACAAGATCGTCGCCTGGGGCGGCGGCGACGCGATCAACAACGTCATCAAGTACCTGGGCCCCGGCTTCCAGCTGGTCTCGTTCGACCCGAAGACCTCGATCTCGATGGTCGGCAAGGAGGCCTTCGCCTCCGACGAGACGCTGACGCTGGCCGCCGACCTGGCGTCCGCCGACGTCATGACGCTCAACCAGGAAGCCTGCGTCGCCAGCCGCTTCCTCTATGTCGAGGGCGGCCAGGCCGACGTCGACCGCTTCTGCGAGAAGCTGCACAAGCGGATCGCCGAACGCGCGGCGGCCTCGGGCGACGTCCGTCCGCTCGACATGGACCTGCGCGAGCAGATCGAGACCCTGACGATGATGGACGACGACTACGGCGTCTGGGGCCGGCCCGACGGCAAGGGGGTCGTGATCCGCTCGGACGAGCCGGTGGATTTCCACCCGATCAACAAGACCGCCAACGTGGTGCGGGTCGACAGCCTCGACGACGCGGTGAAGTGGGTCAACGTCGCGACCCAGACCGTCGGCTTCTATCCGTTCGACCGGATGCCGGCCTACCGCGACCGGCTGGCCAGCGGCGGCGCGCAGCGCATCGTCCACCTCGGCGAGGCCGGGCCTTCGACCATCGGCAACCCGCACGACGCCATGTATCCGCTGCACCGCTTCGTGCACTGGATGGCGCACGAGGACGGCGTCGCGCCGAAGTAAGACCAGACGACTTCCCTTCTCCCCTTGCGGGAGAAGGTGTCAGCGAAGCTGACGGATGAGGGGTCGCGCGGCGCTTGTCGCTCGATGCTCAGAGAGCTTGGCCGGCAGGTCGGCTCGACCCCTCATCCGACCTTCCTCGCGAGGCCACCTTCTCCCGCAAAGGGGAGAAGGGCTTTGGATTCCCTCATGCGCGAACTGTTGACAGTTGGCAGTTCTGGCGCACAGATTGCGCCGCATAACAACACAGGAGCGCGCGCCATGAACATCACCGGCGGACGGTTCGTCATCACCGGCGGCGCCAGCCTGATCGGCACCCATGTGGCCGACGCGCTACTCGCCCAGGGCGCGCGCGAGGTGGTGCTGCTCGACAACTTCGCGCTCGGCACGCCGGAGACCGCCCGCCACCTGATCGGCGACGACCGGGTGAAGCTGGTGCGCGGCGACATCCTGCGGATCAACGAGCTCTACGACGCCTTCACCGGCGCCGACGGGGTGTTCGCCATCGCCGGCTTCCTGACCCTGCCGCTGACCCAGAACCCGCCGCTGGGCCTGGCGGTCAACGTCGAGGGCCAGGTCAATGTGTTCGAGGCCTGCCGCTACGCACGCGTGAAGAAGGTGGTCTTCTCGTCGTCGATCGCCGCCTATGGCGAGCCAAGCCCCGGACTGATCGACGAGGACTCGCCGTCCAACCTCGCGCCGTTCCAGCCGGGCGCGATGCTCTATTCCTGCAGCAAGCTGATCGGCGAGGCGCTCTGCAAGCTCTACGCCGCCAAGCACGGCGTCGACGCCGTGGCGCTGCGCTATTCGACCGTCTACGGCGAGCGCCAGCATTACCGCGGGGTCAACGCCCTCTACATCGTCGAGAACTACGACAAGATCATGCGCGGCGAGCGGCCGACCCTGCCCGGCGACGGCAGCGAGGTGCACGACTACATCCACGTCGCCGACGTGGCCCGCGCCAACGTCATGGCGATGGCCTCGGACGTGTCGGGCGAGACCTTCAACGTCGTCACCGGCGAGCAGACCACGGTGAAGCGGATCGTCGAGATCCTGCTCGAGATCACCGGCCGCGACCTGCAGCCCGAGTACGTCGCCGCCGGCGGCGCCGTGAAGTCGACCAGCGGCTCCGAACTCAACCTCAGCCGGGCCAAGATCGAGCGCATGCTCGGCTGGCGGCCGGAGGTGCCGATCGAGCAGGGCCTGCGGCGGCTGATCGACTGGCGGCTCACACAATCGGTTTAGGCGGCAGGCCAGGAGACACGACGATGCGCCACCTTCGCCTGCCTGCGGTGTTCATGCGCGGCGGCACCTCCAAGGCCGTGATGTTCCGCCAGGCCGACCTGCCGGCCGACCGCGCCGATTGGGCCTCGATCCTGCTGGCGGCGATGGGCTCGCCGGATCCGAGCGGCCGGCAGCTCGACGGCATGGGCGGCGGCGTCTCCTCAGTCTCCAAGGTCTGCGTGGTCGGACCGCCGAGCCGGCCGGACGCCGACGTCGACTACACCTTCGCCCAGGTCGCGGTGCGCGAGGCGCAGGTCGACTACGGCGGCAACTGCGGGAACATGTCCTCGGCGATCGGCCCGTTCGCGGTCGAAGAAGGCCTGGTCCCCCGCCCCGCCGACGGCGAGGCGGTGGTCCGCATCCACAACACCAACACCGGCAAGATCATCGTCGCGCGCTTCCCGGTCGTGGACGGCGCGCTGGCCGCCGACGGCGACTTGCAGATCGACGGCGTCGCCGGCGAGGCCGCGCCGATCCGGCTGGAGTTCCTCGATCCCGGCGGCGCCAAGACCGGCCGGCTGCTGCCGACCGGCGAGGCCGTCGACACGCTGGAGGTCGCGGGCTTCGGGCCGATCGCCGCCTCCTGCATCGACGCGGCCAACCCCTGCGTCTTCGTCGCCGCCGAGGATCTCGGCAAGACCGGCGTCGAGTTGCCGGACGAGTTGGAGAAGGACCCGGCCTTCCTCGCGCGGATGGAGGCGATCCGCCGCGCAGCCTCGGTGCGGATGGGGATCACCCCCGACCTCGAGGCCGCGGCCAAGGTCTCCAGCGTGCCGATCGTGGCGATGGTCAGCGCGCCGCAACCCGCCCACACCCTGTCGAGCCGGACCCTGGCCGCCGACGAGACCGACATCATCGTCCGCATGCTGTCGATGCGTCAGCCGCACCGGGCGACGCCGATCACCGGCGCCATCTGTCTGGCGATCGCCGCGCGCGTCCCGGGCTCGCTCCCGGCCCGCCTGCGCCGCGCCGCCGACGGCCCGACCCGCATCGGCCACCCTTCCGGCGTCACCCTTGTCGACGCCGCGGTCGAGGCCGACGGGGCCGAACTGCGGGCCCGGCACGGCGCCGTCTACCGCACCGCGCGCCGGCTGTTCGAAGGCTGCGTCGTCTACCGCGGCACCTGAGCTTTATCGTCAACTGTTGACAGTTTGCGCCGCCGCGCGTACGGCTCGCGGGCGCGATAGGGAAGGAAAAGTGCAAATGGCCGAGACCGAAGCTTGGGACGTCGTGATTGTGGGCGCCGGCAATGCGGCGACGTGCGCGGCGCTGTCGGCCAGCGAGCAGGGCGCGCGGGTGCTGATGCTCGAGAAAGCCCCCTACGACGAGCGCGGCGGCAACTCGCTGTTCACCGCCGGCGGCTTCCGCTTCGTCCATGACGGCCTCGACGACCTGCGCACCGACATCCTCGACGACCTGACCCAGGGCGAGGTCGAGCAGATCGGCAACCTGCCGCCGCACTCCAAGCAAAAGTACGTCGACGACGTCATGCGCGTCACCGAGAACAACGCGGACGAGGAGCTCGTCGAGATCCTCGCCGGCCAGTCGCGCGACACCATGCGCTGGATGCGCAAGCACAAGATTCGCTTCATCCCGATGTTCGGCCGCCAGTCGTTCAAGATCGACGGCAAGCACCACTTCTACGGCGGGGTGAACATCGAGGCGATCGGCGGCGGCTGGGGTCTGGTCGACCAGCTGATGCAGGCGGCCGAGCGCGCGAAGATCGAGATCCGCTACGAGACCGCCCTGGTCAGCCTGATCCAGGACCAGAAGGGCAAGGTCGTCGGCGTGCGCGCCAAGGGGCCGGACGGCTTCGAGGACATTCCGGCCAAGGCCGTGGTGCTGGCCTGCGGCGGCTTCCAGGCCAACCCGGAGATGCGCGTGCGCTACCTCGGCCCCGGCTGGGAGCTCTGCAAGGTGCGCGGCACCCGCTACAACACCGGCGACGGCATCAACGCGGCGCTGGCCATCGGCGCCCAGCCGTTCGGCGGCTGGTCGAGCTGCCACGCGGTGCAGTGGGACATCTCCGCCCCGCCGTTCGGCGACCGGGTGGTGCTCGACAACTACCAGAAGCACTCCTACCCGATCGGCATCGTCGTCAACATGAACGGTGAGCGCTTCCTCGACGAAGGCGCCGACATGCGGAACTACACCTACGCCAAGTACGGCAAAGAGGTGCTGAAGCAGCCGATGCGCGCGGCGGTGCAGATCTTCGACGCCAAGACCATCGACAACGTGCGCGACGAGTACCGCATCAAACAGGTCACCAAGGCGACCGCCAACACCCTCGAGGAGTTGGCCGAGCAGCTGGAGATCGACGTCGAGGGCCTGAAGAAGACCGTCGCCGAGTTCAACGCCGCCTGCCAGCCGGGGGAGTACAACCCCTCGATCCTCGACGGCGTCACGACCAAGGGCATCAACCCGCCGAAGTCGAACTGGGCTCTGCCGATCGACACCGCGCCCTACTCTGGCTTCGTCGTCACCTGCGGCATCACCTTCACGTTCGGCGGCCTGAAGATCAACAATCAGGGCAATGTGCTGGATCTGGTCGACAAGCCGATCCCGGGCCTGTTCGCCGCCGGCGAGCTGGTCGGCGGGCTGTTCTACCAGAACTACCCGGGCGGCACGGGCCTGATGAACGGTGCGGTGTTCGGCCGCCTGTCGGGCAAGAGCGCCGGGCAGTACGCCAACGCCTGACGCCCCTGCTGGTCAGAGCGCTGGGCGTCATTCTACATAGGCCCTGGCGCTGCGTCGGGGCCTCCGGCGCAGCAATGGGGAAGAACAGGGCGCGATGAGCGGTTTGCTGGACAAGAAGGTGCAGGCGCAGTCGCTCGTCGACGTCGTCGCCGAGCGCATCGAGGCGGCGATCATCAGCGGCGCCCTGGAGCCCGGCAGCCGGCTCAGCGAGCAGGCGCTGGCCGCCTCGCTGGGCGTTAGCCGCGGCCCCCTGCGCGAAGCCATCCGCCGGCTCGAGGGCCGCAAGCTGCTGCAGCGCACGCCGAACATCGGCGTGCGCGTCGCCGCCCTGTCGCTGAAGGACCTGAACGAGCTGCTGCAGGTGCGCGAGGCGCTCGAGGGCATGGCCGCGGGCCTGGCGGCGAAGAACATGACCGACGCCGAGATCGCCGCGCTGCAGGGCCTGCTGGAGAAGCACGGCCAGCAGAAGAGCGTGCAGGAAGGCAAGGGCTACTACCAGGAGTCCAAGGACTTCGACTTCCACTTCCGCATCGTCACCGGCAGCCGCAACGAGCGGCTGGGCGAGATGCTGATGGGCGACCTCTACCACCTGCTCAGGATCTATCGGTACAAGTCGAGCACCAAGCCCGGCCGCGCCCAGCAGGCGCTGCAGGAGCACGAGGAGATCGTCGCCGCGATCGCCCGGCGCGACTCGACCGCCGCCGAAGCGAAGATGCGCGAGCACCTACGCAACGCCCGCCTGTACGTCGAAGAGCAGCTGGCCGCCCCGCCCGCGACCCCGGCGCCGGCCGCCGCCAAGACCGCGCCGGCCGGTCGCGTTCGCTCGTTGAGCGGCGCGCCCAAGCGCTAACCTGCGAAGCGGGCTTCCAGCAGGTCGATCTCCCGCACCAGCTTGCGGGCGTGCTCCTCCGGCAGCTCGCGCGACCGCGCGCGACGGAAGATCTCGGCGCGCTCGGCCTTCAGCCCGGCGAGCCGCAGCTGCCGCTCGATCTGATCGAACTTGCGGCTCTGCTCAGTGGCCTCCGGCGACTGCTGGCGGGCGAGGATCCGGCTGCGATAGGATTCCATGAGCCGCGCCGAGGCCTCGGCGTAGAGGTCGGCGTCGGCGCGGCCCTCGGCCAGCCGATGCTGGGTCGCCTCGATCGCCAGGATCGCCGCCTCGGCGGCGGCGATCCTGGCCGCATCCAGCTCACGCAGTAGCGACGGTTCCGGCGGCAGATCGAGCCCCTGCAGCATCCGCGGCAGCCCGACGCTGGCCACCAGCAGCGAGACGACAATGACCCCGGCGGCGAGGAAGATCGCCAGGTCGCGGGCCGGGAAGGCCGAGCCGTCCGCCAGGGTCAGCGGCAGGGTGAGCACCCCGGCCAGGGTGATCGCGCCGCGCACCCCGGCCAGCGACATCGCCGCCACCAGCCGCAGGCTGACCCGCGGCCGGACTTCGCCGCGCCGGATGGCGTGGAAGATGGTGAAGCGCAGCGAGGTCCAGACCCAGACGAACCGCATCGCGCCGAGCGCCAGGCTGATCGCCAGCACATAGATCGCCAACCACCACCATTCCTGGTGGCCGGACGTGCGCACTGTCTCGTTCGCCCGCATCAGCAGGCCCGGCATCTGTTCGCCGAGCAGCACGAAGATCACGCCGTTGGCGACGAACTGCACGGTGTCCCAGACGCCCGCCCGGCGCACCCGGGTGACGGCCAGGGTCCGCTGCTCGTTGAAGCTCATGGCGACGCCCGCGGCGACCGCGGCCAGGATGCCGGAGCAGTGCAGGTGCTCGGCCAGGGCGTAGGCGCCGAACGGGATCAGCAGACTGACGACGATCTGAGAACTGGTGTCCTCGCCGAACCGCCCCGTCACCCAGCGCTGGGCGCGGGCGATGCCCAGGGTGACGGCGACGCCGATCGCCACGCCGCCGATCGCCAGCCATAGGAAGGTCAGCATCGCCTCCTGCAGCGAGAAGGCGCCGGTCAGCATGGCGGCGACGGCGAAGCGCATGCAAACCAGCCCCGAGGCGTCGTTGAGTAGCGACTCGCCTTCGAGGATGTGCATCAGCCGCTTGGGGATCGGGGCGCGCGAGGCGATCGCCGAGACCGCGATCGGGTCGGTCGGCGAGACGACCGCCGCCAGGGCGAAGGCCACCGGCAGCGGCATCGCCGGGATCATCCAATGGATCAAAAAGCCCAGGCCGACGACCGTCAGCACCACCAGGCCGATCGCCAGCTCCAGCACCGTGGCGCGGTCGCGTAAGAGATCGTCCTTGGGGATCCGCCAGCCGTCGAGGAACAGCAGCGGCGGCAGGAACAGCAGGAAGAACAGCTCGGGCTGAAGCTCGACCGTGGGGATCGCCGAGATGGCGATGACCGCGCCGAGCGCGACCTGCACCAAGGGCAGCGGCAGCCGCGTGCCGCGCGCGGCCACGCCGCTCACCACGATCGCGACCAGCAGCGAGAGGACCGTTGTGACGGTGTCCATGGGCCCCTTGATGACCGCTCGTGGCGCGCAAGCCAACACCCCTGCCCGGCTTTTCTGCGGGCTAAGGGCGAGCCGGCGGCTCAGGTCACCTGGGCGTCGGGGTGCTGGCCAGGCTGGGGACCACCACCAGCCGGTCGAGGATCTCGGCCATCTCCGCCACCGAGGGCGGTTCGGCCTGGTTGAGCCACCAGGCCAGGATGTCCACGGTCGCCGAGACGGAGAAGACCACCGCGAGGTCGCCGGGCATCCAGGAGTGATGATGCAGGTTCTTCGCGGCCAGCCCCTGCGCCTGGCGGACGAACTCCTGCTTCAGCGTCGCCGAAGCCCCGCCGGTCAGAAGCGCCGCCCACAGCTTGCGGTGCTCCCACAGGTAGGCGCACAGCGCCTGGGTCGAGGCCCGGCTGTCGACGGTGAACAGGATCGGCAGCGTCATCGCCAGCAGCTGGCCGATCTCGCGCGCGGCGACGTCGTGGAGCAGGGTCTCCTTGTCGGGATAGCGGCGGAAGAAGGTGGCGTAGCCGACGCTCGCCCGGGCGGTGATGTCGCGCACCGTCACCTGCTCGAACGGCTTCTCCTCCAGCAGCGCCAGCAGCGCGCCGCGCAGCGCCGCCTGGGTCCGAGAGGGCTTCGGCTCTTGGCTGACGGCGTTCACGGTCGTCTCATTCCCATCGTTCGAAATTCGTACGGGAATTCGCCCGACCCGTAAACACTACGATACAGACTGGATCATTCTTACGGTCGGCATCGGGCAGCCTTCCCGGTTGACCCGCACAAGAATGATCCATAGTGTCTCACTGAGCAGCTGCACAGGCCGCGCCCGCCAGGGCAGCGTAATCCGCCGGCGGCCACCCAGGGAGGATGATGGGGATGAATGCGATCGTTGACGGCCCGGTGCATTGGGATCCCTACAATCCCAACTACTTCGCCAATCCGCATCCCGTGTTCCGGCGCCTGCGCGAAGAGGCGCCGATCTATTACAATGCGGAATACGACTTCTACGCGGTGAGCCGCTACGAGGACGTCCAGCGCGCCCTGGGCGACGCCGACACCTTCAGCTCCGGCCGCGGCGACATCCTTGAGTTCATCAAGGCGAATATGCCGATCCCGCCCGGCGCCTTCATCATGACCGACCCGCCGACGCACACCGGCTTCCGCAGCGCGCTGACCAAGGTGTTCACGCCGAAGAAGATGGCGGCGCTGGAGCCGCAGATCCGCGCCTTCTGCGCCGCCTCGCTCGATCCCCTGGTCGAGGGCGGCGAGTTCAACTTCATCGACGACCTCGGCATGGACATGCCGATGCGGGTCATCGGCATGCTGCTCGGGATCCCGGAGCAGGACCTCAAGACGGTGCAGCACAACGCCAACGCCCGGCTCGAGACCGAGGCCGGCAAGCCGATCGACTACAGCGCCCAAAGCGGGGCCATCGGCGAAGGCTTCGAGGACTACATCGACTGGCGGATGAAGAACCCGTCGGACGACCTGATGACCGAGCTGCTGAACGTCGAGTTCAAGGACGAGCACGGCACGATCCGCAAGTTCACCCGCGAGGAGGTGCTCTCGATCTGCGCCATCTTCGCCGGCGCCGGCAACGAGACCACCAACCGGCTGATCGGCTGGACCGGCAAGGTGCTGGCCGAGCACCCGGACCAGCGCCGCCAGATCTACGAGAACCGTGCGCTGATCCCGCAGACCATCGAGGAGATCCTGCGCTACGAGCCGCCGGGTCCGTCGGTCGCCCGCTACGTCGCCAAGGACACCGAGTTCCATGGCGTGAAGGTCCCCGCCGGCAGCGCGCTGTGCATCCTGGTGGCCGCCGCCAATCGCGACGAGCGCAAGTTCCCGAACGCCAACGCGTTCGACATCAACCGCGAACGCCTGCCGCACATGACCTTCGGCTACGGCTTCCACGCCTGCATCGGCAACGCGCTGGCCCGCGTCGAGGGCCGGATCGCGCTCGACGAGATCCTCAACCGCTTCCCGGAATGGGACGTCGACCTCGACAACGCCCACCTGTCGTCCACCTCGACGGTGCGCGGCTGGGAGACCCTGCCGGCCTTCACGCCCAAGGCCAAGGCCCGCCGCGCGGCCGCGCCGGCTCCCGCACCCAAGGCCGCGGCTGCGCCGGCCGGCTTCGAGGCCCTGCCGGGCGCTGAGGTCTGGAAGATGACCCTGAAGACGCCGATGGGCCCGCAGGAGCTGACCACCCAGATCGTTCGCAACGGTGCGACCTTCACCGGCCGCATCGACAGCCCGATGGGCTCGGAGGCGATCACCAACGGCACGATCGACGGCGACACCCTGGCCTGGAGCATGGCGGTGAAGAAGCCGATCCCGGCCAAGATCCCGTTCGAGGTGAAGATCACCGGCGACCGGATGGAAGGGACCGCCAAGCTGCCGATGATCGGCAAGTCGGACGTGTCCGGCGAGCGGATCTAGTCGCGGAAACCGGTGATGCCGAAGATTACCTACATCGCGTTCGACGGCGTGGAGCACGCCGTCGACGTCCCCGTCGGCTGGAGCGTGATGGAGGGGGCGAAGAAGAACAACGTCCCCGGCATCGACGCCGACTGCGGCGGCGGCTGCTCGTGCGCCACCTGTCACGTCTTCGTCGAACCCGACTGGCGGGCGCGCACCGGCGAGCGCAACCCGATCGAGGACGCCACCCTGGAGTTCGCCGAGAACGTTGTGCCGAACAGCCGGCTGGCTTGCCAGATCAAGGTGACGGATAACCTTGACGGCCTGGTCGTCCGGATGCCGGAGAGCCAGCGCTAGACGCCGCGCCCGCAGGGTGCGCGGCGACGCGGACCCAAGGGGGAGCGAGATGACGCCGCTCGGCATCGAACGTCTGTGCGTCTTCGGAATGCCGCCAGTCGAGTTCGTCGGCCTCGCCGCCGAGCTCGACTGCCGGTTCATCGGCGTCGCGCTGACGCCGATGCGCTACTACAACCCGCACAACTATCCGGACTGGTCGTTGCGCGACGACGCCAGCCTGCGCCGTGAGATGCGCGCGGCCATGCAGGACCGCGACGTCAGCATCTCGCTCTGCGAGGGCTTCGGCGTCGGCCGTGACATCGACGTCGGCGCCTACGCCGCCGACCTTGACCTGGTCCGCGAACTGGGCGGCGGCCGGGTCAACGTCGTCAGCATGGACAAGGACTTCGCTCGCAGCGCCGACGGCTTCGCCGCCTTCGCCGAGCTGGCCGCCGCGCGCGGGATCGAGGTCGTCACCGAGATCGGCCCCGGCCCGATCCGCAATCTGGCCGCGGCGCAGGCCCTGGTCGATCACGTCGGCCGCGAGAATTTCCGGCTGCTGATCGACACCATGCACCTCTTCCGCCTGGGCGGCGCGGTCGCCGAGGTCGCCGCGCTCGACCCCAAGCTGATCGGCTATGTGCAGCTCTGCGACGCGCCGCTGCAGCCCGCCTTTCCGACCTATATGGAGGAGGCGCTGCACGAGCGGCTGCCGCCCGGCGACGGCGAGCTGCCGCTGGGCGACTTCCTCAAGCTCGTGCCGCACGACGTCGTCGTCAGCGTCGAGGTTCCGCGCCGCTCGCTGGCCGAAGCCGACCTCAACCCCCACGACCAGGTCGCGCCGGTGGTCGCCGCGGCGCGCCGGATGCTGGCGGACGCGCGGTAGCCTGCTGGGCGGGCCTCAGCGAAACGGCACCACCACCGCGGTGCGGAAGAACCAGCCGTCGGGACCGTCGTCGTTGCGTTCGATGACGTGCTCATAGGTCAGGATCACCGTCGCCTTCGGCGCGAGCCGGTAGGCGGCGGTCAGTCCCGCCGACCAGCCTTCGGTGGCGTTGTCGTCCGCCCGGCCGTCGGTGGTGGTCTCGCCGCCCTGGCGATAGAGCATGTCGGCTGACAACCACACCGCGCGGCCGAAGTTGCGGGTGAGATGGCTTTCCACGGCGAACTGCGGCGCCTTGGCGACCCGGGTTGCGCCATAGGGACTTCTGTTGCCGTCGTAGAAGGTGATGGTCGGCAGCACCTCCAGCGCGGTCAGCGTCGGGTCGAGATAGGACTGCCCGAACAGGAAGGTCGTCGGCAGGCCGAGCTGGTACGAATAGCGGTTGGCGCCGAAGTTCACCGGCTTGGCGGCGCTATAGGCGCCGGTCGGAAAGAACACCCGCCCCATCAGGCCGGTGCTGACCCCGGGCCGGAAGGCGGCGTAGGCCTCCGGCGACAGGGCCGGCGAGCCGAACAGCCCGAGCACGACGCCGAGCTGCGCGTCGCCGAGCCCCGAGCTGCGGTTCTCGATCACCGCGCCCGGTTGCTGGACGGTGCTGTGGACGCTCCCCACCGGCAGGATCACGAACGGGTTCAGCTGACGTCCGCCGAGGCTGACGGTCTGGGCGTAGCGGAAGACCAGGATGTTGGTGTCGATCTGCGATCCGAGGATGACGTCGCCGCTCTCCGGCGTCTCGTTGCCGCGCTTGACGACCGCGAAGGTGGTGAAGGTCTTCGCCCCCTCCGGCGCCAGCTGATAGACCCGCGGCCCGTCATCCTGCGCCTGCGCCGCGGTGGCGATCATGACGACCGCCAGCAGGATCGCGCAGAAAAGCGTCAGAGCAGCCGGGGGCGATCCGCCCCCGCTCACGAGTGCTCGCCGGCCCACAGCTGCGGCGCCGCGGCGCCCTGGTTCAGGCGGTGCGCCGCCGTCGCCGCCGCGCGCCCGAGCACGCCGCCATAGGTCGGGAACGACAGCGGCATGCGGGCCAGGTCGTCGACCCGCAGTCCGCCGGCGATGGCCACCGCCGCGATCTGCGCCACGTCGACGGCGCGGTCGCCGACCAGATGGCAGCCCAGGATACGCCGGGTGGGGCGATCGACGATCAGCTTGCAGAAGCCGACGGTGCGGCCGTCGATGACCGCCCGGGTGCTGGCGCCGACCTCGACCCGCACCACTTCCGCATCGTACTGCTCGCGCGCCCGGGCTTCGCCGAGGCCGACCTGGGCGTACTCCGGATCGGTGAAGCTGCCGACCGGGCAGATGTCCGGCGCCATGGTCTCGACGGGCCCGCGGACGGCGTTGGTCGCGGCGACGAAGCCGGCCTGCAGCGCGGGGCCGACCAGCATCAGGCCGCCGGTGACGTCGCCGGCAGCGAACACCTGCGGCGCGCTCGTGCGTTGGTGCGCGTCGACGCGCACGAAGCCGCGGCCGTCGACCTCGACCCCCGCCGCGGCCAGATCAAGCGCCGCGGTGTCGGCCGACCAGCCGACGCACGAGACGACCAGCGCGGCCTCGGCGGCGCCCCGCACGCCGTCCTTGGCGTAGAGCATGCGCACGCCGTCAGCGGTCTTCTCGAACGCCTCGATCGCGCCGAAGCCCTCGTGCACCTCGATCCCGGAGGCGCGGAACGCCGCGGCGACGGCGGCCGAGACCTCCGGCTCCTCGGTCGGCAAGATCCGCTCGCCGGCCTGGAACAGCTGCACCTTCGTGCCGAAGGCGTTGAACACCGAGGCGACCTGGGCGCCGGTGGCGCCGGCGCCCACCACCAGCATCGAGGCGGGCACGGCGGTCAGCGACCAGGCGTCGCTGTGGGTGGCGGTCAGCTCGAAGCCGGGGATCGGCAGCCGGCGGCTGACCCCGCCGGTGGCGAGGATGATCCGCGCGGCCTGGTAACGGTCGCCCGCCGCCGTGACGACCGCGTCGGGGCCGACGAAGCGGACCGCCCCGGCGCGCTCGTGAACCACGACGCCGGCCGCATCGATCTGCGGCCGCAGGGTCGAGGCGGCGGCGACCTCGCCGACCACCTCGCGAACCCGGACGAGCAGGCGCGGATAGTCCAGCGCCGCTTCGCTGACCGCCACGCCGTAGCGCCCGAGCTGCCGGGCCTCGCGCAGCAGCCGCGCGGCGTGCGCCAGGGTGCGGACCGGCACCGGCCCGTCGTTCGCCGCCATGCCGCCGAAGGCGCCGCTGGTGATCAGCGTCGTCCGCGCGCCCAGCTGGGCCGCGCGCAAGGCGGCCATCACCCCGGCCGGCCCGGCGCCGACGACCAGCACGGCGGCCGCATCGCCAGCAGGTGCGCTCATGGCTCGCCCTCCAGCTCTGAGAGCCAGCGCAGGGCGCGCAGCCCCGGCATGAAGCAGTACTCGCCGCCGCGCGTGACCACGAACCGCGACAGGCCGTGGAGACGCCGCGGGATCGGTCGGCGCGGTATGGTGTAGGAGCCGTCGCCCGTCGCCGGCCCGGCCACCGGATCCTTGGCGTCGCCCAGGCCGAGGAATTCGCCGCCGTTGATCCACTCCAACTGGACGAACTCGAACTGCCGCTTCAGGTGCGCGCCGACGAAGGCGAACATCAGCCCGCGATCGGCGCCGTCGTCGTCCAGCACCCCGTCGGGCAGCAGCGGGCCGTAGGCCGTGCCGCGGCGGATCATCCGATGCAGCCGCACGACGCCGGCGACCGCGGCGTCGCGGGGGTTGGCGCGCCGGCAATGCGAGCCGGGCGGGGTCTTGTAGCCGATCGCGTCGTCGGCCTTGTAGAGGTAGGCGTTGTTGCGCGCGTCGTCCGCGCCGAGCGCCGGATCGTCGTGCAGCGGACAGAGCGCGAGCGGCGCGCCGCTGCGCCAGCGGCCCATCATCTTCGCCGCCAGCAGTTCCTCGTCCTCGGCGCCCGCGGCGTTGCTGCGCAGGTAGCGGCGGAACTCGGCGACCTTCTGGTGCAGCTTGCGGAACACCACATAGGTCCCGTTGCGTCCGAGGATGTCCGGCTGCGGTGCCGGCGAGATCCCGCCCATCTCGTCGACGTAGCCGAGCACCAGTTCGCCGGCCTTCAGCGGCGGATCGGCGGGGTTGCTGCCGGGGATGCCGCTGCCCTCGATGGCGGGATGGCTGATGCCGTCGCGGAAGCCGAACGGCTCCTTGTGGTCGGGCGGGGCGCGGCAGTCCTGCCGCCAGATCGGCGCCACCCCGGGGAGGTCGGCGAAGGCCTGGCGCCCGCGCGCGAAGGCGGCTTCGAGCCGCGCCTCGTCCGGTGCCACGCCGACCAGCACGACGTGCACGTCCGAGGTGCCGAACGGCGGCTCCCAGTGCGCCGGGGCGCTCTCGCCGGTGTCGTCCAGGGCCTCCGCGCGGGCCGCCATGCCCTGCCGGAACTCCCAGACGAAGCTGTCGAGCGAGGCCTGCGGCACGCCCAGCGCCTTGAGGCCGGCGTAGCTCAGGGCGACGCTGACGAAGGTGTCGCGGCCGGGCCGTTCGGGTGCGGCCGACGAGGTGACGACCGTGCTCAGCCGGCGAAGCAGCTCGCGGCCGGCCCGGGCGTCGTCGATCCGCAGCACCACATAGGTCGCGGCATATGGCGAAGGGCGCGGCCGCAGGACGCCGCTCTGGATGTCCTCAAGCTCGAGCGGCCGTGGGTCCAGGGTCATGACCTTCGCGCCTCAGGTGGCTGTGGCCAGGTTCTTCCAGAACCGTTCGAGGCTCTGGTCGCCGCCGAACAGGGTGCTGAAGATGGTGGAGTCGGCCACCAGCACGTCGCCGGCCCGGTCGCCGCGCGGCGGGGCCCAGACCAGGGCGTTGAACTCCGTGGCGCCGGCCTCGGTGAACGGATGCGGCCGCGTCAGGTCGATCGGCTGCATCGCCAGCACCTGCGCCGTCCCGTCGTCGCGGGTGACCGCGTAGTGCGGCAGGTGCATGTGGAAGTTGAAGTTCTCGACCCCCGTCAGCCAGCCCTTGGTGTCGAGGTCGCGCATCACGCTGAGCGGGGCGATCTTCTGCGTCCCCGGCAGGGTGGCCGGCCGCAGGCCGTAGCGATTCTCGACCGGCAGGCCGAGGCCCTCCAGCAGCGAGCGGCCGTAAAGGCCGAAGCGTTGCTGGCGCGGCACCAGCGGGTCGCCGTGGTGGGCGTATTCGATCGCCCGCTGGTCGAAGCTCGCGGTCCCGCCGACGTCGTGGTGCGGGCCGATCACCAGACAGGTCCCTTCCCGCCGCAAGAAGGCGCGGACCGCCTCGATCTCCGCCGCCGAGGCCTGCTGGCCGGTGACGTCGTGGTCGAGGCTGAACACCAGCAGGGTGTCGACGTCGGCCAGCACCCGCTCGTCCAGCGGCAGGCTGAAGCCCGCCTGGTCGACCCGCTGGAACATCGGCGCCGGATGGCCGGTCACCTCCTGCACCAGGGTCTGGAACTGCACCCAGGCCCAGAAGAACAGCTCCAGCGATCCGGAAATCCCCTGCTGGAAGTGCAGCGGGTCGGCGAACCGCGGGACCTCGTAGGCCGGCCACAGCGCCCGGCGCACCTCGGTCAGGGTGGAGAACCGGTTGTCCATCTCGGCGACGTTGCGGTTGGCCTCGCCGGGGTAGGACCAGGCGATGTAGACGCTGAGCCGCCGCTTCCCCTTGGCGTAGGGGCGCGGGGCGTGGGTCTGATTGTAGGTTCGGGCGAGTTCGCTCACGTCGTCCTCCCGGCTCGCGCCCGCCTGGACCGAAGCTTCGCAACGGCCTTAGGAGGTGAAGGCCCTACTGCATCTGCTCCAGCATCGCGGAGAAGGCGTCCTTCATGGCGAGCGCCTTCTTGATCTCGTCGCTGGAGACGAACGGGTATTCCCCGTATTCGATGAAGCTCGGGCATTGATGAGCCCGCACGAACTTGATGAAGGCCTCCGGATTGGTCTTCCAGTCCTCGGGGAAGCCTTCCAGGTTCTCGAACACCGTATCGACGCCCGCCGACTTGAAGAGTTCGATGGCGTCTTCGGTGTACTTGTCGAAATCGGTGTCGAAGATCCCCTGATACATGAAGCGGGTGTCGTCATCGAACAGCACCCAGCGCAGATAGTGCAGCTTGAGCGGCGCCAGCAGGTAGGGGTTCGACTCCAGGGCGGTCGCCAGCTTCAGGCCGTAGCCGCGGATGGTCTCCGCCGTCCCGGGCTTGACCTTGGCGATCAGGGTGAAGCCGTAGCAGGCCGGCGTCTTCGGCCAGATCGGCCCGTACCGGCCGACCTGCCAACTGGGATCATCCTTCAGGATCACTGCAGCTGCGGGTTTCATGCTGACCACCTCGGCGCCTGTCGACAGACCCCGCGAGGTCTGCACGCGCCGATGGTTCCCCCGCGCCCCTCAGTCGATCCATCGGGTGAAACCCGAGGACCGGCTCGCCAATTGGCGTCAGCGGCCTGAACGGCCGGCGCCGCGGAAGTTCAGCTCCACCTTCACCCCGTCGGGGTCGCGGACGATGATCTGGTGCAACTCCATCTCCGGCAGCGGGTTTTCGCGGAAGGTTACGCCGGCGCGCACCAGCCGCGCGCGGGTCTCGGCGAGGCCGGTCGCCTCCAGCGCAAAGTGGTCGACCAGGCCGCAGGTCTCGGGCGGCTGCTCCGGCGCGCGCGCCATCACGTGCACGTAAGGGTGTCCGCCGAGGAACAGCCAGGCGCCCCTGTAGCCAAGAGCCTCTTTGCGCTCGACCTCGAAGCCGAGCGCCTCGGCGTAGAAGGCGCAGGTCTTCGCCAGATCGCTGGAGTTCAGCGTGATGTGATCGATCCTGTGCAGCGGCATGCGCTCCTCCCTTCAGTCGCGGATCGGCGGCGCCGCCGGCGCGACGCCCGGGCTGACGTACTGGCGGACGTGGGGCGCTCCGTTCATCAGCGGACTGGTCTTGGCGATCGACGGCCGGATGTAGTCGGTGCGCCAGTGCGCCTTGAACGCCTCTTCGTCGGCGTAGGCCTCGATCACCAGATAGGTGCTCGGATCGTCGACGCTGCGGGAGAACTCGTAGAAGACCGCGCCCGGCTCGTGGGCGCGGACATTCGCCGCCATCTCCGCCATGGCCGCCTCGAACGCGTCTTCGCAGCCCGGCTTCACCGGGCAATGGGCGACGAAGGTGATCATGCAGCCTCCCTTTGAGTCTGGCGCGCCCCGAGCTAGTCCGAGGGCTCGCCGATCACGTGGTGCTGGCTGACCCGGATGCCCTGCCCGGCCTCGACCAGGCGCCGGACGCCCTCGCGCACCGAGACCTTATTCGGTCCCAGCAGCCGGACCATCTTGGTTGTATCGGCCCAGATCGGCCACGCCTTGCTGTTCTCAACGAAGATCGGCGGATTGCCGAGCAGCTCGCCGGCCATCTCGCAGTATTCCTGGGTGGTGACGGCTTCGGTGCCGCCGACATTGATGATCTCGGCCGGCGCCTTGGCGATGCTGGCGGCGGCGAGCGTCTTCTCGACGTAGTCGTCTTCGTAGAGCGGCGTGTGGAGGTTGCGCACGCCGGGATAGACGCTGACCGGCAGCCCGCGGGCCACCTGGTCGATCCGCTGGGTGACGCCACCGCCGCGCGGCCCATAGAAGGAGAAGATCCGCACCAGCACCGTCGGCATGTTGTACTCGACGCTGAGGTGCTTCAGCAGGAACTCCGCGGCGATCTTGCTGGCCGCATAGTTCTCGGCCGAACTGTGCAGGCCGTACGGATCATCCTCGGTCAGCGGCCGCTCGCCTTGGTACGCGTACAGCGAGCCCGTACTGCCATGGACGAAGGCTTCGCAGTCGCGGTAGCGCGACGCCAGCCGCCCGGCGGCGCCGGCGTTGACCTCGTAGGCGTCCTTGTGGCTCGGCGGCAGCACCCCGTAGTTGATCACCACGTCCACCGCCTTCGGCAGCGCCGACAGGTCGGGATCGGCCATGTCGAAGGCGATAGTTCGCACCCCGGCCGCGTCGAGCAGACGCTTCTGCTCCGGGTCGGAGAACCGCGCCACCGCATAGACCTCGTTGGACTTGGCGGCCTCGACCGCGACCGAAAACGCGACCAGTCCGCTGGCCCCGGTGATCAGCACGCGACGCCCTGAGAGTTTCGTCATGGCTCCTCCCGTTGGTCCCTGGTTTTGGTGTGCGGCCCGCCTGGGCCCGGGTCACTTCGAACGCTTCGCGAGGTCGGCTCCGGCCGAGGTGTTGACCTTCAGCCGCGTCAGCCGGCGCCAGACATAGACCCAACGGCCGTCGCGCTTTTCGTAGACCTCTTCGTAGAAGCCCCAGCCCCGCAACCAATGCGGCTCGCTGTCCTGGCTCCAGAACAGATTGTCTTCCATCGCCCAGATCCCCCGGGCGCGGGTCGGCGACTCGAAGGTGATGTCCGGCGTGTGGCACTGATGGACGCTGGTCACGCCCTCGAGGCTGGCGCGGACGTTCGCAATCATCTCCGCCGCCGAGAGCCAGGGCTCGAAGCCCTCGACATGCGACTGGTGATCCGGCGCATGCAGCGCCTCCAGCGTCGCCCAGTCCTTCTGGTCCACGGCGCGGTCGCGCCGCGACTTCAGTTGCTTGATGTCCTCGATCGCCACCAGTCGTTCGAGATCAGCCATCGCCATGATCTGCTCACCCTCCCTCGCTTAACAATCAGCCAATGGCGCACGCATCCTGCAGACCAACCCATCTGGCGCATAGATCAGCTCCGCCGCTTGCCCGAGTTCCCCAGCCAGCCCCCGCCGCAGGAGCCTCGAGCCGAAGCCCTCTTGATCGGGCGCCGTCACCGCTGGTCCCTTGCTCTCGCGCCATTCCAAGGCGACGGTCCTGCCGGTCGTTGTCCAGCTCAACTTGACCAGCCCCGTGGGCGTTGACAGGGCCCCGTGCTTGAGCGCGTTGGCCGCCAACTCACGCAGCGCCATGGACAACGCAATGGCGACGTTGGGCGCAACCCGCACCCCCGGGCCCTCGATCGTCATTTGTCCGGCTTCGGCGAGCGGCTTAACGGACGCATTGGCGATGTCGGCGAGGTCCGCGCCATCCCAGTTCTCGCGGCTCAGCACATCGTGCGCCGCCGAGAGCGCCTGCAGCCGTTCCGTCAGCAGGTGCTCCATCTCCTTCGTCCCGCCACCCGTACGCAAGGTCTGACGGATCATCGATTGCACTGTCGCGAGAGTGTTCTTCACGCGATGGTTCAGTTCGTCGATGAGAAGCTTCTGTCGCCGCTCGGCTTCACGCCTGTCGGTCACGTCGGTGGCCATGCCGACATAGCCGCGGAACGCTCCGGATTTGTCGAAACGCGGCCGTCCGTAGAGCTCTAATATTCGCAAGGTTCCGTCCGCGTGCCGGAACCGCCCCTCGTAATTGAAGGCGCTGTGGCTCGCCCACGCCTCCGCCCTCGCCTTGAGCAGGGACGGTCTGTCATTCGGGTCGATGGCCCTCAGCCAGCCGTCGGCGAGCAGCGCCTCGCGCGATCGTCCCAGGGACTCGGCCATAGCCGGGTTGATGAACTCCAACTCGCCGTCGGGCCGGGTCAACCAGGCCGCCGCCGGGGTGCCATCGGCCAGTTCGCGGTGCCTGGCCTCACTCTCGGCTAGCTGCATCTCGGCGGCGCGGGTCTCGGTAATGTCGCGCCACACCGCGCCTACCCCGCCGTCCAGGGGAAAAACCTGGAGGTGGAGCAGCCGTTCCTTGCCGTGCTGCGGGTAGGAAACTTCGGCCTGCGCAGCAGCCTGGGTCTCCGCCACCCGCCGGACCAACGCGCCCAACGGGCTGTCCATCCCAGCGGCGAATACGTCGCAGAGCTTCTGTCCCGGCAGGTCCTCGCGCCTACGGTTTAGGATACCCGCGATGACATTGTTGCAGTCGGTGATCCGCCAATCGGCATCGAGACTGAGGAAGCCGTCGGTTAGGCCCTCGACAATCTGACGCGCACGATCGCCCCCCAATCGTCCCATTGAATCGCCACCATGGTGTCGTCCTTTGATCGCCAACGCGTCGCGAAATCTCCCGTTGCGTTTTTCCAATGGCGACCGGATCCAGGTGGCCCGCGAAAAGACGGCCTCGCACCCGCAAGGCGATCGATCAACGATGCTCAGCGTCACTTGTACCGAGCTAGGCGCTAAGGGAGTCCACCTTTCGCGCCTGACCGCCCCCCTCCAGTTCAGGCGTGGATGACCATCCGGTCGCCGTGGGTCGCGCCCCACGGGACGATCTTCGCCGTGGTGTCCTGGAAGCTTTCCGGCAGTTCCTCGAGGATCCGGTAGGTCGCGGCCATCCGGCCGAAGCCGACGCAGTAGGCGACGTACATGCAGAGCTCGACGATCTGCTGCTCGGAGTAGTGTTTGCGCAAGGTCTCGATGACCTCGTCGGTGATCGCCAGGTGGTTGGTGGCCGACAGCTCGGCGTAGCGGATCGCGGCCTTCTCGGCGTCGGTCAGGTCGGGCGCCTCCATCGGCTTCTCCAGCGAGCAGACCAGGTCCTCGGTCAGCCCGTCGGCCACCGCCGACTCGTAGCGCACGGCCATGCAGCTGCGGCACTGGTTGTGGAAGGCGATCCGCAGGCGGACCAGCTCCAGCAGCCGGCGGCGCAGGGTGAAGCCCTCGGACATCTTCCCGGTGAAGGTCAGGAAGGCCTTCGCCAGCTCCGGCGCGTTGGCGTAGACGCCGAGCATGGTCTGTTGGATCGGCGGCAGCTGGTCGGCCTGCGCGAGTTCGCGCAGCTCCTGGTCCCACTGGTCCACGGGAAGCGATACGATGCGCGTCATAACAACCTCTTCTCTCAGCTTGCCGTCGCGCCGATCTTAGGTTTCTGCGCCAAGACAGTCTACGTGGACGCGGGCCGAAGTTTCCACCAACACGGCAGCGCTTGTTGTTCAGATCAGCGACAGCAGACGATTCCGGTTGCCTCTAGCCCTCCGGCGCCGCCTTGGCCGGAACGATCGAGCGGACGATCGAGGCGTCGAGCGCCTCGTAGTCGTGGTAGCCGATGGTCGCGTAGAGCTCGGCGCGGGTCTGCATCCGTGGGACAAGGTTCTGCGCCCCGCCCTCGTCGCGGATCGCGGCGTAGAGCTCCTCGTGCGCCTTGGCCGCGACGCGCAGCGCGCTGACCGGCCAGATCACCATCTTGTAGCCCATGGCCTCGAACTCGGCGGCGGTCATGAACGGGGTCTTGCCGAACTCGGTCATGTTGGCGAGCAGCGGCACCTTCACCTCCTCGCGGAACCGCCGGAAGGCCTCGGGCCCGCCGAGCGCCTCGGGGAAGATCGCGTCGGCGCCGGCCTCGACGTAGAGCTTGGCCCGGGCGATCGCGCCCTCCAGGCCTTCGCTCTCGGCTGCGTCGGTGCGGGCGACGATCATCAAATGGCTGCGGGCCCGGGCGGCGGCGGCGACCTTGGCGGCCATGTCCTGCGCCGAGGCCAGCTTCTTGTCGTTCAGGTGGCCGCACTTCTTCGGCAGCAACTGGTCCTCGATCTGCACCATCGCCGCGCCGGCCTCCTCGAAGGCGCGCACCATGTGCATGACGTTCAGCGCCTCGCCGAAGCCGGTGTCGCCGTCGACCAGGATCGGCAGCTGGGTCGCCCGGGCGATCTGGCGGATGTGGAAGCAGACCTCGTCGATCGTCAGGATGCCGAGGTCGGGCAGCCCCATCGACGCCGACATCGCCGCGCCCGACAGGTAGAGCGCCGCGAACCCGGCGGCCTTGGCCTGCAGCCCCGACAGGCCGTTGTAGGCGCCCGGCATCTGCACAATGCCGGGACCTTCGAGCAACCGGCGCAGGCGCAGGCCGGCGGGCTCGGTGGCGAGATTCTGAGCGACCAGGTAGGTCATCGCGGCTCCGGGATTGAGAGGGCGTCGGCGGCTGTCCGGCGGCTCATGTCTTGATGGCGAACGGGTCGCGGGCCTCGTCGGAGAAGTCGATCATCACGTTCTTGGTCGTGGTGAACTCCATCAGCCCGTGCTCGCCGCGCTCGCGGCCGAAGCCGGAGTCCTTGACCCCGCCGAACGGCGCCTGGGCGGCGACGACCCGGTAGGTGTTGACCCACACCACGCCGGTCCGCATCGCATGGATCATCCGCATGGCCCGGGTGATGTCGCGGGTCCAGACGCCGGCCGCCAGGCCGTAGGTCGAGGCGTTGCCGAGCGCGACCGCCTCGGCCTCGTCGTCGAACGGGATGATCGACAGCACCGGGCCGAAGATCTCCTCCTGGGCCACCCGCATGTCGTTGCGCACGTCGGCGAAGATCGTCGGCTGGACGAAGAAGCCGTTGGCCAGCGCGCCCTCGCGCGCCGCGCCGCCGCCGGCGACCAACCGCGCGCCTTCGGTCTTGGCGCTCTCGATGAAGTCGAGGATGCGCTTGAACTGCGGTTCGTTCGCCGCGGTGCCCATCTCGGTCGCCGCGTCGCGCGGATCGCCGAGCACGATCTGCTTCGCCCGCTCCGCCAGCCGCTCGACCATCTGGTCGTAGACCGGCCGCTGCACCAGCAGGCGCGAGCCGGCGACGCAGGTCTGGCCGGTGGCGCCGAAGATGCCGGCCAGCGCGCCGACCACGGCGCGGTCGATGTCGGCGTCGGCGAAGACGATGTTCGGCGACTTGCCGCCGAGCTCCAGGGTCACGGGCCTAAGGTTGCGGCCGGCCTGGGCGGCGATCTCGCGGCCGACCTGCGGACTGCCGGTGAAGCTCACCTTGTCGACGCCCGGCGAGCCGACCAGCGCCTTGCCGACCCGGGCGTCGCCGGTGACCACGTTGATCACGCCGGGCGGGAAGCCGGCCTTCTCCACCAGCTTGCAGAACTCCAGCGTCGTGACCGAGGCGTGCTCGGACGGCTTGATCACCACGCAGTTGCCGGCGGCGAGCGCGGCCGGGACCTTGTTGGACATCAGCGCGATCGGCGAGTTCCAGGCGGTGATCGCGGCGATCACGCCGTAGGGCTCGCGCAGCGCCAGATCCATCATGCCGCGCTGGTCCAGCGGAATGACGCTGCCGTAAAGCTTGTCGGCGTAGCCGGCGAAGTAGCGGAAAACCCGCGCCGCATAGACCATCTGCGGGCCGGTCTCGCGGATCACCTTGCCGTTGTCGGTGGTCTCCAAGAGGCCCAGGCGCGGGGCCTCGGCCTCGATCAGGTCGGCCAGCCGGTTGAGCAGGGTGGCGCGCTGCAGCCCGGTGGTCTGCCGCCAGCTGGTCTCGTAGGCCCGGCGCGCGGCGGCGACGGCCGCCTCGACGTCGGCCTCGCCGGCCGAGGGGATGGTCGCCCAGACTTCCTGGTTGAACGGGTTGATCGCCGGCAGGGTCTCGCCGGTCGAGCTTGGACGCCAGGCGCCGTCGATGAACAACTGATACGCTTCGACCAAGGAACCGGCTCCCGTCTCGCCCCGCGAGGTAGGGCGCATCATTCGCAGCCGCCCGCCAAGTGTCAACAGTTGACTATCACCGACGCGGGCTTAAGGCTGCGGCGGGTTCCGCGTCAGGGAGGACATCGGCATGAGCGCAATCGATCAGGACACCGTTCCCCCCAGCCGCAGCCTGGCCCGGCTGGCGGCGACCTTCCGTCTCGCCGACGTGCCGGCGGCGGTGCGCGAGCGTGCCCGGCTGCACATCCTCGACGCCATCGGCCTCGGCTTCGCCTCGCACGCCCACGACTACGCCCGCCGCGCCATCGCCGGGGTCGAGGCCATCGGGGCCCGCGGCGACTGCTCCGTGCTCGGCCTCGAGCGGCGGTTCGAGGTGCGCGACGCGGCCATGCTGAACGGCATCCTGGTGCACGGGCTCGACTTCGACGACACCCACCTAGCCAGCATCATCCATCCGACCACCACCGCCCTGCCCGCCGCCCTGGCGCTCGGCGAACAGCTCGACGCCAGCGGCGAGGACCTGCTGGCCGCCTTCCTGGTCGGGGCCGAGGCCGGCATCCGCATCGGCGCGGCGGTCGACGGCGGCCTGCACCACGTGGGCTTCCACGCCACCGGGGTGGTCAGCCATTTCGCCTCGGCGATCACCGCCGGCCGGCTGCTGGGCCTGAGCGAAGACCAGATCGTCGCCGCCCAGGGCGTCGCCGGCAGCACCGCCTCCGGCATCCAGGTGTTCCTCGAGGAAGGCGCCTGGACCAAGCGCTTCCACCCGGGCTGGGGGGCGGTGGCCGGGATCACCGCCGCGCGGCTGGCACAGCACGGCTTCAAGGGCCCGTCGCGCCCCTACGAAGGCCGCTTCGGCCTGTTCGAGACCCACCTGCAGCACCACGCGGGCGAGGTGAAGACCGCAGCGCTGACCGACGGCCTCGGCGAGCTGTGGCGGTTCGGCGAGACGGCGCTGAAGCCCTACCCCGTCTGCCACTTCATCCACGGCGGCGCCGATGCGGCGATCGAGCTGCACGGCGAGATCGCCGGGGCGGAGATCGTCGCGGTGCGCGCCCTGCTGCCGCAACCGACCCTGCACATCGTCGCCGAGCCGGCCGAGCAGAAGGAGCGGCCGACCACCGACTACGAGGGCAAGTTCAGCGCCCAGTTCGTCATAGCCACCTGCCTGCTGAAGGGCGCGTTCGGCATGGCCGACCTGCAGCCCGAGGCCTTCGCCGACCCGGCGATCCTGGCGCTGACCGCCAAGGTGAAGTGCGAGGCCGACCCGGACAGCGCGTTCCCGACCTACTTCTCCGGCGGCGTCGAAGTGAGCTTGAGCGACGGCCGCGTGCTGAAGCGCCACGTCCGCATCAACAGCGGCGCCGGCGAGCGGGCGATGACCGCCGACCAGGTGATGAAGAAGTTCATGGGCTCGGCGACGCTGACCCTCAGCGCCGCCCGCGCCGAGCGGGTCTGCGCCGCGGTGCTCGACCTCGAGCGGCTGTCGGCGCGCCAACTGGCCGCCGCGCTGCGCACCGAAGGCTGAGGCCGCCGCAAGCCTAGACGCGGGGAACCGGACGCCGCCGGGCGCGATCCGCCTGGGACATGGCGCGAGTTCAAGGCTCGACGCGCGTGGTGCTGGTCGCCCTGGGCGGCAACCTCGCGATCAGCCTCACCAAATTCGCGGCGTACGGGCTGACCCGTTCGACCGCCATGCTCACCGAGGCGATCCACTCGCTGGTCGACACCGGCGATCAGCTGCTGCTGCTGATCGGCCAGCGGCGCGCGGCGCAGCCGCCCGACGCCTCGCATCCGTTCGGCTACGGGATGGAGACCTACTTCTGGTCGTTCGTCGTCGCACTGATGATCTTCCTCGCCGGCGGGGCGGTGTCTCGGCGTCGCCGGGACCAGCCTGCTGGGCCTGCCCTGGGCCGACGGGGCGGCGTCGATCGCCATCGGCCTGCTGCTGATCGCGGTGGCTTTCTTCCTCGCCAACAAGACCCGCAGCCTGATCGCCGGCGAGGCCGCGGCCCCCAGCGCCGAGCAGCGGATCCGCGCGGCGGTCGACGCCGCCGCCCCCGAGGCGCTCATCGTCCGGGACATGCTGACGCTGCAGTTGGGGCCGCGCACGATCCTGGTGGTCGTGGTGTTCGACCTGCGCACGCCGTTCACCACCGCGCAGTGGCGCGCGGCGACGGCGCACATGACCCAGGCCTGCCTGCGCAGCGACGCCCGCGTCAGCCAGGTGTCCTTCCAGCCCGCTCCGGCCTGAAGGCAGGCCGAGGGCGGACCAGCGGGGGCGTCAGGCCGGTTCGAGCAGCTTCGCCACCGCGGCGGGGTCGGCGATGTGGCCCGGCTTCTCGTGGCCGCCGATGCTGGTGCGGTGCATGACCCGATGGGTGTCGGTGTAGGGCACCACTCGGTGCATCAGGCTTTCGTTGTTCCAGATCACCAGGTCGCCGACTTGCCACTCGTGGCGGTAGACGAACTCAGGCTGCGCCGCCCACTGCTGCAGCCGACACAACAGCGCCCGGCCGTGCGCGCCGCCCAGGCCGACGATCCCGTCGGCGTGGGTGCCAATCAGCAGCGACTTGCGCCCGTCCGCGTGGGTCCAGACCAGCGGATGCTCCATTGGCTCGACCATGCTGCGCCAGCGGTCGAGGCGCTCCTGCGACGGATGGCCGTAGACCGGGCGGACTGAGGCCTCGAGCGTGTGGATCACCCGCAGGCCTTCGAGCTCCGCCTTCTCCGCATCGGACAGCCGCTCATAGGCTGCGATCAGGTTGGCGAACTCGGTCGAACCGCCGGTGTCGGACAGGTGGCGCGCCGACAGCACCGTCGCCTTCGGCAGCGGCATGTCCATGGTCACGCCGTCGACGTGCCAGAAGAAGGTGCCGAGCACATAGTCCGGCTCCTTGTTGATCTTCTTGTCGAGCGTGACCTTGTAGACGTCCTGCGCGGACACGTCCGAGCCCGGGACCCGGCGGGTGAAATTGACCCGCTCGCCGAGGCGGTCGGTGAAGGCGAGCTGCAACTCGTCGCTGACGTTGATCTTCGGGAACACCAGCACGCCGCGCTCTTCCAGCGCCGTGCGCACGGCTTCCACCACTTCGTCGTCCAGCAGATGCTTCTGGTCCACCAGGACGCGGCCGCCGACCAACGGCTTGATCGGTTCGATGGTCACGCTCATCGAGCTTCCTCCCTGATTTTTATGCTGAAGTATCTGGGGACGGGCGGGGTCCAAGTCCAGACACGAGTTCGTCTCATTTCGGGGACTTCGCGCCGCCGGAGCGATATCGGCGCGGCAGGTCGACGAGCTCCGTCCGCTACGCAAACGCTTTGACATTCGAACAATTCTAACTCCAATGCGGAGCAACGAGTCTCCGCTGCTCCGGAGACCGAAGCTGGAACGGAGGAAGCGTATGGCGCGGCTGGCGAGGCTCTACCGCTATGGGGCCGTTGCGGGCGGCCTGGCCCTGCTGGCGCTGTCGACCGGCGCCGGTCAGCCGCAGGCCAATCCGGACTACGGCTTCGTGCTGAGCGACATGAGCCTGCTGTTCTATCTCGGCGACGACAAGCTCGACTGCCCGAACGGCCGCTCGCCGAGCACCCGCGAGGCCTTCCTCGAGAGCCAGACGCCGGTCGAGCGGGCGCGCCTGCAGAAGCCGGAGAACGCCGAGGAGCTCGAGCACAAGTACAAGACCGACTATGTGTTCGGTCCCGGCGGCAAGGACATCTGCAGCAACCCCGAAGCGTTCGACACCCCCGAGCGGATCCTGCAGAAGCCGACCCAGAGCAAGATCGCCCCGGGTATGGACCTGGACGGCGCGGCCAGCGCGGACCAGCCGGCGCCCGGCACCTGCGGCCATGACAGCTTCGTCGGCACCTCCGGCGCGCAGGGCGTCGACAACCAGTATTACCGGGCGATCGCCTGCAACACGCTATGGCGCGGCGTCAACGGCTCGCCGGGCGACTTCCGCGGCGAACTCCACTGGCATGACCAGAACGCGGTGGCCGTGGTCGTGCGCAGCGTCGACAGCTGGGACAACGACCCGCAAGTCGAGGTGGTGATCGCCGCCTCCGCCGACCGCCCGCCGGTCGACGCGACCCAGAAGATCGTCGACGGCGGCAGCGTCGGCATCACGCCCGGCGACAAGTATCGCACCGTCACCCGCGGCCGCATCGAGAACGGCGTGCTGATCACCGAGCCGGCGAACGTCACCCTGCCGATGAACTGGGTCGGCGCCAGCGGCGGCGAGTTCATGCTGCGCCATGCGCGCATCCGCGCGAAGCTGACGCCCGAGGGCGGGCTGAAGGGCGAGGCCGGCGGCTACCGGCCGATCGACAATGCGATGGGCACCAAGCGGGTCGGCGGCCCGGGCGTGGCGAGCACCGCCGGCCTGGAATGCGCCTCGGTGCGCAAGACCCTGCGGCTGCTGGCCGACGGCGACCGCGACCCGAAGACCGGCCAGTGCGCCTCGGTCTCCACCGCGCTCAGCTTCGCCGCCCTGCCGGCCTTCGTGTTCGACCAGGGCGCGCTGGTCGGCGCCCCTGGCGGCAAGGCGCTGCGGCAGGCGCAGCGCTGACGCGGCCCCGCTTTCGGTTTGCCTGATCCATCGCGCCGTGATGACCTTCCGCGGCGAGCACGGAAGTCCGGGCGCTGATCCTTGACGACACCGGACCGTTGCGACGCGGGAGGAAGCGATGGCCTACAGCGACGCGCGGATGTTCGTGCCGGCTCGCACCCTCCCCGTGCCGACGACGATCAGTCCGCAGGCCCAGGCGGTGCTGGCGCAGGGCAGCCCTTACGGTCACGCTGAAGAGCCCGACCCGCGCGACAAGGCGGCCTGGGCGCAGCGCGTCGAAGAGCGCAACGCCATGCTGACCGAGATGATCGAAGCCCGGTTCGCCGCGCAGCGGGAGGCTTTCACCTTCGCGGCGCAACCGCTGTCGGCGGCCACCCTGCATGTGGTGACGCCGAAGGAGCTGAGGCCCGGGGACGAGCGCCGCGCGGTGCTCTACGTCCACGGCGGCGGGTTCACGATGGGCGGCGGGATCGCCGCGGCCTACGCGGCGGCCGGAATCGCCGGCCTGGCGAAGCTGCGGACCTTCTCGGTCGACTACCGGATGCCGCCGCAGTCGCCGTTTCCGGCCGGGCTCGACGACGCCGTGGAGGCCTACCGCGTCCTGCTCGACCGCTATGCGCCCGAGCACATCGCGGTCTATGGCGCCTCGGCTGGCGGCGGCCTTGCGGCCTCCTGCCTGCTCAAGGCGCGCGACCTGGGGCTGCCGATGCCGGGGGCTTGCGTGCTGCGCTCGCCCGAGGCCGACCTCACCGAATCCGGCGACAGCTTCGAGACCAACAACGGGGTCGACCCGGTGCTCGGCCGCCTGACCAACTCCATCGCGCTCTACGCCGACGGGCACGACCTGACGGACCCGTACCTGTCGCCGCTGTACGGCGATTTCAACAAGGGCTTCCCACCGACCCTGCTGACCTCCGGCACGCGGGACCTGTTCCTGTCCAACACGGTGTTGATGCACCGTGCCCTGCGGCGCGCCGGGATCGTCGCCGACCTGCAGATCTGGGAAGCCATGGGGCACGCGGGCTTCCTGGGCGCCGCGCCGGAAGACCACGAGATGTTCGCCGAGGAGGTGGAGTTCATCCGGCAGCGTCTAGCCAGCCGCTAAAAAAGCCGGGCGGCGCGTGGTAGATTGCCCGGGCATGCTCGCGGCTGGTCTCGATCCATGGAGGCCGTCATGCCGGACGACGACGCAAGGACCAGCTCGGTCCTGAAAGCAGGGGCGGACGACGCCCGCCGCTACTGGCTCGAGGAGGGCTGGGCCCCCGGCGGCTATGTCCGCCAGGTCGACTACGCGGCGCACTCGAAGGGCGTCCACCCGCTGTTCGAAGGCATCAAGATCGTCGACTGCGACACCCATTTCACCGAGCCGCCGGACCTGTTCGCCGCCAACGCGCCGGCGGGGATGAAGGACCGGATGCCGTACGTCAAACGGGTCAACGGCATCGACTATTGGTTCATCGGCGACAAGAACTTCGGCTCGCTCGGCGGCAACGTGATCGGCAAGGATCACAACAAGCTGCTCGGCCGCCTCGCCTACCAGACCTACGACGAGATCAATCCCGGCGCCTATCTGGTGAAGCCGCGCTTAGCGGAAATGGACGCGATGGGCGTCTGGGCGCAGATCTGCTTCCAGAACTCCGGCGTCACCCAGGCCGGCTCGCTGCTCGCGCTCGGCGATCCCGAGTACGCGATGACCATCATCCGGATGTACAACGACGCCTGCGCCGACCGCATGCGGGAGTCCGGCGACCGCATCAACTGCCTGGCGACCCTGCCCTACTGGGACAAGGACCTGCTGAACGCCGAGACCCGGCGGATCATCGACCTCGGCGTCCGCGGCGTGATCATGCCGGACCGTCCGGAGCGCCTCGGGGTGTCCGGCTACATCGGCCCCGACGGCCAGGTTTCGCCGTTCTGGGAAGAGTTCTTCGAGATCTGCAGCTCGACCGGCACGCCGTTGAACTACCACCTCAACGCCGCGCTCGATGCGGACTCGGCGATCTGGGACAACCTCGGCTTCGACCAGCGGCTGCCGATCCACGCCATGCTGCACCACATCGGCACCTGCGCCACCATGGCCAACTTCATGGTGTCCGGTCTCTTGGACAAGTATCCGACGCTGAAGATCGGCCTGATCGAAAGCGGCTCCGGCTGGGTGCCGTTCGTGCTCGAGGCGATGGAGCATCAGCTCGACGAGTTCCGCACGCGGCAGAACCGCGGCCTGCAGCGCCGGCCGAAGGAGTACTTCCGCCAGTTCTGGGTCAGCTACTGGTTCGAGTCCTACGCGCCGAAGCACATGCTCGAGGAAATCGGCGTCGACCGGGTGATGTTCGAAACCGACTTCCCGCACCCGACGTCGCTTTACCCCGGGGTGCAGGACAAGCTGGTCGAGACCCTCGGCGACTACGACTACGAGACCCGCAAGCGGGTGCTCGAGCGCAACGCCGTCGAGCTCTACAACCTGCCGTTCTGAGCCTCTCCGCTGTCATCCCGGGTTCGCGAAGCGGAGACCGGGACCCAGGAACACGGCGCTCAGAGGCTTGGCGCGAGGCCGGCCGCCACGGTGTTCTTGGATCCCGGACAGCCGCTGACGCGGCCTCCGGGATGACATGGAAAGCGGATCCCTACTGCCGGGCCATGGCGGTCTTGAGATAGGCCTTCATGGCCTCTTCCTTGTCCTCCAGCCGCTGGCCGGTGACGTCGACCAGCACCTTTTTGACCGTTCCGGTGAAGGCGAACGGCGGCATGTAGTCGGTCATCACCGGCGAGCCGGAGTCCGATCCGACGCAGACGCCGGCGGAGAGCCCCAGCGACAGCGGGATTGTGACCGGCAGGTCGCCGGCGCCGACCGGCTTGCCGTCGACGAGCAGCTTGATGTTCGCCGGCACGCCCTTGCCCTTGGCGACGTCCGGCTTGCCGGTCGGGGTGAACTCGAAGCTGAAGATGTGGTCGCCGTCCGGGATCGCGCTGTCGGACTGCACCTTGAAGTGCTGCTCGGCGACGTAGTTGTAACCGTAGGTCAGCTTGCCGCCCTGGACGTAGAGGGCGAAGCCGCCGTCGTTGCCGCCCATCGAGAACAGGCAGCCCTCCGCGCCCTTCGGCGCAGTGGCGTGGACGGAGATCGAATGCGGCACGTTGAGCAGCCGCGGCGCCGCATTGGTCGGCACGACCTGGGTGCCGGGGTAGTAGACGTAGCTCTTGCGGTCCTCAGCGATCTGCGGCCGCGGCTCGCCGAGACGCAGGGTGCCGCGGCTGTCGATCGGCAGGACGTCGTACTTGCCGGCCTCGACGTACCACATGCCGATCATCGCGATCAGCCGGTCGCGCTCCTTGTCGGCGAGGTTGGCGGTCTCGGCGCAGTCGTCCTTGAGGTTGTAGAGCTCCCAACCGTGCGCATCGAGGTCGGTGAGCTTGTCGTAGTCGATCGGCGCGCCGAACTCCTTGCCGGATTCGACGAAGGACGTGCCCGGCCACGGGCAAACCGCCCGCCAGCCGTCGTGATAGAGCGACCGATGGCCGAACATCTCGAAGTACTGGGTGACGTGCAGCGCCTCGGCCTTGGCGTTGTCGAACGATGACTTCAGACTGAAGCCCTGGATCGGCGATTGGGTGACGCCGCGGATCTGGGTCGGCGGCTCGACGCCGAGCGCGTCCAGCACCGTCGGCACCATGTCGATGGCGTGGGCGAACTGGGTGCGGATCTCGCCCTTCGCCTTGATGCCCTTCGGCCAGCAGACCATGAACGGATCCGACACGCCGCCGCGGTAGGTCTCGCGCTTCCAGCGCCGGAACGGGGTGTTGCCGGCATGGGTCCAACCCCACGGATAGTGGTTGAAGTACTTCGGCCCGCCGATGTCGTCGATGGCGGCGAGGTTCTGCTTCAGGTCGTCAGGGACGTTGTTGAAGAACTTGTTCTCGTTGACCGAGCCGTGCGGCCCGCCCTCGGCGCTGGCGCCGTTGTCGGAGATCACCATGATCAGGGTGTTCTCGTACTCGCCCAGCTCCTTCAGGAAGGCGATCAGCTCGCCGATGTAGTGGTCGGTGTGCTCCAGGAAGCCGGCGAACACCTCCATCATCCGGGCGTACAGCCGGCGCTCGTCGGCCGGCAGCTTGCCCCAGTCCTGCACGTCGGGATCATGCCGCGACAGGGTGGTGTTCTTGGGGATGACCCCTAGCTCCTTCTGCCGCGCGAACACCTTCTCGCGATAGGCGTCCCAGCCGTCGTCGAACTGGCCCTTGTACTTGTCGGCCCATTCCTGGGGGACGTGGTGCGGCGCGTGCTGGGCGCCGGTGCAGAAGTACATGAAGAACGGCTTCTCCGGCGCCACCTGCTTGGCGTCGGCGATCATCGCCTTGGCCTTCTCCACCAGGTCCGGCGTCAGGTGGTAGCCTTCTTCCGGGGTCTTCTCCGGCTCGGTCTGCGAGTTGTCGCGCACCAACTCCGGGTAATACTGGTGCGTATCGCCCCCCAGGAACCCGTAGTAGCGCTCGAAGCCGCGCCCCAGCGGCCAGCGGTCATAGGGTCCGGCCGCCGACGTCGCCTCGGACGGCGTCAGGTGCCACTTGCCGATCGCGTAGGTGTTGTAGCCCTGCTGCTGCAGGATTTCCGAGAGCATGCCGTTCTCGAACGGCATGTAGCCGTTGCCGCCTGGATACCCCGTCGACCCCTCGGTGATGCAGGACATCGCGTTGGAGTGATGGTTGCGGCCTGTGACCATGCAGGAGCGCGACGGCGAGCAGAGCGCCGTGGTGTGCATGTTGGTGTAGCGCAGGCCGTCGGCCGCCAGGGCGTCGAGGTTCGGCGTCTTGATCGGGCTGCCGTAGCAGCCCAGGTGGCCGAAGCCGGTGTCGTCCAGCACGATGAACAGCACATTCGGCGCCCCGGCCTTGGCCCGGTTCGGCGCCGGCCACGCCGGCTTGGATACGTCGAAGGTCCGGCCGATCACGCCGGGAAAGGCTTGGCCAGGCTGGTACTCGGTAAGCGGCATCGCGGCGTCTCCTGGTTGGGCCGCGATTGAGCCTGCCCAGCCGGGCCGCCGGTATTAGGTGAACCCCGGAGACTCCGGCCAAGGCGTTCGCACCTTGGCGTGAACGCCCGCGCCGCAGTCGCCGCCGCTTAAGGGCCGGTGTGCCAGGTGCGGTATTCCGGCGGCGTCTCGCTGGGATCGGCGGTCCGCAGGTCCACCAGCCGGCGCGCGACCGGGGTCAGGTCGCCTGACAGGTCAGCATGGTCGAGCGCCGCGACGAGCTGATCGTGGGTCAGGCCGAAGTGCTCGACCAGCGCCTGGGCGGCGCGGTAGGCGGGGCTGTCGCGCCCGGCCCGGCCCAGGCTGTCCCGGTAGTCGGTGAAGTCGTCGTACTGCAGCAGGTCGCGCAGCGCCGCCGCCAGCCGCTGTTCGTCCGGCGCATGGGCAGGGCCCGCGGCCGCGGGGATGTTCGGCTCGGTCTGCATGGCGATCTCCTGGGTGACTCTGCAGGAGAGTCCGCCGCGCGCAGACAGGTTCCGCCCCTCAGAGCTTGGAGTTGCTGATCTCCGTCAGCCGGTCGAACTCCGCCTCGATCTCCGGGCGCTCGAGCGCTTCGGCGTAGATCCGGCCGAAGGAGATTTTCGTGGGCTCGTCCCAGGTTTCCGGCTGCCAGAGCCCCGCGCGCCGGGCCGAGCGGACGCAGTGGAACGCCGCCCGGTCGATCTCCACGCGGATCACCAGCACCGCCGGCTCGCCGCGGGCGGACAGCCGCTCGCAGGTCTCGCGATCATCGATCAACGAGGCGCGGCCGGAGATCCGCAGCACCTCGTCGGTGGCCGGCCGCACCAGCATCAGGCCGACGCGCGGCTCGGCGAGGATGTTGCCCAGCCCCAACGCCAGCTGGTTGCCCTTCCGCTCTGGAATCAACAGGGTCTGGCGATCGACGATCTCGACGAAGCCGGGATCATCGCCCTTCGAGCTCAGCTCCAGGCCCCAACTTCCGATCGTGCCGAGAACCAGGAACGGGCTGCGCCGGATGAACTCCACGCCCTGGTCGCACAGGCGATCGCGCAACTTGGCGCCGGCGCGCGGGCTGGGTTCCGGGATGATCTCGCGCAGCCGCGCCAGCGTCGTGATCTGCGCCATGATCTCTCCTGTCCGCCGATCTAACGTGGCGCGGCCCATGGCGGCCGACAATGCGTCAGGTCGAGGTATCGTCGGCGCGATCCCCGGCTCCCCGAGCTCGGATCAGCTCAACACCGCCCTGGCCCACGGCCCGTAGGGCGTCGCGCCAAGCAGCGCCAGCTGGGTCTCCGCCGACACCCGGTTGATCGCCTCCTGCGGCTTGGGCCCGGGGTGCACCGGACGGCGCAGCGGCCGCTGGCCGGCCGGCAGGGCGGCGATCTCGGCGATCGCCCGCGGCACGTCCATCGGATCGGGCTGGCCGCCGCCGCCGCCGCCCTGCCGGCCGCCCATCCGCGCGACCATCTCCGGATAGCCGGCCGTGTGACGCGCGTCGGCGCGCGCCCGCAGCGCGCCGGTGTAGCGGTTCATGTTGGCCCCGACATTGGTCGGAAAGCCGCCGGGCTGGATGATGGTCACCTCGATCCCGTGCGGCGCCAGTTCGTAGGCCAGCTGCTCGCTCATCGACTCGACGGCGAACTTGGTCGCCGAATAGAGCCCGAACCCCGGCATGATGATCCGGCCCTGCTGCGAGGACACGTTGACGATCAGCCCGCCGCGGCGCTGGCGCATCCCCGGAAGCACGGCGCGCGCCGTCCGGTGGTAGCCGTAGACGTTGGTGTCGAAGGCCAGCCGGGCGGCCTCCAGATCCTGCACCTCGACCGGGCCGCCGATGACGATGCCGGCGTTGTTGACCAGCACGTCGATCGGCCCGCCGTTGCGGCGCTCGGCTTCCGCCACCGCGGCGGCGACCTGCGTGTCCGACAACACGTCGAGCTCGAGGATCTGGATGTCGAGCTTCTCGGCCTCGGCGATCTGCTGCAGCTCGGCCGCCTCGGGCCGCGGCAGGTTGCGCATGGTGGCGAACACCCTCGCCCCCTGGCGGGCGTACAGCAACGCGCCCAGGCGGCCGAAACCGGACGAGGCGCCGGTGATCAGGAAGGTCTTGCCGGCGAGGGCCCGCGACGACGCGGGCTGCGCGCAGGCCGGCGCCGCGACAGCGGCCGCCGCCGCTCCCGTCCCGGCGAGCACATGGCGACGGCTGAAGCTCGGCATTTCGGATCTCCGCTGCAGAGATGAGAAGGCGGTGAGATCCTAACCCAAGCCGGCCCCGCGCGGCGGATCGTTCGCACTCTGAGGGCCGACGCTATGGCCGACGGTCCGCACCGACCAACCCAGCCCCACGATCCTCGGGGGCGGCGGGGCCGGCTCGGGCGAGCAGCTCGACGACCTCTTCGTCGGAGGTCTGGCGGAAGTCGCGGTACCAGAGGCCGACCGCGCGGAACGGCGTCGGCGTGCACAGGCAGACCATCTCGTCGGCGTCTTCGGCGAGCTTCAGGATCACTTCCGACGGGCCGACCGGCAACGCCGCGACCAGCCGCCCGACCTCGGCCTTCTCGAGCCCCTGCATCGCCGCGCGCAGCGTGCCGCCGGTCGCCGCCCCGTCGTCCACCAGCAGCACCGTGCGGCCATGCACGTCGATCGGCTCGCGGCCGCCGAGATAGGCCTCGCGGCGGCGCTCGATCTCCTGCAGTTCGCGGCGGACCTGCTCGGCGATGTAACTGGGCGGCGGTTCGATCAGCTCGCCGCCGTCCGCATTCATCACCACCTGCGGATCGGCCCCGTCGACGATCGCGCCGATGCCCAGCTCCGGGTGGCCCGGCGCGCCGATCTTGCGGACGAACAGCAGGTCGAGCGGGGCGACCAGCTCGACGGCGATCTCATAGGCGACCGGCACGCCGCCGCGGGGTAGCGCCAGGACGACCGGATCCTGGTCGACATAATCGCGCAGGGCGTCGGCCAGCTTCCGCCCGGCGTCGCGACGGTCGGCGAAGATCGGCGGGCGGACATTCATGCCGCATCTCCCGCTAAGGCCCCGATCCAAAAGAACATCCGCCGGCCCGCCCGGGTTCGCCTCGGGCGGCGCGCGATCCTGAGCACCTGCGACGTTCTGACCTGCACAAAGCGCCCCGCCCGGCCCGATCCCCGCCGCAATCGCTCAAGATGAACGCCGCATGAAAAGGCGCTTCAGGTAAGCGCAAGCGCCGCCATGACAAACCGCTCATCAAGAAGACGCGCCGGCCACCCGCCGAGCGAGGGGAGACTAAGAGAATGTCACGCAAGCTGATCACCGCCGCCGTCATCGCCGCTTCCGCCCTGGCGGGCCTGCCGGCCGTCGCCGAGGCGCATGACGGCCACGGCCATCGCCGCGGCCACAAGCACCACCATCATCACAGCGAGAACCGCTACCGCGAGAACTGCCGCACCAGCGGCACCACGGGCCTGATCGTCGGCGGCGCCGCCGGCGCGCTGCTGGGCCGCGAAATCGACGGCGGTCGCGACCGGATGACCGGCACCATCGTCGGCGCCGGCACCGGCGCGCTGCTCGGCCGCGAGATCTCCAAGAAGTCGCGCTGCTGAGGCGCACTGACGCCCCTGGGGACTCCGCCATGGCCCCCGCTCGCGCAAAGGACTAAAAGGCCAGCCGAATTTTGGCCTGGGCCCATCGGTCCGGCGGCCGCCCCTTTAGGCGGCCGCCCTCCCTTGCAGAGACGAACCACGTGGCGGACACGGACATCTCCCCGATCGAGCAGATCATCGAAGACGCTCGCAACGGCCTGCCCTACATCCTGGTCGATGCCCCGGACCGCGAGAACGAGGGCGACATCATCATCCCGGCGCAATTCGTCACGCCGCGGATGATCAACTTCATGGCGACCCACGCGCGCGGGCTGATCTGCCTGGCGATGACCGGCGAGCGGTCGAAACAGCTCGGCCTGGCGCCGCAGGTGATGCGCAACCAGTCGGGTCACGGCACCGCCTTCACCGCCTCGATCGAGGCTCGCGAGGGGGTGACGACCGGCATCTCCGCCCATGACCGGGCGCACACCATCGCCGTCGCCGTCGACGCCTCGAAGGGCCGCAACGACATCGTCTCGCCGGGGCACATCTTCCCGCTGGTCGCGCGCGACGGCGGCGTACTGGTCCGCGCCGGCCACACCGAGGCTGCGGTGGACATCTCGCGCCTCGCCGGGCTGAACCCGGCCGGGGTGATCTGCGAGATCATGAACGACGACGGCACGATGAGCCGCCTGCCCGAGCTGATCGAGTTCGCCCGCCAGCACGAGCTGCACATCGGCACCATCGCCGATCTGATCGCCTACCGCCGCCGCTCGGAGGCGCTGGTGGAGCGTGTGGTCGAGGCGCCGTTCTCCAGCCACTACGGCGGCGACTTCCGGGTCGTGGTCTATCGCAACCGGATCGACGGCGGCGAGCACGCCGCCCTGGTCCGCGGCCGCGTGCAGCCGAACGTCCCGACCCTGGTGCGGGTGCACCAGACCGACCTCGCCGCCGACGTGCTGGGCTGGAGCGAGGCGCGCCGCGACCACGTGCCCGACGCGTTGCGCACGCTGGCGGAACATGACGGACCGGCGGTGGCGGTGTTCGTGCGCGATTCCAACCCGAATGCGATCTCCGAGCGGATCAGCGCCGGCGCGGAGGCCTATCGTGCGAACCGCCGCCAGCGCGAACTGGGGATCGGCGCACAGATCCTGCGGGACCTGGGCGTCCAGGACATGATCCTTCTGACCAACCTTCAGCGAAAGTTGAGCGTGCTGGAGGGCTTCGGCCTGCGGGTGGTCGACCGCCGGCCGCTCGCCGCGGAAGCCCCCGGCGGGGCACGCCGCGCCGGCTGACGGCGCGCGCCTTTCGATTGCATCGAGGGGCAATCATTCCGGCGGAGGCGGCGGACCTGGGTTTCAAGTGGAATTGGCGGATCGGCCAGAACAGGCCTATCAAGACTCGACGCTATGCAGCAGCTGACCCGCAATCATCGCCCCGGCGCCGGTCGCCCGACTCGTGAACAGGCCGAGTTGCGGCACGAAGAACTGCTCGACCGCGCACTGGAGCTGTTCCTCGAGAAGGGCTTCGAGCTGGTCACCATGGAGGCGATCGCCGCCGCCGTCGGCATGACCAAGCGCACCGTCTATGCGCGCTACGAAGACAAGAGCGCGCTGTTCCGCGCCGCGGTGCAGCGCGCCATCGAACGCTGGGTGATCCCGGTCGAGGCCCTGCAGGCCGTCGAGACCGAGGACCTGGAAGCCACCCTGGTCGCCATCGCCCGGATTCGGCAGGCCAACGCCATCAGCCCGGTCGGCCTGCGGATGCAGCGGATCGTCAACGCCGAGTCCTACCGGTTCCCGGAAATCCTGCATGCCCTGGAGCACGGCACGCGGCCGACCATCGTCTATCTCGCCGGCCTGCTGAGCCGCTACGCCCAGCAGGGCCAACTGCACATCGAGGATGCGGAGATCGCCGCGGCGACCTTCCTCAGCATGGTGATCGGCGGGCCGACGCGTTCCATCGTCCTCGGCGGGCCGGTCGACGAAGCAGCTCTGGAGAAGCGCATCCAGATCTGCGTGCGGATGTTCCTGAACGGCGTGCGGCCGCGCTGAGGCGCGGGCCCGGCGACCGGCGTCAGACCGTCAGCCGGCTCTTCTCGGAATCGTGAGGGGCCAGCCGCAGGCGGGCGCTGGTCGGCGCCTGGATCGTGCAGGCCAGGCCGTCGGGCGCATAGTCCAGCACCACCTTGCCGCCCAGTTCCGCGGCGACGCCGCGCTGCAGCAGGCGCGCGCCGAAGCCGCCGCGGGTCGGCGGCGACACCGGCGGGCCGCCGCTTTCGCGCCAGACGATGCGCACCTGGCCGCCCTCGACGGCGGTCGTGATGTCGACGTGGCCGCCATTGCGCCAGGCGCCGTGCTTGATCGCGTTGGTCGCGAGCTCATGCACCGCCATGCCGAGGCTGACCGCGTAGTTGGGGTCGAGGCGCAGGTCCGGCCCAGCGTACCGCCAGTCGTTGCCGTAGGGCCTGAGCGTGACCTCCACCAGTTCGCGGAACGAGGCGCTGGTCCAGGCGTGCTTGACCAGCAGGTCGTGGGTGCTGGAGAGCGCCATCAGCCGCTCGATGAACAGGTCGCGCGCCTCATGCAGCTCGCGCGCGCCGGCCAGGGTCTGCACCGCCACCGACTGGACCGAGGCCAGGGTGTTCTTCACACGGTGGTTGAGCTCGTCGAGCAGCAGCTTCTGCCGCGCCTCGTGCTCGCGCATCTGCCCCATGGTCTGGAGGATCTCCAGCTCGTGACGCTTGCGCTCGGTGATGTCCATGGTCGCGACGACCACCCGCCGGGGCTGCTCCTCCTCCGGCACCACCTCGGCGACGCAGTAGATCCAGGCCTCCTCGCCCTCGCGGTGGATGCGGAATTCGCAGCGGAAAGGCCCCTGGGTAGCGACCGCCCTTTCCCACTCGGCGCGGACCCGCGCCTGATCGCGGGGGTCGACGATGTGCAGCGGATTCGGCCAGAGGTCGCTGTAGCGCGACACGTCCTCGTCGGCCTGCGGCGACGACGGCAGCAGAGACTGCCGATCGAAATCGAGCTCGAAGACCTCCATCCCCGCGAGCTGGGCGGCGAGCTTGAGCCGGCGCTCGGCGCGCTCGACGGCTTCCCGGGAGGCCACCTCGTCGGAGATGTCCATGCCGGCGCCGCGAATGCCGACGCAGACGCCCTCCTCGTAAATCGGCTCGCCGAACTCCCGGACCCAGCCGAGCGTGCCGTCGTGGCGCTTGATCTGCGCGTCGTAGCGGAAGGACTCGCCCGTCCGGCAGGCGCGCTCGATCATCCCCTGGATCCGCGCTGCGTCCTCCGCGCGGAACATCTCGAACGAGGCTTCGCTGTCGAGCTCGCCGTGCTCGGGCCCGCCGCGCATCGCCTGCACGCCGGCCCCGGCGACCCGCGTGACGTTCCGCCGGAAATCCATCTCCCAGCTGCCGAGATAGACCATGTCGGCGACCGCGCGCAGCACCGAGGCTTCATGGCTCGCGACCCGTTCGCGAGCCTCGGCCGCAAGCCGCGCCTCCTCCAGCTCGGTCACGTCGCGCGAGGTCACGAGCACGGCGATCGGCGCGCCCGCCTCGTCGCGCAGCGGCGAAACCACGGTGTCCAGGTATCGCAGCCCGCCGGCCGATTTCGCGATCGGCGCGCTGAAGCGACGGGTCTCTCCCCCAGCCGCGGCCTCGACGCCGACCCGCGCGGCGGCGCGATCCGGCGCAGCCCACTGCAAGAACCAGCTGGCGCCCGGCCGCACGGCGTCCGCGCCGAGCAGGGTCGCCGCCGCGGAATTGGCGAACTGCACAATCCCGGCGAAGTCCAGAATCAGGACGCCGTCGGGGCTGTTCTCGAACGCCCGGCGCACGCCGCCCTCGGCGACGAACTCCATCGATCTCAATGTGCCGCCTGACGACGCCATCTACGCTCCGAGCCCAGAAGGCCGGGATCCCTGCCGACGAGCCGGGATATTCGCAGGTCGAGCGCCGGGCGAAACCACCCACCGGTTGCGGGTGCGCGTCAGGCGTGCGCTCCGCGCGAGGCGGCGAGGCCGGGCCAGCACCCGGCCCTTTGCCTCAGGCCTCGGCCGCCAGCAGCTTGGCCGCGAGCTCGCGCAGCGCGCCCGACTTCACCTTGCTGCTGCCGGTCAGCGCCAGGTCGGCCTCCTGCACGAACAGCACCCGGCGCGGGATCTTGTAGCTGGCTAGCCGCTCCTTCAGGAAGTCGCGGATCGCCGCTTCCGACAGCTCCACGCCGGCCTTCGGCACGACGCAGGAGACGACCATCTCGCCCAGCGTCTCGTGCGGCACCCCGACGGTCATGTTGACCTTGATCCCCGGGAAGGTCGCCAGCACGCCATCGACCTCGATCGGTGAGACGTTGGCGCCGCCGGTCTTGATGATGTCGTTCAGCCGGCCTTCCCAGACCAGGCGGCCCTTGTCGTCGATGTAGCCGCCGTCGCCGGTGCGCAGGAAGCCTTCGGCGTCGAGCGTCTCATCGAGCGGAATGCCGATGTAGCCCAGCATCAGCGTCGGGCCCTTCACCGTGATCTCGCCGCGCTCGCCCATCGGCACGGTCTCGCCGCTCAGCGGATCGATGATGCGGATGGTGTTGCCCGGCAGCGGCTCGCCATGGCTGGCGCCGGCGATCTCCTCCGGCGTATTCGCCGGGAAGATGGTGGTGATGGTGAAGGTCTCGGTATTGCCGTAGGCCCAGCGCGGCTCGCGCCACTTGGTGGTCAGGGTCGGGTTCGAGCCGAGCTGTTGCAGCTCGACGTCGACGTAGCGCACGGACGACAGGTCGGTGCTTTCCCAGGTCGGCTGCGCCTTCAGCTGCGCCCACTGGTGCGGCCAGGCGACCAGCAGGGTGACCTTCTCGGCCGCCATCAGCCGCAGCGCCTCGGCCGGCTCGAAGGTCGGCTGCAGCACCAGGCTGCCGCCGGACGTCAGGGTCGCCCCCAGCGCCATGCAGAAGTTGCCCGACCAGAAGAAGCCGTTGGCGCTCCAGCAGCGGACGTCGTCCTGCAACTGGTAGATCCGCTTCCAGCGCCAGCACTGGACGGTGACGCCGCGATGCGAGGACAGGATGCCCTTCGCCTTGCCGGTCGAGCCCGACGAGAAGAACAGCACCGCGGAATCCGCCGGCAGGGTCGTGGAGGCGATCGCCTCGACGTGCTCCGGCGCGATCGCCTGGCCGTGCGCCAGGAAGTCCGACCAGGTCTCCAGGGCGCCCTGCGAGGCCCCCTCGCCGACCATCGCCAGCCGGCGCAGGTGCGGGAACTTCAGCGAGGCGAGCTCGCCAGGCTTGGCCTGGGCGATCTGCGGCTCGAGGTCGTTCAGGATCGCCGCGAAGTCCTTCTTGAGCACGTTGCGCTCGAACAGCAGCGTCGAGATCCCCGACATCTGGATCAGCTGCTCCAGTTCCACCGGGGTGGAGAAGGTCGACAGCGTCGTCGCCACGCCGCCGGCCAGGGCCACGCCGAAGACGGCGGACAGCCATTCCGGCCGGTTGGTCATCAGCACGCCGACCCGGGTGTCCTTGCCGACCCCGTTGGCGACGAGCGCGCGGGCCACGGCCATCGCCCGGGCCCACAGCTCGTCGTAGCTCCAGCGCTCCACCGAGCCGTCCGGATGGTGCATGACCAGCGCTTCGCGCGGGCCATATTGCTGGGTCACCTCACGCAGGTAGGCGGGCAGCGTCAGCGTGCCGAGGCCCGGCTCCTCGCTCAGCGGGACGCCGTGGATGATCGACAGGCCTTTGGCGGCTTGGTCGGGCAGGTCGTGCTTGGTCATGCGGCGAGCCGGGTCCGGATTACTTCTTGGGCAGTTGGATCTCGGCCTTCGCCGTCGCCATGGTGACGCCGAGCTGGCTGGCCATCTTGACGTCGACCTGGATCAGGTGGCGGCCCTCGTCATCGACGAACTTGTCGACCACGTCGGCGGTCATGATGGTGACGTCGCCGGTGAAGGCCGGGCCGCGGTAGGAGGCGTTGGAGTGCACGACCAGGCCGTGCTCGCCCGCCCAGCCGGCCATGTAGTCGAGGATCCAGGCGCCCATCGACGCACCGTAGCCATAGGCGCGCGGCATGCCGATGAAACGCGCCCAGCGCGGGAACAGGTGGCCGCGCGAAGGGCCGAAGTAGGCGCCGTCGGTCAACTCGGGGTTGATCGCCTCCATCACCGGGTCGTTCTCGTGGCCGGCCATCGGGCCGACGAAGCCGAGCGCTTCCAGGTCCAGGTCGGTGCGGCGGTGGGTGCCGCCCCAGATGGTGAAGAGGTAGGCGCGCCATTCGGTCGTGAAGCTGGCGATGGTGTGCGGGCCGAACACCCGCTCCGGCAGCTTGTCGCCGACGTTGACCTCATCCCACCAGCGTTCCTTGTGACCCAGGTCGTGGATCATCTGGATCCACTGGAACTTGCGCGCTTCGAGCTCCGCGATCTGCGCGTCGGTCCACTCCGGATCCTCGGTCGCGCCGGTCGGCGGCGTCTCGCTCGAATGCTCGAGGCTGTAGCGGATGGCGGTGGAACGCTGCTTCGCGATCAGCTCGCCGCGGTCGTTCTTGTAGAAGTTGTCGCCGCGCTGGAAGCAGGTCGGGCCGGCGAACTTGGTGTCCTTGACCACATAGTCGAACGGGATCCGCTCGTTGATGATCCGGTCGCCGCCAAACACCCGCGGGCCGTAGAACCACCACTCGTCGCCGCCGAACAGCAGGTGCGAGTTCGGGATCGAGCCGACGCAGGCCGGGGCCGAGCCGTGGGCGCAGTCCATGGTCACGGCGAACGACTGCGGGGCGACCAGGCGGGTGAAGCGGCTCTCGGCGGCGTAGTCGGCGTCGTAGTGCAGCCGGTTGGCGTAGTGCATGCCCTGCGCCCAACGACGGATGTCGTTGTTGTGGATCTCTTCCTTCATCCGCGCCGGCTGAATGGGCTTGCCCATGTGCTGGTCGAGGTCGGAGGTGTCGAGGGTCTTGGTCATCGGTCTGGCTCTTCGTGGAGACCGCTCCCGGGGAGCGGCCTCAAGGCTGATGGCGCAACGCCGGGCGCCCGGCCCGGCGCTGGGGTCTTACTTGTTGACGTTGACGACGATGCGGCCGCGGACCTTGCCGTCCATCAGCTGGGTCGCCGCGTCGACCGCGCCGGACAGGCCGATCTCCTGGCCGCCGATCACGTCGAGCTTGGCTAGGTCGAGGTCACGGGCCAGGCGGGCCCAGGCCGCCAGCCGCTTGGCCTTCGGGGCCATCACGCTGTCGATGCCGAGCAGGCTGACGCCGCGCAGGATGAACGGCGCGACCGAGGCCGGGAAGTCCATGCCCTGGGCCAGGCCGCAGGCGGTCACCACGCCGCCGTAGCGGGTCTGGGCGCAGGCGTTGGCCAGGGTGTGCGAGCCGACCGAGTCGACGACGCCGGCCCAGCGTTCCTTCTGCATCGGCTTGCCGGGGGCCGACAGCTCGTTGCGGTCGATGATGGTGCTCGCGCCGAGCTGCTGCAGGTACTCGGCCTCCGAGGCCTTGCCCGACGACGCCGCCACGGTGAAGCCGGCCTTGGCCAGCAGCGCGATCGCCACGCTGCCGACGCCGCCGGTCGCGCCGGTGACCAGCACCTCGCCCTTGTCCGGGGTCACCCCGGCCTGCTCCAGCGCTTCGACGCACAGCGCCGCGGTGTAGCCGGCGGTGCCGATCGCCATCGCCTGGCGGGCCGAGATCCCGGCGGGCAGCGGCACCAGCCACTCGCCCTTCAGCTTGGCCTTCTGGGCCAGGCCGCCCCAGTGGACTTCGCCGACGCCCCAGCCGTTCAGCACCACGGCGTCGCCGGCCTTCCAGTCGGGGTTCGACGACTCGACGACCGTCCCGGCCAGGTCGATGCCCGGCACCATCGGCCACTTGCGCACCACCGGCGAACGGCCGGTGATCGCCAGCCCGTCCTTGTAGTTCAGCGTCGAGTAGGCGACCTCGATGACCACGTCGCCTTCCGGCAGCTGCGCTTCGTCCAGCTGGGTCACCTCGACGGTCTGGCCAGCGTCGGTCTTGTTGATCAGCAGGGCGGAGAACATGCGGCGCTGTCTTTCCTAGAGTCTTCAGGTCGAGCGGGTCGTGACATATCCGCCCGCCAAACGCCAGCCCGCCGGGCGGCCCTCTCCACTCAGCGCCGCGGCGATAAAACCGCCTCAGCCCTCGGCCGCGCGCTAACCCGCCTTCGCCGGCGAAGGCTTCAGCCGCTCGGCGATCTCCGGGAAGCGCTCGGCCCGCAGGCTGCCGTACATCGAGATCCGCAGGCACTCCTGGGCGAAGCGCCGGGCCTGCCTGCGCCGCTCGTCCTCGCTGGCCGCATGCGTGCGCCCCCAGGCCGACCACAGGAAGGCCCCGGCCAGCATGATCACCGACAGCACCTCGGTGTCGACGCCCGGCTGCGCCAGGTCGGTCTTGGCGAACCGGGTCTGCGAGCCGGCGTACTCCTTCCAGAACGGGTCGCTGGCCGGATCCTCCGACGACAGCACCTGCAGCAGCCACACCCGGCACAGCTCCGGATTGTCCATCGCGAAGTTCGCCAGCCGGTCGGTCATCTCGGCGATGTCGACCTGCTCCACCCGCCGCTCGCCGATCGTCTCCGGATCGCCGAACACCGCCCGGAACAGCTTGTCCGACACCCATTCCGCGGTCGCCTTGATCAGCTTCTCGCGGGTCTCGAAGTGCTGGTAGGCGGTGCCGCGGTTGACCCCGGCCAGGTGCGCCACCTCCGACAGGCTCAGGCCCTCCGGGCCGTCCGCCGCCAGCCGCGTGCGCGCCGCCTCCAGGATCGCCTCCCGCGTCGCCTCGGGATCCCGCGGCCGCCGCTTGCGCGCCTCCGACATCGTCACTCCACCCCGCGTTCCAGGTCTGCCGGAAGCTCGCCGGCGGCGGACTCGTTTAGCACAGGCGCGCGCCCCCTTCTGGCGCCGGCTGTCGCGGCCGAGCCGAAAGCCCGAACCTCGGCCATAATTGGTACAGATACGCAGCATCGCCCAGGCGATAGCTGGACTCTCCGTGTTACGCCGTTCAAGCCGGCCCTGGTTGACGCGGCCGCCAGATGACGACATTACGCCAGAGCTGACGGAACTCCGCGACGCCGAACTGGGACAAGTTCTCAGATTCGGCGCGGCCCGACCGGGGGTTGGGGTTCCATGCGGTGCGGCGGTCCGATCCTGGATCCGGTCGCAGCGCAGATTTCCGGTGGACCGGGGCCGCGTGCGGCTTCGCAGGAAGTGGACGAGAGCTGGCATGGGTTCGGAGTCGCGCACGCTCGGCGTGTTGAAGGAGACCTTCCCCGGCGAGACGCGCGTGGCGCTCTCGCCCGAGGTCGCCAAGAAGTTCGCCAAGGACGCCAAGGTGCTGATCGAGCGCGGCGCGGGCCTCGCCGCCAGCTTCCCGGACGCCGAGTACGCGGCCGCCGGCGCCGAGCTGGTCGACCGCGCGGCGGTGTTGGCGAGCGCCGACGTGCTGCTGAGCGTGCGGCCGCCGGCCCATGACGACATCGCCAAGCTGAAGCGCGGGGCGACCCTGGTCGGCCTGCTAGATCCGTCGCGCAACCGGCCGCTGCTCGACGCGCTCGCCGCGCAAGGGGTCGGCGCCTACGCCATGGAGCTCCTGCCGCGCACCACCCGGGCGCAGGTGATGGACGCCCTGTCCTCGCAGGCCAACCTCGCCGGCTACCGCGCGGTGATCGAGGCGGCGACGGTCTACGGCCGGGCCATGCCGATGATGACCACGGCGGCCGGCACCATCACCCCGGCGCGGGTGTTCGTCATGGGCGCCGGCGTCGCCGGCCTGCAAGCGATCGCCACCGCCCGGCGGCTGGGCGCGGTAGTCACCGCCACCGACGTGCGCCCGGCGGCCAAGGAGCAGGTGCAGAGCCTGGGGGCCAAGTTCGTCGCCGTCGAGGACGAGGAGTTCGCCGCGGCCGAGGCCGCCGGCGGCTACGCCAAGCAGATGAGCGCCGAGTACCAGGCCAAGCAGGCCGCGCTGATCTCCGAGCACATCAAGAAGCAGGACATGGTGATCACCACGGCCCTGATCCCGGGCCGCCCGGCGCCCCGGCTGGTCACCGCCGAACAGGTCGCCTCGATGCGCCCGGGCTCGGTGGTCGTCGACCTCGCCGTCGAGCAGGGCGGCAACGTCGAAGGCGTGAAGGCCGAGGAGATCCTGACCACGGCCGGCGGCGTCTACGTCGTCGGCTACGCCAACGTGGCGGGCCGCGTGGCGGTGGACGCCTCCACCCTCTACGCCCGCAACCTGTTGGCGTTCGTCCAGCACCTCGTCCAGCAGACCGAGTCCGAGACCGGCGGCGCGGACGACGACATCCTCAAGGCCGCGGGCGTCGTGCGCGAAGGCGCCGTCGTCTACCCGTCGGCCGCCTGACCGCCTGGAGGGAGAACATGCACTCTGGCTTTAACCCGGACCTGGTCGCGATCTTCATCCTGTCGGCCTTCCTCGGCCTCCAGCTGATCAAGCGCGTCTCCAGCCTGCTGCACTCGCCGCTGATGTCGCTGACCAACGCGATCGCCGCCGTCGCGGTCGTCGGGGCGATCATCATCCTCGGCGAGGAGCCCGGCACCCCGCTGACCAAGATCCTCGGCTTCGTCGCCGTCACCGCCGCCACCGTGAACCTGGTCTCGGGCTTCCTAATCACCGACCGGATGCTGAAGATGTTCAAGAAGGGTCCGTCCAAGTGATCATCGGCAACATCGTCGTCGAGGTCGCCTACATCGTCGCGGCCGTCTGCTTCATCCTCTCGCTGATGTGGATGAGCCATCCGTCGACCGCGCGCCGCAGCGTGCTGGCCGGCGAGCTCGGCATGCTGCTGGCGATCGTCGGCACGCTCTTGCTGACGGAGGTCGTCGACTATCCGATGATCGCCGCGGCGCTCTTGCTCGGCGCAGCGATCGGCGCGCCCCTCGCCTACCTGATGCCGATGACCGCGATCCCGCAGCGGACCGCGATCAGCCACGCGCTGGGCGCGCTCGCCGTCGGCCTGATCGGCGTCGTCGAAATGGTCAAGCTGGCCGGCCACGGCGAGGGCCTGAGCTTCGAATCCGGAGCGCTGTCGTTCGAGATGATGCTCGGGTTCCTGACCTGCACCGCCTCGGTGCTGGCGTTCGCCAAGCTGCAGGAACTGGTCACCACCCGGCCGATGGTCTTCAAGGGCCAGCAGCTGGTGAACCTCGGCGTCTTCGTCGCCGCCATCGGTTGCGGCGTGGCGCTGGCGCTCAATCCGTCGAGCGGCCCGCTGCTGATCGCCTTCATCGTGCTGGCCGCGGTGTTCGGCGTGCTGCTGGTGGCGCCGATCGGCGGCGCCGACATGCCGACGGTGATCGCGCTGCTGAACGCCTACGCCGGCCTCGCGGCCTCGGCGATGGGCTTCGCGCTAGGCAACAAGCTGCTGATCATCACCGGCGCGCTGGACGGGGCCTCGGGCTTCATCCTGGCGGTGATCATGTGCAAGGCGATGAACCGCTCGTTCGCCAACGTGATGTTCGGCGGCTTCGGTCAGGTCGTCGCCGCCACCGGCGGCGGCGAGGCCAAGCCGATCCGCTCGGCGAGCCAGGAAGACGCCGCCCTGATGCTGGAGAACGCCACCTCGGTGGTCATCGTCCCCGGCTACGGCATGGCGGTGGCCCAGGCGCAGCACAAGGTCTCGGAGCTCTACCAGGCGCTGACCGCCAAGGGCGTCGACGTGCGTTTCGCCATCCACCCGGTGGCCGGCCGCATGCCCGGGCACATGAACGTGCTGCTCGCCGAGGCCAACATCCCCTACGAGAAGCTGGTCGAGATGGACGAGATCAACGGCGACCTCGGGACCACCGACGTGGCCCTGATCATCGGCGCCAACGACGTCGTCAACCCGGCGGCGCGCGACGATCCGAAGAGCGCCATCGCCGGCATGCCGATCATCGAGGCCGATAAGGCCCGGACGGTGATGGTCATCAAGCGCTCGATGAACCCCGGCTTCGCCGGCATCGACAACGAGCTCTACTACCTCGACAAGACGCACATGCTGTTCGGCGACGCCAAGGAGTTCGTCTCCGGCATGGTCAAGGAGCTCTCCGGCGGCAGCGGCCTGCACTAGCAGGTCCGCCGGGAGGTCGACTGAATCGCCGCCGCAAGGCGGCGATTTTTTTGGTCCGTATCCCGCCCGCTCCTCCCTGCGCAGCGGGGGAGGGGGACCACGGGCCGAGCGCAGCGAAGAGCGCGTGGTGGAGGGGGCGAGCCGCCGCTGCTGCGCTGGCTTCCATCGCCTCTGAAGCCGGGAAGATAGGAAGCGGGCGGCGTCAAGCGCGCCGCCTGCCCCCTCCACCACCCGCTCTTCGGCGGACGGTCCCCCTCCCCCGCTTCGCAGGGGAGGAGCGAAATTCTCACCCGCCCTTGCTGGCCATCTCGAAGCTGCGCATCAGGTGGTCGACGTGGCCCTTGGGCGCCGGCGAGAAGATCCACAGCCCGTCGGTCTTGCCGGTGTCGCGGATCTGCGGCAGCTGCTCGGCGACCTGCTCGATGGTCCAGGTCGGCTGGTAGACGCCCACCGTCTCCACCGGCAGCGCCCGGGCCACCCGGCCGGCGACCGAGATCAGCATCTCGGCGGTCACCGCGCAGCTCTCGTGAGCGAGATAGCCCACCGCCGGCGCCACCAGGTCGGGCTCCATCGGCGGATACTTGGAGGTGTCCAGCCCCTCGGCCATCCGGGTCACCGCGGCCGGGATGATGATGTTCGACTTCACCCCGAAGGCCGCGCCCTCGATGGCGGCGACGTTGGACAGGCCGAACATGCCGGCCTTGGCCACCGAGTAGTTCACCACGTTCGGGTTGCCGTAGAGACCGTTGATCGAGGAGGTCAAGACGATGCGGCCGTAGCCGGCGTCGCACATCCGCGGGAAGGCCGGGCGCACCACGTGGAAGGCCCCGCGCAGGTGGACGTCGAGCACGCTCTCGAAGTCCTCGTAGCTGAGCTCGCGAAGCGGCGCCTTGCGGACGTTGCCGGCGTTGTGGATCAGCACGTCGATGCGGCCCCAGGTGTCCATCGCCGCCTGGATGATCTTCTGGCCGCCCTCCGGGGTGGCGACCGAGTCGGTGCAGGCGATGGCCTCGCCGCCCGCCGCCTTGATCTCCTGCACCACTTCCTCGGCCGGGCTGGCGTCGGCGGTTTCGCCCTTCAGGCTGGCGCCCAGATCGTTGACCACGACCTTCGCGCCGCGCGAGGCCAGCAGCAGGGCGTAGGCGCGCCCGAGCCCGCGGCCAGCGCCGGTGATGACGGCGACGCGATCGTCGAAGCGGAGTTCAGACATTGGGCGTTCCTCTGAGATCCATTGGGCTCGCAGGCCGAGAGCTTCACGCGGAATCCGGCCGCGCGGCGGGGACAGCAATATCCCCGGATCAGAGGCTTTTCCAACCGTTGCTAACGGGCGTCAGGAAACGATCTTCAGCGCCCGCAGCCCCTCGACCTGCGCCGGCGTCAGGCCGAGCACGTCGCGCAGGATCTCCTCGGTGTGCTGGCCCAGCACCGGCGGCGCGGTGGGGACCGGCTGCGCTGCGCCGGGGAACTTGATCGAGCGGTTGACGATCGGGATCTTGCCGAGCACCGCATGGTCGGCCTCGACCACCATCTCGCGGGCGATCGCCTGCGGCTGAGACAGCGCCTCGGTGATGCCCAGGATCGGCGCGTGCGGCACCTGGTGCTCGGTGAAGATCTCGACCAGTTCCTCGACGGTACGCTCGCGGGTGAAGGCCGAGACCATCTCGTTGACCAGCGCGCGGCTGTCGCGGCGCTTCTCGATGGTGTCGAAGCGCGGATCCTTGGCCCACTCCGGCGCGCCGCAGGCCTGGCCGATCTTGTCCCAGAAGCTGTTCATCAGGCAGGCGACGATGATCGAGCCGTCCTTCGCCGGGAAGGCGCCGTAGGGCACCAGGTTCGGGTGCTGCGAGCCCTGCGGCTGCGGGTCCTGGCCGGTGAAGAAGGCCAGCTGCGCCAGGTAGCCCAACATGCCGATCAGCCCGTCCATGAGGCTGACGTCGATCAGCCGGCCCTTGCCGGTGACGCTGCGCTCATAGAGCGCCGCCAGGATGCCGATCGGCCCGTTGATGCCGCCGACCAGGTCGCCCAGCGGAATGCCCAGCTTGGTCGGCTGGCAGCCCGGCTCGCCGTTGACGCTGAGCGCGCCGGACAGGGCCTGCATGACGATGTCGAAGGACGGCTTGTCGCGCAGCGGCCCGGTCATGCCGAAGCCGGAGATCGCGCAGTAGATCAGCCCGGGATTGATCGTCGACAGCTCGTCGTAACCGAGGCCCAGCCGGTCCATCACGCCCGGGCGGTAGTTCTCGATGAGGATGTCGCACTTGGCCGCCAGATCCTTGGCCAGCGCCACGCCGGCCTCGGTCTTCAGGTCGATGACGATGCTCTTCTTGCCGCGGTTGACGCTCAGGAAGTAGTGGCTTTCGCCGTCGCGGAACGGCGGGAAGGTGCGGGTCTCGTCGCCGCCGCCCGGGGGTTCGATCTTCAGCACCTCGGCGCCGAGGTCGGCCAGCGCCAGCGCGGCGGACGGGCCGGCGAGCACGCGAGTGAAGTCCAGGACGCGAACGCCCTGCAACGGGCCTGCCCAGGTCGGAGTCACGCTGTCACTCATCGGCGTCCCTATTCCCCACGTTCTCAACCGCTCTTTTCGGCGGCTTGAAAAACTTCGGCCGCGCCCCCTCTCGGGAGCGCGGCCGGTCGTCTTGGAGCTTACTTGCCGCGGCTCGGCAGTTCGACGATCGAGGCGCCGCTGGCCGACAGCTCGTCGCGAGCGGTGATGGCCTTCTGCTGGATCTCGACCAGGAACTTGCCGTCCTCGATCCACTTCCGGGTCACGGTGCCGTCGATGAAGATGGCGTCGCCGTCCGGGTTGTGCCGGCGGATCTGGCACTTGCTCTTCCGCAGGAAGCCCGCGTCGCCCATCCAGTTGGTGACGTGGTGCGTCAGCCAGGAGCAGCGTTCCGGACCGTAATCGTAGGCGCCCGGCGCGCCGACTTCGAGGGCGAAGTCTTCGTCCCAGTGAACCCGCTCGGGGCAATCCGGCACGTTGAAGCGGTTCTTAATGCCCAGGCCCGGGTGCTTCATGATCATCTTCGCCGCGAGCTTGTTGGCGCGGATGTAGAGGCCGCCCCAACCTTGCGCGTAGGCGATGAAGCCGGTGACCGTCATCGGGCCCTTCATCATGCGCGGCAGGGCTTCGCCCTCCGTCACGTCTTCCCAGTAGCGCGGGGTGGCGCCACGGATCTCTTCGGCCGCGTACAGCTTGTAGAATTCCGCGATCTGCTCGTCGGTGTACGGTTCCACCCGGCCGCGGGCTTCGGTGTACTTGGTGCCGCGCTCACGAGCTTCGTCGCGGTCGGTACGGAACACCCAGCTGTCGCACTCGGCGACCTTGTCGCCGTGCTGGTTGAAGAATTCGGTGTGGTAGATCTGCTGGAAGGCGCGACCGGCGAAGCGGGTCTGGTGCTCGATCAGGTCCTTAAGGTGCGCCGTCGTGGTGATGACGTCGTTGCGCAGAACCGGCTTGTACCAGGTCCAGTCGGCGCCGGCCCACATGGCGTGGACGCCCGAGAGGCCGCCGCAGTAGCCCGAGACGATCCGGCTGGTCGAGAACAGGAACGACGGGAGCGCGACGATGCTGCCGTACTGGGTCTTCTCGGCGTAGCTCGGGTCGTTCCACAGCGGGTTGTCGTCGCCGATCCCGTGCGCGTAGTGGCGGATCGCGTCGCGCGTGGCTTCGTAGTTCCACGGCTCGAGCGTGTCGGTGATCGGCACGTTGAGACGCTTGCGCAGGTCGTCCAGACCCTCTTCGGTGATCTTCGGGAACTTGGCGGTGCTGGATCCGTCCATCAATCTTCTCCTGGAATTTCAGTTAGCGAGCGCAGCCGCGGCGGCGGCTTCACGGTCGCGCAGGACCTTGCGGTGAACCTTGCCCGCGGGTGTCTTGGGCAGCTCACTCACAAATTCGATATGCCGCGGGAATTCGTGCTGGCTGAGCCGCTCCCGCGTGAAGTTCTTCAGTTCGGTGGCGAACGCCTCGTCCCCTGCCCGGTCGCAGACCAGGAACGCCTTGGCCACCTGCCCCCGCGTCGCGTCCGGCACGCCGATCACGGCGGCTTCCTTGACGTTCGGGTGCTTCAGCAGGGAATTTTCGATCTCCACCGCGCTCATCGTCCAACCGGCCGAGATGATCACGTCGTCGGCGCGGCCGCAGTGATAAAGGTAGCCTTCGGCGTCGACCTTTGCGCGGTCCTTGGTGGTGATCCAGCCGTCACGACGCCACAGCATCAGTTCGCCGACCTCGTCCGGACCTGTCGGCTTCCCGTCGGGACGCTGCACCTCGAGCTTCAGCCCGGGCACCGGCTTGCCCAGCGAGCCGGGCTTCACGACGAAGTCCTCGGCGCCCGGGTAGTTGACCAGCACCACGCCGATCTCGGTGGTGCCGTACATGCTGCACGCTGGCACATGGAAGGTCTGGTCGATGAACTCCAGCGTCGCCGGGTCGATCGGCTCGCCGGTGAAGGAGAGCTTCTTGAAGTGGAAGGTGAAGTCCCCCGCCTTCCCGGAGTTCTTCATCATCCGGTAGTGGGTCGCCGCAGCCGACATGTTGGTGATCTGGTAGTCCTGCAGGCCCTTCATCAGCCGCACCGCGTCGAAGCGGCCGGCGAAGGTGCCGGTGGTCACGCCCAGCGCCAGCGGCGCCAGCGTGCCGTGCCACAGGCCGTGGCCCCAGGCCGGCGAGGACGGGCAGAAGAACTCGTCGCCCGGCCGGATGCCGGTGCCGTAGAGCGCGGCGAACATCAGCGTCACCAGCGCCTTGTGCGTGTGCTTCACCGCTTCCGGCAGCTCGCGCGTCGTGCCCGAGGTGTACTGGAAGACCGCCAGGTCGTCGGCGCGGCTCTTGGCCTCGAAGCTGGTCGGGAACTTGGCGATCTCGGCCAGCAGCGCCTCGTCGGCGACGACCACCCGCAGGCCGTCGATCTTGCGGGCGATCTCAGCCTTCTCGGCATTGGTGATCAAGAGGCTCGGCTTGCAGTCGTCGATGCGCAGCTTCAGCGCGTCCGGGCCGAACAGGGTGAACATCGGCACGCTGATCGCGCCCATGGTGATCGCGCCGAACAGGCTCAGATAGAAGGGCAGCGACGGCTCGAGCATGAAGGCGATGCGCTCGCCCGGCTTGATGCCGTTCTCGACCAGCCAGTGGGCGAACTGCGCCGAGCCGGCGGCGATCTGGTCGAAGCTGAGGATCTCGTCGCCGCCGTCGGAATGGGCGATGCGCACCGCCGCCCGGCCGGAGCCGTCCGCATGCCGGCGGATGCACTCGTGGGCGATGTTCAGATGCTCGCGGTCGCCGTCGAACAGTTCCCACAGCGCCTTGGAGTTGGCGTGCTCCTGGGCGTCGGCGAAGCGCGTGTACTCGGTAAGCTTGGCCATTGATTTAACAGCTTTCTTGTCGAAACCGCCGCGCAACCGCCGCGTCGTGGTTCGTTGAGGCCGCGATATGCCACGAGCGGTAATCTGTTGTAAATATCGAACAGTATTCTATATATTGAACGACGAAGATGTGAAGGCGGACTTCGATGACGGACGGCCAGCCATGACCGACGACGCACCGCGCCCCGCAGGCGCCGACCGCGAGCTCGCCAAGGCGATGGAATCCAGCAAGGCGCCGGCGATCTCGCGCGCCGCGGCGATTCTGCGCCTGCTCGGCAAGAGCGACGCGCCGCTCGGGGTGCAGGCGATCGCCCGCGAGTTGGGCCTGGTGCCGAGCACCTGCCTCTATGTGTTGCGCGCCCTGGTCGCCGAGGAGTTGGTCGCCTTCGACGCCGACACCAAGCGATATGCGCTGGAGGCCGGCGTGCTGACGCTGGCGCGCCAATGGCTGCGGCGTAATCCGTTCAACGACCTGGCCCAGCCGGCGCTGGACCGAATCTCCCAGGCGTTCGACGTGACCATGCTCGGCGTGCAGATCGTCGGCCTCGAGCACATGATCGTCGTCGCCATCTCGCAGTCCGGGCCGAGCTTCCAGCTCAGCACCCAGATCGGCAGCCGCTTCCCGGCGCTGATCAGCGCCACCGGCCGCTGTCTGGCGGCGTTCGGCGACTATCCGGAGGGCGAGCTCAAGGCCCGGTTCAAGACCCTGCGCTGGGACGAGCCGCCGTCGTTCGAGGAGTGGAAGGCACAGGTCGTGCAGACCCGCGCCCAAGGATTCGCCGTCGACGAGGGCAACTACATCTCCGGCGTCACCGTCGTCGCCGCCCCGGTGTGGAAGGCCCGCGGCCGGCCGAGCCATGCGCTGGTCGCCATCGGCATCGGCAGCGCCCTGAAACGCAACGGCCTGCTCGAATTGCAGGACGCGTTGAAGACCGGCGCGCGCACCTTGTCGAACCAGCTGTGCGGCGAATATTCGCCGGAGTGGAGCTGAGCGCACGGCGACGCTTGAAGCCTCCGCGGAAGCTGGCTATAGACCCGCCCCTCGCGCCGCGGTCCCTTCGTCTATCGGTTAGGACGTCAGGTTTTCAACCTGAAGAGAGGGGTTCGACTCCCCTAGGGACTGCCACGCGCCCTCCGAGAATCACCCGCCAAGCGGCGAACCCGATCGGCTGAAGCCGGGCCGGCGCGTCCGCCTAACCGACGCCCGCCGCTCATCTCCGACATCCTGGCGGTCCGCTGCCGACGCCGACAACGCTGAGAGCTCGCGGGACACCCAAGCCCTGCCCGCTGCGCGCGAATGATTCAGATTGTGAAGAAGGGCGAAGTCGTCGCTGGACAATCCAAAGTAGTCATCTTCCCCCACCGCAGAACGTATGGATTCCCCTCCGACGCAATGTTACGCTTCCGTAATAACTGGCGGCCGCGCATTGCGGGACGCCCGAATTTTAGGGGGGAAGCTTGCTCAAGATCAGCAAAGGGATTCTGTTCGCCACGACCGCGCTCGGCCTCGGCCTGACCGCGCCGGAGATCGCCGCCGCCCAGGCCCAGGCTCAGGGCCAGAACACGACGGTGATGCAGGACGTCATCGTCACCGCCCGCCGGGTCGAGGAACGGCTGCAGGACGTGCCGATCTCGATCACGGTGTTCGACCAGGAGCAGCTGGCGAACAACAACGTCACCTCGGCGAAGGACCTCACGCTCTATACGCCCAGCCTGCAGACCAACAACCGCTACGCTGGCGACAACACCACCTTCACCATCCGCGGCTTCACCCAGGAGCAGCGCACCTATTCGACGGTCGGCACCTTCTTCGCCGACGTGGTGATGCCGCGCGGCTCGGGCGCGACCCAGGGCGGCGACGGCGCCGGGCCAGGCGCCCTGTTCGACCTGCAGAACGTCCAGGTGCTGAAGGGTCCGCAAGGCACGCTGTTCGGCCGCAACGTGACCGGCGGCGCGGTGCTGCTGGTGCCGAACAAGCCGACCGACCGCCTGGAGGGCTACCTCGAGGGCAGCGTCGGCGACTACGACCTGCGGCGCATGCAAGGCGTGCTCAACGCCCCGCTGAACGACAGCTTCCGGATCCGCCTCGGCGTCGACCGGATGAAGCGGGACGGCTACCTGCGCAACATCGGCGCGTTTGGTGACGGCCGCTCCGGCAATCATGGGATGGGGAACGTCGACTACTGGGCGGGGCGCCTCAGCGCCGTCCTCGACATCACCCCCGACCTCGAGAACTACACGATCGCCAGCTTCACCCAGTCGAAGAACAACGCGGCGATTCCGAAGACGACCAAATGCTATCCGGCGGCGGTCCAGGCGCTCGGCGCGAACAACGTCCTGCGGCTCGGCCAGCTGTCCTGCGATCAGATGGCCCGCGAAGCGCAACACGGCTTCTGGACGATCTCGAACCGGATCCCGGACTCGGTGTCGATCACCGAGACCTGGCAGATCATCAACACCACGACCTGGAGCCCGAGCGCCAACCTGACGGTGAAGAACATCTTCTCCTATGGCGAGTTCCGCGGCACGACCAACATCGAGCTGTTCGGCAACTACTGGCTGACCGGCGCGGTCGCCGGCCAGGAGACCTCGCCCAACCAGGTGAACGGCTTCGCCTTCACCAGCGCCGAAGCCTCCAAGGGCTACACCAACGCCCAGTCGTCCCTGGTCGAGGAGCTGCAGTTCCAGGGCCAACAGATGGACGACCGGTTCATCTGGCAAGCCGGTCTCTACATGGAGATCAACGACCCGATCGGCTTCTCCGGCGTGCAGACCGCCACCTTCGCGCCCTGCGCCGACATCGCGTCCTTCAACTGCCTGGGCCCGACGCCGAACCAGTCGGTCGGCACCGGCTCGTTCTCCGTCGCCAAGACCAAGTTCCGAGACTACGCCGCCTACGGCCAGGGCAGCTACGACCTCACCGACCAGCTCAAGCTGACCGCCGGCCTGCGCTACACCAAGGACGAGGTCCGCACCGTCCTGCACAACGAGACCATGCTGTTCGGCAACCCCCCGAACGCCGCGACCGTGCGGTTCCGCTGCAGCAATCCGACCGCGGCGGGCTACTCGGGGCTGACCACCTATCCGTTCACCGCCGAGCAGCGGTTCGACGTCTGCGGCCAGAACCTGGAGAAGAACACCTCGGCTTGGACCTGGCTGCTCGACCTCGACTACAAGCCGACCGACGACGTGATGCTCTACGCGAAGTGGTCGCGCGGCTATCGCCAGGGCGGCCTGGCGATCTTCGGACCGGACCCGATCCAGCCGTTCGACGCCGAGAAGGTCGACACCTATGAGGTCGGCGCCAAGACCAGCTGGCGCGGCGACATGCCGGGCTATTTCAACATCGCCGGCTACTACAACGACTTCCGCGACCAGCAGCTGCAGTTCGGGGTGGCCTGCGTCTCCAGCCTGCCCGGCTTCACCGTCCCCTGCGCCGGCAACGCCGCGATCCTCAACGCCGGCAGCTCTGAGCTGTACGGCGTCGAGGTCGAGCTCGGCGTCTCGCCGTTCGACGGCCTGCGGCTCGACGTGTCCTACGGCTTCATGAAGAGCAAGCTGAAGGAGATCGACATCCCGGCCGCCGGCAGCCTGCCGCCCTACAACTCCTTCACCCCGCCGGTGGTCGGCGACGTGATCGCCAACGCCGGGCCGGAGAACAAGGTCGTGGTCTCGGCCAACTACACCCTGCCGCTGGCGGAATCCGTGGGCCAGGTGTCGGTCGGCGGCACCTATGTCTACCAGGACGCCTATCGCTCGGTGGTCGACGGCGTGCCGGGGTCGGGCAACGGCATCCTGCCGAGCGCCAATATCCTCAACCTCAACGCCAACTGGCAGGACATCGCCGGCCGGCCGGTCGACGCCTCCTTCTTCATCACCAACGTGACGAACGAGCACGTCTACCTGCACGCCAACGACAACCAGCTGCGCGGCTTCGTCTCCTACTTCATCGGCGAACCGCGGATGTACGGCGTGCGTCTGCGCTACAAGTTCGGGGGGTAGAGGCCCGACCTCAGCGGCAGTGGAGGGCGGCGCGCTCGTCCTCCATTGCCGCCCCTCGCTACTCGGGCCAGGTTGCCCCGATGCTCACCGGCCCGACGACCGATGCAGCGGCCCACGCCGCGGTCACAGCCGCGATTACGCGCCGGCCAGAACACCTGCGGATCCTGGCGCAGCCGCGCTCGAGCTGCCGGACAGCTGGGTCGGCGCGGGCTTCGTGCGCAATGCGGTGTGGGACGATCTGCACCGGCAAGCGGACCCGACGCCGCTGACCGATGTGGACGTGGTCTACTTCTGCCCGGCCGAGACGGATCCAGGCCGCGACGCCGGCCATGAGGCCAGGCTGCGGGCCGCCGCGCCTGATGTGCCCTGGTCGGTGAAGAACCAGGCGCGCATGCACCTGCGCAACGGCGATCCGCCCTACGCCAGCACGGAGCAGGCGCTGAGCTGCTGGCCGGAGACCTGCACGGCGGTCGCGGTGCGGCTGCAGCACGGCGCGGTGGAGGTGCTCGCGCCCTTCGGCCTGCGGGACCTCTTCGCCCTGGTGGTCCGCCCGGCGCCGCACTTCCAGGCGAAGCTGGAGATCTATCGTTCGCGGCTGGAGGCCAAGCAGTGGCCGCAGCGCTGGCCGCGGCTGCGGCTCGAGCAGGGCAGCTAGGCCCCTCACAGCAAAACGGCGGCGGAGCCCTGCTCCGCCGCCGTCTGCATTTTCAGCTCAGCTGTCCGCGCGGCTTACGCCGGCTTGAAGCCGATGATCGACTTGATCTCGAGGTACTCGTCGAAGCCGAATTCGCCCCACTCGCGGCCGTTGCCGCTGCGCTTGTAGCCGCCGAACGGCGCGTGGAAGTCGAAGCCGCCGTTGACCCAGATCGCGCCGGTGCGCATCCGCTTGGCGACCGCATTGGCGGTGTCGAGGCTGTCGCCGACGACGTAGCCGCCGAGGCCGAAGGTGGAGTCGTTGGCGATCGCGACGGCGTCGTCGAGGTCGTCGTAGCCGATCATCGCCAGCACCGGGCCGAAGATCTCCTCGCGGGCGATCACCGTGTCGTTGCTGGTCACGAACACCGTCGGCTTCACGTAGTAGCCCTTCTCCAGGCCGTCCGGACGGCCGAGGCCGCCGGCGATCAGCTGGGCGCCCTCGTCGAGGCCCTTCTGAATGTAGTCCTGGATCGAGTTGTACTGGCCTTTGGAGACCACCGGGCCCATGGCGACGTTCCCCTTCGGGTCGCCGACGGTGACGGCGTTGGCGGCGTCACGGGCGGCGGCGATCGCTTCGTCCATGCGGGCTTTCGGCACCAGCAGGCGCGAGCCGGCCGAGCAGGTCTGGCCGGAGTTGCCCATCATCGCGCTGGTGGCGTTGGCGACGTTGGTCGCCAGGCTGGCGTCGTCGAGCACGATGTAGGGGCTCTTGCCGCCGAGCTCGAGGCCGACGCGCTTCACGGTCAGGGCCGCGTCCTTGGTGATCTGCACGCCGACCGGCTCGGAGCCGGTGAACGAGATCATGTCGACGTCTTCATGGGTCGACAGCGCCGTGCCGAGCACCGCGCCCGAGCCTTGGATCATGTTGAACACGCCGGCCGGGACGCCGGCCGCGTGCAGCACTTCCGCCAGGATCTGCGCCGAATAGGGCGCGAGCTGCGGCGGCTTCAGAATCATGGTGTTGCCGGTCGCTAGCGCCGGGAAGATCTTCACGCAGGTCTGGTTCATCGGCCAGTTCCACGGCGTGATCAGGCCGCAGACGCCGATCGGCTCGCGGCGGATCAGGGTCGTGCCGCGCTGCTCCTCGAACGGGAACTCGCGCAGCACCTCGATCGCGGTCTGCAGGTGGCCGGAGCCGAGCAGGGTGTGGAAGCCCAGGCCGAGCGACAGCGGCGCGCCCATCTCCTCGGTGATGGCCTCGCCCATGTCCTGCTTGCGGCGCTCGTACTCCGCCTGGATCGCCAGCAGCACTTCGAGCCGCTGCTCGCGGGTGGTTTCCGACCAGCTGGTGAAGGCCTTGCGCGCCGCCGCGACGGCCTTGTTGACGTCCGCGACCGAGCCCACGGAGATCCGGCCGGAGACTTCTTCGGTCGCCGGATTGATGACGTTGGCGGTCTTCGGCTCGACCGGATCGACCCACTTACCGTCGATGTAGAACTGGAGATATTCGCGCATGGGGGCTGCTCGCTGTCTCGCGTTGCGTCTGGCGTAAAAAGCTAGCGGGCGGCCGGACGCAGTCAGGCGGCCGCCCGAAACTGTGACCGCGACGGCACTCTTCCGAGCCCGACGCGGTCATTGCAAGTGGTTTAGGCGAAATCAGAGCCCAGCAGGCGAGCCGCCGCTGGGCGCCGAAACCCTTCGCGATCAGTAACCGCTGCTGTTCTCGGTCGAGCCGCCCGACGTCGCCGACGGCGCGGCCGGAGCCGCGCCGGGGACGCCGAGGAAGTCGCCTTCTTCGCCGAACCAGTTGCGGAACTCCAGGAAGCCCGGGATGCCCGCGAAGGTGCTGTTGGCCAGCTGATCGACCTCCACGTGGATGACCGCGGGCTTGCCCGAGGCCAGGGCGCGCTGGACGGCCGGGCCGATGTCCTCGGCGCGATCGACGTATTCGCCGTGCGCGCCGAAGCTCTCGGCGGTCTTGTCGAGGCGGACCTCGGCGCCCCAGCGGGCTTCGGGCGTCGAGGTGTTGTCGCCGAAGTTCGCCTTGTACGACGCCGCCTCGATGCCCCAGGCATGGTCGACCGCGACGATGCAGATCAGCGGCAGGTTCTTGCGGACCGCGGTTTCCAGCTCCGAGATATGGAACAGGAACGCGGAGTCGCCGGTGAGCAGCGCGACGCGACGCTTGTCGCCGACCGCGAGCTGCGCGCCCAGCGCCATCGGCAGGCCGTTGCCGATCGCGCCCCAGTTCGAGCTCCACATGGAGTCGCGCGGGGTCCACTGCAGCAGCGCCGAGAACCACATGCTCGCCGCGCCGCCGTCGCGCACCAGGATCGTGTCCTCGGGCAGCACCTTGGTCGCCTCGATCGCCAGCCGGCCGGTATGAATCGGCTGCGAGGCCTCCGGAATGCGGTCCATCAGGGCCTGCTTGGCGTCGTCGCGGATCTTGGTCCACTCGGCCAGCTTGGCGGGCGCCGCGCCGGTCCAGCCGCCGAGCGCCTCGGTCAGCTGCGGGACGATGTCCTTCAGATCGCCCACCAGCGGCACGTCGATCGGCCGATTGACGCCGAAGGCGGTGGCGTCGCGCTCGACGTAGATCCACTTGCGGTCCGCATCGCCGGCCTTCCAGGCGTGGCCGCGACCGTAGTTCAGCGCCTCGCCCAGTTCGGTGCCGATCGCCAGCACGACGTCCGAGCCGGAAGCGATCTGACCGCCCGCTTCCGAGCTGTAGGCGTGGGTGCGGGCCTCCATGCCGGGGAGGATCGCCTCGACCGCGTTCGACAGCAGAATGGGGCAGTTGAGCTTCGCGGCTAGCTTGGTCACCGCTTCATGCTGGCGGCTGACGAACACGCCTTGGCCGAGCAGCAGGACCGGGTTCCGCGCGCCCTGCAGCAGCGCGACGGCTTCGGCGATCGACAGGTCGTCGGCGCGCTGCCGCGTCAGGCGGTAGCGGCTGGGCGCCAGCACCGGCGGCAGGTCGAACTTGGCCTGCATGACGCCGAGCGGCAGCTCGATGTAGGTCGGGCCCGGCACGCCGGTCGTCGCCTGGCGGAACGCCTCGTGGAAGATCTCGTCGGTCTGATCGGGATATTCGATCACGCCGCTGTACTTCATCGCGCTTTCGAAGAGCGGCGGCTGGCTCATGTACTGCATCTTGCCGCGCCGGACGCGTTGTTCGTAGATGCGCTGGCGCTGGCCCATGATGAAGACCGCCGGGATGTTCTCCTTGCGGAAGAAGTTGGCGGCGGCGGCGATGTTGCCGACCCCCGGACCCTTGTTGATGCACAGCACGACGGGCTTGCCGGTCATGCGGAAGAAGCCGTCCGCGGTCAGCGCAGCCGCCTGTTCGTGGTGCGGCGAGACGATTTCCATGCCGCGGCGCTCGGCTTCGATGAACATGCCGAAGAAGCTCGGATCAGGGATCCCGAACAGGGTGTCGATGCCTTCGGCCTGGATCAGGTCCAGGATCCGTTCGTACATGGCTTGGGTGGTCATGGAGCCTTCTCTAGTCTCGCAAAATGCCGGGTCGCCCGGCGTCTTGGATGGGATTTTGTCGGCGCGGGTCGCGCACCTTTGCCGCGTCACCGGCAGGAAAGGCAAGCTTGCGCACGCGGCGAGGTCAGCCGTCGGCCTTCCTCGCAACGTGCGCCTTAGCCGGCCGTCGGCGCCCTGACCTCAGGACGGGACGCGGTCCTTCGTCAGCACCAGGCCTTCCAGATCGCCCTGGGCGCGCCAGTCTTCCAGCAGCTTTTCAAAGACGTAGAAGCCCGGCCCGTAGGTCTCGCCGAGGTAGGAGCGAAGCTTCTTCTCGCCCTTCTCGGTGACCACTTCCTCGCCCTCGTTGTTGAAGTAGCTGGGCGTGCACTCGCGCTGGAAGGCGGAGATGTCGATCGCCGTCGCACGGATGTGGTCGACGTAGGCGTTCTGCGCCTCGAGGCTGGGTTCGACCACCGCGGCGCCGCGGTCCAGCGCCTGCTTGATGATGTAGGCGATGTGCCTGCCCTGCTGGCTGAAGGTCTCGGTCGTCGAGGCGTTGACCCCGCCCTGGATGAAGCCGGTGAAGAACTGGTTCGGGAAGCCGTGGGTCATCATCCCGTGGAAGGTGCGGAATTCCGTGGCCCAGTGCTCGTAGATCGACTTGCCGTCCCGGCCTTCGAGCACGTCGAAGCCCCAGCGCCGGTCGAGGTCGCTGGTCACCTCGAAGCCCGAGGCGAAGATGATGCAGTCGATTTCGTACTCGACGCCGTCGGCGATGAAGCCCTTGGCGGTCATCTGCTCGACGCCCTGGGTCTTCGACACGTCGATGACCTTGACGTTGGGGCGGTTGAAGGTCGGGTAGTAGTCGTCGTTCGAGGCCGGCCGCTTGCAGAGATAGCGGTAGTACGGCTTCAGGATCTCAGCCGCTTCCTTGTCCTGCACCAGCGCGTCGACCCGGCCGCGCAGCCGCTCCATCAGCCGGTAGTCCATGACCTCACGCTTGGCCATGTACTCCTCGGCCGAGGTCGGCCAGCCGTCGACGTCGAACTCGGCCGACAGGTTGCGGTTGATCTCGGTCCAGATGTCGCAGATCAGGTCCGGCTCGCCGGGCGACAGGGTCTCCATCGCGGCGTGGTGGAAATTCATCTGCCGCTCGCGCTGCCAGCCGGGCTGCAGCGACTTGGCCCATTCCGGATCGGTCTTCTCGTTGCGACGCTCGTCGACGGTCGAGGCGGTGCGCTGCAGCACGTAGAGCTGCTTGGCGTACTGGCCGAGGAACGGCACCGCCTGCACCGAGGTCGCGCCGGTGCCGACGATCGCCACGCGCTTGTCGGCGAGCTTGTCGAGCACCGGATTCTTCTGGTCGCCGCCGGTGTAGTCGTAGTCCCAGCGCGCGGTGTGGAACATCTTCCCCTTGAACTCGTGGATGCCGGGGATGCCCGGCAGCTTGGGGACGTTCAGCAGGCCGTTGGCCATGACCACAAAGCGGGCGCGGATCTCGTCGTCGCGGTCGGTGGTGATCCGCCAGCGCTGGATCTGCTCGTCCCAGCGCATCGAGGTGACCAGGGTGTGGAACAGCGCGCCCTGATAGAGGTCGAACTTCCGCGCGATGCTCTGCATGTACTCGCGGATCTCGAAGCCGTCGGTGAATTTCTTCGACGGCAGGAAGCCCATCTCTTCGAGCAGCGGCAGGTAGCAGTAGGCGTCGTTGTCGCACGACAGGCCCGGGTAGCGATTCCAATACCAGACGCCGCCGAAGTCGCCGGCGTGGTCGATGTTGCGGAAGCTGGTCACGCCCATCTTGCGCAGGTGGTAGCCGGCGAGCACGCCCGACCAGCCGCCGCCGAGCACGGCGACGTCGATGTCCTCGGAAACCGCGTCGCGCGCGACGACCGCCATGTGCGGATCGCGGTCATAGGTGTCGTGAGCGAAGTGGTCCGCCGGCGGCATGTACTGCCGCTGGCCCTCGGGCCGGGTGCGGAGCGTGCGCTCCTGGCGGTAGCGCTCCCGGAGCGCCGGAATGTTGACGGCTTCAGGCGCGGGGATGGCGCTCGGCTTACAGGTCATTTCCGATCCCAATGCTACGGAGCTTACTGGTCGTCTCAATCAACAGTGTTGTCGATTGACGGGCGCATTGCAAGTCGCCGCGGGAGCTGGCGCCTCACGGATAAACCCATACCGAGGCCATGAGGTGCGGCTTTTTGCTCTCGCCCCAAACACTAAGGATTTGACCTAACTATTAAGGGCGCATATCACTGCTCGCCGACACGGGCGGCCCGCAGGGATTGGAGCGCAAGCAGTGACACCACACGCCGCCCACAGCGGGCGTCCCGGCCCGATCCCGCCGAACCCGCGCGTCGTCGACGGTATCTTCCGCGCCCTGTCTGATCCGACGCGCCGCAGCGTTCTGGAACGGCTCACGGCGCGTCCGGCGTCGGTGAGCGAACTCGCCGCGCCCTACGACATGGCCCTGCCTTCCTTCATCGAGCACCTGAAGGTGCTCGAAGGCAGCGGCCTGGTGCGCTCGCACAAGACTGGGCGCGTCCGAACCTACGAGCTTGCGCCCGAGCAGATCAAAGTCGCCGAGGACTGGCTCGGGCGACAGCGGAAGCTCTGGGAGCGCCGTCTCGACCAGCTCGACAGCTATCTCATCAAGATGAAGAAGGAAGGTTCCGAATGACGTCACCTGTGATCAAGATCGACCCCGCGCTCGATCTGGTGCTCGAGCGCGAAATCGACGTGCCGGTGGAGCTCGTCTGGAAGGCCTGGACGACGCCCGAGCATCTGCGGGAATGGTTCGCCCCGAAGCCTTGGGCGATCACCGACTGCAGCGTGGATCTGCGTCCGGGCGGCGTGATGAACTTTGTGATGCGCTCGCCCGACGGTCAGGAATTCCCCAATACGAGCTGCTACCTTGAAATCACGCCGTTCGAGCGGCTGGTGATGACGGACACCCTGCAAGCCGGCTACCGCCCCTCGGCCAACCCCTTCTTTACAGCCGTCGTCGAGATGGCCCGCCACGGGTCTGGCGCACGCTACAGGGCCATCGCAATCCATGGCGACGCCGCGACGCGGCAGAAGCACGAGGAGATGGGCTTCCACGACGGATGGGGCACGGTGCTCACCCAGATGGTCGACTACATCAAGGCTGGACACATGCAGCGGTAGGACCTGGGATTGCGACGCGGCCGGCCCTAAGCCGCCGGCCGCACCCGCCCGTACTGTTCGCGCACCAGGGCGACGAACGGACTGCCGTCGTAACGCAGCTCGTCGCGGCCGGCGGCGTAGAGCAGCCCGACCTCCCGCTGCAGGTCGAAATCAGCGACCCGGACGAACCGCACCAGGGGATCATGGAAGCTTTCCGGCATCATGCCGATGCCCAGGCCGGCGCGGACGACCGCCAGCATCCGCTGGTCGCTGGTGGTCTTCAGCACGAAGCGCGGCCGCACCCCGCGCTCGGTGAAGAAGCGGCTGATCTCCGGCAGCGCCTCGCAGTGCCGGCGCACCACCATCCGGTCGCCGGCCAGCTGTTCGGCCTGCACGAACTCGGCGTCGGCCAGCGGGTGGTCGCGCGGCAGCACCATCAAATAGCGCTCGCCGCGCAGCAGCTCGGTGTGGAAGCGCGCATGGTGCGGCCGCACCGCCGTCAGCACCACGTCGAGCCGGCCGCGGTCGAGCCGCTCGGTCAGATCGCGCTCGGACCCTTCGAGGATCTCGAGCACCTCGTTGGCGCTGTTGTTGCGGTGACGGGCGATGATGCTCTCCAGCGTCGCCGTCGGAATGGTCAGCAGCACGCCGACCCGCAGCACCCGTGGCTGCGGCGCGTGCTGCACCTCCTGCACCGCCAGCTCGTACTCGGCGGCGATCCGGCGGGCTCGCACCAGGAAGCGGCTGCCGGCCGGCGTCAGGGCCGTGCTGTGCTTGTCGCGATCGAATAGCCGCACGCCCAGCTGGCCCTCGAGCTTGGCGATGCCGGTCGACAGGGTCGGCTGGGTGACCCCGACCCGCTTGGCCGCGCGGCTGAAGTTGCCGGCTTCGGCGACCGCTAGGAAGTAACGCAGCATGTATCGATCGGTCATAGACATCACCTATTACCGATCCGCCGATCTTTCAATTTCCGTCAATCAGGCCAGAACGTTAGAAGCCGGGGACATTGAAAGTGGCGCCGCGCATGTGCGAACCGAGTATCGGCGCCGCCGGCCGCGTGTCTGGCCGCGAACAGACCGGAGGACATCTGTGACGGTTCTTCCCAACGCCATCGATCCGACGAGCGAAAGCTTCAAGCGCAACCAGGCGCATAACCTGGAGCTGGTCCGGGAGCTGCGCGAACACGCGGCAACCGCGGCGCTCGGCGGCCCGGCGGAGTCGCGCGAGCGGCACGTCAAGCGCGGCAAGCTGCTGGCCCGCGACCGCATCGAGTACCTGCTGGACCCGGGCTCGCCGTTCCTCGAGATCGGCCAGCTGGCGGCACACGGCCTCTACGGCGACGAGGCGCCGAGCGCCGGGGTGATCGCCGGCATCGGCCGGGTGAACGGCCGCGAGGTGATGGTCGTCGCCAACGACGCGACGGTGAAGGGCGGCGCCTACTTCCCGATGACCATCAAGAAGCATCTCCGAGCCCAGGAGATCGCGCTCGAGAACCGGCTGCCCTGCGTCTACCTGGTCGACAGCGGCGGCGCGAACCTGCCGCACCAGGCCGAGGTCTTCCCCGACCGCGAGCACTTCGGGCGGATCTTCTACAACCAGGCCAACATGAGCGCCCAGGGCATCGCCCAGATCGCCTGCGTCATGGGCCTGTCGACCGCCGGCGGGGCCTATGTCCCGGCGATGAGCGACGAGGCGGTGATCGTCCGCGGCCCCGGCAAGGAGAGCCAGGGGGCGATCTTCCTGGCCGGCCCGCCGCTGGTGAAGGCCGCGACCGGCGAGATCATCAGCGCCACCGACCTGGGCGGGGCCGACGTGCACGGCCGCACCTCCGGCGTGGTCGACCACGTCGCCGCCAACGACGAGCAGGGGCTGGCGATCGTCCGCGACATCGTCGGCCGGCTGAACACCGTCAAGAAGCCCGACATCGACATCATCGATCCGGTGCCGCCGAAGTACGACCCGCGCGAGATCTACGGCATCGTCCCGACCGACGTGCGCGCGCCCTACGAGGTGCGCGACGTGATCGCCCGCATCGTCGACGGCTCGGAGCTGCAGGAGTTCAAGCCGCTCTACGGCACCACCCTGGTCACCGGCTTCGCGCGGATCTGGGGCTGCCCGGTGGCGATCCTGGCCAACAACGGCGTGCTGTTCTCCGAGAGCGCGGAGAAGGCGGCGCACTTCATCGAGCTGGCCTGCCAGCGGCGCATCCCGCTGGTGTTCCTGCAGAACGTCTCCGGCTTCATGGTCGGCGGCCGCTACGAGGCCGGCGGCATCGCCAAGCACGGCGCCAAGATGGTCACCGCGGTGGCCACCGCCAGCGTGCCCAAGTTCACCGTGCTGATCGGCGGCAGCTTCGGCGCCGGCAACTACGGCATGTGCGGCCGCGCCTACAGCCCGCGGTTCCTGTTCACCTGGCCGAACTCGCGGATCTCGGTGATGGGAGGCGAGCAGGCCGCCAGCGTGATGGCGACGATCCGGCGCGACGGCATCGAGGCCAAGGGCGGCGCCTGGAGCGCCGAGGACGAGAACGCCTTCAAGGATCCGATCCGCGCCCGCTACGAGCAGGAAGGCAGCCCCTACTTCGCCACCTCGCACCTGTGGGACGACGGCGTCATCGACCCCGCCCAGACGCGGGACGTCCTCGGCCTCGCCCTCTCCGCCGCGCTCAACGCCCCCATCGCCGAGGCTCCGCGCTTCGGCCTGTTCCGGATGTGACCATGTTGCAGTCGCTGCTCATCGCCAATCGCGGCGAAATCGCCCGCCGCATCATCCGCACCTGCCGCCGGCTGGGGATCCGCACCGTCGCGGTCTACTCCGACGCCGACGCCCAGGCCCCGTTCGTCCGCGAGGCCGACCAGGCCGTGGCGATCGGCCCGGCCCCCGCGGCCGAGAGCTATCTGGTCGGGGCCAAGATCCTCGATGCGGCCAAGCAGACCGGCGCCCAGGCCATCCATCCCGGCTACGGCTTCCTGTCGGAGAACGCCGCGTTCGCCGAAGCGGTGACCGCCGCCGGCCTGATCTGGGTCGGCCCGCCGCCTTCGTCGATCCGCGCCATGGGTCTGAAGGACGCCGCCAAGAAGCTGATGGCCGACGCCGGCGTGCCGGTGACCCCGGGCTACATGGGCGACGACCAGTCGGACGCGCGGCTGCAGGCCGAGGCCGAGCGCATCGGCTTCCCGGTGCTAATCAAGGCGGTGGCCGGCGGCGGCGGCAAGGGCATGCGGCGGGTCGATGCGGCCCAGGACTTCGCCGCCGCCCTCGCCTCCTGTCGGCGCGAGGCGACCGGCGCCTTCGGCGACGACCGGGTGCTCTTGGAGACCTACGTCACCCGCCCGCGCCACATCGAGGTGCAGGTGTTCGCCGACAGCCACGGCAACGTCGTGCACCTGTACGAGCGCGACTGCTCGCTGCAGCGCCGCCACCAGAAGGTCATCGAGGAGGCCCCGGCCCCCGGCATGTCCGAGGAGGTGCGCGAGGCGGTCTGCCAGGCCGCGGTGCGCGCCGCCCAGGCGGTCAACTACGAGGGCGCCGGCACCATCGAATTCATCGCCGACGCCGGCGAGGGCCTGCGCGCCGACCGCATCTGGTTCATGGAGATGAACACCCGCCTGCAGGTCGAGCATCCGGTCACCGAGGCGATCACCGGCCAGGACCTGGTCGAGTGGCAGCTGCGCGTCGCCTCCGGCGAGACGCTGCCGCTGGCGCAAGCCGACATCCCGCGCCGCGGCCATTCGATCGAGGCGCGGCTCTACGCCGAGAACCCGCACACCGGCTTCCTGCCGTCGATCGGCCGGCTGGACCACTTCCGCCTGCCGACCAGCGTGCGGATCGACAGCGCGGTCGAGGAAGGCGGCGTGGTCACGCCGTTCTACGACCCGATGATCGCCAAGCTGATCGCCTACGGCCCGACCCGCGAGGCCGCCGCGGCCGAGCTCGCCGCCGCCTGCCGCGCGGTCGAGGTCTATCCGGTGAAGACCAACGCCGGCTTCCTGGCCCGCGCGCTCGCCGACCCCGATTTCCTGTCGGGCGCGGTCGAGACCAACTTCATCGCCGACCGGCTCGACCGGCTGGTGCCGCCGGCCGAGCCGTCGACGGCGGTGCTGCAATCGGCGGCCAACGAGGCGGTGGCGCGCAGCGGGGTGCCGACGGCGCTGACCGGCTTCCGGCTGAACGCCGACCCGCAGGTCCGCGCGCAGCTGACCCACGAAGGCCACAAGCACGACATCCAGCTGATGCCGGAGACCCGGCCGCACGATCTCAAGGTCGTGGTCTCGGGCCGCGACTTCATCGTCTTCGAGAACGGCGAGCCCTACGCGCTGACGCTACCGAAGACCGAGGCCGGGCGCGAGGAGGCCGGCGACGGCCAGATCGAGTCGACCATGCCCGGGCTGATCGTCGACGTGATGGTCACTGAGGGCCAGACGGTCGCCAAGGGCGCGCCGCTGGTGGTGCTCGAAGCGATGAAGATGGAGCACACGCTGACCGCGCCGTTCGACGGCGTGGTGGCGACGGTGTCGGTCAAGAAGGGCGATCGGGTCGCCGAGCACGTCCTGCTGGTGAAGCTCGAGCCGCAAGAGGAAGTCGCGTAATGGCCGGCAAGCTGTACGACGCCTGGGAGATCGGCGAGGTCCTGCGCCACGACCTGCGCCGCACGGTGACCGAGACCGACAACCTGCTGATCTCGGCCCTGACGCACAATCCGCAGCCGCTGCACCTCGACGCCGAGTACGCCGGCGCCACCGAGTTCGGCCGGATCGTGGTCAACGGCATCTTCACCTTCGGGCTGATGATCGGCATCTCGGTCGGCGACACGACGCTCGGCACCCTGGTCGCCAACCTCGGCTACGACGAGGTGGTGATGCCCAAGCCGGTGTTCATCGGCGACACGCTCAGGGTCGAGACCACGGTCCTCGACAAGCGGCCGAGCAAGTCGCGCCCGACCCAGGGCCTGGTGGTGTTCGAGCACCGCACCTACAACCAGGCCGACGAGCTGGTTTGCCAGTGCAAGCGCACCGCCCTGCTCCGCCGCGAAGCCGCCTGACGGCCAGGGTCGGTCAGGCCGCGAGCACTCCGGCCAGCCAGGCCTCCGCCGCCTTGAAATGCCGACGGCTGACCGCCGCCTCCGGGGCCCAGGCCTCGAAGCCGTGCGGCGCCCCGGGAGCGATCTCGAACGTCACCGGGACGCCGGCCTTCTGCAGCCGCTCGGCGTACAGGCGGTCCTCAGCGCAAAACAGATCGATGTCGCCGACGCCGATCCAGGCCGGCGGCAGCCCGCTCAGCTCCCGGCGCCGGGCCGCGGCGGCGTGGGCCGGCGGATCAGCCTGGCCCGGCTCGTGGCCCAGGTAGGCGCCCCAGCCGAGCGCGTTGAGGCGATTATGCCAGACCAGGTGCGCCGGCGCGTCGAGCTCGCGGTGCGCGGCGGTCCGGTCGTCGAGCATCGGCGAGAACAGCCACTGCCCGCAGGGCTGGACCCCGCCTTCGTCGCGCAGCCGCAGGACCAGGCAGGCGGCCAGCCCGCCGCCGGCGCTCTCGCCGCCGACCGCCACCCGGGCCGGATCGATCCCCAGCCCCGGCGCCGCCTGCTGCAGCCACCGCCACGCGGCATGGCAGTCGTCGAGCGGCCCGGGGAATGCGCCCAGCCGGTAGTCGACCGAGACGACGGTGACGCCGAGCGTTCGGGCGACCTCGCCGCAGATGCGGTCACTCTGCACCGCACGGCCGATGATGTAGCCGCCGCCATGGATCCAGAGCAGCGCCCCGGCCGAGCGGCGCGCCTTCGGGTGATAGACCCGCAACGGCGACACCGGCGACTTGACGATCTCCAGCCGCACGCCCGCGGTCTTGCCGGCCGGCGCGACCCCGAGCAGCGCCTGGGCCAGACGCTGCGCCCACGCCGCCTCCAGCGGCAGCACCGTCGTCTTGCGGAGCGGCTTGCGCAGCTCCGGATCGACCTTCGACAGCTCCAAGGCGCCCTCCCCCGACGTTGAACGAACCCTGATAGCTCGCGTCGCGCGCTGTCGTCGATCGGCGGCCGATGTGTGATGCTGGTGCATGACGACTGAAGCGGCGCCGGGCGCGCGGATCAAGATCAAGCGGATCGTGCACACGATCCACGCGGTGGGCGACATCGCCGCCTGCCGCGCCAAATACCTCGACGTCCTCGGCGGGCTGATCTTCGCGGAGGGCTACTTCGAGGCCGAGGACCGCGACATGGCGCTGCTCTATGTCGCCGACTTCATGGTCGAGCCGATGGCGCCGCGCGATCCCGCCCGAGCCGACAAGCCGTTCGCCCGCTACCTGCAGCGCTACGGCGAAGGGCTGCACTCGTTCGAGATCGCCGTCGACGACGGCCCGGCGGTCGCCGCGCAGCTGAAGGCGGCCGGCTGCAAGCTGTCGGCCGAGTACGGCTTCTTCTTCTACGTGCGTCCGGAGTCGACCGGCGGGGTGCTGCTCGAGGCCTGCGAGACGCCGATGCCGAACGACCCCTACGACCGGCGCGGCTGGCGGCCCGACTGGTCGGACGGGCACCCGATGACGATCCTCAAGCTCGACCACATCGCCTGCGTGACCCGCGACGCCGACGCCGTGCTCGGCTTCTTCACCGGCCTGCTCGACGGCGAGCTGCTGGCCGACGGTCGGATCGACGGGCCCCAACCCGGCCGCCGCGTGCTGCTGCGCCTGGCCGAGACCAACGTCGCCTTCCTCCAGCCGGACGACCCGGAGAGCGGCCCGCTCGGCGACTTCCTCAAGCCGCCGACTTCCGGGGTGCATGCAATGGTCTGGCGGGTCGAGGACGAGGCGGCGGCCGAGGCCTGGGTGCGCAAGAAGGGGCTCCGGACGACGCGCAAAGACTGCGTCTCCGCCGGCTTCGCGATCGCGCCCGCGGACTTCCAGGGCGCGCGCCACGAGTTCGTAGGCGCCGCCTCCTGATGGTGACCGTTTGCCGGACCAACGCCGCGTGAGCAGGCTCCGCGGACTGATGATCGCCGCGCCGAACTCCGGCGCCGGCAAGACGACCGTGACGCTGGCGCTGCTCGCCGCAATCCGCCGGCGCGGTGTGGCGGTGCGCGCGGCCAAGGCCGGCCCGGACTACATCGACCCGGCGTTCCACAGCGCCGCCACCGGCGCGCCCGCCTTCAACCTGGACAGCTGGGCGATGGGCCCTGGCCAGCGCGCGGCCTTGGTGGCGACTGCTGCGCCAAGCGGCGAGCTGCTGGTCGTCGAGTCGGCGATGGGCCTGTTCGACGGCGTCGCCGGCGAGCCGGGCCGCTGCGGCGCCGGCGCCGACCTGGCCGCCCAGTTCCGCCTGCCGGTCGTCCTGGTGCTGGACGTCACCGGCCAGTCGCAGACCGCCGCGGCGGTGGCGCGCGGCTTCGTCGGCCATGCCCCGGGCGTGGAGATCGCCGGCGTCGTGCTCAACCGGGTCGCCAGCGAGCGGCATCGCGCGGGCGTCGCCCCGGCTTTGGAGGCGAGCGGAATTCCACTGCTCGGCGCCCTGCCGCGCGACCCGGGCCTGGTCATGCCGGAACGCCACCTTGGCCTGGTCCAGGCGCAGGAACACCCTGCCCTCGCCGCGCTGTTCGACCGCGTGGCCGACCTGGCCGAGACGCATCTGGACCTCGACCGGATCATCGCGCTGGCGAGCGGGCCGGTGCTCGACGCCGCCGCCGCCGAGCCGCTGCTCCAGCCGCCGGGCCAGCGCATCGCGCTCGCCCGGGACGCAGCCTTCAGCTTTATCTACCCGCACCACCTGCAGCAGTGGCGCGCCGCAGGCTGCGAGATCGCCTTCTTCTCGCCGCTGGCCGACGAGCCGCCGCCGGAGGCCTGCGACGTCTGCTGGCTGCCGGGCGGCTATCCCGAACTGCATGCACCGGCGCTGGCCGCGGCGACGCGGTTCAAGGCCGGCCTGCAGCGGTTCGCCGCCACCCGGCCGGTGCATGGCGAATGCGGCGGCTACATGGTGCTGGGCCGCACGCTCGAGGACGCCGCCGGCGAGACCCACGAGATGACCGGCCTGCTCAGCCACGCGACCTCGTTCGCCCGGCGCAAGCTGAACCTCGGCTATCGGCGCGCGGAGTTCCTCGGCCCTTCGCCGTTCGGCGCAAGCGTGGTCCGCGGCCACGAGTTCCACTATGCGAGCCTCGTCGATCCGGGGACCGACCCGCCGCTGGCGCGGCTGCACGACGCGCAAGGCGCCGACCTCGGCCTCGCCGGCGGCCGTCGCGGCGCGGTCAGCGGCAGCTTCTTCCACGCGATCGCCGCCGACGGCTGAAACGCCCCTCCTGCCCGGTGAAGCGATGCTCTATAGGCTGACGGACAAGCCGCGGCGCGGGGTCGGCCGCCGGCAAGGAGGAGCTACGACATGACTGCGTCCGGGAGCCTGCCGCGCTATGAGACGATCGAGCTCGCCCGCAAGGGGCGGCTGCTGACGATCACCCTGAACCGGCCGGACTCGCTGAACGCCGTCAACCTGGCGCTGCACGAGGAGCTGCCGGAAGTCTTCAAGTTCGCCGCCACCGACCCCGACTCCGACGTGGTCGTGCTGACCGGCGCGGGCCGCGCCTTCTCGGCCGGCGGCGACCTCGACCACATGTGGCGCAACGCCACCAACCCCGAGCTGTTCGACCAGGAAGCGCGGGCCGCCAAGCGCATCGTCTTTGCGATGCTCGACCTCGACAAGCCGCTGATCTGCCGGATGAACGGCCACGCGGTCGGCCTCGGCGCGACCATCGCTCTGATGTGCGACATCGTCTTCGCCGCCGAGACCGCCAAGATCGGCGACCCGCACGTCAACATCGGCCTGGTGGCCGGCGACGGCGGCGCGGCGATCTGGGCCTACCGGATCGGCCTCGGCCGGGCGAAGGAGTTCCTGCTGAGCGGCGACCTGCTCACCGCCAAGCGCGGCGAAGAGATCGGCCTGATCAACCACGCGGTCCCGCTTGAGGAGCTCGACGCGGCGGTCGACGCCTTCTGCGACAAGCTGCTGAACGGCTCGGCCAACGCCATCCGCTACACCAAGATCCTCACCAACCTCGAGCTGAAGCGCATCGCCACCGCGGTGATGGACGCCGGCATCGCCTATGAGTCGCTGACCGTCCGCGGCGCCGATCACCGCGAGGCGATCCAGGCGCTGAAGGAGAAGCGCAAGCCGGTGTTCGGCAAGCGCGAGGGGTAACCAAAGTCCCGTCATCCCGGATCGGCCTTGCCGGCCGTCCGAGATGACGGGCTTGTTTGACTAGGCCCGGCGCACCGCCAGCACGCTCCCTTCGGCGTCGGCCGAGACGTAGAGGGTGCCGTCGGCGCCGGCGGTGATGCCGGCGAATGGGCCCATCGGGCCCGACATGTCGCCGATCGCGCCGAGGAACTTCGGCGTCACGCCCGGAGGCGAGCCGACCGGCAGGTTGGCGGCGATGGTCTGCCGCGCGCCGCTGTTCAGCTCGTATTCGACCAGCGCCTTGGCGCCGGCGTCGACGATGTAGAGACGGCCGTCACGGACCAGCAGGCCCTGCGGCGTCGTCAGGCCGTCGACCACGGTCTCGGCCTTGCCGCCGGACACCTTGACCACCCGGCCGCCGTGCGACTCGGCGACATAGACCGCGCCGTCCGAGCCGACCGCGACGCCGGAAGGCTCCTTGAGCCCGCTCGCCAGGGTCTCGACCTTGCCGCCCTCGACGGACAGCACCCGCCCGCCGCCGGCTTCGGCGAAGACCACGGCCCCGCCGGGCGCGATCGCCACGCCGTAGAGCCGGTCGAAGCCGTCGGCCAGGACTTCGCTTTCCTGCTGCGCCGGCCGCCAGCGGGAGACCTGGCCGGTGGCGATCGTCACCACGAACTCGCCCGGCCCGGCGGCGGCGACGCCGCGGACGTAGCCCGGGCTGCCGGGGGTGAACAGCATGCCGAGGATCTGCGGCGCGCCGCCCGGCTTCAGGCTGTAGCTGAACGGGCCGTCGGCGACGAACAGCACGCCGTCCTCGCCCATGGCCATGCCCAGCGGCCAGTTGAAGCCGCCCGGGATGACATCGCGCAGCTTGCCGCCCTCGAGGATCTCGTGGACGTAGCCGGGGATGCTGGAGACGAAGATCCGGTCGCCGACGAACGCCACGTTGTCGAGGCCGGGCGCGATGTCGGCGAGCACTTCGCGGGCGCCGGTGCGCGGGTCGATCCGCAGCACCTGGCCGCTGTGCACCTGGGTCGAGACGATCCGGCCCTTGGAGTCGAACTTCACGGAGTCCGGCACGCCGAGGTCGCCGGCCACCTTCTCCGGTACGCCCTTGCCGTCGAGGCTGACGCGCCAGATCTCGTTGGCCGCCTGGGCCGGGAAGTACAGCATCCCGTCTGGCCCGACGTCGAAGGCATTGACCATCGGAATGTCGGCCGCCAGCACCTTCGGCTCCCCGCCATTGCGGTCGAGCTCGAGGATACGGCCGCCCATCCGCAGCTCGCCGGCGATCAGCCGGCCCTGGTGGAAGGTGATCGGGTTGGCGACCGGGATGTCGCCGTAGATCACCCGGGTCTGGCCGTTGGTCTGGAGGACGCTGACCCGACCCTCGGTGATCTCGGTCGCGTAGAGATTGCCCTCGTCGTCGAACACCAGGTCGTCGGGCCCGACGATGCCGCCGCCCATCGGGCTGATCGCCTCGACCGCGCCGGTCTCAGGATCGATGGCGCTGATCTGACTGCCGGAGACCTGGGCCACATAGATCCGGCCGTCAGCGCCGGTGCGGATGCCGTTGGCGCCGTAGAGGCGGCTCACCGGCGTGATCCGCTCCAGCGTCCACCCCTCGGCCAGGCCCGGGGGTTGTTCCGCCACAAAGCGCCCGAACTGCATCGCCATACCGATCATCCTCCCTGTGGTGCGGTCCAAGGCGCGCCCATCGTCCCGTCGCCGTCGAGGCTGTTGTCCGGGACCGGCGCGCCGCGCCCTCGACCGCTCATCAACGCCGTTGTCGACTGACCGTCAAGCCGGGGCGCGCTCTGATCCCCGGCCGCCGGCCGGCCTTTATAAGGACCGTATAATTGGGCCTGGCCGGGCGATCCCCTAGGCTGGCCGCATGTCCAAGCATCAGATCTTCGTCGCCGCGATCGGCGGGTTCAGCGCCGCCCTGCTGGTCCGCGCGATGGTCGGCGTGGCCCTGCTCATCGACTGACGCAGGGTCCGGGAGCCGTCGGCCAGCCCGCGCGTTCGCGCCGCCGTGGAGTGTTCAGCGGAGAGTACCCCGTGCCCAGGCTTGATCAGGACGATCGCGACCGCTTGAGCGGTCGGCAGTACGCCTTCCCGAAACAGCGCAAGGAGCCGCTGGAGGACGCCAGCCACGTGCGCAACGCCGTGGCCCGCTTCGACCAGGTCGAGGGCGTCAGCGACGCCGAACGCGACGAAGCCTGGAAGCGGATCCAGGCCGCGGCGAAGAAGTTCGACGTCGCGCTCGAAGAGCGCAGCTGGCGCGAACTCGGCAAGCCGAAGCGTTAGCCCCGGCTCGCCGCGGTCAGCGGCCTCAGCCCTACTTCCGCTCGACCCAGTCGGTCGTCAGCGCGCGGTCGGAGAGGTACTTGGTCGAGCTCCAGCCGCCGTCGACGACGATGTTCTGGCCGTTGATGAATTCGGCGCCCGGCGAGCAGAGGAAGGCGATGGTCGAGGCGATGTCCTCGATGGTGCCGAGCCGCGGATAGGGCGTCATCTCGACGTTGATGCGCTTGAAGGTCTCGTCCTCCAGGCGGTGCTCGACCATCGGCGTGACGGTGACGCCCGGCACCACGGCGTTGCAGCGGATGCCCTCGGGCCCGTACTGGGTGGCGATGTGGGTGGTCAGCGCGGTCAGCCCGCCCTTGGCCGCGGAATAGGCGCCGCCGCGGCGGCCGCCGATCACCGCGAAGGTCGAGCTGACGTTGATGATCGCCGAGCCCGGCTTCATGTGGACGATGGCCTCGCGCGCCAGGCGGAACGGCGCGCGCAGCATCAGGCCCAGGAAGTAGTCGAGCATCTCGTCGTCGGTTTCGTGCAGCGGCTTGGGGCTGCCGGCGCCGGCGTTGTTGATCAGGAAGTCGATGCGGCCGAAGCGCTCCAGCGCCAGGTCGACGATCTTCTTCGGCGCCTCGTCCTTGGTGACGTCGATGGCCAGCGTCGCGACGTTGGCCGGATCGCCGATCTCGGCTTCCAGCTTGGCCAGCTTCTCGGCGTCGCGGCCGACGCCGACGATGGCCATGCCCTGTTGGTGCAGCTTGACGGCGGTGCCCCAGCCGATCCCGCTCGAGGCGCCGGTGATGATCGCAACCTGCTTCGACATTCTCTTCTTCCCTAGATCAATGGACCGGCGGCAGGGCGGCCAGGCGGTCGGTGGCCGCCTCCATCCCGCCCGCGAGCGTCGCCAGCAGCTGCGCCCGCTTCACCAGCAGATGCGGGTCCGCTTCGTCGCTGAAGCCGATCCCGCCGTGAATCTGGATGTTCTTGCCGGCGTTCTCGATCGCGGCGTGGCCGGCGACCAGCAGGGCGCTCTCGACCGCCAGCTCGGCGTCGGCGCGGCCCTGGTCGATCGCCGTCGCGGCGAAGCTGACCTGGTCGCGGGCGCTGCGCGCCTGGATCGCCATGTTGGCGCAGTGGTGCTTGACGGCCTGGAAGGCGCCGATCGGCCGGCCGAACTGCTCGCGGATCTGGGCGTACTCGACCGCCATGTCGACCGCGGCCTGGGCGACGCCGGCCAGCGCCGCGGCGTCGAGCAGCCGCAGGCGCAGCAGGGCCTTGGCGTCGAACACCGCCAGCGGCGCGCCGAGCGCATCGACCGTCTCCAGCCGCGCCAGCCAGTTGCGGCCGTCGAGCTCGGTTCCGGCCGCGGCGTTATAGAGCGCCGCGCCGTCGGCTTCGCGCAGCAGCAGGAACTGCGCCTCGGCGTCGCCGACCGCCACCACCTTGCCGCCGCGGCGATAGCCGGCCGCGACCCGCGGCGTGCCGCCGGCGGCGGCGCGCGTCGCGTCGAGCCCGGCGTGGGCGGCGGCGATGGTCGCCAGCACGCTCGGCGCGGCCAGCCGGCGGCCGAGCGAGACGACGATCAGCGCCTCTTCGGCCGCGCCCAGGCCGCTGCCGCCGGCCTCTTCGGCCAGGCCGATGCCGAACGCGCCCAGCCCGTCGAGCTGGGTCCAGACGTCGGCGGTCTCTTCGGCGCCCTGGTGCAGCCGGGCGAGCGGCAGCAGCTCGACCAGCGCGTCGTCGACCGCGCCGACGATCTCCAGCTGGTCCTGGCTGGGATGATAGGATCCCTCACCCGACATCGCGGCTTGCTCCTGAGACTAGATTTGCGACGGCATCCCTACTGACCCTGGGCGATAGGGTCCAGACCTGAGCTGAGGGCGCGCTGAAAACGCCCCCTCCGTCTCGGCGCGTCCCGCGCCGATCCACCTCCCCCGCTTCGCGGTGGAGGATCTGAGCGCTAAGATGCTCCACCGCTTCAGCGGGGGAGCTGTCGCCGAAGGCGACTGAGGGGGCGTTCGGCGCAGGCCTTCGTCGCCCGCTCCGACATCGCCCCAACGGAACCGGGAATGCAGCGCCCCGGCCGCTCTTGCCGTTGCGGCTTGGAAATGATCAATGCGGCGCCTTGGGCGCCCTTCGGCGAGGGGCCCAATTGACGCTCGTCCGTAGAGGCAGCCTATGACGACTAAACCTAGCGCCCTCGAGGGCATCCGCGTCATCGACATGAGCCGCGTGTTCGCGGCGCCTGTGGGCGCCCAGATCCTCGGCGATCTCGGCGCGGACGTGATCAAGGTCGAACGCCCCGGCGTCGGCGACGACGGGCGCGGCTACGGCACCGCCTGGGTCAAGGGCAAGGACGGCGCCGAGACCCGCCAGTCGAGCTTCTTCACCGTCTCCAACCGCAACAAGCGCTCGATCACGCTCAACCACTCCAAGCCGGAAGGTCAGGAGATCATCCGCAAGCTGGCCGAGACGGCCGACGTGCTGATCGAGAACTACAAGGTCGGCGACCTGAAGCGCTTCGGGCTCGACTACGAGAGCCTCAAGGCGATCAATCCGCGGCTGATCTACTGCTCGGTCACCGGCTACGGGCAGACCGGCCCCAGCGCCGCGCTGCCCGGCTACGACGGCCTGTTCCAGGCCCAGGGTGGGATGATGGCGGTGACCGGCCTGCCCGACGGCCAGCCGGGCGCCGGACCGCTGAAGGCCGGCCCCAGCCTCGTCGACTTCATCACCGGCCACAACACCGCGCTGGCCATCCTCGGCGCGCTGATGCACCGCTCGCGCACCGGCGAAGGCCAGTTCATCGACATCGCCCTGCTCGACACCTCGGTGGCGATGGTCAGCCACATCATGCAGGACTACCTGATCAGCGGCGTCGCCCCGCCGCGGCTCGGCAACGGCGGCAACGGCGGCGGCCCGGCCGACCTGCTGCACGCCAGCGACGGCATCGTCTATCTCACCGCCGGCACCGACGAGCATTATCGCCGCCTGACCGTGCTGATGGAGCAGCCTGAGCTGTTCACCGACGACCGCTTCGATTCCAACTTCAAGCGCGCCCGCTCCGGCCAGGCCGAGCTGATCCGGATCATCAACGCCTGGTCCAGCCAGCTCACCGTCGCCGACTTGCTCGCCAAGTTCGACAGCGTCGGCATCCCGGCGGCGAAGTACAACGAGCTCGAGGACGTCTGGCGGGATCCGCAGGTGGAGCACCGCCAGCTGCGCGCGACGACCCCGCACCCGCACGCCGAGGCCGGCTCGGTCGATCTGATCGCCAGCCCGCTGGCGCAGATGTCGGCCAGCCCGGCGACCATCCGCCGCCCGCCGCCGTTGATCGGCGAGCACACGCGCGAGATCCTCGGCGAGCTCGGCTACGACGTGGCGCGCATCGCCGAGCTCCAGGAGCTCAAGGTCGTTTGAGCGATGTGCTCGGTCATCACACCCGCCGCCAACGAGAAGGTTTGATCTGATGGAATTCGGTTGGTCGGCCGAAGAAGAGGCGCACCGGGCGCGGATCCGCGAGCTGCTGGCGCGCACCCTGCCCGCGAACTGGAACGAGATGTCGCTGCACGGTCCGGGCAGCGACGTGCAGACCGCCTACGCCCGCGAGTTCTGCCCGAAGCTGGCCGAGGAAGGCCTCTTGGTGCCGAACTGGCCGGCCGAGTACGGCGGCGCCGACGCGCCGGTCTGGCTGCAGTTCATCCTCGGCGAGGAGATGTGGGCCGCGGGCGAGCCGCGCGGCGGCCAGTACATGAACATCAACTGGGTCGGCCCGGTGCTGATGCGCTACGGCACGCCGGCCCAGCTCGAGAAGCACCTGCCGCCGATGCGCGCCGGCCAGTCGCTGTGGTGCCAGGGCTTCTCCGAGCCGGGCGCCGGCTCCGACCTGGCGGCGCTGCGCACGACCGCCACCCCGGTCGAGGGCGGCTACAAGGTTTCGGGCGCCAAGGTCTGGACCTCCTACGCCGGCCACGCCGACACCTGCTTCCTGCTGGCCCGGGTGCCGCAGGCGGCCGGCGGCGCCGCCGGCAAGGCCGGCATCGTCATCCTGCTGACCGACATGAAGTCGCCGGGCATCCAGGTGAAGCAGATCCCGGCGCTGATCGGCGAAGGCGACATCCACGAGGTGTTCTTCGACGACGTCTTCGTGCCGGAGACCGACCGCCTGGGGGCCGAAGGCCAGGCCTGGGAGATCATCAACTACGTGCTGCAGCACGAGCGCGTCGGCATCGCCCGCTACGAGTTCTCGCGCCGCACCCTCGACCGCGCCGTGGCCAAGCTGAAGGCCGACGGCCGCTGGGACGATCCGATCGTCCAGGAGAAGGCCGGCCGGGCGCTGATGCTAACCGAAGCGGCGCGGATGCTGGTCTACCGCATCGTCGACGGCAAGGCGCGCGACCTGCCGCCGGACGCCTTTGGCAGCGTCGCCCGCTGGGCCACCGTGGTCGCCGACAACGGCGTCAACGAGTTCATGACCGAATTCCTGCCCGAGGGCCTGCTCGGCGAGGATCCGCTGCAGCAGGCGCACCACCAGCGCGCCATCGCCGCCGGCGTCGCCTCCGGCGCGGCCGAGATCCAACTCAACCTGACCGCCCGCCGCTGGCTCGAGCTGCCGGGAGACAAGCGCAAATGAAGTACGCCCTCACCGAGGACCAGGCCGCCATCATGGCCGGCCTCGACCAGCTGCTGGCCGGGGTCGACGCCTCGCCGCCGGTCGAGCCGGTCTTCTTCGCCTATGACGCCGAGCTCGACGCGACCCTGGCGGAATCCGGCTTCCTCGACATCGCCCGCGAAGAGGGCTTCAGCGCCCTCGACGCCGCGCTGATCGTCGAGCGGCTGGCCCGCCTGCCGCGCGTCGTCGAGGCCGCCGCCTCGTCGATCGTCGCGCCGGCGCTGAACGTCCCGGTCGGGACCCGTCCGGTCGCCCTGACCAGCGACCCGACGAAGCCGGCGCGGTTCCTGCCGATGGCCCAGGTGCTGCTGGTCGACCGCGGCGACAAGGCGACGATGATCACCATCGACCCGGCCAACGTCGAGCCGGTCGAGACCCTGTTCGCCTACCCCTACGGCCGGCTGAAGAGCCTCGACGGGGTCGAGGAGGTCGAGATCGGCGACGCAGCGATCCTGCGCCGGCGCTGGCGGATCGCGCTCGCCACCGAGGCCGCCGGGTCGATGGCCTCGGCGCTCGACGCCATCCTCGAACACGTCAAGACCCGCCACGCCTTCGGCCAGCCGCTCGGCGCGTTGCAGGCGATCCAGCACCGGCTGGCGATGGCCGCCGAGACCGTCGAGTCGGCCAAGTGGCTGGCGTTCCGCGCCGCCTGGTCGGACGCCGAGGCCGACGCGGCGATCGCCGCCGGCTTCGTGCAGACCCGCACCGCGCAGTTCACCTACGACCTGCACCAGTTCGCCGGGGCCATGGGCCTGACCATCGAGTTCCCGCTGCACCTGTGGAGCTACCGGCTGCGCGCGCTGGCCGGCGAACTCGGCGGCGGCAGCCGTCAGGCCCGCGCCGCAGCGCTCGCCGCCTGGCCGGATTCTGCTGTGGCTGGCGCTGCGTAAAGGGACGACCGCCCGATGACCGAGACGATCACCGAGTTCCGCGCCCGCGCCCGCGCCTGGCTGGAAGCCAACGTCCCCCAGGGCGCGCCGCCGGAAGACGGCCCCGCCAGCCGCGACTTCGTGCTCGGCTGGCAGCGCAAGCAGGCCGAGGGCGGCTGGACCGGGATCGCCTGGCCGAAGGAGTTCGGCGGCCGGGGGCTCTCGGTGCTGGAGCAGATCGTCTGGTTCGAGGAGTACGCCCGCGCCGGCGCGCCGACCCCGCTCGACGCCTCCTTCGTCGGCCTGAACCACGCCGGCCCGACGCTGATCGCCTGCGGCAGCGAGGCCCAGAAGGCCGAGCACCTGCCGAAGATCCTGGGCGGCGAGACCATCTGGTGCCAGGGCTTCTCCGAGCCCGGCTCCGGCTCCGACCTGGCCTCGATCAAGACCCGCGGCGAAGTCGACGGCGACACCCTGGTGATCAACGGCCAGAAGATCTGGTCGAGCTTCGCCGACATCGCCGACGTGCAGGAGCTGCTGATCCGCACCGACCCGACCGCCAAGACCGGCCAGGCGCTGAGCTGGGTGATCTGTCCGATGGACACGCCGGGCATCACCGTGCGGCCGATCCGCACCATGGCCGGCGTGCTGAAGTTCGCCGAGGTGTTCTACGACGACGTGCGCATTCCGCTGGCCAACGTCGTCGGCGGCCTGAACAACGGCTGGGCGACCGCCATGGCGACGCTCAGCTTCGAGCGCGGCACCGCGGCGCTGGCGCTGTTGCTGCGCCACATCCTGGAGGTCGAGCGGCTGCTCGCCGACTGCCCGGCCGACCGGCCGCAGATGCGCGCCCGCCTGGCCAAGCTGCGCGCCGAGGGCGCCGCGATCCGGGCGATGAACTACCGCTTCGCGCTCGACAGCGAGCATGCGGTGCCCGACGCTTCCGGCTCGATGATCCGCCTGGCCTTCGCCGAGTTCGCCCAGCGGGTCACCGCCGCGGCCATCGACCTCTACGGCCTCGACGCGCCGCAGACCGTCGGCGCCCACGGCTGGGCCCACGACTACCTCGACGCCTTCTCCGAAACCATCGCCGGCGGCGCCGCCGAGATCCAGCGCAACATCATCGCCGAGCGCGTGCTGGGGCTGCCGAAGGGACCGCGGTAGGGCGGAAGGGCTGCGGCTGCCCTCCGTTAGGCTCACGGCCGCCCAGCGCGCAATCGATGCGCTCACGTTCGACATACCAGTCAGAGAGCGGCCAGCCTTCTCCGGAGGTCGATTAGCTTAGGCTCCCGGGCGATACCCTCAACTTCCGAAAGCCGTTCCACGAGCGCGGCACCGCCATATGGCCAGCCCGACGCTCGCTCAGAGAGAATTACGTAGAGAAGTTGAACGAGTTCTCGCGGGTAACTCTTGAGTATATCATCGTTCTTTTCCGAGTCGTATAGCCCCGTGAAGCTTTGCTCTACCGGCCCCAACAAAGGGAGCGCCAAGGCCAATACCTCCGGCAAGGCGTCGCCGGCCGACAGGATAAGATGCGCCAATTGAGCCGAGACCTTGGGCGTCTTAACCATCCGTTGTCGCGGCCATAATTCCCCTAAGAAAATGTCAAGGTCGATGGTCCACGCCGCCGGATCTCTTGCGCGCCACTTCTGTACTTGCCGCAACATGTCCGAACGGAAACGGTCTGTGCCACGCGCGAGAGCCAAATGCATCTCTGCGTCCGAGATAAAGCGATCCCCACCGTCCGCCCGGCTATGCCAACCTGATAGCAAATGAGCGGATAGATTCTGAATGTAATGCGCCTCGCCCCAATCCTTATCCACCAAGGATAAAAGACGAGGCTTTAGCCTAATCAGAAGTTCCTCGCTAATTGCATTCGGACTCCAGAAGAATCCAGACCAGAACACGTCAACGTCCGCCTCCTCCCCGTCCAGCAACGAAAGCAAATGAACCTCAGACCAAACGCGATCGAAGACGTAAAACCAGTTTATATTGTGAAGGAAAATGACGGCCGCATATCTACGCGGATCGCTAGGTAATTCGAGCAGCTGGGCAACCTTGTCGAGCCAATGCTTGGGAAACCCGTTTTGGCGAGAGGGATTGCGACCTTCTAGCGTCATGAGCGCATGCGCCAGACGCCCGGGAGGCGAGTTGAGCGCCGCCGTTACCCAGTCCATGCGGCTGGAAACGACCGATGACTGACCCGACGAAGGATCGTGCCGTAGGGCGGCGAGCATTGCCGCCCAGATTCGGTCGAAAGCCTTCCTATCTTCCTTCCACAAGCTCGGTGCCGCCCCTTCAAACCAACGTGATACCGGGGGCATTATTTCGGCCAACGCTGCGGGATGCAGGCGGCTGAGTTGCTCGGCAATCGCCTTAATCATTCTCAAGCGATCGCTGCGCCGTTCGTCGATCTGCAGAAAAATGCTCCAGGCCCAGTCTGGAACTTCACCGCGGCGTGCAGCCAAAGTGAGTGCGCGAAGAACTTTGGCGGGCCTCAACTCGCTGAGGCCTAAAAGTGGCCTTCGCTCCGTCCAACTCTCAAAGTCGCGCCCCGAAATCGCCTTGGCGGCCGCTAGCACTTGGCTTGGCGGTTTAGCCAGTAGATCGGTCGCATCCACATCGACGCCTACCCTATGTATCCGCATTTCTGTGGACGCCGCGGCATCCCCAGCCCGCTCGTCATGCCAATCCGGCATGGAGCCTTTAAGCGCATCGACGGAGGACAGGGCTTCCGCTGTCAGCTGACAGCCGCGGCGCTGCAGCCACGTGAGTCTCTCCAAAATCCAGTGGTTTGCCCAGGCGCGGTTTTCCTCGTCTGTCAGGTCCGATCGAGCCGGAGGGCCTGCGATTAGGCGATCCTCTAACGCGCGCTTCTTCCCCTCCGGCATATCACCGCACCGGGCGTGCCACGCCAACAGGAGATCTCGCTGGCCAGAGTGACTCCAAAACTCGTTGTCGTTCAGTGCTAAAAGCGTCTCCCCCGCCTGTTCGCCATTGATCAGCGACGGCATGCCGCTAGTCCAAGCCCGAAGGCGATCGAAGATCTCCCAGCATTCAGGCCAACGGTTCAACTCGTCACGAGCTGCGGTGAGATCTTCAGAAACAAGCCGCGTGAACAGAGAAACATAACGCAGCACGGCGGCGGGAAGGCCGTGATCCCGGGCATAGTCTTCCCCATCCGGAGTAGGCTCGGCGATGATGGGCGGCAGATTGTAGAATGCCCAACCGCCCAGCTCGGCTTCCAATTCGATGGCGATCTCAAGGCCACGCCGCGCCTCTACAATCACTCCGAACAAGTACTCCAATGGAACTGTAAGTTGAGTTGGCGTTCGCGGGTAGGTCACTTCGGGTCGGACAATCTCCCTCACTGCCGCGTTGTCGCCTGGCGGCCCAGAGCGCAAATATGGTCGCTCTACCTTCAGGCGCGGCATGAGAACCTTGCCCCACTCGCGCACCGCGGATGTTGTCCAGCCGGCGCGTTTGATCCTTTCGGCGAACTCGAACCATTCGGCGTGATAGTATGCGCCCGGCGGCTCATCCACTCTCAGCAGCAACCGCCAAGCATGTTCGGCGTCGTTCGACGTTCCAGTATTGCGAACGAGCTTCCTAGCAATTTCGCGAGCGATGTCAGGATGCAAGGGCAACCGGCCGGCCGCCCACCATGGCGCTGCAGGCTGATCAGCTACTTTGGGCAGCCACACTGCTCCAAGCTGCAGCAGCCGCGGAAGCAGTCGTGCCGCGCGGCCGCCATCCAGACCAATCACGCCAGCCAAATGCTCATCACCGACCTGTTGGCGGTCTAGGCGATTTGGCGCGAATGCGTTCCAGGCTTCAGCGGGAACGCTCCGCCTGCGCGGTGCAGCCTCGTCAGCGGGGGGGAGCGGCTGAACGTCATCATCAAGACCATAGGCGTCGAACGGATCAAAAGATTGCTGTCCCTCCTCCTCCTCCGTCCTGAGCCGTGGGAGGTCGGAGTAGCGAATGGCTGGGTCGAATACGCACAGCCATTCGGCGGGGGGTGCCGCCTCTGCGAACCGCTTTGCGCCTTGGTGCGAGGAGACGATGTGTTTGACTTGTCCTCTCACCACAGGATCGAGCCCGACGGGGCCGGCCTGTGCGGCAGTAAGGACGCGGGTGTACCAGCGGTCTGGATCGCGCGCCCGCTCAGCCCAGGCCTCTAGCGTCTTCCACAACGCCGCGTAGTTGCTTGCGCCATCGAAGGGGATTGCGATGACGCCCTTGTCGCGCCAGAGCGCCTTTGCCTCATCTGCAGGTCCCGCCTGAAAGGCGTAAATGGTTGAAGCTGGACCTGCTCGATTGTTGAGCGCCTCCAGAAGGTACTGAACCGGCGGATCATCGGCGGCGTAGCCAACGAAGACGATCTGATAGCGTCCAAGGACTTCTCGAATGAAGGAGGTGGCCCAGCCCTCAGCCAAGTACGCGCGGCCAAAATCCGTGCTCGAAAGGACAAACTCATCGTCAGAGGCAGCAGAGTAGTCAGCCAGGACGTGACCGTGGAGGTGAATAATCCCATTGAAGCGCGAGGGACGGCGCGGGTCTGGTAACGCTGGAGGGGCATGGCGGGCCAACTCGCCAGCGGCCGCGTCCTCGAACAGCAGGTCGAAGTTGGTGGTGACGAGCCGGATCGAGCCGTCAGCGCTGGTAGCAAGATCCAGCAAGATCTTGTGGGCGGATAGATCTGCGTCCGGTTGTGGGCGCAGCGCCTGGGCGACGGCTGCCCTAACCTCAGCCACCTCGAATTCTCGCTCGAGTAACGTGAATACCCTGTCCGCCGGAACGAGCCCTCCCACGCCAGGGATCGGTGCCATACCGGCGGCGACCTCAATCACCTTTCTTGCGGGGCTGTCGGTTGCGGCGCGAAGGTGATCTACGACCCGCCTCGCTAAGCCGAAGAAATCTGGCAAGCCCGCGCGCGCCCGAGAGACTCCGGCCCCGCAGAAGAAGATGACGCCGCCTTCGTCCCTCGCGAGCAGCAGATCATCCGGGATGCTTGGCCCATCGGGGAAAAAGCGCATCGTTTCGCGTCACCTAATCCACGAACGCGGTTTGAGTCGAAGCGGGACCATACCACCTTAGTCGCGGCGCTCTCGCCTCCGCGGCGCAAGCCGAGGCTTGGACGGTGCTCTGCCGCGACTTCTGGAGCAGCAGTTCTCCCCGGGGAGGATCTAGGCCGCCGCCCGCCCCTCCGGCCAGCCGACCATCTTCCAGCCCGCCGGGGTCGCCCAGACGTATTCGAGGCAGTGGCCCAGCGTCTCGCGGGCGCCGAGGTAGGTTTAGATCAGGTCCGACATGCCGTCCTCGCAGACGAACGGCAGGCCCGCGGGTCGATCTCTGCCGCCAACGCCAGGCGGTCGTCGCGGCGCAGGTAGCCGTCCTCGCTTCGCGGGCCAGTCGCCCGGCAAGTCCCCGCAGCGCCGCGACTCAGCAATCCCCCGGCGCTGGCAAGGCGAACACCCGCGTGGCCCCGCCGGGGAACAGATGCTCGACGCCCTGAACCGCCAGGCGGATCGGCGCGGCGTCGGGCTCGCGGCCGCGCACCCGCAGCGCGTCGCGGGTCAGGCACAGGTCCAGGGTGTGGCCGCGATAGCGGATGCGCATGTCCATCTTGGCGAGCCGGTCGGCCAGCCGCGGGTTAAGCCGCAACACCCCGCCGGTGGTCTCGACGCCGGTGCAGACCCGCTGGATGAGGTCGACGCTGCCGGCCATGGCGCCGAGGTGGACGCCCTCGGCCGCGGCGCCGCCCTGGATGTCGCTGACGTCGCTCTGCAGCGCCTCGGCCAGGCAGGTGATCGCGTCGGCCCGATTGGCCCTGGCCAGCACCCAGGCGTGCACGACCCGCGACAGCGTCGAGCCGTGGCTGCAGCGGGCATGGTAATAGACGACGTTCTGCCGGATCGAGGGCTCGGGCAGCGCATAGCCGAGGCGCTGGAACAGGGCGGCGAGTTCCTCGGCCGAGAACAGGTAGAAGAGCATCAGCACGTCGGCCTGTTTGGAGACCTTGTAGCGGTTGGCGCTGTCGCCCTCGGCTTCGAGGATCAGCTCCAGACGATGGATGTCGCCGTAGCGCGCGCGGTAGCCGTCCCAGTCCAGCTCGGCGAGGCTCTCATAGCCCTCGAACTGGCTGATGATCCCGTCCTGGTGGAACGGCACGAACATGCGCCGGCTGATGTCCTCCCAGCGCGCCGCCTCCGCCGGCGTCAGGCCGAGCCGGGCCATGAGCTCGGCGCGCCGGATGTCGGGGAGCACCTCCAGGACATCCAAGGCCCGGCACAGCACCCAGACCGCCATGATGTTGGTGTAGGCGTTGTTGTTCAGGCCCGGCGTCGCCGCGCCCGGGTAGGATTCATGGAACTCGTCCGGTCCCATGACCCCGTGGATTTCGTAGCGGTCGCGCGCGGCGTTGTAGGTCGCGATGCTCGCCCAGAAGCGGGCGATCTCGAGGATCAGCTCGGCGCCGTAGAATTGCAGGAACTCCCGGTCGTCGGTGATCTGGAAATACTGCCAGACGTTCCAGGCGACCGCGCTGCTGACATGCCGCTGGCGGAAGCTGTTGTCCGGCACCCAGCGCTGGGACCGCGGGTTCAGGTTCAGCTCCTGGGTCTGCTCCTGCCCGTCGCTGCCGCTCTGCCAGGGGAACATGGCCCCGCGGAAGCCGGCCCGCGCCGCCGCGACGCGCGCCTCGTCGAGCCGCCGGTAGCGGTACATCAGCAACGACCGGACGATCTCCGGCTGGCGGAACGCCAGGGTGGGGAAGATGAACAACTCGTCCCAGAAGACGTGTCCCTGATAGGCCTCCCCGGTCCAGCCGCGCGCCGGGATGCCGATGTCCAGGCCGATCGAATTGAGCGACGCGGCGGCCAGCAGATGGAACAGGTTCAGCCGCAGCAGCATCGGCACGTTGAGCCGAAACGGCTCGCCCGCCGGCTGCATGCGAATGTCGAACCGCCGCCACAGGTGCTTCCAGGCCAGCACATGGGCGGCGCGCAGGCTCTGGTAGCCCCCGGCCCTGGCGAGCGCCTTTTGCGCCGCCTCCCGCGGCTCGGCGATCGCGTCGTCGCGCGAGGTGAAGAGCACGGCCACCTTGTCGAGACGCAGCGTCTCGCCGGCTGCGATCTGCAGCTCGAAGTCCTGCGCGACATAGCCAGGCTCCGACAGCGGGCGTCGCGCCGGCTGCAGCGGCTCGTCGCCGCGAAACACCCGGGTCCGGGCGGCCTGGGCCACCTGCAGCTGGGATTCCGACGTGCGGACGAGCAGCAGCACGCCGTCATCGCCGGCCGCCTCGCCGGCCAGCGGCTCCAGGTGGCGGTTGTTGAACCTGGCGTAGAGCTTGGCGCCGGCGTTGACGACCCGGCCGTCGATCCCCGAGCGGACGGTCACCGCACCGGACCAGTTCTCCGCCCGCAGGGTGATCTCGAGCGCGGCGGTGTGCATGTCGGCCATCGACACGAAGCGCCGCTCGGTCAGGCGGGTGCGGCGGCCTTCGGCGTCCTCGAAGGTCATCGCCCGCACCAGCATGGCGCGCCGCAGATCGAGTTGCTGGCGGAAGGCGGTGAGCCGCACCTGGCGCTCATCGAACCAGTCGGCCCCGGCCAGGCGCAGCTCGAGATGCAGCCAGTTCGGCAAGTTGACGAGGTCCTCGGACTCGACGGTGCGGCCGGCGATGCTGGTGCGCAGCCGGTTGTAGCCGCCGGCCAGGTAAGTCCCGGGGTAGCGCACGCCGTCGGCGCGCGCCCAAGGCGCCGCCCCCCGCGTCGCGAAGTAGCCGTTGCCCAGCGCGCAGAGCGCCTCGCGCTGGCCTTCGCTGGACGGCTCAAAGCCGTCAAAGATCAGCGCCCAGCCGGCCGTGCCGGCCGCGGGCTCGAGCCCCGCCTCGCCGCCTAGACCCGGATCCGGAGGTGAGGAGCGCGCCATCTCTGGTTTCCCAACCCGGTGTGCGCAGGCGGGCGCAGGCTGTCAGGGCTCAAGCAGCGCCCATCGCCGAGCGCCTTGAGACGCTGGATCTTGAGCGGTCCGCCCGCCCGGCCCATCGGGCTGCGCCCGCAGAGCGCTGGGAGATTTACCTGAGCCTCGCCGCCGCCGACGCCCTCACCCGGCCGCCCGGCCCTCCGGCCAGCCGACCATCTGCCAACCGGCCGGGGTCGCCCAGACGTATTCGAGGTAGTGGCCGAGCGTCTCGCGGGCGTCGAGGTAGGTGTAGATCAGGTCGGGGATGCCGCCCTCGCAGACGAACGGCAGGCCCAGCCGGGCGATCTCCGCCTGCATCGCTGCGCGGTCGTCGCGGCGCAGCGAGACGTGGTGCAGGCGCAGGGATTTGTCGGCCTTGTCCTTCGGCAGATAGGGCAGGAACGGGTCGATGAAGCCGGAGACCGGCTCGATCAGTTCGAGCTGCAGCGCGCCGTCCCAGACGCAGGCCACCTTGGTCGCCTGGCTGCGCTCGCCCTGCGGCGTGCGCACCGCCAGCTCGATCTCGAAGGTGATCCAGTCCTCCAGGCCGTAGCGCTGGCCGACCTGGTCCATCGCCCACTGCAGGTCGTGGGTGACGTAGGCGTTCTGGTAGTGGCCGTGCAGGAACATGGGGCGGGTCCTTCCTGGGAGTTTAGGCCGGTAAGAGGCTGAACGCCCCCTCCGTCTCGCGCCTGCGGCGCGATCCACCTCCCCCGCTTTGCGGTGGAGGAGCGGGGCGCGTCGCTGCTCCCCCGCGTGCGGGGGAGCTGTCAGCGAAGCTGACTGAGGGGGCGCTCAGCGCGAACGCTCACAGCAACAGCGTGCCGAGCAGGCCGCCGTCGACGGCGACGCTCTGGGCGGTGACGTGGCTGGCGTCGTCGGACAGCAGGAAGGCGGCGACCGCGGCGGCCTCGTCCGGGCGGCCGACCCGGCCCTGCGGGGTGCGCGCGGCCATGTTGGCCTTGGCCGCCTCCGGCACGCCGCTCAGCATCGGAGTGTCGATGAAGCCGGGGTTGAGGCAGTTGCAGCGCACGCCGCTGGCCGCCGCCTCCATGGCGATGGCCCGGGCGATGCCGAGCGCGGCGTGCTTGCTGGCGACGTAGCCGAGGTTGCCGACCATGCCGCGCTCGGCGCCCAGGCTGCCGGTGATCAGGATCGCGCCCCTGCCGCGCGCGGTCATCGCCGGCAGCAGGTGGCGGACCGCCCAGAACAGCGAGAAGACGTTGACCCGCATCACCCGCTCGAAGGCCTCGTCGGTGTAGTCGGGGGTCAGGCCGAACATGCCGTCGGTCGCGGCGTTGAGGAACAGGCCGTCGATCGGCCCGGAGGCGGCCACGGCCTGGTCGAGCGCGGCCAGGAGCTGGCCCTGGTCGCCGACGTCGGCGGCGACGTAAGCCGCGTTCGCGCCGATCGCCTGGCAGGCTTCGGCGAGCACCTCGGCGCGGCGGGCGATCAAGGTCACCTTGCCGCCGAGGCCGGCGATCCGCGCGGCGGTCGCCCGGCCGATGCCGCTCGACGCGCCGGTGATCACCACATGCTGGCCGGTGAAATCCATCTGTCGCCTCCCTGGGTCGTCTTTGTCGTTAGAACCGGCCGCCGACCGAGACCGCGTCGGCCGCAGGCTTCCGGGTCCCCAGCGCCTCGCGGGCCTTGGCCCGGATGTAGGCGGAGATCTGCCGCAGCTCGGCATCGGACAGGTTCTCGAAGCTCGGCATGCCGGTCGGCCGCAGCGCGCCGTCGTGCACCACCTGGCGGAACGCCTCGGGATCGAGCGCGACGCCGCTTTCCCGCAGGTCCGGGGCGACGCCGGCCGAGACCGCGTCGCGGCCGTGGCAGAGCGCGCAGGTGATGAACAGCGCCTCACCGGCCCTGACGTCGGCCTCGCTGATCTTGATCGCCGGATCGTCGACCGCCGCGACGCTCATGTCGGCCGGTGCGCTCGGCGCCAGCACCGCCTTGCCGTCGAGCGCGAAGGTCAGCAGCCGGCGCGGCTGGGCGTTGTACTTCCAGCCGACGTGGGTGCCGCCGACCGCCGCGGCCCCGCCATAGCCGACCAGCACCGAGACGTACTGCCGGCCGTTCACCGAATAGCTGATCGGCGCGCCCTGCACGCCGAGCCCGGCGTTGAAGCGCCACAGCCGCTTGCCGTCCTTGGCGTCATAGGCCGAGAGGTAGCCGTCGCCGGTGCCCTGGAACACCAGGTCGCCGGCCGTGGTCAGGGTCCCGCCGTTCCAGAAGCTGTCGAGCTTGACCTTCCAGGCCTCCTTCTGGCGCACCGGATCCCAGGCCTGCAGCCAGCCGGTCTTGTCGTCCGGATTGCCGGTGATCAGCGTCATCGCCCCGGCCGGATTGACCTTGCCCGAGGCGCCCAGGCTCTTGGTGAAGCGGATGCCCTGCTGCTGGGCCGGGATGTAGACCAGGCCGGTGCGCGGGCTGTAGGTCATCGGCTGCCAGTTGTGGGCGCCGGCCGGGCCCGGATAGATGTCGACGTCGCTGGCCTCGTAGCGGATGTTCGGCCGCTCGACCGGCCGCCCGGTTTTCAGGTCGATGCGGTCGGCCCAGGTGACCTTGCCGGTCTTCTCGGCGGAGATCAGCTTCCCGGTCTCGCGGTCCAGCACATAGAAGAAGCCGTTGGTCGGGGCGTGCAGCAGCACCTTGCGCGGCTTGCCGTCGATCTTCAGCGTCGCGGCGACGATGTTGGCGGTGGCCTTGTAGTCCCAGGCTTCGCGCGGGTTCTCCTGGTAGTGCCAGACGTACTTGCCGGTGTCGGCGTCGAGCGCGACGATCGACACTAGGTAGAGGTTGTCGCCGTCGCCGGGGCTGCGCACCGCCGGATCGTACGGCCCGCTGTTGCCGACGCCGATGTAGACCCGGTTGAACTCGGGATCGTAGCTCATCCCGTTCCACACCGTGCCGCCGGTGCCGGTCTTCCAGTATTCGCCGCTCCAGGTCTTGGCCGCGGCCTCCATCGCCGGATCGCCCTTATTCTCCTCCGGGCTGCCGGGCACGGTGTAGAAGCGCCAGGCCTGCTTGCCGGTGGCCTGGTCGAAGGCGGTGACATAGCCGCGCGAGCCGAAGTCGCCGCCGCCGTTGCCGATCATCACCTTGTCGCCGAACGCCAGCGGCGCGCCGGTGCTGAAATAGGCCGCGCCCGGGGCGATCGCCTGGGCGCTCCACAGCTCTTTGCCGCTCTTGGCGTCGAGCGCGATCATCCGGCCGTCGAAGGTGGCGACGAAGATGCGGCCGTTGGCGTAGGCCACCCCGCGGTTGGCGGCGTAGTTGAGCCGCATCCGCGCCGGCTCGTGCTTCCAGAACTCCGGGTCGTGCTTCCACAGCAGTTTCCCGGTCGCGCCGTCGACCGCGTAGACCGCGGCATAGGTGCCGGAGAAGTAGAGCACGCCGTTCACCGCCAGCGGCGTGGCCTGCAGCGTCACCTCGCCGGGCAGGTCGAGCGACCAGGCCAGCCCCAGCCGGTCGACATTGTTGGCGCGGACCTCGGCGAGCTGGCTGTAGCCGCTCTCGTCGACGCCGCCGCCGTGGTTCGGCCAGTCCGCCGCCGCGCCGTAATTGCGGTCGCCGCCGCCGGGTCGGGTGCAGCCGCTAAGCGTCGTCAGGCAAAGCAGCGCGGCGACGAGCAGGCCCGACGCCGCGAGAGTCTTCTTATGCAACTGGTCTCACCTTCCGCGCGCGGCGTCCCGATACCCGCGCTCGATAAGATCAGACGTACGCCGAAGCGCAACCTTGAGCCGCACCTGATCGGCGGCCGCCTCCACAAAACGCGGAGGCGGCCGCCGTCGGTTTTAGACGATCCAGCTGGTCTGGAAGTTGGCCTGGGTGACGTTCTGCAGCACCAGCTCGCCGCCCTGGCCGTTGGTCAGCACGACGTGCAGATCCGCGCCCTGCTGGCTCAGCTGATAGGTCACGCCCGGGTCGAGATCGACGCGGTCGCCCTGGGCGCCGGAGAAGTCGGTGACGTGGGTCACCCCGCCGTTGTTCACGGCGTAGAAGGTGTCCGCACCGGCGCCGCCGGTGGCGACGTTGGCGCCGCCGAGGTCGCCGGCGATCCAGTCGTTGCCGGCGCCGCCGGTGATCTGGTCGTCGCCCTGGCCGCCGCGCAGGATGTCGGCGCCGGAGCCGCCGATCACCGTGTCGACGCCGATGTTGCCGTTGATGATGTTGTGGCCGCTCGACTGGCCGGCGTTGACCACGTCGTCGCCCTGGCCGCCGAGCAGCCAGTCGCCGACGCTGGAGCGGCCGATGATGCTGTCGGCGCCCTGGTTGCCGTTGACGTTGTTGAAGTGGTCGAGGTTGCCGGTGATGGTGTCCGCACCCTCGCCGCCACGGATGTAGCTGTCGCCGCCGGCCGCCGCGCTGAGCGCGTCGTTGCCGCCGGTGCCCGGGACCGGCGTCGGCTCAGGCGTCGGCTCCGGCGGCAGCGGCGCGGAGCTGCCGTCCCACGGGTGCGAGCTGTCGAGGCCCGGCTTGCTCGACAGGGTGGTGGTGTTGGTCGCGGTGATGCCCGAGCCGCTGGTCAGCTGGTTGACGCCCCAGACCTGGGTGCCGTCCATCGACACCGGCGCGCCGCCGGGGTTCATCACCATCGAGCCGCGACCGGCCATCTCGTTGATGATGGTGTTGTTGGTCATCGTCAGCGAGCTGCCGCTGTGCAGGCTGCCTTCGGCGCCGAAGGCGACGATGTTCGGGTTGGCGCTGTTCGGGCCCTGCTGGATGATGTTGTTGGCCAGGATCGCCTTGCCGCCGTTCGGCAGGTCGACGCTGTAGCTGGCGTCGCCGTTGTTGTCGTAGATCCGGGTGTTGGTGATCTCGGTGATCGAGGCGCGGCTCTTGATCTCGTGGCCGTACACCGCGTCGTGGAAGAAGCTGTCCTGGATGGTCAGCTTGGCGACGTCGTTGACGTAGATGTTGTGCGTGTAGCCGTCGCCGTAGCCGTTGTGATCGAACTCGCTGTTCTTGATCGTGATCGTGCCGGTCGACGACGGGTTGGCCAGGATGCCGTTCTGGTTGTCGTGGAAGTAGCTGTTGGTGACCACCAGGTTGCCGGCCTGGTAGCGGATGCCGGCGGCGTTGTTGCTGCCGCCCGTCGCGCCGCTGAACTCGAAGTGGTCGACGGTCACGTCGGTGTTGGTGACCAGGATGCCCTTGCCGTTCGAGACGTCGGTCGTGCCGACCATCTTCACCATGCCGCCCACGCCTTGCAGGGTGATCTTGGTGTTAATCTCGATGAACTCGTTCGTGTAGGTCCCGGCCTGCACCTGCACCACGTCGCCGTCGCGCGACGCGGCCACCGCCGCCTTGATGGTGGAGTATTGCTGGCCCTGACCGACCGTAAGCGTTGCCATGTATGATTCCCGTCCTCGACGCCCCTGCGCCGAGCGGGAAATCAGCGGTCGATTGCGGCGCCGCCGGGGCAAAACCTGCCACCTTGAGCGGATCGGGACGACATGTCGCAGCAGCGTGGCCGGGCATGGAGGCGGCTCTGCTGCGGCGAAATGACCGGTCGCGTTGGAATTTAATTGCCGAACGTGGCGCAGCTAACGCCGCACCTCATGCTGTCATCCCGGAAGCCGCGGCAGCGGCTGTCCGGGACCCAAGAACACGACGTCGCCAGCGACGCACCGGCCACGCCGTGTTCTTGGGTCCCGGTCTTCGCTGCGCGAAACCGGGATGACAGCGTGGGGGCGGCCCGCGCGCCGCTGAAGCTGACCCTGCCGGCAATCCGACGCGCGCGAGACGGCGCCCGTCGGGACCGGGCGTGGCGCCGCCGCCGGCGCCGGCCTAGCCTCGGCGAAAAGGATCCCCGGGAGGCGAGACGTGGCGCGATACAAGTGGCTGGTGTTCACCAACTGCACGCCGGGGCGCGAGGCGGCGTTCAACGCCTGGTACGACGAGGTGCACATCGCCGACCTGCTGCGGGTGCCGGGGATCGTCGGCGCGCGCCGCGCCGAGCTGACCCAGGAACAGCTGACGATGGCGACCGGCGACCCCGAGCTCTGCGGGCCGGAGCGGATCGGCGCGAAGCACCGCTTCCTGGCGGTCTACGACATCGAGTCCGACGCGCCGCAGGGGGTGCTGGAGGAGATCCGCGACCGCGCCAACACCGCCGAGATGCCGATCACCCCCGACCTGGCCGAGGCCTGGACGGTGCTCTACCGCGATTTCTGAACCACCGCCGTCAGGCGATGGCTTCCTCGCCGTGCAGCGTCGTGCGGTCCATCAGCCGCTTGCTGTTGGTGTCGTAGGGCGCGGCGCGGTGCATGGCGCCGGTGTTGTCGAACAGCAGGAAGTCGCCGACCGACCAGCGGTGGCGGTAGACGTACTGCGGCTGCGTGGCGAACTCCTGCATCCGGCAGAGCAGCGCCCGGCCCTCCTCGAAGCTCATGCCCTCGACGTAGTAGGCGGTGGCTCCGATCAGCAGCGACTTCTGGCCGTTCGGGTGGGTCCAGACCATCGGGTGGGCGCGCGACGGATAGGCCTGCCAGCGCTGCAGCTCGGCGTAGGTCGGGTCCGGGTTGACCATCCGCTGGGTGCTCTCGAGGCAGTGCCGGACCTTGAGGTTGGCGATCAACGCCTTGTCCTCGGCGGGCAGGTCCTCGTAGGCGGCGTAGGTGTTGGCCACCAGGGTGTCGCCGGTGCCCGGCGCGGCGAGCACCCGGCAGTTCAGCATGGTCGCCTTGGCCGGGACGTCGTCGTTGGCCCCGTCGATGTGCCAATAGAACGCGCCCTTGGTGTAGTCGGCGACCGGGTTGACCTCCTTGTCGAGCGAGATCTTCTGGACCTCCTTGCCGCCGACCAGGAACACCTCGCCGATGGTGCCGGCGAAGGCGAGCTGCTCTTCGATCGTCAGGTGCACCTCGGGGAAGACCAGCGCGCTGCGCTGCTTCAGCAGCTGGTTGATCTGCTCGGCGTAGGCGCCGGCGACCATGTCCTCTTTGGTGGTGCGGATGACCGACCCGACGCGCGGCGACGCGTGCTCGACTTCAAACATCTATTCCTCCTCCGGCCCCGCCTGGGTCTCCGCCGTGAGCCGCTTGACCGCGAGCTCGCGCAGGGCGCTGGTTCTGATCTTGGCGCTGCCGGTGAGGCTGAGGTCATCGTCGCCGACGAACAGCACCCGGCGCGGAGTCTTGTAGCTCGCCAACCGGGCGCGCAGGAAGTCACGTACGTTAGTTTCTTCCAGCACCGCGCCCGGCTCCAGCACCACGCAGGTGACCACCAGCTCGCCGAGCGTCTCGTGCGGCACGCCGACCGTGCGGCTGAGCTTCACCCCGGGGCAGTTGGCCAGCTCGGCGTCGACCTCGATCGGCGAGACGTTTGCCCCGCCGGTCTTGATGATGTCGGTCATCCGGCCTTCCCAGCACAGCCGGCCGCGCTCATCGATGCGGCCGCCGTCGCCGGTGCGGAAGAAGCCCTCGGCGTCGAGCGTCTCGTCGAGCGGGACGCCCAAGTAGCCGAGCATCAGGGTCGCGCCCTTGACCGCGATCTCGCCGGACTGGCCGCGCGGCAGCACCTCGCCGCTAAGCGGATCGACGACCTTGATCACCGCGCCCGGCAGCGCCGCGCCGTGGCTGTCGCCGGCGATCTCGTCCGGCGTGTTGGCCGGATAGGCGGTGACGATGGTGAAGGTCTCGGTGTTGCCGTAGGACCAGCGCGGCTCGACCCAGGTCGTCGTCACCGTCGGATGGCGGGCGAGCGGGTACTGCGGATCGACGTAGCGCAGGCTCGACAGGTCCGCCTCGGCCCAGTTCGGCGCCTCCTCGAGCCGCGCCCATTGGTGGGTCCAGCCGACCGGCATGGTGACCCGCTCGCGCTCGATCAGCCGCAGGGTCTCGGCCGGCTCGAAGGTCGGCTGCAACACCAGCAGGCCGCCCGAGCCCAGCGTCGGGCCGAGGGTCTGGCAGAAGTTGCCGGACCAGAAGAGGCCGTTGACGCTGAGGCAGCGCAGGTCGTCCTCGACCTGCGGGATCCACGCCCAGCGCCAGAGCTGCGCGGCCACCGCCCGGTGCGCGCTGAGGATGCCCTTCGGTTTGCCGGTCGAGCCGGAAGAGAAATAGATCACCCCGGGATCGGCCGGGGTCACGCCGGCGGCGGTCGCCGCCACCAGCGCCGGCGAGATCGCCTCGCCGTGCGCCAGGAACTGCGCCCAGCTCTCGATCGCCCCGCCGGCCGAGCCGTCGCCGACCATCACCAGCCGCCGCAGGTGCGGGAACCGATGCGAGGCGAGCGCGCCGGGCGCGGCCACGGCGATCTCCGGCGCGAGCTCGGTGAGGATCGCGGCGAAGTCCTTCTTCAGCACCCGGCGTTCGGCCAGCAGCACACCGACGCCCGAGGCCTGCAGCAGGTATTCCAGCTCCGCCGGCGTGGAGAAGGTCGACAGCGTCACCGCCACGCCGCCGGCCAGGCCGACGCCGAAGAAGGCCGCCAGCCACTCCGGCCGGTTGGTCATCATCACCCCGACCCGGCTGTCCTTGCCGACGCCGCAGGCGATCAGCGCCCGGGCGACCTCCTCGGCGCGCGCCCACAGGTCGGCGTAGCTCCAGCGCTCGGCCGCGCCGTCCGGATGGTGCAGCACCAGCGCCTCGCGCGCGGCGAAGCGCTCGGTCACCTCGCGCAGATAGCCGGGCAAGGTCAGCGCGCCGATCCCCGGCTGCTCTTCGAGCGGCGGGCCGTGGATGATCGAGGCGGCGGGGGGCGACATGGCGTCCATGGGATAATCCGACCAGACCGCTCGCCGAGGGTCAATCGAAATTGAACTCCTGTTCAACTTTGCGCTTGGGCCGGCCCCGGCTTCGGGCTAACTGCTCTTCGCCGAAACGATCGCATTAGGCTGACCCAGGGAGGAGCGCCCGATGAGCAACGAGACCAGCGCCGAGATCGCCAAGACCCGCCGCAACTGGGGTGAGGAGCACAAGGCGAGGTATCTGGAGTCCGGCGGGACGCTCGGCCACATCGAGGACGTCACCGACATCGGCGGCCATCGCTTCACCACCATGCTGCTGCTGCAGACCGTCGGCCGCAAGAGCGGCGAGACCCGCACCACCGGCCTGATCTACGGCGACATCGGCGGCGAGGTCGTGGTCGTCGCCTCCAAGGGCGGGGCCGACCAGCACCCGGCCTGGTACCACAACATCAAGGACAGTCCGGAGGTCGCGATCCAGATCGGCGCCCAGGCGTTCCGCGCGACCTGGCGCGAGCCCACCGGCGAAGAACGCGCCAAGGTCTGGGAGTTCATGGCCGGGGTCTTTCCGCCCTACCGCAACTACCAGGCCTCGACCGGCCGCGAGATCCCGCTGGTGATGCTCTCGCCGGGCGAGGCGATCCCGGTCTTCACGGCCTAGCAGGCCAGCCGGCTAGGCGCGCCAGACGAGGCGCGCCACCAGCCCTTCGGGCCGCCAATCCAGGTCGAGCGCGCCGCCCAATTGGGCGGCGAGCCGGGCGATCAGCCGTGAGCCGAAGCCTTGCCGCTTGGGCGGCTGCAAGGCCGGGCCGCCGCTCTCCGTCCAGGTGAGCTCGACATTGCGCCGCCGGTCGGCATGCCAGGCGACCTCGACCTTGCCATCCGGGGTCGAGAGCGCGCCGTGCTTGACCGCGTTGGTCGCCATTTCGTGCATGATCATGCTGATCGCCTGGACCTGCGCCGCCGGCAGGGCGAGCTTCGGGCCGTGTAGCGCAAAGCGCGGGGCGGCGGCGTAGGTCGACAGCTCCCCCTCGACCAGTTCGCCGAGCACCCCGCCTTCCCAGTTGCTGCGCGACAGCGTCCCCTGCGCCCGGGCCATGGCGTCGACGCGTCCGACGACCTCCTCGCGAAACCGCGCCGGGTCCTGGGCGTCGGTGAGCCGCACGACCGACTGGACCATGGCCAGCGCGTTGCGCGCCCGGTGATCGACCTCGCGGGTCAGCAGGTCGCGCGCCTCCTCCGCCTGCTTCCAGGCGGAGATGTCCAGCAGCACGCCGGGAAAGCGCAGCGGCCGGCCAGCCTCGTCCAGCTCGACCCGCCCGCTGCCCTCGACCCAGCGCCAATTCCCATCGGGCTGGAGCACCCGATACTGGTGGCGATAGGCGCCGCCGCGCGCGATCGCCTCGGCGACGGCGGCTTCGACGCCGGGGTGGTCGTCCGGATGCACCGACACCATCGCCTCCGAAGGCGGCAGGCCGTTTCGGCAGCGCTCCGGGTCGAGGCCGAAGAAATGGGCGAACAGCTCGTCCGTCGTCATGACGTTTTCGGCCACGTTCCACACCCAGGTGCCGAGGATGGCGCCGGCGTCCAGCGCGAGCTGGACGCGTTCGGCGGTCTCGGCGAGTTCGCGCCGCGCCGCGTGTTCAGCGGTGACGTCCTGGTAGGTGCAGAAGCCCAGCTGCCGGCCGTGCGGCCTCACCTTCGAGGCGCTGATCTCCAGCATCAGCACCTGCCCGTCGGCGCGCCGGTAGCGCATCAGCTCGCGCTCCACGGAGCCGCCGCCCTGCAGCACGCGGGTGAGCGGATAATCCTCCAGCGCATAGGGCCGGCCGTCCGCGTGCACGGCGCCGTAGGTCGCCGGCTCGGCCGGCGGCGGCCAGGCCGGCGCCTCCCCCAGTCCGAGGATGCGTCTGGCGGCCTTGTTGTGCCACGGAAACTCGCTGCCCGGCTCCACCACCGTCACGCCGACCGGCATCTCGTCGATCACGGACAGCCAGGTTTCGACCTCGGCGCCCAAGCCCGTGGGAGAAATCAGCGGCTCCGTCTGCGACCTCGCCATTTTTGCCGCTTCCTTCGCCAGAAGCGCACGTGGCGGAACGAAAGCCGCTCCCGGTCAGTTGCCGGCCCCCTCGCTTTTGCGAACGTGGCTAGCCGCAGCGGACCTTCGAGACCTTCCCGCCGGCGTCAAGCTCGACGTTCAGCCGGTCGTCCCGGTAGTCCATCGTGACCGCGTCGCCCGGCCGGATCACCCGCAGGGTCTTCGCCTGCGCGGCCTGCTGCAGGCTGGCCCCGAGTTCCTCGGTGTAGGCGCGGCCGACCGCGAACTCGGCCGCCGCGGCGCGGCAGGCGCCGCTCATGGCGCCATCCGCGGGCGGCGTCGTGGGCTCGGCCGCCGGCGTCGCGCACGCCGCCAGCAGCCAGAGCGCCGACAGCGCGCTGGCGTGACGAACTCGGTCGCAGGGGATCGCCCCGCGCACAGCTGAGAAGATCTGCATCCTGCAACCCTAACCTGCGACGACGGCGTTCGACAGCCCGGCCTTCGCCGCGGCGAGGCCCAGGGACACGACCTGCGCCTCTCCGGTGTTCACCGGATGGCGCTCGGCGTGACGGCGCGGCCATTGTGCAGTCCGACCATCAGGGAGAGATGCGATGGCCACGAAGCGACTGCTCGCGCTGCTGTTGGCGGCCGCAGCGCTCGCGCCGGCGGCGCACGCCCAGACGCGCGCCCTGGTCGACGGGCGCGACTGGCAGCGCTCGTCGATGGAGGAGCGGCGCGCCTATCTGATCGGCGTCTCCAACGCGATCTCGGTCGGCGCGCGCTACGACAGTCGCAAGGCTCCCGGCCAGAACACCTTTGCGGTCCGCGCCCAGACCGATCTCGCCGGGGCCCAGCTGGCCCCCGCGGTCACCGCGATCGACGACTGGTACAAGACCCACCCCGAGCAGCTCGACAAGCCGGTCCTGTCGGTGATCTGGCGCGAGCTCGCCAAGGGCGGCAAGTAGCGGCGGAGCGAGACGATGAACGCGATCCTTCGTACCTGCGCACTGGCCGTCGCGAGCCTGTTCCTGGCGACCTGCGCGACCGCGACCGGGGCCGCGGTCGGCGCCGGCATCGGCAGCCTGTCCGGCGACGCCGGCAAGGGCGCGGTGATCGGCGGCTCGGTCGGCGCGGTCATTGACATCATCGATTGAGGCCGCGGAAGTCCGTCGCCGCAGATCAGTTCGCCCGCGGCGCCGCCTGCCGCCACCAGGCGTGGATGGCGGCTTCCTCCGGCGGCAGGACGACGAACAGCGGCGCGGCGAACGCCCGCCACTGGGGCGCGTAGCGCGGCGCCACCGAAGTCAGGATCGGGACCTGGATCTCGACTGCGGCGGCGAAGGCCGCCGCCAGGCCGGAGCGTTCCGTCTCCAGCTTGCCGAACTTGCTCAGCACCACCAGCCCGCAGCCGGCGGCGATGTCGCGCCGGACCGCCTCGCAGGCCGACGCCAGGCTCTCGGAGTCGAGGTTGCAGGCGGTCGAGCTCGGCCCGAGATCCTGGAACAGCGGATAGATCCGGTCGTCGACCAGGCTGCGCAACTGGCCGTCGCTGCCCGGCGGGGTCTCCTCGACCACGCCGACCACGCGGGCGAGCGGCCGCAGCGAGGCGGCGACGCGGCCGAACAGCGCCTGGATCTGCGGCGACGGCGCGCCCTGCACGACGGCGATCGGCTTGACGGGGTCGGTCATGGCTCCGGTGCTCGCGACGCTGATCTTGGGCGACAGGCCGCCGCCGATCCGCCGGCCCGGAGCGTTCCTCCCCCATAACCGCGGGGGAGGAAAGCCCGGATGTCCGCGCGTCAGCCGAAGCGCGGCGTGCAGTCGGGCAGTTCGCCGTTCGGGCCCATGCCGGAGTCGTACTCGACCACGGTGCAGACCGGGTTGCTGTTCGAGGCGAACAGCTTCAGCTCATCGGCCTTGCGGGCCTCGAGGAACTGCGGGTCGCCGAGGCCCTTCATCGCCGCCTCGAAGTCCTCGCGGGTGTTCCACCAGATCTCCATGATGCAGTCGTAGCCCGGGTGGATCACCTCCCCGGTCAGCGGGTTCGGCTCCGGCGTCACGTAGCGGCGCACGTAGCGCTGGGCGTTCGGCAGCGACGGCTTGGCGCCGAGCTTCTTGGCCAGCTGCGAGTGCTGGTTCTCGTAGTAGTCCATGAACTCTTCCATGGAGATGTCGTCACGCTTCTTCAGGAAGACGACCTGCTTGATCATCGAATGCTCCTCCCAGCGCCGGTCCAGGTCGCCGCTCCCGCAGATCAGCGGGTCGGACCGGCCGGCTTCAGAAAACTGAACACCTACTCAACAATCGCATGCGGGCGCGGTCAAGGCGCCGTTGGTGGGGCGGCCCACACGATATGTCAGCGCCCGTCCATAGCGATGTCGCGCCCAGCGTCCGCCGTCGAGAGGCCGAACGCTTTCGCGATCGGCCGTGCTTTCCCAATTCCGCCGACATTCATTGGCCGGGCCCGCTAGGTTTCCCAGCGGCCGACGTTCGCAATCGCGAGATTGCGAAACTCATTGGGAAAGTTCGTGGCGCAGAATCGTGTTGCCCCGGGACGGATTATAAGAAATTTGATCTGTCGCCGCGGCGCGATCGCGGCGCAGCTGGCGCTTCGGCGAGATGTCTTCCCCCCATTGGATCGCCGCCCAGTCGTTCGCCGAGGCGGCCGGAATCACCCCGCAGGCCGCCCGGGCGGTCCTTCGAGGCGCGCAAAGCGGCAAGCTGTGGCGCGGCCGGCGGCTCGTCGTGCAGCGGTGTCTCGGTCGTGGTGGCAAAGGAGGCCTCAACCACCGCGTTGAAGTCACAAGTCTGCCAGACGGTGTGCGCGCGCGCCTCCAAGAGTGCTTGCTGCCGGCTAGCTCCCCGGCTCCCCAATCCGCCGCGCTCGACGAGCGAACGCTGACCAAGCTGAGCGCCGTCGAAGCGGTCGTCGCACACCCGCCTGGCAGCCGCGCCCGCGGCCTCGCCGCCGACCAGGCGGCACGCGCCCATCGCGTGACTGCCAGGACAATCTATCGATGGCTCGCCCGCTATGAGCGCCATGGCCTCCGCGGCCTCGGCCGATCGCGTCCCAGCAATCGCGGTAAGCGCCGCGTGCGGATCTCCCGAGACTTCGACCGCGCCTATCTGACGACCGGCCTTCCAGAGGCCGGCCTTGAGAAGATCGCGACGCAAGTCGACCAGGCCATGAAGGGCCTGTGGGCGTCACGCGCCGAACAGGCGGGCGGGGCCGAGGTTCGACGTCTAGCGGAGTTCATCTTGGTCGAGACCTGCGAACAGCGCGGTCTCGAGCTGCCCGCATCGGCGATGCGCCTGTCGCGTCGGCGGGTCGAACGCTTCGCCCACTACCGGGCGGTCAACCAACGGCGGAACGACCGCAAAGCCTACGACGACGCCAAGCCGCGTATTCGGCGCAACTGGACTGGATTGGCGCCGATGGAACGGGTCGTCGCGGACGTGAAGCATCTGGATGTCATCGTCCAGCGTCCAGACGGCTCGACCGCCTGGCCGAAGATCATCGCCTTCATGGACGCCGGCACCGGGCGCGTCTTCGTCCATCCGGTGCTCCTCGACCGCGGCGAAGGCGTTCGGCAGGAGCACGTGATCGAGGCGTTCCTCGCCATGGTCGCCGATCCCGCTTGGGGCTTTCCGCAGGGACTCTACCTGGACAATGGCGCCGAGTTCGCCGCCATGGCGAAGATCGACGGCGCGCTGCAGCTGCTGAATGCGCCGGGCACCCGAACGACGATCTTCGCTCGACCCTACAACGCCGCCGCCAAGCCGATCGAAAGCCTGTTCGCCCGGCTTGATCGCTACGTGTTCGCGCTGCTGCCGGGGTACGCCGGTCCCAACCGTCTCGCCAAGAAAACGCAGGCGCTCGGCAAGCCGCCGCAGCCGTATCCCGGCGAGTGGGATGACTTCCGCCTCACCGTCCTGGAGTTGGTCCGGGCGCACAATCATCGACCGGTCGGCGGCCTGTGGGCCGGCCGTTCGCCCGCCGCGTGGTTCGAAGAGAAGGTCCAGGCGGGATGGCGGCCGGTCAGCGTCGAGGCTTGCACCTTGGACGCCGCCTTCGCGGACACCGACAGCCGCCGCATCGATCGCGGCGTCTTGAAGATCAATGGCCGTCGCTTCACCCATGAGGCGCTGGTCGCGCTACCCAGCCGCACAGTGGTGGATCTGGCGCTGCCCTGGCGTCGCGATGCGCCGCCGCTCGCCCGCCTTGGCGGCGCCTGGGTCTATCTGCAGCCGGATGCGCCGTATCCAGCCCGGTGGATCGAAGGCGCCCGCGAGTCCGGCCGGCGTCAGGCGCGACTGAACCGCCACGTCTCCGCGCTCGCGAAAGATGCGCCCAAGATCGATCCGGTCGACACCAAGCTCCGGTGGGCGCGCCGCATCGAACCTTTGGCGGTCCGTACGCCGCTCCCGTCGCTCGATCTAGGCGGTGAGGTGAGCGACCGCGGACGCGCCATGCAATCCACAGCGGTCGCCCCGCCGCCGTCGCATGCGGCAGCACGTCGGTTGCATGAGATGGCGTTGACGGCTCGCCTCGAGGCCCAGCAGGCTGATGACTGATTTCGTCGCGACGTCGCTGGCCCGCCGCCTGTTCGCGCGAATGCAAGACACCCATGAGCGGCGGCGGATATCCGTCTTCGCCGGGCCGCCAGGCGTCGGAAAAACCACCACAATCGACGAGTTCGTCCGGCGCCGGCCAGGAGAGGTCGTCGTGGTGAAAGTCTCCCGGCGAAACGCCGGGGAGATCCTGGTGATGCAGCATACACTGGAGGCGCTGAGCCCACTGACGGGGTGTTCACCGCACCCCTCGCATATGGCGATCTGGTCACTGCGCCGGCGCCTGTTTGAGGCGACGCGCGCCTGGGCCGGCGGCGATGCAGCCCTGGCTTCCGAGACCAGCAGCGCCATTGGAGGAGATCCCCGAAGGACCGTCATTTTCGATGAGGCTCAGAACCTCTCTCGGGAGGTGATCGAAGCGCTGCGCTACTGGAATGACGGCGACCGCTGCTATGCGCCGATGCCTTTGGGCCTGATCTTCGTCGGCAACAACGAGTTCTCACTCGCCGGCGGGCCATCCCAATGCGTCATCTCGGCGGCCGTCGCCGACCGAGCGCTCTACCTGCAGACGTTCGACTACGAAGACATCGCCGATGAGGATCTCAAGCTCTTCATCGACGCGCGCGGCGGGGTCGAGGGCGATGCGGTGGAGGCGATCCTGCGGTCACTCAGAATTCAGCGCGCGCCACGCAGCTTTCGGCGGCTTTCTGACCTGCTCGACGACCTTGAACGAGAAGCAGGCGCCCGCTGCGTATCGGCGGACGACGTGCGCCGTCACTTCGCCCTCGCCTAGTATGCAATGCCTGGCAAAGCCATCGCCTGCCATAATTTCCATTGTGCGCGAAACGGCCAAGCTTCGATCGCCTCCCTTTTATCGCCGCTGATGGAAGAATCAGCTCGCCGTTCAAGGATATGGCTAAACCACGAAGCCCACGGTCCGTACGAACGGACCGGGGCTCAATGTGGCGGTGATACGCTCTTTGGAGCGCCGAGCTGGTGGCCCTGCTCCGCCATTCACGCGTAACGGCTGGCTGCTAGTACCGTTCCGAGGTCCGCGCCAAGCCTCGCCCCCAACGGCAGGTGATTGGCCAGCCGGAAGTCTCGGCCCGAGAGGCGGGACCAGGGTTTGGTCGTTTGTCCGCGCTGCGTTACTGGGCGGGTTCACCGTCAACTGGTCGCGCGGTGCTTCAGGATTGTTGAACCCGGCTCAAGGCACCAGACTGGCGCCCAGAGCTTGTCCCGAGCTCTCTCGTGCGGCAGGGCCGGCCATGCAGTTCCGACGTTCAGACTTCGCGGACCTCGCGTACTTCCTCGAGATCGCCAAGCACCGCAACTTTCGCCGCGCGGGCCTCGAACTCGGCCTGAGCGCCTCCGCCTTGAGCCACGCCCTCCGCGGGCTGGAAGAGCGGCTCGGCGTGCGGCTGCTCAACAGAACGAGCCGCAGCGTCACCCTCACCGCGGCCGGCGAGGCGCTGCAGGCGGTGATCCAGGACCCCTTCCGGCAGATCGGCCAGGCGCTCGATGTGGTGAACCAGTTCCGGGATGCGCCGATGGGGCGGGTGAGGCTGAGCGTGCCGAACGACGCCGCCGATCATCTCCTGGCGCCTGTGCTGCCCACCTTCGTCGAGCGCTACCCAGATGTCGAATTGGAGGTTTCCGTCAGCAACCGCATGATCGACGTGATCGAAAGCGGCTTCGACGCCGGCATCCGCTATGGCGGGACGGTGCCGGAAGACATGGTGGCCCAGCGGCTCTCGCCGGACATCCGCTGGATCGTGGTGGCCGCCCCATCCTACCTGGAACGCTTCGGCCATCCCGAACATCCGAACGACCTGCAGGCGCATCGCTGCATCCGCATCCGCATCGGCGATGACAGCATCTACCGCTGGGAGTTCGAGCGTGGAGAAGATCAGCTGTCGGTCGCTGCGCCCGGCAGCCTGATCGTCGACGATGGGCGCCTGGGCCTGGCTGCGGCGCGGGACGGGGTCGGGCTGATGTATGTCGCCGACACCATGGTGCGGGCGGAGCTTGCGAGCGGCGCGCTCCGCAGCGTCCTCGACGACTGGGCGACCTCGAGCGGCGGCTACCACATCTACTATTCGAGCCGGCGGCAGGTGCCGGCGGCGCTCCGCCTGCTCATCGAACTGGTGCGCGAGCTACGTCCCCTGGGGCTGTAGAAGCACGCCGCCACCGTTGAATTTCGCGCAACGGTTCATCGCGCGAAGGCCGACTGATCCGGCGGTCGCATCAGGGCTATCTCACCGCGGTCGGGCGAAATCGCCCCAAGCCGTGAGAGCTCATGTCGATCCAATCCGCCACTGCTTCGGAGGTCTCGGCGCCGCGTGAGGGCGCCTGGGGTGCGATCGGCGCCCTGACCCTCTGCGTCTCCACCCTGATCGCCTCCGAGTTCATGCCGGTCAGCCTGCTGACGCCGATCGCGGCCGACCTTCACATCACCGAGGGCCAGGCCGGCCAGGCGATCGCGGTGTCCGGCGTGTTCGCGGTGCTGACCAGTCTCGTCATCTCGTCCGCCACCCGCGGTCTGGACCGGAAGCTGGTCCTGCTCGCGCTGACCGTGCTGATGCTTGTCTCGGGCCTGATGGTCGCGTTCGCCCCGAACGCTCCCGTCTTCATGGCCGGCCGGGCGCTGATCGGGGTGGTCATCGGCGGTTTCTGGTCCATGTCGGCCGCCACGGTCATGCGGCTTGTGCCGGAGGACCAGGCGCCCCGGGCGCTCGGCGTGCTGAACGGCGGCAACGCGCTCGCCACCACGATCGCCGCCCCGCTCGGCAGCTTCCTCGGCCAGTACGTCGGTTGGCGCGGCGCCTTCTTCGTCGTGGCGCCCCTGGCGGCGATCGTCCTGGCCTGGCAGCACCTCAGCCTGCCGGCCATGCCGCCCCACCCGGAGCCGCGAACCGGCAGCGTCTTCCGCGTGCTGCGCCGCCGGGGCGCTCCGCTGGGCTTCGCAGCGGTCGCCCTGCTGTTCGCCGGCCAATTCACGCTCTTCACCTACCTGCGGCCGTTCCTCGAGACCGTCACCCGCGTCGACGTCTCCGCCCTGTCGCTGATCTTGCTCGGGCTGGGCATGGCCGGGCTGGTCGGAACCTGGCTGATCGGCCGCCTCTTGCCGGCCCATCTCGCCGCGCTGCTGACCGGCGCCCCGATGGCCCTGGCCGTCATCGCCGTCGCCCTGATCACGCTGGGCGAGGCGACGATCCCCACCGCCGTTCTGCTGGGCGCGTGGGGCTTGATCAGCGTCGCTGCGCCCGTCGCCTGGTGGACCTGGCTCAGCAAGGCGCTGCCGGACGACGCCGAGGCCGGCGGCGGCCTGATGGTCGCGGTGGTCCAGCTGGCGATCACGCTTGGCGCGACCTTGGGCGGCCTGCTGGTCGACGCGCGCGGCTATCACACCGCCTTCGCCGCCAGCGCCGCCATCCTCGCCGCCGCAGCGCTTCTCGCCGCACTCGGCTCCCGCCTTTCCGCCCTGAGGCTCCCGTCATGACCCGCCCGCCATCCTCCGTCCAACATCCGTCGCCGCGGGCAAGGCTCGACCGTCGCGACGTCCTCAAGTTCTCCGCCGCCGGCCTGGCCACGGCAGGCCTCGTCGCCATCCACCCGAACTCAGCGAAGGCTCATTCCATGCGCAACGACGCCACCAACACACAGATGACGAAGGACTGGGACAAGACCTTCCCTCGCAGCGAGAAGGTTCACCACGAGAAGGTCACCTTCACGAACCGCTACGGCATCGTCCTGGCGGGCGATCTCTACCGGCCGAAGGACCGCGCCGGCGAGCGGCTGCCGGCGCTGGCGATCAGCGGACCGTTCGGCGCGGTCAAGGAGCAGTCCTCCGGTCTCTACGCCCAGACCATGGCCGAGCGCGGCTTCGTCGCCCTGGCGTTCGACCCGTCCTACACGGGCGAGAGCAGCGGCGAGCCGCGCAACGTCGCCTCTCCCGACATCAACACCGAAGATTTCAGCGCGGCCGTCGACTTCCTCGGTCTGCAGTCGGCCGTCGACCGCGACCGCATCGGCCTCATCGGCATCTGCGGCTTCGGTGGGATGGGGCTGAACGCCGCGGCCGTAGACAAGCGCGTCAAGGCGGTCGTCACCACCAGCATGTACGACATGTCCCGCGTGATGGCGCGCGGCTACTACGACAAGCTGGGGCGCGAAGAGCGCGCGCAGATGTTGGAGCGGATGAGCCAGCAACGCTGGGCCGACGCCGTGAAAGGTTCCCCCGCCCCGGGAGCGCGCATTCTTCCGGAGACTCTGGAGGGCGTCACCGATCCGGTCGCTCGCATGTACTTCGACTACTACCGGACGCCGCGCGGCTTCCACGCGCGCTCGCCGAACTCCAACGGCGGGTGGACGGCGACGAATGCGCTGTCGTTCATGAACATGCCGCTCCTGACCTACATCAAGGAGATCGCCCCGCGGCCGGTCCTGCTGATCGCCGGCGAGAAGGCGCACTCGCGCTACTTCTCGGAAGACGCCTACACCGACGCCGCCGGGCCCAAGGAGTTGCTGATCATCCCGAACGCCGATCACGTCGATCTGTACGATCGCGCGGACAAGATCCCGTTCGAGAAGATCTTCGACTTCTTCGCCCGAAACCTCTAGCGCGGAGGCTCTCCTTCAAGCGCGCAGCCGTGGCGTTCGCCCTCTTCCTCGCCGGCGTCCCCATGGCGCCGGGGCGGCCGGGAGGGGCGTGGGCTGGACGCCGATGCGCCGTTGCCAAACTGACGTCAGTCACAGCAATTCGTATCAGCTCGCCGGCCCTGACACCTTCACCGGCGCCGCGGCGACCACGCCGCGGCGTCGCTCGGTCGGTCGTGTGGTCACCTTCTCGAAGTCGGCTTCGAATGTAGGCCGCATGGTCCCGCAAAGCCGATCCCACACCGTAGTGAAGCCGCCGTAGTTGCCCTTGAAATAGCGATGGTGCTGGTCGTGGAAAGTGGCCGAGATGAACCACTTCGTCGCCCAGCTCTTGTTCCACCATCGCGGCAGGAACTCGTGTCCCGAATGCACATAGAGCCCCATCAGCGGCGCCAATGGCGCAATGATCAGCATGCTCTGCTCGTGCACGGTGAAAGCCGCCGTGAACAGTAACAGGGAGCTGCCGTTGACGAAGGACTCCAAAGGACTTTCCGAGAAGGTCGTGAGCAGATTCGGCGACGGCGAGCCATGATGGACCTTGTGGACCAAGGTGTAGAAGGGCTCCTTGTGCATGAGCCGGTGCCACCAGTAGAACCAGGCATCGAATAGGACGAAGTACAGGGCGACCTCTACAGCAACGACCCAAGCTGAGGCCGCCGCGCCACTGTAGGTGATGAAGCCTTGGCTACGTAACCATTGGCCGGCCCCGCCAAGAAGGAAGGCGGAGGCGGTTAGGTTGACCGCCCCCCAGATGACTTCGCGGCCCAGTAGCCGCCATCTGAAGCCCTTCGGCTGGATCTTGCGTGCCCGGAGATACCCGGTGCTGATCCCGACTATCAGGCCGCTTCCAAGGAACAGGGCGAGCGCCCAGCTCAGCGGGTCGAACGTCGAAAGCCCGTGCAGAAACTGCATCATCGAACGTGAGGCCTCCGGCCACAAACAGTTTGAAATCCGAAGTATGGCATATGTGCGGCTCTGTGCCGGCCCTATCCGCCGAGCAGTCGATCGGGCAGACGTTCAACGCCCCGTGTGGAGGTGGCGAGCTTCACCCGTGGGACGCGACGAACATTGCCGCCAGCCAGGGTGTGAGGCGTCGGTTTCATGACCAGCGCGGCTCTGAAGACCACGCAGCGGCTGCCGTGAACGCCGCCGGCGAAACCACAATGGATACAGACCTGGTCAGACACCGGGCTGACCCCCTTTTTGAAAGCGAAGCTTGACCAGGCCAAGTGCGGTTAATGACGGCGCCGGCAGTGCAACGGCGGTGGCGCCGATCGCCGGATCGATACGGGATGCGAAATCATCGCGGCTCGTTCGGATCGAAACTCCTCAGACCAAGCTCGCTCCGCCGTCCGCGCGTGGGCCGGCTATTATTTCCCCGGCAGCTTGGCGAGGTCCGCGTCAATGTCGGCGAGCGCCTTCTCGGTCAGCATGTCAGGGGCATACTGCTGAACGTCGGCGAGCGTCATGCCGCGAGCCATATCGATCTCGTCGTTCTGAACGAGCTCCGGCACGCGCTTCGCGAGAACAGCCTTCACCGCCGGATCGTCGAGCAGCGTCCCGATGTCTGTTTTGGCGACGCTGTAGGGCGCCGCGGACGCTTTCGCGGCTGTCGCAGTTTGCGGCGCGGGGGCCTGAGCGAGCGCAGATGAGGCGGTGAGCGCCAGCGCGAGTGCGGAGACGACAGTGACCAAGCGCATGGAGTTCTCTCCTGGTGAATCTAGTCGGACCGGTCAAACCGAACTCCGTGAGGCCGGCCACAAGCGGCCCCCGCTTGCGATGCCGCTAATTTATGACTTAGCACCTGCTAAGTAAAGACGGTTGTCAAAAGCCCGCTGCGATGCGCCGCATGGCCGGCGGGCGGGGACAGCGGTGTTGAGGCCGCGGAATCATTCTGAGCTGTACCGCTTGCGAGCCGACCGGCTGCTAGGTTAGCGTTGACCCTGCTTCGCCGCTCGAACGTTCCTGTGAACCGTGCATGACGATGTGACGAGTTCACCAGGCCCTGAGCCTTGCTCCGAGTACCGTTCCTAGAATGCGAGACCCAGTGCCCCTAAAATCCCCCTCCCCCGAGGCGACCGTGTTGTCGCCGGTCACTGTCGGTAGCGCGCCGTACCGCCCCGCACTCACCCTGCTGGCGAGCCTCTTCTTCATGTGGGGCTTCATCTCGGTCATCAACAACACGCTGTTGCCGCACCTGCGCAGCGTGTTCGACCTTAACTACACCCAGACCACGCTTATCGAGTCGGTGTGGTTCATCGCCTACTTCGTCGCCTCCATGCCGTCGGCCTGGCTGATCGAACGGATCGGCTACAAAAAGGCGCTAGTGGTGGGTCTCAGCATCATGGCGGCCGGCGCACTGCTGATGGCGCCGGCGGCGCAGATCCCGTCCTACGGCGTCGTCCTAACCGCTCTCTTCGTGATCGCCAGCGGCATCACCCTGCTGCAGGTGGCGGCCAACCCCTACGTCGCCGTGATCGGCCCGCCGGAATCGGCGCCTGCCCGCCTGAACCTCGTGCAGGCCTTCAACTCGATGGGTACGACGTTCGCCCCGCTGTTCGGCGGCGCCCTGATCCTGGGCCGCAGCGTCTCGGGCACGACCCAGGACCCGTCCACTCTGACGATGGAGCAGCGGCTGGCCGGCGCGCAGTCGGTCATCCTGCCCTATTTGATCGTCGCCCTGGTTCTGGTCGTGCTGGCGGTGATCATCGCCCACTTCAACCTGCCGAGCTTCGGCGAGAACTCCCGTCGGGCCGCAGCCGCTGAGCGCAAACACATGTCGCTCTGGCGGCATCGCAACCTGATCCTCGGCATCCCGGCCATCTTCATCTACCTGATCGCCGAGATCGGGGTGTCCAACCTTTTCATCAACTTCGTCTCCGCCCCCGAGATCGGCAACCTCACGCATGAGCAGGCGTCGAGGTACCTGTTCCTGCTGTGGAGCGGGATGATGGTGGGCCGCTTCGTCGGCAGCTTGGTCATGCGCAAGGTCCCGGCCGAGAACGTTCTGGCCGGCGCCGGCGCCGGCGCGGCCATCGTCATGTTGATCGCGGCCACCGCGACGGGTCAGACCGCCATGTGGGCCCTGATCTCGGTGGGGCTATTCCACTCGATCATGTTCCCGACCATCTTCACCCTCGGCATCCGGGGCCTCGGACCATTGACCGAGGAAGGCTCGGGGCTGCTGATCATGGCGATCGCCGGCGGCGCGCTGGTCATCGTACAGGGCTGGCTGGCCGATCATTACGGTCTGCAGGCTTCGTTCTTCCTGACGGTGATCTGCGAACTCTACATCGTGTTCTACGCCCTGTGGGGCTGCCGCGCTCGAACGCCGGAGGCGCAGCACCCGGCGAAAGTGGCTGAGGCGCGTCGGTGAATTCGGCGCCGGCGGCAGTCTGACGATCGGCGCTTGAGGTGGGCCCTGCCCAGCTGCCCAGCTGCCCAGCTGCGCGCATCGCATCGCCGAGCACCGGCGAGCTTCAGCTCAAGCAGCGCGAATGGGACTTGTCCGCCGAGGGCCTGGCTTCAGGTGGTTCGTCGCTCGGCTGCCCGAACGCTGCGCAGTCTCAGGTTAGTCGGCCATGCCGCGACGCAGGTCCTCCATCGCCAGGTCGATTAACTCGAGGCTGGCGGCGCGAGCGCGTTCGGAGTCGCGATCCGCAATGGCGGCGAACAGCGCCTGATGTTCCGGGGTGGCGTCGCGTGAAAGGCGACGTTTGCGCTGCTTGAACAGCGTCGAGGCCTCAACTGCGGTGGAGATCGTCCGGGTAAGGGCGATCACGGCTGGATTGCCGGTCGCGGCGAGCAGCAAGGCGTGGAACCGGCGGTCCGCGAGCTGCCCTTCGCGCCGCTCGAAGCCGAACCGCTTGATCTCCTCGATCGCGTGGCCGAGCTGCCCGAGTTGTTCGGAGGTCCGTCGCTCGGCCGCCAGAGCCGCTGCGGCCGGCTCGACGATGCGGCGCAGCTCGAAAAGGGAGAGGACGAAATCCTCGGTCGGCCCGGCCTCGAACGTCCAGCCGAGGACATCCGGATCGAGGATATTCCATTCGTTGTTCGGGCACACGGTCGTCCCGGATTTGGGCCGGCTGGCGACAAGGCCCTTCGCTGCGAGGATGCGGATCGCTTCGCGATACGCCGTGCGCGAGATGCCGAGCTCAGCACTGGCTTCCACCTCGTTTGGCAGAACGGCGCCGGACGGGTGGCGGCCTGAGATGATGTCGATCGCGAGGTCGCGCGCGATCCGATTGTGGATAAGCTCCCCCGCCGGCGATGACGCTCCCTCGGGCGTCGGCGCACGGCCCGTCGCTATCGCCAAACGGGCTCGAGCTGCTCTGGCCACTCGGTTCGGTCTCCACGGAATTCCTGCAAGAAGCAGTCAGTAGGTAGCGCGTCCGCCGGAAATGTCGAACGTTGCACCCGTTGAGAAGCTGCACTCGTCGCTCAGCAGCCAGCAGATCATCGAGACGACCTCGTCCAGCTCGCCGAACCGGCCCATCGGAATTTTGGACTTCATCATCTCAATCTGGCTTTCGGGCATCTGCTCGAGCAGCGGGGTGACAAAGACCGCCGGGGTGACGGCGTTTACGAGCACGCCGGTCTTGGCGAGTTCTTTCGCGAACCCCTTGGTGAACCCCACGACCCCGGCTTTCGCCGCTCCATAGGCTGACGCGTTCGGGTTCGGATCCTTCGCGGCGATGGACGCCAGATTGACGATCCGGCCGTAACCGTTGGCGATCATGTAAGGGGCGAGAGCGCGACAGGCGTAGAAGACGCCGTTCAGGTTCACCTCGATGACGCGCCGCCAGCCCTCGAGCGGAAAGTCCACCACTGGTGCCGTGGGACCGGTGATTCCCGCCGAGCACAGCAAAAGGTCGACGCTGCCTAGAGCCTTCCGCGTGTCCTCCGCAGCCGCCGCGACCGCGGCGGGGTCCGAAACGTCGACTGCGCATGTGTGCGCGGCGCCGACCTCGGCTGCGGCCTCGACGAGGGCCTGCGGATTGAGGTCCCAAAGCACGACGCGCGCCCCCTCCTTGGCCAGCCGCTGAGCGACCGCCTTGCCCGCCCCTGAGGCGCCGCCCGTGATCACCGCACAACGCCCGCTGAACCGTCCCGCGAACATCCGCTTCTCCCGACGTCGAACGCGGCCGTCGCCGCTCCATTCTTGTCTGACTAGAATGGAGAGCCGTGGATTGCAATCGGCTGCGAGCTTCAGCTTTCGGCCCCGCCTCTGCGCGCGATCCGTTCTCCTAGCCGCTTGCTAGCGGAGTAGCGTGAGGGGTCCTGAGGCCGTTGGACGCACCTTGCCTATTGTCTGAGTACAATTGACATCCAGCGAGCCCTTCCGCATGTCAGGCGCAGCGCGGAGGAGCATGGCCGATGCGAACGATGTGGTTTGTGAGACGGTCGCGCCTCCCGAGGCGCACCCACTGACGGTCGCCCACCGCAGTAGGCGACGCCCGCCGCTGCCCAGCACAATTCAAAGGAGTTCCCATGAAATTCGTCCGCTTCGGCCCGCCCGGCCAGGAGAAGCCCGGCCTGATCGACGCGGCCGGCGCGGTGCGCGACCTCAGCGGCCAGGTCCCGGACATTTCGGGTGACGTCCTTTCCGCCGCCGGTCTCGTCCGGCTGGCGGCTATTGATCCGCAAACGCTGCCGCTGGTCGCCGAGCCAGTGCGCTTCGGGCCGCCGGTCGCCGACACCCGCCAGTTCATCGCCATTGGCCTGAACTTCGCCGATCATGCCGCCGAGACCGGCCAGGCGGCGCCCAGCGAGCCGATCATCTTCACCAAGGCGGTCTCCTGCATCCAGGGGCCGGACGACGACGTGCGTAAGCCGCGCCTGTCGACGAAGATGGACTGGGAGGTCGAGCTCGGGATCGTGATCGGCGCCCGCGCGTCCTACGTCGCCAAGGACCAGGCGATGGACTACGTCGCTGGATTCTGTGTTGTCGATGACCTCTCCGAGCGGCAGTTCCAGATGGAGCGCGGCCCGACCTGGGACCGCGGCAAGGGCTGCGAGACCTTCGGCCCCGTCGGACCGTGGCTGGTGACCAAGGACGAGATCGCTGACGTCCAGAACCTCGACATGTGGCTCGACGTGAACGGCAAGCGCATGCAGACCGGCAATACGAAGACGATGATTTTCGACTGCGCGACGATCGTCTCTTATCTCAGCGAATTCATGGTGCTGCTGCCCGGCGACATCATCACCACGGGCACCCCGCCCGGCGTGGGCATGGGCATGAACCCACAGGTCTGGCTGAATGAAGGCGACGTCGTGGAACTCGGCATCGAGAAGCTCGGCCGCCAGCGGCACAAGGTGATCGCTTGGAACGAAGGCCGCTGAGGTGAGCGGGCCTCGGCTGAAAGACAAGACCTGCTTCGTCACCGGCGCCGGTCAAGGAATCGGCCGCGCCATTTCTGAGCGCTTCCTCGCTGAAGGCGCCGTCGTGATCGCCGCCGACGTACGTTTCGACGGCGGCCTCGCCGGCGCGCGCCGGGTGACGCTGGACGTCACCGACGAGGCGGCGGTTGCGACGGCCGCTCGGGCCTATCCCGCGGTATCGGTGCTGGTGAACTGCGTTGGCGTCGTCGTCCAGGGCGCCCTCCTCGACTGCGATCCCGCCGAGTTCGACCGCAGCATGAACCTCAATGTGCGATCGATGATGCTGACGATGCGGGCGTTCCTGCCGGCGATGCTGGCGCGTCGGCAGGGCTCGATCATCAACATCGCCTCGGTTGTCTCCTCGGTGATGGCGGCCCCTGACCGCTGCGCCTACGGCACGAGCAAGGCCGCGGTCCTGGGCCTGACCATGTCCGTCGCCCGCGACTACATCGCCCAGGGCGTTCGCTGCAACGCGATCAGCCCGGGCACGGTCGAGACGCCCTCACTTCACGACCGCTGGGCGACGACGGGCGACATTGAGGCCGCGCGCGCAGCCTTCGTCGCACGCCAGCCGATGGGCCGGCTGGGCCAGACCGATGAGATCGCGGCGACCGCGGTGTTGCTCGCGTCGGACGAAGCGACGTTCATGACCGGCGCCAATCTGGTCATAGATGGAGGCATGAGCCTGTGAGCCAGCACAATGCAATCGTCACCGGCGACAGCTCGAGCATCCGCCGACACCTGGCCCACGCGCGGGCAACCAGGCCCGTCTGATGAGCGACGTGCGGGAGGTCCCGTTCACAACGCGCCGCTTCGGGCCGGCCGATAGCGGCGCATTGATCGCGACACTGCGCACGATCGCCGGGCGCCGCCACGTTCTGACCGCTCCCGCCACAGTCTCAGCCTACGCCACCGGCTATCGCACCGGCGGCGGACCGGTGGCCGCGGTCGTGCGGCCGGGATCGCTGGTCGAGCAGTGGCGAGTTTTTCAAGCCTGCGTCGCCGCCGATCACATCGTGATTGCTCAGGCCGCCAACACCGGCCTGACAGGCGGCTCCACGCCCTGCGGCGAGTACGACCGCCCGGTCGTCATCATCAACACGCTGCGGATCAGGGGCGTCTTTCCGCTGTGCGAGGGACGCCAGGTCGTTTGCCTGGCGGGCGCGACGCTCCATGAACTCGAGCGCGCGCTATCACCCCTCGGGCGCGAGCCGCATTCGGTGATCGGCTCGTCCTGCCTCGGCGCGTCGGTGGTCGGGGGGATCTGCAACAACTCGGGCGGGACCCTCGTCGCCCGCGGGCCCGCCTACACGGAGTACGCTCTCTACGCTCAGGTTGAGGCGTCAGGGGAGATCGTGCTGCGCAACCACCTCGGCATTCGACTGGGTGACGATCCCGAGGAAATCCTCGCCGCACTGGATTCGGGGGCTTTCGGCGACTTCGATGTCGTCGATGAGGGCTGCGCCGCCTCGGCGAAAGACTACGAGTCCATTGTTCGCGACGTCGATGCGCGCACCCCAGCGCGGTTCAACGCCGATCCCCGCCGGTTGTACGAGGCCTCCGGAAGCGCCGGCAAGGTTATGGTCTTTGCAGTGCGCGTGGACACTTTCGCCAAATCCGAGCGCCCAACGACTTTCTACATCGGCTCGAACGCGCCGCAGGACCTGACAGCTATTCGTCGCCGCATGTTGGCGGAGTGCTCGTTGCTGCCGATCTCGGCGGAGTACATTCATCGCGAGGCTTTCGACATCGCCGCCCGCTACGGCAAGGACACCGTGCTCGCGATCCGATGGCTTGGCGTGCAACGGCTCCCGAGACTGTTCCAGCTCAAGGCGTGGCTGGATCGGCTGGCGACGACCCTGCCGGCTGATCTCTCCGATCACCTGCTTCAGGCCGCATCCCACCTCTTCCCCGACCATCTGCCGCGGCGCATTCGGCAATACCGCGACCGCTTCGAGCACCACCTGATCCTGAAAGTTCCGGAGGCCGCGGCGCCATTCGCCCGGACGCTGCTTGGCGAGATGTTCCCGAGCCCGCAGGGCGAGGCTTTCGAGTGCTCCCCGGAGGAGGCCGAGCGGGCGTTCCAGCACCGCTTCGCCGTCGCCGGCGCCGCCGTGCGGTACCGCGCGATCCACCGCCGACAAGTTGAGGACATCGCCGCCGTCGACATCGCTCTTCGTCGGGACGACCGCGATTGGTTCGAGCGCCTGCCCGCGACCATCTCCGATCGGCTTGTGGCCAAGCTCTACTACGGCCACTTCTTCTGCCACGTATTCCATCAGGACTACGTCGTGCGCAAAGGCGTCCCGTCCATGGCGCTCGAGCACGAGATCCTGTCATTGATCAAGGAGCGCGGCGGGGAATTTCCCGCCGAGCACAACGTCGGGCATCTCTACTGCGCCAAACCCGAACTTGCCGGACACTATCGCCGGCTCGACCCCGGCAATCGTCTCAACCCGGGCATCGGCAACACGAGCCGCAATCGCGATTGGATGTCGTGAACGCGCTCAGGAGCTCAGCAACTCATAGCTGACGCTGGCTCGACGCGTGGCGATCCGTCAGCGACCGAATCGGAGTTCAGAAACAGACTACCCGCTAAGTTTGCGGGCGCGACCGGCGAACTCCGCCGGGCAGCCATTGCGGGACGAAAGGGGCGCGGACTACCCTGGGCCAATGACCCCGAACGACACGCAGCGGCGAACCCGCTCCAAGCCGGAACTCCGCCGCGCCCAGATCCTCGATGAAGCCGTGGGGCTAATCGCGGAGCGTGGATATTACGGGTTCGGCATCCGCGAACTGGCGGATCGCTGCGGGCTCACCAACCCCGGCGTGCTCCATCATTTCGGATCGAAAGACCAACTGCTCATCGCGCTCCTTGAGGATCGAGATCGACGGGTCCAGGATGCCGTGTTCAGTGCGATAGAAAACGCGGGATTTGTCGGGAAAGCGCTTTCGTTTAGCGAGACTTTGCAGCTGTTCCATATCACCGCCGTTCAGGCCGAGGCGCGGCCGGAACTTCTGAGACTCTACGCTATACTCCAATCCGAAGCGCTTAATGAGGCGCACCCTGCCCACCAGTTCTTCGCGGAACGTCAGGCCCGGGTGGTGCGATCCTACGCAGCCCTGGTCGAAGCGTTTGTCGCCGAACCTGAATCGACGGCGCTCCACCTCGTTGCGACCATCGACGGACTGCAAGAGGAATGGCTGCGCGCCAAACAGGGGTTCGACCTCGTTGAGGAGCTTGATCGAGCGATCAAGCGCATCCTGGCTGCGCGTACGGTAAGCTAGGCCTCTCTCTGCAAAGCCGCCTCTCCGCCGACTGGCAGGACGCGATCCCTACTGAGAGCTGTGTCCGCGCGGACACAATTGATGCGGCTGAACACCAGCTTCAGCACTTGTCTGATTATTGCCCCTTCCCTTATACCTACCACTCGCTAAGCAAATGCGACAAAGGCGGGCAGCCGCCGAAGGACTCTGGGGAGGCATGATATGAAGCGGTTCATCTGTCTCGCGCTGGCCAGCGCGAGCTTCACGGCCCTATCGACTGGGGCTTTCGCGCAGCCGGCCGCCGCGTCGTCAGACGATGCTCAGCTCGCCGAAATCGTCGTCACGGCGCGCCGACGGGCGGAGAGCCTGCAGACGGTGCCGCAGACCGTGAACGCCGTCACCGGCGCGACGTTGGAGAAGCTGAACATTCGCCAGTTCGACGAGGTTCAGTCGGTTGTTCCGGGCCTAACCCTCACAAACGGGACCAACGGCTTCTCAACGGCCGCGACGATCCGCGGCGCACCGTTCGAGGCCGAGTCGGGCGCTCAGCCGACCGTCGCCTTCTACCTGAACGATGCGACGATCCAGTCGAACTTTGCCTTCCAGTCGATGTTCGACGTCGGCCAAATTGAAGTGCTTCGCGGGCCCCAAGGCACGCTGCGCGGGCAGTCGGCGCCCTCCGGGTCGATCACCCTCACTACGCGCCGGCCTACGCTCGGTGAATTTGGCGGCTACGGAAACCTCACGGTGACCGACCAGCGTGCGCGCAATCTGAACGGCGCGATCAACGCACCAATTATCCGTGACGTCCTCGGCCTCCGCCTTGCGGCGATCATCGACGACAATCGGGGCAACGGCGTCGGAAGCATCAACAGCAGCATCCAGCCATCGTCCAAGAGCTGGGCGGTGCGTCCGAGCCTCCGGTTCGAGCCGAACGACAGCATCACCGTCGATCTAATGTATCAACACCTTGAAAGGAAGGTGCTCTACTTCGACCAGGTTGCTTCGGTCTCGCTGTTCGATCCCGCCTTGTCGGCGACGCAACCGATTATCGACCCCGACGATCGCGTCGGGATCACCAACAACATCTTCAGCCGCTTCAAGCAGAAGCAGGACATCTTCACGGCCAACGCCGAATACCGGTTCTCCGGCCAAAGGCTGAGCTATGTGGGCTCGTTCACCGAGTTGGACCTGCGCCAGTTCGGCAGCCAGGATGCGGCCAATGCGTTCCCGACAGCGGACGTGGCGCAGGACACCCATAGTCACTCGAAGCAGAGCACCAACGAGCTGCGCCTGTCGTCAGACGACCGGCTGTTCGGCTTCCTCGACTACACGGTTGGGGGCTATGCGCAAGACTTCAACCCGCCTACCGACCTGGTGAACGTGACGCCCATCACGCTCTTCGGGCAACTTGTTCAGGTGGCGGAAACGCCGATTGCAGTTCGAACCAAGACGCACGAACGCTCGATTTTCGGGAACGTGACCCTGCACCTGGGCGACGCCACCGAGCTTTCGGGCGGCCTTCGCAAGCTCTGGTATCGAGACTCGAACTCCGTGAACATTAGCGGCTTTCCGGTGCTCGACGACAAGAAGGGCAAGGGCGAAGCGACACTATACAACGTGTCGCTCTCGCATCGCTTCACCAGCGACTTCATGGCCTATGCGAACACTGGCAGCGCCTTTAGACCCGGCCCGTTCGTCGTCGGCGTCTTCCGGCCGCTCACTCCGGCGCTCGAACGCCACGTCGACCTAGCCAACGAGAAGTCAAAATCTTACGAGCTTGGCTTCAAATCGACCTTCTTTGACAAGCGCGTGCTCGTAAACGCCGCGGCGTTCCATCAGGATTTCAATAACTTCATCTACCGTGGTCCGCTGGTCTACTATGTCGGCCTCAACCAGCTCGGCCCGTCAGTCAGCAGCATTAACTTCGGCAACAGCGTCGACGCGAAGATCGATGGCGTGGACATCGACGCCTCGTGGCAGGTGATGCAGGGGCTCAACCTCTCGGCGACGTTCAGCTACGCCAAGAGCAAGATAAAAAACGACGTGGTCGCCTGCAACGACCTCAATGGCGACGGCGTCCCTGACGTGCTGACGCAAGCCCCGACCCTGGACCAGCTCCAGGCGGCGACCGGCGCCCAGGCAGTGTCCGAATGTCCCTCGAGCGGTTCTCTCCTGTACACGCCGAAATGGGGTCTCTCCGTTCAGGGCGAATACGCGCGACCCGTTTCCGATGACATGGACGCCTACCTTCGCGGCCTCTTCACCTATCGACCGAAGACGAACGGGGATCCGGCGAACGCCTATGACACCGTCGACGGCTTCGGCCTGCTGAATCTTTACGCCGGCGTGCGCAGCGGGAACGGCGCGTGGGAGATCTCTCTCTTCGCCAAGAACGTGTTCAATACCGGCAAGGTGCTGACCGCGTCTTCGACTCTCGTCGCCACCAACGTCCAGGCCCTGCAGCCGCCGACCTTCAGCAGCGTTGCGGCGGAGACCATCAACAGCAGCTACCTGAACGTGACGACGACCGCTCCTCGGGAAATCGGCCTCAACGTTCGCTACGCCTTCGGGTCGCGCTAGGGCGCCCGCTCCTCCTCCTCCCTCTGGCCGGGCGATTTGGGAGTCGCCCGGCCTTCTTTTTTTTGGAGAGCGTCCCGGGGCAACACGGAAACCGGTCGCGCGCGAGCGCGCATTTCCCGTCCCCCGCAGGTCGTTGAGTTCGCCCAACAACCGCAGCGCAGAGTCGGACAGCACGCGTTGATCGGCTTGCTAACCGACCACCTGCTAAGTTATGTGTCTCCCCCACGGCGGCTGGCAGCTCGGACGGCCGTAGAGCCCTAGGAAACCGACAATGGGACGGACTTTGGACGCGCCGAATTACGCGCCTGCGACCGCTTACCACCAACCAAGCCCTGCGACGTTCGAGCTGGGCGTGGACACGCTCTCGATCGAGGATCTCATCAGTTCGACCGCCACCCGCGCCATCCTGACGCGACTTGCGCCGTGGGCGCTGGGGATGGCTGGGACCGAGACGTTCAAGCCCTTCCTGTCGACCTTCACCCTGCGCGATGCGGCCCACTACCTGCCGTTCGACGCCACGAAGCCGATCGCCGAAGTCGATGCGGCGCTTCGCGCTCTGCCGAAATCCGAATGGCCCCCCCATGTCCGCTGAAGTTGCGTCCTCGCTCAACCGGCGGGACATCCTGCTCGCCACCGTCACTGCGGCTGTCTTCCCGCTGCTGCCAGGACAGGCGCGCGCGGCCGCGCCGGCGGAGGCGCTCAGGATAGGACGGGATCAGCCGTTCGACTTCGCCTGGAAGTTCTTCCGCGGTGAAGGCGCGTTCGAAGCGCCTGAGGCGGATGACAACCGCTGGCGCACGCTCGATCTTCCGCATGATTGGAGCATCGAGGACCTGCCGGCCGAGCCGGGCTCCGGTCGGGTGGGTCCCTTCGATCCGCGTGCGCCCGGCGGAACGGCGAACGCCTTCAGCGTGGGCGGCGAAGGCTGGTATCGAAAGCGCTTCAGCAGCGAGGCGCTTCCGCCCGGAAGCCAGGTCTCCGTGCTGTTCGACGGCGTCTACATGGAGAGCGACGTCTGGCTGAACGGCCATCATCTTGGCCGACGGGTGCACGGCTACACCGCCTTCTTCTACGATCTGACGCCGCATTTGCGGCAAGGCGACAACGTGCTCGCCGTTCGGGTCCGCAATGTCGGCAAGAACAGCCGTTGGTACACGGGCTCGGGCATTTATCGCGGCGTAACGATCGACGTCGTTTCGCAGCCGGCTCGGGTCGAGCAGTGGGGGGTGGCGGTCGCAACCCGGCGCATCACCGAACACACCGCCGAGATTGCGGTCGAGACCCAACTTGCCGAGGCTGCGCCCGATCTCGTGCTGGTGAGCCGGGTTCGATCCCCGCAAGGCGTTGTGGTCGCCGAAGCTACGGCGCCCGCCCGCGACCGGGTGAGCCAATCGCTCGACCTGCCCGCCCCTAGCCTATGGTCGCCGAACACGCCGGCCCTCTACTCGCTCGAGACGGAACTGCGCCGCGGGACTGCGGTGCTGGACCGTGTCGTGACCCCGTTTGGCGTCCGAGTGATCACTTTCGACGCGCAGAACGGAATGCAGATCAACGGCGTCGCCACAAAGCTGCGCGGCGGTTGCGTGCACCATGACAACGGGCTGCTGGGCGCTGCCGCCTATGCGGATGCGGAAGACCGGCGAGTCCGCTTGCTGAAGGCCCGCGGCTACAACGCGCTGCGCAGCTCTCACTATCCGGCTTCCCGCTCCTTCCGAGAGGCCTGCGATCGGCACGGCATGATGCTGATCGAAGAAGCCTTCGACATGTGGCGCGTCTCGAAGACCCCGCAGGACTACGCCAATCACTTCGCGGAGAAGTGGAAGGCGGACCTTGCGAGCATGGTGCTCGGTGCGCGGAACAGTCCCTCCGTGATCATGTGGAGCATCGGCAACGAAGTCCCCGGCCGATCCACTCCGGAAGGCGTGAAGACCAGCTGGGAACTGGCCAACGAAGTCCGCAAGCTGGACCCCAGCCGACCCGTCACCGCCGGGATCAACGGCTTTCTCGGCCGCCCTGTCATCCCGGACGAAGCGACGGCGCGGAAAGGACGCGCGGGGCAGCCGGACGAGAGCGCCACCGTCTTCCTGGACGTGGTCGGGTACAACTATCGGCTCGACAGGTTCGAGGCCGACCACCTGAAGCGGCCCGAACGGGTGATCTACGGCTCCGAGAGCTATCCCAAGGACCTTTTCAAGGTCTGGGACACGATCGACGAGAAGCCTTACCTCGTCGGCGACTTCGTCTGGTCGGCCATGGATTACCTCGGCGAAGCGGGCATGAGCACTGCGATCCTGAGCAAATCGAAGGTCGCGATGCCGTCGCCTCCTGCGTGGCCCTGGGTCGTGAACAATCCGGGCGATCTGGACATCACCGGAGGTCGTAAGCCTTCGTCCTATGCCCGCGACGTCGCTTGGCAGGTCAGCCCGCTTGAGGTCGCGGTTCAGCGCCCTGTTCCGGCGGGCATGTACGAGCACGTCAGCTGGTGGGGCTGGTCGGATGAACGGCAAAGCTGGACCTGGCCTGGCCACGAAGGGCAGCCGCTCACTGTTCGGGTCTACACGCGGGCGGATCGCGTTGAGCTCCGCGTCAACGGCGTGGTCGTGGCGTCCAAGTCGCTGGCACTCGCCGAGCAGCTGCCCATCGAACTTGCGGCGCCTTACGCGCCCGGGACCTTCGAAGCGGTCGCCTACCGCGGGGGCCGGGAGATCGGTCGCCGTCGCTTCGACACCGTCGGGCCCGCGGCAGCCCTGCAGCTCATCCCGGAGGCCGCTCAGGGCTCACGCGAGCGCGGCCGCCTCTCCTTCGTTCGGCTCGAGGTCCAGGACAGCGCTGGCAGGTCGGTTCAAGACGCGGTGCGGCAGGTGGCGCTGAACGTGTCGGGTCCTGCCCGGCTGGTCGGCTTCGGGAGCGGCAACCCTCACGCGGTCGGTAGTTTCCAATCTCCGGTGTCCCAGACGTTTGAAGGCCGCGCCCTGGCCATCCTCTCCGCGACGGGCGCGCCGGGTGCGATCCGCATCGAGGCGCAAAGCCCCGGACTGCGCGGAGCCAGCGCTGTTGTCGCCTTGCTCTAGGCGGTGTGCCGGTCAGCAGCCCATCCAGCTGACGGCCCCCGGAGCCCGCTTGAGCAGCTCTGGTTCCCCGCCCAATCACTCCAGTGGACCCCCTCCAAAATGCGTTCAATGAGATCCGTTTCGTTCGCAGTGCTCGCCGGCGCCTGGCTCCTGGCCTCCACCAGTCCGGCCGCCGCTGAGTCAGCTTCGAAGCCCCTGGCGGATGATGTCGTGCGTACACGGGCCGACGCGCTGATCGCTCAGATGACCCCTGAGGAGAAGGCGGGGCAGCTCGGCCAATATTTCTACTTCCCCCAGGCCCCGCCGTTGAACGCTCGGACCGAGAAGTGGGTGGAGGCGGGCGGCCTCGGGTCGGTGCTGATGCTGTCCGATCCGGTCGCCACCAACCGCGTGCAACGGATCGCGGTCGAAAAATCGCGGCTGAAGATCCCCGTGCTGTTCGGATTCGACGTGGTCCATGGACTGCGCACGATCTTCCCGGTTCCGCTGGCGATGGCGGCGTCGTGGGACCCCGCTCTGGTGGAAGAGACCCAGCGCGTCGCCGCGCGCGAGGCGCGCGCCGTCGGGATCCATTGGACCTTCGCGCCGATGCTCGACATCGGCCGTGATCCCAGGTGGGGCCGCATCGTCGAAGGTCCTGGCGAGGATCCGTACCTAGCCTCGGCCATGGCGGCGGCGCAGGTGCGTGGTTTCCAGGGCGCGCATCTCGGCGCGGATGGCCGCGTCATTGCCGGCCCGAAGCATTTCGTCGGCTACGGCGCCGCGCTGGGCGGCCGGGATTATGACGAGGTGGCGCTGCCCCAAAGCGAACTCTGGAACGTGCACTTTCCGCCGTTCAAGGCGGCGGTCGACGCCGGCGCCGGGAATGTCATGAGCGCCTACATGGCGCTGAACGGCGTGCCCGCCTCAGGCAACCAATGGCTGTTGACCACGGTGCTGCGGGAGACCTGGGGCTTCAAGGGCTTCATCGGCAGCGATGCCGGCGGCGTCATTCAGCTGACGACGCAGCACTTCGCCGCTGATGCGCAGGATGCGGCCGTGCGCGCACTGAAGGCTGGCGTCGACATGGAGATGGGCGCCGTGCCGCAATCTCCGGCGATGAGCACCCTGCCCGCCGCGCTACAGGCCGGAAAGATAAGCGAGGCCGAGCTCGATGCGGCGGTCCGCCGAGTGCTCGAAGCGAAGATCCGGATGGGCCTTTTCGAGAAGCCCTATGTCGACGAGGGGCAGACGGAGGCCGTCCTCAACGACCCGAAGCACCTGCAGCTCGCCCGGACGGCTGCGGAGCGGTCCGCGGTCCTGCTGCGCAACGAGAAGGCTCTGCTCCCGCTCGACCGAAAGAAGGTCAAGTCCATCGCCGTTATCGGTCCGCTGGCCGACTCGGCTCGGGACACCCTTGGTCCCTGGGTCTTCCCGCAGAACAAGCCGAAGGCGACCAGCGTGCTCGCCGGCCTGAAGTCAAAGCTCGGACCTTCTGTGCGGATCGACTACTCGGAAGGGGTCCGTATGGCGCGCACTTTTCCGTCCTTCATGGACCAGCTCGAGCCGCCGCCCAAGCTGCCTCCGCTCGACGAGACCGCAGAGATTCAGCGCGCGGTCGCCATCGCGAAGAACGCCGACGTCGCCATCCTCGTTCTGGGCGAGCATCAGAACATGATCGGGGAAAGCGCCTCGCGCGCTTCGCTCGCCTTCCCCGGCCGTCAGCAGGAGCTGCTCGACGCTGTCGTGGCGACCGGCAAGCCGGTCGTCCTCGTGCTGATGTCCGCTCGGCCGATCAGCCTCACAGGGGCTCAGCCCCAGGCCGTACTGGACATCTTCTATCCGGGCTCAGCCGGGGGGGAAGCGACGGCGAACCTGCTGTTCGGCGACGCGACGCCGAGCGGCAAGCTGCCGTTCACGTGGATCCGTGACGCGGCGCAGGCGCCCAATCACTACGGGCAGCTCATCTCGCATCAGCCGGAAAACGCCCAGAAGCGCTACTGGGACGGGACCAACGCGCCGACTTATCCGTTCGGCTACGGCCTCAGTTACACGACGTTCGAGTACGCGAACCTGAAGGTCGAGCGGCCGCGATATCGTCTTGGTGAGCCTGTCACCGTGACCGTGGACGTGAAGAATGCGGGCGCAAGAGCCGGCGATGAGGTGGCCCAGCTTTACCTGCATCAGCGGTGGGGGACCTCGGCGCGGCCGGCGCGCGAACTCAAGGGCTTCCAGCGGGTCGCTTTGAAGCCAGGCGAGACGAAGACGCTGCGTTTCAAACTAGAGCCGGCGGCGCTCCGCTACTGGACTGAGGTCACACAGGACTGGGTTCAGGACCAAACGACGTTCGACGTTTGGGTCGGAGGCAGTTCGACCGCCAAGCACAACGCCAGCTTCGAGGTTCGCGAGCCGTAGCGTTCCGGAGTGCGCGCCAGGACGCGTGCAACAGACAGCAGAAAACAGGAGGTTCTGATGAACCGTCGTAACGTGCTCGCCGGCGGCGGCGCCCTGGCCGCGCTCGCGAGCGTCGCGCCCGCGATGGCGCAGATCGCCACCGTGCCGGTCTCAGTCGACCTTCGCCGCGAGGTCGGCCCGCTGGAGCACATCTGGGAGCGCTGCGCGGGATCTGATCGCGCCGCTGTCACCCTGCGCGAGGACTGGCGCAAGGACGCGCGGCGGGGGCGCCAGGAGCTCGGGGTCCAGCGAGTTCGCTTCCACGGGATCTTCGACGACGAGATGGGCGTCGGTACCAAGAGCTTCCGAATGGGACCCGGCTACAACTTCCAGAACGTCGACGCCGTGTACGACGGCCTCCTCGAAATCGGCTTCAAGCCCTTCGTGGAGCTGAGTTTCATGCCGGGCCGGCTCGCGAGCGGGACGCGCACGTTCGGGACCTACCGCGGGAATGTGACGCCACCGACGTCCATGGCGGATTGGAGCGCCTTCATCGTTCAGTTCGCGCGGCACCTGGTCGAGCGTTACGGGGCGGCCGAAGTGCGGCAGTGGCCCTTCGAGGTCTGGAACGAGCCTGACCTCCCCTCCTTCTGGTCCGGCTCCCAGCAAGACTATTTCGAACTTTACCGCGCCACCGTCACCGCTCTGCGCAGCGTCGATCCCGCGTTCAAGGTCGGCGGTCCATCGACCTCTCGCATTCAGTGGCTCCCTGAGTTCCTGGCCTTCTGCGCCGAGAACCGCCTGCCCGTCGACTTCGTCAGCACGCATATCTACGCCGGCGACGATCAATCGAAGATGTTCGGTCAGGCAGGCCTCTACCGACAGAACGACGTGGTGCCTGCGGCGATGAAGAAGGCGCGCGAGCAGATCGACGCCAGCCCCTTCAAAGGGGCGCCGCTCTGGCTCAGCGAATGGTCCTCCGACAGCCCGGCCATGATCGCGCACATCGTGAAGGGCTGTCTCCCCTACTGCCACGGCATGTCCTACTGGCAGCTGACCGGCACGTTCGAAGAGATCCTGGTCCCCGGCTACATCTTCAAGGAAGGCGACAATGGCTGGGGGATGATGTCCCAGCGCGGTGTCGTGCGGCCGGCGTTCAACACCTTCAAGTTGCTCCACAGGCTGGGACACCAACAGTTGGCTTCGGAGGGCCCTGCGCTGGCGTCCCGCACCAAGGGCGGCGGAGCCGCTGTCCTCGTCTGGAACCTCGCCGAAGCTCAACAGGCGTCCGGCATCCCTGGGGCCAGCAACGAACGAAAGGTCGTCGGGGAAGCGAAGCGTCTTGAGGTGACGCTTAACGGCGCCAAGCCCGGGCAGGCGGTCAGGGTCAGCTACGTCGACATGCAGCGCGGCTCGCCCTACCCGGCTTGGCGAGCACTCGGCTCTCCTACGTATCCGACCAAGCAGCAGCTGGAGAGGATCCGTGCCGCTGCCGAGCTTGCGCCGGCGGAAACACGCCGCCTCGGCCGATGGAGCGAGCTGAGTCTGGAGCTTCCACCTGAGGGCGTCGCCCTCATCGAGCTGTGATCAAGCACACGCTGCTTCGGCGGCGTCGAGCAGCTGAGTTTGTTTTTCGTCGGCTCCGCCGGCGCTCTCGCCCAGTTGTCACCCGCCCGACGACTTCCCGAGCAGCCTCCGACCCGGGCGAATTCACAACCTCGGCCTCCAATGGAGATACCATCATGAAGAAACTGCGTGTTGTCGTCATCGGCGCGGGCAATGTGGCCGGCATCGCAGTGCGGGCTCTGCGCGGCCGCGAAGACGTCGAATTGGTCGGCGTCTGGAGCCGCTCAAAGCATGTTGGGCAAGACGCCGGCCTGCTCGACACGGACGAGCCGTGCGGGGTGATCGTCACGGATAATGCAGACGAGATCTTCGCGCTCAAGCCGGACTGCGCCCTTACGGCGCTGAATATCCGCGACCCACGAGAAGCCCAGGTGGTCAACGGAGAGTGGTTCGTGAAGCTGCTCGAGAACGGCATCAATGTCGTCACCGCCAGCGATGGGGGGCTGGTCTACCCGCCGGCGCACGTGGACCAGGCCTATGTCGCCCGACTTGAGGCCGCGGCGAAGAAGGGCGGCGCGACGCTCTACATGAACGGCCAGGAGCCCGGCTTCGTCGAGCACATGGCGCTGCTCGCCGCCACCATGAGCAACACCATCAAGCGGATCACCTCCTACGAGCTGTTCAACTACTCGTCGGTGAAGGACCGCAACGAGATGGCGCTGATTTTCGGGTTCGACGAACCGCCGGAAAAGCCTGCCATTCTCGAGCACCCCGGCATGCAACTGATGGTCTGGAAGGGCCCAGTGACGAACGTCGCCAACAAGCTTGGCTATGAAGTCGAGCGCTATGAGGAGTCCTACGAGAAGCGGGTCACCGACCGCGACCTCAAGGTCGGCTTCGGCGTAATCAAGGCCGGGAACGTCGCCGCCGTGCGGCTGCGGACCAGCGCGATCGTCGAGGGGCGCGAGGCCGTCGTGGTCGAACACGTCAACCGCATGTGTCCCGACATCGCGCCGGAATGGGAGAAGGCGGACACCGTCGGCTGCATGCGGATCCGCATCGAGGGCGATCCGAACATCTCGATGGAATGCTCCGTCGGCGACCCGGACAAGCCCGAGGAGCTGGGCTACGACGGCTATGTGATGACGGCAATGCGGATCGTGAACGCCGTCCCTTATGTCTGCGCAGCGCCGCCCGGGATTACCACGTTCCGGGTGCTTCCGCTGACCACGCCTTCGAACGCCTTCCGGAGCGACGCAACCTTCATCGACCACAAGATCTGCCGCGCCAACACGTAAGTCTGGTGGGCCACGTCGCATCCCGACCCCCGCCCTCGACACTGCCCGAGGCAGCGCTCGAGGGCGGCCTTCCATGCGTAGTCTGTGGGGTCGCGACCCTGCCAATGCGGTCGCGAACTCCACGCCGTCACACTGAGATTATGATCCCGCAGCCCTGGCCGCTTCGACGATCCACTGACCGGAGTCTCGAGCCTGCTCGTAGATGTCCAGGTGGATAATCCGTCTCCTCTCGTTGAATCGGTAGACTGCGATCACGTTCTTCCGAATGAAGTCTTCACCTCGGTAGTGCCGCTCCTCGATCTCCTGAAACACCGCATTGCCGACCTCGGTCATATTGAAGATGGTCATCTCGAAACGCGTGCCGCCGGAGATCCAGCCAGTGAGAAACGTCTGGTATTTCGGCCAGTCGAGTTCTTCTAGGTAGGCGCCTATGCGTCTGAATTCGCTTACCTCGATGAATTCCGCCACAGGTCTCCAGTCTATCGGAGAATAGGCGGCGTCCGAGATCGCCTTCGCTTGCGCCGCGCAGAATTGATTCACAATTTGCGTCAGCGGGCCTGCCTCATGTCGCACACTGTTGGCAGTAACGATGTTCATTTATCTTCTCCCAGTTCATCTCCGTGGCCTGCAAGGTCGACCCGTCCAGCTTGTTGGACTGCGGTTGTGCCGGTCAGGTCAGATGTGAAGCTTCAGGGCCGTGCGTCTGCACGCCGATCTCCGCAATCAGACCATCGACTCCCGCCTTCGCAGCAAGCTCATCCTCTTCGCCGGATCCGCCGCTGGCCCCGAGTCCGCCAACGCACACGCCCTCGAGGAGGACGGGGACGCCGCCTTGGGAGGGGGTGACGCATTCGAACGCTAGCAGCGAAGTGGTTCCGCCGTGCAGCAGGTCCTCGAAGACTTTGCTCGGTGCGCCGAAGAGCGCGGCCGTGCGCGCCTTCTTGAACGACGCGTCGATCGTGCCCAATGGCGCCCCGTCAAGGCGGGTGAAGGCCAGCAGATTTCCGGCGTTGTCCACCACGGAGATGCTGAGCTTCAGGCCGCGCTCGAGAGCCGCCTTTTCAGCCGCAGCCAGAGCGGCTTTAGCGCCGGATGTGTTGAGTGTGCGGACATGCGCCGTCAGCCCGCTGTCATGACCAACCCTTCTCTTCTCCACCTGTTTTATCGCCGCCGCGCCGCCTGGGCTCAGGCCAACTGCGCGCTCTGACCGCCGTCGATGACCATGACGGCGCCATTAATGAACCGCGCGCGGTCCGAGACCAGGAAGGCGGCAAGTTCGGCGCATTCAGCGGGCTCTCCGCCGCGGCCAGCCGGAATGGTCGCGGTGAGGCTCTCGAGCAGCCCCGCCGGCGCCGTGGCCGCCGCTTCAGTGAGAAACAGGCCAGGCACTACGGCGTTGGCGCGGACCCCCTGGCGGCCGTACTCCACGGCCGCCGCCTTGGTGATCGCGATGATCCCGGCTTTTGCGGCTGAATAGACCGCGGTCGAGGCTTTTGCTCCAAGCGCGGCGACGGACGCCCAGTTCAGGACCACGCCCCCGCCCGCCTCGCTCATGGCGCGCACGCCATGTTTAGTGCCGTGGACGACCCCTCGAAGGTCGATGTCCAGGATCCGGTCGTACTCGGCCATGTCGAGGTCGCCGAGCATCCCGAAGTGGGTCACGCCGGCGACGTTGAGAACGGCGTCCAGACGGCCGAACTCGTCGACCGCGGCGCGGATCATGGCCTCGACGTGCGCTTCCTGAGTGACGTCGCAGCGAAACGGCCTTGCAGCGTCGCCGATCGCCACCGCGACGTCCTGCTCGGCGCCACTCACGTCACCGAGCACCACCTTGGCCCCGTAAGCTGCGAACAACTCGGCGGCGGCTTTCCCCAGGCCAGACCCAGCTCCCGTTATGACTGCGACCTTGCCGTCCAGTTCAGCCATCAACGCACTCCATCTGAGCTTCGTGACACCATCGCGCCGCCACTTGAGCCTCGCCGTCAGCGTCGGGAGGCGGGCAGCAGCACGTCCGAGATGATCGACGGCTTGAACGGCTTCAGCTCATCGAGTCTGCCCGCTTGCACCAGCTTGGCCCAGTCGGGCTCGGCGATCATCGCGCGGCCGACGCCGACGAGGTCGAAGTCACCGCGCGTGAACATCTCCATCAGCCGCGTCAGGTTGCCGAGGCTGCGGCCTGCCTCGACCCCTTCCATCAGGCTCGACTGCATGTCGTTGTCGAGGCCGATGGAGCCGATGGTCATGCTGGGTTTGCCGGTGACCTTCTTGGTCCAGCCGGCCAGGTTCATGTCGCTACCATCGAAAATTGGCTCCCAGAACCGGCGCTCCGAGCAGTCGAAAAGATCGACGCCGGCGTCGACGATCGGCCGCAGCAAGCTTTCCAGCTCCTGCGGGGTCTCGGCGATCCGCGCCTTGTAGTTGACCATCTTCCAGTGGGAGATCCGGAGCACGATCGGCACGCCCTGCCCCACCCGGCGCCGCATTTCGGCGATGACCTCGGCGGCGAGCTGGCCGCGGCGCTCTGGACTTCCGCCATATCGGTCGGTGCGCTTGTTGAGCTCAGGCCACAAGAACTGGTCGATGAGGTAGCCGTGACCGCCGTGAATCTCGACGCCGTCGAAGCCGAGCTCCATCGCCGTCTCGGCGCCGCGCCCATAGGCGTCGATCACTTCGTCGATCTGGGCCTGCGTCATGCCTTCGCAGACCTTCTTGCCCGGCTCGATGTAGCCGGAAGGGCTCACCTGACCGAGCTCCGGGCGGTAGCGCGGGGCGCCGACCGCCATGTCGAAGCTGGAGTATACGAGCCCGACGTGCCACAGCTCAGGGAAGCAGAATCCGCCAGCGGCGCGCACCTCGCTGGCGACCCTGCGCCAGCCCTCGAGCGCCGCCTCGCCGTGAAAGCGGCCCAGCATTGGATTGTCGCCTGAAGAGGAGTGGTCGATGTAGACGCCCTCCGTCATCACCAGTCCTGCGCCGCCCTTCGCACGACGCGCGTAGTATTCGGCAACCTCGCGCGAGGGCGCGCCGTCGCCGCAGATCGCCAGCCCCATCGCCGGCATGACGATACGGTTCTTCAGGGTGACGTTCCCGAGCCGGAACGGGGCGTAGAGCGGGGAGAAATCCGGCATATGCGTCACGGAACGGATCCCGGATGCTTCGGCTGTGTTGGCGGCTTCCACCGTGGCGTCCTCAACGCTGACTTCATCAATCTCGGGATCGGGGCAGGCGCCCGCGGACAGGCGGGAGCGGCTGCCGCCCACCTCAAAGCTCCACCCCGGCCAGGCAGCTCATGGCGCAAGCGCGGCCAGCCTCGTGCGGCGCTGGACGCGCAGCGTCGCCAGCCTATGAGTTCAGCTTGAAAACTCGAGCGGCGTTGCCGCCCAGGATCGCACGGGCGTCGTCCGGCCCCGCGGCGTCCACGACCGCCTTGGCGGAGGTGCGGCCATAACCAAATGAGCCTTCGGAATGTGGATAGTCGGTAGCCCACATCACGCGATCAGCGCCGATATATTCAAGCTGCCGAAGGCCGAGGGGATCGTTCTGGAAGGTGGCGTAGCAGTTCTCATACCAGTAGTCGCTCGGACGCCGTTCGATCCGGTCGATCACATCGCCATTGCCGAAGCTGTCGAAGATCATCTCGGCGTCCTGCAGGGCTGGCGGCACCCAGGAAATCCCGCCCTCGGCGAAGACCACCTGCAGGCCCGGGTGACGATCAAAGACCCCGCCAAAGACAAGCTGTCCCCACGGCTTCCGGAACGGCGCCATCAGGGTCATGTTCAAGGCGCCAACCCCGCCCCGGTGCTCCACGTCCGTGCCCTCGCCAACGTGGAAACAGACCGGCAGCCCGGCTTCGGCGACCACGTCCCAGAAGCGGTCCATGATCGGATCCTGGTAGTGGATCTCCTTGCCTTCGATGCTCTTGCCGGGATTGACCGGGATCATGAAGGTTTTGAGCCCTAGGTCGACGACCTGCTGCATCGCGCCTTCTGCGGCTGCGGGATCCCACCAGTTGCTGAACACCGCAACGGCGTGAGACCGGCCGCTCTTCTCGATGTGCCCGGCCGCATAGTGCTCGTTGTAGACGCGGTACAGGGCTTCCTGGACTGCGAACTCCGGATAGCGAGCGAAGCCGATCAAGGTGTTCGGGAAGCAAATCTCCTCATCGACGCCTTCGGCGTCCATGTCGCTGTAGCGCCGCTCCGCGCTCCAGTCGCCCTGCCCCACGCCGACGGAGCGTGAAATCACCTTCTTCGTCCGCTCGCCGATCGGCAGCGCCTCGACCTGTCCGCGATAGCCGATTTTCCAGAACTCATCGAACCAGACGCGCGGCGCCTTGTCCCTCAGATGCGATGGGAAGTTCTCGTAGAAGACGTCCTCAATGATCTCCCAATGGTTGTCCGCGGAGATCAGCCGGGTCCCGGGCGGCAGGCCCATATCGCCCTCGCTCTGCGGCTTGCGATCCATGATCACGCCGATGTCGCGGATAGCGGGGATGGCGAGGCTGCGCGTAGCGGTGGACATAGAACTCCTCCCAATCTGATCGCGGGCGCGGGACGAACTCATCGGTCGCCGCTTCTGCCGCCCGTTTGCGGCACACAATCTGACTGTGCATCCGTTCAGGCGCAAGAGGGTCTGGAACCAAAGCTGGAAACTTTCGGCTTGGCCACGCTGTAGGTTGAAGCAGGGAAGTCCCATCGCCTGCTTGACCGGGCGTCTCGTTTCGCTGATCTTGTGTTCAGTCTGAATGGGCTCACCCTGGCCCCGCCTGTGAGGCGCTCGCGGGCAAGGCATTGTCGCGACGAAGCCGCAGGTCTCGCCGTCGGCTCACGCAGAGCTCGGCAACATCCCGAATTTTGGAGGTTTCATGTCCCAGGCCGCAGTCGACATTGAGGCGCAACTCGACCTTACCGACGTCGAACCGCGCGTCGGTCAGCTGGTCGGCGGCGGCCAGCGCCGCGATCCGTGCTCGCCGAACGACATCCGCCGCTGGGTCATGGCGATGGATTATCCCAATCCAATCCACTGGGATGAGGATTTTGCGGCGAACTCCAAGCTTGGCGGGATCGTTGCGCCGCAATCATTCGCGGCCTGCATGGACATCGGCCACGGCGTGCAGCCGGCCTGTGTCGGCCGAATTCCCGGCTCTCACCTTATCTTCGGTGGCGAAGAGTGGTGGTTCTACGGTGCCCGCATCCGCCCGGGCGACCTCCTCTTCCAGACCCGCCGCTTTCACGACATCAAGCTCGCCGACACCAAGTTCGCCGGCCCGACCCTCTTCAGCCGCGGCGACACCATCCACCACAACCAGCACGGCGGCCTGGTCGCCAAGGAGCGAGCGACCTCGATCCGCTACCTGGCCGCCGAAGCCGAGAAGCGGAAGATGTACGCCAACCAGCTGCCACCGAAGCCCAGGTGGACGCGCGAGAAGCTCGCGGAGATCGACAAGATCCGCCACGCGTGGATCTTGTCCGGCCGAGGCGGCGCCTCGCCTCGGTTCGACGAGGTGCAGGTCGGCGACAAGCTCCCCCGGCGCGTGATCGGCCCACACACCATCACCAGCTTCACGACCGAGTACCGCGCCTTCAGCGAGAACGTCTGGGGCGGTTACAAGTGGGTGGCGCCGGAGGGCGTGAACGACCCCTGGATCAACCAGGACGCTGGATGGGTCGAAGGCTTCCAGATCCACGACGATCTCGCCGCGATGGACCCCCGCTACCGTGACGGCCTCTATACGGGACCTTCCCGGGGGCACGTTGACGACGAATACGCCGACGAGATCGGCATGGCTCGAGCTTACGGGTACGGCGCCACCATGGGGGCGTGGGTGACGGACTACCTTGCCTATTGGGCAGGCTGGGACGGCTTCGTTCGCCACGTGAAGTCGCAGTTCCGCGGCCCTGCGTTCGAGGGCGATGTGACCTTCTTCGACGCAGAGGTGGCGGCGAAGAAACCTGAGTCAGAGTGGGGCGTGCCGCTGGTCGCCTTGCAGGTGAAGCTGGCCAATCAGGACGGCGACGTGGTCGTCAATGCGACGGCCGAAGTTGAACTCCCCCTCGTCTGAGGTTGGCATGGTGGGCAACGTTCCGCTTCAGCGCCGCGCATCGATTATCCACGGCCCGCCGCTCAGCGAGGAACCTGGGCTGGGCGCGCTCACCCTGCCGGGATACCTGCGTGAGGTGACCGAGCGCCACGCGACCAACGAGGCGTTGGTGTTCCACCACGCTGACGGTCGCGTGGAACGTTGGAGCTACGCCGAACTCTGGGAGCAGGCTCTAGCCGTAGCCCGCGCGCTGGTGGCCTGCGGCGTCGGCAAGGACAGCCGGGTCGGCGTGATGATGACCAACCGGCCCGAGTGGCTCGCCGCCTTCTTCGGCGTGGGACTGGCCGGCGGCGTGGCTGCGACGATCTCCACGTTTTCGACGCCTGCCGAACTCGCGGTTCTGCTGAAGGCCTCGAGCGTGAGCGTTCTGCTGTTCGAAGGCCAAGTCCTCAAGCGGGATTTCGCGGCCATTCTGGAAGAGCTGGAACCGCGCATCCCCGATGCTGCGCGAGGCGAACTGACCTCGACGCAGTTCCCCTACCTGAAGCGTCTTGTCGTGGTCGGACGGGACGCGCGGGGCGGACTTGAAAGCTGGCCGGATTTCCTGGCGCGTGGTGAGGCGGTTGATCCTGCGACCGTCAGGGCGCGGGCGGACCTGGTGGCGCCGGCGGATGCCGGCGCGCTGTTTTTCTCCTCCGGCTCCACCGGAAAGCCGAAGGGCGTCCTTTCCTCCCATCGCGCCGTGGCGATCCAGGCGTGGCGCTGGCGACGCATCTACGGCTTGCAGAATGAGGTGCGCTGCTGGACGGCCAATGGCTTCTTCTGGTCGGGCACCTTCTGCATGTCTCTCGGCGCAACGCTCTCGGCTGGCGGCTCTCTCGTCCTGCAGCCCTCGTTCGACCCCGTCCGCGCGATAGAGCTCATGGAGGCGGAACGTGTCACCCTTCCCTGCGCCCAGCCGCACCAGTGGGCGCAACTTCGCGACAGCCTGCGTTGGCGCAACGCCGATCTGTCGAGCTTCCGTTACGTGGATCCCATGTTCGTTGATCGCCAGCCAACGGTGGCGACGGACTGGCAAGATCCGGTGCACAGCTATGGCAACACGGAAAACTTCACCATAGTTGCGGCTGATCCGAGCGGCGCCCCGGATGCGGTCGCCGGAGCGAGCCACGGCGCCCCTCTTCCCGGAACGTCCATCAAGATTGTCGACACAATGACCGGCGCAACGCTCCCGATCGGGGAGCGCGGCGAGATCGCGGTCAAAGGGCCCACTCTGATGTTGGGGTACCTGGGCGTTTCGTTGGATGAGACCTTGGACGCCAACGGCTATTTCCGCACGGGCGACGGGGGCTTCATCGATGAGAGCGGACGCCTCGTCTTCGAAGGCCGCCTCAACGACATCATCAAGACGGGCGGCGCCAATGTCTCGCCGGAGGAGGTCGACGCGGTGCTGGAGACCTGCCCTGGGGTCCGCATCAGCCGCACGGTGGGTGTCCCGCACGAGACGCTCGGGGAGCTGGTAGTCTCGTGCGTCGTTCCTCATGCCGGAGCCGCCCTGGACGAGGACATGGTACGCGATTTCGCAAAGTTGCGCCTCGCGAGCTACAAGGCGCCGCGGCGGGTCATTTTTGTCGGTGAGAACGAGCTCGAATTAACAGGCAGCGCCAAGGTGAAGACGCGTGAGCTGCGCGAAGTCGCGATGAAGCGCCTGAGCTCCACAGGCGCTGGCGGCGGCCCCCGGGCGACGCAATGACTCGCCCCCGCGAGCGGCCGCGCCGTCACATTTTTCAATGCGGTCGACCAGCAGCGGGGGGACCAGGCGGCGCGGCGAATCGCTCCCTCCCGAGGCGCTCTTCGAGTACATGCTACTTCCGCGGCCGGGCCGCAGTGGGACGTGGACGGAGAAGAGCAGGATGAGCAACCGTCGAACGGCAGACGCGGAACTCTCCCGCAAGCTCATACTCGATGCGACCGAACGGCTAATGGTCGATCAGGGGTACGCCTCCGTGAGCACCCGGCGGGTGGCCACTGAGGCCGGATTGAAACCGTCGCTGGTCCACTACTACTACAAGACGACCGACGACCTCGTGATTGCTCTTTATCATCGAGAAACAGAGCAAATGCTTCGGCGGCTGACGCAAGCGCTGGGGTCGGAGAAGCCGCTCGAGGAACTCTGGAAACTCAACATGGACCGAGGGCGGACGGTTCTTGCGGTGGAATTCCTCGCCCTGGCGAATCACCGGCCGGCCCTCCGCGCTGAGATCGCGCTCCATGCGGAGCGCTTCCGGAGCATGCAGGCGGGCGCTCTGGCGCGTGTGTTTCGCAATCTTTCGATCGATGCTGACGTCAACATTCCGCGAGCCGTCACCGTGCTCGTCGCCGGTGTCACAAGGGCGCTCGTGATGGAGGACGCCCTCGGGATTTCGGCGGGCCATGAGGACGCCCATGGTCTGGTCGATTGGCTTATTCAGCGCGTGGAGGCGACCCGAGAGGACCCTGCACCGGCCACGGTCGATGCGGTCTGAGTCAAGACTGGTTGGCCCCACGAGTCACAGGCCGACCTTCTCGATCAGCAGCCGGCGTCCAGCGGCGCGGCCGCAACCAGGCCTAACGCGCCGGGCCAACAAGATGCTGGAGGGCCGGCTGGTGACGGAGCTGCGGCTGGCGAAGGGACGGATGAGCGGCTGTGCGCCTGGAGCCGTGCGCGACTGCGCAGGCGATCGTCAGCCACCTCTGCGCAAGCCGGATCTGGAACCTGCTAGGTCCGCAGAGCGGTTTCACCAATCCAATCCGCGCCTTACGACCGCTTGGTCGGTTTCTTGTTGACCTACGATCGTTGACGACGGTGGGCCGGAAAGCCCGAAGCTGGAGACACGCTGGTGGATGAATTAACGGGCAAGATCGTCGCTGTTACGGGCGCCGGGGCCGGAATGGGGCGCGCCACTGCGCAGCTGTTTTGCAGCCGGGGGGCCACGGTCATCGCCGCAGACATCAGCGGCGCTCAGAATGAGCTGTCGAAAGAGTTCGGCGCCTCAGTGCTTCCCATTGATTGCGATGTACGGGACGAAGCTCAGGTAGAGGCGCTGATCGCGACAGCGGTGAGCCGTTTTGGACGGCTGGACGCGATGCTCAATGTCGCCGGGTTCGGCGTTCCCGCCATGCTCGCTGACGCGGATATGGCTGAGTATGAGCGCATGCTTGACGTTGACCTTCGCGGCGTCATTCACGGCACCAAGCATGCCATCCGCGCTATGATCCCTAATGGTGGGGGCGTGATCCTGAACTGGGCCTCCGTAGCCGCCTTTGGCGCTACGCGCAATTGGGGGCTCTACTCGGCTGGCAAGGCTGGGGTCGTCGCGATCACAAAGACCGCTGCAATCGAATATGCATCGGTTGGGATCCGCGCAAATGTCATCGCTCCCGGCACGATTGTCACCCAAGCCTTCGCGCAGATCCCCCGCGACCTGGAGACCCAGCTCATGGCGTCAATTCCGATGGGCAGGTTCGGGAGAACGCAGGAGGTCGCTGAACTCGCCGCCTTCCTCGTGTCGGATCGAGCGACATTCCTCTCCGGCGCGGTTATTCCGATCGATGGCGCACAGACTGCCCAATTGGCGTGAACACGACCGTCCCCGGAGCCGGTTGGTCGATGACGACGAGCTCGCGGGTGGTGGTTGACCAAGCCGATCGGACGCGGGGCGTCAGTCACCGCCCCGCGCAGAATCTAGAATCACGACCCTGGACGCCGATCCTTGTCTGGTGAGGCGCCCCACGCTGCACCCGCGGGTTGCTTGTGCTCACGGTGAATCCGCCGACGCTGCTCGGGTAGCCTGGATTGTAGCGCCGGCGGATGCCGGTGCTCACTGGCGGTCCTGCCTGATTTCGCGAGTTCCGCCCGCGGCCCTAAGCGCTGGTGTCCGAGGTCGGGCGAATGCAGATCTCGGAAATGTTCACGCGCCGCGGCAGCGACAGGATGTAGGCGATCGTCTCGCCCACCTCGGACGGCAGCACCGCGCCGTCCTTGCTGACGTGCGCCTGGATCGCCTTGCGCCAGTTCGGATCCGAGATGCTGTCGCCGACCTCTGTGCTGGTGGCGCCCGGCATCAGGGTGCAGATTCGGATGTTGCGGCCGCCCAGCTCCTGGCGCATGGCGTCGGTCATCGAATTGACCGCGTGCTTGCTGGCCGAATAGGCGTTGGTCTGCGGCCCGCCCTTGCGGCCGGCGAGCGAAGAGATGGTGACGATGTCACCTTCCCCCTGCTGCAGCATGTGCGGCACGGAGGCCTTGCAGGTGTAAAGCGTCGCGAACAGGTTGATGTCGAACACTCGTCGATATTCGTCGAGGTCGCAGTTCTCGATCCCGCCGGCCTGCATGACCCCAGCCGAGTTGATCAGGATGTCGATGCGACCGAGCTTGGCGACGGTCTCCTCGACGATGCGCGCCGCCTCAGCCTCGACGGTCACATCCGCGGCGAGCGCCAGCGCCGTTCCGCCGGCCTGCTCGATCTGGCGCACCACGCCTTCGAGGCGGTCCGCCCGGCGCGCGGCGACCACGACCTTCGCGCCGGCCGCTGCCAGCGCGACCGCCGTGCCTTCGCCGATGCCGGAGGACGCGCCGGTCACCAGCGCTACCTTGCCTGACAGGGGCTTCGTCATCCTTCATGTTCTCCTGGTAAAAGCGTGCGTTGGTTGCTCCGGAGCGACCCGCGCCGCGGTCGAAGCCTTAGTGGCTGCGGGCCGAAGTGGGCTTTAAGATCTTGTGATCGACCGATGTCGCGGCGCTCCGCAAAGCGCTGCTTGGAGTCGTCAGAGGCAGCTCGCGGAAGCTCGTCACGCCGGGCGACGCGGCGCACACGTAAGGGATCGCATTGACGATTCGCGTCACCGTCATCAGGTAGCCGTCGTAACCGAGCTCTTCGGGCTTGCTGCGATCGCCAATCGTGCATTCCATGGCGATGTTGGGATCACCCTCGATCTCGACCCGCATGCAGCCGTGCGTGTCAGCCTTCTTCCATTCGGGCGCGATGTCGTCGCACATCCGGTTCACATGTTCGACGACGATGGCTTCGCGGCCCTCGACATACGCGCTGGTGCGAATGCGCACAGCAGCAACCCGGCCCTTCTGGATCGTGCCGAAAGCGACCTCGATGTCGCGTTCGGCGACGCGTTTTTCATAGAGTTCTTCGAACCGCTCGACCTTGTAACCGAGTTTGTCGGCGACGTTGATCAAAGGGCCGCCCCAAACGTACAGCTGGACGCCTGGCTGCTCCAGGATGGCTGGCTTTTCCGGCAGCTCGTCAAAGCCGAAGTTCAGGGCCATCTCGTTACGATCCTGAACCATCGAGTAGTTGAACAACTCGTAGGACGTGATGCGGCTGATGGTGTTGCTCATGGTCGTGGCGAGCAGCGCCATATGGTCGACGAACCCGGGCTCCTGGCCGTTCGCATATAGCGTCGCGTTGCCCTTCTGGGCGGCCGCCTCGAGCCGCGCGACGTAGGCTTGGTCCGCATGCGACGGCGGGAAAACCAACGAACCGTCGCTGGCCGTGACCACGTTGATGCCCCGTTCGAGCAGTTTCACGTGCCATTCGCCGTTGACGCTTTGCGCCTCGAGCGGGTCTCTCACGTTGAGCGCCATGACGGCGCAATCGGGAAGGAGTGCGAAGATCTCCTCCTCGTTGTTCGTGATCATCACTCCGCACGGTTGATCTGTGTCGAGCAGGCCAGCGTCCACGCCGACGTTGCGCGAACGGCTCCAGACCCCGACGAGTTCGACATCCTCCCGGCCCTGCAGGCAGCGAACTGCGATCCCCCCGATATTGCCGCTTCCGATCACCACCACGCGCAGCTTGGTCATTGTCTTTCCTCCACATTCCGCTCGCGGCGGAGCTTGACCGCGCCGAAGCACTGACTCGACTACCCCGAGGTCATCGGGGCCGTTGCGCGCCGTCAGTCCGGCGCACCAAATTTTGCGGCAAGCTCCAGCAGCTCGGGTTCACGCTCCACCCCGGTGGATCGCATCACGCCGGCGACCAGCACGTAGGCCCCGACCGTGAACATGAAGTCGAGCAGCTGCTGGTTGTCCCACTCCCCCGAGAGCGCTCGCCAGCTTTCTTCGCTGATCCGGCGGTCCCTCACCAACTCTTCGGTCGCGAGGATGATTGTCGTCTCGAAGTCGCTGAAATAGGGATCGTCTGCGCCGACCTGCAGCGGGCGGAACAGCTCGGGCTCCAGGCCGAAGCCCAGGCTGGTGCGCAGATGGCTCGACCACATGTACTTGGCCTTGCAGAGCCAAGCCGTGCGCATGATCGCGATCTGGCGCTGCCGCACTGGAACGGTGCTGGTGAGCAGCAGGTGGATGTTAAGCTGTGAGAAGAGGTCCGCAAGCTTTGGGTGGTGGGCGAAAGTCTTCAGGACCGGGTTCTTCCCCGCTTCTTTGAACGGTCCTTTCGTCCACGCCGCGAACATCGCCCTGACTTCATCGGTCCAGGCGTCCGGCTCGAGCTGGGGCATGCGGGCGGGAGGGTCGGGCGGAAAGCTCATTGCAGGTAGCGCCCACCATTGACGCTCAGGGTCTGCCCCGTGACGTAGCTCGCCTCCTCCGAAGCCAGGTAGGCGACCGCGCCGGCCATATCCTCGGGCCGCCCGGCACGCTTCATCGGCGAGGCCGCGGACGTCGCCTCCACGTCGAGCGGAGCGCTGCGCAGCATCGGTGTGTCGACGAACCCGGGCGGCACGTGGTTCACGGTGACGCCCGTAGCTGCAAGTTCGATCGCCAGCGTCTTGGTCAAGCCGACGACGCCACCCTTCGAGGCGCCATAATGCGTGAGATTGACCGAGCCGGCCTGCGCCGACGACGAGGAGATGTTGATGATCCGGCCCCATGAGGCGGCCAGCATGTCCGGCAGAACAGCTTGGGTGAGCAGAAACGGCCCGCGCAGGTTCACGGCGAGTGTACGGTCTAGCAGCTCCGCGGTGACTTCCTGGAACGGGCAAAAGATCGAGATCGCCGCGTTGTTGACCAGGATGCCCACGGGCCCAAGTTCCGTCCGCGTTCGGGCGAGGCTTTGAGCGATCTCGTCCGGGGCCGAGGCGTCGCCGACGCAAGCGATCGCCCGGCCGCCCGCCCGCACGATAGCCTCGACCGTCTCTGCCGCGCCGGCGGCGTTCAGGTCCCAGACGGCGATCGCCGCCGCGTCCTGCGCCAGCCGGATGCTGCACGCGCGGCCGATCCCGCTGCCGCCACCGGTCACGATGGCGACTTTGCCTTTGAGCGACATGTTCGTCTCCTCCGAGAGGGCTCCTCGCCTGCGTCAGGCGGGTCCCTACTTCACTTTGAAAGGGTACTGTTCGCGTGGCGCGCACTGATGCAGCTCGCGCACCGACGGCGGATATTTGCCGCCGATATCCGTGACGCCGTATTGCACGCCAAGTTCGGCGCCGATCAGGGTCTTTCCGCTCAGCGCCTTCCGGTCGGGGTCGTTGAACAGCGCCCAGATGACGTGGCCGGTGAACTCCGGCGACTCCAACGTGCCTTCCAGATGTTTGAAGTGCTCCGGCGCGGCGGCCATCATGCCGAGCAGCCGCTCCGTGGCCAGCGATCCCATCCAGATGGAAACCGCCGCGACGTCGACGCCGGCGTCGTCAAAGTCGACCGCCATGTCGGCGGCCATCTTGTCCACCCCAGCCTTGTGCGCACCATAGGCTGGACCAAAGCAGTAGTGCACCGCCCCCGGCGCGGAGGTGAAGACGATGAGCCCGCCGCCCTGCCCAACCATGGTCGGCGCCGCGTACCAGCTGGCGTCGAAGCCGCTTTTGACGCCGACGTTGATCATCTCGCCGATTTCGCGGGGCTTTTCCCAGAAGGGCCCCGGCGCGGGAAGCTGGTCATGGATGGCGCAGGCGTTGTTGACCAGGATGTCGAGCCGGCCCTGCTCGCGTTCGACCTGATCGAACAACGCTCTGACCTGGGCATCATCGGCGTGGTCGACGCGAACGGGGATGCCGCGTCCTCCCGCCTTGGTGACTTCGTCCGCCGTAGCATAGATCGTGCCGGGGATGCTGGCGTCGCCTTCCCGCTGCGAGCGACCGGTGACATAGACGGTGCAGCCGTGGCTGCCGAGTGCGACGGCTATGCCGCGACCGGCGCCGCGGCTCGCGCCGGTCACAACGGCGACGGGCGAAGAGTCACTCATGCCGCAAATCCTTTGGGGCTAAGCTGAAACTTGGTGCGAGCGATCGGAGCGCCAGGCACGGGGCTGCGTCCACGGTAAAGAACCGAGGTCTGCTCGGTCAGGGGGGTCCCCGCGGCGAGGGCTTGAGCCGATGCGAGGTCGACGACGGTGACGTAGAGGTCGCGCATGTCGGCGCCGCCGAAGCGGACGTTCGTGCAGGCTGCTCCGGGCAAAGCCAGCCGCCGCACCTGCTGGCCGTCTGGTGCGAGGCATAGGAGTTCGCCTGAGCTGAAGCCCGTGATCCAGACATTGCCCTCGGCGTCGAGAGCCATGCCATCGCAATCGGGCTTGTCCGCAAAAAGCCGCGGCTCGCCGAGCCGGCCCGAGGCGTCGATCGGGAACGCGCGAGTGGCGGCGAAGCTCTCGTTGAAGAAGAGCGTCGATCCGTCCGCACTCACGGAGAGGCCGTTGGCGAACGCCAGGCCGTCGCGCAACTGCGTAAACGCGCCCTCGCGGGAAAGACGGTAGATCGAAGACGGCCCGGGTCTCTCGCCACGCATGATCGATGGAAGGTCGGTTGTCCCGAAGACCATGCCCCCGGAGCCGTCGGCCCGCATTTCATTGACGCCGTCCAAGCCGGCGATGAGCACGCCGGCGTCTCCGCTTGTGGGGTTTATCCAGACCACGCCGCCAATACCCGCGACCAACAGACTTCCGTCTTCGTTGAGAAGCAGGCCCCCGACCATGGTGCGGTCCTCAAGCAGGACCACATCAGAGCCGACACGGCGGACCCCGCCGGCGCCGATGTCGGTGAACCAGACATCGGCCCCGTCGACCAGAAGGCCTTCCAGATAATAGCCGCGCGCGATCGGCTCGAAGTCGGTGCCGCTCATCAGGCGAACGCCTCTTCGCCTTCCAGCTTGGTGCGTTGCATCAGCCGGCCGCTCTTGTGGTCGTAGGCCAGCGCCCGGTGCATGGTGCCGGTGTTGTCCCAGATCACCATGTCGCCGAGCTTCCAGGTGTGGCGGTAGACGAACTGCGGCTGGGTGGCCCAATCGCGCAGCCGCACCAGCAGGGACTCGCTCTCGGCGATGTCAACGCCCTCGACCTGCAGGGCGGTGGCGCCCAGCACCAGCGACTTGCGGCCCGAGCGATGCTTCCAGACCAGCGGCAGGGTGTTCTTGCCGCGGGACATCCATTGCTGGAGCGTCGCGTGGCTCGGCTCCGGCTGCCAGTAGAGCTGCGAGCGCCACATGGCGTGAACGACCTTCAGTCGCTCGAGCTCCGTCTTTTCTTCCTCCGGGAGCTCGTCCCAGGCGGCGTAGGTGTTGCAGAACTCGGTCTCGCCGCCGGTCGGCGCCAAGCGGCGGCTGGACATGATCGAGGCCAGGATCGGCTTGTCCGACATGGTGCCGTCGATGTGCCAGAAGAAGGCGCCCTTCAGGTAGCTGGCGATCGGGTTGATCTTCTCGTCCATGGTGATCGGATAGACGGCGTCCTTGCCGGCCATGCCCTCACCTTCCTCGTGCGCGAAGGTTCCGAGCGTGTGGGTGAAGGCGATCTGCTCTTCGTCCGTGAGGTTGATCTCCGGGAACACGATCACGCCGCGTTGCTCGAGGATGCGCCGGATATCGGCGGCCTTTGCGCCGCTTAGAAGGGTCGCCTTGTCCGTCTGGATGGCGCTGCCGATTCTTGGCGCAACATCGCTCACCTCAAAGCGGGCCTGGGTGGAAACGGTCATTCGCAGCTCCATCTGTTCTGCTCAGCAGCGGCCTTTCGCGGCGCGCTGAGCCATCCCATTTCGACCGATGATCAGCCTCGCGACATGGCTTTGCGCGGCGCGTGCGAACGAGGTCGAGCAGGTCTAATTTTCACTATGCAAGTGTTCAGTCAATAGGGGATCGGACGGTTTCCTAGTCCGGCGGCCGCTCACGCGGTGCGGCGCGGCGTCGCGCACCCGGGCGCTCCACGCCGCTCCCGGCGCGAGATCATCGCATCGCTGATAAGCGACTGCGTACAGCCCCGCGCTAGGAGGAGCCCGGACCAGGCGGGCGGCTTTGCGGGAATCGAGGCCGCCGAAACTCAGCCGTCTGCCGAAAGCTGACGGCCTCGCCCGTAGCTACATGCCTGGGACGGGCTGCCCTCCGGCATCCGCACCTTTCACCACAGCGCCGCCAGCAACTGCCTCGATCTCAGCGGGCGCCTGCTTCGCCCGCCCCCGGAGATAGTAGCGGATGCTCTCGACCTGCTCGTCCGACAGCTGCGGCGACGGCGGCATGCCGGCGGGCTTGAGCGCGCCGTTCTTCACCACCTCGCGGAAGGCGGCCTGATCCACGATCAAAGGCGAGAACCGCAGATCGGGCGCGGCGCCGCCGCCGATGGCGTTCATGCCGTGGCAGACCAGGCAGGCGCTGGTGGCGTAGGCCATGGCGCCGGCCTTCATTTGCTGAGCTTCAGGGCGGAAGGTGGGATCCTCCGGAGGCGTGAGCGCCGGCGCTTCGAACGGCGGCAGCTGATCCTTGCCGTCGAGCGAGAAGGTCAGCACGCGGCGCGGCAGCCTGTAATCCGTCCGCCAGGCGGCATTGCCGGTCGCCAGAATGCCGCCGCCCTGTGAACCGCTGCCGGTCAGCACCGTGACGTACTGCTTACCGTTCGCCCGATAGGAGATGGGCGGCGCGACGACCGGCGCGTCAGTCTTGAAGGACCAGACCACCTTGCCGCTGCGGGCATCGCGGGCGACGAACTGCCCATCGATTTGGCCCTGGAAGACGAGGTCTCCGCCCGTGGCCAACACGCCGCCCGGCCAGTCTCCGGGCAACTCGACGCTCCACGCCTGCTTCTGGGTGGCGGGATCGATCGCCTTCAGGAAGCTGCGACGGCTGCCGGGCAGGTCGGCGTCGGCGATCACGGTGGCGCCCGAGGCGCCGAAAATACCGGTAGCGCCGGGCGGCGCCGGACCAATGAGCGCCCCCATCTCCATGACCGGGATGTACACCAGGCCCGAGCGTGGGCTGAACGCCTGAGGCAGCCAGCTATGCGCCCCCTGCGGACCGGGCCAAAGTTCAAACATCCCCTTGGTCTTTTCGTAGCGGATACCCGGGTTCTCGACGGGACGGCCCGTCTTCAGGTCGATGCGCTGAGCCCAAGTCACCTTGGCGAATGGCTCCGCCGAAAGGAGTTCGCCGGTCTGGCGATCCAGCACGTAAAGGAATCCGTTCTTCGGGGCTTGGATGAGGACTTTGCGCGTCTTGCCGCCGATCTTCAGATCGGCGAGCGTCATGTCCATAACCGCCGTGCAGTCCCATTGCTCCGCGGGGCACACCTGGTAATGCCAAGCGTATTCGCCGGTGTCGGCGTGCACGGCGACGATCGAGGCCAGGAACAGATTGTCTCCGCCGCCCGGACTGCGCAGCTGCTGGTTGTACGGGAAGCCGTTGCCGACCCCGATGTAAATGAGGTCCAGCTCCGGGTCGTAGCTGAAGGCGTTCCAGGCGGTGCCGCCGCCGCCCTTGCCGTACCAGTCCCCTTTCCAGGTCGGTCGCATGATCTGCTCGGCCTTGCTGGTCGCAGGCTTCGAGGGATCGCCGGGCACGGTGTAGAACCGCCAGAGCTGCTTGCCGGTCATCGCGTCATAGGCCGTCACATAGCCGCGCGCCGGGCTGATGTCGGCCCCGCCGTGCCCGATGATCACCTTGCCGTCGAAGACGCGCGGCGCGCCATTGCTGTTGCGAAGCTCGTCGAGGCCGAACTGACGCTGTTCCCAGACCGGCTTGCCGTTGTTCGCGTCCAGGCCGATGACGCGCCCGTCGGTCGTGGCCACGATGACGCGGCCGTTCCAGTAGGCGATCCCCTTGTTGCCCCAGCTCATGTGCAGGGGCGACTGGGCGATCTCACGCGTCTTGGCGTCGTACTCCCAGAGCAGCCTGCCGGTGTCCGCCTCGAAGGCGCGGATGTACGAATGCCCCGTGGTGATGAACAGCTTGCCGTCTGCGACCACGGGCGGCGAAACCGAGAAGCCCGGCTCCAGATCGAAGTGCCAGGCGAGCTTGAGTTCGCTCACATTCTTGAGGCTGATCTCCTTCAGCGGGCTGTAGTGCTGCTCGGAGCCGTCGCCGCCGAAGTTGGGCCAGTCGGCCCCCGAGGTCTCGCCGGTCCGACACCCCGTCAAAGCCAGGCTCGCGGCCAGCAAGGGCGCGCAGAACCAAGCAAGCGCCCTTACGCGCACACGTCGTTCGTTCATCGAAATTCCTGCCCGATAAGTCACTTGAGGCGCTCGCCGGTCACCTTTGCGGACCCGAAGATGCCCAATTTGACCTTGCCGCTCAGGCGATCGCCCACGACCTGCAGGTCGTATTTGAGCGTAAGCGCCGCCGGCTTGGTCACTTTCATCTCCCACTTCAGCGTCCCGCCGACGGCTGTTCCGCGGAAGTCCTGGTCGCCGATGTCGCTGAACAGCGTACCCGTGAGCTGGCCGCCTCCGGTCACGAACCGCCCCCGCATCTCTTGCGCGCCCATGGGGCCAGCGATCGTCATCCGCCACATGCCATCGACGATGCGCTCGGCCGTGTCCGGCGCGGCGACCTCGGCCTCGCCGTCTGCGTCGAGCCCGGCCAATGCGGCGGACGGTCCAGCGATCGCCGGGCCTTCGCCGGCCTGGTCTTCCCGCCGGGCGGCGAAGCGGCTCGGCGGCTTAGGCGGCGGCGCGCATCCGTCGATCACGCGCAACAGCTTCTCGGGCGTCAGCGGCAGGTCCACGGGGACTTCGCCGAACGGCGCGAGCGCATCGGCGATGGCGTTGACCAGGGTCGGGGGACCGATGATGCAACCCCCTTCTCCGACCCCTCGGAAGCCGCCCTCGTTCCTGGCCGGCGTCGACGCACCATGCAGGTGCTCGAAGTCCGGAACGTCGAAGATCGTCGGCAGGAGATAGTCCTTGTAGGTCGCGGCAATGGGATTGCCGCGTGCGTCGTAGCCAGCTTCCTCCAGGAGCACGCTGCCGATCGCCTGCGCGAGACCGCCGGCGACCTGGCCTTCGACCACGGCCGGATTGATCATGACTCCGCAGTCTTCGCTGGCAATCCAGCGCAGGATCTTCACAAACCCGGTCTCAGCATCGACCTCGACGACGCACGCGTGCGCGGCGCTGGTGAAGGTCATTGGCGGCGGGTCGTAGCGGACCTGCGCCTCAAGGCCGGTCTCAAGGCCCGGCGGCAGACGCGCCGGCTCGCCGTATGCGATCTCGGCGATCTCGCGCAGGCTGCGCGTCATCTCCGGCGCGCCTGCCACGCGAACGACTCCGCCTTCGATCTGCACGTCGTCAGGATTGGCGTTCAGCAGGTGCGCGGCGACCTGTTTGACCTTGTTGGCGAGGAGCTTGCCGGCCTTCATCGCCGCGCCGCCGCCGATCACACCCTGTCGGCTGCCGCCCGCGCCCGGACTGAAGCCGCCGCGCGAGGAGTCCCCTTCGAAGACCGAGACGTCCTCGTACGGCACGCCGAGCTGTTCGGCGATCACCTGGGCCATGGTGGTCTGGGTGCCATGACCTTGGCTGTGAGTGCTCATCACGGCGGTGACCTTGCCGGTCGGCTCGATCCTGAGCTGAGCGAGTTCACCGGTCATCACCGGCATGCTGCCGGCCGCGCCGGTCGGCTCCACATAGGCGGCGGTGCCTAAGCCCAGGTAGCGGCCCTCCCTACGAGCCTGCGCCTGTTCGGCGCGGAAGGATCCCACGTCGAAGTGCTCGAGCAGCTTTTCGAGACATTCGGCCGGGGTGATGTCTTCCAGCGGGATGCCCATCGAGGTGACGATGGGTTGATCGGCTAATGTCACCAGATTGCGGCGGCGCAGTTCGATTGGGTCGATCCCGATCTGCCTGGCGGCGCGATCCAGCAGGGTCTCCCGGATCAGGCTCTCCATCGCCCAGGGCCCGCGGTAGGCGGTCAGCCCCTGGGTGTTGGTGTACCAGCCCCGCGTGAGAAAGCCGTAGGCCGGCATCTTGTAGGCCGCCCAGATGAACATGTGCACGGCGATGTTCGGGTCGGCGCCCATCGGAAAAGCGCCGTTGTTGCTGCTGTAGTCCCCGTGACTGGCGAGAAGCCGTCCTTCGGCGTCAAAGGCGGCGCGGAGGATCATCTCCTGTTCGCGAGCCTGGTTCGAGGCGGTCAGGTTCTCGAGTCGATCCTCGATCCACTTCAGCGGCCGCCCCAGCAGCATGGCTGCGACGATGACCGCCATCTCCTCGAACCAGGGATGGTTCTTGAAGCCGAAGGAGCCGCCAACGTCCTTGGCGATCACCCTGACGCTCATCTTCGGCAGGCCGAGCGCGAGGTTGATGTAGCGCGCCACCAACTGCGGACTGGCGCAGGTGATGTGGACGAGCAGCTCCTCCTGACCCTGCAGCGTCGCAACGACGCCCCGGGTCTCCATCGGGGACTGCGAGATGCGCTGGTGGACCACGGTGTGGGTCACCAGGTGCGGCGCGCCCGAGAGCAGCGCCTCCAGATCAGTGTCCGGCTCGTCGTCGCCCATCTGGGCGGAGACATTCGACTCCGTTTCGGGGTGGACGCGCGGGCCGTGTCGCGCGTCGTCGATGCTGACAACAGGATCCTCGTCGTCATACTCGACCAAGATCAGGCTGGCCGCATCTTCGGCGACATACCGGTCCACAGCGACGACCATGGCCACGGGGTGGCCTGCGTAGGCCACACGATCCGCGGCGAGCACGGTCGCCGGGATCTCCGTGGGCGTCATGAAGAAGCTGTGCATCCTCACCGGAATGCGCGCGAGATCCTCAGCTGTGAGGACGGCATGCACGCCTAGCAGGTCGCGCGCAGCGCTAGCGTCCATCGACTTGATCCGGCCGCGGGCGATCGGGCTGCGCACGAAGGCGACATGCAGCATGCCGGGCAGCACCACGTCGTCGACGAAGGTGCCCTTGCCGGTCAGCAGGCGCGGGTCTTCCTTCCGCGGCAGCCGCTGGCCGATGAAACGCTGAGCTTGAATGGTCACGCCTTCTCTCCCGCAGTCTCGCCGGCCACCCGGCGGATCGCTCGGCGGATTCCCTGGTAGCCGGTGCACCGGCAGATGTGCCCCGACATCGCCGCTTCCAGCGTCTCGCCGCTAGGCTTGGCGTCGGCGCCGTCGGTCAGCGCCGCCAGCGTCATGACGATGCCCGGGGTGCAGAAGCCGCACTGCAGGCCGTGCTCGTCGCGCAGCGCCTGCTGCACCGGGTGCAGCGTGCCGTCGGCGGCGGCCAGCCCCTCGACGGTGGTGATCTCCGCGCCGTGCGCCTGCACCGCCAGCATCAGGCAGGAGCGCACCGCGACGCCGTCCACGATCACGGTGCAGGCGCCGCAGACCCCGTGCTCGCAGCCGAGATGGACGCCGGTGTAGCCGACGTGGATCCGCAGGAAGTCGCCGAGCGTGCGGCGGCCCTCGACGGTCGCCTGGTGCTTGCGGCCGTTGATGACGACCTCGATCTTGTGCTCGCTCATGCCGCCTGCCTCAGGTTCAGCGCTTCGCTCAGGGTCCGCGCAAAGATCCGACCCCCGACGGTGCGGCGGTAATCTGCGGTAGCGTGGTGGTCGTCGAAGGGCGCGGTGTCGGCGACCGCCAACTCGGCGATCGCGCGCGCGTCGAGCCTTTCCAGCGGCTGGCCGATCAGCGCCTGCTCCGCCTGGCGGGTCTTGATCGGCGTCGGCCCCATGCCGAACCAGGCCAGTCCGGCGCGGGCGATCTTGCCGTTCTCAACCACGACCGCGCCGGTCAGGCCGACCAGGGCGAAGTCGCCGGGCCGCCGGGCGACCTCGCGGAAGACGGTGACCGTGTTCGCCGGCCAGTCCGGATAGTGGATGGCGGTGACCAGCTCGTCGGGCTCGAGCGCGGTCATGTACGGCCCGAGATAGAGCTGGTCGGCCGCGATGCGTCGCACGCCGCGGGTCGAGCGGACCTCGACCTCGGCGCCCAGCGCCACGGCCGTGGCCGGCATCTCCGCCGCCGGCTCGCCGAGCGCGATCGACCCGCCGATGGTGCCGCGGTTGCGCGTCTGGTGGTGGCCAACGTGGCGCATGGCTTGGACCAGCATCGGCAACGCCTGGGCCAGCGCGGGATCTGCGAGCACCGCGTTCTGCCGGGTAATCGGCCCGACCCGCGTTCCGCCGTCGGCGCGGGTCACCCCCTTCAGCGCGGCGATGCGGTTGATGTCGACCAGGATGAACGGCTGGCTCATGCGCAGCGCGAGCAGCGGCATCAGGGTCTGGCCGCCGGCGATGATGGTCGCCCCGCCGCCCGCCTCGGCCAGCACCGAGCAGGCCTCGTCGATGGTCTCCGGGGCGACGTAGTCGAAGGCCGCGGGCTTCACGGTTTCGACTCCTCGACGAGCCGGGCCAGCAGTGACGGATCCAGCACCACGGTGGGCGCGGCCGCGCGGCGGCCGAACTCGAAGCCGGCGGCGGCGACCACCACCACCAGCAGGCCGATCGCCAGACCCATCCAGTCGGAGCCTTCGCCGCCCTGGCCGTGGCCGATCAGGTAGCCGACCAGGCTGGCGACGACGAGCGCCAGGATCCAGGCCATCGGCGGGGCGCCGGACGGACGGGTTGCCGCCGTCGGCGCGGGCGCCGGAGCGCGGGATGCGGCGCTGGGCGCGGCGGCGCTGTCCGGCGCGGCAGCCGCGGCCGGCGGGGCGCCGCCCACTTGCTGGCCGAACTGGTCGAAGAACTTGCCCGCCAGCTGCTTGGCGGTGGCGTCGATGATCGGCCCGCCCAACTGCGCCAGACGGCCGCCGACCTGGGCGTCGACGTCATAGCTGAGCAGGGTGCCGCCGGCGCCGTCGTCGGCCAGCCGCACCTTGGCTCCGCCCTTGGCGAAGCCGACGGTGCCGCCCTGGCCCTCGCCGATGATGGTGTAGCCGTTCGGAGGATCGAGATCGGCGAGCGTCACCGCACCGTTAAAGCGGGCGCCGATCGGGCCGATCTTGACCTCGACGGTCGCCTTCAACCGGTCGTCGGCCTCCTTCTCCAGAGACTGGCAGCCTGGGATCGAGCGCTTGAGGATCTCGGGGTCGTTCAACGCCTCCCACACCTGTCGGCGCGGGGCATGAATCCTCTGCTGTCCGCTCATCTGCATGGCGCATCTCCTCAGGGCGAGGCATCGCCGCGCGGCGCAGGCCCGTTGCCGGTTTTGTCGTGCTCCACCGTCACGACCGCCGCCCTGCAGAGCGCTTCAGTCGTGAGCGCCCGAAGGACCTCGGCCAATTGCTGCGGTCGATGAGCGACATGCAGGTGGGAGCGAGCTCTATTGCTCACTACGCACCCGTTCAGTCAAGTCCACGCGCGAAGGCGCCGCCGAGACCGCCGAGGAGCCCTGCGCCACCAGGGCGCTGGGCGCGGCTAACGCAGATGGTCAGCTAGACAACCAAGCGCCTTGGGAATGCGTGGTCGTGTGAGCGAGCCTCGCCTGTCCGGGCTCATGCCAGCGTCGAAGTCGGCCGTGGCAGCCTCAGGGCCGAGTTCGCAAAATCACGGGTGTAGCCGCAGGTGCAAAGCCTCCAGGCCACGTAGGATGTACGATGGCAGGTAGGTGTATCGCCGCGCGCCTTCGGGGCCGTGGTGCGCCTCGTCTACCTTGAAATCCGCGAAACGGTCGAACAGGAGCTCCAGACCGATACGTGCCTCGACCCGGGCCAGGGTCGCGCCAGGACAGGTGTGCGGACCACGTCCAAAGGCAAGGTGGGTCCTGACGTTCTCGCGCCTGAAATCGAAATCTTCGGGCCGCGAGAATTGACGTGGATCACGATTGGCGCCGGCCAGGCTGATCATCACGTGTGTCCCGGCCTTAATCTCGACGCTACCAACGGAGGTCGTCCGGCGAGCCAGCCGGAAATCGCTCTTGGTGGGAGATTCATAGCGCAGCACCTCCTCGAAGAAGGCCGGAATCGCCGCCCGCTCAGCGCGTAGCTCACGCTGCAGCTCAGCATTTTCACCAAGCAGCCGAACCCCCGTCGCCAGGAGCTTCGCGGAGGTGTCCTGCCCGGCGATGAAGAGAAAGCTCGCGATCCGCACAAGCGCCGGCACCCCGGGATCTGAGCCGTCTGGCAACAGCGAATTGGCCAGTTGGGTAAGCATGTCGTCACGCGGGTTGCGCCGACGGTCGTGCAAGTAGGCGGTGAACGCTTCCTCGAAGTAGGCGAAGGGATCATGGGGCTGGTCGGCGCCCATGGTGCCGGGCGCCGGCAGGATCTTGTCCAGGAGCTCAGCCTGATCCTCTTCCGGCACGCCGAGCAGATCGGCGATCACCATGGTCGCCAGCGGCTGCGAGTAGTCGTTGATCAGCTCGCAACGCGTCGGATCCGGCAAGGCGTCGATCAGGTCCCCGGCGAACCTCCGCACGAAAACCTCGTTGGCCTTCAGCCGCTTGGGCGTGAGCAACTTCATCATGATGTTGCGGTGCGCCCGATGATCGTCGCCATCGAAGGTGATGAAGTAATCTGACAAGACAAAGCTGCCCCGGTGAGCAGCAATGGCTTCGCTGACGTCGTCTCCCTGTGGGCTGAATGTGAGCGGAACCACGGGGCCGCCGACGCACGCGATGTTCGAGAAGTCCTCCGCCCGCGAATAGATATCGACCGCCTCCTCGAACCCGGTCACCACCACAGCGTCATGGTGAGACTCGCGCGCGACGGGGCCGCTCGCCCGCATCTGCTCGATCCACGGATAGGGATCGTCCGACACTGAAGGGTCGGTGAAGAAATCGAGGTCTCTGAGCGGCGCCATGACCTACCTCCGGTTCTCGGTGATCTTTGCGACGGCAGCTTCGGCGTGCGCGTGTGGTCACGCACGCCGTCTGCCTGAGGGTAACGCGAGCCGCCAGCCTTGGTGCGGATCAGTTGAATGGGCGCCAGGTGAACCGCATCCACATCTCGCGGCCGCGATCCATCCAGCAGCCGACCTCATCTGTGCCGGCCGGACCCGCGAGGTTAGTTCCGGTAAGTTGGGTGGGCAGGTTTCCGCCCTGACCGTTGAACTGCGAGCAGTTTCCGGAAGTCAGCTTGTTGTTCAGGTTCTTGCCAATGAGCGCCAGTTCCCAGCGTTCCTCAGGCCCGTGCAGCGTCACCGCCAAGTCCGTCTTGATGAAGGCTCCCTGATAGGTCGGCAAACCGATGTTCACGAGGTACTTCGATGAATAGTGATTGTTGTTGCTGAGCACCAACTTCATGCCCTTGCCGACATCTCTCTCCCATTCGAACCCAAAGTTCGCCTGCCACTTGGCGGCCCGGATGAGCGGCAAGCCCGAGAGGTCCTGGGAGGTGAATCCGCCGACGCCGCTGTTGGCGGCGCTCGAGAAGTTCTGGTTGCACCCCGCCGCGATCGTCTGGCCGCCGTAGCAGGGAACGTCGTCGAGCGAGGTGAACTTGGTGTCGTTCCAGTTGAGGGCTGCGTTCAGCGTCAGCCCATCGACCGCCGCCGGCCGGTAAACCGCGTCCGCCTCGATGCCATAGATGCGCGCGGCGCCCGCGTTAAGCGTTCGCGTCACGGGAATGTTGTTCTCTACGGGAACCACAGTCCCGACCTGCAGGCCCTTGTATTTGTAGTAATAACCCGCAACGTTGAAGAGCAGCGCTCGGTCGAGAAGCCGGCTCTTCATGCCGACTTCCCCGCCGGTCACTCGCTCGTCGCCGAAGGAGTTGTCGAAGCCGGCCACGGGAGGCGTGGCGACGTTGAAGGAGCCCGACTTGTAGCCGCGCTTGAGCGCGGCGAAGTAGGTCAGGTCGCTTGTCGGTCGATAGGTCAGGGTGAGCTCGGGGGACACGTTGTTCGAGCCGATCTTGGTGACCGGTTTTGCAACGCGGATTGGGACCCCCGTCGTGAGATCCGTGGGATCGTTCGTGCGGCGCTCATCGGTCCACCGCGCGCCGCCCGCGAGTTCGAGTTCGGGCGTGATTGCGTAGCGAAGTTGCCCGAAGAGTGACTCGGTGTCGACGTGAACCACCTGCACGCCCTTCTGCAGCAAGGCCGGGAAGCCCAGCCTCTGATTGCCGAGGAGGGTGACGAGATCCGAGAAACGGCCCCGCTGGATGAACGCGCCGGCAGTGAAGTTCAGCGGCGAGCTGAAGTCGCTGTTGAGCCGCAGTTCCTGCGTGACGTCCCGTCGGCGGAAGCCATTGATGACGGGGACGGTGGTTCCCGCAAAGCTCGACTGGCTCGAGTTGAATTGGCTGCGCGAGTGCAGCAGGTAATAGCCCGTCTGGGACGTCAGGGTGAGCGCGTCAGCCAGCTGGTAGTTCATCTCGAGTGATCCGTAAGTCTGGGTCGACTCGAGGAAATCGCGCCCGCCTTCGACGACTCCGACGTAAGCGGCCGGGTCCATGTCTGTCGTGGAGAGGTTGCGGTCCTTACGGCACGCATCGGCGGGGTTGATGAACGGGAAGCCCAGCGGTCCCGCCAGCCCGTCCGGGCAGCTCACGATGTTCAGGACCGACGGGTTGCGCGTGTAATCGTGCACCGTCGCCAGCTTCAGACGCGCGTCGAACCGGCTGGTCGGCGACCAAAGGGCAGTGCCGCGCAGCATCCAGCTCTCGCCGCCCGCAAGGCGCTTGGGCGCGATGGCGCCGCCGAGCGGTGGCAAGGCGAATTGCACCTGGTTTTTGTAGAAGCCGTCCTGATTGGAATACATCCCGGCCAGGCGCAGCTTGAGCGTATCGGTCACAGGTCCCGAGACGATCAGTTCCGCCCGGCGTTCGCGCGCTTCGAACTCGTATCCGCCTCGGGCTATGACTTCGAATTTGTCCGTGGGATCGGCGGTGCGGATGGAAATCACACCGCCCGGGCTGCTTTTTCCATAGAACAGCGCCTGCGGCCCCTTGAGCACCTCGATCAGGCCCGCATCGAAGAAGCCGCTCGAGTAGGCTAGGCCCTGACTCAGCTGCAGACCGTCGATGTTCAGGGAGACCGACTGGTCGATTCCAGGGTCATAGGCCGCCGTACCGACGCCACGGAGCGAAACTTGGGTGCCGATCGAAAGCACCGAGCCACCGAACGCCAGCCCCGGCACCAGCGTCGCCACGTCCCTCAGATCCTTGACTTGGAACCGCTCGAGCTGCTCCGCCGGCAAAGCGGTTTCCACGACGGGGACATTGAGGATGGATTCCTCGCGCTTCCGCGCGGTGACGACGATTTCCTGGAGTTCCGAAGACTGGGCCATCGCCTCTGGCGCCCAGAACAGTCCCGTAGCCGAAGCGATCGCCAACAGGGCGACGCTCCGCAGATATCTCTGCTGCATGTTTCCTCCCCTCACGGTCTTGTGCCGGCGCGCGGCCGGGTGGGGTCCCGTGCTCGGCGCCTCGATCCGTTCGCCATCACGTCAGAGCCAGGCTCCGCTCGAGACGCATCCGGATGGCGGCCATGTCTGCACTATACACAAGTTCAGTCAACCTCCTCCGCCGCACAGACCGCAACTGCGCCATGCCCTGCGCAAGCCGGCGTAGAATCCGCGCCCGGAGGGGGAGTTTCGACGAAGGAGTGAGCTCCTTGCCTCCGGACTTGCGCCGAAGGCGGAAATCCTAATGGCTGCTCTACTGTTCAGCGAATGTGACGATAGCGTCGCCCACCGCCTCCGCAGGCATGCCTCGGCTCGGCCATGCCTGCAGAGGGACCTAGGGCTTCAGCGCTGCAGCTGAAGTGATGGCGGCTCCGGGGGCGCCCGCCAGCCGGCCTTGATCGAAGACGAACGCGGGCTTCGCAGCGAAGTCCAAACCCTGGGAGATTGAGGTGCACTGGCCAGTCTTCGGGTCGCGATCGCCGTCAGCCAGAAGGCGCATAGTCTTCCGCACGGAGGCGCATTCTACGCCCGCAGCGCTGGCCACTCCCGGCCCGCCGACGCGCAAGACAGCGATGGCGTTATCGATCGGGCGATAGCCGCCAGCGTCCCCTTCCAACTCGCCTTTGTCATTGAGGCGAGCACGGATACGCGCCTTGTTGAGCACGAATTCTCCGCCGCTGGCGCCCACCCAGTGCCGCGGCAGGATTAGGTCGGCCGGCTCGGTCGTGAGCACACCGTTGCGAATTTCCCCTCTGACTTTCACCCGATGGCGCGGGTTCTGCGTCATGCCGAGGCTTCCTCCCTCGATCACCTTCTGAGTGGCGTCCCGCGGCGCCCTGTCCGGCGAAGCCGCGATGACGACCTCGACCTCGGGATCGTTGCTCCAGCTCTCTACGCCGCGCACGACAACGACGACGGGGCTGTCCGCCCAGCTCAATTCCCCTAGAAAGTCACCCTGCCCCCCGCCGACGCCGCGCCAAGAAGTGTTGCATGCGATCGAGCGGAAATACTGGTTATCGACGCCCTTCTCGCCCGTTGGGCTCGTGAAGCTGTCGTGCGGACAAATGTCTGGCGCGGGACCGGCCGCACCAATTGCCCCGTCAAGGTCCATGCCAGGGCCGATCTTGCTCTGCACCGGCTTCTGTAGAATCCGGTCGGGCGTATCGAATAGTTCCGCATCGGTGCAAATGTTGGTCCCGTTCGGGCCGTAGACGTAGTCTTCCTTATACCTTCTCTCCAGCTCTGGAGCGTTCTCTGGCTTGAGCAGTCGCGCTCGTTCAGGCGCCGTCACGCTCTCCAGGAATGCCGCCTGAGTGCTGGGGGATCGTCCCTCGGGACAGTCGATCTTGTCGTCGCCCACGTAGAACTGTGCCCCCATGCTGGACAGCACGAACCCGTAGTCCCGCGTGGGCTGCATCTGGCCCGCCCCCGTCGACAAGGAAGCCACCAACGCGCCACCTCCGGCGGCGAACGCGAGCCTCAGGATCTTCATTGGCGTCATCTTCCCGGCCCCCCGTCAGTGCTGCTTCAATCTAACTTAGCAGGTGCTAGGTGAAGTGCGAAAGGTAGAAGCGGCTCAGGCGCGTCGCAGCTTGCTCAAAGGATGCCGTCTCGCGAGGACGTCGGGACGGGAAATCAGATGAAGGCGCGGGCGAAGGTCGTCGCCGGAACCGCCACAAACGCCACCTTCCGGCGGCGTCTGCGACGCGGCTGACGTGGTGCGGTCTCGACGTCCCTGTATCGCCTCATCTCACGGCCGCAGGGTGATTTCGTTGCGTCCAGGATGCAGCGGATAGCTGCGACCGCCCCACGCGAAGGTTCCGCTCAGCCCTGGCGGCAGCTTAATGTTCGCCCGCAGGCGACCGCCCTTCCGTGCGTACCGTGTTTCTATGGGCCCGGCGGGGTGCGCCACCGCTGCATCGAGGTCCGTGAGATCACCAAGATGCGGTTCTATGCGCACGGTGCGAAATCCCGCTGACGCTGGCTTCACTCCAGCTACGAGAGTGAGCAGATCCAGTGTGGGATGCGCTGACCAAGCGTGACTGTCGGATCGGGATGGGTCGGGGGTCTCCGGCCACGCGGTAAAATTCTGCGCCAGCATCTCACGCCAGGCCTGCAGGACTTCGAGGTAACGATCGCTCATTCCGGCGTGTTCTAGTGCACGCGCGAGGTAGAACGCGAAATAGTAAGTTGTTCCGGTGATCCCTGCTGGAGGCTCAATGCCCCGGCGGCGAACGGTGATCTTGTCCATGATCGCCGCGTGCGCGGATTTTGGAGCAACATCATAGAGTACGGCCAGGACGTTGGCGTGCTGGCTGTAGAACGCCTTATCCGCGCCGTCTGAGAAGAGCCCCCGCTCGGGCGACCAGCAACGCGCGCGTATCGCCGCTGTGAGCTGCTGAGCCGTCCGCGCATCTGCGTCTGCCCGAGACTCCTCGCCCAATGCACGCTCGAGGTCCGCGGCCTGCTTCAGCGCGCCAACGTACATCAGGGTGATGATGCAACGATCGTCAGAGTCGGTTCGCCCCGGAGGTTGATTGCTAAGCCTTGGGCGCCAATCGATAAATTCCCACCCGGGCGTCTTGCCGACCAGCCCCTCGGCGTCCACGTATCGCTCGTACCAGCCCAAGGCGTCACGCATCACGGGAAGGTTGCGCTTCAGCACCGCCGGATCTGGCCTGTACATCCAGTAGTCGTGCAACATGCCAACCCACAGAAGCGCGAACGGGGGGATCGATTGCTTCTCATGTGAAGGCCAGCGGGAAAGCGGCAGCCCGTCGCTCTTCGAGTCGGCGATCGCCTGAATGGCTTGCTCAGGCAGGCGCGCATCCGAGTTCACGGCGTAGGTGATCAACGCCATGAGACGGGTGTCGCCGACGTACTGCAGCTGCTCCCAGTAGGCGGTGTCCATGTAGGTCTCATGGGCGTTGAGCCGTACGGTGTCCCAGCCGATGCGCCAAATGCGGTCGAGCTGCGGGTCGCTGCTGTGGAAGCGCGCCTGCGACTTGAACGGATAGCCGGTGAGCTGGCGCGTGAACGACTCCAGCGTCAGTTCCTCAGAGCCGGTCTTCACGCGGATTTCGGCAAAGCGCCAGGCGCGCCACCAATACGTCTCGAACCTTCGTCGCGGCCCACCGTCGGGCTGGAATGTATCTGACAGTCCAAGCGCCCGGCCGCCTTCGACCTGTGCGCGATCGGCCAACCGTTTCTTGTCTGGGCCGTAGAGAGCCTCGGCATAAGTGATGGTGACCTGCGACCCGAGCCCCCCGCTGGTGGTCAGCACGGGGTAGGCGGCCTCAAGCTTGCCCGTGTCCACCATCAGCACCCGCTCTGAATTCGGCGGGATGGTAAGTGGGCCGGACGGGAAGCGGCTGCGCTCGGGGCCTGAAGACGAGACCAGCACGCCACCGGGCGCGGGCTGGTACGCCATCTGCGGAAGCGCATCTTCGATCAGGCTCCAGGGAGGTCGTTCCTGAGGGCTGATTGCATCGATCGCTGCGATCCAGTCTGTCGCAGATGTTTTCGGAGCAGCCCAGTCCCAGGCGCGGCGCGCGCCATCGTGGGTCTCGGCCGCCCCCGCCACGTAGTAGGCTTCTGGGCCGAGTGCACGCATGAGCTGCAGCCAGCCGTTGCTTACCTTGCGCGCGTCATCCAGGCGCACCTGCCAACCCGCGCCGGTTGCGAGCTCGGCGGCCTCTGCACTCGTGGGGTCGACCATGAAGGCGGTACGCGCGGAGATCTGCGCGAGCGGGGCGACCCGGCCCTCGTTCCAGACCTGTGCGGCGATCACGTTGGTTCCGCGGCGCAGATGTGGGGCAAGGTCCAGAGCCTGGACACGCCAATGCCCCAGGTCGCCGCGGGATGGGCCGGCGGCGACGCGCTGACCGTTCACATAGAGCACAAACCTGTTGTCTGCGCTCACCTTGACCTTGAACTCCCGAGGGGCCCTTTGGAGCTCAATCTCACGGCGGAACTGAAGCGCGACAGGCTTCCTTTGTGCATCCGCTGGGGCCGCAGCTGGATGCGTCACCCAATGCCCCGACGCTACAGCGCCTTGTGGCCACATCCCCAGCACGCCTGTCGCAAGGGCCAGGCCAGTGAAGCGTATGCTGCGTCTCAGCCCTTGCGGTTGAAGCGCCCTGCGCCCCACCTCCCCCAGCCTCCAGGCGCGCGAAGTCCTTCGGGCGATAGAGCGAACTTCGGGATTTTCGGTCGGTGACATCGTCCCTGCCCACCTAAGGTTTGGGTCTTCGCGCTACTTAGCAGTCGATCTGTTAGGCGGGAACGGGGGAGTTCGTGGATCGGATGCCAGGAGGTGAGCAATGCGATTTGTCCGAAATATGCAGAGTTTTTCGGACTATTCGTTCTGTCGGTAGGAGACGAAAGGGCGGACATGGCTTCGAACGTCTGCGCTGCCGCCATCCTGGCGGTCGAAGCGGCGCGCGGCGGGGCTGACGCCCATGCGGCAGGCGCGTCAGCTTAAGCCCGCGAAGCCGAGGGCGAGGACCACAGTCGCCCCCAGCAGGTTGAAGGCCGACAGCAGGATCCCGTCCATGATCTTGGTGAGTTTGGCAGCCATCTCGATCTCCAGGCGTCCAGGAGCGCTGGACAAGGAGCTTGATAGGCCTAGTTGATTCATTATTCGAATTACATCGCAGCAAGGTGGACCAGCCTTGAACTTGGCCCAGACGAAGTTCCGGACGGCTGCCTCGATGTGAGCCGTTCAGCACTGGCCGCCGGCAATTCCGGCCCCGACGCCGACCCGCCTTTTTCAGCCGACGGGCCGCTGCCGACAAATTTCGCAGATAATAGATTGGGCGGCGTTCGCGGAGGCTTCCTGCGCGAAGATCGCCTGCCTTAGCCTTCAGACTGCGGCGTTCCGCTGTTCCTGCGCGTCGTCACGCCGAGGCCAGAAGCCTTGGCGAACTCACTGCGCTTTGCCGAATACGTCGGCGCGACCATCGGGTAGTCCGCAGGCAGTCCCCACTTCACGCGATACTCTTCCGGCGTGAGCCCCACGGCCCGGAGATGACGTTTGAGCATTCGATAGGGCCGCCCATCCTCGAACGAGATCAGCGCGTCGTTAGTGATCGACCTCCGGACCTCAGCAGTGCTGGCCCGCTTCACTGGCGGCAGATCAGAACCTTCCGCCAAGCTAGATCCACTCAGTGCGCCATGGACTGATCGGATCAAATCCGGAAGGCTTGCGATCTCGACCCTATTCCGCTCCACGAAAGCGGCGACGATCTCGCTGGTGAACTGCGTGAGATGCGTGTCGGGCATGTGTCCACATCCAGCATGCCCCTCCCCGCGGTGCACCAATGCAGAAATCGGCACGTCGCGACAAGCCAACAGCGAGAAAGCCGTCGGCTTGGGCCTAACGCCCGTGCAAGACGCGCCTCGGGAGCTCCGAACGCGCGCCTGCGCCGACGCGAGATCAACTGCCCGTGGCGTCACTTTTCTTCGCGCGCCGTCCACGCGCCGGCGTGCTCCGCCCAGCCTTGGGCTGTCGGGTCGCCGTCGGCTTGGCCTTCTGCCGGGGCGCAGCGCGAGCCGTTGTCTTCGACTCGGAAACGCGCTCCGCCGCAGTTGCTTGCGCCGCCGGCTGCGACCTGTTCGCCGCGCCGAGGGCCCCAAGCCCGATCGACCTAGCCACCATGGCCCGGGCCTCGCTGTAAGCCGGCGCCACCATCGGGTAGTCTTTCGGCAACCCGAAGAAAGCCGGCGCGCGATCTACCAAGAGATCGAGGCGGGCATCAGCCGCACGTTGAGGGGTCTGGAGCGCCCTTAGACCTGCGCGTCCGCCCGCGGTTGCGTCGCACTCCGCTTCCGAGCCGTTGACGAAGAAATATCCCGACCTGAACTGGTGCCGGGCTGCGGCGCGGCACCGCGAGTGGGCGCGCGAATTTCGTAGATAGATTAGGCGGCGTTTGCGGAGGCTTCGATCGCCAGCCCTAACCTCCAGACTGCGGCGTTCCGCTGTTCCTGCGCGTCGTCACGCCAAGGCCGGAAGCCTTGGCGAACTCGCTGCGCCTCGCCGAATACGTCGGCGCGACCATCGGGTGGTCCGCAGGCAGGCCCCACTTCGCGCGATACTCTTCCGGTGTGAGCCCCACGGTCCGGAGATGACGTTTGAGCATCCGATAGGGGCGCCCATCCTCGAACGAGATCAGCGCGTCGTTAGTGATCGACCTCCGGACCTCAGCAGTGCTGGCCCGCTTCACTGGCGGCGGATCCGAACCCACCGCGAAGCTGGATCCACTCAGTGCGCCATGGACTGATCGGATCAGATCCGGAAGGCTTGCGATCTCGACCCTGTTCCGCTCCACGAAAGCGGCGACGATCTCGCTGGTCAGCTGCGTGAGTTGCGTGTCGGGCATGAGTCCACATCCAGCATGCCCCTCCCGTGGTGAATCAATTGCAGAACTGGGCCCGACACGGCAAGGCTCAGCGCGAGCCGCTCACTCGCGCCAACAGAGGGAATTCGTGGGCGGACCTAACGCCCGTGCCGGGCGCGCCTCAGGGGTCCGAACGCGCGCCCGTGCCGGGTGAGATCAGTCGCCCGTGGCGTCACTTTTCTTCGCGCGCCGCCCGCGCGCCGGGGCGCTCCCACCGGCCTTGGACTGTCGGATCGCCGTCGGCTTGGCCTTCTGCCGGGGCGCGGCGCGAGCCGTTGTCTTCGGCTCGGAAACGCGCTCCGCCGCCGTTGCTTGCGCTGCCGACTGCGACCTGTTCGCCGCGCCGAGGGCCCCAAGCCCGATCGACCTAGCCATCGTGGCCCGGGCCTCGCTGTAAGCCGGCGCCACCATCGGGTAGTCTTTCGGCAAGCCCCACTTGTCCTTGTACTGGTCCGGCGTCAGGCCTCTGACCGATAGGTGGCGCCGAAGAGTCTTGTACGGCCGACCATCCTCAAAGCTGATGATGGCGTCTCGCGTGAGGGACTTCCTGATCTGGCTCGGCGTCAGCTTGGGCTGGGAGCCCTCGTCTGCGGCCTCCTCAACCACCGGAACGGCCGCGGGCGCGGGCGCGCCGATCGCCAGCAGACTAGTCGCGATCTGGTTGATCACCGTCGAGATCTCAGTCGGGATCACATGACTATTATTAAAATAGGCCGCCGCGACGTCAGCGACGATCTTCCGCAATTCGTTGTCCTCGGACATCACAAACTCCCTGCCTCCGTATATCGCGGGAACGTCCTAGCTCCCTGGCGAACGCGCGCAAGTGATCAACTCGCGAATGTTAAATTCGCGACAAGGCGCGAACAAATAAATTGGAGACTCCGATCGCCCGGCGCGACCAATTCCGCCTCGCCGCGCTTAAAGCTCAACAACCAGAAGGGGCGCGCTTCGCCATTAATCGGTCGCGCCATAACTGATGGCGCCTGCAAGGTCTTCTTCGAGAATCGCCACATTCCGGGGATCGCTTGCCTGGGCGTCTATGACCGCAAGGGCCGCAGAACGGCCGCGAACATCGCCTTCGACGCCGATCCTGGCCAATGAGTAGACCGACGTCGCGCAGGCGCCGATCGCCAAAATCAGGTGTCTAAGCACCATGGCAGGAGCCGCCAGGCAGGTTCATCTGCTCGGCTAAATCCTCCGCGACCGCCTCCCCCCGAACCTCGGGTAGGACCCACCAAGGACATTCTAAGCGAGGCTTACAATTCCTGTCCGCGCCGAATAGAGAAGTCCCAACTTCTCCCATTTAGAGATGTCCCATCGGAGCGAGGGGCGGTGCGCGGAGCTCCCACATAGCTCAAGCGCACCGCCCCTCGCGGGCCGCCGCCGCTGCGCTTCAGAACATGTGCGAGGACATCGTCCGCCGCGACGGACTCTTGCGAAGGCGCTTTAGCGGCGGCAACTCGGCCTTCATCTTCCGACAGAGCTCGAGCGCCTCGCTCAGCCGCTTGCTCTCGACGATCGCGGCGTTCTCAAGATCAACGGTCGTCGCTTCACCCATGAGGCGCTGGTCGCGCTTCCCAGCCGCACAGTGGTCGATCTGGCGTTGCCCTGGCGTCGCGACGCGCCGCCGCTCGCCCGCCTTGGCGGCGCCTGGGCCCATCTGCAGCCGGATGCGCCGTATCCGGCCCGATGGATCGATGGCGCCCGCGAGTCCGATCGGCGGCAGACGCGACTGAACCGACACGTCTCAGCGCTCGCGCAAGATGCGCCAAAGATCGACCCCGTTGATACCAAGCTTCGGTGGGCGCGACGCATCGAACCCGCGCCTGCCGGCGCGCTTCGGAAAACCCGCCGTCATCGTCTCCCGTGCGCCGGCCGGGCGGTCGGCCGCTACGCGGGCTGAGGGCTGCGCGCCCGCCCGTCGGCCGACCGTGACGCCCCCTGCCCTGACATCTCTAACCGGCGTAGACAACGCCCCTCCCGGCCATTCGCGGTGCATCCCGAGATTCCGACTTCGCGTCGGCGCGTCCAGCAGCGGAACAAGAGCGGAGAGTAAGTCCGAGGCGGACACCTCGGACTCCGCAACTCACGCCGGCAGCTTGGGCAACTCGATCTCGGCTTTCGCGGTCGCCAGGGTCGCGCCGAGTTGGTTGGTCATGCGGCATTCGACCTGGACCAGGTGGCGGCCGTCCGCGTCGACGAACTTGTCGATGACCTTGCCTTGCTGGATCGTGATGTCGCCGGTCAGCGCCGGGCTGCGATAAGCGCAGTTCGAGTGCCGGATCATTCCCCACTCCCCGGCCCAACCGCCAAAGTAGTCGGTCAACCAGGCGCCCATGGAGGCGCCGTAGCCGTAGCCGCGCGGCATCCCGATGTAGCGCGCCCAACGCGGGAAGAGGTGCCCGCGTGACGGACCGATGTAGGCGCCGTCGGTCTGCTCCGGGTTGATCCGCTCGATCGTCGGGTCCTGCTCAGGCCCAGCCATCGGTCCTACAAAGCCCAGCTCGGCGATGTCGAGGTCGGTCCGGCGATGCGCCCCGCCCCACTGGGTGAAGGTGTAGGAGCGCCATTCCGTGGCGAAGCTGACGATCGAATGCGGCCCGAAGACGCGCTCGGGCAGGTCCTCGCCCACCGTCACCGAGTCCCAGTAGCGCGGGCTGTGGCCGAGGTCGTGGAGCATCTTGATCCAGGTGAACTTGCGATCCTCGAGCGCCTCGAGCTCATCGTCGGTCCACACCGGATCCTCGGCGCCACTCTGGTCGTCCTGGATGCTCTCCTTGCCCGCCTCCTGGCCGTAGCGGATCGAGGTCGAGCGCTGCTTTGCGAGCAGTTCGCCGTTTTGGTTGTAGTAGAAGTTGTCGCCCCGCTGAAAGCAGGTCGGGCCGGCGAATTTCGTGTCCTTGATCGTGTAGTCGAACGGGATGCGCTCGTTCCAAATGCGATCACCGGCGACGATCTTGGGGCCGTAGAACCACCATTCGTCCCCGCCGAAGAGCATATGCGAGTTGGGGATCTGGCCGATGCACGAAGGCGCCGAACCGTGAGCGTCATCCATGGTCACGGGAAAGCTCTGCGGCGCCACGAGCTGGCCGAAGCGGCCCTCCAGCGCATAGGCTGAATCATAATGGAGCCTGTTCGGGTAGTGCATCGCCTGCGCCCACCGGCGGATGTCCGCATTGGCGACAGCCTCGACCATACGGGCCGGTTGCATCGGCTTGCCGAGGTACCTGTCGAGGTCGGAGCAATCGAGTGTCTTGCCGCTCATTTTAGTCTCCACACCAGAAGCCGGAACGCGCGCTGCGGTTTGCAGCAGAAGCGCCGCAGAGGCTTGACGGATTCTGACAGCGGGCGATCAGGGCTGCGGCGGTCAGGCTCAGCCTGTATCCTCCGCCGGCGGTGTACCGGCGGCATTTCGCATGCGAGGTGACCTTCGGCCGCCGACACGACGCCCTCATCCTGCGCCGCCGAGATCTCGCCTGCCCGACTATCCATGCCGATCGCGCGGCGTTCGAGGCGGCGGTCGCGAGCATCGAGAGCCGAGACTTCCCACGCTCGCCATTTCACGCGAGCGTTCGCGGGGTCGTCATGCATTGCGTCGGGACGGACCAGTGCAGCACCACTGAGGTGTCGAGAAGGCCGCGCTAGGCTCGAGCAGCGCCAAGAGCAGAACTCGGAGCCCTCCCCGAAACAGGAACTTCATGGCGGCGGCCGGAACCGCCCGGAAGGTCGCGCCAGCTCACATTGCTGAAACTTGCGAACTCGCCGAGCAGGCTTTGGGTGACTGCGTGCTCGCGGCGCCATCGAGGTCCCCTGACGTTCTTAGTCGCTCGTTCGCCTCCTCGAGTTCGGCCGAAAGTTGACTCTGAGTGTTATTTTATAACACATGAATCGCCGTGTTCCGCCGCATCATGGCGATCGCCACCGCGCCGCCGCGAAGGCGCGACTGACTACGCACTCAAGCTTGGGAGGCACTGCGCCCGTGTCCGGATTCGAGCGGTACTTCGCAGACCCTGAGTTCGTCTCCCGATACGTGGAGCAAGGCCCAGCCGCCTTCATGCCCGGCCACGCTGGGGTGCTCCAGATGGCGGGCGTGCTGATCGCAGAGGCCGCCCCAGCGGACGGCGCCGTGCTCGTGGTTGGTGCTGGGGGCGGACTGGACACCCGCGCGCTCGCGCAGATGGAACCGGGCTGGCGCTTCGTTGGCGTCGATCCCTCGTGGAAGATGCTTGAACTGGCGAGAGTTGTCATCGGCGACGAGGTCAGCGCGCGCCTCGAACTCATCGAGGGGACGGTCACCGACGCGCCCGAAGGCCCGTTCGATGCGGCTACGCTCATCCTCGTGCTTGGGATGATCCCGGACGATGGCTCCAAGCTCAGGCTGCTTCGAGAGATCCGTCGCCGCCTGCGCTCGGGAGCCCCGTTCGTGCTGGTGGACCGCTGCGACGATCGCCAAGGGCCGGACTTCAGGCGCAACATCGACCGGTACGCCGCGTTCGCCCGGGCGTCAGGCGTGGCCGCAGAGACCGTCGCCGGAGCCTATGAAAGTCAGAAGGCCAATCCGGGGCTCGTGCCAGCCGAGCGCAACGAGGCTCTGCTGGTCGAGGCAGGGTTTATCGACGCCGAACTCTTCTACCGGGGGATGGAATGGCGCGGATGGGTGGCTTACGCGTGATGTCAGCGCCGCCGCCGCGACCTCGGCCTGAAGTTCAATGTCGGTCTTCCGGCACCTCCGGACTTCTGCTCCTGAGAGGCTCGGCGCTGCGCTCGAGCTGCGCCAGTAGCCGAAGTTGAACGGACTCCCGGAATCGGAAATTCGCGGCGACGGTCGAACGGATCCGATGGGAGCGCCCGTGCCCTATCACCGCCGCTGCTACGTGCACGGACGGCCGAACCGGCCACGAAGATGCCCGTCCGTCGCACAGCCGCCTGGGTTCAATGAACCATGAGGACCGAGCGATTGGGCTTGTAGTCCCGCAGCTCGGGCAACATCTCGCGCCATTCGGCCAAGACAAGGTTGAGCGCCAGCTCAAGGGCCACTTCAGGCGTTACGCGGAGCATTTCACTCATTTGCTTCAGATGCTCGGCCCGCGCCGGGTCAAGCATGATCTTGAGGACCTGAGACATCACGGCCTCCTTTGTTTCGGCGAAGCTTGATCGGAATTTTGGCCTGGGCGAGGCGAGCGGCTCCGCCGCCTGCTTAGGGGCCACCGCACCCAGCAGGCCGCTCCGATGCCACCGCCAGATGCATTTTCTCTAGCGAGTCCATCGGTACGGATCGGTAATTGACTCACCTAAGCTCACGCTCCGTCTGAACGGGCCGACGTGCATTCTTCGGTCAGCTTCTCGTCGCGGTCGCCCCTCGTGCACGCTCGATCGTGAAGCCGCCGCTAGTCTCGTCCAAAGGCCCAAGGGCGCCCGGCGCGCCCTGCTCGGGAGGGTCTCTGCACGCGCCGGCCGCAGGCGAAATCAGCGGCGGATCTCGGCCTGGCCCGCCCCCGAGGCCGAGACGTTCGTACTGACCGAGCTGTCGGCGCCCACCGCGAGCGACAGGTCGTCGAAACCGCCGCTGCCCGAAGCCGCTGCGCCGGCAGAGGCCGGGACGTTGCTCGCCGCGTTTTGCGCCTGCTGAGCCGCGCCCAGCGCGCCCTGTGCCTGCGCGGCGCCGCTGAGGGCGGCGTTATGACCATAGCCGGCCACGGCGTGCGCCGCCCCAGCGCCCACCCGGGTTGCACCGGTCGCCGCGCCCCTCACGTGCGAGGCTCCCCGCGCCCCCCGGGACGCTACGCCGTTGACGTCCGCGCCCGCGCGGCCCGCCACGCTAAGCGAACCCGTCGCGCCGCCAAAGCCGCCTGCCCCGCCCGTCAGGCCGCCGGCGACGCCCAGGCCTGCGCCGAGCCCGCCGCCCAGTAGCTGGGCGCTGGCGGATTGCGGTCCGAGCAGCGCGGCGGCCGTCGCGAGGCAGATCATGAGAGAGTTCTTACGCATCGTTTCCGTATCCTGAGCTATCGAAGCTGTGCCGCTTCTCGCCAGGTCCAACGACGCTTCCCCGCCGGTTCATCCCGATCGCAGGAAATTTTTCTCATGGCCCGCGAAGCGCGACTGCGCGCGCATTTACGCGAAGCGGATCGACCCGGAGGTCGTTGGCCACCAGGCCCTGGCCGAAGACTGGGTCGCGACCACGGGCGCCGAGGTCCTGGGCCCTGGCGGACAGGTGGCGCAGCGCCGCAGCGGCGCGAGCCGGATCGGGCGCCGGGAGGTCGGCGGCCAGCGCGCCGGCCACCAGCGGGGCGGCGAAAGATGTGCCCCGGACCGTTGTGAAGCCTCCGCTCGGAGCGGCCGCGGCCATCTGCGCGCCCGGCGCGGCGAACGCCACGTGCGCCCCCCGTCCGGCCTCCGGTAGGACCTGGTTCCGCGCGTCCACCCCGGTCACCGCAACGACGCCGGGATAGGCTGCGGGATAGAGCGGCGGTGCGGCGGGGCCGTCGTTACCAACCGCCGCGACTATCAGCGCCCCCCGCGACACCAGCCCGCGAATGGCGGCGGCCAGGACCAGGTTGGGCGGCCCGACGAGGCTGATGTTGATGACGCCCACCTTGTTCTGCGCCAACCAGGCTAAACCGCTGACGATCGCCTGGGCAGAGCCGCCGGCGGGCGTCGGGCCGTAGACGTCCGCGACCAGCACCATCGCCCCTGGCGCAGAACCCCTGAAGGCGCCTTGCGAGCCCGCTAGCAGAGATGCAACCGCGGTCGCATGCGCCGTGACCCGCGCACCCCCCGGCGCGAAGGCCCGCTGGGTGAGCTGCACGCCATTGAAGCTCGGGTGGTCGGTCGCTACCGAGCCGTCGACCAGGCCTACTCGAATCCCGCCAGGCACGGCGGCGGGCCTGTCTCGCAAGGCGCCAGAGACGCTTCCGCCTTCCTGATAGATGTGGTCGAGATCGTATCGCCCTTCGGGATCAAGCGCGCGCAGTCGGCGGACTGCCTCGCGGGCCGCCATGCCTTTGGGCGCAATAAGGGCGACGCTTTCCAAGCCCAGCTCAGGCTCGGTGATCCGCGGCCCCGATAAGAAGCCGGCCTTCGCCGCGGCGGCCAGCGCCTCAGGAGAGGGGGAAAGCGTCAGCACTCGGCCGCGCACCACGGGTGCGCCGCGATCATCAGCCTCGACGACGTCCGGATGTTCTCGGATCAGCCGCTCGGCGGCGAGGCGGCGCAGCTCACGCAAGGGGGCGCCGGCGCGCTCTGGAACAGTTCCACCGAGACCGCGTAGCGGGGCCTTCCCCGCTGTCTTGTGAAGATCCGGCTCGCGAAGGTCCTCGAGCCGGCTTGGTAGCGAGCCAACGACCCTGTCTACTCCAACACCCAGTCCGCCGCCGCCAACACTGCCGCCGAGCAGCTGCGCCGCCGCGGGCGGCGCGCCCATGAAGAGGGCCAAGAGCAGTGCAGGCGCCAGCCCGCTGCGAAGGAGCGTTCTCATGCGTAACAGAAGCCTTGTCGTCAGACGCCATTCTAAGGGATGAAACGCCGTGCGCGCGGCGTTTCATCCCATGAGAACAGAGTCTGATCTTGGACCGCATGCAGCGTGAGATCGTCGAGCTTTTGCCCCGGCTCAGGCGCTTCGCGCGCGTTCTGGCGCGTGAGCCTGCGGATGCCGACGACCTAGTGCAGGCGACGCTGGAGCGCGGATTGGCGGCGCGGGGCCAATGGCGGCCCGGGACGCGGCTCGACAGCTGGATGTTCCGCATCATGAAGAACGCCTGGATTGACGAAGTCCGCGCCCGGGGGCGACGGAACGCCGTGTTCGCGCCCGAAGCGGCAGGCGAGAACGTCGGCGCGACAGGTTCAGCCGAGGTGCGCCTGCAAGCCCGCGAGGTGGAGCTAGCCATCGCCCGCCTGCCCGAGGAGCAGCGCCTGGCTGTCGCCCTCGTCCTGGTGGAGGGCCTCTCCTACAAGGAGGCCGCCGAGGTTCTGAATGTGCCTCAAGGAACGCTGACGAGCCGCCTGGTGCGTGGCCGCCAGGCGCTCCTGGCTCAGCTGGAGACGATATGATGGATCGTGACGAGCGCCTGATCGCCTATGTCGACGGCGAACTGACGGCCGTCGATCGCGTCGCCTTCGAGGCCGAACTTATCGCCGATCCGCTCCTCCAGCACGAGGTCGAACGCCAGCGTGAGCTGCGCCGGCGCCTTTCGGCTGCATTCGCCCCCGTGCTGGACGAACCTGTGCCGCTGCAGCTCGCGCTGGCCGCTCACGCGGCCAACACGCCTAGCCGCCGGGCGCCCGCACGGCGCTGGGCCGCCGTCGCGGCCGGCGTGGCTCTGGGCGTGCTCGTGGGCCGCATCACGCTGCCACAGCGCGCGCCGCTCGTCATGGAGCGCGGGGTTTTGGTCGCCCATGGCGAACTTGCCGACGCGCTGGACCGCCAGCTCGCGGCCGAGCGGGGGCCGATCCAGGTAGGCTTGAGCTTCAAAAGCCAGGACGGCCGCTACTGCCGCACCTTCCAAAGCACTCCCGATGGCCTGGCGGGGCTGGCCTGCCGCGCGCCGAAGAGCTGGACCGCTCAGGCGGTCACGGCCTGGGCCCCCGCCGCGGGGACAGCTTACCGAACCGCCGGGAGCGAGACCCCTGCGCCCGTGCTGGCCGCAGTGGACAACCTCATCTCCGGCGAGCCGCTGGACGCCGCAGCAGAACGGACTGCGCGGGACGCAGGCTGGCGACCGTGACGGAAGCAAATTGCAGCGGGGCATGCGCTGGCGGTGCGCCAGAAGCGGGCATGAGGTGATTGTCGGCTAACGGGCCTGGTGTTACTCGCCCGCCAGCAAACCAACTGGGGACTTGAGGCCAGCTAGCGATGATTCAACCAAGCACCTCGTTCAAGGATAATCTCCAGCAATTGCCATCCGTCGATGGCGTGCAACGCATCGAGCTCATCGACGGGAATGGCGCAGTCGTCGCTACCATCGAAAATCAGCCCGGCAAGCAAGGATCGTTGGCCGTCTATCGATATTTGGAGCAATCCTTCGACCGCTTGGACGAAACAGCTGCGAAACATGGTTTGGCCGTGTTTGCGGAGCATACGGCGGATGCACGGAATCGTCCGGGCGCGCATCCGAACGTCGACCGCCTGCTCGAGATCGCCGCCGGCGGCAGTCCACTGCAAATCGAGGTCGTCGCCGTCAACCGCTGACCGGCCGCCAGCGCGCCAGGAGCCGCACTTGGGTCGCTTCCGGGAATCGGAACTTCACGATCTCGATCGGACCGCTTTGACTGAGCCCTTGCGGAGCCGGCGCATGGCGAAGCGTTGTGGGCCCCGCCTTCGCGGCAAGCCCCGGAGGTTCCGTCGCCGCCTGCAAAGCGCAACGCCGTGCTTGTGCTCTCCGCCGAGAATTGCCCTGCTGGGCGGACGAGCTTTGGCGCCGGCCGCGGCGCGGACCCAGATGCACCTACGCCCGCATGGTCCCGCCGCCGTCGACGTTGATCACTTGGCCGGTGACAAAGGCGCCGTCGTCGGACAGCAACAGCGCCGCCATGGCCGCGATGTCCTCAGGCTCGCCGAGCCGCGGCGTCTTCACGCCCGCCAGCGTCTTCTCGAGCGCGGCCTCGTTCAGGACCGCCCGCACGCCCGCGTGCACAATCAGGCCGGGCGCGATCACGTTGCTGCGCACTCCCTGCTTGCCCCAGCGACTGGCGACGTATCGCGAAAGCGCGTGCACCGCGCTTTTCGACATCGCATAGACCGGCCGCGTCCCGTCGCCGGCGTAAGCGGCGCCCGAGCTGGTGTAGAGCATCGCCCCGCCCCCGCGTTTCAGAAGCTGCGGCACGGCGTAACGCGTGCACAGCACGAAGCCACGCGTGTTGACCCCCATCATCTGGTCATATGTCGCCAGGTCCATGCTGGTGAGGTCGTCGTCGTCCTCCCTGCGCGAGGCGTCGAGGGCGTTGGCGTGAAAGCCATCGAGGCCGCCGTAGAGGCGAACGCAGGTTTCGATGAACTCGATCACGTTCGCCTCGTCGCCGATGTTCAGCTTGAAGGGCGTCGCGCGTCCGCCACTCGCTTGGATCTCAGCCGCGACGTGGCTCGCGTCTTCGAAATTGATGTCGCCCACCATGACGGCCGCGCCTTCAGCGGCGAGGCGCAGCGAGACGCCGGAGCCGATGCCGCCCGCACCGCCAGCAATGGCGACGACCTTGTTCTCGAAGCGAACCATGTGGTTCTCCAGCTTACCCGTATGCGTGATCTGAGACTGAACAGCTTCGGGGACGCGCGCCAGTTGCGGAACTTCGAGCGACCGGAACAGGAACTTCGCGGCGCCGAGCGTACCGCTCCGATCGACCCTAGTCGGACATTGGACGCGGCCAGCTTCATGCTCCGCTCCCCCACCTCCGGCGGACCGCCGATTTCACTAGCGTCGAATGAAAGCGTGTCACGACAGCAGAGCGGGACGGCGGGAGGATGCCAGAATGAGCGCTAAGGAAGCCAACGATGCTGCGAGCGGCGTATTTGTCCCGGCGCGCCTGATACCGCCGCCCCCGACCGTCAGCCCGCAGGCCCGGGCCTTCCTGGCGAACCCGCCAGTAATGGCCGGATCGTCGCCGCCTGACCCGAACGACAAGGCGGCATGGCGGGCATCCATCGCAGAAGGCAACAAGAGCCTGATCGATTTCTTGGCCGCTCGGGCCCAAGCTGTTCCTGCCGAAATTCTCACACATGAGCTGCCGAGGACGCCGGTCTACGAAGTCGTGCCAACGAGTCTGCCTGTGGCGCATAAGGACTATGCCATCTTGTACATCCACGGCGGAGCCTATGTTCACGGGGCGGGGCTGGCAGGCGCGTACATGGCCCATCCGCTCGCTGGCGAGGCGCGGCTGCGCGCCTTCTGCGTCGACTACCGGATGCCACCGGACCATCCGTTCCCGGTTGGCCTTGATGACTCTGTAGATGCCTACCGGTGGATGCTTGAACGTTACAGGCCTGAGAACTTAGCGGTGGCCGGATCCTCAGCCGGTGGGGGATTGGCGGCAGCGCTCGTGCTCAAGGCGCGCGATCTTGGCCTGCCGCTGCCGGGCGCGTGCGTGCTGGGCACCCCGGAGGCCGATCTCACTGAGTCCGGAGACAGCTTCGAAACGAACGACACGGTCGACGTGGTCCTGCAGCACCGGCTCAGGGAGTCGGTAGCCCTATACGCGGACGGGCATGATCTGCGCGATCCCTATTTGTCCCCGATCTTCGCCGACTTTACCAAAGGCTTTCCGCCCACCATCCTGACCTCCGGAACCCGCGACCTGTTCCTCTCCAATACCGTACTGCTGCACCGTGCGCTTCTCCGCGCCGGGTTGGAGGCCGAGCTGCACGTCTGGGAGGCGATGCCCCATGGCGGCTTCTTCGGCGCCCCGGAGGATGACGAGGTCAATGCCCAACAGGCGCGCTTCATCATCAATAGGTTGGGCCTCGAAGGGCAGTCGGTTTAGCAGCCAAGCTTCGCTTTGGGCTAAGCCCGGTTCACAGGGGGCAGGGTCCGGACGGCAGCAGCTTGGAAACGGCCTCATAGTTCAATGCGGCAAGCCGCTCGATTTGCTCTCGCACAGGGGCAAGCTTTTTGTACGCGTGCGTTGTGAAGTAGAGTCGCGACCTGTCGCGGACCAGCCAATCCGCGTCAATCAACTCGGCAACCTTCCGCCGAATTGTCTCTTTTGGCATCCCTAGAGATTCAGCTATAGATCTCGCGTTTGTTCCTAGCCCTGGGAATATCGGAATATCTCCGCTGATCAGTTGTTGCGGAGAATGTTTTGCGAAATCAGGATGCCTAGTGGTTCGAATAGCTACAACCATTATCACCATAAACTTATCTACGTCTCCTCCGCAGTATTCCCGCGCGAGACGAAACAGATCTAGAAGTGGCGTAAGCAAGTCAGTTGCGATGCGCGGATAGCTATCCGCAACGAGCCGCGTAATTTCCTGTCTCACTTCTTCGTGGGCTCCGCTTGGGCCGCGGCCCGCTCAACTCTCGCAGTGAGCGAGTAATCCATAGAAATGCCCCGTTTTGGGTCCTGCCGGTTGTACCGCTAGAATATGCACGACCATAACTTCCGGCGCGACTGCCGCGGAGGTTCGTTGCGCCGGTAAGCGGGCCAGAGCCGCCACATCACCCGCAGCCAGTCACTGTTCCACCCAAGTTGCAGGGGGCTGGCAGCGCACGGGGCTCAGCCCCGTGCGCTCTACGACACAAAAATCACGGAATGGTCAGTGATGCGTTATGTGCTGCTCGTCGAAAACGACCACGCGCTCTCAGACGCCCTCGGCGTTGTGCTCACACGTGGAGTGAGCGTGGAGTCCGCAAGCACTGAAATGGCCGCATACAGCCGATTGTCGCGCTTCCCGACGATTAGGCTCGTTCTGATCGAAAAAGGTTTCGGTGGCGGGGACGCTGCAGGTGATGTCGCCCGTTTTGCGCGCCGTGCTCTCCCCGGCGTCTCGGTCGCCTGGGTAGACACGGCCGCAGGCGCCGCCTCCCAAACCTAACCAGCCGGACGAGCGGCGGCGAAGAGGCGGCGCGGCCTTTCACCCCGTTTTGGGTCCCCGAAGTTGCATCCGAAGCGAGGGCCGGAGCAGAAGTGCGCGCGTCGCGGGGTTTCGTGTGCCGGCCGCGAAGAACACGAGCAGCTCGGTCATTGTGACCGCGCTCACCTGTTTGAGTTGATCTACACTGATGGACGAAGAACGCCGGCGCCGCTGGAAGGCGCACTGCGAACGGATGGCCGAGGCCACCTATACCATCGCCGACTGGTGCGAGGACCCCGAGATGATAGGGGCCTACTTGGAATTAGCCGCCAAGTGGTTCCAGCTCGCCGAGCGTGGCCCTGGGGGGCCGACCTTCACTGCTCATCTGCGTACCGGTCACAGTGGTTGAGGAATTTAAGCCTGAGCCACCACTTCTAACAGCCAAACTTTTCTGGCCCGTGACCGTCCAAGTGCCGCTTTCCGCCGCCCGCGGGCTAGGCAGCGGAAGAAAACGAAGTTTGGCCGCCTCCTCCGCCGTCGTCCGGACCCGCGGGCCATGGCGAGAGGTTTCCACGCTGAACGGAGGACCTCCCCGATGGCTGACCTTTGCGATGTCTGCGGCGTGCGACCGGCCACGGTGCGCGCCACTGTGGCGAGCGACGGCGAACGCCGTACGCTCAATCTGTGCGAGATCGACTACCGCCGCCTGGCGGCGCGGCAGCGCGCCAGCTCGCCGCTGGAGTCGCTGTTCAGCGGCGGCCGCAGCAGCCTGTTCGACGACTTCTTCGGCGATTCCTGGGGCGGGCGGTTCGGCGGCGATCCGTTCGAGCCCGCCGCGGCGGAGGAAGGCGGCGCCCGGAGCGGCGCGCCGCGACCGCGCCGCAGCTCGACCGAGAACCTCAGCGAGCACGCCAAGGAGATCCTGCAGAAGGCCGCGCAGGAGGCGGTCGAGATGGGTCGCCGCGAAGTCGACACCCAGCATCTGCTGCTGGCTTTGACCGAGAGCGACGTGGTCCGCACCATCCTGGACCAGTTCAAGGTCTCGCCCGACGAGCTCCGCCGGCAGGTGCGTGCCGAGGCTCCGGCCGCAACGCCGACGCCGGCGGAGGCCGGCGACGAGGTCGGCGTAGCCCCGAGGGTCAAGGACGCGCTGTCGCGCGCCTTCGCCGCCGCGCGCGACTTCGGCCACTCCTACATCGGGCCGGAGCATCTTCTAATCGGCCTGGCCGAAGAGGGCGAAGGGATCGCCGCCGACGTGCTGCGACGGCTGGGCCTGACGCCGCAGGCGATCCGCCAGCAGGTCACCAAGGTGGTCGGCCGCGGCGCGGAGGAAGGCCGCGTCGATGCGCCGACCAACACCCCGAACCTCGACAAGTACTCGCGCGACCTGACCAAGCTCGCCAACGCGGGCAAGCTCGACCCGGTGATCGGCCGGGCGTTGGAGATCGAGACGACGATCGAGGTGCTGGCCCGGCGCAAGAAGAACAACCCGGTGCTGATCGGCGAACCAGGGGTCGGCAAGACCGCCATCGTCGAAGGCCTCGCCCAGCGGATCATCGCCGGCGAGGTGCCCGAGGCGCTGCGCGGCAAGCGGCTGGTGGAGCTGTCGGTGAACTCGCTGGTCGCCGGCTCCAAGTACCGCGGCGAGTTCGAGGAGCGGGTGCAGCAGATCCTGCAGGAGGTCACCGACCGCCAGGACGAGCTGATCCTGTTCATCGACGAGATCCACACCATCGTCGGCGCCGGCTCCGGCGGCGGCGAAGGTGGACTGGACGTGGCCAACACCTTCAAGCCGGCGCTGGCCCGCGGCGAGCTGAACCTGATCGGGGCGACGACGCTCAACGAGTACCAGAAGCACATCGAGAAGGACGCCGCGCTGGAGCGCCGCTTCCAGCCGGTGTTCGTCCCCGAACCGACCGTCGCCCAGACGATCATGATCCTGCGCGGCCTGCGCGACACGCTGGAGGCGCACCACAAGGTGACGATCACCGACGAGGCGGTCATCGCCGCGGCCGAGCTGTCGGACCGCTACATCACCGGCCGCTTCCTGCCGGACAAGGCGATCGACCTGATCGACCAGGCCGCCGCGCGGGTGAAGATGTCCTCGTCCTCCCGGCCGGTGGAGGTGCAGGACCTGGAGGCCGAGAGCCGCCAACTGAAGCGCGAGCAGGACTACGCCAGCTCGCGCAAGCAATTCGACCGCGCCCACGACCTGCAGGCCCAGCACGAGGCCAAGGCCAAGCAGCTCGAGGAGGCCACCGAACGCTGGCGGCGCGAGCGCGGCTCGGGCTCGGCCGACGTCCGCGTCGAGCACATCGCCCAGGTGGTCTCCAAGCTGACCGGCGTGCCGGTGAACGAGCTGACCAGCGAGGAGCGCGAGCGGCTGGTGAAGATGGAGGACCGGCTGCGGCAGCGGGTCGTCGGCCAGGAGGAAGCGGTGAAGGCGGTCAGCGACGCCGTACGGCTGGCTCGCGCCGGCCTGCGCGAGGGCCGCAGCCCGATCGCCACCTTCCTGTTCCTGGGCCCCACCGGGGTCGGCAAGACGGAGCTCGCCAAGACGCTCGCCGAGACGGTGTTCGGCGACGAGGACGCGATGATCCGCATCGACATGAGCGAGTACATGGAGCGTCATGCGGTCGCCCGGCTGATCGGCGCGCCGCCGGGCTACGTCGGCTACGAGGAAGGCGGCCAGCTGACCGAGCGGGTCCGCCGGCGGCCCTACAGCGTCGTGCTGCTGGACGAGATCGAGAAGGCCCACCCGGACGTCTACAACGTGCTCCTGCAGGTGTTCGACGACGGCCGGCTGACCGACGGCAAGGGCCGGGTGGTGGACTTCACCAACACCGTGCTGATCGCCACCAGCAACCTTGGCTCGGAGATCATCCAGCGCAACCTGCGCCACCGCGGCACCCAGGAGGAGGACCCCGCCCGGCTGAAGCGCGAACTGATGGACGTGCTGCGCGGCCACTTCCGGCCGGAGTTCATCAACCGGATCGACGAGATCATCGTCTTCCACGCGCTGGGCCGCGAGCAGATCCGCTCGATCGTCGAGCTGCAGCTGGAGCGCGTGCGGCGCACCGCCCACGGCCAGGGCATCGAGCTCGCGGTCGCCGACTCGTTCGTCGACCACCTGGCCGAAGAGGGCTTCCGGCCCGAGTTCGGCGCCCGCGAATTGCGCCGGCTCATCCGTTCGGAGCTGGAGACGGAGCTCGCCCGGGCGATCCTCGCCGGCGAGATCCAGGAGGGCGACCGGGTGACCGCCGGCTGGGATCAGGACCTGGGCCGTGCGGTGCTGGAGCCCAAGACGCGCGACGAAGGGCTCCGGGCGCCCGCAGAGCGGCCGAGCTTTGCCCCTGGAGACGCCGACGGCGCAGACATTGCCGCGGACGATTCGGAGGCGGCCGGGCACCGAGCGGACCGGGACGGCGGCGCCGAACAGGTCCCAGGAGTCCATTGACCCGAGCGCAGAGGCCATGACGTCTGCAAGGGGCGAGCTAGGCTGGGGGCTCGGCCGCAGCACTTGCGCCGCTGTTCTCGAGCGGAGCGCTGATGCTGTCACGGAATGCCCGACGTCGGCCGCGGATCAGTTCACCGACCGCGTCGGACGGCTCTCCCAGGTCAAGCAGCAGCGCTTCGGAAAGCTGCAGGCTGGCCTCGAAGGCCTCCGGCACGGCGCTGGTCGCCCCCAGCCGGTAGAGGCGGGTCGCGTCTCGGTCGTCGCGCGCCCGAGCCACAATCACCAGCTCGGGATGATGGTGCCGCGCCATTCCCACGACTGCCTCAACCCCTTCCGGCGCGTCCATGGTGACCACCAGCGCTCGCGCCTCCGTCAAGCCAAGGCGGTTCAGCAGCTCAATCTTCGAGCCGTCTCCGAAATGGATCTGTCGACCGCAGCGCCGCTCGGCGCTGGCAACGCGAGGATCGCGATCGACCGCGGCCCACGGCACGCCGCGCTCGTCGAGGATCTCCGTGATCATCCGACCCACGCGGCCCATGCCCACGATAAGGACGTGGGCGCGCTCGCTCGGCTCCCGATCAGGTGTCGGCTCCCGAGCGAGGCTCCGCGCGCTCACGCGCCGATCGAGAAATGCGCCCAAAGCGACCAGCCCCGGCGTGGCGAACATGCTCAAGGTCACGGCGACGAGCAGGGGACGCAGCAACGTTGGGTGCACGATTTCGGCGCCGCTGGCGTGACTCAGGATGACGAAGGCGAACTCGCCGCCACCGGCCAGGGCCAAGGCCGCTTCCAGGCTAGCGCCTGGGGAGAGTCCAAATATCCGGCAGGCGCCCAGGTTCACCAGCGCCTTCAGCGTCAGGAGGCCGAGCGTCAGGCCCACGACCATGGTTGGCTCATCCCAGAGCACCGCAAGATCGAGCCGGATTCCCACGCTCAAGAAGAAGAGCCCCAGGAGCATGCCGGCGAACGGCTCGATCGTCACCTCCACTTCTTGCCGGTATTCTGTTTCGGCGAGCAGCACGCCGGCGACGAAGGCGCCGAGCGCCATGGAAAGGCCGGCCAGCGACGTCGCTACGCCGGAGCCAATCACCACCAGGAGCGCCGCGGCCATGAAGAGCTCCTGGCTCTTCGCCCGCGCCACCAACTTCATTAGCGGGCGCAGCAGGACCCGGCCGCCCAGGATCAGCCCGCCCAGGATCAGCGCGGCGGGCACAAGCGCATAGACCGTCTTGACCCCCACGCCGTCGTGCCCGCTCGCGAAGAGACCGATCGCCGCCAGCAGGGGCGCGACGGCGAGGTCCTGGAACAATAGCACCGCAAACGCCGCGCGACCGGCCGGCGCATGCAGCCTATGTCCGCGGGACAGCGCGGGCACCGCCATGGCGGTCGACGAAAGCGCCAGGGCCGCCCCGATCACGAACGCGCTTGCAGGATCGCGGACCACCAGCAGAAGGGCGGCGCCGAGAGTGAGCGCAGCGGCGCCGAGTTGGACCGATCCCAGTCCGAAGACCAGGCGGCGCATCAGCCGAAGCCGTTCCCAGGACAGCTCCAGGCCGATGCTGAAGAGCAGGAAGGCGACGCCGAGCTCCGCTAGCTGCTCGAACTCCTCGGGCCGCCCAATAGTGAACGCCTCGAGCCATGGCACGGTGTCGGTCAGCGCGCCCAGACCGAAAGGACCCAGGACCACGCCGGCGGTCAGGAAGCCGAGGGTGGAGCCGATGCGCAGCCGGGTGAATAGCGGCACGACCACGCCAGCCGTGGCGAGGAACAGCAGGAGGTCTTTGAACGGGGGCTGGAGTGAAGCGTCCATGACGATATCGCAGGGACCGAAGCCAAGAGGGCGCCACGACCGTCGCCAAGCGACACGATGGTGTTTCGGCCCTGATTAGGTCACGCGTCTACGACGTTGGCTCCCAAGACGGATCCGATCGCAGCGAGGAGAACGGCACATGAAGTTGCGCTGTTCCAGAAGGGTCTGCCGATTGCGGAGTTTGCGCACATGACCGCGCAACCTATGAGGTGGCACGAAGCTGGCGGGACGATCGTGGCGTTGTCGCTTTCCACCCTCACCGGAAGCTCGGAACTTCCGCCCTGGCGCCCGGTCCCGGGCTCCGCGCTCGGCTCAAGCTGCGCCAGGAGCGGAAGTTGGCCGCCTTCCGGAAACACGAACTTCGCGCATATATCGGACAACCCACCACAGGCGACGGCTAGGGAAATTTGCGCGTGCCGGATTGAGGGTCTGGCGATCTTCAGGGCGCGTGGTTCGGGCGCGATCGGCGACCCGTCTTATCGGCCCATTCCTCGATCAGCCCGTCGTAGAGCGGGTGGTCGATCAACTCATACTTTTCGGGGAAATTGAAATTCGCCGAAGAGATGCGGCCGGTTTCCTTCAGCTCTCGCATCATCTTGAGATGGTTCGCGGCGGCCGTGACCCAGCCACCCGTCGCCATATTGAAGGCCGTGCCGGGGACGCTGAAGCCCATGGTCGCGAGCGGGATCTTCGAGCCGAACGCCTTGAGAAGCTCCGGCACCGGGTCAGGCCGCGGCGGAAAGAACAGCGCGTCGGCGCCAGCCTCCATATAGGCGTGACCCCGCTTGATCGCCTCTTCCATCGAACCGCCGCCCCCGCCGCCAGCTTCGCTCGGATAGAGTTCGTCGCAGCGGGCGATGATGACGAAATCCTGCCCAGAGTCGCGCTGCGCCCGTCGAGCGGCGTCGATGCGCGCTTGCTGGTCCTCGATCGACCAGAGACCGTTCACATGCTTCGAGTGCTTGGGATTGCGCTCGTCTTCGACATGGAAGCCGGCGATCCCCTGTTGGATGTAACGGCGGGTGAAATGGTAGGCGTCAGCCACCGTCTCCCCGAGCGTGTCCGCGTCAGCGATCAGCGGTATGCTGATCGCATTGGCGATCCGGCTGGCCTGCTCGATCTGCTCGACCTGGCTGTACACGCCGTTGTCAGGCACCGCGTAATGGAAGGCGCTGCAGGCGTGACCGCCAAGATACGCTGCTGGAAATCCCACGTATTCGCAGATTCGCCCCGTGATAGCGGAATAGGTGTCTCCGCAGACGAAGTACTCACCCTTCTCGATGAGTTCTCGAAGCTTTGTTCCTCGACCGATCATTTCACCTCCAAACTGCGATAATGGCGGCCGAGCCGCAAATTTGCTCTGCCTGCAGTTCATCTGACGACCGCATTTCGGATGGCGTCAAGCATCTCCGATGCAAGGCGCCCTAGAATGTGAAGCTTTGAACCACCCTCCCTGACTTCATCAGAAGCTCAGCTTCCGCGGCTCTGGCAAGTGAATCGGTTTTCCCCCGACCTCGCGCCAGGGGCAGAAGTCGGATGGCCTCCCTGCAACCGGAAGTTGGCGAGGCGGCCGGCGGGAGCCGGCGTTCCCAGCGAGCTCGTGAGCTGCGCCAGGAGCGGCCGTTGGACCGCACCCGCTTCGAACTTCGAGAGCCGCGCGGCGGACCGACATGTCGGCCTTCAACGCCGGATGACTGTCTCTACTGCGTAGGCCGACCACACGCCGTTCCGATGGGCCTCCCACACGGCGTCGAACTGTTGAGGCGAGAGCCGGGAGATAGTCTCGCGTACGCGAACGGTTCCACCCTTCGACCGCGCCTCACCCTCCAGCACCAACTTGTCGCCGGTCCAGCCTCGGGAGCGTACGGTCGCGAACGTGCCGCTGCCGTCGAAGATTACGCGGATCACCTCGCCGGTCAGCGGGTCGCGGCCCCACATGTCGCGGGCGCTCAGCGACCCGTCCTTGGACACGCTCAAGCCTGCCAACCATGCGCCGCCGCGCGTCGGCTCGATGCTGTACTCGAGCTGGAGGACCTCCCCGCTCGCTGGATCTTTAGAAGCTACATTCCAATGGCCAACGAAATAGCGAAGGTCGTCCGTCTGCGCCGCCGCCGGTACTACGAACGCGAGTTGTAGCCCAAGCGTTATGGCTGCCATCCGGATCATCTGCTCCTCCGCCTCTGCCCCGAATGCCAACCGTTTACCGGCGGCGCACTCCGCTGTTGAAGGATCCCGGGCGCGTCACTTTCGGCGCTCGGCGCCCGACTCAAGCTGCGCCAGGAGCGGAGCTTGAGCCTCAACCGGAAATTCGCCGCAAAGATCTAAGGATTACTGCTACCTCTGACCTTAGTGTGCGTCGCGGCTTAGCCTGTCCGGGCCGCAGATGGCCTATCAATAGGAGAAAGCCCGAAGCCTCGACGCATCGGTCGCTCAAGGGAGGTCCATTTGGTGGGAAAACGCTATCGCGTCGCACAGTGGGGCACGGGCGATGTGGGCCGGCGCGCACTGGCTGCGGTGATTGAACATCCGAAAATGGACCTGGTCGCTCTGCGGGTCTTTTCCACCGACAAGGCCGGGCGAGACGCCGGCGCGCTTTGCGGCAAGCCTGCGACAGGGGTCTTCGCCAGCCTCGACGCCGAGGCGGTGATCGCGGCACGGCCCGACTGCGTGGTCTACTTGCCCAATCAGGCTGACGTCACGGACATGTGCCGTCTGCTGGAGGCGGGGATCAACATCGTCACCGCCTGCGTCGGCTTCAATCATCGCGACTCCATCCCGCCAGCCGACCGGTCGCGGTTGGAGGCCGCCTGCGCCAAGGGGAGTGCCTCGGTGTATGCGACGGGATCAAGTCCAGGCTGGATCACAGAACTCGTGCCGCTGACGCTGCTCAACATGCAGCGGCGACTGGATCGCTTCATCATCACCGACTACGCCAACATGGCGTCGCGCAATTCGCCGGACATGCTGGTGAACCGGCTAGGCTTCGGGACCGACCCCGCCACGCGCCCCGTAGGTCGGCCGCTCGGTACCGCGACCAGCACGCCGCCGACATTTCGCGCGCTGGCCGAGGCGATCGGAACGCCGCTCGACGAGGTGACCACAAGCAGCGAATACGCACTCGCGCGCAGCCGCACCGAGGTGGCGATCGGCACGATCGAGCCCGGTACAATTGGCGCGCTGCGCATGGCGGTGAGCGGCTGGCGGGATGGCCGCGAGGTGCTGACGCGCTACTCGCTATGGTACGTGACCCGGGACACCGAGCCTGCTTGGGACTATCGCGACTCCGGGTGGCGCGTGCAGGTCAAGGGCGACACGTCGCTCGACATTTCGATCGGCTTCGACGTGAGACCGGAGGACTACGCAGCCTACTCGCCAGGCCTCACCGCGCACCCAGTGATCAACGCCTTGCCGTTTGTCTGCGAGGCGGCTCCGGGAATCCGGCATACGAACGAGCTTCCTCCGATCATTGGCTATTTCGGTTCTTGATCCGGGAACCCTGGGCTCGGCATCGGTTCTCGTGCTGCCGACCGCAACCAGACTGTTTCCTGCCCTCCAGCGCGCCGACAGCGGAATTTGGATTGCCGCCCGAACCCGGACGTTGACGTCGCGCGCGCTGCCTTAGTGCGTCGCTGGTGTGTTCTCGGAGATTTCGCCCAGCGTTTTGCCGACGGCCTTGGCGCCGTAGTCGATGGCGACGTCACCAAGGGACAGTATGCCGGCGAGCTTTCCACTTTCGTTCAGCACGACCAAGCGGCGGATCTGCTTCGAGCTCATCTTGCCGGTGGCGTCGGCGACGTTGTCGTCCTCGCGGCAGGTTTCTACGCCCTCGGTCATCACCTCGGAGACCGGGGTTTCAAGGCCCTTCCCCTCGGCCACCACGCGCAGGACGATGTCACGGTCGGTGACCAGGCCAACCACCTTGCCGTCGTCGACGATCGGCACCGCGCCGCTCTCGACCTCGGCCATGGTGCGGGCGACGTCCTTGATCGTGGTGCGCGGCGTCGCCGTCGTCACTTGGGCGGTCATCACTTCGCTGACCTGCATGGTAAAGGCTCCATTCCTGGCTTTGTCGGCGGTGGAGAACCCGCAAACGGCGGAGCCGTTCCCGAATCCTCCGCTCGCGAGGCAGCCTTGCCGACATGAACGCGCGTCGGGAGATCAGTTCGCGCCACGTTCGGCTCGAGCGGCGCCAGGAGCGGACCCGAAAGCACTTCCCGCAATAGGAACTTCGGGGCGATGACCGGACCCTTGCGGGCGTGGCACCAAGGAGCGCGCGCGACCGGTTGCGGCCCCCCGTTGCTCCGACGTACCGTCGTCATGATGCGACCGACACTCCTGGCGATTGCAGCAGCCATCTCACTGCTTTCGGCTCCGGAAGTGGGAGCGCAGCCGGATCAAGGAACCCTTTCAGCCGGTGACCGGGCCGCCTGCTTGGCATCGGGTGGTCAAGTTCCCGGTGCCCAACTGACCGCGCCTAACGACCCTTAGCGGACCTTTCATCCAGAACGCTTCGCTTAAGCAACCCGCACCGCGGCGGTCCTAGCTAACCAGCCGGCCGGAGAGGATTATCGGCGCAGCTGTGCTAGGCAGCCGCACAGCGACGCCTTCGTCGACCTGATCGCCCATTCGCTGGCGCCGGCCGGGCGCGCCGAGCCCCGCCCCCGCAAGCCTGGCCGCTCCGAAACGCCGCCGGGCAAAGATGCGCAGGGCGTCCCTTTTCGAGATCCGCCTAGCCTAGCCTAGCCTAGCCTGGCCGCCTCCCCGGGCTCAGTGGGGAGGCGGGACAAAATCCACATGTCCCGGAGGGACATCCGGGCTCGCCAAAAGGTCGCCTTGGCGTCCCCAACTTGTCCCAGAATTGTCCGTGAAAAGTCCCCCCGCCCCCCCCAAAGCAAGAGGGAGGAGGGACAGTTTCTAAGGGCGAGGGACAAGTTTTAAGGGCGGTCCTACCGCGTTGGTACTTTCCGACCGGCTCGACGACCTCGAACGAGAAGCAGGCGCCCGCTTCGTATCGGCGGACGACGTGCGCCGTCACTTCGCCCTCGCCTAGTATCCGAAGCCCCGGGGCGGCGGCGCGGCGCCTTCGCGGAGGTTTCCCGCACAGCCGCGGCTCCCGCGCACTTGGCGGCTCCCGACCGGCGGCTGCGCAGATGCATCCCCGCAACCTGTAAAACAGCTTGACCGGGGCAAGAAACGCGCCGCAGTGTATCGTTAATAGAAGAGTCGACCGCTGCTGCAGGTACGACCCAGAAAGAAACCGTCAGTTGCGGGGAGTGAAACGACTAAGTTTGGGTTGCGGCCCGCGCTTCGCGCCGAGCTATGCCTTGGCTGAGGTCGCGCGCGGCTGAGCAAGCGCACATTCCAACACAATACAGGTCGCCGAAGCCCCTTCGACGCGCCGACACCTGCGCACGGCCGCCGCCTTGTCGCGGTCAGGTTGCGGCTTGTCGGACAGCATGCGGGACGGCGGTCAATAGATCGGGGAGGCATCCACTTTGAAATCTACTCTGCTTTTCGCGCTCGCAGGCGCGAGTTTCCTGGCGATGGCGTCCGCCGCCAACGCGCAACAGACCAGCGCGACGCCGCAGGCCGGCGCGGCCGAGCCCTACGTGCTCGGCGACATCGTCGTCACCGCGCGGCGTCGGAACGAAGTGCTGCAGGACGTGCCTTTGACGGTGAACGCCGTCACCTCGCAGGAACTGGCCAAGCTGAACATCCGCCGGTTCGAGGACATCACGGCGGTCGTGCCAGGCATGACCATGGCGCCCAACGCCAACGGCATCGGCGCCGTGGCCTCGGTGCGCGGCGTCAACTACGACGTCAACGCCTCGGGCAACAACGGCACCGTCGAGTTCTATCTGAACGACGCGCCGATCTCGGCGGGCAACCTGTTCCAGGCGATGTTCGACATCGGCCAGGTGGAGCTGCTGCGCGGCCCGCAAGGCACGCTGCGCGGGCGCGCCTCGCCGTCCGGCTCGATGACCGTCACGACCGCGCAGCCACACCTCAGCCAGTACGGCGGCTACGTGAACGCCACCGGCACCAGCCTCAACGGCTACAACCTGCAGGGCGCAGTCAACGTGCCGATCGTCGAGGACATGCTGGCGGTGCGGATCGCCGGCCTGCTCGACGAGAACGAAGGCTCGCGCGTCAAGAGCATCCGCGTCGACCAGGACCCGAAGTCCCAGACCCGCGCCCTGCGCATCAGCAGCCGGTTTGAGCCGACCGCGGACCTGTCGTTCGGCGTCATCTGGCAGCAGCTGAACCAGAAGATCCGCTCGTTCGACCAGGTGGAGTCGCTGCAGGCGCTGGATCCGACGGCGCCGGCCAGCCCAGTGTTCATCGACGCCGCCGATCGCCTCGGCGTCGAGGATGCAGGCCGACAGATCCGCCAGCGGTTCGACAACCTCAACCTGCAGGGCCAGTACTCGTTCGCCGGCCAACGGCTGAACTACGTCGGCGCGATGAACCGACAGGTGTTCAACTCGTATGGGCCCCAGGACGTGGGCGACTTCTTTGGCCCAACCTTCCCGCTTTTCACGAAGGACTTCGCGCAGGTCACCCACACCTATTCGAAGGCGTGGGCGCATGAACTTCGGCTGTCGTCAGAGAAGCCGCTGTTCGACGGCCTACTCGACTACATCGTCGGCGCCTTCTACCAGAAGACCGACGCGCCGACGAACCTGACGACTCCGACCATGGTCTGGTTCGGCGTGCCGTCGCCGACCACCGGAGGCACGGTTGTCCGGACGCCGATCATTCGAACCGGCGGCACCAAGGAACAGTCGATCTACGGCAACCTGACGCTGCATGTCACCGAGCAGACCGAGCTTTCCGGCGGCCTGCGCTACATCGATTACGAAGACGACGCGCAACTGGTCGTCGCCGGCCGCACGGTTTCCGCGACCGACGACCACAGCAACCCGATCATCTATTCGGTGTCGGCCAAGCACCGGTTCAACGAGGACCTGATGGTGTACGGCACTGTCGGCAGCTCCTGGCGTCCCCCCGTGCACGCGGTCGGCGACTTCAGCCTGGCGCGCACCCCGCGGGAGAACTCGTTCCTGAACCTGCCTCCCGAGAAATCGACGTCCTACGAAATCGGCTTCAAGTCCGACTGGCTGGACAAGCGCCTGCGCTTCAATGTCTCGGCCTTCCACCAGGACTTCACCAACTACCCGTACCGGTCGGCGTCGGGCGTCTTCTACGTCGAGACCGCGGCGAACACCTCGACCACGCCGCCGACGCTGTTCCAGCGGGTGAGCCAGTTCAACTTCGTCGCCGCCGTGCCGGTGAAGGTGAACGGCGTCGAGGCCGAGGCGAGCTACCAGATCCTCGACACCTGGAACCTCAGCGGCAACGTCAGCTACGCCAAGAGCAAGATCAAGAACGCCGACGTGCCCTGCAACGACTTCTTCCCCGCGGACGGGGAGCCGGACACCGCGTCGGGCGTGCCGACCATCGGCCAGATCCGGGCGGCGAGCGGCGGCGACAACCTTGCCGTCTGCAACGTCGCCTTCCGCGCGTCGCTGGCGCCGCTGTGGGCGTCGAGCATCACCTCGGAATACCATCAATCGCTGCGGGGCGACGTGGACGGCTACATCCGCGGCCTGCTGCAGCTTTACGGTGACTCGAAGAACGATCCGTCGAACGCCGTCGACGACGTGAAGGCTTACGCCCTGCTCAACCTCTACGCCGGCCTGCGCGCGCCCGACGGCGCCTGGGACGTTTCGCTCTACGCCAAGAACATCACCAAGACCGAGCGGGTGCTGAGCCGTTCGCCGACGCCGTTGACGACGAACTACAACATCGGCGCGACGTCATTCAGCGGCGTCACCACCTATCGCGGAGCGTCGACGACCGGCATCACCTTCACGGCGCCGCGCGAGTTCGGCGTCAACGTCCGCTACGCGTTCGGTTCGAGATAACTTCAGAAGCCCCTCTTCCCCGAGGGCTTCGGCGGCGATCGATGGATCGCCGCCCTTTTTTTGCCTGTCCGCCGGCGCGCGGCGGGTTCGCCAGAATGGGCCGCGTTAGGCCGCTTCGCCGCCATCCACGAGCAGGGTCGACCCGCTCATGAAGAGCGACATGTCGGACGCGCAGAACAGCACCACGCGGGCGATGTCGTCGGCGACGCCAACCCGCCCGAGCTTGCTGCTGGCGATGCCCGGGATCGGGATCTGCGCGAGCAGCTCGGGCTCCAGCTCCGCCAAGTGGGCCGTGTGCTCGGTCTGGCAGTAGCCAGGGGCCACCCCGAGCACCCGGATGCCATGCGGCGCGAGCTCCAGCGCCATCTGCCGAGTCGCCCCGCGGACGCCGTGCTTCGAGGTGACGTAAGCCGCCTGGCCGGCGCTGATGCCCCGGAAGCCGGCCAGCGACGAGAGGTTGACGATCGCCCCGCCCTTCCCGGCCTCAATCATCCGTCGCGCCGCCTCGCGCGAGCCGAGGAACAGGCCGCGCAGATTGACCGCCATCACCTGATCCCAGTCGTCCTCGGTCAAGTCGAGCAGCGGGGTGAAGGAGGGGATGCCGGCGTTGTTGACCCACACGTCGAGACCGCCGAACTCCTTCACCGCCAGATCGGCCGCGGCGACGACGGCGTCCTTGTTCGTCACGTCCATCGGGATGGACAGCACGCGCGCGCCATAGGCCTGGCTGATCTCCTGCGCCGTGGCCGCGGCCTTCTCCGCATCGATGTCGCCGATCAGAACCGAAGCGCCGGCCTCGGCGAGGCGGCGGGCGGTGGCCTTGCCCAAGCCCCAGGCGGCGCCGGTGACGACGGCCGACCGACCGGCCAGGGAAACGATCTCGCTCAGCGGCTTGGCCGAGACGTCGGGAATGGACACGGATGACCTCATTGGATGGATGGTGTTTAGGGACGGCCGAAACCTGCCGCCCCTGTGGAGGCGACAGGCGTCGCAGCCTCGCGCTCGAGGCTGCCGTCAACCGGATAGGTGGAGCCGCTATCGGGCGTTCCGATGCGGCGCTCGGCTCATTTCTTCGCCGGGACCTTGGCGAGGTCGGCGTCGAGCTTGGCGAGCGTGTCGTCGCTGAACTGGTCTGGCGCGTAGGATTGCACCTGCCGCAGCGTCATCGCCTTCGCCATCTCGAACTGCTCGTTGCTGGAGACGCCAGGCAGATGCTTGTCGAAGAGCGCCTTGGTCTCGGGGTTCTCGATCAGCTCGCCGATGGTGCTGTTTTCCGTCGAATAGGCCGGCTTGGCGGCGGCCGCGGGGTCAGCCGCAAGCGCCGGGCCGGCGCTGAAGACGATCGCCGCGGCGACAGCCGCAGCCTTGAGCGATGCACGCATGAAATAGAGTCCTTTCGACCGGGAGGTTTGTGGCGGCCCCGCCGCACCTGGAGCGGCGCTCTTCATCGACCACACGCGATGGTTCGGAATTTGAATGACCGCTAGACCAGTGTCTAGCGCTTTTTCGGGAGGCGCCCCGGCGATGGCGAGGACATCCGGTCGCAGCGCAAGATAGTTCGACTTTCGAATGTACTTGCCCGACCCAGGCGTTCCGCGCTAACCACCCGCGCTGGTCACGTGTCTAGCGTCATTCTCTGTGTGCGCGTCGTCGGGCGAGGTCAATGAAACTAGCGGTTTGGATGGCGGGCGCCGCACTTTCGGCGATGCTGCTCGTCGGCGGCTCATCGGCGGCGGAGCTTCCGGAGCTTCGGCGGAACGGCCAGGCCGTTCAGCTGATGGTCGACGGCGCGCCCTATCTCGCGCTCGGCGGCGAGCTGCACAATTCCAGCCCGTCCAGCCCGGCCTACATGGCGCCGATCTGGGATCGCCTGGCCCGCAACAACGTCCGCACCGTGATCGGCGCGGCGAGCTGGGAGTTGGTCGAGCCGGAGGAAGGCCGCTTCGACTTCACCGCGGTCGACGATCAGATCCGCCAGGCGCGTCAGCGGGGCATGCGCCTGGTGATGATCTGGTTCGGCGCCTACAAGAACGCTGAATCGACCTACGCGCCGTCGTGGGTGCGGCGCGACGAGCAGCGCTACCCCCGAGCGACGCGCAACTCCGCCACGACCCTGGTCGGGCGCTTCCCCTTGAATGGTCCCATCCTCAGCGTCTTCAACGATCGGCTCGTGGAGGCGGACTCGCGCGCGTTCGCCGCGCTGATGCGGCACATCAAGCAGGTCGACAAAGCCGGCACGGTGATCATGGTGCAGGTCGAGAACGAAGTCGGCCTGCTCGGCGAAAGCCGCGACCGCTCGCCGCTCGCCGACGCCGCCTGGGCGCGGCCTGTGCCGCCCGAACTGATCGCCTATCTGCGCGAGCACCGCACCATCCTCAGACCCTGGCTGCTCGAGCTCTGGAAGCGGCAAGGCTTCCGCGAACAGGGCTCATGGGCCGAGGTGTTCGGCGAGGACCGCGCGGCCGAAGAGGTCTTCATGGCGTGGGGCTTCGGCCGCTATGTCGAGCGCGTGGCGAAGGCTGGCGGCGCCGAGCACCCGCTGCCGATGTACGCCAACGCCTGGCTGGGGCCGAAGCCGGGCGCCGAGCAGCCGGGGCAGTACCCCAGCGGCGGGCCGGTCGCGCGGATGATGGACGTCTGGAAAGCGGCCGCCCCGTCCCTCGTGCTGTTGGCCCCCGACATCTACATCGACGACTTCACCGGCGTGCTGACGGACTACAAGCGGGGCGACAACCCGATCTTCATCCCCGAAGCGAAGATCGACGCCGGCAACCTGTTCGTCGCGCTAGGCCAGTTCGACGCCATCGGCTTCAACCCGTTCGGCATCGAGGACGGCGCGGAGGGGCACGACCTCTTCAAGGCGTACGGCGTGTTGAACGAGATGACCGGCCTGATCGCCAGCGCTCAAGCCGAGGGACGGATCCGCGGGTTCAAGATCACCGCGCGAGAAGTGCGGCGCGAGACCCTAGGCGGCTACACCGTCTCCATCTCCGGACCGATCGACACGCGGGGGCTGTTCGGCGCCGGAACCGGCTCGGCCGCGGCGCCGCCGGAGGCGGGCTACGGCCTGATCATCCACAGCGGTCCCGACGAGTTCACCGTCGTGGCGCGCGGCGTCTCGCTCAACTTCTCGGCTCCGAACGCCAAGGTCGAGTTGGACGCCGTGCACGAGGGCGTCTTCAAGAACGGCCAGTGGATCGAAGGCCGCACGTTCAACGGCGACGAGCGCCACTTTCTATTCCCCAACGACAGCCTGCGGACGCTGCGCATCCGCCTGCTGCGCCGCCCAGGAGCTTAGAGCCGCATGTCGCCACGAACGCGCGCCCTGCTCGCAGCCTCCGCCCTGTGCCTCACCGCCAGCCACGCGCTCGCCGCGGACGGCGACCCGCTGACGACCGGGTTCCGTGATCCGCCGAGCGCGGCGCGTCCGCGGGTCTGGTGGCACTGGATGAACGGCAACATCACCCGCGACGGCGTCGAGAAGGACCTCGCCTGGATGAAGCGGGTCGGCCTCGGCGGGGCGCAGGCCTTCGACGCCAACCGGCAGACGCCCCAGATCGTCGACAAGCGGCTGACCTACATGTCGCCGGAGTGGAAGGAGGTGTTCCGCGCCGCCGCGCAGCAGGCCGACGCCCTGGACCTGGAGCTGGCGATCGCCACCTCGCCCGGCTGGAGCGAGACCGGCGGGCCTTGGGTGAAGCCCGAGCAGGCGATGAAGAAGCTGGTCTGGAGCGAACTTCAGCTGAAAGGCAGCCAGCGCTTCCGCGGTCCCCTCCCCGCATTGCCGTCGGTGACCGGGCCGTATCAAGAGCTGCACGCCGACCACGAAGGACACCAGACTGTCGACGGCTTCGCCCGCGACGCCGCCGTGATCGCCTTTCCGACGGTCGCCATCCCGCCGCCGCGACCTGAGACGGCGACGGCGAACGGCGGCGCTATCGAGGTCGCGCCTCTCGTCGACGACAGCCGCGAAACCGGCGTGCCGCTCCCGCCCGGGCGGGCCGAAGGTCCGGGTGTCATCGAGCTTGTCTACAACGCGCCGCAGACGATCCGTTCTGCCGTCGTCTTCGTCGCCGACCCGCCAAGCACGGCGATCAGCGGCCCCTTGCGCCCCCAGCTGGAGGCCAGCGACGACGGTAAGACCTGGCGAAAGGTCGCCGAGATCGGTCTGTCGCCGACGCCGTCGACGGCGAGCTTCGCGCCGGTGACCGCGACGCGGTTCCGCCTCGTCTTCGCCCGCGGCAAGGCGCCGAACCGCGCGTCGTTCGCGCCGGCGCCCGGCGTCGACAGCTCCGCGGTGATGGGGATGGGCGGCGCGCGCCCGAAGCCGCCGCAGCTCGCGGAGTTCCGGCTCCTGCCCGAGGCCCGGGTGAACGCCTTCGAGCAGAAGGCCGGTTTCTCGTTGGCCGACGACTATTACGCGCTCGACGCGTTCGCCGGCCCCGAGCTCAAGGGCGTCGCGCCAGGCGCGGTCATCGACCTGACCAACCGGGTGGGCGCGGACGGACAGCTCGACTGGACGCCGCCGCTGGGCCGCTGGACGGTGCTGCGCCTGGGCTATTCGCTGACCGGCAAGACCAACGCCCCGGCAAGCCCCGAAGCGACCGGACTGGAGGTCGACAAGTACGACGCCGCCGCGGTGACCGACTACCTGGAGACCTATTTCGCCAGCTATCGCGAGGCGACGGGCGCGGCGCTGTTCGGCAAGCACGGTCTGTCCGCCCTGGTCACCGACAGCACCGAGGTCGGCCCCTCGAACTGGACGCCGCGCATGCTCGAGCAGTTCCAGACGCGGCGCGGCTACGATCCGCGGCCGTGGCTGCCGGCGCTCACCGGAACCATCGTCGGGTCGCGGGCGCAGAGCGACGCCTTCCTCTACGACTTCCGCCGGACCCTCGGCGAACTCGCCGCCACCGAGCACTACGGCACGCTGGCGAAGGTCGCCCACGCTCACGGCCTGACGGTCTACGGCGAGTCCCTCGAGGCTACGCGCGCCACGCTGGGCGACGACATGGAGATGCGCCGCTTCGCCGACGTGCCGATGGGCGCGATGTGGGCCTATGGTGCCAAGGGGCCGTCCACCAACTACCTCGCCGACATGCGCGGCGCAGCCTCCACCGCCCACATCTACGGCCGCCCGGTCGTCGCCGCGGAGTCGCTGACGTCGATCCTGACTCCCTGGGCGCACGCGCCGGGCGACCTGCAGCCGATGATCGACGCGGAGTTCCTGAGCGGCGTGAACCGGCCGGTGATCCACACCGCCGTGCATCAGCCGCGCGACGACCGCCAGCCGGGTCTGACGCTCGGGGTGTTCGGCCAGCAGTTCGGCCGGCACGAAACCTGGGCGGAGATGGCCGGCGGCTGGATCGACTACATCGCCCGCAACAGCTTCCTGCTGCAGCAGGGCCGCAACGTCGCCGACGTCGGCTATGTCTACGGCGAGGAGACGCCGATCGGCGTGATCGGCCGCGACGCCTACCCGACCGACGTTCCGAAGCGCTACACCTACGACTTCGTGCCGCCGGACGCCGTGCTCAACGAGTTGGGGGTGGAGGGCGCGGAAATCGTCGCCAGGCAGGGCGGCGCCCGCTACCGCGTCCTCTACCTCGGCGGGACCAGCGCGCGGATGACGCTGCCGGTGCTGCGCAAGCTCGCGACCCTCGCTGAGGCCGGCGGAACCATCGTCGGCGACGCGCCGCAGGCGTCGCCGAGCCTCAAGGACGATACAGGCGAGTTCGCCGCGCTCATGCGCCGGCTCTGGGCCGGCGGGCCGGTGACGACGGTCGGCAAGGGCCGGGTGTTCGCCGGCAAGGACGTCGAGGCCGCACTTGCCGCGGTCGGCGCCTCGCCCGACTTCAGCTACGCCGCCCAGACCCCGGACACGGACGTCCAGTTCGTGCACCGCAGCCTCGCCGACGGCGACCTCTACTTCGTCAGCAACCGCAAGGCCCGGCCCGAGCAGCTCGAGGCGCGGTTCCGCGTCGCCGGCAAGGCGCCGCAGCTCTGGCGCGCCGACACCGGCGCGGTCGAGCCCCTCTCCTACCGCATCGAGGGTGGAGAGACGGTCGTGCCGCTGGAGATGCTCGCCAACCAGTCCTTCTTCGTCGTCTTCCGCGAGGCGGCCACGCAACCCGCGCTGAAGATCTCGCCGCCGGTTCCGGCGCCCGTCGCCGAGGTGGCCGGCCCCTGGAAGGTCGCTTTCCAGCCCGGACGCGGCGCGCCGGCGACGATCGAACTCGCCCAGCTCGGCTCGCTGTCCGAGCAGACCGACCCTGGGGTCAAGTACTTCTCCGGCGAGGCGACCTATACGACCCGCTTCACCCTGCCGAAGGAGGTGCGGCCCGGCGCGCCGTTGTGGCTCGATCTCGGAAGGGTCGGCGACGTGGCCGAGGTGCGGGTGAACGGCAAGCCTGCGGGGAACCTTTGGAAGGCGCCCTACCGGGCGAACATCGGCGGTTTGCTCCGCCCCGGCCGCAACCACCTCGAGGTGAAGGTCGCAAACCTCTGGGTGAACCGGCTGATCGGCGACCAGCAGCCAGGGGCCGAGAAGATCGCCTTCACCACCGGCAAGACCTACACCGCCAAGGCGCCGCTGCGGCCGTCCGGCTTGATCGGCCCGGTGCGGCTGCTGGCCCCGGCGGCGCCGGCCTCCGGCCGCTGAAACCGCCTGGGTTGAGCGGTCCCCGATCGACCGGGGACCGCCGCCCTCATCGGGTGGAAACGCGAATGGGCTCGCCCTTCGCGAGCCTCTGCTCCTGCGCCGGGGGAATGAAGGCCTGGACGCCTTCCATCTCGTAGGCCGCGGAGATTCCGGTGAACTCGCCGGTGTTCGGGTCCTGCAGGCCGTCGGCCGCGCGCTTCACCGCGTTGTACATGCCCGGCGCCGTGAACCCGATGGTGTTCTCGTAGTCGGATGAGCGGAAGAAGGCCGCCGCGAGATAGGCCCGCCAGTCGCGATAGCCGCCCAGCATCGCGCTCACCCCGCCGTCGGGCAGGAATTTCAGCTGCATGCGCGCGTTGGCGAGAGACCATGAGATGCCGGCTGGCCCCTCGTGCAGGTGGACCTGCTTCAGCGGCTCCGTGGTCACGACGCCGCCCGCGATCTTGCCCCGGAAGCGGGCGAAGTCCTGGGAATAGGCGGGATCGTCGGAAACCCGGAAGGTGTAGTCGGCGAGGATGATCTTCGACGTTCCGTCCCGCTTCATCGGGTCGGTGCTGTACATCAGCGTGACGGCGACATCTTCGTCATTGCGTTCGTCGTCGATCCCGCTGACTTCCACCAGGATCGAGAGTCCGCCGGCGCGGCGCAGCTCGTTGCCGATCATCGGCAGGAAGCCTTTGCGCCGCCAGCCCTCGACGCAGCCCTGGACGGTGAAGAGCTGGTTGTCGACTCCGGTCTGGCCGTCGGGCGAAACGTAGTTCCTGTGCTGGCGCACGCCCCTCGGCGGCGCGCCCGAGCCGTCGTCATTGTCGAGGTTGAAACCCCGGACGATGTTCACGGTCGGCGCGACGAAGCCGGGGTCGGCGACCACGCCCGGCAACATGGTCACGTTCATCTCGTCAGGGCCGCGGTACGGCAGGAATTGGGTGTTCGCCCCGCCCTTGGCCTTCAGGAAGGCGCGCTGCTCGGCCGCCCGCTCCGGCGACATCAGGGCGTAGTAGTCGTCCTGCGAGGGCTTGGTGTTCAGCTTGGGGCACTGATCGGCGCTGGCGTCCGCGATGGGCGCGAACCAGGTGACCACGAAGACCTTGCTGGCGCCGGACTTCGGCGCGGGCGCGAGCTTCGCCGGCTCGGCGGTGACCGGGCGGGGCTTCGGCTGCGGCCGTCCGTTGACCCAGCGGATATCGTCGAACTTGAGGGCGAAGGCCTGCTCCGGCGCGCCGGCCACGACAGGGCAGGTCAGCCGGACGTTCTTCAGCTCGTATTCGTAGAACTCCGGCGCATCTTTCGGCCGCGGCCCTCGCTCCTGTGGGTGGCGCGCCATCTCCGTCGACTCCGCCACCCTGATGCTGGGGATCGGCGCGCCCGTGCGACACTTGTCCATCAGCGGCTGCAAGGCCGGGCTGGTCTTGTCGACGGCGACCGACAGAACGTTCGGCCCCTTCTCCGGCACGCGCGGGCCGGTGAACAACAGGCTGGCGGTGTCGCCCGTGATGCCGCGGATTTCCCGCAGTTCGGGTTTCGCGGTCCAATAGCTGGCCTCGGTCCGCACCCATCCCGAATATTTGGGATCCTTGGCGCCGCCGGCCACGCCCGGCACCTTCAGGTAGCTGGGCCCGATGTAGTAGGCCATCGCGTCCGTCGCGCTCAGGCCGCACAGGACGCCCGCTGCAAGGGCCAGCCGCTGGAAGGCGGCTCGCGTGCGTTTCACATTCCGCATCTGCTTCGACGCCTCAGACCATGACTTCGCTGATGGGCTTGTTCGTCTGCATCGCCGCGTCGCCCCAGCTGGTCACCGGCATGCCCAGCACCTGCTGAATGGTCAGCCCGACGCGCGAGCTCGGATCGCCCTTGCCGCTGATATGCTGGCCGGACTTCCACTTCCCGCCGGCGCGGCCGGCGACCATGACCGGCAGGTTGTCGACCGAGTGGATCTTCGCGAAGTTGCTTTCGGAGGTCGCCAGAACGAGGCTGTGGTCCAGCAAAGTGCCGTCCCCCTCCTTCACGGCGTCCATCATCTTCAGCATGCTGGCGAAGGTCTCCATGCTGCGCTCGATGAAGAAGGTGGCTTTCGGCTGATAGCCAAGCTGCGGGTCGATGGCCTCCTCGTGGGTCAGTTCGTGGAAAGACACCGGGTCGCCCGCCTTGCGCAGGTTCGAGCCGGCGTTCGACAGGGCGACGTTGAAGACGCGCGTCTGATTGCAGGCCAGCGCCATCACCACGAGCTGACCGAGCAGCTCGTGGCTGCGCGTCGCCATCTCCCAGGTCGGGCCAAGCTCGATCTTGCCGGGCTCGTTCGGCAGCACGCACGCTTCGGCCGGCGCGGGCTTCTCGAGCATCATGGCGAGCTGCTGCTCGACCTGCCGCAGCGAGGTGAAATACTGGTCGACACGTTGGCGGTCGGCGCTCCCGAGCGACCGCATCAGGTCCTCGCGATCGTCCTTCACCGAGCTGAGCACGCTCTGGCGCAGCATGACCGCCGGATCCGGCTTGAACTCAGCCTTGTTCGGATCGCTGAAGCCCGTCCCGAACAGACGTCTGTAGAGACTGATCGGGTCCACCTCGCTCGGGTTGACCGTCGACCCTGCGCGCATGCTGTAGCTGACGCTCGACTGGCCGGTGCAAGCCACCTCGAGCGACCTGAAGCGCGTCCCCTTGCCGATGTGGTCGGCGACCAGGCAGTCGATGGTCGGCAGCTCGGCGCTGCCGCCGCTCACGCCGCCGTGGATCGGCGCCGCGCCGGAAAGCGTCGCCATGACGCCGGACCAGTGCACGAGGTTCGGGCGGCCGCCCAGGTCGCAGTTGAAGTTGGAGAAGATCGCGACCTTGTCCTTGTAGGGCGCAATCGGCCTCAGCTCATCCTTCAGGTCGTAGCCGGCGCCGAGCTTGGCCGGGAACCAACGATCCTCGTTCACGCCGCAACCCCAGAACCAGGTTCCGAAGCGGGTCGGGATCGGCTTGCCCGACGCCAAGGCCTCGCCATGGCCGTCGAGGAAACAGTCCAGCAGCGGCAGTGCGACGGCCACCGTCGAGCCGCCCAGAATGCCTCTCAGCAGAGAGCGTCGAGTAGTGCTCGCCATCACTTCCTCCCGTGTTCTAGTGGGCCGCCGCAACGCGGACGTCAGCCGGCGCCGCTTCGGATGCGACCGAGCGAAACGCCGGGCTGGTCGCGATCCGCCGCATCAGGGCGGGGACCTGGTACTTGTCGCCGGCGAAGCGCTCCGCCGCATAGTCCAGCCACTTCAGCTCCGACGGCGTCACCGGCCGGCCCACGCCGTATTCGAACGTGCGCTGCACCAGGCAGGCCGGCACGGTCGGGTTATTGCGCAGCAGCATCTGCAAACCGATCACGTCCCGGTACGACTGGCCGTCGAACGTGCCGCTCGCATCGATGGGCGCGCCGTTCTCACGCGCGCGGAAGGCGCCGACAGCGTCGTAGTTCTCCATCGACAGGCCGATCGGATCGGTCAGCTTGTGGCAGCCTGCGCACGAGGCGTCCTCGACGTGGATCGCCAGCCGCTCGCGCGCGGTCTTGTGCATGAGGTCGGCGGTGTTCTGCACCGCCGAGAAGTCGACGTTGGCCGGCGGCTGGGGAATTTGCTGGCAGAGGAAGAGCTCGCGGACGTTCTTGCCTCGGATCGTCGGCGAGCTTCGCCCTTCGTGCGTGGGATCCAGCATGAGGAAGCCCGGCAGGGTGAGGATTCCGCCACGCGGGTCGCTGGCGGCGAAGGTGTAGGGCGTCCAGCCGCCGATCGCGCTCTCGTCGACGGCGACCTTGTAGAGCGCGCCGAGGCTGCGGTTGATGAAGGTCTTCTTCGTCGTGAACAGGTCGCGGTAGTCGCCCTTCTGCGTGACCACGAGATCGACGATGGTACGCAGCGCCTGCTCCTGGGCGTCCTTCGCCAGGTCTGAGCTGAACTTCGGGTAGATCGACTGGTCCTTGGTCAGGCCCGCGAAATGTTCGTACCCGAACATATCGGAGAAGAAGGAGCGCACGCCCTGCTCGAAACGCGGCGAGGCGATCAGGCGGTCGACCTGGGCTTCGAGCTTCGTCCGGTCGTAGAGATCGCCGCGCGCGGCCGCGTCGAGCAATTCGGCGTCGGGCGGGGCGTCCCACAGGAGGAAGCTGATGCGCGACGCCAGCGAGTAGGCGTCGAGGCGCTCGGCGCCGGTGGTCTGCGGATCCGCCTCGCCGTGCTCGACGCGGAAGATGAACTTCGGCGACGCCAGCAGGCGCGACAATCCCGCCTCGAGGCCGGTGTAGAAGCTGCGGCTCTGGCCGGTTGCGGCGCTGGCGACCGCCAGGACCGAGCTCACCTCGCTCGGCGAGAGCGGCCGGCGGTACAGCAGACGGCCATACTTCTCGAAGAATTTAGTCGCGCAGGGCGCGTCGAACGCCTCCGGCGACTTCGGCGCGCAGGTCAGGACCTCATCCCGGCGGCCCGGCGACAGGACCTGGGCCGAGATCTCGCGGGCCCGCAACTCGTACTGTTCGATGCCCGACGCCGACACCACCACCTTGCCGTCGCCGATCGCCATCAGGCCCTGCTCGCGCAGCGGCGGATCGAAACGGCCCGGAACCTTCAAGCCGGGACCGAAGACCTGCTCGATCGTGCGGACATACTGGCCTTCGTTCAGCCTGCGGAACCCGGGGCTTCCGCCGACGGTCGCCGGCTCGCCGCCGGCGGCGCGCGCCAGCTGATTAACGTTGGGCCCAAAAGCCGCGGTGGCGATCACCGCGCCGGCCAGCACCACCACCGCAGTGGATCGCAGTAGCCCGGCCGACGTGATCCTCGAGCGACTTCCAGACACCTTCAACGCCTCCCTTGCGGCCATCGTTGTTTCGACAGCGCCTGCTTGGCGTCTTCGGCGCGGCCGACCTCGACTGCCCACCGAGCGCTTCCATGAAGCGCGATCGGGAAGAGCTGGCGGCGCGCGTCAATAAACGCTACGGTGAGTAGCTATTGCTTGACCTTGGCATGGTGTCAACAAGCACCGTTATGCGGCGTCCCGCCGCGAGAGGAGGCGAACATGTCGAGCGCATCGGACCATGCAGACGTCGACGTCGGCGATCAGCCGAACCGGCGAATGCGGATCTTCCGCGCGACGGACGCAGTGGCGCTGGGCACGGACATGATGCCGCTGGAGAACGTCAGCGAGACGGACGCCTTGGCGATGTCGGGGCCCACCAGTCCGGAGGAGCAGATCGGCGCCTTCGTGAAGGTGCTGTTCGCCGACGAGGCCCTGGGCCTCAGCGTGGCCTACAGCTGGTTCAAGCCCGATTTCATCCTGCCGCGGCACAGCCACAACGCCGACTGCGCCTACTACGTGATCTCCGGAGAGGCGCACCTTGGGACGGAGGTCCTTCGCGCCGGGGACGGCTTCTTCATCCCGGCCGGCGGCGACTACCAGTATTCGGCCGGACCGGACGGCGTGGAGGTGCTCGAGTTCCGCACCGCCGCCCAGTTCAACATGAGGCTGAGCGGCAATAGCGAGGCCGCCTGGCTTCGCATCGCGCAAAACGCCGCGGCGAACCACCAGCGCTGGCGCAACGAGCCTCCGCCGCTGGCCGCGGCACGGATGATGGGTGTCGGGACCACTTAGACGTGACGCCCTTACCACTTAAGAGTGGAGCTGCGACGGCGGCGGGCAGTAGTCGACGCCCAAGGTGCTGCGAGGCCCCGGTTCCGCGAACGCGGCTGGGATCTGCACAGCGCCAGTGTCGGGACTACTTCGAGGTGGCGCTTTCCCCACTTGAGGATGACGCCACCTTCCCTTTGATCAGGGAGAGATAATTGGGAGCCGGAGCAGGCGCCGTCAGACGCCACGCACACTGTCCGCAACGACCGCTGCCATGTCCTCTGCGGCAGCCTCGCGCAGTCCGCGGATCACGCCCTGCCGATTGGGCTCAGGTTGGTTCTGACTGACCTTCCACTTGCCCTCGATGCGAGCGACGGGGATCTCGAGCCCGACGATCGCGTGGAGTTGACTGGCGATGTAGCTCTCAGGAGCGTCGGTGACGGCCCATGGCTCGGAGCGTCCAGCTTCCTGGTTCCGGGTCAGGTGATCGATCTGCGCCATAAGCCAGTCCGGCTCGGCAATGAGCTGCGGCTTTCCCCAGACCTGCACCACGACGTAGTTCCACGTCGGCACGACTCTCCCATGCACCTTTTTGGTCTCGTACCAGGAGGGCGTGATGTACGCCTGCGGCCCCTGGAAGATCACCAGAGCCTCAGCAGCCTCCCGAAGGCTTGCAACCTGGTCATTGGCCCTGGCCATGTGAGCGCGGAGCACATCGCCGCCCTCAGTCTCAGCTAAGACGAACGGCACAAGGTTGGCCGTCAAGCCGCCCGGCCCGGCCGTGACGAGCGTGGCGAGCGGATAGCCTCGGATCAGATCGCGAAGGCGCTCAGGTCGAGCCTCCTCGAAGGCAGGCGGCGTGTACATGCGTCCTCCGTCAGGGCTGCGGGAGCCTAGCCCATCATGATCTGTGTCGCTCCAAGGAGCAGCTTGGCGGCGATGAAGAACATCATGATCGCGACGGTCGCCTCGATCCCGCGCCAGACCTCCGGTTTCGACAGGAAGGGCGCGAGCAGGCGCGCGCCGAAACCGAGGCTGGCGAACCAGAGGACGCTCGCCGAAGCGGCTCCAGCGATGAAGGTCGGCTGATCGACGCGCGGGTGAGCCGCCCCGATGGATCCGACCAGCAGCACGGTATCGAGATAGACGTGTGGATTGAGCAGGGTGAAAGCGGCCGCGCGCGCCAGGGCGGAGCCAAGTCCGGACACGTCCAGCGCCCCGCTTGCGTCCAGCGCTCCGGGATTCGCGGCGCGGCTTGCCGCTCCGACACCATACCAGATCAAGAAGGCGGCCCCTGCGAGCGCCATGATGAGCCTCAGAGCCGGCGCAGCCCCAAGGATTGCGCCGAGACCGCCTACGCCGCTGGCGATAAGGAGCGCGTCCATGGTCGAGCAGAAGGCCACGATCGGGAGGACGTGCTGGCGGAGCACCCCTTGCCGCAAGACGAAGATGTTCTGCGCGCCGATGGCCATAATGAGCGGCGCTGACACGGCGAAGCCCTGAAGGAACGTGGTGGTCTGCATATTGGCTGGATCGGCGATCCAGAGCATGAAGTGAAACTCATTCCACTAAGCCAGGATTAGCACCCCTAATTTGCTCGACTACCCTGCCATCGCGGCCGTCGCCGCCGTCATTCGTACCGGATCTTTCGAAGCCGCGGCGCTTCAGCTTGGCGTCACGCCGTCTGCGGTGTCTCAGCGGGTAAAAGGCCTCGAAGAGCGGCTTGGCGTGCCGCTCGTCGTGCGCGGCTCGCCTTGTACAGCGACCGCAGCCGGCGCGCGCCTGTCTGCGCATCTCGACCAGGTCTCGCTCCTGGAGCAAGATCTAGTGGTTCACGCTCCTGGCCTGCTCGGAGCCCCTGACGCGCACCGCCCACCGCTGAAAGTCGCCGTTAACTCCGACAGCCTGGCGACTTGGTTTCCGGCCGCAGCCGCTCGGTTCGCGGGATCGAGCGACGCAACACTGGACCTGATGCTGGACGACGAAGCGCACACTGCGGAGCGACTGCGTTCCGGGGAAGTGCTGGCTGCGATCACCACCACGGGCAAGACAGTACAGGGCTGCCGGACCGTGTCCCTCGGTGCACTTCGTTACATTGCTACTGCAAGCCCCGCGTACGCGACGAGGTACTTCGGTGGGGGAGTGACGAAAGAAACCTTGGCCCGAGCGCCAGTCCTGCGCTTTGATCCTCGCGATGAGCTGCAGAACCGTTGGGCTGTGACTTCGGTCGGCGCCGCCGTGAAGGCGCCGACACACTGGGTGCCGTCGACACGCGGCTTTCTAGACCTGACCCTCGCCGGCCTGGGTTGGTCCGTTACGCCAGAGACGCTGGCGGCTCCTCTGCTCGCATCGGGCAGGCTCATCGACCTCGACCCCCGCGTGCGGGTGGACGTGCCACTGTTCTGGCAGCACCTCCGCATCACGTCTCGCCTCATCGACGACCTAACCTCTGCTGTACGCGAGGCCGCCAAGGAGTTCTTAGCTGCGGATTGAGACCGCCGCCCCCTACGGTCTGCCATCCCTTACCGACAGTCCGCGAAAGCTCGCGCTTGAAGAAGCCGAACTCCGGAAGGTCCGTGGGGACCATGGAAAATCGCCGTCCCGCTTCACACCGGCTGAACAACGCCGCCAGGCACGGCTGCGCTGCCGGCGATGAAGGCCGTGAGGCGGTCGCAGGCGTCGCGCAGTCTGCGCCCGATCCGCTCGACCTCGCGCCCTGGAACGGAACCCGAGAAGCCCATCAGGCCCAGCACGAAGGCCACGCGGCCTGGGCCGGCGAAGACCGGCGCGTTCAACGCCGCGAGCATGTAGTCGCGATCAGGATCGAGCTCGCCCGGCGCCGCGATCGGGAACTCGTTGCGCTCGGCCGCGAAGGTTTCCTCGGGCGTCGCCACCGCGACGGCCGGATTGCGAATATTGAAAATGAACCCGTGCTCGCGCGCGAACGCCATCGATCTGCGCATCAGGTCACGCTGCTCCACCGTCGGTGACGGCGACGAGCTGTCGAGCCAGGCCTCCGCCTCCCCCGGCGACCAGGCGTAGAAGCTCGCGCTGAACGGCGCGCGCAGGCGCAGCCGGGCGCCGAGCGGCGTCGAAAACCCGAGGTGCGCCGCAGAGGTGGCGCGCTCGCGGACGATCACCTCGTCCTGGTCGCGGACAAATGCCGAGCAGATCGCCTCGAACTCGTCGGCCAGCGCGCGCATCTCCGGCTTGGCGATCTGGAGCGGCGACGCATGCTCCGCCGCGGTCCGGCCGATCTGCAACAGGGCAGGGCCCAGGACATAGGCCTTGTCGCTCGCGCGATAGAGGTAGCCCACCTCGACAAGGCTCACGAGCAAGGCGTGGCAGGTCGCCGGGCTGAGCCTCAGGGCCCGCGCAAGATCGCTCAGGGTGAAGGACCGGCCCGGTCGCGCCGCGATGAAATCCAGCGCTGCGGCGACACGGTGCGCACTTGGCGACGAGCGAGACATTGGCCTTCTCCCTTCGAATGTCAGGTCCTCGTCGCGCTAGCCGGCGGGACGCAATGCGGCGGCGGGCGCGCCCGCCAGTCGACCTTGGTCGAAGACGAACGCGGCTTTCGCACGGAAGCCCAGGCCGGTGGAGACCGAGGTGCACTGGCCGGTCGCCGGATCGCGGTCGCCGTCGGCGAGGACCCGGAGCGTCTTGCGGATCGAGGCGCACTCGACGCCGGCGGTGTTGGCCACGCCTGGGCCGCCGACACGCAATACGCCGATGGCGTTGTCGATCGGCCGGTAGCCGCCCGCTTCGCCGACAAGCTCGCCCTGGTCGTTCAGCCGAACCCGGATGCGCGCGTGATTGAGGATGAACTCTCCGCCGCTCGCGCCGACCCAGTTGCGCGGGAGCCGGAGGTTGGCCGGCGTGGTCGTCAGCACGCCGTCGTCTATGCGTCCCTTCACGACCACGCGATGGCGGGCGTTGGTCGTCATCGACAGACTGCCACCGTCGACCACCTTTTGCGCTGCGTCCCTCGGCGGGAGGTCTGGCGAGGCGGCGAAGATCACCTCGACGGATGAGTCATTGGACCAGTTCTCGACGCCGCGGACGACGACCACCACGGGTTTCTCCGTCCAGTACAGCTCGCCCGCGGCGTCTCCCAGGCTCTCGCCGACGCCGCGCCAGAAGGTGTTGCACGCGATCGTCCGGAAGAACTGGTTGTCGACCCCCTGCTCGCCGGCCGGGCTGGTGAAGCTGTCATGCGCGCAGGTTCCCGGCGCCGGCTGCGGACCGGTGGCCCCGTCCAGATCCATGCCGGGGCCGATCTTGCTCTGAACCGGCTTCTGCAGAATCCGGTCTGGCGTGTCGAACAGATCCGCGTTGGTGCAGATGTCCCGGCCGCCTGGGCCGAAGACGTAGTCTTGCTTGTAGCGTCGATCGAGCTCGGCCGCGTTCTCCGGCTTCAGCAGCCGCGCCCGCTCAGTCGGCGGCTGGGCGGCCAGGAAGGCGTCCCGCGTGCCGGGGGAGCGGCCGTCGGGGCAGTCAATCTTCTCGTCGCCCTTGTAGAACTGCAGGCTCATGCTCGTGACGACGAAGCCGTAGTCATGCGCGGCGCCGGGCAGCTCCGCGCCAGTGGCGAGGACCATGACCAATGCACCGCCGCTGAGGGCGAGCGCGCTTCGGGTGAGCCGGGCCGGTCGCTTCATGTCAGGTTCCAGATTTGATCGCCGTCGGCCGGCCGTTGGGGGCGATCACCGCCGTCGCTCACGCTCTTGCCGCTCCAGGTCTTCCGCTTGGCGCGACCAATCCCTGGCCAGCTTCAGCGCCTCTTCCTTGTGATCGCGCCGGCTCATTTGCCTGGCGATCATCTCCGCCTCAGCGGCACGGGCGCGGTACTCCGCAACAGTGCTCATGATCGCGGGCCTCCAACTTGATACTCGAACAGCTCGGCTAGGCCGTGGTGGCCGCGTCCTTTCGAGGCGCCACACGTCGCTTCGTTCATTTCCCGTCATTATAGATCAAAAGCGTGCGAGGTCATCGCTTGACGCCCTCACTCAGAGGGCGCTATTCACTCGTCTAGCGAATTTGCTGGTCGACTGTCTAGCGCGAACTCGGGAGAGCATTCAGCGCGCGTTCCAGCGCCGATCAGGAGAACTCCATGCCCCAGCCCAGCGACATGAAGGGCCGCGCCGCGCTGGTGACCGGCGCCGCCTCCGGCTTAGGGCGGGCGACTGCGCTGAAGCTTGCGCGCGCTGGCGCCGACGTCTGTCTTGTCGATATCAACGCCGCCGGCCTCGAGGAGGCCGGCCTTGAGGTGCGCACCCTCGGCGTCCGCGCCGTGACCCATCCGGCCGACATCTCATCCGCCGACAGCTGCCGCATGGCGGTGACCGCGACGCTGGACGCCTTCGGCCGGCTGGACGCGCTGTGCAACGTGGCGGGGATCCTTGTCTTCGCCCACACGCCGCAGATGACGTCCGCCGACTGGGAGAAGACGCTGGCGATCAATCTGACCGGCCCGTTCCACCTGATCCAGGCGGCGATCCCGCACCTGCTCGAAGCGAACGGCGCGGTGGTCAATGTGACGTCCTCGGCGGCCTTCGTCGGCGAGGCTTATCTGGCGGCCTACTGCGCCACCAAGGCCGGCCTGACGCACATGACCAAGGCCTTGGCCATGGAATATGCGCACCAGCCGATCCGCTTCAACGCGGTCGCGCCAGGCGGGATGATGACCGGCATCGTCAACGGCATGAAGATGCCGGATGACGCGGACTTCTCGCTGATCACCCGCTTCACTGGCCTGCGCGGCATGGTCGAGGTGGAGGAGGTCGCCGAGATGATCGCCGTCCTCGCCTCGCCAGCCGCCGAGGGCTACCACGGCGCCTGCATCAGCATCGACAAGGGGATCACGGCCGGCTGAGCCGTCTTCCCCGGCAGGCGCCAGGCTGACGCCGGATCACAACAAATCATCAGGGAGGAACGGCATGACTGCAGAGCCGATCGGCAAACCGCTTCGGGTCGTCCAGTGGGCGACCGGCACCGTTGGAGCATGCGCCATGCGCGCTGTCGTCTCCCACCCGCAGCTGGAGCTCGTGGGCGTCCGGGTCTACTCGGACGCCAAGGAAGGCAAGGACGCTGGCGAACTGTGCGGCCTGCCGCCGACCGGCGTCGCCGCGACGCGCGACGTCGAGGCCATCCTGGCGCTGAAGCCGGACTGCGTCCTCTACATGCCCGAGAGCACCGATTTCGATGAGGTCTGCCGCGTGCTCGAAAGCGGCGCCAACATCGTCTCGACCCGGGCGGACTTCTTCAATCCCGCGACGATGGACCCGACGGTCCGCGACCGGCTCGAGGCCGCCTGCCGGCGCGGCGGAAGTTCGATCCACTCCAGCGGCAGCAGTCCGGGCTTCATCACCGAGGCCCTGCCCATCGTGCTGACCTCGATCGCGCGTCGGCTGGACCTGCTGATGATCGACGAGTTCGCCAACTGCATCGACGGCTGCTCGGAAGAGATGCTGCTGAACATCATGGGCTTCGGTGAGACCGCCGAGGTCTTTTCGCAACGCCAGCACCCCGAACGTGACGCGGTGTTCGGCCATTCGCTCGCCGTGCTCGGCGATGCGCTCGGCCTGCCGATCGAGCGCTTCGAGGTGACCAGCGAGTTCGCGCTCACGCGTCAGCCGACCAAGCTTCACAAGACGACCATCGCGGCGGGCTCCGTCGGCGCCCAGCGCCACGTGGTCACCGGACTGCACAAGGGCAAACCGCTGCTGCGCTTCCGCTCCAACTGGTTCGTCACCACGGATCTGGAGCCCCGCTGGGACCTGCGCGACGACGGCTGGCGGGTGACGGTCGAAGGCGACACGCCGCTCGACGTCACGATCAGCTTCCCGATCCCGCTCGCGGAGCGCCAGACCACCCTGCCCCGGCTGACGGCCCACCGGCCGGTCAATGCGATCCCCTACGTGTGCGCCGCCCGGCCCGGGATCGTCACGACCGCGGATCTGCCGCAGGTGATCGCCCGGCTCGCGTGAGCGGCTCGGCGGCCCCGCACTTGATATCTAGTTCTGCTGTCAGGAGATCGACCTTGAACCGTCGTCAGATCATGGGCTCCGGCGCCTCCCTGCTCGCGGTCTCCGCCTTCGGCGGCGGCGCGAGAGCCCAGGCCCCGGTCGAAGCCGTCGAGGTCGATCTGCGGCGCGAGGTCGGTCCGCTGCGGCGGGTCTGGGAGCAGTCCGTCGGGTCGGACCGCGCGGGCGTCACCCTGCGCGAGGACTGGCGCAAGGACGCCCGGCGCGTGCGGAACGAGCTCGGCGTCCAGCGCGTCCGCTTCCACGGCATCTTCGACGACGAGGTCGGGGTGGCGCCGAAGGGCGCGCTTGGCCGCACGATGCGCGGCCCGAACTTCCAGAACGTCGACGCGATCTACGACGGATTGATGGAGATGGGGCTGCGGCCGTTCGTCGAGCTCAGCTTCATGCCGACGCAGCTGGCCAGCGGTCCGCGCACCTTCGGCACCTATCGCGCCAACATCACGCCCCCGACGTCGCTCGCCGACTGGGGCGCTCTCGTCGCCGAGTTCGCTCGGCACCTGATCGGCCGCTACGGCGCGACCGAGGTGCGCCAGTGGTATTTCGAGGTCTGGAACGAGCCCAACCTGCCCTTCTTCTGGTCGGGGACCCAGGCCGACTACTTCGAACTCTACCGCACTACGGTGACGGCGCTGAAGGGCGTCGATCCGGCGCTGAAGGTCGGCGGACCGTCCACCTCGGCGATCCAATGGATTCCGGAATTCCTGGACTTCTGCGCCAAGAACAACCTGCCGGTCGACTTCATCGGCACCCACATCTACGCCGGCGACAAGCAGGAGAAGATGTTCGGCCAAGCCGGCCTCTACAGCCAGAACGACGTCATTCCCGCGGCGATGAAGAAGGTCCGCGAGCAGATCGCCGCCAGCAAGTTCCCGAAAGCGGAGCTGTGGCTCAGCGAATGGTCCTCCGACAGCCCGGCGATGATCGCCCACATCATCAAGGGCTGCCTGCCCTATTGCGACGGCATGTCCTACTGGCAGCTGAGCGGGACCTTCGAGGAGGTCTTCGTACCGGACTACCTCTTCAAGGAAGGCGACAACGGCTGGGGGCTGATGTCCCAGCGCGGCGTCGTACGGCCAGCGTTCAACACCTTCAAGCTGATGCACCGGCTGGGCGAACGCCAGCTGGAGGCCACCGGGCCGGCGCTGGCCGCGCGCGGCCAGAGCGGCGCCGCGGTGATGGTCTGGAACCTGGCTGAGGTGCTGCAGCCGGCCGGCATCCCAGGCGCGCGGAGCGAGCGCAAGGTGACCGGTCAGGCCAAGCGCCTGCAGGTGACGCTCAAGGGCGCAAAGCCGGGCCAGAACGTGAAGGTCACCTTCGTCGACCAGGAACGGGGCTCACCCTATCCGACCTGGCGCGCGCTGGGCTCGCCGCAATACCCGACGCCCGACCAGCTGGGGAAGATCCGTGCCGCGGCGGAGCTGCCGGCTCCGGAGATCCGCAAGCTCGGCGCTGGCGGCGAACTGGTGCTGGAGCTTCCCCCGGAGGGGGTCGCCCTGATCGAACTCAAGTGACGCTTCGACGGACGGCGCGCGGCGCCTGACAAGAGATTCACTTTCGTTTTTCGAAATATTCAATATCAAGGCTAACGCAACGGCGCGTCGCATACTGCCGACCGCAATTCGGGGCGGAAGAGGAAATCAATGGCTGACCGACGTGCGAACATGATGTCCTCCGCCGCCGGGCTCCTCGCCGCCTGGTTCTGCGCAGTCCCGAGCCTGGCTGCTGAGGCGACGGTCGCGCCAGGCGCCCTGCCCGCCACCGGCAAGGTCGACGCGCGCTTCCAGTCCTACAATGTCGAGACCGTTGAGGTGGTCGGCGGACGCTTCTGGGCGCCCTACCCGACGCCAGACGCCGAACCGGCCCAGGCCGATGGCCAGAAGAGCGGCGGTGTCGACATCGCCGGCGCCATGTTCCAGAAGCGCGAGCCGCTGGACCTGAAGGGCGACAGGCGTCTGCGGGTCCTCGCCAGGGCGCTCGGCCCGGCCTATGTGCGGGTCAGCGGCGCCTGGCAGAACTCGACCTATTTCCACGACAGCGACAGCCCACCGCCGGAGAAGCCGCCGGCCGGCTACCAAGGCGTGTTGACGCGTCCGCAGTGGGCGGGCGTGGTCGACTTCACCAAGGCGGTCGACGGCGAGCTGGTGGTCTCGTTCCCGGTGAGCGCCGGTGCGCGCGACGCAGACGGGACCTGGAACCCCGACCAGGCGCGCCGGATGGTCAACTACACCCGCGCCCTGGGCGGCTCGATCTACGCCGCCGAGCTGATCAACGAACCGAACGTCGGGCCGATGGTCGGCCTGCCGAAGAATTACGACGCTACGCGGTTCGCCCAGGACATCGCGGTCTTCACCGCCTTCCTCAAGGCCGACGCGCCGGAGATCAAGACCGTTGGTCCCGGCTCCACCGGTGAAGCGGGCTTCGTCGTGTTTCCGAAGGTTCCGGGCCAGCCCAGCACCGAGCAGATGATGACGGCGTCGCCGCGGCCGCAGTTCGATGTCTTCTCCTACCACTTCTACGGCACGGTCTCGAAGCGGTGCTCGGCGATGGACAAGAGCGCCGGGACGACGCCCGACCAGGCGTTGTCCGAAGCCTGGTTGATGCGCGCGGACGTGGTGTTCGACCACTACAAGGGCTTGCGGGATCGTCACGCGCCGGGCGCGCCGATCTGGATCACCGAGATGGCGCAGGCCGCCTGCGGCGGCGATCAGTGGGCGGCGACCTTCCTCGACACTTTCCGCTACGTCGACCAGATGGGCCGGCTGGCCAAGCGCGGCGCCGACGCGATCTTCCACAATACGTTGTCGGCCAGCGACTACGCCCTGATCGACGACGCCAATCACGAGCCGCGGCCGAGCTACTGGGCGGCGCTGCTCTGGCGTCGACTGATGGGCGAGACCGTGCTGGACGCCGGCCCGAACCAGCCCGGCCTGCACGTCTACGCCCACTGTCTGCGCGACAAGCCGGGCGGCGTCGCCCTGGTGGCGATCAATCTCGATAAGGGCGCGCCGGCGAAACTGCAGCTCGGCTCGGCGGCTGAGCGCTACACGCTGACGTCCGACGATCTGCAGAGCAAGACGGTGAAGCTGAACGGCCGCCCGCTGGCGATGCTGCCGGGCGACAGGCTACCGCAGTTTAAGCCGTCGAAGGCCGGCAAGGGAGTCCTGGAGCTGGCCCCCGCCAGCATCACCTTCGTCGCCGTCCCCAAGGCTGCCAACGCCGCCTGCCGCTAGCGGGCTGCCCCGAGCGGCGCAACGCCGCTGCAGCAGTGATTTCTGTTTCGATCTAAAACCGGAGAAAGACCGTGCGGACAAACTCGGCCTTCAGCGCGGCGCTGCTCGTCGCCCTACTAGCTGGCGCTGCGGTCCAGACTGCGGTCGCCGCCCCGGGCGAAGGCGTCAGCCGCCGGCCCCAGGTCGCGAAAACCCCGCCGCCGCCGCGCCCAGAGCCTATCAACGTAACCACGCTGCCGTTGCCGCCGACCGCGCCTTCCTCCGAGCAGGGCGCCTGTTCGACAGCGACGAACCCGCGCGGCACCGGATGCATCGACGGCAGCGACCAGGGTATTCTCGAGGGCCCGGCCTACATGTGGGACAGCCGGCACGTCCTGCTGGCCATCAACTTCGCCGGCGCGCCGGCTGAGCCGGCGGCCGCGAGCATCTACAGCGGCGTCCAGGTCATCGCGGTGAAGACCGACGGCGGGCGCTTCGCCAATGGCGACGCGTGGAAGTGCCTGACCTGCGGCGTCCCCGCGGCGAACGCGGTCGGCGCGAACAGGAGCCGCGGCGACGGGGGCCCGTCCGGCGCCACGCACATCCTGCTCGACCACCCGCAGGCCTTCCCGGACGACAAGCGCATCCTCGCCGGCACGAATGTCGTCGACTGCACGCCGTACAAGCTGACGGACGCCGCCTGCACGCCGGACCGCGTACGCATCCATCCGATCCGCTGGAACATGTCGGCCGACGGCGCCGGACCGGGCGGCGGCATGCGTGAACTGCGCCTCAATCCGGACGGCGTGCACCTCGGGTGGAGCCACCTCTTCTTCCAGCCGCATTTCGGCCAGTACGCCGCGATGGGCCGTCTGGTCTTCAATCCTGCGCCCAAGACCGGGACGCCGCTGGCGCCGCGCTACGAACTGGAGCAGGTGACCTGGCTCGTCGGGCCGACGACGGAGTTTCCCTTTCAGGTCGATCCGCAAAACCCGACCCGGCTCCTGCGCACGGAGCCGCGCTACGTCATCGGCGAGTTCCGCGGGTGGTCGGGCGACGGCCGCTCGGCGATCGGCGTCGGCTTCGACGAGTCCGGCAACTTCGACGGCTACCTGACCAGTCTGGCGACCGGCGACTCCAGTCGGCTGACGGCGGATCCGGCCTACACCGACCCGATGAAGATGTCCGCTGACGACCGCTGGAACGTCGTCATGGATGCCCGCCAGGGCGAGCGGTACAACTGGTACGCCGGCATGCGCGGCGTCCCGCCGCTTACCGATATGGTCAACGTCGGCCTGCCCGCCCACGGCTGGCGCGTGGCCCATCGGCGCTTCTTCCAGCCGTTCCTGATCGACCGTTACGGCGACCGCGGCGACTACCATGGTCAGCAGCTGAACGCCGGGCCGGGCACGCCCGGCAGCCCCAGCGACCCGAATTGGAACGGCCGGGCCGATCCGGCCTGGGCGCCGGACGGAACCAAGGTCGTCTACTGGCAGGCCTTGGCGACCGCGCCCGCCTGTGGCGGAAGCCACCAGGCTCCATGCCCCATCTCCACCGAACCCGGCGGCCGACGGACCCGGCTGATGCTGGCGACCCTGCCCATTCGGCGGCCGCAGCCGGTGACCCGCGTGGCCCCGATTTCGGACGACGTGCCCTGGGGCGTGCCCTACCGGCCGGGTGATCCCCTGCCGAAGCGGCCGCACATCCCGGCGGGTTCCTACACGATGCAGGGACGCGTCAACGGCACGGCCAAGGTCGAGGTCAAGGCGCTTCCCGACCAATCCGGCCTCAGCTCGGTGTCGGTCGCCTACAGCGACTACACGGACGACGGCTCGCACGTCATCAACGGCACGGAGAGCCAGGCGCTCGCCGACGGTCCGAAGCCGAGAGTCGTCCTGCAATCCGACTTGAGGTCGAGCGGCGTCCAGCAGGCGACCAAGAGGACGACCGGCCCGGGGCTCTTCATCTACGATTCCGGCATGTCGATGTCGTGGGAGGGCGTGCTGACGACCACCATCGACGGCAAGGCTTACGGCCCGCCCCAGGACCTCGACTGAGCCGGAGGCGGGCTTCGCCCGCTCGCCGATCACGTCAACAGCGCCTGCCGAGGCCGAGCAAGCCGATCGCATTCTTCCGGGGTTGACGGCCCAGAGGGGCCGGCGCTATGCACTCGTCTAGCGCGCTAGTCGGGTGTCTAGCGCGGTCCGCTCGGGGCCCCGCCCCGTCCCGAAACTGGCTTGCGCGCACGGGCTGCAGGCCGCGTTTGAAGAGTGCGTATCGAGATGCCCCAACTGATCGTCACGACGCGTGAAGGCGAAACGCGCACGCTCGAGCCGGCGACCGGCCTGAGCGTGATGGAGGCCATCCGGGACGCCGGGCTCGACGAGCTGCTGGCGCTGTGCGGCGGCGTCTGCTCCTGCGCGACCTGCCATGTGCACGTCGACCCGGCGTTCGCCGACAAGTTGCCGTCGATGAGCGAGGACGAGAACGATCTGCTCGACGGGGCCAGCGACCGCAACGAGCGCTCGCGGCTCTCCTGCCAGATCCGGCTCAGCGACGAGCTCGCCGGGCTGCGCGTCACCATCGCCCAAGCCGACTGAACCCATCCCACGAATCCGCCCGGCGGGTCCGCCGGGCGCCTGGCCCCTGAGCCGGAGACCCAAATGCAGGCCCTCGAAGAGCGCGACTACTTCACCGATTACGAGATCCTGAAGGATCCCTACGCCTTTTTCGAAGCCGTCCGGGCGAAAGGGCCGATCTATCAGCCCCCCGGGCGCGACTACCTGATTGTCACCGGCTTTGAAGAGACCCTCGAGATCCTGAAAAATCACGAGGACTTCTCGGCCATCATCGGCGTGGCTGGCGCGGCCGCCCCGCTGCCGTTCAAGCCTGAGGGCTCGGACATCAAGGACCAGGTCGAGGCCCACCGGCACGAGATCCTCGGCGGCGATCTGCTGGTCAACTACGACGACCAGCAGCACACGATGTCGCGCGCGCTGCTCAGCCACCTGTTCACGCCGTCGCGGCTGAAGGCGAACGAGAAGTTCATCGCCGAATACTCCGACGAATTGGTCAGCGAGGCCGTCGCCAACGGCGGCGTCGAGCTGATCAAGACGATCGCCACGCCGTTCGTCACCCTGGTGATCGCCGACCTGCTCGGCGTGCCGGCCGGCGACCGCAAGATCTTCATGGATGCGATCGAGAACGCGCCGCCGCCCGGCAGCCTGGACGGCGCCAACGACTTCTCGGCGGAAGACCATCCGCTGGTCGTCATGGGCTCCTACTTCGCGGGGTACGTCGCCGATCGGCGGGCCAACCCGCGCGACGACGTCCTGTCGCAACTGGCCAACGCCAAGTTCCCGGACGGCTCGACCCCGGACTTGATGGAGATCGTGCGTCTTGCGACCTTCCTGTTCGGCGCCGGCCAGGACACCAGCGCGAAGCTGCTCGGCAACTCGATGAAGTACATCGTCGACCAGCCCGGCCTGCAGGACCAGCTGCGCCAGGATCCGTCGCTGATCCCGGCGTTCCTCGAGGAAGTGCTGCGCCTCGAAGGCTCCACCAAGCAGACCGCACGCCTCGCGCGACGGGACACCAAGATCGGCGACCTCAAGGTCCCCGCCGGCACCAAGGTGCTGGTCGCGCTCTCGGCGGCCAACCGCGATCCGCGCCGCTGGGAGGACCCGCAGGCGCTGGTGCTGAAGCGTCCGCGCGTCCAGGAGCATGTCGGCTTCGGCCGCGGCAAGCACGTCTGCGCCGGCGCGCCGCTGGCGCGCGTGGAGGTCCGGGTGATCCTCGAGAAATTCCTCGAATACACCTCGAACATTGATTTCGACGAGACCAAGCACGGGCCGCGCGGCGCGCGGAACCTCGACTATGAGCCGAGCTTCATCATCCGCGGTCTGGCGGAGCTAGACCTCAAGCTGACTCCGGCGGCGGGCTTTGTCGCCCGGACTCCGGCCGCGCCGGCGGTACAGGCCCAGGCGGCCGCACCGGCCAAGGCGGCCGGTGGTTACTCGACGGCCGAGACCAAGCTGGGCGCCTTGCTCGCCGATCCCGCCGCGAAGGCGGTGCTCGACAAGCATTTCCCGGGCGTCTCCAGCGACCCGCGCATGGGCATGGCCAAGGGCATGGCCCTGCGCACGGTGCAGAAGTTCGCACCGGGCCAGTTCACGACCGAGGCGCTCGACGCCCTCGACGCCGAGCTGGCGCAACTGACGCCGCAGTAAGACGGCGAACGACAACATAAGCCCCAGGGTCGGCCGCCGAAAGCGGCCGGCCCATGAGGTGAACGTCTCTTAAGCCGCGTCGCAAGCGCAACGGCTGCCTCCCCGCAGCCGGCGTCGGCGCACGCGTTCGTATGATCGAATTTGATCGGGAGGGTAGATTGAAGAAGATTGTTTATGGCGCGTTGGCGGGCGCGAGCCTGCTGGCGATGGCGCAGGCTGCCGCGGCGCAGGCGCAACCGTCGGCCGAACCGGCCGTCGAAGCCGCGCCCGAGAGCACCCTGGGCGAGATCGTCGTCACGGCGCGCCGGCGTTCGGAAAGCCTGCAGCAGGTGCCGCAGGTCGTGAACGCGGTGACCTCGGACGCCCTCAACAAGCTGAGCATCCAGAAGTTCGACGACGTGCAGTCGGTCGTTCCGGGCCTGACGCTGGCCAGCAGCAACACCGGCTACCAGTCCGGCGCCTCGCTGCGCGGCGTCACCTTCGACGTGGTCTCCGGGGCCGACCCGACCGTCGCCATGTACCTCAACGATGCGCCGGTCGAGACCAACTTCCTGTTCCAGTCGATGTTCGACATCGGCCAGATCGAAGTGCTGCGCGGCCCGCAGGGCACGACCCGCGGCGTCGCCGCCCCGTCTGGCGCGATCACCTTGACCACGCGCAAGCCGAACCTGTCGGAGATCGGCGGCTACGGCAGCGTCACGGCGACCGACCAGCATGGCCGCAACGTCCAGGGCGCGATCAGCGTGCCGCTGATCCGCGACATGCTGGCGGTGCGCGTCGCGGGCCTGCTCGACCAGGACGACTTCGACGGCGTGAACAGCATCCACAGCGGCGTCGCTCCGCGCCAGGTGACCAGCGCCGTGCGGACCAGTGTCAGCTTCGAGCCGAACGACGCCATCAACGCCAACATCGTCTGGCAGCACCTGGACAAGAAGCTCGACAGCTTCACCCAGGTCACCGGCCCGGGCAACGCGCGCAATCCGGCCATCGCGCCCAGCGATCGGGTCGGCGTCCAGGATGCACCGAGCAATCTGCGCCAGCACATGGACGTGGTGACCGCCCAGCTCGACTCCCGTGTTTTCGGTCAGCACCTCAGCTATGTGGGCTCATATTCCCACATGAAACTCAGCAGCCGGGCGGCGCAGGATCTCGGCGACCTGGTCCCTGGCGTTGAATTCTTCCAGCGCAACAACACGCTGCGGGAACAGACGACGCACGAAATCCGGCTGGCGTCCGATCCGGCGCCCGGCCGCTTCCTCGACTACACCGTCGGGGCCTTCTACCAGTGGTACATCACCGAGGCGCAGATCAGCCAACCCGGCACCTTCCTGCCGGGTGCGTTCGGCCCGCCCGGGACCTTCAATCCGGCGCAGTTCAACCCGCGCTACCAGGTCCTGGCCCAGATCGACGTTCCGAACAGCTACCAGGAGACCTCGTTCTTTGGGAACCTGACCGCGCACCTCGGAGAAAACACCGAGCTGAGCGCCGGCCTCCGGCACATCGTCTCCATCACCAACGATCGCACCTCGCTCACCAGCGCCCCGGGGACCATCGCGGTCCAGCTTCCGGTCCCGGTCCCCTGCGCATTGGCGGGGCTTTCGGCCAGCAGCTACGCCGGCTTCTGTGACGCGCCGGTGCCGGGCGGGCTGATCCAGGACCTCGCGCGGCGCTCGACCAAGCGTCCGACGATTTACAACGTCTCGCTGTCGCACCGCTTCAGCCGCGACTTCCTGGTCTACGCCAACCACGGGACCTCCTTCCGCCGCGGCGTGAACCAGGTCGGACTGTTCAACGCCGAGAACGATCCCGCGCTCGCCTCGGTGATCTTCCTGCAGCCTGAAACCTCGCGGTCGTACGAGGTGGGCTTCAAGTCCACCCTGTTCGACGGGCGCGCGCGCCTGAACGTGGCGCTGTACCGGCAGACCTACAACGACCTGATCTTCCGCACCGCCCCGGTGCCCTACCTGAGCACCAACGGCAGCTCGGCCAGCGTGGCGACGACCAACATCACCGCCAACGCCGATGCCGTGGTCGAAGGCGTCGACGTCGACGCGGCCTTCCAGGTGACGCGGGAGCTGAACATCTCGGCGGCCGTCAGCTACTCGGACGGGCGGGTCGACAACGACCAGATCCCCTGCCGCGACGCCAACTTCGACGGCGTGCCGGACGCCGGCGTGCCGACCGTGGCGGACTTCCGCGCGGCGGGCACCGCGCTCGCCTTCTGCCAGTCGACCGGCTCGGTGTCGCAGAACCCGCTGTGGAACGCGACGATCCAGGCCGAGTACGTTCGCCCGGTGGCCGACCAGGTCGACGGCTTCGTCCGCGGCCTGTTCACCTACTACCCGGAGAACAACCGGCAGACGCCGGCGCTGGCGATCAATCCGTACAGCCTGCTGAACCTCTACGCCGGGGTGCGCAGCCAGGACGGCGCGTGGGAAGTCTCGCTGTTCGCGCGCAACGCCCTCAAGACGGACGAGATCACCGACCAGGGCGTCGACCCGCTGCGAACCTCGGCGGTCGAAGCCTTCTACGCGGCCCAGACCGGCGCCTCCGGCTATGTGCGCAGCGCCTACACCGCGCCGCGCGAGGTCGGCGTCAGCCTTCGCTACGCGTTCGGTGCACGCTGATCGACAAGTCCCATCTCCTCGCGCCGGTCGGCCATGCCGCCCGGCGCGCCTTTTCGCGGCTGGCGTCGACCGACGCCTGATCAGGGAACAAGGCAGGGCATTCGCTGGCTCGATCCTCCCCCGAGCTGGCGATCGCGCCGGGCGTTCGTGGGAGCGCGCCCGGCGCAACTTTTTCCGACAGGGCTTGCAAGCCGACGCTTAGGTCAGCAGGACCTCATTGACCGCGCAGACCTGACCGCCGGAGACCTTCAATCCGCCGCCGACGGCGTAGATGCGCCCGTTCACCGCCGCTGCGGCCAGGCCGTGGCGCGGGGTGCGCATCGCTGGCCCCGGCGTCCACTGGTCCGTCGCCGGGTCATAGCCCCAGCAATCGGCAATCACGTCGCGTCCACCTTCGCCGCCGAAGACGTAGAGTTTGCCGTTCGCGGCTGCGCCTGCGAGCCCGCCGGCTGCCCGTGGCATCGGCCGTAGCTTTTCCCACCGGTCGGTCTTCGGATCGTAGCGGTCGAGCTGGGCTGAGTTGCCGCCCCGCACCGTCCGGCCGCCGGCCAGATAGAACATCCCGTCGATGACCGCGCCTGTCGCGCTGTTGCGCGCTGACGGACAGGGCGCGGCGAGGCGCCAGCGTCCGTCCTTCGTATCAAACACCTGGTGGAGATCGACGTCGCCGTGGTCGGTCCAGCGGCGGTTGGCTTCTCCAGACGGAGCTCGGCCGCTGGCGAGGTGTATGCGGCCCCCGAGGGCGACCGCCACGGTCTCGCATTGGAACCGAGGCATTTCGGGCGCAGCCGTCCAGGCCTTGCCGTCGAGGGCGAGTACGTCCCGGGTCGCGATCCAGCTTCCCGCCTCCGTGACACGATAGCCGCCGAACGCGTAGAGCCGTCCCCGCGTCGCGGCGAGCGCTGGGTGGTGGCGCGGAAAGGGTAACCGAGGTCCCTCGCGCCACCGGCCCGTGGCCGGGTCATAGACGCCGGTGCGGTCTTGCGGGTTGACCTCCTTCAGCGAGGCGTCGCTGGGCGCCATGCCGCCGGCGATCACGACCTTGCCATTGAAGGCCGCGCCGTAGACCTCCTGCACCGGCCAGGGCACGTCCGCCGCAGCCTCCCAATGGGGCGCGTGTCGATCGCTCGCCTGCGCGGGCATGACCGGGCCAAGCAGGCCGGCGAGAAGAAGCGTCCGACGGTCGATCAACATACCCGACCTCATTCGCCTTGAGGGGAGTACGCCCAGCGCAGGGCGCGTCCGACCGCGGCCTCATAGGCCGCAGCTTCCGCCGGGATCAGCGCCGCCAATGGCTGGGCGCCGTGGAACTGGCCCTGCCAGCAGTGATGCTCGACGGCGACGCCCGCTTCCACGAGACGCCGGGCGTAGGCGGCCCCCTCCGCGCACAGCGGGTCATACTCAGCGGTCATGATCAGCGCTGGCGGCAGGTTGCGGAGATCGGCGGCGAAGATCGGCGAGGCGTAGGGATTCAACGCATCGGCGACGCCATCCGCCAGATAGCGGCGGCGGACCTGCGGCTTGTCGCTGGGCAAGACCACGCCCTCGTCGGCCGCGCGCAGCGGCGCGTCGGAGGTGAGATCGGTGACGGGGACTTCCAGCACCTGCAGCGCCAGCGGCGGACCGCCGCGATCGCGCGCCATCAGCGCGACGACGGCGGCGAGATTGCCGCCGGCGCTCACGCCGCCGACGGAGACGCGCGACGCGTCGACGCCCAGCTCGGCGGCGTGTTCGACGATCCACAAAAGGGCGGCGTAGCAGTCCTCGGGCGCCGTCGGGAATTTGTGCTCCGGCGCCAGGCGGTAGTCGACCGCAGCGACGATGCACCCGGCCGCCTTCGCCAGGCCGCGACACAGCGGGTCGAAATGGTCGAGGGTTCCAAGCCAGAACGAGCCGCCATGAAGGTAGAGGTGGCATGGCAGCGGCCCCGCCGGCTCGGCCGGCGCATAGAGCCGAACGGTGATCGCGCCGCCGTCGACCGCCACCCGGTGATCGCGCTCGCGCGGCAGCGGTTCGTGCGGCGCATAGAAGCCGGTGATGTTGCGCTCCATCGCGGCGTGCATCGCCGCGCGGGCCTCGGCCGGCGGCCGAAGCTCGGTTCTGGCGTCCATTCTGGCGATGGCGTCGAACAACGGCTTCAGCGCTGGAATTACCGGCATGGATCGACGCTCCTGACCTGAAGCTGGCGGAATGCTAGCCGCCTGTCTAGCGCGCGATTGGCGCGCCGAAGCGAAGCCTACCCCTAGAACTGGCTCGGCGGCATGCGGACCACCAGCCCGTCGAGGTCTTCGGTCACCTTGATCTGGCAGGATAGGCGTTTGCCCGGATGCGGATCCTCGCGCGCCTCCATGGTCGCCTCCTCCATGTCCGCCGCCTGGCCGGTCACGTCGCGCCAGGGCTCCTCCACATAGACGCGACAGGTGCCGCAGGCGCAGTTGCCGCCGCATTCGGCGACGATGCCGGGCACGCTGTTCCAGACCGCGCCCTGCATGAGGGAGAGGCCTAGCTTGACCTCGACCGTGTGCTCGCACCCGTCGGCTTCGACATAGGTGATCCGGACCACGCTCAGGCCTCGACGGGCTTGTCCGCCGGGGTGAACGCGATCGGCAGCCCCTTCATGCCCCAGGCGCCGGGATAGGGACGCCAGCCGAAGTCACCGGTCACCCGGGGATTGCGCAGCCGCTGGGCGATCTGGTGCAGCGCCTCCTGCAGCTGGGCGCGAGCGATGAACTGGCCGAGGCACATGTGCTTGCCGAGGCTGAAGGCGACGTGGCGCTGGTTCGGTTGCAGCTGCCGATCCGGATCGAACCGATCGGGATCTTCGAACACGCCTTCGTCGCGGCCGGAGATGTTCAGGTTGAACCAGACCATCGTGTCCTTCGGCAGCAGCACGTCGCGGAAGACGATGTCTTCGTTGGTGAAGCGCGGCACCGAGCCGGGATTGAAATAGCGCAGGCCTTCGTCCAGCACCTTGCGGCAGTAGTCGGCGTCGACGGCGCAGCGCTCGTACATCTCCGGGTTTTGCAGCAGCAGCCACATCGTGTGCGTCAGCACGTTCTTCGACGTGTCGTAGCCGGCGACGAAGAAGAAGATGATCAGGTCGGCGAGTTGCCGCTGATCGACGCCGCCCTCGTCGGCAGTGTTGATCAGCAGGTGCAGCAGGTCGTCGGGATTGCCGCCTGCCACGTCGGCGCGACGCTCGGCGATCAGCCGCTGGACCAGATTCTCGAGCCGGTCGTAGGCTTCGTAGATCGCTGGCAGCCGGCTCTTGTCCATGCTGAACGCCAGCCCCAGTGTCTCGAGACTGGAGCGGATGCTGGGGATCTCCTCGATCGGCGCCCCGACCAGGGTGAACATGTTGGAGATCGGGAAGTAGGAGGCGAACTCCTCGAAGTCGAAGCTTCCCTTGGGGGCCCATTCGTCGAGCAAGCGGGTGATGGACGCCTGCATCATCGGCCGCAGCTGGTTGGCGAAGCGCGGGGTGAACTTGGCGGCGAAGGCGTCGCGCAGCAGCCGATGCTGCGCCACCGGCAGCGAGATCAGCTGCTGCTCGGTGAACCGCCCCCAGGGCGTGCCGTGCGCGCCCATCTGATCGACGATGCCGTCATAGGCCGGGCGGAACTTCTCATCCTGCCCGAGCAACTCGCGGATGGCGGTGAGCTCGTGGATCATGAAGCCGATGTTGGACTTCGCCAACCACGGGTGCTTCGTCCGCGCCTCGCGGAAGTAGCGCACCGGATCGGCGGCGAAGGCGGGGTCCTCCACCGGGAGGTGCGGAAGGTCTAGTTCGGCCACGCTCTGCATCGTCTTCCTCCCTCGCCGCTCGCCCGTCGTGAGCTTGGCTCGCAACCCTTGGCGGCTGGCGCTAACCACATGGTTAGCAGTGCGGCGGCGGGAGTCAAACGGTTCGATGCAAGACGCCCAGGCAAGGCCGCCAATTGCGTCTTGAACCCTCGCAACCCCGACGCTATGCATGTGTCTAGCAGGCGGGCGGTGGCGCTCCGGCCGGAGGTAGTTGAGCAGGATGGAAGGCCAAGGGCCGAACTCGGAGCGCTATTCGGTCCTGCGCTCCAAGCTCGGCGTCCTGCTCGCCGATCCGGCAGCAAGGACGGTGTTGGAGCGGCACTTCCCCGGCCTGAGCTCGAACGAACGGTTCTCGGCGGCCAGCGACATGACGCTGCGGACGCTGAGGATCTTCGCGCCGGAGGCGTTCACACCGGACGCCCTCGCCGCCGCAGACGCGGAGCTCTCGCAGCTCCCGGCCAAATAGAACGGCGCGCCTGCGCCTGATCGACCTGTCGCGGGCCCAGCCCGCCTACGAGTTTGGAGATTCCTATGAGTAACGATCGTGTTGTGGTGGTGACCGGCGGCGCCTCGGGCATCGGGCTCGGCGTCAGCCAGCTGTTTGCGCGCAACGGTCACCCGGTCGCGATGCTCGACATGCAGGAGGAAGCGCTGGCGCGGGAGAGCGCGGCGCTGCAGCAGACCGGCGCCAAGGTGCTCGCCCGCAAGGTCGACGTCGCGAACCGCGACCAGGTGGAGGCGGCCTACGCGGCCGTGCGTGAGACCCTCGGCCCGATCGCGATCGTCATCGCCAACGCCGGCATCTCCCACTCCGCCGACTTCAAGACCCTGCCGATCGAGACCTGGCAGCGGATGATCGACGTCAATCTCACCGGTGTGTTCCACACCGTGCAGGCCGCGCTGCCCGACATGATCGCCGCGAAATGGGGACGCATCGTCACCATCTCCTCGCAAGCGGCGCAGTCCGGGGCCCAGGACCGGGCCCACTATGCGGCCGCGAAGGGCGGCGTCATCGCCCTCACCCGTTCGCTGGCGCGAGAGTTCGCCCGGGACGGGATCACCGTGAACACCGTCCCGCCGTCGGTGGTCGACACCCCACTCGCGCGGGAAAGCGAGCGCACCGGGGAGTTCCCGCCGCTCGAGCAGATCTCGCAGATGATCCCGATCCCCCGCCCGGGCACCCCGGAAGACATCGCCTATGCGTGCGAATACCTGTGCTCGGACAAGGCCAGCTACGTCACCGGCCAGGAGATCAACGTCAACGGCGGCATGTGGATGTAGGGCGAGGACGCCTCGATGAAGACCTACGATGTTCTGATCGTCGGCGGCGGGCACGGCGGTGCAGCCGCCGCCCTGGCGCTGCGCCAGAAGGGTTTCGAGGGCTCGGTGGCGATCGTCACCGACGAGCTGAGCCCGCCCTACGAGCGGCCGCCGCTGTCGAAGGAGTATCTCGCCCAGGAGAAGACCTTCGACCGGATCCTCATCCGACCGGAGAGCTATTGGGCGGATCGCAAGGTGGAGCTTGTGCTCGGCGAGCCGGTGGTCGAGGTCAACGCCGCGCATCGCCAGGTCCAACTGTGGTCGACACAGAGGTTCGGCTACGGCTCGTTGATCTGGGCCGCTGGCGGCGCGCCGCGACGCCTCGCCTGCTCCGGCCATGATCTGCCCGGCGTTCACAGCGTCCGGACCCGCGAAGACGTCGACGCGATGATGGCTGAACTCCCGGGGGTGGAATCGGTCGTCGTGATCGGCGGCGGCTACATCGGCCTGGAGGCGGCCGCGGTGCTGCGCAAGTTCGGCAAGAAGGTCGTTGTGCTCGAAGCGCTCGACCGCGTCCTCGCCCGCGTCGCCGGCGAACCCCTGTCGCGCTTCTACGAGGCCGAGCATCGCGCCCATGGGGTCGACGTGAGACTCGGGACTACGGTCGACTACATCGTCGAGCGGGACGGTCGCGCGGCCGGCGTTCGGCTCGCCGACGGCGAAGTGCTGCCGGCGGAGATGGTCGTGGTCGGGATCGGCATCACCCCATCCGTAGCGCCGCTGATCGAGGCCGGCGCGGCGGGCGGCAATGGCGTCGCCGTCGACGGACAATGCCGGACCAGTCTGCCGCACGTCTACGCGATCGGCGACTGCGCGCTGCATCGCAACACCTTTGCGGCGGACGCAGAGATCCGCCTGGAGTCGGTGCAGAACGCGGCGGATCAGGCCGCCGTCGCCGTGCAGGCGATCCTTGGCGGGACGGACGTCTATCGGGCTGTCCCATGGTTCTGGTCGAACCAATACGACCTCAGGCTCCAGACCGTCGGCTTCTCGCTGGGGTACGACGAGGTCGTGGTGCGCGGCGACCCGCAGAACCGCGCGTTCACGGTGGTCTATCTGCGGCAAGGCCGGGTCATCGCCCTGGACTGCGTCAACAGCACGAAAGACTACGTGCAGGGCAAGGCGCTGGTGGTCGGGGGACTGCGGGTTCCGGCGAACCAGCTCGCCGATGCGAGCCGTCCGCTGAAGGAGCTTGCGGCTGAATGCGCCAGTCCAGCGACGGGCTGAGCGGCCAGGAACACACCCGTGGAGGCGGTGCTTGATCCTCGGGCAGGGCCGTCGTACCGCGATAGGGACGGAATTTGGGAGATGGCATGGTTTCGGATCGTCGCAGAGGCGGGGAAAGTTCGGCGATGCGCGCCGAACTCATCGATGCGGCGGAGCAGCTCATCCGCGAGGAGGGATATCCCTCGGTCACCGCACGCACCCTCGCCGACAAGGTCGGGTTGAAGCGCCAGATCGTCCACTACTACTTCAAGTCGATGGACGAGGTGTTCATCGCGGTCGTCCTGCGCGCGGCTGAGCGGATGCGGGAGAGCGTCGCGGAGGCGGCGGCCTCGGACGAGCCGTTGCGCGCGCTTCAGCAGCTGAATCGCGATCCCTACGGCGCGATCCTGTCGATGGAGCTGCACGCGCTGGCGAACCGTCGCCCCGCGGTGCGCGAGCAAGTCGCCAAGGCCGCGGAGGAATTCCGCGACCTGCAGACGCAGATCCTGACCAAGATTCTGGAACGCCAGGGCGTCGAGCCGGCCATGCGCCCGGTCGTCGCCATCGTCCTGCTGTCGAGCCTGGCGCAGGTGCTAGCCTTGGAATCCGCGATCGACATCCGTCGCGGCCATGCCGAGACGCTCGAATATGTCGACGAGTGCCTCCGCGCCTTCGCTCAGGGGCAACCGACGCCGCTCGAAGCGGCTCCGCCGCAGAGAAAACGCCGAAAAGCGACGGCCACCGCGGCGCCCCAATCATAGGGCCCGGCGATCCAGGCGAGATCTAGCGCCACTCCAGGCGCGAGGCGCCGCGCGGCACAAGAACCGGATCGTATGCGCCCGGCGTGCGCGACATCACGACCTGGTCCGTCACCCCCTGATAGTCGCCGAGCGGCGTCACGGCCGTGAAGACCTCCGGATCCAGGTAGCGATGGGCTTCTGAGGCGTCGGCGGCGCCGTGCGCCCATGCCTTGTCGAAGATCCCGAGCGAGAGGATCCACAGCGCCACGCGGGTCAGCGAGACGTGCACGTGGTAGGAGCCGCCCTCCTGCGCGCGACGTCGCAGGGCCGAGACCACGCCCGCCTGCGCCAACCAGGACGTGAGATAGTCGTTCACCACGACGATCGGCGGCAGTTGCGGCTGCTCCGCAGAGCCCTCCAGCGCCATGACGCCGGTCACGGCGCCGGCCGACTGATCGAACCCGGGGCGCTCGGCCCAGGGCCCGCGCGTGCCGTGCAGGGAGACGGAGACGTAGATGATCCCCGGCCGCTCGGCCGCGGCCTCTTCCGGCGTCATGCCGATCTGCCGCAAGAAGGCCGGGCGCCTATTCTGGAAGAAGATGTCGCTGTCGCGCAGCAGGCCCATCAGCAGCGGTCGGTCAGTGCGCGGGTCAAGCCAGGCCGAGCGCAAGCCGACGTTCGCCGTCGCGTAGATCGTCTCCTGCTCCGCCTCCCCCGGCCGCCAGAGGTTGAGCACGTCGGCGCCATGCAGCGCGAGCGAGCGCCCCAGGCCTGCGCCGGCGATCACATGGCCCATGCCGAGCGCTCGAATGCCGGAGAATGGCAGCGGGCCGAGCGGCGGCAGCGGCTTGGGCTCGGACTCGCCGATCTTTGTCACCTCGATCAGCGGCGTCTCGGCGAGCACCTCCCTGTACTGCGGCTCCTGCAGAAACTCCGGCAGGGTGCGCACCATCGGCATCACGACGCCGGCGTCCGCAGCCGCCTCTTCGAGCTCCCGCCCGTTCCATTTGCCGATCGCCTCGGTCACCGCCCGCCAGGTCAGCGGGACGCCGAGCAGGTCCTGCGCCCGCATCCGCAGGTTCGGATACATCGCCTGGGGCAGCACCCACCGCCCGTCCGCAGTCTGGTAGAAGAAGGCGCTCATGGCGTTGCCGACCTCGAGCGAGAACCTGACCGGATAGCGGCCAAGGCGCTCCCACTTGCCGTCGTAGAACGGGCTCAGGCGATGCGGCGCACGCCGCAAATCGAGGCTGATGTCCTGCCCCGGCCCGCCCCGCCAGCGGTGCATGGCCGCGGCGGCCACGGATTTCGCCAGCAGCCCGATGGTGGCCGCCGCGCCGATCCGCAGCGGGCTCTTCAACACCGGATCGGCGCCGATGTGGGAGACCGCGCCGCCCGCGTCGGCCGTGGACAGGCCCACGCCCGCCAGCACCTCCTCCAGCGCCGCGGGAAGGTCGAAGTCAGCCGACGTCGCCGGTGCGGCGTAGGCCTTGATCAGGCGCTCGGTCAGGTCAGGCATTCCAAGGCTCCAATCCAGCGAGGGGGACGTCGTGGGCGCCGCTATCGCGCCGCCGCCGCGCGAACCGGGGCTTGGGCGCTCACCTCCCGCCCCTTGGCGCACCGCGTGTCGCCCTGCCGCGCGGCCCAGGCGATCCCCTGCTCCAGAAGCTCGACGCTGTTCGGCTCGACGTAGGATTCCGGGCGATGGCCGATGGCGGTGTAGAAGGACCGGCCCTCGCCGAGGCAGCGGGTCCAGGCGAGCGGATGGTCACCCATGGCCAGCCGCGGGCCGGGGGCGTAGGTGCTCTCGTCGAGACGCACCAGGATGCGCGCACCTGGGGCCGGCGGCCCGGCGAAGGAGTACCACTCTTCGGTCATCGTCCAGCTGTCGGGCAGCTTAGCCGCTATGCCGGACTTCGGATCGGCGACCACGACCTTGGCGGCGCGAAACTGCGGATTGAGCGTATGGCCGATGAAGGTCGCGCCAATCAGCACGTCGCGATACCACGGCCAGACGTAGGTGAAGTCGCCCGCCGAGCCGTGGATCCCGGCGAAGCCGCCGCCATCCGCCAGATAGGCCTGGAAGGCCTTTTGCTGCGGAAGCGTCAGGGCGTCGCCGCTGACGTTGTTCCACACCACCGCGTCGTAGGTCCTCAGTTGCGCGGCATTGAAAGCTGCGCCGTTGTCGGTGAAGGCGATCGACCAGCCGCGGCGCGCGGCCATGTCGGTGAGCGCCTTGTGCGCCGCGTTGACGGAAGGCTCGTCCCGGTAGCCGTTGATCTTCTCGAACACGAGGATGGCCGGACGCCGCTCCGGCTTCGGCAGCGTCGGCGGAGCCTGATCATAGCGGGCGCAGCGCCGCTGCGCCGCCTCGGCGGTAATGGGGATTTGCCCCAGCGCGGCGTCGAGGGCCTGCAGCTTGGCCGCCGATGCGGCGGCGTCGGCCCCGGCGAACGCCGAGCTCATCATCCATCGCGGACTCATCACCGCGGCCAGGGTCGGCGGCTGGGCGCTGCGCAGCATCGACGGCAGGCCTTTCAGCATTCCCTGCTGTTCGAGCACGGCCGCCGCACGGGGGTCGAGCAGCAGGTCGAGTAGAACGGTGTCGCTCGAGTAGGGCGCGAAGGCCGCCGGACAGTCGGGCTGCGCCGCAGCAGCCGGCGCTGCGGTCAGGCATGCCAGCGCGAACAGGCCGACGGCGGCGGCCGCCTTGAAACCCCTGGCTGCGATCGACATCAACTTCCCACCCGGCTTAAAGCTACGTTGAGTTGCTTTGCTCGGCGCGATCCTTTCCGATGTCAAGCCATGAGCTCGGTCGCAGGGTCGTTGTCGCTGCGGCCCTGGCCGACTATGCCTGGATGATCGTGAGCCGCTGTGGCCTCACCTGCTGGACGAAAGGCGGAGAATTTGCCGGCCACCCGCACGGCGCGCCCAACTTCATCCGACGCGGCATCCCACGCTGGCGTGGCGTTCACGCCCAAGCGCGGCCGCCCGACCGCCGACCAGGCGGCGGCGATCGCCAATACGATTCTCACCGCCGCGACCGACATCTTCCTGTCCGAGGACTACGAGGGCGCCTCGATGGAGGCGATCGCCGCGCGCGCCGGGGTGCCGAAGAGCACGCTCTACAAGCGCTTCCCCGATAAGCGGACACTGCTGCGCGCGGTGTTGAAGGAACGCGTCGCGTCCTGGGCGCCCCCGGAACAAGACGCCCTGCTGAGCGACGACCTCGAACAGCGGCTGAGGCAGCACGCCGCCTGGATGCTGGCGCAGGCGACGTCGGTGGAGGTTCGCGCCTTCCTCGGCCTGGTCGCCAGCGCCTGGAAGGATCCAGAGGAGGCGCCCAGCCGACAGGAGGTCATCGGCTACACCGAAATGGTCGAACGCCTCGCAAACGAGATCCGTGAGTACGGTCCCAAGCGGGGCATCCATGCGAAGGACCCGATGCGGGTGGCCTCGGCGCTGATGGCGATGCTCGCCGGCTGGGCCGGGATGAGCGGCCCCGGTCCCGAATTGGCGGGCGACGAGGCTGTGACCTTCGCCCACACCGCGGTCGACCTGCTGTTGAATGGCAGCGCTGCGTGGTGATCGGACGCGCCGAGGCGCGTCACCCGCCCTGAATCAGCTCCAGCTCGTTGCCGTCAGGATCCACCGCCACGGCGACCGAGAGCTTGAAGTCCTTCTGCTCGGTGATCGGCGATTGTAGGCGATAGCCGGCCGCCTCGAGCTTGGCCTGAGTGGCGCGCAGGTCCGGCACCAGGACGATGATGCGACCCAACCGTCGGCCTTCGGCCGCCGCAGGCCTGGTCTTCGGCTGGATCAGCAGCAGGCTGGTCGACGAACCCGGAAACATCAGCACGATCTCGCTGAGCGTCGGGTGTTCGATGCGGCCGCCGACCTTCACGCCGAGCCCCTTGGTGTAGAAATCCACCGCGCGATCCAGGTCGCTGACGTGAAACGCCGCCGACATGATCGTCGCGCCTTTCGCCACCGGCATGTTGATGGCGGGCGCCCCCGCCGGTTGCGCCTGAGCCGTCCCGGCCGCCATCCCCGCGGCGATCGCCGCGACGGCCAGATGTCTCCACAAGATCAAGGCTTCCTCCTGGCTCCCCGTCGCTGCGACGGCGGCGTTTCCGGCTGAAAAAAGATGCGTCGGGCGGACGGAGGACCGCCCGACGCGAGGGGAGCTCATGAGCCGCGCGGGCTGAGGCGCGGGTCCGGCGCGACCAAACGAACAGCGCTCACGACGGCGTTCGACGGACAGAGTTGCAGGCTAGGCCTCTGCTGTCATCATAAAAATACGACGCGTTGCGTTAGGCGGCCGCTCGCCTCAAACCGCCCGCGGCGAGGCCAAAAGCCAAATAAACCTACGATGCGTCGCATTCCTCTTGGCGTCCTACGGTGAAGCCTGTAAATCCTCATACAAAATGACATAAGAACTGGGAGGATTTAATGAAATCAGGTATTTACGCCATCCTTGCGGGAGCGAGCGTCCTGGCGATGGCTTCCGCCGCGGCGGCCCAGCCCACGGCGGCGGACGTCGCTGCAGCGCCGGCGAGCGAAAATATGCTGGGCGAAGTCGTCGTAACCGCGCGGCGGCGGTCCGAGAGTCTGCAGGAGGTGCCGCAGGTCGTGACCGCGGTGACCGGCGACACTCTGCAGAAACTCAACATCCAGCGCTTCGACGACGTCCAGGCGGTCGTCCCCGGCCTCACGCTCGCGAGCAACGCCACCGGCTATCAGTCCGGCGCCTCGTTGCGCGGCGTCACCTTCGACGTGGTCTCCGGGGCCGACCCGACCGTCGCCATGTACCTCAACGATGCGCCGGTCGAGACCAACTTCCTGTTCCAGTCGATGTTCGACGTCGGCCAGATCGAGGTGCTGCGCGGCCCGCAAGGAACCACCCGCGGCGTCGCCGCCCCGTCCGGCGCGATCACCTTGACCACGCGCAAGCCGAACCTGTCGGAGATCGGCGGCTACGGCAGCGTCACCGTCACGGACCAGCACGGCCGCAACGTGCAGGGCGCGATCAATGTGCCGATCATCCGCGACACCCTGGCGGCTCGCATCGCCGGCCTCCTGGACCAGGACGACTTCGACGGCGTGGGCAGCATCCACAGCCGTATCGCCCCGCGGCAAGTGACCAGCGCCGTGCGCAGCAGCCTCAGCTACGAGCCGAACGACGCCATCAACGCCAACATCGTCTGGCAGCACCTCGACAAGAAGCTCGACAGCTACAACCAGGTCACCGGCCCCGGCAGCGCGCGCAATCCGCCGATTTCACCCAGCGACCGCGTCGGCGTGCAGAATGTGGCGAACAACCTGCGTCAGCACCTCGACGTAGTGACCGCGCAGATGGACTCGCGGATCTTCGGGCAGCACCTCAGCTATGTGGGCTCCTACACGAAGTTCAAGCTGAGCACCCGGTCGGCGCAGGATCTCGGCGACGTCGTTCCCGGCGTCGAGATCTTCCAGCGCAACAACACCGACAGCGAACGCACCTCGCACGAGATCCGGCTCGCCTCCGATCCGGCGCCCGGCCGCTTCCTCGACTACACCGTCGGCGCCTACTACTTCTGGAGCGACACCACCGGTCACGTGACCCAGCCGGGGACCTTCCTGCCCGGCGCGTTCGGGCCGCCCGGGACGTTCGACCCGGCGCGCTTCGACGCGCGCTATCAGGTCCCCACCATCATCGACATTCCCGGCACGATCCAGGAGACCTCCTTCTTCGGCAGCCTGACGGCGCATCTGGGCGAAAACACCGAACTGAGCGGCGGCCTGCGCCACATCACGTCGATCACCAGCAACAGCACCGTCCTGACGACCGGAACCGGCACGATCGCCACGCGTCTGCCCGTGCCGATCCCCTGCGCCGTCGCCGGTCTCGCCGCCAGCCCCTATCCGGGCTTCTGCGACGCAAGCATTCCGGGCAGCCTGATCCAGAACTTGCGGCGGAGGGAAACCAAGCGGCCGACGATCTACAACATCTCGCTGTCGCACCGCTTCAACAACGACTTCCTGGTCTACGCCAACCACGGCACCTCCTGGCGGCGCGGGCCCACCCAGGTCGGCATCTTCAACGCCGAGAACGACCCAGCGCTAGGCTCGGTGATCTTCCTGCAGCCGGAGACCTCGCGGGCCTATGAGATCGGCTTCAAGTCCACCCTGCTCGACGGCCGCGCGCGGCTCAACGCGGCGCTGTTCCGGCAGACGTTCAAGAACCTGATCTTCCGCACCGCGCCAGTGCCGTACCTGAGCACCAACGGCAGCTCGGCGAGTGTCGCGACCACCAACATCACCGCCAACGCCGACGCCGTCGTCGAGGGCTTCGACATCGACGCGGCCTTCCAGGTCACGCCGGAATGGAGCATCTCCGCGGCGCTGAGCTACGCCGATGGCCGCGTGGACAACGACCAGATCCCCTGCCGCGACGCGAACTTCGACGGGGTGCCGGACGCTGGCGCGCCGACGGTGGCGAACTTCCGCGCCGCCGGCACGGCGCTGGCCTTCTGTCAGTCGAGCGGATCGGTGTCGCAGAACCCGCTGTGGAACGCGACGATCGAGACCGAGTACGTGCGGCCGGTCGGCGCCAACATCGACGGCTTTGTCCGCGGCCTATTCACCTACTACCCGGAGAACAACCGCCAGACGCCGGCATTCGCGATCGACTCGTACGGTCTCCTGAACCTGTACGCGGGCGTGCGCAGCCAGGACGGCGGCTGGGAGATGTCCCTCTTCGCGAGGAACGCCTTCAACAAGAACGAGGTCCTCGACCAGGGGGTCGACCCGCTACGGACCGGGGCCGTCGAGGCCTTCTTCGGGGCCCAGACCGGCCCGTCCGGCTACACCACCAGCCGCGCCACCGCCCAGCGGGAGATCGGCGTCAACGTCCGCTACGCGTTCGGCTCGCGCTAGCCGATCCAGAGTCCGGCGTCGCGCGGCGGCTCGCCGCCCGACGCCGGCGCGCGCCACGTCCACAATCAGGAAATCGACGATGCCTCATCAGTCCGTTCGGCGGCGCCTGCTTGCCATCGCCTTCGCCTGCAGCGCTCTCGGGGCCGCCCTGCCGGTCCCCGCATGGACGCAGTCGATTCCCCGGGAGTCGAAGGCGGAGGAGGCGATCCGCCTCTCCGCGTTCGGCGGCCGCGCCGCGTTTTCGCCGGACGGCGGTCGCATCGCCTTCGTCGGCAAGAGCTATGGCGACGCCTACGAGATCGAGATCGCCACCGGGCAGGTCCGCAACCTGACCCGCCACCTGCCGCATCAGGGCGTCATGCGGATTCAGTACCTGCCGAATGGCGACTATCTCGTCACGGCGCCCAGGCGACATGCCGGCCCGAACACCCGCGCCCATCTGGAACTGTGGGTGCTCGACAAGAAGCTCGAGAAGGGACTGCAGCCGCTTGGCGAACAGGCGTTCGAAGGCGTCGCAGTGTCGCGCAACAAGAACCTGATCGCCTGGACGGTGATCGAACCCGAGCTGAAGCCGCAGGAGGGTTGGCAGCTTGCGTTTGTCCGCCCGACGAAGCGCTACATCGCCGAGGTCAGTTACGAGAACGGCGTCCCGAAGCTCACCAACAAGCGGGAGATCATGCCGGCTCTGCCGAAGGAGTGCGGCTTCATCGAGCCGCAGGACTTCCGCGAGGCTGACAATGAGCTCGTCTATTCGTGCCTGGGCGCGGCGAACGGCGGATTGCTGATTTCAGTGATGGGATACCGAATCGCGACCGGCGAATTCATCACCTACCTGCGGAAGCCGGGCGAATACAACGAAGTCGAGGGCGTCGCCCCGGACGGGAGCTGGGCGACCGTCGAATGTGGCCAGCAGAGCGGCCCCGGCCTGCCGCCGCTCGACATCTGCCGGCTCGAGCTGAAGCCGAACGGCGCGGTGAGCCGCCTGATCGTCGGGACCACGCCCGGCTCGACCAGCGACGTGAGCAATCCCGTCGTCAGCCCCGACGGCAAGTGGATCGCCTTCCAGAAGTCCGACGCGGTCTCGGGCGAAATCGGCGAAGGCTACGGCCTCTACCTGCTGAAGATCGCCGGGTGACGGCGACGACCTTCGGCGATCCGGCCCGGTAAGCCGAGCCGCCCCCAGGTCACCCGGCTTCGGCCGGGGTCCCTTCGGCCGAGGCGTCCTCCGGCTCGAACTGGCGCAAGCCCCAGGCGACGATGGTCTCGACGTCGCGGTGGCCGCCCGACAGGCCGAGCGCCTGTTCGAAGCCGAAGATCCCGCCCATCAGGAACACGGAGACGGCGACGCCCATCGGCGTGAAGGTCGTCGGATCTGGGCTGGCGTCCTCGAGCTTGCCCTGCAGCCGGTCGGCGACCAACTGGCGGATCCGCTCGCCGAACGCGATCGTCTCGGCGCGGATGACCGCGTTGTGGTTCGACATCGCCATGTATTCGAGCGACAGCGACGCGTCGAACGGATCGGACGACGCCTCCCAAAGGGCGTGCAGCGGGCGCGCCGAGCGCAGCGCCTCTTCGGTCCGGGCGAGCACGTTTTCGGTCCGCCGCCGGTAGGTCGCCAGCAGCAGGTCATCCATGGTCGCGAAATAGTAGAAGACGATCTGGTACTTCAGGCCGGCGCGGGCGGCGACGCTGCGGGCGCTGAGCGCGGCGTAGCCCTGCTCGCGCATGACCGCCTCGACCGCGTCCATCAGGAGCGATCCGGTGGCGGCGTTCTCCGGCCCCATCCGACGCTTTGTCGCCATGTCCGAGCGGTTCCCGATCAACTGTGACTGTCGCTAACTCATAATGGATCGGGCCGCCGCCACCACCCGTTGGGCGCGGCCCCAGACAATCCGCAGCTTTGGGACATCCAGTGGAGCAGATGGCTTTGTGGGCGGGCCGGCGCGCGTCGCCCACGCGCCGGCCTGCCCAACTGACTCAGCGACGCGCCAACGGCCTGTAGGTCAGGCGCGCCCAAACCTCGCGGCCGCGATCCATGTAGCAGGCCATCTCGCCCGCGTGGCCGGTCGGAAACACCAGGCCGCCCGCGAAGTTGGCGATGGAGCAGTTACCCGACGTAAGCCGGTCGGTGAGGTTCTTGCCGATGATCGCCACCTCCCAAGCGTCCTCTGGGCCGCGCAGGGCGAGACTGAGATCCGTCTTGATGAAAGACTGCTGGAACTGATCGTCGTTCGGTCGCCCCGCCGCCAAGGTGGTCAAGTAACGGCTGGAGAACTGGTTGCTGTTGCTGAACACCAGCGTCATCCCGTCGCTGAGTTCGCGCTCATAGTCGAACCCGAAGGTGGCCTGCCAGCGCGGCGCCCGGATCATCGGGAACCCCGAGAGGTTCTGCACGCCGCCGGTGCAGCCGGTGGCCGGCGTCTGTCCGGACCAGCACGGGATGTTGTTCAAGGTGCCGTAGTTCGCCTCATTCCAGTTGATCGCCGCATTCAGCGACAACTCCGGGACGGCCTCAGGGCGGTAGGCGGCGTCCATATCCACGCCGCGGGTCCGCGCGGAGCCGGCGTTGACCGTGCGGATGACGATCTGCCCGGTGGAGGACAAGGGCTCGACGGCGCCCACCTGCAAGCCGCGATAGCGATAGTTGTAGGCCGCGATGTTGAACAGCAACTGTCGGTCGAACAGCCGGCTCTTCAGCCCGATCTCGCCGCCTTCGACCCGCTCGTCTCCGAAGGAGTTGTCGATGGTCGCGACAGGCACCGTCGCAATACTGAACGAGCCCGACTTGTAGCCCCGCTTGTAGGCCGCAAACAGCGTCACATCGTCGGTCGGGCGCCAGGTGGCGGTGAACTCCGGCGCCGTGTTGCTCGACTTGATCCGGGGATTCGGGACGGCGACGGGCGTGGGCGTACCCGACAGGTAGTTGAGGACGCTCTCGCTCCGCTCCTCATCCGTCCACCGCAGCCCGCCCGCGAGCTCGAGCCCGGGCAAGACCTCCCACCTCAGCTGGCCAAAGGCCGAGTAGGTTTCGATGTCGACCGCGGTCTCGCCGTTCTGGCTGAGCAGCGCGATGAAGACCGGCGTGAAGTAGCTCCGGTTGGGAATCCCGGTCACATGGTCGCTGATCCGGCCATCCTGATAGAAGCCGCCGAGGGTGAAGTTCACCGGCGAGGCGAAGTCGCTGTTGAGCCGAAGCTCCTGCGTGAAGTCGCGGCGCTTGAAGCGGTTTTGAAATCCGAGCGTCGGACCTGCGGAACTGGTCTGGCTCGTATTGACCATGCTCTTCGAGCCGAGCTGGTACATCCCCGTGGTCGAGGTCAGTGTCAGCTCCGGCCGGATCTGATAGTTGAGTTCCAGGGTTCCGTAGGTCTGCTCGCTCTCCAGGAACGGCCGTCCTTTGTTGATCAGCCCCGGGAAAGCCGCCGGGTCCAGATCGACAATGCGCATGGTGCGGTCGATCCGACAGTCCTCGCCGCCCAGGAACGGGATCCCGACCGGCGAAGCCGTGCCGCCCGGGCAGTTGGACAGCTGCAGCCCCTCGGCGTTGTTCGTCCGGTCGTTGACGTAGTTGACCTTCAGACGCGCGTCGAAGGTGTCTGTCGGATTCCACAAGGCCGTGGTCCGGATCATGTAGTTTCGCGCGCGCGGGGCGTCGTCGTAGGCCGGGTTCCGGGCGCCTGTGCCGGGCGCCGCGACCGCCCGGTTGTGGAAATATCCGCTACTTTCCGAGTACATCCCGGACACCCGCAGCTTGAGAGTATCGGTCACCGGTCCGGAGGCGATGAGCTCGGCCCGGCTCGTGTCGGCCTCGAACTCGTAGGCGCCGCGCGCGATGACTTCGATCTCGCTCGTCGGATCGGCCGTTCTGAGCGCAATCACCCCGCCCGGACTGCTCTTGCCGTAAAACAGCGCCTGCGGTCCCTTCAGGACCTCGACCTGTTGCAGGTCGAACATGCCGCTCTGGAACGCGAGACCCTGGCCAAGCGCCAGGCCGTCGATGTTCAGCGAGACGGACTGATCGATCCCTGGATCGAGCGACGCAGTGCCGACGCCGCGGATCGAGACCAGCGTGCCGATCGACAGCAACCCCTGCCCCAGGTTCAACCCCGGCACCAGCTTCGGCAGGTCCGTCAGATTGGTCGCCTGCAGCCGCTCAAGCCGCTCCTGCGGAACCGCCGTTTCGATCACCGGCACCTCGAGCAGCGACTCCTGCCGCTTGCGCGCCGTGACGATGATTTCGCTCACCCGCGGGTCCTTCGCCTCGGCCCGGGCCGCGGGCGGCGCGGCGGTCTGGGCCAAAGCCGAAGCGCTCCAGGCCAGAAGACAGGCGCAGCTGGTCGTCAGGTGGAGCATGGCCTTGCTGAACTTCATCGGCGTTTCCTCGTGCTTTTCTTTGATTGGCGGCGGCGATCATTCGTCAGCGCGCGACGGGTCGCGCGCAGCCGCGGGGCTGAGCCCTGCGGCGCACGGATCGAAGCCTTTGCGATACGCAATCTCGGCGCGGCGAGCGGCCGCGCGACTATTCCGGCGCGGACCAGGGCGAACGGATCACATCCACCTGCACCGCACCGCCACTCAGCCTGCCGAAGCCGGCTTCACCTTCAGTCGGCGGGCGTCATCAAACTCGCATTGCCGTACGCCGCCCGGATGCCGAGGTCGGCGGCGTACTGCTGGGCGTAGCTGAGCTCCGTAATGCTCACCCGTTGCAGCGTGCGCTTGTCGGCCGAGATCCGTCCCCGAGCATGCTGGACCGCCAGGTTGTCCCAGAGCACCAGATCGCCCGGATGCCAGGCGTGCTCGTAGACCTCGTCCCGGACATAGAGCGCGGCATAGAGCTCCTCGAGCAGGGCGTCGCTTTCCTCGGAGGCGAGGCCGATGATCAGCGCCGTCATGTTCTGATTGACGAACAGGTACGGGCGGCCGGTCCCCTCCTGCTCGCGGACGACCGGGTGGACGGTGCACAGGTCGCCCGGCTGGAGGTCGGTGAGCCGGTTGGTGCGGTCGGAAAACCGCTGCTTGACCTGCAGCGCATTCAAGCCGGCGATGCGCTCGCGCAGACGCGGCGACAGGCGTTCATAGGCCTTCATCCCGCTGGCGAACTGGGTCGAGCTGGCGCCCGGCGCCACCTCGATCGCGTGCAGGGCGGCGGCGAGATAGGGCTTCGGCAGATAGGGCACGTCGTTGTGCCACTGCAGCTCCATGACGCCGAGATGGCCGTCCGTCCGGGCGTTGGAGACGTAATAGTTCTCGTAGGGGCTATCGAGCACCGGCCCAAAGACACGGCACAGCTCGCACTGCTGCTCCATGCTGAGCTGCAGGTCGCGGAACACAAGCAAGCCGTCGCGAGCATAGAGCCGGCGCAACTGGTCCTGGTCCGCCGAACTCAGCGGCGCTGAAAGATCGATCCTTACCTCAACCCCAAACGGCGCCAACGGGGCGTGGCTGAAGCGAGCGCTCATCCGGCTTCCTCCCGATTCGGCGTATCCTTGCTCGGCCGCCATTCTTGATGCTTACCACCTTATATAGCACAGGTTTGCCGGTCAACATTGCGACCGCAATCGGGCCGCCGCCTCGACCCGGACAGGCGACGCGCTGTATTCCGGACGTCGCGGTGCGCGACGTCACCGTAGTGGGGAAGCAGGTAGATGGGCGTGAAGCGAAGAATGGGGCCGCAGAACTCGGCCAGCCGCGACACGATGTTCGATGCGGTGGAGCATATTCTGCGCACGGAAGGCTACGCCGCGCTGAGCGCGCGACGCGTGGCCGAAGAGGCCGGCTTCAATCACCAGACCGTCTACTACTACTTCGAGACCATGGAGGAGCTGATCCTCGGCGCCTTCCGCCGCCGGGTGGAAAGCAGCCTGAAGCGCCTGGAAGCGGCGCTCGCCTCCGATGAGCCGCTGCATGCGATCTGGCGGCTCTACAGCGACAGCTCCAACGGCCGACTGAACATCGAATTCAACGCCCTGGCCATGCAGAACGAGGCGCTTCGGGCCGAGGTCGTGGCCTTCTTCGAGACCTCGCGGTCCATGCAGGAGGCGGCGCTCGCGCCGCTGCTGCAGGGCCGCAACCTGCCCGACGCCGTCGCCCCAGTCGTCCCCGCCATGCTGATCTTGTTCGTCAGCAACTTCCTCGACCGCGAGGCGGCGCTGGGCGTCACCAAGGGCCACAACGACATGCAAGCCTTCGTCGACTGGTGCCTTCGCTCCTTTGAACTGGCGCCACAGCCCTCGGCCGCCGATCGCGCCTGACGGCCGACGGCCAGGGCGCCGCGACGAGGCTGTCGGCCCCATCCTCCTTGGACTTTGTGCGGCAGCGCTTGCCGCCGGTTTGCGTCGGTTGCTATAAAGGGTGGTAAGCAAGCCGCCGGCGGGCCCCACCTGGAGCCATGACGAGCGCGGCAGGACGCGCCGCAGCGAGGGTCTTTGCCCTGGCCGACGGCGTCGCCCCGATCATGGAGGAGACGCAAGATATGTCCTTGGCTCTCGACGCTTCGACTTCGGGCACGATCTCGGACCTGCTGCCCGCCGACCGCCCTGGGAACTGGCTCGACAAGGGCTACGAGCCGCTGCTGGCGCTCAGCTGGCCCGACTATGCGGACGTCCAGCTCCGGATCCTCAAGCGCCGCTTCGAGGAGATGAAGGGATCGGTCGCCGCGCTCGAGCGCCTGGCCAAGCGCCAGGGCGTCGAAAGCGTCGACTCGGTGGAGGACGCGCTGCCGCTGCTCTTCGACCATCGGGTCTACAAGAGCTATCCACTAAGCCTGATCGAGACCCGGGACTTCCCGAAGCTCAACGCCTGGCTCAACCGCCTGACGACCCATGATCTGTCGAAGGTCGACCTCACAGGTCTGACGATGATCGACGACTGGCTGACGCGGCTGGATGACGCCGGCATGCTGATCGGCACCTCGTCCGGCACGACCGGCAAGCTGAGCTTCGTTCCGCGCTCCAAGGTCGAGTTGCCGGCCTGGACGCGCTCGTACAACGAGGCGAGCCGGGCCACGACCGGCGTCGACCCCTTCACCGACCACGTGGACACCTTCTTCCCCGGCTATCGGGGCGGCCACCACATGATGCTGAAGATGTTGAGTCTCTTCAACATTCCGGCGGCCGGCGGTCCCGAGCACTACCACACCCTCTACCAGACCCACATCTCGTCCGACCTGATGTCGCTGGCGGCGCGCATGCAGGCGGCCGAGGACCGTGGCGAGCTCGACAAGCTCGGCCTCGAGCCCGCGCTGCTGCAGGCGCGCGAGGAGATGATCGCCCAGGCGAAGCGCCGCGACCAGGACATCGAAGCCTGGTTCTTCAAGCTGTTCGAGGAGTTCCGCGGCCAGCGCGTGAAGCTCGGCGGCAGCTTCGGCGACCTGGTGAAGACCGCGCGCAGCGGCATCGAGAAGGGGTTGAAGCCGGAGTTCGCGCCGGGCTCCTTCATCATGACCGGCGGGGGCATGAAGGGGCTGAAGGACGCGCCCGAGGACTGGGAAGGCTACGTCAAGGACTACTTCGGCATCGACAAGGTCGGCATGTTCTACGGCATGTCCGAAGTCATGGGCATGTCGCCGCGTTGCTCGCACGGCCACTTCCACATCATGCCGCACACCATCCCGATCCTGTTGGATCCGGACGCGAAGATGCTGCCGCGCGAAGGGGTGCAGACCGGCCGCTACGCCTTCTTCGACCTGATGGCCGAGACCTATTGGGGCGGCTTCATCTCCGGCGACCAGGTCACCATCCACTGGGACGAGGACTGTCCCTGCGGCTGGAAAGGCCCCCGCGTCGGCCCGGTGATCACCCGCTTCGCCGAGATGGACGGCGGCGACGACAAGATCACCTGCGCCGGGACGGCCCAGGCCTACAACGAGTTCATGGACTTCGTTTCGCAAGGGTGAGGGTGAGCGCCATGTACGACATCCCGATCATCTCGCGCGGCCGGATCATCGCGCCCGGCGACGACGCGGTCGAGTTCAAGGGCCGCGGCGGCGCCAGCTTCCGCGCGCCGGATCCGCACAAGCACATCCACGACCTGGTGCTCGGCAACCCGGTGCTGCTCAGCGACCTGAACGATACCCCGGTGCGCGAGATCGTCGACTTCCTGGCGGAGGCCGGCAAGCGGCTGCGCCTGGAGGACAATCCATATCTGCAGGAGTCCTTCGCGCTGGCCCTGAAGGCGGGCGGGCTGGACGAGCCGATCCTGCGCGGCGTGTACGACGGCCTTCCCGCCATGTTCGATCCGCGCGAGCTGACCGAGATGGCGGACCGAACCATCGGCATCGACTACCTCGACGGATGGGTGCCGGCCCGTACGCCCCACTCCAACGTCCGCGTCCGCGCGATCGGCACGCGGCAGCTGCACATCACCGCCGGGAACGTGCCGGTGGTGGCCGCGCTCACCATCGTGCGGGCGGCGCTGACCAAGTCCGACTGCCTGATCAAGTCGCCGTCGAACGATCCACTGACGGCCAACGCCATCGCCCGGACGCTGATCGACCTCGATCCGAACCACCCGGTGACCAAGCATATCGCCGTCGCCTACTGGAAGGGCGGCGACGAGTTCATGGACTCGCAGATCGTCCGCACCTCGCGGATCGACAAGATCACCGCCTGGGGCGGGATGAGCTCGGTCAAGCACATCCAGAAATTCCTGACGCCGGGCATCGACCTGACCGCGCTCAATCCGAAGTACTCCATGTCGGTCATCGGCAAGGAGGCGTTGGCGAGCGACACCGCCATGGACGAGGCCGCGCTCGGCGTCGCGGTGATCTCCGGCTTCTACAATCAGACCGCCTGCGCCAACACCCGCATCGTCTACGTGGAGAGCGAGACGGACGACGAGTCGCTGGAGCGCGTCGTCGAATTCGGCCGCAAGATCGCCGCCGCCTACAAGACGCTGCCGCCGGTGATGTCGACGCCGGCCCCGGCGCCGAACAGCGACCTCGAGGCGGAACTCGAAGCGGCCGCGCTCGAGGAGGACTTCTACCACGTCGAGGGCGACACCGTGGACGGCGGCGTGGTGATCTCACGCTTCCCCGACCGGGTGGACTTCTACGACCGGCTGAACAACCGGGTCGTCAACATCGTGCCGGTCGCCAACCTGCTCGACATCGTCAAGTGGTGCGACGACACCACCCAGACAGTCGGCGTCTATCCCGAGTCCCTGCGCGACCGGCTGCTAGATCCGTTCGCGCTGGCCGGGGTTCAGCGCCTGGTGGCGCTGCAGGGCGGCGACGCGCTGCAGCTCTTCCACGAGATGCACACCTTGCCGCCGGGCATGCCGCACGACGGCATCGAGCCGTTGCGGCGCAACGTCCGCTGGGTGATCGATCACCGCGCCCCCGCCACCGCCGCCGCGGTCGGCATGGCCGCCGAGTAGTCGCAGCCGAACCACGATCCGACGCGTCGTCCCAAGGGGCGCACGCACACAAAAGCGCGGCCGCGCTCAGCCGCGAAAGCATGGAGATGCAGGTGCAGGTAAAACCGCTTGAAGGGAAGGTCGCGCTCGTCACGGGCGCTGGGCGCGGCATCGGTCGGGAGATCGCCCTGCGCTTGGCGCGCGACGGGGCCACGGTCGTCGCCCACTACTCCAACAGCAAGGCGGGCGCCGACCAGACGGTGCGCGAGATCGAGACCGCTGGCGGGCGCGCCGTCGCCTATCAGGCCGATATCGCGAAGCGCGCGGACGTCGCGGCCATGTTCGAACAGATCGACCGCCATCCGGGCCGCATCGACATCGTCGTGAACAACTCCGGCGTGCAGGCCGGCGGCGGGCTCGGCGATCTCCGCGACGAGGACATCGACTACGTGTTTGGCGTCAACGTGCTGGGTCCGCTCTACATCGCCAGCGAGGCGGCCAAGCGCCTGCCCGACGGCGGACGGATCATCAACTTCGGCTCGACCCTCGGGAAGTATCCGGTGCCGGGCTCGGGCCTCTATTCGGCGGCGAAATGCGCGGTCCAGAGCTTCACCGAAAGCTGGGCCCGGGAACTTGGCGCGCGCAACATCACGGTCAACACGGTGATCCCCGGCGCCACCAGCCCCGGGATGATGGACGCCTCGCCGGAATACCGCGGCTACTTCGAGAACGCCTCGCCTTTCAAGCGCATCGGCCGGGCCGACGAGATCGCCTCGGTGGTCGCCTTCCTCGCCTCGCCGGAAGCCAGCTGGGTTTCGGGGACGCACATCATGGCCAACGGCGCCGCGAACACCTGACTGGGGCCGTCAGGGAGTCGATTGCGGATGTCGCGCCCCCTAACCTGCCGCAAGACGCGTCGACCCGCAGGAGAGTTTCACAAGCTCCTCGGAGATCTCCCAAAGGCGCGACGCAGTCTCCGGATCGTTCGCCGCGTCCGCGAACTCTTGGCGGCCAGGCGGCCCCTTCATGGACATGAATCCCGTCGGGCCATAGAGGGCCCCGCCGGTCGCAGCCAGAGACGTCGCGGCGTAGAGCGTCGGCAGGGCCCCGGCTGACGCTGACTGTCCGATCAGCGGTACGATCACGTAGCGGCTCAGCAGGTTGCCCAGGCTCTTCGCGCCCTGCCCGTTCTGGAAGAGGTCCGTGCCTGCATATCCCGGATGGGCGGCCAGGCTCACCAGGCCCCACCCCGCGGCGTCACTGCGCCTCTGCAACTCTACGGCGAATAGCGCCTGCGCCAGTTTGGACTGGCAGTAGGCGACGCCCGGACGATAGCGGCGCTGGCTCTGCAGATCGTCGAAATCGATCGAGGCGTAGCGGTGAGCGAGGCTCGTGACGCTGACGACCCTGGGCGCAGAGCTTTTCCGCATCAGGGGCAGAAGCCTTCCCGTCAGCGCGAAGTGCCCCAGGTAGTTCACCGCGAACTGCTGTTCGAAGCCGTCAATGGTCGCCTGCCAAATCGGCGGCGACATGATGCCGGCGTTGTTGATCAACAGGTCAATCGCCTCGCCCCGCCGATCGAGCCGCTCGGCGAGCGCCGAGATCGACTGCAGGCTGGCGAGATCCAACTGCTCGAAGGTGATCTTCGCGCCTGGAATCGCGTTGGCGATCTGTGCGATCGCCGACGCTCCCTTGGTGGCGTTACGCCCGGCCAGGATCACCCGGGCGCCCGCCCTGGCGAGGACCAGGGCGGCCTCGTAACCGAGGCCGCCCGTGCCCGTGATCACAGCGGTGCGGTCGCGCTGTGACGGTATGTCCATGGCTGTCCAGTTCATGGGGTTTCGCGCTCAGGCGAGCCCCTCGGCGGCTGGACTGAACTCCGGATTGCCGGCCGCGACGGTGATGTCGTCGTCGCCCATCCAGTGGACGAGGCGCTGCAGCGGGTACATCGCGTCGTGCGGGCCGCCAAGGACGTGCTGGTTCGCCGTTCCCAGCCGGCAGACCCGCTGGCCGCCGGCGCTGGCCAGTCGGTCGCGCAGCTCCGCCTTCCGCTCGGGGGGCCAGACGCCGATCGTCTGGGTGGCGACGTTCACGTAACGGATCGCGTCCTCGAGCTTCTCGACCATCACCACGTTGGAGGTCTTGTTGCTCGGGTGGAAGTCGACCGGGTGATCGGAGAGCAGGACCAGGCCGCGGCCGTCGGTGCGGCCAAATACCTTCACCTCGTCGCCCATCGCCTGCATCACCTCGATCTCTTCGCGCGTCTCGACCGGCAGCAGCGGCGCGACCGCCGAGGCGAAGGTCCGGTCGACGCCGAGCCGCTCCACCAGCTTGGCGCAGAACTGCTCGACCTGCGGCCGGTCGCCCTCGACGAACACGAAGCGGCTGGCGAGGCAGGCCTCCTGGTTGAAGACCGTGGTGTCGGCGGCCGTCCGCTCGGCGGCCTCGGCGACGCCCTCGGCGCTGGCGAACGCCTCGTGGCCGATCATCGAGATCGAGGTCTTCGGGTCAAACGAGACCAGCTGGATGCCCGGGCCGAGGTACTTGATCACGTTGTTGATGGCGTCGCCGCCGCCCCAGGCGACGATCCGGTCGAAATACTGCGGGCGGTAGACCGTCCGCTCGACGCTCTCGTCGCCGCCGCGCCAGTAGATGGCGGACATCGAGCGCACCACCGGGTGGCTGGCGTCGATCTCGGCCATGGTGCGCAGCACCGCGACGCAGGTGAACGGGTCACTGGACGGCATCTTGAAGAGGTTCACCGCCTTCACCAGCGCGCCCTGGGCGATCGAGCTGATGCAGCCAGCCGGCGCATTGCCCGCCAGCATGTGGATCACCCGCGGCGGGAAGGCGCGGATCGCGCCGGTGTCGCCGTGGCGATCGGTGCGCGTAACCCAACGGTCGAGCGCCGCCGGGTCGGCGAAGTTGGACGCGATGCTGCCCTCGAGGATCTCGCGCGAGAGATAGTAGGGCGCGCTGAGGTAGAGGTTCTCGACGACCCGCCGCGGCAAGGGATTGGTGGCGGACAGCAGCTCGAGGCATTCGCGCATGTGCGGGTTGCGGGCGAGCGCCAGCCGCGCGCCGGTCTCGACGAGGAAGTCGATGATCTCGGCGAGCGGCGTATCGAGCAGCGGCGGCAGCTCCGCACGCGGCATGACGATGGCGTCCAGGTCGATCGCCGGGGTGACGAAATCAGCGCCGAGGTCGCGCGAGCGCACCTTGACGTCGGCGCCTTCGACGATCCGGCCGCGGATGAAGAAGGGCGCGGAGATGACCCGCCCCTCGGCTTCGTTCAGAGCGTTCATGCTTCACCTCGCACATAGGCGTCGATGGTGCCCGAGCAGCTGATCTTGTCGCCGCCCGCCAGGTCGGAATAGCGCGCGATCTCGGGCCCTACGGTCGGGCCGCGCTGACCGCAGGCGCACTTGCCGAAGCTGGCCGTGATCTTGTCGCCGGAGATCACGCCGCCCCAGCGGCCGTCCAGGGAGATGTCGAAGAAGGCGGCGCGGCCCTCAATCTCGCCGCCGCTCGCATCGAGCAGCGTCTCGCCCGGCTGGTCCAGCGGCAGCAGCATCACCCAGGGCGCGACGTGGTAGCGCCCGGCGCCGCACATCGGGAACGGCGTGTTGAGCTCCTGCATGCTGTAGAGGTGGTAGAGGCGTTGCGGCTGGGCGTTGAACGTCTCCAGCACGAACTCCTTGTAGTCCGGCGGCAGCACCGCGCCCTTCAGGCCGCCGCCGACCAGCATGGCGTTGTCGGCCTGGAAGTCCTTGGCGCCGTAGCCGCGTTCGCGGATCCCCTGGCAGATCTTGTAGAGGTTCGCCCACATGCCGGTGATCAGCAGCTTCTGACCGCGGCTGGCGATGAGTTCCTCGATCGCGGCCTCTAGCGCGCCATCGACGCTGGCCTGACGCGACTTGGACAGGTTCTCGAACGCCGCCACCTCGTTGGGCAGCGCGCTGCCGTCGGCGATCCGCCGGCGAAGCGCGACCATGGCGCTGACCTGGCCGACCGTGATCGGCTCGCCGGGCAGCTGGTAGAGGTTGTCCCAGGAGCTGAAGCTCTCGACCATCGCGGTGCGGATGACTTCATTGCGCACGATGTTGCTCATCGGGCCGAGACCGAACATCTTGCGGTCGCCCTTGGGCTTGACGTCGGTCGCCCAGCCGAACGCCTGGACATTGTTGACACCGGAGACGTCGAGGTCGGCCCGCGAACAGCTCAGCATCGCCGGCTTGCCAGTCGTGCCGCTTGAGCAGGTCACGAAATGGCCGGCCGGCTCCATCCGCTTCAGCCAGACGTCGATGTCAGCGACACCGTCGAGGTCGACGCCTTCGACTGGCTTAGTCGATACCGTAGCCAGCCATTTGCCCATGCGGTCCCAGCGGCCCTCGGTCAGCCAGCCTTCGGCGTAGCTTTTGTAGGCGGTGTGGGCGAACAGCAGCGGGACCAGGTCCGCGGCCTCGCCGATCGCCGTCAGGCCGGCGCTCTCAGCGCGGTTCTTCAGCAGCGGTATCGCCTCGCGTCGGCTGGCCAGACGCTCGTTCGCCGCTTCCAGTTGGACCGGCAGCAACTCCTCGTACGGGATGTCGTAGCGATCTTCCGCCGTCGCCAGTTTCAAGAGGCGCTCAATAGCCGAACCCATTCCACTACTCCGGTTTAACAATCGCGCCCCGCAGGGCGCATCTGAGGGCGCTGGTCAGCGCAACGCAGGCTGCATCAAATGCATTCTCGAATTTCTTCCCGACGCATGTGAGCGGCATTTGTGCCCTCGATCGGCTCATTACGTTACTTCCTATTACGTAATTACCGCATTGGTCAACGCGACACGAGGTTCGCTGCGCAAAAGAATGCATTTATCTGGAAGGAAGGCTCGACGGGCCGCCGGTGGAGCGCTCCAGGGGAATGCCGTGGGGTCAAAACCAATCGGTCAGAGCTTTGGAGAGTGCATCGGCCTTAAAAAAGTGGCCGAGCGACCATCGTCGCTCGGCTAAGGGGAGGACCGAGAGGGGGCAGCGGTTAGCGCATGCCCTTCTTGCGAACCGTCCAGTTCGGGTCGGTGCAGAGCTTGCAGTCAGCGCCCTCGAACGTGCGGGCGGCCTGGTGGTCGCCGCGCAGGCGCCATTCCAGCCAGTCTGTTGCGACCTGCGCGGCCGCCCCGCCATGAGGCTGCTGGAACGTTCCGCCGTGTCCGACATCGAGACTGCCGACAAAGATCGGGACCTTGTTGAGGTCCTCGAAGGCCTGTTGACCCCAAGGCCAGGCGACATCGCTCCTGCCGCCGAGAACTAACAGCACCGGCGTATGCAGCCCTTGCAGTCGCTCGCGGTGCATGAGCAATGGCGGGTTGTCCGGCAGGGGCGAATTGATGCCGCTGTTATGGATAATTACAGCCTTAATGCGGGGATCCTGCCCCATCAGGATCGCCAGCATGCCTCCACAACTATGGCCCGCGACCGCGACGGCGGATGGGTCGATCTGCTGGAAATAGGGACTTCCGGCCCGCCCGTGCTCGGCCAACGCCCAGTCCAGCGCGTCGCGCATGTCCGAAATGGTGGTCACCATGAAGCGCGGCGTCGGGGCGCCTGACGCCGTTCCCGGAGCCGTCAGCGGTTTCCCCGGAGCGATTACCAAGTAACCATGCGAGGCGATCTCCGCGAGGTGGGCGTAGGCGCTGGCGCCGTCGTTGCTGCATCCGCCGTTGCCCCAGATCAGCACCCCCAGCTTGCGGCGGCCGAGCCCCTGCAGGTTCGCGGGTCGATAGATGGTCGCGTCAGGCAACGCCAGGTCCGCCTCGAGCATCGCGGGAAACGGCCCGGAGCCCCTCAACGCAGCAGTCCCATTGGCCGCATCGAGGCGGGCGGCTGTCACGCGTTGCATGGCCGCGAGCGCCGCGAGGCCGTCGCCGGGCGGCGGCGTCGACGGCGCCTGCGCTGCAGCTGGCTGAACCGCGGCGGCGATGAGAATGCCTGCGACCGCCGCGGCTCTCCGGGCCGGCGAGTTGATGACCTTACGGGCCGCCATCCCCTTGCCCCTCAGCGTGCGCCGAACGCGTAGCGGACGAGCACGCCGATCTCGCGCCGCGGCGTGTAGCCGATCTGCTGGTATCCGGACGCGGGCCGGTTGAAGACCCCCGCGACGCCGCCCGAGGAGACTGGGGCGACAGGGTTGATAGAGAGGATCTGCTGGGTGTCGAAGATGTTGTTCGCGAACAGCGAAACTTCCCAGGCATTCTGTGGGTCACGGACGCCCGCGTAGAGGTTGAGCAGGCTGTAGTTGTCGATGACGACGCCTTGGCTCGCGTTCGGATTGTCCGGGTAGTAGACGAGGTTGCCGCGGACGAAGCCGTCGAGCTCGTTCGTGATCGGCGCGGCGTATTCCGACTGCAGCGTCAGGTTCCACCGCGGGGTGCGGGAAATCGATTCGCTGGATCGGCAGCGGGCGACCATTGTGCCGGCGTTGATGAAGTCCTGCGGCGTCGGGATGATGGTGTCGACGACGCCGTCGAAATTACCGTCGTTGCAAGGGATCAGAGCGTCGGCGAGCCTGGCCTTGGACCAGGTGAGGCCGAGGTTCACGTTCCACTGCGAATTGACCTGGAACGCGGCTTCGACGTCGACGCCGTCCACCTTGGCGTCAGCGTCGGCCGTGAACTCCGACGAGCTGACCGTGCTCGAGGCCGGGTTCGCCGGGTTGGTCACCGCCAGGTAGCGCGTCGATTGGGTCAGGAAAAAGTAGTTCTCAAATTTCTGGTGGAACAGCGCGACGTTCAGCCGGCCGCGCCGCTCCAGGAAGCTCGACTTGAAGCCGATCTCGTAGGTGGTCGACCGCTCGTCGCCATGGAAGACGAGATCCTCCATGCTGCCGAGGTCCGGGCCGCCCGCCTGCGTGCAGCAGGTCAGCGCGCTGGTGATGCCGATGGATGGCCCCGCCGAACGGAACGCCGTGCCAACGTTGCCGTAGAGCATGAAGTCCGGCGTGAATTTGTGCGACAGCGAGACGTTGTAGAGGAAGGGCGTGAACTTATCGCGCCGGTCGACGTCCTGCAGCGTCCGCCCCGGAATCGGCAGGTCGCAGACGCCAGCGTAGACCGGGCTCGCCACGGCGCCGGTAAGTTGCGGGCTGAGCGCGCCAAGCGCCGAACACGGCAGCCGGCCGCCGGTCGGATTGTTGAGCGCGTTGAAGCCGTTCTGCAGGTTGAGGCTGAAGGCGTCGTGCCGCTTGAACTCGATGTAACGCCCGCCGGCCGACAGCTCGGTCTCCTCGCCGAGGTGCGCGGTGATGTTGGCGAAGGCGGAATTCTCGATCGCCACCGGATCGATTTCGATGAGGGTTCGCAGGGTGTAGCGGTCTAGGGGACCCTGCACGACCGGAGCCCCGGGCGGACCGAACGCCCCGGTCAGGAACGAAGCGACGCCGCGGACCTCGGAATGCGACGACTCCCGGTCGTAGAATCCGCCGACCACATAGTCGAAGATGTCGAAGATGGACTCTTCAGAGCTCAGCCTCAGCTCATGTGAGAGCTCGTCGCTCTGGTTGAGCGTGTATTGGAAATACTCGTTCCCCGGCAGGACGTTCGCCACATCCTGCGGCGACTGCGCGGTCGCCAAGCCAGTTCGGTACGACCCCACATAGCTGAGCTTCTGGCCGGCGAACCGCCATTCGGCCTGCCCGACGAGGAACTGGCTCCGGCCCTTGCCGCTGTTGGGGCGGTCGGTGATCCCCAGCCGGTCGCCGGAGTCGAGCGCCGGACCGTTGAGCCCATTGCCGGGCCCGATGAGCTGGGCGAAACCTTGCGTCTCGTTCGTCAGCCGTTGGTAGGTCAAGGTCGCATTGAAGTTGGTAGTCGGCTCGAACCGGATCGTGCCGCGCACCACGTCCTGGCGGACGTAAGGATCGGCCGAGGAGTAGGCGCTTTTCACGCCGCTGCCGTCGCCATGATCCATCGACGCGGCCAGGCGAAACGCCAGAACATCCTGGATGATCGGTGCGCCGACCGCGCCTTGGGCGTTCATATGGCCGCGACCGGTCACGCTCATGTTCAGGTAACCGCCGACGTCGTCGAGGTCAGGGCGGCGCGTGGTGATGGTGATCGCCCCGGTCGGGGCCGAGCGTCCGCGGAGCGTGCCTTGCGGTCCCTTGAGCACCTCGATCTGTCCGATGTCGAACAGTGATTGGGTCACCTCCGGGCCACGGCCGGTCGGGGCGTCATTCAGGTAGAACTGGACGACCGGACTGGCGTTCGAGTTCAGGAAGGTGGGGACGCCGCGGATCGACGAACTCGATCCGAATCCGCCGCTGCCGGAAGACGAACTCTCGATGCTCACGCCGGGGACGACTTGCGCAATGTCCGCGGCGTTGTTGATGCGCAGCTTCTGGATGGTGTCGCTCGACACCGCGTTCACCGTCTGCGGCACCTCCTGCAGCGACTCGGTTCGCCGGCGGGCGGTGACGACGACTTCGTTGATCATTGTGCCGCCGGCTTCCGCCTGGGCCGGCGTAGGCGGCGCCTCCTGGGCGTAGGCGGGCGCGGCGATCGCCCCCATGGCGGCGCTCGCAAGCAGCAAGCCAAGCGGCATCGAATGCATTCTGGTGTTTCCCCCATGTATGTGAGGGGCCTATTAGATCGTCGGCCGCCTCTACTTACGTAACACCGTATTACGCATTTCTCGGCAGCGTCAATCGAAGCTGCGCTCAGATGATGCATTTTGATCGGTTTGGCCGAGGTCGTGCCGCTTCCGGGCGCGGATCCTTGAACCGACGCGGGCGTCGTCGAGCTGCAGTCGCGGGTTAGGGGCGCCCGGCGGACGCTCGGAGGGGGACGAGTTCTCGGAGGTGACGCGCGGAGTTAGTCGCGCGCGACCGGGTCAACGAGTTGAACGTCGACGGGTCGTCCCGTGGACCTGACGATCAGCGTGTCGATGAAGACTACGATGTTCTCGATCGGATAGTCGGCCGGCTGCCGCATCCACCAGGCAAGAATTTCGAACAGGCCGCTGACGATGAAGGAAGCGGCGAGCTCGACGGGTAACCACGGGTTTTGCCGCTCCCGGCTTTGCCCGATCTCCTCAGCGATACGCCTGAATTCCTCGCGCATGGCGGGGGCGGCGCCGCCGGTCAACAGCCGCGTCCAGAGCGAGCGATGCTCATGGATGTAATGGCACAGCGCCCTTATGGACTCGCCGCCCGTGCTGGAGTCGAACATTGGCGTCGTGAGCGCCAGCACCCGGCGGACTTCGTCCGTCGCAATGTCTTCGAGGAGCTGCTCCTTCGTCGCGTAGCGTCGGAAGAACACAGGGTAGCTCACCCCTGCATAGGCCGTGATGTCCCGGATGGAGATCTGATCGAACGAGCTTTCCTTGATCAGGGCGAGCAAAGCGGACTGCAGCGCTTGGCGCGAGCGCAGAGCTCGTGCGTCGTCAGGCCGCGACATTCGCTGTTTCGCTGTGCTCACGTCGCTCTCTTACACTCCGATGACGGCATTGGGAGCCGGCGTTTCATGCCCCCGTCAAATACGCCGTCTTTGGCGAGGCCGTTGCGCAGCAACCGGAAGCCTCCCTGTGACGTCCAGAGAACGTCCGCTCCCCCCGGCTGCACTGGATGCAGGCGCAGCCAGGCTGCATAAAACAAGCCTTGGCTACCACCCCGCGGCCGAGCGAAAGGTCAATTTCCTGCGTCGCGTTAATGCAGGGTTTAGACCCGTCGCGGAGCTTCGGCAGCCGCACCCAACCGCCCAGCCCTCGGAAGTCCGCTCTAGCGCTCGGGTCCGCGTGCGCGCTCGGCCAAGCGGCGCCAGGAACCGCACTTGGGTTGCCTCCCGGGAGTGGAAATTCGCGAATTCGAACGAACCGACGCGAGAGCACGGCCACGCCCGCCGATCAGGCCTCCTCCGACGGCCTGGAGCGGCGCCCGCGCAGACGCGGCGGCAGGGCGCCGCCACCAAGCCGGCGGACCATGACAGCGGCGGCGACGAGTAGCGCCCCCACCGCCAGGAACGACCCGGCCCGCACCACGCCTTCGAGCCGAGCCATGTCGAACAGGAAGATCTTGCCGGTCGTCGCCAGCAGTAACACTAGGCCGGCCGCGCGAAGGTCGTTTGACTGCCGGGCCACGCCATAGACCAGCAGCCCGAACCCGAGGACGCCCCAAGCCGCCGAGAGCGCCCAGGTCTCAAGGCTCATCTCCTGTAGCCCCACGCGCATACTACGACACGGCGACCCACGGCTCGTAACTGCCGCCTTTCTCGCTTCTTGGCTTGTAGGCCAGCCTCAAGCGCTCCGGGCTCGTGCATCCCCGCCGGCTTCATTCATACCTGCACAACGCGCTGTTCGTTAGTGGCCCGCGCCAGCGCCCGAGTTCCATCCCTAGCGGAACTCGGAACTTCCGCTCTGGCGGCCGATCCCGGGCTCCGCGCTCGGCTCAAGCTGCGCCGTTACGGAACTTCGAGCGGCCGCCAATTCCGGAAGTTGGCGGCGTCGCTAGCGGCCAGACCATGGGCCGCCTCTCGCCTAGTGGCGGAACCTTCATGGCGGCCGCCCTTTCCCTCCCTCCTAGGGAGGACGAGATGACTGACAACAAACAGCACGTCGGCGAGCCCGACCGCAGCAGGGTGTCCAGTTCGGAGGATTACGAACTCCGGCACTTCGCCAAGAAGCACCACATCAGCGTGCAGGAGGCGCGCGATCTGATCGCCAAGCACGGCAACAATCTCAAGGCACTCGCCGCCGCGGCGGAGCGGCTGAGGCGCCACTAGCCACCGCAGCGCTTGGCGCGCATTCGCCGCCGCGCCGGCCGCTTTTCACCCTCCCCTGCATTCGGAACTTCCGCTCGGTCGTGCGCCGGGCCCAGGCTGCGCGCTCGGCTCAAGCGACACGCCAGAAGCCGAACTTGCACCGTCTCCAGGAAGCGGACGTTCCGCGCCCTTCCTTCCAGTGGACGACAGTCGCCTCACCACAAGGTGCTAGATTAGCCTGAGGGTCGGGAGGCTTACGGCTGGCGAAGCCACAGCGCTGCAGGAGCGTGCCCGTGGAATTTCACGTCGAACAAACCATTCATGCCGCCCCGGCGGACGTCGCGCAGTCGATGTTTGATCCTGACCTCGAGGACCGCTGGACCGGCGGCAAGGCCGAGAAGCTCACGCCCGAGCCGATCGGCGTCGGCGCTCGTGTCCGGACGGCGGCATGCTCGGATTGCGCGGCGCCTTCGTCACAGAAGTCACCGAGTTCGAGCCAGAGCGCCGGTTAGCCATGGAAATCGTCGACGGGCCGGTGCGCGGCCTCGTGGTTTATCAGGTCTCCGCCACCTCGGGCGGAGCGATCGCGACCGTGCACGTCCGGAACAATCCCAAGCTGCCGATTCCGACCCTCCCCTGGGCTCACAAGCACCGAGTGCAGGAGAACCTCCACCGCCTGGCCGGGCTTGTGACGCACCCGCAGTAGCGTCGGGCTGGACGCCGCGGCATGGCGAAAAGCCAAGCATTTCCGGGGCGGTCGCGCTAAGATTGAGGTCCATTTTCTGGACCCAATCCGGCGCCGGGCGCGGGAGAGGCGTTATGGCAGGCCGAAGGCAGGCGAGGAGCCCTCCGCGGCCGGATTCGACGACCGGTCTGCACGGCGGCTTGCGTCCGCTCGGCCTCGCCGTCCTCATCGTGGTTCCAATCCTGGCGCTGTCGGCCGTCGCCAAGCCGCTGGACGACGCCCGGGCCGCCCAGCGGCGCGGCGACTACGCCACGGCCGCTCGCATCTACCGCAGCTTGGCGGATCAGGGCGACGTCGCCGCCCAGAACAGCCTGGGCGCGATGTACCTGAACGGTCAGAGCGGCAAGCGGAGCGACGCCGAGGCGATGAAGTGGTTCCGCCGGGCCGCGGCGCTGGGCTCGCCGGCGGCGCAGTTCAATCTGGCGGAGATGTACTTCAAGGGGCGCGGCGTCGACCCGGACCTGCTGCAGGCGGCGAAATGGTACAGCCGGGCCGCCGAGCAAGGGCACGCCCAGGCGCAGTTCACGCTGGCCGCCCTCTACCTCATTGGCGGGGGCGTGCCGAAGAACAGCCAGAAGGCCGCCTACTGGTTCGAGCGCGCCGCCGCCCAGGGTCACGGGGAAGCGCAGGCCGCCCTCGGCAAGATGTATGGCGCGGGCCAGGGCGTGCCGAAAAACCTGGTGACGGCCTACAAGTGGCTCGCCCTCTCCCGCGTCAACTCGCAGAGCGGCAAGACCCGCGTCGACGCCGACCGCTCGCTGCAACGCATCGCCGCCAGCATGACCCCCGCGCAGGTCGGCCAGGCGCAGCGCCAGGCCGGCGAGTGGCGGGCCACGCCGTCGAAGGTGCAGCAATGATCCGCGCGCCGCCCGCGCCCTGGCGTCCCCCGCTCGGCGGAGGGAGGCGATGATGCCGGCCAGGGTCGGACGCGCGTCGTCGCTCGTGGAGGCGCTCAGGAGCTTCGCCCAGCGCATGGCCTCGCTGCCGGCCCGCGGTGGGTATCGGTTCGTCGTCGTCGTCGGCCTGGCGAGCCTGTTGCTGACGGTGGGGGTCTGGCAGGGACTGCGCGTCGAGCAGCAGCGTTCCGTCGAGACGCAGTTCACGCTGGAGGCCGAGCAGCGGGCGGAGGCGATCAAGCGGCAATTTTCGTCGGAGACCGACGTCGTCACCGCCCTGCGGGCCTATTTTCGTGGCGCGGAGAACATCGACCAGCGCCAGTTCAACGCCTTCTCCTCGACCTTCCTGTCCGGCCTCTCGAGTATCGATTCCCTGCAGTGGATCCCCTATGTGCCCCAGGCTGAGCGCCGCGCCTGGGAAGCCAAGGGTGCGCGGCAGATCGCGCCAACCTACCGAATTACGCAGATGACGCCTGACGGGTCGCTCGCCGCCGCCAGCGCACGCGACGCCTATTTCCCGGTCTACTTCGCGCAATCGCCCTTCGGCGAGCAGGCCGAAGCGCTGGGCTTCGACTGGGGATCGGACCCGGCGGCGCGGGCTGCGCTGATGGCGGCGCGCGACACCGGCGAGGTCAACGCGGCCGCCCGCGTCCGGCTTCCAGGCGCGCAGGACGAAGAACCGCGCATCGCCGTCTTTGCGCCTGTCTATGACCGTGAGGAGTTGGCGACGACTGATGAGCGCCGCGCGCACCTGAAAGGCTTTGTCGCCGCGGTGCTCCGGATCGGCGACGTCGTTCAGGCGGCGACTGAGATGACGCCGCGCGAAGGGGTCGACGTCTATCTGCTGGAGTCCTCGGCGCCCGCCGGCAGGCGAGTGGTTCTGTCGTTGCCTGGCAGCGGCAAGACGCAGGCCCCAGGCGCGGCGCCCGGCCGCCCGTCCATGGGGGCGCCGCTCTTTCATTCGAGCTCGATCGTCATCGGCGACAGCGTCTTCACCATCTACACCGCGGCCACTGACGCCTTTGGCCGCAAGGGACTGGTCACCGCACCGACGATCGCGCTCACCGGCGGGCTCGCCGTCACGGCCATCCTGCTCGTCTATCTCGCCTCCCTGGCCACCCAGAGCGTCCGTACTGAGCACGTTGTCGATCAACGCACCGCCGAGCTGCGCAAGCTGCATAGCCGGCTGGAGGAGCGCACGCTGCAACTGGAGATGTCCGAACGCGACCTGCGGGCGGCGAAGGACAGGGCCGAAGAGGCGACCCGCGCGAAGAGCCTGTTCCTGGCCAACATGAGCCATGAGATCCGCACCCCGATGAACGGGGTGATCGGCGCGGCGGAGCTGCTCGGCGACACCGGTCTGACCCCGACGCAGAACGAATATCGCCACATGATCACCCAGTCGGCGAATGCACTGCTGCACCTGATCAACGACATCCTCGACTTCTCGAAGATCGAGGCTGGCCGCCTGGAACTGGAGTCTGTGGCGTTCGGGCTGCGCGACGAGCTCGCCGATGCGCTGCAGACCGTCGCCAGGCGGGCGACGGAAAAGGGCCTGGAGCTCGCCTGTCATGTGGCGCTGGAGGCTCCCGACGCCCTGGAGGGCGACCCGCACCGACTGCGCCAGGTGATCATCAACCTGGCCGGCAATGCCGTTCGCTTCACCGACAAGGGCGAGGTGGTCGTCGAGGTGGGCGTCGAGGCGAAGGGCGAACGCCTTGTGCGCCTGCGGTTCGGCGTCCGCGACACGGGGCCGGGCGTCGCCTCGGACAAGCGGCAAGTGATATTCGAAGCCTTCTCCCAGGCGGACTCCTCGTTCACCCGCCGGTACGGCGGCACCGGGCTGGGGCTTACGATCGCCTCGCAGCTCATCCAGCTGATGGGCGGCAAGCTGGAGCTGGAGAGCGAGGTCGGCAAGGGCAGCCTGTTTCACTTCTCCCTGCCCTTCGCGTTGGCCGAGGCGGCGGCCGCCCGACCGTCGCCCGACCGCTCGAAACTGGAAGGCCTTCCGGTGCTGGCGGTGGACGACAACGAGACCAGCCGGCGCATTCTCGCCGAGATGCTGCGGGGCTGGGGCATGAAGCCCAGGACGGCGGACAGCGGCCCCGAGGCGCTCGCGGCGATGAAGAGCGCCGCCGCCGCCGGCCAGCCGTTCCGCCTCGTGCTGCTGGACGTGATGATGCCCGAGATGGACGGCTTCGCCGTCGTCGAAGAGATGGGGCGCCGGCGGGACCTTGGCGAGCCCGCGGTGATCATCCTGTCCTCGGCGCACAAGGATGAGGCGGCCCGGCGCGCCAAGGCGCCGAAGGTCGGCGCGTTCCTGCTGAAGCCGATCCGTCCGTCGGAGCTCCTGCAGTCGATCTTCGAAGTGCTCGGCGTGACGGCGGAAGAGCAGCTTCCCGCTGCCGAGCCGCCCAGCGCGCCGGCCTCGCTTAAGGTGCTGGTCGCCGAAGACAATGCGATCAACCAGCGCCTCGCACTGCGGCTGCTCGAGCGGCGCGGCCATCGGCCCGAGATCGTCGACGACGGCGCCAAGGCGGTCGAGGCGGTGGCGCGCGACAGCTTCGACGTGGTCCTGATGGACGTCCAGATGCCTGGCATGGACGGCTTTCAAGCGACCGCCGCCATCCGCGACCGGGAAAAGGCGACCGGCGGCCACGTCCCGATCATCGCCATGACGGCGCACGCGATGAGCGGCGACCGCGAGCGCTGCCTAGCCGCCGGCATGGATGGCTATGTGTCGAAACCGCTGCGGGCCGAGGACTTCTATGCGGTCGTGGAGAGCCGAGGCAGAGCGCGAGCGCAGACCAACGACGAGGAAGAAAGGGAGTGAGTCATGGCGACGCTCCTCGACTGGGAAAGGGCGCTCGAGAACACCGACGGCAGTGAGGATCTGCTGATCGAGCTGGCCGAAATGTTCATCGAGGAATGCCCCGAGATGATGCGCGCGGTCCGGACAGCCATCGACGCCGACGACGCCCCGGCCCTGCAGCGGGCGGCGCACACCCTGAAGGGCTCAGTCCGCATCTTCGCGATGGCGCCCGCTGTCGAAGCGGCCCGGCGCCTGGAAGAGATGGGCGCAGCGGGCGACCTGTCCGACGCCGACGCCGACTGGAACGCCCTGCGCCTCGAGATCGACCGCCTGACGGCGGCGCTGGCCGAGAAGACCAGCCGAGCGATGGAATGACGCGCCATGGCCAGCCAGACCCTCACCGTCCTCCTGGTCGAAGACAATCCGCTCTATGCGCGCCTGATCCAGCGCCTGCTCGGCCGCTCCGAGCACCCGGCGTTCGACGTCGTCGCGGTCGGCACGCTCGCCAAGGCTGTGGAGCGCCTGACACTCGGCGCCGTCGACGTCGTGCTGCTCGACCTGATGCTGCCCGACAGCTCGGCGCTGGACACCTTCTTCCGCATCCGCGCGCACGCGGCCGAGACGCCGATCATTGTCCAGACCGCGCTCGACGACGTCACCCTGGCGTCCCGCGCGGTCGAAGGCGGCGCGCAGGACTACCTGCTGAAGGACCGCATCAACGGCGCCTCGCTGCTCCGCTCGATCCACTACGCCGTGGAGCGGGCCCGCGCCCGGGGCGCCGAGTGGCATTCGGCGATGTTCCACCTGGCGCAGCAGCAGTTCCTCAAGGCCGCCTACATCGCCGGCCTGGACGACAATATCCGCCAACGGCTGCTGTTTCCCGAACGCTCCCAGATCGCCGCCCTGCCCTTCAAGCGGGACCAGGGCAATCAGGTGGAGACGGTCTTCGCCTATCGCGTGCAGCATGTGCTGACGATGGGCCCAACCAAAGGCGGCATTCGCTATCACCCGGACGTCGACCTGGGCGAGGTCGCGGCGCTGGCGATGTGGATGACCTGGAAATGCGCCCTGACGAACCTGCCCTACGGCGGCGCGAAGGGCGGCGTCCGGGTCGACCCGACCACGCTCAGCCCGGCCGAGCTCGAGCGGCTAACCCGGCGCTACACCTCCGAATTCATCGGCATCATCGGCCCGGACAAGGACGTCCCCGCCCCCGACATGGGCACCGACGCCCAGGTCATGGCCTGGATCATGGACACCTACAGCCAGCATGTCGGCTATTCGGTGCCCTCGGTCGTCACGGGCAAGCCGATCGTGCTGGGCGGCTCGCTGGGGCGCAACGAGGCCACCGGCCGGGGCCTCGTCTATCTGATCGAGCACGCCTGCAGAAGCCTGGGCTTCGCGCTCAACGGCGCGACGGCGGTCGTGCAGGGCTTCGGCAATGTCGGATCGCACGCGGCGACCTTCCTGGCGGAAAGCGGCGCCAAGGTGATCGCGGTCAGCGACGTGGCGACGGCGCTCTACAATCCGCAAGGGCTGCCGATCGACAAGCTCAGGGATTACGTCCGCGAGCACCGCCTGCTGGCGGACTGCCCATATGGCGAAGCGATCAGCAACCGTGAGCTGCTCGAGCTGGAGTGCGACGTCCTCGCCCCCTGCGCGCTGCAGAACCAGATCACCGCCGAGAACGCCGGCAAGCTGAAGTGCAGGATCCTGGCGGAAGGCGCCAACGGGCCGACCACGCTCGAAGCCGACGAGATCCTGAAGGAACGCGGCGTCGTGCTGCTGCCGGACATCCTCGCCAACGCCGGCGGCGTCGTCGTCTCCTACTTCGAGTGGGTGCAGGGGCTGCAGAACCTGATGTGGCCGCTCGAGGAGATCAACGAGCGCATGCGCAACATCCTTACCGACGCTATGACCCGCACGCAGCGGCGCGCGGAGGCGGACAAGCTCGACATGCGCACCGCCGCCATGATCGAGGCCCTCAACCGTGTGGGCTCCGCCAACTTGCTGCGCGGTCTTTTTCCGTAATCGCCTGGGCGTCCGCGCAACGCCAATGCCCGCCATCGGAAGTTCGCGCCGACAGCAGAGGCGCTTCATCCATCCCACTCGGATGAACGCGGCGAGCGCCACCAGAAGCTTGTTCCGTCTTGCCATCTCCGTCCCGCCATGGTCACGCCGCCCATCGAGCCGCCGTCGCGTCCCGCTAGTCGATCGTCACCGCACCACGACGCGCACGCGGCCGAGGTTGGGGATCGGCGCATTCGGCGGCTTGGCGCCACCGTCACGCTCGGACGTGCCGCGCAGCGCCGGGAAGTAGGTCCCGGGTTTGGTGTAGCGATGGGTGACCGTGACAGTCGCCTGGCGCGCGCCGGGCTTCACCGAGGACTTGGTGGCGTAGCCGCTGCCGTCGAAATCCCACTCTGCGGAGACGACCGATCCCGCACCGGGCGGCACTTCGATCGTGCCGCTAAAGGTGACGGGCTCGCCCACCTTCACCTCCGTCCGCTCGCCTCCGTTAGCCTTGAGCGTCACCACTGGCTGAATGCCCTTGCGCTCGGCCGCGCTCGGCGGGACGACCACCTGCCCGTCGACAACGCGATAGACGGTCGAGGCCGGCGGCTTCACGTCGGATTTCAGCCAGTTCGACAGGTCCAGCAGCGCCTGAACGAGCGCACCGCCGTAGTTCACAGTGCGGGTGGACAGCGTGATCAGGATGTTCGCGGGCCCCGGGATCAAGGATGCGACGCTCGTCGGATTCCGGGACGGCGGCGCGGGCCGGATCAACAATTTCCACGTGACCGGCGATCGCGCCGCCTACGAGAAGGTCTCCGCGGTACTCCAGAAAGGCACGGTGACGGCCGGCGGCCTGTCGCGGCTGGCGCAGGCCGACCGCAAGCTCTTATGGTACCACAACCTTAGCGACGAGGCGCTGACGCCGTTCATGTCGATCGCGCGCTACAAGCAGCTCGCCTCTGCGCATGGCGGCTACGCCAAGCTGCAGGAAAACATCCGGCTGCTTGCCCTGCCTGGCACCGGGCATTGCGGCATGAGTGGGGTCGGCCCGGCGAATTTAGCCGGCGGAGCAGCTTCGCCTGGATGAACCCGGTATCTGAGCGATCGGCGGCGTGGGCAGAGGCGTCGGGCCGGGCTGTTGCTCGCGCGTTCAACGCGGGTTCACCTTCGCCATCGGATGCTGGCGCCAAGAACGACACGAGGCAGGCAAAGGGGTGGCCGTGATGCCGGTGTACAAGCTCTATGTTCTGAGCGCCGCGGGTGACGTATCCGACTGCTACGACCTTGTGGGCTGCCCAGATGACGCCCGCGCGATCGCCATGAGCTCGTCACGAGCCCGCACGCGCACGATGGAGCTCTGGTTGCGCGATCGGCTGGTCCAGAGCTTTCCCGCGGCAACAAACAGGTCGCGATCGGAACAGCCCACCTCCATCGCCGAGCCGGAGCTCGGACGGTCGCCTTCGCAGCCGATCTGAGCCGAACTAACGGGCCATGGCGCCTTGCCCGCGCCGCGCTGGTTCAAGAGCGCCGCCGTATGGTGGTTCTGAGCGTCCGCGCCGCCCTCGGGTCACCCGGCTTCCGCCGGGGTCCCGTCGGCCGAGGCGTCCTCCGGCTCAACTGGCGCAAGACCGTCGCTAACTCATAGTGGATCGACTCGGGAGGCATGTAGCCGAACGACCCATAAGGCCCTTCCGATCGCCCTACGCGACGGCGGTAGGCGGCCCTTCCATCGACTTCATCCGCTCGCCGAGAAACTCGCGGAGGGTCGCGATGCGCGGGGTCGACCAGCGGTCGTCTCGGGCGACGAACTTGTAGCCGCCGATGGCTCGGGTTGTAGCCCCTTCAACGGACAGCTCGACGAGGGCGCCGTGTTCCAGGTCACGCTGGAAGAAGAAGCGGCTGCCCAACGCCAGGCCTCGCCCCAGGCGGGCCGATTCAAGGGCCATATGCGGGTGCCAGCAAAGCTCCCCGGGCAGCGGGTCGGGCGGATCGACGCCATTGGCGATCAGCCACATGCGCCAGTCTCCCGTATGGGCGCCGTGCAGCAAGGGCGCATTCAGCAGATCGGCCACGCTCCGGACCCACGATAGCTCCGCAGCCAGGTCTGGGCTCGCCACCACGAGCAACGGGAGCTGCGCCAGGACATGCCCTTTCAGGCCGCGTTCCGTTTCATGGAGATCGTCGCCGAAGTGCTTGAAGATATTGGCGTCCGCCTCGAAGTGATGGAGGTTCGCCGGGACGTCGCTCGGCCGCAGCTCGATGGGCATATCCGGATGCCGCCGTTCGAATTCCACGATCTGCTTGGCGAGCCATTCGATAGAAAGCGCCTGAGAGCACCAGAGCCGTAAGGGGCGCTGAGCTTCGCCATCGAGCACATCGTGGGTGGCCTGGGCGATCTCCCCGATCGCCGCCGAGATGCGGGCGTGGAAGCGCGAGCCCTCCTCCGTCAGGGCAAGGCCCTTCGCGGACCGCTTCAGCAAGGGCGCGCCGAGCCAGGCTTCCAGCTGCGACACTTGCCGGCTGACCACGCTGTGATGCACGCCAAGCGCCTGCGCGGCCTTCCGGACACCGCCGAGCCGGATGAGCGCCTCGAAGGCGCGCAGCGCGGCGAAGGGCGGCAGCTGCCGCTCCCGATCGGCGCGCGCGCCATGAACCTCTGTCTTGCCGACCATGCCGTCCAGGCTCAGCTGATGGATCGCACTGTGCGCTCAATGGTGCATTGTATGCACCACCATCGCAAGCTTTGCGCCTCCCCCGCCCCTCCACCGTGCGCCCATGATCCCACGCAGAACCAGCCGTAATGCCGAGAAACGCTGGGCTGAACGGACCATTGTGGAGGACATCGTGAACAAGCCGGTCGAGATCAACATCGATGAACCGGTCCAGATCACCGCTGAGGATCTGGCTGAAACCTTGACCTATCCGGTGACGGCTTTCCTCTCGAAGGAATACGCCGAGGCCGAGAAGGAACGGCTGTGGCCGAAGGTGTGGCAGCACGCCGGCCGGGTCGAAGAGCTTCCCGAGGTCGGCGACTTCCTGACCTACGAGATCGGCGACGACTCCATCATCGTCGTCCGCACCGCGCCTGATGCGTTCAAGGCGTTTCACAACGTCTGCGCCCACCGCGGTCGGCGGCTGATCGACACCCCGCCCGGCGCGCACAGCGCCACTGGCTCGAAGCACCGCTTCGTCTGCGGCTTCCACGGCTGGACCTACGACCTGGACGGCAAGAACACCTTCATCCTCGACCAGGAGGACTGGAAGGGCGGGCTGAACCAGGACTGCACCTCGCTGACGCCGGTGAAGGTCGACACCTGGGGCGGCTGGCTGTGGATCAACATGGACCTCGAGTCCGTGTCGCTGCAGGAGTACCTCGGCGACGTCATCCGGGTCCTGGGCCCGTTCCAGTTCGAGAAGATGCGCTACAAGTGGCGCCAGTGGGTGGTCTTCGACTGCAACTGGAAGACCGCGATCGAGGCCTTCATGGAGCCCTACCACGTGGCGGGCACCCACACCCAGATGCTCGAGCACGGCCAGTACTACGCCTACTCCAAGGCCTACGGCCTGCACGGGGTCAGCGGCTTCGACGAGCGCGATCCGGCGCTGAAGATGAAGCAGAGCGGCACGATCACCCGGGCGGGAAAGGGCGCCGACCCGCGGGTCTCGACCTACAACCTGCAGAACGAGATCTACACCACGGTCAACAACGCCTCGACGACCGAGACCCTGGTCAACGCCGCCAAGCGGCTGGTCGACGAACTGCCGGAAGGCACGGCGGCGGCGGACGTGATCAAGCACTGGCTGGCCCAGGCGCGCGCCGACGACGCCGCGCGCGGGGTGATCTGGCCGACGATCACCCCGGACCAGATGGCCGAGGCGGGCCTGGCCTGGAGCGTCTTTCCGAACATGGGGATCCTGCAGGGGATCACCTTCGCGCTCTGCTACCGGGTGCGGCCGTGCGGCGACGATCCGGACAAGTGCATCTTCGAGTCCTACGCCATCGAGCGCTTCCCGGAAGGCCAGGAGCCGAAGACCGCGTGGGTCTACGCCGAACCGACCGGCGAGAAGTGGGGCATGGTGCTGGCCCAGGACTTCACAAACATGGCGGCGGTGCAGAAGGGCATGAAGTCGCGCGGCTTCAAAGGCTGCCTGCCGAACCCGCACCAGGAGCGAAAGGTGACCAACGCCCACCGCAACCTGGCGGCCTTCATGGGCATGGGTTCGCCGCAGCGTCTGACGGACCGATAAGGCGCGTCTACCGGGCGCTTTGACCGCCGCGGATCGTGACACCGCGGCGGTCGGCGCTTGGTTTCCGGCCCGTCTCGACGCGAGCGGTTCCGCATGGGTCCGCAAGCGCTATCTTTATGCTCCATGACGCCCCACCCGCAGTTCGGCCCGTCGTCACTCCGACAGGCCATCGTTCTCCAGGTTCGCCAAATCGTCGGCGGCACCGGCGACGACACGATCGAGCGCAATCGCCAGGACACCGGCTTCTTCGGCCCCGAAAGCGTCTGCTGGAAGGTGCACGGCGACCTCGCCAGCATGATGGTGGGCGGAATCACCGCCCTTCTGGTGCAGATGCTGCATCCCGGCGCGCTGGCCGGGGTGTGGGACCACACCGACTTCCGGCATGACATGGCGGGCCGGCTCAAGCGGACCGCCCACTTCATCGCCGGCACCACCTATGGCGACCGGGCCGAGGCGCAAGCCTACATCGCCCGGGTCCGCGCCATCCACGCGCGGGTCGCCGGCACGCTTGCCGACGGGACGCCCTATTCCGCCGACGATCCCGAGCTGCTGACCTGGGTCCACGTCGCCGAGGTCAGCTCCTTCCTGGCGGCCTATGTCCGCTACGTCGATCCAGCCTTGCCGCCGGACGAGCAGGATCGCTATTTCCGCGAGACCGCCGAGATCGCCAGGCGTCTCGGATCCCAGGGCGTTCCGCAGAGCCGCGCCGAGATTGCGGCCTACTTCCGCGCTACGCGCCCGAAGCTCCGCTACGATGAGCGCACCCGCGAAGTCGCCCTCGCGCTCCTGTCCCAGCGCCCGCCCAGCGCCGCGGTCGCCCCGGCCATGTCCCTCGCGTTCGACGCGGCCAAGGAGCTTCTGCCGGACTGGGCCGCAGAGATGCACGGCTTTCGCTTGTCCGCGCCCCGCCGCGCCGCGGCGCGGCTCGGTGTCCAGACGCTCGGTCGCACCCTGCGCTGGGCGCTCATCAACAGCGCCGAGGCGCGCGCCAGGCGGCGCGCGGAACAGCTGGCGCGCGAGGAGCGTCCCGCGCAGGACGCGTAACGCGGCGCCGCTGGTCGGCCTCGGCTCAGAACGCCTCGATGCGGGCCGATCCGCGAATTGACGGCGATTTAGCGCGGTTCTCACGCGCGGCTCACGCCGCGCTGACGCGGCCCGGCGCATTCCTGACGCGCCGCCCGATGGCTTCGCCGCGGCATGTGTTCGATCCCTTTCTGGAGAGTGACCATGCTCAACCTTGCGAGACATATGCCGTTCGCGCCGCTTGGCGCCGTCTGCGCCCTCGCCGTCCTCACCGCCGGCGCGCCTGCGTCGGCTCAGGAAGGCGTGGAGGAATTCACCGTCATCGGCTCGAGCCAGCAGGTGGACGTTCGCCGCATCTCGGCGAGCGTCAACTTCCAGGACCTGGACCTGACGACCAAGCAGGGCCGCGATCAGTTCAACCAGCGGATCTGGCGCACCGCCGGCGAGCTCTGCGACCGGTTGGGCGAACCCAATTACGCGGTCGGCATGGCGTTCGCCTGCCAGGACAAGGCTTTCGAGGCCGCCGCGCCTTCGCGGCGGAAGGCCATCAAGCAGGCGCAGCTGCGCGTCGCCGGCGCCGCGCCGGCCACGACAATCACCATCCAGATGGCGACCAACGCCAAGGCGCCCGCGCGCTGACCACTGGCGAGCAGATCCGGCGGGCTCTCTGAGCAGAGCCCGCCGCGCACCTGATTGCGCGCCCAACTCGCCTTGTGATCATTGCCTGCCCCGCGGCCACAACTAAAGTAACAGCGTTAGCTGAGCGGCCCGCACGGCATGAGCAAGCCCACGACCCGTGTGCTGAGCTTCCCCGAACTCTCGACCGCGCGCTTCGAGCTGCGGTCGTGGGGCGAATTCTCCCTGTTCGATCGCCACCTGCGGCAGGATTCTACGCCGCGCGGCCGCAAGGCGCGCGCGGTCATCGGTTATCTGGCCGCCCAGGGCGGCGATGCGGTCAGCCGCGAGCGACTGGCGGCTCTGCTCTGGAGCGAACGCGGCGAGCACCAGGCCCGCGCCAGCCTGCGCCAGACGCTGCTGGAGCTGAAGCCTCACAGCGCGGACGCGGCCGGGCTGGTGACGATTGACCGCGACCATGTCCGGCTGAATCCGCATGCCCTGAACACCGACGTCGGCCGGCTCGCAGCGCTCGCCCGTAACGGCGAGCTCGACACGCTGTCCGACGCCCTCGCCGACGTTGGCGACCGGCTCTACGCGGGGCTCGACGGTCTGGATCCGGCGTTCGACGAGTGGCTCGCGCTCGAACGCCGGGTGCAGCACGACCATCTGATCGCGCTGCTCGCCGCCGCCGCCCGGCGCGGCCTCGCCGAGAGCGAATATGGCTCGGTCTCGCGCCTCGCGAGCGAGGCGCAGGCGCTCGAGGAGACCAATGAGGCGATCGCACAGATCGGCATGACAGCCGATCACGCCTGCGGCGACACCAGCGCGCTGCGCCGCCGCTATCATCGCCTGTGCGAGGCGCTCAAGCATGAGTTGGGCATCACCCCGTCGCCGGAAACCAAAGCGCTGTTCAGCGAACTGACCGGACCAGGGGCCGTGTCGCCCGGCGCATCGACCCAGTCCGCGGCCGAACCGTCACCGGCGTCGCAATCCCCAACAGCGCCGACTGCGCCCACGCGGTCCTGGGCCCGGGGCTGGCGGATCGCGGCCGTCGCGTTGATCGTCGTCGCAGCCGTCACCGCCGGCGCCGTCTGGTTCCTGCGGTTGCCTGCCGGGCGCGCGCCCGCGGCGATCCCGCGCGTGGCCATCGCCCCTTTTGTCGCGCTTGACGGCGACCCGAGCAGCCAAGCGTTCGCCAGGCGGCTGCAGGACCAGGTCGCCGGAGTCCTCAAAGACAATCTCGTGGGGCTGTCCGTGGTCGACCCGGCCGCCGCCGGGGCCAAGGCCGCCGACCTGAAGCTCAGCGGGACCGTCAGCCGCGACGGCGGCGACTGGCGGGTGCGGACCTCGCTGGAGGACGCCCGCAAGGGCGTCACCCTATGGGCCCGCGAGTTCAAGCGCCCGCCGGCGCAGGAATCCACGCTGCAGCTCGAAACCGCGGTCAACACGGCCGAGGTCATCGACGACGCCATCGACGCGCGCCACGAGAAGGCGGCGCGGCGAGACCCGCGGGCGCTCGCGCTCGCGCTCCAGAGCATGGATGCGATCAAGAGCCCGGCGCTGATGAACCGCGGCGAGCCGCGGCGTCTGCTGGAGGAGGCGGTCGCCAGAGCGCCCGATTTCGTCGCGGCCCGCGCGCACCTGGCCCTGGTGCTGTTCTTCGAAGGTCAGACCGGCGCGGTCGGCGAACGAACGCCGCTGATCCTGCGGGCCCACCAGGAGGCTGACGCCTCGATCCGTCGGGATCCGTCCGCGGCGGGTTCGGCCTACGACACCCAATACCTGATGGCGCGGGTCGAGACGCCGAACGATCTGGTCGGCGCGGAGAACATTCTGATCAACGGCTCCGCCAAGGCCCCGCGGTTTCCCTACCTCCACATGCACCGGTGCCGCTTTCTGGTGGAGGTCGGACTGGCGCGCGCGGCGCTGCCCTATTGTCAGCGGGCATTGGCGCTTCGCCCCCTCGCCTCGCCGCTGGGCTACCGGTACGCCGAGGCGCTCTCCGCGCTCGGCATGCCGGAGCTCGCGACGCGGGCGATCGACAAGGCCATCAGCTTCCATCCGGAACACATGGAGACCCGGCGGGTCCAGTTCGAACTCGCCGCCTTCAACGGCGCGCCGGACGCGGCGGCCGCCCTGCTGCATCCGCCGGCGGACCCGGATCCCTGCAACTGCATGCCGTTCAAGCCCGAGGGCGTTCAGGCGATGGACAGCTACCTGACGGCGCGCCGATCGGGCCGGCCGCAGGACGCGGACAAGGCGGTGGCCGCGCTGAGGAGCGCGGTATTCCATGGCCAGCTGCATCCCCGCTACCTGGTCTTCGGGGCCGCGGCGCTCGGGCGGCTGGACGACGCCTTCGCCATGCTCGACCAACTCGCCAAGCGTCCGGAGCCGCTGCTGGTCGGCGACCCGGGCTACCTCTTCGAGGGCCCCTCCGCGCCGCTGCAGCGCGACCCTCGGTTCTGGCCCCTCGCGGCGCGGGCCGGCTACCTGCGCTACTGGCGCGCGCGCGGCGTCTGGCCGGACTTCTGCCGCGACCCGACGCTGCCTTACGACTGCCGAACGGAAGCGGCGCGCGTGAACGGGGCCTCGCCGTCCAAGGCGGCGCGATGAGCCGAGGCGGGGCGGCTGCGGCCTGCGCGCTCGCGACGGTCTGCGGCTTGCCGGCCCAGGCGCAGGACGCCGTCCGGCTGTCGGAAGTCATCGTCACCGCCCGCAAATCGCCGGAGAGGACCATCACCGTACCCGTGGTGATCGCGGCGCTGCCGCAGGAGCGGCTCGAGAGCCTGCAGGCCTATGATCTGAAGGACCTCGCGTCCCTCGTGCCAGGGATGACCGTCGGCGGCGCGCTGCCGGCCTTCGGAACCCAGGTCTCGATCCGTGGGGTCGGGACCACCGCGGCGGAGCAGGGCGCCGACCAGTCCGTCGCCCTGGTCATCGACGGCCTGCAGCTGACCCAGGGGGTCGCCTACTCCAGCGGCCTGTTCGACGTCGACCAGGTCGAGGTGCTCAAGGGCCCGCAGGCGCTGTTCTACGGCCGGGCCAGCACCGGCGGCGTGATCTCGATCCGCACCGCCGATCCGACCGACACGGCGGAGCTGCAGGCCCGCGTCGGGTACGAGTTCGAGGCGAACGAATGGCGCAGCGAGTTGATCGTCTCCGGACCGCTGGGCGATGATCTCAAGCTTCGGCTCGCGGGGCTGTACGCAAGCCAGGACGGCTATTTCACCAACGCCGCGACCGGCCTGGCGGCGACCGGCGCGCGGGACCCGGCCTCCCGCCGGCTGTTCCCCTCCCGGGGCTATCAGCTGCGCGCCACCGTGCTGGCGACGCCGTCCTCCAGGCTGACCGCACGGCTCAAGCTCAACCTCGTGCACGAACGGACGCGCTACGCCGCAACGCGGCAGTACGTGCTCTGTCCCGACGGCACGGGCGCGCCGTTCGGCGTGCCCTTCCTCGGCGGCGGCGAGGACTGCAAGCTCGACCGGACCTACCGGGCCGTCGACTATGATCTCGCGGTCTTTCCGGGGATCGAGAGCCCCACGCCCTACTTCGAGGCGACCCAGGCCTACGGGACGCTCGAGCTCGACTACCAGCTCGCCCCGGCGCTCACGCTGACGTCGGTGACCGGCTCCTACAAGCTCGACTCCCAGGTCGAGGTGAACGGGACCAATTCGACCTACGCCGCGCCGGATGTCGTCCCGCGGGTGAACGTCCGGATGTCGGACTTCAGCCAGGAGCTGCGGCTCAACAGCGACTCCGCCGGCCGGGCGAATTTCACCCTCGGCGGCTATTACGAGACCGGCTCGCTGGAGGAACTCGTCGCCTTCATCGGCAACCAGCGCCTCGGCGCCCCGCCGATCCTGGCCAAGGGCGTCAACGACCTCGACATGCGGACCTACGCCATCTTCGGGCAGCTGAGATGGCAGCTGACCCCGCAGGTCGAACTGGCGGCGGGCGCGCGCTGGCAGGACGAGCGGCGGAGCGTGGTCGGCGTCGATCTCGCCTCGGGCGCGCCGGTCGCGGTTGCTGCGCCGCGGCCGGTGCTCCGCGCCAGCAACATCTCGCCGGAGCTGACGCTCACCTACCAGCCGAACGCGCAGGTCATGGCCTTTGCGGCGCTCAAGCGCGGCTACAAGTCGGGGTCGTTCAGCATCACCTTCCCGCCGACGCCGGCCGACAACGCCTACGACGAGGAGAAGGTCGAGGGCGGCGAGCTGGGCCTGAAGACCCGCCTGTTCGACCGGCGGCTGGCGGCCGACTTCGCCGCCTACGACTACCGCTACAGCGACATGCAGGTGCCGACGGTTTTCTTCGCCGCCGGCGGCGTCCCCAGCGTCCGGACGATCAACTCCGGACGCGCGCGGGTGTACGGCCTGGAGCTCGATGTCGCCTATCGCCCGCCGGCGGTCGAGGCGCTCAATCTGCGCGCCGCGGCGAACTGGAATCACGGGCGCTTCGAGCGGTTCGACAACGCGCCCTGCTATCTCGGCCAGACCATCGCCGCCGGCTGCAACCAGGCCCTGGACCCGGCCACCGGGCTCTTCACCGCCCAGGACCTCTCAGGCACGCCGCTGATCCGCGCCCCGGCGTGGCAGGCCAGCTTCGGCTTCGACTATGAGCGGCCGATCGGCCACGGACTGACGCTTTCGCTGAACAGCAACAGCCGTTACTCGAGCCGCTACAAGGCGACCCTGAGCTTCCCCTACTACCAGCCGGCCTACCTCAAGACCGACCTCGGGCTGGCGGTGCGCGGGCCCCGCGACCGCTGGGAGCTGGCGCTGATCGGCAAGAACCTCGGCGACAAGCTCACGACCGGCGCCTGCGGCAACCTCAACGCCCAGAGCGGCAACCTCCGCGGCGGCGCGGTCACCGGCGGAACCGGACGCGGCCCGTCCGGGGTCGACGAGATCGCCTGCTTCGTGGACCGCGGGCGCGAGGTGTGGCTGCGGCTGACCCTGCGCCCGCTCGGTTGATTGCGCTTCGGCGGGCGGTTGGCGGAGCGATGGCGAACCGCCCCTTCGGGGCATAGGCTGTTCGGCCAGAACAGATGCGTGGCCGTCAAGGCGGCGAGCCGCGATGGGAGACCCAGGATGTTGCAGCCCGAGGTCGCAGACAAGCTCGCGATCACTGAACAGATCTACCGTTATTGCCGCTCGGTCGACCGGCTCGACGTCGCCTTGGGTCACAGCGTCTTCCACCCGGACAGCTACGCGGACTTTGGCCTCTATCGCGGACCCGGGCGCGGGTGGATCGACTTCATCTGCGAGGAGCACCGCAAGTTCCTGCACCACTCGCACCAGGTCACCAACATCGTCATCGACGTCGACGGCGACCGCGCCGGCAGCGAGGCCTATGTCACCGCGACGCTCAGGGCGCGCGACACCGAGCGGCTCATGCAGCGGCAGTTCTGGGCCCGCTACGTCGACGCCTGGTCGCGACGCGACGGCCATTGGGCCATCGACCGGCGCGAGTGCGTCATCGACTTCGACCAGCTCTCGGAGGTGACGCCGATCGCCGAGCACGCGCGGAGCCGGCGCGACGGGTCCGATCCTTCCTACGCGGTCCTGGGGGCGGCGACATGAGCGATCCTGATCTTGCCGCCGTCGTAGATGGTCAGCGCTACGGCCCTTGGGCGGTGATCGCCGGCGGCTCGGAAGGCATCGGCGCCAGCATCGCGGCCGACCTCGCCCGGGCCGGCGTCAACCTCGTCCTCATCGCCCGCAAGGTCGAGCCCCTGGAAGCCGTCGCCGCCGACCTGCGGGGTCGGCTGGGCGTCGAGGTGCGAACGCTCGCACTCGACCTGACCGATGAGGCGATGCTCGCCCGGGTTTGCGAGGCGACCGACGACATCGAGGTCGGCCTCTTGGTCTACAACGCCGGCGCGTCGCACCGGACCGGGCCGTTTCTCGACTGGCCGCTCGACGACATCCTCAAGGTGGTCCGGCTGAACACCGTCGGCCAGACCGTTCTCGCCTGGCACTTCGGGAGGAAGATGGCGGCGCGCGGCAAGGGCGGCATCGTGCTGATGGGCTCGCTGGCCGGAAACGCCGGCAGCCCGAGCGTCATTCCCTACGCCGGCGCGAAGGCCTTCTCGCAGATCTTCTCGGAAGGCCTCTGGTGGGAGCTGAAGCCGCACGGGGTCGACGTCCTGCACGTGGTCGTCGGCTCGACGGACACGCCGGCGATGGCGCGCCTCGGCATCACCTTGCGCAAGAACGCCGCCGACTCGCCGGAAGAGGTCGCCCGCCACACGCTCGCCAATCTCGCCAACGGCCCGGTCACGGTCGTGCCGAGCATGCAGGCGCGCTTCCGCGCCCTCGCTACGGCCGACCGGCGCGCGGCGACGGAGAGCAACGCCGCCCTGGTGATGGGCAACACCGAAGGGACCTGGGGGAAGCGGGACTGAAGCGCGCCGTCGCGCTCGGCGAAAATTTCAATCCCAGGCCGGCGCGCCGCTCGGCGTGTCGAAGACGGTGCCCTTGGGATCGAAGCTCGTGCCGACGTCGCGGACGTCGCAGGGGACCGTGACGGTCGCGGTGCGGTCGATGAAGCGGTCCTCGTCGGCGTGGAACAGCTCGTCGATCCCCGGCTGCTGCATGATCCGATAGATCTCGTGGAGAGCGGCCTCGTCGGGCAGGACCCATTCCGAGATCAGGTCCCACTCCCATTCGCGCGGGCCGTAGCCGCTGCCCGCCTGCCGGGAATCCCCGCCGGTGTAGACGACGTTCACGTAGTTGCGCCGGTATTCGGAGAACAGATGGCCGCAGAACTTCAGCGCCATCGCCGCGTGCGAGCGTTCGAAGTGGTCTTTGAATTGCTCGTGCGTCAGGTGAGGCTTGCGCTTGATGAAGTGCAGCACCTTGTACATCGCAGCTCCTGTCTGACGTGGCGACGCCGATGGAAGCCCCGGCTGAGCCGAAGCGCAAGGGCAAGCCCGCCCCTTCCCCGCCGGGAGTTTGGCTCTGCGCCGAAGTCGGAGCGGCGCCGACCGGCGCCACCAGAGCGGGGCGCTACTCCGCTAGGCAGGGGCGCGCGACGCCGGTTTCGTGCGGCCGGAACAGGCGTCCGCGCTCGGCCACCAGCACCGCGGCCAGGGCGAACAGGCCGCACAGCAGGTAGCCCGCCTGCATCGGCACGACGGTGCCGTTGAACGCCTGGCCGACGGCGAAGCCGATCAGCGAGGCGCCGACCATGCTGACGAAGCCCTGGAAGGATGAGGCCACGCCGGCGATGTGGCCCATCGGCTCCATGGCCATCGCCCCGAAGTTGCCGGAGGTCAGGCCGAAGCAGAACATCGTCAGCGCCTGGAAGGCGGCGAAGGTGATCAGGGTTTCCTGGCCGGTGACGGCGATGAACAGGTGGACGGCGGCCAGCGCGATGTAGGCCAGCAGAGCCGCGTGCGAGAGCCTGCGCATGCCCAGCCGCATCACCAGCCGGGCGTTCAGCAGCGAAGCGACGGCGATGAAGCTCGCGCAGATGGCGAAGACCACCGGAAACTGATCCCTGGCGCCCAGGGTCTCGGCGAACACCTGCTGGGCCGAGTTGATGAAGCCCAGCAGGCCGCCGAACAGGAAGGTCTGGCCGAGGATGTAGCAAAGCGCGGTCCGGTTGCGCGCCGCCGTGGCGAAGGCCCGCGCGATCCGCTGCGGCTGGATCGGCAGCCGGTCCTCCTCATGCAGGGTCTCGGGCAGCCGCAGCAGCGCCCAGAGCATCGACGAGAGGCCGAAGGCGGCCAGCAGGGCGAAGACCCAGGGCCAGGACGCGTACATCAGGACAAGCTGGCCCAGGCTCGGGGCGACGATCGGGGCCGCCATGAAGACGAGGGAGGTCAGCGACATCACCCGCGCCATCTCCCGCCCGGCGTAGCGGTCGCGCACCACCGAGACGGGGATCGACCGGGTAGCCGCCGCCCCGACGCCCTGCAGCACCCGCGCCGCCAGCAGCAGCTCGAAGGTCGGCGCGAACGCCGCCAGCAGGCTGAACCCGACGTAGACCAACAACCCCACCAGCAGCACCGGGCGGCGGCCGAAGCGGTCGGACAACGGTCCGTAGATCAGCTGCGAGCCGCCGAGGCCCAGGAGATAGGCGGTGATGATCAACTGCCGACGGTTCTCGTCGGCCACGCCCAGGGCTTCGCCGATCGCGGGCAGGTTCGGCAGCATCGCATCGATGCCGAGCGCGCCCAGCGCCTGGAGCGCCGCCATCAACACCACGAACTCGACAAGGCTGATCCCGCCGACGGGTCGCTGCGGGGCTACGGGGGAGGTCATGCCGTGGGCTTCAGCACAGGGCTCCGGCCGCGTCGACCCGCAACGCGTGCTGGCGGTTCGGATTTCTGAGGCCGGCTGTCGAGCTTCGCTACCGCGGCCGTGGCGCGCACTGCCCGAAAAGTTATGCATGTGTTTGAATTATCGATGACGACAGGAGACGCCTGAGGCGCCCCTTGGCCGACCTCGGCCCCGGGATCTACAAACGTGGCGCCCCTGCGGCGTCGTTGACAGCGATGGAATTTATGCAATTGTTTGATATCAGCGGGAGCCGGCTAAGTCCCTCCCCGCGCGCGGCCAGATAAGAGCGAAGCCGGCCCGAAGGGGCTGAGCCAAGCCTGACGACAGGGAGCGACCCATGAATTCTGCGGCGAACCTGAATTCGGAATCCGACCGGCTCGTCAGCCTCGTCGATGCCGAAAACCCGTTTGATTATGACTACGCCGAGATGCTGCCGCGGCAGCTCGCGGCGATCGACGAGCGGTTCAAGGACCGGGTCGAGAAGATCAAGCTGCTGCAGAACCGGGCCGAGACCGGCAAGGTCGCCGAGGTCCGCCAGATGGCCGACATCGTGCCGCTGCTGTTCGCCCACACGACCTACAAGAGCTACCCGGAAGGCTGGCTTGCGGAGAAGAAGTGGGACCGGCTCGGCCGCTGGCTGGACACGGTATCGACGCATCGGGTCAAGCCGATGGACACCGGCGGGATCGACAACCTGGACGGCTGGCTAGGCCGCCTCGGAGAGCAGGGCCACCACGTCAACTGCTCCAGCGGCACGACCGGCAAGTGCGCGATGATGAACGCCTCGACGGCGGACCTGCACATGGCGAGCTACACGGTGCTGCAGGGCCATGCCTGGGCGACCGGCGTGAAGCCGGAGCGCGACCGGCGCTGCCTGATGCTGGCCCCGGTGGCGACCACGCCGCGCAATATGGCGACCCAAAGGATGATGATCGAAGGGTTCAACGCGCCCGGCGTCGAGCCCTTCTACTACCCCGCCCCGCCGATGACGATCGGCGCGATCACCGAGATGGTGGTGCTGAACAAGAAGATCGCCGAAGGCACGGCCAAGCCCGGCGAGATCACCTTCTACGAGGCGCAGACCGCCGAACGCGAGCGCGTGATGAGCGAGTCGGTCGAGCTGGTCGCCGACGCCCTGATCGAGAGCCGCGAGATGAGGCTCTACATCATGGGGCTGTTCGGGCCGATGTACAAAGTGGCCGAGATGGTGCGGGCCAAGGGCTACGGCGGCAAGGACTTCCATCCAGAGAACACCGGCTTCATCGGTGGCGGGCTGAAGCGCGCGCAGCTGCCGCCGGACTACCGCGAATACGTGCTGGAGACCTTCAACCTGGCGCCGGCGCGGCTGTTCCACGGCTACGGCATGCAGGAGCTCAACACCAACGCTCCACGCTGCAGCGCCGGCCGCTATCACATGGCGCCGTGGGTCATGATGATGCTGCTGGACGAGAGCGGCGAGCAGCTGATCGAGCCGCCGAAGCGCGGGGAGATCGAGGGCCGCGCAGCCTTTTTCGACCTGTCGCTCGACGGCCGTTGGGGCGGGCTGATCTCCGGCGACAAGATCCGCGCCACCTGGGAGCCGTGCGCCTGCGGGGCCCGCAGTCCGTCGGTCGCCGACGACATCCAGCGCTACGCCGACATGGCGGGCGGCGACAAGATCGCCTGCGCCGGCACCATCGACGCCTACGTCCGCGGCGTGGCCTGAGCCCGCGCCCGCCAAAGCTTCAGGGGCCAGTCATGAACCAAGTCATCGACCTGAACGGATCGCCCGGGCGGGACGTCGCGACGCCCGCGCCCTTCTTCATTCGCGGACGTGTCGAAGGCGGCGAGGCGCGGCACAAGTCCCGCGACCTGGGCGTCGACTTCGTCACGCCGAAGCTCGAGCTCGACGCGCTGATCACGCCGCGGACCGAGCCGGGGCCGCTGTTCGACGTCAAGCTGGACGAGATCCTCGACTTCCTGGCCGCCACCGGCGAGGCCATGAAGCGCGACAGGAACGGCTACCTGCGCGAGGCGGTCGAGCGCATCGCCGTGACCAATGTCCTGCCGCGGGCGGTGATCGACAGCCAGGTGCAGATGGCCGCCGACTATCTGAACAACGCCATGCTGCGGGAGTACGCTGAGCAGAACCTCGGCGACGCCAGGCTGCTCGACGAATGGGTCCCGCGCGTCGACAGCACCGGACGCCGCAGCTTCACGCGCGCCTTCCCGCCGCGGCTGCTGCATGTGCTGCCGGGCAACTCCCCGGTGGTCTCGGTGCAGTCGATCGCGCTCGGGGCGATGGTCAAGGCGGTCAACCTGTTCAAGATGGGGTCGAGCGATCCGTTCATGGCGGTGGCCATGCTGCGCGCCATGCTCGACGTCGATCCGAACCATCCGGTGCCGCGCTCGATGTCGGCGGTCTACTGGCGCGGCGGCGACGAGGCGGTCGAGCGGGCGATCCTGCGACCGCAGTATTTCGACAAGATCGTCGCCTGGGGCGGCGGCGACGCGATCAACAACGTCATCAAGTATCTGATGCCGGGGCTGCAGCTGGTCTCGTTCGATCCGAAGACCTCGATCTCGCTGATCGGCCGCGAGGCCTTCGAGAGCGACGCGGTGCTGGACGATGTCGCCACGCGCGCGGCGCAGGACGTCGGCATGCTCAACCAGGAAGCCTGCGTCTGCAGCCGGGTCATCTTCATCGAGGGCGAGCGCGCCCAGGTCGACGGCTTCTGCCAACGCCTGCAGCGCAAGCTGGTCGAGCGCAACGCCGTCTCCGGCCAGGCGCCGCCGCTGCCGCGGGAGCTGATCGAAGAGGTCGAGACCTACAGGTCGATGGATGAAGACTTCGGCGTCTGGGGCGTCGGCGACGGCAGCGGCCTGGTCGTGCGCTCGGATGAGCCAGTGGATTTCCACCCGATCAACAAGACGGCCAATGTGGTGCCGGTGACGTCGCTGAAGGATGCGCTCAAGTACGTAAACGTCGCCACCCAGACGGTCGGCGTCTATCCGCCGGCCCGCCAGGTCGAACTGCGCGACGGCCTGGCCAGCGGCGGCGCGCAGCGGGTGGTCCGGCTGGGCGATGCGGGCGGCCAGTCGATCGGCGCGCCCCATGACGCGATGTATATCATGCACCGCTTCGTCCACTGGATCGTGCACGAGGACGGCTTCGCCTCCGAATAGCGGGGGGCGGGCCGTCGGCCCGCAGACGACCACAGCTCTGCGCGGCGAGATCAGGGAGAACGAGAGTGAACGAACGCACAGGAGCCCGGGTGGCGGTCATCACCGGCGCCAGCTCGGGGATCGGCCTGGTCACCGCGAAGGCGCTCGCCGCCCAGGGCTGGCGGGTCATCGCTCAGGGCCGCGATCCCGACCGCACCGCGGCCGCCGAGCGGGAGATCCGCGCCGCCGCGGGCCCGGGCGGCCAGGTCGAGATGCTGCGCGCCGACCTGTCGCTGGTCGCCGACGCTGCGCGCCTGGCCGACGAGATCGCCGCGAAGACGGATCGGGTCGACGTGCTGCTCAACAACGCCGGCGGCACGCCGAAGGAGAAGGTGATGACCGCGGAAGGCAACGAGGCGACCTTCACGGCCAACCACCTCGGCCATTTCGTCCTGACCAACCAGCTGCTGCCGCTGCTGCACAAGTCCGCCGCCGGCTCAGCGCCGGGCGCGACGCGGATCGTCAACGTCTCGTCCAGCGCGCACGAGCACACGCCCGGCTTGAACTGGGACGACCTGCAGATGTTCGAAAACTTCGTGCCGATCGTGGCTTACTGCAACGCCAAGCTCGCGAACGTCCTCTTCACCCGGTCGCTGGCCAGGCGACTGGAGGGCTCCGGGATCGTGGTCCATGCGATGCACCCGGGCGCGGTCGACACCAACTTCATCAACCGGGCGGACGCCGGCACCCAGGAGTATATGCGCAGCCAGCCTCTGCTGACGGCGGAGCAAGGCGCCGACACCCTCATCTGGCTGGCGACGGCCGCGGATCCCGGCGGCTCCACCGGCCTCTACTATCACCAGCGCGCGGCGACGCCGCCGAGCGCCCTGGCGGCGGATGATGCGGCGGCCGAGCGGCTCTGGCGGGAAAGCGAAAAGCTCGCCGCCGGCGCCGGCGCGTAAAGCCTAGCGCGCGGCGCCGTCGGGCGGGAGACGGGAATGAAGTTGGAGCGGAAGAACGGCGAGGAGAACAGTCGCACGCGCGAGGCGCTGCTCGACGCCACCGAGACCATCATGGTCGAGGAGGGCTATGGGGCCGTCACCTCCCGTCGCGTCGAGGAGCGGGCCGGCCTGAAGTCCCAGCTCGTGCACTATCATTTCGGGACCATGGATGAGCTGTTCGTCGCCGTTTACGAACGCTCCGAACGCGAGTTCTTCCGTCGCCACGTGCAGGCGCTGAAGTCGGGAAATCCGCTGCGTGCGCTTTGGGAGCTGAGCATCCACCCGAAGCGCACGCGCCTCGCCCAGGAATTGATCGCGCTCTCCAACCACAAGAAGCCGATCCGAAAAATCACCGCCCGCCTTCTTGAGCAGATGCACGCGATCAATGAGGTGTTCATCGAGCGCTACCTCGAGGAGGCCGGCGTCGACCGCGAGAGGTATCCCCCGGTCGTCGTCTCGCACATCATCAACGGACTCTCACGCTCCCTGGTGACGGAGGAGGCGCTCGGCGTCTCGTCGGGGCGCGCCGAGGTGCTGGCGTTCGCCGAGCGCATGCTGTCCGAGATCGAGGCCCAGCATCGTCTGGCGCAATCGACGCCGCCGGCGGCCTGACGCGACGCCGGGCGACCGTCATCGCTCACATCACAGCCGAAGGGTGCGCTGAGGCTTGGCCCCAAGGTCAACGTCGCCATCAGGCCTGTAATTGTGAGTGTAGCGGCGATTTCACACTAGTGATCGGAAAACGGAAATTCGACTTCGCCAACTGTTGACAGTTGGCAGAACAACAGCTGACAGTGACCGGAGCCGCGTAACGACGGTATCGCCCGGCTGGCGAGATAGAAAAATCAGGGAGGGAACGATGGACGGAGCCAATGCTAGGCGGGTGCTCTTGGTCACCACGGCCTGCGCCACGGCCCTCTGCGCCACGGCCGTCTTGGCGCAGGACGCCAAGCCCCCGCCGCGCACGCAGACCGAGGTGATGGAGGTGATCGTCACCGCGCGAAAGCGGCAGGAATCGATCCTCAACGTGCCCGTCGTCGAGACGGCGGTGTCCGGGGAACAGCTGGAAAAGCTTCAGGTTTCTGACCTGCGCGACCTGCAGAAGCTGGTGCCCGGCCTGAACATGGGGCGCTCCGTCCTGTCGATCGGCGCGCTGCCGTCCATTCGCGGCGTGGGCACCGCCTCACTGGATCCCGGCGTCGACCAGTCGATCGCCCTCAACCTCGACGGCATGGCGCTCGGCCAGGGCCTGGCGTTCCAGAGCGGGATGTTCGACGTCCAGATGGTCGAAGTCCTCAAGGGGCCGCAGGCGCTGTTCTACGGCAAAAGCAGTCCGGGCGGAGTGATCTCGCTGCGTACGGCGGATCCGACCAGCCAGCTCGAAGTCATCGCCCGGGCCGGCTATGAGATCGAAGCCCGCGAGAAGAGAGGCGAGTTGATCGTCTCCGGTCCGCTGACCGATACGCTCAAGGGCCGCCTGTCCGGCATGTATTCGGACGCCGACGGCTATTTCATCAACATCGCCACGCCCATTCCGGGCCTCGGCGGGGTTGCCCCGCGCCAACGGGAATCTCAGCCGCAGAACTACATGGTGCGCGGCACCCTGCTGTGGAATCCCACAAGCCAGTTCGATGCGCGCCTGAAGGTCAACTATGCGCACGACGAAGCGATCGATGCGGAATCCGGCCAGCTGACCTCGTGCCCGAACGGCACCGACTTCAATCCGGCCGGTTTTCCGTTCAACGGCGGCGACAACTGCAAGCTCGATCGCTATCTGCGCGTCGTTTACATGGATCCCGCGAACTATCCCGGCATCGCCAACGGCGGGGTCCCGTTCCTCGAGAACACCCAGAAATACGGCACGCTCGAACTCAACTATCGCTTCACGCCCGAGCTGACGCTGACGTCCACGACCGGCGTCTACCAGCTCCGATCGAGCAGCCTGGTGAACACCGGCCGCGCCGCGGCCCCGGGCCCAGCGCTGGCCATCGAGAACCAGTTCAAGCGCCGGGAAGTCACGCAGGAGTTGCGGCTCAACAGCGACTTCGAGGGGCCGGTCAACTTCACGGCGGGCGCCTTCTATCAGGATGGGCGCATCGGCGATCGCGTCACCACCCGGGGCAACTCCGCCTTTCGCTTTCCGGCGCGCATCGGCGACGGCGAGACCAGCGTCGACATCAAGACCTACTCCGGATTTGGCCAGCTGCGGTGGAGCATCACCCCGGAACTCGAGCTGGCCGGCGGCGCACGCTACACCGACGAGGAGCGCACGGCCCAGGCGCTGAACTACCTGACGCCGACGCCGACGGTGATCCCCATTCAGGTGCCGCGGCTGCATTCGAAGAACACCGCGCCTGAGGTCACGCTGACCTATCGTCCGAAGGACAACCTCACCCTGTTTGGCGCCTATAAGCGGGCCTACAAGTCGGGGTCCTTCAGCATCGCCACGGTGCCGACGCCCAACTCCAACCCGTCCTTCGACGACGAGAAGGTGAAAGGCGGCGAGATCGGCTTGAAGAGCCGGCTGCTGGATCGCCGGCTGGCGCTGAACGTGGCGGTCTACGACTATCGCTACACCGGCCTGCAGGTCGGCGCCGTGGAGCAGATCAGCAATGGCCAGCCGGTCATCCGCACGATCAACGCCGGCGCGGCCAAGACCTACGGCGTGGATTTCGACGCCAACTACCGGCCGCCCCAGGTCGAAGGGCTCGGCCTGACCCTGGCGGTGAACTGGAACCGCGGCCGTTACACCGAGCTCGACAACGTGCAGTGCTGGAGCGGTCAGACCATCTCCGAGGGCTGCAACCAGGCGTTCAACCCCATGACCGGTCGTTACGTGGCGCAGGACGCCTCAGGCACGCCGCTGATCCGCGCCCCCGAATGGCAGGCGACCTTCGGGTTCGACTACGAGGTCCCGGTGCGCGAAGGCCTTACGGTCGCGATCACCAACAACAACCAGTACACCTCGAAGTACGCCACCTTCATCGCCACGAACCGGCCCAACGACGACAACTTCCAGCCGGAAAAGCTGAAGGTCGATCTCAGCGTGGCGCTGCGCAGCGACGACGAGCGGTGGGAGCTCGCGGTCATCGGCAAGAACATCTCCGACGAGATCACGAGCGGCACCTGCTCGCCCGCCTTCTTCTCGAGCGGCCTTGCGCTCAACACCGCGGGGCAGGTCACCGGCGCGGCGACGCGCGGCTCGGCCGGGATCGGCGAGGTCGGCTGCTACACCGACCGCGGCCGCGAGGTCTGGCTGCGTTTCACCTACAGGCCCTTCGCCGGCCGATCATAGCCCCCGGCGGCCGGCTCAGCACTTCTCTCCCCCGACTGCCGCGCCCCTGGGCGCGGCGTCTTTTTTGGGGGCCGGCGGTCGCTCAGGCGCGGCTCGACTGCGCCATGAGCACGTCCCAGTTCTGCGCCCAGAATATCGGCTCCGCGGCGCCCTGGCCGCGATGCGCCTGGGCCTCGGCCGTCAGGCCGGCCTCGATGAGGTAGCGCAGCGCTTCCGGCGGCAGGATGCCGTGCACCCGGGCGTAGGTCTCCACTTCCGTCAGCAACTCGGCCGGCAGTTCCACGCCAACCGTCGTTCGGGTCCGCAGCTGATGCACTGTCATCGTCTTCCTCGCGCGGCCGCACCGCCGCCCGGCAAACAATGCCAAAGCCGCTCTCGCCACGCTGTCAGGGCCGCGAAAATGGTTTGTAAGAATTTCGAAAAGGCGATTGGCCGGCCCGGCCGCCGTCCCCCATGGTCGCGCGGGCTTTGAGTGCGGACGGCGAGCATGCGGATCCTGCTGATCGATGATGATGACACCTTCACCGCGATGATGGCGGAGTACCTGGAGAGCGAGGGCTTCGCCTGCGAACGGGCGCACGATCCGCTCGGCGGTCTCGAGCGCGCCCTGTCGGGCCGCTTCGACGCCGTCGTGCTCGACGTGATGATGCCGCAGCTCGACGGGATGGAGCTGCTGCGCAGGCTGCGGCGCCAAAGCGCCCTGCCCGTGGTGATGCTGACCGCCAAGGGCGACAGCATCGACCGCGTAGTCGGCCTGGAGCTCGGGGCCGACGACTACCTTCCCAAGCCGGTCTACCCGCGTGAGCTGGTCGCCCGCCTGCGCGCGGTTCTGCGCCGTGTGCAGTCCGACCCGCCTGCCGCCAACGACAAGAGCGAACTGGCCATCGGCCCGCTGCGGATCGCGCCGGCCAAACGGGAGGCCTGGCTGCGCGAGCGGCTGCTCGTCCTCACCGGCACAGAATTCGACCTGCTGCTGCAGCTCGCCAGACTGCCGGGCGACGCGATCACCAAGGACGAGCTGTCGGAGCGCGCCCTGCGCCGTCCGCGCGAGCCGTACGACCGCAGCGTCGACGTCCACATCAGCAACCTGCGCCAGAAGCTGGGCGCGGCCGGCGGCGGCGTCGAGATCGAGACCGTCCGGGCCATCGGCTACCGGCTGAGAGCGCCGGCGTGAAACCGCGGCTGTTCTGGAAGATCCTGGTCGCCCTGGCGCTGACGCTGGCGCTCGCCACCGGCGGCGTGGTCCTGGCCTTCGCCGTCCAGACCAACTTCGGGCGCGACATCCAGGCGATCTTCCATCAACAGCGCGCCGAGCGGCTGCGCGCCGCCGCCGTGGCGCTGCGCTATGGCGGCCGGCCGGCGCTCGATCAGGTGGTCGCCGCCTGGCCGGCCGAGGAGCGGGCGCGCCTGCGCCTGGAGCCGCAGGCGGACGGCACGCTCAAGCCTGACCTGCCGCCGCCGCGGAAGCGGGGAAGCCTCCTCCCCGCCTGGCCGCTCGCCGTCCAGCTCGCCGCGAGCTTCGTCTTCAGCGCCGCCCTCGCGGCCTATCTGACCCGGCCGATCGGCCGCCTCAGAGGCGGCTTCCGGCGCCTTGCCGAAGGCGACCTGAAGGTCCGCCTGACCCCTGGCATGGGGCGCCGCCGCGACGAGATCGCCGATCTCGCACACGACTTCGACGCGATGGCGGAGCGGCTGCAGCAGCTGATCGCCAGCCGCGACCGCCTGCTGCACGACGTCTCGCACGAGCTTCGCTCCCCGCTGGCGCGGCTGAGCCTGGCGGTGGGGCTGGCGCATCAGCCCGGCGGGTTCGACGCGCAGGCGCTGGCGCGGATCGAGACCGAGGGGGCGCGGCTGAACACCCTCGTCGGCGACCTCCTGAGCCTGTCGCGCGCCGAGAGCGAAGCCGGCGCCGAGGAGATCTACTTTGACGTCGCCAGCCTGCTGCGGGTGATCTGCGACGACGCGCAGTTCGAAGCCAAGCCGCGCGACGTCACGGTGGCGCTCGAACTGAGCCCGGAACTCGCCGACGCCGACGAGGCGCCGGTGCTCAAGGGGGCGCCGGAGCTGCTGCGGCGCGGCATCGAGAACGTGATCCGCAACGCTCTGCGCTTCAGCCCGGCCGGCGGGACCGTCCACGTCGCCGCCAGGACCGATCAGGAGCGCGTCGTGATCGAGGTTTCGGACGAAGGCCCCGGCGTCTCCCCCGCCCTGCTGGAGACCATGTTCGATCCGTTCGTCAAGGGGGCCGGCGAGGTGCGGGGCGTAGGTCTGGGGCTCTCGATCGCCCAACGCGCGATCGCGGCGCACAACGGCGACGTCCAGGCGCTCAACCGCCCCTCCGGCGGCCTTTTCATGCGGATCTCACTGCCGCGAACGTGATCCGCAAGCCGCTCAGGCAATCGGCTGGCTCGCCTCCAGCCGGCGGATCCAGGCGCCGATGACGCGCTGCGCCTCACGTTTCGCGATCAAGGTTAGGGCGAGCAGGTCCTTCGTCGACCGCCCCTCGACGTCTGCCGTCTCAAGCTCGCGCGCGAGCTCGCCCAGGCTCAGGAAGCCGAGCATCGCCGCCGAGCCGGCGATCTTGTGCGCGTCGGCGCGGATCGCCGCCGGATCGTCCGAGGTCAGCCTTTCAGCGAGCTGATCGCGGAAGATGCGGACCAGCCGCAGGGCGGTGGCCGGCCCCAGCATCTGTTCGAACGCGAGTTGCGCCTGGTGCTCTGCAATATCCGACATTCACGCTCGCGCCGGCGCTGAGCCCCGGCCCAGATCCGGACTTCAGGTTGGAGTAGCGACAATATGCGGTCGCTCGCGTAACGGTAGTGCCCGCGGCATGTTGCAGCAACTGCGTTGCGCCGGCGGTCCCCTCCGGCCAAGCTCCGCGGAACCATAGGAATCGTCGCACATGACCGGGGGCAGCTCCCTTTCGATAAACACAGGCGCTGCGGCCGGACCGGCGCCGCTGCGTCCGGAGCGCGGGCGATGAGCGACGCCCGCGAACAGGACCTCGCCCGCCGCGGCTTACGCCTGGCCAACTACATGACGCTGCTGATTGCGCCGCTGCTGGTGCTGGCCGCCGCCGTCTTTCTCCTGATGGCGCTGCGCAACGCCGACCTCGACCAGCGCGAGGTCGAGGCGTCCTACGAGCGCCGCGCACAGATCCAGCGGGTGTTCTCGCTGCTGCAGGACATGGAAACCGGCCAGCGCGGTTACGTGATCACCGGACGCGCGGGCTTCCTCGAACCGTACGACCATGCACTCCGCCAATTGGACTCGCAGATCACCGCCCTGGAGCAGCTCCTGCGCGCCAATCCTGCGCAGCGCGGCCGCCTGCAAACGCTGAAAGGCCAATCCGCGGCCAAGCAGCAGATCATGGCCCAAGCCATCGCCATCCGCCGAACCGAGGGCGCCGGTCCGGCCGCGGCGCATACGGCGTCGGAGCGGGGCAAGGTGGCGATGGACGCGATCCGCGCGACCGTGGACGCGATGATCCAGGCGGAATCCTCGGCGCTGGACGCCAGGCTCGCCGAGGCGCGCGGCGCCCGGGTTCGCGTAGAGATCTTCACCGGGCTGCTGCTGGCGATGATCCTCGGCGCGCTCGCCCTGTCGGCCGTCCTCGTGCGGCGCCACACCCGCGCGCGCCAGATCCTGATCGACCAGATCAGCAACGAGGCCGCCCGCCAGCAGGCGATTTTCGAGGGCAGCTTGGACGCGATCGTGACGTTCAACCCCAGCGGCTCGATCGAGACGATGAACCGTGCCGCCGAGGCGATGTTCGGCTGGAAGCGCGAGGAGCTCCGGCGGCGGGACATCTCGCTGATCGCCGACCTGGCGCCCGGCGAAGGCGCCTTCCTGCGGCGGCTGGGCGGCGGAGATCCTGCCGGGATAACCGGCGCGCGCGAAGTGGTGGGCCGGCGTCGGAACGGCGCGACCTTCGATGCGGAGATCGCGCTGGGCTCCATGCAGCAGAGCGACGGGATCCACGGCGTCGCCGCGATCCGCGACGTCAGCGATCGCAAGCAGGCCGAGCGGGCGAAGGACGAGTTCGTCAGCACGGTCAGCCACGAGCTGCGCACGCCGATCACCTCGATCGCGGGCTCGCTGGGCCTGCTGGAGTCGGGGGCGGCCGGGGCGCTTTCGGACAAGGCCGCGCGCCTGGTCTACATCGCGCGCACCTCCTGCGAGCGGCTGGTGCGGCTGATCAACGACCTGCTCGACATCGAGAAGATCGCCGCGGGCAAGGTCCGCTTCGACATGCAGCCGCTCGACCTGCGGACCGCCGCGCGGCAGGCCATCCAGGACCTCGGCGGCTTCGCCGGCGACCATGGCGTCACCATCCGGCTGACGGCGCCGGACGCGCCGCTGACCGTCAACGGAGACATGGACCGCCTGGTCCAGGTGTTCACCAACCTGGTGTCCAACGCCGTCAAGTTCTCCCCGCCCGGCGGACGGGTCGATGTGTCGTTGCGCGGCGACGAAGCCGGCGTCCGCGCCCGCGTCTCCGACCAGGGCCCCGGCGTGCCGGAATCGTTCCACGCCAGCATCTTTGGCAAGTTCGCCCAGGCCGACAGCTCCTCCGCCCGGGCGAAGGGAGGCGCCGGGCTCGGGCTCGCCATCTCCAAGGAGATCCTTGATCGCCACCAGGGCCGCATCCGGCTGGTCAGTGCGCCGGGCGACGGCGCGGTATTCGAGTTCGAGCTGCCGCCGGCCGCCGCCGAGCCGGCGGCGAACGCGCCCAGGCAGGTGCGTCTGCTGGTCTGCGAAGGCGATCCGCAGACCGCCGAGACCCTGGCCCGCAGCCTGGAGCGCGACGGGTTCGCCGTCGATCAGGCGCACACCTGCGCCAGCGCCGTCGAGGCCGCATCCAGCGGCGGTTACGCCGCCGTCGTCCTGGGGCTGCCGTTCCCCGACGGCGAGGGCGTGGCGCTGGTTCGCCGGCTGGCCGAGGAGAGCGGCGAACGCCGCCCGCCGATCATCGTCGTCAGCGCCGAGCCGGAGCCGGACGCCGATCTCCGCGGCGGCGTGGCCATCGCCGATTGGATCGACACGCCGCTCGACCCTGGTCGGCTTTCGCGCAGCGTCAGGAAGCTGCTGTCCGGCAACGACGCGGCCTGCATTCTCCACCTCGACGACGATCCGGACCTGGTCGAGGTGGTCAGGCTGGCCCTCGCCGGGGCCGGCGAGGTGCTGGCGGCCCCGACCCTGCACGCGGCGCGCAGCCTGGTGCGCCGGCGGCGCTTCGACCTCGTGGTGCTGGACGTCGGGCTGCCGGACGGCTCGGGCCTCGACCTGCTGGCGGAAATCTCGCGCATGGAGCCGAAGCCGCCGGTGATCGTCTATTCCGGCGAAGAGCTCGATCCACAACTGCTCGACCGTGTCGACGCCGTGCTGACGAAATCCCGAACCAGCATCGAGCGCCTGGTGGACACGGCCCACCGGCTCACCCGAACCGAGGGCGCATGAAAGTTCTCTACGTCGACGACGAACCCTTCATCCGCGAGATCGCGGTCATGGCCCTGGAGCTCGACCCGGGGTTCGAAGTCCATCAAGCGGAGAGCGGCGTCGCCGCCCTGGAACTCGTCCGGGCCGGCGACGTGCGGCCGGACCTCTTTCTGCTCGACGTCATGATGCCAGTGCTGGACGGCCCGGCCACGCTGGCGCAACTGCGCGCCACGCCAGACTTCGCCGACACCCCGGTGATCTTCATGACCGCCAAGGCGCAAGCCAACGACCTGCAGGCGCTCCGCGCCCTCGGGGCGCTCGGGGTGATCACCAAGCCGTTCAACCCGACCACCCTCGCCGCCGAGATCCGCCAGGTGATGAGTGCTCACGAGGGCTCCGGCGCGGCCTGAGGCGGCCCCCTCGCCGGCCGCCGAGGGGCCTACGCCAGGCCTTCGGTCAACAGGGCCATGCGCACCAGCTCGGAGAGGCTGGACGCCTGCATCTTCACCATGACGTTCGCGCGGTAGTTCTCGACCGTCCGTGGACTGATGTCGAGTTCGCGGGCGATCGTCTTGTTCGACGAGCCGGCGACCAGGCCGCGCAGCACGTCGCGCTCACGCGCCGTCAGGCCGGCGATGCGCTGAGCATAGTCGGTGTGGCGGCTCTCCTGCTCCGACGTGCGCGACAGGCGTTCGACGGCCGACCCGACCGCCTTCAGCACGGTGACGCTCTCGAACGGCTTTTCGATGAAATCCGCGGCGCCGGACTTGAGAGCCTCCACCGCCAGCGGCACGTCGGCGTTGCCGGTCAGGACGATGATCGGGAATTCGGCCAGGCGCGCCTGCATGCGTCGCAGCAGCTCGATCCCGGTGATGTCGGGCATCTGCACGTCGGTGATGACGCAGCCGCTGCTCAACGCCGGCAGGCGCTCGAGGAAGGCCTGGGCCGACTCATAGGCGTGCACGCGGTGGCCTGCAGCGCCGAGCAACGCCAGCAGCATCTCGCGGATCACCTCGTCGTCGTCGATCACGTGCACCGCGACCGGCTCGGCCATGACTCATCCTCCTCGCAGCGATCCAGCGTAGCCGCTCGCTCCGAGCGGGATGAATGGCCGCGGGCTGCGGCGCAACGGCGCTCACCGCCCTATGATGGAAATTGCGCGCAGGTTTGCAACCTGCAAGCGATCCTTGGGTGACAGGCGCGTGGGGAAAATGATTGAGCGCGAAGGCGCCGGACCGCCGGGAGCTCAGCCTTCCTCCAGCGCGCGATCCTCGACGCCGACGGCGTCGCCCTCGAGCTCCGGCTCCGCGTCGGCGATGGCGCGGACCAGCTCCACGATTTTGCGCCGCAGCCGGCGGCGCGGCAGTTTTTGAAACAGCAGGGCCAGTTCCGGCCCCTCCGACGTGAGCAGGAACTCGTGGCCGACATACGTCAGCGCGGGCGTCGGGCCGGCTTCGGCGTCGGCGTCGGCGTCGCCAAGGCCGTCGTAGAAGTAGCCGACGTTCGTGTTCAGCGCGCGGGCGATCTCGAAGAGCTTTGAGGCGCTCACCCGGTTGGCCGCCCGTTCGTACTTCTGGATCTGCTGAAAGGTCAGGCCGAGCGCTTCGGCCAGCTTCTCCTGGCTGATGCGGAGCTCCTTGCGACGCATGCGGATGCGCAGCCCCACCTGGCGGTCCACGGGATGCGGCGAGCTGAGGTCGTGGTGACCGTACGCGTCGGCCGGCGCGGGTACGGTCCGAACAGGAGCATTCATCTTCCGAGTCCATCCATAGCGCGCAGGCGGCGCGTCAATCCGGTTCGCGTTCGGCGGGGCCGGCGCGTCTCCAAGTGTGGGCGATCGGCGCCGAGGCTCACGGGAGGAGCGGCAAGGCGGTCAGGATCACCGAAGCCCAGACGGCGAGGCCGAGCGCGGCGATGAACGGCAGGCGGAGCCAGGCGGGCCAGCGCCGCACCACGCCATAGACGCCGTCGTCATCGACCCGCGGCCCGAGGGCGGAGCTCCGACGCGACATGCACAGCGACGATCCGGCGTGGTGAAGCCGGGCCTGGCCGATTGCCGAAACTAACGTCATGCGTGCCTCCCTCGTGGCTGCAACCTGATCCAAGGCTGCGCGCGCTGAAATTCCGGAGGAACACCCCCGTATTTCTACGGGGTGATCGCGCCCTCGCGGCTCCACGCGCGGCGCGACCTCGCGCGCAGGCGGGGGCTGCGGTTCAGGCCGCGAGGTTCGGCCGCCGCATGCCCGTCACCGTAGAAATACGGGGGTAGTGTCTCCGAATTTCGGGTCGCCGATGAATGCGCGACAAAGCTGCATCGCCGGGACGCCCTCGGCCTTCGAGATTGAGCAGCAGCGCAATGAACGACGTCCGCAACCTGATGAGCAAGCTGGGCGGCGAGCTGGACTACAAGGAGTTCCACGCCGCGCCCGCCAAGCCGCAGGCGCCGTGGGCGCTGATCGAACGGGTCAAGTCAACTGCCGGCGCGGCGCCGTCGTCTGGGACCGCCGAGGCTGCCGAAAGCGAGCCGCGGATGGCGATCGAACTGCGCAAGGCCGCCGACGCGCGCAGCCAGCGCGGCGTGGGCGCCGCCGGGCGCCTGTCGCTGGGTCAATATGCGGCGGCGGCGCCCGCCCAGCCGCCGGCCTACACCGCCGGCCTGCCGCTGACCGAGGTCTTCGCGCGGCTGAGCCAGGGCCGCTAATACGTCACCGAGGGCGAACGCGCCGAGCCGCAGAGCGGCGGACGCCTCGCCCCACGCGGACGGCAAGCCGCCAGCCGCGCCACAACGGCGAGGCGGTGAAGACCTTCAGTTCCGCCTGACACTGCAGCAACTCGGCTTCACGCCGTTCGAGGGCGGCGCGGGTTTGCTCGAGCTTCTCGCCCATGGCCTCGCCTTCGCGTTCGAGCCGATCGGCATAGACCTCCAGTTGATCGCCGCGCGCCTTGTGCCGCAGAAGCAGATCGGGGTGGGCGACGTCGAGGTCAGGTTCTTCCACCGGCCGGTCGAGCCCTGCGCCCCAACGCCCGATCTCGGATCGCCGGACGAAGCAGAGGAGGTTCTGGCGGTACCAGACCTCAACCGCTGCGTCGTTCCAGATGCGCCGCCTGAAGTCCGTGAAGCAGGCGTAGCCGCGCGCCGCGAACAGACGCGCCCAGTACGACGCCGGCTGCTCGTTGATGTGCCCGTCGCCGCCCTGTCCAGGCAGGGCCGCGGAAAAGGCGACGACCGGCGCCGCGGCCGTGAGCGCGCGCACCAGCGCCTCCGCGGCTGAAGCCGGCAGGTGTTCGGCCGCTTCGAGGCACAGCGCCAGGTCGAAGCGCCGGTCCAGCACCAGCGGCGCCCCGAGGTCGTGCTCCAGGAACCGCTCCGCGGGCATGACCCGGGCGGACGGCGGCACCCACGGGCCATCGATCGTCAGCACGTCCCGCACGCCGCGGGCGAGACAGGCCGCCGCCCAATGGCCGGCTCCGCCGCCGAAATCCACGACGCTCCGGGGCGAGAAGACTTCGAGAAGCAGGGGGACGACGATCTCCGCTGACCGCTGCGCGCCCGCGTCGATCCCGGCGAAGAAGGCCTCGCCGTATAAAGCCTCGCCGTTCGTGGTTTCAGCCGAGTTCGTCTTGAGCCCCACGGATCTTGGCTCCCTTCGCGCGACGCGGGAGGAACAAAGAACGGCAATACAGCCAAAGTTTACGAGCGCCACATCAAATGAATGACGCTGTCGCTAGAGGCCCGCGTTAGCCTCCGCGCCACCTTATCGGCAGTCTAAAACCCACATACAGCCACGCCTATAGTTAAGCTTGTCTAGCGGCACATAGCTTCAGCGAGAGGTCCGGGCGCTGAATTCCCATCGCTCGGGACATAGTGATGGTGCGCATCCTGGTCGCCGGCGGCCTCGGCTTCATCGGCTCTCACCTGGTAGAGCGCCTGTTGCGGCGCGACGACCTGGACGAGTGCCTGGTGGTCGACAACCTCTGGACCGGCTGCCCGCAGAACCTGGACCATGTCCTTGATCCGCGGCTGCGAGTCCTGATCGCGGATGTCGAGCAGGCGTCGTTCGACGGCCGCTTCGACGAGATCTACCACCTCGCATCGCCGGCCTCGCCGCCCTGGTACATGGCCGAGCCGTTGAGGACGATTTCCGCCAATGTGATCGGCGCCATGCGGCTGCTCGAGGTGCTGGCGCCGGGCGGTCAGTTCGCCTTCACCTCGACGTCGGAAGTCTATGGCGAGCCGCAGGTGTCGCCGCAGCCCGAGAGCTACCGCGGCTCGGTCGACTGCACCGGCCCGCGCGCCTCCTATGACGAGAGCAAGCGTTGCGTCGAGGCCATGCTCTTCGAGGCCCGTCGCGTGCTCGGCGTGCGGGTGAAGGTGGTCCGCCTGTTCAACGTCTTCGGCCCGCGCACACGGGTCGATGACGGCCGCGCGGTCTCCAACTTCATCAGCCAGGGCCTGCGCGGCGCGCCGCTGACGATCTTTGGCGACGGCGCGCAGACCCGCAGCTGGGGCTATATCGACGACATAGCCGAAGCGCTCGAACGCTACTTCTGGCGCGACGGCGTGGACTTCGCCGGCCCGCTGAACATCGGCAACGACCGGGAGATCTCCGTGCTGGAGGTCGCCCGCTACGTCCAGGGCTTCTTCCCTGGCACGCCCATCGTGCACCTCGCGCCGGCGCCGCAGGATCCGAGCAATCGACGCCCGGACCTGACCACCGCCCGGCGCGTGCTGCCGGGATGGCGCTGCGCGGTGCCCTACGAGGAAGGGGTGGTCCGCACCATCGCCTGGTTCCGCGCCGAGATGGGGTTGGAGGACGCCGCCCCCGCCCGAGCCATGCCCGCCGCGCTTAGCGCCGGCGCCGCCAACGCCCATCGGTTCGCAACCTCCCGAGGCGTCGGCATATGAGCTCGGCGACGACCCAGGCGCTGGTCGAACGGCTGCTCGCGGAGCGGCCCGCCTTTCACGCCTGGCCGGACGGCACGCCGGCCAACTGGTCCGTCGCCGGCGACGTGCTCCGTCACCTCGCCGCGCTCGTGCAGCCCGGCATGAAGACCCTGGAGACCGGCGCCGGTCAGACGACCGTCGCCTTCGCGCTCGCCGGGGCCGAGCACGTCTGCATCACCCCCGATGCGACCCAGGCCACGAAGATCCGCGACTATCTCGCGACCCTCGGCGCGCCGCACGCGCTTCGCTTCATCCACCAGAGTTCGGACGAGGCGCTGCCGTCCGGCCACGGCATCCCGGAGCAGCTGGACGTCGTGCTCATCGACGGCGCCCATCGGTTCCCGTTCCCGATCCTCGACTGGTACTACACGCAAGCACGGGTGCCGGTCGGCGGCCACATGATCGTCGACGACTACAACATGCCGTCAGTGCGGATCCTCCATGACTTCCTGGTCGGCGAGGACGAGTGGGAGCTGGCCAAGGCCTTCGAGGTCACCGCCTTCTTCCGGCGGGTCAAGGCGACCGTCAGCGTCTGGGACTGGGCCGACCAGCAGCTCAACAAGCCGCATCTGGAGCGGCTCCGGCAGAAGGAGGCCGGCCAGCCCGCGCCGCAGAACCTGTCGGCCTGGGTCAAGCGATTGGTGGGAGCGGGCTCATGACCCAGGTCATCAGCATGCGCCAGCCGGCCGCGCTGCGGGCGCGGACCAAGGGGATTGCGGGCAAGCTGTGGCGGCGATCGCTGGCGGCGTGGCGCGCCGCACGGCCTGCGCCGACCCGCCGGCCGCAATCCGGCGAGCGGCTTTTCTGCGCCCAGCCGTTCGAACGGTTCGAGGTTCTGGGCGGCGGCGGCGAGCGCGGCGACGTCTACTTCTGTTGTCAGAGCTGGGTGACGCGCTCGATCGGCAACATGGGCGACAAGCCGGTCGCCGAAGTCTGGAACAGCAAGGCGGCCCAGGCTTTCCGGCGGTCGATCCTGGACGGCGACTTCAAATACTGTCGGGCCGACCTGTGCCCCTACCTTCAGCGCGTCGACGGGCCCGTGCAGCGCCTCGCCGACGTCAGCGACCCCGACCTGCTCGAGGTCATCCGCAACAAGCAGACGGTGATGCCCTTCGGGCCGAAGGACGTCATCTGCTGCTTCGACCAGTCCTGTAACCTGTCCTGCCCCACCTGCCGTGACCACCTGATCATGGAGACGGCCCACGGGGACGCCATCGTCAACATCCAGAAGCGGCTGGAGGACGAAGCGCTGGCCGACGCCCGGTTGCTCTACATCACCGGCAGCGGCGATCCGTTCGGCAGCCCCTACTTCCGGCGCTGGCTGCAGACCATGAAGCGGGCGTCCATGCCCAAGCTGCAGCGGATCCACCTGCACACCAACGGGCTGCTGTGGACCCCGCGGATCTGGGGCTCGATTCCGGCGGAAACCCGCGCGCTGGTGAAGTCCGCGACCATCTCGATCGACGCTGCCCGCCCGGAGACCTACGCCGAGAACCGTCGGGGCGGAGACTTTGCGATGCTGCTGCAGCGGCTCGCCTTCATCGCCGACCTGAGACGCAACGGACCTCTCCAGTACCTGGAGATCCACATGACCGTGCAACTGAACAACTTCGAGGAGATGCCGGCCTTCGTCGAGCTTGGCCGGCGCCACGCCTGCGATCGCGTGAGCTTCCACCAGATGCTGGACTGGGGAAGCTTCTCGCCCGAGGAGTACGCGGCCCGCGCGGTCCACCGGCCGGAGCACCGCCGCCACCCCGCATTCCTGGCGATGCTGCAGGCTCCCGCCCTGCAGGATCCATTGGTCAACCTGTCCAATCTCACCGAGCTCGCCGCCCATTCCCGGCGCGACGCGAGCCTGGCGACCTGACGGGCGGAGCGAACCATGGCGACGCGGCCGATCGGACAGATCCCCGGCATCCGCGCCGCGCTGGCCGCGCCCTTCAGCCCGGTGCGCGACCTGGTCCAGGACCTGCGCGAAGGCCGGGCGCTGTTCGCCATGGCGCGCGCCCACCTCGGCTTCCTGCCGGTGATGGCGCTGCTCGCCGTGCTCTCGTCGCTGTTCGAGGGGGTCGGCCTGACCCTGGTCATTCCGCTTGTCCAGTCGCTGGGCGACAACGCCCATCCGGCGACCGCCACCGGCTACCTTGGCCTGCTGCAGGGCTTCATCGACCAGTTTCCGCCCGCCAGTCGTACGGCGACGGTGCTGGCGCTGATCTTCGCCGCCGTGGTGGCGAAGAGCCTCTTCAGCTACGCCAACATGGCGGTTCTCGGCGTCGTCTACGGCCGGATCAGCCACAGCCTGCGCACCGCCATCTTCGAGCGGATCCTGTCGATCCCGCTGGCGACGGTCGAACGCCGGCCCGCAGGCAAGCTGCTCAACACCCTCAACAACGAGACCTGGCGGGCGACCGACGCCGTCAACCTGATCTTCGTCACCATCACCAGTCTGGCGACCGCCGTCGTCTTCGCCGGCCTGCTGGTGCTGCTGTCCTGGAAGCTGGCGCTGATCGCCATCGGCTGCATGCTGCTGATCCCGCCGGTGATCCTACTGGTCTCGCGGCGGGCGAAGCGGCTGAGCAAGCAGGCGCTGGAGTGCAACGAGGTCCTGGCGCAGCAGACCTGGTCGACGCTCAACGGCCTGCGGACCATCCACACCTTCGGCCGCGAAGACTACGAGCTGACGCGCTTCGAGAAGATCTCCGACCGCGTGCGCGGGCTGTTCCTGAAGATGGCGCTGGTCAGCGTCACGACCGGGCCGATCACCGAGATCATGGTGGTCGGCGTGCTGGTCCTGCTCATCCTGCTGGTCAGCGCCGAATTCGCCAGCCTGAGCACGCTGGTGGCGTTCATCGCCCTACTCTACCGGCTTCAGCCGAAGCTGGTGTCGCTGATGGGGGTGCAGTCCAGCCTGGCGGGTCTGCACGCCTCCATCGCCGCGGTCAGCGCGGTCCTGCAGGGTCCGCAGCCGCCGATCCGAGCGCCGGTCGCCACGCCGCAAAAGTTCGACGGTCCGGTCTCGTTCCGCCGCGTGACCTTCCGCTACCCGGAGGGCGACGCGCCGGCGATCGCCGAGCTTTCGCTCGCCCTGCCGCAAGCCGGGCTGGTCGCCATCGTCGGCCCCTCGGGCGCCGGCAAGTCGACGCTGCTCGACCTGCTGCTCGGCTTCCAGACGCCGCAATCGGGCGAGATCCGGATCGGCGAAACTCCGCTGACGGACGGGCTGGCGGCCGCCTGGCGCCGCCACGTCGGGGTCGTCAACCAGGACCCCTATATCTTCGACGACACGGTGCGGGCGAACATCCTCTACGGCCGCCCGGAGGCGTCGGAACGCGAGGTCATCCAGGCGGCCCGAGCGGTCGCCGCCGACGACTTCGTCCAGGCTCTGCCGCGCGGCTACGACACCCGCGTCGGCGAGCGCGCCACCCAGCTCTCCGGCGGACAACGGCAGCGGATTGCGCTCGCGCGCGCGCTGCTGCGCGACCCCGCCGTCCTGGTGCTGGATGAAGCGACCAACTCGCTCGACGCGCCGACCGAACGCGTCTTCCAGAACACGCTGCAGGCGTTCGCCAAGCAGCGGGCCGTGGTCATCGTCGCCCACAAGTTCAGCACCGTCGCGATCGCCGACCACGTCGTCGTGCTGCACGACGGCCTGCTGGTCGAACAGGGCGCGCCGGCGGCGTTGCTGCAGGCGGGCGGACCGTTCGCCCGGATGTTCGCCGGCAGCCCCGCCGACCTCCGCGAGACCACCGTCGTGGTGGGGGCGGGCCGCAGATGACCTCGCTCAACCCGCCTTCGCCGTCTCCACGGGTGCGCGAAGCGGTGGCGCGGAGCGTCCTTCACGCGCGCGCCCTGGTCGGCGGCCGCGACTACCAGAGGTTCGTGATCGTCGGCGTCGCGCGCACCGGCTCGACGCTGCTGCTCGATCTGCTGAATGCGCATGGGCAGGTCGTCGCGCTCGGCGAACTCTTCCGCGGCGACGGCGCGATCGGCTGGGACCGCTGGCCGTTCCGCACGCTGCAGAGCCCGAAGCTCTTGCGCTTGCACGAAGCGCGGCCCGTGGAGTTCCTGGAGACAGCGGTGTTTCGGCGGTGGCCGCGCGAGGTCGCGGCCGTGGGCTTCAAGCTCTTCTACTATCACGCGCGCGCCGGTGCCCAGGCGACGGTCTGGGACTACCTCGCGAACGACCCCGACCTCGCGGTCATCCACCTCCAGCGGATGAACCTCCTGGAGCAGTATCTGTCGCTCCGGCTGGCGCACGCCACGAACGTCTGGTCGAGCTTGAAGAGCGCCGCGCCCGCCGAACCCATCCGGCTCAGCGCCGACGATTGCGTCCGCCATTTCCAAGCGGTGCAGGCGCAGGAGGCGGCTTGCGACGCGCACTTCGCCGGCCACCGCATTCTGACCGTCACCTACGAAGACCTCGTCGCCGACCGACCGGCGGCGATGGCGCGCGTCGCCGCTCACCTGGGACTGCGCCCCGGGCCGCTGGAAGCCAAGGTCGTTCGGCAACGCACCCAGCCGCTGTCCCGCGCGATCGCAAATTACGAGGAGCTGCGAGACGTCTTCGCCGGCTCGACCTGGGAGCGCTTCTTTCGCGCGCCGGACACCGCGGCCGGCGAGCAAGAGGCGGCTTGAGCATGGCTGCCGAATATCAAGATCCTGACCGGCGCGTGGTCGACTACGAGGTGTTCTGCCTCGACCCGGAGATCGTCGACCCGTCGCGTTTCCGCCCGCTACGCATCCGGGGGCCGCGCCCCGCGCGCCTCGACGCCGGGGAGTACTTCGTCTGCCTCGGCGCGGCGCAAACGTTCGGCCGCTTCTGCGCCCGCCCCTTCCCGACGCTCCTTTCGCAACGCCTTGGGCTGCCCGTGCTGAACATCAGCCACGGAGGCGCCGGACCATCCTTCTTCAGCCAGCACCCGCAGCCGCTGCTCCGCTATCTGAACGGTGCGCGCTTCGTGGTGCTGCAGGTCATGTCGGGGCGGTCGGAGGGCAACTCACGGTTCGAGAGCCGGGGCGTCGGTCATTACACGCGCCGCTCGGACGGCGCTGAACTGGGCTCCGACGCGGCGTTCGACCACCTGCTCCGCACAGAGTCGCGCGCGGTCGTTTCGCGCGTGGTGCAGGAGACGCGCGCCAACTGGCTGTCCAGCTATCGGCGCATCCTCACCGGGCTGACGGCGCCGACGGTGCTCTTCTGGTTTTCGTCGCGGCGGCCCGACTACCGGCAGAGCTACGACAGCGTCAGCGGCCTGTTCGGGGAGTTCCCGCAGCTGATCGACGCGGACACGCTCCACGTCCTGCGCGCCGAGTGCGACGCGTTCGTTTCGTGCGTCTCACGGCGGGGCTTGCCGCAGAAGCTGTGCGATCGCGAGACCGGCGAAGCGGTCACCATTCGCGACGAGTGGACCGCCACGCCCTGGGAGCTCAACCGGTACTATCCGAGCCCGGAGATGCACCAGGACGCGGCGGAGGCGCTGGAAGCGGCATGCCGCAGAGCCGCCGGGCTCGAGCGATCGAAGGGGGCTGAACCTTCCACCGAGCGCAGAGGAGCGGGCGTGCCGTTCCAGCGCGCGGCGGCGGCCTTGAAGGGCCTCTTCACATGAGACACCTGATCATCAGCCGCGAGCTGCCCCCGGCTTCCTATCCCGCAGGCGGGATCGGGACCTACGTGGCCAACATCGCCAAACTGCTGGCGAAGACCGGCGACACCGTCCACCTGATCGGCGAGCGGTGGGACGGCGCCCCGAAAGCGCGCGAAGCGCACCTGGACGGGCGGATGATCGTTCACCGCATCGGTCCCAGCGACATCCCCATCGCCAACCCGTCGCAAGGCGCCCGGATGAAGCGCGAACTGCAGGGCCTCCGCGAGACCGTTTTTCCCAACCAGTGGTTCGCCTGGAGCGCGGCGCTGCTGGCGGAACGGCTGGTCGAGGAGGAGGGGATCGACCTGATCGAGGCGCAGGAATGGGAAGCGCCCCTCTACTTCTTCCTACTGCGCCGCTCGCTCGGGCTGGGGCCGGATCAGCGACCGCCCTGCGTGGTGCATCTGCATTCGCCGAGCGTCTTCATCCACAAGTTCAACGGCCCCGCCAGACCGCGCGCGAACCTGGAGACGCTGCGCCGGATGGAGGAGTTCTGTATCAAGTCGGCGGACGCCCTGCTCTGCCCCAGCGGCGGATTGGCCCGGGCGGCGGCGCGGCACTACCGCCTCCAGCCGGACTCCATCGAAGTCATCCCGCTTCCCCTCGGCGACGCGCCGCGGATCGAGCGCGACTTCGCGGTCTGGTCCGAAGGATCGATCTGCTACGTCGGACGGCTTGAGCCCCGCAAAGGCGTGATCGAGTGGGTCGAGGCTGCGACCCGGGTCGCCCAGAAGGACGCCGCCGTTCACTTCGACTTCGTCGGCGCCGACAGCTGGAACCTTCAGCAGGACCTGTTGAAGCAGATCGGCCCGGAGCTCGCCCCGCGGTTTCGCTTCCACGGGGCCAGGTCAAAATCCGAGATCGCCCATTACCTCGGCCGGGCGCAGGCCGCCGTCGTGCCGTCCCGTTGGGAAAACTTCCCCAACGTCTGCATCGAGGCGATGGCCTCAGGCCTGCCGGTGATCGCCACGCGCAACGGCGCCATGGCCGAACTGCTGGAGGACGAGCGCAGCGGCTGGCTGGCCGAGGACGCGGGGGTGGCGGGCATGGTCGACAGCCTTGCCGAGGCGCTCAGGCGCTGTCTGGCGACGCCTGGGGCGCGGAAGGCGACGATGGGAGCGGCCGCCGCCCGGACCGCCCGCCGCATTTGCGACAATGACGCCGTGCTCGCCGCGCACGAGCGGTTCCGCAGCAGGGTGGCGGCGCGCGGCGCGATCCGCCTTTTCGCGCCGCGCGCGGCGCCGGACGCGTCGGCGAACGTGGTCGTCTGCGCGGAGACCCTGCTGGTGGCCAAGGGCGTGCTGCGGTCGTTGCAGATGCAGACGAAAGCGCCCAAGGCGATCGCGGTCGTCTACCGGCAGCCAACGCCGGCGGCCTGGCTCAGTGGGCTCCAGCTCGGCGCTGGCGTTGAGGTGGTGCTGGAACATGCCCCCCACTGCGTCGGCACGCAGGGGTGGAACCATGGTTTCACCGTGTTGGCCGCGCGCCAGGCGTCGGACTTCTGGCTCTTCCTGGACGAGCACGATCTCCTGGAGCCGGACTGCATCGAGCGCATGGCCGGCGTCTTCTCCAGCCGGCCGGACGTCGGCGTGGTGACGCCCTGGACGGATCGGACCGGGCCTTGCCGCGGCTTCGATGCGCGTCCCTCCCCGGCCTTGCCCTACCAGATGGCCGCCAACGACGTCGCGCCCGCCAGCGGCTTCCGGGCCGACGCGCTCCATCCCTGTCCGCCGTTCAGGCCCGGCCTGCCGCGCGAGTATGACATCTGGGCGCTGGCCAACGAGGCGATCGTCGGCGGCTGGACCGCGGTCACCCTGCCGGGGCTGTACGCCCGGCGCGAAGCCCCGCCGGCCACGCTGAGCTGGCTCCAGGCGACGTCGCTGCGCGCCATCCGCGCGGAGGCCCTGACCGCCTTCGACAGCGACGAGAACGAACTCGCCCTTCAGCTGGTCGACGCCTACGTGCCCGTGCCGCAGCCGCCGAAGGAGGCGCCGAACGATCAGCGGCTGCGTCGCTATTTCCTCGAAAAGCTCGAAGCGGTGCTGCTCCGGCCCGGGCATGTCATGCGTCGCTGCGTCGGCATGGTGTCAGGCATCTCGCGCGGAGCGTCGTCGCCATGACGCCTGGGGTGTCGGGGCCGCTTCCGGCCATCTCCGTCATCCTCTGCACGCGCAACCGCGCCGCTCTCTTCGACAAGGCGATGGCGAGCGTCGTCGCGCAGGATTTCCCCCGCTCGGCCTACGAGATCGTCGTGGTGGACAACGGCTCGACCGATCATACGGCCGAGGTCGCGCAGCGTTACGCGTCGCAGGCCGAGGTTCGCTACCTGCGCGAAGATCGGATCGGCCTGTGCGTCGCCCGCAACACCGGCTGGCGGAGCGCCGCGGCGCCCCATGTCGCCCTGTTCGACGACGACGCCGTCGCCCAGCCGGGTTGGCTCGCCGCAATCGCCGACGCCTTCGCGCGCTCGCCCGGCGACGTCGGCGTGATCGGCGGGCGCGTGGACCCGGTGTGGCTGGCGCCGCGGCCCGACTGGCTGGCCGACGAGATCGCCGGAGCCTTGACCATCGTCGACTGGGGGCCGGACGAGAAGCCGATCGTCGACCTCCGCCGCGAGTGGCTGGTGGGCGCCAACATGGCGGCCCCGAAAGCGGTCATCGCCGAGGTGGGCGGATTTCATCCCTGGCTCGACCGGGTCGGCGCCAATCTGCTCTCCAGCGGCGACGTGCATCTGCAGATGGAGATCGTGCGGCGCGGGTACCGGTGCCTGTACGTGCCAGCCATGGCCATCGCCCATCTGGCGCCGCCTTCCCGCCTGACCCAGGCCTGGTTCATCAAGCGCTTCTACTGGCAGGGCATCTCCGACGCGGTGATGGAGATCATCGACACCGCACCGTCGCGCAAGCGCCGGGTCGAACTCGCCGCCCGACGGCTGACGCGGCTCGCAAGGTCGCCCGGGAGGTTGAAAGCGCTTTCGCTGCCGACGGCGGAAGCGGCGACGTTTCGGGCCAAGTGCCTCGCCCTCATCGACGTCGGATATGCCTGGGGGATCCTCGGTGCAGCCGGGCGCTGAACGCCCGATCCGGGTGCGGTTTGTCTACACCCCCTACCGGCACTTCGGCGAACACAGCGGTTACCCCTGTTTCGTCCAGCACCTCGATCCGCGCCGCTTCCGCACGGAACGACATGGCGCGGCCGACAGCCACGAGGAGGTTCCGCTCGGCCTTCGGCCGCTGCGGCCATGGCTCCGCGCGACGCTCAAGCGGCGACCGATGCAGTGGTACAAGGTCAGCGACCTGAACGCCGAACTCGCCGCCTTCGGCCGCTGCCTCGCCCAACGGCTGGACCTCGTGCACTTTCTCGACGGCGAGCATTCGGCCCAGTTCCTGCCGCGCCTGCTCGACGCCGTCGGGTCGAAGGTGCTGACGGTGGCCAGCTTTCACCAACCGCCGGAGCTTCTGGAAGAGCTGCTCGACCCGTCCGTTCTCAGCGGCTTCGACCACATCGTGCTCATGTCGCCATCGCAGCGCCGCTTCTTCCAAGGGCGGCTGCCCGACGACAGGATCTCCGTCATCCTGCACGGCGTGGACACCGACTTCTTCCATCCCGACAGCCAGGCGTCGGACCGTCCGACGTTCCGATGCATCACCGCGGGCCATTGGCTAAGGGACTGGGACGTCGTCCGCTCGGTCGCCGAACGGATGCCGGCCGTCGAATTCCACGTCGTGACCGCACGGGAGACGGGGATTGAAGGGCTTCCCAACGTCGTCCGGCATCGCGGGGTCGACGATGAGACGCTCGCCTCGCTGTACCGCGCGGCGGATGTCCTCTTCCTCCCGCTGCTGGACTCCACCGCGAACAACTCGCTGCTCGAAGGCGTCGCCAGCGGCCTGCCGACGATCACCACCGCGCTGGACGCCGTGCGCGCCTATCTTCCCGGGCAGGAGGCCATCCTGACGCCCCCGGGCGACGCCGACGCGGCGCTCGCCGCGCTCAAGCGGTTGCAAGACGATCCGGCGCTTCGTCGGCGTATGGGAGCCTTGGCCCGCGCACGTGCTGAAGCCCTGAGCTGGCGGCTGGTCGCCGCGCAGCACGACGCCCTGTTCACCAGCCTCCTTCAGCACGCGCGAGCGCCAAACGCCTAGTCTTGCGGTGAGCCTCGGCCCATCAGGCCAGCGGACGCCAACGCCTTGGCGATCACCTGCTGGACGTCGGTGGACACGTGAGGCGAGACGGAGGCCATCACGCTCTCGCCCAGCCCCTGTGCGCCGAATGTCGGCTGCTCGGGCGGCGGGGCGCCGACGCGCCATTCATCGGTCGCGGCTGGTTCCGGCGGCGCGAGGCCCCAGAAGCGGGCGATCTCCAGCGACGATGAGACGCCCGCCTCGAGCATGAAGGGCGCCACCTCGCCGATCGGATCGTCGCCGCCTGCGGCCAGGGGCGTGCCGTGGCCGAGACCTGCGAGCAGGTTCAGCTCGATTAGCGGCTCGCCGTCCGCGGCGCGCCACTCCGAGCGGGTCCAGTCGCGGCGGGCGCGAACCGCGTCGGGATGCTCGGCGAGCCCATAGGCTGCGGCCCATTGACGGGCGAGCGCCAGGGCGTTGCTGCTGACGACCGTACCGTCCGCCAGGCCATGCCAGATCGCCAGACGCGGCCTTCGCCGCGGCGCAGGCGCGGCTTGAGCGACCAGCGCGCCCAACTCCCGGCCGCCCAGTTGGGCGCCGCCGTGCATCGCCGCGAAGGCCTCCTGCACATTGCTGGCGAGGCCGAACGGAAGACCGGCCACCACCGCCCCGGCGGCGAAGGTCTCCGGATAGGTGGCGAGCAAGACCGCGGTCATGGCGCCGCCCGCCGAGAGGCCGGTGATGAACACGCGCGCCGGGTCGAGCCGGTGCGTCCGCACCATGTGCTCAATCATCGCGTGGATAGACGCCGCTTCCCCCGAACCGCGGGTGATGTCGCCGGGTTCGAACCAGTTGAAGCAGCGGTTCGGGTTGTTCTCGCTTTCCTGCTCAGGGGCCAGGACCGCGAAGCCCAGACGGTCGGCCAGAGCGAGCCAGCCCGCGGCGCGGGCATGCGGGCCGGCGCGCTGGGTGCAGCCGTGCAGCACGACCACCAGCGGGGCCTCCAGGGCGAGGCTCCCAGGGACATGGACCAGCATCCTGAGGCCGCCAGGATTGAAGCCGAAGCCGCGCACCTCGCTCAGCCCGGCGTCGTCGCCGCTGTCCGACTGTCGCTTCATCGCCTTCCGCAGCCGGGCGAGCCCCGCCGTTGTCGCGCCAAGTCCAGGCATCTGGCAATCCCATTTCCCCGCCGCGCCGCGCGGCCGACCCGACATAATGCTGCAATGCAGCATTCGCTGCGCCGCCAGGACGCTTTTTTCCGACCGCGTCTTCGAAAGCTCAGTCGCGCGCCCGCCGGGAACGCTCCAGCCATGCGTACGCTTTAGCTGCGCACCGCGGCCGAGCCGCTGAAGGAACCCCCATGTCCATATTGGTCTTCGCTATCGTCGTCTTGGTTGTGGCCGCCCTCTTCGCCTGGGCGGTGCAGAAGCTTCCGCTGCCGTCGCCCTTTGGACAGATCATCCAGGCTTTGATCCTGGTCATCGCTGCTGTGGTGATCGCCCAACGCGCCGGGTTGTTCTAAGCGGACGTCTGCCCGGCGTCGCTCACGCCGTCTGCAGCATGCGGCCGTCCTGCTCGCGCAGCCAGTTGTGCGCGTGGGTGGCGGCGATCGCGCCGTGGCCGATCGCGACGCTGATCTGATCCAGCGCGTCGACCACGTCGCCGGCGGCGTAGAGCCCCGGCAGCGCAAGCGCCTGGCCAGCGTCGGTCGGTATGCAACCGGCGTCGGAGAGCCCCATCCCCAGTTGCGCCGCCAGCTCCGAGCGGGGTTCGCACCCCAACGCCGGATAGAGCACGTCGAAGCTGAGCCGGGTGTCGTCCGCCAGGATCACCTGCATTCCGGTCGCGGCCGGTCGGACGTCCACCACCGGCGCATCGCGCACTTGGACGCCGGCGGCGGCCAGTTCGCCACGCTGGGCGTCCGAGAGCTCGCACGCCTCCCGGGCGAGAAGCGTCACCCGGTCGGTATATTCCCGCAGGAAGAGGGCTTCGCGCGCGCCATGGGTGCTGCTCCCCAGCACCGCCACCGCCTTGCGGGTGGCCTCGAAGCCGTCGCAGATCGGGCAGTAGCGCAGGCACGCCAACCGAAGCGCCTCCTCGTGGACCGCCACCGGCAGGTCGATCTCGTTCAGAGCAATGCCGGTCGCCAGGATCACCGAGCGCGCGCGATAGGTCCCCTCGTCCCCGAGCGCCTGGAAGCCTCGGTCCTGGCGCAGCGCTTGGATGCGGTCGCGGCGGATCTCGGCGCCGTAGAGCTGCGCCTGGTCGCGCATCCGCTGCAGCAACTCCGGCCCGGCGACTCCGCCGGGGAAGCCGGGCACATTGCGCGTCAGCGGTATACGCGCCGCGCGGCTCGCCTCGTCATGAACGACCAGGACGCGCCGCCGATATCGCGCGAGATAAACCGCCGCGGTCAGGCCCGCCGGTCCGGCGCCCACAATCAGCACGTCACAATTCTGCTCCGGCCAGCGCATGTGCCCTCCAGGCCGAAGGAGCGCTTGGTCGCCGGGCGAGTTCCAAGCTCGTGGCGCCCGGGGACGGCGCGGCTCACATGAGGAGACCTGGCGAATGAACAGCATTGTGGCCTGGGCGGCCCCGGCGGCGACCATGATCGCCGCCATGATGACCGCCGCCAATCTCGGCGCCCGGGTCACCGGCTGGGGATTCGTCGTCTTCACCCTCGGGTCGCTCGGCTGGTGCGCGATCGCGCTCTCGACGGGCCAGCAGAACCTGCTCTGGACCAACGGCTTTCTGACCCTGGTCAACGGCGTCGGGGTCTGGCGCTGGCTGGGCCGCAAGGCGCGCTACGAGGCGGGCGGTAAAGCCGCCGAGGCCCGCAGCGCCGCCTCGCGCGCCCCGACCCTGATGGCCCTGGGATCGATCGCCGGCGCCAAGCTGACGGGCCCCGACGGCGAGACGATCGGCACCCTGGTCGACGGCATGATGCGCTGCGGCGACGCGGCCCTGGCCTATGTCGTGATGACCGACGGGGGCGTCGCCGGCGTCGGCGAACAGCTCTACGTGCTGGCCGCCGACGAGATCACCTTCGCCGAAGAGCGGATCTCGAGCCGCCTGCCGATCGAGGCGATCCGGCGGCGTGGCCCGGTCCAGCCCGGTCAATGGCCGAGCCGGGTGTGAAACCGCGACCGCTGCGAACTGCTCCCGACGGCCTCGTAATCGCCCACCTTCGCCCCCATCTCTAAGACTTGACCCAACAGCCCGACGCCCAGCCGCTCGCCCCCGACTTCGAGCGGGACCTCATCGCCCTCATTCCGCACATGCGGGCGTTTGCGCGGTCGTTGTGCGGCGACGCCGCGCAAGCCGACGACCTCGCGCAGGACGCGCTCTCCAAGGCGCTCAAGAACCGCGACAGCTATCAGCTGGGCACCAACATGAAGGCGTGGCTCTTCATGATCCTGCGCAACCAGTTCTATTCGGAGAAGCGGCGGTCGTGGCGCGGATCGCAGTTGGATCCGGAGGTCGCCGAACGCACGCTGATCGCCGTCGATGATCCGGAGTCCACGCTGGCGTTGGACGACGTCAGGCAGGCGCTCTTGATGCTGCCGGATACGCAACGCGAGGTTCTGGTGATGGTCGGGGCCGGCGGGTTCTCCTACGAGGAAGCGGCCGAGGTCGCGGGCGTCGCCGTCGGCACGGTGAAAAGCCGGGTCAGCCGCGCGCGGGCGGCGCTGCATCTGATCCTCGAAAGCGGCGCCTTCCGCCGCGACAAGGCTCCAGCGCACGAGGCCATGGCGGCCATCATGGCGGAAGTTCCCAGTCGCTGAGCGGCGCTAATCGCGTCGAAGCGCCGCCCGCCGCTCCTGAAACCAGCCTGGCCGGTCAGGCCAAGGTCCTGACCTTGGGCTCGCGGCTCCATTGCCGGGTGCGCGCCGGCGGCAGGAAGGCCTCCGGTCCGCGCTCGAGACTGACCACCCCCTCGTCGGCGACGACATTGGCCTTGTCCAACAGCGGCTGAGCCGCGGCTGTGAAGCCGATCGCCTTGAGGTGGACGTAGGCGTTTTGCACGAAGTCGATGGCGGCGCTGTCCGCGAGAAGTTGCGCGCAGCCCTCCTCCGACACCACCACGGCGACGGCGTCGAAGATCACCGAGGGCGTGCCCGCCAGCTGGCCGTCGACCGCCAGCGCGCTGCCGCCCTTCAGCTTCACGGCGCCGATCTTCGGGGCGACGATCTTGACGCTGGCGCCTTCGGCTTCGGTGGCTTTACGGATCGCCGTCACGGCGCTGCCGTCCGCGCCGTCGGTGACCAGGACGCCGACCGAGCGCCCTTTCAGGCTCTCCGGATATTTGCCGACGATGCGGAGGGCGGGCGAGGGCTCCATGTCCATTGGCTTGACCGCCGGTTCGGACGCTGCGGGCAGGGTCGCATTCAAGCCCGACGCGACGCGGGCGGCGAGGTCCGGGTCGACGTTCTGCAGGTTGGCCAGGATGCGCGTACGAACGTGCTCGAAGCTGCACTTGGACAGCTCAAAGACCAGGGCGCTGGCCAGGTGCGCCTGCTCGATCGCGGTCTGCGAGCGATAGAACAGCCGGGCTTGGCTGTAGTGGTCGGCGAAGGTCTCCGCGCGCAGCCGGACCTTGGTCGCTGCGGTGGCGGCCGGCGCAGTCCGGAAGCCGCCCTTCGGATCTTCGCGCGGGCCGCCCGCCTCGCCGGCCTCGGCCAGGCTGTTGGGCTCGTAGTTCGCGCGGCCTTTGGGGACCTGCATCTGCATGTGGCCGTCGCGCTGCAGGTTCTGGAAGGGGCAGCCCTTGGCCCGGTTGATCGGCAGCTGGTGGAAGTTGACCGTGCCCAGTCGCGAGAGCTGGGTGTCCTGGTAGGAGAACAGCCGGCCCTGCAGCAGCGGGTCCTCCGAAAAATCGATGCCCGGCGGCACGTTGGTCGGCAGGAAGGCGGCCTGTTCGGTCTCGGCGAAGAAGTTGTCCGGGTTGCGGTCCAGCACCATCCGGCCAATCACCTGGATCGGATGGAGCTCCTCGGGGATCAGCTTCGTGGCGTCGAGGATGTCGAACGGCAGGGCGTCGGCCTCGGCCTGGCTGAGCAGCTGGACGCCGAAATCCCACTCGGGGAAGGCGCCGCTGGCGATCGCTTCGTGCAGGTCGCGGCGGTGATAATCCGGATCGGCGCCGGCGATCTTGACCGCCTCGTCCCAGCAGGTGGACTGGGTCCCCAGCGCCGGCCGCCAGTGGAACTTGACGAAGGTTGCCTCGTCCTTGTCGTTCAGCAGCCGGAAGGTGTTGACCCCAAAGCCCTCCATCATCCGGAAGGAGCGCGGGATCGCCCGGTCGGACATCGCCCACATGATCATGTGGGTGCTCTCCGGCATCAGGCCGATGAAGTCCCAGAACGTGTCATGGGCGCTCGCCGCCTGCGGATAGCCGCGGTCGGCCTCCATCTTCACGGCGTGAATCAGGTCGGGGAACTTGATCGCGTCCTGGATGAAGAAGACCGGGATGTTGTTGCCGACCAGGTCCCAGTTGCCCTCCACCGTGTAGAGCTTCACCGCGAAGCCGCGAACGTCGCGCGGGGTGTCCACCGAGCCGGCGCCGCCGGCGACGGTGGAGAAGCGCGTGAACACCTCGGTGCGCTTGCCCACCTCGGTCAGCACCTTGGCCCGCGTATACTGGGCGAGGGATTTGGTGAGCTCGAAATAGCCGTGCGCCGCCGACCCGCGCGCATGGACGATGCGTTCCGGAATCCGCTCGTGGTCGAAATGCTGGATCTTCTCGCGAAGAACGAAGTCCTCGAGCAGCGAGGGACCGCGCGGCCCGGCCTTTAGCGAGTTCTGATCGTCGCTGATCGGCGCGCCGTGGTTCGTTGTGAGCCGCGCCTCGGGCGCCGACGCGGTCTGGTGGGTCTCGCCACCCGCGCCGGCCTTGAGGCCGCCATTCGCCTGGGAATTCGCCATCGCCATCACACACCAACATCCGACCTTTGCGCGGTCTGAGCGGAGGCAACGCGGAACGCTGGGTTTGGTCGCCGTCTTGACGACTTATCTTCGGACACCCCGTCGGGCGCCGACATTTCCGGGTGCGCGGGAATTCTGCGATGGTCCGCCGCCCCGGGCGGCTGAGAGTGAGCTGATGAGTAACGAATACCGCTGCAACGCCGCGCGCGACGCCGTCGCCACCCAATTTGCGCAGCTGGAGATTCCGCTCCGGTGGACGGACACGGCCTCGCCCCGGCCGATCGACGAACCGATCAAGCCGACCGACCGCGCCACGATGATCCGGCCGATCGATCCGGAAATCCCCCGCGCGGGGCTCGAGGGCGCCGACGTCCGCTGGTGGATGGTTCCCTATTTCCACAAGGGCGACGTTCGGTCGTGGAAGATGATGTCCACCAACGCCCCGCTCGAAACCGTCGACACCTCCCCGACCTTCCGGGAAGCCTACAAGCGGCGGCGCGCCCTGATCCCGACCACGAGCTTCATCGAGTACGCCGAGCCGCCGGGCTGGAAGAAGGGGCGGCCGAAAACGCGGCACGAGATCACCTGGCCAGGCGGCGAGATTCGCTACTTCGCCGGCCTATGGGATCAATCCAGCCCCAGCGACATGGCCGACGGGCTCACGTCCTTTTGTTTCATCACCGGCCCGGGCTGCCCCGACCTCGCGCCGATCCATGACCGAACGCCGGCGATCCTGACGCTGGAGCAGGGGCTCGCCTGGCTCGACCTCGATGGCGCCGGCAAGGCTGCGTTCAGCGAGCCGGCGCCGGCGGGCGCTTACACGGTGACGGTCAGTCCGCGCGAACAGATCATGTCAGCCGCGATGCGCCGCGCGCTGCCCTGAGCGACGACGCCGGTCCCGCCGCCGCCGGCGAGGCGCTTCATTCGCCGGCCTCCACGTCCCACACCAGCGGCAGACGCTTCATGGCGACCAGGCCGGGGACGACGGTGCGATCGGCGCCGGGCTTCATCGTGAACGGCGGGACCCGCCGCAGGAACTCGCCGAGCGCGATGCGCAGTTCGCGCCGCGCCAGGTTCGAGCCCAGGCAGCGGTGCGGGCCGGCGATGAAGGTCAGGTGGCGGTTCGACGTGCGATCCAGCCGGAAGCTGCGCGCGTCCTCGAACTCGGTCGGATCGTAATTGGCCGTGGCGACCAGGCACTGAACCATCTCGCCCTTGCGGATCTGCACGCCGTGAAGCTCGTGGTCCACCTTGGCCATGCGCGCCGAGTTCACGGTCGGGTTCATGCGCAGGAACTCTTCGACCGCATCGGCGTGGGCCTCGGGCTGGTCCCGCAGCCTTTGCTGCAGCTCCGGATCCAGGGCCAGCTGGCGGAACATCAGCGCGCTGGTCGCCGCCACGGTGTCGAGCCCGCCGATCCAGAGGAAGAAGACGATGCCCATGATCTCGTCTTCGGTCAGCGGGCGGCCCTCCACCTCCCCGTGCACGATCCGGCTGGTCAGGTTGTCGCCGGGCGTCTCGCGCATCTCGGCGACGAAGCTGCGCAGGTAGGCGAGGCCGCTCTTGGCGCCCCACTTCATCTGCTCGAGATCGGTCATGTCGTGGAGCATGGCGTAGCCCCAGGACAGAAAATCCTCGAACCGCGCCTCGGGGAAGCCCATCAGCCGCATGAAGACCCGGACCGGGTAGATCCGACCGAAGTCATGGGCGACGTCGCATTCGCCCTTGCCGGCGAAGCCGTCGATCAGCTCCGCCACCACCGCCTGGATGTTGGCGTCGATCTGGGCCACCGCCTTGGGCGAGAACCAGGGGTTCAGCAGGATGCGGTACTTGTCATGCTCGGGCGGGTCAGCCTGCGGCGGCAGCGCCCGGAACGTCTCGCCGATCATGGTCAGGAACGGGAAGATCGCCTCGGAGGAATAGCGGTCGGTGTTCTGGAAGACCTCGCGGACGTCCTCGTAGCGGGTGCAGATCCAGGCGCCGGGCCAGCGGGCGCCCGCCTGCCGGGCCGGAGCGTAGAACACCGGCGGGCATTGCTCGAACACCTCCCACGCCGGCGCGTAGGGATCGTCGAGCGTGGTCGGCCCGAGCATCACGTCGAAGTCGACGATCAGCTCGGGCGGGACGTGGGCGGGGATCGGCAGGGCCGATCCGGCGTGGGCTGCAGTATCCGACATGGCGACTTTCCTTGCTTCCTTCCCGGCAGTCTCTCAGGCGGCGCGCGCCGCCATGGCGCGATCAGCTGATCAGGTTCTCGTCGCGCAGCGTCTCGAGCGCCGCCCGGCGCGCGACGTTCGCCGCCGGGAACCCGGCGTAGGCGGTCGAGTGGTAGATCACCTCCTCGAGCTCCTTGAGCGTGCAGCCGTTCTTCAGCGCGATCGGGAAGTGCACCTTGAGCTCGTCGTGCGCGTGCAGCGCGATCAGGATGCCGAGCGTGACCAGGCTGCGGGCGCGAAGATCGAGACCCTCGCGGACCCAGAGCTTGGCGAACACATTGTCCATCGAGAGCTCGGCGATCTCCGTGCAGAAGTCGGCGCTTTTCTCGGCGCCGATGTCGTCGATCGCCTTGGATTTCCAGCTCTCAAACAGCACTATGGCGGCGCGTCTGCCTTCGTCCTCGGTCACGGTTTCCTCCTGGTTTTTCTGTGAGATCCGACTCGGCGGGGCCTAGGGCGGAAGCCCTTGCAGCCGGTAGGCCTGGACCGCGGTCCCCATCAGCAAGGCGCGGCGCTCGTCCTCCGAATAGGGGCGCGCCAGACATTTGAAGGCGTTCCACAGCACCCGATAAGACATGCAGCGCTTGTCGACCGGGAAGTTGCTCTCGAACATGCAGCGCGACGGCCCGAGCGTGTCGATCGCCTGGCTGACCATCGGCCGATAAAGCGCCGCCAGCTCCTCCGAGGTCGGCGGCGTCGGCCGCTCGCGCAGACCGCGGAACGCCGGCAGCGAGTGGGCCATGAATGGATTGGCCAAGCCGCCGAGCTTCATATGAACGTTGGCGTGCGGCGCCAGCGCCTCGAGGCCGCGCCGCCAGGCCGCCCAGAGCTCGTTTTCCGGCGCTTTCGGCTCCCCGAAGTCGGCGATCGGCGCCAGATGATTGACGATCAGCCGCGCCTCGGGAATGCGGCCGGCCAGCCGTGCGATGTGCTCCAGATGCGCGTGGGTTCGATTGAGCCATGGGGGCGCCTCCTCGACCGCGCTTAACGCCGGAGCGCCCAACCGCCGACCCGCCGGCTCATGCGCCGTCGACGATCGCCTGGACGCTCTCGGCCAGCCAGGTCGCCATGCTTGAATCCGGGCCGCCGCTGTCCGGCACGACGGTGAGCTGGAAGGTGTAGAGAACGAAGCCGCTGCACAGCGCCAGGACCTGCCGCGCCCGCGCCTCGCCGTCCGGCGCGCCCAGCCAGGCCGCCATCGGGACGACCGCAAGCTCCTGCAGCACGCGCGCGGCGATCTCGCGGGCCTCCTCGTGCGCGGTCGCGAGCACGCACATCGCGTGCGGATTCATGTCGTGGTTCGGATCCGTCAGTCGGCCAGCGATGAACGCCCCGTACTGGTCGCGCGGCGGAAACACCGGCTCGGAGCGCAGGGCGTCGCGCAGTGCCGCTTCGAACAGGCCCGCCTTGCTGCCGAAGTAGCGCAACAGGATGGTGGACGAGAGGTCGAGCTCGCCGGCGATGTCTCGTATCCCGCATTCGGAATAGCCTCGCTTCGAAAACACCTGTTTCGCCGCAGCGAGAATTCTCGCCCGCGTAGCCGCGGCGTCGCCCTTGGTCGGTTCTTCAATGGTTTCCATGCGGCGACCAACTTCGGATTGGCGACTGGACAAGGCCAGGTTATCAGTTGATAACATCACATCTAGATAGCGTCTACTATCTAATAAGAGCGCGGGAGGACGAGCATGGCGAATGGACGGTGCGTTGCGATCACGGGCGCCGGGTCGGGCTTGGGCCGCGCGCTGGCCCGCCGTTTTGCTGAGGACGGCGACACAGTGATCCTGCTGGGCCGCACCGGCGCCCGGCTGGAGGCCGTCGCGGCCGAGTTGGGGACCACGGCCCAGGCGATCGTGTGCGACGTCGGCAGCTCGGCTTCAGTGCGAGCCGCCTTCGTCGAGATCGCTGAGCGGCACGGTCGCCTCGACGTGCTGATCAACAATGCGGCGATCTACCAGCCGACCTTCGTCAAGGACGCCACGGACGCCCAGATCGAGGCCGCGCTGACGACGAATTTCGCCGGGCCGATCTACTGCGCGCGCGCCGCCATCCCGCTGATGCGGCCAGGCGGGCAGATCATCAACATCAGCAGCGAGACCGTCGCCCTGCCCCACGCCATGTTCTCGCTCTACCAGAGCAGCAAGGCGGGGCTGGAGCGCTTCACCGAGGCGCTCCGCGCAGAGCTGGAGCCCGAGGGCGTGCGGGTGAACATGGTCCGCGCCGGCCAGATGACCGACGAGGACTCCAAGTCGCCGAGCGACGACCTCGAGGTGCTGCGCCGGTTCGCCGAGGAGAACGCCAAGCGCGGTCTGGATCTCCGCGCCCGGCCGGTCAGCAGCTTCCAGTCCGTCGCCGATTTCATTCGCCTGCTAACCCACCTGCCTGCCGACCTGAACGCGCCGCAGATCGTGCTTGAGGCGCGGCGTCCCTGACGGGCGATCCGAAGACACAGGAAACTTGGTGAGGACAGGCAGATGACCCAGGTGATGAAGGGCGTGCGGATTCTCGAGGTGGCCCAGTTCACCTTCGTGCCCGCCGCCGGCGCCGTGCTGGCCGAGTGGGGCGCGGACGTGATCAAGATCGAGCACCCGGTGCGCGGCGACACCCAGCGCGGCTTCGTCAACCTGGGCGGCCAGAAGGTCGATCCGCTGCGCCACACGCTGATCGAGCATCCGAACCGCGGCAAACGCAGCGTCGGTCTCGATCTCTCGACGGCGGACGGCCAGGCGCTGCTGTACGAGATCGCCAAGACCGCCGACGTCTTCCTGACCAACTACCTGCCGGCGGCGCGGCAGAAGCACAGGTTCGACGTCGAGCACATCCGCGCGGCCAACCCGAACATCATCTACGCCCGCGGCAGCGCCTACGGCGACAAGGGGCCGGAGCGCGAGGTCGGCGGCTTCGACAACACCGCCTTCTGGACCCGCAGCGGCGTCGGCCTGTCGATGTCGCCGGCCGAGCTGGAGGGTCCCCTGTCGCAGGGCATTCCGGCGTTCGGCGACAGCATCGGCGGCATGAACATCGCCGGCGGAATCTCGGCGGCGCTGTTTCACCGGGCGCAGACCGGCCAGGCGGTCGAGCTCGACGTCTCGCTGCTGAGCACCGGCTGGTGGGCCGCCGGCGCGGCGATCTCCCAGGCCACCGAAACCGGCGTCGTCGGCCGCAACCGCATGCCGTCGTCGGGCGCCTCGCCGGGAAATCCCTTCCTGGGCTCCTACCGCACGGCGGACGGCGGCACGATCGTGCTCAACACCCTCACGCCGGGGCCGTACATCCGCGACATCTTCCAGCACCTGGGCGTCCCGGAAGCCGCCGACGATCCGCGCTTCGCCACCGCCGAGGCGCTGATGACCAACTGGGCCGAAGCCAGCGCCCTGTTGGTGATCGCCTTCAGCAAGCAGCCGTTCGCCTACTGGCGGCAGCACCTGAAGACCTCAAAGTGCCAATGGGCGCCGTTCCAGAGCCTGCTGGATCTGACGACGGACGAGCAGGCGCTGGCGAACGACATGATCGTCGAGGTCGAGGCAATCGACGGCGGCGCGCCGATCAAGCTGGTCCGCTCGCCGGTGCAGTTCGACCATGTCACCCACCCGACCGAACGCTCGCCCCAGGCGTCGGAGCACACCGAGACCTTCCTGTTGGAGATGGGCCTCGAGTGGGACCGGATCGAGGCCCTCAAGACCGCCGGCGTGGTCGCCTGAGCTTGCCCCCGGCCCGCCAACCCTGTTGGCGGGCCGCCAGGGTCAGGCCTCGGTGAACGGGTGCGGCAGCTCGCCGGACCGGAAGAGGATCACCGGGTTCTCGTCGTAGTCGCCGAGCTCGGTGTCCGCGGTCGCGGCGAAGGCGACGACGCCGACGCGCAACGGCCCCAGCCGCTCGGCCTTGCGACGCGCCTCCTCGGCGTTCTTGCAGCCCACCTGCTGCTCGGCTTTCAGCCCCCTGCCCCGCCCGCGAACGTAGGACTGCACGATGTAGACGGTTTCCTTGGCCATGGACCTTCACGCGCCGGTTCGGGCCCAAGGTCAACCGTGCAGGCGGCCCGTGACGATCCGGCGCGCAGGCCGGTCCCCGACCGAGGTCAGGTAACCCGCCGCCGCCCTCCGACATGTGCCATAGAGGTAGCGATCCGTGTGCATGGCGGGTCGTCGGGAGACGCCGATGAAACCGCCGCCCAAAAGACCTTTCGAGCCGCAACGCGGCGGCGCCAGCACTACGGTCTACGCGCCGCCCACGCCAAAGGTGTCGCGCCGCAAGCCCGCCAAGGTCCTGACGGCCGCCGAGCGGGCCGCCTTCCTTGCCGCACGCCCCGACCTCAAGCCCAAGCCCTAGGCGATCCTCGCCAGCGCGGGCGATCCGCGGTAGGCCAGACGCATGACGAGCAAGCCTGACGCGCTGCGGCGCCTGATCGACCTGCCTGGCGTGGACGACCTGGAGTACCGGGCGATCCTGAAGCGCGACTTCGCCGAGCCGGAGGCCCGGGCCGAGTTTCCAGAGATCAACGCCTGCGCCGCCGCCCTGTTCGGGCTGACGGCGGACGAGGCCGAGGCGGTGGAGCGGCCGCCGGGCTGGGACGACATCGAGTGCAAGGCGCCCGCCGTGCAGGCCGCCGCCTTCGAGGCCGAGGGCTGGGATGTCACCGACGACAAGCGCCGGCCGCTGCGGGTGCTCGGCCATTTCAGCGCCCCGCTGTGGTTGGCCGTGCGCGGCGTGGCCGGGACCCTGCCCTTCCAGCCGGAGAGCAACGAACCCGAGGCCTGGGTCTCCAAGCTTGCGGCCGAAGCCAAGCGGTTCCGCAAGCGCTAGGCGGCGGGCCGCGGCCGACGCCCGCCGGGGCGCCTCGGCGGGCCTTCAGGCGTTCTTCATCCCGCCACGCGGCAGCCGCTGGAGGATGGAAATGAAGCTCTATTACGCACCCGGAGCCTGCTCCCTCGCCCCGCACATCGTCGCCCACGAGGCCGGGCTCGACGTCCAGCTGGAGAAGGTGGAGTTCCGCTCTGACGGCTCCAAATCGGCCGGCGGCCGCGATTATCGGGAGATCAATCCCAAGGGCAGCGTGCCGGCGCTCGAGCTCGACGACGGCGAGGTGCTGACCGAGAACGCCGTCATCCTGCAGTACCTCGCGTCGCTGGCGCCCCGGGCCGACCTGGGGCCGCCCGCCGACGGCGTGTCGCGCTGGCGCTTCCTGGAACTGCTGAACTTCATCGCCACCGAGCTGCACAAGGGGTTCTCGCCGCTGTTCAAGCAGCCGACGCCCGCGGCGCGGGAGGCGATCGTCCAGGCGCTCGGCCAGCGGTTCGACCTGATGGACCGGCAGCTGGCCGACCGCTCCTACCTGACGGGCGACCGCTTCACGGTCGCCGACGCCTACGCCTATGTGATCCTCAACTGGACCCGCCTCCACCAGATCGACCTGACCCCCTGGCCCTCCCTGCGCGCCTTCATGGAGCGCGTCGAGGCGCGCCCGGCGGTCCAGCGGGCGCGCCGCGAGGAAGGCCTGGACGCGCCCGCGCCATAAGGCGGCGCGGCGCCGTCACCTGCGGCTTGTGAGCTGTACCTCTCCGGGGCCCGAGCGGAACCGGCCGACCGCGGCGGCGTCGAACCCGCGCGCGTGAAACATGCCCAAGGCCGCGTCGCACGCCTCGGGACGGACCGCGAGCAGGAGCCCGCCGCTCGTCTGCGGGTCGCACAAGAGATCTCGCCGCCAGTCCGGCAGGGTGTCCGCCCCGTGCACCGACGCGCCAAAGCTCGCCCAGTTGCGGCCGCTGGCGCCGGTTCGGACGCCGGCCTGGGCCAGCGCCTCGACCCCGGGAAGGACGGCGGGGGCTTCGGCCTCGATCGCCGCCGTCAGGCCGGAGCCGCGCGCCATCTCCAGCGCGTGCCCCAGCAGGCCGAAGCCGGTCACGTCGGTCATCGCGTGCACGCCCGCTAACGCCGCGAGGTCCGGGCCGATGCTGTTGAGCTGGGTGGTCGAGGCGATCAGCGCCGCATAGCCCTGCGCGTCGAGCCGCCCCTGCTTGAAGGCGGCGCTCAGGATGCCGACGCCGAGCGCCTTGCCCAGGATCAGCACGTCGCCCGGCTCGGCCCGGCAATTGGTCTGCACCCGGTCCGGATGGACCAGGCCCAGTGCGACGAGGCCGTAGATCGGCTCGACGCTGTCGATGGAGTGACCGCCGCCGATCGGGATCCCGGCCTCGGCGCAGACCGCGGCGCCGCCGGACAGGATCGCCCGGATCGTCTCGACCGGCAGCTTGTTCACCGGCATGCCGACGATCGCCAGCGCCAGGATCGGCCGGCCGCCCATGGCGTAGACGTCTGACAAGGCGTTGGTCGCCGCGATGCGTCCGAAGTCGTAGGGATCGTCGACCACCGGCATGAAGAAGTCGGTCGTGGCGACCAGGGCCTGCTCGTCGTTCAGCTTCCACACCGCCGCGTCGTCCGCGGTTTCCGTGCCGACCAGCAGGTTCGCGAACGGCGCGGCGGCCGGCGTCGCCGCCAAGATCTGCTGAAGCACGGAGGGCGCGATCTTGCAGCCGCACCCGCCGCCATGGGCGAGGCTGGTCAGGCCGTCCGGGGCTGCGGCGACGACGTCCATCGACGGTCTCCTCCGGTTCAGGCCGGGCCCGAGGTGGGGTATATCAGGGCAAGATGTGCGGTCCCCTGCAAGTCCGATGACGAGCCCGGAGGTGGTGCGCAGCCCGGACGCGGCGACCCGGGCGCAGTTCGATCTCGTCATCGACGTTCGCAGTCCCGGCGAGTTCGCCCTCGACCATGTGCCAGGCGCGGTGAACCTGCCGGTGCTCGACGACGCGGAACGGGCCGAGATCGGAACGATCTACGCCCAGGAATCGCGCTTCAAGGCGCGCCGTGTCGGCGCCGCCTATGTCGCCCGCAACGTCGCGCGCCATCTGGAGACCGCCCTGGCCGACAAGACCGGCGGCTTCCGGCCGCTGCTGTACTGCTGGCGGGGCGGGATGCGCTCGAACGCCATGGCGCTGATCCTCTCTCAAGTCGGGTGGCGCACCGCCGTGCTGGCCGGCGGCTACCGCACCTATCGCCGGGAGGTGACCGCCCGGCTGTACGAAGACGCGCCCGGCATCCAGGCCGTGGTGCTCGACGGCCCCACCGGCTCCGGGAAGACCGCAGTCCTGCACCGGCTGGCCCAGCGCGGGGTTCAGGTGCTGGACCTCGAGGCGCTCGCGGAACACCGCGGCTCGCTGCTCGGCGCCCTGCCCGGGCGGGCGCAGCCTTCGCAGAGGATGTTCGAAAGCCGGCTGCTGGCGGCGCTGGAGGCGATGGACCCCGCCCGGCCGGTGGTCATTGAGGCGGAGTCGAGCAAGGTCGGCCAGCGGATCATCCCGCCGACAGTCTGGCAGGCCATGGCGGCCGCGCCGCAGATCGTGCTGGCCGCCCCAGCGCCCGCCCGGGCGCGCTATCTGGCGGCGGCCTACGGCGGGCTCGCCGCCGACCCGGAGCGGTTGATCGCTCTGCTGCAGCGCCTGCCCAGCCATCCCGGCCCACGGCAATTGGAGAGCTGGCAGAGCCAGCTGGCGGCCGGCGCGCTGGAGGCGCTCGCCGCCGACCTGATCGCGCAGCACTATGATCCCGCCTATCGCCGCTCCAGCCGCAAGCAGGCGCGCGCGCCGCTCGGCGAAGTCGCCATCGACGCCGTCACGCCCAACGACCTCGACCAGGCGGCGGAGGCGGTCGCGCGGCTGCTGGCGCGCCTCGCGCCGCCGCCGCAGTAGAGAAGTCTCCAGCCGCGCTCAGGTCTCCAGGAACGCGGAGGTCACTGCCACATGCTCTTCAGCCGCGCGGCGACGTCGATCCGCGGAGCCGCCGGCTCCTCGCTCGGCGACGTCGGCACGGCGATCGGCCAGGTGGTCTTCTCGAAGTGGCCCAGCAGGCTCTTCGGGATGAAGCGGGTCCGCGAGGCGTAGACGTGGCGATCGCCGAACCTGGGCTGGCCGTGGACGAAGAAGCGCTGCGGCAGCATCAGGTGCAAATCGTCCTTGGCCCGGGTCATGGCCACGTAGAGCAGCCGCCGCTCCTCCTCGAACTCGGCTGAGGCGCCGGTCCCGAGATCCGAGGGCATGCAGCCGTCGACGACGTTCAGGACGAACACCGAGGTCCATTCCTGGCCCTTGGCGGAATGGATGGTCGACAGGATCAGATAGTCCTCGTCGAGCAAGGGGACGCCCGCCTGGTCCGAGGTGGCGTCCGGCGGATCGAGCGTCAGGTCGGTCAGGAACCGCTCCCGCGACGGATAGCCGGTGGCGATCTGCTCGAGCTGCAGCAGGTCGCCGAGGCGCACCTCGCCGTCTTCGTGGATCCGGTCCAGGTGCGGCTCGTACCAGGCCCGCGCCCGCTCCAGCTCCGCCGGCCAGCCCAGGTCGCGCGAGGCGACGTCGGCGATCAGCTCGAGAAAGCCCTGCCAGTCCGGGCCGGCCCGCGGCGGGGCCGGCGCCGAGGCCAGGGCGGTCAGCGGGCTCGGCGCCGCGGAGATGTGGTCCATGACCCGCTGCGCCGAGGTCGGGCCGACGCCCGGCAGCAGCTGCATGACCCGGAAGCCGACCACCCGGTCGCGTGGGTTCTCGACGAAGCGCAGGATCGCCATCACGTCCTTGACGTGAGCCGCGTCGAGGAACTTCAGGCCGCCGAACTTCACGAAGGGGATGTTGCGCCGGGTCAGCTCCACCTCCAGCGCGCCGCTGTGGCTGGAGGTGCGGAAGAGCACTGCCTGCTGCTTCAGCGCCGTGCCCGCCTCGCGCCGCTCCAGCACCTGCTCGACGATGTAGCGGGCCTGGTCGCTCTCGCTGCGCACCGTCACCAGCCTGGGCGGCGCGTCCGAGCTGCGCTCGGTCCAGAGGTTCTTGGTGAAGCGCTCCGAGGCCTGCGCGATCACCGCATTGGCCGCCATCAGGATCGGCTGGGTGGAGCGGTAGTTCTGCTCGAGCGTCAGCACCTGGGCCGGCGGCGAGAAATGGCCGGGGAAATCGAGGATGTTGCGCACCGTCGCGGCGCGGAAGGCGTAGATCGACTGGGCGTCGTCGCCGACCACGGTCAGGCCGCGGCCGTCGGGCTTCAGGGCGAGCAGGATCGAGGCCTGCAGGCGGTTGGTGTCCTGGTACTCGTCGACCAGGATGTGGTCGAAGCGCCCGCCGGCCTCGGCCGCCAGGGTCGGCTCCGACATGGCCTGGGCCCAGTAGAGCAGCAGGTCGTCGTAATCGAGCACGTTCTGGCGCTGCTTCGCCTCGACGTAGGCGCCGAACAAGACCTTCAGCTCCGCCGTCCATTCGGCGCACCACGGGAAGGCCGCTGGCAGCACCGCCTCCAGCGGCGTCTGGCTGTTGACGCAGCGCGAGTAGATCGCAAGGCAGGTCGCCTTCGCCGGAAAGCGGCTGTCGAGCTTGGAATAGCCGAGTTCGTGGCGGACCAGGTTCATCAGGTCCGCCGCATCCTCGCGGTCGTGGATCGTGAAGTTGGTATCGAGGCCGATCTGGGCGGCGATCTCGCGCAGCAGCCGCGCACCGACGCCGTGGAAGGTCCCGGCCCACTCCATGGCCGCGGTCAGCACCGCGGCCTTGTCGCCCATCACCTTGCGGCCGATCCGCTCCACCCGGCGGGTCATCTCGTAGGCGGCGCGGCGCGAGAAGGTCATCAGCAGGATGCGCCGCGGATCGGCGCCGTTGACGATCAGGTGGGCGACCCGGTGGGCCAGGGTGTTGGTCTTGCCCGAGCCTGCGCCGGCGATGACCAACAGCGGTTCGCCGGCCGGCGCGCCGCCCGCCGCCACGCCGTGTTCGACGGCGCGCCGCTGGTTGGGATTCAGGGCGTCGAGGTAGGCGGCCATGGCTTCGGGCGACTCAGAACACTGGAGACCGGCACGATCCCAGTTTCCCGTTTTGTTCGCAAACGCCTTCGCCGCAGCCCTACCCGGCGAGATGCAACCGGGCGCGATGAACCGCGCCGCAAGCCGGTCGTTTGCACAGCCATGATGCGATCCGTCGGCAGGTTCCTGAAGGACAACTCGCTGACCCTGGTGCTCATGCTGCTGTTCCTGATGAGCCTGGCCGGTCAGTGGCTCGCCGGGTGGCGGGTCGAGAACGAGGAACTGCAGCGTCACGGTCCGGCCGGGATCGGCCTGTTCGCCTACCTGCACAGCCCGGGTTTTCTCTCCGCCCTGTTCGAGAACTGGGAGAGCGAGTTCCTGCAGATGGCCGCCTACGTGGTCCTCACGGCGACATTGATTCAGCGGGGATCGTCGGAATCGCGCAAGCCCGACGCCGGTTCGCCGGAAGAGCTTCCAAGCTCCTCGCCGGACGCGCCGCGGTTGGCGCGGGTCGGCGGATTGGCCGGATGGCTTTACGCCCATTCGCTGGGGCTGACGCTCGCGGTGCTGTTCATCGCCTCCTTCGTCCTGCACTGGAGTTTCAGCTTTCGCGCCGCGGCGGCGGAGGCGGCGGAGCACGGCGAGCCGGCCATGACGGCGATCGGCTACCTTGTCGACCCGCAGCTCTGGTTCGAGTCCTTCCAGAACTGGCAGAGCGAGTTCCTGTCGACCGCCGTGCTGGTCGTCCTGTCGATCTTCCTGCGGCAGAAGAACTCCCCGGAGTCCAAGCCGGTCGCCGCGGCCCATGGCGAGACCGGAGCGTGACCGGAACCGCTCAGGGCCCGCGCGCGGCAGCCTGCGGTTGGCTTCACTGGCGCTCGCTGCATGAATTTTGACCGCTTCTTCGCCTGGTCGGGCCCGCTCCGCGGACTCCCTCTGTCGGTGCGCTACCTGCTGGCCACGGCCGTGGTGCTGGCGTTCTTCGCCCTGCGCACCGCCACCGAGGGGACGCTCGGGCACTATCCGTTCCTACTGTTCTTTCCGGCCGTGATCGGCATCGCGCTCGTGCTGGACCGCGGCACCGGGGTGTTCGCCGTCCTGCTCAGCGCCGCGCTCGCCTGGTACTTCTTCATACCGCCCGAAAGGTCGTTCGCTTTGCGGAGCCCTTCCGAGTCCGCGGCGCTCGTCGTCTATCTCCTTGTAGGCCTGTTCCTCGCCGGCGTGATCGAGGCGCTTCGCGCCAACGCCGCACGTCTGCAGACCACCAAGATGGAGCTCGAACGGTCCGACGCGCTGAAGCAGCTCCTGCTCCTGGACGTCAATCACCGGGTCAAGAACCACCTGCTGTCGGTGACGGCGCTGCTGCGCCTGGCCAAGCGCGAGGTCGCCGATCCCGCCGCGCAGCAGGCGCTGGACGCCGCCGCGGGACGCATCGACGTGCTCGGCAAGGTCTACAACCGGCTCCACCTGGGCGAACGGGCGACGGTGGTCTCCTCGCGGGAGTTCCTGGTCTCGCTGGTCGATGACCTGCGCGTCAGCGTCGTCGGCGTCCGGCCGATCGCCCTGCGCAGTCATGTCGAGGAGGTGGAGCTGTCGTCAGCCCAGGCTGTCCCGCTGGGGCTGATCACCAATGAACTGGTCGGCAATGCGCTGAAGCACGCCTTTCCGGACGACCGGCCCGGCGAAATCCTGGTGCGGTTCGAGCACAGCGGCGACTGCTATCAGCTGTCGGTCACGGACAACGGCGTCGGTTCGCCGCAAGACCCCAACGCCGGCGGCGGCACGCGGCTGATGCGGTCGCTGGCGCAGCAGTTGGGCGGCGAGCTTCGCGTCAGCGGCCCGCCGGGCCTGCACGCCGCCCTGACTTTTCCCCTGGAGCCGCCGAACGCCTGATCCGGCCCCGGTTGCTAATGCGCTTTGTCACGGCTCAGCCCTGGCGCCGCTGGTCGCGCCGCCCCATCTAGGGGTCAGCGCCGTCGGGCGTGTGCCGCCACCGCAGCGGTCGATCCCGCCCGATGTGGCGAAGATCCGAGACCATGATGTCCCCGCTCGTTGCAGCGTCCGCGCTCTGTGTGGTGAGCGCTCTCCTCTTGCCGAGGGCCTTCGGCCTGCTCGGCCGGCGGCGGAAGCCACGACCTGCTGCTGAGCTTCAGCCATCCGCTCGGCGCCGACAGGAGGCGACCATGGCCAAAGGCCAGAAGAAATCCAACCGCGAGACCCGCAAGCCGAAACAGGACAAGCCGAAGCCGGCCGCTGCGACGCGCTCGTTCTTGAGCTCGGCGACGGCCGGGGCGGCCCCTTCAGGATCGAAGCGGTGAGCCTGTCCGCCTGGCTGCGCGGGGCGTTTCCGACGGAGGCGGAGGTCCGCGCCGAGATCTGGAGTCTGGGCGCGCGCCATCTCGGATCGCCGCTGGAGGGCGCGCGGGGCGAGCTGAAGTCGCCGGACCTGCCGCGCGAGCGTGCGCAGCTGTTGCGCGCCTGTGTGCGGGAGCTGGAACGCCACTGAAGCCGGCCCGTCGTCCCGCGCGAACTTGCGCGCGGGCGGCGTCGCCAGCCGTGGCTGGCCAGATTTACTTGCGCGCTTTGCGGGCGGCGTAGCGGGCGTCGCGCTTGGCCTTGGCCTCGGCCTTGGTCAGCGCCTTGCGCTCCTTGCGCTCGCCACGCTTGGCGTCCAGCTCGAGCGCGCTCGCGGCCTCCTCGGCCAGGCGCGCGGCTTCGACGGCGTCCGCCGCAGCCTGCTTCTTGGCGACCTTGGCCTCGGTGCGGGCGACCCGCACCTGTTCGAGTTCGTGCTTCCGGGCCTCGGCGCGCGAGACGCCTTCAGGCGCCGTCACGGTCGCCTTAGGGCGAAACTTTGCGAGCAGCGCCGCCTTGGCGTCAGCGGCCCGTTGCAGGCGGTCGGAGAAGCCGGCGCCGTCTAGGGTATTGGTCATGGAGTCTCTCGTTTCGGCGCATCTGGGGCGCTTGGTTTGAAGGCGGCTGAGCAGATGGCCTGAAGGTGGCGGCTGATGCCGCGCGGGGCGAGCAAGGCGTCGACAGCCCGATAGCCGTCAGACTTCAATTGCTGCTTCAGAGTGGCGAGGTCGGGGACCTGGCCAGATCGCGCCAACTGATAGGCGCGTTCAATGGTCGAGAGCGTAATGGTTCAGCAATCGGACGTCGCGGGGAGAAGGAGTGATCCTTCTCCCCGGACAACCGCAATTCTTAGGCGGCTTGCAGCTGGCCAGCGGACATCTTGCCGCTGCGCTGGTCGCGCTCGAGTTCGTAGCCGATCTTCTGGCCTTCGTGGATCGAGCCGAGGCTCGAGCGTTCCACGGCGGAGATGTGGACGAAAACGTCCGGGCCGCCGTCGTCAGGTTGGATGAAGCCAAAGCCCTTGGTCGGGTTGAACCACTTCACGGTGCCAGTCGTCATAGATGTCGTCTTTCAGATGTAAGTTTTCACGCGTCCTGGGATGGACGTGAGATCAAATTTTCGGAGAAGGTCTTGGGAGGCTCGGGGCCCGATCCGAAGAACAAGCGCGGAGGCAACCGAACCAAAACGGCATTCGATTTTGTCAGCATGCCTGAACTTCCGGGCCGACGCCAGATAAATCTCCGAATTTCCGAAATGGCCTGGCGGGACCACCTAAGCGCTGCCGCACTACCGAGGACGAAACGCGTCGGCGCGCGTCAGGTTCCCGGCCCGTCGCGATCCGGCGCGTCCGGCCGCACCGCACGTTGCAGCAGCCAGTCGACCAGCGCCCGCGCCTCGGCGTGGCCCGCGGTGACGCCGACCGCCTCCTCCATCACCAGGATCCGCGACAGCCCGGTGACCAGGACCAGCAGGCCGAGCGGGTCGCAGACGCTGCGGTCGAGGTCCCCGCCCAGCGCCCGCCCCAGGGCCTCGGCCTCGGCCGCGCGCATGGCGTCGCCGGTGCGGACGATCTCGCTGCGGATCTCCTTGCGGTGATTGGCCAGGGCGTAGAACTCGGTGCCGAGACTGGTGTGGGCGGAATCCTTACTGAGGGTCCAGAAGGCCTCCAGCGGCCGCGCCGCGGCCAGCGCGTCGAGCGTCCGCTGATGCGACTGCTCGGCGGCACGCTGGTAGACCGCCAGCAGCAGGTCTTCCGTCGTCGGAAAATAATAGTGGACCAGCGGCGGCTTGAGGCCGGCTTCGAGCGCGACGCGGCGGGTGCTCACCGCGGCGTAGCCTTCCTCCACGATCAGCTTCTCGGCCGTGTCGAGGAGCAGCACGCGTTTCGCCGACCCCTTCGGTCTCGTCCCGGCCATGCCGATCCCTTCGCCCAATGGCGCTGACACCTTGGCTAGCGGCGTGGGCGCGTCGGGGCAAGTCGCCTGTCCCCTCCCGCTTCGCGGCCGGGACCTTGCCGGCGTTCGCCCTTTAGGGGTTAACGGACGTTGCGCCCGGGCGCTCAAGCCGACAAATGGCGCTCCGGCGCCACGGGAGAGACCAATGACGATCGAGAGCGAGGACCAGCTCGACAAGCTGCGGACCGTCGGCGGGCTGGTAGCCCGCACCCTGGCCGCCATGGGCAAGGCGCTGGAGCCCGGCATGACCACCCAGGAGCTGGACGACCTTGGCCGCGCCCTGCTGGAGAAGGAAGGCGCGCGTTCCGCCCCTGAGCTCGCCTACGGATTTCCCGGCGCGACCTGCATTTCGGTGGGGCCTGACTGCGCGCACGGCATCCCGGACGACACGGTGGTGAAGGCCGGCGACCTGATCAATATCGACGTCTCGGCCGAGCTGGACGGGTATTTTGGCGACACCGGCGCGAGCTTCGCTGTTCCGCCGACCAGCGCGCGCATCGAACGGCTTTGCCGCGATGGCCGTCGGGCGATGTGGGCCGGCATCCGGGCCGTGAAGCCTGGCGCCCGGTTGAACGAGGTTGGCCGGTCCATCGAGAGCTTCGCCCGGAAGAACGGCTACAGCCTGGTGCGCAATCTGGCGAGCCACGGCGTCGGCCGTTCGCTGCACGACGAGCCGGCCGAAATCCCCACCTGGCATGAGCCGGGTGACCGCCGGCGGATCTCCGAGGGCCTGGTGTTCACCATCGAGCCGTTTCTATCGCTCGGCGCCGACTGGGTCGAAGAACTGGAAGACGGCTGGACGCTGCGTCCGCCATTGCATCAGGCCACGGTGCAGTACGAGCATACCTTGGTCGCGACCCGCCGAGGGCCGTTGATCCTCACGCTCGCCTAAGCGCTACATCGGCGACCGTCCGCCGCTCGTCCCCGTGAAGGCGGGTCAGGTCGTGCGGTTGCCCATCTCCTCGGAGATGCCGGTGATCGGCGCGTCGCCGGCGATGCGCGCCTGACGGAGCTTGGCCAGGCGGGTGGTCGGCGGCAGCTCGACGGGGACCGGCGGGACCGACTGGCCGCGGCGCTGGGCCTCGTACTCCAGGCGGGCCGTCGCCTTGCGGCGGGTGTCCTCGCTCGGCTGCAGCACCTCCTTGGTGTCCTTGGTGGAGGGATGTTCCGGCAGCGCCCGCTCGACCCGGACCAGGACCGCGTCGCCAGCCGGCGACGCCTCGCCGATGAAGGTGAAGAAGCCGGCGAAGGTCACGCTCGCCTGGCCCTCGCAAACCCACGGCAGGCCGCGCGGCATCGTCAGCCGGAAGCCCGCCTCGACCAGTTCGATCGCCCGCGCCCGCATCGGCGACGGATAGCCGTGCTCGTCCAGCACGCTGAGGTGCGCCGCGGGCACGCGCGCCAGCGCGTCGGCGGCGACCTCCCGCCAGGGCCGCACCGGCCAGGCCGAGGGCTGCATCTTGCCCGACGGCGCCGGGTCGGAGTGCGGATAGGCCGCCGCGGCCGGCGCGCTCCAGACCTGCGGCGGGCCGTCCAGCGCCGCCTGGTTGTCCCACCACCAGATCCGCTCCGGGGTGTTCTCGATGATGATCCGCGACCAGTAGGTCACCGCCTCGCGCGCCTGCGCCCAGGTGACGCCGTGGCTGATGCCCTTGAAGCCGGTCTCCGACAGGTAGCGCACGGTGTTGGCCGCCAGGTCGGCGTCGCGCACCGCCGCGCGCGCGTGGATCGCCACCACCGGCTCGTCGGCCGCGCCCTCGATCAGCAGCCCGACCTTCGGGTCGCGCCGGGCGCGTTCGGCCTTGGCCGGATTGGGCAGGCCCGTGGCGACGTCGATCGTGCCGAGGTCGTCGCTGGGGAAATAGTAGGTGGGCGTATCGATCGGCACGCCGGCGGCGCTGACCGTCGCGAACTCCGCGACGACGCCGGATTCGACGAATTTCCGGATCCGCTCCGGCAGGTCGTTCAGACCGCTCATCCGTTCCTCCCACATCACCGATCCGAGGGCGCTCTCCGACGCCGCGCCGCCATGCTCGCGCGGATCAGACGACCCCACAAACAAAAAGGGCGTGGCCCTGCGACCGCGCCCTTTCGATGATGACGGACTTAGAGGAGGCCCGCGATCAGCCTTCCTTCTTGTTGAGGATGCGCGGCGAGCCCGTGCCCATGAAGGCCGCCAGGTTGCGGTGGGCGTTGGTCACCTTCCGCTCCTGGTGCGGGTTCGGCAGCGCGCCCTTGAAGCCGCGCGACTTCATGCCCTTCTGCACCGCCGCCATGTTCGAGAAGTCCTGGGCCAGCACCATGCCCCACTTCTCGCCGGTCGGTTCGGCGTAGACCCACTCGGTCTTCGGCTCTTGGCCTTCCGGGAAGCGCTCGATCGCATAGGATTCGAAGATGCACTTGTCCGGATTGTCGCCGTACGGCCGCGCGCGATAGCAGAGCGCGAAGGTGATCCCCTGCAGGATGCTCATGTTGGGGAAGACGCTCCAGGCCAGGCCGGCTTCGGCCATCTGTTCGGGAGCGATCGTCGGCCACTCGACGCCGCGCGCCGCATCGTCGGCCCGGGCCGAGGCCAGCCAGTGCTTGATCACGTCCGGCGCCGCCGTGCCTTCCGGCAGTTCGTCGACCAGCCGCTTGGCGGCGTTGACCAGGGTCTCGGTCGTCGAGGCGTTGTTGACCGTGGTGTAGATCTCGTTCTGCAGGTTGTAGGTCGAGACCCGCGGATCGGCGCCCTTGCCGGCGCGGGTGATCGTGCCGCTCTGCTTCATCTTCAGCGCCGGATCGCGCTCGTCGAAGCCGCTGACCCCGTGCAGGCCGTAGGCCTTGGAGTAGGCGTAGTACTGGCCGTGCTCGAGCATCTGGGTGTGGGTGCCCGCCACGTGGTAGGGCTCCATGAAGGCCTCGATCGCGGTCTTCCAGTTGCAGTCGAAGACCACCCACTGGCGCCACTTGTAGCGCATCTTCTCGAACTGGAACGGGCCCAGGACCCGGATGACGTCGCCGAGGTACTCCTGCAGCGACACGGACTCGAGGTCCATGTTGATCCACAGCCAGCCGCCCCAGGTGTCGACCTTCACCGGCGTCAGCGAGGTGCAGTCCTGGTTCAGTCCGCCCTTCCAGTCCTCCTGGTCGAGGATGAAGGTGTTCTTGCCGTCCAGGTCGTAGGTCCAGCCGTGGAAGCCGCAGACGAAGCGGTGCTTCGAGCCAGTGGCGCTGTGCGCGCCGGGCGGGGTGTCGATCAGCCGCCGACCGCGGTGGGCGCAGACGTTGTGAAACGCCTTGAACGCATCAGGCGCGGTGCGGACGACGATGATGGAGTCGTCGCCGATCTCGTAGGTCAGGAAGTCGCCGACCTCGGGAAGTTCTTCGACCCGGCCGGCGTGCTGCCACACCTTCGGCCACAGCCGTTCCTTCTCGGCCTCGGCGTATTCCTTCGAGAGGAAAGCCGTCACCGGATAGGTCAACGTTTCAGCCAGATCCTCAGCGGTGATCTGGACCGGTTCATCGATGTTGATTCCGACCGGCTTGTTCACGATGTCCTCCACAATGATTTTGAGCGCGAAAGCCGGGCGGTCGAGGCGCGGACCAGCGGGCGCGGCTTTCATAACGTCTGGTAGCAACCTGTCGAATTTTGCGCCGCAAGTCATCTCCCGAATGCGCCGCCAGCCGCATCCGCGGCTTGACACCGCCGACGCGATCTTCCGGCCGCGTCGCCTAGAGGTAGGCGCCCGCGACGCAGATTTCACGCCTCCGCGGGGCGGCGGAATGCTCCTGAACCAAACGCCCGGCGTGGCGCCTCGGCGCGCCATGCTCTAACAACGAGGCTTGATCGTGGGGGCTGGCCAGGACCATGGCGCCGGGGAAAGACGCAGCCAATTCTGGCGTCGAGAAGGCCGAGAAGGAAGAGGCTGGGCCGCGGGCGATCCTGCGCGTGCCGGAGGTCCTGATGGCGATCTCCGACAAGCGCGGCGGCAGCACCCTCGCCGAGCTCAGCCAGCGGCTCAAGCTGCCGAAGACCAGCCTGCACCGGCTGCTGCACACCCTGGAGCACGGCGGCTTCCTGATCCGCCAGGCCGGGCTCTACACGCCCGGGCCGGAAAGCTTCCGCCTGGCGCGGCTGATCGCCCAGGCCGCGCCGTCGCAGGATTTTCCGGCCTGCGCGCGGCCGGTGCTCGAATGGCTGGCGCATGAGACCGGCGAGACGGTGACGCTGAACGCGCTGACCGAGCGCGGCACCGAGAGCATCTACATCGACGTCATCGAATCCGAGGCGCCGCTGCGCTTCACGGTCCGCGTCGGCAACCGGCGGCCGCTGTTCAGCGTCGCCTCCGGCAAGGCGATGCTGGCCTTCCTGCCGGCCGACGCCCAGGCGCGCTACCTGGAGCAGACCGAGTTCCTGGAGTTCACCGCCGAGACCACCCACAAGGACGCGATGCCGGCGGTGTTGCGCGCCGCCCGCGAGCAGGCCGTGGTGTTCGACCGCAACGGCATCGTCGACGGCGCCAGCGGCATCGCCAGTCCGGTGTTCGGCCGCGACGGCGCGCTGTTCTGCGCCATCTCGGTGGCCGGCCCGACCGACCGGGTCGAAGCGCACCGCCCGCGGCTCGAACGGCTGGTGCTGGACGCCGGCGAGCGGATCTCGCGGATCCTCGGCTTCAGCGACGAATACCCGCCGCCCGCCGAACCCTGAGCGGCCGGCTCACCGCTCCCACGGCGGCCGGGCCCCGAGCGTTTCGCGCAGGTGGGCGACGAAGGCGTCCACCGCCGGCGGGGTGAAGGCCGCGCGCGGCCGCACCGCGTAGACACCGACGTCCAGCGAGCCCTCGACCTCGGGCAGGATGCGCACCAGCCGGCCGCTGAGCAGCTCGCCGCTGACGTCCCACAGCGAGCGCAGGGCTATGCCGACCCCGGCCACGGCCAATTCGCGCACGACCTCGCTGGAGTTGGTGCGCACGACGCTCTCGCCGGTAACCAAAGCTTCGCGGCCGCCCACCGAAAGCCGCCAAGGCAGACTGCCTCCGGCCGACAGCAGGCGATGGCGGCGCAGGCTGGCGATATCCGGCGGTACGCCCTGGGCGGCGAGATAGGCCGGCGCGGCGCAGAGCACCCGACGGCTGGTCGCCAGCCGTGTCGCCTCCAGGGTCGGCGGCAGCTCGGCGGTGATCCGCACCGCCAGGTCGATGCGGTCCGCCAGCAGGTCGACGTAGGCGTCGGAAAGATCCAGGGACACTGAGATCTTCGGGTGCCGGTCGAGGAACGGCTTCAGCAACGGAGCGACGTGCATCCGGCCGAACGAGGTCGGCGCGCTGACCCGCAACGGCCCCGCCGCGTTGCGCGCCGCGCCGGTCAGTCGGGCCTCCGCCTGCTCCACCGCATCGAGGATGCCGCGGACGTCGCGATAGAAGGCTTCGCCCTGCGCCGTCAGCTCCAGCCGCCGCGTCGTTCGGCGCACCAGCACGACGCCCAGCCGGGTCTCCAGCCGCGCCAGCCGCCGCGAAACCATCGGCGAGGAGAGGCGCAGACGGCGCGCCGCCGCCGCAATGCTGCCGGCGGTCACGACATGGGCGAACAGGGCGAGATCCGGATCGATGGTTTCTTGCATACTGTGCACGACTTCTTTGCGTTTCGTGCATCTACCGCCCGGATGACAGGAGCGGTAGAGGAATCCGCCGCTTCGGGAGGATGACGATGAGCCAGATGATCGAGAAGGCCGGGCTGCAGGTCGCCGAGCCGCTGGTCCGCTTCCTCGAGGACAGGGCGCTGCCCGGCACGGGGGTGACGGCCGAGGCCTTCTGGGCCGGCCTGGCCGACATCTACGCCCGCTTCGCGCCGGAGAACGCCGTCCTGCTGGCCCGCCGCGACGAGCTGCAGGCGCAGATCGACGGCTGGCACGCGGCCCGCAAGGGCCAGCCGATCGACCAAGCCGCCTATCAGGGCTTCCTGCGCGAGATCGGCTACCTCGTGCCCGAGCCGGCGCCGTTCGCGGTCGCGCCGCGTAACGTCGACGCCGAGGTGGCGACGCTGGCCGGGCCGCAGCTGGTGGTGCCGGTGCTCAACGCCCGCTTCGTGCTGAACGCCGCCAACGCCCGCTGGGGCAGCCTCTACGACGCGCTCTACGGCACCGACGCGATCCCCGGCCAGGCTAAGGGCCCGGGCTACGACCCGCCCAGCGGGGCGCAGGTGATCGCCTGGGCCAAGGCCTTCCTCGACGAAGCCGTGCCGCTGGCGGACGGGAGCTGGGCCGAGTTCGCCGGCGGCGACCCGGAGCTCAAGGCCCCGGCGCAGCTGGTCGGCCGGCGCGGCGAGAGCCTGCTGCTGCGCCACAACGGCCTGCACATCGAGGTGGTGGTCGACGGGGCCCACCCGATCGGCCAGGACGACCCGGCCGGCATCGCCGACGTGGTGCTGGAGTCGGCGCTGACCACCATCGTCGACCTCGAGGACTCGATCGCCGCGGTCGACGCGCAGGACAAGGTCGAGGCCTACGCCAACTGGCTGGGGCTGATGAAGGGCGACCTCGAGGCCCGCTTCGAGAAGGGCGGCAAGGTGCTGACCCGCGCGCTCGACGGCGACCGCCGCTACGTCGGCCTCGACGGGGCCGAGCTGGTGCTGCCGGGCCGCAGCTTGCTGTTCGTGCGCAACGTCGGCCACCTGATGACCACCCCGGCGGTGCGGCTGCCGGACGGCCGCGAGGCGCCCGAGGGGATCCTCGACGCCGCGGTCACCAGCCTGATCGCGCTGCACGACCTGAAGCGGCTCGGCCGCTTCACCAACAGCCGCGAAGGCTCGGTCTATATCGTCAAGCCGAAGATGCACGGCCCGGAGGAGGCGGCGTTCGCCAACCGGCTGTTCGACGCGGTCGAGGACCTGCTCGGGCTGGCGCGCCACACGGTGAAGATCGGGGTGATGGACGAGGAGCGCCGCACCTCGGCCAACCTGGCGGCCTGCATCGAAGCGGTGAAGGACCGCATCGTCTTCATCAACACCGGCTTCCTGGATCGGACCGGGGACGAGATGCACACCTCGATGCGGGCCGGGCCGATGATCCGCAAGGTCGAGATGAAGAACGCCGACTGGATCAAGGCCTACGAGGACCGCAACGTGCAGATCGGCCTGGCCTGCGGCCTGTCCGGCCAGGCGCAGATCGGCAAGGGCATGTGGGCGGCCCCCGACAAGATGGCCGACATGCTCGAGCAGAAGCTCGGCCACCCGAAGGCCGGGGCCTCGACCGCCTGGACCCCCTCGCCGACCGCAGCGACCCTGCACGCCACCCACTACCACCGGCTCGACGTGTTCGCCCGCCAGGCCGAGCGCCGGGCCGAGCCGGTCGCCAGCCTCGACCGGCTGCTCAGCGTGCCGGTCGCGTTGGGCCGCAACTTCAGCCCCGACGAGATCCGCGAGGAGCTCGACAACAACGCCCAGGGGATCCTCGGCTACGTCGTGCGCTGGGTCGACCAGGGGGTCGGCTGCTCGAAGGTGCCGGACATCTTCGACGTCGGCCTGATGGAGGACCGCGCGACCTTGCGGATCTCCAGCCAGCACATGGCCAACTGGCTGCTGCACGGGGTGGTCACCGCCGACGAGGTCGAGGCGGCGCTGAAGCGCATGGCGGTCAAGGTCGACCAGCAGAACGCCGGCGATCCGGCCTACCGGCCGATGGCCGGGCGCGAGGCGCAGAGCCTGGCCTTCCAGGCCGCCCGGGCGCTGGTCTTCGAAGGCGTCGCCCAGCCGAACGGCTACACCGAGCCGCTGCTGCACGCCTATCGAGCCAAGGTGAAGGCGGAAGCGTAATCCCAGCTGTCATCCCGGAAGCCGCGTGAGCGGCTGTCCGGGATCCAAGAACACCGGCGTCGCCGGCCTCGGCGCGACCCTCGCCGCGCCGTGTTCTTGGGTCCCGGTCTTCGCTTCGCGAAACCGGGATGACAGCGAGTTCGGCGGGCTACCGCCTCGGATCAATCGTCAGACTGGAGCAGTCCTTGGCTACTTTCGCGCGTCGGCCCAACCCGGTCTTCAGTGACGAATACCGCGCCCTGGTCGCGGTGCTGGCCACCGCCCGCAAACGCGCTGGCGTCACCCAGCGCGGCCTCGCCGACAGGCTCGGCAAGGCCTCCTCCCACGTCCAGCGGATCGAGGGCGGCCAGCGGCGGGTCGACGCGCTCGAGCTCTACCAGATCGCCAAGCTGCTGCAGGTCGACCCCGGCGAGTTGTTCGAGCAGATCGCCGCGAAGCTGGATGAGTTGGAGCCCCTCAGATCGGCAGGCCCGGCCCGGCCTTGATCTCGGACAGCGCCACCGAGGAGGTCACGTCCTGGATCTCCTCCAGCGCCGACAGCCGCTCGAAGAAGAACCGCTCATAGGCGTGGATGTCGCGGGTGACGATCTTCAGCAGGAAGTCGTAGGCGCCCATCAGCACGTGGCACTCGACCACTTCGGGCAGGCCGCGGATCGCCTCGGAGAAGCCGGCGAGGTTGGCGCGGCCGACCGACGACAGCTTCACCAGCGCGAACACGGTCGCGCCGAAGCCGAGTTGCTCCCGATCGAGCAACGCGACCTCGCGGCGAATGACGCCGGCGTCGCGCAGGCGCTGAACCCGGCGCCAGCAGGCCGGCTGCGACAGGCCGACGAGTTCGGCGAGCTCGGCCGTCGAGCGCCGGCTGTCGGCCTGGAGGGCGCGCAGGATCCGCAAGTCCGCATCGTCAATCCCATTCATCTTTTGATCCTAAGGCGCATAGAACTTTCGCGTCATCCGCTATCATCGGTGAGATAGAGAAGAAATCTCACGCGGCGTCAAATAGTCTTCCCGCAGCACATAGGGAGGCCGCCGATGCCCGCCGTCGATTACGTTCGCCATGAGCCGCCGCCGTGCGCCGTCGCACCGGCCTTCGACCTCGCCGTGCGCGTCGGCGACGGCGTCCGCGGGCTCGGCCGGGTGATCAATGTGCTGGCGCTGCTCGACATCACCCCGCTGGAACTGTCCGCCGTCGAGGCTGAGGGCGAGCTCGAAGTGCGGGCGCGGATCACCGCCGAAGGCGACGCTGCCCGGCTCGGGCTGCAGCGGCTGCGGGTCCTGCCCTGCGTCCGCAGCGCCTGGCTGGCGGCGCGGAACGTCGAGGCGGCGCCGTACCTTACGACGGTATGCTGAAGATCATCGGCGAACCCGCGAAATGAACGACTCCGTCCTCCGCAACCGCAGGGCTCTCTCCCTGCATATCCCGCAGCCGGCGCGCCGCCCTGGCGAGCCCGCGGACTTCAGCGGCCTGCGCTTTCCCGCCCCCGGCGAGGCCCGCCGGCCGGACCTGGAGACCCACGCCGCGGACATGCGCGACCTCGCGTTTTCGCTGATCCGGGTGCTCGACGCCGACGGCGAACCGGTCGGGCCGTGGACGCCGGGGCTGACCCGCGACGAGCTGATCTCTGGTCTCAAGATCATGCTGCTGACCCGGGCCTACGACGAGCGGATGTTCCGCGCCCAGCGGCAGGGCAAGACTTCGTTCTACATGCGCTGCACCGGCGAGGAGGCGGTCGCCGGGGCCCAGTCCCTGGCGCTGGAGCGCGAGGACATGTGCTTCCCGACCTACCGCCAGCAGGGGCTGCTGATCGCCCGCGACTACCCGCTGGTCGAGATGATGTGCCAGATCTACTCGAACGCCCGCGACCCGCTGAAGGGGCGGCAGATGCCGGTCATGTACTCCGCCAAGGAGGCCGGCTTCTTCTCGCTCTCTGGCAACCTCGGCACCCAGTTCAGCCAGGCGGTCGGCTGGGCGATGGCCTCGGCCTATAGCAATGACGACAAGATCGCCGCGGCCTGGATCGGCGAAGGCTCGACGGCTGAAGGCGACTTCCACTACGCGCTGACCTTGGCCTCGGTCTATCGGGCGCCGGTCGTGCTGAATGTGGTCAACAACCAGTGGGCCATCTCGACCTTCCAGGGCATCGCTAACGGCGCCGAGGCGACCTTCGCCGCGCGCGGCATCGGCTACGGCGTGCCGTCGCTCAGGGTCGACGGCAACGACTTCCTGGCGGTCTACGCCGCCACCCGCTGGGCCGCCGAACGCGCCCGCTCCGACCTCGGGCCGACGCTGATCGAGCTGGTCACCTATCGCGCCGAAGGCCATTCGACGAGCGACGATCCCACGAAATACCGGCCGGCCGACGAGGCCAGCCTGTGGCCGCTGGGCGACCCGATCCGCCGGCTCGAACAGCACCTGCTGCACAGCGGCGCCCTGACCGAGGCGGACGTCGCGGCGCTGCACACCGAGGCCAAGGCCGCGGTCCAGGCCGCCGGCAAGGAGGCCGAGGCGATCGGCGTGCTCGGCTCCGGCCAGCGGCCGAGCGCCGCCACGATGTTCGACGACGTCTACAAGGAACAGCCCTGGCACCTGCGCCGGCAACGCCAGGAGGCGGGCGTCTGACATGCCGTCGATGACGATGATCCAGGCGCTGAACTCGGCGCTCGACGTGATGATGACCAAGGACCCCGACGTGCTCGTGTTCGGCGAGGACGTCGGCTACTTCGGCGGGGTGTTCCGGGTGACCGAGGGGCTGCAGGCCAAGCACGGCCTGAAGCGCTGCTTCGACACCCCGATCACCGAGGGCGGCATCCTGGCCGCCGCGGTCGGCATGGGCGCCTATGGCCTCCGGCCGGTCGCCGAGATCCAGTTCGCCGACTACATCTATCCCGCCATCGACCAGCTGATCTCCGAGGCGGCGCGGCTGCGCTATCGCTCGGCCGGCCAGTTCAGCGCGCCGCTGGTGGTGCGCACGCCCTACGGCGGCGGCATCTTCGGCGGCCAGACCCACAGCCAGAGTCCTGAGGGGCTGTTCACCCACGTCGCGGGGCTGAAGGTCGTCGTGCCGTCGACGCCGTACGACGCCAAGGGCCTGCTGATCGCCGCCATTGAGGACGACGACCCGGTGCTCTTCCTGGAGCCGAAGCGGCTCTACAACGGCCCGTTCGACGGCCGCCACGACCAGCCGGTGCGGCCCTGGTCGCAGCATCCGGCGAGCGAGACGCCCGAGGGGCATTACCGCATCCCGCTCAGCGAGGCGGCGATCGTCCGACCGGGATCCCAGGCGACGGTGCTGGCCTACGGCACCATGGTGCATGTGGCGCTGACCGCCGCTGAACTCTCCGGCGTCGACGCTGAGGTGATCGACCTGCGCACTCTGTGGCCAGTCGACATCGAGGCGATCACCGCCTCGGTGCGGAAGACCGGCCGCTGCGTGATCGTCCACGAGGCGACCAAGACCAGCGGCTTCGGCGCTGAACTGTCCGCGCTCGTACAGGAGCACTGCTTCTACCACCTCGAGGCGCCGATCACCCGGGTCACCGGCTGGGACACGCCCTACCCCCACGTCTTCGAGTGGGAATACTTCCCCGGACCCGCGCGCCTCGCCGCGGCGCTCCGCCAGGTCATGGAGAGCTGAGCCAATGGCGGAATACGTCTTCCGGACGCCCGACATCGGCGAGGGCGTGGCCGAGGTGGAGATCGTCGCCTGGCACGTGAAGCCCGGCGAGACCGTGGCCGAGGATCAGCCGCTGGTCGACCTGATGACCGACAAGGCGACGGTGGAGATCACCAGCCCGGTCGACGGCAAGCTGGTCTCGACCGCCGGCGAACCCGGCGCGAAGGCCGCCGTCGGCTCGGTGCTGGCGGTGCTCGAGGTCGGGGCCGAGGCGGCGACATCCACGCCGGCAGCCGCACCTGAGCCCACCCGCGCCGTCGAGGCGCCGGTTGCGGCCGCCCCGCCCGCGCCAGCCCCCGCGCCGGTCGCGACGGCTGCGCCGGCCGCCGTGGCGCCGGCCCTGGTCGCCCGCGCCCCGGGCGCCGCGCCGCTCGCCTCGCCGGCGGTGCGCCGCCGCGCACAGCAGTTGGGCGTGCGGCTGCAGTTCGTGCCCGCCACCGGCCCGGCCGGCCGGGTCACCCGCGAGGACCTCGACCGCTTTGTCGCCGCCGGCGAGACGGTCGCCGCGCCGGCCGCCGCGCCCGCCGTGCGCACCGGCGTCGAGGAGGTGAAGGTGATCGGCCTGCGCCGGCAGATCGCCGAGCGGATGAGCGAGGCCAAGCGGCGGATCCCGCACTTCTCCTACATCGAGGAAGTCGACGTCACCGAGCTGGAGCGGCTGCGCGGCGAGCTGAACGCGCAAGCCGCCGACCGGCCGCGGCTGACCCTGCTGCCGTTCCTGATCCGCGCCGTCACCCGCACCCTGCCGCGCTATCCGCAGATCAACGCCACCTATGACGACGAGGCCGGCGTGGTGCGCCGGCACGCCGCGGTGCACCTCGGCCTGGCGACCCAGACCCCGACCGGCCTGGTGGTGCCGGTGCTGCGCCACGCCGAGGCGCTGGACCTGTGGGCGGCGGCCACCGAGATCGCCCGGCTGGCCTCCGCCTGCCGCGCCGGCAAGGCGACCCGCGACGAGCTGAGCGGCTCGACCATCACCCTCACCAGCCTCGGCCCGCTCGGCGGGCTGGCCACCACGCCGGTGATCAACCGGCCGGAGGTGGCGATCCTCGGGCCCAACAAGATCGTCGAGCGGCCGGTGGTGGTCGGCGGCCAGGTGGTGGTGCGCAAGATGATGAACCTGTCGTCCTCGTTCGATCACCGGGTGGTCGACGGTTGGGACGCCGCCGAGTTCATCCAGGCGATCAAGCGGCTCCTGGAGACCCCCGCCCTGCTGTTCGTGGAGGCCCGATGAGCCCGCTTGCCGAAGCCGCGGTGTCCAAGGTCCAGGTGCTGGTGCTGGGCGGCGGCCCGGGCGGCTATGTCGCCGCGATCCGCGCCGGCCAGCTGGGGCTCGACACCGTGCTGGTCGAGGCCGACCGGCTGGGCGGCACCTGCCTGATCCGCGGCTGCATCCCGTCGAAGGCGCTGATCCACGCCGCCGGCGAGTTCGAGGTGCTGCGTCGCGCCCAGGGCGACAACCCGCTGGGCCTGAAGGTCACCGGCGAGGTCGCGGTGGACTTCGCCCAGACCCTGCGCTGGAAGGACGGCATCGTCGATCGCCTGAGCGACGGCGTCGGCGGCCTGCTGCGCCGGGCCAAGGTGCGGGTGGTGCGCGGCTGGGGCAATTTCCGCGACGCGCGCACCTGCGAGGTCACCGGGCCCGACGGCGCGATCCAGGTGATCGAGGCCGAGCACGTGATCCTGGCGACCGGCTCCGAACCGGTCGCCCTGCCGGCCATCCCGTTCGGCGGCGACGTGCTGTCGTCGACCGAGGCGCTGGCGCTGCCCGCCGTGCCCGAGACCCTGGCGGTGATCGGCGCCGGCTACATCGGCCTGGAGCTGGGCATGGCCTTCGCTGCGCTCGGCGCGAAGGTGACGATCGTCGAGGCGCTGTCGCGCATCCTGCCGCAGTACGACCCGGCGCTGAGCGCGCCGATCACCCGCGCGCTGGAGCGGGCCGGGATCGAGGCGCACCTCGACGCCCGCGCGACCGGCTTCGCGGACGGGCGACTGTCCGTCGAGCGCGCCCAGGGCCCGGCGCTGCAGATCCCGGCCGACAAGCTGCTGGTCACCGTCGGCCGGCGGCCGCGGACTGAGGGCTGGGGGCTCGAACGGATGGCGGTCGACCTGGACGGTCCGTTCATCAAGGTCGACGATCGCTGCGCGACCTCGATGCGCAACGTCTGGGCGATCGGCGACCTGGTCGGCGAGCCGATGCTGGCGCACAAGGCCTCGGCCCAGGGCGAGACGGTCGCCGAGATCATCGCCGGCCGCCGGCGCCGGTTCGATCCGGTGGCGATCCCGGCGGTCTGCTTCACCACGCCCGAGGTGGTCAGCGTCGGCGCCTGGCCGGAGCCCGGCCCGGAGGTGATCACCGCGGTCTTCCCGCTGGCCGCCAACGGCCGTGCGCTCAGCCAGGAGGGCGGCGACGACGGCGGCTTCGTGCGCGTCGCCGCGCGCGCCGACGACCATCGCATCCTGGCCTTCGCCGCGGTCGGCCGGCACGTCTCCGAACTGTCCGGCGAGATGACCGCGCTCCTGGAGATGGGCGCGGTGCTGGAGGACGCCGCCGGCCTGATCCACGCCCACCCGACGCAGTCGGAGACGCTCGGCGAGGCCGCGCTGCGCGCGCTCGGCCACGCCATCCACGTGTGACGCGCCGGCGATCCTGCACCAGCACGCGCGCCGCCGCCCGCCTGCCTGCGGACCGCAGCCGGTGGCCGTCTAGGCTCTAGCGACCTGATCAGCCGCCCTTCGCCACCTTCGGCTTCTGGGAGGGATTGAGGATCTTCGCCATCGGCTTTCCCTTGGCGAGGTCGTCGATCAGCTTGTCTAGGTACCGGATCTCTCGCATCAGCGGCTCGGCGACGTCTTCGACGCGAACGCCGCAGACCACGCCGTTAATGTCGGCGCGTGCGGGGTTTGGCGCGGGCGCCTGGCCGAAGAAGGTCTCGAAGTCCGACTTCTCCGCCAAATGCGCGTCCAGCTCCTGCTGACTGAAGCCGGTCAGCCAGAGGATGATCTCGTCGACCTCAGCCTTGGTGCGACCCTTCTTCTCCGCCTTGGCCAGGTAGTGCGGATAAACGCTCGCGAAGCTGGTTGTGTAGATCCGATGCTTGGTCACGATGGCCTGATCCGCCTGGGCGAGCGCTATAGCCTTCAACGGACATTGGCCCTCCCCTCGCCAACTCCGCAACCCGCGGCTTTGCGCAGCCCGCGCTGACCTCCGTCTCACGTTCGCCGGCCCCGACGATTTCGGCTTGCCATATCTATAACTGAATGGTTATGGATCAGACCAATAGCCACCGAGTTATGGATCCGTGCCGACCGATCACGACACCCTGTTCAGGACGCTGGCCGATCCGACGCGCCGGGCCATTTTCGAGCGGCTGTGCCGCGACGGAGAGCAGACGGTCGGGGCGCTGACCGCGCGCGCCGGGGTCTCCCAGCCCGCCGTCTCCAAGCATCTCGCGGTGCTGCGGCAGGCCGGACTGGTGCGCGACCGTCACCAAGGCCGCCAGACCCACTACAGCGCCCAGCCCGGCGCGCTGTCCCCGCTGATCGACTGGACGCACCAGATGGCCGGGTTCTGGGAAGGCCGGTTCGACGATCTCGAAGACCTGCTGAAGAGGATGGATCAATGACTGCTGCGTCGACCGAAGCGCGCTCCGTCGTCGTCGAACGGGACGTGCCGTTCCCGCCGGAGAAGATCTGGCGCGCGCTCACCCAGCCGCACCTGATCGAGGAGTGGCTGATGAAGAACGACTTCGCGCCGGTCGTCGACCACGGCTTCAGCCTGCGCAACGACTGGGGCGCCGTCGCCTGTCGGGTGCTCGCCGTCGAGCCGCACACGACGCTGTCCTACACCTGGGATGCGCTGGGCCTCGAAAGCGTCGTCACCTGGACGCTCACGCCGACCAGCACGGGGACGCTGCTGCGCATGGAGCAGAAGGGCTTCCGGCCGGATCAACGGCAGGCCTTTGGCGGCGCCCAGGCGGGCTGGCCGAAGTTCTTCGACAACCTCGAGCAGGTGCTGGCGCGGACCGAATGACCTCCGCCCGCTCAGTTCAAACCCAAGTCGTCTCCAAGGAGGTCCCATTGAACGGCAACAAGTTGGTCCGGCAGATCCACCGCTGGCTGTCCCTCATCTTTACCGTCGCAGTCATCATCAACATCGTCGCCATGGTCCGGCAGGCGCCCGCCGCCTGGATCGGATTCCTGGCGCTGGTCCCGCTCATTCCGCTGCTGATCACCGGCCTGTACCTGTTCGTCCTGCCCTATGCGACCAGGCGCGCGGCGGCTCCGGGACGCAGGGCGCGGCGCTCCCGCCACGCTAGCTGGGGCTGCGCCGCCAACCTTACCAACTTTTAACATTTGACTGGAGGGGAAGCCTTTAGAAGCGGCGGGCGCGCCCAGGCTCGGGTGGGCCAATTTCAAGAAACTTGGGAAACGTTCGCCGTGGCTCTCCAAACCGCGACCTCGACCGATGTCTCCGCGCCGGACGCGGAGGCGGGCTATCCGTCCCGCCGGCGCGCCTGGTGGACCGTCGGCGTACTCACCGTCCTTAGCTGCCTGTCGCTGCTCGACCGCCAGATCATGGCGCTGCTGGTGCCGGACATCCGCCGCGACCTCGGCCTGACCGACTTCCAGATGGGCCTGCTGCAGGGCGTGGTCTTCTCGCTGTTCTACGTCACCTTCGGCCTGGTGTTCGGCTGGATCATCGACCGCTACTCGCGCCGCAGCGTGATCTACGCGGGCGTCAGCTTCTGGTCGCTGGCCACCGCCGCCTGCGGCCTGGCGGGCAACTTCTTCCAGCTGATGCTGGCGCGCTTCGGCGTCGGCGCCGGCGAGGCGGCCCTGAACCCGGCCGCCTACTCGATCATCAGCGACACCTTCCCGCGGCGGCGGCTCTCGCTGGCGCTGTCGGTGTTCGGCGCCGGGACCTACATCGGCGTCGGCGTCTCGCTGCTGCTCGGCGGCTACCTGATCAGCGCCTTCCCCAAGGAGGGGATCGAGGTCCCGATCCTCGGCCACATCAACGCCTGGCGCGCGGTGTTCCTCACCGCCGGCCTGCCCGGCCTGGTGATCGCGCTGCTGATCTGGACCATGACCGACCCGCCGCGGCGCGAGCGGCTGGCCGGCCCGGCGACCTCGGTCGGCGACACCGTGCGCTACATGCGCTCCCACTGGCGCTTCTACACCGGCCACTTCCTCGGCACCGCGATGCTGGCCGCCTGCGGCTACGGCTTCCAGACCTGGTCGCCGACCTTCCTGCTGCGCAAGTTCGAGATCCCGATCACCCAGGTGGTCAACATCCTGGCCCCGATCAGCGTGATCGGCGGGGTCGCTGGCGGCCTGATGGCCGGGTGGGTCGCCGACCGGCTGTTCGCCCGCGGCGTGCGCGACGCCCACCTGCGCTACTTCATCGCCGCCGGCCTGGCGCAGGCGGTGTTCCTGGTGATGGCGATGACGAGTTCGCGGCTGGAGCTGTTCATCGTCTTCCTGCTGCTGGCCAACCTGATGAGCGGCTATGCCGGCGTCGGCCCCGCGGCGCTGGCCCTGGTGACGCCGAACAACTACCGCGGCCAGATCTCCGCGGCCTATCTGTTCGTGACCTCGCTGCTCGGCACCGGGCTCGGCCCGACCGTCGTCGGCGCCTTCACCACCTATCTGTTCCAGGACGACAGCAAGGTCGGCCTGGCGATCGCGCTGAACGCGGCGATCTGCGCACCGCTGGCCTCACTGCTCTACATCTTCGCGCTGAAGCCGATGCGCGAGGCGGTGGACCAGGTCGAGCGCCGGTCCGCCCCGCCCAGCTCCGCGGCGTAACGCTCAGCGTCGGGGCGGCGGCGAGCCGCCCCGACCGCCGGCCTCAGTGGCTGGCGGCGGCGTGCGCGCCAATCCCAGTCTCCGAGCGCACCTCCTGCTCGTCGAAGCCGGCGCGGTCCTTGGCCCCGGCCGCGCTGCGGTCGGTGACCGAGAACAGCCAGATCCCGGCGAAGGCGAGCGTCATCGAGAACAGCGCCGGCGAGGTGTAGGGGAAGATCGCCGTCTCGTGGCCCAGCACCGCCACCCAGATCGACGGCGAGAGCACCATCAGCACCAGCGCGCTGACTAGGCCGAGCCCGCCGCCGACCACCGCGCCGCGGGTCGTGCAGCCGCGCCACAGCAGGGCTGAGAGCAGCACCGGGAAATTGCCCGACGCCGCCAGGGCGAAGGCCAGCGAGACCATGAAGGCGACGTTCTGGTCCTCGAAGACGATGCCGAGCAGCACCGCCAGTCCGCCGAGCACCAGGGTGGTGATCCGCGACACCCGCAGTTCGCCGGCCTGGTCCGCCTGGCCGCGGCGGAACACCGTGGCGTAGAGCTCGTGCGACACTGCCGAGGCCCCCGACAGTGTCAGCCCGGCGACCACCGCCAGGATGGTCGCGAACGCCACTGCGGAAATGAAGCCCAAGAACAGGTCGCCGCCGACCGCGTGCGCCAGGTGGATGGCCGCCATGTTGCCGCCGCCGAGCAGGCCGCCGCTGGCGGTCAGGAAGGCCGGGTCGGTGGCGACCAGGACGATCGCCCCGAAGCCGATGACGAAGGTCAGCACGTAGAAGTAGCCGATCCAGGTGGTCGCCCAGAGCACCGACTTGCGCGCCTCGCGCGCGTCCGGAACCGTGAAGAACCGCATCAGGATGTGCGGCAGCCCGGCGGTGCCGAACATCAGCGCCATGCCGAAGGAGATCGCCGAGATCGGGTCCTTCAGGAAGTTGCCCGGCCCCATGATCGACAGGCCCTTGGCGGCCGCCTCGTCCGGCCCGGCGCCGGCCTGCGCCGCCAGGATGGTCTTCACCTCGACGGCGCGGCGGAACAGCGCCTCGGGCGAGAAGCCGACGCTGGCCATCACCATCAGGGCCATGAAGCTCGCGCCGGCGAGCAGCAGCACCGCCTTGGTGATCTGCACCCAGGTGGTCGCGGTCATGCCGCCGAACAGCACATAGAGCATCATCAGCACGCCGACCGTCGCCACGGCGTAGCCGTACGGCAGGCCGAACAAGAGCTGGATCAGCTGGCCAGCCCCGACCATCTGGGCGATCAGGTAGAAGATCACCACCACCAAGGTGCTGATCGCCGCGAACACCCGCACAGGCGTCTGCCGGAACCGGAAGGCGGCGACGTCGCCGAATGTGAAGCGGCCCAGGTTGCGCAGCTTCTCGCCCATCAGGAACATGATGATCGGCCAGCCGACCAGGAAGCCGATCGAGTAGATCAGCCCGTCGTAGCCGGCGCTGAAGATCTGCGCGGAGATCCCCAGGAACGAGGCCGCCGACATGTAGTCGCCGGCGATCGCCAGGCCGTTCTGGAAGCCGGTGATGCGGCCGCCGGCGGAGTAGAAGTCGGCGACCGTATGGGTGCGCCGCGCGGCCCAGCGGGTGATCCACAGGGTCAGCGCCACAAAGGCGGCGAACATGGCGATCGCCGTCCAGTTGGTGGCCTGCCGCTCCACCGGCCCCTCCAGGGCCGGCGCGGCGAACGCCGGCGAAGCCAGCAATGTCAGTACAAGGACGATCCGCCTCACGCGCCGGCCTCCGCGACAATCTCGCGGGTCAGCCGGTCGAACTCGCCGTTCGCCCGGACGACGTAGATCGCCGTCAGCACGACGGTGAAGACGATCATGCCGAGGCCGACCGGGATGCCGAGGGAGATGACGCCGTCACCGATCGGCTGGGCGAGGACGGCCTTGTCGAAGGCGATCAGCCCGACATAGCCGTAGTAGGCGACCAGCATCAGCGCCGTCAGCGTCCAGGCCAGCCGGCTGCGGCGGCGCACCAGCAGCGCATATTTCGGATTGGCGCGAATCCGCGCCATCAGTTCAGCGTCCATCGCCCCCCCCGCAATCGAGGAGGCGTGTCCGCGCCCCCGCTCCGAAAGCGGCACTAGATCAAGGCCCTGAACGATCAGTCAAGGCCCGGTCCCGATCGCTGAAGATCCCCGGGATGCCCGTCGCGCCATGCCGCCAGCGGCAGGCGGACGTGGTATCATCGGACAGGAAATAGCCTGGAGGTCGGCATGCTCGCGAACCTCGTGGCGGCTGTTGCACTCCTCGCCGCGCCGGCGGCCGCGGCCGAACCCGCCGCCAGCCAGCGCAGCCGGGACGCGATGGTGGCGAACATCGAGCAGCTGGCGGCGGCGGGCGCGCTCGGCCCATCCCGCCGCCTCGACGGCCGGGTGCTGGCCGCCATGCGCGAAGTTCCGCGCCACCGGTTCGTCCCGAAGCTGCTGCAACCGCTGGCCTACAGCGACACCGCCCTGCCGATCGGCCACGGATCGACCATCTCGCAGCCGTTCATCGTCGCGGTGATGACCGATGTGGCGGCCGTGCAGCCGGGCGACCGGGTGCTCGAGGTCGGCGCCGGCTCCGGCTACCAGGCGGCCATCCTCGCGACCCTCGGGGCCGAGGTGTACACCGTCGAGATCGTTCCGCAGCTGGCGACGAGCGCGGCCGCGCGGCTCCGCGAGCTCGGCTACACGTCCGTGAAGGTCCGGGCTGGCGACGGCTACAAGGGCTGGCCGGAGCACGCTCCGTTCGACGCCATCCTGGTGACCGCCGGCGCGACGCGGATTCCCCAGCCGCTCGTGCAGCAGTTGAAGCCGACCGGCCGGATGGTGATCCCGGCCGGCGACGGGGGCGACCACCAGCAGCTCACCATCGTGACCAAGGCCGCGAACGGCGCGGTCCAGACACGCCGCCTCGGGGCCGTCGCCTTCGTGCCGTTGCGCGAACCCGGGCGATGACCGACGCGCCAGGCGCATCGCCGCGGCCCTCGATCGGCCTCCTGGAGGCGGTGACCATCACCATCGGCATCGTGGTGGGCGCCGGCATCTACCGGACGCCGTCGCTGGTGGCCGGCGCGGCCGACAACGCCGGAAGCGTGCTGCTGGCGTGGGCCGCCGGCGGCCTGATCTCGATCGTCGGCGCGCTCTGCTACGCCGAGCTGGCGGCGAGCTTTCCGCACGCCGGCGGGGACTATCACTTCCTGTCGCGCGCGTTCGGCCGACGCCTGGCGTTTCTCTACGGCTGGGCGCGGCTGTCGGTCATTCAGACCGGCTCGATCGCGCTGCTCGCCTTCGTCTTCGGCGACTACGCCAGCCAGCTCGTGCACCTCGGGCCGTGGTCCGCCTCGGTCTATGCGGCGGGCGCCGTGGCGGCGATCACCGTCATCCAGTGGTGCGGCGTTCGGGCCGGAACCCGCGTTCAGAACTGGCTGACGGGCCTGGAGATCGCCGGCCTGGGCGTGGTCATCGTCGCCGGCCTGATCATCGCGCCGGCCGCGCCGCCTGAGCCGACGGCGCAGGGGACGGGCGAGTTCGGCCTCGTCATGGTGTTCGTCCTGCTGACCTTCGGCGGCTGGAGCGAAGCCGTCTATTTCTCGGCGGAGCTGAAGGGCGCGCGGCGCAGGATGGCGCCGGTGCTCATCTACAGCCTGCTCGTCATCACCGCGCTCTACGTGACGGCCAACGCGGCCTATCTGCGCGCGCTCGGCCTTGCGGGGACGGCGCGGTCCGAGGCGGTGGCCGCCGACGTGATGCAGCTCGCCTTCGGCCCCGCCGGCGCGGCGCTCATCAGCCTGTTCATCGCGACAGCCGCGCTCACCTCGGTCAATGCGACAGTCTTCACCGGCGCACGCTCGGCGTTCGCCTGGGGGCGCGACCACCCCGCCCTGGCCTGGCTGGGCCGCTGGGATCCCGCCGCGGCGACGCCCCGCCACGGGCTCGTCGTCCAGGGGCTGGCGGCGCTGGCCCTGGTGCTGGCGGGCAGCTTTACCCGCGACGGCTTCCGGACGGCGGTGGAGTACACGGCCCCGGTGTTCTGGGCCTTCCTGCTGCTGGTGGGGCTCGCCCTGTTCCGGCTACGCCGGCTCGAACCGCAGGCGGAGCGGCCATTCAGGGTCCCGCTATACCCCCTGCTGCCCGCGGTGTTCGTCGCGACCAACGCCTACCTGCTCTATTCGAGCGTCGCCTATACGGGCCGCGGCGCGCTCTTCGGCCTCGGCGTGGTGGCCGCCGGCGCCGTGCTGCTGAGCCTCCTGCCGACCTCGCGACGGAAGCAGGCGGCGACGGACCGCGGCTCCCCCAGGAGCTGAAGCCCGTCGCGCGCAGGGCTGGTCGTCAGACCGAGCCGGCCTTCTTGGTGGTCGTCGGCTCGTCGGCGCCCGGCATGCCCGGGTGCGGGCCGTAGTCCGGAGAGTCGTAGAAGTCGCCGGTCATGTCGGCCGGCCCGCGGTACTTCAGGCTCCAGTGGCGCCAGGCGAACTTCCAGCCGTCCGCCGTCTCGACGAAGCGCTCGTAATAGACGCCGAGGGTGTGGGCGGTCGCGCCGCTCATCAGCTTGGCGTCCTCGATCACATAGGTGCGGCCGAACGCAGTGCCGTCGCCGACCGTGAGGATCGGCGCGCCGTTCTGGGTGATCACCTTGTCGCAAAGGCCCAGCAGCTTGGCGAACAGCGCCTCGATCTCGCCGCGGCCGCGCACGTGCTGGCCGGCGATCTTCCACTCGCCGTCCTCGGCGAAGCAGGCGGCGAAGCCCTTGGCGTCCTTGCGCCAGACGGTGTCGATGCAGCGGGCCTGCAACTGGCGAATGCCGCTCTCGGCGGCCACAAAATCGGTCATCTTCCCTCTCCTCACAGCGGCGCCGCATAGAAGCAGACGCGGCGCCGGTTCTGAATGCATTTTCTGCAGCCCGCCCCCCGGACCTTAGAGACACAAGCACGGCTATCCCAGCGCGCGTGCTCCGTCGAACACCTGATTGTCCGCCGCCGGCGTCCCCGCAAGATGACCCCGCCAAGCGGTGCTGCAAGTTGCGAGGGCGAGACCGATGAGCGTGCGCCAGGTTCCACCGACAGCGCCCCCGACCTGCGGTCACGCGCGATGTTTCGCCTTGGCCCGGCGAGGGTTCATCGCCGTCGGCGCCGGCGCGGGCCTGGCCTGGGCCTCGGGGCTGGTCCCGAGCAAGTCGGCGGCCCAGACGACGATCAGTCCGGACGAGGCGCTCGCGCGGCTGGTGGCCGGCAACAAGCGCTACGTCGCGGACGACATGACCTCGTACGCCGAAGACCTCGCCATGCAGAAGGCGGACACGGTGGAAAAGCAGGAGCCGTTCGCGGCGGTGCTGTCCTGCGCCGACTCCCGGGTTCCGGTGGAGACGGTCTTCGACCAGACCATCGGACGCCTGTTCGTCACCCGCGTGGCGGGCAACGTCGCCACCACCGAGATCATCGCCTCGCTCGAATACGGGGCCGCGGTCCTCGGGACCCGCATCATCATGGTGCTGGCCCACCAGGGCTGCGGGGCGGTGAAGGCCGCGGTCGGCGGCCAGGCCGTCCCCGGGCAGATCAGCGCGCTCTACGCCCCGCTGCAACAGGCGGTCGCGCAGGGGGGGCGCGACTACGAGGTCACCGCCAAGCTCAACGCCAAGATCCAGGCCAACCTGCTGGGGACCGCCTCCCCGGTGCTCGCGGAGCTGATCAAGAAGGGGAGCCTCAAGATCGTCGCGGGCTACTATGCGCTGGATACCGGAACGGTGACGCTGCTCTGAGCGGGCGGGGCGGCGTGCCGGAGGGAGCCGTGTCAAAGCCGTTCGAGGTCATCGTACCCGCTTCGATGAAGGCGGTATCCGACGCCTACCGCTTCTCGCCCGCCGTGCGGATCAGCGACCTGCTCCACATCTCCGGGATCATCGGGGTCGACGCCCACGGCCGGCTCCTGCCGACTTTCGCAGCCAGGCGGAGAATATCTTCGCGACGCTCGACGATGTCGCAAGCCTCACCTGCTTTCATGCCGGCGACCTGGAGAGCCAGCTGACCCAGGTCGCCGAGGTGCAGGCGGCGCGGCTCGGCGCGCCCTACCCGGCCGTGACGGGCGTCCGCGTTGCGCAACTCGGCCTGCCGGGCGCGCTCCTCGAAATGACCGCCGTGGCTGTCGCGCGAGCCTAGATGGGGTCAGCGCGCGAGGTGGTCGCCAGCGCTGGTCAGCCGCGTCCCGGAAGCGGAAGTTCCGAACTTCCGCAAAGGGTGGAAAGTCCCCGTTGGCGTCCTGCCCGGAACCGGAGGTCGCCGTCGGCTGTCCAGGGTTGCGCGGACGATGGGATCCCCTTTTCCGACCTACTCCCTTTGTCTCACCAATCCAGCACCTCGGGGTTCTCGATCCGCGATCCCGATTGCGAGTCCACTGCGACGCGCGTCAGCCGGCCATCTTTCAGGATCCCGACCATGTAGGCCTGAACGGTCGAGTCGGGGTTGGAGGCGTTTCTCGCGATGCCGGCCACGACCGCCGGTGCGCCCTGCTGTGAGGCTTCGGCCGTGCGGATCGCGTCGGCGAGCGAAATCTTGGCGTCCTGCACGGCGGCCGCGCGCCGTTGGTTCCGCCACGTCAACATCCACGACGGAACCGATGCGCCGGTAAGCTCAACAGCTTGGCCGGTCGGAGTGTCGAGCCGCCAAAACCTGACGTCCGACCCCTTCAACACGATGACGCCGTAGCCCGGAGTACCGGCGACGTTGTTAAAGGTTATCGCGGCCACTCGTCCGCCGTTCAGGGACTCGATGTGGGTCACCGCGTCGGGCAGGGTCTTCGGATCGCCGCTAAAGCCGGTGACGTCGATGCTGAGGTTATTGTTCACCCTGAAGGTCTGGGCGAGAGTTGGCGCTGCAGCGGCCAAGCTGCTGACGGTGGCGATTGCAAGCAGAAGAGCGCGCATGGAGGTCTCCTCGGAGGTTGTGTTCCCCTACCCGGGTTACACCCCTCGGCGACTTCAAAGTCACTCGCGCCGACACCTGAGCTTGGACGGTGGCCCACCTGAGAGCGGACCTCGCGAATGACCGAGACGGTCGCGAGCGCCAAGAGGGCTGGCTCCGAAATCCGGAACTCCGTGGTGCCTCGTTATCGCGTCTCCGCGACATGCACCCCTGCGTACGGCGACCCGCGCTCATAGGAGCACGCATAACCCTTTCGCATGAGGCGTTTGCCAAGAGTACCGCTTGTTTCCCCTGCCCGGGCACGGTTTGAACCACTCGCGCGTAAGCTTCGCATCTCCGAAGCCTGCCCGACGCAATGCCGCCATAGCGTTCCGCTCGTGGCGTGCCCCTGTGTCACTTCATGCCAGATCGGATATCCAACGTAGAAGGCAGCGCCGATCGCGAGCGCGATCAAAAAGTCCTCCTTCTTCGCCCGCCGATCGACAGCAAAGGGCCGCGGACGACCGTCGGTGAGGTCGCGCAATGGATCTAACATCCTTCGAGCTTGCCGCGTCGCCGATTGACGTTCCGCTAAGGGTCGTTAGGGCCAGTTCGCGCGGGACCCGGATGCGGAACCTAGCGAGGTTCCACTGCCCGGCTGGGACCTGACCTCCGCTTCCGGTCATGCGGCGGTGCTCACCGCCTCAGACCGCCCGCACCGGCAGCGCCGTCTTGTAGACCACCGGGCGCAGGGCGAAGCTCGAGGTCACCTGGCCGACGCCGGGGATGCGGGTCAGCTTGCGGCGCAGGAAATCCTCGAACTCGCCGAGCGAGCCGACTAGGACGCGCAGCTGATAGTCCGCCTCGCCGGTCATCAGGTAGCACTCCATGACCTCGGGAAACTCGGCGACGGCCGCCTCGAACAGCGCCAGGTGCCGGTCGTCCTGCTGGTCGAGGCGGATGCGCACGAAGGCGGTGACGCCGAGGCCCACCGCCTCCGGATCGACCAGGGCGACATAGCTGCGGATCACCCCCTCGCTCTCCAGATGGCGCAGCCGGCGCAGGCACGGGCTGGGCGACAAGCCGATCTGCTCGGACAGCTCCTGGTTGGACATCCGGCCGTCGGCCTGCAGCTGCTCGAGGATCTTGCGGTCCAGCTCGTCGAGGCGCGCGGTTGGCATGAGTGAACTGGACCTCAGATCGAGTTGGCAGATTCTGCCAAATATGGGCCATATTGTAGCTGAATTTGCAAGGACCTGTGGCGAGCCGCGGCGCTAAGTTCGCCCCATGACCGACACCATCGCGCCCGACCGCCAGGACACCGTCAAAGCCCTCGACATGCTCGAGACCCGGCTGCGCTGGCTGTCGTCGTGGACCGTGCACAACGCCAACCACCTGCGGGCCAAGCGCGACGGGCTGAAGGTCGGCGGCCACCAGGCGAGCTGCGCCTCGATGACCGCGATCATGTCGGCGCTCTACTTCCATGCGCTGCGGCCGCAGGACCGGGTGGCGGTCAAGCCGCACGCCGGCCCGGTGCTGCACGCCATCCACTACCTGCTCGGCGACCAGTCGCTGGACCAGCTGCAGCGCTTCCGCGGGCTCGGCGGCGCGCAGAGCTATCCGTCGCGGACCAAGGACCAGATCCCGGTCGACTTCTCGACCGGCTCGGTGGGGCTGGGCGTCGCGATCACCGCCTTCGCCAGCCTGGTGCAGGATTACCTGATCGCGCACGGCCAGATGCCCGCGGCCGACGCCGGGCGGATGATCGCGCTGATGGGCGACGCCGAGCTCGACGAAGGCAACATCTACGAGTGCCTGATCGAGGGCTACAAGCACGACCTGCGGAACTGCTGGTGGGTGGTCGACTACAATCGCCAGTCGCTCGACAGCACCACCGCCGACCGGATGTTCCGGCGGTTCGACGACATCTTCCAGACCTGCGGCTGGCGGGTGCTGACCCTGAAGTACGGCAAGCTGCAGCGCGCGGCGTTCCAGCGGCCGGGCGGGCGCACGCTCGAGGAGTGGATCGACAACTGTCCGAACGCCGAGTTCGCCGCCCTCACCTATCAGGGCGGCGCGGCCTGGCGCGCGCGGCTGATGGCCGACATCGGCGACCGGCCCAACGTGGCGGCGCTGCTCGACAGCTTCGACGACGACGCGCTGGCGACGCTGATGACCAATCTCGGCGGTCACTGCGTCGAGACGCTGATCGACGCCTTCGATCAGGCGGCCGACGACATCCCGACGCTGTTCATCGCCTACACCGTCAAGGGCTACGGCCTGCCGCTGGCTGGCCACAAGGACAACCACTCCGGCATGATGACGCCGGACCAGATCGCCCAGCTGCGCGCGTCCCTGAGCATCGCCGAGGGCGAGGAGTGGGAGCCGTGGGGCGGCCTGGGGGCCAACGCCGCGGCGCGGCTGAAGGCCTTCGTCGGCGACAGCCCCTTGGCGCGGACCCGCGCCCAGCCGGCCGCCGAGCCGGTGCCGGTGCCCGCGCGGCTGCCGGTCCCGCCCGGCGCCCAGCAGTCCACCCAGGCCGCATTCGGCCGCATCCTGCTGGACCTCGCCAAGTCCGGCGAGCCGCTCGGCGACCGCATCGTCACCACCGCCCCGGACGTCACCCAGACCACCAACCTCGGGGCCTTCGTCAACCAGCGCGGGCTGTTCCGCCGCCAGGAGCTGGCCGACGTCTTCCAGAAGGCCAAGATCCCCTCGGCCCAGAAGTGGGCGCAGCACGAGGCCGGCCAGCACATCGAGCTCGGCATCGCCGAGAACAACTTCTTCCTGCTGATGGCGGCGCTGGGACTGTCGGCGCCGCTGTTCGGCCAGAGGCTGCTGCCGGTCGGCACGGTCTACGACCCGTTCATCTCGCGCGGGCTCGATGCGCTGAACTACGGCTGCTACCAGGACGCCCGCTTCCTGCTGGTCGGCACCCCGTCGGGCCTGACCTTGGCCGCCGAGGGCGGCGCGCACCAGTCGATCAACACTCCGCTGATCGGCATGGGCCAGCCGGGCTTGACCTATTTCGAGCCGGCCTTCGCCGACGAGCTGGCGCTGATCATGCGCTGGGCCTTCGACCATATGCAGCGGCCGGCCGACGGCGGCTCGGTCTACCTGCGGCTCAGCACAAGGCAGATCCCGCAGATCGAACGCCCGGACGACGGCTGGGAGGCCGACGCACTGAAGGGCGGGTACTGGCTGCGCAAGCCGGGCCAGGACGCCAAGGCCGCCATCGCCTTCACCGGCGCGGTCGCGCCCGAGGCGCTGACCGCCTGGGAGCAGCTGGCCGACGACCTGCCCGGCCTGGGCCTGCTCAACGTCACCTCGCCGGACCTGCTGCACCGCGGCTGGTCGGCCCGCCGCGCCGCCCGCTGGACCGGCAAGAAGCCCGAGCTCAGCCACGCCGAGACCCTGCTGTCGGCGCTGCCGCCGGGCGCCGGCCTGGTCACCGTGCTCGACGGCTCGCCGGGCGCGCTCTCCTGGCTGGGCGGCGTCACCGGCCTGCGCGTCAGCCCGCTCGGCGTCGACCGCTTCGGCCAGTGCGGCGACCTGCCGGATCTCCACCGCACCTATCGGCTGGACGCCGAAGCGATCATTGACGCGACGGCGGAACTGTTCCTGCGAGGCTGACCGCCTTTGCTTCAACCTCCCAAATGGGAGGTTCCCGCCACCCCTCCACGTGCCATCACCTGGGCAACGACAGAGGGATGCGCCGGCGCTTCAGCGCGGCGGAGATTGGCGGAGGAAACCGAGTGGATCTGCAGCTTGCGGGACGGCGCGCGCTGGTGACGGGCAGCAGCAGCGGGATCGGCGAAGCCGTTGCGCGAATGCTTGCGCAGGAAGGCGCCGCGGTCATCGTTCACGGCCGGAACCGCGAGCGGGCTGAAAAGGTCGCCGCGGAGATCCAGGCGGCCGGCGTCGCGATTGGCGATCTCGGCACCGACGAGGGCGCCGCGGCGGTGCACGAAGAAGCCCGCGCCGCGCTCGGCGGATCCATCGAAATCCTGATCAACAACGCCGGCGGCAGCTCCACCGGCAACACCTCGAAGCCGCCGCTGGACATCAAGGTCGAGGACTTTCTGTCGAATTATCACGCCAACATGCTCGGCGCGGTGCGGCTGGCGCTGCTCGCCGTGCCGGACATGGTCACGGCCAAGTTCGGCCGTGTGGTCAACGTCTCCAGCGCCGTGGCGATTCAGCCGAACAATGTCGGCGTCGACTATTCCGCGGCGAAGTCGGCGCTGAACAATTTCACCGTCAGCCTGGCCGGATCGCTGAAGGGCGTCGGCGTCACGGTGAACACCGTCACGCCCGGGGTGATCATGGTGGACGGCCTGGTGCGGTTCGGACGCGCCAAGTTCGGCGACCCCGAGATGTCGTTCGAGGAGATCGCCCAGCGGCTGGCGGACGCGAAGGTGTTCGATCTGCCGCCGGTCGGCCGGCTCGGGCTGCCCAATGAGGTCGCGATGGTGGCCTGCATGCTGGCGAGCCCGGCCCTGGGCTACGTGACCGGGTCGAACTATCGCGTCGACGGCGGACAGGTCCGCTCGGTCGTCTGATGAAAATGGCCGGGCCGACAAGCCACCTCGGCCCGCCGAACAACAGGAAGCGCTCGTAATGGCTCAGAAGACCTATCGCGTGATCCAATGGTGCACCGGCGTCGTCGGCAAGGCGGCGCTGCAGCACTTCATCGAGAACCCGATCTACGACCTGGTCGGCGTCCTGGTCACCAATCCGGAAAAAGTCGGCAAGGACGCCGGCGAGATCGTCGGCCTGCCGCCGACGACCGGCGTGCTGGCGACGAACGATGTCGAGAAGATCATCGCCCTTGAGGCCGACTGCGTGCACTTCGCGCCGATCGTCACCGACGTCGACCTGATCTGCCGCCTGCTGCGGTCCGGTAAGAACGTCGCCTCGGTCGCCGGTCCGTTCTCGCGGCAGCATTACCCGGAGCAGTTCGCGAAGATCGACGCAGCCTGTCAGGAGGGGCAGACCTCCTACCACGCCTGCGGCATTCACCCGGGCTTCTCGGGCGACATCCTGCCGCTGACGCTCACCCGGCTGATGAACCGCGTCGACCACATCCAGGTCACCGAGTTCATCGACAAGATCCGCAACCCGATGGTCTACACCGAGATGATGGGCTTCGGGCGCGACCCGGACGAGCTCCTGGCGAAGCCGAGCCGCTCGCCGGAAGCGCCCTTCGCCTTCGCGGAATCCATGGCGATGGTCGCCGAAGGCCTGGGCAAGACGATCGAGAAAGTCACCACCAAGCTGGAAGTCGCCAAGGCGACCCAGGACATCCCCTACAGCCTCGGCGTGGGCCTGCCCGACACCGGCGTCGTCCGCGAAGGCACGGTGGCCGGCCAGCACTACGAATGGACTGCCTGGGCGGACGGGGCGCCGCTGATCACCTACCATTTCTACTGGACCATGGGCGAACACGTCGAACCGAAGTGGGATCTCGACAGCCGCTATCAGGTGGTGATCGACGGCGATCCGGCGCTCGAAGTGAGGCTGATGGCGCGCCCGGACGCCAATGGCGTGCGCCCGTTCCTGGGTCTGCCGTGGACCGGACTGGTCGGCGCGACGGCGATGGCGGCGATCTGCGACGCCAAGCCGGGCGTGGTCACCCACATCGACCTCGGCGTGGTCCAGCCGCACGGCCTCGTCCGGCGCTGACGCGCCGGCAGCCCCCCGGACTGAACCCGGGTCATCGCCGGACCGCGATGACCCGGGGCTGAGCCGCCACGGCCCCGGCGCGGCCGGCTCTCTAGGGCGTTTCCCACGGCCACCCCAGCATAGCGCCCGAGCGAGCCATCGCTTGCCCGGGTCTATAGCGGGTCGGCGTCGCGCTGACCGCCCCGGTCGCCGCGGCCTTAGCCGAGGAGGCTCCTCATGGCCGAAGACTGGTCCCTCGACGTGCGGAAGTACGTCCCCGACGCCGACCAGGGCGTCATCGACGCGATCGTGCGCTACTGCGGCATAGCCCTGCAGAAGCGGGATTCGTCGCTCGTTTCGTTCACCGAGAAGGTCGAAGTCGACCGGGTCCGCGAGAACTACCTCAAGAAGAAGCTGGGCCTCACCGCCCCGGATTCCGAGCTCGACGCCGGCATCGCTGCGGTGGGCGAGCGCATGAAGGCCGACCACACCAAGAACCGCGTCACGGTCTACTACCTGCTGGCCGAGCGCTTCAGGAAGCTGTCGGTGTTCGGCGGGCGTGACGGGATCGCCGCAGCGCCGGCCGCCGCCTCGGCCGCAGCGATGGGCGTGGCCGCCTCGGCGGTCGCCAGCATGCCCGACCGCCGTCCCGAACGGCCCGCCGCCGCGGCGGTCCCGCCCGCCCAGCCGGCGGCGCAGGCCTTCAGCGCCCGACCCGCCGCGGCCGCCGCCACGCCCGCCGCCGGCGGCATGCCGCGTTGGCTGCCATGGCTCATCCTCGGGATCGCCCTGCTGGCCCTGCTGTGGTGGCTGGTCGCCGGTCGGCAAGCCGCCAGGCCCGTCGCCGAGACCGCGCCGCCCGCCCCAGCAGTCGCGACCGCACCGGCGCCCGCCGCGACCGTCGCTGCGCCGGCCGCCGCGCCCGGCGCGACCACCACCGCGCCGGTCGTCGCCGGCTTCCCGGCCAAGGTCTTCTTCGCCAACGACTCGGCGGTCATCCCGGCCGACAGCGGCCCGGTGATCGAGAAGGCCGCCGCCGCCTTCAAGGCCGACGGCGGCAGGATCGCGGTCACCGCCTACACCGACCGCACCGGCGACCTCGCGCACAATCAGGAGCTGGCGAGGAACCGCGCCGTCGCCGTGCGCGACGCCCTGGTCAACGCCGGGGTGCCGCTGGCCAGCATCGAGATGCGCCCGCCGGCCACGGTCGAGATCGGCGCCGCCAACACGATGGACGCCGACGCCCGTCGCGTCGAAATCGGCCGCATGTAGCTTGGACCGCGGGCCTCCGGCCACGCCGGCGGCCCGCAGCCGCCCTCAGGTGGAGGACCTCCGGCCGCTAGCCCGGGATCGTCTCCTGCACGGTGCGCTCCAGCACCACCAGCGGCGAGGCCCCGCGAAGCAGCACGTCGTGGAAGGTCTTGAGGTCGAACTTCGCGCCGGCCCGGGCCTTGGCCTCCTCGCGCAGCCGCACCCATTCGGTGTGGCCGATCTTGTAGGCGCACGCCTGGCCCGGCCAGACGGCGTAGCGGTCGATCTCGCGCTGCACCCGGCTGCGCGCGTAGCCGGTCTTCTCGACCATGTAGTCGGTGGCCTGCGCGCGGCTCCAGCGCTTGGCGTGCATGCCGGTGTCGACCACCACCCGCACCGCCCGGAACTGCAGCGACTGCAGATAGCCCAGGCGGCCGACCGGATCGCCGTCGTAGGCGCCGAGCTCGTCGGCCAGTTGCTCGGCGTAGAGCGCCCAGCCCTCGGCGTAGGCGGAGAAATTCAGCGCCACCTGGCGCAGCAGCGGGATCTCGGTCGAGGCCCGCGAGATCGCCCCCTCCCATTGGTGGCCCGGGATCGCCTCATGGTAGGTCAAGGTCGGCAGGCTGAACTTCGGCCACTCGGCCGTGTCCTTGAGGTTGATGTAGAACCGGCCCGGCCGCGCGCCGTCCAGCGACGGCGGCGTGGCGTAGCCGTTCGGCGCGCCGGCCTCGATCTCCGGCGGCACGCGGACGATCTCCACCGGCGTCTTCGGCAGGGTGCGGAAGGCGCGCGGCATCTTCCCGCGCATCGCGTCGGTCTGGACGTTCAGCGCCTTCAGCAGTTCGGCGCGGCCGGCGTCGGTGTTCGGGTAGAGCTGATCCGGACGCTTGGCGAGCTCGGCCATCCGCGCGCCGACCGCTCCTTGGGTCAGGCCCTCGGCTTTCAGCAGCAGGTCCATCTGCGCCTCGAGCTCGGCAACCTGCCTGAGCCCGAGGTCGTGCGCCTGTTCCGGCGTCAGCCGGGTGGTGGTCTGGAAGGCCAGCGCGCCGGCGTAGAAGGCCTCGCCGTCGGGGATCTTCCAGATCCCCGGCTCCGGCCGGGCCTGCGGGCGCAGCGCCTCGACCGCGGCGATCTGCCGGTCGAGCGCCGGATAAACCTCGCCGCCGACGATCGCCGCAGCCCGGCGGCCCCAGTCGCCGGCGATCTTCGCCTCCGCCGCCCGCCGGGTCAGCGAGGTGGTCAGGCCGCTCGCCTCCGGCGCCGGGGCGCGCAGCTGCCGCAACTGCGCCAGGGTCGCGTCGAGCACGAAGTCGGGCGCGAGCACGCCGCGCGCGGCGTCCTTGCGGAAGTCCGCGGTGTTGGCGTCGAGCGCGCCGGCGAAGGCCGCGAGCCGGGCCAGATAGGCCTCGGCGTCGCTGGCGGTCTTCACCGGATGCACCGAATCCAGGAAGTCCGGCACGCCCTGATAGGCGCCCGCCAGCTGGCTCAGCACATAGGGCGAGTACGGCGCATAGCCGGCGGTCTCGCCGAACGGGAAACGCTCCCCGCCGTCGACGCCCTGGCGATAGGCGTAGTCGGCCACCTCCAGGTCCGTCCGCCCCATCGGCGACAGCTTCGCCGGGTCGATCGTCGCCAGCCGCGCGAGCCGCGTCTTGTAGGCGGCGATCCAGCGCGCCCGGCCGGCGGAGGACAGGTCGTCCAGCCGGCTGCGCTGGGCGGCGCGCTTGCCGACGTCGACCCCGAACGTCGTCGCGGTCTGCGGCCAGGCGTCGAGGTCCTCCTCCCAGAAGGCGTCCAGCAGCGCCCGCAGCCGGGCGTCTTCGGGCGTCGCAGCCTGCGCCCCGCCCGTCCAGACGCCCGCCAGGGCCAGCGCTGTTGTGCCTTGCAGAAACAGGCGGCGATCCATGGTGCTTTCCCCCGCAGCGGCGACTGCCTGGCAGGGAGCCTAGTGGCTGAGCGCCACCGCGAACAAGGCGCCGCTTGCGGATCGGGGCGCTTCGCCTCGGACCGGGTGTGGCCGCGGCGCCGAGCTGCGCTGAATTGCAACAAAAACAGCGGGGTGTGGCGTGGCCTCTGATTGTCAGCCGCCGCCTCAATCGCTAGTGCGAGTTACTCGCATTCTCTTGGGGCTGACGGTTCATGGGCTATCGGAATTTCGCACTGGCTTCGGCGGCGGCCGCAGCGCTCCTCGGGGCGTCTCCTGCCTGGGCCCAGGCGGCCAATCCGGCGCCGACGTCGGTCAGCGAAGTGGTGGTGACCGCCGGCTCGCAGGTCGAGCTGACCGGCGACTACGCCGGCGGCCAGGTGGCGCGCGGCGGCCGGGTCGGCATGTTCGGCGCGATGGACCTGATGGACACGCCGTTCGTCATCACCAGCTACACCTCGGAGCTGATGCTGAACCAGCAGGCGCGCAGCGTCGCCGACGTGCTGCAGAACGACCCGTCGGTGCGGGTCGCCAAGGGCTTCGGCAACTTCCAGGAGCTCTACGTCATCCGCGGCTTCCCGGTCTATTCGGACGACATGACCTACAACGGGGTCTACGGGATCCTGCCGCGCCAGTATGTGGCGGCCGAGTTCCTCGAGCGGGTCGAGGTCTTCCACGGCGCCAACGCCTTCCTGAACGGCGCCGCGCCGGGCGGCTCGGCGGTCGGCGGCGCCTTCAACCTGGTGCCGAAGCGCGCGCCGGACGCGCCGCTCACCCGCTTCACCGCCGGCTGGGAGACCGGCGGCAGCCTCCTCACCGCGGCCGACGTGGCGCGCCGGTTCGGGCCGGACGGCGACTTCGGCGTCCGCGGCAACCTCGTGCGCCGCAGCGGCGAGACCTCGGTCAAGGACCAGGGCCGCGAGCTGACCGTCGCCGCACTGGGCCTCGACTATCGCGGCGACCGGGCGCGCTTCTCCGCCGACGTCGGCTACCAGGACCACCACATCAAGGCGCCGCGCCCGAGCGTCACCCCGCTCGGCGAGATCCCGGCCCCGCCGGAGGCCTCGTCGAACTTCGCCCAGCCCTGGACCTTCACCGACGAGCGCCAGCTGTTCGGCGTGGCCCGCGGCGAGGCCGACATCACCGACGACCTCAGCGTCTGGGCGGCGGTCGGCGGCCGCGACGGGCGCGAGAAGAACGTGCTTTCCAACCCCTCGGCCTTCGCCGACGGGACCACCACCGCCTACCGCTTCGACAACCGCCGCGAGGACACGGTGATCTCCGCCGACGCCGGGGTCCGGTTCAACCTGACCACCGGCCCGGTCGACCACCGGCTGGTCGGCGCCGGCCAGGCGGTGAAGCTGAAATCGAAGAACGCCTACGCCTTCTCGAGCTTCGCCGGCTTCCCGGGCAGCCTCTATACGCCGACCGTGGTGGCGCGGCCGGCGACCGACTTCTTCATCGGCGGCGTGCTGAACGATCCGCTGGTGACCGAGCGCACCCGCAACACCAGCTTCGCCCTGGCCGACATGATGTCGTTCCTCGACGACCGGGTGCTGTTCACCGCCGGCGTGCGCTGGCAGGAGATCTACACCCGCACCTTCGACTACAACGACGGCTCCGAAAACAGCCGCTACAAGTCCGACGCCTGGACCCCGGCCTTCGCCCTGGTAGTGAAGCCGAACGAGCGGATCTCGGTGTTCGGCAACTACTCCCAGGCGCTGATCCCCGGCCAGACCGCGCCGGACACGGTCGGCGGCGTGCCGGTGCTGAACGCCGGCACGGTGCTCGCGCCGTTCCGCGGCAAGCAGTACGAGCTCGGGATGAAGGTCGACTACGGGACCTTCGGCGGCTCGCTGTCGGCCTTCCAGGTCTCTCTGCCCAGCGCCTTCGTCCAGGACAACCTGTTCCAGAGCAACGGCAAGCAGCGCCACCGCGGCCTGGAGCTCAGCGCCTACGGCCAGCCCGTCGAGAACGTCCGGCTGCTCGGTGGCGCCACCTACATCGACCCGAAAATGACCCGCACCGCGGACGGCGCCCTGGACGGCAATGCGCCGATCGGCGTGCCGGAGTTCACCGCCAACCTCGACCTCGAGTGGGACGTGCCCGCCGTCGCCGGCCTGACGCTGGAAGGCCGGGCGATCTACACCGGCGAGCAATGGGCCAACGCCACCAACACCGTCGAGCTGAAGTCCTGGACCCGCTTCGACCTCGGCGTCCGCTACGCCTTCGAAGCGGCGGACCAGGCGCTGACCCTGCGAGCCCGCGTCGAGAACGTCGCCGACAAGGACTACTGGGCCTCGGCCGGCGGCTACCCGGGAGCGAACTATCTGGTGCTCGGCACGCCGCGCACCTTCATCGTCTCCGCCTCGGTCGACTTCTGATGCTGCGGCAGGAGACCGTGCGCGCCTGGCAGGCGGTCCACACCTGGACCAGCCTGGTGTGCACGGTCTTCCTGCTGATGCTGTGCCTGACCGGCCTGCCGCTGATCTTCCACCACGAGATCGACGACGCGCTGGGCCACGACCGCTGGCGCCCCGCCAACCCCGGGGGGCCGCTGATGACGTACGACCAGGTGCTGGCGACAGCGCTGAAAGCCCGGCCGGGCGAGGCGCCGATCTTCATGAGCTTCGACGACGACCGGCCGGTCGTGAACGTCACCACCGGACCGCGGCCCGACGCGGCCGGCTCGGAGATGCACTTCGCCTCCTTCGACCTGACCAGCGGCCAGGAGGCGCCCCCGATCCCGGGCGGCGGGGTGATGGACTTCATCCTGCAGCTGCACACCGACCTGTTCCTCGGCCTGCCCGGCATGCTGTTCCTCGGCGCGATGGGCCTGGCCTTCGCCGGGGCGATCGTCTCCGGCGTGGTGCTCTACGCCCCCTTCATGCAGAAGCTGCCGTTCGGCGCGGTCCGCGCCTCGCGCTCGCCGCGCGCCAAATGGCTCGACCTGCACAACCTGATGGGCGTGGTCACGGTGGCCTGGGCGCTGACGGTCGGGCTGACCGGCGTCGTCAACACGTTGGCCACGCCGATCGTCGACCACTGGAAGAACACCGAGCTCGCCGCCCTGACCGCCGCCTACGCCGGCCAGCGGCCGGTGGCGCCGAGCGCCTCGCTCGACGCCGCGGTGACGACCGCGCGCAAGGCGCTGCCCGGCATGCAGCTGCAGTTCGTGGCCTTCCCCGGCGGTTCCTACTCCACCGCCCACCACTACGCGGTCTTCTTCCACGGCGACCGGCCGCTCACCAAGCACCTGATCACCCCGGCGCTGATCGACGCCGAGACCGGGGCGCTGACCGCGGTGCGGCCGATGCCCTGGTACGCCAACGCGCTGTCGATCTCCCAGCCGCTGCACTTCGGCGACTACGGCGGACTGCCGCTGAAGCTGGTCTGGGCCGGGCTCGACGTCGTGACCATCATCGTCACCGGCAGCGGCCTCTACCTCTGGATCGCGCGCCGTAAGGTCCGCGCCCGGCGCGCGGCCCCGGTCGCCGCCTGAGATGCGGCGCACCTTCGGTCTTCCCGCCCTGATCGCGCTGTCCAGCGCCGTCGGCCTGGGCGCCGCCCTGCTCGGCGACGGCGTCTGGGACATCCTCGGCGCGGCGCTGCTCACGGCTCCGCTGGCGGTGACCGCCTGGCGCTGGCTCCGGCGGAGCTGACGGCCGCCCGCGCTCGGTTCTCATCTTTCCAACCGGCGCCCGCAAGTTAAGGCTGCGACCCGACCGTCGGGCATGGTGGGTGATCTCGCACGTATCCAGTGTTAGCGTGTGGGACAGCCGCAAAGGCCAGGCGATGCGCAATAACGTCTTCTTCGGATTGCTCGAAACCACGCGCGCCCGCCCCACCTTTCGACTGAGCAGTCGCCCCCACCGGCGGCCAAACCTGACCCTGATCGCCGCCGCGCTCGCGGTTATTGTGGCGGCATTTGGGCAGCCGGCGAAGGCCGCACCGGCCGCCTACCTCGACTGGGTGGTGTTCGCCCCGGGCGGGGTCCAGGCCTGGTCGGCGCGCGCGCCGCTGGTGATGACCGTGTCGATGGGCGCGGCCCCGGCGACACACCTGCTGGCGCGCTCGACCCTGATGGAGGAACAGACCAACCAGCTGTTCGGCGGCGGCGTGCTGACGGTCTGCTCGAAGCCGTTCCTGACCGATTGCGGCCCGGTCGCCGAGGTCGCCGCCGGCCAGCCGGTGCAGCTCTACCTGCACCCGAAGTATCCGCCCGCGCCGGGCAAATACACCGGCACCGTCCAGCTGTTCGCCGCCGAAGGGCGCAGCGAGCCCGCCACGGTGACCGTCTACGTCACCAGCGGGCTCTGGAAGTTCTGGGGGCTGATCGCCCTGGCGCTCGGGCTGGCGGCCTCGGCGATCCTGACCGTCGGCGTGCGCAACGGCCTGCAACGGGCCCAGCTGCTGGCGCCGGCCAATACCCTGGAGGACGCCTTTGCCGACCTCGAAGCCCGGCTGCCCTCGCAGAGCGATCGGGTCGAGCAGACCCGCGACACCATCCGCGCCTGGCGCGAGAACCTCTCGACCCGCCAGCTCGAGGCGGCCGGCTATGTGCCGCGGCGCTTCGCGGTCGCCGCGGCGACGATCGACAAGGCCGCCGCCTATCAGGACTGGCTCAATCGCGGGTCCGCCGCGGCCAGCGCGCTCGACCGGCTGCTCGGCGGGTTCCAGGCGCTGGCGGCCGCCGAGCGGGCGCTGCCGGACGACGCCGATCATTTGGTGCGCTCGACGGTGGAGGCGGCCTGGTCAGAGATCGACGCGTTGTCGGCCAACGCCCGGTCCGACCTGCCGAACGCCGTCGTCATCCCCGAGGTCGACGCAGCGATCGCCGGCGTCCTGACCCAGCTCCGACGCCGGGTTTCCCAGCCGAGCGCCGACCTGCTGCTGCCGCCGCTGCGGCGCAAGTCCGAGCGGATCCGCTTTCAGATCAGCAGCTACAGCCTGGCCACCTGGCTGTTCGTCGCGCTGATCACCTTTGTCGTCGGCGCCTATGCGCTGGTGCTTGCCCGGCCGGAATTCGGCCGGGTGCAGGACTATGTGGTCAGCTTCCTGTGGGCCTTCGCCCTGCCGTCGGCCGCGGCGCAACTGGCGCAGCTGTCGCCGAGCTCGCTGGCGGCGTCGATGGGCGTGGCCCGCCCGACCAGCGGCTGAGCCCCCGGACTGACGGCGTCCAGGGGCTCTCTGCTGTCCTCAGCGCAGCGCGGTCAAAAGCGCGGCGGGCACCAGGCTCGCCGCATCGGCTCGCACCGGGCGCCCGGCGGGCGCGCCATTGTCGTTCGCCGCTGCGTCCGCCGAGATCGAGCGGCTCATCAGCTGGAAGACGGTGCTGCGGCGCGTCCGCACGCCGCGCAGCGCGAACAGGTCCCGCGCGTCGCCCGCCCGATCCACCAGAAAGCGCTCCAGCTCGAGCGAACGCGCGACCTCGCCCGCGCCCTTAATATTCAGCCTTAACGCCCGCCGATCCAGCAACCGGGTCACATACCACGGCATGTGCGTGGGAACCGGGAAGCGATTGTTAGAGTCCACCCCGACGGATCGGTGCTTTTCGATCTGAGACATCACAAAAAACCCTCGCCTGATGCGTGTAATGTGCAGCGAAGATTTACGTTTTGGCAACTCTCTTTTTCGCCATCCAGGCGAATTCTATATAGTTAACTTGCGGGATGAATATTCATCATGAACTCACGCGCGCGCCGTTGAGCAGGGTCGCACGTGGCGCCGACCTGCTTGAGCTGACCGAGGATGATGCGGGAGGGGTGGAACGTCGCCGCAACAGGGCGCGCGGCGGTGAGCCGTATGTTGCGCGAGAGAGCTCCAGAGGTGCTTCTGCGGTGACTAAGCCGTCTTGGTTGCGACGACCCTTTACCGCAGGGCCTCTGCAGGTGACGAGCAAGGCCCGGCTCGTCTGCCAAAACGTGCCCCGTCAGGCTTGGGTTCCTGGGGCGGCGTGACCGATCGCTGGGCTGCGCCAGGCCCGCAACGCCCCACACCATCGGATCATATTGTCTCGCTGGCTCTGCGCCCCGATGGTGGACGCCTCGACGGCCCCTCGAGCGATGGTGGACGGGATGAGAACAGCTGGGCTGGTCCTGGCGACACTGCTGGCCCTCTCGGTGGGCGGCTGCGGGTCGGACAAGCCTGCGAAGCCGCCCCCGCAGGCGATCGCCGCCGCGCATCCGCTGCAGCGCGACGTCGTCGACTGGGACGACTACGTCGGCCGCTTCGAGGCGATCCAGGACGTCCAGGTGATGCCCCGCGTCTCCGGGCAGATCACCCGCATCGCCTTCCGCGAAGGGGTCGAGGTCGCCAAGGGCCAGTTCCTGTTCGAGATCGATCCCCGGCCGTTCCGCGCGGCGCTGGCGCAGGCTCAGGCCAACGCCGCGAAGGCCGCGGCCACGCTCGCCAACGCCCGCACCGAACTCACGCGCGCCAGCGAGCTGTTGCAGGTCCGCGCCGTCAGCCGCGAAGAGTATGAGCAGAAACTGGCGACGCAGCGCTCCGCCGAGGCCGACCTCGAAGCCGCCCGCGCGGCGGTGCAGGCGAGCGCACTGGATCTCGAGTTCACCAGTGTCCGCGCGCCGATCGCCGGCCGCGTGTCCGACAAGCGGGTGTCGATCGGCGACTATGTGACCGCCGGGCAGACCCTGCTCACCCGGGTCGTGACGGTCGACCCGATCTGGTTCAGCTTCGACGGCGCCGAGAGCTTCTATCTCAAGTACATCCGCCAGGCGGAGAGCGGCGAGCGACCTTCGTCGCGCTACGCGCCGAACCCCGTCGAGATCAAGCTGGCGGACGAGGCCAGCTATCGCTGGCAGGGCCGGATGGCCTTCGTCGACAATGCGATCGACACCGCCTCGGGCACGATCCGCGCGCACGCCACGGTGGCCAATCCGCAAGGGCTGCTGGTGCCCGGCATGTTCGGCCGCGCGCGGCTGCTCGGCTCAGGCGCCTACCGCGCCATGCTGGTGCCGGACGAGGCGATCGTCACCGACCAGACTCGCCGCTTCGTCTATGTCGTCGGCCAGGGCGGCAAGGTGGCGATCCGTAACGTCGAGACCGGCCCGCTGGTCGAGGGCCTGCGGGTCATCAAGAACGGCCTCGCGCCAGGCGATCGCGTGGCGCTCGACGGGCTGGCCCGGCTGCAGCCCGGGGCGACCGTCCAGGTGCGGATGACCCAGATCAAGCCGCGCGCCGCCAACGACTCGCCCACCTCGGCGCCGATCACCGCTCCGCAGTCGTTCGAAGCGACCGCGCGGTAGCCGCCGTGCGCTTCCCCCACTTCTTCATCGACCGGCCGATCTTCGCCGCCGTGCTGTCGATCCTGATCACCCTGGTCGGGATCATCGCCTACCCGACCCTGCCGGTCGCCCAGTATCCGGAGATCGCGCCGCCGACCGTGGTGGTCACCGCCTCCTATCCCGGCGCCTCGGCCGAGACGCTGGCGCAGACCGTGGCCGCGCCGCTGGAGGAGTCGATCAACGGCGTCGAGGACATGATCTACATGTCGTCCTCGTCGACCGGCGACGGCACGACCAACATCACCGTGACCTTCCGCCAGGGCACCGACGTCGACCAGGCGCAGGTGCTGGTGCAGAACCGCGTCTCCACCGCCGAGCCGCGGCTGCCCGAAGAGGTGCGTCTGGTCGGCGTCACCGTGCGCAAGAACTCACCCGACCTGCTGATGGTCGCCACCCTGATCTCGCCCGACAATTCGGTGCCGCAGCAGTACCTGTCCAACTACGCCACCCTGCAGCTGATCGACCGGCTGAACCGGGTTCCCGGCGTCGGCGGGGCGCGGCTGTTCGGCGGCCGCGACTACAGCATGCGGATCTGGATCGACCCGGATCGCGCCACCACGCTCAACATGACGGTCGAGGAGGTGATCGCGGCGGTGCGCGGGCAGAACGCCCAGGTCGCCGCCGGCGCCGTCGGCCAGCCGCCGTTCACCCACGGCGGCACGGCGTTCCAGCTCAGCCTGCAGGCCAAGGGCCGGCTGACCACGCCGGAGGAGTTCGGCGGCATCATCATCAAGCGGCTCACCGAGGGCCGGGTGATCCGGCTGCGCGACGTCGCTCGGGTCGAGCTCGGCGCGCAGGACTACAGCGTCGACGCCTTCCTCGACGGCAAGCCGACGGTGGCGATGGCGATCACCCAGCTGCCCGGCTCCAACGCCCTCAGCACCGCCCAGGCCGTGCTGGCCGAGCTCGACGACGCCGCGAAGAGCTTCCCGCCCGGCGTCGCCTATCGCGTGCCGTACAACCCGACCGAATACATCGCCGCCTCGATCGAGGCGGTGCAGCACACCCTGTTCGAGGCGGTGCTGCTCGTCGCCTTCGTCGTGCTGCTGTTCCTGCAGAGCTGGCGCGCGGCGATCATCCCGATCATCGCCATCCCGGTGTCGCTGGTCGGCGCCTTCGCCGCCCTCGCCGCCTTCGGCTTCAGCCTCAACAACCTGTCGCTGTTCGGCCTGGTGCTGGCGATCGGCATCGTCGTCGACGACGCCATCGTCGTGGTCGAGAACGTCGAACGGCTGATGGAGGAAGAGGGCTTAAGCCCGCGCGAGGCCGCGCACCGGACGATGGACGAGGTCTCCGGCGCGCTGATCGCCATCGCCCTGGTGCTGATCGGCGTCTTCCTGCCGACCAGCTTCATCCCCGGGATCTCCGGACAGTTCTACAAGCAGTTCGCGCTGACGATCATGAGCGCGACGGCGATCTCCGCCTTCGTCTCGCTCACGCTGTCGCCGGCGCTGGCCGCGCTGGTGCTGAAGCCGAAGCACGCCGCCCTGCCGGCGCCGGGCTGGCGCGGGACTGCGAGCCGCTTCGCGCGCGGGTTCAACCGCGGCTTCGACCGGCTGTCGGAGCGCTACGGGGCCTACACCGCGCGCGCGGTGCGGACGCTGGGCATCGTCGTCATCGCCTACGCCTGCCTGATCGCCCTGGCCGGGTGGCGCTTCACCGCGACGCCGACAGGGTTCATTCCCGCGCAGGACCAGGGCTATCTGATCACCGCCGTGCAGATGCCGCCCGGCGCCTCGCTGCAGCGCACCGACGAAGTGCTCGGCGAAGCGCAACGGATCGCGCTGCGCAACCCGGCGGCGGAGTCGACGGTGGCGTTCGGCGGTATCGACGGGGCGACCCTGACTAACGCCCCGAACGCCGCGGCAATGTTCGTGGCGCTCAAGCCCAAGGGCGAGCGCGAGCACGCCGACGTGGTCGCCAACCAGCTGCGGAAAGAGCTTTCGGCGATCACCGCCGGCAACATCCTGGTGATCGCCCCGCCCCCGGTGCGCGGCATCGGCACCGGCGGCGGCTACAAGATGATGGTCGAGACGCGCTCCGGCGCGAGCCTGCAGGCGCTGGAGACCGTCGCCACCAACCTGGCGGGGAAGGCCAATCAGACGTCCGGCCTGACCAGCGTCTTCACCCCGTTCGACACCCACACGCCGCGCCTGTACGCCGACATCGACCGCGACCGCGCCGAACAGCTGGGCGTGCCGGTCGAAGGCGTGTTCTCGGCGCTCAGCACCTATCTCGGCTCCACCTACATCAACGACTTCAACTATCTGGGGCGGACCTTTCGGGTCACCGCCCAGGCCGACGCCCCCTACCGCGACGGCGTGGCCGACGTCGGCCGGCTGCGCACCCGCTCGGACGGCGGGGCGATGGTGCCGCTGGACTCGGTGATGAGCCTGCGCAACGACAGCGGCCCCTACCGGGTGGTGCGCTACAACCTCTATCCGGCCGCCGAGGTGCAAGGCGACACCGCCCCCGGCTTTTCCAGCGGCCAGTCGCTGGACACGATGGAGCGGCTGGCGGCGGAGACCCTGCCCCAGGGCTTCGCCTACGACTGGACCGAACTCGCCTTCGAGCAACGCCAGGCCGGCGCGACCGGCGCGATCGCCTTCGCCCTGGCGGTGGCGTTCGTCTTCCTGCTGCTCGCCGCCCAGTACGAGAGCCTGGTCCTGCCGCTGGCGGTGATCCTGATCGTGCCGATGTGCCTGTTGGCGGCGATCCTCGGCGTCAACGTGATGCGGCTGGACAACAACATCCTGACCCAGATCGGGCTGGTCGTGCTGATCGGCCTGGCGGCGAAGAACGCGATCCTGATCGTCGAGTTCGCCAAGCAGAACGAGGAGCGGGGCATGGAGCGGCGCGAGGCCGCCCGGCATGCCGCGGCGACCCGGCTGCGGCCGATCCTGATGACCTCGATCGCCTTCATTCTCGGCACCCTGCCGCTGGTGATTGGCGGCGGCCCCGGCTCGGAGATGCGCCAGGCGCTCGGCGTCGCCGTCTTCTTCGGCATGATCGGCGTGACGCTGTTCGGGCTGCTGTTCACCCCAGCCTTCTACGTCCTCAGCCGCAATTTCGGCGACTGGGCGGCGACTAGGCTGAGGCGGCGTCGGCGGCCGCCTGCGGCCGAGCAACCGACATGAGCCGCGCCCGCCTCTGGCCCTTGCTGCTGGGCGCGGCGCTGGCGGCCGGCTGCGCCGTCGGCCCGAGCTATCGCGCGCCTGGGGCGCCGCCGGCGGCGGCGCTCAAGCTGAAAGAGGCGGACGTCGCCGGCGTCTCGCCCTCGCCGCTGCCGCCGCGCTGGTGGCGGCTGTTCGACGATCCGGACCTCGACCGGCTGGTGGAGAAGGCGCTGGCGCACAACACCGACCTGCGCCAGGCCGCCGCCAACCTGCAACGGGCGCGCGCCGCGCTCTCCGAAGTGCGCGCCGGACGGCTGCCGACCAGCGAGGCCAGCGCCCAGTACAGCCGCGAGCGGGTCAGCGTCGGCAATCTGGGCGCGCTGCCGGTGGACACCGACTTCTACGCCGTCGGCTTCGACGCCTCGTACGAAGTCGACCTGTTCGGCGGCGTCACCCGCTCGATCCAGGCCGCGCGCGCCGACTACCAGGCGGCGCAGGCCGAGGTCGACGCCGCGCGGGTCGCGGTGGCGGCGGAAACCGCGCGGGCCTTCGTCGACGCCTGCGCCTTCGCCGCCCAGGCGGCGGTCGCACGGCAGACGATGGAGCTGCAGGCGAGCACCTTCGACCTCACCAACCGGCTCTACCAGGGCGGCCGCGGCACCGAGCGCGACGTCGCCCAGGCGCAGGTGCTGTTCGAACAGACCCGCGCGCAGGTCCCGACCTTCGAGGCGGAGCGCCGCGCCGCCCTCTATGCGCTGGCCGTGCTGACCGGCGATACGCCCGCCGCCGTCGACGCCGCCGCCGCGCGCTGCACGGAGGTGCCGGCCGCTCGGCGGCCGATCCCGGTCGGCGACGGCCAGGCCCTGCTGGCGCGCCGGCCCGACGTCCGCGCGGCGGAGCGGACCCTGGCGGGCGACGTCGCGCGGATCGGCGTCGCGACCGCCCAGCTCTACCCGAGCATCACCCTGGCCGGGACCGTCACATTCGGCGCGCCGAAGATCGGCGACCTCGGCCGCGAGCAGACGCTGACCTACGCCGTGGGGCCGCTGATCAGCTGGAACATCCCGTTCAACGGCGCGGCGCGCGCCCGGGTGCGCGAGAGCGAGGCTGCGGCCCAGGCCTCGCTGGCCGCGTTCGACGGAACCGTGCTGCGCGCGCTGCAGGAGACCGAGCAGGCGCTCGCCCGGCTGCAGGGCGCCGGCGAACGGGAAGCCGCCCTGGCCCGCGGCGCCGCGGCGAGCGAACGGGCCGCGCGGCTGTCCGACCTGCGGTTCCGCGCCGGGTCCGACAACTTCCTGCAACTGCTCGACGCCGAGCGCGACCGGGCGAACGCGCGCGCCGCGCTGGCCCAGGCCCAGACCGACCGCGCCGCGGCGCAGATCAGCCTGTTCAAGGCGCTCGGCGGCGGCTGGGAATCCGCGCCGGAGATCGCGGCGCGTCCGTTGCCGGCGCACTGAGGCCCGCTCTGCCGCGCACGATCCGATCGACGGGGCCTGCGTGATTATGCTCACCTCGCCCTAGCCCATCAGCAACCTGCGCCGGGAGGCGAATGTCAGCCGTCAGACGGATCTTCGGGTGGCTGGGACGCAAGGCGATCCTCTATGTGGCGATCGTGCTGGCGATCCTGGCGGGCGGGTTTGTGTCGCCATGGCTCAAGCGGGAATGGAACGAGCCCGGCCTTCACCTCGAGCGCGCCGCGCGGCTCGAGACGGCGAAGGAGCGGCTGGAGGCGGCCGGCGATGAAGCCCAACGGCGCCTGTCCGACGCCGCCGCCGCGGCGCAGCGCAAAAGCGTAGGCGAGCTCGATCGCGCGATCGCCGAGGCGGGACGGGCGAAAGCCGCGGCGGAGGGACAGCGGCGCAGCGGCCCGGCCAAGGCGCTCAGTCTGGCGAGGGCGGACGCCGATGTGCTGCTCGAGGACGGCCGACTGGAGCTGGAGATCCAGTATCGTGATCGCGAGATCGCCGGGCTAAAGGCCGCGCGTGACCGGGTGGCGAAGCGCGACCGGCTGGAAGCCTGGCCGACCGACCTCCCTGCGAGACTGACCCAGGCGCAGGCCATGGCTTCCAAGGCGATGGCGTCGTGCCGGTCGGCGACACAGAAGCTGGCGGAATTCGAGGACCGCTGGGAGGTCAAAGCGACCCTCCAACTTTTTGATCAGGAGCGGCACGGCGCTTTGCAGACCGCGGTCCGCGACCGCTGCCGCGCGGCGACGGCGGCTTATCGCAAACAGCGCGAGACGGCGGTCATCCTCCAGCAGCGTGACGACGCCGCGCGAGCCTACCAGCAGGCGGCGGGGTGGGCGGACACCCGGATGCAGGCGGTCACGACCGATCTCGAACGGCAGATCGCCCTAGAGCGCACCAAGGCGCAAGGATCATGGCGGGCGAAGCTGTCGCTTTGGGCGGAGCAGATCCATCTCGCCACCGTGCTCCGGCAGGCCGCCATCGCGCTGGCGCTGATCATCGCCTCGCCGTTTCTCATCCGCCTGGTCTGCTACTTCGTCCTCGCCCCGGCGGCGATGCGGCGGCCCGCGATCCGGGTTCGCCTCCCCGGCGGCCCCGGCGCGGTGATCCCGCCGGCCGATCGTTCGACGACCTCGGTCGGCGTAAGGCTCGCCGCCGGCGAGGACCTGCTCGTGCGGCACGGCTATCTGCAGACCACCAGCGAGGCCGGGGCGAAGGGCACGCAATGGTTGCTCGACTGGCGCCACCCGATCACCAGCATGGCGACCGGCCTGACCTTCCTCAGCCGCATCCGCGGCGAGGGCGAGGTGACGACGGTCTCCGCGGTCCGCGATCCGTTCGCCGAGGTGACGGTGATGACGCTGCCGGACGGGGCGGCCTGCGTGCTGCAGCCGCGCGCCCTGGCGGCGGTCGTGCAGCCGATCGACCGCCGGCTGCGCGTCACCGCCCACTGGCGGCTGGTGTCGCTCAACGCCTGGCTGACGATGCAGCTGCGCTATCTCGTCTTCCACGGACCGGCGCGCCTGGTGCTGCAAGGCGGGCGCGGGGTGCGGGTGGAGCGCGCCGAGCGGGGGCGCATCCTGGGGCAGGCCCAGGTCGTCGGCTTCTCGACCGACCTGGCCTATTCGGTGACGCGCACCGAGACCTTCTGGCCCTACTTCCTCGGCCGCGAGCCGCTGCTCAAGGATCGCGTCGCAGCGGGCGACGGCGTGCTGATCGTCGAGGAAGCGCCGCTGGCGAGCCGGCGCCCGGGCGAGGTCCGCCAGGGGATCGAGGGGATGATCGACGCCGGGATGAAGGTTTTCGGGATGTAGGCTTCATTCGCCAAATCGGACGCGCTGCCGGATATCCCGATACGCCGCCGCTATGAGGGCGCTCAGGGCCGCGGCGTCCGCCGGCTGCTCCGGCCGCAGCTTCACGTGCCGCATGCGCTTGCCGGTCCCCACCAGAAGCCCCGCCGGGTCGTCGAGCATCGCCCCGTGAAAGAAGCCGACGTTCACATGGGCGCTGAACGCATTGACGTAGCCGAACGCAGCGTCGCCCAGGCACGCCGTCGGCGCCCCATCGTGCAACAGCTCGCGAACGTCCGCGCCGCAGCCGCGCATCTGTTCAAACCAGGACTGGGCCATCCGTCGCAGCTCGTCGTCAGGCGCGGCGAACCAGGCCTCGACGCTGGGGTCTCTGCGAACGGCGCTCGGGAACCGCATGAGTTTGCTCACCAGGCCAGAATGTCAGCTGGACGCGTGATGTCGAGGCGCGCGTGAACCCGCGCGACCCGACCGCGGCTTCTGGCGCCCGGCGCCGGGATGGCCCAAATGTCAGCGATGAGCGACCTGCCGCCCGAAGCCCTCACCTCGCCGTCCACGGCGCGCAACCACGAGCCGATCCTGCGGGTCCTGCAGCCGCGCCTGCCGGCCTCGGGCCTGGTGCTGGAGATCGCCGCTGGCGCCGGCGAGCACGCGGTCTATTTCGCCGCGGCCTTCCCGCAGCTGCAGTGGCGGCCGACCGACGCCGATCCGCAGGCGCTGGCCAGCATCGCCGCCTGGCGCGACCATGCCGGAACGCCGAACCTGCTGGCGCCGCTGCGGCTCGACGCCTCCGCCCCGGAAAGCTGGCCGGTCGAGCGCGCCGACGCCGTCGTCAGCATCAACATGATCCACATCTCCCCCTGGGCCGCGACGCAGGGGCTGATGACGGGGGCCGGCCGGGTGTTGCCGCCCGGCGGCCTGCTGGCGCTCTACGGGCCCTACCTCGAGGCCGACACGCCGACCGCGCCCAGCAATCTCGAATTCGACCGCTACCTGCAGGCGCGAAATCCCGCCTGGGGCCTGCGCGACCGCGATGCGGTGGCGGCGCTCGCGGCGACGCACGGGCTGACCCTGGCCGAGCGCATCGCCATGCCGGCCAACAACCTGTCGCTGATCTTCCGCAAGACCTGAGCGGCGCCCCGCATAACGCCGGTTTGACACCCCTGGGCGCGACTCCTAGGCTCGATTTGGCGACGCCAGCGTCACAATATCGAACATCGGGTGGAAACATGAGCGACGCGCTCACCGCGGATGATCCGCGCTACAGCGAGCTTTTCGACGCCGCCAAGGAGGCCGCCGCCTCGAACGACGGCGAGGTCTATGGCGACCTCACCCCGGCGATGAATGCGCTGCGCGACCAAGCCCCCGCGCAAAAGGGCTCGCTGCGCGAACTGCTCGGCCTGCCGGAACATGCCCACGCCTATGACAACGCGCGCGAGCACTACACCATCTTCTCGTTCGCGGCCTGCGACCGGGCGTTCCGCGAGAACCTGCTGTTCTCGTCGGAGGTCTACAAGGAGAGCCCGGGCGTGCGCAGCATGGGCAAGGTGATCCTGTCGATGGTCGGCGACGAACATCGCCGCTACCGCGCCGCCGCCCAGCCGATGTTCCTGAAGCCCAAGGCGATGACGTGGTGGCGGCAGAACTGGATCGACGAGGCGGTCGACGCCCTGCTCGACCGGCTGATCGGCCGCGACACCGCCGACCTGAACATGGAGCTCTGCGCCCGGCTGCCGATGCACGTCGTCACCCGCGGCATCGGCATGGACGGCGACAAGGCGCTGAACTTCCGCGACCACCTGCTGCGGGCCACAATCTCGCGCACGGTGACGATGGAGGAGAAGATGAAGTCGATGGCCGAGGTCGGCCGGATGCTCGGCGAGCTCATCGCCGCGCGCCGGGCGCAGCCGGCCGACGACGTGATCAGCGGCCTGATCGCCGCCGAGTTCGAGCTGGCCGAGGGCGGCACACGCAAGCTCACCGACGAGGAGATCTTCGGCTACTGCCGGCTGATCATGCTGGCCGGCGGCGGCACCACCTGGCGCCAGCTCGGCATCACCATCGACGCGCTGCTGACCCACGGCTTTTGGGACGCCTGCCGCGACGACCGCAGCCTGATCCCGGCGGCGATCGAGGAAGGCGTGCGCTGGCGGCCGACCGATCCGACCTTCATGCGGCTGACCACCGAGGACGTCGAGGTCGAGGGCCTGCGGATCCCCGCGGGCTGCCGCGTCGACGTCTGCCTGGGCGCGGCCAACTGCGACCCGTCGCGCTGGGACGATCCCGACCGCTACGACATCCGTCGCAAGCCGCAGAACCACCTCGGCTTCGCCATGGGCCCGCACCAGTGCCTGGGCATGAACGTCGCCCGCCAGGAGATGGTCTCGGCGCTGAACGGGCTGATGGACCGCTTCCCGAACCTGCGGCTGGACCCCGACGCGGCCGAGCCGGCGCTGGTCGGCGGGGTCGAGCAGCGCGGCATGTCGGCGGTGCCGGTGCGGCTGGCCTAGATCGTCCTGCGCTACACGCCGAGCAGGTCGGCGATCGCGCGGGCGACGTTCTCCAGGGTGTAGGGCTTCTGCAGCACCGGGCGGCCGACGTGCCGCTCGGGCAGGTTGGCCTGCTCGCCGTAGCCCGAGGCGAAGAGAAACGGGACGTTCAGCTCCGCGAGCCGGTCGGCGATCGGATAGCTGGAGCGGTCGCCAAGATTGATGTCCAGCACGGCCACGGTCGGAACCGTCTCCTCGATGGCGTCGAGGCCCGCCTGCACGCTCGCCGCGGTGAGCACCCGCTGCGCCCCCAGGCGCCCGGCGACGTCCTCCGCGTCCAAGGCGATGATCAGGCTGTCCTCCACCAGCAGCAGGGTCTGTCCGGCCAGGACCAGGCGCGGGGCCGCCGCGGCGCGGCCATGGGCGGGGCGCGCGGGGCGGATTGGCGTCAGGCGGTCGGCGGGGGCGTCGGTCACGTGGCGGGCGGGGATGCAGAACCGCGCCTCGACGCCCTGCGGCGCAAAGGTGATCGTCGCCTCGCCCCCCAGGTCGTAGGGAACCGACCGGGCGATGATCGTCGAGCCGAAGCCCTTCCGCTCCGGCGCCTTGACCGGCGGGCCGCCCTGCTCACGCCAGTCGACGATGAGGTCGCCGGCGTCGTTGCGCCGCCAGTCCAGCGTCACCGTGCCATCGACCGACAGGCTGCCGTACTTGGCCGAGTTGGTGACCAGTTCGTGGATCACCAGCGCCATGGTCGCGTAGGCCTGGGGATTGAGTAGCACCAAGCCGCCGGAAACCTGCATCCGGTCGGGTCGATCTGCGAGAAAGGCCGAGGCTTCGGCGTCAATCAGCGCCTGGATCGGCGCCGGTCCCCAGTGGTCGTCGGTGATCTGGTCGTGGGCCCGCGCCAGCGCGTGGATCCGGCCGTCGAGCACCTTGATGAAATCGTCGATGTCGCCGTCGTGGGACTTGGTCTGGCGGATCAGGCCGCGGATCACCCCCAGGATGTTGCGCACCCTGTGGTTCAGCTCCGCGATCAGCAGCTCCTGGCGCTCGCCGGCCTGCCGGCGCTGGGCGGAGGCCTCGTCGGCCATCCGCAGCACGACCTCGATCAGGGTGGCGCGCAGCGTGTCGGCGACCCGCAGCTCCGACGGCGCGAACGGCTTCGAGCGGCCGCGCACCAGCTCCTTCCACTCAGCGAAACTTTCGCGCGGCGTCAGGCGCGGACCGTTCGGACCGTATTCCACCGGCTTGTGCGGATCGCCGCCCCAGCGCACCGAGCGAACGATCTCCTGCCGGAACAGCACGACATAGTCGCGCGCCGCCCGGGAGATCGGGATCGCCAGCATGCCCGCGGCCTGGTCGGCGAACGCTTCGGCGCCCGGCAGGACCGAGGGAATATGATCGGTGGCGAACACCCGTCCGTCGTCGCTGCGCTCGCTCAGCGCGCGGATCAGCCGGCGGAACTCGCCCGGCGGCGGCGTCTGGCCGGAGAAGGCGGCCGTGCCGTTGATCCACACGCCGACGCCGTCCGCCGGGATGGTGTCGGTCAGGATGTCGCCCAGCCAGGCCGGGTCGTTGAGCAGGGGGTTTTCGGAGGCCGCCGCGCCGAGCAGCTGGTCGGAGATTTCCCGCGCACGGCGCTCGAACTCCATCGTTTCGCGCCGCAGCCGGCTCTCCAGGCGCATGGAGAACATCTGGGCGAACAGTTCGCACACGGAGCGCAGCTCGAAGTCGAGGGCCTTCGCGCCGTAGTGATGGCAGGCGAACAGGCCCCAGAGCTTGTCGTCGACGATGATCGAGATCGACATCGAGGCGCCGACCCCCATGTTGCGGAGGTACTCGAGGTGGATCGGCGAGACCGAGCGCAGGATCGACAGCGACAGGTCGAGCCGCCGCCCCTGCGCGTCCAGCTGCGGCATGATCGGCACCGGCGTGGCGTCGACGTCGGCGATCACCCGCAGGAGGTTGCGCTTGTAGAGCGCACGCGCCTGCTTGGGGATGTCGCTGGCCGGGTAATGCAGGCCCCTGAAGGCGCCGATCCCCGGCCGGCACGACTCGGCGACCACCTCGCCGGACTCGTCGACGTCGAAGCGGTAGACCATCACCCGATCGAAGCCGGTCAGGCCGCGCACTACCCGCGCGCCCTCCTGCACGAAGGCCTCGAAGTCTTGCGTGCGATCGACCCGGGCGATCATCGAACGCACGGTGTTGGTCGCGTCGCCGTGCTCGCCGCGGGCCGGCTCGGCCTCGACGACGATGACGTCGCCAGAGACATGCAGAGCCAGGTCGAAAGCGGGCAGATCCTGCTTCAGCCGGCAGCCGAAGATGCGTTCCACCGCGTCGCCGCCGGTGAGCATGGCCGTGCGGTTGCGGATCGCGTGCACCGCGTCTTCGTCGATCAGCGCCCAGAGCGGCGCGCCAAGGGCCTCGTCCGGGCCGACGCCGAGCACCTCGCCGATGTTGGCCGAGACCCGTTCGACGACCCAATGGGGCGTGACCGCGATCAGCACGCCGATCGCCTGGATCGCGCCCAGGATGTGGATCGGCTCGCGGTCGCAGTTGGTGAGGTCGACCTGGCCGGGCCCGGTTAGCTCGTCGCTCAAGCGCCCTCCAGCCGAAGTTGACCCGACGCCGCGAAGGCGGCGAACACGGCCCGCGCGGCGGTGATCGCCGCCGCCAGCTCCGGTTCGGCCTGCAGCTCCCGGTCCATGACCGCGAGCAGGGCGCGCCAGGCCGCCGGATCGGCCGCGCCGCCGAGGAAGCGCCCCGGCGCCCCGGCCGGCAGCCGCCGGGCCAGCAACGCCCCGCCGAACCGCGAGCCCTCCAGCACGTAGATCGCGCCCAGCAGCGCGGCCGGCGACGGCAGGGCGACCGGCGACGGCGCCTCGGTCGGGCGGCCGGCGCCCAGGTCGGCCAGATCCGCCGCCAGCAGCGGCGCCCTGCGCCGCGTCGGCCAATCGTCGAGAAGCTCCGCAGCGCCGGCCGCGGTCAGCGCCTGCTCGAGCGGCGCAAAGCAACCGTACTGGGCCTCGAGAAAGGCCCGATAGTCGCCCGGCTGGCTCAGGTCGAAGCGGGAGTAGATCGCATCCACCGTGGCGTGATCGGCAGAGGTCGCCTCACGCAGGCGAAAACGCGTTGTCCCGGCGGAGGCCGCGGACGCGCGGCCAGGCGAAGGATTTTCAAACGCCAAACTTGAACCTCGAAGAGAAACGGCCGCCTTTCGCATAACAAGCCGGCCTTAGGCTGACCAAACGCCTCGCACACCAGTTTGAGCCCGGCGGACGCTGGCGCCGCCCGGCCCGCAGATCACGCCCACGAAAAGCCGCCGGCGTCGCCGGCGGCTCCATTCCCGAACCTGCCGCTGGACTAACCGTCAGGTTCCGGGAGACCGGCCGAAAGCGGTCGAACGAACGTCTCGGTGGTTTCTCTGGACCTGCGTGCTAGAGCCCAAGCCGCGCGCGAACTTGCGGTTCGATCTGCAGCACTTTGAAACCGCCGGCGTCGGAGAAAAAGATCAGCTTTCGCGCAGGGTCGTAGTAACCCACCCCCGCGTGCACCGGCGTTCCGTGATTGAAATACGCGACCTCAGTCGGCTTCTGCGGGTCGCGGATATCGAAGATCCGCAGCCCGGCGTCGCCGAAATTCACCGCCGCGAACTTGGCGTTCATCGGGTTGTCGATGAGGTGGTAGGCGATCCATGGATCGCGTCCCGACGCCTTGCGGACGTCGCAGAACTCCGGCTCGTTGATGGCCAGTTGCAGCATCGACACGTTTCGCGCCTGTGCAGGGTCGGTGACGTCGCTGACGATCGCCTCGAATCCCCAGCCCAGCGCCGTCGGCCTCGGATAGGGCTGGCAAGTGTCGCCATGCTCCGCCTGGGTCGCGATCCCCTTGGTCCCGCCTTCGTTGGAATGCACGACGTAGTCGCGGCCGCCGACGCGGAACCAGTCGAGCCCGTGGCCCGGACCGTTGACCTGGCCGATAATTTTGGGCGGGCTCTGGGTGATGTCGATGATGCTGACCTTGGGCTGCGGCGCCCAGAGCGCGCTCGTGCCGCCAGCCTGATCGCCGACGTACAGCCGTGTGTCATCGGCGTTGAAGTCCAGCGCGTGGGAGACCTGCGGCCACAGCAGCGAGGCCTGCAGCGGACTGCCGCCCATCGCGTAGTTGGCGCCCCGGGGCGCGGGCCTGGTCGCATCGTCGCAGAGACTGCGCCCGGCCTTGACCGACTGCCGATGCAGCTCCTGCCAGGGGCCAGCAAATTGGGCCGCCACCTCGCAGCGGTAATCGGTGATCTTCCAACTGCTCGGATCGTTGAGATTGGAGAGGTCGACCTCCCAGATGCCGAACGAGGCGTAGAGCTTGGCGCCTTCACGATTGAGCCGGATGTCGTGAGGCAGGTTCTTCCTGGCGACACCGGGGATCGTCGTGTCGGGCCATTTGATCTCGCCCAGCCGCCTGGGGTGCAGGCAGTCGCTGACGTCAAAGACCGAGCTGCCCGAGACCAAGACGGCGCGGTCCTTGGCGACGACGACGCGCATGGACTCCGAGCCCATATGCACCGGCAGCGGAGCGCCAACCGCTACGGGCTTGGTCGGGTTGCTGACGTCGATGACGGAGATCTGGCTGTCGTCCGGCGTGCCGGCCTGACCACGCGCGCGCACATAGACGCACTTGCCGGCGCCCGCGACGTTGCCGACGATCGGCAGCTGGCCGATGAGCTTGACCCCGCAGTTGTAGCTCGCCGTCAGCCCTGCCGGGACCTCGCCCTGGACGCCGGGCTCGCGCGCGTCGCCTGAGCCGCACAGCGCCGGAGAGACACCGGCGTCATGTCGTTGCGCCGGCGACGACGCCGGCGCGGCTTGAGCCATAGCGCCGGTGCTGGCCGCCAGCGCGGTCAGGGCCGCTCCTGTCGCCAGCCGATATGCGGCGGTTCTGAGGGGGTTGGGGCTCACGAACATCTGTCTCTCCCGTCGCGCGGCTTGTCATCGCCGCTTTCTGATCTCTGAGCGCCGGCAGCGCGAGACCACTGTTATGTTATATAACATAACAAGGCGCAACGGGCGGCAAGGGCTTGAGCTTCGGGACTTGGGTCACAGCTGACCCGAGAGCGAGTTCAGAGCACCGGCGGGACCCATCCAACCGACAACGGAGAGCGCCAGGCGGGCACGCCGCATGACAAAGCCGCCGGCGACCAGGTCGCCGGCGGCTCCATTCCTCACGCTCGCGCCGAGCTTAGTCTTCGCTGGCGATCGAGGTGCGGTGCATCATCCGGCCGGACTCCCAGTCGTAGGGGATCACCCGGTGCATGGCGCCGCGGTTGTCCCAGATCACGAAGTCGCCCTGCTTCCAGTGGTGGCGGTAGACGAACTGCGGCTGGCCGGCCCATTCGACCAGGCGCGCCAGGTGCGCGCGGCCGTGCGCCACGTCCATGCCGACGATCCTGTCGGCCGTGGTGCCGATGACCAGGCCCTTGGCGCCGTCCTTCTTCCGGGTGCGGACGATCGGGTGCTCCTTCGGCACGCCGATCTGCAGCTTGTGCTCGTCCTCCGGCGGGATGATGTCGGCGATCGGCCGCAGGCTGGCGGCGACCGTGTGGATGGCGGTGAGGCCCTCCAACCGCTTCTTTTCCTCGTCCGGCAGGGCCGCGTAGGCGGCGAAGGTGTTGGAGAACTCGGTCTGGCCGCCTTCGGCGGCGATCTTGCGCGCCGACAGCAGGGTCGCGTGCGGCGGCGGCATGTCCACCGTCAGGCCGTCCATGTGCCAGAAGAAGGTGCCCAGCACGTATTCCGGCGACTTGTTGACCTTGCGGTCCAGGGTAACCTGGTAGACGTCGTCCTGCTTGTCCGTGGTGGCGTCGCTGGTCAGGTTAATCCGGCCGCCGAGCAGGTCGGTGAAGGCCAACTGCTCTTCATTGCTGAAGTTGACCTCCGGGAAGACCAGCACGCCGCGGGTGTTCAGCATCTCGCGGCACTGGCGCACGACCTCGGGGTCGAACAGCGCTGCGCGCTCGGCGCGGACGATCGAGCCGATCAGCGGCTTGACCTCTTCGAATTCAACTCGGGACTTCTGAGCAACTGACATCAGGTCTGACTCCGGGAAGGAGCGCGCCCAGGCGGTTTCGGCCGCCGTGAGCGCGCGTTGGGTCTCAATTCTGTTCGGCGGCCATGCCGGAAAATCCGACGCAGTAGCCGCCGTCGACCGGCAGCAGCACGCCGGTGATGTAGGACGCCTCGTCGCTGGCCAGGAACAGGGCGGCGTTGGCGATCTCGCTGGCCAGGCCCCAGCGGTCCATCGGGATGCCGGGGAGCTTGAAGATGCCGGGCGGCGGCTCCGGGTGCTCCTTCGACTGTTCGACCAGACCGGTCCAGATCGTGCCGGGCAGGATCGCGTTCACCCGGATGTTGTTCGCCGCGTAGTCGAGCGCGGCGGTCTTGGTCAGCTGGTTCACGCCGGCCTTGGCCGCGCCGTAGATGCTGTGCTTGCGCCAGCCGACGAAGCCCGAGGCCGAGGAGATGTTCACGATCGAGCCGCCGCCGGTCTTCATCATCGAGATGACGCCGTACTTGATGCCGAAGAACACGCCGCGAAGGTTGGTCGAGTGGACGCGGTCCCAGTTCTCGGTCGACTGCTCGTGCAGCAGCGCCATGCCGCCGCCGAAGCCGGCATTGTTCACCAGGATGTCGATGCGGCCGAACTTCTCCTCGGCCGTGGCGATCATCGCCTGGATGTCCTCCTCCTTGGAGACGTCCACGTGCAGCGGGATCGCGCCGTTGCCGATCCGCTCGGCGACCTCGTTCTCCGCGCCGCTGATGTCGGTGCAGAGCACCCGGGCGCCTTCCTTCGAGAAGCGCTCGGCCATGGCCTTGCCCATGCCCGAGCCGGCCCCGGTGATGATGACGTTCTTGTTCGCCAACCGCATGTTCGTCTCCCTTGTCCTTGTTGTCGTTCGTCGAGCTTCGACAACCTTTACGGCATCGGCTCGACGTCAATCGTCGGCTGCACCAGGATCCGCGTGACGTTGGCGCGGCGCGGCAGCTGCACCACCAGCATGATCGCGTCGACGATGTCCTGCGGCTGCATCGCGCCGTCCTTGTGGGTGTGCTGCTGGATCATGTCGCGCCAGGCGGGATCGGAGATGCTGCTGGCGATCTCGGTCGCCGTCGCGCCCGGCTCGACGATCGACACCCGGACGCCCACCGGCCCGCATTCCTGGCGCAGGGATTCCGTGAAGCCGGTCAGGCCGAACTTGCTGGTCGAGTAGGAGGCGAAGCGCCAGCCGGCGCGGCGGCCGGCGGTCGAGGAGATGTTGACGATGTCGCCCGAGCCTTGCGCCTTCATGTGCGGGAAGGCCGCGCGGCAAGTGTAGATCGTGCCCATCAGGTTGATGTCGATCACCCGGCGCCACTGTTCGATCGGCAGGCTCTCGATGCCGCCGGCCTCGTTGACCCCGGCCGAGTTCACCAGGATGTCGAGCCGGCCGAACTTGGCGATGGTGTCCTCGACCGAGGCGGTGGCGTCGGCCTCGATCGACACGTCGCCCGGCAGCGCCAGGGCCACGCCGCCGGCCGCCTCGATGCGCTTCACCAGGTCGTCGAGACGCTCCTTGCGGCGTCCGGAGACGGCGACCTTCGCGCCGGCGGCCGCCAGGTCCAGCGCCGCGGCCTCGCCGATCCCCGAAGAGGCGCCCGTCACCAGCGCGACCTTGCCATTGAGCGTCCCGGACATCGCGCGTCTCCTTGTGTCTGAAATCTAATGGACCGACCCGTCCATTTGAGTGACTTCGCGCCTTTGCGGGGGGCTGTCAAGCGGCCGCCGTGCCCCAAGCCTGCGACCTCGCGGCGCTACCAGAGCGATCGGCTGGCGAGGAAAGCTTCGACGATCTTGGCGACCCGCGCCCGGACCTCGTCGGGGGCGGCCGAACGCACGCCCATGCGGATCTCGTGATAGAGGCCGCGCACCGTGAAATTGAACAGCTCGGCGGCGGCCTCGGGATCGCGGCACGGGATTCCGTCGCGCGCCGCGAACTCGCCGATGTAGCCGGCGATGCGCCCGATGCTCCGCTTCAGCCGGGCGTGCGTCACCTCGGCCAACTCCGGAAGGCGCGGCGCCTCCCAGTCGATGAGCCGGTTGAGGGCGAGATTCTCTGGCTGCGAGGCGTGCAGCACGGTCTGTTCGGCCAGGTGCCGCAGGCTGCTGGCGAGGCTGCGTTCCGACGCCTCGCCGACCGCCTCGTCGACCGCGCCGTAAGCCTCATCCTGCTGCTGGTCGACGATGGCGCGGAACAGCGCCGCCTTGGTCGGGAACTTGGCGTAGAGCGTGGTCTTCGAGACGCCGGCGCTGCGCGCCACCTCCGCCATCGAGGTCGCGCCGTAGCCGTGGGCCATGAAGGCCTCCTGCGCCGCCGAAAGAAGCTGGGCTTCCAGCTCCCGCACGTCCTCCAGCCGCAACCGGCCGCGTCCGCGCCGGGGCACGACGCTGGCGGGCTCCGCGGAAACGGCTGGGACCGGGGGGGCAGTACGAACGCTCGACATCACGCGCGTAGGGTTCCGCAGCGCGGGGAGCGAGGCAAGCCCGGCGTAGCGGCCACCGATGGGACGGGCGATTTTGCGAGGAACGAACAGCCCGGGGCGCCTGTTCGGAGCCCGACCCATGGGAGGTTTCGATGACCGAGACGCATCAAACCCGCGAGATGGCGACGCCCCCGGTCGTGTCGCCGCAGGAATGGAAGGCTGCGCGCGAGCAACTGCTCGCCAAGGAGAAGGCGCACACCCACGCCCGGGACGCGCTGGCCGCCGAGCGCCGGCGCATGCCCTGGGTGGCGGTGACGAAGAGCTATGCGTTCGAGGGGCCGCGCGGCAAGGCCAGCCTGCTCGATCTGTTCGAAGGCCGACGCCAGCTGATCGTCTACCGCGCCTTCTTCGAGCCCGGGGTGGAAGGCTGGCCCGAGCACGCCTGTGTCGGCTGCTCGTTGGTGGCCGACCACGTCGCCCCCGTCGTCCATCTGAACCAGCGCGACACCACGCTGGTGTTCGTCTCGCGCGCGCCGCAGGCCGAGATCGCCCGCCTCAAGACGCGGATGGGCTGGGAGATGCCCTGGTACACGCTCACCGACAACTTCGACGCCGACTTCGGCGTCGACGAATGGCACGGCACCAACGTGTTCTTCCGCGAAGGCGAGCGGATCTTCCGCACCTACTTCATCGACAACCGCGGCGACGAACAGATGGGCGGCGTCTGGAACTACCTCGACATCACCCCGCTCGGCCGCCAGGAGGCGTGGGAGGATTCGCCGTCCGGCTACCCGCAGACCGAACCCTACACCTGGTGGCGGTGGCACGACTCCTACGGCGACAAGAACGCCCCCGGTCCGGGCTAGGCGCGCCCGGCGGGGACCCCGAGGCCCGGCACGGTCTCTGACCGCAGGTAGCTGCGGTCGAGCTCCGCCAGCGAGGTGACGCCGAGCATCGCCATCGCGCCGCTGATCTCGTCGCGCAGGATCTCCAGCGCGCGGGTCGCACCGGCCTGCCCGCCCACCGCGGCACCGTAGAGGGTCGCGCGGCCGATCATCACCGCATCGGCCCCGATGGCGATCGCCTTCAGCACGTCGGTGCCGCGCCGCACGCCGCTGTCGAAGATGATCGACATGCGGTCGCCGACCGCATCGACGATCTCCGCCAACACGTCGATCGAGGCCGGCGAGGCGTCGAAGTTCCGCGCGCCGTGGTTGGAGACGACCAGCCCGTCGACGCCGTGTTCGGCGGCGAGGATGGCGTCCTCGACCGTCAGCACGCCCTTCAGCACCAGCGTCCGTGGCCAGCGGCGGCGCAGCTCCTTGACGTCGTCCCAGGTGACGTTGGCGGCGTTGGCCTGGCGCATCACCTTGCCGGCCCCGCCGGCGACGGCCTCCATCGGATAGTTGGCGAACTGCGGGATGCCGCCAGCCAGGGCGTAACGTCCCATCACCGTGGCCAGCCACGCCGGCTTGCCGAGGAAGTGCCGCGCCAGGGTCGGATTGGCCCGGATCGGGTTGGCCATGCCGTTGCGCTTGTTGAACTCGCGGTTCGGCCACATAGGGGTGTCGACCGTCAGCGCCAGCACCTCGGCCCCAGCCTTCTCGACCCGCTCGACCAGCTGCCAGGAGAGCTCGCGCTTTTCCCACAGGTAGAGCTGCATCCAGAAGCCCGGGTTCACCTCGGCGATCTGCTCGACGCTGGTGGTCGAGCTGGTCGCCAGGGTGAACGGCAGGCCTGCCTTGCCGGCCGCCGCCGCGATCGCCCGCTCGCCCTTGTAGCAGAGCAGGTCGGCGGTGCCGGTCGGCGCGATGATCATCGGCGTCGGCAACTTGCGCCCGAACAGGGTGGTCGACTGGTCGCGCTTGGCGACGTCGCGCAGCGTGCGCGGCGCGAACTTGATCGCCGCCAGCCCGTCGACGTTCTGGCGGACCAGGCGCTCGTCCTCGGAGCCGCGCTCGATGAACTCGAAGATCGCGCGCGGCAGCCTGCGCTGCGCAGCTTCACGCAGGTCCCAGATGTTGTGCGCAGGCTTCAAGTCACAGTCCCATTCTCACGCCGGCCGATTCAGGCCTCAGCGGTCGTCTTCCCAGGTGGCGTCGCGCTGTTCAATGCCGAGGTTCTCGATCACCGCGCGCAGCCCGAGGATGTCGAGCGGCAGTTCGCCGGCGGCGATCCGCGTGCGGAAGCCGACCTCGGCCTGCGCCCGCTTCTCGGCGCCTTCGACCGCGTGCTGCAGCAGCTTGCGCGGGATCACCAGCACGCCGTCGGCGTCGCCGACGATGATGTCGCCAGGCTCGACCAGCACCCCGTCCATCACCACCGGCACGTTGACCGCGCCGGGGCCGCGCTTTTCCGGATGCTCGACCGAGATGTGCGTCGCCCAGACCGGGAAATCCATCTCGCGGATCGCGTCGGTGTCGCGCACCGCGCCGTGCACCACGGCCCCGGCGACGCCCTTCTTCTTGGCGAAGCCGCAGGCCACGTCGCCCCACAGCGCGCCCTGGCTGGTGCCGCCGTTGGTGAACACCAGCACCTCGCCGGCCTGCGCCAGGTTCAGCGCGGCGTGGATCATCAGGTTGTCGCCGGGATAGTTGAACGCGGTGACCGCCGGGCCGCAGACCCGGCCCGGGCCGATCGGCCGCATCTTCGAGCTCATCAGGCACATCCGCCCGGCGACCGCACCGAGCGCTTCGTGCAGGTCGGCGACGCCGAACTTCGCCGCCCGGGCGACCAGCGCCGGGTCGGACGACGGGATGCGGTTGTAGATCACGGATTTGACGGGGTGCATCAGCGGGCTTCCGGGTTGAGCAGGGTTGCGGGGCGGCCGCCGGCCAGGGCGGTCTCGATCACCTCGGCGACAGCCAGCGCCATGCCCTTCATGCTGGCCTCTGTGACGCCGGCCATGTGCGGGCCGAGCACGACGTTCTGCAGCGCGAACAGCGGGTGGTCCGCCGGCGGCGGCTCGTGCTCGAAGACGTCGATGCCGGCCCCGCCGATCGAGTTCGACTTCAACGCGGCGGCGAGCGCCGCCTCGTCGATGATGCCGCCGCGCGAGGTGTTGACGATGACCCCGTGGGCCGGCATCCGCGCCAGCTCCACAGCCCCGATCAGGTTGCGGGTGCCGTCGGTCAGCGGCGCATGCACCGAGATCACCTCGCGGCTCATCAGCTCAGCCAGATCCATCGGGATCACGCCGGCGGCGCGGATCTCGTCGGCCGGGACCATCGGGTCGTAGGCCGCGACCTCGGCGCCGAAGCCGGCGCCGCAGATCTTCGCCGTCACCCGGGCGATCCGGCCGAAGCCGACCAGCCCGACCTTGGCCCCGGTCAGGTCGCGCAGGCGGATCTTCCAGCGCTCGCCGAAGCGGTCCTCGCGCACCAGCGCGTCCATCTCCCGCACCCGGCGCAGCACCGCCAGCATCAGGGTGACCGCGCCTTCCGCGACCGCCGTGGAGTTGTTGCCGCCGGGCGTGTTGGCGACCCAGATCCCGCGCCGGGTCGCCGCCGGGATGTCGATGTTGTCGACCCCGGCGCCGTGCTTGACGATCAGCTTCAGGCCCGGCGCCCGGGCCATCAGCGCCTCGGGCAGGTCGGTGGTGCGGGTGATGTAGATGCTCGCCCGCGCCAGCCGCGGATCCTCAGGCCCCGCTTCCGGCGGGATGATCTCGTGTCCCGCCGCGGCCAGCCGCTCGACGCCGGCGGCGTGGATCGGATCCTGGATGTAGACGACTTCGCTCACGCTCAGAGCCCCAGGTTCTCGCGGAAGGTCGTGCCTTCGTACTCGTTGCGGTAGATGCCGCGCTTTTGCAGGATCGGCACCACCTGGTCCACGAAGTCCTCGACCGACGAGGGCATAATGTGCGGGGTCATGTTGAAGCCGTGGCAGCCGCTTTCGCGCCAGATCGTCTCCATCTGGTCGGCGACCTGCTCCGGCGAGCCGACAAGCTGCGGCATGCCGACCGACAGGCCCCATTTGATCGCCACTTCGCGCAGGGTGAACGGCCGGTCGCCGAGCACGGCGGTGAAGGCCTTCATCAGGCCGCGCGAGGCCTGGGTCTCGACCTCCTGCAGCGGACGGTCGAGGTCATAGGTGCTGAAGTCGACGCCCATGGTGCCGCACAGCCGGGCCAGGGCGCCGTCGAGCGGCATGCGCTCGATCAGGGCGTCCAGCCTGGCCTTCGCCTCCTCCTCGGTGCCGCCGATGATCGGCTGGATGCCGAAGGTCACGCCCGGCGCCTTGACGCCGAGCTCGGCGGCCGCGGCGTTGAGGCCGGTGACGTAGCGCTTCATGCCGGCGAGGTTCGGCTCGATGGCGAACACCACGTCGGCGTGCTGCAGGGCGAACTGCTGGCCGCGTCCCGACGAGCCGGCCTGGAACAGCACCGGCCGGCCCTGCGGCGAGGGCAGCACGGGGCCGACGGTGTTGCAGCGGAAGAATTCGCCCTCGTGCTGGACGAGTTGCACCTTCTCCGGATCAGCGAAGATCCCGGCTTCCTTGTCGGCGCGGATCGCGTCCTCGCCGATGCTGCTCCAGAGCTTGTAGCAGACCTCCATGTACTCGTCGGCGCGGTCGTAGCGCCGGTCGTGGTCCAGCTGTTCGAGGCCGAGCGCGCGGTGCTCGTTGCGCAGGTGGCCGGTGACGATGTTCCAGCCGGCGCGGCCGCCGCTCAGATAGTCGACGGTGGAAAGCTGCCGGACGATGGTCCAGGGCTGGTAGGCGCTGGTCGACATGGTGGTGGCTAGGCCCAGGTGGGTGGTCGCCGCGGCGAGCGCGCTCAGCAGCACCACCGGGTCGTGCGAGGGCCAGCAGACGCCGTAGCGCACCGCCTCGTCGACCCGCTCCTTGTAGCGGTCGAACACGCCGGGCGTGTCGGCGAAGAAGATGCCGTCGAACTTGCCGCGTTCCAGCGTCCGGGCCAGGTCCTGCCACAGCTGCAGGTCGCCCAACGCCTTGACCCGGTTGTCCTTCTGGTCCGCCCAGCTGAGGACGGTGTGGTTGATCGGGGAGTTGATCAGAAAGCTGACCAGATGGATCTGCTTTTGCATTATCGCCGCCTCGTGGCCGGGCTATGGACAGCCGGCTTGAAAGTTCCACCGCCCGCGCTATTCCGATATAGGAACGCAGGTCCGAATTTGGGATTACGGGCGCACCCTCGCCGCGTCAAGGCCCTAGGACCGCACGATCGAGTGTAGGAGACGCCGATGTTCGCAGCCCCGCCCAGCGTCGAGGCCGAGGTTTTCACGAGGATTCCGGAGACATTCGGCCGCGGCGGCGAGCGCTCGCACTGGGCCGACATCCAGTTCCCCGGCCAGCCGACCCCGACCTTCCTCGAAGGGCCGTCCTTCGACCAAGAGGGCAACCTGTGGGTCACCGACATCCCCTGGGGCCGGCTGTTCAAGATCACCCCGGCCGGCGAGGTCTCGGTCGGCGCCGAGTATGACGGTGAGCCGAACGGGCTGAAGTTCCACAAGGACGGCCGCGGCTTCATCACCTGTCACAAGCATGGCCTCATGGTGCTCGATCCCAAGACCGGCAAGGTCGAGCCGTTCATGGAGCGCTCCTGGCTGGAACGCTTCAAGGCGGTCAACGATCTGGTGTTCGCCAGGAACGGCGACATGTACTTCACCGACCAGGGCCAGACCGGGCTGCAGGACCCGAGCGGGCGGCTCTATCGGCTGCGCGTCGACGGCAAGCTGGAGCTGCTGCTGAACAACGTGCCGAGCCCGAACGGCCTGGTGCTCAACAAGGCCGAGAACGCCCTGTTCCTGGCGGTCACCCGCGCCAACCAGATCTGGAAGGTGACCATGCTGCCGGACGGCACGGTCATGAAGGTCGGGGCCTGGGTGCAGATGAGCGGCGGCAGCGGCCCCGACGGGCTGGCGATCGACGAGGACGACAACATCGCCGCCTGCCACGTCGGCTTCGGCGCGGTCTGGCTGTTCAGCGCCCTGGGCGAGCCGTTGCTGCGGATCAACTCGCCGACCGGCATCCTGACCACCAACTGCGCCTACGGCGGGCCGGACAACCGGACCCTGTTCATCACCGAATCGAAGGGCGGCGCGATCCTGAAGGCGCAGATGCCGGTCCCCGGCCGGACGATGTACTCGCACCAGGGCTGAGGCGCGCGCGGCGGTCCCACAGTGTCATCCCGGTTTCGCGGAGCGAAGACCGGGACCCATGAACACGGCGCGGCGAGGTAAGCGCTTGGCCGGCAACTGCTGTGTTTATGGGTCCCGGACAGCCGCTGCGCGGATTCCGGGATGACACAGAGGGGCTGTCGGTTGGCGCTTGGCCGCCTAGTTTGATTTCAGATCAGCGGCGGCTTTGAACCCGTCGAGATCGAAGGTGCTGACGAAGTCCCCGAAGGCGACGACGCCAGCGTCGCATTGAGCATCGACACAGGCGCGGGTGAACCGCACGAAACTGTCTCCGCGGCCGAGCGCCACCGTGCCTACGCCGTACCGCTGCGGTTGTGGATGCCGCGGATCGGACCACCGCACGCCGCAGTAGACGTTCATCAATCCCGAGTGCAGCGGGACGGTGCTGAACTGCGGCGCGGTGCACTCGCTACGACCGACCTCCGCCTTCTGTTCGGTCGCGGCGAAGGCGGTCCGCTGAACGCCCCTTTCGAGCCCTTCCTTGCGCAGCGTGGGAGAGGCTCTCTCGAACGAGACCTCAACCTGCGTGAGCCCGCTCGACGGCGTGCAGTCGTATTCGGCGATCGCGCCGCTTCCATATCCGGCCGGCGGTTTTCCAGCAGCTCCGAGCGGCAAGACGACGGCGAGCCTACATCCCCCGTGAACCCGCGGAAGCCTCACTCCGGTGGGCAGGTGGACCACGGCATCCGCTTCCTGCCGCCGAGCGGTTGCAGCCGATCGACGCCCAGCACCGCAGCCTGCCGCCCTTCCTGCAGCTTGAAGGTCGGCGCGGCCAAGCTCGCGCCGTCGGGCTGGCTTTCGATCTTGATCTGGTGCGCCCCCGCGCCGGACGCGAGGCCGGACCCGGCGACGAGCGCAATAAGGAACGGAAGATGTCGAAGCATCGGAGAAGACCCTGAGGCGCTGCAGCAACAAGCTTTGCTATAGCAGCGTGTCGCCTCGGCGCGTCAGCCCTCGTCGGCGGCGTCCCGGAACCGGAAGACGCCGCCATTGATCCCAGCCCCTACCGGCCCGCCTCCGGGTTCGCCAGCGTCCCCATGATCACCGGGCCGCCCTTGGCCAGCGCCCGTTGATAGGCCGGCCGCGCGCGCATGCGCTCGAGGTGGGCGCGCATGTTCGGGAATTCGGCGATCATGCCGCGGGCGTCGATGATCTCCTCGTAGAAGGCCAGTTGCAGGTCGGCGGCGGTGAACTGGCCGGGGACGATGGTCTCCTGGCCCTCGAGCGCCGCGTCGATCAGCTGCATCGGGATCGCGGCCGCGGCCTCCAGCATCGGCCGCGACGGGTCTTCCGGCGAGAGCCGCAGCAGCCTGAGCAGCGCCACCAGCTGCGCCTTGGCCGAGCCCTCGACGTAAGTCAGCCACTGGAAGAACTGCATCGCCTCGGGGGTGTTCGCCGGCGGCCGCAGCCGGCCCTGACCATAGGCGTCGAGGATGTAGAGGATGATCCCGGTCGACTCGATCATCGCCAGGCCGTGGTCCTCGATGGTCGGCGACTTGCCGGCCGGATGCACGGCTCGCAGGCTGTCGGGCGCGCGCGCTGAGGCCTCGCGCTGATGCGCCACCATCTCGTAGGGCAGGCCCAGCTCCTCCAGCAGCCAGAGGATGACGTGAGAATGCGAGGTGCTGAGATGGTGGACGGTGATCATCGGGGCGCTCCTGAACCCGGAGCCTAGCCCCGCCGCCCGTCCGCGTCTTCTCCGTGGAGGCAGCCCGCCGAGCCTCGGGCTGCGGCCGGGGCCGGAAAGGCCTCGACGGTGACGTGGCTGAGTTCGTGCACGTGCTTCAGCCGCGTGCGCACCTCCGACGCCGGCGCCTCGCCGACGTAACTGACGATCGCCCCGTGCGCCCCGGGCCCCAGCCGCCAGATGTGCAGGTCGGTGATCCGCGCCCCGCCCGGGCCCTCGACTTCGTCGCGCACCTCGCGCTCGAGGCCGGCGTCGGTGGCGTCCAGCAGCACGGCGGAGGTGTCGCGCATTAGCGCCCAGGACCAGCTGGCGATCACCGCCGCGCCGACCAGCCCCATCAGCGGGTCGAGCCAGGTCCAGCCGAGGAAGCGCCCGGCCAGCAGCGCGACGATCGCCAGCACCGAGGTCAGGGCGTCGGCCAGCACGTGGACGAAGGCCGCGCGCAGGTTGTTGTCGTGATGACGTCCCGCGCGGCCGTGGTCGTGGTCGTGGTCGTGGTGCGCGTGGTCATGATCGTGGTGGTCGTGGCCATGATCGTGATGGCCATGGTGATGGTGGCCGCCGCCGAGCAGCAGCGCGCTCACCAGGTTGACCGCCAGGCCGACCACCGCGACCAGCGTCGCCTCGCCGAACGCCACGCTCTGCGGCGTCAGCAGCCGGCCCACCGATTCCCAGGCGATCCCGATCGCCACGACGCCGAGCACCAGCGCCGAAGCGAAGCCGGCGAGGTCGCCGACCTTGCCGGTGCCGAAGGTGTAGCGGCCGCTGCGCGCATGCTTCTTGGCGAAGGCGTAGGCCGCCGCCGCTACGGCCAGCGCGCCCGCATGGGTCGCCATGTGGAAGCCGTCGGCCAGCAGCGCCATGGAGTTGAACAGCGTGCCGGCGACGATCTCGCCGACCATCATGACGGCGGTCAGGGCGACGACCAGCAAGGTCCGGCGGGCGTTGTCGTCATGCCCGGCGCTCAGGAAGACGTGGTCGTGGGTCAACGGTTCGAGCTGTTCGTCGAGGGTCATGACGGGCCTATTTGGCGTAGCGGCGAATGGCGGCGATCACGTCGTCGGCGCCCTGGGCGCGGGCCGCCGGCGTCAGGTCGGGCGCGGCCACGTGCTCGCGCAGGTGCGTCTCCAGGATCTCCTCCATCAACCCGTTCACCGCGCCGCGGATCGCCGCCACCTGCTGCAACACCGACGCGCAGTCCCCGCCGTTGGTCAGCGCCCGCTCCACGGCGGCGAGCTGTCCGGTGAGCCGACGGACCCGGGCGATCAGCTCGGGTTGGGAATTGAGATGAGCCATAGGGTACTCCCCTATAGTATGGGCGGGTCCATCGGCAAGCCGCCGGTCGGTCGACGGTGACACGCCGCTCGCGCGGCGCGCCGGTTCCCGGCATTGTGCATCCTCACCCTTCGCCGGAGCCCAGGGCGTGGACCTTCGCCAACTGCGCAATTTCCTGAAGATCGCCGAGCTGGGTTCGATCACCCGCGCGGCGGATGCGCTGGGCGTCGCGCAACCCTCGCTCAGCCAGCAGGTGCTGCGGCTCGAGGACGAGGTCGGCTTCAAGCTGTTCCGCCGCACCACCCGCGGCGTCACCACCACCGAGGCCGGGGACATCCTGCAGAAGCACGCCCAGCGGATCCTGGAGATCGCCGAACAGGCGGTCGAGGAGATGCAGCAGGTGCGCGACGAAGCCCGCGCCAAGGTGACGGTCGCCATGACCGCCTCGCTCAGCCGCCTGCTCGCCGTGCCGCTGACCGAGGCGGTGATGGAGGAGGCGCCGGCGGTGTCGCTGCGGCTTCGGGAGGGGCCGTCGGGCGCGATCCGCACGATGCTGCAGGAAGGCGGCGCTGATTTCGGCCTGCTCTATGACGTCGAGTCCCTGGACCAGCTCGCGATCCAACGCCTGGGCCGCGAGGAGCTGTACCTGATCGGCCCGCCCGGCCGGCTGGCGGGGATCGACAGCCCGACGGCGATCTCCCTGCGCGACCTGGGCGCGACTCCGCTGATCCTTCCGGCCCCGGCGCACGGCCTGCGGTCCGTCCTCGACCAGGAGGCGCAGCGCCGCGGACTGCGCCTGAAGGTCGCCTCCGAGATCGACTCCCTCGAACATATCGTCGGCCTGGTCGCCGACGGCCGCGGCTTCTCGATCCTCCCCTCCTCGGCCGTCGAGAGCGAGCTTCGCGGCGGCGTGGTCAGCGCGGCGCGGATCGAAGAGGCGATCGGGCGGACGCTCTATCTGGCGCGCCGATCCGGAGCTGCGCCCAGCGACGCGTCGCGCCGGATCGAGGCGCTGGTGATCCGGCTGCTGGCCGGCCGGGTGGGGCGCGACCCGGGGCGTGCGACCGCTACGGACGTTGATCGGCGCGCCAACGCGCAGTAGCGCATCGTGCATGATGCATAGCGCCCCTACCCTGACGGACTTCGTGCACGGCGACGCCACCGGCCTGCTGATCCCGGCGCACGGCGGCGCGCTCGAGGCCGAGGGAGCCGCCTTCCTGACCCGGGCCTTCCAGGCGTTCGGCGCGCTCGAGCCGGACAACTGCGTGGCCCGCATCGCCCGCTTCGAGATCTGCCCCGGCGGCAGCACCGGCCAGAAGTTCTTCCTGTCGGTCGAGTACGAGAAGCCCGAACCGCATCTGCACCGCGAGCTGTTCGTGAAGTTCTCGCGCGACTTCAGCGACACCCTGCGCGACCACGGCCGGCACGAGATGGAGTCCGAGGCGCGTTTCGCGGCGGTCTCGCGCCTGCCGGGCTTTCCGATCAGCACGCCGGCGGCCTATTTCGCGGACTACCGCCAGGCCTGCGGCACCGGTCTGCTGATCACCGAGCGGATCGCCTTCGGCGAGGGCCATATCGAGCCGCATCGCCGCAAGTTCCTCGACTACCAGCTGGCCGATCCGCTGCCCTACTACCGCGCGGTCGTGAAGGCGCTGGCCAGGCTGGCAGGCGCGCACAAGGCCGGCGAGCTGTCGCCGGACATCGCCGCGCGCTTCCCGTTCGACGCCGAGGCGGCCGCCGCCAGCGACAAGATCCGCTACGACGAGCGCCAGCTGCGCGACCTGGTCGCCAAGTACGCCGAGTTCGCCCAGCGCTATCCGCAGCTGCTGCCGGCCAACATCCGCACGCCGGAGTTCGTCGCCAAGCTCGACCGCGAGGTCGGCCCGTTCCTGCAGCACGAGGCGACCATCAAGCGCGCGCTGCAGAGCCAGGGCGACTTCATCGCGCTCTGCCACTGGAACGCCAACATCGACAACGCCTGGTTCTGGCGCGACCCGGCCGGCGAGCTGCAGTGCGGGCTGATGGACTGGGGCCGGGTGCGCCAGCTGAACGTCGCCTTCGCCCTTTGGGGCTGCCTGAGCGGCGCGTCAGTCGAGATCTGGGACCGCCACTTCGACGACCTACTCGCGCTCTTCGTCGACGAGTTCAACGCCCACGGCGGCCCGCGGCTGGATGCGGCGGAGCTGAAGCTGCACCTGCAGCTCTATGTGGCGACGATGGGCCTGGCCTGGCTGATGGAGGCGCCGGCGCGGATCCTCTACCGGCTGCCGGAAGCGGCGACCGCCTCGGGCCCGCAGGATCCGGTGTTCCTGAAGAACGACTCCGCCCGCGGCCAGCTGAACGTGCTGACCGCCTTCCTGAACCTCTGGCAGACGCACGACTTCGGCGCGAGCCTGGAGCAGCTGCTTCAACGCACCTGACTGCCTCCCCTCCCCCTCTGCGAGGGGGAGGTAGTATCCAACCCCGGCGCAGACTATGCATTCTCCATGGGCGGCGAGAGTTAGCGAACCTATGGAGTACCGAACCAAGGAAGAGCAGGTCGCCGATTTCCTGCGCGAGGGCATCATCGCCGGGCGTTTCCCGCGCGGCAGCCGCCTGAAGCAGCTGGAAATCGCCAAGCTCCTGCAGACCAGCATCACCCCGGTGCGCGAGGCGCTGAAGCTGCTCGCCGCCGAGGGCTATGTGGTCGGCGACTCCTACCGCGGCGCGACCGTCGCGCCGTTCGACATCAGCGGCTCCAACGAGATGCTGAACCTGCGCATCCTGCTGGAGACCCAGCTGGTCCGCGCCGCCGTCGAGCAGGCCACCGCCGCCGACATCGAGGAGCTGCGGGCGATGGCGCTGGAGTTCGACCGCGCCGTCGCCGCCAAGCAGAATGAGACCGCCCGGGCGGCCAACTACCGCTTCCACCGGCGGATCTTCGAGATCCCGAACATGCCGCAGACCCTGCATTTCGTGCAGGTGCTGTGGGCGCGCTATCCGTTCGATCTGATCAACAAGATCAAGGGCCGGGTCAGCCGCGCCAACGAAGAGCACGACGAGCTGCTCAAGGCCTTCATCGCCCGCGACTCCGCCGCCGCCATGCTGGCCACTCGCCAGCACATCGAGTCCGGCTGGGTCGAGCTGTTGAATTCGGTGAAAGCGGAAACCGCCGCGGAAGCAGCGGAGCGGGCCGGCGATCCGGACCGCGTGACGGGCTGAACGGCTCCTCGGGGCCAGCGACGACACCACGAGGAGCCGTAGAAGACCAGCGCGGCCCCGTCAGGCCGCGCCGCATCTCCTCTCTAGCCCAGGAGGAAGTCCGACGCGCTGTGGTGGCGCCAGTCCTGCATCCCCTGGTGTTGGTCGTCGTATCCCGCCGAGCTCACCGAAACGTCCGAGGTGGACGCCGTGTCGACCTCGGCGCCGTCCGACTGGCTTCCGGCGAGCCCGCCGAGACCCAGGTAGCCGTGCTCGCCGCCGCTGAGCGTATGGGCGTAGTTGCTGACACCGCCGGACCGGTCGTGGCCGGCGCCTTCGAAGACGCCGTCCTCGCCCGAGCCGCCCGCGGCCGTGTCCTGGCCGCCGCCGAAATGCACGGTGTCGTCGCCGTCGAGGCCGGTCAGGTATTCGTGACCCCCGCCGTGACCGCCGCCCCGACCGCCGCCGCAGCTGGCGTCAGAGGTCGTGCCGTCGTCGGTCGAGGCCCCGGTGTCCGTGGCGTCGGAGACGTCCGTCGTCGCGTCGCCATCCACGTCGGTCGACGTCGAAGCCTCGGTCGTCGTGTCGGTCGAGGTGTCCGAGGTGTCGGTCGAAGTGTCGGTGTCCGTGGTCGTCGTGGAGTCCGTGTCGGTCGACCCTGATGCGTCCGTCGAGGTGTCGGTCGTCGTCGTGTCGCTCGTGTCGGTCGCCGTCGAGGCGTCGGTCGAAGAGTCGGTGTCCGTCGTCGTGGCGTCCGAGCCGGTCGTCGCCGAGGCGTCCGCCGACGCGTCAGTGTCGGTCGCCGCCGAGGCGGAGCCGGTCGCGCTCCACGGCTGCGAGGTGTCGAGGCTGGGCGCGCTGGCCAGGGTGGTGGTGCCGGACTCGCTGACGCCCGAGCCGGAGATCATTTCGTTGGCCCCGTAGACCGAGTTGCCCTCGAACGTGCCCTCCGAGTTGCTGGCGTTCAGCACCACCGCGCCGCGGCCCTCCATCTCGTTGACGATGGTGTTGCCAGTCATCGTCAGCGAGCTGTTGTCGTGCAGGCTGCCCTCGGCGCCGTAGGCGACGATGTTCGGGTTGGCGCTGTTGGCCCCCTGCTGGATGATGTTGTTGGTCAGGGTCGCCTGGCCGCCGTTCGGCAGGTCGACGCTGTAGCTGGCGTCGCCGTCGTTGTCGTAGATCCGGCTGTCGCTGATTTCGGTGACGCTGGCCCGGCTCTTGATCTCGTGGCCTTGCACCGCGTCGTGGAAGTAGCTGTCGCTGATCGTCAGCTTGGCGACGTCATTGACGTACAGATTGTGCGTGTAGCCGTCGCCCGAGCCGTTGTGGTCGAACTCGCTGTTGGTGATGGTGACGGTCCCGGTGTCGGAGGCGTTCGCCAGGATGCCGTTCTGATTGTCGTGGAAGTAGCTGTTGTTCACGACGAGGTTGCCGTCCTCGTAGCGGATGCCCGCGCCGTTGCCGCTCGACACCTCGGCGCCGCTGAATTCGAAGTTGCTGACGGTGACGTCGCCGTTGGTGACCAGAATCCCCTTCTCGTTCGGTATGTCGCCGGTCGCGACCATCTTCACCATGCCACCCACGCCTTCCAGCGTGATGTCGGTATTGATGGTCGCAAAATCGTTCGTGTAGGTCCCAGCTTGAACTTGAACAACATCGCCATCCTGCGATGCCGACACCGCCTCCGCGATAGTTGCGAACTGCATTCCTTGGCCAACGGTTAGAGTCGTCATGCAATCTTCTCACGTCTGTTAATGGGCGCCGTTGCCGACGAGAGGGAAGACTTGCGATGATTGGGGCTCGTATACGGCGCAGCCGGCCAAATTCCTGACATATGGCCAATCTGTCGCACAAATACCTGCAATATATTGCGCAAAATGTCGCGCTGGTCGCGTCACGGCGCCGCACGCAGAGCGGCTTAACCGCCGGCGGGTCCCCGGCAGGTTGTGGATCTGGACCGTCAGGTGGAGCTTCGAAACCGCGGCGGCGGTCTTAGATCTGGCGGGTCTCCGCGCGCGCCAGCACGACGTCGAGCGCAGCCCCGAAGTCGTGCCGCCGCCAGAGGTCGAGGAAGGCGGTGAAGACGTGCAGGAAGCCGCGCACGACCTCGTCGCGGAACAGGATCGGATCGAGCGGACCGCTGGCCTCGGCCGCCTCCGGCAGCCGCGACAGCGCCAGCGTCGGCACGTCCATCATCAGCGCGAGCCCGAGCAGCGCCACCGACAGGTCCAGGTGCAGCCGCAGCTCCGCCGGGTCGAGCCTGGGCCCGCCTTCGGCCTGGAGGGTGTCGACGAACACCGCCAGCAGCTCATCGAGATGCCGCGCCCAGATCTCCGGTCCGGCGCCGCAGAGCCCGCCCCAGAGGCCGACGGCGACGTTCATCTGCCGCACCAGGCCCCAGTCGAGCAGGCCGCACTGCATCTCGCCGTCGGCGTCGCGCCAGAACCAGGCGTTGTCGATATTGGTGTTCCAATGGCACAGCGCGATGAAGTCGCGGTCGGCGTGCAGGAAGCGCCGCACCGCCGCCTCGTGGCGCAGGATGCGGACCGCGTCGCGTTTCAGCCGCGCGATGAACGCCGGCGCGGCGAGCGCGGCGGGCAGCAGCTGCGGGCAATGTTCGGCGAAGGCGGCGAAGCGGGCCACCCGCTCGCGCAGCTGCGCCTCGTCGAGGCTGATCGGGTGCTCGGCGGCGACCGCCGCGGCGTCGAAAGGGAACAGCCGCTCCAGCTGCGGCGACAGCCGGCCGGCGTGATGCGCGGCGGCCAGCCGGGCCAGCGCCGCAAACGTCGCCCGGTAGTGCGCCAGCGGATCGGCCAGCTCGTGGTCCATGCACTTGCGCCGCAGCGGCTCGACCCCGCCTTCGCCGAAGGCGATCCGCTGGGTGATCAAAAGGCCGGTGCCGGACGCCGCCTGGAAGTCGGCGAAGTAGGCGGCCGGCGTCGCCACGGGAAAGCCGGGGTGGCGCGACAGATCGGCCAGCCGCACCTCCGACTCCAGCTCGTGCCGGCGACGGTCGCGGAAGACGTCTTCGAAGTCGCGGGAGAACTTCACGAACAGGTCGGCGTGCAGGCCGGGTTCGGCCGTCGCATACTCGACCGACAGCAACAGCTTGTGCCCGGAATTGCCGCCCGCGAACGGCTCGAGCCGGGTGATCCGCGTCACCCGGTTGTCCGACGACAGCGCCCCGAACGCCCGGAAGGCGTCGGTCAGAAACTCTGCGCCCGCCGCGCGCAGCGCCTCGGCGTGGGCCGGCATGGCGAGGCCGGTGGCGTCGCCGCGGACAAAGTCCACGGCCTCGGGTTCGTCGTATCTCATCATCCCGCGCAGCAGCTCCGGCCCAAGAGCTACTTAGCGGGCGGGATGCGGCTCGGCGACCTCCCCGACGCGCGCCAGATCGACCCGCAGCTCGTATCGGAAGCCGTCCGGTGGGTAATCCCATTCCACAGACGTGGCGAACCCGCGGGCCAGGTCCTGCAGAATGCTGCTGCCGAACCCGCGGCGGGTCGGGGGCGAGACCTTTGGCCCGCGGAGCTCCTTCCAGATGAAGGTGAAGCTTCGTTCGTCGGCCTCGCGGCGGCAGGTGATCTCCACCCGCCCGTCCGGCCGGGACAGCGCGCCGTACTTCAGCGCATTGGTGGTCAGCTCGTGGATGATCAGCGCAAAGTCCTGCGCCGCCCGCGCCGACAGCCGCAAGTCGTAGCCGTCATCGTCGATCTGGTGCGCGAAGCCGCGGAGTTCGTCCTCGAGGATGCCCTTGAGCGGCGCCGTGATCTCGGCGCTGAGCACGTCCTGCGTGCGGGCGATGGTCTCCAGCATGCCGAGGAACGCCTGCTGGTCGTCGCGCGGCAGGGTCCGCCGGGCCAGGGTCTGCACGATGGTCAGCAGATTGCGCGCGCGATGGCGGATCTCGTCGGCGACCACTTCGCGCCGCTGCAGCGCCCGACTCTCGCGCAGGTCCGTCAGCGTCGCCAGAGCGCCGGTGAAGCCGAAGGCCTCAAACGGGGTGAGGCCGATGTCCAACGGGATGTCGGCGCCGCCCTTGGATCGGCCGACGAACTCGCGGGGCACGCGCGGCCGCCGCGCATCCCGCCCCCCCATGTAGCGGCGCAGCGCCTCGGCGTGTCCGGCGCGCATTCCCTCGGGGATCAGGATCTCAACGGCCTGGCCGCTCAGTTCGGCGCGGCTGTAGCCGAACAGGTCCTCGATCCGGGAATTGACGAAGTTGATGATCCCCGCCTCGTCCACCAGCATCACGCCGACCGGCTGCGCCTCGAGGATTTGCTGGGTCGCCTCGGCCTGCTGCGAGATCCGGTCGACCGCGTCGTTGAGCAGGGCGATCAGGACGACCAGGATCCCGCCCGAGATCAGGAACATCAGGGTCGAGACCATGGCCTCGGAGCCGAGCACCCAGGTGAACCTCGGCTGCATGATCAGCAGGTTCGCCGCCAGCGCCGAGAGCAGGAGCGCCAGGGTCCCCGGCCAGGCGCCGCCCAGCAGCGCCGCCAGCGCGATCGCCGGGTAGAAGGTCGTGAAGGTGACGGGCGCCAGCAGCCCGGAGAACTGGAAGCGGAGGAAGGTCGCCACGGCGACGCCGGCCGTCGCCAGCAGATAGGCGGCCACTCGCCGCCGCCGCACCTGACGGATCGGCTCGAACCGCCGCAGGAACGGGTCGGGCGAGAGGATCACGCGGAGCCTCGACTAGGCCGACGTCAAAACGCCGTCGACGCCGCACGCACTTTGACGGCGCTCATTGTCTCACCGCCAACACCTGGGTCAATTCACCGGTCCGGAGCCGGAGCAATGCGTCGCCGCGCCGGCTCACGCCAGGTGCCGACTGACCAGCGGCGACAGGCTGGTGGCCACTGGCACCGGCAGCCGCCGCCACAGCTGGATCATGCCGGCGTAGCGCGGGTTGGTTGGATTGACATTGGGCAGCGCGTCCCCGCGCAGCAGCCGGAACTGATGCGTGATCGGCCGCGGCTCGAAGCCCCAGTTGCACTTGAAGCTGAACGGGCCGGTGCCGACCTTGCTGCGGCCGAAGTCGAACACCGTCTTCCCGCGGTCGACGGCCCGGCGCATCAGCAGCCAGTACATCAGGTCGTTGGCGCCGCTGCGCCGCGCCGCCGGGTGGCTGCCCGTGTAGTAGGGCAGCACGTGATCCTTGTAGTAGTAGCTCAGCACGCTGGAGATCGGACGGTCGCCCGCATAGACGGTGAGCACCTCGCAGTCCTGCCCGAACGCCTGCAGCAGGCGCTCGAAGTAGCGCGGCGGCAGGGCCGGCGTGCCGTGATCGCGCATGGTCCGCGCATAGAGCGGATAGAAGGCCTCCGCGGTCGGCTCGACCCGGCTGCACAGGCCGCTGGCCAGAGCCTTGCGCACCACCGCGCGCTGCTTGCGCGGGATCTGCTTGAGGTTCTCGGCTTCGCCCGGCGCGATCGGCCCGTGAAAGCCCGCGTAGAGATCGCTCTTGGCCGTCCAGCTCGCGGCCGCCTTCGGCGTGTCGCGCAGTTCGACATAGTCCACGCCCAGCTTGCGGCCGAGGTGTTCCGCCTGATCGAGCAGATCGTGCAAGGAGCCCTCATCCTCGGCGATCGGCCCGCCGCCGACGCAGAAGCCGTTGGCGATCAGGGCGTTGCCGAACAGCCGGCTACGCACCTCGACCAGCGGCAAGACGCCGCTTACCGCCCCGTTGCGGCGCGCCGCCAGGTGATGGCTCGAATGGCCGAAGACCTCCTTGGCCACCGATCCCCAGCCGGAGAGGTGGAAGAAGCTGCCGCCGGAATGGCGGCCGACGAATTCGTCCCAAGCGATCTCTGGCGGCATCACGTTTTTTTGGCCCCGGGCCTGGCTTTCGATGTTCGGGCGAGCAAGCGCAGCTGTCAGCATCGCGTCATGATGTAAGCTTCACCTTGGCAGGCCTTAACGAAAGATACTCTGGGGCGCCGATATTCAACTCATGCGCGAGATACAATCTGAGGTCTGGTGAGGCATTCGAATAAGTTGTGGTCGAGTGGCGGCCGATCAATGGATGGTCTTGTCTACGCGCCGAACGCGAACTCTATGTATTTACCCTTGGTTGCACGGCGAACGGCGGACAAATGCTGCTCCGGCTCCCGCCGGCCGGCGCGGCGGCCGCCGCGCCGATTGTGCAGCCCGTTCAACATTTGAGATCCGGGCCGTCCTCGGATCGTGCTCAAGCTCTGCGCGCGGCGGCCAGGCCGCGGCCATCGGCGAGATGGAGCTCGGGCGTGAAGCACACACAGATCGACGGGGCGGCGTCGGCGGTTGACCCGACGCGCCGGGTGCGCGCCGTGGTGGCGAACGCCTTCATCGCGGTGGCGGCGGCCCAGGACCGCGTGCTGCAGCCGCTGGCCGACGATCTTGCGCTGATCGACAGCGGCCTGGATTCGCTCTGCATCGCCATCATCGTCGCCCAGCTCGAGCACGAACTCGGGCTCGATCCGTTCACGGACCTGGACGACGCCCAGTTCCCGACCGACTTTGGCGACTTCGTCCGCCTCTACGAAGCCGCGCATCGCCGCTAGCGCCGGCCTTCGCCGGCGTTCGCTGACGCGCCGCCGATCCGCGTCCGCAGATCGCGCGCGAGCGCCGCCACGCGCGGTTCGCGCATGATGGTGAAGTGGTTGCCGTCCAGGACCACCGCCTCGGCCTGCGGCGCGACGCAGCGCCATCGCGCGAGGTACTGCGGCAGCCGGTGCGCCGGCGTGATGCGGGCTTCGTAAACGATGACCGGGCCGTCCCACGCCTGCGGCGCGTACGCCTTCAGCGCATCGCCGAGCCTGGCCATGAACTGCTGCTGCGCCGGCGGGTAACGGTGCAGATCGACCAGGCCCTTCAGGCCCGGGGTCGGCTGGGGGCCGCCCAGCAGCGCCGCGCGCCGCAGCCGCACCAGGATCGATCGGAACCGGCGCAGCGAGCTGGCCCGGAAGCGCGGCTCCATCGCCCGCGTGTCGCGCCACCACGCCGGCAGCCGGGCCAGGACGGCCAGCAGGTAGCGCGGATCCCAGCGCCGCAGCCCGGCGCGGTCGAGCTCCGGCGCGCCGTCGATCGCCACCAGCAGCGCGACGTTGCGGCCGCGCGCCCGCAGCTGGTGGGCGATCTCCAGCGCGATCACCGCGCCGGCCGACCAGCCGGCGAGCACCAGGTCCGCGCTCGGCGGCGCCTCGGCGATGACCGTGGCGTAGTGGCCGGCCAGCGAGCAGACCGAAGCGCCAAAGGCGGCGTCCTGCATCCGCTCCGGCGGCGCCTGCACGCCGAACACCCGCACCTCTTCGCCCAGATGCTGCGCCAGCGGCACGAAGTCGGTGCCCCCGGCGCCGGTGATCGAGTGGATGCAATACACGGCTGGCTTGTGAGCCTCGGCGGCGGCCGCGCTGGCGTTCAGCGGCAAGATGATCTGGGCGTTCTTCTTCGGGACCCGGGCGAATAGAGCGCGGGCCGCGGCCTGGGGCGCGGTCGATCCGCCGGAGGCCGGCGATGTCATTCGGCCCTCGATGGGGTTCGCCGCAAGGCGTTGCTGCAACGTCGACGCCAGGGGCTCGAAGCGACTTGTCCCAGCCGTGCTTCTGTTTCGCTCAACACGGCGCCTCCGCGGATAGACAACGCTAGTTGCACCACCAGAAATCGGACCCGCAGCACCAAAAGAGGCCTAGCGGTTGTACTTTGATCGTACGAGCTGCGCGGACCGGCGCCCTCCTACCGCCAAAGTTGCATCTGGCCGCCCCGGACCGAGGCGGCCGCCACAGGCGGTTTGGTTCCGATGGACGCACGCGCTCCCAAGCCCGAGCAGGCTCGCCCGCCCCGCGCTCCGTTTCCGGTCGTCGCCGCGATGGCGCGGGCGCCGGCGCGCGGCGACGCGGCGTTCGGCCCGCGGATCCCCGTGACGCAGGTGCTGGCCCTCGACGCGGTCGAGATGCTGACGGCCTATGACCCGCCGGCGCGCACGGCGATGCGGGCGATGGCCCGCTATGTCACCGAGTTCCTGACCTCGGAGCATCGCGCGCTCGGCCGCGCCGGCGCCGTCTGCCCCTTCGCCCGCCAGGCGGCGGCCGAGAAGCTGATCCGCATCACCGCCTGCTCGAGCCTCGACGAGGCGACGATCGTCGAGGGCGTCGCGCAGCTGCGCGGCGAGTTGGCGGACCTGTCGCGCTGGCCGGGCAGCGGCAAGGGCCCGCGGCATCGGGCGATCGTCGCGGTCTTTCCGCAGCTGGTCGAACCGGACGGCGCCAGGTTGATCGAGCGCATCCAGAAGCGGCTCAAGCCGTCCTTCGTCAAAGGCCGGCTGATGATCGGACAGTTCTATCCCAGCTGCGCGGAGCCGGGGTTGCGGAACCCGGCGTTCCGGCCGCTGCAGTCGCCGGTGATCAGCCTGGCGATGCGCGACATGACCATCTTCGACGCGCCGTTCATGCTCGACCGCGCCGAGTACGTGGACGCCTTCGTCGCGGCGTTCGGCGCCCCCGGGGAGAACATGATCGCCAAGGCGGTGCGGGCGCGCGGCCGCCTGGGCCACGACGGATGACCCCGGAGCCGGTCGCCCCGACGTCGCCGCGGCTGGACGGGCTGTTCGCCGCGCAGGTCCGCCGCACCCCGGACGCCGTCGCCGTGCTCCACGCCGGCGCCCGCCTCAGCTACGCCGGGCTCGACGCCCAGGCCACGATGCTCGCCCAGCGGCTGCAGGACCTCGGCGCCGGTCCGGGGACGCTGGTCGGCGTCTGCATGCGGCGCACGCCGCAGCTGATCGCGGCGCTGCTCGGCGTGCTGAAAGCCGGCGGCGCCTACCTGCCGCTGGATCCGGCCTATCCGACCGAACGCCTCGACTACATGCTGGCCGACAGCGGCGCCGGCCTGCTGCTCACCGATAGCGACGCCAGCCGCCGCCTGGCCTTCGACGGCGTCCTGATCGACCTGCGCGCATCCGCGGCGGCAGAGGTCGTGCAGCCTAAGCTTCCGCCCCGGCGCGCTACGCCGGACCTCGCCTACGTCCTCTACACCTCCGGTTCGACCGGGCGGCCGAAGGGGGTGATGCTCGGCCACACCGCGGCGAACCTGATCGCCTGGGCGCGGGCGACCTTCACCGCCGGCGAGCTCGCCCGCGTCGCGGCGACCACCTCGATCTGCTTCGACCCCTCGGTGTTCGAGATCTTCGCGCCGCTCTGCCACGGCGGCACGGTCGTCCTCAAGCCGACCGCGCTCAAGCCGTTCGCCCCGGACGAACGGCCGACCCTGCTGAACTGCGTGCCCTCGGTCCTCGCCGAGCTGTGCCGCATGGGGGCGATCCCGGACAGCGTGCGGGTGATCAACGTCGGCGGGGAGCCGCTGAAGGCCGCGCTGGTGCGGGAGGTCTATCGCCGCACCCAGGTGACGGCGCTCTACAACCACTACGGCCCGACCGAGGCCACCACCTGCGCCACCGTCGCGCTGGCGGCGCGAGAGGCCCAGACCGACCCGCCGATCGGCCGGCCGATCGCCGGGGCCGAACTCCTGGTGCTGGACGCCCGCGGCCGGCTGACGGCGCCCGGCGCGATCGGCGAGATCCATATCGGCGGGCCCGGCCTGGCGCTCGGCTACCTCAATCGGCCGGAGCTGACCGCCGAACGGTTCACGCCGTCCGAGTGGGGGCGGCTCTACCGCACCGGCGACCTCGGCCGCTGGGCGGCGGACGGGCAGCTGGAGTTCGTCGGCCGCCTCGACGCCCAGGTGAAGATCCGCGGCATCCGCGTCGAGCTCGGCGAGGTCGAGGCCGCGCTGCTGCGGCTCGCCGGAGTGGAGAACGCCGCCGTCGTCGCCCGCCCCGACGCGCTGGGCCGCAACCGGCTGGTAGCCTACCTGCAGGCGCCCGCACAGCCGACGCTGCCGCAGGTCCGCGCGGCGCTGAAGCACTGGGCGCCGGAGCACATGCTGCCCGAGCAGCTGGTGGTGCTCGACGCCCTGCCCCTGACCCTCTCCGGCAAGGTCGACCGCAACGCCCTGCAGCTGAGCTGAGCGGCCGGTCCGCCCACGCGCTCAGCGGCGTGGTGATGCTCGCGAAAGCGGAGGCCCGCCTATAAGATTGACGCCGACTGCGTCGCCGAAGCGCGGCCTGATCTCGAGGTGGAAAGCCGCATGGCGGTGCGTGAGCGGAAACAATCATTGAAGAAGCTGCTCGGGGCGGAGAACTCAGAAACACGCTCCGCCTTGATCTCGGCCACTGAGAAGCTCATTCGCGAAGAAGGCTATGCTGCGGTCACGTCCCGGCGCATCGCCGACCAGGCCGGGCTGAAGCATCAGGTCATCTATTACTACTTCGACACGCTCGACGACCTGCTGCTGGAGGTCTTCCGACGCGGGGCGGATTCGGGCCTGGCCGTGCAGAAGAAGGCGCTCGAAGCCGAACAGCCGCTGCGCGCGCTGTGGGAAGTCGTCTCCGATCCCCGGGGCGCGCGCTTCCTGATGGAGTTCCTGGCGCTGGCCAACCACAACGAGGTGATCCGCGCCGAGATCCGGCGCTACGCCAACGAGACGCGACGAATGCAGGCCGACGCCCTTGAGCGCCACCTGAAGTCGCGCGGCCTCGAGCCGCAGATGTCTCCGCTACTGGCCATGCTGCTGATGAGCGCCTCCGCGCGGCTGCTGGTCAACGAGGCCAACCTCGGCATCGACACCGGTCATGACGAGCTTCTGGCCCTGATCGAAACCAGCCTGCGCGAGTTCGAGCAGCTGACCGCCGCGCCGGCGCCGGACGAAAAGCTGCTCGACCGGGCCTGACCCGGCGCGCCGCCGCCGACGCCAACAACCCGCGCGCGCCCTCTCAGCGGCCGCGTCCTCCGACAATGCATCGTACATACTTTGTTTGACACATCACCGCAGAACCCGCCAAAACCACCGCCTCGCCGGGCCGCCCCGGGCAGCGCGGGCGATCCCTAGGCACAGCGTGGAACGTTCAGGCTCATGAAAAAATCGATCTTCCTCGTCATGGACATGACCAACGACCTCGTCAGCGAGACGGGCGCCAGCGCGGCCAGCTACGGCGTGCAGGTGAAGAACCGCGGCGTGCTGGAGAACACCCGCAAGGCGATCGACGCGGCCCGCAAGGCCGGCGTGCCGGTCGGCTTCGTCCGCGTCGGCTTCTCGCCGGACTACCGCGAATGCCCGCCGGCCTCGCCGATCTTCTCCAAGGCGCGCGACAACGGCCTGTTCCAGCTCGGCACGCCGGGCACCGAGACCCATCCGGCGCTCGGCCAGACCGCCGCCGACTTCGACATCGTCAAGCACCGGGTGAGCCCGTTCTACGCCACCTCGCTGGAGGCGATCCTCAGCGCCAACGGCATCGAGCGGGTGATCCTCTGCGGGGTGTCGACCAACGGCGTCGTCCACTCCGGGGCCCGCGACGCGCATGACCGCGACTTCGAATGCATCATCCTCGAGGATTGCTGCGCCGGCGTGACCGAGGCGGAGCATGACCACGCGATCGCCTGCCTGGGCCGTTACGCGACCATCCTGAACAGCGACCAGTTCGACTTCGCGAGCTGAGGCGGACTTCGGCGCGGGGTGGCGCTCGGTCGCCGCCCCGCGCCCTGAAGCACCTGTATTTACTTATATTCTGTTCGTCCCGGCGAAGGCCGGGCCCCAGCTCCGGCCGCCGCGCCGGATGGCTCGACGCCGCGCGCGAACGCGGCCGCCGCGGCGCTCGCCATCTGGATCCCGGCCTTCGCCGGGATGAGCGGGCCAAGGGCCTCAAGCCGGCCCCGCGCGCTTGACAGCCCGAACAGAGAATGCATTTTGCATCCGACGTTGTGGCCTGCCGGCGAGCGAACCTCGCCGCCACAAGGACCCGCGGCACTCACTCCAGAGACGGGCGCGCAGTCGTGGGCGCCTCACGAGGAAGAAACGATGAGCACTGTCGAAGCTGACGTCGGCAACGCCCCGGCCGAAGGCAAGATCACCCCGGAGGCGATCAAGGCCGCCGAGAACATGATCGGCATGCAGCTGCGCCCCGAAGGGCCCTACCTGCAGGACGCCACCGAGGACACGATCCGCAACTTCTGCAACGGCATCGGCGACCTCAACCCGCTCTACCGTGACCTCGAAGTCGGCCGCCTGACCCGCCACGGCTCGATGCTCGCCCACCCGAACTTCCCGATGGCGTTCGGCTGGGTCGGCCGCACCCGCTGGGGCCTGCCGGGCGTGCACGGCTTCTACGCCGGCAACGACTGGGAGATCTTCCGCCAGATCCGTCCCGGCGACCGCATCACCGCCATCGAGCGCGTGGTCGGCGTCGACGTGAAGGAAAGCCAGTTCTCCGGCACCCTGGTCCTGCAGTACGTCGAGGCCAGCTACTTCAACCAGCGCGGCGAACTGGTTTCGCGCGCCCTCGGCACCTGCACCCGCCACGAGCGCAAGGCCGCGCGCGAGGCCGGCAAGTACGCCGACATCAAGACACACGAATACACCCCGGCGGAGTTCGAGAAGATCGACGCCGCGATCCTCGACGAAGAGAAGAACATCCGCGGCGGCAACGTCCGTTACTGGGAAGAGGTCCAGGTCGGCGAGACGCTGCCCGAGATCGTCCGCGGCCCGCTGAGCCTGATGGACACCATGGGCTTCCTGGTCGGCTGCGGCCGCGGGCACACCCACGGCGTGATCTTCAAGAACGCGGTCAAGCACCCGGGCCACTTCTTCCGCAACCCGGAAGCCGGCGGCGGCATCGAATACACCGGCATCGGCCACCACCGCGAATCCACCGCCAAGGAAGTGGGCGTCCCCGGCGTCTATGACTACGGCCCGCAGCGCTCGGCCTGGATGGCTTCGCTGGTCACCAACTGGATGGGCGACGCGGGCTTCCTCAAGCGCATCCGCACCCGCATGAGCCGCTTCAACACGATGGGCGACTGCACCTGGGCGCGCGGAACCGTCACCCGCAAGTACATGAAGGACGGCTACGCGCTGGTCGACATCGAGATCAAGGGCGAGAACCAGCGCGGCGAACTGACCACGCCGGGCCTGGCGACGGTCGTCCTGCCTTCGCTCGATCCCAACACCAAGGTGTTCGTCGACGGGTCGGGCCTCGATCTCGAACTGCCCGTCGTGCGCTGACGACCCGAGCGTTCCCGGTTTCCCCCGATCGGGAACGCTCCCTTCTACGGCTGGCGCGCGCAGGTGCGCCCAACCGACAGCCACGGCGCTTTAGAGGCGGCTCAAGATCATGCCGGACGTTTCCAACGCTCCTCTGACGGACCTTCGGGTGGTCGTCCGCGCCACCGGCGTGGCCGCGGCCTACGCCGGGCGGCTGCTCGCCGCCATGGGCGCCGAAGCGATCCTGCTCGAGCCGCCGCAGGGCTCGCCACTGCGCCGCGAGCCGCCGTTTCTCGACGGCTCGGACAAAGACTCTGGCCAGGTCAGCGCCCTGTTCGCCTACCTCGCCGCCGGCGCGCAGAGCCTGGTCTGCGACCTCGAGACCGAGGAGGGCCGCGCCGCCGCGACCGCCCTGCTCAGCCAGGCCGACATCCTGATCGAGGACGCCGCCCTGGCCGACCGCCAACGGCTCGGGCTCGACGAGGCGGCGATCGCCGCCCGCCATCCGGACCTGATCCACGTCTCGGTGCTGCCGTTCGGCGCCACCGGCCCGAAGGCCGGCTGGAAGGGCGAGGAGATCAACATCCAGCACGCCTCCGGCGAGGGCAACCTGCTGCCGAACGGGCTGTCCATAGAGCTCTTCCCGGAACGGCCGCCGGTGAAGATCTTTGGCCACTTCGCCTCGCTGCAGGGCGGCATCGCCGCGGCGCTCGGCGCGCTGTCGGCGCTGTGGGTGCGCGACGAGGTCGGCGGCCAGTACGTCGACGTCTCCAGCCAGGACGCGGCGCTCGCGGTCGGCGCCTTCGCCATCCAGCGGTTCGGCGACGGCCAGGTCGAGCACCGGGTCGAGCGCTCGTTCCGCTACGGCGGCGTGCTGCCCTGCGCCGACGGCTACGTCGAGCTGCTGACGCTGGAGCAGCGCCAGTGGGAAGGCCTGGTCGAGGTGCTCGGCAATCCGCCGTGGGCGCTGGACCCGGCGCTGAAGGACTCGCTGGAGCGCAGCCGCCAGGGGCCGGCGATCAACGCCCGCATCCGGGAGTGGGCGGCGGTCCGCAAGGTCGCCGACATCGTCGCCGCCGGCCAGGCGGTCGGCGTGCCGCTGGCCAAGTACAACACCCCGTTGGAGGTGCTGCGCGATCCGCACGAGCGGGTGCGCGGCCTTTTCTCGCCGGTGGCGATCGACGGCGCCGGCGCGCTCGACATGCTGGTGGCGCCCTTCCAGTTCGGCGGCGCGCCGCTGACGCTGCGCAGCGGCCCGCCGGCGCTCGGCAACTACGGACAAGCCGGCCGTCAGGCCGCGAAGGCGGAGGCGTAAAATGGTGAAGCCGCTCGCAGGCCTGCGCATCGCCGACTTCACGATCCACAACGCCGGACCGTTCTGCACCCACATGCTGTCGCAGCTGGGCGCCGAGGTCATCAAGATCGAGAGCGCGCTGCGCCCCGACGCCTTCCGCAAGCCGCACCCGGTCTATGGCCGGATGGGCCCGGCCAGCTTCGACCAGGTCGCCTCGACCAAGCTGTCGGTGCGGATCAACCTCAAGCAGCCGAAGGGCGTGGCGCTGGCCAAGCGGCTGGTGGCGATCTCCGACGTCGCCGGCGAAAGCTTCCGGCCGGGCGTGATGACCCGGCTGGGCCTGGGTTACGAGGCGCTGCGCGCCGTGAAGGACGACATCATCTTCCTGACGGTCTCCTCCTCCGGCCAGAGCGGCCCGGATTCGCACTTCGCCGGCTACGCCCCGCTGTTCGGCGCCTGGGGCGGCCTGGGCGACATGAGCGGCTACGCCGACGGGCCGCCGATCGAGATGCGCCACGTGATGGACCACACGGTCGGCCTCAACGCCGCCGTGGCCGTGGTCGCCGCCCTGCACCGCCGCCGGGCGACCGGCGAGGGCCAGCTGGTCGACGTCGCGGCGCGCGAGGTGTCCTCCTCGCTGCTCGGCGAGGCGCTGCTGCTGGCCGCCGCCGGCGCCGCGCCGACGCGCACCGGCAACGACCATCCGCGCATGGCGCCGCACGGCGTCTATCCGGCCAAGGGCGACGACGTCTGGCTCAGCATCGCCGTCGGCGAGGACGCCGAGTGGCGCGCCCTGGCCGAGGCCATGGGCCAGCCCGGCCTGGCCCGCGAGCCGCGCTTCGCCACCGCCGCCGAGCGCCACGCCCATCGCGCCGAGCTCGACGCCCTGGTCGCCCAGTGGACCGCCACAGTTCCGGCCGAAGACGCCGCCAGCCTGCTGCAGGCCGCCGGGGTTCCGGCGCACGCCTCCTGGACGACGCGCGAGCTGACCGCCGATCCGCATCTGCGGACCCGCGGCGCGATCGTCACCGTGCAGGAGCCCGACGGCAAGGAACGCGCCGCGGTCGGCGCGCCGATGCGGCTGTCGAAGGGCGCCGAGATCGGCATCGACCGCGGCACGCCGAAGCTCGGCGAGCACGAGGACTACGTCTACGGTGAGCTGCTCGGGATGAGTAAAGCCGAGCGCCAAGGCTTGCAGGACGAACAAGTCATCTACTGACGACCGCCCAACGGTCGCAGAGGGAGAGGAAGGAAGAGTATCATGGTCAATATCCCAATCAGCGGCCCGGCGAACCTCGACGGCCAGGTGGCCCTGGTGACCGGCGGCGCTGGCGGGATCGGCAGCGAGGTGGTGCGCACCCTGGCCGGTGCCGGCGCGACCGTCATCGCGACCGACGTCGGCGACAGCCACCCCTTCGACGGCGTGCCGAACGTCTACTACCAGCGCTACAACGTGACCTCGCGGGCCGAGACCGACGCTATCGTCGAGCGCATCGTCGGCGCGCACGGCAAGATCGACATCCTGGTGATGTGCGCCGGGACCATCGCCAACACCCCGCTGTGGGACTCCACCGACGAGGAGTGGGAGAGCATTTGGCGGGTCAATGTGATGGGCGTGGTCAATCCGATGCGCCGCATCTTCCCGCTGATGAAAGAGAACGGCTACGGCAAGATCGTCGCCCTCGGCTCGGTCGCCGCGCGGATCGGCGGCGTCGCCTCCGGCCCGGCCTATGTCGGCGCGAAGTCGGCGGTGCACGGGGTCATCAAGTGGGCGGCCAAGGCCGGCGCGCCGCACGGCGTCTACTGCAACGCCGTGGCCCCCGGCCCGGTGGAGACCCCGATGTGGGCCTCGGTCACCGACCGCAAGCCGCCGTCGGCGCACAACTCCGTGCCGCTCGGCCGCTACGGCCAGCCGGAAGACATCGCCCAGTCGATCCTCTTCCTGGCCTCGCCCGCGTCGAACTGGATCACCGGGACGACGATCGACATCAACGGCGGCCAATACCTGAACTGAGGCGACGATGACGGATCAAGCTCCGACCCTCGGGTTCATCGGCCTGGGCGTGATGGGCGGCCCGATGTGCCGCAACGTCGTGACCAAGCACCCCGCCCCGGTCTTCGCCTTCGACCTCAGCGAAGCCGCGCTCAACGAACTGGTTGAGGCCGGCGCGAAGCGCGCCGCCTCGATCGCCCACGTGGCCCAGAACGCCGACGTGATCTTCCTGTCGCTGCCCGGCGGCAAGCAGGTCGAGGCGGTCTGCTTCGGCGACGGCGGCGTCGTCAGCGCCGCCAAGAAGGGCGCGATCGTCGTCGACCTGTCGACCACCGGCGTGGCCGAGGCCCGCTCGATCGCCGAGCGCCTGGCCAAGGCGGGCCTGAAGTTCGTCGACGCCCCCGTCGCGCGCACCCGCCAGGCCGCCCAGGCCGGCACGTTGAGCATCATGGCCGGGGCCAGCCCTGAGCTGTTCGCCAAGGTCGAGCCCTACCTCGGCTACATGGGCAGCGACGTCACCCTCTGCGGCCCGACCGGCGGCGGCCAGGTGGTCAAGCTGATCAACAACACCCTGCTGTTCGAGCACGTCGCGGCGTTGGCCGAGATGATGGTGGTGGCCGAGCGCGCCGGGGTCGCCCCGGCGACCCTGCTCGAGGCGGTGTCGAAGGGCTCCGGCGACAGCTTCGCGCTGCGCAACCACGCGACCAAGGCGATGCTGCCGCGCGAGTTCCCCGAGCGCTCGTTCCCGGCGGAATATGTGCTGAAGGACCTCGGCTACGCGATCGACCTGGCCAAGGACTGCGGGGTCGAGCCGAAGATGCCGCTGACCGCCCAGGGCTACTACCAGGCCGCCGTCGAGGCCGGCTTCGGGGCCAAATACTTCCCCGCCATCATCGAGCTGATCGACAGGAGCCGCGGATGAAACGCCTGAAGCTCGAAGCGCGCGAAGTCGGCCGCGGCCTGAAGTTCCCCGAAGGCCCGATCGCCATGCCCGACGGCTCGGTGATCTGCGTCGAGATCATGGGCAACCTGGTGCGGGTCACGCCGGACGGCGAGCGCCAGGTGATCGCCGAGCTCGGCGGCGGCCCGAACGGCGCGGCCCTCGGCCCGGACGGCAAGGTCTACGTCTGCAACAACGGCGGCTTCAACTGGCACGTCGCCGAGGACGGCCACATGCGCCCGACCGGCCGCGCCGACGCTTACGACGGCGGCGCGATCCAGCGCGTCGACCTCGCGAGCGGCCAGGTCGAGACGCTCTACAGCCACTGCGGCGACGTGCCCCTGATGGGGCCGAACGACATCGTCTTCGACGGCCTGGGCGGCTTCTGGTTCACCGACCACGGCAAGTCCTACGGCCGGCTGCTGGACCGCGGGGCGCTGTTCTACGCGAAGGCCGACGGCTCCTTCATCAAGGAGGTGGCCTTCCCGCTGTTCACCCCGAACGGCGTCGGCCTCTCGCCGGACGGCAGGACGCTCTACGTCTCGGAGACCGACACCGGGCGGGTCTGGTCCTATCCGCTGCTGGGGCCGGGCGAACTGGCCAAGGAGCCCTGGCCGTCGCCGAACGGCGGCAAGTTCTTCGGCAACCTCGCCGGCTACCACCGCTTCGACTCGCTGGCGGTCGAGGCGAACGGCAATGTGTGCGTCGCCACCCTGGTGAGCGGCGGGATCACCGTCTTCTCGCCGAGCGGCGAGGCGCTGGAGTTCTGGGAAGCCCCGGAAGGCTACTGCACCAACATCTGCTTCGGCGGCCCGGACCTGCGGACCGCCTACATCACCCTCTCCGGCTACGGCACCCTGGTGGCGGTCGACTGGCCGCGGCCAGGCCTGCCACTGCATCATCTGAATAAGTGACCCCTTCCTCCCCCTCGTCAGAGGGGGAGGGGGACCGCCCGCCGGAGAGCGGGCGGTGGAGGGGGAAGCGGCCGGCGAGGCCTTCGCCGCCTCCGCCTTCACAGAGCTACGAAGCGGGACCGCTGTGCGCGCGGCTCGCCCCCTCCACCACGCGCTCTTCGGCGCGTGGTCCCCCTCCCCCGCTTTGCGGGGGCGGTAAGAACCAACACAAAGGTCATTGGCGCAGGCTCGCCAGCGCCGCCATCATCGCCGTCCAGACCGCTCCTGCGTCTCCACCTCGGTTCGGGCATGGCTCCACGGCCTCGGCTGACCCCCGCCGTCCTTAGGCTGCTGGCGCTCGCCGCGGCGCTCTCGCCGTTCGGCCCGGCGACCGGCGCCGCGCCGCCAGGTCTCACCGCACGTCCGCCGGACGCCTTCTACGATCCGCCGGCCGCGGTCCCCGCCCGCCCCGGCGTGCTGCTGCGCCAGGAGCCGCTGACGGACGTGACCCTGCCGGCCGGCCTGCGCGGCTGGCGGATCCTCTACACGACGACGGTCAACGACCGCACCCCGGCGACCGCGGTGGCCACGGTGTTCGCGCCGATCGATCCGCCGCCGGGCCCACGGCCGGTGATCAGCTGGACGCACGGAACCACCGGCCTCTTGCAGAGATGCATGCCCTCGCTGGTCTCGACGCCGACGATGGGGATTCCGGCGCTGGCCCAGGCGACCCAGGCCGGCTGGGTGATCGTCGCGACCGACTATTCCTTCACCGAGCCGGGCGGGCCGCATCCCTACCTGATCGGCGAAGGCGAGGCGCGCGCCGCGCTCGATGCGGTGCGCGCGGCGCGGCAAATGCCGCAGCTGACGCTCGATCCGCGCACCGTCGTCTGGGGCCATTCGCAGGGCGGCCACGCCGCGCTGTGGACGGGGATCACCGGCCCGCGCTACGCGCCGGAGGTGCAGATCGTCGGCGTCGCGGCGATCGCCCCGGTCGCGGACATCGCCAAGGTCATGGCGCTCAACCCGGCGGTCGACAAACGGCTCGGCCCCTACATCGCCCGGGCCTACAGCCGGTTCTATCCCGACATCCGCTTCGAGCAGGCGGTGCGTCCCGAGGCGCTGGCCGCCGCGCGGCAGATCGAGAAGCTCTGCGGCCTCCTGCCGCCGGAAGACCCGCAGCGGATCGCCGCGCTGACCGGATCGTTCGCCGGGCCGGCGCTGGCGACCAGGACCTATCCGCAGCTGCGCTTCCGGCTGGCGGAGAACGCCGCCAACCGGCCGATTGCAGCCCCGCTGCTGATCGCGCAGGGCCTGACCGACGAGGTCGTGCCGCCCGCCGCGACCGAGGCCTATGTCGACGCCCGCTGCGCCGCCGGCCAGCCGCTGGAGTACTGGACGCTCGCCGGCCTCGACCACAGCGGCCTCGTTCAACCCGGAAGCTCGCTTAGCGCGCCGCTCGCCGCCTGGACCGCGGCGCGCTTCGCCGGCCAGCCGCCGGCGCGCGGTTGCCCGCGCAAAGAGCTACCGGCCGCCTCTGGCTAGCGCTGGGCGCGCGAGCGCTCCGCCGAGCTGCTCATCCAGACCGTCTGGCCGGCGCGCTGGAGCCGCAGCCGGGTCAGGTACATCTCCTTGATCCGCCAGCGGCCGTCGGCCTTCTCGTAGGTCTCGAAATAGTGGCCCTGGGCGTTCATCTCGGTGCCGTCCGGCGACACCACCCAGTCCTCCATCGACCAGATCCCGGTCGCCGTCGTCGCCGAGGTGACGGTGATCTCCGGCATGTGGCCGTGGTGCACGGTCTTCAGCGGCGCGACGTCGGCGAGGACGTAGTCCATGTAGAGGTCGAGGCCGCGAAAGACGCCGCCGCCGGAGCCGGTCACGTCGACCAGCACGTCCTCGGTGAAGACCGCGCGGTAGCCGTCCCAGTCCTTGGTGTCCAGGAAGCGGAAGTATCGCGCCTTCAGCTGCTTGATCGCTTCGATGTCGTCCACGTCGTCCCTCCCGGCTCGTTGGCCGCTATGCCTGTTCGTCGACGCCGGTCTCCAGGAGGAGCCGGGTGAGCCTGTGTTCCTGGATCAGCCACTGGCCGTCGACCTTCTGGTAGACCTGCCGGTAATGGCCGTAGCCGCGCATCCAGTGGCGCTTGCCGTCGCGCATCCGCGACAGGACGTCGTTCAGCGGCCAGACGCCGGTCGCGCGCTCGTCGGACAGGATCTCGATCTCGGGCGTGTGCAGCTGGTGCGCGGTCGTCACCTCGTGCAGCGCCGCCGCCACCCGCGCGGCGATCTCCTCCGCGCCGACGATCGTGTCCTCGGGCGCCTCGGGCCGGACGAAGGAATAGGACACCGCGTCGGCGGTGTAGCAGGCGGCGAACCCGGCCCAGTCCTTCTCGTCGAGGCAGCGCACCCGCCGCGCCATGAGCGCGCGGATCTCCTCCAGCGCGATCAGCTTCTCGAGGGGACCCATGCGACTTTCTCCCGGGCGTTCGCTGCTAGCGCTGAGCGCGGTCGACGGCGGCGACTAGGTCGTCGCAACGCTCGACCAGCTCGTTGCGATAGGCGCCGTGACTGACGATGAAGCGCTGGTTGTCCGCCAGCTCGGCGAGCAGGTTGCGGGTCGCGTGGTCCGGGCTGACCACATGCGCCGCGGTGTCGACCTTGCGGCTGGCCATCATCACGTCGATGTCCTCGCGCAACAGCACCGACTCGCCCAGCGCCTCCGGCCTGGCCAGCTTGCTGCTCTCGAGATGGCGCGAGGTCATCCCGGCGGGGAAGAAGACCGAGACGCCGATGTCCTCCGGCGCCAGCTCCATCCGCAGCGTCTCGCCATAACCCATCACCGCGTACTTGCTGGCGATGTAGGCCGCCAGCCGCACCCCCGGCACCAGCACCGAGGAGGAGGCGGTGACCACCACCCGACGCTGGCCGGTGCTCGCCCGCAGCAGCGGCAGGAACGCCGCCACCGTGTTGACGACGCCCAGCACATTGACGTCGAGCACCCAGCGCCAGTCGTTCTCGGTCAGCCGGTCGATCGCCCCGAACTGCTGGACCCCGACATTGGCGCACAGCACGTTGCAGCCGCCGAATTCGGCTCGCGCCGCCTCCGCAGCCTTCTCCAGCGCGCTGCGGTCGGCGACGTCGATGCGCATGGCGATCGCCCGGCCGCCCTGGTCGCGCACCCCCTGGGCGGTCTGCTCGGCGCGCTCGCCGTCGATGTCGAGGGCGACGATCGCCATGCCCGCTTGCGCGAAACGCTGGACCATCGAGGCGCCGAGGCCGGAGCCGGCGCCGGTCACCACCGCTGTCCCGGTCCAGAACCGATCGTTGGAAGTCATGGCGGCGCGCTCACTCTGGTTGGCAGTGCGGCGCCAGTGTTCCGCGCCCGCCCGGTTCCCGCAACGCCGGCGAACGCCGAGATCGCGTCAGACTGTCGAGATCTCGTCGTCGCGCGCGATCGATCTCGCTAACGCGCTACCCTTCTGCAAGCGCATCAGCGCCTACGTTGTCGTTGGCGCTCCTCTGCGCTGTAGCTGGACTGACAAACTTTGCAGCCAAGCTCCCGTCCCTGAGGTGCAGTTGGATTTCGCTCTCCATACCGGCCCGGGCGAGGCGGTCGGCCAATTTGCGCGCCGCGCGTTCGGCCTGCCGGCCGCTACGAAAGATCATGTCATTGGCGATGTCGTCGATAGTGACTTTCCAACCATCAGACAGGGCAGTGACCGCGATCCGCCGCATGAACTTCGCTCCCATTCATCCAGGTTGTGAGTCAGGAGATCAGGCCTCGCCGCCCACGGCGGCGGCCCCACCGTCGTCCGGCCAAGTATCCAAGCGCCCCAGCGCTTCTCGGACCTCGTCCAGGCGCACAGGCTCCGGTGTGCCGAGCAGCCACCGAAGGTTCGGCTCGTCCTGCACGGCAGATGCGTCGGAAGCCCACGAGCAGAGGATTTCGCGCTTTTCGGCCGTCGTGAGGTGAGGGTCCTTGAGGACGTCCAGAGGACCGCTGAAGCCGACCGCGGGCCGCACGCCCCGTTCAAGGAGGTGTTTGAGACGGCGCGGCGCTTCGGGTCCTTGGCGCCGAATCAAATGTTCAGACGTCACGAGACGCATCGTCGTAATCTCCCTTCCTTCCTTTCTCCTGCCGCTCTCCTGGCGCCCAATCCGGTCACCGGGCGACGCTTGATTTGGAACGGTAGGCCTAACTTTCAAGAGGCTCGGCCGGGGCCTTTGGCGCTTCGAGATCGCCGCGAAGGCCGAGCGGCGAAGCGCGCCGCATCCAGCATGAACGACCTCCTGGAACTGCAAGGGAGGATAGCTATTTTCCATCCGGAACCGGGTTCGGCAGCGGCCAACCCTCGCCGTTCGCCGTCCGGGTGCGCATACACGAGGAGGCAAAACGATGGTTCGCAATGCGCTTTCACCGTTTGGCGGCTCGTATGGACGAGATCCATTCTTCTCGCTTCAGCGGGAGATGAACCGCCTGTTTGATGACGCCTTCCGGGGCTTCGGCGGCCCGACGGGGCCGGCGCAACAGCAGCCCGGCGGCATCCTTGAGGCCCGCATGAATGTTTCCGAGACGGAAGGAGAACTGCGGATCAGCGCCGAACTGCCCGGCGTCGACGAAAAAGACGTCGAGGTCACCTTGGACGGTGATCTGTTGACCATCCGCGGAGAGAAGAAGTTCGAACAGGAGCGTGGCGGCGATAATGAGCGCTATCACTTTGTTGAGCGCGCCTACGGATCGTTCCAGCGAGCTGTGCAACTTCCCTATTCCGTAAACTCGGAAGACGTCAGGGCCGAGTTCCACAACGGCGTACTCACCCTCACCCTGCCCAAGACTGAACAGCAGCAGCGTACGCGCAAGATCCCGATCGGCGCGGGTCGCGAGCCGCAACAGCAGATCGCGCGTGGCGGGACGGAAGGCGCGGCTCACGACGAACCGACGCCTGATCGCAGCCAGTCAGGCGGCGAGGACCAGCCCACCGCTCATTAGCGACGAACACCCCCTGGGCATCGCCCCGGGGGGAGCCCGCCGCTTAGGCCGACCAAGCGCCGCCGCGATACGCGGCCGGGCCGCTAGTCGGCCCTGGCCGACCCGATCGACCCTCGGTACGCGCGCGGCGTCAGGCCGGTGGCGCGGCGGAAGGCGTAGGTGAAGCTCGACGGGGTGGCGAACCCCAGCGCGCGGGCGATGGCCTTGATGCTCTCGTCGCCCTGCAGCCGGGTCTTGGCGAGTTCGGCGCGGCCGCGGGCGATGTGCTCGCCGATCGTACAGCCGCGGCTTTCGCGAAACGCCCGGACCAGCTGGCGGACGCTCATGTTGCAGAGCCCGGCCAGCTCCGACAGCGACGGCGTGCCGCCGCCTTCGGCCAGACGCTCGTCGATCAGCCGCAGCCGCCAGGGGGCGAGGCCGCCGGCGGCGGCGGTGTTCGCGCCCTGGGCGGCGAACCGCCCGACCTCGAGGGCGAGCTGCGCCGTCACCAGCTCGATCATGGCCTCGTGCGCCAGACCGGGCTCGCGCAGCTCCGCGAGCAGCCGCCGCAGCAGCGGCCGGACCTGCGGGCTGCCGCCCGTCAGGGTCTGCGCCCGCTGCCGGTCGGACCACTCGATCTCTTCGCCGACCTGCTCGGAGATCTGTTCGGCGCGCAGCTGGCAGACCAGCGAGGTGGTGACGCTGGGCACGCACCGGACCTGCAGGGCCTGGCCAGGCGGCAGCAGATAGACTCCGCCGATCGGCTCGAACCGGTGCGCCGTCCAATGATCGCGGTAGCGCGCGCGAACCGCCGCCGGGCGCGGCGTCAGGCTCATGTCGAGCCGGAACACCTCGGTCTCCAGCATCACCCGCTCGCAGGCCTCGGCGATCTCGAAGCGGGCGATGTGCGCGGTGGCGAGCGGCAGCCGTCGCTCGTGCGCGATTTCGATGCGGCCGGGAAGCGGCGTGTGCGCCACGGCCATTCCGGCCCCTGCAACAGCTCGACGACAAGCGGGAGCGCTGGCGCGGCTCCCGACCTTCAATCGATACGCGGCCGGGGCGATCAGGCGCAAGCCGCCAGCCGACCGCCCCGGCGTTATGCGCAGCTAGCGGCGCTTCTGCAGGTCCGGCAGGAACGCGGCCAGCAGGCCGATCGCCGGCAGGTAGGCGCAGACCCGGTAGACCGTCTCGATGCTGGTCGCGTCGGCCAGCCAGCCCAGCGCCGCGGCGCCGATCCCGCCCATGCCGAACGAGAAGCCGAAGAACAGGCCGGAGATCATCCCGACCTTCCCGGGCACCAGCTCCTGGGCGAAGACGACGATCGCCGGGAAGGCCGAGGCCAGGATCAGGCCGATGGCGACGGTCAGCGGCGCGGTCCAGAACAGGCTGGCGAACGGCAGCAGAAGGGTGAAGGGCAAGGCGCCGAGGATCGAGAACCAGATCACGTGCTTGCGTCCGAACCGGTCGCCCAGCGGGCCGCCGGCGACGGTGCCCACCGCCACCGCGGTCAGGAAGGCGAAGAGGTGCAGCTGCGCCGTCTCGACCGACACCTGGAACCGGTGGATCAGGTAGAAGGTGAAGTAGCTCGTCAGGCTGGCCATGTAGACGTACTTTGAGAAGATCAGCGCCAGCAGGATCGCCACGCCCTTGCCGGCGACGCCCTTGGGCAGGCTGAGCTCCACCGCGCGAAGCTTGGCCCCTTCGCGCAGCCGCGCCAGGCCGTGATGCCGATACCAGGCGGCGACGTTCCACAGCACCGCGCCCGACAGCAGCGCCATCAGCGCGAACGCCGCCAGGCTCGACTGGCCGAAGCGGACGACGATCAACGCCGCGGCCAGCGGCCCCAGCGCCTGGCCGGCGTTGCCGCCGACCTGGAACAGCGACTGCGCCAGGCCATGGCGGCCGCCGGCCGCCATCCGCGCGACCCGAGAGGATTCCGGATGGAACACCGAGGAGCCGACGCCCAGCAGGCAGGCGCCCGCCAGCAGCACCGGATAGGTGTGGGCGACCGACAGCACCGCCAGCCCGGCCAGCGAGAACAGGGTGCCGCCGGGCAACGCCAGCGGCGTCGGCCGCTTGTCGGCGTAGAGGCCGATCAGCGGCTGCAGCAGCGAGGCGGTGATCTGATAGGCCAGGGTGACGAGGCCGATCTGGCCGAAGCTCAGGCCGAAGTTCGCCTTCAGGTCGGGATAGATCGCCGGCAGCAGCGACTGCATCATGTCGTTGAGCAGGTGGCAGAAGCTGATCGCGAGGATTACGCCGAACACCGTCGTGTCGCGGTCGGCCGGCGACTGCAGGGTCGCCATCGAGGTGTTGCGCGCGTCCATCGGCGTCTCCCGGACAGTGGGAGATGTGAGGTACGGTGTCGCGACGCGGCCCGCATTCCTATATGGGACTATCAATTGCGCGAGTGGGACAGTGCGCGACGTCGATCCCAATGAACATGACGAGACGCCCCGGCCGATCGTCGCCGTCGGCAACGACTATCCGCCGGCCTTCGAGCTGGCCCCGCACCGGCATCGCCGCGCGCAGCTGCTCTACGCCGCGCAAGGCGTGGTCAGCGTCTCGGCGATCCAAGGCGCCTGGGTCGCGCCGCCGGAACGGGCGGTGTGGATTCCCGCCGGCGTCGAGCACGCGGTGAAGATGGTCGGCGCGGTCAGCACCCGCAGCGTGCTGATCACCGCCGAGTCCTGTCCGGAGCGCGGCGACTGCTGCGAGGTGCTGGCGGTCTCGCCGCTGCTGCGCCGGCTGCTGATCGAGTCCGTCGACCTGCCGGTGGAATACGACCTGGCCGGGCGCGACGGGCTGCTGATGGCGCTGCTGGCGCGGGAGATCGCGCTCGCCCCCACGGTGCCGCTCGCCGTGCCGTTCCCGCGCTCGCCGGCGCTTGCCGCGAAATGCCACGCCTTCCTGGCCGCGCCGGACGCCGGCGCCACCATCGACGACTGGGCCTGCGCCCTCGGCCAGGGGCGGCGCGCCTTCACCCGCGCCTTCCGCCGCGAGACCGGGATGAGCTTCCAGACCTGGCGCCAGCAGGCGATGCTGCTGGCGGCCCTGCCGCGGCTGGCCGAAGGCGAGCCGGTGACGACGATCGCCCTCGACCTCGGCTACGACAGCCCGGCGGCCTTCACCACCATGTTCAAGCGGCTTACCGGCATCGCCCCGAGCCGCTATCGCTCGTCCTGAGGCTCAGGCGATCCGCTTCGCCCAGCGGACCATGGCGATGTCGATCATCTTGCCGTCGAGCACGCCGACGCCGTCGGGCGCGGCCGCGAGAATCCGGCGGGCGAGTTCGCGCTCGGCCTCGGTCGGCGAGAACACCGCGTTGATCGGCTCCAGCTGGGCCGGATGGATCGCGGCCTTGCCGTAGAAGCCCAAGCCCCGCGAGCGGCGGCATTCGGCGGCGAGGTCGTCCGGCTTGTCGATGGCGAAGAACGGCGAGTCGATCGCCGCCACCCCGCCGACGGCGGCGGCGTTCACCAAGCTGGCGCGGGCGAACTCCGGCTGGAAGGCGCCGACCTGCTGGCCCATGTCGGCCGCATAGTCGGCCGCGCCGAACATCAGCGCCGCCAGTCGCGGCGTCCGTTCGGCGATCTCGGCGGCGCGGGCCACGCCGCGCGCCGACTCCACTAGGGCGGCCAGACGCGCCGGCGAGCCGGCGTCCTCCAGCACCTTGGCCGCAAGCGCCAGCTCGACCGGCTCCTCGGCCTTGGGGATCAGCAGATAGTCCGGACCGTTCGACCCGAGCCGGGCGAGCGTGGCCAGATCCTCCAGCCCGACCGCGCGGCTCAACGGATTGACCCGCACGATCACCTGTTGGCGGATCTGCGGCCGGCTCTGAAGGAAGGCCACGACGTGGCCGCGGGCCTCGGTCTTCTTGTCCTCGGCCACCGCGTCCTCGAGGTCGAGGATCAGCGCCTCGGCCGCACTCGCCGCGGCCTTCTCGAAGCGGTCAGGACGCGAGCCCGGCGTGAACAGCCAGCTGCGCGGCAGGCCGCTCAACGGGCCGCCCCGCAGGTGATGGCCGCGGTCATGTTCTTGACGCCGCCCTGTTCGGTCCAGACGCTCGCGCCGGTCTCGGTCGGCTCGCCGCAGACCTGCAGCGTGGTCCCGTCGAACGCCGGCGACATGCCGCGGAAGTCGAAGCCGGTGATCGGGGCCTTCAGGTTCTGCGCCGCCAGGTCGGCCAGCAGGGTCGCCTGCAGCGGACCGTGCACCACCAGCCCGGGATAGGCCTCCTCGTCCATGGCGTAGGGCCGGTCGTAGTGGATGCGGTGGCCGTTCATGGTCAGGGCCGAATAGCGGAACAGCAGCACCGGATCGGGGTCGACCGCGCGGCGCCACGGCGCCGTCGGCGCAGGCCCCTCGCCGGTCGGGCCCTTGATCGAGCCCGGCGCGGCGGCCCCGCGGTAGACGATGTCCTGCTCCTCGACGATCGCCACGCCCTCGGCGCCCGACAGCTGGTGCTCGACGGTGACGAAGACCAGCTCGCCGCTCTTGCCGCTCTTGGCCTCGACCTTGAGGATGGTCGAGGCGCGAGTGACGCGCTCGCCGACCTTCAGCGGCGCGAGGAACTTCAGCCGTCCGCCGGCCCACATCCGCCGCGGCAGCGGCACCGGCGGCAGGAAGCCGCCGCGCGCCGGATGGCCGTCGGGGCCCAGGCCCTCCGGCGGCCGGACGTCCCAGAAATAGAGCCAGTGGTGCAGCAGCGGCAGCTCGTCGCCGGCGACGAGAGGCGTGGTCTGCCCCAGCGCCGCGACCCGCAGGGCATTGGTGCGGGCCGGCTCCAGCACGTCGACGACCTCTTCGCGGCGTCCGACCCAGGCGGAAAAGTCCTCGCTCATAAGCTCTGCTCGCTGTCTGGAAGCTGATCTGGGCGCGCCGGAGGCGCTGGGCGACATCAATCAGGGACGATCAGAATACGCAATGCATTTTCTGTCCGGCTACGCGCATAACGCCCCCTCCGTCTCGCGCCTGCGGCGCGATCCACCTCCCCCGCTGCGCGGTGGCGGGATCTGAGCGCGAAGATGCTCCACCGCGCAGCGGGGGAGCTGTCGGCGAAGCCGACTGAGGGGGCGTTATGGGGGCAACCGCCTGCGCGGCGCTGGTGGTCGACCCGCGAATCCCGACTTCCCTTGCGGATGCCGGCCGCGGGATATAATGCATTCTTGTCCCGGTCTCCCAGGAGCGACATGACCCATCTCCCCCTCGCCGGCCGCCGCGTCATCGAACTCGGCACCATGATCGCCGCCCCGTTCGCGACCCACATCCTCTCGCAGCTGGGCGCCGAGGTCATCAAGGTCGAGCCGCCGACCGGCGACACCACCCGCGCCCTGGTGCGCGGCGGGCCGAGCGGCACCTTCCTGGCCTACAATCACGGCAAGAAGAGCGTCTCGATCGCGCTCGACACCGCCGACGGCCTAGAGGCCTTCCTGCGGCTGGCGGCGTCCGCCGACATCGTCATCCACAACCTGTCGCCGGCCGCGACCGCCAAGCTGAAGATCACCGCCGACGACCTGCAGGCGGTGAACCCGGCGCTGATCTACTGCCACGTCCGCGGCTACGCCCACGGCCCGCAGCATGACGACCTGGCGACCAATCCGGTGGCCGAGGCCTCGACCGGGGTGATGGACGACCACCGCATCGACGGCCGCCCGAGCCGGCTGGGTCCGTCCTATCACGACCAGTTCGCCGGGACCTTTGCGGTGATCCACATCATGGCGCTCTTGATGCAGCCGCCCGTCGACCCGAAGGAGCGGCGAATCGAGATCGGCCTCTACGAGACCGGCCTGCACGTCGCCGGCCGCGACCTCGCCGGGGTGCAGCTGAAAATGCAGTTGCTCGGCCGCCCCGAGCGCGAGGCCGGCGGCGAGTTCGCCAGCCCCGGCTACGGCGCCTACAAGACCAGCGACGGCCGCTGGGTCTATCTGCTGGTGCTGACCGACGCCCACTGGCGCAAGCTGACCCAGGCCCTGACGATGCCGGAGGGCGACGACGCCGAGCTGGCGAGCTTGCGCCAGCGCAAGAAGCAGCGCGACCGGGTCGAGGCCGCGGTGCGCGCTGCGATGGGCCAGCTGAGCTACGAAGAGGCCGCCGCGAAGCTGAAAGCCGGCGGCGTCGGCTTCACCGAGGTGCTGCCGGTCGAGCGGGTGCTCGACGCGCCGCAGGCCCGCCAGCCCGGCAAGCTGCGCGAGTTCGACTTCCGCGGCCTGAAGTTCGAGACGCCGGAATTCCCCGGCCAGCGCGACGTGGTGCCCGGCCTGCCGCCGCCGGAGCTCGGCGAGCACACCGTCGAGGTGCTGCGGGCCTTAAGCTTCTCCGAGGCCGACTGCGCCCGGCTGCTGGAGACCGGCGCCGTGGCCGAACGCACCGACGCCTTCGCCTGGGCCCCGGTCCGCCCCGACGGCGCGCCGAAGGGCTGAGGCCCGCGGCGGGGCTCAGACAGCTCCGCCCAATTGCTCCTCCGTTCGGTTCAATCTACCAGCGGACGCCGTCGCGGCTCGCGACGATCGGCCGTTCGTACGACGGGTCGTCCTTGCTCCACTGCGACTTGAGGAAGCCCTTGATGTTCTGCGAGTAGACCCAGGTCGCGTCGGTGTCGGCGGTCATCTCGATCGTGCAGCGCCGGGTGAGCATGCGCCATTCGCCGTTCCGCTTCTCTAGTTGGTCGAGGTAGCGGCCGAACGCGATCGTCGTGGTCTTCCCGTTGAGCCAGAACAGCCCGCCGACGACGTAGGACTCGCAGTAGGCCGTATCGCCGTCGAGCTCGCACAGGTGGTTGGTGATGTTGTGGCTCGTCATGTTGAAGTTCATGCGATGCCCCAGGTTGGCCTTCTCCGGGTAGTCGGGCATGCCGGTGATGACCGAGCCATGCTCGTCGACCCCGTCCTCCCACCAGCAGCTGGCGATCTGCTCGGAATCCTGCCGGTCGCGCGCGCGGCTTTCGCGTTGAATGCAGTCGAGGATGTCCTGCCGGTCCTTCAGGTATCGGACGGTGCGCAACAGCTCTTCCATGTCCTGATCCATCACACTCTCCCTTGGCTTTGGTTGTGGTCGCTCGTGCGCACTGCCGCGCTGTTTGGTGCGGCAAATCGAACACCGCGCCGCCTAGCGCGCCGACGCCTGCAAGGCGTCGACGTCCTCCTTCAGCAGCAAGCCGTCGCGGCCCAGCGCCGCGGCGGCCTCGCTGAGCTTCGCCGCCCGGTCGCCCTGCGGATAGCGTTCGGCCATCGACGGACGCGGGTCGCCGGCGCGGCCGGCCGCGTCCTTGGCGAACGGAACATAGGCGCCGAAGATCAGGCACAGGTCACCGGCGGCGTAGCCGGGCTTGCGCAGGTTCCAGCCGAGATAGGTGCCGTCAGGCGCGGCGACCTGCGGCATGCGGATCCCGGGCCGGTCGGCGCCGTCGGGGTCGACCACCGGAACCAGCACTGGCCAGCCGCGCGCGCGCCCTTCCGGAGGAAGGGGACGATTGACCACCGTCGGCCAGCTCAGGCCGACGCTCGAAAGGTCGGGGCTCTTCAGCGCCTCGATGGGCTGCAGCTCGCCGCGCTCGACGCTCGGCCAGCGGCTGGCCGGCGGCTCCTGGCGGCCAAGCGTCCAGTCGATCATCCGCGCCGCCAGCCCGCGCACCAGCGGGGTGTAGAGCATCGGATTGGGCGGGCTCTGACATGCTGGCGAGGCCATGCCGGGCGCATGCGCGCCGCCGGTGATCATGTAGGCGCGCACGGCCGGCGGCAGCGCCACGTCGCGATCGCCGCCGCCGGTTCCGATCAGCGAGGCGCCGGCCTGCCAGAACTCGGCGCTGGTATCGATGTGGAAGATCTTCGGACAGGTTCCGTCGGCCGCGCAGCGCTGCAGGATGCCGTCGGTCTTTCCGGTCACCGGATCGCGCAGCGACGCATAGGCGAAGGGAAAGTCGAAGCCCGGGACGTCGTGGTCCTCGTGCTGGCGCGAAAACCGCCCCGGCTCGGAAAAGCGCATGTTGGTGAAGGTCCGCCGGCCGCCCGGGATCATCGCGATCACCCCGTCGAACACCCGGCCGCCGGCGAGGTCGCGGTTGAAGCCCTGCCAGACGAAGTCGCGCAGGTAGCGCCCGGACTGCGAGGCGCCGAACGCCACGACGGTGTTGAAGACGCCGTCGCCGGTGCCGGCGCAGCCGCCGTTCGGGCCGGGTTCGCACGGCGCCGCGGCGAGGTCGGCGAGCGGGTTGCCGGCCGCGGCGTCGGCATGGCGCAGGAAGGCGACGAGGTCGCGCACCGACGCGAACCCCAGGCCCATCACCTTCGGATCGCGCGCGACGTACGACACCCGGTAGATCGCCCCGGCGTCCATGTCGGCGGGACGGACCAGGCTGATATGGCGATCGTCCTCGAACCGCCAGTCCTGGGCGGCGAGGGTCCGCGGCGGGTCGTCCGCCCGGGCCCGGACGGTGACCCGCACCGCGGCCGGGTCCAGCGAGGCGGCGGCGTAGGGCAGCGTGACGCGGTTGCGCTTCAGGTCGTCGAACACCGTCTCGGTCGAGATCCGGCCAGTGATCGGCCGGCCGTTGTCGGTGGCGACCGGAAAGCGGGCGCCGAGCATCTGCGGGCCGGCGATGTCGCCCTGCCAGCCGCTGAAGACGAGGGTGAAGCCCTGGCGCAGGGCGAAGCCGTCGCCGGCGTCCTTGGCGGTCTCCATGCTGGTGAACGAGCCGCCGTTCAGCATCGAGGGCACGGTCTTCACGCCGCGGTTGACCACGTCGTAGAGCATCACCCGCCGCGCCTTCTGCGGCGCGCGCGGGCGCAGGATCACCACGTCGATGTCGTATTTCACCAGGCCCTGCGCATCGCGCGGCGCGCGGTCCAGGTCGACGACGCCGCGATTGGCCGCCGCCTTCGGATCAATCTGCAGGTGCGCGACGCCGGTCAGCCGCTCGTAAGCGCCGACCTCGCCAAACGACGCGCCGCCGTAGGCCGAAGCGCGCGAGGTGATCTCCAGCCGGACGGACGGCTTCGCGGGCTCGGCTTGCGCCAGAGTCGCCGTCGCCAGGCCGAGGGCCACGGCCGCCCATCGCGTCCACCTCATGGATCCCCCCAGTCTCGCGCTTGGGGCGTCTTCGCCGCGCCGGCGCGCGCCCGGCTGCACAATAGCCAGCTGTTCGAACTTCGAACAACCGCCGCGGCGGCTGGTGCTGGGATCCCCGCCCCCGGAACGGTCAGGAAAGCGCGCCTGCCAGGAGAAGCACCGCGCCCAGCGCCACCAATCCCAAGCCGGGCAGGTCTGGCTTGAAGCTGAGGCGCCTGCCCCGGCCGGTGGGTTCAAGCGTCGTCAGCCGGTCGGAGGCCTGGGTGTTGGGCTGGCTAAGCCGGCCCCAGCCAGCGGTCCGGACGGCCGCCATCGCGACTCCGACGATCACGAACATCGCTCCGATCACCACCAGGGCCATCGGAAGGTCCTTTCAAGCTGCGACAGCCAAACGTACGCGGCCGGTTATCGCTCCCTGCGCGCCTGCGGCGGCGGGCGCGGGCCCGCGGCATAAAAACCGTTGGTTTTACGTCCCCTGCGCGCATAGCTAGGGACAGAAACATGAACCAAAGGGGGGAGCGAATGACCGGCGTAGCGAGCGGTTCGTCCGCGGAATGGCGCAAGTACTTCATGCTGCCGATCGCGGCCGGCTTGGGCTACGCGACCAGCGTCATCCACATCTATGGGCTCGGCCCCTACATCCAGCCGCTCAGCGCCGAGTTCGGCTGGTCGCGCACCCAGACGACCGCCGGCCTGACGCTGGCGACGCTGGTGCAGGCGGTCTGCAGCGTGCCGATCGGCATGCTGGTCGACCGGATGGGCCCGCGGGTGCTGGGGATCGTCGGCGTGCTGCTGACCGCCGCGGCCTTCGCGCTGATGAGCACGGCGACCGGCGACGTCGGCCAGTGGTACCTGCTGTGGTTCCTGATGGCGGTGGCCACCCTGCCGGTGCAGGCGACGATCTGGACCAGCGCGGTCGCCTCGCGGTTCGAAGCCTCCCGCGGGCTCGCCTTCGCGGTGACGCTGTGCGGCGCCTCGGTGGCCGCCGCCCTGTTCCCCTATCTCGGGACCCGGCTGATCGACGCCTTCGGCTGGCGCACCGCGTTCGCCGCCCAGGCCGGGATATGGATGCTCTGCACCTATCCGCTGATCTTCCTGTTCTTCCGCGGCGCCCATGACAGCCGCGAGGCGAAGCAGGCGGCCAAACGGCAGGGGCGACCGGCGCTGACCGGCGCCGGCTTCCTCGAAGGGCTGCGCTCCTCGGTCTATCTGCGGCTGCTGATCGCCAGCCTGCTGTTCACCTTCACCATCATCGCCCTGGTCGTGCATTTCGTGCCGATCCTGACCAGCACCGGCCATGCGAAGCTCGAAGCCGCGGGGATCGCCTCGCTGATCGGCATCTTCTCGATCTTCGGCCGGCTCGGCACCGGCATGCTGCTCGACCGCTTCCCCGCCTCGCTGGTCGGCGGCGGCGTCTTCCTGCTGCCGGTCGCCGGCTGCGCCCTGCTGATCGCCAGCGGCGGCGACACGGCCGGCGCGATGGGCGCGGCGGTGCTGATCGGCCTGACGCTGGGCGCCGAGGTCGACGTGATCGTCTACCTGACGACCAAGCACTTCGGGCTGAAGAGCTTCGGCGCGCTCTACGGCGGGCTGCTGGCGGCGCTGTCGGTCGGCACCGCCACCGGCCCGCTCGGCGCGTCGCACATCTTCGACACCTCCGGCGGCTACGGCCCGTTCCTGTGGCTGACCATGGCCTTCATGGCGGCCAGCAGCCTGGCCCTGGTCAGCCTGCCGCAGCCGGGCTCGACCGGCGGCGCCAGCCCCGTCCCTAAACCGGCGTGAAGTCCCCTAAGCCGGCGTGAAGTCCCCTAAGCCGGCGTGAAATCGATGTGCAGCGCCGACAGGCTGCGCAGCATATAGGTCGGCTCGTAGTCGTAGCGCCGCGCCTCGGCCGGGCCGTGCTCGGCCTGTGAGATGCGGATGTCCGCCAGGCGATCGAGCAGCCGCTCGATCGCCACCCGCGCCTCCAGCCGGGCGAGCGGCGCGCCCGGACAGGCGTGCAGGCCGCGGCTGAACGCCAGGTGCTCGCGCAGGCCCGGCCGGTCGATGTCGAAGCTGTCGGGCCGCTCGAAATGCGCCGGGTCGCGGTTCGCCGCCATCAGGCTGTTCATGACGATCGCCCCGGCCGGCACCTCGGCTTCGCCGACCGCGGTGCGGGTCTGGGCCAGCCGGAAGTTCACCTTCACCGGCGTCTCGACCCGCAGCGTCTCCTCGAGGAAGTCGGGGATCTTGTGCCGCTCCGCCCGCAGGCGCTGCTGCAGAGCCGGGTCCTCCGCCAGGATTCGCACCGCCGAGGCGATCAGCCGGGCCGAGGTGTCCTGTCCGGCGCCGAACAGGAAGCTGGCCAGCCGCGCCAGCACCTCGACGTCCGGGGCCGAGCCGTCGCTGAACTTCGAGTTGGCCAGCTCCGACATGGCGTCGCCCTGCGGATCGGCCTGGCGCTCGCTGAGGTAGCGCATGAACCGGTCGTGCAGATGGGTCAGCGGATCGGGCCCGATCTTGTCGTCCGGGTCGCCGTCGATCTGGGTCGGCGGCGCGCCAAGCAGCTCCAGCAGCTCGGCGCGGTCGGCGTCGGGGATGCCGAGCAGGTCGGCGATCACCAGGGTCGAGACGGCGTGGGCGTACTCCGAGACGATCTCGCAGCGGCCCTTGGCGATGAAGCCGTCGATCAGCCGGTCGGTCAGGCCGATCAGATAGGCCTCGTTCTGCTTCAGCCGCTTCGGGGTGATCAGCCGGGTCACCAGGATCCGGTGTTCGGCGTGCTTGGGGCCGTCGAAGCTCACCAGGTGCCCCGACCATGGCAGCTCCGCCCGGTGCGCCTCGACCTGGGCGCGGATGTCGTCGCCCTCAGCCTCGAACGGCAGCGGCGGGATCGGGCCGGCGACCGAGACGCAGTTGGAGAACTGGTCGCTCGGCCGGTTCAGCGCGTCGAGCACCTCGTCGTAGCCGGTCACCACCACCGCGCCGTGGTGCGGCTCGCGCAGCACCGGGCACTTGGCGCGCAGCGCGGTGAAATAGGGCGCCGGATCCTGAACAATGCCGGCGTCGGTGAAATAGTCCCGACCTTCGAACGTCCCCATGTGACTCCTCCCGACCCGCTTGTTCTTTTAGGCGCCCGCAAGCATCCAATGCTAAGCGAGCGCCCAGCATTGGGCCATCTTCGCGCCGGCGCCGTCAATCGGGCGTTTTCGTCGCCAGAACGGGCAGAAATCGATACGGCGCCAACCATTTGTATTGATGACCGTTCAGTCTCGTTCCTTGATCTGATCAGGCCTTGATCTGCTGAGGCTTCATTCTGAGCGCCGGCAACGGCGCCAGCCTGCACAGGAAGGTGAGATGGTGCGAGTTGCTTTCGTCACGGGCGGGACCCGCGGCATCGGACGAGCGATCTCGGCGCGCTTGAAGGCCGATGGGTTGAAGGTCGCCGCCGGCTACTCCGGCGATGACGCCAACGCCGAGGCCTGCGCCAAGGAGCTCGGCGTCATGGTCGTGAAGGGCAACGTCGGCGTGTTCGACGACTGCCGCGCCGCGATCGACAAGGTCGAGAAGGAGCTCGGCCCGGTCGAGGTGCTGGTCAACAACGCCGGCATCACCCGCGACGTGGTGTTCCACCGCATGACCCCGGAGCAGTGGGGCGAGGTCATCCGGGTGAACATGGACAGCGTCTACAACATGACCCGCCACGTGATCGAAGGCATGCGCGAGCGCGGCTGGGGCCGGATCATCAACATCTCGTCGATCAACGGCCAGAAGGGCCAGATCGGCCAGGCCAACTACTCCGCGGCGAAGGCCGGCATGATCGGCTTCACCAAGGCGCTGGCGCTGGAGAACGCCAAGAAGGGCGTGACCGTCAACGCCATCGCCCCGGGCTACATCGACACCGAGATGGTCCGGGCGGTGCCGGAGAACGTGCTGCAGCAGATCATCGCCCAGATCCCGGTCGGCCGGCTCGGCACCGGCGACGAGATCGCCGACATGGTCTCCTACCTCGCCGGCGAGCACGCCGGCTACGTGACCGGCTCGACGCTGACGATGAACGGCGGCCAGTTCATGAGCTGAGGGCCACCTGGAAATCGGGCTCGGTCCTGGCCCGCACCGCTTCGACGGTGACGCCGGGAGCGAGCTCGACCAGGGTCAGCGGCCGGCGGCCACGCTGCAGTTCGAACACCCCGAGGTCGGTGATCAAGAGGTCGACCGCGCCGGCGCCGGTCAGCGGCAGGCTGCAGGCATTGACCAGCTTCGGCGCGCCGGAGCGCTCGACCTGCTCCATCAGCACGACGACGCGGCGGGCGCCGGCGACCAGGTCCATCGCCCCGCCCATGCCCTTCACGCTCTGGCCGGGCGCCGTCCAGTTGGCGAGGTCGCCGTTCGCCGCCACCTGCAGCGCGCCGAGCACCGCGAGATCGACGCGGCCGCCGCGGATCATCCCGAAGCCTGAGGCGGAGTCGAAGAAAGCCGCGCCCGGCGGCTCGGCCGCAGTCTCCGCCCCGAGGCGCTGCAAGGTGTTGGCGCTCTGCAAGGTGACGTCCATCCTGGCCGGCGCATGCTGCGCCACCAGCGTCGGGATGCCGACGCCGAGATTGACGTAGAAGCCGTCGCGCAGCTCGGCCGCGGCGCGCGCCGCCATCTGCGCCCGCGTCCAGCCCATCGCCCGCCCTCCCCCGCTGGCCGCCGTACGGGCGGGCGCGGACTCGGCGGGAGCAGGCGTGCAGACCGTGCTGCCGATCAGCTTGTCGACGTAGACGCCCGGCGTGTGGATCTGGTCGGGATCGAGCCCGCCCACCTCGACCAGCTCGTCGACCTCGGCGACGGTCACCCGGCCGGCGGCGGCCATCAGCGGATTAAAGTTCTGCGCCAGCCGTCGATAGACGAGGTTGCCGGCCGCATCGCCCCGCCAGGCCTTGACGATCGCCAGGTCGGCGGTGAGCCCGCGCTCCAGCACATGCAGCTCGCCGGCGAATTCCCGGAGCTCCTTGCCGGCGGCGACCGGCGTGCCGACGCCGGTGCGGGTGAAGAAGGCCGGCACCCCGGCGGCGCCGGCGCGGATCCGCTCGGCCAGCGTGCCCTGCGGGCAGAACTCCACCTCGAGCTCGCCGGCCCGATAGAGCTGCTGGAACAGCCGGTTCTCGCCGACGTAGCTCATCACCATCCTGCGGATCCGCCCGCCGGCCAGCAGCTGGCCCAGCCCGTAGCCGTCGAGCCCGCAGTTGTTGGAGACCACCGTCAGGCCGCTCACGCCGCTCTCGCGGATCGCCGCGATCAAGGTCTCCGGCACGCCGGACCGCCCCAGCCCGCCGGCCATGAGGGTCATGCCGTCGGACAACAGCCCCGCCAGGGCTGCGACGGCGTCCGCCTGAACTTTCCGCGTCACGGGGCCTCCTTGCGCCGCCACCTAAAGGGCTTGCCGGTCCGTACTCAAGCAGGCTGGCGCGGCTCCCGGCGATCAGGTGCGGGGCTGGGGGCCGGGCCGAGGGCGTTCCGGTTCGCCGCCTTGATCTGAGTTCCGCTCACGACCGAACTCGGAAGTTCGCTACTCGCCGTCGATAGACCGGAGGACCTTGGCCGGGCGGAGCTAGGACTAGAAGCCCGTGGGCTGAGGCTGGCGTTCTCCTCGCCCCCGAGTTAGCAGACCGCCCCATGATCCGCCTCGACAATATCTCCAAGCAGAACGGCCACCAGATCCTGTTCATCGAAGCCTCGATGGGCATCCAGAAGGGCGAAAAGGTCGGGCTCGTCGGCCCGAACGGCGCCGGCAAGACGACGCTGTTCCGCATGATCACCGGTCAGGAGCAACCCGACGACGGCGTGGTCGTGATCGATCCCGGCATGACGATCGGCTATTTCAGCCAGGACGTCGGCGAGATGTCGGGCCAGAGCGCGGTCGCCGCGGTGATGGACGGCGTCGGTCCCGTCAGCGCGCTGGCCGCCGAAATGTCCAGGCTCGAGGCGGCCATGGTCGATCCGGACCAGGCCGGCGAACTCGACGCCATCATGGAACGCTATGGGGAGGTGCAGGGGCGCTTCGAGGAACTGGACGGCTACGCGCTGGAAGCCCGCGCGCGCGAGGTGCTGGCCGGCCTGAGCTTCAGCCAGGAACGCATGGATGGCGATGTCGGACTGCTGTCCGGCGGCTGGAAGATGCGCGTGGCGCTGGCCCGCATCCTGCTGATGCGGCCCGACGGCATGCTGCTGGACGAACCCAGCAACCACCTCGACCTGGAAAGCCTGATCTGGCTTGAGGCCTTCCTCAAGAGCTATGGCGGGGCCCTGTTGATGACCTCGCACGACCGCGCCTTCATGAACCGCATCATCGGCAAGGTGGTGGAGATCGACGGCGGCGACCTCATCACCTATTCGGGCGATCTCGATTTCTACGACCAGCAGCGGGCGCTGAGCGAACAGCAGCGCCAGGCGCAATACGAGCGCCAGCAGGCCATGCTGGCCAAGGAAATCAAGTTCATCGAGCGGTTCAAGGCGCGCGCCTCGCACGCCGCCCAGGTCCAGAGCCGGGTGAAGAAGCTCGACAAGATCGAACGTGTCGAGGCGCCGCGCCGTCGCCAGTCGGTCCAGTTCGAGTTCAAGAGCCCGCCGCGGTCGGGCGACGACGTGATCAGCCTGCGCAATATCCATAAGGGCTACGGCGCGCAGCCGATCTATGAAGGCCTCGATTTCCTGGTGCGCCGCAAGGAACGCTGGTGCGTCCTTGGCGCCAACGGCGCCGGCAAGTCGACGCTTTTGAAACTCGTGGCCGGCGCCACCGCGCCCGACCAGGGCGCGGTCAGCATCGGCGCCAGCGTCAAGATGGGCTATTTCGCCCAGCACTCCATGGACCTGCTGGACGGCGAAGAGACGATCTTCGAGTCCCTGGACGGCTCGTTCCCGCAGGCGGGCCAGGGCGCGCTGCGCACCCTGGCGGGGTGCTTCGGCTTCTCCGGCGACGATGTCGAAAAGCCCTGCCGCGTCTTGTCCGGCGGCGAGAAAGCGCGCCTGGTCATGGCCAAGATGTTGTTCGACCCGCCGAACCTGCTGGTGCTCGACGAGCCGACCAACCATCTCGACATGGCGACCAAGGAGATGCTGGTCGCGGCCCTGGCGAACTTTGAGGGCACCATGCTCTTCGTCTCGCACGACCGCCATTTCCTGGCGGCCCTGTCGAACCGCGTGCTGGAGCTGACGCCCGAGGGGGTCCATCAGTACGGCGGCGGCTACACGGAATATGTCACCCGCACGGGCCAGGAAGCGCCGGGGCTGCACCCGGGAGGGTAGCGGCGTTGGCTCCTCAACCGGCGCCGCCGGCGACCGAGCGGTCCGGACTGGGCGGGTCGCCCGGCGCTTGACCGGCTAATCAACAATGCTGTTTAGGTCCGAACCCCATCGGCCGCAGCGAAGCGAGATCTGCATGTCCCTCAACGGTAAAGTCGCGGTCGTCACCGGCGCCGCGCGCGGCCTCGGCAAGGCGATCGCCCTGCAGCTCGCCACCGACGGCGCGGCGATCGCGGTCTGGGACCTGGACGGCGCGGGCGCCGAGGCCACCGCCGCTGAGATCACCGAGGCCGGCGGCCGGGCGATCGGCTTCGCTGCGGACTGCGCTGATGCGGCGGTGATCGCCCAGGCGGCGGCGCGCACCCGGGCCGAGCTCGGCCCGATCACCGTCCTGGTCAACAACGCCGGCATGACCGGCTTCGTGCCGTTCCAGCAGACCACCGAGGAGCTGTGGGACCGGATGATGAAGGTGAACCTCAAGGGCCCCTTCCTCTGCACCCAGGAGATCCTGCCGGACATGCTGGCCGCCGGCTGGGGCCGGATCGTCAACATCTCCTCGTCGTCGGCCCAGACCGGCGCGCCGGTGATGAGCGCCTACGCCTCCTCCAAGGGCGGCGTGATCGCCTTCACCAAGGCGATGGCCATCGAGTTCGCCGACAAGGGGATCACGGTGAACAACATCCCGCCGGGCTTCGTCGACACCCCGATGCTGCGCGAAGGGCCGGTCGACGTCGACGCCGCCGCCAAGGCCTCGCCGATGAAGCGGCCGGGCCGCCCGGAGGACATCGCCGCGGCCTGCTCCTACCTGTGCTCGGAAGCCGCCGGCTACGTCACCGGCCAGACCCTGGGCGTCAACGGCGGCCGGGTGATCTACTGAGGCAAGACGGCTGGCGCGCGGCCAGGTGCGCCAGCCCGTTCCCCACGCCTAGATGTGTGAATGCTTCAGCTTTCGCAGCCGCAGCGCCAGGGCGATGAAGCTGAAGCCGGCGAGCAGCTCGAGCGCGCCGAGCGTCCAGATCACCGTGGCGCCGCCGACCACCGGGCGGGCGATCATGAAGATGCCGAAGCCGACGAGCACCACGCCGACGAGGATCAGCAGCCACTCGCCCTGGATCTCCTTGCGCATTCGGATGCCGCCCCAGATCTGCATCAGCCCGGTGAAGATCGCCCAGGCGGCGACGCAGTAGAGCAGCGCGACGGCGAAAACGCCCGGCCAGCCGAAGGCGCCGATCCCGGCCAGCACCCCGGCGATCCCCACCAGGATCAGCCACCAGCGCGAACTGATGCCGCCGCCCCTGCCGCTGATCCCGGCCCACAGCGCCAAGACCCCGTCGATGAAGGCGTAGCCGCCCCACAGCAGCACGAAGACCATCAAGGTCAGGCCGGGCCAGGCGAAGGCGGCGATCGCGAAGGCGATCGCCGCCAGTCCGCGCAGCAGCGCGATCCACCAGTACTCGGCGAGCGCCTGGCTCATCGCATAGCCGGCGAAGATCGAGGCCGGGCCCGTGCGCGCATGAAGGCTCATCGCAGCCTCTCCCGCTGTGCGGCCGCGCCGACAGGTGCGGAGGCTCCGCCCAGCTCAACGCGCCCCAGCTTTCGCTAGCAAGAACGCGACGCTCCGGACATCGGCGGAAACCCGAAGACGGCTGTGGTAATCGCCCAGGCCAGCGCTGCCGCGTCGGTCAGACGCTAAGCAGCCGGCCGAAGAAGGCGCGATAGCGTTGCAGGGCCACCCGCAGCTCTTCGGTGGAGACGTCGTCGCCGCGATCCCATTGGGATTCCAGGCCCGCCCGCTCCTCCGCGAACATGTCGGCCAGACGTTTCATCGTCGTGGCGACCAGGTGATCGGCCTCTTGGACCGCGGCGCGCGGCTCGTCGACGAACCCGGCCTGGATGGTCTCCCAGGCGCGCTTCAGCTCCATCGCCTCGCCCTCGTGGAAGATCGGCTGATCCGACGCGCGCCGGATGTCGTCCGGCTCGTCCTCCCGGCTAAACGTGCGGGGTTCGGCCATCGCCCGATCGGTCGCGCCGACGTCGGCGATCTGCTCGGTGGACAGTATCTCGCTCGTATTCCTCGTCTCGAACTCGCGCGGCTCGCTCATCCTCGGGCTCCTCTCTGAATGTCCGGGGTTCGTCCTGCCGGGCGGAGTCGACCGGCGGCTCGACCAGATCCGCGAACAGGTCGCGGTAGTGGATCATCGCCTGGCGCAGGTCCTCGGTGTCGGCCTCGCCGCGGGCGTGGCGCACCGCCACCTCGTGGGCGATGCGGTAGTGGGTGACCAGCTTCGGGTGCTCGACCGACAGGTCGTCGGCGCGCTGCTCGAAGTCGCTGACCGGATAGCCGCGGACCCGCATGACCTCGCCGAGCACGGCGTCCGCATCGCCGATCGCCGAGCGCGGATCGTCGACGAACTCGGCCTGCACCTTCCGCCAGCGGGCGGCGAAGCGATCGGCCTCCTCGAGGCTCAACGGGCGAATGTGAAACGTCTCGACGCGCTTCTCGCGCTGCTTCAGCGCGGCCTCCGCCTTCCGGCGGTCGCCCAGCTCGTCCACGGCGACGAGATACTCCGCCCCGTAGTGCGCACGCAGCCGCTGGGATTTGCGACGCTGGACGTAGGCGACAGCGCCAAGCACGACCGCGAGGGCCACGAGGGCGACCAAAATTGCAGCGGCGGTGTTCATCGCGAATCCTCCTGCGCCTAGGCCTTGGGGCGCTAGGGCCGGTCGAACGAGCGTTCCTGGGCAAAGTTCCCTGGGGTTCGCCGCACTCAGCAAGACGTGATGGCGGCGGGGGAAACGGCCAAACGCCGAGCGCAGCCTAGGCGCCCACCCCAGAAGGCGACATGCTGACCAGCGAGGAAACGTGGCTCCGGAATAGGGGCCGGAGGGCGCACATCATGACGAGCGAGTTCAAACTGAACTGGCAGCCGCTGTTGGCGGCGAGCATCGGGCTGGGGCTCGGCTCGGCGCTCGGGCACTACACCTTGAGCCTGTTCGGGCCGGCGCTGATCGCCGAGTTCGGCTGGTCGAAGGCGCAGTTCGCGCTGATCGGCTCGCTGCCGCTCGCCGCGCTCGTGTTGGTGCCGTTCGCCGGCCGGTTCACCGACCGCTTCGGGACCCGCACGGCGGCGATGGTCGGCTTCACCGCCCTGCCGCTGGGCTTCCTGGCGTTCTCGATGATGAGCGGAAACATCGTCCAGTTCTTCGCCATCTGGCTGGCGCAGCACGTCTTCGCCATCCTCACCACCTCGCTGGTGTTCTGCCGGGTGGTCGCCGAACGGTTCGACAAGTCGCGCGGCCTCGCGCTGTCGCTGGTGATGACCGCGCCGCCGCTGGCCGGCGCGATCGCCGCGCCGCTGCTCGGCGACCTGATCGAGACCGAGGGCTGGCGCGCCGGCTATCTGGCGCTGGCGCTGGTCACCGGCGCCGGCGGCCTGGTGGCGATCACCATGATGGGCCGCACCAAGCGCGAGCGCCCCGCCGCCTCAACCGAGCTGCACCTGACGCGGGCGGAGCTCGGCCGGCTGCTGCGCCAGCCGACCCTGCTACTGATCCTCGGCGGCATGTTCCTGGTCAACATCCCGCAGGTGGTCGCCTCGTCGCAGCTCAAGCTGATCCTGCTGGACCGCGACGTGGCGAGCCAGACCGCCACCTGGATGGTCTCGCTCTACGCCATTGGGGTCATCGTCGGCCGCTTCCTCAGCGGCCTGGCGCTGGACCGCGTGCAGCCGCACCTAGTGGCGATCGCCGCGCTGGGGCTGCCGGCGATCGGCTACTTCATCTTCGCCTCGCCGCTCACCTCGGTGGCGATCCTGGTCGGGGCGGTGATGGTGATCGGGCTGGCCCAAGGCGCCGAGAGCGACATCGGCGCCTATCTGATCTCCCGCCGGTTCGACATGAAGAACTTCAGCCTGCTGCTGAGCTTCGTCACCGCCGCGCTCGGCCTCGGCTCGGCGGTCGGCGCCTTCATCCTCAGCCTCTCGCACCAGTTCGCCGGCGGCGACGTGCCGTTCCTGGTGGTCTCGGCGATCGCGACGCTGTTCGGCGCGCTGCTGTTCGCCCTGACCGGTTCGCGCCGCGCCAGGGCCGGCACGGCGGATGCGATCGTCGAGGAGAAGACCATCGAACAGGCGATCGCCGGCGAGATCGGCTAGCTCCAGCCGACCCTAGCCTGCGGCGTCGCGCTTGGCCTGCGAGCGCTTGTTGGCCTGGGAGACGGCGCCGACCATCGCCGGATTGACCTCCATCGCCCGGCGCAGGCTGGGATTGGCCCGCATGCCGGCGCGCGCGGTGCGCCCGGCCCCCGGCCGTTCGGCCGCCTCCGACCGCCGCTTCATCGCCAGCGCCCGCTGCGCCCCGGCCGTGGTGCGGGCGCGCGCCTCGGCGTGCTCCAGCCGCTGCAGTTGGCGGTTGGTGCGCTGCAGCGCCTGACTGAAGATCTGCTTGCGGCGCGCGGCGTGCTCCTGGGTGCCCGAGGCGCTGCCCGCCCGCGCCGGGCCCTTGCCGCGCGCTTCCCGACGCTTGTGCTGGGCCACGGTCTTGGCCTTGCTGCGCAGGTCCCGCAGGCGAGAGCGCGCTTCCCGTAACTGCTCGGCCTCGAGCTCGGTAAGCTGCGGATGGTGGGTGGTCTTGACGATCTGGAGCTCCTCGCGGCTGAGGAACCTCCGTTCGGCGGAGATGGACGTGGTCATTCGGCGACCTCCGGAGTGGGGTCGCGCAGGAAAGGCGCTGAGGCGGCTTCAGGCCATCAGGTGAACACCCGATGGCCCGCTCATCGCCGCCGCAAGCGGCCGGCGTCAGCCGATCGGCAGCTCCACCTCGGCGGTGGAGTCGACCAGCGTCCCGCCGTCCTGGTTGGTGAGCTTCACCTTGACCTTGACCAGCGGCATGCCCCAGGCGGTCTCCGGCATCTTCTCGACCACTTCGGCGTCGAAATAGGTGACGTCGCCCTCGAAGGCCGGGCCGCGGAAGTCCGACTTGCAGTGGCGGATGAAGCCGTCGTTGCCGGCCCAGTAGGCCAGGTAGTCGGTGACCCAGGCCTGCATCGTCGCGCCGTAGCCGTAGGCCCGAGCCATGCCGATCTCGTCGGCCTTCTCGTCGTCGATGTGGCCGCGGGACGGGCCGAGATAGAGGCCGTCGCGCTTGCGCGGGTCGATCAGCGCCCCTTCCTCGTCGAAGCCGAAGCCTTCCACCCAACCCGGATCCTGGTTGATCCAGGGGTCCTTGACGCCGGCCGGCGCGGTCCAGTGGTAGCTGCCCCAGGCGTTGAACAGGAAGGCGCGGTACTCGGTGGCGAACGAGGCGATCGAGTGCGGGCCGATCACCCGGCGCGGCAGCCGGTCGCCGACCTGCACGTCGCCGAACAGCGGCGAGACGCCTTCGCGGTTGGACAGGATCCAGTCGAGCCGGACCTTGTCGACCGCGGCGATCTGCTCAGGCGTCCACTTCGGCTTCGGCGGCAGCTTGTCGGCGTACATGCTGCGCTTCTCGGCCTCGGCGGCGAGATAGCGGATCGCCGTCGAGCGCGCCTTGGCGACCACCACGCCGTGCTGGTTGCGGTGGATGGTGTCGCCGCGCGAGAACATCGTCGGGCCGGCGAACTTGGTGTCGGCGACCTTGTAGTCGTGGAACCGGCGCTCCTGGAACAGCTGGTCGCCGGCGCGGACGCGCGGGCCGTAGTGCCACCACTCCTCGCCGCCGAAGATCAGGTGCGAGCCGGGGATCTTGCCGACGCAGGCCGGCTGGCAGCCGTGGCCGTAGTCGAGGGCGACGGCGATCGACTGCGGGGCCACCAGGCCGCCGAACTTCGACTGGCGCGCGGCTTCCTCGTCCCAGTGGATCGGGTTCGCGTAGTCCATGGCCATCACCCAGCGACGGATGTCGCTGGACGAGCACGGATCCCACAGCTGGCCGCCGCCGACCAGTTGGCCGAGCCGGTGATCGACGTCGCTGAGGTCGAGTTTGACTTCGCCTTCCGGCGCGGCGGAACTGGACATGCGGATTCCTCCCAGAATCTACGTGGTTGTTTTTACTGGTATATTTTACCTGAAGCTCGCCGGCGCATCTGTCGTGCGCCTGGCGAGCCTCAGACCGAAGACGCGCTTACTTGTTGACGTTGACGACGATGCGGCCGCGGACCTTGCCGTCCATCAGCTGGGTCGCCGCGTCGACCGCGCCGGACAGGCCGATCTCCTGGCCGCCGATCACGTCGAGCTTGGCGAGGTCGAGGTCACGGGCCAGGCGGGCCCAGGCCGCCAGCCGCTTGGCCTTCGGGGCCATCACGCTGTCGATGCCGAGCAGGCTGAGGCCGCGCAGGATGAACGGCGCGACCGAGGCCGGGAAGTCCATGCCCTGGGCCAGGCCGCAGGCGGTCACCACGCCGCCGTAGCGGGTCTGGGCGCAGGCGTTGGCCAGGGTGTGCGAGCCGACCGAATCGACGACGCCGGCCCAGCGTTCCTTCTGCATCGGCTTGCCGGGGGCCGACAGCTCGTTGCGGTCGATGATGGTGCTCGCGCCGAGCTGCTGCAGGTACTCGGCCTCCGAGGCCTTGCCCGAGGACGCCGCCACGGTGAAGCCGGCCTTGGCCAGCAGCGCGATCGCCACGCTGCCGACGCCGCCGGTCGCGCCGGTGACCAGCACCTCGCCCTTGTCCGGGGTCACCCCGGCCTGCTCCAGCGCCTCGACGCACAGCGCCGCGGTGTAGCCGGCGGTGCCGATCGCCATCGCCTGGCGGGCAGAGATCCCGGCGGGCAGCGGCACCAGCCACTCGCCCTTCAGCTTGGCCTTCTGGGCCAGGCCGCCCCAGTGGACTTCGCCGACGCCCCAGCCGTTCAGCACCACGGCGTCGCCGGCCTTCCAGTCGGGGTTCGACGACTCGACGACCGTCCCGGCCAGGTCGATGCCCGGCACCATCGGCCACTTGCGCACCACCGGCGAACGGCCGGTGATCGCCAGCCCGTCCTTGTAGTTCAGCGTCGAGTAGGCGACCTCGATGACCACGTCGCCTTCCGGCAGCTGCGCTTCGTCCAGCTGGGTCACCTCGACGGTCTGGCCAGCGTCGGTCTTGTTGATCAGCAGGGCGGAGAACATGCGGCGCGATCTTTCCTGGGTGTCCGGGGGGAAGCCGTCTGGTGTACACACCTGTTGATCGAAAGCAATCGGCCAACCGCCCGCTTCAGTCGTCCGCCGGCTTCAGCCGCTCGGCGATCTCCGGGAAGCGCTCGGCGCGCAGGCTGCCGTACATCGAGATCCGCAGGCACTCCTGGGCGAAGCGCCGGGCCTGCCTGCGCCGCTCGTCCTCGCTGGCCGCATGGGTGCGCCCCCAGGCCGACCACAGGAAGGCCCCGGCCAGCATGATCACCGACAGCACCTCGGTGTCGACGCCCGGCTGCGCCAAGTCGGTCTTGGCGAACCGCGTCTGCGAGCCGGCGTACTCCTTCCAGAACGGGTCGCTCCAGGGGTCCTCCGAGGACAGCACCTGCAGCAGCCACACCCGGCACAGCTCCGGATTGTCCATCGCGAAGTTCGCCAGCCGGTCGGTCATCTCGGCGATATCGACCTGCTCCACCCGCCGCTCGCCGATCGTCTCCGGATCGCCGAACACCGCCCGGAACAGCTTGTCCGACACCCATTCCGCGGTCGCCTTGATCAGCTTCTCGCGGGTCTCGAAATGCTGGTAGGCGGTGCCGCGGTTGACCCCGGCCAGGTGCGCCACCTCCGACAGGCTCAGGCCCTCCGGGCCGTCCGCCGCCAACCGTGTGCGCGCCGCCTCCAGGATCGCCTCCCGCGTCGCCTCGGGATCCCGCGGCCGCCGCTTGCGCGCCTCCGACATCGTCACTCCACCCCGCGTTCCTGCCGGCGCGCTCGATCCGCCGCTGCGCCCGACCCGGGCGACTCGCCAAACTGGCCTGCTTCGCCGCAGGCGGCTACGCGAACCTTCGCAACCCCCTTGGCGCGCGGCCGGCACGCGCTACCGTGGCGACAAGATAAAAAACCAGGGAGGATCGACCATGGCGCGCGCCGAGATCAGCGGGATCGGCATCGAGTACGAGGTGTTCGGCGGCGACGGGCCGCTGGCGGTGATCACCCCGGGCGGGCGGTTCTCGAAGGACACGCCTGGCGTCCGCGAACTGGCCCAGGCGCTGGTCGCCGGCGGGCTCACCGCGGTGATCTGGGACCGACCCAACTGCGGGGCCTCGGACATCTGCTTTGAAGGCGAGTCGGAGTCCATACTCAACGCAGACGTGCAAGCCGAGCTGATCCGTCATCTCGGCCGCGGGCCGGCCTATCTGGTCGCCGGCTCCGCCGGGTCGCGCGTGGCGCTGCTGACCGCGGCCCGCCGGCCGGACGTGGTCTCGCGGATGTTCCTGCTGTGGATCAGCGGCGGGCCGATCTCGCTGGCCTCGCTCGGCGCCTTCTACACCGAGGGCCAGGCGATGGCGGCGATCACCGGCGGCATGGAGGCGGTCGCCGCCCTGCCCCAGTGGCAGGAACAGCTGGCCAAGAACCCGGACAACCGCGCGCGGATCCTGGCGCAGGACCGCTGGGGCTTCGTCGAGACCATGCAGCGCTGGTGCGCGGCCTTTTTCCCGACGCCTGGCGCGCCGGTCCCCGGCCTGACGGCGCAGGACTTCGCCTCGATGCGCATGCCGGTGATGGTGCTGCGCAGCGGCCGGCCGGACCTCTACCACACGCGCGAGACCAGCGAGCAGGTCCACGCGCTGATCCCCGGCGCGCAGATCGCCGAGCCGCCGGGCTGGCCGGACACCGAGTGGAACGACCGCATGGCCGCCGCGGCGCAGGGCGAAGGCCTGTTCGCCAAATGGCCGCAGCTCGCCCCGCAGATCCTGGCCTTCGCCCGGAGCTGAGGCGGCGGCGCTAGAGCGCCCCCTCCGTCTCGCGCCTACGGCGCGATCCACCTCCCCCGCTGCGCGGTGGAGGATCTGAGCGCCGAGATGCTCCACCGCTTGCGGGGGAGCTGTCGGCGAAGCCTACTGAGGGGGCGTTCAGCGCCGCCCCCTCCCCGCTTCAATCGTCGTAGGGCGCCAGCCGGCTGCGGTTGTCCTGCGCCAGCTGGCGCAGCCAGTTGCGCACGACCCGCATGCGGGCGGTGTCGTGGACGTCGGCGTAGGTGCTCATCCAGAGCCGGCGCTCGAGCAGCACCTCGGGCAGCACCCGCACCATGCCCTCGGCCATGAAGCAGTGCATCACGCCGATCCCGCCGTCGGCGCGGATCATCTCGCCCTGGGCGCGGATCGACGAACTGGCCAGGGTCGGCGTCAGCCCGGGGAGGATCTCGTCCAGGTAGCGCAGCTCCGAGGCGAAGATCAGGTCGCTGACGTAGCCGACGATCTGGTGCCCGGCGAGGTCGGCCGGGACCTGCGGAGTTCCGCGCCGGGCGAGGTAGTCGGGCGAGGCGTAGAGGGCAAGCTGGTACCTGGTGAGCGGCTCGACCACCAGCCGGTGGGCGTCCGGCGCGCTCAGCGTGATCGCCATGTCGACCTCCCGGCGGCTGGGCGACAGGAAGCCGGCGGTGGCCGCCAGCTCGACCCGCAGTCCCGGACGCTGGGCGGCGAGCGCCGGCAGCGCCGGGGCCAGCATGGCCGTGCCGAACCCCTCGGCGGCGCTGATCCGCACGGTGCCGGCGACGACATCGGGATGGGCCTCGCGCACCGCGCGCTCCATCGCCGCCTCCGCCTCGACCCCGCTGGCGAGCAGCTGCGCGCCGGCGGCGGTGAGCTGCAGGCCGGAGCGCGAGCGGACCAGCAGGGTCGCCTTCAGCGCGGTCTCCAGCCGGGCCACCCGGCGGCCGACGGTGGCGGTGTTGATGCCCAGCTTCTCGCCCGCCGCCGCGAGCGATCCGGACCGCGCCGCCGCGAGGAAAATGCGAAGATCGTCCCAGTCGAACATCAGCGGCTCCGCGCCGCGTTTAATTTCTGCAACTAGTGCGCGGCAAAAACGCAATACCGTTGGCCGCTCGATCCCGCTAGAGGCTGACCGCGAACCAAGGATCATTCCCCATGCGAGACATCACACACTTCATCGACGGCCAGGCCGTCGCGGGGACCTCCGGCCGCTACGGCGAGGTCTTCAACCCGAACACCGGCGAAGTTCAGGCGCGGGTGCAGCTGGCGACGGTCGGCGAAGTCGACGCCGCGGTGCAGTCCGCGCTGCGCGCGCAGCAGACCTGGGCGCTGGTCAACCCGCAGCGGCGCGCGCGGGTGATGTTCGAGTACAAGCGGCTGCTCGAAGCCAACATGAACGAGCTGGCCGAGATGCTGTCGGCCGAGCACGGCAAGGTGGTCGCCGACTCCAAGGGCGACATCCAGCGCGGCCTGGAGGTGATCGAGTTCGCCTGCGGCATCCCGCAGGCGCTGAAGGGCGAGTACACCGAGGGCGCCGGCCCGGGCATCGACGTCTATTCGATGCGCCAGCCGCTCGGCGTCTGCGCCGGCATCACCCCGTTCAACTTCCCGGCGATGATCCCGATGTGGATGTTCGGGGTGGCGATCGCGGTCGGCAACACCTTCGTGCTGAAGCCGTCGGAGAAGGATCCGTCGGTGCCGGTGCGCCTGGCCGAGCTGTTCATGGAGGCCGGCGCGCCGAAGGGCGTGCTGAACGTCGTCCATGGCGACAAGCTGTCGGTCGACGCGCTGCTCGACCATCCGGACGTCAAGGCGGTCAGCTTCGTCGGTTCGTCGGACATCGCCCAGTACGTCTACGCCCGCGGCACCGCCACCGGTAAGCGGGTGCAGGCGATGGGCGGGGCGAAGAACCACGGCATCGTCATGCCGGACGCCAACATGGACCAGGCGGTGAAGGACATCATGGGCGCGGCCTACGGCTCGGCCGGGGAGCGCTGCATGGCGCTGCCGGTGGTGGTCCCGGTCGGCCAGAAGACCGCCGAGGAGCTGCGCGAGCGGCTGCTGGCGGAGATCGAGACCCTGAAGGTCGGGGTCTCCACCGACGCCGCCGCCCAGTACGGTCCGGTGGTCTCGGCGGCCCACAAGCAGAAGGTCAGCGACTACATCCAGCTGGGCGTCGACGAAGGCGCCGAGCTGGTGGTCGACGGCCGCGGCTTTGCGCTGCAGGGCTACGAGAAGGGCTTCTTCATGGGCCCGACGCTGTTCGACCACGTGAAGACCTCGATGCGCACCTACAACGAGGAGATCTTCGGACCCGTGCTGCAGATCGTCCGCGCCGACAGCTTCGACGAGGCGGTCGCCCTGCCGAGCCAGCACCAGTACGGCAACGGCGTGGCGATCTTCACCGGCAACGGCCGCGCCGCGCGCGAGTTCGTCAGCCGGGTGCAGGTCGGCATGGTCGGCGTCAACGTGCCGATCCCGGTGCCGGTGTCCTACCACTCGTTCGGCGGCTGGAAGCGTTCGGGCTTCGGCGACACCAACCAGTACGGCATGGAAGGCGTGCGGTTCTACACCAAGGTGAAGACCGTCACCGCCCGCTGGCCGGAAGGCTCGGTCGAAGACTCCGCCTTCGTCATTCCGACGATGAAGTAGGCGCCGTCGTCCACGACTGCGATTGAGAGCGCCGCCCGGGTCCCCCCGGGCGGCGTTTTTCGTGGGCGAACGCCAGCGACGACGACCGATCGCCGGCTCCCCTCCTCCGTCATCCCGGCCGGAGCATAGCGGAGAGCCGGGACACAGGGCGGCGCGCACGGCCCCCGGGTCCCGGAGCGGCCTTGCAGGCCGTCCGGGATGACGAACGATATTCAGATGCAATCGCCTGGCGCCGGGAGATTTGTGCTCCCCCTCCCCTCCCCTGCCCGCGAATGTCGCTATCCCGCCGGATCGAGCGTTAGGCGAAAACACGCCGCTGTTCAGGGGACCGCCGATGCCCAGCGAGATGCAGAAGATGCTCGCCGGCGAGCTGTACGACGCGAGCGACTCAGCGATCCAAGCCGCCCAGGCGGCTACGCAGCGCTGGCTGGGCCGCTACAACGCCCGCGACTGGTCGCCGGCCGAACGGCTCGGGCTGCTGCGCGAGCGGTTCGCCGAAGTCGGCGACGGGGCGGTGATCCGGCCGCCGTTCCACTGCGACTACGGCTTCAACATCCGCCTGGGCGCCGGCGTGTTCCTGAACTTCAACTGCGTGATCCTCGACGTGGTCGAGGTGACGATCGGCGACGCCACTCAGATCGGGCCGGGCGTGCAGATCCTGGCGGCGGACCATCCGCGGGACTCGGCGACGCGGGCCTCCGGCCTGGAGTTCGGCCGGCCGGTGCGGATCGGGCGCAATGTCTGGATCGGCGGCGGCGCGATCCTGCTGCCCGGGGTCACCGTCGGCGACGACGCGCTGATCGGCGCCGGCAGCGTGGTCACCCGCGACGTGCCGGCCGGCGCGACGGCGTTCGGCAATCCGGCGCGGCTGCGCACGGCGACAGCGCCCTCCCCTGGCGAGGTCCGCTACACCTGAGCCAAGTCAGGCCGGCGTTGCCAACTGGCAACGCATACGCAAACGGTCACTGATCCCCCGACAGCAGGTTCGGGGGATCAGTGACCGTTGCCAGTTGGCAATGTCGGGAGGAAGGGTCTAGCGGGAGCGCTTGGCCGCCAGTTCCTGACGGAAGGCGTCGACGAACTCGTCGTCACTGGCCGAAGAGTCGAGCTTCAGCTCGAGCACCAGCCGGTGGCGGCCCTTCAGCACCGAGGTGAACAGCGGCGCGTTGCTAGGCGAGGTCACCAGCTCGGGCTCCGCCTTCTCGGCGGCCGGCGCGGCCTTCGGGCCCTCGGCCGCCGCCTTCAGGGCCGAAACCACCTTGGCGGCCTCGAGGAAGCCGTAGCCCGCCGCCTGAGACGCGGTCTGCTTGCGGGCGAGCTCGTGGGCTTCGGACAGCATGCGCGCCCGCTGGTCGTGGCGCTCCAGGTAGGGCTTCAGCTCGCGGGCATGGTTGCTGCGCAGCAGGCGCAGGTCGCCAAACGCGGCGACGATCTGCTCCGGCATCTTGCCCAGGTCGAGGAAGCGCGACAGCCAGGCCGCCGACATCTCCAGCCGTTCGGCCATCCGCCGCGACACGCCGCCGTAGTAGGCGTCGAGCGCGTGCAGGTAATCAAGCGCGCGCTCATAGTCACTGATGTCCTGCCGCGCGCGATTCTCAATATCGGCGAGCCGGAACGCGGCTTCGTCATTGAGTTCCCGCTCTTCGATCAGGAACTTGATCTCGCGGTGCTCGACGGAGCGCAGGTAGCTGACCACCCAGTGCCGGCGCGCCCCGCAGATGACTTCATAATCGAAGTTTGGATCGTCCTTCACCCGCCGGACAATCGCCGGGAATTCCTGCCCGCCCTGGCTGCGGATGCCCTCCAGCAGCTCGGCGCAGGCCGACGGCGACAGCAAGTCGTAGCGGCGGTTGTGGTGCGTCCACATCCGACAGCGCGCCGGATCGACGAGGTAGAGCGTCTTCTCCTTGATGTCACCGGAGGTGACGCGCGCCAGGGTGGAGAGCCGATCGCCCAGCCGTCCAGCCGCCGGGGCCAGCGCCTCCCGCCCCTCCATCGTCGGGGTATCAGTGACCGCCGGCCCTGAGCCGGCGACCAGGCCGGCGAGAATCGAGCGGTTCTTGCCCGTGGTCGAAGCCATTCAGGGTCTCCTAGGCTAGGCCGAGATGGCGCAGCGCCGCGCGGTGGCTGGGCCAAGATTTGCGGATCAGAAGTTCGATCTCGGCGTTCAGCCGGTCGAGGTTGTTGCGGCAGCGCTCGTGGGTGCGCGAGGCCGGGCCGCTGAGCTCGTAGACCGTGCGCAGCTGCACGTTCGCATTGTCGATCTCGGCGGAATCCAGCAGCGAGGCGGTCAGCATGTCGGCGCCGAACACCGCCTCCATCATCTGGCGGATCTGGGTGTGGGCGCTCTTGCCCTCGTCGACCTTGGTGGCGATCACCCGCAGGAAGTGGTAGCCGCGCCGGCCCAGGCCGTGCGCCTCAAGTACTTCAAGCGTCTCGACAATCATCCGCAGGAAGTGGGCGGTCGAGGCGAAGTCGACGGTCGACGGCGGCGTCGGGATCAGCAGCGCGTTGGCGGCGCGCAGCACGCCCAGCGAGATCATGCCGAGCGCCGGCGGCGGGTCGAGTATGACCACGTCATACCGGTCGGCAATACCCTCCACCCCGATGCGCAGGCGGTCGAGCGCGTCGGCGTTGCCGCGCAGGCGGGCGGCGGCCTCGTACTCCGCCTGATAGAGGCCGAGATTGGCCGGGATCAGGTCGATCCCCGGCCAGGCGGTCGGGCGCAGGGCCTGCCTCAGGTCCGGCGCGCCGCCGTGGGTGAAGAACGGCAGCAGGGTGTCGTCGTCCTGCACGTCCATGTCCGGGTTGAGGCCGAAGATGGTCGTCGAGCTGGCCTGGCTGTCGCAGTCGATCACCGCGACCCGGTAGCCCCTCAGCGCCAGATACTGCGCCAAGTGGCAGGCCAGGGTGCTCTTGCCGACGCCGCCCTTGAAGTTCTGCACGGCCAGCACGATCGGCGGATCGCCCTCGGCGCGGCGGATACGCGTGCCGAAGACGTCGCGCATGTGGTTGACCTCGGCGAGCGTATAGCCCTCGCGCCGGCCGCTCTCGGTCAGCCGCGGGGCCGGCAGGCGGCCGTCCGCCTCGGCCTGGCGGATCGCCTCAGGCGTCCGGCCGGCCATTTCCGCGGCCTTGGAGACGCTGAACCGCAGATCGAGGATCTTCTGCTGGTTTGGAGCGAAGACCGTCGTCCGCAGCCGCTCGATCACCGCGTCGGCGCGCTGGTTCAGCGCCGCCATGGCGTCCAGCAGAATGGGGCCGGTGTCCTCGTCGGCGAGTGCCGCTTGCGCTGCCATGTGCCCGTCCTTTGCAAAACTGCGCCGGTTTGTCCGGACTTTGCCAAGTGGGTGCGCCGATACCGTAAACGTTGTCTTAAGAGCGCGGCGAAGTCTGAGCCCTTTATGGCTCGAGGCTTCGTCCGCGCCAGCGCTTCCACCGCCAGCGTTAGCAAGATTCTTAGTGATGAGGTTAGAGGAGTTAAGCGTCGCCGTGGCTGCGAAAAGTTCAGCGAAATCGGGGGCATGACTCTGAGGCCGGTCACCGATCCCCCGAGGAGTCGTCACTGATCCCCCGTGGCGCCGGTCACCGATCCCCCGAGGAAGAGGTCACCGTTCCCCCGAAAATCAGTCCTCCGCGCCGCGGCGGACCCTGCGGCGGGCGATGATGGCGTCGACTTCGTCGGCGCGGGCGTCTTCTCGGGCGCGCTGATCGGTCTCCGAGGCCAGGGCGGCGAGCTCGGCGCGCATGCGGCTGCGTTCGGCGGCGTCGCGACGGATGAAGTGCACGGCCGGCGCGCCGTTGGCGGCGTTGACGAAGCTCATGCGGTAGTCGGGCAGGCTGTCGGCCTGGACGATCTTCTTCAGCAGGTAGGTGAACTGCTTGAGCGGACTGTCGCTGCCGGTCTTCTCGTGCAGCAGGCTGAGCCGGCAGGTCCAGCCGTCTGGCTGGTCGCCGGCGTGCTTGCGGCCGATCCGGTAGATCGCCCGCTCCAGCCCGCCGGAGATCAGGAAATAGTCCGGGCTGAGGGTGAGCAGGGCGCGCTCGCGCATCAGCCCGTCGTAGAGCCAGCTGGACAGGGTGATGGTCATGCCGCGCGGCGCGTCGGTCTCGCGGTCGACCTCCAGGGTCCAGCCGTCCAGCCAGCCGAACTGCGCCAGCTTGCGCCGCTTGGGCGCGCGCATCGAGGTCTGGATGGTGGTGGCCTCGAGCCGCTGCAGCGCCGCGTGCAGCTCCTTGTAGCCCTTGCCGCCGGTGTCGCGGCGGATCGACCGCAGCAGGTCGTAGGCCGTGGTGTGGATGGTGCGCGGCAGTTCGTTGACGCCGCGCTCGCGCAGCTGGTTCAGGTGCGAGGTGGCCCAGATCAGGATGTCGGCGTCCCAGATGGTGGCGATGCCGAACTCGGGATTGCCGCTGACATGCACCCACACGTCGCCGTCCGGGCTGGTGTACTCGATCGGCTTCAGCCGCTTGCGCTTCGACAGCGAGAAGAACGGCCGCTCCATGACCTCGCGCTGATCCTTCAGCGGAAGGTCGTTCATCTTCGGGATGAAGAGGTCGAATTCCGGGTTCTTCAGGGCGCGCTTCGACATTCGACCTTCGGGACGGAAAGGGCTGCGACTCGGGGTTTCAGTGACTCAGTCTGGCACAGCCCGGCAGATTCGCTGGAGTCGCTGGGCGACGTTGCCAACTGGCAACGGCCCGGGACCGGGCAGGGCGCGGCGTTGCCAGTTGGCAACGCCGCGCAAGCGGGAAGTTCGCGAACGCCCGTCGCTCCAGTGTGGGGGAGGGCGGCCTCAAAAATTCTCAGCCCGGCCGCTTGAACCCGCCGCGGGGGCGCCTACCTCAACTGTGCGGGACCGGGCCCCTCTGACGGCTGATGACAGTCGTGATGTCGGACCGCGCGGGTGCGCTCGGGCCTGGACGTCTTTCCCCCCGTACAGCCGGCCGGGTTCCGGGCGCGCCCTCCATCAGGAGGAGCACATGACTCATGACATCCGCATTTGGCGTCTGCGAAGCCGGCACCGTTGGCTCGATCAACGGCTGCGCGAGGAGCTGAAGCGACCGACCCCGGACGCGTTCGCCATCCAGGACCTGAAGCGGCGCAAGCTGCAGGTGAAGGATGAGCTCCGCATCGCCGAAGTCGGCCCGGAGGCCGGTGCGGCCTGAGCCGCCCCCCTTGTGAGGGGCTCGGGGAGGGGGCGCGCGCGATTCCGCGTCCCCTCCCGTCTTTCTTGCAGAAGCTGACCCATGATTGATCTCGCCCTCACCGGCCTGGTGCTCGGCAAGCCGCTGTGGATGTGGCTGGCCTTCGCCGGACTGGTCGTCGCACTGCTGGCGCTCGACCTCGGGGTCCTGCACCGCAAGGCCCACGTCATCGGCGTGCGCGAGAGCCTGCTGCTCTCGGCCTTCTACATCACCCTTGGCCTGGCCTTCGGCGGCTGGGTCTGGTGGGAGCTCGGGCCCCAGTCGGGCGTCGAGTACGTCACCGGCTTCCTGGTCGAGAAGAGCCTGGCGCTCGACAACGTCTTCGTCATCGCCAGCATCTTCGCCGCCTTCGCCGTGCCGGCGGCCTATCAGCACCGGATCCTGTTCTGGGGCGTGCTGGGGGTGATCCTGCTGCGCGGCCTGATGATCGGCTTCGGCGCCGCCCTGGTGGCCCAGTTCGAGTGGGTGCTGTGGCTGTTCGCCGGCTTCCTGATCGTTATGGGCGTGCGGATGTTCGCCGGCCACGACGCGCCGAAGGATCCCCACGACAGCCCGGTCTATCGCTTCCTGACGCGCCGCTTGCGGGTGACGCCGGAGTTCCATGGCGCGCGGTTCTTCGTCCGCCAGCCGGGCGCGGACGGCCGGCTGGCGCTGTGGGCCACGCCGGCGCTGATGGCGCTGGTCATGGTCGAGCTGGCCGACGTGGTGTTCGCGGTCGACTCGGTGCCGGCGATCTTCGCGATCACCACCGACCCCTACCTGGTCTTCACCTCCAACATCTTCGCCATCCTGGGCTTACGCGCGCTCTATTTCGCGCTCGCCGCGGTCGTCGCGCGGTTCGCCTATCTGAAGAAGGCGCTGGCGGTGCTGCTGGTGTTCATCGGCGGCAAGGTGTTCGTCGCCGAGGCGATGGGCTGGGAGAAGTTCCCCGCCCCGGTGTCGCTGGCGATCACCGCCGGCCTGCTCGCCGCCGGGATCGGCTACTCGCTCTGGCGCACCCGCAACGAGCGGCTGGCGGAGGCCTAGAGGGAACTCCACTGCGCGCCTTTCCTCTTCTCCGTCATGGCCCGCTTCATGCGGGCCACCCAGCCCAAGGCGCCCGCCTCAGTTGATACGGAAAGACGTTGGAATGGGTCGCCCGAACAAGTCGGGCGATGACGGATGGGGAGAGTTGAGCGGCGAGGGGGCGACCGCGGCCCTAGTCCTCGGCGTCGTCCTCGCCCTCGCGCGGCACCGAGGCTCCGCCGCCTGTGGCCTCGTAGCGGCGCGAGGCCAGCCATTCCAGCCGCCGGGCCTGGGTCTGCAGCACCCGGCGCAGGCCGCCCTTCACCTGCCGCTCGGAGATCACCTGGGCGAGCCGGGAGATGATCAGCGCACGCCTGGCGATGCGGAAATCCGGATGGCCGCGCAGTTCCGCCACCCGCTCGGAGACGATGCGGCCGCGGAACGACGCCGGCGCCTCGATCGTCAGCTCGCCGGGCGGCGGGTCCTTCTCGTTGAGGATCGCCTTGAACTTGGAGCGGCCGATCTCCTGGGCGGTGATCTGGCGCTCGAGGCCGTCGAGATGGGCGCGCGCCGCCGGATCCTTGGCGCCGACGCCCTGGAACTGGGGCAGGGGCCAGACCTCGATCTCGAACACCTCGAACGGGTCGAGCACCGACATGGCGACGGCGTCGGTGCGCTGGTTGGTCAGGTGCCGGCGGATGCGGCTGCGCAGCTGTTCGTTGGTCTGGCCGACGTAGATCGGTTCGCCGTCGTAGTCGAAGAAGGCGTAGACGCCCCAGCGGTAGTTGCCGACGAACGGCCGCGCGCCGGAAGGGTCGTGCTCGAACGGCGTGTCGAGGAACCGGGCCAGGCCGCTGCGCAGTTCGTTGGTCTCGAACGGCGGCTGGCGGATGAAGTCCGGATTGGCGCCGAACAGGCTCACGCCACCTCGGCCAGCGCAGCGGCCTCGCTGAGGATCGGCTCGAACAGGTGGCGGGCCAGGTGGCGCACCACGTCCACCGCGACGCCGTCACCGGTGAGGTGGTAGGCCTCGTTGTAGTTGCGCGGCAGCCGGTAATCGTCGGCCAGGCCCATCAGCCGGGCGGTTTCGCGCGCCGAGATCAGCCGGGTGCGGACCCGCGCGCCCTCGACCACCATGATCACCTGCCGGCTGGAGCCGCCGGCCGGGGTGCGCAGGCAGCCCGAGACGTCGTCGAACCGCACCTCGGCGCGCTGCACCTTGGCCCCGTTGTGGTTCAGCCGGGTGCGGCGGTAGATCCCGCCGACCATCCGCCGGCCAGCCTGTTTGGCGGCTTCGACCTTGGCGGCGTTCACCGGCGACATCATCGCCAGCAGCTCGCGGGTCTTCGCCGCGCTGTGCCAGTCGACGCTGTCCGGATCGTCTTCGACGACGTCGCCGAGCGTAAGGGCGCGCGGCTTCGGGACGGGGAGATTCCACCACAGGAATCCGGCCTGGAGGTCGTCGGGCAGCCGTTCGACCGCCTTGCGCAGGGCCTTGGTGTGGAAGGGCTCCAGCGGGCCGGGGGCCAGCAGGGCAGGGGGGACCGTCACGTCGGCGCGCACGCCGATGACGAACAGCCGCGGCCGCGATTGCGGTAGGAACAGGTCGGCGTTGATCACCAGCGCGCCGGCCTGGTAGCCGGCGTCGGCGTAGGTCCGGCAGATCGCCTCGAAGTCCTTGCCGCCGTGCGAGGTCAGCGCCCCGCAGACGTTCTCCAGCGCGACGATCGCCGGCGCGCGGTCCTCGGCGTCCAGCGCCCTGATGACGTTCCAGAACGGGTAGAAGGTCCCGGACCGTTCACCCTTCAGACCGGCGCCGACCCCGGCCAGCGACAGGTCCTGGCAAGGGAAGGAGGCCCAGGCGAGATCGGCCACGCCGGGCAAATCGGCCGGCGTCACCGCGGCCACGTCGCCGACCTTCAGCTCGCCCGCGCCGAAGTTCTCGCGATAGGCCGCGCCTTTCTTCGGGTCGAAATCATTGGCGAAACGGCAGGTCCAGCCCGCTCCCAGCCCGGTTCGGGCCATCCCGCCGCCGGCGAAGAATTCATAGAACTCAGGCATGACGGCGCCGGGCGTCGGAATCCGCTTCGCCGCCGGTCTCGCGCGCCAGCTTCTCGGCGATGGCCTCGGTGATCCAGGTGTTGCGCGACACCGCGCCGGGCCGGTCGGCGCGGGCGGCGTCGATCGCCTCGAAGGTTTCCGCCGGCAGCCGCAGGTTGATGCGGTCGAGCCCGCGCACGGCGGAGCCCTTAGAATCGTCGCTCATGGCGCCACGTTGGCGCCTCTATGGCGCCGCGTCCAGCCCAGATGTTTATGGTTTGTTCTGAACTTCGCGACCGAGCGCGGCCGGAACACGGGCCTGCTGGCTTTGAGGGTCAGTAGGCCTTCAATCCCGACGCCGACGAAGAAGGCCAGGCCGCCTTCAGTCGGGTTGCGAGGCGCCGCAGGCCGGCAGCAGCTTGGCGACGGCGTGATCCCAGGCGGCGACGAGGTTGAAGGCCTGTCTGGCTCGCAGCCAGCGCTGCTCGAGCCCCTCGATCATGGCGAACAGCTCGCGCGCGGCGGCCGGCGGGTCGGCGACATGCGGCGCGACGATCAGGGCGAATGTCTCCAGCACCAGCTGCTCGCGCCTCTCGAAGTAGGCGTGCGCCGGATGGGCGGGATCCAACGCCTCCTGCTGTAGCACCGCGTAGAGGCGGGTGAGCGCCGGATCGGCGGCGGCGCGCACGACGATCGCCTGCAGCAGCTCCAGCACCGCGGCGCGGGAGGAATCGCTGCGCTGCGCTTCCACGGCGGCCCCGCCGGCCTCGGCGACCACAGTCTGGCTCATACGGAGGTCGTGCTCCTCCAGCACGGCCACCAGCAGCTGCTCCTTCGAGCCGAAGTAGTAGAGCAGCGCGCCGTTGGTGATGCCGCAGCGCTTGGCCAGCTCCTGCACCGTGAACCCGTGGTAGCCGTGCTCGCCGACGATGCGGATCGCCGCGTCGAGGATCTGCGCCCGCCGAACTTCGGGATCGGTGCGCGCGCGCCTGAACGGTTTTTCGGACATGCGGCGCGCCCATTCATTGACTAGTTAGTCAATAACGCCGAAGCGCCGGTCGATCAACCGGATCCCCGCGCGAATCGAATCAGCGTCTGCGCCGTTTCGCGCTCAGGTGGCCTCGACCCGGGTGCGGACGATCCGCAAGGCCTTGATTTTCCAGCGTCCGCCGACCTTCGCATAGGTCTCGTGGTAGAAGCCGTAGCCGGTCATCAGGGCGTACGGCGCGCCCTCCGGCATGAACAGCCGGTCGGTCATCGACCAGATCACCTCGGCGGTCGTGTCGCTGGTGAAGCGGATCTCGCAGTTGTGGCCATGATGGGCGCTGACGATGCCCATCTGGGCGAAGCCCTCGGCCGACCAGGAGGCCTTGCCGCGCATCACCACGTTCATCGCCGGCAGATAGTCGCGGCCGGTCTTCGGATCGGTGCAGCAGCCCATGTAGTCGAGCACGCAGTCGTCGGCGAGGATGCCGCGCACCAGCTCCGCGTCGCTGGTGTCGACCCCGCGGAAGTAGGCCGCCTTGGCCTGCTTGATCTCGTCGATGGCCTCCAGCCGCGCCACTGCGTCCATTCAGGTCCTCCCCATGCGCTTCCCCGTCGCCTGCGGTGCGGGTGTTCCTCAACTGACGCGCAGCTTTGCGGCCCTGCAAGGGCGATTTGCGCGCCGCATTCGTGAACCAACGACATCAGTGCATGCGGATTTCGCCGCCTAATCGCTGAGCGCCGGGCGGCCTATCTGAACGTGGCGACGTCGCCCGGCGTTAGCCCACCGTTCTTCAGGCGAGGTCCTCCCCATGATCACCAAAGCCTACGGCGCTCGCGCCGGCGACACGCCGCTCGCGCCGATGGACATCCAGCGCCGCCCGCCCGGTCCGCACGACGTCCAGGTCGAGATCGCCTATTGCGGCATCTGCCATTCGGACCTGCACACCGTCCGTTCCGAGTGGCCGGGCACCCTCTACCCCTGCGTCCCGGGACACGAGATTATCGGCCAGGTGACGGCGGTCGGACCGCAGGTCAGCCGCTTCCAGGTCGGCGAAACGGTCGGCGTCGGCTGCATGGTCGGCAGCTGAGATGACCGAGGACGACGCCCGCGTCCATTTCACCGCGATGCTGGGGCCGAAGGGCGCCCAGGCCCTGCCGGTCTACCAGGCGCTGCGGCCGAACGATCCGCCGACCTACTGGGTCACGGCGCTGGCGACCGACACCATGATGCGGATGGACTCGATCCGGCTGGCCAGCCGCAAGGCCGCGCAGGCCGCGGCGCCGGCCTACATGTACCGGCTCGACTGGGAGACGCCGATCCTCGGCGGGGTGATGCGCGCGCCGCACGGCCTCGGCGTGCCGCTGGTGTTCGACACCGTCGAGACCAAGCGCGGCGTCCTCGGGCCTGGCCCCGAGCCGCAGAAGCTCGCCGCGGTCATGTCGCAGGCGTGGATCAACTTCGCGCGCACCGGCGATCCGTCCCAGGAAGGTCTCGCCTGGCCGCGTTACGAGACGACCTCACGCCAGACCATGATGTTCGATGTCGCCAGCCATGTCGCGCCCGATCCGGACGCCGCGGCGCGGGTGTTCTGGGGGGCCTAGGCGGGAAAAAGAACGCCTGGCGCGCTAGCTGGAGAGCCGTAGCGCGCCAGGCAGTCGGTGTCTCTCAACGCCGCCAACGAGAGGGGATAAATCGCGGCGACGAAGAACAGCGTTCGTCGGCTGCAGGGTTAAAGTCAAGCCCGATGTGCGACAGGATGACGCAGCGCCTGTGGACGGTTATTTCGGGGCGGCGAACGACCGCGGCTCACTCAGCACCAGCTCCGCGCGGCGGCCCTCGCTTTCGAGCCAGCTGACCAGATTCTGCCCGATCGCAGCGGCTTCCTCGTAGGATTTGGCGTGGCCGAGATAGCCGTCGCGGTGCTTCACGGCCCAGGCCTGGCCGGCGCGCGCGATGCTGATGATCTCCATGTGTTTCCTCCAGCGGGCGTTCGTTGCGCCTCGATTTTTTCGGTCTTTGACCGCGACCTGCGTGGTCAACGGAGAAGGTTAAATGCGATCCCGCGGGAGTTCTGTCCGCACGGGGACATAAGCGCGACGGTTTGCAGACGGTCGCGGCAGCAGCGACGGAGCGCTATGACGGCGCCGCGGGGCTGAACGGGCGGGGATGATCTGCGACATGGCGGACGCCGGCCGGAGCTGGGCGACGAACTCGGCGATGAACCGGGCGATCCTGGCGATCGCGCTGCCGGCGATGCTGACCAATGTCGCCACCGCGCTGTTCGGCCTGGCCGACATGTGGGTGATCGGCCAGCTCGGCGACGCCGCGGCCCAGGGCGGGGTCGAGGTCGGCGCGCGGCTGTTGCTGGCGTTGCTGACAATCTTCAACTTCCTGCGCTCCAGCACCGTGGCGCTGACCGCCCAGGCCGCCGGCCGCGGCGACGAGCCGGCGCAGGCCGAGGTGCTGGTGCGGGCGCTGGCCGTGGCGCTGGCGATTGGCGCCCTGCTGCTGGCGGCCATGCCGCTGGTCGTGCCGTTCGGCCTGCAGCTGCTGGGCGCGCACGGCGCGACGGCCGAGCTGGCGCGCGCCTACGTCGACATCCGCTACTGGAGCGGCCTGCCCTGGCTGTTCAACGCCGTGCTCACTGGTTGGCTGATCGGCCGCCGTCGGGTGCGGGCGGTGCTGGGCGTCGAGGTGGCGGCGAACCTCGCCCACGTGGCGCTGGACGTCGCCCTGGTCCTCGGGCTCGGGCTGGGCGTCGCCGGCGTGGCGGCCGCGACCCTGGCCTCGGAGACCGGCAAGCTGATCGCCCTGGCCGCCATCGCCTGGCGCGAGGAGCCGGCGAAGCGCGCCGTGGCGGTCGCCCGCCAGCCGCGCACCTGGTCCCTGGCCGCGCTCGGCGGGCTGTTGCGGCTCAACCGCGACCTGTTCGCCCGCACGGTGCTGCTGATGGGCGCGGTGATGCTGCTGACCCGCAGCGGCGCGGAGCAGGGCGCCGTGGTGCTGGCGGCCAACGCGATCATCTACCAGCTGTTCATGCTCTCGGCGCTGATGCTCGACGGCTTCGAGAGCGCCGCCCAGGTGCTGTGCGGCGAGGCGCTGGGCGCCCGCGACCGGCGCCGGTTCACCCGGCTGGTGCGGGCGCTGCTGGCCTGGGGCGGGGCGGCGGCGCTGCTCATCACCCTGGCCTACGCCGCGGTCGGCGCGCAGCTGGCGGCCAGCTTCAGCACCGCGCCGGCGGTGATCGCCGAAGTCCGCGCGCACCTCGGCTGGATGGTGCTGCTGCCGGTCGCCGGCGTCGCCTCCTTCGTGCTCGACGGGGTGTTCATCGGCTCCAGCTGGACGCGGGCGATGCTGCAAACCATGGCCGTGGCCCTGGTCGGCTATGTGGCGCTCCTCTGGCTCGGCCGGCCGCTCGGCAACCACGGCCTGTGGCTGGCCTATGCGCTGTTCTTCCTGCTGCGGGCGGCCGGCCAGCTGACGCTGCTGCCCGGCCTGGTGCGGCGGAGTTTTTTGCCCCGGGTGTAATTCCCGTCAGTCGATCTTGATCGATCCGCCGACGAAGCCCGGCTCGGCCGGCGCACCGTGGGCGTCGAGGATGCCCTGGAAGCGGGCCTCGACCTGCGCCTTGTGGCCGGGGTGGGTGATGATGTGCAGCTGGTCGGTTTCGACCGCTCGCGCGACCGCCCGGCCGAGCCACACCGGCTGCATCATCCGTGAACGGATCGCCTCGGCGGTCTTGGCGTCGAGGCCGGGCTGCTGGCCCTCCGACATGCGGCTGCGGGTGAGGCCGGGATAGAGGATCGAGACCCCGACGCCGAACGGGGCGAGCTCGACGCGCAGCGCCTCGGACAGGCCGGCGACGGCGAACTTGCTGGCCGAGTAGGCGGCGAAGGTGCCGTGCGCCAGCAGCCCGTTCATCGACGAGGTGTTGACGATGTGGCCGTGGCCGCGTTCGCGCATGTCGGGCGCGAAGGTGATGACGCCGTTGTAGACGCCGCGCACGTTGATCGCCATCAGCCGGTCGAACTCGTCGGGCGCGACCTGATCCAGCGGCTTGAAGGCCTGGGCGACGCCGGCGTTGTTGCACAGCACCTCGACCGGGCCGAAGGCGTCCAGCGCCGCCCGCTTCACCTCGGCCCAGCTGTCCAGCGAGGTGACGTCGTGCTGCAGCGCCAGCACCCCGTGGCCGAGGCGTTCGGCCTCCGCGCAAGCGTAGTCGAGATTGATGTCGGTGATGACGACCTTCATCCCCTTGTCGACGAAAGCCTCGGCGATGCCGGCGCCGATGCCGCCGCCGCCGCCGGTGATGAGCGCCGTCCTGCCTGCCAGATCCATCCTGATCTCCATATTTTACGACAGCACTGTCGCAAAACATGGCGCGAAGATGAAGAGCCTTCGGGCCCGACGGGGTGGCGACCGAGCCGAACAGCATGCCTGAGAGCCCAGCGCGAGGTGCGGCGATCGAGAGCTTGGGCCCTCCATCCGATCAGCGCTGCCGCAGGCCCTGGTTGTTTGGTGACAGCCGGACCTTGAAGCTGTTGTGCTGCAGGGCGAACGTGAAATAGGCGCCGACCAGGACCGGCAGCTCGATCAGCTCTTCTTGGTCCCAGGTGCGGGCGAGCGCATCCCACGTTTCATCGCAAATGCTCTGATCTCCCAGCAACTCCTCGACGGCGCGCAGCACGGCGCGCTCGTGGTCGCTCCAACCGGCGGCCGACGAGCCCTGCGTCACACGTTCGATCTCTTCGGCCGTCATGCCGAGGTGCTTGGCGTTCGCCACGTGCTCGCCCCACGCATAGGGCGCGCGGCAGAGCCAGGTGACGCGGAGCACCGCGAGTTCGCGTTCGCGCGGCGAGATCGCGCCGCTACCGGCGAGTTGGATGCTCAACGCGAGTTGGCAGCGAAAGAGGCCCGGATCGCGCATCATCGTCGCGACCGCTTCGGGTACGTAGGGCTGTTCGGCGCTCCGCCCGAAAGACTTTCCGAGTTCGAGCAAAGGCCGATCGCCGTGACTGGCGATGGCGTCGAGCTCCAGAGGCTCGATGCGAGGGCCTTCGCCCACGACCTGGGCCTCCCGCGCGGCGATGTCGAACTTGAGCGCGTCGGTGTGAACGACGCCGACACTGTCCATCATGTCACCCGCCCATACGCCGAACGCCGACGCGCCTCTCCCAAGCCGTCTTGGAGGAGAAGAAGGTGACGCTATGCCGATCGCGGCTTCCTGGCGTTCGCATTGGTAAGCGAAGCGGTCCGCTTTCGGCCTGCCGCCAAAAAAAAGCCGCGCCCGAAGGCGCGGCAAGTCATAGGGAGGAAACGCCCAGGTTGGGCACCCCCAATCTAAGCAGCGCTCAGACCGGATGCAAGGGCGGCTGCAAAAAATCTCGGCTCGGGCCGGCGGCTTCTCGCGTTGAGGGCGCAAAGGAGCCCGCGATGTCCGATCCCCGCATCCGCAATCCGGCCCTCCGCGCGAAGGTGACGACGGCGGAGGCGGCGGCCGCGCTGATCCAGCCGGGCGACACGATCGGCATGAGCGGCTTCACCGGCGCCGGCTATCCGAAGGTCGTGCCGGCGGCGCTCGCCGCGCGGATCGAGCAGGCGCATGCGCGCGGCGACCCGTTCCGCGTCCGCGTCTGGACGGGCGCCTCGACCGGCCCGGAGCTGGACGGGGTGCTGGCCCGCGCCAACGGCATCGAGTTCCGGCTGCCCTACAACTCCGATCCGATCGCCCGCGAGAAGATCAACAGCGGCCAGATGGAATATCTCGACATGCATCTGAGCCAGGTCGCCCCGGTCGCCTGGCAGGGGTTCCTGGGACCGCTCGACGTGGCGCTGATCGAGGTCTCGGCGATCCGCGAGGACGGGACGCTCGTGCCGTCGTCGTCGATCGGCAACAACAAGACCTGGCTGGAGCGCGCGGAGCGGGTGATCCTCGAGGTCAACCGCTGGCAGAACGCCGCGCTCGAGGGCATGCACGACATCTACTACGGCACCGCCCTGCCGCCGAACCGCGTGCCGATCCCGCTGATCCACGCCGAGGACCGCATCGGCGAGACCGGCTTCCGCTGCGACCCGGCGAAGATCGTCGCCATCGTCGAGACCGACGCGCCGGACCGCAACGCGCCGTTCGATCCGCCCGACGCGGCCGCTGGCGCGATCGCCGGCCACCTGCTGGGCTTCCTGCAGCACGAGGTGAAGCTAGGCCGCCTGCCGGCCAGCCTGCTGCCGCTGCAGTCCGGGGTCGGCAACACCGCCAATGCGGTGCTGGCCGGGCTGCTCGCGGGGCCGTTCGAGCAGCTGACCGCCTACACCGAGGTGATGCAGGACGGTATGCTGGCGCTACTCGACGCCGGCAAGCTCAAGGTCGCCTCGGCGACCGCCTTCTCGCTAAGCCCGGACGCCGCGGCCGACCTCAACTCGCGGATGGAGCGGTTCCGCGACCGGATCATCCTGCGGCCCCAGGAGATCAGCAATCACCCGGAGCTGGTCCGCCGGCTCGGCTGCATCGCCATGAACGGCATGGTCGAGGCCGACATCTACGGGGCGGTGAACTCCACCCACCTGATGGGCTCGCGGATCCAGAACGGCATCGGCGGCTCCGGCGACTTCGCCCGCAACGCCTTCATCTCGATCTTCATGGCGCGCTCGACCGCCAAGCGCGGGGCGATCTCGACGATCGTGCCGCAGTGCAGCCACGTCGACCACATCACCCAGGATGTGCAGGTGCTGGTCACCGAGCAGGGGCTGGCCGACCTGCGCGGCCTGTCGCCGAAGCAGCGGGCGACGGCGATCATCGCCAACTGCGCTCACCCGGACTTCCGCGAGGCTCTGGCCGACTATTTCGCCCGCGCCCAGCGCGACGCCTATGGCCAGCAGACCCCGGTGCTGCTCGACGAGGCGCTCTCCTGGCACAGCCGCTTCATCCGCACCGGCTCGATGCGGCCGTAGCGGCGGGCATGCGTTGCTAAGGGCCGCCCGCGGGCCTATGTTACAAAATGCCGCTAAAGAGGCGGCGTTTGGCAGGTGCGGCGTGACAGCGGTCAAGCGGATCCAGGAATTGCTCGGCGGCGAGCCGGTCACCGGCCCGATCGCCAATGATCTCGACATCGTCCGCGCGGTGCGCCGCGGCCTGCCGACCGCGGCGGTCGACCACCTGCTGCAGGAGACCGACCTCGGCTTCCCGGTGATCGAGGCGCACGTGCTGCCGCGCCGCACCTTCAAGCGCCGGCAGGAGGCCAACCAGCGGCTCGATCCGGCGGAGTCCGACCGGCTGGTGCGGGTCGCCAACCTGGTGGCCGCGGCCGAGGAGACCTTCGGCGACCGGGCCAAGGCGCTGGTCTGGCTGCAGCGCGAGAACCGCGCGCTCGACGGCCAGCAGCCGATCTCGCTGGCCGACACCGATCACGGCGCGCGCACCGTCGAGGCCCTACTGGGCCGCATCGGGCATGGCCTGGCGGCCTGACGGCCCGGCGACGTGAAGGTCTATCGGCTCGCGCGTGCGCCGTTCGCCGCGCTGGACGGCGAGGGCGCGCGCCTCTACGGCGGCCGCTGGAACACCGCCGGCCGGGCGCTGGTCTACGCCGCCGCCAGCCCGAGCCTCGCGGTGCTGGAGATCCTGGTCCACCTCGACCTGCCGCCGGAACTGGTGCCGGACGACTACCGGCTTTTGACCATCGAGGTCCCCGACGAGCTGCCGCTGGCGCGGCTGCAGACGATTCCGGCCGAGCCGACGGCCTGCCGCGACGCCGGCGACGCCTTCCTGCGCGACGGACAGCGCGTCGCCCTGTCGGTGCCCAGCGTGGTCGTGCCGCAGGAGCGCAATCTGCTGATCAACCCCGTCCATCCGCTGGCCGGGCGGATCCGCACGACCGGGAACGAGCCGTTCGCGATCGACGCCCGCCTGTTCTGACCGGCCGATCCATCGCGGCCGCGATGGCGGCGCGCCGGCGTGGCAGGCTATGGTCGCCGTCGAGTGCGCGGGCATAGATGGATGGGGACGGATGGACGGATCGCTGATCGAGACTCGCAGCGGCTACGATGCGGCGGCGATCGCCGAGCGTGACGCCGAGATCAACGGCAGGCCGCAGCGGATCGCGCCGCTCGAACCGGAGGGCCTGGGCCAGGACATCGTGGAACTGGTCGCAGCCGTCCACGCCTCGATCGGCCTCACCTCGCCGCCGGAGATCGACGAGTACTTCGGGACCATCGCCAAGCACCCGGGGATTTTCCGTCGGCAGCTCGAGACCGGGACGACGCTGTTCACCGGCCGGCTCGCCCCGCGGCACCGCGAGCTCGGGGTGCTGCGCGTCGGCTGGCTGCTGCGCGCGCCGTACGAGTGGGGCGAGCACGTCAAGATCGCCCAGCGCTACGGGGTCTCGCGTGAGGAGATCGAACGGGTCATCGAGGGCTCCACGGCCGCCGGCTGGAGCGAGCACGACGCGGCGATCCTGCGCGGCGTGGAGGAGCTGATCGCGCAGCAGTCGATGTCCGACGCGACCTGGGACGCGCTGGCCAAGACCTGGGACGAGCCGCAGCTGATCGAGTTCCTGGCGATGGTCGGCCACTACGTCGCCACCGCCATGCTGCAGAACGCCCTGCGGATCCGCCTGACCGAGGACAACCCGGGCCTGACCCGACGCTGAGCTAAGCCCCGCCTCAGCCCGGGCGGCGACCGGCCGCCCGGTTCAGAACGACTTCGCGGCGCGCATGGCCTGGTCGGTCGCGCCGCGCTACGCCGACGCCAATAACCCCCCGCGACTGATGCTCAACGGCGTGCCGGGGGATGCGCCGGTCGAGATCGCCGCCTGCCCGGGCGAAGCCGTGAAGCTGAGCGCAGCCGGATCGAGCGATCATGACAACCATGCATTGAGCTACCGCTGGTGGTTCGCGAGCCGACCGGCGCGGCCTGGACCCAACCGTCCCAAATCGCCCGCCGGAGCCGAAGCTCGGCGGGAGCGCGCTGGAGGCCGCCGGCGGCGGACGCTATTCGGCCGCCACGCTGACGCCGGTTGCGCCCGCGCAGGCTTAGCCCGGGGCCGCGGCTGTCGATCCCAAGGTCCGCGGCTTGGCCGCGATGCCTGCAGGGCCGGGCGATCTCGCACGCCCCGTAACACCCGTAGGTTGCGATGCCGCGCCGATCAAATCTCCGCGGCTGTACATTTGCGGCCTTGACAACCGGTGCCGGTAAATTCGATTTAGCGCACCTTTGTTCGCAAAGGCGAATTGAATGCGTCCAATTAGCGGCGCTGCGGCTTCGCCGGACCGGGGTGGCCGACCACAAAAAGCAACGAACGGCCGGAAGGCCGGCAGGGGAAACGCGATGAACAAGTGGATAGCCGGACTCTATCTGACGAGCGCTCTGGCCTCGGTGATGGCGACGCCCGCCCTCGCCCAGAACGCGGAGGCGCAAAGCCTCGATGAGGTGGTGGTCACCGCCCGCCGGATCGACGAGCGCCTGCAGGACGTGCCGATCTCGATCACGGTCTACAGCCCTGAGCAGCTGGCCCAGCGCAACATCGTCACCGCGACCGATCTGGCAACCTACACGCCGGCGCTGACCACCAACCAGCGGTTCGGCCCGGAGAAGAGCTCCTTCGTCATCCGCGGCTTCACCCAGGAGTCCGGCACCTCGCCGTCGGTCGGCGTCTACTTCGCCGACGTGGTCGTGCCGCGCGCCCAGGGCGGGACCACGACCGGCAACACCGCCCTGCCGGGCGCCTTCCTCGACCTGCAGAACGTCCAGGTGCTGAAGGGCCCGCAAGGCACCCTGTTCGGCCGCAACACCACTGGCGGCGCGGTCCTGCTGACCCCGCAGAAGCCGACCCGCGAGTTCGAGGGCCATGTCGAGGGCTCGCTCGGCAACTACGACATGTGGCGGACCCAGGCGGTGGTGAACCTGCCGCTGGCTGACACCCTGCGCCTGCGCGTCGCCGTCGACCGCATGCAGCGCGAGGGCTACCTCAAGAACCACTCCGGCATCGGCCCGGACGACTACAACGACGTCAACTACTTCGCCGGCCGGGTCAGCCTGGTCGCCGACCTGACGGACAACCTCGAGAACTACACCATCTTCTCGGCGAACCACTCGTTCGGCCACGGCTACGCCTCGCGTATCGCGCAGTGCCGGCCGACCGGCGGAGCCGGCGCCGCAGCCCTGCTCGGCCCGCTCGCCTGCGCCCAGATGGCCCGCCAGGACGCGCGCGGCGACAACCTGCTCGACGTCGAGGTCAACAACCCGAAGCCGCTGGTCGACATCCGCCAGGTTCAGGCGATCAACACCACCACCTGGCATTACAGCGACAACCTGACGATCAAGAACATCGTCAGCTACGCCCAGTTCCAGGAGCGGGACAGCTTCAGCCTCAACAGCGAGAACTTCCGCGTGCCGAGCGGCGTCTTCGCCGGCCAACCGTTCAACTACATCCTGCTGAACCCCGGTCCGATCGGGGCCAACGCCCAGCAGTCGACCTTCACCGAGGAGCTGCAGTTCCAGGGCCGCGCCTTCGACGACCGCCTGGACTGGCAGGCCGGCGCCTATCTCGAGGTCAGCAAGCCGAACGGCTGGAGCCAGGGCTACACCGGGATCCTGCTGTCCTGCACCGACATGCGCCAGCTGGAGTGCATCAACCCGATCGGCGGCGGGACGGTTTCGGCGGCCCGCGCGACCACCACCTTCAACAACAAGGGCCTCTACACCCAGGCCACCTACAAGCTGACCGACCAGTTCAGCCTGACCGGCGGCATCCGCTACACGATCGACAAGACCACGGGCGTCAGCGAGAACACCCGCATCCGCTTCCGGCCGGGCGCCGGCGGCGTCCAGGACATGGTCTGCAACGACACCCTGCGCTTCCAGGGGCCGGGCGGCACGCCGCTGGTGGTGCCGACCCCGGACGCCTGCCACTACTCGCTGTCGACCAAGTCGAAGAAGCCGACCTGGCTGCTGGGCCTCGACTACAAGCCCAGCACCGACATGCTGCTCTACGCCAAGTGGGCCCGCGGCTACCGCCAGGGCGGCGTCAACATGAGCAACATCGGCCTGGAGACCTGGGGGCCGGAAAAGGTCGACACCTATGAGGCCGGCCTGAAGACCTCGTTCAACACCCCGGTGCCGACCCGGTTCAACATCGCCGGCTACTACAACGACTTCCGCGACCAGCAGATCACCGGCGCGCTGATCGCCAAGCCCGGCGCCGGCATCGCCGGCGGCACCGGCATCATCAACGCCGGCAAGTCGCGGCTGTGGGGGATCGACGCCGACGCCTCGATCCGGCTGTTCGACGGCTTCACCCTCGACCTCGGCTACGCCTACCTGAACACCAAGCTGCAGGAGATCGAGGTCCCGGTGCTGCCGGCGGACAGCCCGTTCTCGCAGATCATCCCGACGGCCGAGGTGGGCGCGCCGCTGTCGTTCGCGCCGAAGAACCGGGTGACGGTGACGGGGACCTACCTGCTCCCGCTGTCGGCCGACCTCGGCGACATCTCGCTCGGCGCGACCTACGTCCACACCGACGCGCAGAACGCCACCTCGCCGAGCGCCTCGCCGCTCTACCGGCTGCCGGCGACAGACCTGCTGAACCTGAACTTCGACTGGAAGAACGTCATGCAGAAGCCGATCGACCTGTCGATCTTCGCGACCAATGTGACGAACGAGATCTATCCGGTCGCCGTCGGCAGCTCGTACACCTCGGCCGGCTTCGAAAGCGTGCTGGTCGGCCCGCCGCGGATGTACGGCGTCCGCCTGCGCTACCGCTTCGGCGGCTAAGGCATAGGTCTGCGCCCCGTCGAACCCGGCCTGGGTTCGACGGGGCCAGCCTCGGTCGGCGTCAGCCGGCCAGCCCCAGCACCTTGTCCCAGTGCGACGGGTCGGCGTCGAAGATGCTCAGCGGCGTCTCGATCACGCCGGTCTCCTCGACGTACTGGCGCCACAAGCCAAGCAGCGCTTCGAGCTTGTTCGGGTGCAGCGCCGCCAGATCGTCGATCTCGCCGGGGTCGTTGGCGAGGTTGTAGAGCTGCCAGCGCGAGACCCCGGCCGCGTCCGGCAGATAGACCGCCTTCCACTCGTCCTGGCGCACGGCGCGGCGTCCGAACAGCTCCCAGCCGGTGCTCGTGCCTGGCGGATGGACCGCGTCGGCGCGGCCCTCCAGCCACGGGCGGAACGAACGCCCGCGCGGCGGCAGGACCTCGCGGCCCTGGTAGCTGGGCGCGGGATGCTCGACGCCGGCGAGGTCGAGGAAGGTCGGCGCGATGTCCATCGCCGTCGAGAAAACGTCGGCGACGCCCTGGCGCTGGGCGGCGGGCCAGTGGATGAAGGCCGGCACGCGGATCCCGCCTTGCGTGGTGAAGGCCTTCACCAGCCGCGACGGCGCGGTCGCCGCCTGCGCCCAGCGTGGTCCGTACCAGATGTAGCTGCCCGGCCGGCCGAGGTTGTCCAGGCTGTTGTCGCAGGTCTTGCGCACCCGATCGCCGATGAACTTGCCGAGGATCGGCATGGCCTCGGCGATCGCGCCCTCGGCGCCATTGTCCGAGAGGAAGACGATGACGGTGTTGTCGAACTGGCCGGTCCGCTTCAGGTGGTCGACCACCCGGCCGACGTTCTGGTCCACCCGGTCGACCATGGCGGCGTAGACCTCCATCGTGCGGGCCGAGAGCGCCTTGGCCTCGTCCGACAGTTCGTCCCAGCCGGGCTCCTTGGTGACGACCGGATGGGCGACGACGTCTTGGCCGACCAGGCCGAGCTCGCGCAGGCGGGCGAGCCGCTGCTCGCGCAGCACGTCGGGGCCGGCGTCATAGACGCCGCGGTACTTGGCGATCTCGGCGTCCGGCGCCTGCAGCGGATAGTGCGGGGCGGAGAACGGCAGGTAGGCGAAGAACGGCCGCTGGTCGTTTGGCTTGCGCTCGTCGAAGAAGCCGATCAGCCGGTCGGTGAAGTAGTCGGAGGAATAGAAGCCTTCCGGCAGCTCGGTGACGTAGGCGTCGTCCTCGGCGTACATCGGGGTCGGGAAGGCCGGGTTGCTGAGCTCGCGGCCGAAGTGGTCGCCGGCGGCCGGCAGCAGGGCGAAGCTGCGCTCGAAGCCGCGGGCCGCTGGCCAGGTCTGCTCGCTGTCGCCGAGGTGCCACTTGCCGGACAGCAGCGTGCGATAGCCGTGGTCGCGCAGCAGCTCGGCGACGGTGACCACGCGGTCGTTCAGGTGGCCCTCGTAGCCCGGCGCGCCCTCGAAGTCCGGCCGCAGCGTCTCGGTCATCGCGCCGATCCCGGCGAGGTGATGGTCGGTCCCGGTCAGCAGCATCGCCCGGGTCGGCGAGCACGCCGGCGCGCTGTGGAAGTCGGTCAGCCGCACGCCGCCGAGCGCCAGCGCATCGAGATGCGGCGTCTCGATCTCCGAGCCGAAGGCGCCGAGGTCGGAGAACCCCATGTCGTCGACGACGATCAGCAGGAAGTTGGGGCGGGAGTCTTGGGCCATCGGCGACGTTCCTCGTGGACTTTATCAATGTGCTGAACGCCCCTCGGTCCGCTTCGCGGACAGCTCCCCCGCGTCGCGGGGGAGCATCTTGGCGCTCAGATCCTCCACCGCAACGCGGGGGAGGTGGATCGCGCCGCAAGGCGCGAGACGGAGGGGGCGTTCTGCGATCGGACCGCCCCTGGCTTGCTCGTCAGCGGCTAGGCCGGTCGCCCTGGGCGACGACCCGGACCAGCTGGCGCGGCGCGTCGCCGTAGTCGGCGACGCCGTAGTGCTGCACCGACCGGTTGTCCCAGATCGCCAGCGAGCCCGGCCGCCACTTGAAGCGCACCGTGTTCTCCGGGCGGTAGAACTGCCGCGTCAGGTAATCCAGCAGCTCGGCGCCGTCCTCGGCCGGCAGGCCGACGATCTCGTCGGTGAAGTTCTCGTTGACGTACAGCACCTTGCGGCCGTTGACCGGGTGGGTGATGACTACCGGGTGCTCGGTCCCGGGGTACTGGGCGAGGTAGGCCTCGAGCTCGGCCGGGTCGGTGATCAGGTGGCGGGCCTTGCTGTCCGGCCGATGGATGGCGGTCAGGCCGTCGATCCGCGCCTTCACCGCATCGGGCAGCGACGCATAGGCCGAGATCCCGCTGGAGAAGACGGTGTCGCCGCCGAGCTCCGGCGAGATGACCCCGCGCAGCACCGAGACCGAGTACGGCCGCTCCAGATAGGTGGCGTCGGCGTGCCAGCGGGTGCCGTAGTAGCTCTTCGCCCACGGCCCGGTGTTCATCGGCGTGATGTCGTCGGCGGTGTGCCCGCGCCGCTTGGCGATGCTGTCGACGTCGATCTCGCCGAACAGCCGGGCGACCTGCGCCTGCTGGGCGTTGTCGAGGCCGGTGTCGCGGAAGAACAGCACCTGGTGCTCCCACAGCAGGCCGCGCAACAGATCGGCGAGGCCGGCGGTCAGCGGCTTGGTCAGATCGAGCCCGGAGACCTCTGCGCCGAGGTTGGCCTCGACGCGGGTGACTTCGATCTCGGGCGAGTCGGCGAAGCGGGTGATCTTGCTGATCGCGTTCATTGGAGCCTCTCCCTATTCGGCGGCGATGGCGTGCGGTTCCGGCGCGGGCTTGATCGCCCGGCTCGGCTGGCCGTCGATGCCGACCGGCACGGTTCCGGCGATGGTCGCGCGGCGCAGGTGGCGGCCCTGCAGGCCGAAGTCGGCGATGGCGCGGTGCTGGGTCGCGCGGTTGTCCCAGATGGCGACGTCGCCCGCGCGCCAGCGCCAGCGGACGGTGTTTTCGGGCTTGGTGATGTGCTCCTGCAGGATCGCGAAGATCCGCTGGCTGTCGGCGCTGTTCAGGCCGACAAACCGCTGCACGAACTGACCGACCAGCAGGTTTCGCTCGCCGGTCTCGGGGTGGACGCGGACGACCGGATGTTCGGTCTCGTAGACCGTCGAGGCGAACACCTTGCGGTAGGCCTCGGCGCGCTCCTGCGAGGTGTTGGAGAAGACGTTGGCGTAGTCGTAGCTGTTGCTGTGGATCGCCCGCAGGTCGTCGACCAGCGCCTTCAGCGGCGCCGGCAGATCGTCATAGGCGGTGGCGGTGTTGGCCCACAGGGTGTCGCCGCCGGCTTCCGGGACCTCGATCGCCCGCAGGATCGAGGCCTCGGGATAGGCCGGGGCGAAGGTCACGTCGGTGTGCCAGGTCGAGGCTGCGAAGCCCTCGCGGGACTCCAGGTCGAGCAGGTAGCGGCTGCCTTCGGCGACCGGCACCGTCGGGTGGGCGACCGGCGCGCCGAGCCGGGCGGCGAAGGCCTCGTGCCCGGCGTTGTCGAGCTGCTGGTCGCGGAAGAAGATCACCTTGTGGCGGTTGAGCGCTCCGCGGATCGCGGCGACCGTGGCGTCGTCGAGATCGCCGGATAGCTGGAGGCCGCGGATCTCGGCGCCGATGCGGCCGCCGACCGGGACGATGTCCAGCGGACCGGGCGTTGCTGCGGCGGCGTTGATGTAGAGCGGTTGGGCAGTCATAGGCGCAACTCCTTTGAGTTGGGGAGAAGGGGAGGGGTCAGGCCGCCGGGGCGTCGGCGCCCTGGCCGTCGCGCTCGGCGAGCTGGGTGCGGATGACGGCATGGGCGCGGGCGTCCAGCGGGAAGCCCATGACCAGCAGCGCCGAGACCAGGTGGGCCAGCGCCGGGCCGAGCGCGAAGACCATCAGCAGGCCACGCAGCGCCTCGGGGCTGTTCGCCGCCGACTTCGGATCGAAGCCGAGCCACGCGACCAGCGGCAGGGCGATGCCGACCGCCGCGGCCATCGCCGCCTTGGTGGAGGTGCTGAACACCGAGAAGAACAGCGCCGTGCGGTCCTGGCCGGTCTGCAGCCGGTCCTGGTCGGCGACGTCGCCGACCATGGCGCGCAGCATCAGGTTGCCGGAGCCCTGGGCCAGCCCCTGGGCGATCGTCAGCCCCAGCAGCAGCGGCAGGTTGCCCGGCAGGACGAACAGCAGGCCGAGGTTGATGGCGACCTGCGCCAGTTCGCCGGCCACCGCGGCGCGGTGCTTGCCGATGCGATAGGCGATCCGCATCCAGATCGGCCCGGCGGCGAGGCCGAAGACGAACTGGGCGAGGAACAGTCCGCTCGCCCACTGCGGCAGGCCCATGTAGGCGGTGACCACGAAGACGAAGAGCGTGCCGCGGATGCTCTGGCCGAGCGCGACCGCGAAGTCCGAGGCCAGCACCCGCATCAGCAGCGGGTTGCCCCAGATCACGCGCAGCACCTCGCCAAGCTTCGGCCGCGGGCCGGCGGCTTTGGGCGGCCGCTCCGCGAAGGCCTTCAGCGTGAGCGGCAGCGACAGCGCCAGCAGCGCCAGGATCAGGCCGCCCATCACCCCGAGCTTCAGCCGGCCGTCATGCGGCGCGATCTGGTCGACGATCGTCGGCAGCACCAGCACCAGCAGCAGCGAGAGCGCCGAGGTCACGGTCTGGTAGGTCGCGACCCGCGTGCGCTCGTCGTAGTCGCCGGAGACCTCCGCCGACCAGGCGAGGTAGGGGATCTGGATCATCGACCAGGCCAGGTAGAAGGCGAACAGGGCGACGGCGACATAGACCGGGGTCACCCGGACCACCGGAAAGAACAGCAGCATCGCGGCCAGCGCCAGCAGCACGCCGCCGGCGGCGATGCAGCTGCGCCGCCGGCCGAACCGGCCGCCGCGGCTGCGGTCGTTGAGGACGCCGATCAGCGGATCGGCGACCACGCCCCAGGCCTTGGCCAGCAGGAAGACCAGCCCCAGCGTCGACAGCGCGATGCCGAAATGCTGCGCGAGGATCGCCGGCAGATAGACGTTGAGCGGCATCTGCGACGCGGCGATCGGCATGGCCAGGGTCGAGAACGCGATCAGCCGCCCAGTGGGCAGGCCGCCGGCCCGCGCCCGGGGAGTGGCGGAGGGCCGGGGTAGCGATCCGGTCGCAGACAGACTGGACATGGGGGAGACCTCGTTGCGGACGACGGCGCGCGGACCGCGTCCGCCAGCACAGCCAGGGTGTGAATTCCCCGCGCTATCCTCAACGTAGAAAATCTGTTGTGCCCATCAATTTAATAGGAATAAGGGGCGAGCGGGGAGCGCGAAGCCGCCGCTCCACAGACGTGAACGGACGACCTCGGCGGGGCGGCGTATAAGCTGGGTGGCGAGACGCCGAGGCTACGATGCGTCGCTCACCGCCGCAAACCAGTAACCCCAACAAAGCCGCCGAGCGTGCCGAGTTACTCGACGTGCCCGAGGGAATGATCAAAACCGTGGTGAAGTCTAGGCCTGGGTCCCCGATCGACGTGCTCGAAGCGCGATCATGAACTGCTGGACGGGTACTGCGTCAGACCCCTCGCCTATCCGGTAGAAGGCGATCCATTTTTCGCATGAGCGGCGTCGACGTGATTCCATGCATCAAGATGGACGCCAGCACGACCAGCCCGACGACAGCCCAGATGCGGCCGTCAGCGCCAAAAGCCCCATGGTTGTGCGCGTATGCGAGGTAATAGAACGAGCCGATGCCGCGGATTCCGAGGAAGGAGATGAGCGCCCGCTCGTGCACCCTCGGAGCAGCGCCGAGGAGCGACACCCAACCGGCCAGCGGACGGATCACGAGCAGGATCGACATGGCCACGATGACCTCCTGCCAGGTGAGCCTCGACAGCGGGCCGAGCGACAGCCATCCGCCGAACAGGATGAGCACCACGCCCATCAATAGGCGCTCCACCTGCTCCGCCATTTCGTGCAAGGCGGCGTGATAGCGATGATTTCGTTCTCGATGGCGCAGCGTGAGGGCCGAGACAAAGACCGCCAGGAAGCCATATCCATGGGCGATCTCGGCGAGGGCATAGGCGACGAATGTCGCTCCGATCACCATGAGGCCGTCGCGAGTGCCGGAAAGCCGCGCTTCCGACCCGAAGGTCAGCCATCCCAGACCGAGGCCCGCAAGCCATCCCACCCCAATGCCGGCCGATATGCGCCAGAGCACATCCACAAGCAGCCACCGCCCCAACTGAGCGGCGTCGAGGGGCTGCGCCGAAGCTGCTGACGCGGCGGCGAACGTGATGGCGAGATGGACAAACGGGAAGGCCAGCCCATCATTGAGGCCGGCCTCTGACGTAAGGGCGAACCGCGTCTCGTCGCCGTGGCCGGATCCCGGAGGCCCGACCTGGATGTCGGAGGCGAGCACCGGGTCGGTCGGCGCAAGCGCGGCCGCCAACAGGAGCGCAGCGGCGATAGGGAAGCCCAGCCCGTAGTGGCTCGCGCATGCGACGGCGGCGATGGTGAGCGGCATCGCTACGGCCAGCAGCCGCCAGGGGACCTCCCATCGTCGCCACCCGACAGGGCGATCGAGTTTCAGTCCCGCGCCCATCAGCGCGATGATGAGCACCAGCTCGGTAAGCCGTTCAGCGACGACCGGATAAGCAAGCGGATCTGGCCTGAGGTCGAGCCAGCCGAAGCCGAAAATGGCCGCGCCCAGTGCGACGCTGACGATGGGAAGGGAGAGCGGAAGGCGCTTCAGGGCGAGCGGCAACCAGACGGCCAGCAGGACCAGCACGCCGACGCCCAGCAGGTAGAAGATGTAAGGCGGAGGAGTCACGCGCAGCGCCTGGCGAAGGGATGGGCGTCGGGCGGTGAGACCTCAGCGCTCAATGGATCATGCGGGAGACGACGTGCGCTTAGAATGCGCAGCTTCGAGACGCTGCCCGGCCGACGCGGTGGGCCGGGCAGGCTGGCCTCCTGAAGGGGGCGGCGATGCTGACACGGCAAGCCTCTTAGCCCAGGGATTCATCCGCTCACGGAGTTTTCCAGCGCCCGCCCGGAGGGGAGATTTTTCGCGAGGTCGGGAATGACAGGGGCGTAGGCCCGCAGCCAAAACCGTGATCCGGGTTCATTTCTTCCCGGACGCTCGCCATCTTCCGCAGGAGAAGATCATCGCGGGCTCTCCGTCGGACTTCGCAAGCGGCGAGCAGCTCGGCATACCTTCGGGCCGGCGCAGTCGTGGCGGGCGGAGGAGGGACGAGCCTGGCGGAAGGCTCTTTCACTGGCGCCGCAGCTTGCGGCCTCAGGTGCGAACGAAGCGCCATGAGGTGAGGTTCATCGTCGTGCGGCGCGTGCTTCGGCATGCAACTACTGACCTCCGCTTAACGGATTTGGCGGACGCGTGATCGTGCGGCCGTGAAGGCGCTCGACGATCTGCCGCAGGCGCGCCACTTCGGCGTTCAGCGCGGTCACATCCTCCTGAAGCTGAGCATTTCGCGCGCGGAGGTAGGCGTTCTCCCGGGCCGAATCCGAGGGCGAGCCTGCTGGCGTCATGGCCGCACCCGCCCGTCGAGCAGAGACATCGCCATGCGCGGAACGCCGCCGCCCAACACACAGAACGCGGACGCTGAGAGGAGCGCGGACATCATGGTCTCACGTTCGCGCCGCTCGGAGGGGATCGACCGCTTCGGTGGCGGCACACGCCCGACGGCGCGGATTAATAAATGGGGACGCGCGCTCCGGTTAGCCAGCAGCCTGCGCAATTTGGTCGGTTCGCGTTTGCGGCATCTATGGCGTTCAAGGCCGCTGAACAAGCAGCTGATCTGGCCATCAAAGTCTCAGGGACAGGGGGTCATTTTCGGCGCCGAGTTCCTCGAAATGTGCGCTCGGCGCGCCAACCCTAGCCAGGGGGGCGGACGCCCGGGGTGGACGGCGCGATGCGCTCCATCAGCTTGCGGGCGTTGAGCGGCGCCTGCGACGCGGCGATCGGCATGGCCAGCGTCGAAAACGCGATCAGCCGGCCAATAAGGGCGAGCAGCGCAGCGCGCGTGACGGCCCGAAACCCCTAGGCTCTCAGCCCTTTGTGGCCCCGAAGCGATACTCCGTTGGGGTCTCGCCCATCGCCGTCCGGAACGCCTTGGCGAACGAGGACTGGCTCTCGAAGCCGCAGGACAGGGCGATGTCGATGATCGGCGCGTCGGTCTCGCCGAGCAGGGCGATGGCGCGCAGAAGCCGGCTACGCTGACGGCAGGCTTCCCAGGTGAGCCCCGTCTCAAGCTTCAGCCGGCGACGGAACGAGCGTTCGGAGAGGCCCGCCTCACGGCAGACTTCCGCCAGCTTCGCCTCCAGCTTCCCCTCGGTAAACTCCAGCGCTCGCCGCAGCCGGGCGTCGCGACAGGTCGGCATGAAAAGGTCGGCCTCGCGCTCGATCCATTCCGCGCAGAGGCCGGCCATGGTCGCGAGAAACGAGGTGCGCAGCGGCGAGTCCGGTCCCTGCAACGGCCAGCGAAACGCCTCGCGCATCATCTCGCGCATCAACGGAGCGACCAGCACGGTGCGGATGCGATCGCCGGGCGCCGGGATCATGTCGGTGGTGAAGAAGACCGAGCCGGACCGGATCTGGTGGAGGCCCACGCGGTGCAGGGCGCCGGCCGGGATCCACGCCGCCAGCTGGCGCGGCACCAGATGCCGGCCGGTCTCGGACTCGATCTCGAGCGCGCCTTCGAAGGCGTAGATCAGCTGGTGCATGTCGTGGAAATGCCAGTGCGAGTCCACGTCGAGCAGGTCGCTTCGCAATGATCCCGCGCGAGGCTGCAGGTGCGCCGGGTACATCCGCAGCAAGGCGCCGTCTTCCGGCAGGCTGATCGGGGCCGCGGCCGCCTGGTCGGGCGAGAGAAACCGCCGCAAGTCCGAGAACTCCGCGATCCGGTCGTCGTGCCGCGACATCCCGACTGGCCTCCCGATCAGTGTCCCTGACACTTCTACAACGAATTTCCCGCCCGCCGACGGTCAACCCGCGGGCGGAAGACTTTGGCCGCTTAGGACAAATTGTTGGCCGCACAGATCGCGCTCCGGCCCGCCAGACCGGGCTTACTGCTTTCGACAGACAGGCTGCGTGACGCCGGAGAAACGCTCGGCGTTCAGCATTGCGGGCGGAAGTGGATGGCGGAAATGGCTGAGGGCCTTGGTGCGGGGCGGCGGGATCGAAACCTGCGCATCATCGATGTCGATACTCACCTGAGCGAGCCGCCGACGCTGTGGCTCGATCACGCCCCGGCCGGGCTGCGCGATCGGGTGCCGCAGATCAAAGAGTTCAATGGTCGGCGCTCGTGGGTGATCGACGGCGACAAGCCGATCGGGCTGGGCGCCAATCCGTTCAGCGCGATCCGCAAGGACGGATCGAAGATCCTCGACGTCGATGACTTCGCGCCGATGACCTACGAGACCGTGCACGAAGGCTCCTACGCGGTCGCGCCGCGCCTGGCGGAGATGGACCGTTGCGGCGTCGACGCGCAGATCGTCTACCCGAACATCCTCGGCTTCGGCGGCCAGGCCGCGGCGAAGGTCGACGCCGACCTGCGGCTGGCCTGCACGCAGATCTACAACGACGGCACGGCCGAGATTCAGCGCCAGTCGAACGGGCGGCTGTTCCCGATGGCCCTGCTGCCCTGGTGGGACGTGAAGGCGGCGGTCCGGGAGATCGAGCGCGCCCACGCCATGGGCATGAAGGGCGTGAACATCAATTCCGACCCGCACACGCATCGGGGCGAGGACGGCGCGTTGCTCCCGGACCTGGCCTCGCCGCACTGGGACCCGCTGTGGGAGGTGTGCCAGGCGCTCGACCTGCCGGTGAATTTCCACATCGGCGCCAGCGAGCAGTCGATGGACTGGATCGGCGGCCAGGGCTGGCCGTCGATGCACCACGCCATCCGCGGCGCGCTGTCCGGCTCGATGCTGTTCTTCAACAACGGCCGGGTCATGGCCAACATCATCTTCAGCGGGCTGCTGGATCGCTTCCCGAAGCTGAAGTTCGTCTCGGTGGAGAGCGGAATCGGCTGGATCCCGTTCTTGCTGGAGTCGCTGGACTGGCAGTTCTACGGCATGGCCGGAAATCACGCGCGCGAGCTGCAACTCAAACCCTCAGAATACTTCGCGCGGAATTTCTACGGCTGCTTCTGGTTCGAGACGTGGGACATCTCGAACACCATCCAGAAGGTCGGCGTCGACAACTGCATGTTCGAAACCGACTTCCCGCATCCGACCTGCCTCTTTCCGATCGACGACATCGAGGCGCGCCTCGGCGGCCTTAGCGTCGTGGAGCGGGGCAAGGTCCTCAGCGGCAACGCCGCGCGTGTCTACAACATCGATCTCGACTGAGAGGGCGGAGATGAAGATCTATCCCTACAAGAACAAGACCCCGGTGATCGGCCGCAATTGCATGATCGCCGACAGCGTCGAACTGATCGGCGACGTGGTGATCGGCGACAACTGCTCGATCTGGTCCGGCGTCGTCATCCGCTCGGACACCACGCCGATCCGCATCGGCAACAATGTCCACATCGAGGAGAACTCGGTCCTCCACACCTCGACCCACATCGAGGACAACGTGATGGTCGGCCACAGCTGCACGATCGAGGCCTTCATCGGCCACGACAGCATGATCGGCAACACCGCCTCGCTGATGCCGTTCTCGCGGGTGGGCGCCTTCTGCGCGGTGGCGGCCGGCAGCGTGCTGACCGACGGCGCCGTCATTCCCGACTATTCATTCGCGGTCGGCAGCCCGGCCAAGGTCCATTCCACGATCGACCCGGAAAACCCCAAGCACGTCATGCGGCTCGCCCGCACCTACATCCAGGGCGAGAAGGGGATGGCTGCGCTGGCGCAGAGCTACATCGACCAGGGCATCTGGGAGCATCGTGATGCCTGAGGCCAAGGCGAACGAGCCCAAGGGTCCGCTGGACGGAATCCGCATCGTCGACTGGACGATCTGGCAGCAAGGGCCGGTGGCCGGGGCGATGATGGGCGACCTCGGCGCCGAGGTCGTCAAGATCGAGGAGCGGGTGCGCGGCGACGGCGGGCGGGCGATGCTCAGCTTCGACGACGGCAAGTCGCCCTACTGGGAGATGAACAACCGCAACAAGAAGAGCTTCGCCGTCGACCTCAAGAGCGCCGAAGGCGTCGAACTGGTCCGCAAGCTCATCGATACCTCGGACGTCTTCATTCAGAACTTTCGTCCCGGCGTGGCCGAGAAGCTCGGGCTGGACTACGAGACGCTAAGCCAGCGCAACCCCCGGCTCATCTACGCCTCGGCCAGCGCCTTCGGACCTGAGGGGCCGGAGCGCAGCGCCCGCGCCTACGACCTGTTGGGGCAGGCCCGGTCCGGCTTCCTGCTGCGCACCGGTCACGAGGATGAACCGGACATCCCGGACGGCGGGATGGCTGACCAGATGGGGGCGATCATGCTGGCCTACGGCGTGCTGGCCGGGATCATCGCGCGCGAACGCCACGGGGTCGGCCAGAAGATCGACACCTCGCTGCTGGGGTCGATGATGTGGCTGCGAGGCCTGCCGATCGTGCTTTCGCTGATGAAGCAGGACGGCCGGGTGGCGCAGTCCGAAATGTCGAAGCACATGAAGTCGAAGACGCCGACCCGGTTGGATCCCGGCAATCCGCTGTGGAACACCTTCAAATGCGCGGACGGCAAGTGGATGGCGCTGGCCATTCTGACGACCGACCCGCACTGGCCGGTGGTGCTCGAGGCGCTCGGCGACCCGCCCGCGCTCGCCGACGATCCGCGGTTCGCCGATCATTGGGGCCGCTGCACCCATGCGCGCGAGGCGACCGCCATCCTCGATCCGATCTTCGCCGCGCAACCGCGCGACTACTGGCTCGCGCGGTTCACCGAGAAGGGCGATCTACCGGTCTGTGCGATCAACACGACCGAGGAGGCGGCGAACGATCCGCAGGCCGTCCTCAACGGCTACATCACTGAGCTGCAGCATCCGTCACACGGCGTGATCAAGCTCCCCGGCTTTCCGGTGACGCTGTCCCAGACGCCGGCCCGCGTCTATCGCCAGGCGCCCGAATTCGGGGAGCACACCGAGGAGGTGTTGATCGACATGCTGGGGCTGGATTGGGATGCGATCACCCGCCTCAAGGATCGGGCCGTGATCTAGCGCGGAGCAAGCTTGCCCCTACGCTCAGGCCGCGGCGAAGAACGGCGCGATGCGCTCCATCAGCTTGCGGGCCGGCGACGTCGTCTCGCCGGCGGGGGCGCTGCGCAGCGCGAGGCTTTCGCTGATCTCGGCGAGCAGCTTGAGCACGTCGGCCGCCGCCTCCGAGGTCGGATCCCACTCGGTCACCGCACGGTGCTGGGCGAAGGCGTGCTGGTAGGCGGCGCGATTGCGCAGCCGGGAGCGGGCGACCGGCAGTCGCGAGAAGTGCAGTTGTCCCAGCGCCTGGCGGACCAGCGTCGGTTCCTGGCCCTCCCGCAGCGGCGGGCACTGGTTCAGGACCACCAGGCCGGGGCAGCCGGAGCGTTCGATCAGCCCGGTCGACTGGCGAATGGCGGCGATGTCGAGCGCGGTCGGCCGCGCCACCGCCAGGCAGAAGTCCGAGACGTTGACGGCTCTGAGGATGTCCGGTTCCGGCGCGGTCGGCGTGTCGACCACCAGCAGGTCGCAGCCGTTCTGCCGGCAGGCGTCCTGGACGATGAACAGCTTCGAGGCGGTGGTCTCGAACAGCAGCGAGGCCGCCTCCGGGCGAGAGCGCACCACCTCGGCGGCCGAACGCAGCGGATCGATGTCGGCGATGACGACCTTCAGACCCGCCTGGCGCGCGGCGAGCGCCAGGCTCACCGACACGGTGGTCTTCCCCGAACCGCCCTTTCGCGAGAGTACAGTGAGCGTCTTCATGATCTTCACCGGCCATGTGTGGAGATGTTGTCGGAAGCTCGCCGAACTGAGCGAGGGTGATGTCCGCCGTGAGCATGGCGAAACAACCTGAATCGTACTTTCCAGAACGCGGTTACTTGCAGGAAAGCATCTCGACGGACCCGCGAGGATTCCACGGATCCAGCCCGGTTTACCGCCTGCGGGATGCCGCCTACGCTGCGGCCGGCGAGCAATCGGTGGGGAGACACTCACCCTCGCCAGGGAGGTTGCATGCCGAAATATGTGATCATCGCCTTGAACGGCCCGACCCCGGACGGCGACGCCGACGAGCTGGAGCGCTGGTACGAGGAGGTCCACATGCCCGACCTGCTGTCGGTCGAGGGCATCAAGGCCGCGCGACGCTTCAAGACCCTGCGCGGACACTTCCCGGGCCAGGACGAACTCTGGCCCAACGTCGCGATCTACGAGATCGAGACCGACGATCTCGCGGCGGTGTCGGCGGGCATGCAGAAGCAGTGCCGGCCGTTTCACCCGATCTTCGATCGATCACGCTCGGCGCACATCTTCGCGATGCTGACGGCGGAGCAGGACGAGGCGTCGACCGAGGAGGGCGCCCAGCCATGAGCGATCTCGTCGGCTATCAGGACCGGCGGGTGCTGGTCAGCGGCTGCGCGTCGGGCATGGGCCACGCCACCGCCAAGCTGCTGCTCCGGGCCGGCGCCGAGGTCCATGGCCTCGACTTCCGGCCGACCGACCTGGCGCTCGCGTCGATGCAGCAGGTTGACCTGCGCGCGCCGCAATCGATCGACGGCGCCGTCGCCGCCCTGAACGGCGAGTTCGACGCCCTGTTCAACTGCGCCGGCCTGGGCCCGACCTCGGCGCCGATCGACATCCTGAAGGTCAACTTCATCGGCACGCGCCATCTGACCGATCGCGTGCTGCCGCGGCTCGCAGAAGGCGCGGCGATCGGCAGCATCGCCTCGACCGCCGGCATGGGCTGGAGCCGGCGGATTCCGCTGCTCAAGGAATTCATCGCCGCCCAGGACTACGCCGGCGCGGTGCGCTGGGCGGAGGATCACCCCGACGACGTCGGTGAAGGCTACTCCTTCTCCAAGGAGGCGGTGGTGGTCTGGACCATGCTGCAGTCGCAGACCCTGATCCGGCGCGGAATCCGCATCAACTGCACCATGCCCGGCCTGACCCAGACGCCGATGCTGACCGACCAGATCGCGGTCAAGACCGCACCGGAGGTTCTTGCCGACGTCGTCCAGCCGTTCGGCCGGGCGGCCACGCCGGAGGAGCAGGCGTTCGCGCTGGTCATGATCACCAGCCCGGCGGCCGGCTATCTCAACGGCGCAGCGCTGAACGTCGACGGCGGCCGGCTGGCCGGCCTGACCATGCGGGCCTGACGCCGGGCGGCGGAAGGCGCGCCGATGTTCAGAACCGGCCGTTCGCAAAACATGCGGCCATAATCGCCGCCCTGGCGGCCGCCGCGCCCGCGCGTCGGCTTGACGCCGCCTCTGTCGCGGCGTGTTGCTGCGGCCAACAACCGGGAGGAACGATGACTTCGTCCACGCTCAAGGGGCGGCTCGCCGTCGTGACCGGCGCGACCGGCGGCATGGGATCGGCGGTCGCCGGTCTGTTCGCCGACCAGGGCGCGCAGCTCTTGCTGTGCGACCTCAATCAGGAGCGGCTCGAGCAGGCCGCCGCGGCGCTGAAGGACCGCGCCGAGCGCGTCGAGATCCTCGCCCACGACCTGGCGGCCGAAGACTTCCCGGCGCGCGTGCTCGCCGCGATCGGCGAGCGCGAGATCGGCGCCCTGGTGCACACCGCCGGGCTGTCGCCGACCATGGCCGACGGCCCTCGCATCCTGACGGTGAACTACGACGCCACCGAGCGGCTGGTCGAAGCGGTGCGGCCACGGATGGCCGCCGGCTCCTGCGCGGTGCTGATCTCCTCGTCCTCGGCGCATCTGGTGGTCTCGCCGGAGATCGACGCGGCGCTCAAGGCGCTGAAGCCGGGCGAAGGCTCGGCGGCGATCGCGCATATGGCGACGACGCCGCAGGCGGCCTATCCGCTCTCCAAGCGCGCGGTGATCCAGCTGGTCGCCCGCCAGGCCGGGCCGTTCGGCCAGCGCCAGGCGCGCATCGCCTCGATCTCGCCCGGTTTGATCGAGACCGGGATGGGCAAGGCCGAGCAGGCCGCCAGCCCGCAGGTCGACCAGATGCTGGCGCGCACCCCGCTGGAACGCTTCGGCCGGGCGGACGAGATCGCCTCGGCGGCGGTGTTCCTCTGCTCGCCGGCCGCTTCCTACATCTCCGGCTGCGACCTTCGCGTCGACGGCGGGATGCTGGCGGCGCTGGGCTTCTGACGAACGAAACAAGGCAAGGGACGAGACGTCATGCTCGAAGGCTTCCACTACCAGAACGCCTATGTGACCCGCGACATCGACAAGTGGATCGAGGAGTTCAAGAAGCGCGGCAAGGTCGACCGGGTGATGACCTATGAGGGCACCACCGAGGTCACCACGCCGAACGGCAAGGGCAGCCAGACCAACAAGCTGGCCTTCATCTGGGTCGGCGACCTGCAGTACGAGCTGATTCAGCCGGGCTCCGGCGACGTGTCGATCTACAGCGACGCGCTGCCGGCCGACGACGGCCTGCAGTTCCACCACATCTGCATGCGGGTGCCGGACTGGGACGAGTTCCGCGCCCGGGTCGACCAGCAGCCGTTCCCGGTCGTCCTCGAGGGCGGCAACGAGCTGCTGCGCTTCCTCTACCTCGACGCCCGGCCCTTCCTTGGCCACTACCTCGAGTACACCTGGATGGGCGAAGAGCGCTGGGCGCAAATGGGCGGCCCGCCGCAGCGCTGACGCGCGCACCTTCAACGCGACGCCGCCCGGAACGACCGGGCGGCGCGCCATGACACCAGATATCGCCGCCCGGCGGCGCACCGGAGAAGACGAATGCAGGTCGACGACATCATCGCCAAGGCGCGCGAAGCCACCGGACTGAGCGACCTGGGCGATCCCGCCGCGCGCGAAGGCCTGGAAGTGCTGGTGAAGGCCTCGAATGACGAGGCGCGGCTGACCGAGGCCGGCGTGCAGCGCTGGGAAGCGAACCTCGTCAACACCCTGTCGAACCGCCTGCGCATCGTCGACCATCTGAAGAAGCATCCGGAGCTGCTGGAGCGGCCGGTCGAGAAGCCGACCTTCGTCTTCGGCCTGCCGCGCACCGGCACGACCCTGACCATCAACCTGCTGAGCGCCGACCCGGCGCGGCGCTGCCTGCTGCGCTGGGAAGCGCTCAACTCCGCGCCGCCGGCGCAGGCCGGCGCACTGCACTCCGACCCGCGCTATGTGGCCGAGCAGCAGAAGCTCGAGATGAGCATCAAGTTCGCGCCGCAGATCGCCGCGATCCACTACGAGGACGCCGACAGCCCGACCGAGTGCCAGTACGCCATGGCGCTGTCGTTCTGCGCGCAGATCTTCGACTCCAACGTCCGCATCCCGAGCTACAGCAAGTGGTTCTTCGAGGCCGACTACCTGCCGGCCTTCCGCTTCCACAAGCAGCTGCTGCAGTTGCTGCAGGCGAACAACGGCGGCCGCTGGACGCTGAAGAACCCCTGGCACCCGCTGTTCCTCAATGAGCTGACCACCGTCTATCCCGACGCCCAGCTGGTGATGACCCACCGCGATCCGGTCGAGGTGGTGGGCTCGGCCTGCAGCCTCATCCGGCACGTCCGGCCGATGTTCAGCGACCAGGTCGACCTGCGCGAGATCGCCGACTGGATGATCGGCACCTTCGACCTGATGATCTCGCGGCAGAACGCCTTCCGCGACCAGCATGGCGAGGACGCGATCTTCGACATTCAGTATGCGGAGCAGCTGCGCGACCCGATCGGCCAGATGCGCAAGCTCTACGCCCGCTTCGGCGAGGACTTCACCCCGGCGGCCGAAGCCGGGATGACCGCGCTGATGGCCGCCAACCCGCAGGGCAAGCACGGCAAGCACAGCTACAGCCTGGCGGAGTTCGGCCTGACCGAAGAGGGCGTGCGCAAGCACTTCGCGGACTACTATGACCGCTACAAGATCCCGACCAAGGCCGCCGTCTGACGATCAGCCCAGACGGAGCCAGCCGTCGGTCATCGCGCTGAGGTCGGCGTTCCGGACCATCACCTCGGTGATGAACGGAACGCCCACCGTGCCGTAGATCAGCGAGACCTTGATGTCCGCGCCGGACTGCTCGGTCCGGATCTCCACGTCGCCGTCGACCCGGATCCGGTCGCCTTCGGCGAAGTTGAAGTCGGCGATGACGTCGCGGCCGTCCTCCAGGATCAGGTGAAGCTCGTCGGCCCCGGCGCCGCCGGTAGCGTGTCGGATCCGAGATCGCCGTAGAGGATGTCGTCGCCGGTCCCGCCGAGGACGGCGTCCTCGCCCTGGCCCCCGCGGACGGTGTCGGCGCCGGCGCCCCCGTCGACCGTGTCGCCGGCGCGATTGCCGTTCAGCAGGTCCGCGCCTTCGTCGCCCTGGACGAGATCGGCGCCCTGGCCGCCCAGCAGGGTGTCGCCGCCGTCCCCACCGCGGATCCTGTCGTCGCCCTGGTTGCCGTTGACGTTGTCGGCGAGGTCGGCGCCGGCGATCGAGTCCGCGCCCTCGCCGCCGCGCAGGCGGTAGGCGATCGGCGCGTCCAGGCTCTGCCCGGTCACGGTGTCGTCGCCGCCCTCGCCGGAGATCGAGGCGATCTGGGCGTTGGCCACCAGGTAGTCGCCGTAGGTTGAGCCGATCAGGCCGGTGATGTTCTGAAAGTCGATCGACCCGCTGACGCCGGTCGCCGGGTCGGTGGTCAGATACCGGCCGCCTGACATGCCGGGCCCGTTCCAGAGACTGGTGAAGGTCGCCTGGAAGCGTCCGAAATTCAGAACGCCGTCGCCCTCGACCGACTGCGTCGTGTTGGTGACGACGAACACTTGATCGGGAGACAACTTCAGACCTCGCAGCTAGGCTGTGGGCGCCGGCGCGCGCTCTCGCAAGTCAAAGTCGCGGCATCGACTTGCTGGCGATTAAGTCGCCGCCGGTTTCATCGCGTAGCCGGAACGCCTGACCTCCGCGACGTGACTCCAGCGGAAACGCAGTGATCATCGGCCGCCGCGCGCCTGGACGGCGACGGCCGGACGCCGCTTAATCCCGCCGATCCAATTCGAGGGAAGGGCGCGGCATGACGCATTCGCTTTCAGGCCAGGTGGCGATGGTCACCGGGGCGTCGAGCGGGCTGGGCGCGCACTTCGCGCGGCTGCTGGCGGGGCAGGGCGCCGCGGTCGCGCTGGCGGCGCGGCGGGTCGACCGGGTGCAGGCGCTGGCGGACGAGATCAGCGCCGCCGGCGGCCGGGCGCTGGCGCTGGAGCTGGACGTCGCCGACGCCCACGCGATCGGCCCGGCGCTGGACCAGGTCGAGGCCGGGCTCGGGCCGCTGGGGATCATGGTCAACAACGCCGGCGTCGGCGGCGCGGGGTCGGCGCTGGAGCAGTCGATCGAGGCGCTCGACCAGATCTTCTCCGTGAACCTGCGGGCGGTGTTCATCGGCGCGCGCGAGGCGGCCAGGCGGATGATCGCCTCGGGCGTCGCCGGGCGCGACCAGGCGCGGATCATCAACATCGCCTCGGTCGCCGCCCACACCGTGCTGCCGGGGCTGGCCGCCTACTGCGCCTCGAAGGCCGGGGTGGCGATGACCACCCAGGCGCTGGCCCGCGAATGGGCGGCGCAGCGGATCGCCGTCAACGCCCTGTGCCCGGGCTATATCGAGACTGAGATCAACGCCGACTGGTTCGCCACCGCCGGCGGCGCGAAGCAGATCAAGGGCTTCCCGCGCCGCCGGCTGATGGACATCTCCGGCCTCGACGAGGCCTTCCTGCTGCTCGCCGGCCCGGGCGCCAAGGCGATCACCGGCAGCCTGATCACCGTCGACGACGGCCAGGCGCTGGCCGGCGGCGGCTGAACCAAACTCCGCTCGTCCCGGCGAAGGCCGGGATCCAGACTCAGCCTGAGCGCCTCGTGGGTTTCATCTGGGCCCCGGCGTTCGCCGGGGTGAGCGGTTCAAAAAGCGATCCAGCTCAGGCGTGGTCGTGGACGTCGGGCAGCGGGGTCGGCGCTTCCGGCACGCCGTCGCCGTTCGGCTCGGCCGGGATCTGCGGCATCGGCAGCGGCTTCTCCACGCGGGCGCGGATCTCCGGGTCCTTGAGCAGGGCGGTGCGCATGATCTCGCGCGCTCGCGGCGCGGCGGCGGCGGCGCCGAAGCCGCCGTGCTCGACCAGCACGCTCATGGCGTAGCGCGGCGCGTCGTGCGGCGCATAGGCGACGAACCAGGCGTGGTCGCGCAGCTTCCAGGCGCCGTTGGTGCCGTGCACGCCGCGGCCGCCGTTGTAGTTGAAGCCCTGGGCGGTGCCGGTCTTGCCGGCCATCTTGATGTCGCCGAGGCCGAGGTCGGCGACCGCCGCAGCGGTGCCGACGGTGGTCACCGCCTTCATCGCGTCGCGCACGAAGGCCAGGTGCGCGGGGTTCACCGGCAGCTCGCCGAAGGCCGAGCCGCGCGGCTGCTCGACCCCGCCGATCGACTGGATCAGCCGCGGGTGCAGCGACTTGGCGCCGTTCGCCAGCCGCGCGGTCATCACGCACAGCTGCAGCGGGTTCTGGTGGCTGTAGCCCTGGCCGATGCCCATGCTCGGCGTCTCGCCGGGGTGCCAGACCGGGTCCTTCTTGAAGGCGCGCTTCTTGTAGGCGCGGTCGGGGATCAGGCCCTTCTTCTGGCCGGGGATACCGATGTCGAACAGCTGGCCGAGGCCGAAGCGGCGGGCCATGTCGGCGATCTTGTCCGGCCCGACGAACAGGGCGCACTGGTAGAAGTAGATGTCGCAGGAAGTGGCGATCGCCATGTGCAGGTCCTGCGGCCCATGCGCCACGTCGCAGTGCCAGACCCGGCCGCCCCAAGCCCATGACTTGTTGCAGACGTGCACGGTCTTGGGGTCGTAGCCGGCCTCGAGCGCGGCCAGCGCCACCATGGTCTTGAAGGTCGAGCCCGGCGGATAGGTCGCCGTCAGCGCCTTGTTGAACAGCGGCTTGCGTTCGTAGAGCGCCAGCTGCCGGTACTCGGCGCCGGTCAGGCCGTGGACGAAGCGGTTGGCGTCGAAGCTGGGGCCGGAGAACATGCAGAGGATGTCGCCCGAGCGGCAGTCCATCATCACCGCCGCCCCGCTCTCGGCGCCGAACACCTCCATCGCGCGCTGCTGGATGTCGGCGTCGAGCGTCAGCCGGATCTCCTGGCCGGGAACCGCCGGAATGTCGCCGTTGGAATCGGCGCGCACCTCGCGGCCGCTGGCGTCCACCTCGACCTTGCGCGCGCCGGGCTTGCCGCGCAGCTGCAGGTCGAAGGCCTTCTCCACCCCCTGCTTGCCGATCCGGAAGCCGGGATTGAGCATGATCGGCTCGGCGTTCGGCCCGGTCGGGGTGATGTCGTCCTTGTTGACCTTCGCCACATAGCCGACGACGTGGGTGAAGGCCCCGCCGTGCGGATAGACCCGCACCTCGCCCATCTCGGCGCTGACGCCGGGCAGTTCGGGCTCGCGCAGGTTGATCGCGCTGAACTGCTCCCAGCTCATGTCCTCGGCGACCTCGACCGGCGCCCGCTTCGGGGCCGCGGCGATGTCCTTGGCGAGCCGGACCTGGCGCTTGTCGTCGATCGGCACGAACTCGGCGAGGGTGTGCAGGGTGCCGGCCACGTCCATGCCCTTGTCGCGGGCGACCAGCAGCCGGAAGTTCGGCCGGTTGGTGGCCAGCACCACGCCGTTGCGGTCGACGATCAGCCCGCGCGGCGGCGGCATCAGCTTGAAGTTGAACTGGTTCGAGGCCGACATCTTCTCGAACCGCTGGGACTCCACCAGCTGCAGCTGGGCGAGACGCGCGCCGAGCGCGAGCATGCCCGCGCCGGCGAAGCCGCCCAGCAGGAAGGCGCGGCGGTGGAAGGCACCTTGCCGCTGGTTGACTTCCTCGAAGTAGATACGCGGCTCGGCCATGGACTCACCCTTGGCCGAGGTATCTCACGCTCAACGGAGCGTTGCATCTGCCGTTATGGCCGCACGCGCCGTCGTGGCGCCGGAAGCCCGATTGGCCCCGCCTGACCTGCCCGATTGAGCAAGCGAACCAGCTATTCGATCGGCTCCCATGTCAGCGGCAGGCGATCGACGCCGAACGTAACGCCCGAGTGGAAGTCATAGATCTCGCCGGGCGGGATATGGATGTTGTTGAAGCGCGACAGCAGCGTTTCGAGCGCGATCCGGATCTCCCGCCGCGCGAGGTGGGCGCCAAGGCAATGGTGGGGGCCGCTCGCAAAGGTCAGGCGACCGGACTTCCGAGCGAGGTCGATCTCGTGCGGATCGGGATGGGCCTGCGGGTCGCGGCCGGCGAGATAGAGCGGCAGCACGACGAGGTCGCCTCGGCGCATCTGGACGCCATGGAACTCGAAATCCTCGGTGACGCAGCGGCGCGAACTCACCACGCTGAAGGCGCGCAACAGCTCGTCCACCGCCTGGGGCAGGAGCGCGGGGTGCTCGCGGAGCTGCGATTGCAGGCTCGGATGCGTCGCCAGATGCCGGAGGATGAAGCCCAGCGAGCTGTAAACGGTGTCCAGCCCGCCGAAATAGAAGGTGTGCGCCATCGCCAGGACTTCATCGTCGCTGAGCGGCCGCCCCTCGATCTGGGCCGACATCAGCCCCTGCATCAGGTCCGTCGTCGGATTGGCCCGCTGCTCCTCCACGAATTCCGTCAGGTAGGCGCAGACGGCTCGGGCGGCGCCGAGGCGCTCGGCCGGGTCGGCGCCGTGAGTGAGCGCGCGCTCCCCGGCCAGGAACTGTGGCGCGCGGTCGATCGGCATGCCCATCAGGGCGAGGAAGATGTAGCTGGGGAAGGGCGTCGCGAACTCGCTGACGAATTCGCAGGCGCCGCGTGTCTCGAACGCCGCGATCAGCGAGTTGCAGACGGCTCGGATCGCCGCGTCGAGCTCGCCCACCTTGGCCGGCGTGAAGAACGGATTGAGGATCATCCGGTAGAGGCTGTGCTGCGGCGGATCGTAGTCGAGCGGGATCAACCGCCAGCTCACGTTCAGCATCTGCTCGAAGCCCGAGCCGCCCTCGCTGGTGAATTGGGCGTAGTCGGCGAACGCCTCCTGCTGCAGCGCATGTCGCGTGATCACCCAGGCTGGCCGGCCGTGGCCGGAGTCCGTGGCCCAGAAGATGTCCGGCCCCGAGTGCAGGCGGCTGGCGGCCAGGAAGGGATCGTCCAGCTCATGACAGAAGGCCTCGAGGCTGTGGTCCCAGATGAGTTGGGCGGGCACTTGGGCTGGAACGCGCGGCTGGGCCGCGGCGGTGGTGTTCATGACTGCTTCTCCCCGCCAACTCTCGTCGGCAAATAACTTTCTATGGCAAAGTAATTGGGCAAAGTTTGCGCCTCACGCAGGCCTCGGCCTGAGCGGGCGCGTCGGATCTTCGGTGCGGGCCGCCGCCCGGGTCGCGCGGCGAAGCACCTGTTCGAGAACGCTGAGATAATCGGCGAAACGCTCGCGGCCGTCGTCGGAGAGACGGCACCGCGTTTGCGGGCGCTTGCCGTCGTAGCCCTTCTCGATCGTCACGTAGCCGGCTTCGTCCAGCACCAGCAGATGCCGGCTCAGATTGCCGTCGGTCAGGCCGCACAGGCCCTTAAGTTCCGAGAAGGTGAGGCCGTCGGCGTGCGCCGCGAGCGAACTCACAATGCCGAGGCGGGCCTTCTCGTGGAAGATGCGGTCGAGCCCCTCGTAGGCGAAGGGCGCTTCCGGTTCAGCGGCGGCCATGCGGCTCTCCGTAGCGGTGAAGGATCAGGGCGACGCCCGCCAGGCCGAGCGTGAACGGCGCCGCCATCATCCAGGGCGAAAGCTCGCCGCGGGCGCCGAGCGCGAGCACGATGGCGCCGCAGACGAAATACCAGCCGGCGGCCCACACGATCGGGCGGGGCAGGCTCGAGGCCGCGGCGAACCCGGCGAGCGCCACCAGGATCTGCCACAGGCCAGGAACGATCCAGGCAGAGGCTGGCGAGAACTTGCAGATGGCGACGGCGATGACGACCCCGGCCGCGGCGAACGGCAGCAGCAGCCGCAGGATCGCGCCCAGCATGGCCTCGGCCATCCGCCCGCGCGAACGCGAAACCGCCTCGCTCGCCGAGATGAGCGTCATGGCGGCCAGGGTCGCGCCCCAAACCGCCATATAGCGCACGGGATCCTGCGCCAGCGCCTGCGGCCAGACCGTCTGGGCCACGGCGACGCCGAGCGAGAGCAAGGCGTTGAACGCCATGGCCTCGGGCGCGAAGCCGCGGAAACGGCCCGCCGCCGCCACCCGGTCGCGGATGTCGGCGATCTGGGAAAGGGCGCGTTCGACCTCGTCCATGGCGCGCATCCCTGTGTAACTTTGTAATGCAAAGTACTCTCTGCGGGAGTGCAAGGCAATGACACGTCGAGGCGCAGCGCGAAATTGGTACAGACACGCAATTGAGATTGACTCGGTCGGCGGGCGGACCTACCCCCGGACGACCCTCGCGCAATCCGGGCCGTCGGCCGGTTGCGCCGCAGGTCGGGAAAACTCATACGGCGGCCCAGCCGTGGCGTACGCCGCTCCATCGTGTAGCCGTGTTAGGGGAACTACCGTGATCGATCTGTCTGGCCGCGTCGCCATCGTCACCGGGGCCGGCGGCGGCCTGGGCAAGGCCCACGCCAAGCTGCTCGCCAAGCGCGGCGCCCAGGTCGTCGTCAACGACATGAGCGAGGCCGCCGAGGCGGTCGCTGCCGAGATCGTCGCGGAGGGCGGCCAGGCGATCGCCGCGCGCGGCTCGGTCTCCGACGTCGACGCGGTGCAGGCGATGACCCAGCAGGCGCTGACCGCCTGGGGCCGCATCGACATCCTGGTCAACAACGCTGGCATCCTGCGCGACAAGTCGTTCGCCAAGATGTCGATCGACGACTTCCGCCTGGTGGTCGACGTGCACCTGATGGGCGCTGCGATCTGCACCAAGGCGGTGTGGGACGTGATGCGCGAGCAGAACTATGGCCGGGTGGTGATGACCACCTCGTCGGCCGGCCTCTACGGCAACTTCGGCCAGGCCAACTACGGCGCCGCCAAGATGGCGCTGGTCGGCCTGATGAACACGCTGGCCATCGAGGGCGCGAAGAACAACATCCGGGTCAACTGCCTGGCCCCGACCGCGGCGACCCAGATGCTGGAAGGCCTGCTGCCGGCCGGGCAGCTTGAGCTCTTGAAGCCGGACGCGGTCAGCCCCGGCCTGCTCGCCCTGGTGCGCGAAGACGCGCCGACCAAGACCATCCTGGCGACCGGCGCCGGCGCCTTCGAGGTCGCCTATGTGACCCTGACCCAGGGCGCGCAGATCGGCTTCGGCGACGACGCGCCGGAAAAGCTTGTCGCGCGTTGGGACGAAGTGGCCGACCGTAGCCAGGAGCATGTGCCGACCGAGGCCTTCGCCCAGGCGCGGCTCGAACTCGCCAAGGCGGGCTACAAATTCGAAAGCTGAGGACGTGAAATGACCAGAGAGGCAGTCATCGTCTCGACCGCGCGGACGCCGATCGGCCGCGCCTATCGCGGCGCTTTCAACAACCTGAAGGCGCCGACGCTGACGGCCCAGGCGATCCGCGCGGCCGTCGAGCGCTCCGGGGTCGATCCCGCGGAAGTCGACGACTGCCTGATCGGCGCCGCCCTACCGCAGGGCGACCAGCACACGATCGGCCGCACCGCCGCGCTGCGCGCCGGGCTGCCGGTGACGGTGGCCGGGATGACCATGGACCGGCAGTGCGCCTCGGGCCTGATGACCATCGCCACCGCCGCCAAGCAGGTCATCGTCGACCGCATGGACGTGGTGGTCGCCGGCGGGGTGGAGTCGATCTCGCTGGTGCAGACGCCGGAGGTCCGCCTGGGCGCCGACCCCGAGCTGCTGGCGATGCACAAGGACGTCTACATGCCGATGCTGCAGACCGCCGAGACGGTCGCCCATCGCTACAAGATCGGCCGCGAGCGGCAGGACGCCTACGCCCTGCTGTCGCAGCAGCGCACCGCCGCGGCCCAGGCCGCCGGTCGCTTCGACGCCGAGATCATCCCGGTCACCGCGACCATGAAGGCGCTCGACAAGGCTACCGGCCAGATCAGCGACAAGTCGGTCACCCTGGCCAAGGACGAAGGCAACCGGCCGGACACCACGCTCGACGGCCTGGCCTCGCTGAAGCCGGTCGTCGAAGGCGGCTCGATCACCGCCGGCAACGCCAGCCAGCTGTCGGACGGGGCCTCGGCCTGCGTGGTGATGGAGGCCGGCCTGGCCGCCCAGCGCGGCCTCCAGCCGCTTGGCCGCTACATCGGCATGGCCGTCGCCGGCACCGAGCCGGACGAGATGGGCATCGGCCCGGTGTTCGCCGTGCCGAAGCTGCTCAAGCGCTTCGGCATGAAGATGGACGACATCGGCCTGTGGGAGCTGAACGAGGCCTTCGCCGTCCAGGTGGTCTACTGCCAGGACCAGCTCGGCATCCCCGGCGACATCATGAACGTCAACGGCGGCGCCATCGCCATCGGCCACCCCTACGGCATGTCGGGCGCGCGCCTGACCGGCCACGCGCTGATCGAGGGCAAGCGCCGCGGCGCGCGCTACGTCTGCGTGACCATGTGCATCGGCGGCGGCATGGGCGCCGCGGCGCTGTTCGAGGTGCTCTGACGGAGCCGTGGCGCCGGCCATGGACGATACGGTCGCAAACCCGGTCCGGGGCCGGCGCGCCAAACAGGAGCGCTCGGAGCGGACGCGCGCGGCGATCATCGAGGCGGTGATCGCCGTGCTGGCCGAGGTCGGCGTCGCCGGGCTCACCCACCGGCTGGTGGCGCAGCGCTCCGGGGCCTCGCTGGCGGCGACGACCTACTACTTCGAGAGCAAGCAGGACATGATCGCGGAGGCCGCGAACGCGCTTCTGCAGGCCAACCTCGCGGAGCTGTCGCGGCTCGCCGACAGCGTGCGCGGTGGCGGCGCCGTGGGCTTCCGCGGCTTCGTCGCCCAGCTCGCCGCCGGCGGCCTGGGCGAGCATCGCACGCGCACCCTGGCCTGGTGCGAGATCATGCTCGACGGCGCGCGCCGGCCGGACGCCCATGCGCTGACCCGCACCTGGTACGACCGGCTGTTCCAGGTCTGGGCGCAGGTCGCCCGGGCGTTCGAGGCGCCCTATCCGGCGATCGCCGCCCGCTCCGGCCTCGACATCACCGTCGGCGCGCTGTTCCACGGGCTCGGCCTGGGCTTAGGCCCGGAGACGCTGCGGGCGACGCTGGCCGGCAAGGTCACCGCGGCCGACCTGTTCCCGCTGGCCGCCGCCGGCGCGGCCGCAACGCCGGCCCAGCCGCTCACCGCGCGGGCCGCCGCCACCCGCGAGCGGATCCTCGAGGCCGCCATCCGCCTGCTCGCCGCGCGCGGCGCGGGCGCGGTCAACTATCGCTCGGTCGCGCTCGAGGCCGGGCTCACCGCCGGCGCGCCGGCCTACTATTTCAGCTCGTCGAAGGCCCTGCTCGGCGAGGCCCAGGTGCTGCTGTTCTCACGCTCGAAAGCGCGCTCGCGCAAGGTGATGAGCAACGCCTTCGAAGGCCTCGACCTGCCGACCATGGTCGAGCTGACCGCGGTGATCTTCCAGAGCGAGGCCACCGAGTTCGGGCCGCTGAACCTCGCCGCCTACGCCATCTGGCTGCAGTCGGCGCGCGAGCCGGAGCTGCGGCCGCTGGTGCAGGAGGCGCTGGCCGACCTCTACCGCGCCTGGAGCCGGATCCTGCTGACGCTCGGCGCGGCCAACAGCGGCCCGGAGCCGCTGCTGATCCAGTACCTGTTCGTCGGCGCGCAGATCCGGGCGATGGCCGCCGGCATCACGCCGAACGACCTGGTGAAGATCCGCTGGCGGCTGAAGGACGACCTCACCGCCCTGGTCGAGGGCCGTCACTGGATCCAGGCTCCCGCGGCGTCCTAGAGCGGCTCGTCGAGGGCGTCCCACCAGAGCGCGTCGTTTTCCCAGTCCCAGCCGCCCAGCCATTCGACGTGGCCTTCGTCGAGGTTGCGGCCGACCATCAGCGACACCGGCTCGGGCGAGCGGCGGCCCTCTGTTTCGGCGATGCGTCCGGCGGCGGTGATCGCTTGGCCGTCATTCGGGAAGGGCAGCACGCGCGACCACTCGGCCCGCGGGCCGTCGCGCAACAGGGTGAGGGTGTAAGCGCCGTTCATGCGGCGAAGACAACGGAGAAGCGCGGCTGAATTTGGGCCTCGCTGTGGCCGACGTTCCGCGCAACGGCTGCTGCGCTATCTGGCGTCGATCACCCGTTTCACCGCGAACGCGCCGCCGATCATCAGATCGCCGTCCTGCAAGATGGTGGTGATCCCGCCGAAGGCGTTCCACACCCGGCTGTCGTCCGGAAATCTCCAGCGCTGCTTGATCTCGCCGGTCTGCCAATCAAGGCCGACGTACTCATAATCGCCATCGGTCTTGGTGGCGCAGTACATCATCCCGTCAAGGCCTGGGTGAACGATGGCGTGGTCTCGGCCGCGAGCGGTTCGCTGGTCCGACACACGCCGACGGCGCGTCTATCGGGTCTCCACCTGAAGTCGCACCTAGCGGGCGGATACTCGGAACTTCTCAGAAGGGGCCCTGCCGCAAGACCCGCGGCGGCCAAGCTAAGGCGCGGCGGGGGAGGGGCCCGCGGGCCGTTGGCCCCAGGCGACCCCGACTTGGCTCGGATCGTAGGCGATCACCGGCGCCTTCTCGTCGTAGAGATCCAGCGTGTGCATGAAGCGATGCGTCCCCATCGTGTGGGCGCAGGTCAGGCCCAGCTCGACGATCTCGGCGGTGGTGAAATGACCGGCCAGGCGGCGGTAGAAGTCGTCGTCGATGCCGCGGTGATCGCTGGAGAGCCGCTCGAGGAATTCCAGCGCCAGCCGCTCGCGCGCGGTCAGGTCTTCGCGCAGCGCAGGATTGAGCAGGCAGGCGTCCGCGTCCTCGGTCGCACCCTCCACTTTGCGCGAGGCGCTGCAGGGCTCGCAGCCGCCGAGCTGGGCGCTGCGGATCCGCACCAGCTCCAGCAGCCGGCCGCCGAGCAGGTGCCTTGGATAGTTGGGGTGGCGGTCGCCGTCGTCGGGCGCGGCGTCGTGGTCGGCGTAGGCCAGGATCTGCAACGGCATCGCCTCGGTGAAGGCCCCCGCGTCCAGGCCGGCCTGCATCCGCTCGCGTTGTTCGGGGCTCAGGTCGTCCCAGGGGATCGGCTCGATCCGCGGCATCACGGCGCCGCCTGTTCGGACTGGCTCCGCTGCAGGTCGGCCATCTGGTCCCGCGGCGGGATCGCGAAGGCGCGGATGATCTCCGCGCGGCCGTCGACCACGGAGATCTTGCGGACGCGCTCCAGATTGCCCGGCGTGCTGACGATCCAGACCGGACCGTTGGCGATGTTGTCGAGCGCCTCCTGGGCGACCTTTTCCGGCGCCTCGGCGACGCTGATGTCGATGTCCAGGCGGGCCATGGCCGGCGTCGCCGTGAAGCCGATGTTCAGGTGCAGGACGTCCACGCCCAGCGGCTGGCACTCCGCCCACAGGGCCTCGGAGAAGATGCGGCTGAACGCCTTGGCGCCGGTGTAGGCGGCGAGCGTCGGCGAGCCCATGTAGCCGCTGAGCGATCCGCCCAGGATGATCCCGCCCCGGCCGCGTCGGCACATCAAGGCGCCGTAGTGCCGGGCGAAATCGGCCTGGCCGACGACGGTGATGGCGATGACCGATTGAGTCACCTCCCGCGGCAGCTCGACGAAGCGGCCGCGGGTGTTGTTGGCGCCGGCGTTGTAGATCAGCAGCCCAACCTCGATGTCGTCGGTGACCGCGCGCACCTGATCCAGCACCTCGGGCTGGGCGAGGTCGGCGGAGAGGACGCGCACCTCGGCGTCCTCGGCCCGCAGCTCTTCGGCCAGCGCCTCGAGCGGTCCCGGCTTGCGCGCCACCAGCACCAGCTTGAACCCGTCCGCCGCCAGCTTGCGGGCGAAAGCGGCGCCGACGCCTTCCGAGCCGCCGATCACCAGCGCCCAGGGACCGTACTTGTTCAGATCCATCCTGGTCTCCTCCCGCTTTTTTAGTTGTCGATTTCGCGCGATCTCAGTCGAGCTGGATCCCTAAGTCCGCCAACTCGCGCTCGGCCCAGAAGATCCGGCCGGTGTATTCCATGGGATCTTCGCACGCGGCGAAATAGACCAGCATGCGGGCCGGCACCTCCATCGGCACGGCGACGCTGTCGTCCAGGCCCTTCTCCTTGACGCGGATGGCCACCAGCTCGGTGGCCACCAGGCCCGGATGCAGCCCGATGACGGCGATGTTCTTGCGGGCGAGCTCGGGCGCAACCGAATTGCCGAGGCGGTCGAGCGCGCGCTTGCTGGCGTAGTAGCCGGGAACGGCCAGGCTGAAGTCGCCTTGGCTTTCGAGCTTGCGCGGCTCTTCCGGCAGCCGGAACACCTCGCCGCTGCCGGTGCTGAGATTGATGATCCGGCCGCCGCCGCGGGCTTCCATGATCGGCGTCACCCGCTGTATCAGGGTGAAGGGCGCATGGACGTTGACGTCGAACTGGTAGAGCCAGTCCTCGCGGGTCAGCTCCAGGAAGCGCTTGGACCAGATCTCGCCGGTCGTGGCCGCGGCGTTGTTGATCAGCACGTCCACCCCGCCGAAGCGCTCGACCGCGGCGTCGATCAGGCGGTTCAGATCCGCCTCGCTGGCGAGGTCGGTCTGCACCGCCAGGGCGCCGGCGCCCATCGCCTCGATCTGCCGCATCGTCTCGCCGAGCGTACCGGGCAAGGCGCTGTCCGGTTCGACCGTCCGGGCGGCCAGCACCACGTTGGCCCCGCGGCGGGCGAAGGCCAGCGCCGCCTGCTTGCCGACGCCGCGGCTGGCGCCGGTGATGACGACGACCTTTCCGGTCAGATCGCTTTCTCTGTGCTTTTCCACATTCCGCCTCGATGTCTGGGCCAGAAACGTGCGTCATCCGAAATCCCGGATCAACTATCTAAATACCGGACAACAATGTTATCCACGTGCGCGCGATCGCCATGCCCATGACGCCTGTGGGCGCGGACGGTTTTGCTAGAGCGCGGAGAGGGCCTGAGCTTCAGCGGCGGGCGGCGCCCCGCCGATGACGCTCGAGATGTGGTCGCAGGCGCGGCGCAGGCGTTGCCCGATGCGCTCGATGTCGCGTCCCGTCGTCTTCTGCGTGAAGCCGACCAGCGCCAGCAGGAACAGCACCTCGCCAGAGGCGTCGAACACCGGCGAGAGCACCGACATCAGCGGATACTCCCGGTCCGGATCGAGTTCCGGGATCATCATCACCGGCAGATCGCTCTCGGCGTCTTCGAACGCCTGCGTGGCGTCGTCCTGAGGATCGCCGAACCGGGCGTTGCGCACGGAGAAGGTGAAGCCGTGGCGCCGCGCAAAGGCCATCGCCCGTTGCATCAGCGCCTTCTGCGCATCCGTCGCCGAGGGCGACGTCGCCTGCAGCCAGGCTTCAGTCCGCGCCGGCGGCGACCAGGCGTAGAAGATCCCCGCGAAGGGCGCGCGCATGCGGACGCGCGCGCCCTTCGGCGACGACCAGTCCAGGTTCGAGCCCGAGGCGACGCGCTCGCGCACCACGAGGTAATCCCCGTCGCGGAAAAAGGCCGAGCAGATCACGTCGAACTCTTCGGCGAGCGCGTGCATTTCCGGCTGGGCGATCAACACCGGCGAGGCGTGCCTGGCCGCGATCTGGCCGACCAGCGCCAGGCTCGGGCCGAGCACATAGGTGTTGTCGTTGGTCCGGTGCAGGTATCCGACGTGCGCCAGGCTGGTCACCAGGTCGTAACAGGTGGTGCGGCTGATCTTCAGGCCTCGTACCAGATCGCTGACCGAGACGGCGCGGTCGGGGTGTTCGGCCATGAAGTTCAGGATCGCGGCGACGCGTTCGACTCCGGGGGAACACTGCGTCATGGCGGGCGTGGGAAATTCCTCTCCCAGCGCGCTTACGGCCGTGTCGCCCGAGCGTCAACGTTGAGCCGCCGCCGCCCGCTACTTCTTCGGCAGCATCGCCTTGATCTCTGCCTGGGTGGAGTTGATCACGGCCGAGCCGTTGTCGACGGCCAGGGCGGAGGTGTCCACCGCGAAGCTGTCGGCGCCCATCTTGATCGTCGCGACCTTATTGCCGCCGGCGTCGGTCTTCACCTCGGTCACCGAGCCGATCGTCGTACCGGTCTTGTCCTTCACGGGGAGGCCGGCGGTGACGGTCGCCGCGGCGCCGGTGGAGGACGACGCGCCCGCGCCGGCGCTGGGGCTCGGCGCCGAAGACGAGGTGCTGGGCTGGTCGCGTTCCATGGCCTGGGCCAAGGCGGTCGTCGGAATTGCAAGGAGAGCGGCGGCGGTGAGGGCATGGATCAGACGCATGGGGTCTCCGATGCAAAAGAACCCGGCCGCGCCAACGGCCGGGCGTCAGTTGAGGGGTACCAGGCAGCCAATTTGACTGCGGCGTCGAAAAGCCAAGAGCCGGGAAAAGGTTGCGAGCCGCGCCAAACTTCTAGGGATGCACGGCCGACGGAACGCCGCCGCTGTGGCGGGGGCTTGGGCTGACGACGCGTCCCACTCAGTTCGTGTTTCTGGAAGTGAAGGCGTCTTGCCCGCCGCGACGAGCGTTGATCCAGATGAAGGCGTGGGGCGGGTCGCAGGAATGCTCGATGAGACGTTTGTGCAGGTGATGGCGACGCCGAACGAAGGCCAGATGGCGCGCTTGGTACGCGAGTTCGACTGGGCCGCCACGCCCCTCGGGCCGCAATCGGCATGGCCAGTAGAGCTGAAAACTGCGGTGAGCTTTATCCTGGAGAACCGGTTCCCCCATGCGGTCGTGTGGGGGCCAGGGTTGGTCACCATCTACAACGACGCCTTCCGGCCGATACTCGGCACCAAGCCCGAGGCGCTGGGGCGCTCCTTCGCCGAGGTGTGGGCCGAAGCCTGGGACGAGATCGGGCCAATCGCCGACCGCGCCTTTGCTGGCGAGCCGACCTTCATCGAGCATTTCCCGCTGCTGATCGACCGCACCGGCCGGCCAGAACAGGCCTGGTTCACCTTCTGCTACAGCCCGCTGCGGCTGGCGGACGGCACGGTGGCGGGCATGATGGACACCGTCGTGGAGACCACGGCGACCGTCCGCGCCCGCGCGGACCTGGGCGTGCTGAACGAGGAACTGCGACACCGGCTCAAGAACACCTTGGCCCTGGTGCAGGCGCTCGCCCGCGAGACCCTCAAGGGGGTGGCGGAGCGAACGGCGGTGGAGGCGCTGCTCGACCGCATCGTGGCCATGGGCGCCGCCCACGACGTGCTGTTCCGGCAGCGGTGGACCTCGGCGATTTTGAGCGAGGTGGCGGCTACGACGCTGGCGGCGACCATCGAGCGGATCGACATCAAGGGCCCGGAGGTGGCGCTCGGCGCGCGGGTCACCGTCGCCCTGTCCCTGCTGTTGCACGAGCTGGCGACCAACGCCGCGAAGTACGGCGCGCTCTCGACGGCCAACGGCCGGGTCACCCTCGCCTGGACGGTGGACGAGGCCGCCGACCTGCTGACGATCTGTTGGCGCGAGATCGGCGGGCCGGCCGCCCGGCCGCCGACCCAGACAGGCTTCGGATCCCGCCTCATAGCGATGGGCCTGAGCCAGCGCGGAACCGTTGCATGTCGCTACCTCGACACCGGCTTCGAGGCCGAGATCAAAACGCCGATGGCCGACTTACTGGCGGAGTGATCTACGGCGCGCGCCCGCGGAAATTCGCCGAAGGCGCAGCCGGGCTGACGGCATCGTCCAACGCTTCGCGGGTCGCCCGGCACGCCGTGGGAGATTGACGCTCTTGTTCGCCTAATGGAACTATCGTTCGCAAGATAAGCGCCGCTCGGTGGCGCGGAGAACATAGCCAGGGTGGAGGCGGTCATGTCAGCGGACCTCAGCGGCGGCCTTGGGCCGGAGCAGGACCTGTTCTTCGCGGAGCCGCCGAGCTTCGACTGGCTGCGAGAGGGGACCTCGTTCTGGCTGTTCGAGGAGAACGGCGCGTTCGGGATTCCCCGCAACGGCGTCGAGGCCGAGCCGCACGCCTGGGAGAGCCGCCGCTACCAGGCCAATCTCGCCTTCGCCGACGGCCGGGTGCTGCTTGACGCCGGCGTCGGGGCGATGCGCAGCCCGCTCGACGCCGACGCCGACGCCGACGGCCGGCCGGCGGTGCTGGGCGCCGGGCCGCTGACTTTCCGCTGCCTCGAGCCGTTCCGCCGCTGGCTGGTCAGCTTCGACGGGATGGCGATCGACACCGCGGTGGCGGCGCAGATCGCCCGGACCGTCGACGTGACCCGGCGCGTCCCGCTGCGCTACGCGTTCGAGCTGACCATGGCCGCGCCGGCCTTTCTGCAGGACGTCTCGCCGACCAACTTCCAGACCATGGGCAAGGGCGTGCGGCGCGACGCCCTGTCGGTCGGCTTAGGCATGCGGTTCGAGCAGCTGTTCCGCGGCGAGGGCGAACTGGAGCTCGACGGCGAGCGCCGCACCTTCAAGGTCGGCGGGATGCGGGTGAAGCGGCGCAGCGTGCGCACCGACGGCCTGTTCCTGCGCGGTCATTGCTGGCAGTCGGCGATCTTCCCCGACGGCCGCGCCTTCGGCTACCTCGCCTATCCGCCGCACGCCGACGGCTTCCAGGCGTGGAACGACGGCTTCATCTGGCAGGACGGCCGGATGTATCCGGCCAAGGCGGTGAAGATCCCCTGGCTGACGCGCGCGGTGGAGGCGGACGACGACGTCGGCCTGGAGCTGCAGTCCGAGCTCGGCGTCACCCGCATCGCCGGCCGCACGACGCTGTCGACCTTCCGCCTGTCGAACCCGGACATCTGGGGGATCAACCTGCAGCAGACCGGCGTCCGCTACGTCTGGGACGGCCAGGCCAGCATCGGGATGCTCGAACGCTCGACCCCGACGCTGGGCGGTTAGCGGATGGACCGGCTGTCTCCTGACCGGCTGCTGGCCGACGCGGTCGCCGCGACCGGGCTCGCCGACTTCGGCGGCGACGATTTCCGCGAGGGCCTGGCGCGCAACGCCGAGGCCTTCGCCAAGCTGCCGCTGACCGAGGCCGCCCGCGAGGCCGCGCGGGCGCGCCTGGTCGGCGACCTCGCCAACCGCCTGCGCATCGAGGCCTGGCGCCAGGCGCATCCGGAGGTCGACGCCCAGCGCATCGAAGGCCCGCTGCTGGTCTGCGGCCTGCCGCGCACCGGCACGACCGCGACCGTCGCCATGCTGGCGCTGGACCCGCGGTTCCGCTTCCTGCGCGGCTGGGAGGCGCGCGATCCCGTCCCGCCGCCGGTCGCCGGACAGGAGGACGCCGACCCGCGGGCGCTCGCCGCGCGTGAGGCGGCCAAGGGCTACGACAAGGCGGCGTTGCACCTGTTCGACCCCGACGGGCCGGAAGAGGATCTGGTGATGCTGGCCGGCCTGACCATGCACGGCCTGCACGGCGCCTATCCGATGCCCGACGACTACATGGACTGGTGGGTCGGCGAGGATTTCGCCTCCACCTACGCCTGGCACGAGCGGGTGCTGAAGCTCCTGCAGTCGCAGCGGCCGCCGCACCTCTGGCTGCTGAAGGCGCCGCCGCACATCTTCATGCTCGAGGCGTTCGCCGCGCGCTATCCCGAGGCGAAGTTCGTGATGACCCACCGCGACCCGGCCAAGGTCGTGGGCTCGGTGGCCAGCCTGTATCAGGACTTCTATCAGCGGCAGTGCGCGCCCGGCGCGGTAGACAAGCACTGGACCGGCCGGCGCTGCCTCGACTTCTGGGCCGAAGGCGCCCGCCAGGCACTGGCCGCCCGCGCGCGCATCGGCGAGCACCGCTTCGTCGACGTCGACAACCGCGACCTGGTGCGCGATCCGATCGGCACGTTCGAGCGGCTGTACGACGCGCTGGGGTTCGAGGTGGACGCCGGCCTGCGCGCGAAGCTCAAGGCGTATCATGCGCGCAACGCCCAGGGGCGGCATGGCCAGCACGCCTACACCGCCGAGGAGTACGGCCTGTCCGAGCCGGCGATCCGCGCGGCGTTCCGCGATTACGTCGACCGCTTCGGCCTTTGATCGCCGGGGCGGTTCGCGACGACTTGCCGGCGCGCGTGGAGCGGTCAAACTGACCAGCCGCTCAAAAACAAGAATGCGCATCGGAGAGGAAATGACCAGCTACGCCGACGACTACGCCGCCATCAGCCAGGTGAAGGCCCGCTACTGCCGCTTCCTCGATGGCAAGGACTGGGCGGCCTACACCGACCTGTTCACCGAGGACTTCGTGCTCGACACCTCGCCGGCCGGCGGGGCGCCGCCGATCCACGGGCGCGCAGCGGCGATCACCTACATCCGCGGCTCGGTCGAGCACGCACGCACCGCCCATCAGGTGCATTCGCCGGAGATCGAGATCGACGGCGACGTGGCCCACGTCATCTGGGCGATGCAGGACCGGGTGATCTGGGGCCCGGACCGCGCGGCGACCATGAGCGAAAGCGGCCACACCGGCTACGGCCAGTACCGCGAGCGCTACGAGCGGCGCGACGGCCGCTGGCGGATCGCCGCCTCGCAGCTGAGCTACCTGATCTACGAACCGCAGCCCCGCGTCTGACAGCACCGTCGACGGCCGTGCCGCCATGGGCGAGGGTGGTCGCAAGAAAAATCAGGGAGGACCAGATGGACAAGCTTCGCGTCATCCAGTGGGCGACCGGCAAGGTCGGCAAGCTCAGCCTTCGGGCGATCCTTGACGACCCGCGGCTCGAGCTCGTCGGCGTCTACGCCTATTCGAAGGACAAAGTCGGGGTCGACGCCGGCGAACTCTGCGGCCGGCCGGCCGTCGGGGTCTTGGCCACTGACGACCTCGACGCGCTGTTCGCGCTGGCCGCCGACACCGTCATCTACACCCCGTTCGAGGCGGATCTCGGCCAGGTCGTCCGCCTGCTCGAGAGCGGCTCTGACGTGATCAGCACCAACCTGTTCCTCAATGTCGGCGGCGTCGAGGGCGACGTGCGCGTGCAACTGGAGGCGGCCTGCGGACGGGGCCACAGCTCGCTCTACATCTCCGGCATCAACCCCGGCTGGGTGAACGCCATCGCCACGGCCATGACCGCCATCTGCCGCAAGGTCGACTACGTCGGCATCGTCGAGTCCGCCGACTGCTCGGTCTACCAGTCGGTCGAGACCTGGTCGTTCCTCGGCATGGGCGAGCGCGGCGCCACGCCGGAGGTGCTCGCCCGGGCCCGCCAGTGGCTGATCCTGTTCCGCGACGCGGTGGTGCGGGTGGCCGAGGCGCTGGAGTTCAAGCTCGACGACATCGAGTTCTTCGTCGACTACGCGACCGCGGCCAAGAAGGTCGACCTCGGCTGGTTCTGCATGGAGGAGGGGACCAACGCGGCGCTGCGCGGCGGCTGGAACGGCAAGGTCGGCGGGCAGACCGTCGTGCAGATCAAGGTGATCTGGTACCTGACCAAAGACCTCGCCGAGGGCTGGGAGATCGACGCCGACCAGTATCACCTGGTCATCAAGGGCGAGCCCAACATCGACACCCGCATCCGCTTCACCCCGCCCGAACACTGGGGCAACCACGACTGGGACACCATGACGGCGCTGCCCGCGGTGAGCGCGGCCTTCGACGTCAAGGCGGCCCGGCCCGGGGTGCTGGGGCTGCGCGACGTGGGCTTGCCTTACGCGCCGGCGGGAGTCTGGCTGGGGCGCTGAGCGCCGCGCCCTGAGCTCAAGCTGTGTGGCGGGGCGGGCGGCTCGGGGAAATCCCGGATGTCCGGCCCGCCCGTCCCTCGGGCAGTATCCCTCGCGGCGGGTGCGCGGGCCGTTCGGCCGTGACGACGACGAGGCGCTGCGCACCTTCAATCTTCAGCCCGGAGACGACGCGCCGCGCGCGCCAAAGGTCGATCGCGCGCCGAACGACGCCGCCGCGTCGGTGTACGACGAGGTCGATCGGCGGCGTCAGCGCCCGGCCGAGCAGCCCAGGACACGGTCGCGCGCCTCCGTCCCAAGCGGGAGTGGTTCTCCGGACAATCCCCGATAGCGCACCGCGCCGGAAAGGGAATGCTGGGCGGCCCGGTGCGGAGGGACAGGATGGAAGCGGTACTTCGCGAGTTCGCCAGCAACATCGCGTTGGCCGCCGAGCTGGTCTGTGTCCTCATCGTCGCGTTGGGCGCGGTGTTGACCATTGGCCGCGTCGCCCGCGCCGTCGTCCACGGGCGCACCGGGGATCACCTGACCCGGCGGACCATCTTCGTCGGCTTCGCCAGCTGGATCATCCTGGCGCTCGAGTTCGCCCTGGCCGCCGACATCGTCAGAACCGCCATCGCGCCGACCTGGGATGACATCGGCCAGCTCGCGGCGATCGCCGCCATCCGCACCGGCCTCAACTGGTTCCTGGAGCGGGATGTCGAGACGGCGCGCGCCGCCGGCGCGCGCTCAGGAGAGTCCTAGAGCTCGTCGTCTTCGAGCAGCCCCGGCGCGCCGTTGCGCAGCAGACAGATGCTGCCGGCCCAGGCCTCGACCATCGGGTGCCGGTCAAGCTCCGGTTGCAGCTGATGCATCAGGTCGGCGCGGGTCGTGAACTCAAGCTCCCGCGACGCCCGCACCCGGCCGCGCGTGTCCATGCAGAAGATCAGCGCCCTGTCCGACACGCGGCCTCCGTCATCCGGTTCGCGGGCACGATAGAGGCTGTGTGTGACAGGCCTGTTGTGGCGCCGCTGCGCCGTTTCAGGCCGGGCCGCGCACCTGCTGCAGCTCGATGTAGGTCTCCGGGCCGTAGTCGAGGGTGTTGCGGGCGCAGTAGGGCGGGACCTGCAGCGGGAAGTGGGCGTGGTCGTGCGCCAGGTCGCTCTCCACCAGGTCGGTCCGGCTGGCGATCCGCAGCCGCAGCTTCTCGCCGCGCTTCAGGCGGGTGGGACCGGGCGTCAGACTGAAGCGCAGCACGACCGGCTGGCCCGGCGCCAGCGGCTGGCGCACGCCGACGTCGTGCGCGATCTCCATCGCCGAGCCGCGGATCGGGTCGATCCTGCGCCGGGCCGGGCTGATCGCGCCCAGCGACAGCAGGTGGTCGTCGCCGCGCGCGTCGACGCGGCTGAGCCGGGCCAGCACGTAGGAGTCGATCTCGTTGCTGCGGAAGGTGAGGTTGGCGGTCACCGCGCCGGCCAGCTCGATGTCGCTCTCGGCGAGGAAGTCGTAGATCAGGAACTGGTTGACCTCCTGCTCCACGCCGCCGGGGATCGGCGCGCCGAGCGGGATCGCCGCCCAGCTGTTGGCGCCGCCGCTCTGCAGCTGCTTGGTCAGCACCTGGGTCTCGTCGTCCGGGGCCCGGCGCGCGAGGAACAGCCGCAGCGGCTCCACGTCGGGCGGCGGGAAGGCCTCGGCGCCGACGTAGCGCTCGGCCCCGTCCAGCCAGTAGCGCACCGCCGGCTGTGCGGCGTAGCCGTTGTCGGTCCCGCGCAGCACGTGGTCGAAGAAGGCCAGCGCCTCCAGCTGCCAGGAATAGACCGGCAGCTCATAGGCCGCCTGGCTGATGATCAGCCGTTTGCGGTCGTTCGGCGTCGCCGCCTTCTGGAACAGTTCGTAGGCGCCGAACTGGTGCAGGTTGAACATCGCGAGGTTCTGCACCGCGACGAACGGGACCTCGATCCGGTGCAGGACCTGATGGGGCCCCGGCGGCATGCTGCAGGTCTCGCGGGTCTTGCCGTCGATCATCCAGTTGAGCCACATCTCGCGCACCGCGCGGGTCGGCGTTGCGCGGGTGACGCGGTGCATCATCGCTGGCAGCCGCTTCTGGACCGCCGGCCACCAGAGCCGCTTCAGCGGTGAGTTGAAGACGTGGCTGGCCAGCGCGCGCAGCAGCGGCGGCGTGCGCCGCCGCAGGGCCTCGTCGGTGAAGTTGGCCCCCATCCAGGCGCTCATCAAGTGGACGTTGGGCGTCCCGCCGAACGCGACGATGTGGCGGAAATAGTCGGTGCAGATCTCGTTGCAGAAGAAGGCCTTCAGCGCCGGCGGCCGGCGCGCGGCGACCATCGGCTGGGTGCAGCCGTAGTAGGAGGTTCCGAACAGCACCACCTCGCCGTTGCACCACGGCTGCTCGGCCGCCCAGGCGATGACCTTCTCGTGGTCCTCGACGTCGCGGTCGCTGAAGAAGACCGCGGTCTCGCCGCCGGAGATCCCCATGCCGCGCCGCTCGACGATGAGGTGGGCGTAGCCGCGGTCGGTGAACACCGGCGGGCTGCCGACCTCGTCGCCGCCGGTTGGCGCGCCGGTGGCGTGCAGCTCCTTGGAGTAGGCGCCGAACACCACCACGGCGGGATAGCGGCCGGTCGTCTTCGGCAGGTAGACGTCGGCGCCGAGCGAGACCCCGTCGTCGACCGGGATCATCTGGTCCGCCAGGATCTGGCAGCCGAGCCGGGTCATCGCCGGCGGTCCGGGCGTCCAGCCGGCGGTCTGCGTCCCGTACAGGCCGCCCTTCAGCGGCACGAGATTGTCCCAGAAACCGGGGGTCATGGGCCGCTCCTTCGCTGACGGATGACGCCGAGACGCTGGACTGGAGCGGCGAGCTTACACGCCGGGCCGGCCGCCGCGGCCAACACAGGATGGGGCCGGCGCAGGCGACTGGCGAAAGCGCGGCTCGGTCCGTATGTGACGGCTTCGGGCGAGCGCAAAGCGGGAGACGTCATGACCTTGAACGGCGGCTGTTTCTGCGGGCGCGTCCGCTACCGGATCGACGCACCGCTCGGCCCCGGGCGGAGCTGCCATTGCTCCCGCTGCCGCAAGGCGTTCAGCGGGACGGGATCGGCCTACGCCGAGGTGGCGCCCGGCTCGTTTGCGTGGGTGTCCGGGGACGACAATCTCCAACGCTACGAGACCACGCCGGGCTGGGGGTTGGCCTTCTGCCGAACCTGCGGCTCCACCCTGTGCGGCACCGCCGGGGACGCGGTGCATGGCGTCACGCTCGGCAGCGTCGACGGCGACCCTGGCGTGGAGATCGAGATGCACCTCTTCGTCGGCTCGAAGGCGCCGTGGGACCACATCGGCGGAACGGCGCCGCAGCACGTGGAATTCCCGCCCGGGCCAGCCCTCGGAAACGGCGATGTAGCCAGCAGCCCCAGCTGAGCCTTAAGCTCGACCTCGTCCGAAGGCGCGCCGGCTTGCGAGCGCGCCGCGGGCGGGGGAGGCGACGAAGTGGGCTGGAACTGGCGGATGGCCGGCTGCGTGCTGGGGCTGGGCTTTGCGCTGGCCGGCGGGGCGATCGCCGTCGCCGCCGACGTGGCGAGCATGCTGAACGCAGACCCGCGCGAGGCGCCCGATCCGCGCCGGGTGCAACGCGGCGCGGAGATCTACATCGAGCGCTGCGGCAGCTGTCACGACGCCGGCGTGAACCGCGCGCCGTCGAAGGTCATGCTGTCGATGGTCGCGCCGCGCTCGATCGAGGCGACGCTGTCGCAGGGCGTGATGAAGGCCATGGCCGAGGGCCTGAGCGACGAGGACAAGCGCAGCGTCGCCGAATACATCGCCCAGAAGCGCCTGCAGGCCGCCCCGCCGAGCCCGCGGATGTGCGCGGCCGGCGCCTCGCCGTTCGACCTGAACGAGCCGCCGCCGCTGGCGGGCTGGGGCTTCGCGCCGGGCAGCGTCCACGCCATCCCGCCCGAGACGGCGGGCCTGACGCCGGCGGCCGCGCCGTCGCTGAAGCTGAAGTGGGCCCTGGCCTTCCCGAACGCCCTGCGCGCCCGGTCGCAGCCGACGCTCGGCGGCGGGGCGATCCTCGTCGGCAGCCACGACGGCTCGGTGTTCGCCATCGATCGCGCCACCGGCTGCACGCGCTGGGTGTTCCAGGCGGCGGCCGAGGTGCGCAGCGGCGTCACCCTGACTCCGTGGACGGCCGGCGACGCGAAAGCCCGGCCGCTGCTGACCTTCGGCGACCTGCTCGGCAACGTCTATGCGCTGGACGCCAGGACCGGCGCGCAGGTCTGGCGGATCAAGGCCGACCCGCATCCGAACGCGACGATCACCGGCACGCCGGCGCTGTTCGAGGGCAAGCTGCTGGTCCCGGTCTCGTCGCTCGAGGAGGCGAGCGCGGCGGACGCGCGCTATCCGTGCTGCAGCTTCCGCGGCTCGCTGATCGCCTTCGACGTGAAGACCGGCGCGCGGCTGTGGCAGACCTTCACCGTCGACCGGCCGGCGGTCGAGCAGGGCGTCAATCCGGCCGGGGCGGCGCGGTTCACCCCGTCCGGCGCGGCGATCTGGAGCGCGCCGACGGTCGACGCCCGGCGCCGCCGCGTCTACGTCGCGACCGGCGACAACTACACCCAGCCCGCGACCGCCTATAGCGACGCGATCCTGGCGCTGGACGTCGACAGCGGCCGCATCGTCTGGGCCAACCAGGTGACCGAGGGCGACGCCTGGAACGTCAGCTGCATGGTGCCGGACCGCCACAACTGTCCCGACGACGCCGGGCCGGACCACGACTTCGGCGCGCCGCCGGTGCTCGCCGAGGCCGCCGACGGCCAGCCGTTCCTGCTGGCGGGCCAGAAGTCCGGCGTCGTCTATGGCCTGGATCCCGACACCGGCAAGCTGCGCTGGAAGACCAAGGTCGGTCGCGGCGGGGCGGCCGGCGGCGTTAACTTCGGCATGTCGGCGCAGGACGGCCGGGTGTTCGTGCCGATCACCGACTACGGTCCGCCGGCGGACGAGGCCAAGCCCGGGCTCTATGCGCTCGACATCAAGACCGGCCGGGTGCTCTGGCGCTTCCAGTCGACGGCCTGCGAGGGGCAGCCGGCGGGGTGCCTGAGCGGCTTCGGCGGCGTGCCGACCGCTGTCGGCCGGCTGGTGCTGGTCGGCGGCGACGACGGTCGGCTGCGGGCGCTGGCCGCCGACAGCGGCGCGCTCATCTGGGAGTCCGACACCGCGACCCGGCTTACGACGGTCAACGGCGAGACCGGCCAGGGCGGCGCGATCGCCGGCGGGCTGGGGCCGATCGCCTACCAGGGGATGGTCGTCGTGCCGTCCGGCCACGGGTTCACCGGCAAGAAGCCGGGCAATCTGCTGATGGTGTTCGCGGCGGAGTAGGGCGCCTCAAACCGGGAGACAGTCGATGAGCATTGCGACGATCGCCACCAAGCTCGTGGTCGGCGACCTGGCCGCGACCGAGCGCTTCTATCGCGCGCTCGGCCTGCAGGTTGTCAGCCGCAATCTCGGCGGCGAGGACGAGGTGCGGCAGGAGCAGTGCTGGCTCTCCGCCACCGGGGACGCGAGCGCCCACATTCTGATCCTCAGCCGGTTCGTCGAGCTTCCGCCGCCGCCGGCCCCGACCTATCCTGGCGAGGTCTGGCTGGCGTTCAACGTGCCCGACGTCGACGCCGCCTGCGCCGCGGTGACCGCGGCCGGCGGCGGCGTCCATCGGCCCGGCGAGGATCGCCCGGAGCATGGCGTGCGCGCCGCGGTCGTGACCGACCCGGAGGGCCACTTCATCGAGTTGGTCGGGCCGATGGCGGGCCGCTGATCTCGACGGATACGGTCTCCGCAGGTTGCGCTGGGCAGTCGCACAGCATAGCCTTCCGCAAGCGCGGGCGCGTCGGTCCTGACGGGGCGGGCGGTTCCGTGTTCGAAAAACGACCGCGCACGCCAAGCGCGCGGCATCTCGGGAGGATGCGCAGGTGGGACGTGACCCGGCGACCATGCCGGCCGGTGAAGCTGCTCGTTTCTGCGGCTCGGCGATCCCGTGCGATTCCCTGAGTAACCCACGACAGCAGCCTCCGAAGGAGCGGGTTCTTTGATGCGCCGCGTTTGTCTCAATGTGCTCGCGCTCTCGGCGGCGGCCTTGCTCGCCGTCGGCTGCGCGAAGGACCATCCCAAGCAACCGGACGCCGGCGTCGGCGCGGACGTGAACTGGACCGCCCCTGGCGGATCGGCGGACGAGGCGGCCTACAGCCGCCTGACCGAGATCAAGGCCGGCAACGTCGACAAGCTGGGCCTCGCCTGGTCGCTGGACCTGCCCGAGGAGGTGACGCTGGAGGCGACGCCGCTCTCGGTCGACGGCGTGATCTATTTCTCCGGCGGCTACGCCAAGGTCTATGCGGTCGACGCGGTGACCGGAAAGCTGCGCTGGAAGTTCGATCCGGAGACCTGGAAGCGCAGCCCCGACAGGTTCACCTTCGGCGCCAACCGCGGCGTCGCCTACGAGGACGGGCGCGTCTTCGTGGCGGAGATGGACGGCCGGGTCGACGCCCTCGACGCCAAGACCGGCAAGGTGCTGTGGTCGGCGGACTCCATTCCCGCGGAGTATCCGTACAACAACAGCACCGGCGCGCCGCGGACGATGAACGGCAAGGTGATCATCGGCAACGCCGGCGCCGACTTCGGCGGCCGTGGCTTCGTCACCGCCTTCGACAGCAAGACCGGCAAGTTCCTCTGGCGCTTCTTCACCGCGCCGGGCTCGCCAGAAGCGAACAAGGGCGATCCGGCGATGGAGGCCGCCGCCAAGACCTGGCGCGGCGAATGGTGGAAGACCGGCACCGGCGGCACCGTCTGGAACGGCATGACCTTCGATGCGGAAGCGAACCGGGTCTATATCGGCGTCGGCAACGCCGGGCCTTACGACTCTGAAAAGCGCAGCCCCGGCGGCGGCGACAACCTCTACACCTCGTCGGTCGTCGCGCTCGACGCCAACACCGGGAAGTACGTCTGGCATTACCAGGAGAACCCGCGGGATTCCTGGGACTACAAGGCGACGCCGAACATCGTCATGGCGACGCTCAAGCTCGCCGACGGGCCGCGCAAGGTGCTGCTGCACGCCCCGACCAACGGCTTCTTCTACGTGCTCGACCGCGCCACGGGGAAGCCGCTCTCGGCCGGCAAGACCACCGTCATCAACTGGGCCACGGACATCGACCTGAAGACCGGGCGGCCGATCGAGAACCCGAATATCCGCTATGAGCAGGGTCTGACCGAGATCTGGCCGGGCACCGTCGGCGGCCACAACTGGCAGGCGATGAGCTACAGCCCGCAGACGGGCCTGGTCTACATCCCAATCCAGCAGGTCGGCGGCAGCTTCGCCCGCGATTTGGCCAGCGACAGCGATGCGGCCTTCAACGTCATGGGGCTGATCATCGAGCCGGTCATCAAGAAGCCCGGCGACGGCAAGGGCAAGTTGGTGGCCTGGGACCCCGTCGCCCAGAAGGAGGCCTGGAGCGTCCAGCACGATCACCTGTGGAACGGCGGCACGCTGGCGACCGCTGGCGGCCTGGTGTTCCAGGGCACGGCGGACGGCCTGTTCCACGCTTATGACGCCAAGACCGGCAAGGCGCTGTGGGACTACAACGCCGGCCTCGGGATCATCGCCGCGCCGATGAGCTACAGCGTGAACGGCAAGCAGTACGTCTCGGTGCTCGTCGGCTGGGGCGGCACGGTGGCGGCGATGAGCAAGGTGATGGACGTGGGCTGGAAGTACGGCGCCCAGCCGCGCCGGCTGCTCACCTTCGCCCTCGACGGCAAGGCGACCCTGCCGCCCAGCCCGCCGCGCGACATGACGGTCCACGCCCTCGACGACCCGAAGCTGGTGCTGAAGCCGGCCGACGTTGCCGCGGGCCACGGCCTGTCGATCATGTGCGCCGCCTGCCACGGCGCCGGCTTCCACAGCGCCGGCGCGCCGGGTCCGGATCTGCGGGAATCCGGCGCGACGCTCGATCTCGCCACCTTCACCCAGGTGGTGCGCGAAGGCCGGATGGAGCGCGGCATGCCGTCATTCCAGACGCTGACCGACGCGCAGATCCGCCAGCTCCACGCCTACATCCGCGCGCGGGCTCGCGAGGCGCTGGGCAAGACCGGCCCGACGACTACCGGCGCCAACGCGGCGGCGGCGGCGGCGCAGGCTCCGACCAAGCCGAAAGGGCCGATGACCTACTGACCCGCCTGGCCACGGCGAAGCTTAGCTGACGTGCTCCCTAGCGGGTTCTCGGCGCGGGATCGCAGGAGTTCCTGCCGATCATGGTCGCGGGCTCAGGGGGAGGAAAATGGCGCTCCGGTCAGCACGTCGTGGGCAAGGGTGACCCGAACTCACGCGTCGGCCTCCATCAGCAGGCGCTCGGCATGCCGCTGGCTTGGCGATCGTACTCGCCGCGGCCAACGTCGACGCCCACGGCGGCTAGAACTCATGCTTCAGCGGCAGGTCCTCTGGTTTCGCTCGGACGACGATGACGGGTACGGCGCTCATCCTCGGCATGCCGTGATAGGGATCGGGACAGTCCTCCCAGCTTAGAAGCAGGTTGATATTCGACCCGTCGCGGCGCGGGTCATAGTCGCGATCTGGCCTTGGTCCGAATCCGTGCGTCATGGCGACGACGCCGGCGCGCATGTCCGGATCGCTCTCTACGAAGCCGACGATCGCCCCATGCCGTGAACGGACTTCAATCTGGTCCCCGCTCCGCAGGTCGAGCCGGTCCATGTCCGCGGGGTTCATCCACAGCGGATTGTAGCCGGAGCGCACGATGCCGTCGGGGCGGGGCGAGCTGTTCGTCGTCTGCATCATCCGCCGGCAGACGAGCTGGAAGGGAAAGTCCCAACCGGTCCCGCGCCGCGCGCCCGGGTCTTCCGCGCGAACCTGCGCAAGTTCGGCCAGCATGGCCGGGTCGGCCAACTGCAGTCGCGCGGCGCAGGCGGGATCGCGAGGCCGGACGGTTTCGCGCGCCTCTTCGAAGATCGCGCCGTGCGGATGCCGCTTGACCTCCGCGAGCGGCACCGCGCTGCCGCGGCACATCATCTCGTAGATGTCGTCGGTCAGCGGCTCGTTCTCCATGTCGAAGGGAACGGGCTCGGCCCCGGCGCCGCCATAGACGATGTAGCTGAGAGGCAGGCCTAGCTTGCGCGCGACCCGGTAATAGATCTGCCAGCTCTCCATCAGGTCCGCGCCTGGCGGCGGCGGGAGCAGGGGCGGCCGGTAGAAGGCGTAGGGCTCGTTCCAGTCATAGCCGGGATGCAGGTCGCCGACGGACTCGTTGAGCGCCGACATCGCCGGGGTCTCGAGCTGGTCGTAGGTGGCGATCACATAGTCGGCGTGGACCGCCGTCCCCGACAACTCAACGTCGTGCATGACGAGCAGGTCGAGCTCGCCCAAAGCCTTCACGGTCTTCTTCGTGTCGGGCCATGCGTAGTAGGCCCCGCCGTGAAGGAAGAGCGCCCGCACCCGGTCCGGGCCGTCGGTCATCATCAGGTCCGGAAGCGCGGCGGTGGGCATTCCGGCCACCGTCTGCTGCAGGCCGCGGATTGAGGTGCGCAGGCCGAAATCCCAGGCGGGGTGGGGCGGCGTCGGCTGCGCGCGCCAATCGCGGCGCGGCGTGAGAACCTTGGGGCGGGACACAGGATCGCCCGCGCGCGACCAGAAGCCGCGCAGGGTCTGAATGCAAAGCGCGAGATAGCTGGTGAGGCCGCCCCGCGTGGACATGCTGGTTCCCACGCCCGGCGCCGTATCCCCGCCCTTGGCTTCCGCCAGAATGCGGGCGGCGGCGACCAGGTCCGGTTCCGCAAGGCCGGCGCGGCGCGCGACATAGGCCGGGGTGAAGCCCGCCACCGCCTTGCGAAGCGCAGCGGCCCCCTCCGCATTCTCAGACACGAAGGGATCATCGACGCCGCCGATCTCGAACAGCAGATGGATGAGGCCCGCGAGCACCGTCGGGTCCTCGCCGGGAATGGCCTGGAGGTGGATGGCGGCCCGCCGGGCGGTCTCGGTGCGGCGCGGGTCGATCACGATCATGCGCATGCCCGCCTGCTGCAGCTGCTTGAGCTGCCAGGCCGGGTTCTGCGGCAGATACTGTTTGGACACGACCGGGTTGCCGCCGACGACGAGCAAGGCCTCCCACTGTGAGGGGTGCATCCGCCCGCCTTGCCACCCGCCGTGCAGGGCCCCCGCGGTCAGCAGGCCAGGCTGATCGATCGTGCCGGGCGAGAACATCATCGGCGAGCCGATCGCGGCGAGGAAAGACAGCATCATGCCGGACGCCGCAGGCTGGGCGGCGACGCCGTTGCCGAGGAAGGCCGCTACCGCTTGCGGCCCATGGGCGTCGAGGATCCGCGACAGGCGTTCGGTGATCTCGTCCACCAGTTGCGCGCTGGAGATCGGAACCCGTCGCCCGTCAGGCAGCCGCTTAAGGCTGTGCAGCAGGCGATCAGGGCGGTGATGCTCCTGCGGGATCGAGCGGGCTTTGGGACAGGTGTAGCCGCGATAGAGCGGCGCGTCGAAGTCGCCGCCCACGGCCAGCACCCGATCGTCGTCGATGGTCACGACGATGGGGCAGGAAGAGCCGCAGTTGCGGCAGACAAACGGGCGTTGCTCCATCGCGTGCTTGCTCCCAGCGGCCGATGATGGAGCCGTCGCGGTCGGCCGGCAATGGAGCTGGCTCGGGCCGCCAAGCCGTTGTCGAAACGCTGCTTTTGTTATTCCGCGCCAGACTTGGCCGCCCGCGGGTGTAGTCGGATGGCCGGCACCAGCAGCAGGGTGGCCAGCGCCAGCCCGCAGAACGTCCAGAAGATCCCCGTGTAGCTTCCGGTCAGGTCGAAGATCAGCCCGAACAGCGGCGGCGTGCACAGCAGCGCCCCGAGAATGACGCCGGTGAGCAGGCCCATGGCGCGCCCGACGGCGCGCTGGCCGAACAGTCGCGGCGCCAGGTAGCTTTCGATCGGCACCATCAACCCGCCGAGAAGGCCGGTCAGCGCGACGCCCAGCGCGATGACCGCATAGCCGGCCGCGGCCTGCGTCAGGCAGGCCATGCCCAAGGCGAAACCGCCCAGTGCGGCGAACATCAGCACGCGTGGCCCCAGCTTGTCGGCCAGGGCGGCGAAGTTGAGCTTCGCGATGAAGCTGCAGCCCGCGTAGATCGACACGAGCAAGGCCGCGTCCCTGGCTTCGACGCCCGCGTCGATGGCCAGCGGGGCGAGGTTCGTGACCATGCCTTTCATCCCCGCGGTCACGACGGCGACGGTGACGGCGACCATCCAGAAGGCGGGATCGCTCAGCACGTCGCGGGCCGAGATCGGCGCGCCCGACGCCTCGGCGCGGGAGACCGGCGTGGCCTCAGCCGCGCCGTCGGGATGGAGACCGCGCTCGGCGGGCCGGTTCACCACCAGCAGCGCGGTGGGGACCGTCCACGCCAGCAGGACGAGGCTGAGCCACCGCAACGCCTCGCGCCACTCATGGGCGTTCAGCAGGCCCTGGATGATCATCGGGAAGAGAAAGCCGCCGGCCGAGATGCCGGCGATCGCGATGCCGATCGCCCGGCCCCGCCGCTGGACGAACCAGCGCGAGAGCAGCACGGTCGCCGCCACCGGCCCCATCAACACGTTCGCCGGCGCGATCAGCAGGCCGTAGATCGTCAGCACCTGGTTGAACGAGGTGGTGAACGACAAGGCGGCGTAGCCTGACGCGAGAAACAGCCCGCCGGCGATCATCAGCCGCCTCAGCGGGATCCGGTCCATCAGGTTGCCGAGCAACGGCGAGAGCGCCGCGCAGACGCCGGAAAGCACCGTCATCGACAGCATCAGCACCATTCGGCTCGGGTGGAATTCCGCCGCCAGCGGCACCGCCACGATCGAATAGGTGGAGGCGATCATGCCCGTCGCCGCCAGCAGCATGAAGCACACGCCGACCTGACGCCATCCAACGGCAAAGGAGCTTTGCACGCGTTTCCCCCCATGAGGCGAAGTGGTTTGGCCCCGTGTTCGAGCCAGCCTTCGCGCGGTTGTTTTGAGACTGCTAACTCATTGCCGCGCCGGCGGCCACCGTCGCGCGGTCTGACATCCGCCTAATGCCGCCGGGACGCGCGTCCCGGCGGCGGCGGCTCGCCTGGCGTCGGGCCGCGGCGCGATGCTCGGCGCTGCCCCGGCGGATCGCAACCCCTCCGGCGGCGGTGAGGGCGCGTATCGTTGCAAGCCGGCGCTGGCCGCGCCGCGTCGCCTACCTTCTCGCGGACCTGATCGACGACGCGCGGCTCAGACGGCGGCGGCGTGGCGGCGCGCTTCCGGCGCGAGATGGGCGTCGAAGACCGCGGCGAGCGAGCGGACGAATTGGCGGCCCTCAGGCGCGACGGTCAGCACGGGGCCGCGCCAGTTGGCCAGGCCGTCACGGACGAACGCCTCCAGGCGCGCCATCTCAGGCGCCAGCGCCTCGACCTTGCGCCCGTGGCGCGCGCAGGTCGCCGCAAGGTCGACTTCCAGGTCGCACATCAGCCGCTCGATGATCTCGCCGCGGAAGCGGTCTTCGTCGGTCACCGCGACGCCGCGGACGACCGACAGCTGGTTGTCGCCGACGGCGGTGCGCCAGGCGAGGTCGCGCGTCTCGTTCTGCACCATGCCCTGCGGCAGGGAGCCGATCGCCGAGGCGCCGAGCGCCAGCAAGGTGGGCGCGCTGTCGGTAGTGTAGCCCTGGAAGTTGCGGCGCAGGCGGCCCTCGGCCCGGGCCCGGGCGAGTTCGTCCGTCGGCAGGGCGTAGTGGTCGAGCCCGATGCGCACATAGCCCGCCGCCTGTAGCCGTTCGGCGGCGGCCTCGCTCTGGGCCAGGCGGTCGTCGGGTCCCGCCAGGGCGGCCTCGTCGATCAGCTTCTGGTGCGGCTTCATCCACGGCACGTGGGCGTAGCCGAAGACGGCGAAGCGCTCTGGCCTGAGGCGGAGCAGCGCCTCGATCGTCGAGACGGTGTTGGCGACCGTCTGGTGCGGCAGGCCGTACATCAGGTCGAAGTTGATCGAGCGGACCCCGGCTGCGCGCAGGGCCTGCACGCAGGCGGCTATGTCCTCCAGCCGCTCGGGCCGGTTCACCGCCTTCTGCACCGCCGGGTGCAGGTTCTGCACGCCGAGGCTCGCCCGGCTGAGGCCGCTCCGGCCGGCTGCGGCGACCCACGCGGCGTTGAGCACGCCGGGATCCAGCTCCGCGGCGATCTCCACGTCCGGGGTGAAGGCGAACGCCCCGCGCAAGGCCGCGAACAGCCGGTCGAGGTCGGCCGGCGACAGCATGTTCGGCGTGCCGCCGCCCAGGTGGACCGCCTGCACCGGAAGCCGGGCGGGCAGGGCCTCACGGAGCAGACGGATTTCCTGCAGCAGCAGCTCGACATAGTCCGCTACCGGCCGGCGGCGCGTCACCGCGCGGGTGTTGCAGCCGCAGTACCAGCAGAGCTGGGCGCAGAACGGGACGTGCAGGTAGAGCGAGATCGGCGCGTCGGCCGGCAGCTCGGCGAGCCAACCGCGGTAGGTGGCCGCATCGACGTCCGGCGTGAACTGCACCGCCGTCGGGTAGCTGGTGTAGCGCGGGGCGCGCTCGCCGTACTTGGCGAGGCGCTCGGCGGTGGAGAGCGGGCGCGGACGGATGTCGAGCATGCGCCGAGCCTAGGGTCGGCCAAACTCTCCAGCGCTGACCTCGATCAAGCCCGCGGCGGCCAATCCGGCGGCGGCCGATCCTCGGCGTCCTCGATGAGGATGCGCGCGGCGTCGCCCGCCGGGTCCTCGTACTGGCGGCTGCCCAGCGTCCACCAGAAGGCGATCACCCCCAGCAGGCCCAGGAAGATCGACATCGGCGCCAGCATCATCAGGATGCCCATCAGCGGCTCCCGGGTCGCAGCGGCAGGCGGACGCGCAGCGCGTTGAGGGTGACCACCAGCGAGGAGCCGGACATGGCCAGGGCCGCGACGAACGGATTGACCAGCCCGGCCATGGCGGCGGGCGCGGCGATCAGGTTGTAGAGCGCGGCGAAGCCGAAGTTCTCCAGCGCCCGGGCCTGGGCCGCCTGGGCGACGTCGAGCGCCTCGCTGACCGCGCCCAGCCGCTCGCCCGCGAACACCAGGTCGGCGGCGTTCTGACTGGCGTCGAGCGCCGAACCGGGGGCCATGGCGGCGTGCGCCCGGGCCAGCGCCGCCGCGTCGTTGAGCCCGTCGCCGACCATCAGCACCTTGCGGCCCTGCGCCTTCAGCGCGTCGACCGCGGCCGCCTTCTCCTCGGGCGAGAGGCCGGCGCGCCAGGCGGCTATGCCGCAGCCCTCGGCCGCAGCGGCCACGGGGGCGGCGACGTCGCCGGAGAGGATCTCGACCGTCAGCCCGCGCGCGAGCAGGGCGGCGACCGTGGCCGCGGCGTCGGGGCGCAGCTGGTCGGAGAAGGCGAAGCGGATCGGCGCCTCGCCCTCGACGGCGAACCACAGCTCGGTCTCGCGGCCGGACGCGGCGCCGACGAAGCCGGCCCGGCCCAGCCGCGAGCGGCGGCCGTCCACCAGGCCGGCGACGCCCAGGCCGGCGTGTTCGACCACGTCCTCGGCGGTCGGGCCGGGGCCGGCCTCGGTCGCCAGCGCCTTGGCGAGCGGATGGGCCGAGGCCCGGGCGAGCTGGGCGGCGCGCGCCAGGTCGGGGCTCGCGGCCGCGATCAGCCGGGGGCGGCCCTCGGTCAGCACGCCGGTCTTGTCGAACACCACGTGGTCGACCTCGGCCAGCCGCTCCAGGGCGGCGCCCGACTTGACCAGCACGCCGCGGCGGAAGAGCCGGGCCGAGGCGCTGATCTGGACGGCGGGGGCGGCCAGGCCCAGGGCGCAGGGGCAGGTGATGATCAGGACGGCGACGGCCCGCAGCAGGGCTTCGCGCACGCCCAGGCCCAGCGCCAGGCCGCCCACCAAGGTCAGGGCGGCGGCCGAGTGCACCACCGGGACGTAGATGGCCGAGGACTTGTCGGCGAGGCGGACGTACTTCGACTTGGACTGCGCGCCGGCCTCGACCAGCCGAGCGACGGCGGCGACGGCGGAGTCCTCGGAGCGGGCCAGGGCGCGGACCTGCAGCACCCCGGTGAGGTTGAGCGCGCCGGCGCGGCAGACGGCGCCAGGGTCGACCGAGGCCGGCAGGGTCTCCCCAGTGAGCAGGGCGGTGTCGAGCTGCGAGGCGCCGGCCTCGATCCGGACGTCCACCGGCAGCCGCTCGCCCGGCCGGACCACGAGCAGGTCGCCGACCGCCACTTCGCTCAGCGGACGGCGATGCTCCTGGCCGTCCGCGCCCAGCACGCTGGCGGCCGGCGCCTGCAAGGCAAGGAGGTCCGCGGCCGCGCTGCGGGCCTTGAGCTTCAGCTGGTGGTCCAGCCAGCGGCCGATGAGGAGCAGGAAGAGCAGCGAGACGGCGGCGTCGAAATAGGCGTCGCGACCGCGCAGCAGGGTCTCGGAGAAGCTGATGACCAGGGTCAGGATCACGCCGATCGAGATCGGCACGTCCATGTTGGCGCGCCGGGCCTTCAGCGAGCGCCAGGCGGACTCGAAGAAGGGCATGCCGGCGTAAAGGGTGCAGGGCGTCGCCACCAGCGCGCACCACCACATCATCACCGTCCGGGTCGCCGGCCCGAGCTCCTGGCCGAACAGCCCGGCCCACAGCGGCACCGAGAACATCATCGTGTTCATCGCGCCGAACGCCGCCACCGCCAGCGCCAGGATCAGGCGTCGCCCCTCGCGGTCGTTGGCCTCGGCGGCCTGTCCTGGATCGTAGGGAGTGGCGGGGTAGCCCAGCCGTTCGAGGACGGCGATCACCGCGCCCGGGTCGGCGCCGGCCGAGGTCCGAAAGCCGACCGTCAGCTTGCCGCTCGTCAGGTTGAGGCGGGCGTGCGCGACGCCGGGCAGGGCCTGGGCCTCGCGCTCGATCTTGGCCAGGCAGCCGGCGCAGCGCGCGCCCTTCACCAGCAGATCCAGGGTCGGGCGGTCGCTCGCCTTGCCTTTCAGGTAGGCGGAGAAGTCCGGCGACCGGCCGGCGTCATAGGCTAGGGCCACGTCAGTCTCCGCTCGGCTTCGAGGCTGCGGCCGGCCGGGTCACGGGCCTCGACCGTCAGGTCCCAGGCGCCCGAGAGCCCCCCGGCCGGGGCGCGGTAGCGGCCGGGCGAGACCTCGCGGAAGGTCAGCGCCTTTCGGTCCTGCTCGGTCGCCGGGCGCTCCAGCCGACCGGTGACGGCGAGGCCGCTGAGCGGCGCGCCCGCGCGGTCGCGCACCTCCAGGCTCACCGCCAGCGGCTCCGCCGCGGCGGCCGCGCGCCAGCCGAGCTCTTCCTGCGCGGCGATCCGCGCGAGCTTGCGGTTGTAGAGCAGGCCGTCCTCGTAGGGCGTCACCGACACCGTGCCGGGGAATGTGCGCACGGCCAGCACCGTGAAGACCACGTCCACGGCGATGACCACGGCGAAGAAGCCGACGACGCCCGCCAGCACATGCCAGCCGGTGATGCGAAAGCCCGGACGGGTGTCGGGTTCGGCGTGGCTCATGGGACCTCGGCTCCGGTGATGAACAGGGTCTCGGCGCGCACCTCGGTCGCGCCGTCGCGCAGCACGAAGGCCGAGGGCAGGTCGCGGGCGTGGAACGGCGGCGGTGCGACGACGAAGACCCGCGCCGTACGCACCGCGTTGGCCGGGGCGATGATCTGCGCCGAGCCGGTGACCGCCGCTGCGCCTACCGGCTTCAGCTGGGCGCCGGGCGCGCCCTCGAAGCGCACCGCGATGGTCTTCGCCTGGAAGCTGCGGTTGGCGATCTTCAGCGTGTAGCCGTTGCGCACCGAGCCGTCGCGCAGGCGCACGAAGGTCGGGTTGCGGTCGCGCAGCACGTGGACGTCGAGCGCCGTGCGGGTCGCCAGGCCCCAGCCCGTCAAGCCGGCCACCAGCGCCAGCGCCGCCGCGTAGTAGAGGGTGCGCGGCCGCACCAGCCGGTAGATCGGCTTCTGTCCTGCAGCCCGCGCGGCGACCGCGGCGTCGGTGTCGTAGGCGATCAGGCCGCGCGGCCGCTCGACCCGCAGCATGATCTCGTCACAGGCGTCGATGCAGAGGCCGCAGTTGATGCACTCCATCTGCGGGCCGTTGCGGATGTCGATGCCCATCGGGCAGGCCACCACGCACTGGCGGCAGTCGATGCAGTCGCCGCGGCCGGCCCAGCTCTGGCGCTTCTTGTGCGCGCCGCGCGGCTCGCCGCGGTCGGAGCGGTAGGTGACCTGCAAAGAGTGCTGGTCGAGCATCGCGCCCTGGATCCGCGGCCAGGGGCACATGTAGGTGCAGACCTGCTCGCGCATGAAGCCGGCGAGCAGATAGGTGGTCGCCGTCAGCACGCCGCAGGAGAGGTAGGCGCTGACCGGGGCCTGGCCGGCCCAGAAGTCGCGCAGCAGGTCCGGCGCGTCGTGGAAGTAGAAGATCCAGGCGCCCCCGGTGCCGAACGCCACGCCGAGCCAGACGAGATGCTTGCCGGCCTTGCGCCACAGCTTGTTGAAGCTCATCGGCTCGGCGTCGAGCCGCATGCGGGCGTTGCGGTCGCCCTCGAACAGCCGCTCGACGTAGATGTAGAGGTCGGTCCAGACCGTCTGCGGGCAGGTGTAGCCGCACCACAGCCGGCCGAAGAGGGCGGTGGTCAGGAACAGGGCGAGCGCCGCGATCACCAGCAGGCCGGTGAAGAAGTAGACCTCCTGCGGCCAGAGCTGGATGAAGAAGAAGTAGAACCGCCAGTGGGCGAGGTCGACGAGCACCGCCTGTTGCGGCAACCCCTCCGGCCGCGCCCAGCGCAGCCACGGCGTCACGTAGTAGATCGAGAGCGTGACGATCAGCAGCGCCCACTTGATCGCCCGCCAGCGGCCGTGAACCAGCTTCGGATAGATCGGCACGCGCGGCTTGTAGAGCCCGCCGGCCTTCTCCTTCGCGCGCAGGCGCTCGGCCGCCGACACCGGCGCGGGCCCGCGCTCGGGGTCGGGGGGCGGGGTCCTGCGGTCGATGACCACGGTCATGGGGGCTACCGACCCCCGGCGTTGGCGTGGATGTAGACGGTCAGCGCCTTGATGGTCTCCGGCGACAGCCGCGTCCCCCAGCTCGGCATCACCCCGCCGCGGCCGGCGTGGATCTGACCGCGGATGTCGTCGCGGCTGGAGCCGTAGAGCCATTCGGCGTCGGTGAGGTTGGGTGCGCCCTTGGTCGGGTCGCCGGCGCCGTTGGCGCCGTGGCAGGCGGCGCACTGCTCCTGAAAGAGCGGCGCGGCGCGGCCGGCGGCGGCGGTGTCGGCCGGCCGCCGTGAGAGCGCGACCACATATTCCGTGAGGTCCTTGATCTGGCCCGGGTTCAGCATGCCGTCGCGGCCGAAGGCCGGCATCTGGCTCTGCCGCGTGTCCGGATCGGCGGTCCGCACCCCGTGGGTGATGGTGTGTTCGACCTCGCTCAGCGTGCCGGACCCCCACAGCCAGACGTCGTCGCGTAGGTTGGCGTAGCCCTTGCCGCCGGTCCCGCCGGTCCCGTGGCAGGTGGCGCAGTTGTCGCCGAAGACCGAGCCGCCCAGCGCCAGTGCGTAGGACTGCAGCTCGGGATCCTGCTCGATCTGCTCCAGGCTGGCGTTCGTCAGCCTGGCCGCGCCCTGGCCGCGCACGGCCTGCAGCTGCCGCAGCTCCTGGGCGAGCTGCGCGCGGTCGGACTTGCCGAGCAGGCCCTTGGTGTAGTCGTGGATCCCGGGCCAGGCCGGCATCAGCAGCCAGTAGACCGCGGCGACGGCCACCGAGGCCCACATCACCACCAGCCACCAGCGGGGCAGGGGGTTGTCCAGCTCACGGATGCCGTCCCACTCGTGCTCGGTGGTCTCGACCCCGGTGACTTCGTCGATCTTACGATCCGACATGATCGGCCTCGTCCTCTTCGAGGGGCAGGTGGGCGAGACGCCGGAACGCCTCCTTGTGCTTGGGCCACAGCGCGTAGATCAGGCCGGCGACGAAGATCAGAATGAAGTAGACAAGGCCGCCCTGCTGGGCGAAGCGCGCCACGGTCTCGTATTCGAGGTTTGCAATGCTCATCGCATGTTCCTCGGGTCTTCGGCGCGGTAGGTCTTGAAGTCGACCATGGTCCCGAGCATCTGCAGGTAGGCGATCAGCGCGTCCATTTCCGTCAGCCGGTCCGGATCGCCGTCGAAGTCGCGCTGGGCGATCTTGGCGCCGTAGCGCTTCCGCAGGCCGGTGCCGCGCGAGTCGAACGGGTCGGCCTGCGCCTGCAGGTCGTCCACCGCGTGCTCCAGCGCCGCCTCGGCGTAGGGCACGCCGACCTTCTGCTGGGCCTTCAGGGCCTGGACCACGTCGCGGTAGTCGAGCTCCTTCTGCGACAGGAAGGCGTAGGGCGGCATCACGGATTCCGGGACGACCGAGCGCGGGTCATCGAGGTGCTGCTTGTGCCAGCTGTCCGAATACTTGCCGCCGACGCGCGCCAGGTCCGGGCCGGTCCGCTTGGAGCCCCACTGGAAGGGGTGGTCGTACATGCTCTCCGCGGCGAGGCTGTAGTGGCCGTAGCGCTCGACCTCGTCGCGCAGCGGGCGGACCATCTGCGAGTGGCAGGTGTAGCAGCCTTCGCGGATGTAGATGTCGCGGCCCTTGAGCTCGAGCGGGGTGTAGGGGCGCACTCCCTGCACTTTCTCGATGGTGCTCTCCAGGTAGAAGAGCGGGCTGATCTCGATCAGGCCGCCGATCGCCACGACGACCAGGATGCCGATGAGCAGGACCAGCGAGCGCCGCTCGAAGTGGGCGTGATGCTTCCACATGGGGGGCTTCCTTATTCCGCCGCGAGGGCGACGGCCGGGACGGCGCCCGCCGCCGAGACTTCGCCTTGGGCGACGTCGGGCATGCGGATCGTGCGCCACAGGTTGACGGCCATGATGACCGCGCCGGCGAGGTACATGGCCCCGCCCAGGGTGCGGATGACGTTCTCGATGTGCTTGGCGGACACGGTCTCGACGAAGGAGTTCGCGAGGAAGCCCTGGGGCGTGTATTCGCGCCACATCAGGCCCTCCATGATCCCGGAGACCCACATCGCGCAGATGTAGAGCAGGATCCCGGTGGTCGCGATCCAGAAGTGCCACTCGACGAGCCGGTTGGAATACAGGGCCGGCTTCTTCCAGAGCCACGGGACCATGCAGTAGAGCGCGCCGAAAGTGATGAAGCCGACCCAGCCCAGCGCGCCGGAATGCACGTGGCCGATGGTCCAGTCGGTGTAGTGGCTGAGCGCGTTGACCGCGCGGAGCGACATCAGCGGACCTTCGAAAGTGGCCATGCCGTAGAAGGCGAGGCTGACCACCATCATCCGGATCACCGGGTCGGTGCGCAGCTTGTCCCAGGCCCCTGACAGCGTCATCAGGCCGTTGATCATGCCGCCCCAGGACGGCATCCACAGCATGATCGAGAAGGTCATGCCGAGCGTCTGCGTCCACTGCGGCAGCGCCGTGTAGTGCAGGTGGTGCGGGCCCGCCCAGATGTAGATGAAGATCAGCGACCAGAAGTGGACGATCGACAGGCGGTAGGAATAGACCGGCCGCTCGGCCCGCTTGGGGACGAAGTAGTACATCATCGCCAGGAAGCCGGCGGTCAGGAAGAAGCCGACCGCATTGTGGCCGTACCACCACTGGGTCAGGGCGTCCTGGACCCCGGAGAAGGCCGAGTAGCTGCGGGCGCTGGTCAGGCCTACCGGCATCGCCAGGTTGTTGACGATGTGCAGCATGGCGATGGTGACGATGAAGGCCAGGTAGAACCAGTTGGCCACGTAGATGTGCGGCTCTTTGCGCCTGGCGATCGTGCCCAGGAAGACCAGCAGATAGGCCACCCAGACGATGGTCAGCCACAGGTCGGCGTACCACTCCGGCTCGGCGTATTCGCGGCTCTGGGTGATGCCCGCCAGGTAGCCGGTCGCGGCGATCACCAGGAACAGCTGGTAGCCCCAGAACACGAACCACGGCCAGAGGCCGCCCGCGAGCCTGGCCTTGCAGGTCCGCTGGACGACGTAGAAGGAGGTGGCCATCAGCGCATTGCCGCCGAAGGCGAAGACCACGCCCGAGGTGTGCAGCGGCCGCACCCGCCCGAAGTTCAGCCAGCCGGCTTCCGGGAAGTAGAAGAGGTTCGGCCACGACAGCTGGGAGGCGATGAACACGCCCGCCGCCATCCCCGCGATCCCCCAGAGAACCGTGGCGATGACGCCGGCCTTGATCACGTCGTCCTCGTAGCGGCCGGCGTCCGTGCGGAACCGGCCGGACGTCAGGCCGACCGTCATCACGGCGCAGGCGACGACGAAGGCGGCGATGAAGATGTAGCCGCTGAAGCGGAAACTCGGGTCGTCGCTGACGGCCGTCGCCACCAGGCTGGCCAGGGCGCCCAGGGCGCAGAATAGGAAGAGAAGGACCGCATCCAACGGCGCCTCCTCGTGGCGAGCGGTGCTTGCGGTCATGGCCCCATCGAACCCGGGTGAACTCTGGCCGAGGTGATGTCCCGCCGCGCTTCCGGCCGCCTTGATGTCGCTCAAGGCTGGGCCGCCTGATGCATGGGACGGAGTCATCCGGTCAGCGCCGGAGAACCTTCAGATGCCTATGTCCCGCCGCGCCTTGCGCACCGTCGGCTTCGGATCCCTGGCCCTGGCGGGCGGGTTTGGTCTCGCGGCGCTGCGCCACATGAGCGAGGTGGCGGCCTACGGCGACATCTGCGGCGGCGCCATCTCGCATTGCGCCGCCTGTCCGGCGGCGGCCGGCGCGGCCTTGCTCGGGATCAGCGCCTTGTTGCTGGCGGCGCAGGCGCCGTCGGCGCGGATGCGCGTGGGCGGTCGTTAAGCGCTCCCTCGCGCCGCGCTCGCCCGAGCGGACAGAGTCAACAAAGCTGCACCTTTCCTGTTCAGCGTCGCTTTAGCCCCCGGGACCGATCGTTCTGACGACTACGGTCGAAACAGGAGCGATGATGCGTAAGGTTCTGATGGCGGCGGCGGCCGTTCTGATCGCGCTGCCCACGGCTGCGCTCGCCGACCGCGACGGACACGGACGAGGGCGCGACAAGGAGCGCCACCACCACGACCACCACCACGACGAGGGCCGCCGCGGGCACGTGGAGGACCGGCGCGAAGGATCGCGCGGGCGTCCCATCGTGGTTCGCGAGGCCTGGCGTGGCCGCCCCGAATGGCGAGGCTACAGCGGTCCCCGCGACGGGTACTGGTACGCGCCGGGCTACGGCTACAGACCCGCCGCGCGTGGCGTCGAGTGGCGGCGCGGCACCTATGTGCCGCGCGCCGACCGCGTCCACTACGTGCAGGACCCGGTCTATTACCGCCTGGCGCCGGCGCCGCGCGGACATCGCTGGGTCTACGGGGACGGGAATTTCGTCCTGATGGCGCTCGGCACAGGGATGATCACCTCGGTCGTCGGCATGTCAGAGCTGGCCGACCCCGGGCCCCCGCCCGCGCGGAGGGCGGTCTATGCCCCGCCACCCCGCGACGACACCATCGTCGTCGCCCGGCGCGAGGACGTCTGGCGCGGCGACGACGGCCAATATCACTGCAAGCGTTCGAACGGGACGACCGGCCTGGTGATCGGCGCCGCCGCCGGAGCGCTGATCGGCCACGAACTCGACGGGGGTCGCGACCACACGACCGGGACCATCGTCGGCGCAGCCGGCGGCGCCCTGCTCGGGCGCGAGATCGAGCGCGGCAGCCTGCGCTGCCGCTGAACCCGCCGGACGCCAAGAGGAGTGACGGGCAAAGCGTCACTCCTCCGTGTCGCCGATCCGAGCTTCAGGGCTCCTGGTCGAGCGGCCGGGGCGCGCCTGCGCCCATGTAGCGGGCCAGATTGCGGTGCAGGCTGGCGACAGCGCCCTCAGCCTTGGGATTGGGGATGTTGCCACGATAGCCGCCGATCTTCATGCCCTGCTGCACGGCCGCCATGTTCGAGAAGTCCTGCGGCAGGACGCTGCCCCACCGCGGGTCGTCGGCGGCCAGGTATTCCCACTCGGTCTGCGGCGCCTCGCCCTCAGGGAACAGCTCGAGCACGGCGGCCTCGAAGATGCACTTGTCCGGATCGTAGCCGTAGGGCCGGGCGCTGTAGCAGAGCGCGTTGTTCAGCGCGTGGCCGATCTGGAAGTTCGGGAAGAGCTGCCAGGCCGTGCCGGCCTTGGCGGTGTGCTCGGCGTCGACCGAGGGCCAGATCACCCCGCGGGCGGCGTCGTCGCGCCGGGCCGTGCTCAGCCAGTGCCTGAGCACCTCAGGCGCCGGCGTGCCTTCGGGCAACTCGTCGACCAGCCGCTGGGCGGCGTCGACCAGCGTCTGGGTGGTGTTCGTGTTCACCTGCTCCCAGGTGTAGGCCTGCATCTGAGCCGTGGAGAGGCGGGGATCGGCGCCGGCGCCGAGCCTTAGCTTGGCCTGGTTCTCCTCGAGCCCTTTCGGCGCGTCGTAGCCGATATTGCTATGTATTCCCTGGGCCTTCGCCCAGCCGCGGAACTCGCCGAACTGCATGAACTCCGGGTGCGTGACGGCGACGTGGTAGGTCTCGTTGAACGCTTCCAGGGCGACCTTCCAGTTGCAGTCGAAGACGATCCAGCGACGCCACCGGTAGCGCATGTTCTGCAGCTCGAACGGGTCGAGCATGGATGCGGCCGGCTCGAGATAGTCGCGCAGCGGTTCGCATTCGGGATCCATGTTGATCCAGATCCAGCCGCCCCAGGTCTCGCAGCGAACCTCGCCGAGGCGCGTCCGCGCCTCGGTCAGCGCGCCGCCCCAGTCGTTCTTTTCGAGGATGTGGACGCAGCGGCCTTCCAGGTCGAAGCTCCAACCATGGAAGCCGCAGACGAAGCGCACCTTGTCGCCGCGCGCATTCCTGGCGCCCGGCGGCGTGTCGACCAGCCGGCGGCCGCGATGTGAGCAGACATTGTAGTAGGCCTTGATCGTGTCGGGCGCGGAGCGGACGATCAGCAGGCTGTCGTCCTGGATCTCGTAGGTCAGGAAGTTGCCGACTTCCGGAATCTCCTCGACGCGTCCGACCTGCTGCCAGACCTTGCGCCAGAGCTTGTCACGCTCTGCGCGGGCGTAGTCTTCGGAGATGTAGGCTTCGACCGGGAAGATCTCGGGCTCGCCGAAGGCATGGCGGGAGGGCGCAGCGTCGCTCATTTCATCCTCGTCCTGTTGCAGGTCGCCCAGCGCACCGTCGGCGGGCCGCCTGGGCCCGACGGTGACCGCAGGCGCCGCGCGGGGCTTCCGCACGGCGCCTGCGCCGCTTCAGGCCAGCTCTTTCGCGCGCTCGGCGGCGTGTTGCTTGAACATGGTCATGATGTCGCCCGAGGTGACCGGACGGTCGTCCTCGGTCGGGCGCGAGCCGCCGGAGGACTTCGGCGCGGTGTCGACGCCCTTGGCCGCGGCCTTGGCGCGCAGGGCGCCCACGGTGAGCTCCTCGCGCTTGTAGTTGGCGAGCAGGGAGTCGTGGCGGAAGAAGCGGATCGCGTTGCCGTGCGTCACCTTGTCGATCTGCTCGGCGCTCAGGTGCTTGACCGAGTCCCACAGGTGCTCGGGCACGTCCGGCCACAGCGCGTCGGAGTGCGGGTAGTCGCACTCGTAGGCGACCATGTCCTCGCCGATCTCGTCGAGGTGGCGCAGGCCGAAGCGATCGTCGACGAAGCAGTGCAGGAAGTGCCGCTTCACGAGATCGCTCGGCTTCAGGTTCTGGAAGCGCGACCGCGTCCAGGCCTTGTGCCGCCAGTTGGAGAAGTCGGCGCGCTCCATGAAGTAGGGCACCCAGCCGATGCTGCCCTCGGAGATGGCGATGCGCAGCTGCGGATAGCGCTGCAGCTCCTCCAGCTGCAGCCAGTCGGCCAGGCCCTGGGCCACCGACAGCGGCATGGTCGAGATCCACGCCTCGATCGGCGTCTCCATCGAGGCGTGCGGGGCCGGATTGCCGCTGCCGATGTGCAGGGCGATGGTCATGTCGGTGTCGGCGATCGCCTTGTAGACCGGGTCCCAGTAGTCGTTGTGGATGCTGGGCAGGCCCTGGACCGTCGGGTTCTCGTTCATCGAGACGGTGCGGAAGCCCTTGGCCGCCAGGCGGTGGATCTCGGCGACGGTGGCGTCGGCGTCCCAGGTCGGCAGGATGCCGAGCGGGATGAAGCGGCCGGGGTAGGCCATGCACCACTCGTCGTAGTGCCAGTCGTTGTAGGCCTGCATGTGGCGCAGGGAGAGCGCCTTGTCGGGCGCCTTGTGGAAGGTCTGGCCGTCGAAGCCGATGGAGTTGCCGAAGCACATGGAGGCGGCGACGCCGTTCACGTCCATGTCGTCGATCCGGGCGTGGACGTCGTGGCAGCCGTCGCGCAGCTGATCGAGGTTGGTCGGCTCCATGCCGTATTCCTCGGGCGGCCGGCCGACCACGGCGTTCAGGCCCACCGACGGGCGGATATAGCCCTGGTACCGCCAGAAGTTCTTGCCCTTGGCGTCGACCTCCAGCTTGGGCGCGCTGGCCAGCAGGTCGCCGGTCAGCTGGTTGTCGAACAGGGTCGGGGGCTCGCAGATGTGATCGTCGACGCTGACGATCAACATGTCTTTCATTTCCATCGAATGTCTCCGGGGCCGGGTGTGAGGTCCAGTGTCCCAGCCTCCGGCGGGGCGGCCTTGACCTCGGACAATTTCACGCAAGCCGAGCGCGGGCGCCGTGCGACGCCCGCGGCCAGCATCAGAGGTCGAGGTCGAGGATCGGGCCGTCGAAGTTGCCGCCCAGCTGCTGGTTGGCCCGGGCCAGCTTCGCGGGCGCGACGCCGGCGATGTAGCCGTCGATCAGCCGGTGGTAGTTGCTGATCAGGCCCTCCACCGACTTCGACAGCCGCATGTAATCGAAGCCCTTGGAGTGCAGGCCCTTCTGCTGGATCGGGATGTTCGCGTAGTCCTGCCGCGGGATCTGCGGGAACTCCTGGCTGTCGTATGGCAGCATGGTCGGCTTCGTCGGCGGCGCCGGCTCCTGGCCTTCCGGGAAGTTGGTCAGCGACCAGAGCTCGAAGAGACAGCTCTCCGGCCCCAGCGGCCGGATCCGGTAGGACGACATGCCGGTGAAGAAGGGCAGCAGGAAGTAGTTCGGGTAGATGAACTCGACCGCGTTGAGCGGGTCGGAGACGCAGACCGCGTTGAGGTCGGGAACCTCCTCGCCCTGGGCGCGCAGCTGTTTGCTGATCTGGTCCTGGACCAAGCCGTACCACATCGGCACCGCCTGGGCCGGGTCGTCCGGCAGCTCGACATCGAGCAGCTGCTCGGCGATCGCCAGCTCCTTGGCGTGGACCATGCCGGCCATGCCGGCGCTGAGCAGCTCCATGTGCTCGAACTGCGCGCGGATGTTCTCGCGCACGGTCAGGTGCGGGTTGATCGGCAGGCCGATGCCGCCGGTCTCGTTGCTGTAGCGGGTGTTGTAGAGCTCCGGGACGGCCTGCTGCAGCTGCGGATGGGTCTTCATCACGTGGTAGCCCTCCATGAAGGCCTCCATCGCGGTCTTCCAGTTGGCCGGCAGCACGGTGGCGAACCACCACTCCGCGCGCAGCTTGCTCACGCCGTGGGCCTCGAGCCGGTCGGCCACCGGGCCGATGGAGTCGCGGAACGAGGGCGCGTCGTCGTCGAAGTTGATGAAGGCGCAGCCGCCCCAGGTCTCGACCCGGCAGGGCCGCAGCGCCAGCTCACCCTTGTCCAGCAGCTCCTCGCTGAACAGGTGCCGGCCATAGACGAAGGTGTTCTCGCCATCCATGTTCCACCGCCAGCCGTGGAACGGGCAGATGAAGCCCTTGCCGCTGCAGTTGCCGTGGCCGCCGTCGGCCAGGGGCACGCCGCGGTGGCGGCAGTGGTTGTGGTGGGCCTTCACCCCGTCACGGGTGCGCACGACGATCACCGACATGCCGAGGTTCGAGTATTCGACCCAGTCGCCGACCTCGGGGATCTGCTCCAGCCGGCAGGCCATCTGCCAGACGCGCGGCCACAGGCGTTCGCACTCCAGCTGGTAGAAGGCCTCGTCGTAGTAGCGCCTGGTCGGGATGCGCTCGGGATCGGTGACGCGGAACGGGTTGTCGCTCCGGACCCGCTCGAGGAATTCAATGTCGTCCATGGCACAGTCCATCTCTGCTGAGCCGCCAGGCGGCCGCGGTGTCGCTGGCCGCCGGGCGGCCCGTGAGGCCACGCGCCCGGCGGCGGCTGAGGGGGATCAGACGATCGGTTCTTCGCCGGAGGTCTTGGTGCGGTGGAGCAGGCGGCCGCAATCGGGGTCGTAGGGACGCGCCCGGTGCATGGTGCCGGTGTTGTCCCACATCACCGCGTCGCCGACCTTCCACTCGTGCGAATAGTGGAAGGGCTCGCTGGTGGCCCATTCGCGCAGGCCGTTCAGCAGCCGGGCGCTTTCGGTCCAGTTCATGCCGACCACGTGGTCAGCGGTGGCCCCGAGGACGAGCGACTTGCGGCCCGAGCCATGGCTCCAGACCAGCGGCAGCTCGGTCTCGCCGATCGCCATCATCTCCTCGAGCTTGGCCTGCGCAGGCTCCGGCTCGTAGTAGAAGAGGGTGGTCCAGGCCGAGTGGGCGACGCGCAGGCGTTCGATCTCCGCCTTCTTCGCCGCCGGCAGCTCGTCATAGGCGGCGTAGGTGTTGCAGAACTCGGTGGCGCCGCCCCAGGTCGGCAGGACCTTGCTCGACAGGATGCACGCGCCGATCGGAACCTTGTTCATGGTGCCGTCGATGTGCCAGTAGAGCGAGCCTTTCAGGTACTCAGACTTCTTGTTGACGCGCTGGTCGAGCGAGATGTTGTAGACTTCCTCGCCGTCGATCTCCGGCAGGAACTTGCCCACCATCTTGGTCAGGGCGACCTGCTCGGCGTCGGTGAAGTTGATCTCCGGGAAGATCAGAACGCCGCGCTCTTCCAGCAGCTGGCGCAGGGGCGCGGCCAGATCGCCGCTCATCAGCTCCGCCTTGCTGTTGAGAATTCGACTGCCGATCTTCGGCTTGATCGGCTCGTGCGACAGGCGGACCAGCTCTGCGACGCTCATGGGCGATCTCCTCTGGAGCCGCGTCCCGAGGCTGTTGGCTCGAGGATCAGCGGCTCAATGACTGACGAGATCTAGTTTCTGGGCCGCGGCGGCCGGCCGCTGTGATCTGGCGCAAATGGCGCGAAGTCTTTGCGACCTATTCGATCGGCGTCGGCGCGCCGACGCCCATGTAGCGAGCCAGGTTGCGGTGCAGATTGGTGACCTTCCGCTCCTGGAACGGGTTGGGCAGGGCGCCGCGGAAGCCGCGCGATTCCAGACCCTGCTGCACCGCGACCATGTTGGAGAAGTCCTGGGCAATGACCTTGCGCCAGTTGTCCTCGGTGGCCTCGGCGTGGACCCATTCCGTCGCCGGCGCCTGGCCCTCGGCGAAGCGCTCGATGGCGTAGGCCTCGTAGATGCACTTGCCGGGGTCGCCGCCGTAGGGGCGGGTGCGGTAGCAGAGCGCGAAGGTCGGGCCCTGCAGGATCCCCATGTTGGGGAAGATGTGCCAGGCGAGGCCGGCGTCCGCCATCTGCGCCTCGCTGATCTCGGGCCAGGCGACGCCGATGGCGGCGTAGTCGGCCTTCACCGACTCCAGCCAGTGATGGTGCACCTCCGCGGCCGGCGTGCCCTCCGGCAGCTCGTCCGGCAGGCGGGCGGCGGCGTCGACCATGATCTGCGTGGTGCTGGCGCCCACCGTCTCCCAGAACTCCTTCTGCATCTCGGCCATCATCAGCCGCGCGTCCGCGCCCTTGCCGGTGCGGTGGACGGTGGTGCTGGCGGCGGAGTCGTCCGCCTGCTTGCTGGCGTAGCCGTCGTTGCCGTGCAGGCCCTGGGCTTTGCTCCAGGCGTAGAAGTCGCCGTATTTCAGCAGCTGCGGGTGGGTCGCGGCCACATGGTAGGGCTCCATGAAGGCCTCCAGCGCGACCTTCCAGTTGCAGTCGAAGACCACCCACTGACGGAAGCGGTAGCGCATCTTCTCGAACGCGAACGGATCGAGCAGGCCGGCGGCGGGCTCCAGGTAGTCGCGCAACGGGACGCAGTCCGGATCCATGTTGATCCAGATCCAACCGCCCCAGGTGTCGACCTTCACCGAGGTGAGGCAGGTGCGCGCGTCGGTGAGGACGCCCTGCCAGTCCGTCTTGTCGAGGATGTGGGTGTTGCGGCCCTCCGCATCGAAGGTCCAGCCATGGAAGCCGCAGACGAAGCGGGGCTTTGATCCGCGCGCGCCGTTCCCGCCGGCCGGCGTGTCGACCAGCCGGCGCCCGCGGTGCGGGCAGACGTTGTGGAACGCCGTGATCCGGTCGGGCGCCGCGCGGACGATCAGGATGGAGTCCTTGCCGATCTCGTAGGTGATGTAGTCGCCCACCTCCGGAATGTCCTCGACCCGGCCGGCGTGCTGCCAGACCTTGGCCCAGAGCCGGTCGGCCTCGGCCTCGGCGTATGCGCGCGACACATAGGCCTCCACCGGATAGGCCAGCGGCTCCGACAGGTCGTCGATGGCGAGTTGGGTCGGCTGGTTCACGATCGGCTCCTGGACGGACCGGCGCCGACGGCGGATGAACGCCGGCGCATCGAAGGGGAGGGGGCTTGGGCCCGCTTCAGGCGGGCTCGGATGCGCGGCTGGCGCCGGATGACGCGGATGCGGTCGCCTGACCGGTGGTCAGGGCGAGGCCTTCGAGGTCGCCCCTTGCACGCCACGTCTGCAGCATGTCCTCGAAGTCGTAGAAGCCGGGGCCCCAGGGTTCGCCGAAGATGTGGCGGACCTTGTTCTCATCGCCCTCATTGTTGAAGTAGCTCGGCGTGCATTCCTTCACGAAGGTCGAATTGTCGACCGCGACCGAGCGCAGGCGCTGGATATAGGCGTCCTGGGCGTTCTGGGTCGGCTCCACCCTGACCGCCCCGCGCTTCAGCGCCTCGCTGGCGATGTAGCCGATGTGGCGGCCCTGGGCGATGAAGGTCGCGCTGTTCGTCGCGCTCACGCCGGCCTGGGTAAAGCCGGTGAAGAACAGGTTCGGGAAGTTGTGGGCCATCATGCCTTGGTAGGTCTTGAGGCCCTCGCTCCAGTAATCGTAGATCGACAGCCCGTCGCGGCCTTCGATCGGGCTGATGCCCCAGCGGCGATGCAGCTCGTTGGTGACCTCGTAGCCCGACGCGAAGATCATGCAGTCGATTTCATGTTCGACGCCGTTGGCGACGAAGCCGTTTTCGGTCATCCGCTCGACGCCCTGAGTATCGGACACGTCGATCAGCTTGACGTTCGGGCGGTTGAACGTCGGGTAGTAGTCGTCGTTCGAGCACGGTCGTTTGCACAGGAAGCGGTAGTAGGGCTTCAGCGCCTCGGCGGTGGCCGGATCCTCGACGATCTCGTCGACGCGGCGGCGCAGGCGCTCCATCACGCGATAGTCCATCACCTCGCGCTTCGCCATGAACTCCGCCTGCGAGCCGGGCCAGCCCTGCGCGTCGAATTCCTCCGAGAGGTTTCGGCTGATCTCGGTCCAGATGTCGCGGATCAGGTCCGGTTCGCCGGGGCTGAGCATCTCCATGGCGGCATGGTGGAAGTTCTTGATCCGCTCCTGCTGCCAGCCGGGCTGCAGCGACTTGAACCAGTCGACGTCGGTCGGCTTGTTGTTGCGCAGGTCGACGCTCGAGGGCGTGCGCTGGATGACGTAAAGCTGGCCGGCGTACTTGCCGAGGTGCGGCACGACCTGGATCGCGGTGGCCCCGGTGCCGATGATCGCCACCCGCTTGTCGGCCAGCCGGAAGAGCTCCGGCTTCTTCCATTCGCCGCCGGTGTAGTCGTAGTCCCAGCGGGCGGTGTGGAACATCTTGCCCTTGAAGCTGTCGATGCCGGGGATGCCGGGTAGCTTGGGCTTGTTGAGCGGGCCGTTGGCCATCACCACGAAGCGCGCCTTGATGTCGTCGCCGCGGTTGGTGACGACATGCCAGCGGTTGATCGCGGCGTCCCACTTCAGGGACCGGATCAGCGTGTGGAACAACGCATTTTCGTAGAGGCCGTAGGTCTTGGCGATGATCTGGCAGTGCTGTTGGATCTCGTAGCCGTCGGTGAATTTCTTCGACGGCATGTAGTTGGTTTCTTCGAGCAGCGGCATGTAGCAGTAGGCGTCGTTGTCGCACTGGATGCCGGGATAGCGGTTCCAGTACCAGGTGCCGCCGAAGTCGCCGCCGTGGTCGATGCTGTAGAAGTTGTGCAGCCCGGCCGCCTTGAGCTGGGTGGCGACCATCATGCCGCAATAGCCCGCGCCGAGGATGGCGACGTCGATCTCGCCGGTGATCGCGGCGCGCGGAACGACCGGGTTGTAGGGATCGACCTCGTAGGTCTCGGCCCACTTGCCCGTGGCCTCGATGTACTGCTCGTTGGCCTCCTTGCGGACGCGGCGGTCGCGCTCCTGGCGATAGCGCTCCCGCATGGCCGGGATGTCGATTTCTTCAACGGCAGGCAGATCCGTCTGCGGGCAAGTCATGCCACCCCTCCCAAGCGCCTATGCGGCCTCAGATGTCCGACCGATGTGGTCGACGCCAAACTAGAGCGGCGGAGGTGGGCGGCGTTGACCTCGGTCAACCGCTTCGATGCTGCAGCGGCCTTGGGACAGAGCGTCCGCCTTCGCGCGCCAAGCTCGATTGAGCGTGTCGCGAACTGGGAAAAGTCTGTCGCCGAGCGAAGGGGCGCCCAGCACAGGCGCGACCTCGCTCCGCGACTTGGGCGGCGAAGGCGTGGCCGCACGCCTAAGTAGTTGTGGCGGCGGAAACTGGCCGGGGAGCGAGAAACACTACCGTGCTGCGCTCTCGACATTATCGCGGACGGATGAAAATAGATGGTGGCGAGCGCTCGCAAATCTCCACCTTGAGTGCTCAAGAAGAACCGCGCCCCATCTTGGGGCGAACATGAATTGCACCCTGGGTGTAAATTGAAATGCTTGAGGCGTAATGTCCTTCCGTTCGCTAATGCTGACCGGTGAACAGATCCGCGCGGCCCGCGCGCTGGCTCGGATTGAGCAGACGGAGCTCGCCCAGCGGGCCGGCCTCAGCCTGGAGACAATCAAGCGGCTGGAGCGAATTCGCGGTCCCGTCGATGCCAACATTCGGACCTTGGAGGCGATCGTCACCGCCTGCCGGGAGCTCGGGGTGATGTTCGATGGCTGCGTGGACGGCGCCATCGGCGTCTGCCGGGCGGCCGCCAGCTCGGAACTGCGGCGAACGCCCCCGAAAGCGACTGCCGCCATGCGGCCCGAAGGCGGACGCCGCGGCCGTGCCCGGTCTCTTTTCCGGCTGGTCTATCACAGCGTGAGCCGAACACAGACGGGCGCGTCTACACGGCAGGCGCTCGACCACATCAATCGCGCCGCGACGCAGCGAAACGCCGCACTCGGCGTGTCAGGAGCGTTGTTGGCGTGCGGCGGCCGCTTCTTGCAGGTCCTGGAGGGACCTAAGGAGGCTGTGCAACTCGTGTTCGGTGCGATTTCGGTCGATGCTCGTCACTCAGACATGCACATTTTGGATCATCGCGAGGTCAGCGGGCGTCAGTTCAGCGACTGGACCCTTTGCTGCGGCCTATTCGCTCGTGACAGCACTATCCTGACCCGTGAACCCGCGATGGAAGCGGGCTTCCGTCCCGAGCTCTTAAGCCCCGCCGCGGCGTTGGGTCTGCTGGCGACCATGCGGGATCTTCAGTGCGCACCGCCGCGGATCGAGCGTGGTGAGATCAGCGAATGCAACCTGGCGGGCGAATGCCTCGACCGCAGCTGCGCGGGGACTGCGCGCTCGCTCTAGCGGTCGACGTCATGGCGCGCGGCAAGCTGTCGCACCCTGCCAATCGCACCCCCTCAGGTGCAAGCGCTGGCGCCTGGGGCGGTGTCGGAGGCCCGCGGAGCGCACCTCTGTCCCCTCCAGGCGCCCCGACCGCAGCCATTTTCCTAGATCGACCGGATGGTGGGCGATGGGGCACTCCGACCTGCGTGGACGGAGTCGCCGTCGCGGGGAACGGGACCGATCAGCTTGCACAAGAACCTGTCGAAACGCCCCAGGCGGCGACCCGTGCTTCGTCCCGCGCTGCTCCGCAAGGCGGGGCTCACGGAAAGGACCCAGGACGTGCTGGCCGCGATCCTGAACATCGCCACGGACGGGATCGTGGTTTGTGACGCGGGAATGCAGATCATCGTCTTCAGCCCGGGCGCGGAGGCGATGTTCGGCTACCAGGCGGACGAGATCATCGGGAGGTCGATCGAAACGCTGATCCCGCAGGCGAGGCGCGCCTTGCACCGCGAGCACGTCGAAAGATTTGCCGACGGAGCGCCCCTAAGCCGCGGCATGAGCGAACGCGGTGACATCGCCGGCATGCGCAAGAACGGCGAAGTTTTTCCCGTGGAGGTCGGCCTGTCGAAGCTGGCCACCAGCAAGGGCCAGATCTTCACCGCCATCCTGCACGATATCTCGCATCGTCGGCAGACGCAGGAGGCGCTTGAGACGGCTGCGACCGAGGCGCGCGCCGCCAGCGCCGCCAAGAGCGCCTTCCTGGCGACGATGGGGCACGAAATCCGCACCCCGCTGAACGGGGTGATCGGAATGGCGCAGGCCATGGCCAACGACGATCTGCCGCCGCGGCAGCGGGAGCGGCTCGATGTGATCCGCGAGGCGGGCGACAACCTGCTCCTCATGCTCAATGACCTGCTGGACCTCTCGAAGATCGAAGCCGGCAAGCTGCAGTTGGAAGAGGCCGAATTCGATCTCGAGGAGCTCGTCGCCGGAGCCCACGCCACGTTCCTGGCGATCGCCAACGCCAAGGGGCTGGAGTTCACCGTCGACCTCAAGCCGTCGGTCCTGAAGACCTATCGCGGGGACCCGCTCCGCATCCGGCAGATCCTGCACAACCTGGTCTCCAACGCCGTGAAATTCACGGATAGTGGGCGCGTAGCGTTACGCGTCAGCCCTCGGTCGGGCGGCCTTTGCTTCGTCGTCGCCGACACCGGCGTAGGCATCGAGGCCGCCGCCATGGCGCGCCTCTTCGGCAAGTTCGAACAGGCTGAACTCACCACCACGCGCCGTTTCGGCGGAACCGGCCTGGGGCTCGCCATCTGCCGCAACCTGGCGGACATGATGGGCGGCTCGATCACGGTGCGCAGCGCCCCGGGGCGCGGCTCGACCTTCCTCGTGCGTCTGCCGGTGACCGAAGCGGCCCCTGTCGCGCGCCGTCGCCGCGAGACCTGCGCGACGGTTCGGGCGCAACCGTCCGACCGCAGCCTGCGGATCCTGGTGGCCGAGGACAACCGGCAGAACCAACTGGTGCTGAGTACCCTCCTGGAGCAGTTCGGCGTCAGGCCGACGATCGTCGGCGACGGTCGAACCGCCGTGGAGGCCTGGGAGCGCGAACCCTGGGACCTGATCTTGATGGACGTGCAGATGCCGGTGATGGACGGACCCACCGCCACCGGCGTGATCCGCGGTCGCGAGGCGGCGGAGAAGTTGCCGCGGACGCGCATCGTCGGGCTGACCGCCAACGTCATGGCGCATCAGATTGCTGAGTATCGGTGCGCCGGCATGGACGATGTGCTGCCGAAGCCGCTCGAACTGCCGATGCTCCTGGCTGCGCTGGACGCAGCCGCTGGCGCCGCCGCGCCCGTCGGGCAGCTGGACGTCGTCGACTGCGCCTGACAGCCCGCCCGATCAGCTGCGGTGCACGACGCGGAGTTGGCCGTGAAGCGCCGCATCCGCGGCCTGCCCGCGGTTCGGCCGCGCGACGGCCAGCCCGGCCTGGGAGCCTGGCGCCTTGGTCCGGAAGCGGGCCACCTCTGCGTCCAGGGCCAGGATCTCGTGGCTGAGCGACTGGGCGGCGGCGGCGGCCTCCTCAACCATGGCGGCGTTTTGCTGGGTGATCTGGTCCATCTGCGCCGCGGCCGAATTCACCTGGGAAAGGCCGGCGGCCTGCTGCTGCGCCGAGGCGGCGATCTCGGTGATCAGCCCATTCATTTGGTTCGCCCCGCCGGCGATCCGCGAGAGCGCCTCGCCCGACTGGCGGACCAGCAGGACGCCGCCGTCGACATGATCCGTGCTGACCTTGATCAGCGCCTCGATCTCCTTGGCCGCTTCGGCGGATCGTTGGGCGAGCGCGCGCACTTCGCTGGCGACCACCGCGAAGCCTTTGCCGGCCTCTCCGGCGCGCGCCGCTTCCACGCCGGCGTTCAGCGCGAGCAGATTGGTCTGGAAGGCGATCTCGTCGATGACGTCGATGATCTCGCCGATCTTGCGGGACGACTGCTCGATCCGCTCCATCGCCGCGACCGCCTGCAGAACGATCTCACGCCCCGTGCCGGCGTCCTGGTCGACCGTCCTGGCCAGGTCGCCGGAGGTCGTCGCGCCTTTCGCCGAACTCGCCACGGCGGCGGTGATCTCGCTTAGCGAAGCCGCCGTCTCCTCGAGGGCGGCGGCCTGCTGCTCCGTCCGGCGGGAAAGGTCGCCGGCTGCGCGGGCTATGTCGTCGGCGCTGGACCGGATGGCGTCGATGTTGCCGACGACGGCGACCATGGCGGCCTCGAGCCCGGTCGTCGCCGCGTTGAAATCGTCGCGAAGCCGGACGAACGCGTCGGGAACTTCGTCCGCGATCCGCACTGTCAGGTCGCCTTGGGCCAGCTTCGCGAGCGCCGCCCCGAAGACGTTGACGACCTCATCCTGCAGCATGCGGGTGGCCTCGGCCTCGGAGGCCTTGCGCGCCTCCTCCGCGGCTTCGATGTAGACGCTGATCGCGAAGTCCATGTCGAGCAGGGTGGCCTTCAGGAGCGCGCCGACCTTGCGAGCCAGCTCCGGATCGCTCGGCGTCTTGCCGAAGCCGCGCTTGGGCTGGCGCTCGACGAGGATGGCGTTCACCAGCTGTTCGAGCACTAGGGCGTAGCCGCCGATGTACCAGCGCGGCTCCAGCCCGATCCGCGCATGAATGAGGCCCACCGTGCGGACGGCGTCCACGTAGGACTGGGAGAACTCGGCGGCGGAGATCAGGTCCCAGTGGCGAAGCTGGCGCGACGCCGCGCCATCGATGTGCGCTTGGCTGGAGAAGAAGCGGCTGGTTTCCGGGGTCTCCTTCACCCGCCGATAGAACTGATCGAGCGCCTTCGGCAGCTCGCGCTTGATCAGGGGCGCCAGGCTCATCAAGGCGCGCCGATCCGCCTCCTCGAAGCCCATGAAGCTCAGACGATCGCCCGTGCCCGATTCCATTCTAATCCCCGCTGCATTGTGAGCGGACACTGCTGCAATGATCCTTAATCAGACATTTATTGTGGGCGGAATTCTTTGATGTAGGCGAACCGAATACAGTTGTTTTTATTTGGAAACTTATAGAGTTGTTGCACTTGGGGCGTAATTCGTTGCGCCTGCGGAGGCTGTTGTTGCGCCGCCGGTCTCAAGGTTCAATTTCGTCGCGTCGAAGGCCCGGGGAGGCATGGCCGATGGCGAAAGCGCTCGTCCTCTCGACGGCGGACGCTTCGGGAGACATCGCTACGGCCGGGCGCTGACATATCGTGTGCGCCGCCCCACCAGCGCCGGAATGACGCGGGCGCGCGATGCACGCTTGCCGACTGGGCGGTCGGTAAGCTAGATATATTCGAAATTCAAAGCGCCCTCGGCGCGGACTGGCAAGGATCCGCCTCCGCTAATGGACAAGCTGCACAGCTTCATCGTCGGCTTCGACCCGCTCAGCCTGTGGCTGGCGGCCTTCCTCGTGAGCGGCCTGGCGGCGGGGATCTTCACCGGCTACCTGCGCGCCCGGAAGATCCAGCCCAACGGCTTCCGCTGGCGCATCTTCCGCAACGAGATCTTCTTCGCGGTGGTGAACGTCGCCGCCTCCGGGGTGCTGATCGGCGGAACGACGACCTTCCTGCGCGAGCACGGCTTCATCACCTTCAACACCGCGCCGGCCAGCTGGTGGGTGATCGCCGCGGAGTTCGCGCTCTATTTCTTCGCCTTCGACACCTATTTCTACTGGCTGCACCGCCTGATGCACATCGAGCCGGTCTACACCTGGGTGCACAAGATCCATCACCGCTCGATCTCGCCGAACCCGCTGACGACCTTGTCGGTCAATCCGCTGGAATCGCTGATCAACGGCGGGTTCGTGCCGCTGTTCACGGCGGCGCTGACGCTGCACAACGAGACGATGCTGCTGATCGCGCCGTTCAACATCATCATGGGCCTCTACGTCCATTCCGGATTCGAGTTCTTCCCGAAGTGGTGGAACCGCAGCTGGGCCACCAAGTGGTTCATCACCGCCACCTTCCACGACCAGCATCACCGCTATTTCAAGGGCAACTACGGCGGCTACACCACCATCTGGGATCGGATCTGCGGCACCGTCCGGCCGACTTTCGAGACCGACTTCGCGAAGGTCACCAGCCGGCCGATCAAGCCGCTGCGGCTGGCTACGAAGCCGAAGGGTCCGGTCGAGGCCTAGCCGCGGGGGCGGGCTGGCCGGGCGGGGCGTCCGCCGGCTCGGCGAAGAAGCCCGCGCGGGCCTCGGGCGCCGCGGCGTTGGCCGCGGCCTCGCCGTCCGCCGCGTCCGGCGCCGCGAACGCAGGGGCCCGGCGGCGGGCCAACTCCCAGCAGGCTCGGCACATCGCGGGCTGAGCTCCTCCACAGCGCCGAAAGCAAACGTCCCTCGAGGGACGCATTGTCCAGGGCGAGGCGTCAGCTAGACACGCCCGAATAGAGAAATCAACGCGCCGTGGCGGCGAAACCTTGGCCACGTTGCGGATGCAACATCTGTTGTACTGAAGATAAAACACCTGTCGTCCGCCCGGCGCCGTTGACGTCGCGCCGCGCCCATGCGCCGAATTCCCCGCGAATACCTCGCCGCAACAGACGGCGCGCCAGGGAGGTCGAGATTTCATGAAGGCGTGGTTGTTCACCGGCGCGCACTAGCCGCTGCAGTTCATCGAGCGCGAGACGCCGCGGCCGGGGCCGGGGCAGGTGGTGCTGGAGGTCCGCGCCGCCGGGCTTTGCCACAGCGACGTCGGGTTCCTCGACGGAACCATCACCGGCATGTTGCCGAAGGCGCCGCCGATCATCCTCGGCCACGAGGTGGCCGGCGTCGTCGCCGCCATCGGACCGGACGTCGCCGGCCTGAAGCTCGGCGACCGGGTCGTCGCCGCCGGCACGGAGGAGTTCTCGCCCGGCTGGTCGGCGGACGGCGGCTACGCCACCCACTGCCTGCTGCTGGCCGCCGGGCTGATCCCGCTGGCCGGAGGCGGTGAGCTTCGTGCAGGGCGCGGCGGCGACCGACGCCCGGGCAGACCTCCTACGGCGCGGTGATGGGCGCCGGCGAGCTGCGTCCTGGCCAACGCGTCGGCATCGTCGGCCTGGGCGGACTGGGGATGACCGGCGCGCGGATCGCCATGCTCAACGGCGGCCAGGTCTATGCGGCCGAGTCGCGACGGGAGGCCTGGGAGACGGCCAAGGCGCTAGGCGTCATCGAGGTGGTCGACGATGTCCGGGCGCTGGCGCCTTACAATCCGATCTGATCGTCGATTTCGCCGGCTTCGGGACGACCACGGCCGGGGCGATCAGCGCGGTGCGGATGGGCGGCCTGGTGGTTCAGGTCGGGCTCGGGGTGACCGAAAGCGGCGATCTCCACCGCTGAACTGGTCGGCAAGTTCGTCACCCTGCGCGGCTCGCGGGGCGGCCGGCCGGGCGACACCGCCGCCGTGCTGCGCCACATGGACAAGGGCGAGCTGGTCATCAAGGCCGAGACGATCGCCTTCGACGAAATCCCGCGCGGACTCGAACGGCTGGAGAAGGGCGGCGTCATCGGCCGGCTGGTGGCGGAGCCGAACGAACGCGGCGACTGATAAGAGGGGGGCGAGCTGCGGGGCAGGGACGGCGCCGCGCCGGCGGCGGGCGGCGCCGGCGCATCCACGAGCGCGTCCATCCTGGGTGAGGGAGGTCGCCTTAGAAGCCGCCGGCGATGGTCAGGACGGGCACCATGGCCAGCGCCGTGAACATGGTCATCGCGATCCGGTCGAGCAGTTGATTGAACGCCATGATGTTCTCCAATCGGTCTTTCGGGCGGACGATGACAAGTTATTCGTCAGGTCGTCGCCGTTGATTGGAGAATATTCGCTCGCGGAACGCCGTTCAAATTAAGGCTGAGTAATTCGATTAAGCTTGCGTAATATTACAGCGCCTTAATCCAGGACCGGCCGCGTCGCAAAAGCGACGCGGCCGGCATGGCTTGGCGCTACATGCCGCCGGGGAGCGGCGCGCTTTTCGGCGGGCTGGCGGCCGGGGTTCCAGCCTTCAGCGCCGCCAGCTCCGCCGGAACCTGCTGGGCGCGGACCCGCAGGTAGTAGCGGATGCTTTCCACCTGCGCGTCGCTGAGCTGCGGCGACGGCGGCATGCCCGCGGGCTTCAGCGCGCCGTCCTTCACGATCGCCCGGAACGCTTCCGGATCGAGGATGACCGGCGAGAAGCGCAGGTCGGGGGCCGCGCCGCCGCCGATCGCGTTCATCCCGTGGCAGACCAGGCAGGCGTTGGTCCCGAAGGCCATCGCCCCGGCCATCGCCTTCGCGGGCTCCGGCTTGAAGCCCGGGTCGGCCGGCGGCTCCAGCGGCGGCATGTCGAACTTTGGCAGGCTGTCCTTGCCGTCGATGGCGAAGGTCAGCACCCGCCGCGGCAGGCGGTAGTCGGTGCGATAGGCGGCGTTGCCGGTCGCCAGAATGCCGCCGCCCTGCGAGCCGGAGCCGGTCAGCACGGTGACGTACTGCTTGCCCTTCACCCGGTAGGAGATCGGCGGGGCGACGACCGGGGAGTCGGTTTTGAACGACCAGACCACCTTGCCGGTCTCGGCGTCGCGGGCGACGAACTGGCCGTCGATCTGGCCCTGGAAGACCAGGTCGCCGGCGGTCGCCAGCACCCCGCCCGGCCAGGCGCCGGGCAGCTCGGCGCTCCACGCCTGCTTCTGGGTCGCCGGGTCGATCGCCTTCAGGAAGCTCTTGCGGCTGCCGGGCAAGTCGGCGTCGCCGATCAGGGTCACGCCCATGCCGGCGGAGAAGCCGGTCGCGCCGGGCGGCAGCGGGCCGATCATCGCGCCCATCTCCATCACCGGGATGTAGACCAGGCCGGTCTTCGGGCTGAACGCCTGCGGCAGCCAGCTGTGCGCGCCCTGCGGCCCGGGCCACAGCTCGAACATGCCCTTGCCCTGGTAGCGGATGCCGGGGTTCTCCACCGGGCGGCCGGTCTTCTGGTCGATCCGCTCGGCCCAGGTGACCTTGGCGAACTTCTCGGCGGAGATGAACTGGCCGGTCCTGCGGTCCAGGACGTAGAGGAAGCCGTTCTTCGGCGCGTGGATCAGCACCTTGCGCGGCTTGCCGTCGATCTTGATGTCGGCGAGCGTCATGTCCATCACCGCCGTGCAGTCCCACTGCTCGGCCGGGCAGACCTGATAGTGCCAGACGTAGTCGCCGGTGTCGGCGTTGACCGCGACGATCGAGGCGAGGAACAGGTTGTCGCCGCCGCCCGGGCTGCGGAGCTGCTGGTTGTACGGGAAGCCGTTGCCGACCCCGAGGTAGATCAGGTTGAGCTCCGGATCGTAGCTGAAGGCGTTCCAGGCGGTGCCGCCGCCGCCCTTGCCGAACCAGTCGCCCTTCCAGGTCGGGCGCATCACCTCTTCGGCCTTGTTCGCCGCCGGCTTCGAAGGGTCGCCGGGCACCGTGTAGAAGCGCCACAGCTGTTTGCCGGTCATCGCGTCATAGGCGGTGACGTAGCCGCGGATCGGGCTGATGTCGGCGCCGCCGTGGCCGATGATCACCTTGCCGTCGAATACCCGCGGCGCGCCGTTGCTGTTGCGGATCTCGTTCAGCTCGAACTGCCGCTGCTCCCAGACCTGCTTGCCGGTGTTGGCGTCGATGCCGATCACCCGGCCGTCGGTGGTGGCGATGATCACCCGGCCGTTCCAGTAGGCCAGGCCCTTGTTGCCCCAGCTCATGTGCAGGCTGGACTGGGCGATCTCGCGGGTCTTGGCGTCGAACTCCCAGAGCAGCTTGCCGGTGTCCGCCTCGAAGGCGCGGATCATCGAATGGCCGGAGGTGACGAACAGCTTGCCGTCGGCCTCGACCGGGGCCGACACGGTGAAGCCCGGCTCCAGGTCGTAGTGCCAGGCGAGCTTCAGCTTATCGACGGTCTTCAGGCTGATCTGCGTGAGCGGGCTGTAGTGCTGCTCAGCGCCGTCACGGCCGAAGTTCGGCCAGTCGTCGCCGCCCTTGCCGCCCGCGCCTTGGCAGCCGGCCAGCACCAGGGTCGCCGCCAGCGCCGGCGCGCAGATCCACGCGGCCCTTTTCCAGAACGTCCCGATCACCAAAGTCCCTCCCGTCGTTCTCTTCGGTCTTGTCGCCGCCGTGCGCCCTCGGCGGCGGCGGCGCGCCCACGCAGCGCCGCTTCCGCGGCTGACGCATGGGGCCTCACGCCGCTTGTAGAGGCTCCGCGCGACGCCGCCTACTGAACGATTGTCAAAATCTGCGCAAGCCCGTTGCGGGGGGGGGGGGGGGCGCTTAGGTCGACCCGGTGTCGAGAACCCGCAGGAAGGAGTCGACCAGCGTCTCCAGCTCCTCGTGGCCGGAGGTGACGCCGAGCGCGGTCTCCAGCATCAGCGAGCGCGAGAGGCTGGAGACCAGCAGCGAGATCACCACCGGCGGGATCTGCGGCTCGACCCCGCGGGCCTGCAGATGGCGGGCGATGGCCTCGACCTGTACCTGGCGCAGGCGCTCGGCGAAGTCGCCGATCGCCTTGCGGATCACCTCGTGATGGTTGGCCATCACCATGAACTCGAGGATGAAGCGGGTGTCGGTGGAATCGATGCTGTAGCGCCACAGCGCCCGCAGCGGCGCGTCCGACTCCAGGGCGGCGTTCATCTGTTCGAGCTGCCGTTCGGCGCCGCGCTCGAAGACCTCGAGGAACAGGTCGTCCAGCGAATTGAAGTAATAGTAGATGAGCTGGAACTTCACCCCGGCCTTGTCAGCCAGACGGCGCGCGGTGATGGCCGCATAGCCTTCTTCGACGATCAGCTGCTCCGCCGCGTCGATCATCGCCGCGCGGGTCGCCGACCCTTCCGTTCCCAGCTTCTTGGGAGCCCCCATGTCGCACTCCGGCGCCGCAGTCGAGCCTTGGGCTTACACCGGCCGGTCGCAGGCGTCGACGGGGGCGGTTGGGGGCCTGCACCTGTCACCGAGCGTCGATCGAGTGAGCGAAAGAAACGATCGGAGTACTTCACGCCATTTAAGTGGAGGCGGGCCGCCGCACACCGCCGATCAAGAGGGCGACGAAGAGGTCTATAGAGACGGAAACGGGCCGGTCAGCGAATGTCGCCCATCTTCCGTGCTTAACCAGCATCTCACCACTGACGAGCAAGCGGATCAAACGTAGAGGGCGACCGGCGAGCAAATACCTGCAGCCCGTGCGCTGCGTAACCGGCGGATTGCCTAGCCGACGCCAGCTGAACATACGAGCCCAAACAAGCCCATAAGCTTGGGTCTGAAGTTTTTCTCTAGCGCTCGTCGTAAATTCGTGGAATAAAGCGACATCTAATATCGATTTTGGCCGAGCTTCTCTCTGCGATTTTTCCTCAGATCGAGCCTGAGCCAACCGATAATTTTCTTTGAAAATTTGGTTTTTCGCCCTGAACTGGGCGCGAAAACTTGACTGCGCGCGCCGCGAACCCTCAGCGGCCACCTCGCAGCAATCTGCGCGGCCGCCTTCTCGCCCGTGGCCATCTCCGCTCGCCTGAACGCGCCATCCGGCGCCCCTACACCTCGGAGCAACAATGTCCTTCACGACCATCACTCGCCGTCGCACGCGGCCTACGGCCGGCGCGCCCACCCATCGTCTCGCGGTTTCGCCCGCGAAAACGGTGTCTCGCCCGATCTTGCACCTAAAATCGCCGACAGCGACGTAGCGTCTGCAGGCAGCGACGCTCCTGCGCGGCGTGATTGGAGTGCACCCTCCACTTGGAGTTTGCTGGAGGAAGTCTCTACCGAAACTTGTCTATGGGCGGGAAATGCTCGCGTCTGATTTGCGATTCGCGATTGTCCTTAAGTAAATTTATCATGACCGCCGCGTCATTCATGATAAGGAAGCCCATGAGAAGCAATCCGGCGAGAGTTATCTTTACCGTAACAAGAGACCGTGATCTGTGGGCGGTAGAGCATCAGGGCGAATATTTTGACCACGCCGCAGACAAGAACGAGGTCAAGGCTTCCGCTCATAAACGAGCCAGATGCGCCCAGGATTCCGGCCACGCTTGTCAGGTGATCGTGAGCGGAGAAGCAAGCTTCTTGCGCTAATTCACGCTTCCCGATCCCGCCGAGATCGCGGCGACGGCCGTCGGGACGGTGAAAAGCCGGGTCAGCCGCGCTCACGCGGCCCTGCATTCAATCCTCGAAAGCGGCGCCTTCCGCCGCGACAGGGCCCCGTCGCATGAGGCCATGGCGGCCATCATGGCGGAGGCGCCAAGTCGCTGAGCGTCGCGAGCGCAGAATGCGATCCCCCGCGCGCGCCGCCCCTAGCCGGTCATCTTCTCCGGCAGGGTCGAGCGTTCGAGCATGCCGAAGGTCTCCTCGCCGTCCCAGCGGTAACGGGCGTGGGCCTGCTGCACGATCGGGAAGCTTGCCGGGAGGATCTTGTCCGACAGCGAGCGGGTATTGGCGAAGGTCTGGCCTTCGATGGTGATGGTCTCGCCGTCGGCGGTCTCCAGCACCAGGGTCGCGTCGTCGTCGCGCGGGGCCAGCTTGGTCAGCCACGGCGCCTGGACGACCCGGGCGGGCTTCAGCGCGCCGTCGCCGCCGAAGACGTAGCCCTCGTTGTAGCTCGGCTGCCCGTCGTCGCGCGGCGGGTAGTTGTTGCAGCCGAACGCCTTGCCGCTGGGGAACAGCGCCGACTGCCAGCAATGGCCCCAGAAGCCTTCGAACTTGCGCGGTCCCTGGCGGCGGATGCGCAGGCCGTTGGCGGCGACGTCGAGGCGCGCCTCGCCGACCCGCATCGCGCCGGTGGCGCGGAACAACTGCTCGTAGCGCGGGCTCATGAACTCGCCCTGCTCGCCCTTCAGGGCGTCGCCAGCCTCGGCCAGCAGCGAGCCGGGCGCCCACGGCGGCGCGGCCATGGTCATCTCGAGGGTGAATTCGAGGTCGGTCATCGGCAGCTCCGCCGGCAGCGAGCCCTTCATCAGGTCCGTCGTCGTGGTCTCCCGCGCCTGGCCGGCGAACGCCACGGTCCAGCGGCGGAACGGCTCGACGCAGCGGAACTGCAGCGGCCCGGCGCCGAGGATGGTCGGCCGGCCCTCGGGACCGATCGCCGGGCGGACCGGGAAATAGTCGCGCACGCTCAGCACCCGCCCGTCGGCGAAGGCGAGGTCCAGCCAGATCTGGTGCTGGTCCCAGTCCGGCGACACGGCTTCGACGCCGATGCGCATGCCGAACGCGCCGTCGGCGGCTTCCAGCCAGACGTTGACCGCGTCGCGGATCCCCGGGGTCTCGGGGCATTCGGCGAAGACGTACTCGCGCTCGGGGTTGATGCCGCCGGTAAGGTCGATGGCCACGGACGGACCTCCCTGTTCGCTTCGTTGGCGCCGAGCATCGCCCGGCGCGGGCGCGGCGCCAAATGCAGCGATTTCGCCAGTCGGGCCGCACTTCCGCGAACCGGACACGAAATCGGCGCGGGCCGCGCCGACTTGGGCGCCGGCACCGCGAGCTGCTAAATCAACGGCTGGCCAACCGCCGAATGGCCAGTCCGGGAGTTCCTCCATGTCCCCCGCCGATCGTGTCCCGCTTCCCGCCGCCCTGGCTGGCGCCCTGGGCGAGCGCTTCGGCGGCCGTTTCACCACCAATCCGCAGATCCTGCTGCAGCACGGCCGCAGCGAGTCGCACCACGCCGCGCGCCTGCCCGACGGCGTGGTCCTCGCGCACAGCACCGAGGAGGTGGTCGCCGTGGTGCGGCTGTGCGCCGAGCACCAGGTTCCGATCGTCCCGTTCGGCGCCGGCACCTCGTTGGAAGGCAACACCACCCCGCTGCGCGGCGGGATCTCGCTCGACCTGTCGGAGATGAACCGGATCGTCGCGGTCCACGCCGAGGACTTCGACTGCACGGTCGAGGCCGGGGTCCGCCGCCAGCAGCTCAACGAGCACCTGCGCGACCAGGGGCTGTTCTTCCCGATCGATCCCGGCGCGGACGCCACCATTGGCGGCATGGCCTCGACCCGGGCGTCGGGCACCAATGCGGTGCGCTACGGCACGATGAAGGACGCGGTGCTGTCGCTGCGCGTGGTGACGCCGGACGGCCGCGACATCCGCACCGCCCGCCGCGCGCGAAAGTCCGCCGCCGGCTACGACCTGACGCGGCTGTTCGTCGGCGCCGAGGGCACCTTGGGCGTGATCACCGAGGTGACGCTGCGGCTGCATCCGATTCCGGAGGCGATCTCGGCGGCGGTGTGCGGCTTCGCGACCCTGCGCGGCGCGGTCGACACCGTGGTCCAGACCATCCAGTACGGCGTGCCGATCGCCCGGGTGGAGATCCTCGACGACGTGCAGATGCGGGCGGTGAACCGCTGGTCGAAGCTCGACTATCCCGAGCTCACCACCCTGTTCTTCGAGTTCCACGGCAGCGAGCGCTACGTCCAGGAGCAGGTCGAGACGGTCGCGGCGATCGCCGCCGAGAACGGCGGCGGGGACTTCCAGTGGGCGACCACGCCAGAGCAGCGCTCGCGGCTGTGGAAGGCGCGGCACGAGGCCTATTACGCCGCGGTGGCCTTGAGGCCCGGCGCGGTCGGCTGGCCGACCGACGTCTGCGTGCCGATCAGCCGGCTGGCCGAGTGCATCTCCGCCACCAAGGCCGACCTGGAGACCGCCTCGATCCCGGCGACGATCGTCGGTCACGTCGGCGACGGCAACTTCCACGTCATCTTCGTGCTGGATCCGGACAAGCCCGAGGAGCGCGTCGAGGCCGAGCGGCTCAACGCGGCGCTGGTCGCGCGGGCGCTGGCGATGGACGGCACCTGCACCGGCGAGCACGGCATCGGCGTCGGCAAGATGGACTGCCTCGAGCAGGAGCTCGGCGAGGCGCTGGAGCTGATGCGCACGCTGAAGCGGGCCTTCGATCCGGCGGACCTGATGAACCCCGGCAAGATCGTCCGGCTCTAAGCCGTTCGCGGACTTCGGACGCCGCATTCGCGCCGACCATTGGCGCCGGCGCGTGGCGGCCGCATCTAACGGGCATGATCACCGCCGACATCGCCCGCGAGCTCGAAGCTCATGGCTGCGCCCTGCTGCCGGGGCTGCTCGACGCCCGCACCTGCGAGACCATCGCCGGCTGGTACGACGAGCCGGCGCGATTCCGCTCGACGGTGGTCATGGGCCGGCACGGCTTCGGCCGCGGCGAATACCGCTACCTGTCCTATCCCTTGCCGGAGCCGGTCGCCGGTCTGCGCGCGGCGCTCTATCCGCCACTGGCCGAGATCGCCAACCGCTGGAACGCGGCCCTGGGCGAGCCCGGCCGCTTCCCGGCGGAGCACCCCGAGTTCCTCGCCCGCTGCCATGCGGCGGGCCAGACCCGAGCGACGCCGCTGCTGCTGCGCTATGGCCCCGGCGACTACAACTGCCTGCACCAGGACCTCTACGGGGCGCACGTCTTCCCGCTGCAGGCGGCGATCCTGCTGTCGGAGCCGGGTCGCGATTTCGACGGCGGCGAGTTCGTCCTCACCGAGCAGCGCCCGCGCATGCAGAGCCGGGTCGAGGTCTGCCCGTTACGCCAGGGGGACGCGGTGGTGTTCCCGGTGCGCCATCGGCCGGTGACCGGCGCGCGCGGCGTCTACCGGGTGACGCTGCGCCACGGCGTCAGCCGCCTGCGCGCCGGCCGGCGCCTCACGCTCGGCGTGATCTTCCACGATGCCGAGTAGGTCCGGTCGGTCCGGGATAGGTCGAAGGCCCCGGGCACGGCGGCGGCTCCGAACCGAAGATCACCGGGGGCGTCGTGGGGCCGCGCGTGAAGCTCGGCCGGCACAAGCCGAACCGTTGGCAGGCGTCGGCGCCGCCGAACACCGGATCCCACTCGAACAGCTCCGGCGCGTCGCACTCGGTCCAGCGATCACACAGGGCGTCGCCAGCCAGTTCCGCGGCCCTCGGCGAGAGCAACAGCACCCGGTGTCGGTGATCCGGCGTCGTCCGGCTGAACAGCGCGATGTCCTGCGCGTCCTTGTTGGCGAGCGCCAGCAGGCCAACACCTTCGTGAAGCTGCTCGTAGCTAGCCTCGACTGCAATTCTGCACTGCTTCCACGGCATCGTTCACGTCCCATCGAGCTGAACGTGGCGGCGCCCGTCTGGGTTGCCCGACCTGACCGGATTGATTGTCCCGCCGGTCGTTCCCTGGGAGCTAGGCGCTTGTGGCCGCCGGGCTCATCGTCGTGGCCGCCGGCTTGAGGAAGCGGGTCGACAGCATCAGCAGGGCGGCGAGCACCTGGGCGGCGATGAAGCTGCCGAACATCAGGTCGTAGCCGCCGGTGCGGTCGAACACCTCGCCGGCGAACCGCACGCAGGCCGCGCCCATCAACGAGCTGATCGGCGCGCTCAGGCCACGCACCGTGCCGAACGAGGTCGCGCCGAAGCGGTCGGCCAGCAGGGTGTAGACCAGCGGCGCGAGGGTGCCGATGGTGACGCCCATGAGCAGCGAGGTGGCGACCAGGGTGGCGTAGCCTTCGCTCGCCAGCAGCGCGGCGTTCAGCACCGTGCCGAGGCCGAACAGGCCGCTCAGCAGGACCACCCGGTCGAGCTTGTCGGCGACGACCGCCAGCAGCAGTTTGCTGACCAGGGCCGAGACGCCGATCATCGAGACGAGGCTGGTCGCCTGCAGCATGGTCAAGCCCTCGTCGAGGGCCAGGGGGACCACGCTGACCGTCAGCGCCTGGGCCATCCCCATCGCCATCGCGGCGCTGAGCGCGATCGACCAGAACTGCGGCATGCGCAGGATCGCCCCGACCGCCAGCGGGCGGGCCGGCGCCGCCGCAGGCGCTTGCGCGGCGGCCGCGGACGTCGTCGGCCGCGGGGCGCCGCCGCTTTCGACCTCGCCCGGCCCCGGCCGCTCACGGACGAAGGTGGCCAGCAGCATCAGCAGCAGCCCATGCGCCGCGCCCATCATCAGCAATGCCGTGCGCCAGCCCTGGGTCTCAATCAGGAAGCCGACCAGCGGCGTCACCACCACCGAGCCCAGCGACAGGCCCAGCACCGACAGGGCCATCGCGCGCCCGCGCTGCGCCACGAACCAGCGCGCCACCAGCACGTTCATCGTCAGGCCCGCGGCGCCGTTGATGCCGGCGGCGAGCGGCAAGGTCATGAAGGCGGCGCTCAGCCACAACGACCGCGACAACCCCAGGACGGTGAAGCTCAGCGCGAGCAGCACGGCGCAGACCATCATGATCCGCTTGGCGGGAAAGCGGTCGAGCAGCCGGCCGAGCAGCGGGGCGACGACGGCGGCGGCCAGGTTCAGCAGGATCAGCGCGGTGTTCATGTTCGCGCGCGACAGCTGGTACTCCGCCGACACCGGCAGCACGAACAGGCCGAAGGCGCTGTAGGTCGAGCCGACCACCAGCATGTTGGCGAGCACCGCGATCGCGACGATGCACCACCCGTAATAGACGCGGCCCATGGGCCCTCCCTTTGCCGTAGCTCGGCCGGGTGTCCCCCTGGCTCTTGGGGCGGAGTGTTCCCTGTCGCGCGCCGCGGCGAAAGCGGAAAGGCGCCGGAGCGCGCTTTCGGTGGCCGGCTATCGCCCTGGCGGAACGGGTTCCGGGGCGGCTCGCGGCGCTCGCGCGAACGCCACCATGCGGGCGACCTTGCCCGTCGCGCTTAGGGTGAAGTGGTCGACCGAGACCAGCACCCAGCGCGGCTGTCCGTTCACCGGCTTGAGGGTCGCCAGCGCGACCATGCAGTCGACCGCGTCGCCGACGTAGGCCACCGCCACCAGGCTCGGCCGCATCTCGCGGATCGGGCCTTCGTAGAACCCGCGGATCTCGTCGCGGCCGCGCAAGCTCCGGCCGGCCGGGTCGAGGATCACCGCCGCCGCGTCGAACAGGTCGGGCAGCTCGGCGAAGCGGCCGGCGTTGACCAGCTCGACGTACGCCTTGGCCGCCTGGCCGGCGGGGGTGGCCGGCGCTTCGGCGCTCGTCGGGCGGGTCAGATAGACGTCCATCGCCGTGATCGCGGGGTCGAGCTCGCCGCCGGCGACGACCACGCCTGCGCTTTCGGCCGGTCCTACCGCCATGGCCACCTCCTGCAGCTGCGACCGGCCCAGGTTAGGCGGCGCTTGTGCGCCTGGCCATGCTGACAAACCCGCGTCGCGGCCGCGTGCGGAGCCTTTGCCGCGGCCCGCCGTTAGCGGCGGTATGAAAGCTTGAGCGAAGCTCCGATGAAATGGCTGCTGCTGGTCGCCGGGATCGTCGTCGTCTTGCTGCTGGCGACGCGCGAGATCTGGCGCGCCGGCCCTGGCCAGCGTCCGCCCGCGGCGCTCAGCTCCGCAGGGCGGCGGGAGCCCTGCGTCACGCGGCCGGGCTATGAGCACGCCGCCCACCGCAATGCGCAGAGCTTCGCGACGATGTCCTGGGCGCCGTTCGGCGTCTTCGAGACCGGCTGGGACGCCTACGCGCCGACCATCGCCCAGGAGATCCGCACCGGCTGCGGCCCGGCGACCGCCGGCTTCGCCGCCGCCCTGGCCGATTGGCAGCAGCGCCATGGCCTCGCCGCCACCGGCGAGGTCGAGGCGACCACCGTCGAGGCGATGCGGGTGATCTGGATGCTGCGGCGCCCGTTCGTGGTCGAGACGCGCGACGGCAGCTGCCCGCCCGGGGCCCCGGAGGCCGCGCTGCTGCAGGCCGCCACGGATGACGGCTATTCGGGCAAGCCGGTGCAGCTGCGGCCGGGCGCGCTGGCGGCCTATCGCCGCTTGCGCGAAGCCGCGCGCCGCGAGGCGCCGGCGGTGCGCGCCGACCCGACGCTGCTGGCGCTGATCTCCGGCTACCGCAGCCCCGAGCTCAACGCCGCACGGTGCCTGGCGAAGGGCGACTGCGGCGGCCCGGCCCGCGCCCGCTGCTCGGCGCACCAGACCGGGCTGGCGATCGACCTCTATCTCGGGTCGCCGCCCGGGTTCGATTCGACCTCGAGCGCCGACGCGAACCGCACCTATCAGGCCACCACGCCGGCCTATCAATGGCTGGTCGGCAACGCCGGGCGCTTCGGCTTCGTGCCTTACCCTTACGAGCCGTGGCACTGGGAGTGGACCGGCGAGCCGGTCGTCGTCGCCGGTGGATCTAGGCCGCCAGCTTGACGCCGCGGGCCTTCAGCTGGGCGACCAGGGCGAACAGCAGGTCGCTCTTGATCCCCGTCGCCTGCCGGGCCGAGGAGATCGCCGCCACGACGGTGAAGTCGAGCGCCCCGTCGGAGACGTTGGTGAGATAGACGCTCGGCGGCGGGTCGCGCAGCACGCCGGGATTGGCGGCGATCTGGTCGAGGATCAGCTTGCGCACCTCCGCGGCGTCAGCGTCGTTGGCCACCCGCAGGACGAACTTCACCTGGCCCAGCGCGCCGCCATGGGTGACGTTGCGCACGACCTTCGAGATCAGGTCGGAGTTCGGGACGATCAGTTTGGAGCGGTCGCCCATCTCGATCTCGGTGGCGCGGATGTTGATCTTCCGCACATCGCCTTCCTGGTCGCCGATGGCGATCCGGTCGCCGACCTTCAGCGGGCGTTCGGCCAGCAGGATCAGGCCGGAGACGAAATTACCGATCACCGCCTGCAGCCCGAAGCCGATGCCGACTGAGAGCGCGCTGGCGAACAGGGCGATCTTGCTGAGGCTCAGGCCGAGGTAGGCGCAGGTGGTGAGCAGCGCGATCAGCGCGCCCAGGTAGGTGAGGGCGGCGGTGATCGAGGTCTGCAGGCCGACGTCGATGCGGGTCTTGGGGAGATAGGTGGTCTCCATCCAGCTGCGGACGATCCGGGTGATCACCATCCCCGCCGCGAAGACCACCACGCCGCCGAAGATCAGGCCGGGCGAGATCGACAGCTGGCCGAGCTTGAACGCCATCTCGGTGGAGGTCGCCCGGGTGAACACCTCCTGGGCGCTGGCCCCGAACGGCGCGACGATCGCCATCCAGCCGAACACCATCAGGCCCAGCCGCAGCACGCCCGAGAGCAGCACGCCGATCTGCTCCAGCGCGTGGTCGGACAGGCCGGTGGCGGCGGCGATCACGCGGCCGAGGCCGGTGCGCGAGGCGAACAGCGCGTCGCACAGGTCGTCGACGAAGCGCATCAGCAGGACCAGGCAGGCCAGCACCGTGGCGATCCAAACCAGTTCGCCCATGATGAAGCTGGCCAGGGCGACGTAGCCGGTCACGACCGCGATCAGGGCGGCGCACAGGGCCAGCCAGGCGATAACTGCGGCCAGCACCCAGGGCAGGCGCGAGGGGCCCTCGTCGTCCGCCTCGTCCTGCTTGGCCGCGCCGCTGCGCGCCAAGGCCAGCGCGGACCCGACCGCCAGGATCTGCAGCAGCACGCCCAGGCAGCGACTGGCCTCGCTGGCCGGCAGGCTGACATCGAGCAGGACGCTGGCGCGGGCCATGAACATCGCTAGGCCGACCGCCACGCCGATGATCGCCGGAAGGGCCGCGACCCGTGCGGCGAAGGCGTCCGACACCGGCGCCAGCCGCCAGCTCGGGCGGCCCGGGGCCAGCAGGCTGCGGCCGAGCGCGTCGATGGTCGCGGCGTAGAACACCGCGGCGATCAGCGCCCGCGCCAGGCCGTCGATGGCCGGCGTCAGGCGGACGACGCTGGTCAGCGCCGAATAGAGCAGCAGGCCGGCGAACAACGGGGTCAGCGCGCCGACGAGAGTCTGCCAGAGCGCCAAGGCCGATTTCCGCAGGCCGGAACTGGGGACGTAGGCGACCGACCAGCGCCGGCCCAGCCGGCCGAGAATGATCCGCGCCGGAACCAGCAGGAACAGGCCGAGCGCCGCCAGCACCGCCGACCAGAGCTGGGTCGCGCCGGGGGCGGTCGCCGCCGCGGGCTGCGGCGTCTGGCCGATCACCGCGTCGCTGGCGCGGCGAAGGTCGTCCGGCAGCTTGGCGGCGAAGTCGCCCCAGAGCGTCGGGTCGAACACCGAGCGGCTATGCTCCCAGAGCCGTTCGGAGAAGTTCCGCCGCAGCCGCTGGTTCAGCTGCTCGCTGAGCTGGCCCGCCTCCACGGCGAGCAGCCGCGCCCGTTTGGAATTGCCCTCCAGGCTCGACTGTTGCTTGAGCAGCCGGGCGCGGGCCTCGGCGACGTCCGGCGCTTCCGGCGGCTGGCCCGCCGCCGGCGCGGGGCCGAGCTCGTCCAGCCGTTCGCGGGTGTTTTGCAGCCGCGGGGTGAGCGTCGACAGCGCGTCGGCCAGGTCGGCCTGGATCGGTTCGATCGCCGCCGCCTGGGCCCGCAGCGCCGCATCGTCGGCCGACTTGTTCCGCGCGGCCCGACGGATGGCGCGCAGCGCCTCCTCGTGCTTGTCGAGCCGGGCGTCCATCTTGCCGAAGCGTGGCGCGTCGGCCGGCGCAGGGACTTGCGCGACGTCCGGGCTTGGAGCCGGCGCCGGCGCCGCCGCGGTCAGCGTCACCCAGGCCACCACCAGCAGCAGGCGCTGGAAGATCGTCAAGCTGCTCACCCCCGAGTTCGTCGATCCGTTGCGCAGCCGCCGAGCCCCGGCGGCTGAACCGTGGCCCTTCTCCATTCTGCGCACGGCAATGTTGTGGCGGCCCCTGGTGTCGCCTGGAGCCACCCGTCGCCGTGCGCCGTTAACCCCGGCGTGACGGAGACCGCAAGTCAGGAGCTCATCCATGGCCATGCTCAAGACGCCTCCCGCGCCCTATGATCACCGGCGCGGCGATCCCGACGCCCCGATCGTGCTGGTCGAGTACGGCGACTACCAGTGCCCCTACTGCGCCCAGGCCGAGCCCGTCGTGGACGCCCTGCTCGCCAGCTTCGAGGGCGACCTCCAGCTGGTGTTCCGCCACTTCCCGCTGACGGAGGTCCACCCGATGGCCGAGTTCGCCGCCCAGGCGGCGGAGTTCGCCGGCGGCCGGCGGATGTTCTGGGAGATGCACGCCGGCCTGTTCGCCAATCAACCGCAGCTCAGCCTGGCGGTGATCTTCGCCATCGCCGCGGACCTGGGGCTGCCGCAGGACGGGCTGCGCGAGGCGCTGGCCGGGGAAACCTGCGCGCCGAAAGTGCGCCAGGACTACCAGAGCGGCGTCGATAGCGGCGTCGAAGGCACGCCCTGCTTCTTCGTCGGCGGGGTGCGCCATGACGGCCCGATCAGCTTCGAGGCGCTCGCCACGGCGATCCTCAGCTCCCGCTCGCCCGGGACCCCGGGCGCCGGGTCGCCGCACCCTCGCGCGTGAGGCGCCGCTAGCGGCTGCGCTCGATCACCACGACCGGGATCTGCCGCTCGGTCCGCGACTGGTAGATGTCGTAGTTCGGCCAGGCCTTCACGCATTCGGCCCACAGTTGCTCGCGCTCGGGCGACTGGGCGGTGCGGGCGATGGCGTCGAACTTGTCGGCCTTCACCTGCACCTGGACGTGCGGATCGGCCTCGACGTTCAGGTACCATTTCGGGTGGGTCGGCGAGCCGCCCTTGGAGGCGATGATCACGTACTTGTCCCCGACCGGCGTGTAGATGATCGGGATGATCCGTGGCTCGCCGGACTTGCGGCCCTTGGAGGTCAGCAGCAGCGTCGGGACGCCGTTCCAGAGGTAACCGGTCTCGCCGTTGGTCTCCTGGTAGACCCGCACGTGCTCCGCGCCGAGCAGGCTGACGTCCGTTCCTGGAACGGTGGTTACCTTCGACTGTTCGGTCATGGCGAGCGGCTCCGTCGGGTCACGATGTCGCGCATGATAGCGAACTCATGTTCGAAATAAAGAAAATCGATTGCCGTCGTGGCGGCCGGTCGATAGCTTTTTTCGCCACAACACATGCGCGCCGGCCAGGGCCGAGCTGCAGCAGAAGGGGGGCGCGATGGCGGACCGCACACAACATCAGCTGTTCATCGACGGCGCGGCGGTCGACGGGGCCGGCGAGCGCTTCGTCGTCGTCAATCCGGGCACCGAGGCGGTGGTGGCCGAGATCGCCGGCGCCTCGGCCGCCCAGGTCGCGGCGGCGATCGCCGGCGCGCGGCGGGCGTTCGACAGCGGCGTCTGGAGCGGGCTCGCCGCGACGGAGCGCGCCGCGGTGCTGCGGCGGCTGATGGCCTACCTCGCCGGCCAGCGCGAGCGGCTGATCGAGATGGTCGTGCAGGAGGGCGGCTGTCCGGTCAGCTCGGGCACCATGGTCGCCCAGGTCCAGGGGCCGTTGCAGCACGGCCTGGACGTCATCGACTTCTTCCTGCGGCTGCCGGAGTTCGAGGAGAACCCGCTGCCGTTCGCCGAGCGGATCACGCCGCGCGGCGGAGCGGTCCAGAGCCTGCGCCGCTACGTGCCGGTGGGCGTGGTGGCGGCGATCTCCGCCTACAACGCGCCGTTCTACATCAACGTCTGGAAGGTCCTGCCGGCGCTGATTGCCGGCAACACCGTCATCCTGCGGCCGAGTCCGCTGACGCCCTTGTCCGCGCTGATCTTCGGCGAGGCCGCCGAGGCGGCCGGACTGCCGCCGGGCGTGCTCAACGTCATCGCCGAGGCCGGCGCCGAAGGCGCGGTGACGCTGTCGACCCACCCGGACGTCGACATGGTGGCCTTCACCGGCTCGAGCGGCGTCGGCCGCCAGCTGATGGCCCAGGCCGCGCCGACCATGAAGCGGCTGCAGCTGGAGCTGGGCGGCAAGTCGGCGCAGATCTACCTGCCGGACAGCATTCCCCAGGCCGCGGCGGCGGCGGCGATGGTCTGCCTGTCGCACGCCGGCCAGGGTTGCGTGCTCGGCACCCGCATCTTCGTGCCGGAGGCCGAGAAGGCCCAGGCGATGGCGGCGATGGCCGCGGCGATGGCGAAGGCCACGCCCGGCGATCCCGCCGATCCGGCGACCACCATGGGCCCGGTGATCAGCGCCGCTCAGCGCGACCGTTGCCAGCGCTTCGTCGACCTGGCGGTCGAAGCCGGGGCCAAGGTGGTCTGCGGCGGCAAGCGGCCGGAGCGCCCCGCCAAGGGCTTCTTCTTCGAGCCGACCATCCTCGACACCCCGGACAACAAGAACCCGGCCGCGCAGGAGGAGATCTTCGGCCCGGTGGTCAGCGTCATCGGCTACCGCGACATCGACCACGCCGTCGAGATGGCCAACGACAGCGTCTACGGCCTGTCCGGCTACGTCTTCGGCAAGGACGCCAAGCAGGCGGCGGCGGTCGCCGCGCGGCTGCGCACCGGCACGGTGAACGTCAACGGCGGCGTGTTCAGCGCCTACGCCTCGTCAGGCGGCTGGGGCGCCAGCGGGATCGGCCGCGAACGCGGCGTCGAGGGTCTGCGCGTCTATCAGCAGATCCAAGTCATGAACATTCAGGGAGCTTAAGGCAGTGGGTGTGATCGTTGCGCCGGAAACCCGGGACCTCGAGATCCTGGCGAGCCAGCTCGCCGCCTGGCTCGAGCCGCGCATCCCCGAGGCCAAGGACGTCCGCGTCGGGAACCTCGCCTATCCGCAGGGCGCGGGGCGCTCGCACGAGACCATCCTGTTCGACGCCAGCTGGGCGGTCGACGGCCGCCGCGAGACGCAGGGCTGCGTCGTGCGGATCAAGCCGGTGCGCCACACCGTCTTCCCGGACAACCTGTTCGAGGAGCAGTACCAGGTGATGAAGACGCTGCACGAGCAGGGTCGCGTGAAGGTCGCCCGGCCGCTGTGGTTCGAGGAGGACGCCTCGCTGCTCGGCGCGCCGTTCTTCGTCATGGAGCGTGTGCGCGGCCGCGTCGCGGTGAGCGTTCCGCCCTACCGGAAGGAGGGCTGGGTGGCGGAGGCGACGCCGGCCCAACGCCGCAAGATGTGGGAAAACGGCGTGCGCCAGCTGGCCGCCATTCAGGGCACGCCGCTGGACTCGGTGAGCTTCCTGCGCGGGCCGGACGGCGCGCGCGACGGCCTTGAGCAGGAATGGGACAAGTACGTCCGCTTCGTCGCCTGGGTCAGCCAGGACCGGCCCTGGCCGATCCTGGACAAGGCGCTGGAGCGGCTGCGCGTCAGCTGGCCGGCGAACCAGCCGCCGGGGCTGGTCTGGGGCGACGCCCGTCTCGGCAACATGATGTTCGACGAGAACTTCGAAGTGGCCGCGGTCATGGACTGGGAGCAGCCGTCGCTGGGCGGCGCGCTGCAGGATCTCGCCTGGTGGCTGGTGCTGTCGGAGACGATGCACGGCGCGGGCCCGAGCGGCCCGCACCTGGAGGGCATGGGCACGCGGGACGAGACGATCGCGCTGTGGCGCGAGCTGACCGGGATCTCGCCGGCCGACGTCGAATGGTACGAGGACTTCACTCACCTGAAGATGTCCTGCACCGGCGTCCGTCTCGCCCAGCTGGGCAAGATGCCGTTCCCCGACGACGCCTGGCTGTCCAAGCGCCTGAAGGTCTGAGGCCCACAAATCGGCGGAGGCGCAGGGATGCATGACGAGCTGAGCCAGGCTTTCAGCCTGGAGGGCCGGGTGGCGGCGGTGACCGGCGCCGCCTCGGGCATCGGCCGCGACACCGCACGGGTGTTCGCGCTCGCCGGCGCCCAGGTCGTGCTCTCGGACATCGATGCGGCGGGGCTCGCCGAAGCCGTCGCCGAGATCACGGAGCTCGGCGGCGTCGCCGAGGCGCACGCGGCCGACGTGGCGCAGCGGACCGAGGTCGACGCGCTGGCCGAGGCGGCGGTGCGGTCGCGCGGCCGGCTCGACATCTGGGTGAACTGCGCCGGCGTGGCGGCGACCATGCCGGTGCTCGAGGCGACCGAGGCCGACATCGACCGGCTGGTGGCGATCAACCTGAAGGGAACCTACTGGGGCTGTGCGGCCGCTGCGCGCGCGATGCAGGCGCAGGGCGCGGGCTCGATCATCAACGTCTCCTCGACCGGCGCGGATTCCGCGGCCGCCGGGTTCTCGATCTATGCGATGACCAAGGGCGCGGTGAACACCCTGACCCGGACCTGCGCCAAGGAGTTCGGAGCTTTCGGGGTGCGGGTGAACGCGATCGCGCCGGGCTGGATCGAGACGCCGCTGGCGAACTTCCGCTTCCGCAACGCCGCCGGCGAGATCGATCCGCAGCTGCGCGAGCAGGGCCTGCGCGACCGGGCCAAGGCCTCGCCGCTGGGCCTGACCGGCGTGCCGCGCGACGTCGGGCTGGCGATGCTCTACCTGGCCTCGGACGCTAGCCGGTTCGTCACCGGCCAGGTGCTGCGCCCGAACGGCGGCGCGAGCATGCCCTAGCGGGTCGGCGGCTCGGCAGGAGAGGCCGGCGCCGCCGATCTAGTTTAGCAGCGCACCCCCAGCCCGATGCCCATCCAGGGATGGGTGTCGTGGGTGAACTGCAGGATCCGCATCTCGCCGACCGCGGTGTCGCGGAACTCGCGCCACATCCGGATCGTGCCGCCGTTGAGGCTGTCGTACTCGCTCGCGCGGATGTCGTGGAAGGCGACGGCCTTGCCGCAATGCCGGCCCAGATTGACGTAGTCCTTCAGCGCACCGTCGTAGGAGTGGTCGCCGTCGATGAAGACCAGGTCGAAGGTCTGGCCGAGCAGGTCGGCGCTGGTGTTCGGAATGTGCGGCTCGAGCCGCAGGATCTTCGCGAAATCCGCCAGGCCGACCAGCGCGTTCTGGATGTCGACCATGTGGTAGACGAAGTCGGGCCGCCGCCGCGTCAGGATCGCCGCCAGCAGGTAGGACGACCCGCCGGTCCACACGCCGATCTCGACCGCGTTGGCGAGGTCGAGCGTGGCCGCGTACATGGCGAAGTCGGCGAACTCGGTCGGGACCTGCAGCAGGCCGAACTCGCTGCCGTTCTTCCACCCGGTATAGCGCGAGAACTCCGGCCAGGTGCGGAAGGCGAGGCCGTACTCGCGGATGCAGTCGAGGATGAAGGCGCGGCTCTCGAACTCGGCGTCGGTCGAGTTGAGGATCCGCTGAACCGCGGCCAACCCCTTGTCGATGTCGTAGCGGACCGCGGCGTCATGCGGGATGACGCTCTCGCCGATGTCCGTCTTCCTGGCGCTCACCGGCTCGAGACCAACGATTTTGGATAGCAAGTCCGTCCCCTTTTCGCATCACCATGCAAAGTAAGCGCCGCCAAGCTCCGGCATCCTCCGGCGATCAACAAGAGCAAATTCCGCGAGGGTCTCTCATTTGATAAGTGCGTTAATTGTTGCGGGCTTGACGACAATTTTTACGCGGCGCCAGTTTGTGCGGACTACGCTGTTGTGGGGCGACAGGCATGCGATCCGTTATTGCTCCGCTGGCTGGCGCGGGACCGGAAACGGTGGTCTGGCGGCTGGCCTATCCGCTGGGCGTGCACGTCGACCGCAAATGGCTCTACGCCGGTTGGCATGAGGCGACCTGGGACGACGCGCGGCAGACGGTGAGGCTGGAGGCCGGCGGCTGGATCCGCTTCGACCGGCTGCTCAACGTCTTCGCCCACAAGAAGTGGGTGGCGCTGACCGGGGTTTCGGCGCTGACCGTGCGGGTGAAGTACCGCGGCGGCGCGGCCCGCTTTTCGATCCTGACCTTCGACGGCATCACGACCCGGCTGGTGTCGTCCACCGCCCTCGAGCCGGCGGATGGGACCGCGGCGGTCTGGGTCCCGCTGCCGCCGCACCTCGGCTATTCCGACCTGCTGTTCTTCCTACTCGACGCCGACGATCCCACCGAGCTTGAAGAGATCGCGATCGTCACCCGCGCCCGCCCGGTGAACGCCGTCCGCGCGGCGGTGGTCATCACCACCTTCAACCGGCCCGAGGAGGTCGAGGAGCAGGTCGGCGAGCTCGAGGCGCTCGATGAGAGCGAGCTCGACTACCACGTCTTCGTCGTCGACAACGCGCGCAACCTCGAGTTTGCGCGTCGCTATCGCAACACCACCGTGGTGGACTCGCCGAACCTCGGCGGGGCGGGCGGGTTCACCCGCGGCCTGCTGGAGGCGCAGGACGCGGGCGGCTTCACCCACGCTCTGTTCATGGACGACGACGCCTACTGCCACCCCGAGGCGCTGCTGCGCGCCACGGCGGTGCTGCGCTACGCTGGCGATCCGCGCCTGGCGTTCGCCGGGGCCATGCACTACCTGCACGCCCCCGAGCGTCAGTACGAGCTGGGCGGCAGGATCGCGTCCTATGGCGCCCAGTCGGTGCGGATGGACGCTGTCGTCAACGACCTCGGCTCCCTGTACGCGAACGAGCGGTGTGAGAAGCCGCAGTACGGCGCCTGGTGGTGTTTCCTGTTCCCGCTGAAGGCGGTGAGGAAGCTGCCGTTCCCGTTCTTCGTGCGGGGCGACGACATCACCTTCTCGCTGCAGAACCGCTTCACGCTGGAGACCTTGCCGGGGCTGGTGGCCTGGCAGCCGTCGTTCGACGACAAGATCGGCGCCTCGGTCGAGTACCTGGCGCACCGCAGCTACCTGGCGATGCCGTTGATCGCCAATCGCCCCGAGTGGACGAAAACCTCCGTGGTCGCCGGCGCGCGCTGGAGTTTCACCCAGGAGCTTGAGGGCCTGCGCTATCCGCTGGCCGAGGCGATCTGCCAGGCGCTGGAAGATGTCCTGACCGGGCCGTCGTTCTGGGCCAACAGCGCCAACACCAAGGCCCGGATGGACGGGCTGTCGAAGCTCGAGGCCGAGTTCACCGAGCGCTCGTTCCTGCCCAACTGGGGCTACCTCCCGGCGGACCATCCGCCGCGCAAGGCGGTGCGGCTGCTGAACCGGCTGTTCGGACGCTGGAATCTCCCGGCGCGGCTGTGTTTCCGGCGCGTGGCGCTGGTCGACCGCATGTCGCCGCAGCCCGGCCTCGCCTTCCTGCGGCCGGGCGTCATCTACACCGCCCCGAACACCAATCGTCGGATGAGCTGCGCGCGCGACCGCCGCTGGCGCCAGCGGTTGGAGCGCCGCTTTGCCCGCCTCACGGCCGAGTACGCGGCGCGGTTCGACGAACTTTCCGCGGAATACGCCGCGTCCGGCCTGCAGTCACGCGAGGCCTGGGACGAACGGCTTGAGCGATCGGCTCCGGAGCGAAGCGTTGCGCATTCTCCTCTATAACTGGGCCCCGGCGGCCGCACCGGTGTCCGAGGGCGGCGGGGTCGGCGTCTATCTCGAGAACCTGATCGAGACGCTGGCCGCCGGCGGCCACGAGGTGTTCGTGGTCTCCAGCGGCTATCGCTACTCGATGGTCGGCTCGACGCCGCGGTTCACGCGCCGGCGCGGGACCAAGCCGGGCGCCCGCTACTACGACCTGGTCAACTCGCCGGTGGTGGCGCCGTCCTACCTGATGTTCCCCGACGCCACGCGCGCGGTGGACTGCCCCGAGCTGGTGGCGATGTTCCGGGACTTCCTGCGCCGTCACGGGCCGTTCGACATCGTCCACGTGCACAACGTCGAAGGCATCTCGTTCGACGTCCTCGAGCTGCGCTCCGAGTTCCCGGCGACCCGCTTCCTGCTGACCAACCACAACTACGGCGTGGTCTGCCAGCAGGCCAACCTGTGGCGACGCGACGAGGAGCGCTGCACCTCCTTCCAGGACGGCGCGCGCTGCCACGCCTGCAACCGGTTCGGAGCGGCCACCGACCCGCTGATGATCAGCCGCTTCGTCGGCATCCATGGCCTCAACCGCGCGCACCCGCTGATCCGCGACACGGCCTGGCGGCTCTGCCGCGCGGTGCTGAAAGTCCGCCGTTCGCTCGGCCGGCGGCTGCCTTGGGACCCGCCGGAGTCGCGGCTCCACCAGGGCCGCCGGATCGGCCCGGCCGACGCGTTCCAGCTGCGGCGCACCCGGGCGCTCGAGCTGGTCAACGCCAACTGCTCGGCGGTGCTGTCGGTGTCCGAGGCGACCGAGGAGATCCTGCTGGCCTACGGTCTCGATCCGCAGCTCAGCCGCGTGAGCTACATCGGCACGCGCCACTATGATCCGGCGCGTGCGCCGGCCCCGAAGCCGGCGTCCGGGCCGCTGCGCCTCGCCTTCCTCGGCTACACCCGGCCGGACAAGGGCTTTGGCTTACTGGTCGACGCGATCGAAGCGATGCCCGACCGGCTCGAGGGCTGCTTCTCGCTGACCGTCGCGGCGCGCATCAGCGACAAGGCCGCGGTGGCCCGCCTGGAGCGGCTGTCCGACCGGCTGGCGGGGCTGACGATCCGCGACGGCTATCGGCAGGACGAGCTGCCGGCGCTCCTCGCCGAGGTCGACCTCGGGCTGGTCCTGCCGCTCTGGGACGACGCCCTGCCGCAGGTGGCGATCGAGTTCGTCTGCAACGGCGTGCCGATTCTGGTCACCGACCGCGGCGGCCAGCAGGAGCTCGCCGCCGATCCGGCCTTCGTCTTCCCCGCCGAGGACGTCGGCGAGTTCTGGGACCGGCTGGAGCGGATCTGGACCAAGCGCTCCGAGCTCCAGCGATTCTGGACGCTGCCGCGGCCGCTGCGCACCAACGCCCAGCACGCCGCCGAGCTGCTGGAGATCTACGGCGCGACCTGACGCGGCCCGCGACGGAAGGTCTGTGCGACATTCGGCGCCCGCCGCTGCGGGCGGAACTGTCCGCTATTGAACATACCGCGCGTCAGAGAACCTGTTACTCGGCCGCATCTTCGAGGTCGATTTTCGTGCGTATGTTCAACGTCTTTGGTGTTTGCGGGGAGGGCCGCGCGGTTGCGGCCCAAGAGCTTCACGCCGCCTCGCCGGCCGACGCCTGCGCGCTCGCCGAGCAGATGTTCCCGGATTGCGCGCTCGTCGAAGTCTGGGAAGAAGCGGTGCTGATCACCCGGATCCGCCGCTCAGGAGAGAGCTAGGCGGCGCGCCGCTCCGTCACACCGCCGGCTCAATCTGCGCCTAGGTGCAGATGCGGCGCCCCCCCCTGGCGGATAACCCAGTGCGAGCAGGCAACAAGCAAGTCGCCGCGGCCCTGACGCAGCTTGGCCCTGCGCCGGCGCTCGCCTTGGGCGTCATCACCGCGATCAGCTCGATCGGCTTGCGCACGGCGCTGACCCCATTGCTCGGCGGCGAGGAACGCTTCGTCGCCATGTTCCCGGCGCTGCTGCTGGCGAGCTTCTACGGCGGTGCAACCGGCGGCGTCGCCTGCCTGGTCGTCAGCATCGTCGGGGCCTGGTTCTTCTTCGTCGGCGTCCCGCAATCCTTCGCCATAGACCTTTACGAAGCGGCCGGCCTGCTCGGCCTCTTCCTGTCCGGCGGTGCCATCGTCGCCGGCACGGTCGCCATTCGCCGACTGCTGCAGGGGCTCGAGGAAGCGAACGAAGCCGAGCGGCTGCTCGCCCGTGAACTCCAGCACCGGGTCAAGAACAACCTGTCGGTGGTCGAGGCGCTCGCCCGCACATCGGCCCGCGGAACCGACGACCTCGCCGTGTTCCTCGAGCGGTTCATGGGCCGGATGCGCTCCCTGTCGGCCGCCCACGTCCTGCTCAGCCGCGGCGACGCCGAGGTGGTGGAGGTCGAGGAGGTGGTCAGCGCCGTGCTCGCGCCGTTCGAGGCGCCGCGGCGGCTGTCCTGGTCCGGCGACAGCCTTCGGCTGAATTCACAGCAGGCCGTGGCGCTGGCCTTGTGCCTGCACGAGCTGGCGACCAATTCCGTGAAGTACGGGGCCTTGTCCGGCGAAGACGGCGTCGTCCGGATCGCGTGGTCCAAGCTCGAGCCGACCCGCGCCCGCATCGGCTGGGAGGAGAGCGGCGGCCCCCCGGTGCACGAGCCGCAACGGATCGGCTCCGGCCTCAGGCTGCTGCGCAGAGGCGTCGAGCCCGGCTTGCCGGCCGAACTCGCCTACGCGCTCGACGGCCTTAAATGGTCCGCCCGCTTTCACCCGAGCGGTTGATCGCCGCCGTTTTCGGACGGGTCGGGGATGAGTATGGGGTCCTGCGGCTTCGGCGGCCCGCGCCGGCGGGCGTAGACCTTGCCGTTCCACCGGAGCTTCAGCCGTTCGACGCCGCGCTCGTAGAAGCAGGTCCTGGCGTTCAAGGCGAAGCCTTCGGCCAGAAGCTTCTTCGTGGCGTCGGCGTACGGGCCCTTGGGTTCAATCGCCAAACTGACCTCCCCGATCCGCTGGACACCCGGTCCATGGCGCGCCGACGGCGAGCGGTCCGCCACGTCAAACGATCAGACCACGCCTTGGCCTCAGCGTCAGCTCCGTCGTGGGGGAGGCGAGGGTTTCAGTCGCCCTCGGCCGCCAGCAGCGCGTCGGGATCGGCGCCCAGGGCCACGACCTTGTCGCGCCAGCGCAGCAGGGCCTTCTCATAATAATCGAAGATGCACGGGCAGCAGCCGCGGTGGCAGCATTCCCACTCCGCAGGGCGGGTCGGCGGCGGCGGCGGCTTATCCGGCGGGCTCACGGGCAGGCTCGAATGGCTGGCGGGGGAGCGGCGCCTAGGCGGCGCCCTCCAGCTGGCCGCGCGCCGGCTCCTTGCGGGCGCCGCTCGCCAGATAGGCGCAGAGCGCGTCGCGTAGATCCTGCAGGACGGTCTCGAACTTGTCCTCGTCGGGCTCCAGCAGGGTGAAGCGGAAGCCCTCGAGATCCGAGTTGAAGCCGGTGGACAGCGGCACCACGCAGATGCCGGTGGCGCCGAGCAGGTGATAGACGAACCGCGCGTCGAGCGCCTCGCCGAGCTGCGGGCTGATGATCGCCTCGACCTGCGGCGGCATGGGCAGGCGCTGGTCGGCCTTCAGCGCGCCCTTGCGGAACACTGCGGTCATGTAGAAGGCGCCGCGCGCCGGATGCAGGATCAGCTCCGGCAGGCTGCCCAGCACCTCGACGGCGCGCCGCGCGCGGGCGTCGTAGGCCGAGACGCGGGTCTCCAGATAGGGATAGTAGCGGTCGTCGCCCATCACCCGCGGCAGCACCTTCTGCGGCAGGGTGGTGGCGCAGACCTCCAGCATCTTGGCTTCCAGCAGCGAGCGCGCGAAGCGGTCGAAGCTGGCGTCCTGGTCGCGGTTGTAGACCTCGATCCAGCCGCAGCGCGCGCCGGGCCAGGGGAACTCCTTGGAGATGCCGCGCATGGCGATCGCCGGCACCTTGCCGATGACCGAGGCGAGCTTGCGCATGCCGCTGCCGGGATAGGCCAGGTTCGAATAGATCTCGTCGGAGATGATGAAGAGGTCGTGGCGCGCGGCGATGTCGACGATCGCGGCCAGGGTCTCTTCCGGGTAGACGAAGCCCGTCGGATTGTCCGGGTTGATGATGATGATGGCGGCGATGTCCGGGTTCGCGACCACCTTGGCCTCGAGATCGGCCAGATCGGGCTTCCAGCCGTTCTCCGGATCCAGCCGATAGGTGATGTGCGGGGCGCCGGCGTGCGCGGCCTCGGCCGACGAATGGGTCGGATAGGCCGGGTTCGGGCCGATCACCCGGGCCCTGGGATGCAGCGCGCTGTAGATGGTCGAGATCGCGTCGCCCAGGCCGTTGAAGAACAGGATGTCCTCCGGCGAGATCTGGATGCCGCCTTCGAGATTGCGCTCGGCGGCGATGTAGGCGCGCGCCTCCACCAGGCCCTTGGTCGGCGAATAGGCGAAGCTCAGATCCTCGGCGGCGGCCTGGGTGACGATCTCCTTGATCCAGTCGGGCACGCGTTCGCCCTTGGCCACCGGATCGCCGATGTTCTCCCAGCGGATCGGGGCGCCGGTCGCCGCGATGGCGTTGGCGACCTCGACGATCTGGCGGATTTCGTAGCGCAGGTTGTCCGCGCCGGGATGGACGATTTGCGTGCGCAAAAGCCGGATACCTTTAATCTGCCGGCCTTACCGAGCCTGCGCCCGCAGCGGCCTTCGCTATTCTGTCGTCAGCGGTACTAATCAATCGCGTCCGCCGTGTGGAGTTGAAACTGCGCGACGTGATGTCCCGCCCGGGTTGCGACCGGCGCGTTCGCGCCGCCGTCAGGTGGCGCGGCGCATGCTGAGGATCGGCACCGGTGGCTTCAGCCACTGGCCGCGCTGGTCCTTGAACTTGGTCTCGCCGTTGGTCGGCAGCGACAGGATCTTTTCGACGACCGCCATGCCCGACACCACCTGGCCGAAGGCGGCGTAGCCGAGATTGTCGCCGGGCTCGCCCGGGTGGGCGTCGAGGTAGGGCTGGTCGCCGACGCAGATGAAGAAGTTGTTGGTCGCCGTGCCCGGATCGAACCGGCCGAGCGACAGCGTGCCGTTCAGGTGGCGCAGGCCGGTCTTGGTCGTGCTCTCGTGCGC
>NZ_CAXUQI020000002.1:0-402500 GCF_964252995.1 Phenylobacterium sp. LjRoot219 | reverse complement strand
CGGACGAATTCCTTGGGGGGTAGAGCACTGGATGGATGCGGGGGTCGCGAGATCTACCAATTCTAACCAAACTCCGAATACCCAAGAGAACTATCCGGCAGACACACGGCGGGTGCTAACGTCCGTCGTGAAAAGGGAAACAACCCTAACCATCATCTAAGGCCCCCAAGTCACGGCTAAGTGGGAAACGATGTGGGATTGCTTTGACAACCAGGATGTTGGCTTAGAAGCAGCCATCATTTAAAGAAAGCGTAACAGCTCACTGGTCAAGCGATCCTGCGCGGAAAATGTAACGGGGCTCAAGCCGTGCGCCGAAGGTATGGGTTTGCAGTTTACTGCAAGCGGTAGCGGAGCGTTCCGTAAGCCTGTGAAGGTCAGCTGTGAGGCTGGCTGGAGGTATCGGAAGTGAGAATGCTGACATGAGTAGCGACAAAGAGTGTGAGAGACACTCTCGCCGAAAGTCCAAGGGTTCCTGCGTAAAGCTAATCTGCGCAGGGTTAGCCGGCCCCTAAGGCGAGGCCGAAAGGCGTAGTCGATGGGAACCAGGTGAATATTCCTGGGCCAGTTGGAAGTGACGAATCCCGTAAATTGTTAGGGCTTATTGGATTGCTCCTGGCAGTGAAGGGGTTCCTGGAAATAACTCCAACGGAGACCGTACCCGAAACCGACACAGGTGGACAGGTAGAGTATACCAAGGCGCTTGAGAGAACTATGCTGAAGGAACTCGGCAAATTGCACGCGTAACTTCGGGATAAGCGTGACTCACCTTGCGCAAGCAAGACTGAGTGGCACAGGCCAGGGGGTAGCGACTGTTTATCAAAAACACAGGGCTCTGCGAAGCCGCAAGGCGACGTATAGGGTCTGACGCCTGCCCGGTGCCGGAAGGTTAAAAGGAGGGGTGCAAGCTCCGAATTGAAGCCCCGGTAAACGGCGGCCGTAACTATAACGGTCCTAAGGTAGCGAAATTCCTTGTCGGGTAAGTTCCGACCTGCACGAATGGCGTAACGACTTCCCCGCTGTCTCCAGCATAGGCTCAGCGAAATTGAATTCCCCGTGAAGATGCGGGGTTCCCGCGGTCAGACGGAAAGACCCTATGAACCTTTACTACAGCTTCGCCTTGGCGTTAGTGACAACATGTGTAGGATAGGTGGGAGGCTATGAATCCGGGGCGCCAGCTTCGGGGGAGCCAACCTTGAAATACCACCCTTGTTGTTACTGACGTCTAACCGCGGTCCGTTATCCGGATCCGGGACATGGCGTGGCGGGTAGTTTGACTGGGGCGGTCGCCTCCCAAAGTGTAACGGAGGCGCGCGATGGTGGGCTCAGAGCGGTCGGAAATCGCTCGTCGAGTGCAATGGCATAAGCCCGCCTGACTGAGAGACTGACAAGTCGATCAGAGACGAAAGTCGGCCATAGTGATCCGGTGGTTCTGCGTGGAAGGGCCATCGCTCAACGAATAAAAGGTACTCTAGGGATAACAGGCTGATTTTGCCCAAGCGTCCACAGCGACGGCAAAGTTTGGCACCTCGATGTCGGCTCATCACATCCTGGGGCTGGAGCAGGTCCCAAGGGTTCGGCTGTTCGCCGATTAAAGTGGTACGTGAGCTGGGTTCAGAACGTCGTGAGACAGTTTGGTCCCTATCTGCCGTGGGTGTACGAAGCTTGAGAGGATCTGTCCCTAGTACGAGAGGACCGGGATGGACACACCTCTGGTGGACCTGTCGTGGCGCCAGCCGCGCAGCAGGGTAGCTAAGTGTGGAATAGATAACCGCTGAAAGCATCTAAGCGGGAAACTAACCTCAAAACAAGGCTTCGCCGAGAGCCGTGGTAGACCACCACGTTGATAGGCCAGGTGTGGAAGTGCCGCGAGGCATGGAGCTTACTGGTACTAATCGCTCGATCGGCTTGATCGTTCTTATCAAAACTCATGAACTTGAGCTTTGTCCTGCCAGACATCCTGCCCAACCGCAGGAGCCGATGTCTTCACAGCGTATCGTCTTCGTTGACCTGGTGGTTTTGCCGGGGGGTCCCCACCCGATCCCATTCCGAACTCGGTCGTTAAGCCCCTCTGGGCCGATGGTACTTCGTCTTAAGGCGCGGGAGAGTAGGTCGCCGCCAGGTCTACCAAGACGATACGCATGATCATCCAACCTTCTCATCACAATCCGACCCGGTATTGCCGCGGGGTGGAGCAGTCCGGTAGCTCGTCAGGCTCATAACCTGAAGGTCACAGGTTCAAATCCTGTCCCCGCACCCAAACTTCGAACGGCCCCGCGAGCGCAAGCTCCGGGGCCGTTTTCGCGTTCCGGCTTGCGCCCTCTGCCGCGCTCCGCTGGTCGGATGCGGAGAGACGCCGCTTCCTGCGCCATCTGCGGCCCTCTGACGGCCGATGAAGCTCGACCACCGTCACTTCATGCCGGCTCAGTTGCGGAAATGTCCGCCTCTCGGTCCTGCCGCAGTTACGCCGCGTTGGCGTCGCGGCTGACGTGGAGCATGGGGACCGACATGGTCGAGACGGTGGCGTTCATCCGCAGCGCTCAGCAGGCATGGTTCGGTCGCATACGGCCCTACCTGCTCGACGCGAACCTCAACGTCGGGAGCGGGCACGGCTTCTTCTCCGACGCCGCCAGGCGGGCCGGGATTGCGATGACGTCGCTCGAGGTGGCGGTACCCGAGGGGTCGATCGAGCCGGAGCAGGTGGTGCTCTATGACGGCGCGCACATGCCGTTCGGGGATCGGGCTTTCGACGCGGCCATCGCCATGTACGTGCTGCATCACACGCCCGATCCGGCGAAGGTGCTCGGCGAGATGAAGCGCGTGTCGCGCAAGCGGATCGTCCTCGTCGAGGAACTCTACCGGCATTGGCCTGGCAAGCTCGGCCTCGCCCTGCTGGACCTGTGGGTGAACGCGAGCGGCGGTTTACGGTCGCGTATCCGCTGGGGCAGCTATCTCACCCACAGGCGACTTCGCTCGCTGGCCGAGGACGGGGGCTGGAAGGTGAGCCACACCGAAAACCGCGCCCGTCCGGGCTTTGACGAGGTGCTTTGGATCATCGATCGGGGGTGACGTTGCCGCGCTCCACCTACGCCGTCGCTGGTTCGATTTTGACCGCAGGCCGCTCCCAAACCGGGTAACGGGGCATGCTCAGGATCAGCAGCCCGCTCAACAGCGAGCCGGCGATGCCGGCGATCAGGAACGCGGTGTAGTCGCCGGTGAAGTCGTGGATCCAGCCGGCCAGCCAGGGTCCGACTCCGCTGCCCAGGGCGATCAGCGCCGCCATGACGCCGAAGATCTTCCCGAAGTTCCGCATGCCGGCGAAGCGGGTGGTGAGGTAGCCGCAGATCTGCAGCTTCGTTCCCGAGGCGTAGCCGTTGACGATCATCGCAACCACGATCAGCCCGGGCGTGCGGAACGGCTCCAGGAGCAGCAGGAAGGCGATCGCCCCGGAGCCCAGGGTCAGGCCCCCGACCCAGTTCGGCGGATAGCGATCGAGCAGGGCGCCGGTGACCAGCTTGCCGACGATGCCGGCGACGCCGCCGAGGCTGGCGAGCCAGGCGGCGTGGCCGCGGGTGACGCCAGCTTCCACCAGGATCTGGAACACGTGGACCATCAGGCCGATGGTCAGCGCCATCATCAACAGGGTGGATATGCCGACCCGCCATAGCGCCAGATCGCGCCACGCCTCGGCGACGCTCAGGCCTGGCAGATCGGGCCGGGTCTGCGCATGACCCGCCGGGCCGGCGGGCTCAAGGTGGAAGTCGCGCAGGAACGGCAGGCAGACGAGCAGGGCGAAACCCGCCCAGCCGAAGCCCAGGCACATGAAGGCGATGCGCCAGCCGAACTGGTCGATCAGCCAGTTGGCCAGGGGCGGGGTGATCGTCTGGGCGACCGCCGTGCCGGCCAGGGTCAGGCCGAGCGCCAAGCCGCGCGCCGTGGAGAAGGCGCCGGCGACCGACGCCGACCAGACGGTCGACTTCACCGACATCGAGATCACGCCATAGAGGCACCAGAGGATGATCCACTGGGTGAATGAGCCGCTGACCAGGCCGAACGACGCCACCAGCGCCCCGGTCGCGACCAGGCCCGGCAGCGCCAGTCGGCGCGTACCCCAGCGGTCGATGAGGATGCCGAAGAACGGCGAGAGCGCGGCCGAGATCAGGCCGGCGATCGATATGCCAGAGGACAGCTGCGCGCGGTCCCAGCCGAACTCATGGCCCAACGGCTCCATGAACACCCCGGCGGCGGCGCTCATGACCGAGTGGAAGGAAAAGCCGATCGAGGCGGCGAGGACCAGCGTCCAACCCCGCCGCCATTCCTGCATCGCCGACGCTTGCCCCTGGTCCAACTCTATTCCCTCATTCGCTCGGTACGCCGCCCTGGAGCCATATGCGACCAGAGTTGCAAAGAGATGCCTCAATGACTTCCAAGTCGCACAAATTTATGTAGCATGGCAATTCAAGGGGGGTGAAGAGTACCCCCTACGTGCTGCGGGAGGTCCATATGCGATGCTACGTCGCGCCATCCGACATTCGCCGGCTTGACCGGCCGGTCGCGTTCGTCGGCGTGCAGACGGGCGGCGCGGTTCCCAATGCGAACCTGTCCTGCGACGTGCCGCGGCGACGCCGGCGCGCGTAGGGCAAGCCCCGCAGGCGTCGAGCATCCGCCTGCGGGGTCTCTCTGGATGCTTGGGAAACGCCACCGACAGAAAATAACGGGGCAGGGGAAGGCACATGATGAATCTTCGTTTCGCAACGCTGGCGAGCGTCAGCGTTCTGGCGCTCGGCGAACCGGCTTGGGCGCAGAGCAGCGCGGCTCCGCCGGTGGAGGATCGCGCTGCAGCGACGATCCCGGAGCTGGTCGTGACGGCCCGGCGGCGACAGGAGTCTCTGCAGGAGGCGCCCTTGTCGATGAACCTCGTGACGAGCGAGGATCTCGAGAAGCTGAACCTTCGGAATTTCACGGAGATCACGTCCGTGATCCCCGGCTTCCAGACGGTGCCTGGCGGCGCGACCGTCCGCGGCATTGCGTTCAGCCAGGGCGCCTCAGGCAACAACCCGACGATCGGCTTCTACCTGAACGACGCGCCGGTGCCGGCGAGCGATCTGTTCCAGACGATGTTCGACATCGGCCAGATCGAGTTGCTGAGAGGCCCCCAGGGTACGCTGCGCGGCCGGGCGTCGCCTTCGGGCGCGCTGACGCTGACCACGCGTCGACCGAGCCTCCTCAGGAGTGATGGCTACGCTGAAGTGACCGGGACAGACCGCGGCGGGGTCAACCTCAACGCGGCGGTGGGCGTGCCGATCATCAATGACGTGCTCGCCGTGCGCCTCGCCGGCCTCATTGACGAGGGCGAGGGCACGGGGATCAACAGCATCCACTCGGACATCGCGCCCTACAGCCGGTCGCAGGCGATCCGCGGCACGGTCGTGTTCGAGCCGATGGACGATCTTCAGTTCATCTTCACGGCGCAGAACTATCAGAGCGCTGCGCGCTCGTTCATCCAGGCCGAGTCGACCGCGACGATTCCCGGCTTCCCGTTCATCAAAGCCAGCGACCGCGTCGGGCTCCAGGACTTCCCTGAGCAGGCGCGCGCCGAGAACACCAACTACAACCTTCAGGCCCAGTACCGCGTCGCCGGCCAACTGCTGAACTATGTCGGCCAGCGCACCCGGGTCGACACCGAAACCCTGCTCAACACGGACCTCGGGGACATTTTCGGTCCCGGCACGCCGTCGGCGCTGCAGGGCTTCGGCATGTACACCGAGACGCCGGTACGGACGTGGGCGCACGAACTCCGGCTCTCGTCGGAAGATCGGGTGTTCGGGATCTTCGATTACATCGTCGGGGTCTTCTACAACGAGCTGAAGTCGACTTCGACGATCTACAACCCGTTCGGCATCAGCTTCACGCCGCCCTCGACCGCGGCCCTGACCGTCTCGACGAGCATCCGCGACAACAAGTCCGAGGAGACGTCGTTCTTCGGCAATCTGACCGCGCATCTGGGAGAGGACACCGAGCTGTCCGGCGGCGTCCGTCACATCAACTACCAGGTGGACGCCGGGCTGTGCGCCTACGCCGACGTGCCAGGCTTCACCACGCCGGTCCGCGGGCCGATCACGCCGGCCGGATCGTGCGTCCCGCGCGCCTCCTTCGACCAGCACGAGAAGTTCAACACCTGGATCTACACGGGATCCATCAAGCACGACTTCAGCCAGGATCTGATGGCCTATGCGACCATCGGCTCGTCGTGGCGCCCCGGCATTTTTGCGGGCGGCTTCCCGGGCGCGGTGCTGACCGATCGGCAGCGCTCGTTCCTGGTGCTGCCGCCGGAGAAGTCGACGTCGTACGAGATCGGCGTCAAGTCGAGCCTGCTCGATAAGCGGATGCGGCTGAACCTGGCGGCCTTCTACCAGGATTTCAGCAACTACCCCTTCCGCCCGACCTCGCCGCTGTTCTTCGTGGCGCAGACCGCTTCCGGCAGCCTGACCCGTTTCAACCAGTCGCTGTTTGTCGCCGCCGTGCCGGCGAAGGTGCATGGGGTCGAGCTCGAGTGGGCCTTCGCCGCAAACCAGAACTGGGAGATGAGCGCCAACGTCGCCTACGCCCACAGCAAGATCAGCGACGGCACGGTCCCCTGTAATGACTACTTCGCGCCGTTCGGCTCGGCGGATCCGGGCGACCGGGTGCCGACGGCGGCCGACATCATCGCCGCGACTGGGGGGCAGAACATCGGCCAGTGCCAGCTGAGCATGTCGGCTTCCACCGCGCCGGAATGGAGCGCCAACCTCCAGTCCGAGTATCACATCCCGCTCAGCGACAGCCGGGAGGCGTTCGTTCGCGGGCTCTTCACCTGGAACGGCCACAACAGCAACGACCCGCTGAATACGATCGACTCGGTGAAGAGCTACGGCCTGCTCAACCTCTATGCCGGCCTTCGGGACGACCAGGGCGGCTGGGAGGTCATGCTGTATGGCAAGAACATCACCAATACCGAGCGCGTGCTGAGGCGCGACAGCAGTCCGTTCACGGTCACCTACGTGTCGGGTCGGACGCCGGTGACCGCCGTTGCGCCCTACCGCCGCATCGGGGTGAACGATCCGCGGGAATTCGGCCTGAACGCCCGATACCGCTTCGGCGCTCGCTGAGCCGCCGGAGACCGACCAGCCGCCGCCGTCGAACAGCGTCCGCGCGGCTGGTCCTCGCTCCCGAAGCGATGCGACGCGGTCCTCGCCGCCTCTGACTCCGTCCGCAGCGCTGCAGGAGACGCCCCGCGCTTCACCGCGTCACAACAATCTTGGAGGCAAGATGCACGAGTTGCAGCCGCGGACCCTGGAAGCCGGCGACCATCCCGCGAACGCAGGTTGCAGGCGAAGGGCGGCCGCCGGGATGCGGCCGGTCCCGCGCTTGATCATGGCGCTCGCCGTCGCGTTCATGACGGCGCAGGCCGCAGCCTGCGCGACGCCGGCGGATCAGGACGCGGGCTGGTCCGTGACGGCGGGAACGGGCCCAGGGCCGGTGATGACCCGCACGATCCCTCCGGTGACGATCTACTATCGGGTGACCGTGGACGAGTACAACCTGTTCACCCCTACGCTCACGCTCACCGTCGCCGACTGCGGGGACAAGCCGTGGTCCAAGATGGAGAGCGTCGATCCGCAGGGCGACAGCCCGGCGGCCCGCGCGGCCGAGGTGCGCGAGCTGATCTCGAAGGAACTGGCCGACGCCGCCGACCACTGCCCGCTGCCGGGCGGGATCGCCGCGCGCCTGCTGGAAGGCTTCGAGGCGGCCTACGCCCAGTTCGAAGCCTCCAAGAAGTAGGCGCGGCCGCCGGACGCCGACTAGCGTGTCACGCGCCCTTTCGCCCAAAGAGATATCTGAATGGCTTCCATGCGGGCGGGATATCTGTATCTTTCGCTTGCCTGGGAGTTGAAGAGTACTCCCTTCAATGCGGGAAGGTGATTATGCGATCGGACATCGCGCCATTCGTCGTCGGCCGGCGGAGCCTGCCGTTCAAGCTCGTGGGCATCGTGGGCGGGGCCCTTGCAATCTCCGCCAGCTCGCCGCCCTCCGACCCCCTGTGCAGCGTGGCTGCGCTGCAAGTCACCGCCCCCGCCGACACCCAGATCGTCTCGGCCGAGACGCTGCAAACGCCGGTCCCGCACTGCAAGGTCGAGGGGTACGTCACCACCAACAATCCGGGACCGAACAGGAACAATTTCCGGCTCGAGCTGCCCGCCAAGGCGAAGTGGAACGGCCGGTTCTACTTCGCCAATCAGGGCGGTTCGGGGGGCTCGGTGCCGACCGAGGCGCAGCACCCGGCCGGCAACCCGATCACGGCGGGGTTCGCCTGGGCGGGAACCGATAAGGGCCACTCCAGCGCCGGCAACGTCGGCGTTTCCGGCAGCTGGGAAAAGGACCCGGCCAAGGTGCTCGACAACGCCCATCGCGGCGCGCACGTGGTGACCGTCGCCACGCAGCAGATGACCAAGGCCTATTACGGCGCGGACAAGATGTACCGCTACGCCGGCGGCTGCTCGGGCGGGGGCGGCATGGGCCAGGCCGCAATCCAGCACTATCCCGAGGACTACGACGGCGTGATCCTCGGCGGCCAGCCGCTCGGCGTGCCGCCGGACCCGCTCAAGCGCAGGCAGTTCGAGCACGCGATCATGGTCCAGGAGTCGCTGCGCGAGCCGGGCGCCTGGATCTCGCCGGCGAAGCGCGACTTCGTCGCGAAGAAGGTGCTGGAGGATTGCGACGCGACCGACGGCGCGGTCGACGGCGTGATCTGGGATCAGCGGCTCTGCCACTTCGATTTCAGGAAGCTGCAGTGCAAGGACGCCGACGGCCCTGAGTGCGTTACGCGCCCGGAAATCACCTCGTTCGAGAACATGCTCAAGTTCTCGTACATGCCGATCTCGAACATCGACCAATGGGGCTATGTCGGCCTGATCCCGCCCGAGCAGTGGAACGACAAGAGCGGCACCCGGGCCTTCGCCTACACCCTGACCAAGGGCTGGGTCGCCACCCATCTCGGCCAGCCCGACCGCGACCTGCGCAAGCAGCCGCTGACCCGGGACGAGATGTGGAAGATCATGGTCGGCCGGGCGGCGCCGTCGGGCGCGGGCCCCTACGGCAAGGTCGGCTACGAGGGCTTCGAGAAAGCGGGCGGGAAGCTGATCTTCTTCACCGGCGAGGGCGATCCCTGCTGCTCGGCGATCATGAACGAGCAGTACTTCCGCGACACCTGGAGACAGATGGGCGGCCGGGCCAAGGTCGACAAGTTCGCGAAACTCTACGTCATCCCCGGCTGGGGCCACTGCGGCGGCGTGAGCGGCCCGGCCGACGCCGACGACCGGCTATTCAGCGCTCTCATCGACTGGGTCGAGAAGGGCCAGGCGCCGGGTCCGGTCGTCGCCGGCCGCGGCTCGCCGGAACGGACCCGGTTCGAGTTCATGGGCTTCGACGAGCGGGTCGAGCGGATCAGAACGGGCGGCCGCCTGCTGGCGAAAGGCGTAGCGCCGCCGGTCCGCGATTTCCTCCTTTGCCCGTTCCCGCTGGTGTCGGTGTTCGACAAGTCGAAGGCGAACGTCCCGGGCGCGGTGGACGACGCCAAGAACTGGTCGTGCCGAGCGTCGCGCTCCTGACTCTCGGTTGATCTCAGGCCGACCGGCCGCGCAGCTACGGTTGCGCGGCCGTTCTTTTTTTGGCGAAGCGTCGACGTTTAACGTCAGTTGTCGGTGAGCGCGGCGGCGAGGCCGCCGTCCACCAGCAGGTCCGTGCCGGAGATGAAGGAGGCGCGGTCCGACGCCAGGAATTCGATCACGTCCGCGATCTCGAGCATCGTTCCCTCGCGCCGGAGCGGGGTCTGGGCAAAGAGCTTGATCTTGTTGGGGCTCTTCTCGAACTCGCGCGCGCCTTGAGGCGTGGCGATCAGGCCGGGCGAGAGCGAGACGATGCGGGCGCCGCGCTCGCCCCAGGTCCGGGCCTGGCGGCGGCAATAGGCCATCAGCGCGTATTTCGACAGGGCGTAGGCGCGCTGAGGAGTCGCCTCGGCGTCGCCGAGCAAGGCGGCGAGCTTTTCCGGCAATGCGCGATCCTCGGGACGCCGCAACAGCTCCTCGACGGCTTCCGGCGGGCGGAAGTTGTGGGCGGCCAGCGAGGCGATGAGGATGGCCGCGGCCCCGGTCGTTGCGCGCCGCCGTAACTCCTCCGTGACGGCGACGGCGCCGACGAGGTTCACGCGCATGACGGTGTGGAAGTCGCCCATCGACGGCGAGAGGCCGGCGACATGCGCCAGCACGCGGAATCCGCCCAGCATGTCGACGGCGGCGCCCAGCGCCTGCACCGCCGCGAGATCGGTGATGTCGCAGCCCATGCCCGTGGCGTCGCCGCCCTCGGCGCATAGCGTCGCCGCGGCCTGTTCGGCCCGCGCGGCGTCGAGATCGGCGATCAGGATGCGATGGCGTTGCGACAGGCGGCGGGCGGCCGCCATGCCCATGCCGCCAGCGCTGATCACGACGGCGAGCGGCCACTCAGGGCGCGCGCTGGAGCCAATCTTCTGCATGGGAGATGTCCTTGTTGTGGCGGCCTAGCTCTCCCGGCCGCCTTAGAGTGCCCTGTTTAACGGCGTGATGGCGTTGAGCAGCTAAGGGCCTAGGGACCGAGATAGAGGGCGCTGTGCGGAGGGCTGGCTGCCTCCGAAGCTGAAGGCGCCGCCGGCTGAGCGGGAGCTCGGCGAGGGCGCCGTCCCTGCGCGCCCCTTCAGTTGACGGAGGGTCGCCTCATGTGCGGCTCGGTCGTACCGGTACTGGAGCAGGATGCCGCCCATCAGGGCGAACAGGACCACCTTCACGGCCAGGTATAGGACGGCCATGTCGAGCAGCATGGCTGTCGGCACTTCGGAACGCTCGGCGCCTTGCGGGAAGGAGACCATCGCCAGGATCATGCCCGCGCCGAGCGTGCCGAGCCCCATCGTCGCTTTGCGAACGAGGCAGTTGGCCGCGAGCAGAAGGCCCTCCGCCCTGCGGCCGGTGCGCACCTCGGCGTCCTCCACCAGATCAGCGATCATCGACGAGAGGATGACTAGCACCATGACGATCGACGTCGGCGCGAGCAGGCTCTGCAGCATCACCAGGCCGAGCAGCGCCGGGCTCTTCGGCGAGACCAGGTCGAAGGCCCGGGCCAGGATCGGCGTCGCCACCGCCGCCACATAGACCCAGCACAATGCAATCGCCGCGTTGCGCTTGCCCAGCTTCGAGCTGAGCGCCGGTGCGGCGGCCGTCAGAACCATCCCCACCGCGAGCGGCGCCACCAGCAGGGTCATCTGGGCCTGCGAGAACTGGTAGTAGTACAGCAGCCAATAGGTGCTGAGGGCGTTGCCGATCCCCGAACCGATCGAGAGGCAAACCGCCGCCGCCGCCAGCACCGCCACGTTCCGATTGTTCAGGGTTGCGGCCATTTCCTTGAACAGGGTTCCCGGCGACAGCTTTCGCCGGGGCGGAAGGATGGGCCGCGCCAATCGCCGGTGTACGCCCACCGTGCAGAGCAGCATCGTGGCGAGGATTATCCCGCCCGTCACCCAGGCGAAGGTCGGGTAGCCGTCGCGAGAAAGCAGTCCGCCTGCGCCGTCGGGTTGCTCTTTCATGAAGACGTTGTAGGCGAGGCTGATGATCGCGATGCCGCCGGCGGTTTCGAACATACTCCTGATCGTGAAGAGGCGGGTGCGCTCATGATAATCGGAGCTCAGCTCCGGGATCAGGGCGACGTGCGGCAGATCAAAGAAGGTATCGGTTAGCCGCAGGCCGATGACGCAGACCGCCAGATAGGTCAGCACCGCCCACTGTGGCCAGTCGGCGGGCGGCGTCCACAAAAGGACGAAGAAGGCGGCGACCGGCAAGGCCGAGGCGTACATGAACGGAAGCCGGCGCCCCCAACGGGATCGGCAGTTGTCCGAGATCTGTCCGACGATCGGGTCAAACACCGCATCGAACAACAAGGCGATCATCAGGACCGAAGACACCGCCAGCGCGGGCAGTCCGATCACCTGGTTGTAGTAGAGCATCAGGAAGATGTTGACCGGCGCCGTTTTCGCCGCGCTGGCGATCGCGCCGACGCCGTAGGCGAACAGGCCTGCCCAGCCGATCCGCTGCTCCGCCGCGCCGGCCACGGTCACCGCTCGGCAGCCTGACCGCGGTCGCCGGGGGCCGGACGGTGGTCTCGCGCGGCGTCGAGGCGAGGCGTGCGCCGGTGATGGCTGCGCGGCTGGCGCACTGGTCCGCTCTCCCGAGTGTCGTTCTGCTGCGACGCTAAAGAGACTCCTCTATCATCGGCCTCGAGGGCGCTCTAGAGGGCACTGTAGAGGCGAGGATCGGCGGCTTTACTCCGCCGCCTCGGCGGTCGAGCTTTGCCGGTCTGCCTCGCGGCGGGTCCACAGATTGCGCGTATGCAGGCCGGCCATCATCGCCAGGGTGGCGTCGCCTTGTGCGATCGCCTCCAGCTCCATCAGCTTCGCCTTCTTCCAATTCTGGACGAAGGGCCGCCGGCTGGCGGGTTCGGAATCATCCGTCCTGCCGCCGAAGCGCTGCCGGGAGAATGCGGCGTTGATACGGAAAATGACGTCGATGTATTGGCCGTGGATCAGCTCGAGCATCTCCGCGCGGATCAGGTGTTCGAGTTTTGCGACGTCGCTGATCGTGGCTTCCGAATCCAGCTGTTCGACCTTCTCGGAGAGCCGGTCGGCGAGGGCGCGCGTCGCGGTTCGGTCGGCCCCGGCGATTTCCCTGAGCACCCCGCTCCAGAGCGCGGTCGTGACGACGCCGACATGCCGCGCGTCCATGCCCACGGTGTCGAGGTAGGCCACCACGACGGCCTCGACCATTTCAACGCTCGGGCGGGCCGCGAAATAGCCGCCGTTGTTGCCGCGGCGGACCCGCAGCACGCCGTCGCGCTCGAGCATTCGCGCGGCCTGCCGAACGGTGACGCGGGAGACCTGGAGTTGCTGGAGCAGGTCGTCTTCGCTGCCGAGCAGGGCCCCGTCCGGTGTGGCCAGGGCGATCTCGCGCAGCCGCGCGGCCGCTGCGTCGATCGAGGATTTGGATCTGCCGTTCTCCACGCGATCGACGTAACGCGATCCGGCGGGATCCGTCTAGGACGCGCGACCTTCCGGTGCCGAGCGGCCACCCGACTTCAACTCCTGGCGCGGAGGAGGCGCTATCCGTTGCCGATCCTTGTCCCGCTTTTCGCTGGCCAGATGTTGGCGCGACGATTAACCCGGTCGCATGATCGAACCCCATCCGTCAGGCGGCTACATCCTGGATGAGCTTTTTGTCGGCATGACCGCCGAGAAGCGCATCGCTGTAACAGAGCAGCGCATCGGTCACTTCGCGGAAGCCTCGGACGATTTCAATCCCTTGCATATGGACGAGGCTTTCGCGTCCAAGACAGCTTATCGGGGCCGAATAGCTCACGGCTTGCTGTCGGCATCGTTTGGCTCCGCTGTCGTCGGCACCATCCTGCCCGGTGCAGGCGCGATTTATCTTGGTCAGACGCTGAGCTTCTACAAGCCAGTTCGTATTGGCGACGTCGTGGTGGCCCGCGTTACGGTGGCGACGATCGACGAAGCGGCTGCACGCGTTGTCTTACGGTGCGAATGCTTAGTTGAGGGCGAGGTCATCATGGATGGCGATGCAACCGTTCGCGTTCCGCGTCGCCGGCGAGTTTCGAAAGCGCTCGGGTCCAACGACTGACGATGTGCGCAGGCGTCTCGGTTCCAGCAGCTCTACGCGGGCTGCTTCGTACCGAAGCGCTCGGCGGAGCGGGCCCTGGCCTTGGCGGCCTCTTCCTCGCGGTCCTTGGGCTGGGCGGTAGTTTCCAGGCTCTCGAACAGGCGGTGGGCGACGGCGGCGACCTCGTCGACGGCGATGTCAAACGCTTCGCGGTTAGCCTTCGAAGGGGCGTTGAAGCCGGACAGTTTGCGGACAAACTGGAGCGCGGCGTCGCGGATTTCCTCATCCGTGGCCGGCGGGTCGAAGTTGAACAGTGTCTTGATGTTGCGGCACATGGGCGGGCGTCTCCCTTGCTTGGTCCCTTAGATAGGGGGCCGGAGGGCGCGCGCGACCTTATGGGGCCGCTAAGGGGCGAGCGGCGGCGAAGCTGACCTTCTGAGCGTCGCGGCGGGGTGGAAGTCGGTCCTGCGCTGCGGCAACATCCCTGATGGCCACACTCCTCGATCGCGCGCGACATCGACGTTCGGCTCGGAAAGCTGCAGGGCTAGGCGTCCTGCGCCGTCGCGCGCCAGCCGTCGTTCTGCTCGCGGCGCTCGCCGCATCCGTGACGGCGCATGCGGAAGGGCGCGACCAGGCCGAAGCGCGCCGCCAGGTCGCGGATATGGAGTTTCACCACGGCCGCCTCCTCGACGTCTTCCCGGCGCTCCAGCCCGTCGATCAGGCCATTCGCGACGACTGCGCTGCCCGGGCGCCAGCGCGAGCCAGCTCCGAGCGCTTCTGCAAGTGCGCCGTGTCCGTCGTCTTCGGACGCTGGCGCGCGAACGTGGACCCGGCGGTTCTGAAAGGGCTGCAGGAGGTCGCGCTCAGGTCGGTTCGGCACGAGCCCGCCGAGTTCGTCGCCAAGCAAGGGCCGGAGATCTACGCGGACCTCTGCTCGATCGCCGGGCGTCGCTGACGCCCGCGCCATCCGGCGGCGCGATCATCGTCAGGCGTTTGAGGCTCCGCCATCCTCGTCGGGACCCAACGCGTCAACAGCCGCGTCATACTCGTCCTGCGCCTTGTAGTAGTCGAACTGGGCTGCGGCCCTTTCGTGCTCAGGTGCTTTCCTCAGGCGTTCCCGAGCTTCGGTCAGCGCGTCATTCGCCGCGCGCCACCGCGGGTAGCCAGGGTGTTTTTCGACAGGCATCGTCTCTCCGCATCACGTTTCACCGCGCTGGCGCGGCGCTTCAGATCAGTCGAGCCAGGCCGCGATCTTCTCCGCCAGCACGCGGTCGTCGTCACTCAGCCGCGTGGGCGCCGTTTCCTGCAGCGTGTCGAACCAGCGCTTTGCGCGTCTGAGATCGTCGCTCGAAAGGGCATGGCGGCGCTGCGGCGGTTCGACGGACGGGAAGAGGCGAGCCATCGCCAGCGGGCCGAGGCCCGGAACTTGCGAGATGGCCTCTCGTCCGAGCGATCTAGCGCGCTCTATCGACGTGATCCCCGCGCGCCTAAGGGCGTTCTGCGCGTGCACCGGAAGGCCATCGAAGTCGTCCATGGCGATGGTCTATCAAGTCGCGCGCTGCATTCAATCCGCCAACTTCCGGAGCCGTCGCCCGTGGCTTGGGTTGTCCCGACAGACGCGCTGGCCAGCATCCGCTTCTGGCGTCGTTAGGCGTGCGTCGTTTCAGCGGGCCGCACAGGCAGCTCCTGGGCGTCCTGGATGGGGGCCTTGGCCCGCGCGGCGGTGTTATCGTGAACTTCCAGGACGAGGAAGCGGGCGTCGGCGCCGACGTAGGACCGATACGGTCGTAGGACGAACTGGAAGGTGCGGCGCTCGCCACTGGGCGAGAGAACGTCGGACTCGTACTCGATGTACTGGCCGCGATGGCGCGTGATCGCAGTTTCGACCTTCGCGGCCTCCTGCGGGTTCTGGGCGAACCAGGGGCTTTCCCACAGGTGCTTGCCGATAAAGGCCTCGATCTGCACGCCGATCGCGCGCAACGCGGCCTGGTTGACGTCCAGGATGATGCCGTCGGTCGTGCAGATCGACATGGGGTTCAGGGCGGAATTGAACACCGCATGGTAGCGCGCCTCGGCTTCCTCGAGCGATCTTGAGCGCTGGGCAAGTTGCTGCCGGAGCGCGGCGACTTCTCGGGCGAGGTTGGCGTCCGTCATCCACTGCTCCTTGGGCGCACTAACACCATGCGTCGGCCTTCCATAGGCGTTGGCTGGCTTCGCCGCTACGCCTTCTCCCTGGACGAAGAGTTAGCCGTGAGACCGGCGACGCGGGCTTCCGGTTCCGCGGCGCCAACGCGGCGCACCGCCAGGCGCGATCATTTCCGACAGGGGTGTCGCAAGTTCGATGGTGCTGTCGTACAATAGCACCGCGCGGCTCGCGGAAACTGTGCGAAGAAAACTGGAGGACATCGTGGGGAAACGCCTGTTCGATTGCACCGGCAAGGTCACGATGGTGACCGGCGGCAATGGCGGTATTGGCCTCGGCTTCGCGATGGGCTGCGCGAAGATGGGCGGCGACATCGCGATCTGGGCGCGAAGCGAGGCCAAGAACGCCGCCGCCAAAGCCCGGCTTCTCGAGGCGGGCGCCGGGCGGGTCGAGACCTATGTCGTCGACGTCTCGACCGAGGAGGCGGTCCTCGCCGGGTATGACCAGCTGATCAGGGATTTCGGCCGGATCGACTGCGTCTTCGCCAATTCCGGCGCCTCGCCGAAGTACAATTCGGTGTTCGAGATGCCGACGTCGCATTGGCACGAGTTCCAGGCCGTCGCCCTGCATGGCGCATTCTTCACTTTGCGCGAGGGCGCACGTCACATGAAGGCGCGGGCGGTCGCCGGCGAACGGGGCGGCAGCCTGGTCGGCTGCGGCAGCCTTTCGCTGTTCCAGGGCCTGCCTGGGAAGATGGAGTACGCCGCCTCGAAATGCGCGGTGGCGGCGGTGATCCGCGCGCTAGCCGTGGAGCTCGGAGAGTTTGGGATCCGCGCCAACGTCGTCGCGCCCGGCCTGATCATCACGCCGATGATGGGCGATTCAGACGGGCCGGCGGTAAAGCATCTCGAAGGGGTCTATGGCCCCCAGATCCCGCTGAAGCGTCTGGGCGACCCGGAGGACTTCGAAGGCGTCGGCGCTTACCTGTGCAGTGACGCGTCTTCCTTCCTGACCGGGGAGACCATCACCATCGACGGCGGCTACATGGTGCGCCCCTGAGGGGGCTGGGCGGGCGTTGCTGGCGCAGCGCTCGTTCTGTCTGAGGCTCGGACCAAGCGAGACGTAGATGGATCTTTCTCAAGCAAGGCACGTGTTCATCACGGGCGGCGCCAGCGGGATCGGCCTGGCCATCGGCGATGCGCTGGCGAGGCGCGGCCTGCGAGCGACCCTGGCGGACATCGATCAGACCAGCCTGCGGGACGTCCTCGCCGGTCGCTCGGCGCATTATCGGGGACAAGTGCTCGACACCCGCGATCGCGAAGGCTGGGCCCGCTCCAAGGCGGAAGCCGAGGCGGCCTTTGGGCCGGTCGACGTGCTCGTCAACAACGCCGGCATCGGCCCAGACGGCCGCCCCTTCGCCGATATGGATCCGGTCTCGTTCGACCGCATACTCGCGATCAATCTGATCGGGGTCTTCAACGGCGTGTCGACCTTCGCCGCCGCCATGCGCGAACGAGGGCGGGGCCATATCGTCAATACCGCCTCGACCGCCGGATTGACCTTCAGCCCCCCGGGCGCCGGCGCCTACACCGTCGCGAAGCACGGCGTGGTGTCCATGAGCGAAACCCTGCGCTCTGAAATGGCGCCGCATGGCGTAGGTGTCTCTGTGCTCTGCCCTGGGCTTGTCGCCACCAACCTGCCGCGCTCGACCGCCAGGCTGAGCGGTGTTGGAGATCTCGACGCGTCTATGCCCGATATGTCCATCGACCCTGCCATTGTCGGTGAACTGGTGGCGGACGCGATCGGCAAGGACCTACCTTATATCCTCACCCACCCGGACTATTGGCCGGCGGTCAAACAGCGGCAAAGCGCCGTGGAAGCCGCCTTCCATACCGCCGACTGAACGCCCGCGCGCCACTTCCAGCGACCGCCCGAGGTTCCGCTTCCGGCGCTGTTAGCGGCAGGCGCGGATTTGGGCCGGGTGTGGGCGGGCGGCCGGTTTCGGCGCCTCGAAGACGGCGAGGTAGCCGATGCCGCCCTTCAGCTCGGTGAACCCCGTCTGCCTGTATCCGACCGCCTCGAACTCACAGCGCAGCAGAGCCGGCGGGGTCCCGTGCCGGTCGGGACGGCGATCAAGGTCCAACACGCCCACCTTGGCGCCGGGCTTCAGCGCCTCGATCAGGCGCCAGAGCAGGGCATAGGGCTGGGCCACCTCGTGGTACATGTGGACCAGGATGGCGCGGTCGACAGAGTTCGGCGGGAGGCCCGGGTCATCCGGGCGCCCGAGCACGAAGTCCACGTTCTTGAGCCCGCGCCGCGCCGTCTCGCGTCGGAGATCGTCTAAGTAGGCGGGGGTGATGTCCTGCGCGTACACCCGCCCCGACGGGCCCACGACAGGCGAGAGGCGGACGGTGTGATAGCCCGAGCCTGCGCCGATGTCGGCGACCGCCATACCCCTCCGGACGCCGAGCAGGCGCACCAGCTGTCCGGACTCGTCGGCGGCGTCGCGATCACGGCCGCTGGACCAGGTTGGGCTCACGACTTCTGCAACGGACCGGCCGGGCGGAGGGAAGCTCGCGCGTTCGGCCGCAGGCGCTGTCAGCGCAGCTTGCGGGAGGGTCAGCGTCGCGACGCCGATGGTAAGGAGGGCAAGGACCTTCATTGAAACCTTCGTCGCTGCGCGCGATACGCAGATACAGCAACAGCCGGTCGATCGGGAGCGGTGCTGCCAGCTTGACGTCCTTGCCGGCGTTCCGTCCTGATGTCGTGGTCGGGGAACCGAGAGGAAACGCCATGACAAATATAAGCCTGCGAGCCGTCAGTATTGGGTCGCTCGCCGCGATCGGCCTGGCTGTTTCGGCACTTCCCACATTCGCTCAGGAAGGCGGGCGTCCGCTGAAGGCTTCGCTTACGGGCGCCGCCGAAAAGCCCACGGCCGGGGACCCCGACGGGGCGGGCGTCGCCGCGTTGCAGGTCAACGTTGGAAAAACGCAGATTTGCTACGATCTACAGGTAAGCGATGTCGCGGTGGCCACCATGGCTCACATCCATAAGGCTCCCGCCACGGATGCAGGTCCAGTGGTGGTTCCACTGACCGCCCCCTCCGTGGACGGCAAGAGTTCAGCGTGTGTGACGGTCGCGCAGGATCTTGCGAAGGACATCCTCCAGAACCCCGACGCCTATTATGTGAACGTGCACAACGCCGAGTTTCCGGCCGGCGCAGTAAGGGGCCAACTCTCCAAATAGCTGGACGCTCGCGCATCGCTGACGGCCTGCGGGCGACCTGGCGCTGGGGGCGCGGCCAACGTCGATGTTCGCGGCGCTCTCGGTCATTTCCCCGGTGAGGCCGGCGCATCTGTGCCTGCTACGGCCGAGAGCAGGGTCTGGGCGGCGTCGACGCAGGGCGCCAGCCGTTCGCGCGGGCCGACGCCCTGGTCCGCCAGCGAGCGCATCGGGATCTCGAGGCTGATGGGGACATCGCGGGGCAGCCGCCGCACGAACTCGCGCAGCGGGAGCTCGCCGGCGCCCGGCGGCATTCGCTCGTAGAGCGCCTCTTCCAGGTAGGTGTCGAAGCGCGCGGCCCAGGGCGCGTCGCAGAGCTGCACATATCCGATCAGCTCGGGCGCAACCGCGGCGAGCTGTTCGATCGTGTTCCCCAGCCGGAAGAAGTGCATCGCATCGATCAGCAGCGAGAAGTTCGCCGCGCCGACGCCGCGGGCGAGGGCGAGCGCCGGCTCCACCTGGGCGATCGGTCCGAGCGAGCCCATTTCGGCGCTGACCTGCAGACCGCGCTGCGCCGCCATCCCGGCGAGGACGGCGAACCCCTCGATCGTCCGCTCCAGGTCCTTGTCCAGGCTGACGACGTTGATCCGGTCTCCGCCCAGCTCGCAAACGATGTCGAGGTCGCGGTCGTAGGCGCGCACGTCGTGGTTCGGCGCAAACGCGAAGCCTTCAACGATTGAGATGGCCACGCCGCGGTCGTGCAGCGCGGAGACCATTTCGCGCCGCAGCCCGGCGTCGTCGCGCAGCGACCAGTCCGGATAGTTGTGCGGATTGTAGCCCGGCGAGGGCGCGAGGCCGATGCCGACGCCGTCGCAGCCGAGGTCGGCGGCGAGCCGCACGAACTCCACCGGCGGCATCCCGAAGACGCAGAGGCGTTCGATCCCAAGCGCGTGCACGTCGGCGATCCTGGCCGGACATCGCTGCGCTCGCAAGCGGCGGTCGTTCAGCAAGCGCCTGGCGCTTTACCTAGGCAGGCACGCTCTCAGGCCGCCTGGCGCCAATCATCGCCACCATCGGAACGACCGGCCCGATCTCGGACATGTGGCTGGTCATGGGTTCGACCGGCTTGAAGCCGAGCATGCGGTACAGCACGAGCAGCTTGGGAATGTCGAACGCGACGATGAACAACTGCTGCGTGGCGCGTCCATCCGCATTCAGCCAAGCATGGCACGCGCGCAGCAGCATGACGACGGTGTTGTTGCCGCGATGCGCCGGATCGACCGCCAGCTTGCCGATCGCGGCGACCGTCGGCAGCGGGTCCGTCTCCGGCAACATGCAGGTCCGGCGGATGAACGGCGGGATGTCGGTCGTGGCGCCGTGGTGCACGCGCACCGTACCGACCAGGACGCCGTCGACGCGCGCGGCGAAGAAGACGCCGCTGGCGTCGTCGGCGCTACGATCGAGCCGGCGCTCGTGATCGGCGATCGTCGAGCACCTCTGCTGCTCTTCCACGTACACGCGGTAGCGCAACGCGCAGCACTCTTCGCGCTCGGCGTCGGACGTGGCGACGCAGATGATCAGGCCGGCGTCTCCGGCGCTGTCGACCTTCATGTGCGTATCCTCGCCGCGCTCCAGTTCAGCCATTGCTCGGGATGACGGCGCAACAGCTCTTCGACGTGGCCGACCACGGCGTCGATCGATCCGGTATCGCTCAGCGTCGTGGGATCCAGCGCAGGGCGTGGCGTTACGACCAGGCGATCGGCCTCCCATTCATGGGTGAACGGCGCCAGCGGGATGCCCAGCGCGTGGATCTTCGCCAGCAAGGTCGTCCGGATGCCCAGCGCCGGACTGACGCCCTCGAGCGCGCGGGTACCCGGGGCGCCCGGCGCCTGGGGGCCGTCGGCCAGGATCAGCAGCCTCCGGATGGAGCCCGTCTTCAGACCCGACATGAGCTGGCGCAGCCCAGAGGGATTGGTGTTCAGCACCTGCACGGCGTCGCCGACCCAACGGTTAGCGTCGAGGCGTAACCAGGCCATGTTGCGGCCGGCGACCAGCAGGTGCAGCGGACCGACGTGCATGTCGCGCCACACCGCGCCGATCAGCACGCAGACGAGCGGGAAAGCCGCCATGTGGAAGGCGGTGCTCACCACTTGCGGCCGCGACTCCAGCGCCGCCAGCGCCGCGCGCACCCGCTCGTAGGACCACGGCATGTGTTCGCGCACGGCGGCGAAGTCCCAGGTGGCGGCGCCGAGCGCAGACGGCAGGTACAGCTGCCAGAGCGCCATCGGCGAAAGACAGTCCTGCATGCGCCGTTCGGACATGGCCATGTGCGCGGCCATCGACTGGGCGCTTTCCAGCAGGAAGCGGGGCGTCTGCGGCGATTTCGCGTAGGCCGCCTGCTGCCGCCGGCGCGCCGTGTCGATCAGCGCCGCGAAGGCGGCGGCTTCGCGCGCTTGCGCCGTTGGGGCGGCGAACGTTTCAGCCATGGTGCGGCGCCCGATGCCGCAGGGCGAGCGCCTGGTCGACCGCGTCGGCGACCGCCGTCACCTCGGTGAAGCTGCGTTGCAGGCGTGCGGCCGCGGTGTCGAATGCGGCGCGGTCGCCTTCGATGCGCGCGAGCGCCGCTGTGAGGCTCTCGATCGACACCGCATCGCGCTCGATGACGACCGCGGCGCCGAGGTTGGCCGTCTGCCTGGCGACGAGATGCTGGTCTACCGCCTGCGGGATCACGATCATCGGCACGGCATGCGACAGGGCTTCCGACACGCTGTTCATGCCGCCGTGCGTGACGAAGAGCTGGGCTTGCGCCAGCACCCCGATCTGGTCGACGAAGGCGTGCACCTGGACATGCTCCGGCCACCGCTGCTGCTGCGCCGCGGCGGCGTCGCCAAGCGAGACGATCACCTGCCAGCCGCGCGCGGCCAGCACTTCACTGATGCGCAGCAGAAGCCCGTGGTCCCGATTGAAGATCGTCCCCAGCGAGACGTAGGCCAGCGGCCTGGCGCCCGCCGCCTGCGCGCAGGCGCCATCGCGCGGGCGTCGGTCGACCAGCGGCCCGAGGAAGAGATGGCTCTCGTCGAAGAACCGGCCCGTCGGCTGGAACGCGCGGGCGGTGTAGACGAATTTCAGATCGGCGACGGGCACGACCACGTCGAGATGGTCGCGGAAGTTCGCGCCATACTCGTCGTTCAAGCGTTTGAATGCGGGCCTTGACCAAGCCGCCGGCGGCGGCGCGCCGAGCATCTGCAGCATCGTGCGGTTCAGCGCGAAGGTCGTGATCGAGGCCACGCAGGGAAGTCCGAGCCGCCGCGCGAGAATGCCGCCCCACAGCGCCGAGGCGTCGAACAGCACGAGGTCGGGACGCGGCTCGAGCGCCGCGAGCAACGGCGGCAGCATGTTTTCGGCCGCCGTCAGGATGCCTGCGAGATGTTCAGCTGAATCGACCGGCGCGGTCAGGCGTTCGCAGCCGGCGGGATAGGCGACGAACCGGGCGCCTGCACCTTCAACGAGCCCTTTGAAGGCCGGCGTCGAGTGATAGTCGACCTCGACGCCGCGGCGCACCAGCTCCGCAACGATCGGCAGGCTCGGCGTCGTATGACCGCGCAGGGGGAAACCGAAATGGACGACGCGCACGGGCCCTCTCCGTCTCGCCGCTAGGTCACAGACCCGCGGCGCTGACGCTGTTGGCCGCGAGTTCGCCGACCGTGGGATTGCTGACGATCAGTTCGACGTCGAGTTCCTGGCCGAGAACCTGGTCGAGCCCGAACTTCAGTTCGACGACCTGAAGGGAGTCGATCGCGAGATCCGCAAGCCGGCACGACACGTCGACCGGCGTATCTGGATGCAGCGCGCGGATCGACGCCAACAGGTAGGCTTCGACGCGGCGCACGCGCTCGCTCGCAGGGGTGGCTGCAAGCTGGGCGTTGGTCAGCAGCGCGGGATCTTGTTCGCTCATGATGGTCTGTCGTCTCAGGCAATGATTGAAGAAATGGCGGGCAATGGATCGCCGTATTGGGCGAGCGGTTGCAGCGTTCCGTCCGACAGGCGTCGCGCCGACAGCCGCCGCTGCAGCTTGCCGCTCGTCGTGCGGCTCAGTTTCCGCGGCCGCACGAAGGCGATCGTGCCGACGGCCAGCGAGTAGGTGGAGAAGAGGCTCGAGCGTATCGACGAGGCGACCTGCTCGGCGCTCTCGAGCGCATTCGACGGCAGCTCGGCGAGGACGGCGATATGCGTCTTGGCCCCGACCTCGACGCCGACGGCGACGCAGCCGTCGGCGGACAGCAAGGCGTGGCTCGCGGCGGCCGTCAGCTCAAGGTCGTGGCAGGCGTAGTTCTGGCCGTTGGCGATGATCAGATCCTTGAGGCGATCGACGAAGACGAGCTCCCCCGCCGCGGTGAGGAAGCCGAGGTCGCCGGTGCGCAGCCAACGACGGCCGTCCGCGACGCCGAGTTGCGCGCCAAACGGATTGTGGTCTCCTTGCCGGTTCCAATAGCCGCGCGCGACCTGCGGTCCGGCGATCCACACTTCGCCGATGCGGCCGGGCGGCAAGGAGAGGCGCTGCTCCGGGTCGACGATGCGCAGCTCCGTGCCGGTCGCCGGATAGCCGCACCCCGTCAACACGAGCCCCATCTGGTCCTGGGCGGGTTCGGCGTGGCCGTGCTGAGCCGCCTCGCGCGCCAGCATATAGGTGGTCGGCGCTGCGCCGGCGGGCTTGCAGGTGACCAGCACGGTCGCCTCCGCCATGCCGTAGCAGGGCGTCAGCGCCGAGCGCGCGAAACCCTGGGCGTGGAAGCGGTCGGCGAAAGCCTCGAGCGTCGCCATGCGGATCGGCTCGGCGCCGGCGAAGGCGCTGCGCCAACAGCTCAGGTCCAGCGCGGCCTGCTCGCCCTTGTCCGCGGCGCGCGCACAGAGGTCGTAGGCGAAGTTGGGTGCGCCGCTAATCTGGGCGCGATGGTCGGAGATGACCTGCAGCCAGCGCAGCGGCCGAAGCAGGAAGGCCTGCGGCGACATGAGGATGGACTCGCCCCCGCAGCCCATGGGCCCCAGGATGCCGGCCATCAGCCCCATGTCGTGGAAGTGCGGCAGCCACGACACGATGCGGGCCGCCCCTTCCGGCTGGAAGGCTTCCGCCAGCATGTCGAGGTTGTAGGCGATGTTCGCCTGGCTCAGCGCGACACCCTTCGGATCGGACGTCGACCCGGATGTGTACTGCAGCAGCGCGATATCCGACGGCGCCACCGGCGCCGGTTCGAACGCCGGCTCCGGGCAGTCGGCGGCGTCGGTCGTCAGCCAGGTGCAGGCGTGCAGCGGGGAGTCGGCCGGCAGTTTTGCCAGGATCTTCGCCTGCAGCTCGCCGGTGGTGAGGATCGCGCCGGGCTGACAGTCGGCCACGATGCGGCCGAGCCGGTCGAACTGCGCGGCGAACTGTGGGACCGGCGCCGGCGCCGCGATGGCCCCGGCGAGCAGGGTCCCGAGGAACGCAGGCGCGAACGCAGGGCCGGCGGCATAGAGCAGCAGCACCGGCCGTTGGCGCAGCCCGCGCGCGTCGAGCACGGCGGCGAGCGCACAAGCCCGTCGCCAGGTCTCGTCACGCGTGAGGCGGACCGGCGGTTTGTCGTCGAACGAGAGGTGCGTGTAGAGCACCTTGCCAGGATCTTCGGCCGCCATGCGCCGCAGGCGCTCGCCGACCAGCGGCGGCGCACAATCGTCTTCGATAACGGCGGCCTCGATGACGGCGGCCGTGGAGGAAGCTGTCACGCCGCGGGCGCTCCATCGTAGCCGAAGCGTTGGAGAAACGGCGCGAAGGCGTCACGGCGCACTTCGTAGGCGGCAAGCACATCCGCCGCCACTTGGCGTTCACGCGGCGCCGGCGCCAGCGCCAGCGCCGGGGAGGGCGCCTCCACGTTGAGGAACTGCGCAATGCGCGCCAAGGCCGCGCCCTGGGCGGCGCACATGTCTTCGTAGCGCAGCGTCAGGACGTTGGCGCCCGGATTGGCGTCGAGCCACTGAATGAAGCCGAGATGCGCCCGCAGAATGCTGTCGGCGAGCCAGGCGACGCCCGCAGGCGAATGCAGGAACAGGCCCTGTTGCATGCGTCGCCGCGGATCGTTGAACAGATCGCGGTAGCCCCGCTCGAGCAGCAGCAGGTACCGGTTCTTGCGCAGCACCAGCTGGCGCCAGGCATCGACCTGCGATTGCAGGGTGCGCAGCGGATGCCGCTGGATGGCGACGAAGCGCGCCTCGGGCCAGGTTTCGGCCAGCAGCGGAAGGGCGGCCGGATAGTCCGGCGGCGACTTCAGCAGCAGCGGCCGCTCGCAGCCTTCGAGAAGCGCCTTCTTCGCGCAGAGTTCGCGCAGCCGCGGCAGGGTGCGCGGCGTGGTGTCCGGCTGGTCATAGCGAAGGTCGCCCTCGCCGATGACGAGGCCGTATTCCTCGGGCGTGTCGGCGCCCGCTGGGATCGCATCGATGCCACGGTCGCCATCGCCGCCGGCAAGGCTTGCTTCGAAAGCCGCCTGCGCTTCGGCGCCGAGACCGAGCCGATGATTGTGCACGAGCGCGCCGCTGGCGTTGGCGTAGACGTCGTAGGCGCTGAGGAAGCGGAACGCCCCGCTACGGGCGAGTTGCAGGTGCAGCCACGTCGTGCCCGAGCGCTGGCAGCCGACGAGGAACACCAACGGTCCCGCGTCGCGCTCGTAAGCGCGCCACTCGTCCCGGTAGGCCGCGTCGGCGACGAGCGGATGGTGCTGGAGGGTGACCGTCATGCCAGCGGCTTCAGCCGGACCATCACCGTGTCGCGCGGGTGCATGGAGAAGGCGCCGGTCAGCTCGATCGGCGCGTCGGACACCAGTTCGAGCTCGAAACGCGAAAGCGTCATGCAGGCCACGGCGCTGATCTCCATCAGGGCGAGCCCGCGTCCCACGCAGGCGCGCATGCCGGTCCCGAACGGGATCAAGGAACGAGGCGCCACGGGGTGGCTCGCGCCCGGCAGGAAACGTTCCGGCCGGTACTGGTCGCTGTCCGGCCACAGCGTCGGCGTGCGGTGCAGCACGTAGGGACTGCACATCACGCGCGTGCCCGCCGCGATGTCGATGTCGCCCACACGCACGTCCCGGCGTGCGACCCGGCCCAGGAACCAGACCGCTGGATACAGGCGCTGGCTCTCGTTGAAGGCCGCCATCAGGAAGGGTGGCGCGTCGAACGGCACGGCGCCGCTCATGGCGGTGGTGTTCGCGGCGATCTCCGCCCGGGCGCGCTGCTGCTGGGCTGGATGCTTGGCCAGCAGGTACAGCCCCCAGAAGAGGGTCTCGCCGGTGGTGACGTAGCCGGCCGTCAGCATCGTGGAGATCTGGTCGGTCAGGAAGGCGCGCTTGCGCTCGGGCGTGAAGGCGGCGAACGCCGCCGTCGCCATGACGCCGCCGACGAAATCGTCCGGCTGCGTGGCGCGGGCGAGCCGCTCGTCGGCGATGGCCGCCGCCAGGCGCTGCATGCGCTCGATGGCCTGGGCGTAGGAACTGCGCCCAAAGCCGCCCTGGCCGCCGCCGAAGCGCTTCAGGAGATAGTGGAGACGCACGGATTCGGTGCTGTCGAGCTCGACCAGGGTCTCAAACACGGCGTCGGCGACTGCGGGGTCGGTGATGCTGAGCATGCCGGTCGCCACGATGTCGAACACCAGCCGGTTGGTGGCGGCCAGGAGGTCGACCGGCTCGCCGGCGGGAAGGGCCGCCCACGTGTCGATCTGGCGCGTCACCAGATCGGCGATGACGGGTTCGAGCTGACGCATGCGCCGGCCGGCGAACTGCGGCGCGATCATCTTCTGCTGGTCGGTCCACTCGGGGACTTCGACCATGATGATCCCGTCGTGCAGGAAGGTGCGGGGGATTTCGACCATCGCCCCCTTCTCGAAGTCGTCGAACTTGCCGTTCAGCACGGCATGGACCGCCGCCGGATCGGACAGCACGAGGAAGGTCTCGTCGCCCATCCGGAAACGCGGGTCGGCCTTGAGCGCCGTATCCAGCAGGAACTGGTGCGGCGCCGCGCAGAACGGCATGAGGCTGTCGGGCAAGGCCGCGGTCGGGCGTGCGCCCGCACCGGGAGCGACAGTCGCCTCTTCCGGCGAAGCTTCGGCGGAGCGGACGGGGCAGGAGCTGACGTAGTGATCCACGCAGGGCTGTTCCTGTACGACATGGCGATAGCCGCCGTCAGGAATCGCCGTCCGGGGAACGAGTCACCGCGCCGCCGGCGCACGCCCCCACGTCGCCTGCGGCTGGCGCGTACACGGTTGCCGTCGCTACAGCAAGGCTTTCTACGACCGGTGTTATCTGCCGCGACTGGGCTATCGATAGTTGAGCAGAAACGCCAGGATTCGCTGGAGGAGCGCGCGCATGAGTTTTCCGCAAGTCCTGCTACTTGGCCTGGCGATCGCGAACTTCGCGTCGTTCATCTGGGCGGCCGTGCGGTTTTTCCGCATGAAGGGCGAACCGGGCGTCGGCCTGCAGGTCATCAAGCGCACGTCGCCGCCGGCCTACGCCATCCTGCTGTATGCGCTGTCCAGACCGAAGGCCGCGGACGGCGTGGGCCTCTATGTCGGGATCGCCGGGTTCGTCGTCTCGCTGGCCCTGTTCTTCGCGGCGCTACGGGCCAATCGCGCCCAGCCGCTGACGCTCGCCTACGACACGGACACGCCCGAGCATCTGAACCGCAAAGGGCCTTACGCGTGCGTGCGTCACCCCTTCTACCTGGCCTATCTGCTGGCCTTCACGTCCGGCTGGATCGGCTCGGGTGAACTCGTCCTGGGGCTCGTGCCGGCGTTCTTCTTCGCGCTTTACTGGGACGCCTCGAGCCGTGAGGAAGCAAAGTTCATGCAGAGCCCGCTCGCCGGCGAGTATCGCGCCTTTCAAGCGCAGGCCGGACGCTTCTGGCCGAAATTCAGGACCTGAGCGCGCGCCGCGGGCCGCGATGACCTTCGGACCGTTTCCAAGCGGCTGAGCTTGCAGTTTCAGGAGCCGCGCCGATTTCCGCTCCTGGCGCAGCTCCACCGCGAAGCTGGAAGGTTCAGAAGTCGAATTTAATGCCGTTCCTTGGTCATCGGGCGTACCCTACAGCGACCAGTGCCGAGCCTGGCCGCAAGGGAGGGCAGTCCGATGGCGCGTGTTGGCATTATCTCCGTCGATGGACATGTGAAGGCGCCTTGGGCGCGCTACCGGGAGTACCTCGATCCGCAGTGGCGCGGCCGGTACGACGACTGGGTGAAGCCTTTCGAGCGGACGCCCGACTTCGTGCACGCTGCGCACGGCGAGGAAGCGCAGTGGGACCCGCAACGCCGGGTCGCCGCCCTTGAGGCGCAAGGCGTGGTGGCCGAGGTCGTGTTTCCCAACGGCGCCACCCCCTTCAGCGACGGCGAGCGCGACGCCGAGGCGATCCGGGCGGGCCACCGGGCCTACAATCGCTGGCTCGCTGACATCTGTTCGCAGGTCCCGGGACGGATGTTTGCGCAGGCGCTGGTGCACTTCGGCGACGTCGACGCCGCGGTGGCGGAAATCCACGCCGCGAAGAAAAACGGGTTCGTCGGCATACTGATGCCGCCGCTGGTTCCCGAGGCGCCGGGCTCCCGCTACTTCTTCGACCCTGCGCTGGACCCGATTTGGGCGGCCTGCGTCGAAACCGGGCTGCCGATCAGCCAGCACGGCGGGGTCGGCGCGCCGCACTACCGGCCGAGCGGCCTGGCCGCCTTCCTGGTGCTCGCCACCGAGCACTCGTTCTTTTCCGGGCGCTCGCTGTGGCAGCTTATCCTGGGCGGGGTGTACGATCGCTTTCCTGACCTCAAGGTGGCCTATGTGGAGACCGAGGCCTGGTGGCTGCGGCCGGTGATGGACTTGCTGGACCGGCGGGACCTTGTCGGGGACGACTGGGCTGCTGCGGCGGGGCGGGGCGGCCAGACGCGCCCTTATCGTCGCCGACCGAGCGACTACCTGCGGACCAACATCTACATGGGCGTGTCGCCGTTCCCGTACCCCCAGGGCGTCGCCGCCGCCTTCGACGACGGTCAGGAGCGCGAGCTTGTCGCCACGGGCAATGCGATGATCGGGGTCGACTACCCCCACCCGGAGACCGCTCTCTCTTGGCTGCGCGCGGCGGTCGATCAGTTCACCGGCTTGCCGAACATTACCGAGGCGGGCGCGCGCAAGGTGATCTACGGCAACGCCGCCCAGCTCTACGGGATCGATCTCGCACCGCTGCGCCCAGCGGGCTGATCGCCGCCCCGGCGGACTACGGCTTCGGCGGCTTCGGCCAGGCGTGGGTCGGCCGCGTCAGCATGGTGATGTTGCGCTCGGCGTCGCAGACCTTCGCGGCGTCCTCGACCAGCTTGAGCATCGTGGGCGAGGTCAGCGCGCGCGCGGCGTCGGCGATGCTGGGGAACCAGCATTCCTCGATCGCTTCGAACGGGAAGTCGGTCGGCGGCGCGTCGAGGGTCGAGTTGAGCGCCCAGCGTTGGGCGCCAAGCGTGTCGGCCGCCTCTTTGCACAGCCGCGCAAATTCACCCTTCAGGTGCGCATCGAAGGCCTCGCGCGAGACGTCCGCCCTGCGGCGCAGGAAGCGGAAGACCGCCGCTTCGCCGACCGGGCCGTCGAGCACCCGGGTCTCGGTGCAATAGAAGCTGAACTCGGGCGTGTAGCGGTCGAAGACGCGCAGTTCGTCCTGGTCGATCAGCACCCGCTGCTCGGGCGAGAAGCCCTTGCCCTGAAAGGTCGCAAGTTCGGGCGCTTCCGCAACGCTGACGCCGTCGTGCGCGGTCGATACGGGCAGGTCGGCGAGCGCCGGATCGTCGACGCGGGTGGTGTAGCGCATCCAGTCGATCGTCCCCGCCATCGCCGGAAACTGGCTGGCGAAGATGGCGTGCGACTTCCAGGTGCGCGGCCAGTCTTCCCAGGCGACCGTCGGCGCGCGACGCGCCAAGTAGAGCAGCTTGTAGGGCATCGGGCGGTTCCTCTCAGGCGTCGGTCAGGTCAGCTTCCCTGAACACCGGAAGCGGCGCCATTGCTTCATCATCGCGAGCGGTGCCGAAGGTGTAGCCGCCGGCGCCGGTGATATCCATGATGTGGCGCTGGGTCCCGTCCGAGCGGAGATGGCGCCTGCGGTGTTCCTTAAGAAGGCGATGGACCATGGACCTGTCATCCCATTCCAATGAGATCGATGAGCGCCGTCGCCGCCTGCTCGGCGGCGCGACGATCGCCGCCGCCGCCGCCGCCGCCGCAGCGCTCGGCGTCGGCGCGGCCCAGGCGGCCCCGCCGGCGCAGCGTCCCGCCCCTCCGGCGGCCGGGACGCCAGGCGGCGGCGGATTCGCCCCGCTCAAGCAGGTCGACGCCGGCCCCCTCAGCGTGGCCTACGCCGAGCTGGGCCCGGCCGACGGCCCGGCCGTCCTGCTGCTGCACGGCTGGCCGTACGACATCCACAGTTTCGCCGAGGTCGCGCCGCTGCTGGCCAGCCGCGGCTACCGCGTGCTGGTGCCCTATCTGCGCGGCTACGGGCCCACGCGCTTCCGGTCGGCCGACGCCGTCCGCAACGGCCAGCCCGCGGCGCTGGCGGTCGACGCCGTCGACTTCATGGACGCCCTGAAGATCAAGACCGCGATCCTCGCCGGCTTCGACTGGGGCGCGCGCACCGCCGACATCGTCGCGGCGCTGTGGCCGGAGCGCTGCAAGGGGCTGGTCTCGGTCAGCGGCTACCTGATCGGCAGCCAGCAGGCCGGTCAGGCGCCGTTGCCGCCCGAGGCCGAACTGCAGTGGTGGTACCAGTTCTACTTCGCCACCGACCGCGGCCGCGCCGGCTACGACAAGAACCGTCATGACTTCGCCAAGCTGATCTGGCGGCTCGCCTCGCCGAAGTGGAATTTCGACGACGCCACCTTCGAGCGCTCGGCCGCGGCGCTGCAGAATCCCGACCACGTGGCGATCGTCATCCATAACTACCGCTGGCGCCTGGGCCTGGCCGAGGGCGAGGCGCGCTACGACGCCCTGGAACAGCGGCTGGCGGTTGCGCCGACGATCGGCGTCCCGACCATCACCCTGGAAGGCGACGCCAACGGCGCGCCGCACCCGCCGCCCGCCGCCTACGCTAAGAAGTTCACCGGCGCCTACGTCCACCGCGTGATCGGCGGCGGCGTCGGCCACAACCTGCCGCAGGAAGCGCCCGCCGCCTTCGCCCAGGCGGTCATCGACGTCGACCGTCTCTGACGCGGCGGACAACGGAAACGGCTGTCGCGACCGATCAGACCCTGTCCCCGCACCCGCCGTTCTGCTATGGCCCTCCTGCGTAAGCAGGGCGGCCATTTCGTTTCTACGCTTATCGCCGCCTGGCCGCGGTCTTCGAGCCGCGAGCCGCCCTTGCGGCCCCCGACCAAGAGACCGCCGTCACGGCGAGTCAAAGGGCGCCGCCCTACCTCCGGAGCAAAATGTCTTTCACGACTGTTATTCGCCCCCGCGGGCGACTTCCCGTTAGCCCGCCCAAGGCTCGGCCGCTCGCGTCGTCCGCAAGGACCGGGCCGCGTCCGATCCTACATCTCAAGCCGACGACGGCGGACGTGGCGCCAGAGTCCGCCGCTGCGCCTACGCAATCGCCCGAATAGGGCGAGACCTCCGATACATGCCGATGCGCGTTTCCGCGAGGAACCGCCGGAGCGGACTGGCCGCCGGGCGTGAGCAGTGCAAGGCGCTGAACTAAATTCCAGACGGAAGGAAAACCTATGGCTCGCAAGCCGAACTACCAGTTCGAGCGGATGGAGCGCGACCGCGCCAAGGCCGCCAAGGCCGCCGAGAAGGCCGCCGCCAAGCAGCGGGAGCGCGACGAGGCCGCAGCCGCCGAGCAGCCAGCCGCGCCGTCCACCAAAGAGGAGAACTGACCGTGCAAGTCGGCGCCAGCTACAACCACCAGACCGTATCGCTGGACGGAGAGACCTTCTCCGACTGCGAATTCGCATCCTGCCGCCTGGTCTATTCCGGCGGGAAACTGCCGCAGTTCGAAGGCTGTCGCTTCAACGACTGCGAATGGAAGTTCGAAGACGCTGCGGCGCAGACCCTCTCCTATCTGAAGCTGATGTGGAACGTCGGGGCCAAGCCCGCAGTCCAGACCATGATCAAAGAGATCACGGTCGTCGGACGCTAAATTGCTCTGCGGCTCGCCTACCCCTTAGGCGAGCTTGTGAGCTCCCGCGTCTTCGACGAGCGGCGAACGACATCGCCGCTCGTCGACGCGCCGGTCAGCGGCGGTCGGCCAGAAGCTTCCGCGCCGCTTCGAGCGGACGCTCGTCGATCCACTCGTCCAGCGAGAAGTCGCTGTCGCTGAAGCCGTGGATCCAGGTGAACTTCTTCTGCTGCTCGAACAGGGCGAGACGTTCGCCGTCGAGCGTCGGGTGCAGGCTGCGCAGGGCGTCGTCGGAATAGGCCTCGCCGACGGCTGCGGCGCTGCCGCGGGTCTCGCTCTCCAGCACCGCGCGCACGCCGCCCAGATTGTCCCGCGCCCAGTCGGCCGCGCGCAGCGTCTGATAGAGGAAGCGGACCAGGACGTCGAAGTGGTCCTCGATCAGGCTTTGATGGACGGTGATCGGCCGCGGCGTGCCGTTGTTCACCCGGAAGCGCCGCTCGGGCAGCTTGTCGAGGTTGATACCGACCACGAGGCCGAGCTGCCGGGCGGCGTCGACCGCCGCGGCGCCCTTGACGTAGACCGCGTCGACGTCGCCGTCGGCCAGGGCCTGCAGCGCCCAGAGGCCGGCGTCGACCTCGACGAAGCTGACGTCGTCGAACCCGAGGCCGGCGTAGCTGAGCGCGCCCTTGTAGCCGTGCAGCGACATTCCGCGGGCGATGCTGCTGCCGCGCTGATGGCTGGGGATCGGGTGGTCGATCCAGGTCGGCAAGCCGAGCTTGCGGCCCTTGAGGTCCTTCGGCTCCAGAATGCCGCTGTCCGGCCGCACCAGGATGGCCTGGTGCTCGTCGATCCAGGTCAGGCCGACCAGGCGGGTCGGCGCCCCTTGGGCGCGGGCGCCGATCGCCAGCAGGTTGCCGCCCTCGCGGATCAGCGACGGCAGCTGGTGATCATAGTGGTGCCGGCGCAGCTCCGAGCCGGCGCGCTCCTGCAGCGTCTGCACGGGGAGCTTGTCGGTCGCAAACTCCTGCTCCAGCCAGCCGAGCTTATAGGCCAGACCGGTCGCCGTCGGGACCGGGCAGCGGGTGAACCAGACCTGGTCCAGCGCCTGGGACGGCGCGCTGTCGCGGACGGCGGGTTTGGGAGAGGTCAGGGTCGTCAAGGCGAGGTCCTCCGGGGGCGGGCGACCCAGCAGTGGTGCGCCGCGAGTTCGCCGAATAGCCGGCGCCGCGGCGCTTCTGTCCAGGCGAGCTGACCCGCGCCGCGGCCCGCAAGTCGGCCAATCCGGCGAAAAAACATCAACTAAAACATGCAGATGCTGCGTCATTAAATCCTACTAATTAGGTGGACTTAAACGTCGATTGAGCGCTGCTGCTTTGTGCCGCCGGTGGCCCAGGCCCTAGCGTCCGGGCAGCAAAAAACGGCGCTGTCCACGGGTCGAGGTTGAGCAGAGTTCAACAGCTTTCCCATCCGGGCCGGACGCCGGCATCCGAGAACTTGGGGAACCAAATGTTGCGAACGACTTTGGCGGAACGGGCCGCGATCGGCCGGTCCGTCCGGGCCCGCCGTCAGGTGCTTGTGGCCGGCCTTTCGCTCTCGACCCTGATCGCGGCCAGCGCCGCGCACGCCGCCGACGCGACCGTCGTCGATGCGGGCGCCGTCGATGCGGCGGACGGCGCCGAGGCCCTGGTGCTGGAGGACGTGGTGGTCACCGCGCGGCGCCGCGCAGAGAACGTGCAGGACGTGCCGATCGCCATCACGGCGATCTCCGGCACGGCGATCGGCAAGAGCGACCAGATCCGGCTGGCGCAGGACATCGTCGCCTTCGCGCCGAACGTCAACGCCGCGGCCACCGACGGCCGGGAACGCCCGCGCTGGTTCATCCGCGGCGTCGGCACCAACAACACCGATCCGAACGGCGTCAGCCCGGTCGGCGTCTATCGCGACGACGTCTACATCGCCAACTTCTACGCCCAGGCTTTCCCGCTGTTCGACCTGGAGCGCGTCGAGATCCTGTCGGGGCCGCAGGGCACGCTGTGGGGCAAGAACACCACCGGCGGGGCGATCAGCTACGTCTCGAAGGCGCCCAGCTTCGACACCGGCGGCTATGCGCGCGCCCTGGCCGGCAGCTTCGGCGAGTGGGGCGTGGACGGCGCCGTCAGCGGCGCGATCGTCCCGGGCCTGCTGGCCGGGCGGCTGTCGGTCTATCACAACCAGGACGACGGCTGGCAGCGCAACGTCTACGCGGGCGACGCCTCCCCGCCCAGCTTCACCGCCTGGGACAAGCGCGACGCCAAGCGGATCGGCGAGAACGACGAGACGGCGCTGCGGGCGCAGCTGCTGTTCACGCCGAACGACAATCTCGAAGTCCTGCTCAACTACCACCTCCGTCGCTACGAGGGCGACCAGACGGCGTCCTACATCCTCCCGGACCTCTACATCGCGCCGGTCAACAACCCGGTGTTCAACCAGGGTTACACCAGCCCGTCGAACCCCTTGCCCTACGGCTACTCCTGGGCGGCGAGCGTCGGCCGCCAGAAGATCGACAACGACGGCGGCTTCCTGCGGATCAACTGGAAGCTCCCGCACGACCTCCAGCTCACTTCGATCACCGCCTACGAGGCGAACAAGCTGGTGCGCTGGGCCGACGGCAACACGGCGATCCCCCTGCGCAACAACGTCTCGCGCCAGCGCACGCCGGACCGCCAGTTCAGCCAGGAAATCCGCATCGCCTCGTCGGCGGAGAACCGCTTCAACTGGATCGCCGGCGGCTACTACTTCAAGGAAGAGACCACCTCGGAGTCCTGGGCCGGGAACCTCAACGTCTACACCGCGCCGGTCGCCAGCCGCAGCTATTCGGACAACTGGACCCACACCGACACCGAGAGCTTCGCGCTGTTCGGCAGCGCCACCTACGCCTTCACCGACCGCTTCAAGCTGACGGCCGGCGGCCGCTGGACGACCGAGAAAAAGGATTTCTCGCAGTCGTTCACCGTCGGCACGGGCGCGGTGACGTTCTCGAATCCGGAGGAGTGGTGGCGCCAGACCTCGGTGTCCTCGCCGCTGGTGACCAACTCGGTCGCCAGCACCGACAAGACCTACGACAGCTTCACCTGGGACATCACCCCGCAGTACCAGTTCACCGACCGGGCGCTGGGCTACTTCCACTACAGCTACGGCTACCTGTCCGGCGGGTTCGACAACCGGCGCAACAACTCGGTGTCGCCGAACATCGTCCAGATCTTCGAGTACCAGCCGGAGAAGATCCACACCTACGAACTGGGCCTGAAGACCAGCTGGTATGACGGGCGGCTGACCGCCAACTTCGCGGCCTTCTACTACGACTATCCCAGCATCCAGGTGCTGGTGATCCTGCCGACCAGCGGCACCAACACCAACAGCACCGCCACCGTCGGCAACGGCTATTCCAACGCCGCCGGCTGGGTGAAGGGGCTGGAGGCGACCTTCGAGGCCAATCCGATCGACCCGCTGCGGCTGCGCGTCGCGGCCGGCTACCTGAGCACCAAGTACACCGACTTCCCGATCCAGACCGGGATCAACTACCCGCGGCTCGGGCTGGTGAACGCCACCATCGATCCCAGCGGCAACACCTTCACCCGCGCGCCGGAGTTCACCTTCGCCGGCGGCGGCAGCTACACCTTCGATCTGGGCACGTGGGGCGCGCTCGAGCTGAACGCCGAGTACCGCTACCTGTCGAAGCAGTACTTCAGCCCGACGCTGGAGTTCGACCACACGCTCGAACAGGGCGGCTACAGCCTGGTGAATGCGGGCGCGGCGCTGACCTTCGGGCCTGAGCGGCAGCACCGGCTGTCGGCCTCGGTCCAGAACGCCTTCGACAAGGAATACCTGATCCACGCGATCGCGCCGTCGAACAACGGCTCGGCGGCCCGGCAGGGCCGGCCGCGCAGCTGGGTCGTCTCCCTGAGTACCACCTTCTGACGGAGCGAAGGCGATGAGCATCCTCCAGGTCGATCTGCGCGCAGCCCGGGGCGTCCCCTGGTTGCGCCGCCGAGGCCCAGCGCCGGCGGCGGCTGCGCCGGCGGCGTCGGCGCGCGGCGGACGCTGGACGCTGTTCCTGCCGCCGGTGATCATCCTGGCGACCTGGACGACGCTCAGCGCCAGCGGCCTGTTCCCGGCCGAGATCGTGGTCCCGCCGCAGGTCCTGTGGCGGACCTTCCTGGATCTCTGGGCGAGCGGCGAACTGCCGGATCACCTCGCCGGCAGCCTCAGCCGGCTGGGCGTCGGCTACGCCATCGGCGCGGCGATCGGCATCTCGCTGGGCGCGCTGATGGGCCTCTCGCGCCAGGCCGAGGCCTACATCCTGCCGAGCTTCCACATCATGCGGCAGCTGCCGACGATCGCGCTGATCCCGGCCTTCATCATGATCTTCGGCGTCGGCGAGACGGTGAAGATCGTGCTGGTCGCCAAGGCCACCGCCATGCCGGTGGCGCTGGCGACGCTGGAGGGCGTGCGCGGGATCCCGAAGGTCTATTTCGACGTCGGGCGGATCTTCCGCGTCGGTCCGGTCGCGCTGCTGCTGAAGGTCGTCGCCCCGGCGGTCGTGCCGCCGGTCGTCGCCGGCCTGCGCATCGCGCTCGCCCGCTCATGGATGGTGCTCGTCGGCGCCGAGCTGCTGGTGGCCGACAGCGGCCTCGGCCAGCTGATGGAGTGGGGCCGGCAGACCTTCCGCATCGACATCGTGCTGGTCGGGGTGGTGCTCACGGGCGTCATCGGCTTCGCGCTCGACAAGGCCTTCCGGGCCGGCGAGCGGGCGCTCACGCCCGCCCGTGCGCGGTGAGGAGCGGACGATGAGCGACGCTGTCATTCATACTCATAAGACCTGGCGCGAGCGCGCCGCGGGCCTGCGCGGCCTGGTGCTGCCGCTCTTGGCGCTGACCGCCTGGAACATCCTGGCGCACCGGGACGAGGTGCACTCCTACGTCTTCGTGCCGCTCGAACAGGTGGGGCAGGGGCTGGTCGAGGCGCTGGCCAGCGGCGAGCTCTGGAGCTCGTGGGTCGCCAGCCTCGGCCGCACCGGCGTCGGGCTGTTCGTGGGGGCGCTGGCGGGCATCGCGCTGGGCGCAGTGATGGCGGTCTGGAAGCTCGCCGACGCGCTGATCAATCCGATCTACCACGCGATCCGCCAGGTGCCGGTGCTCGGCTACATCCCGCTGATCAGCCTGTGGGTCGGCAACGGCGAGTCCTCGAAGCTGTTCGTCATCTCGCTGGCGGCCTTCTACCCGACGGTGCTGAACACCTACGAGGGCGTGAAGAACGCAGACGCGCGCCATCTGGCGGTCGGTCGGATCTTCCTCGCCAGCCGCTGGCAGACCCTTCGCTACATCACCCTGCCGGGGGCGCTGCCGTCGATCATCACCGGCGTGCTGCAGGCCGTGGCCTTCGCCTGGCTGAGCTCCATCGGCAGCGAGCTGTTCTTCAACCCCGGCCCCGGCCTGGGGAACCTAATGCTGAACGGCCAGGCCGCGTTCCGCATGGACGTCGTCGTGCTGGCCGTCGCCGTGATCGGCGTCACCGGCTTCCTGACCACCAAGGTCGTCAACCTGGCGGCCAACCGCCTGCTGCGCTGGCGCAGCGTCCGATGAGCTCTCGAGGAGGTCCCATGACCGCGCTGAACATCATCGATTTCCATCCGGCGCCTGCGCCGCCGCGGCAGGAGACGCTCGCGGTCCGCAACGTCTCCAAGAACTACGTCATCGACCGCAAGCCGCTGCGGGTGCTGCAGGACGTCAACCTCGGCTTCGCGCCGGGCGAGTTCGTCAGCATCGTCGGGCGCAGCGGCTGCGGGAAGTCGACGCTGCTGCGGCTGATCGCCGGCCTCGAAGGCGGCTTCAGCGGCGAGATCAGCCTCGACGGCGAGGCGATCCGCTCCACCAGCCTCGACCGCGGCCTGATCTTCCAGGACCCGTCGCTGCTGCCGTGGATGACGGTGCGCGAGAACGTCGCCTTCGCCCTGATCAACCACGACCTGACCCGTCAGGAGAAGGCCGCGCGGGTCGCCGAGCACATCGAGCTGGTCGGCCTCAGCGGCTTCGAACAGGCCTATCCGAAGGAGCTGTCCGGCGGCATGGCCCAGCGCGCGGCGATCGCCCGCGCCCTGGTCAGCAAGCCCAAGGTGCTGCTGCTCGACGAGCCGCTCGGCGCGCTCGACGCGCTGACCCGCGTGCATCTGCAGACCGAGCTGCAGCGCATCTGGCTGCAGCAGAAGGCGACCATGATCATGGTCACCCACGACGTCGAGGAGGCGGTCTACCTCGGCGACCGGGTGGTCATCATGGACGCCCATCCCGGCCGGATCCGGCGGATCGTCGACGTGCCGTTCGCCCACCCGCGCGACCGCGCCTCGCCCGCCCTGCACGCCGTCCGCGACGAGGTGCTGGCCGACCTGATGGACGGAGCTGTCCGATGAGCGTCACCTCTTCAGGCGGCCTGCTGCGCCGCAGCGTCCTGATCGGCGGCCTGGGCCTTGGCGTCGCCGCGTGCGGCGCCGGCAAGAAGGCGGGCGATCCGAGCGGCTCGACCCTGAAGATCGCGGTCGTCTCGTCCTACGTCGGCAACCAGGTCCGGCTGTCGGGCGTCGACTACGCGATCGAGAAGCAGGGCTGGCTGCGCGAGGAGCTGGCCAAGCGCAACGTGAAGCTGGAGTGGTTCCCGGCGCCGAACGCGGCGGTGGGCCCGATCGTCAACGAGGCGTTCGCCAACCATCAGCTGCAGTTCGCCAGCTACAGCGACCTGCCGTCGATCATCCTCAACGCCAGCAACACTTCGGGAAAGACCAAGCTCGTCGTCCCCGGCAACCCGAGCGAGTCCTATCTCGTGGCGCCGAAGGGCTCGTCGGCCCGCTCGATCGAGGACCTGAAGGGCAAGCGGCTGGCGATCCACCGCGGCCGGCCGTGGGAGCTGCCGCTGCTGCGCCTGCTGGAGTCCAAGGGCCTCAGCTACAAGGACTTCCAGATCTACAACATCAATCCGGAGGCGGGGTCGGCGGCGGTCGCCACCGGCGGCGTCGACGGCCTGTTCACGATCTCGCCCTTCAGCCTCGAGGACAAGGGCGTCGCCAAGGTCATCTGGTCGACCGCCGACCAGCCGCTGAGCTGGAAGAGCTGGGGCGGCTTCTGGGCGGCGCGCCGGCACCTGGAGCAGCAGCCGGAGATCGCCCAGCTGGTGGTCAACGCCTACGTCAAGGCGGCCCACTGGGTCTCCCAGCCCGAGAACAAGGAGGAGATCATCCTCCTGGGCACCCGCAACGGCACGCCGGAGCGGATCGTCCGACGCACCTACGACGAGACCAACATCAGCTGGAAGGACCGCTGGTCGCCGCTGTTCCCACAGGAGCTCTACCAGCACTACCGCGAGGCCGTCGCCTTCGCCCGCAAGAACGGGATCATCCAGGGCGACATCGACGTCGACGCGCTGCTCGACGACAGCCTCGTGCGCAACGCGCTGAAAGAGCTTGCGCTCAACGACTACTGGACCGGCCCGAAGAGCTTCGGCGGGCCGGTCAACAACGCCACCCGAACCTCTACGGAGTCACTGACATGAGCGTCGACGTCTACTGGCGTCTGCCCGCCGACGGCGACGGACGCAGCCCCCGCAAGGCCGACTGGAGCCGCGGCGAGCATCAAGGGGTGCCCGCCAAGCCCTTCCCGGTCGCCCGCCTCGACGGGCGCGACCGCCGCTTCACCTACTTCGACCACCTGGCGCAGGTCGCCCGGGCCGCCGAGCTCGCCGGCTTCGACGGGGTGGTGATCCCGCAGACCGCCGAAGGCGAGGAGCCGCTGATCGTCGCCGGCTCGCTGGCGCGGGAGCTGCGCCGGGTGCGGCTGGCGCCGCAGCTGCCGGCTTACTTCCTGTCCGCGGTCTACACGGCGAAGATCGCCACCAGCTTCCAGCGCCTGACCGGCGGCCGGCTGGTGCTGAACTTCGCGGTCGAGGAGCCCCCGGCCGGCGCCTGGCATGGCCACAGCTGGAGCGAGGCCGAGCAGATCGCCCGGCTCGACGAGTTCCTGACCGTGCTGAAGGGCGTCTGGACCGAGGGGCCGTTCACCTACGAAGGCCAGTACTACGAGGTGCTGAACGGCGGCTTCGCCCCGCCGCTCGCCGGCCAGCCGCTGCCGGAGATCCACTTCTCCGGCGACAGCGACCTGGCGATCGAACTCAGCGCGCGGCACGCGGAGGTGCACATCTTCCAGCCCGACAGCCCGCACACGCTGGCCCGCCGGGTCGCCCAGGCGCGGGAGGCGGCGGCCGACCATGGCCGCACCTTGCGGTTCGGCCTCGAGGCCGAGCTGGTCGCCCGCCACGACCGCGACGAGGCGCTCGCCGCCGGGCTCGAACGCTGGCCGGACGGGGCGCCGGATCCGGCCCTCGTCGGCAGCTTTGCCGAGGTCGCCGAACGGCTGGGCGAATACCACGCCGCTGGCTTCACGACCTTCCTGCTGAGCGCGCGGCCGCACCTCGAGGAGGCCTACCGCGTCGCCCAGAACATCCTGCCGCGCCTGCCGGGCCGCGGCGATCGCCAGCGCAAATCAGCCTGACGCAAGAGGAGGCTCGAATGGTTCAGTTTCACTGGCGTCTGCCGACCCACGGCGATCGCGCCGACGTCGCCCTGCCGAATGACACCCGCGGCGACTGGACGGCGCTCGCGCCCGGCCACCAGGCCCCGGGTGTGCTCGACCCGTCGCCCTATCACGAACACCTGCTGGAGATCGCCCGCGCCGCCGAGATCGCCGGCTTCGACGGGGCGCTGATCCCGTCCTTCCCGCACACCGACGATCCCTGGGTGATCGCTTCGGCGATCGCCCGCTACACCAAGACCTTCCGCTTCATGGTCGCGTTCCAGCCGCCGTGGATCAATCCGGTCTACGCCGCCAAGGCGGCGGCCAGCCTGCAGCGGCTGTCCGGCGGGCGGCTGCTGTTCAACATCATCACCGGCGGCGGCGGCCCGGCGCAGCTGTGGTGGGGCGACCGCATCGCCCACGACGACCGCTATCGGCGCACCACCGAGTTCCTCGACGTGTTCGAAGGCGTGTGGAACGGCGGCCCGTTCTCCTACGAGGGCAAGTTCTACAACGTCCACGACGCCGGTCTGCCGGCGCCGTTGGCCGGCCAGGTGCGGCCCGAGCTCTACTTCGCCGGCTCGTCGGACGCCGCGCTCGCCGCCCAGGCCAGGCACGCCGACTTCAACCTGACCCACATGGAGCCGCTGGAAAAGCTCAAGGTGAAGTTCGGCCGGGTGCAGGAGCTGGCCTCCAAGGACGGCCGCGACGTGAAGCCGGCGATCCGGCTCAACGTGCTGGCGCGCCGCACCGAGGAGGAGGCCTGGGCCGAGGTCCGCCGCGGCTGGGCCAACAACGACTGGGACGCCTACGAGAAGCGCACCGCCGGCGGTCGCCGCGGCGACGCGGTCGGCTCGCCGGTCCCCGAACACCTGCGGCCGTCGCGCGACAAGGACCCCAAGGACCTGCAGATCGACGGCTTCTTCTCGGGCCTGCAGGTGCTCGGCGCCAACGGCACGCCGCTCGGCATCGTCGGCTCCTACGAGACCGCCGCCGAGCGGATCGACACCCTGATCAACCTCGGGGTGGGCGGCCTGATCCTGGCTGGCGTGCCCCACCTCGAAGAAGCGCTGCGCGTCGGCGAGGAGGTCCTGCCTCTCGTCCGCGGCCGCCGCTCTCCCCTGTCCATCGCCGCCGAATAGGCGGCCCTCCCCGGAGACCTTCCATGTCGCAACCAGGCCTTTCCCCCGACGCCCTGGCCCACGTGCTTCAGGCGCAGAAGGACGCCCGCAAGGCGTTCCGCGTGCTGCGCGAAACCCGCACCATCTCGGCCAGCGGCACCCTGTCCTTCACCCACCGGATCCCCGGTGAGGAGAAGCTGATCAACCTCGGCTACACCGGCCCGTGGGGTGACGACCTCGACGAGGTGCGCACCTCGGTCGTGGGCTTCGACGGCACGGTCTATCTCGGCAAGGGCGGTCCTGGCGGCGAAGGCCGCTACACCAAGCTGTTCCGTGAGCATCCGGACGTCACCACCATCAGCCACATCCACACGCCCTACCTCGGGGCCTACGCGCAGGCGCACAGCACGCTGCCGTTCCTGTATGTGCCGGTGCAGCGCCATCGCTTCGTGCGTGAGCTGCCGGTCTACATCGACCGCCGCCAGCCCGAGGTGGAGTTCATCCTCGACCAGCTGAAGGTCGAGGCCGAGATCCCCGGCATCGTCGAGGCCAACGGCGGCGCCACCGTCTGGGGCAAGAAAGGGCTCTTGGCGCTCGCCGACAGCATCCTGCTGCTCGAGGAGGGCGCGCAGTTCCAGGTGCTGGCCGCGGGCCTTGGCGGCTCCAAGCCGCTCGGCCCGGGCGTGCTGCAGCAACAGTGGCGGATGAGCGGCCTGGTCCCGAAGGACGCCATCGTCGATCAGGACGGCCGCATCCACCACCCGGCGGCCGCTGAGTAGCGGCGCCTCGGTCGGACGGCGTCCTCCCCGTCGTCCGACCGCATCCTTCCTGTTCAGGCCGGCCGGAAGCAGGCCGAGCCTTCTTCGGAGTCGCGTACCGCGCACATGAGCAACATCTGGAAAGTCATCCAGCTGATCCCGGAGTATCGCGGGCGGATCCTGGCGCTGATCGCCTCGAGCGCGGTGCTGGGGCTCGGCGCGACGGCGACGCCCTACATCTTCCGGCACATCGTCGACACGGTGGCCGGCCTGCACGCCCACCGCGTCACGCCGGAGCAGGCGGTGAACGCGGCGCTGTGGGCGGTCGGCCTGTTCGCCCTGGTCCGGCTGTTCGTCACCCTCGGCGGCGTCTGGCAGGAGCATCAATCCGACCAGCTGTGGCTGCACTCGATCAGCACCCTGCGTCGCCGCGTGTTCGAGACCATGACCCGGCTCTCGCTGGACTTCTACGAGCGTACCCGCACGGGCGACGTGATGGACCGCTTCGGCAACTCCATCACCATCACCCAGTGGCTGTTCCAGCTGTCGGAGGGGGCGCTCGCCAGCATCCTGCAACTGCTGTTCGGGACCATCGTGCTGCTGGTGAAGGCGCCGGTCGTGGGCCTGCTGATGCTGGCGCTGATCCCCTTCAACCTGATCTCCTCGTTCTACTCAGTGAAGAAGACCAAGCCGCTGCGCCGCAAGTGGAACAGCCTGGTCGGCAAGATGAGCGGCCTCTTGAACGAGATGGTCAGCCAGATCACCACCGTGCGCAGCTTCGCCGGGGAGCGGGCGGTCCAGCGGCGCTATGACGACGTCCAGGCCGAGTGGTGGGACGTGCGCAGCGAGGAGACCGGAATCGAGCAACGCTCCGCCGGTCTGGTCAACCTGGTCAATTCGTTGGTCGTGGTCGGCGCGATCGCCTGGGTCACCCGCGGCGCCCTGAGCGGCCAGCACACGGTGGGCGACATTCTGCTGGTGTTCGTGCTGACCCAGCAGGTGATCAACGCCATCCAGCCGATCGCGCGGTTGGTGAACAGCGCCGGCGACACCGATGCGGCGGCCGAACGCCTGGTCGAACTGCTCGATGCGCGCACGACCGTGGTCGACCTTCCCGGCGCGGTCGACGCCGGGCCGATTTCGACCGTCGAGTTCCGCAATGTGAGCTTCACCTATCCGGGACAGCGGCGTTCGGCGCTGAACAACGTGTCCTTCGTCGCCGAGGCCGGCAAGACGCTGGCGCTGGTGGGCCCGAGCGGCTCGGGGAAATCGACGATCATCAAACTGGCGATGCGGTTCTACGACCCCGGCGAGGGCCAGATCCTGATCAACGGCCAGGACATCCGCGGCTTCACCCAGGACTCGCTGCGCGGCCAGATCGGCGCGGTGCTGCAGGACATCGCCCTGTTCAACGACTCGATCGGCGACAACATCAGCTTCGCCAAGGTCGGGGCGACGCCGGAGGAAGTGATCATCGCCTCGCGCGCCTCGCACGCCGACGCCTTCATCTCGCGCATGCCGGACGGCTACGACACTCTGGTGGGCGAGCGCGGCGTGCGGCTCTCCGGCGGCGAGAAGCAGCGGATCGCCATCGCCCGGGCCATGTTGCGCGCCCCCCACCTGATCATCCTCGACGAGGCGACCAGCGCGCTGGACACCGAATCCGAGGTGCTGGTGCAGGAGGGCCTGAAGCGGCTGATGGCCGGCCGGACCTCGCTGGTGATCGCCCATCGCTTCAGCACCATCGTCGGCGCCGACAAGATCGTCGTCATGCAGGAGGGCCAGGTCCGCGAGGAAGGCGACCACGCCAGCCTCGTCGGCAAGCGCGACGGTCTCTACGCGCGGCTGCATTCCTTGCAGTCCGGGCTGGCCGAGGTCGCCTGAGGCCGACGGCGCCGGGTCAGATCCCGGCGCCGTCGGCGACGTCGCCCAGCGCTTCGGCCTTCATCCAGGCGATGAAGGCGCGCACCGGCGGCAGCAGGGTGCGGCCGCGCGGCCAGACCAGCCAGTAGACGAACTTCACCGGGGTCACGTCCGGCAGCAAGGGCGTCAGGCGGCCGGCCCCGATGTCGCGGTCGGCCAGCGTCCGCTTGACCAGGGCCACGCCTTTCCCGGCGATCGCCTCGTCGATCACCAGGCTGGCGTCGCTGTAACGCGGACCGTCGAGGCTGCGCAGGTCGTCCACGCCGCGCGTGCGGAACCAGCTGCGCCACGACGGGCAGCTGGGATCGCCGTCGGAGCCGGTGTCGTGCAGCAGGCGCGCCTGCAGCAGGTCGGCCGGCGCGCGCACCGCCAGTTCCGCCGCCAGGTCCGGCGCGGCCATCGGCACGACCGCCTCGCTGAGGATCTGCTCGGCCACCAGCCCGTCATAGCCGCCAGGCCCATAGCGCACCGCCAGGTCGACGTCGGCGGTCGAGAAGTCGATCAGCTTCATGTCGGCGGCGACCCAGACCTCGATCTCGGGGTGCAGCGCGCGGAAGCGGTCGAGCCGCGGCAGCAGCCACTTCGAGGCGAACGCCGGCGTGGTCGAGATCGAGATCACCCGCCCCTTGCGGTCCGACCCCTTCAGCAGCTGCGCGCCCTCGATGATCCGGTCGAACCCCTCGCGCAGGCTCGGCATCGCCGCTTCGGCGGCGTCGGTGGGGATGATGTAGCGGCCGGTCCGCCGGAACAGCGGCGCCCCGACCCAGGTCTCCACCGCGCGGACATGCTGGGTGATCGCGCTCGGCGTGACGCCGAGCTCCTCGGCCGCGCGGGTCAGGCTCTTCAGCCGGACGCTCGCCTCGAACGCGCGTAGCGACTGCAGGGCGGGGATCCGCTCCGCCGGCGACCTCGTGTCGGTCATGCCGCGGCCGCCGTTCGCGGGCGCGCCGGCTCGGGTCTATGGCCACGATGATGACGACGCGGGTGCGGCACGAGGAAAACTCCAGAGGTAGTTTTCCTAGCGTGGCAATAGGAATTAGGAAGGCAGATTTTCTATCGGCCGTCGTAGCGCGAGGCGTGCGGCGCCAGGCTCCCGCTCAGCCCGCCGCCGCCGGCGTGAGCGAGATATCGACCATGATCTCGGCCGAGATTTCCTCCAGCGCGGCCTGAACCGCCTCCGCCTGCAGCGTCGGCGGCAGTCGCAGACGTGCTTCCATGTGGAACAGCGGGGCGCCGGAGTGGGGCTCCACGCTGATGCGCGTGTCGAAGGCCTCGATGTTCGCGTCGAGGCCGCTCAGGATTCCCGTCACCTGGTGCACGATCCCTGGCCGGTCCTGGCCGACCAGGCTGAACTGCACCACGTCGCCCGCGGCGCCCGGCCCTTGGACCGCCGGCGCGATGCGCACCTCGAGGCCCTGGGCGTCCACATCGCGCACCGCCGCACGCAGCTTCTCAAGGCTGTCGGCCTCAAGCTCGACCAGCACCGATCCGACGTAGAGACCGCCGAGCTGGCTGAGATGGCTTTCGAGCCAGTTGCCGCCGGCCGAGAGCACCGCGGCGGCGAGCGCCTGGGTGAGGCCCGGCCGGTCGCTGCCGATTACGCTCAAGATCAACGTGGCCATAGGCGACTCTCAAAAAGACGATGCGGGCAAAAGACCGATGTGGACGGGTCGCCGGGCGTGCTGACCGGCCACCGCCGCTTCGTTTGCAGGGCAGGGGCGCGCACCGCCCGGATAGATGGGAGCGAGCCACGCGCGCCGGCCACAGTCAATCCACGCGTCGCGGCCTCAAATAAGCGCTACCGCCGCTCGAACTGCGAACCCGCGCGTTGAGTCTTGCAAGCGTGGGAGGGCAGATGGTGCGGACAGCGGGGGATTGGCGTCTTTTCTTCGTCGTGCTCGCCGCCGTCGGCGTCTCGCTCGCCTCGGCTGAGGTCGCGGCGGAACCGGCGCTCGGCTCGGCGACCGTCCTGGCGGCCGCCGGGGCGCCGCGGGGCGTCGAGGTGGACGCCAGCAGGCTCAAGGCGGCGCTCGACGCCGCGCGCCGCCGCGATGTCTACGCGACGCGTCAGTTGCAGGCGGGCCTGGTCGACCCCGTGGCGCGCAAGCTGGTCGAGTGGGCGCTGATCGACGTCATGGGCGATCAGCTGCCGGAAGCGGAGTTGCGGGCTTCCGCCCGCCGGGTCGACGACTGGCCCCGGGCCGATGCTCGGCGCCGGGCGCTCGAACGGGCGCAGCTCGGCGGCCCAATCCCCTACACGGCGCTCGATCGCGAAGGCAATCTGCAGGCGTTCTTCCGAACCCGGCGACTGCAGATGAACGAGGCGCTCCGGCGCGGCGAGGCGCGCGCCGCTTATGCGGCGATCGCCCAGCACGGCCAGTCGCCAGGAACGGTGGAGTACGCCGAAGGCGAGGCCTTCGCCGGCTGGTTGGCGCTCAACAAGCTGCGCAATCCGACCCTCGCCGAGCAACATTTCGCGCGCCTTGATGCGGCGGTGAAGAGCCCGGTCAGCAAGGCCCGGGCGGCCTATTGGCGGGGCCGCGCCGCCCAAGCCGCCGGCGACGCGGCGCGGGCGCAGAGGTTCTATGAACAGGGCGCGGCGCATCCCTCCACCTTCTATGGCCAGCTTGCGGCGCAAAGCGCCGGCCAGCGGGAGATCGTCCTCGCCCCCGATCCCGCGCCCAGCGCGAGCGACCGGTCGAGCTTCGAGCGCGCCGAACTGACCCGGGTGATCCGCCTGCTCGCGGCCGCCAGCGAACGCGGCCTCCTGCGGGTGTTCGCCCTGCATTATGGCGGCGTCACGCAGACCCGGCCCGAGCTCGCGTTGCTGGTCGACGAGCTCCGGGCGCTGGGCGAGCAGGAGCTGTCGCTGCTGGCGTATCGACGCGGCGCCCAGCAGGGCCTGATCCTGTTCGAACGGGGCTACCCGATGGTCCGCTCGCCGGTCGTCCCGGGGGGCGCAGAATCTGCGCTGGTGTTGGCCATCACCCGCCAGGAAAGCCAGTTCGATCCGCGGGTGCGATCGGCCGCCGACGCCCGCGGCATGATGCAGATCTTGCCCTCGACCGGCCGGCTGGTGGCGCGCGACATCGGAACGAACTGGTCCGAAAGCCTGCTCTGGGACGCCGAGGCCAACATGCGTCTGGGCTCGCGCTACCTGGGGCAGCTCACCGAGGAATTCCGCGGCAGCTATGTGCTGGCGGCGGCAGGGTACAACGCCGGTCCGCGCCGTCTGCCCGGGTGGATCGCCATCTGCGGCGACCCGCGATCGCCGGCGGTCGATCCCGTCGATTTCATCGAGTGCATTCCGTTCGGCGAAACGCGCAACTACGTGATGAACGTCATGGCGAACTATCAGGTGTACCGGGCGCGGCTGAACGGCGGACGGTCGCCGCTGATCGCCGAGACCAGTCTCCGTGTCGTTCGTCGGCCGTCGTAATTTTCCGGATAATTCGGCGGGCCCCTAGGGACTTCTCGGCCGCGCTCTCCGGCGCACTCCCGACTTCAAACGATCGCGGCCCCGGTAAGCTCGCGAGGCGCCCCGTCGCGAACCCTGCCATCCGGTGGGGCGCGGGGCCTCGGAGTTCGTGCGTGCGGATCGTCAGGCGGGACATCCTGCTGGCCAGCGGCGGCATATTGGCCGCGCGGGGCGTTGCGGCCGCGGCTCCCCCGCCCGCGGCTCCCCCAGCCCCGCCAGCCGCGCCAGCCGCGGTCCCGCCGCTGGCGGCCTTCGGGCCAAGCGACTGGGCCCGCGTGCGCGCCCAGTTCGATCTCGCGCGGGATCGGGTCGACATGAGCGCCATGCTGATCACCGCCCACCCGCAACCGGTGCGCGACGCGATCAGCCGCTACCGCGCGGCGCTCGACACGACGCCCATCGAATATGTCGAGATGCACAACCGCCGGCTCCAGGACCAGGCGCGCGCCGCGGTCGGGGCCTACATGGGCGCGCCGACCCAGAACGTCGCCCTCACGGACTCGACGACCATGGGCGCAGGCCTGGTCTACAACGGCCTGAAGATCAGCCCCGGCCAGGAGGTGCTGACGACGGACCGGGACTACTACGTCACGCACGAGGCCATCCGGCTGGCCGCCGCCCGCGGCCGCGGGCTCGTGCGGCGGATCCCGCTTTACACCGACGGCGCCAGCGTGACCGCGGCCGGCCTCACCCAGGCGGTGGTCGCCGAGATCCGGCCCCACACCCGGGTGGTGGCGCTGACCTGGGTGCATTCGAGCACCGGCGTGAAGCTGCCGATCTCGCAGATCTCCGCGGCGATCGCGCGGATCAACGCTTCGCGGACCGACTACAACCGCATCCTGCTGTGCGTCGACGGGGTGCACGGCTTTGGCAATCAGCCGGAGAGTTTCGCCGAGCTCGGCTGTGACTTCTTCTTCGCCGGTTGCCACAAATGGCTGTTCGGGCCGCGCGGCACCGGCGTGGTGATCGGCAGCCCGGCCGGCTGGCGGGCGATGACGCCGACCATCCCGACCTTCCTCGACAGCGCGGCCTATTCGAACTGGATCGCCGGCACCCCGGCCCCGGACTGCACCGGGGCGATCTTCACGCCGGGCGGCTTCAAGGCGTTCGAGCACGTCTGGGCGATGAGCGACGCCTTCGTGCTGCACAACTGGATCGGCAAGCGCCAGGTCGCCGACCGGACCGCCGAACTCGCCGAGCAGTTGAAGGCCGGCCTGGCCGGGATGCGGCACGTCACCCTACACACGCCGCGCTCGCGCGCGCTGTCGGCGGGGATCGTCTCCTTCGACGTGGCCGGCCTGAGCGCCGATCAGACGGTCGCCCGGCTGCGGAACTGGCGCGTGCTGGCCACAGCGGCGCCCTACGCCCGGCCGCACGCCCGGCTCGCGCCCAGCATCCGCAACACGCCCCAGGAGGTCGACTTCGTCCTGAATGCGATCCGCGGCATGGCCTGACGCGTCGCCTTCCCATCCGGTGTTTTGCGCCCGCTGCGCTAGGTCCTAAGCTCGCCCGATGTCGCAGATCAACATCGGAAGCGCGCAGATCCGCTCGGTGCTGGAGATGGCGCTCACCCGCCGGCCGATCGCCTACCTGGCGGCCGAGCCGGCGCTGATCGAGGCCAACCGGTCGTGGCTCGCGCCCCATTTCCTGGAGGAGGGCGACACCTGGAGCCTGAACTTCCAGACCTGGGTGCTGCAGGTCGACAGCAAGGTGGTGGTGGTCGATCCCTGCACCGGCAACGGCCGGCCGCATCCGATTCCGCAGTTTGACAGGCTCGAGACGCCCTACATCGAGCGGTTCTGCGCCACCGGGGTGCGGCCGGAGGACGTCGACTACGTCTTCTGCACCCACATGCACCACGACCACTGCGGCTGGAACACCCAGCTGCGCGACGGCCGCTGGGTCCCGACCTTCCCGAACGCGCGCTACCTGTTCGTCCGGCGCGAGTACGAGCGCTGGGATCCGAACGGCGCGGACTACCGGGCAGTCGACTACAACGACGGCGTCTATGAGCGCAGCATCCAGCCGATCGTCGAGGCCGGGCTCGCCGACTTGGTGATGGACCGCCACCGGGTGACGCCAAGCCTGGAGATCGAGCCGGCCCACGGCCACACGCTCGGCCACGCCATGCTGAGCCTGCAGTCCGAGGCGCAGGAGGCCTACTTCACCGGCGACGTCTTCCATCACCCGCTGCAGCTGATCCGGCCCGAGCTGCAGTTCGGCGATTGCGACGACCTCGCCCAGGCGATCGAGACGCGCCGTCGGCTGGTCGCCCGCGGGCTGGAGCGCGAGGCGCTGATCATTCCCGCCCACCTGCCGTTTCCGCATGCCGGCCGCCTGCGGCGGGACGGCGAAACCCTGGTGTTCGCGCCGGCGACGGGCGCAACCGGCTCGCAGCCGGACTAACCCTCCGTCGCCGCGCGGTCGAGGCGGGTCAGCGGATGATTGCGGGATACTGGACGCGCGGCGCCACGCCGTGCGTGTCGCGGTAGGAACTCGGCTGACGGCCGCCCTCATCCTTGATCCCGTACTTCACGGCCATCTCGGCCCCGATGACGGTCTGGCCGCTGAGCTCCATCAGCTTGGGATCGTTGTAGAGCGCCCAGATGACCTGGCCGGTGAACTCCGGCGTCTCGGCCATGGTCTCCAGGTAGCCGTACTTTTCGGGGTCCGAGGCGATCACCATCCGCAGGCGGTCGGTCCACAGCGTGCCCATCCAGATCGAGACCGCGGCGACGCCGAACTCCTGGAAGTCGACGGCCATGTCGGCGGCGAACTTGTCCATGCCGGCCTTGTGCGCGCCGTAGGCCGGGCCGAACACGTAGTGCACCGCCCCGGAAGCCGAGGTGAAGACCACTAGGCCCTTCTTCTGCGCGACCATCAGCGGCGCGGCGTAGTAGCTGGCGACGTAGCCGCTGCGCAGGCCGACATCGAGCATGTCGACGATTCCCAGCGGCTTCTCCCAAAAGTTTCCGGGCGCGGTCAGCTGATCGTGCAGCGCGCAGGCGTTGTTGACCAGGATGTCGAGCCGGCCCTGCTCGCGCTGCACCTGTTCGAACAGCGCCTTCACCTGGGCGTCGTCGGCGTGGTCGACGCGCACGGCGACGCCCTGGCCGCCGGCGGCGGTGACCGCCTCGGCGGTCTCGTAGATGGTGCCCGGCAGGGCGGCGTCGCCGGCCTTTTCCGAGCGGCCGGTGACGTAGACCGTGCAGCCGTGGCCGCCGAGCGCCAGGGCGATGCCGCGGCCGGCGCCGCGACTGGCGCCGGTGACGACCGCGACAGGTGAGGTTTGCGGCATGCGGATCTCTCGTGGCCTCGACGTGCGCCTGCTTGTCGGGCCGCCAGCGCATGTTTGTCAAGGTGTTAGCGCGGGGGGCTCCGCCGTCCGTTGACCGCGCTCCGCGGCGGCGCTAACAATATGATCAGCAGCCGCCCTTCGCGCAACGAGCGGCCGGGAGGACACCGATGGCGACGCTGAAAACGGCGCTGGTCACAGGCGGCGGATCGGGCATGGGCGAAGCTGCCTGCCACCGGCTGGCGCGCGACGGCATGGCGGTCGGCGTGCTCGACATCGACGGCCCGGCGGCGGCGCGGGTGGCGGCGGCGATCGGCGAGGCCGGGGGCCGGGCGCTCGCGGTGACGGCGGACATCTCCGTGCGGCGGCAGGTCAAGGCGGCGGCCGACCAGGTCCGCCTGGCCTTTGGCCCGATCACCGTGCTGATCAACAATGCGGCGATCGAGAGCTTCACCGCGTTCGAGGACATCGACGAGGACAGCTGGGACCGGTTGATGAGCGTCAACCTGAAGGGCGCCTACATCGTCACCCAGACGGTCCTCGCAGACATGACGACGGCGGGCTGGGGCCGGATCGTCAACATCTCGGCCATCGGCGCGCAGTCGGGCGCCACGCACATGGCGCACTACACCGCCTCGAAAGGCGGGATGATCGCGATGACCAAGTCGCTGGCGATCGAGCTGGGCGCCCAGGGCGTCACCGTGAACTCGGTCTCCCCGGGCTTCATCCTGACGCCGATGAGCCGCCGCGCCATCGAAGCCAACCTGTTCCCGGTTCCGGCGGAGCAGATCTACGGCGGCTATCCCATCCCGCGGCTTGGCCAGCCGGAGGAGATCGCCGCCGCCTGCGCGTACTTCGTCTCCGAGGAGGCCGGCTACGTGACCGGCCAGGTCCTGGCGGTGAACGGCGGCGCCTACGTCTGAGGCCGGTTCAAGTCACCCACGCCGCGCGGGCGGGAGGAAACGCTGATGAAGTTCGGGATCATCGTCTCGCAGCGGATGGTCGATCGATCGGCCGCCGAGCCGTTCGCCAAGCTCTACGACTACGTCCAGGAGATGGAGGATCTCGGCTACGATCTCGCCTGGCTGGGACACCATCGGTTTGCGCCGACAACCGCCTTCGGCGGCGCCGCGGCGGGCGAGCCGTCAGCCCCGCTGATCGTGCTGTCGGCGCTGCTGGCGCGAACCCGGCGGATGCAGATGTGCACCAACATCTTCCTGCTGCCGGCCTATCACCCGCTAGAGATCGCCGAGGAGATCAACACCCTCAGCGAGCTGTCCGGCAACCGGTTCATCCTCGGCGCCGGGATCGGCTACAAGCCCGACGAGTTCGAGACCGTCGGCTGGGGCTTCAAGACCCGGGCGAAGCGCTTCGAGGAATGCCTGGAGATCCTGCGGCTGGCGCAGGCCGGCAAGCCGTTTTCCTACGCCGGAAGCCACTTTCAGATCGCCGACTGCACCGTCGTGCCGCCGCCGCTGGCCGGCAAGCCGACGCCGCTGTGGATCGGCGCGGTCAGCGAGCCGGCGATGCTGCGCGCCGGGCGCATGGGCGACGGCTGGCTGGTCAGCTTCGCCGAACACCTGGTCGAACTGCAGGACAAGGTCGCCCGCTACAAGGCGATCGCCGCCGAGCACGGCCGCGCCTCGACGATCTGCCTGATGCGGGACCTGCACATCGCGCCAACCCGCGCGGGGCTCGATCCGGACTGGCTGCCCAACGTGGTCAAGGTCTGGCGAAGCTATGCCAATCTCGGCGCGGAGCCGGATCGCGACGAGGTCTCCAAGGACGTGGTGTTCGGCGGGAAATCCGTCTCGCTGGAAAAGTTCACGCCCAACCGGGCGATCGTCGGCGACCCGGGCGACTGCATCCGCGAGCTCGAGCGCATCCGCGCGCTGATCAATCCGGAGTATCTGCTGCTCACCCCGACCGGCGTGCCCGACCTCGAGCGGCACAGGGCCGAACTGCGCCTGTTCGCCAAGGAGGTGATGCCGCAGTTCCGGTCGTGACGGCGGCGACCGCGGCGCACGCTTGACTCTTTTTGGCGTCGCTAACACCGTGACAAACGCACATCGGCCGACAGCGCCGATCAGAATGGACGCCGCCTGCGCGGACAGGCGGCGCAAGGGAGGACTGTCATGACGGATGCGACCGCTGCGGGCTTCGAGCCCGTCGCCCGCGGGCTCTACCTCGAGGGCCTCGCCGTCGACTATGAGCGCGACGTGGTCTGGTACAGCGACGTCATCGCCGGCGGCGTCCACGGCCTGGGGCGGGACGGCCGCACCCAGACCCTCAACCCCGAGCGGATGTGGACCGGCGGGGTCATGCTCAATGCCGACGGCGCCGTGCTGTCGTCCGGCGCCGGCGGGATCATGTGGAACAACCCGGCCAACGGCAAGTCGGGCTGGCTGATCCATGAGATCGACGGCCAGGTGATCAACGGGATCAACGAGATGATGCCGGACGGGACCGGCGGCATCCTGTTCGGGACCAACGACATCGAGATGGTCATTTGCGGCGGGACGCCGCGGCCCTCGTCGATCTACCGGCTGACGGTCGAGGGGAAGCTCATCAAGCTGGCCGAGGGGATCAACTTTAGCAACGGCATCATGCTGAGCGCCGACCGCAAACAGTTCTATTGCAACGACACATTCGTCTGCACCTACGCCTTCGACGTGCAGCCGGACCTGACCCTGGCCAACAAGCGGGTGCTGCTCGACAAGGAGGACGTCGACGGCATGGCGCTGGATGCGGACGGCGTCCTGTGGGTTACCGGGTTCCGCTCGAGCGAGCTCACCCGTGTGCGCCCGGACGGGACGCGGCTGGCGCCGGTGCCGATGCCGGGCGGGGCGATCACCCAGATCCGCTTCGGCGGCGCCGACATGCGCGACGTCTACATCAACACGGTGCCGGCCGACGCCGGCGACACGCTGAAGGACGGCGGCATGCCGACTGAGCAACGCTCGGTGCTGTACCGCGGCCGCTCGGAGGTCGCCGGCATGCCGATCCCGCCGGCCCGCTTCACGCTGGGCTGAGACCACATTTCAAGGAGAACGACTGTGAGCACATCCCGCAGGCTTGACGGCAAGGTCGCGATCATCACCGGCGCGGGGCAGGGGATCGGCGAGGCGATCGCCCGGGCCTACGCCCGCGAAGGCGCTAGGGTGGTCATCACCGGCCGCACCCTGAGCAAGCTCGAGGAGGTGGCCGGCAAGATCAAGGCCGACGGCGGCGAGGCGCGCGCGCTCGACGCGCTGGCCGGCAACCAGGCCGACGCCGAGCGCACCGTGGCCGACGCGATCGCGGCCTGGGGCCGGGTCGACGTGCTGGTCAACAACGCCCACACCTTCACCGACTACCTCCCGCTGGAAGATCCGAAGATGGCGGAAAACGTCCGCGTCGACATGGAGAGCGCCTTCATCGGCTCGCTGCAGCTGATGCAGCTCTGCTTCCCGCATATGCGCGAGCAGGGCGGCGGCTCGATCATCAACATGGGCTCGTCCTACGGCATCCGCTGCGAGCCCGGCTTCCTGGCCTACGCCGCCAGCAAGGAGGCGATCCGCACCCTGACCAAGACCGGGGCGAAGGAATGGGGCCGCTACAAGATCCGGGTGAACACGATCCTGCCCTCGGCCATGTCGCCGAAGGCGCTGTGGTACCTGGAGGAGAGCAAGTCCTACGACCAGGAGCTGGCGAAGGTCGCGCTCGGCGAGTTCGGCACGCCGGACGACATCGCGCCCAGCGCCGTCTTCCTGGCCAGCGACGAGTCCCGCTACGTCACCGGCCAGACGCTCGGCGTCGACGGCGGCTCGACCATGCTGTGACGGCCTGCCGGGACGAGGGCGCAGCCTTCGTCCCGGCGAGTCCCTAGTCGGCCGGGGTGAATTCGACGTGCAGGTCCGACAGGCTGCGGAAGGTGTAGGTCGGCTCGTAGCGGTAGCGGCGGCCGCCCGGCGGGCCGTAGTGCGCCTGCGAGATCCGAATGTCGGCCAGCCGGGCGAGCAGCCGCTCGATGGCGACCTTGGCTTCCAGCCGCGCCAGCGGCGCGCCGAGGCAGAAGTGCGCGCCGCGGCTGAAGGCCATGTGGTCGCGGACATTGGCGCGGTCGATGTCGAAGCGGTCGGGCTGTTCGAAGTGGCGCGGGTCGTTGTTGCCGCCGGTCAGGCAGACGGTGACGATGGTCCCGGCCGGCACGGCGACGCCAGCGACCTCGGTGTCGGTCAGCGCCAGCCGGTAGGTCACCTTCACCGGTCCGTCGTAGCGCAGCGTCTCCTCCAGGAAGTCCGGGATGCGATCGGGCTCGCGGCGCAGGCGGGCCTGCAGCTCGGGGTCGTCACCGAGCACACGGATCGCATGGGCGACCAGACGGGAGGTGGTGTCCTGGCCGGCGCCGAACAGGAAGCGGGCGAGCTCCGACAGCGCGTCGAGGTCGGGCGCGGAGCCGTCCTTGAAGCGCGACTGCACCAGCTCCGACATCAGGTCGGTCCCGGGCTTGTCCTGCCGCCCGCGCAGGTAGCCGTCGAAGCGTTCCTTCAGGAAGATCAGCGGATCCGGCCCGACTTTGTGCACCGCGTCGCCGTCGACCTGGCTGGGCGGCGCGCCCAGCAGGGTGACGAGCTCGGCCCGGTCGGCCTCGGGAATCCCCATCAGGTCGGAGATCGCATAGGTCGCCACCGCATGGGCGTACTCGCTGGCGGCGTCGCAGCGTCCGCGCGCGATGAAGCCGTCGATCACCCGGTCGGCCAGGCCGCGCAGATAGGTCTCATTCGCCACCAGCCGCTTGTAGGTGAGCAGCACCTGCAGCAGCGCCCGGTGCTCGGTGTGTTTGTGGCCGTCGAGGGTCGCGAGGTGCCGCGACCAGGGCAGCTCGTCGCGATGGGCTTCCAGCTGTTCGTGGATGTCGGGACCCGAAGGCGCGAACGGCAGCGGCGGGATCGGCCCGACCACGGCGACCGCCGAGGAGAAGACGCTGTCCGGCCGGCTCAGGACGTCCATCGCCTCGGCGAAGCCGGTGACCATCAGCGTGCCGTGATGCGGCTCGCGGTGCACCGGGCTCTTCCCGCGCACCAGGTCGAAATAGCTGCGGGCGTCGGCGATGACCTGCGGGTCGCTGAAGAAGTCCGGTTCCACGTCCGCCATTGGTCCTCGCTCCGGCCGCGTTGGGTGCGGCCCTTCCGCGGCGAGCCTAATCCTGGCTCCGACATTTGTCACCTTGTTAGCGCGCTCTTGGCGCCTGATACTGGGATCAAACGCCGCTGCCGCAGGCGGGCAAACAGAACCTCGGAGGAAGTATGGCCATCGCTGACGTCTCGACCCGGTCGGTCGCCGAACTCATTTCGCTCGCCGGCCGCACCGCGGTGGTCACCGGCGGCGCACAGGGCCTCGGGCGGGCGATCGCGCGGCGGTTGGCGGAGGCCGGGGCCGCGGTGGTGATCGGCGATCGCAACGTCGAACTGGCGCACACGGCGGCGGCGGAGCTCGGCCAATCCGGCGGGCAGGTCATCGCCACCGGCATGGACGTGTCGGACCCGCAGTCGGTCGCCGCGGCGGCGGCGCTCGCCGTCGAGCGGTTCGGCGGGCTCGACATCTGGGTCAACAACGCCGGCGTCTATCCCAACATCCCGCTGCTGGAGATGACCGAGCAGGTCTGGGACCAGGTGATGGACGTCAACCTCAAGGGCGTCTTTCTCGGCGCCCAGACGGCGGCCCGCAAGATGATCGCCGGCGGCCGCGGCGGGGTGATCGTCAACGTCGTCTCGACCGCCGGCTTCCGGGGCGTGGCGCCCGGGGTCTCCGCCTATGTCGCCTCCAAGCACGGCGTGCGCGGCGCGACCCGGCAGATGGCGCTCGAACTCGCCCCACACGACATCCGCGTGCTCGGGGTCGCCCCGACCTTCTGCGAGACCGAAGGCAACATGGCCGCCCTGGCGGCGCTGGCCGAGCGCGACGTCGGCGCCGAAATCCCGGCGACCCTGACCAGCCTGCTGGGCCGCGTCGGCGTGCCCGACGACATCGGCCGCGTGGTGCTGTTCTGCGCCTCCGACCTGTCGATCTTCATGACCGGCAGCACCCTGCTGGCCGACGCCGGGGAGACGATCTGAGGAAGCGCTTGTCGCCTTATTAGCACAGGTGCAAGGTGGTGACAGTCCGCGAAGACGGGCGTCGTTAAAATAGGGAGTGAAGCATGGCCACGCCGGTGACCGTGATCGGATCGAGCGCCTGTCCCGACGCCGACGGCCTGATGGAGTTGGCCTACCGCCGGACCGGACTCGGCGATTTTGGCGCGCCGGCGCGCAATGCCGGCCTCCACGCCTTCGCCGCCGGGCTTCGCGGTGAGCTTTGGCAAGCCATGCCGGAGGCGGCGCGCGAGCAGGTGGTGGAATACGCCGTCCACATGCTGGCCACGCGGCTGAAGCTGATCGACGACCGCAAGCGACATCCGCAGATCGCCGCCCAGCAGATCACCCGGCCGCTGATCGTCGTCGGGCCGCCGCGCTCCGGGTCGACCTTGCTGCACACCCTGCTCAGCCTCGACCCCGAGGCCATGGCGCCGGAGCACTGGATCTGCCTCGAACCGTCGCCGCCGCTGGCGCTCGGGCCCCCGTCGCAGGCGCGGCTGGATCAGGCGGGACGGCGGATGATGAGCCTGTTCGAGCGGATCCCCGATATCTTCGTCACCCACCCCTACATGATCGAGGAGGGCTCGGGCGCGCTGGCGGAGTGCGGCAGCGACATCCTCAACATGGTCTTCAGCTGTCAGCAGCTGTGGTGCCTCTATCGCGCGGAAACCTTCCGCCGTTATCTGCTGGACGCCGACCACACCGCGGCGCTCGGCTTCCACCACGACTTCCTGCAGCACATCCAGTGGGGCGGCGCGGGCAAGCACTGGGCGCTCAAGGGCTCCGACTACCTGCTGCGGCTGGAGGAGGTCGCGGCGCAGTATCCCGACGCGACCCTGATCTGGACCCACCGCGACCTGGCGCAGCAGCTCGGCTCGCTGGCGAACATCCAGGCGATCCTCACCGGCGTCGCCGGCGAGCCGGTGTCCGGCGCGGCGCGCGAGGCGGTCGGCCGCCTGGCGATCGAGCATCAGCGCGCCTCGTTCGAGAAGGGCATGCGGGCACGCGACCGGATCGGCGAGGACCGGTTCCTCGACATCTCCTACCACGACGTGATGGCCAACCCGGTGCGCACCGTCGAGCGTATCTACGCCCGCTGCGGCCGGCAGATGAGCGAGGCGCATCGCGCCGCCATCGACGAATGGCTGAGGCAGCACCCGCAGACCAAGCACGGCGTCCACAAGTACGCGATGGACGAGTTCGGCCTGGGCCGCGAGGCCACCAACCGGCAGTTCCAGGACTATGTCGAGCGCTTCGGCTTCGGCTACGGCCTCCGCCCGCCGCTGACGGAGTAGGGCGATGGGCGTCGATCTCACCGGCGGACTGGACCCGCAGTTCGAGTATTTCCTGCCCGAACAGCCGGCCGATCCCGAGATGCGGGATTCCGCGACCCTGTGGATCATGGACGCCAGCGGCGCGCTGGCCTTTCCGCGGGTCACCCTGGACGCGATCGGCGGCCATTGGGGCGCGCCCTGGACGCAGCTCAACATGGTGCTGGGCGACGGCCGCACCTTCCGCGTCTGGGAGCAGCTGCCCGGCTCGGCGGCCGGTCCCGGCGGCGAGGTTGCGATCCGTGGGGCCGGCGCGCTCAGCTTCCAGTGCCTCAAGCCCTTCCGCCGCTGGTCGCTGGCGTTCGACGGGGCGGCGGAGCAGTCCACCTCGGCGCGGCAGATGGCGGGCGTCGCCGGCGGCGAACCGGCCGGCCTCGCGTTCCGCTTCGAGGCCGAGATGGCCGAGCCGCCCTGGCTCATGGGCGGCATCACCGCGGAGGCGGCGAACGCCATGACCTCCACCGGCGCGGCGCTGATGGGCGGCCTGCGCTACGAGCAGCTGTGCCGCGTGACCGGCTGGGTCAGGTTCGCCGGCGAGGAGCGCCGTGTGGCCGGCGCGGGGATGCGGGTCCGTCGGCGCGGGGTGCGCAGGATGGGCGGGGCCCCGGGTCACTGCCAGCACTCGGCGCTCTTTCCGAGCGGGCGGGCGTTCGGCGTCAACGCCTTCTGGCCGGCGGCCGACGGGACGCAGGCCTTCAACGAGGGGTTCGTCATCACCGCGTCCGGCGAGCGGCTGCCGGCGCGCCTGGCCGAAGCGCCGTGGATGACCCGGCTGCAAGGCGCGGGCGACCAGCTCCCGCTGGTCTTCGACACCCCGGCGGGCCGGATCCGCATCGAGGGCCAGACGCTGCTCAAGACCTTCGATCACCACCATTTCGAGATGGCGGACACCTCGGTCCTGGAGCAGGGCGCGGCGCGCTACGTCTGGGACGGCGAAGACGCCATCGGCCTCTTTGAACGCTGCACCCTGCGCGAGCGGATCGAGAACGGAGCCCAGCGGTGAGCCAGGCCGAAGAGCTGCGCGCGCGCCGGGTGGCGCTCGTCACCGGCGGCGGGGCCGGGATCGGCGAGGCGACCTGCCTGCGATTGGCGCGGGAGGGCCATGCGGTCGGCGTGCTCGGGCGCGATCCGGCGAACATCGGCGCGGTGGCCCAGGCGATCGTCGAAGCCGGCGGCGCGGCAGTCGCGGTGACCGCCGACGTCGCCGACCGCGGCCAGGTCGACGCGGCCTTGGCGACGGTGCGCCGGACGCTCGGACCCGTCACCATCCTCGTCAACAACGCCGGCATCGAGGACTTCACCCCCTTCGCCGAGGTCGGTGAGGATCTCTGGGACCGGCTGATGGCGGTGAACCTCAAGGGCGTCTACCACGTCACCCAGGCGGTGCTGCCCGACATGCTGGCCGCGCACTGGGGCCGGATCGTCAACCTGACCGCGCTGGGCGCACAGAGCGGCGCGGCCAACATGGTCCATTACACCGCGACCAAGGGCGGGGTGGTCGCCATGACCCGCTCGCTGGCGGTCGAGCTCGGCGCGCAGGGCGTCACCGTCAACAACGTCTCGCCCGGCTTCGTCCTGACGCCGATGGCGCAGCGGGCGATCGACGGCGGCCTGTTCCCCGTCCCCCCGGAGCAGATCGTCGCGGCCTACCCGATCCCGCGCGTCGGCCGGCCGGAGGAGGTCGCGGCGGCGATCGCCTTCTTCGCCTCCGAGGACGCCGGCTACGTCACCGGCCAGACGCTCGGCGTGAACGGCGGCTGCTTCACCTGAACAGCACAACGAGGAGGGACGCGTGAAGAAGTTCACCAACCACATCGACCACGTCGCCTGGATCTCGCGGCCTGAGAACCTCGCGGCCAACATCGCCCAACTGGAGAAGCTGGCCGACGCCAAGCTGACCCGCTTCGAGCGCCAGGACATGGGCTTTGTGATGTACATCAACTGGGAGGCCGGCCTCGAAGTGGTCTCGCCGCTGCCGGAGCCGACTGAGTTCAATCAGTGGCTTCGCGACTGGCTCGACACGCGCGGCGAAGGGGTGATGTCCGTGGTCTTCGGCGTCCGCGACCTGGAGGCGCACAAGGCCCGCCTGGAAGCGTTGGGCTGCGAGGTCGGCCCGCTGATGGACGATCATCCGGACTCGCCGTGGCGCGCCAAGCTCACCCTGTGGGAACGCCAGGCCGGCGAGGTGATGAACACCGCCTTCATCCTCGGCGACATCGACTACGCGGACGGGGTCATTCCCTTTGGCGACGCCTAGCCGCGCTCTAAGCTCAAGCCATACGCGCCGCAGCTCGCGGCCCGAAGAACACCCAGGAGGAACCCATGTTCAGTCACATCGTGGTCGGCGCGAACGACCTTTCGGCGGCGAAGCGCTTCTATGACGCCGCGCTGGGGGCGCTCGGCTATGGCCCCGGCGCGGAGATGGGCGAGCGGATCGTCTATTCCGCCGACACCGGGATCCTGCTGGTGACCAAGCCGTTCGACGGCGCGCCGGCCAGCTTCGGCAACGGCGTCACCATCGGCCTGACGGCGCCGAACGTCGCCGCCGTCGACGCCTTCCACGCGGGCGGCGTCGCCGCCGGCGGCAGCGACGAAGGCGCGCCCGGACCGCGCGACGCGATCCCGAACTCCTATGCGGCGTATTTGCGCGATCCGACGGGCAACAAGCTCGTCGCCTGGTGCGTCAAGGCGGGCTGATCGCCGGGCGTCGGCGCCGTTTGCGTCCATCCGGATGTGCGTTAGCGTCGACCTCGCCGGATGCTGAAGGGCGAGGTCGCGATGCAGGCTAAAGCGGACATGCGCGGCAAGGCGGCGCTGGTCACCGGGGCGGGCGGCGCGATCGGCCGGGCGACCGCCTTGCGGCTGGCCCAGCTCGGGGCTGACCTCTGCCTGGTGGACGGCGAGGCCGCCGGCCTCGCGGCCACCGCCCAGGCGGCGCGGGCGGCCGGCGTCCGCGCCGAGGTCCACGCGATCGACATCACCTCGGCGGAAAGCTGCGCGGCGGTGGTGGCGGCGGCCGTGGCGGCGTTCGGCCGGCTGGACGGCCTGTGCAATGTGGCCAACGCCTTCCTGCCGGCGCGGGCGGGGAACATGCCGATCGCCGACTTCGACCTGACGCTGGCGATCAACCTGGCGGCGCCGTTCTACTTCTTCCAGGCGGCGATACCGCACCTGCTCGAGGCCCGGGGCGCGGTGGTCAACGTCACCTCCTGCGTCGCCTTCATCGCCCAGCCCTACACGGCGGCCTACGCGGCCAGCAAGGCCGGCGCCACCCACATGACCCGGGCGCTGGCGATGGAGTACATGGACGCGCCGGTGCGCATCAACGCGGTCGCGCCGGGCGCGGTCGCGATCGCCGCGGCACCGGGGACCCGGCTGCCGCCAGACGTGGATCCGAAATCGCTGCAGCTCGGATCGCCGGCCCGCGGCACGATCTCGGTCGACGAGGTCGCTGACCTGATCGCCTTCCTGCTGACCGACGACGCGCACGGCTACCACGGCGCCTGCATCTCGCTCGACAAGGGCATCAGTCTCGGCTGAGCCGCCGCTCACCTATCAAAAGCTAAGGCTCGCCGAGGAGGACTGCGCGAGACCGATCCCCGGATAGGGGAGGGGAAACCTTGGCGGAGATCATCAGCATCGCGCGCCGCGGGGCGCGATGGGCGATCAAGCACCGGGGCGGGTTCCTGGGCGACGTCGCCAGCGCCGACGAGGCCGAGCGCCTGGGCCGCGACCTCGTGGGCTGGCTGACCGCGCAGGGCCGCCACGCCAGCCTCCAATTCGAGAGCGCCGAGCCGTTGCCGCGCAGCCCCGCACCGCAGAGAGAGTCTGCCCCCGCCGGCTAAGGCGCGTATGCTCCGCCCCGAGGGACCGGCAAGACGTCCCCACGGAGGAGACCCAGGATGGGAAGCGGCGTGCTGAACGGCCAAACCGCGGTGGTCACCGGCGCCAGCAGCGGCATCGGCCTGGCCTGCGCGCGCCTGCTGGCGCAGGACGGGGCGGCGGTGCTGCTGATGGGCCGGCGCGAAGACGCGTTGCGCCAGGCGCGCGACGACATCCTGCAGACCGTGCCCGAAGCACGGCTCGAGATCCACGCCGGCGACGCCGCCGACGAAGCGGCGGTGAAAGAGGCGCTGAAGCGCGCCTACGCCATCTCCGGCCGGCTCGACATCCTGGTTCCGGCGGTCGGCGGGGACGACAACTACTATCCGTTCCTGATGGAGACGAAGGCGCACTTCCACTCCGTGCTCGATCGGAACCTGATCAGCGCCTTCCTGATCATGCGCTACGGCGCGCCGCTGATGCGCCCGCAGGGCGGCTCGATCGTCTGCATCTCCACGACGACGGTGACCCAGCAGGCCACGGGGCTGGCGGCCTACGTCGCCGCCAAGGCCGGCCTCGAGCGGCTGGTGAAGCTGGTGGCGCTGGAGCTCGGCGGCGCGAAGATCCGGGTGAATTCGGTGCGGCCCGGGCTGACCCGCTCCGCCGCCACCGAGTTCATGTTCGCCACCCCCGGCACCGAGGAGCGGTTCGCGGCCATCACCCCGCTGGGCCGGGTCGGCGAGCCCGAGGACCTCGCCCAGGCGGTGCGCTTCTTCGCCGGGCCGGAGTCCGCCTGGATTACCGGCCAGAACATCGCCTGCGACGGCGGCCAGGAGCTCAGCGGCGCCACGCCCGACTTCCTCGACGAGGCCTACGGCAAGGAAGTGATGGACCAGATCCGCGTCGGGGTCGTCCCGGCCGACGGCGCTTGAGCGGCGCGCGGAGGATCGCGATGGGCCTCGAGGCTTTTCCGCTGCATCCGCTGTTCGGCGCCGAGCTCCGCGGCGTCGATTTCGCCGAGCCGGACGCCGCGGTCTTCGAACGGGAGATCGGCCGCTGGGGGCTGGTGCTGGTCCGCGCCGCGGCGCTCGACGACGGCGGTCTGGCCCGCTTCGCCGGCCGCTTCGGGCCGCTGCAGAACATGTCCAGCCAGCCCGAAGTGCGCCGCGAGGTCATCCGCGTCAGCAACCTCGCCGACGACGGACAGCTGAAGTCGGCCGAGGACCCGACCCGCCGGCAGCATGACGCCAACCGCCTGTGGCACATGGACAGCAGCTTCCTGGCCCCGGGGGCGACCTATTCCTTTCTCCACGCTCGCATCGTTCCGGATCTCGGCGGCGACACCGAGTTCCTCGACGCCCGCGTCGGCTGGGAGGCGCTCGGCCCGGACCGGCAGCGCGAGTTGCTGGGCCTGACCACCGAGCATTCGATCCTGCACTCGCTGCGGCAGGTCGGAGTCGAGCCGCCGGATCAGTCCCCGACGCGGACCGCGCCGGTCGCCCGCAAGCTGGTCCGCCGCCACGCGCCGTCAGGCCGGCTGGCCTTGATCATCCCGTCGCACGTCGAACGGATCGCGGGCCTGGATTACGAAGCTGGGCAGGCCCTGCTCGCCGAACTGACGGCGATCGCCTCGACGCCCAGGCGGATCTACCGGCACCGCTGGAAGGCGGGGGACCTGCTGGTCTGGGACAACCGCTGCATGCTGCATCGCTCGACGCCCTACCGGGCGTTCGACGATCCTCGCGACCTGAACTCATGCCGGGTGGTCGACGTCGACGACGACGGGCTGGCGGATCAAGGCCTGGGCTCGGCCGCCAGCGGGGCGAGGTAGTCCGGGGCGCCGACCCGGTCGCGCCAGAAGCCGACCTCGTCCATCACCCCGCCGCCCTTGAACTTGATCTCGCTCGGCCGGCCGGCGCGGAAATTGACGAAGCTCAGCCCGTCCGGCCCGACGCCGAAGCTGTAGAGCGTCTCGGCGGGGATGGCGACGGCCGCGCCGGGGCCATAGAGCCGCGCGCCCAGCCGCATCTGCCCGGCGGTGACGAAGATCACCTCGTCCTCGGAATGCGAGTGCACGCCCTTTTCCCCGCCGGCGCCGGGCGGCTCGTCGTCGACGGGCGCCAGGCTGTTCTCGTGCAGCCAGACCTCGCAGGACGGACAGCCGGCGTCGGCGTGCAGCCCGCCGGCGGCCCCGCGCGTGCCGGTCAGCTCGGCGCGCGGCACCCGTTCGGCCGGCAGCAGGTGGACATGGCCGCCCGGCCGGGCCGCGGCCGAGGGTTGGGCGGCGCTGAAGGTCACCAGCAGCGAGGCCTCGTCGCGGCCCTGCAGGGCGATCGCCGCGCCGCGCTCGACGATCAGGCTCGAGGTCGCCGCCAGCGCCCGTCCGCCGGCCTCGACCGCGCCGCGCCAGACATAGACGACGCAGTCGGTGTCCTTCGGCCCGATCCGCACCGTCGCGTCGCGCTCAAGCTGAAGGACGTGGGTGTGGAGCGGATCCTTGGCCGCGGCGAGCAGGGCGTGGGTCTCGCACTCGCCGGCGAACCCGGCCGGCGGGTCGACGCGCGGCGCGTCCTGCAGGGTTGCGATGGAGATCTTGCCCATGCCGCACCTCGATCCGCCCGCGTCGGCGCCGACCGCAGCCTACGTCGGGCTGCGCGCGCGGGCGAGGCCGTTGTGCGGGCGACTTCAGGCCGTCCCGCTATCCGATCTTGAGCGTTACCGCTTCTCAGGGAGCGCACCGGCATGAAGTTCAGCGTCACCGCCGATCTGACCTACAGCTTCGCGTCGCCGTGTGAGGTGCTGTTACTGCTCGAAGCCGCAAATGGCGGCGACCAGCGGGTGAGCCAAGAGACGCTCGCTATTTCCAGCAACCCCCATGTCTCGCGGCTTGATGACGAGACATCGGGCGAGCGGCGTGTCGCCTTTCTCGCGACCGATACGGTCGAAATTCAATACCAGGCCCTGGTGGAGGTCGCCGAGCGGGACATCGTGCTCGCGGGCGCCGCCGCCTCGACCATCGAGAACTTGCCCCCCGGCGCTTTGAAGCACCTCCGGCCGAGCCGCTACTGTCCGTCGGACCGCTTCGAACGGTTCGTGAACCGCGAGTTCAACGGGACGGTGGGCGGCGACCGGGTGGAGGCGATCCTCGCCTGGATCGCCAAGCACCTCGACTATGCCGTTGGCGTCAGCGACGCCAGCACCACATCGTTGGACACCTTCGTCGATCGCGCGGGCGTCTGTCGCGATTTCACCCATCTTGCGATCAGCCTCTGCCGCGCCTCGCAAATTCCGGCCCGGGCGGTGAGCGGCTACGCCTGGCAGCTCGATCCTCCGGACATGCACGCGGTCTTGGAGGTCTATGTCGGCGACAGCTGGCGGCTGGCCGACCCCACGGGCAAGGTGCGGCCTGAAGGCCTGGTCCGCGTCGCGACCGGGTTGGACGCCACGGACATCGCCTTCATGTCCATCTTTGGGCAGGCCCAGTTGGTCACCCAGTCCTTCGCCATCGAGCAGGTGGACTGAGGCTCGCGCTTCCTCCGTCCCGGGACAGAGTCGAGGACTGGACGGCTGGAACAGCTGGGGTCCTGGGCGTGCGGGCAGACGGACGTCGTTGCGCAGGCACCGCTTGAGGCGACCGGGCATGATCCCAGCTGCGCGGGCTGAGCTAGGCCAGTTCGACGCAGTTGCGGCGTCGGGCTGTCACGGGGATTGAACTCCCCGCGGCCGAGGGATACCGCTCTCGACCATGACCAAGGGTGAAGAGTACCAGAAGCGCGCGCTGGCCGCGGAAGCGCACGCCGAGAAGTCGCTCGGCATTACGCGCGCCCATTTCCTCGAGTCCGCTAAACAGTGGCACGAGAAGGCCCGTGAGGCGGGATGGCTGCCGGCCGCCGAGACGGCGCGCCGTTCACGCTGACGGCGCTCCCATAGCATTGGGTTCGGGACCGCAGCGCGACGGACTCAAGCTCGGTCCGCCACGCGCCAGTTGCGGGAGCTGGCTCCCTTCCAGATCCCGCATTCGCCTGGGTGGCAGAACTCGCGGCTGTTGCGAACGTCCGCTTCCGGGAGCCGACCTGACCAGCGCTCCCGACCCTGAGCGGAACTCTGTCCGCGACAGAGATTGGGTCGAACGTTACCATTTCGTCTGTCGCCTAAGCGCGGTGCGAGATCATGAGATGGGCCGGCCAGGCTGCATTTTGCACCTGCTTCTACCTAGCGGTCTATGTCGGCCTGGGCAGTCGAGCGTGGCACTATGGATTGTCGATTTCCGATCCACTGACGGATTTTCTCTTCGCCGCCGCATCTTTGGGCGCTGTTTTTGTCTTCGGCGCTAGAGTCGGATCGCCAGCGCTGGTGTTGGTCTGCGCTGTTTTTGCAGGCATCATTCAAAAGGTGGCTGACCGCTTCTGGTGGTGGTCGCCTGGCTGGCCCGAGGCGGTCTACCTGATGACCAGCCTATCCATACTATGCTTGTCGCTAGGGTTCGCCGGTCGCGAACAAGATCGGCCCGCAGTTAACGCCAGCTCAATTTTAATTGTCGGTATCGCAATCAAAGCGCTGACGCGCGTGCGCGCCGACCTGTTTGGTCACGGGAATCTCTATCCCCTCCAGTTCATGCTGACTTGGGGGCTAATCTTGTTCGGTTTCATCATGCTGGCCGGTGAAGGCGCACGAACAATTACGCGCAAGACGAGAGCCTTGAGCACCCGCTGAAGAGCTGAGTACCGGCGGTAGGCCACATGCGAACGAGGATTGCCGTTCGTCGTTCCGGTCCACCCCTTGCGGCATCCGAAGGTCCGCTTCCGGGAGGTGGCCTGACCAGAGCTCACGACGCCTAGGCGAACTTGAGACGGGTCAGCGAGGTGCTACGGTGAAGGCGTGTCTCGCCTTCGTCGCGCCCTCGGTGCCATCCTGTTCTTCACTTCCGCCTCTTTTGGCGAACTCGCTCAGGCGGCTGGGTGTGGCCCCATTAGCGGGCTACGCGAGGTTCGCGTTGCTCGTCCAGACTTCCCGGCGTTGCCAGAGCGCGACCGTATTCCCTACCCAGACGCTGACGCTTTTGTCACATGCTTAGTCGGTGACGGCGGCGTTCTGTCGGGCTGCAGTTCGACCCTCCTCGATGAGCGCGGGTCGGTCCTATCTGAATACGTGGGCAAATGGCGGATCCTGAGCAAGACCGCGGGTGGATGCGACGTCCGCGGGAGGAAGTTCGTGATGCACTTCCGCCTTCGGAGCAGTAGCTAACTCGCTCTTGGTTGTTCCGCCTTCCACCCCTTTGCGGAAGTTCGGAATGTCCGCTTCTGGGGGCGGGCCGGACGCGCGAGGCTCGTCGCCGCAACCATCAAGCCGGGGCTTTGGGAGAGGCTTGAACCGATGCTGACGACTGGTCCCTTGCGCGAATACGAACAGACGTAGCCTTCTGCTTTCGCGGTCCGCCAAGCGTAGCCTCTGCTGCCCTTGGGGCGCACATGCGATTCCCGGCGAACCTGAGCATCGCCCAGGCCGGCAGCCTCTAGCTCCTCCATCGCAGCCTGTAAGCGCCGCGGCCGAAGTTCGGAACTCCCGCCTGCCGGCAGGCGATGCGCCCAGCCGCGGCCGCGGCCGCGGCGGCGGCGCCCGCCGCGACGATCTCCAACCCGGACATTCTCACGTCGGCCCGACCGCCGGTTTGCGGATTCGGCGTGGTGGGACCTAAGATAAAAGAAAACGGGAGGAGCGGCGCGTGATCATCCCCGACCGGACCGGCCGTGCGTTGCCGCGCTTCACCGGCGAGGCCGCCCCGCCCGTACGGCCGCCGCCGGGGCGAACGCTCGGGGCGGTGACCGGCGTCCAGGTCAGCGCCGACGGGCACATCTGGGTGCTGCATCTGGCCTCGATCATGGAATGGGGGCCGCCGGGCTCGCTCGACGATCCCGCCGCACGGCTGCCGGCGGTGGTGGAGTTCGACGCCGCGGGAAATTTCCTGCAGGCCTGGGGCGGTCCGGACCACCTGCCGCGGGTCGACGGCCAGCCGCAGTGGCCGAAGCAGGAAGAGACCATCGCCTTCGACGCCGAGGACACTCTGTGGGTGTTCGGGGCCAACACCGCCTACGACCACGCCGTGCAGCGCTTCACCCGCGACGGCCGGCTGCTGCTGCGGATCGGCCGGTTCGGCGAGACCGGCGGCGATCAGAGCGGCGAGTTGCTCGGCTGCCCGACCGACGCCTGGCACGACGTGGCGCGGCGCGAGGTCTACATCACCGACGGCTACGTCAATCATCGGGTGGCGGTGTTCAATTCCGACACCGGGGCCTTCCTGCGGGCCTTCGGCGCCGATGGCCAGTCGCCGCCGTTCGCGGCGAGCGGGCCGGCGACCTTCGCCAATCCGGTGCACGCCATCAGCCGGGGGCCGGACGGCCTGCTCTACGTCTGCGATCGCATCAACTGCCGGGTGCTGGCGTTCGACGCGGTCGGCCGGGCCGAGCCGCGGCTGGTGCGCGACATCGCGCTGAAGCTCGAGCGCCCGTTCGGCTCGACCTTCAACGTCGCCTTCACCGCGGACGGCGGCTTCATGCTGATCAACGACGGCAGCGACAGCCGGCTGTGGACCTTCGACCTCACCGCCGGGGAGATCGTCGACGCGTTCCGCGCGCCCAACTCCGAAGGCGCCGACCTGTCGGCCACCGTCCACAAGATCACCACCGACCGCGACGGCAATTTGATCCTCGGGCGGACCGGCCGGGCGGTCGAGCGGATGCGCTTCGAGGGGCTGAGGACGGCCTGAGCGGCCGGTCGCAAGGAGGCTTGAGCATGGAGGCGGAGCTGGAGCGGATGATCCGCGAGCTGCACGACAAGCAGGCGATCCGCGAGCTGATCTGCAACTTCGTCCGCGCCCTCGACCGGCAGGACCGCGAGCTGATGCTCCGCTGCTTCCATCCCGACGCGCTCGACGACCACGGCATGTTCGTCGGCGCCGGCGCGGACTTCTTCGACTGGACCGACCCCAGCCACCTGCACCTGTTCCGCAGCCACCAGCACCATGTGACCAACCACGTCTGCGCGCTGGACGGCGATGTCGCCCATTGCGAGACCTACTGGCTGTTCGCCGGCATGACGAAGGACGGCGACCACCTGGCGAACTACGGCGGGCGCTATGTCGACCGCCTCGAGCGCCGCGGCGGCGAATGGCGCATCGCGGCGCGCAAATGCCTCCTCGAATGGTGGGGCGAGGGGATGGTGTCGCAGGCGGCGGCCGCGGCCTACGCGGCGGTCGGCCAGGTCGCCCGCGACCGCTCGGACTGCTCCTACGACCGCCCGCTGGTGGTCGACCCGGCCCGGGTCGGCCTTCGGCTGAGCTTCTAGGCCGGGAGGAGAGGGCATGGCAGCCATCGCCCAAGGCCCATTGTCGGCGCGGGCGCCGCTGCTGGAGCGGACGCTGGACGTCGACGGCCACGAGTTCGCACCGCCGCACCTGTGGGGCGAGATCTTCGGTCCGACAGCGCAGCGCCTCGCCGAGGTCTGCGCGCCGTTCATCGCCGCCATGGGCGAGGACTACATCGCCCGCCCAGGACAGGCCGGCGACGACGCGCCGATGACCGCGGAGAATGTCTGGAGCCTGCGCCACACCGGGGCACCGGGCGCGTTCGACATGCGCCGCCGGCTGGAGGCGATGGACCTGATGGGCGTGCGCCGGCAGCTGATCTTCCCGAGCTTCGGGTTGTGGGGGCTGATCCTCGCCACCGGGCCGGACGGCGGCGGCTCGATCGCCCAGGCCATGCAGAACCTGCTCGGCCAGGGGCTGAGCGCGGAGGAGGCGCGGGCGCTCGGCTGCGCCGGCATCGACGAGCACAACGCCTGGGCGGTCCGCGCGACGGCGCTCGATCCCGACCGGCTGCGGGTGGTCGGGATGCTGAAGCCGGGCGGCGACGTCGTCGACCTGATCGGCCAGGCGACGGGCCTGATCGACTGCGGGCTGAGGGGGCTGTTGATCAACACCGGCTCGCCGCCGGCGGGGCTCTCGCCCGCCGCGCCGGAGCTCGATCCGTTCTGGGCGCTGCTGGCCGCACGCCAGGTGCCGGTGCTGGCCCATGTCGGCAGCGACCTTGGCTTCCTGGGCTCGTCGCAGTGGAGCGACGCGCCGGCGTTCGCGCCCAACAAGCTGGCGCTGGAGGTCGGGCTGGAGCCCTATTCGTTCAGCACCATCCACCTGGCGGTCGAACACTTCCTGACGGTGATGGTGCTGGGCGGCGTGTTTGAACGGCACCCGACCCTGCGGTTCGGCGCGATCGAGCTCGGCGCCCACTGGCTGGGGCCGCTGGCCGACAATCTCGACATGTGGGCCAGCAAGGTGTTCGCCCGCCGGCTCAAGTCCACCCTGTCGCTGCGCCCGTCGGAGTATCTCGCCCGCAACGTCCGGGTGACGCCGCACAACATGATCGAGCCGGTCGCCGAGTTCATCACCCGCTATCCGCGGCTGGCGAACTGCTACTGCTATTCGACCGACTATCCGCATCTCGAAGGCGGCGCCTACGTCAAGGACAAGGCCCACCAGATGCTGGCGCCGCTGGGGGAGGCGGTGCTGGAGCAGTATTTCGCGACCAATGGCGCCTGGCTCCTGCCCGAGCCCTGACGGCGCCTCGCTGGCGTCGCGGCGGATCCATGTGTATTGAATCTGACCTATTGCGATCTGGGGAGGCGGCTTGGTGACGACGGCTCGAGACACGCAGCTTGAGGGCCTGGCGACCGCGCCGCGGCCGAGCGTCGAGGCCGACCGCGCGGGGGCGGGGCGGGACCGCCGGCGGCGCAGCGCGGCGATCGTCCTGCTGACGCTGGTCGGCGTGCTCAACTATGTCGACCGGTTCCTGCCTGCGGTGCTGGCCGAGCCGATCAAGCGGGAGCTGCAGCTCACCGACACCACGCTGGGCCTGATCAACGGGTTCGGCTTCCTGGTCATCTATGCGGTGATCGGCATCCCGATCGCCCGGCTCGCCGATCGCGGCCGCTATGGCCTGGTGATCAGCGCCTCGCTGGCGCTGTGGAGCGTGATGACCATGGCCGGCGGGCTGGCGCAGAGCGGCCTGCACCTGGCGCTGACGCGGATGGGCGTCGCCGTCGGCGAGGCCGGCAGCACGCCCGCCGCCCACGCCTACATCTCGCGTAATTTTCCGCCCGATCGGAGGGCCGGGCCGTTGGCGGTGCTCAGCCTCTCGGTGCCGATCGCCAGCATGGCGGGGCTGCTCGGCGGCGGCCTGGTCGGCGAGGCGCTCGGCTGGCGCGGGGCCTTTCTCGCCATGGGCGGGCTGAGCCTGCTGGTGGCGCCGCTCGTCCTGCTGGTGCTCGGCCCAGGGGCCGGCCGCGCCCTGGCGACCGACGCCGCTCCGGGCCAGAGCGCCCCGCGGACCCCGCTAGCGGTCTTCAAGAAGCGGAGCTTCCTCACCATCCTCGCCGCCTCCGCCCTGGTCGGCGTCGGCGGCTACACCCTGACCGCGTTCGCGCCGGCCTTTCTGATCCGCACCCACGGCTTCAGCGTCGGCGAGGTCGGGACCTATTACGGGATCGCCTCGGGGCTGTTCGGGATCGTCGGCCTGGTGCTTACCGGCCGGCTGGCCGACCGGATGAGCCGGCGCGATCCGCGCTGGCTGCTGTGGATCGTCGCCGGCATGGCGCTGCTGCTGCTGCCGTGCCTGATCCTGGCGCTGCTGACGCCGGACCGCTGGGCGGCCGTCTGGCTGCTGGCCGCCGGCTACGTCGTCGGCACCGCCTATCTCGCGCCGGTGGTCGTGGCGATCCAGCGCCTGGTGCCGCCGGAGACCCGCGCGACCGCCTCGGCGGTGCTGCTGTTCTGCACCGCCCTGGCCGGCGGCGCTGGGCCGCTGATCGCCGGCATGGTCAGCGACGCGCTGCAGCCCCAGCTGGGGGCCGCCGCGCTGTCGCGCGCGATGCTGGTGGCTCCGGCGGCCTGGATCCTGGCGGTGATCGGCTTCGTCGCCGCGGCGCGAACCTTCCGGGCCGAGCTGGTGGCGGAGCCCGCGGCCTGAGCCGAGACCGCAAAGAGGCATATTGCAATAAGTGTGGCGCAATTCTCCGTTGACACGGCGGCGGCTTCCTTCGAACGATGCGGGGCTTGGCGGTGGCGGTCTTCCCCGGTTCCCGCGAGGTAGAGACAACCGACTTACCGGCGCGCGGGAACTCCCTTCGCCGCGCGCCGGCCTTTCAACTGTCGGTCGCGGCCGCGCGTCCAGGGCCACCGGCTCGTGCGCCCGTCCGCGCCGAGCAAGCTGGAGATGAGCGCAAATGGCTTCGCAGCCGGACCTGCAGAAGATGGCGGACGAGCTCGCAATTCGCGCAGTGCTCGCGGAATACTGTCTTCGCCTGGAGGTCAATCCGTTCGAGGAGTGGATGGACCTGTTCACCGACGACACCGTCTACGAGGTGTATCGGCGGACCCTGCGCGGGCGGGCGGAGGTCGCCGGCATGCTGTCCAAGGCCCCGCACGGCCTGCATCTCGGCGGCGCGCTGCGCATCGAGCTGGACGGCGACAAGGCTGAGACCATCCAGAACTACCTGTTTATCAACGCCGAGACCCGCGAGTGGAACATGGGCTGGTACTATCGGACCCTGGCGCGCGTCGGCGACGACTGGAAGATCGCCCACACCGTCGTGAAGATGCAGAAGTAGCGCGTCGGGCGGCCAAAAAAAGAGACCCGCCGGTCTGCCGGCGGGCCAGAGGGGAGAAAAGGAAGAACGCCCGTACTGGGCAATCCCACTTTACGAATGCAATTCGCATGTGGCAATACATGAAGCGGAAATGCAGGCGCGCGCGAGGCCGGAATCCGACGCCAGCCGCGGGTCGCGCAGGGTGCTGAGAAGGGGCCGCCGCAGCGACGGCCAGCTCACGCCGCGCATATGGGCGGCGGAGATCGGCTCGCGGGTGCGCGAGCGGCGCCGCAGGTCCTGCGGCGCCTCCGGCTGACTTAGGCGGCGGCCTTGGCGGTCCGGGTGCGCTTGCGCGACGCGTCGGCCGGGGCTTCTTCCTTCGCGGCCGGTTCCGGCGGCTTCGCCGCCGCCTTCGGAGCCTTGGCGGTGCGGGCGCGCTTGGCCACGGCGGCTCCGAAGCGGCCGGTGATGAAGAAGTCGACCTTGGCTTCCAGCTCGGATTCCGCCGGGTGCGACGAGGCCCAGCCGGCGTAGACCAGCAGCGGCGCGGTGCCGAGGATCAGGTCGACGAACAGCACGGCGGAGGTCGCCGAGTCGCTCTGCGGCGCCAGCTTGCGCGCCACCAGCTCGTCGAACATCGAGGCGACGGCCTGACGGAAGTGCGCGAACGTCTTCTGGGTCAGGTTCATCATGAAGTCGGGGAAACGCCGGCTTTCGGCGATCGTCAGCCGCATCAGGTCGACCGACCGCGGCCGGAACGAGACGTCGCAGATGTAGCGGGCGATCTGCATGATGCCGTCATGCAGGGTCTCGGCTTCGCCGACCGACGGCGGGCGGAAGACCGCGCCGCTCTCGCGGGCGGTGACCACCTCCATGAAGATGGCCTCCTTGTCGCCGAAGTGCTGATAGAGCGTGCGGGTGGCGACCCCGGCGGCCTTGGCGATGTCGACCAGCGAGGTCGCCGCATAGCCGTGCTGCACGAACAGATCCGTCGCGACCTGCATGACCTTGGCCTTGCGCCGCTCGAGTTCGACCAGCGTCGGGCGGCCGGCGCGCTGCGGCTTCGGCCGCGCAGGCTTGCGGGCGTAGGGCCCGGGGCGTCCGGCGGCGGCGCGTGCTTTCGGGGTCTGGGATTTCATCAACGATCCGTAGCAGCGGTGTTCAGAATCTATGCGCTGAGCTTATTGCACTTCGCACGCTGTGGAAAATTCCTTTAGCGGCCTGCAGCGGCTTTCGTCGAGCCTAGATTGCGCTGAGCGCCCGCCAAAGCTCGGCGGGTGAGCGGCGGCTGCTGAAATTTAGTCCAGTATTCTCGGGCGGATGCGGCGGCAGAAGCTGGACATACTGTCCATTCTGAGTTCCTGGCGTAAAAAGAAATGCCCGACGTGGCTTGCATTAAGCCGGCCTGCGGCGGAGTTTCGCCAGGGCCGTATTCCGGGCCCCGACGGCGCAGAAGGGGATCGCCTTGAACACCGTTCTTGTGGTCGGCGCGACCGGCGTGGTCGGCGAAGCCGCGCTGGCGCACTTCGCCGCGAGCCCGGGCTGGACGCCGATCGCCGTCTCCCGGCGCCGCCCGGCCGCTTTGGGCGCGCTCCGGCATCTGCCGCTCGACCTGGCCGACCCGGAGGCCTGCCGCGCCGCCTGCGCCGAGCTGGGCGCGGTCAGCCACGTGGTCTACGCGGCGGTCGCCGAGAAGCCGGGGCTGGTCGCGGGCTGGCGCGACGCGGCGCAGATGCAGCTCAACCTACGCATGCTGCAGAACCTGCTGGGGCCGCTCAGCGAGGCCGCCCCGGGCCTGGCGCATGTCACCCTGCTGCAGGGCGCCAAGGCCTACGGCGCCCATGTCGGTCATCTGGCGCCGGTGCCGGCCCGCGAAACCGCGCCGCGCGATCCGCATGAGAACTTCTACTGGCTGCAGGAGGACTATATCCGCGAGCTGGCGGCGCGGCGCGGGTTCGCCTGGACGATCTTCCGGCCGGCCATCGTCGTCGGGGCGGCCTGGGGCGCGGCGATGAATCCGCTGCTGCCGCTGGGGGCCTATGCGGCGCTGCGGCGCGAGGAAGGCCAACCCTTCAGCTATCCGGGCGGGGTGTTGCAGATCTCGGAGATCGTCGGCGCCGACCTGCTGGCTGAGGCGTTCGCATGGGCCGGGACGGCGGGCGCGGCGCGCCACGAGACCTTCAACATCACCAACGGCGACGTGTTCGCCTGGCGCGACGCCTGGCCGGCGCTGGCGGCGGCGTTCGGCGTCGAGGCCGGCCCGGACGAACCGATGCGGCTGTCCGAATACCTGTCGGCCCGGGCGGCGCTGTGGGACGGCGTGGTCCGCCGCGAGGGCCTGCAGTCGCTCGCGCTCGACGCCTTCCTGGGTGAGAGCCACCACTACGCCGACGTGCTGCTGCGCCGGGACGTGGAGACGATCGGCCGGCCGACCCTGCTCAGCACGATCAAGCTGCGGCAGGCCGGGTTCGCCGGCTGCCGCGACAGCGTCGACTCGGTGCGCCGCTGGATCGGCGAGTTGCAGGCGCGAAAGCTGCTGCCGAAGCCCTAGCCGGCGAACAGCGCGTCCGGCACGCCGCGGACCCCGGCGTGCACCGCGTAGAGCCCGCCGTTGCGCTCGGCGCCGGCGACGCCGGGCAGGGTGATCGGCAGCCGGGTGGTGGTGACGTAGATGACGTCCAGGTCCGCCCCGCCGAACACCGGCTTGGTCGGGTTGGAGAACGGCAGCTCGACGATGCGGTCGAGCTGGCGGTCGGGGCGGTAGCGCCGAAGCTGGCCCTTGCCGACGACCGCCAGCCAGTAGCCGCCGTCGGCGTCGACGGTCGCGCCGTCGACGAAGCCTTCGCCGTCGCCGAGCTGCAGGAAGAGCCGCCGGTTGGACACCGCGCCGGACGCAGGGTCGAGGTCGAAGGCGTCGACCCGCTTGGTCGGCGAGTCCGAGGCGTAGAGCGTCCGGCCGTCGGGGCTGACCGCCAGGCCGTTGGCGACGCTGATCTGCGGGATCGCCGGGGTCAGCACCTCGCCGTCGAGCCGCAGGAAGGCGGCGTTCTGCGAGTTGCGGTTGGCCGGCGACCAGTCGTGGTCGTAGGCCCCGGTCCAGAACCGGCCCTGGCGGTCGCACAGGCACTCGTGCAGCATGACCTGGGGCGCCAGCGGCGAGGCGACCCGCAAGGCCAGCGCCCCGGTCGCCGGATCGAAGTCATAGAGGCCGTCGGCCAGCACCACGAGCGGCCGGCCGTCGGTCTTCAGCACCAGGCCGCCGACCCGCCGCGGCATCGGCCAGACCTGGTGGGCGCCGTCGGTGGGCCGCCAGCGGTGCAGCTCCGCCGGCTTCTCGCAGTTGATCCAGTAGAGCGCCTGTTCGGCGACCGACCACACCGGCGTCTCGCCCAGATGGTTGTCGGCCTCGAGGACCAGCTCCACGCGGGCGTCCGTTGCGGTCGTCATCAGCCGTGTCTCCGAAGAAGGGTTAGAGCCGGGTCAGGGCGCCGCCGATGCGCACATTGCCCATCGGCCCGAGGCCGAACAGGGCGCGCGTCTCGGCGTCCATGCCATCCTGGACTTCCGCCGGCAGGCTGGCGGTCCAGTTGGCCTGCTGGCGGATGAAGTCGCTGGAGTAGTAGGCGAACAGCATCCGCCGCCGCTCATTGGCGGTGACGTTCTGGCCGGAGGTGTGCCAGAGCCGGCCCTCCATGGCGATGAACGAGCCGGCGGGGGCCTCGAAGGCGCGGGTCCGCTCCATGGCGTCGGGCGGCACCTCGTCGAAGTCGCGGTACCGGTGGCTGCCCGGCAGATAGCGGGTCGCGCCATTGGCCGCGTGGACGTCGTCCAGGCACCAGATGACGTTCATCGCCCAGGAGTGCTGCCACGGCGGTGGCACGACCAGGGCCTGGTCGGAATGGAGCTTCATCGAGCCGGAGCCGGGCAGGGCGATGTTGGCGGTGAAGTTCGACACCAGGGCGTGCGGCCCCAGCACCTCCTCCACCGCTTCCAGCGCGGTTTCGTGCTTCAGCAGGTCGATGAACACCGGGTCGGCGGCCGGCAGGTTGTAGGCGCGGATGTTCGCCGCGTTGGGATCCAGCCGGCCGTCATGCGCCGCGCCCATCGCCTGGCGGGTCAGCTCGACCGCCCGGTCGAGACCGGCGCGGGCGCGCATCAGCTCGTCGCGCGAAAGCACGTCCGGAACGACGCAGAAGCCCTCGTCCTTCAGCTGCTGGCGCAAATGGTCGTGCATCAGCGTCTCGCCTTCACGGATGGAGGATGGCCGGCGCCGGCGGCAGGCCTGGCGTGGTCAGCGGCTCGCCGTCGGCGACGACATAGGCGCCGCCGCGGTCGAGGTATTCGTCGAGCCGGGCGATCCGCCCGTCGCGAAGCGTCACGAAGATGACGATCGGCCAGGCCCGGCGCACGCCGTCGGCGGTGCGCGCCACCATCAGATGCCGCTGGACATAGCCGTCGGCCAGGGCCTCGCGGCGGACGTCGACGAAGGCCCGCTCGGCGAAGTTGGCGATCAACTCGCGCCAGCCGTGGCTGACCGCCTCCAGCCCCAGCGGCAGCCGGTCGAAGTTGTGCCAGACGACGACGTCGGCGGTGCAGCAGGCTTGGGCGCCAGCCAGGTCGCCCCGCGCCAGCGCATCGAACAGCTGGTCGATGACGCCGCCCGGGCGCTCGACCTGGAGTGTCGCGGCGGTGCTCATGGCGTCAGCCGCGCACCGAGGGCGGCTTGGCCTCGCGCCAGTGCTGCACATTGGCGGCGACTGTCGCGGCGGCCTTCTCGTAGAAGGCCGGGTTCTTGGTCAGGTTGCGGAAGTCGAAGGTCCCGGCGTGGCGGAACTCCAGCACCTCCACCCCGTCCGGGCCCGGCCGGTACTGATAGGCGGCGTTCGCCGGGACGAAGAACGAATCCCCCGCCGCCAGCTCCTCGACACCCATCTGCAGCGAGCCGGCCAGCACGTAGTAGAGGCAGTCTGAATCGTGGCTGTGCAGCAGCAGCGGATAGTCCCGCTTCAGCCAGGCATGGGTCAGGCTGAAGCCGGGCAGGTCGACCAGCAGCTTGACCTGGTCGCCTTCCAGGTAGCCGGCCTGGACCAGGGTGCTGAGGCCGGCGCGTTGCTCGGCGGTCATCTCCGCCATTTTCATCGCGCCGATTTCCATGAGGCCCTGGGCCTCTGCGCCGCGGAAGACCTCGATCTTCTGGTCGCTCGCCATCTCTCGTTCTCCAAAATCTAAGCGCGGCGGAGTCAGGCGGCCTTGCCGATCACCACGGGCAGGGTGTTCCAGCCCCATTGGAAGCTGGAGGGCGGGCGGACCGCGTTCTCCATGTCGAAGCTGAACTCCGGCACCCGCCGCAGAAAGGCGTCGACCAGGATGCGGATCTCCAGCCGCGCCAGGTGCGTGCCGATGCAGAAGTGGACCCCGTGGCCGAAGGCCAGGGTGCGCGGGATGTGCCGGTTCCAGCGGAACTCGTCGGGCGCGTCGAACTCGTTCTCGTCGCGCAGCGCCGAGCCGACCAGGAAGAAGACCCGTTGGCCGGGCTCGATCTTCTGGCCGGCGACGGTGAGCGGCTTCTGCGCGGTGCGCATGAACCACTGGGCCGGGGCGCAGAAGCGGATCATTTCCTCGCAGACCAGCGGGATGTTGGTCTCCAGGTCGGCGCGCACCGCCGCCAGCTGCTCCGGCCGCTGCGAGAGTTCCATCAGCCCGTGCGCGACGATCTTCGGCACCGTCTCGATGCCGCCGATGAAGGCGCAGACCAGCTGCTGGGCGACCTGAGGCGCGGTCAGCGCGCGGCCGTTGTGGCGGTACTGGATCATGCCGTCGACCATCGGCACGCTGCCGTCGGCGCCGGCGTCGATCCGCGCCTGGACGTAGGGCAGGTAGAACTGAATCGCCTCTCGGGCGACCGCGCCGGAATCGAAGCCGCCGCTCTCGGGATCGGTGCGGGTCCCGGAATTGATGATGTTCAGCGAGTGCTCGGCCAGCTTCAGCGGCATGCCCATGAGGTGCATGAGCACGCTCGAGCTGACGAAGCCGCCATAGTCCTTGGTCAGGTTGAACCGGCCGGTCGGCAAAAGGGCGTCGAGCCGCGTCTCCGCCAGCTCGCGGATGAAATCCTTCAGCTTGCCGAGGTCGCGCGGCATCATCGGCTTGATATGCGCCCGGCGCACTTCGCCGTAGACCGGCATGCCGAGCCGCTGGGCCATCGGGAAGGGGTCGTCCGGCGGGATCGGCAGCGCGCCCTGGTTCTTCACGCGCAGCACGGCGGGCGTCGGCAGCGAGCCTTCGCTTTCCATCAGGCTGTTGTCAGAAATGGCCAGCATCTCCACGCAGTCCGCGAACCGGGTGAAGAAGAATCCGTCGTATTCTTCGCTGTAGTAGATCGGGTGGTCGCGCCGCAGCACCTTGTAGTAGGGGTGCGGATTGTTCATCACGGCCGGCGAGAACGGGTCGTATTCGAACTGACGCTCGACGGTTTCGCTCATGCCCGCCTTCCTCCGACACAACTTTCGTCGACTAATGCAACGATTGACGTGCATTGACTAGGCCCGCGGGGCCGCGGTGTCAATCGGACAGGGAGCTTGGGCCGCGCGGCCTGCAATTGACAGCGCAGACCGCTTCTCCGCATATAATGCGTCAGGTACGTTGCATTTGTCGCCGTGCTCGCCGCCTGGGGCGCCGCCTCGGGGCGGGCGGGCCGCGAGAGGGTGGAGCTAGCATGGACAAGGTGCGCGAGGCGGTGGCCGCGGGACGGCCGTCGTTCGGAGTCTGGGTGACCTTGCCCGACCCGATCAGCGTCGAGGTGATCGGCCGCGCCGGCTACGACTGCGCGATCCTCGACACCCAGCACGGCGGGATCACCTGGGACAACCTCTTGCCGGCGATCCAGGCGCTGGACCTCAGCGCCACGCGGGCCGTGGTCCGGGTCGGCGGGACCGACCAGGTGCAGATCATGCGCGCGCTGGACCTCGGCGCGCTCGGCGTGATCGTGCCGATGGTGTCGACCGCCGCCCAGGCCCGCGTCGCCGCTGAGGCGATGCGCTATCCGCCCCATGGGATCCGTTCGTTCGGACCGGTGCGGAACTATTACGGGGTCCAGCCGGTCAGCTTCGAGCCGCTGTGCCTGGTGATGATCGAGACCGCGGAAGGCCTGGCCAACGTCGAGGCGATCGCCGCGACGCCGGGCGTCGACGGCCTGTTCGTCGGCCCGGTCGACCTGGCGCTCAGCCTCGGGCTCGGCCCGCAACTGCAGATGGGTCCGGAAGTGCTCGCGGCGATCGACCGGGTCGTCGCCGCCTGCCGCGCGCACGGCAAGATCAGCGGCAGCGCCAGCCTGGGGCTGGCCAACGCCGGCGACCTCGCCGCCCGCGGCGTGCAGTTCATCGCCCAGGGGGCTGACGTCGGCTTCATCCGCCGCGCGGCGGCCGAGGAGCTCGAGAAGCTGCGCGCGCTGCGGCTGGCCGAGTGACGGCGCGGCCGGCGCCGGGCGACCGGATCGAAACACCCGCTACGGAGACGGCCAGATGACTCAGGTGATGAAGGGCTTCCGGATCCTGGAGGTGGCGCAGTTCACCTTCGTGCCGGCGGCGGGCGCGGTGCTGGCCGACTGGGGCGCGGACGTCATCAAGATCGAGCATCCGGTGCGCGGCGACACCCAGCGCGGCTTCCTCCACGTCACCGGGCAGAAGACCAACCCGAACCGCTTCACCCTGATGGAGCACCCCAACCGCGGCAAGCGCAGCGTCGGCCTCGACGTGTCGAAACCGGAAGGCCAGGAACTGCTCTACGAGATCGCCAAGACCGCCGACGTCTTCCTGACCAACTATCTGCCGGCGGCCCGGCAGAAGCATAAGTTCGACATCGAGCACATCCGCGCGGCCAATCCGAACATCATCTACGCCCGCGGCAGCGCCTTCGGCGACAAGGGGGCCGAGCGCGAGGCCGGCGGCTTCGACGGCACGGCGTTCTGGACCCGCTCGGGCGTCGGACTGGCGTTCTCGCCGGCGGAGCTCGGCACGCCGATGAGCCAGGCGATTCCCGCGTTCGGCGACTCGATCGGCGGGATGAACATCGCCGGCGGCATCTGCGCGGCGCTGCTGCATCGCGAACGCACCGGCCAGGCCGTCGAACTCGACGTCTCGCTGCTCTCGACCGCCTGGTGGGCGGCCGGGGCCGGCATCGCCCAGGCCATGGAGACCGGGGTGCCGCCGCGCGCGCGGGCCGGCGTTGTGGGCGGCTCGCCGAACAATCCGTTCCTCGGCAACTTCACGACCTCGGACGGCGGCACGATCAATCTGTGCATCCTGACGCCTGGCCCCTACATCCGCGACACCTTCGCCCATCTCGGGCTTCCCGAGGCGGCCGAGGACCCGCGGTTCGCCACCGCCGAGGCCCTGATGGCCAACTGGGCCGATGCCAGCGGGTTGCTGGTGGCGGCGTTCGGCAAGCGGCCGTTCGCCTACTGGCGCGAGCACCTGAGGACCATGAAGGGCCAGTGGGCCCCGTTCCAGAGCCTGCTGGACTTCGCGTCCGACGCGCAGGCGCTGGCCAACGACATGATTGTCGAAGTCGACGCCGTCGACGGCAGCGGCCCGATCAAGCTGGTGCGGCCGCCGATCCAGTTCGATCACGCGCCGATCCACACCACCCGGATGCCCCAGGCCTCGGAGCATACCGAGACCTTCCTGCTCGAGGATCTCGGCCTGGAGTGGGCGCGGATCGAGAGCCTGAAAGCCGCCGGTGCGATCGCCTGATCGTCGCCCGCCTCATCGGAATGCACGTGAGGGATTGCATTTAGAACGGCGCGCTCTAGAACCAAATGGAAGTGAGTTGGTTCAAGGTTCGACATGCCCGACGATCTGATGGCGCGCAAAGCGGGTCCGGCGCTCCTCACGTTCACTCCGGAAGAGACGGAGATCATGAACGCCGCCGGCAGCCTGGCTTCGGAACTGCTGCCGCTGGCGCGGCTGCACGGGCCGGACGCGCTCGACCTGACCAGTGCGGCGCGCGACGCCCTGGGCGAGCTGGGCTGGTTCGGCCTGGCGCTGGCCGAGAACCTCGGCGGATCGGGCCTGTCGGCCGTCGAGCAGGCGGTGTTCTTCCGCGAAATGGGCCGGCAGTGCGCCCCGGTCGACATCCTCACCCAGTCGCTGGCCGCGCAGGTCGCGACCGACGACGCGCTGCGCGGGGCGATCCTCGCCGGCCGCGAGCCGGTGGCGCTCGCCGTCGCCGAGGCGGCGGGAGTGCGCCTGATCGGCGCGCCGGCCGCCCGGCTGGCGTTGCTGGCGGACTCCGCCCAGGCGACGCTGTTCGACATCGGCGAGGCGCCGACCGAGACCCGCAGCGGGCTCGATCCGGCGACCACGCTGCGCGTGGCCGGTCGCCTCGACAAGGTGGTCGCGCAGCGCGAGACCGAAGAGGTCTGGGACCTCGGCCAGCTCGGCGCGGCGGCCATGCTGGTCGGCATCGCCGAGGCGGCGCTCGACCTCACCGTCGAATACGCCAAGGTGCGCGAAACCTTCGGCAAGAAGATCGGCGCCTACCAGGCGGTGCGCCACCCTTGCGCCGACATGGCCGTCCGGGTCGAGGCGGCGCGCTCGCAGCTCTGGTTCGCCGCCGCGGCGCTGAAGGGCGCGCGGTCCGACGCCCGCGCCCACCTTATGGCGGCCAAGCACCTCGCCAACGAGGCGGCCCTGGCCAACGCCGACGTCAGCATCCAGCTGCACGGCGGCATCGGCGTCACCGACGAGCACAACGCCCACCTGCTGTTGAAGCGCTCCCTGCTGCTGGGCCGGCTGTTCGGCGCCAAGCGGTCGCTGCTGGAGCAGCTTCTGCACGCCAAGCTGGCGGACTAGGCTACGGCGAGAGAGTTGAACGTGGGCGCAGACCTTGAAGCCGCTCTGGCCGGCGTCGTCGGCCGCGACCAGCTCTTTGTCGGCGAGGCGATCGGCGAGCACTACCGCGTCGACATCTCCCGCCGCTACAGCTCGAAGCCAGCGTTCCTGGCGCGGCCGGCCTCGACCGAACAGGTGGCCGCGATCATCAAGCTCGCCGCGGCCCACGACCTGCCGGTCACCGTGGTCGGCGGGCAGACCGGCACGGTGGGCGGCGCGGTGCCCGCCGACGGCGGCCTGGCGCTGTCGCTCGAGCGCATGAACCGCATCGTCGAGATCGATCCGCTGTCGATGACCATGACGGTGGAGGCCGGCTGCATCCTGCAGCTCGCCCAGGAGGCGGCCGAGGCGCAGCAGACCTTCCTGCCGCTCGATCTCGGCTCGCGCGGTTCGGCCACCATCGGCGGGACGATCGCCGCCAACGCCGGCGGCAACCGGGTGCTGCGCTGGGGGATGATGCGCGACATGGTCCTCGGCCTCGAGGCGGTGCTGGCCGACGGGACCGTCGTGTCCTCGCTGTCGAAGATGCTGAAGGACAACGCCGGCTACAACTGGAAGCACCTGCTGATCGGCAGCGAGGGCACCCTGGGCGTGGTCACCCGCGCGGTGCTGCGCCTGCGTCCTGCGCCGTCCACCCGGCAGACCGCGCTGGTGGCGATGGGCTCGTTCGAGGACGCGGTCCGCGCCCTGCACCGGCTCGACGTCGGCCTGTCCGGGCGGCTGTCCTCGTTCGAGCTGATGTGGCGCGACTTCTTCGCGCGGATGACCGAAGCCCAGCTCGACCGCCGGCCGCGGCCGATGGCGCTCGACCACCCGATCTATGCGCTGGTCGAGGCGATGGGCGGCGATCCGGAGGGCGACGCGGCGCAGTTCGAACGCGTGCTCGCCGGCCTGCTGGAGGACGGGTTGCTGACCGACGCGGTGATCGCCCAGTCCGAGCGCGAAGCCGACGCGCTCTGGGCCCCGCGTGACGACATGCAGGGCGGGCTGGCGCCGCTCCGCCCGTTCGTCGCCTACGACGTCAGCATGGGCCTGGGCGACATGCCGCGGTTCGTGACCCAGGCGGAAAGCCAGCTGAAGGCGGCGTTCCCGCAGGCGGTGATCCTGTTCTACGGCCATGCCGGCGACAGCAACCTGCATGCGGTGCTCAGCGTCGGCGAGATGAACCCGCAGATCCAGCGGGCGCTCGACGAGATCGTCTACGGCGCGGTGCGCGAGGTGAACGGCTCGATCGCCGCCGAGCATGGCATCGGCGTGTCGCGCGCCCGTTTCCTGCCCTGGACGCGGACGCCCGCCGAGCTGGACCTGATGCGCACGCTGAAGGCGGCGCTGGACCCGCGCGACATCCTCAACCGCGGCAAGCTGCTCGACGCGCTCGACGCGCCGGCTGCGGCGGCGGACGGCGGCTAGCCGCCGAACCGCCTGTTGAGGTCTCCCAGGCCCTCGACGCCGGCCGCGAAGGCGGACGCCTCGCCGGTTTTCAGGAAGCTCGCGACCGCCTTGGCGACGGTGGCGTAGGCGGCCCTGAACGGCGCCGTGCCCGAGCTCACCCGCCGCACGCCCAGGGCCTGCAGCTTCGCCGCGTCCGGCAGGCCGGGCAGCAGCATGATGTTCAGCGGCAGTCTGATCGCCGCCGCCAGCCGGCCGATCAGGGTCTCGTCCTTCGGGCCGGGCACGAAGATCCCGTCGGCGCCGGCGGCGCGATAGAGGTCGGCGCGGCGGACGGCCTCGTCATAGGCCGCCTCGCCCTCGGCCAGGCGCAGCAGGAAGACGTCGGCGCGCGCGTTGATGAAGAGCCGTGCGCCCTCGGCGTCGGCGGCCTTGCGCGCGGCCTCGAGCTTGCGCGCGTGCAGGTCCGGCGCCCGCCGGCCGTCCTCCAGGTTGATGCCGACGGCGCCAGCGCCGATCACCATCCGGATGGTCTCGCCGAGTTCGCCCAGGTCGTCGGTGTAGCCGCCCTCGATGTCGGCGGTTACCGGCACGGGGGAGGCCCGGGCCACGGTGTCGATCGTCGCCAGCACCTTGGCGAGCGGCAGGGCGTCGCCGTCCGCATAGCCGTGCGCCCAAGCCACCGCGGCCGAGGAGGTGGCCACCGCCCGGGCGCCCGCGTCGGCCATGATCGCGGCGCTGGCCGCGTCCCACGCATTGGGCAGGATCAGGATGTCGTCGCCGGCGTGCAACGCGGCGAAGGCGTCGGCCTTGCTTCGTTGGTCCATGGTCTGTTCCTTCTGTCAGATCTGGGGGAGTCCCCCCGGCGACGAAGAGTTCAATGGCCTTGATGTAGCAGGCGGAAGCCGCCGTACCGCCTGCGTGGGCTTATCCTGCAGCCTCTCCGGCGGCCTTGGCCCGCTTGGCCGCCTGCTCGGCCAGATCGATGCAGGTCTGCAGCGCATGCGCCGGGTTCAGCTCCAGGATCCGGCTGGGCTCCTCATAGATCAGCACGTGGCCCGCCGGGAAGAAGCAGACCTCGCCGGTCTCGGCGATCTCGTCCGGCCAATTGGTGTTCGGGTAGCGCGCCCGAACCCGGCCTTCGAAGATGTAGAAGTAGTGCGGGCACTGGCAGACCCCGCCGGGATAGCCGCCGGTGAGGTACTGCTCGGTGCAGTCCAGCGGGTGATCGATCGAGGTGTAGCCGACCTCCATGTCGCCCCACTGCACGGACCGAAAGTGGCCCTTGGGAATTCCCGGCCAACGTTCGTTCCCGTCCGGAAGATCCTCGGGTCGGCAGTGTGGCATGGTCATCTCCTTGCATCGACGTTCGCCGGCGCGGCCGGCGTTCAGGACAGCGCCATCTCGCTGGCTGGGGCGGTCGCGCCCGCGGCGCTGCGGCCGCGGATCAGGTCGGCCGCCTTTTCCGCCAGCATCATCACCGGGGCGTTGGTGTTGGCCGAGTTGAGCAACGGCATGACCGAGGCGTCGCAGACCCGCAGGCCCTGCACGCCGCGCACCGCGAGGCCCAGGTCGACGACCGAGCCCTCGTCGGCGCCCATGCGGCAGGTGCCGACCGGATGGAAGCCGATGGTCGCGGTGCGCCGGACCAGCGCCTCCCATTCGGCGTCGTCGGCCGGCGATGTCTCCGGGTGGTTGAAGCCGACCAGGTGCTTGGCCATGGCCGGCGCGGCGAAGATCCGCTCGGCCTGTTTCAGCCCGTCGATCAGCCGGCGCAGATCGTCCTCGTGCCCGAACAGCCGGTGATCGATCACCGGCTTGTCGGCCGCCGCGGCGCTGCGGAGACGGATCTCACCGCGGCTCTGCGGCCGCGACAGCCCGGTGAACACCGAGAAGCCCGGCTGCTTGTGCATGCCGCGGGTCTTCAGGTCCGTGCAGAAGGGCGCGAACGACAGCTTGATGTCCGGCCGGTCGAGCTCTGGACGGCTGCGGATGAAGGCCATCGCCTGGACCGCCGCCGAGGTCATGATCCCGCGCCGGGCGAGCGCGAACTGGGCGAGGTGCAGGGCCAGCTGGCCGGGCCCGAGCATGGCGTTGTAGGTCGGCAGATCCACCAGCCGGCTGAGCGCGAAGCTCGGATGTTCCTGCAGGTTGCGGCCGACGCCGGGCGCATCGCGCAGCACCGGCAGCCCCATGTCCTGCAGATGTTGGCCGGGGCCGACGCCGGAGCGCAGCAGGATCGCCGGCGACATCACCGAGCCGGCCGCGAGGATCACCTCGCGCCGCGCCGACAAGGTCCGGGCCGCGCCGTCCACCAGGACGCGGACGCCGGTGGCGCGGCCGTTCTCGAACTCAACCCGGTCGGCCAGGGCGCCAGTGATCACCTTGAGGTTCCGTCGGCCCAGCGCCGGCTCGAGATAGCCGCGCGCCGCGCTCCAGCGCTCGCCGTTTTTCTGCGTCGCCAGCATGTCGAAGACGCCGTCCTGGTCGCCGGCGCAGTAGTCTTCGAGCCGGCGGACCCCGCTCTGCGCGCAGGCCTCGACGAACGCCCGGGTGATCGGATGGGTGATGCGCAGCGGCGAGACCGCCAGCGGCCCGCCGCGGCCGTGGCTGGCCATCGGCGAGCCCTGGAAGTCCTCCGACCGCTTGAAATAGGGCAGGACGTCGTCCCAGCCCCAGCCGGCGCAGCCGGCCTCGATCCAGGCGTCGAACTCGCGCCGTTCGCCGCGGACATAGACCATGCCGTTGATCGCCGAGCCGCCGCCGAGCGCCCGGCCGCCGTTCCACATCACCTGCCGTCCGCCGAGCGTCGGATCCGGCTCGGTCACGTGCATCCAGTCGGCCTGCGGCTTGCCCAGCATGGTGTAGGAGCCGGTCGGCATGCGGAACAGGAAGCCGTGGCTCGGGCCGCCGGCCTCGACCAGCAGCACCGTGCAGGCGGGGTCTTCCGACAGGCGGTTGGCGAGCACGCAGCCGGCGCTGCCGCCGCCGATGATGATGTAGTCGGCCGTTTCCATGGTGTCGCGGCTCAGCGAAGCCGGACCGGCACGGCGGTCATGCCGCGGCCTTCCAGGGCGCCGACCAGCTGCGGCGCCGGCGCGTCTGGATCCAGCCGCAGGTTGGGGAACTCGTCGAGGAAGGCGTTGAGCGACACCACCATCTCGGCCTTGGCGCCGTTCATGCCCAGGCACTGGTGCGGGCCGATGCTGAAGCCCAGGTGGCTCTGGAACGGCCGCAGCAGGTCGTAGTCGTCGGCATTGTCCCACCGCGCCGGGTCGCGGTTGGCCGCGCCCAGGCAGATGTCGAGGACCACGCCGGCCGGGACCTCGACCCCGTCCAGCACCGTGTCGCAGGTGACCAGCCGCGAGAAATAGGGGTCGGTCGGGTTCCAGCGGGCGGCCTCGTCGATCGCCGCCTCCATCAGCCCGCGGTCGGCGCGCAGCGCTTCGAGCTGCTGCGGCCGGCTGAGCAGCGCCCACAGGGTGATCCCCAGCTGCCGCCAGGTCGTGCCGCCGCCGGCCAGGATGATCAGCCGGCAGTTGGACATGATCTCCTGGTCGGTCAGCGGCCGCCGCGAGCCGTCCTCCTGCTCGAGCTCAGTGGCGATCAGCCCGGAGATCACGTCGTCGCCGGGGGTTTCGCGGCGGCGCCGCACGGTCGCGCCGAGCAGGTCGTCGATGGTCTTCGAGGCCTGCATCGCCGCTTCGGGCGTTGGACCGCCTTGGCCCATCATCGTCTGCAGGGCGGTGCGGAAGGCCAGCGCGTCCTCGCCCTCCAGGCCGACGCCGCGGGTGACGGTGTGCACCGGCATGCGCGCGCAGAACTGCAGGTTCAGATCGGCTCGCTCCTGGTCCTTGAGGCTCTGGATCAGGTTGCGGACGATGTCGTCGATCCAGCGTTCGCGCCACCAGCTGAACGCCTTCGGCTTGAGGAACATCGGCTGAAGCGTCGCGCGGTAGCGGCGATGCTCCGGGCCGACCATCTGCAGGATGGTCTTGCCGCCAAAGCCCGCCTGCACCCCGGGCATGTCCTCGTAGAGCCGCGAGGAGAAGGTCTCGTTGTCGCGGAAGGCGGTGTTGCAGGCCTCGAACGACAGCGCCGTGTAGCCGGCGCGCGGGGTGGCGAACTTCTTGTGGTGCTCGGGGATGTCGAGCAGTTCGCGCAGATAGCCCTTCTGCACCGGCGCTTCGCTGCGCAGCCGGTGGAAGTGCTGGTTCATGTCGTCTTCGAGGATGTAGCCGCCCTGCAGCGCCTCGGTCCGGACGTCGAACAGTTCCTTGTAGCGCGGATCGTCCGCGGTGACGGCGTCGGACATGGCGGCCTCCCAATCTCGTTGGGTGCAATTCGACATGCGATATGCATTTCTGCAATAGCGAATTTTGGCAGATGCGCTGCGGACCGATGCGGCGGTCGGGGCCACGGGCCCCGTTCCCGCTTTCGGGGTGGGGCGGGGGCGGACGCGCATCCGCGACGCGACCTCGGCGTTTGTTGATCGGCGGCTGCGGACCACGTCGATCCGCCCTGCGTTTGGCTCGGCGGTGTGAGTGAAGGAGTCTGCTCATGTACGGAGCTGTGCGGCGCTACGAAGGGATCACCGACAATGCCGAAGCCGGTCGTCTCGTGGGTGAGAGCTTCGTCGCCCTCCTCGAACACGTCCCCGGTTTCATCGGCTATTACTGGATCGACGGCGGCAACGGCGTGATGGCCTCTCTGAGCCTTTTCGAGAGCCAGGAGGGAGCGGACAAGTCGGTCGAGATCGCGCACGCGTGGGTGGCCGAGAACGCGCCGACGCTCTTTCCAAACCCACCGCGGGTCACAGAAGGGCCTGTGGTGGCGAGCGCCACGGCGTGAATTGTTTCTAGGCGCTGAGGCGAACGCCCCGCGTCCTCCGGACGATTGGTCACCTAAGGCGCAGCCCGCGCGGATAACGGTTCACCGTCGCGCGCCCTCAGCCCCGCGGCTTCAATGGCCGTAGACAGCCATCATGAACACGATCGCCGCGGCGGTGATCCAGATCACGGAGTTGACGAGCATCCGCAGCAAGCCCCGCTCGTGCTCGTCGGTCGTTCCGAGCCGGTCGGCGAGCACGTTGCCCGGAACGAGGAAGATGGCCTTCAGCACATGCATGTCCGCAGATCCCACGCCGCGCCTCCACTCGGGCAGCTTGTCGTCAGCGTGCGCCTCCTGTGGGCGGCGGGGTATTCCGGTACGCTACCTAGGCGGCGTGATCAGGTGGGGACGTAGGTCAACCTGATCGCGCCCTCGCCGATCAGGTCGTTGGCCACGAGGCGGAGGGGCGGCCTGGGCCCGGCGAAGAACGGCTTGCCGCGGCCGAGCACAACGGGATGGAGGTAGATTCGAAACTCATCAATGAGACCGAGGTCGGCCAGGCTTTGCGCAAGCTCGGGTCCGCCAACCTGGATCTCGCCGGCGAGTTCAGCCTTCAGCCCGCGTATCACCGCCTCGACGTCATCCCCGACGAGCGTGGCGTTGGGGCCGACCGACTTCAACGAGCGCGACACGACCCACTTCGGCTGGCGCCGCCACGCCGCCGCGAAGTCGCGTTCCGCCGCGTCCCACGCAGGATCGTCTTCGTCCCAGTAGCGCATGACCTCGTACAGGCGGCGGCCATACACACTGCCCGTCTGCTCGCGCGCCTGCTCGACGAAGTGCCGAAAAAGCGCGGGACCAGGCGCAAACTCCATGTGGTCGACGTAACCGTCCAAGGACTGGTTCATTCCAAAGACGAGCTTCGCCATGCTGCAAGTCTCCACCTCAGGTTCTGCAGAATAGCTTGGGCCGGCGCTGCGGGGAAATGAGGCCGGGCGCAATCTGCCCGCCAGGAGTCCGCCCCTCGGGCTCCTCCGCGCTACGGCATCTTCGACAGCACGTCGGCGGCGAACCGCTCGGCGGTGTCGCACCATTCCGAAAGATCCCGCCCGCCGAGGTTGGCGGCGACGACGGAGACGCCGAGCGCCTGCATCTTGCCGGCCCGCTCGAGCAGCATCTCGGGGCTGTCGCCCGGGCTGTTGAAGCTGCCGAGGATGACTTCCGGCGGCCGCTCGCGACCGAACTGCTCGGAGTAGGCGCGCAGGTAGGCGATGCCCTCGGCGAGGTCGCCTTCGTTGCTCATCTCGGCGGTGCGGCTGGTCGCCGCCAGCGTCGAGTTGGCGGTGTAGTAGGGGTTCCAGGCGTCGCCGAGCTCGACGGCCCGGCGGATCGCCCGCTTGGCGTTGCCGCCGATCAGCAGCGGCGGGTGCGGCTGCTGCAGCGGCCGCGGCAGGATGCGGTTGCCGAGCGCCTGGTAGCCGGAGCCCTCGAAGGTGAACTCGTCGGCGGTCCAGGCGGCCTTCAGCGCGCGCAGGTATTCGTCGGTCAGCTCGTTGCGCCGCTCGAAGTCGACGCCGAGCGCCTTGTACTCGCCCTTCATGTAGCCGGCGCCGATGCCTAAGCTGACCCGCCCGCCGGAGAAGACATCGAGGGTCGCCACCGAACGGGCGGTGATGAACGGGTTGCGGTAGGGCAGCACCAGGATGCCGGTCTGCAGCCGGATGGTCCGCGTCGCCGCGGCGATCAGCGAGAGGATGACGAACGGATCCTGGGCGTGGTGCCCGCCGGCGTCCAGCCAGCGGCCGGTCGGAACCGGGTGGTCGGTGACCAGGCAGCTGTGGAAGCCGAGGCGCTCGGCCAGGGTCGCGACCCTGATCACCGCGTCGAGCGTGATGAACTCGTTCCCGGCGTCGAGCCGGTCGAACGGCATCGTCACATTGACCTTCATGGGCGTTCCTTCCTGTCCGAGCGTCCCGCCGGCTGCGCGGCGTCAGTCCTGCTTCTTGCCGCCGATGCCGGCGACGTGGTCGGCCGAAAGCTTCTGGTAGGCCGGCAGCAGCATGAGGGCGCTGTTGGCCAGCCGCTCGATGTGGCGGCCCTGATCGCGGCCGACCTCGCTGGTCAGCTCGATGGCCAGCTTGGCCGTGCCCATCTGCTCGCCGTTCTGCTTCGTCAGGTGGCGGCAGAAGGCCATCACCTCATCTTCAAACGTCTCGTCCGGGTAGACCTTGTGGACCAGGCCCATGGTCAGCGCCTCCTGGGCGTCGGCCGGCAGGTTGGCCATCACCAGCAGCCGCGCCCAGTGCGGGCCGACGATCCGCGTGAGCCGGCTCACCCCGTTGGAGGCCGGCAGCACGCCGAACAGGCCTTCCGGGAAGGCGTAGCTGGCGCTCCTGGCCGCCAGCCGGAAGTCGCAGGACAGCGACATCTCCAGCCCGCCGCCGACGCAGGTCGCGTGGTGGGCGACGACGATCGGCTTCTCGATGTGCTCCATCTCGTCGTAGATCCGGTGCATGCCGCGGATCCCGAGGCGGTGCATCTCGCGGATGCCGCTGCCGCTGGTGGGGAAGGGCTCGCCCTTGGCCGCCGACTCCTTGAGGTCGGCGCCGGCGCAGAAATAGCGGCCGGTGGCGCGGATCAGCATCACCTTCAGCTCCGGCGTGTCGCGGAACTCGAGCAGGGCCTGTTCGAAGCGCTCCATCATCGGGTCGGTGATCGCGTTGAGCTTCTCCGGCCGGTTCAGGGTGGCGATCAGCACGCCGTCCTGGCGGTCGACGAGCAGGTGCGGGGCGTCGCTCATGGGGGATTCTCGCAAGTCGCGCCGGGGACGGCCCGGCTCGGCGGCGAAGTCTAGGGCGTGCGCGCGGGTAATTGCAATGATGTACGATCAATCTTATATGCGTAGGCGCTATCCGCGCCGCCGGGGCTGACCTAGGCTTCGCAACGCTGTCGACGGGCGCTTGCATCGTCCCGGCGGCCAGGGAGGAAAGATGGCCACCTACTATTATCTGGTGCTCGGCAAGGCGACGCCCGGCAACGAGGAAGCCTTCCAGCAATGGTACGACGACCAGCACCTGGCCGACTGCGTCGCGGTGCCAGGCGTGAAGTCGGCCAAGCGCTTCCGCATCGTCAACGGCGTCGGCCTGGGCACAGTGATCCAGGAGCCCGACTTCAACTCCTTCGCCATCTACGAGATGGAGACCGACGACCCGGTCGCCGTCGCCCGCGAGCTGCGCCTGCGGGCCGGCACCGAGGTGATGCCGCTGAGTGCGGCCTGCGACCGCGACGCCTCAGTCAAATACATCGCCCTGGCCGCCGGCGCGTGCGCCCGGGACGACCAGAACTAACTGCAAATAGCCGTCTGCGCGGCCGGAGGAGGCCTAGCCCATGCAAATGAACGACATGGTCATCGTCAGCGTCGACGACCACATCACCGAGCCGGGCGACGTGTTCGATCGCCAGCTGTCCGGCGACGCCCTGGCGACCGCGCCGAAGCTGCGGGAGCAGGCCGACGGCACCAACTACTGGGAATACCAGGGGATCAAGATCCCCTCGGTGGCGCTGAACGCCGTCGTCGGCCGGCCGCGTGAGGAATACGGCATGGAGCCGACCGCGCTCGAGCAGCTGCGGGCCGGCTGCTACGACGTGCACGCGCGGATCGACGACATGAACGTCAACGGCATCGCCGGCTCGCTGAACTTCCCGAGCTTCGCCGGCATCGACGGCGGCATGTTCGTCGGCGCGCCGGACAAGGATCAGGCGCTGGTCCACCTGCGCGCCTACAACGACTGGCACATCGACGAGTGGTGCGGCGCCCATCCGGGCCGCTTCATCCCCTGCGGCATTGTTCCGCTGTGGGACGCCGAAGCCGCCGCCGCCGAGGTCCGGCGGCTGGTCGCCAAGGGCTGCTACGCGATCAGCTTCAACGACAACCCGACCAAGCGCGGCCTGCCCAGCATCCACAGCGACAGCTGGGAGCCGCTGTGGAAGGCGGTGGCAGACACCGACGCGACGCTGTGTCTGCACATCGGCGTCGGCAATGTCTCGCCGCACCCGTCGATGGAGTCGCCGATCGAGGTGAACATCACCACCATGCCGATGGCGGTGGCGTTCGGCACAGCCGACTGGATGAACCTGGCGGCGCTGAACCGCTATCCGAACCTGAAGATCGCGCTGTCGGAATCCGGCATCGGCTGGATCCCCTATCTGCTGGAGCGGGCCGACTACAGCCACGAGCAGCACAAGGCCTGGACCCATTCCGAAAGCTATCTCAAGGGCCTGAAGCCCAGCGAGGTGTTCGCCCGGCACTTCTACAGCTGCTTCATCGATGACGCCTACGGCCTGCGCAACATCGACCTGATTGGCGAAGACCGGGTCTGCTACGAGGTCGACTATCCGCACTCCGACACGCCTTGGCCGCACGCGCCGGAGATCCTGTGGAAGTCGATCCAGCAGCTGAGCGACGCCCAGATCGACAAGGTCACCCACCTGAACGCGATGAAGCTGTTCAACTACGACCCCTTCAAGCACCACAGCCGTGCGGACCTCAGCGTCGCCGGCCTGCGCGCCCAGGCGGCAACCAAGGGCGTCGACACCTCGATCCGCTCGGGGGGCGGGGCCGCGCCGCTGGCCGCGGGCGAGAGCCGGCGGCCGGTCACCTCCGGCGACGTCATCGGCATGTTCAGCAAGCACGCGGACGCCGCCTAGGCTCTGAGACCATTGAGCCGCGCGGCGCCTGTGCGTCGCGCGGCCGCCTTACGGAACCCGGACCACCGCGCAGCCGTCGAGCCGCGCCCACGGGCTGCGGCCGCCGCGGATGGCGTCCTGGTGGCGGTCGATGGCCTGGTGCAGCTCGGCCAGCAGGCGGCCGGCCAGCGAGCCGCCGAGATCGCGCCGCCAGGCGAGGCTCAACGACAGCTCCATCTCGAACTTTGGCAGCGGACGGAAGACCAGCGCGCCGGCCGGCGTCGACAGCAGGGTCGAGGCCGGCGTCAGGCAGGCCCCGCCGCTGACCGTGGTCAGCTCGATCTGCTCCTCGTGGCTGTGCGTCAGCTGGGCGATCGCCGGCTCCAGCCCATGCAGCCGACATTGCTGCAGCAGCGCGTCGTGGCTGTCGCCGTTGTCGGACCGCGACAGCCAGACCAGCGGCTCGCCCGACAGCACGGCGAGGTCCGCCGCCCCGGGCTGCGCCAGCCGATGGCTGGGGTGCGCCGCCAGGACGTAGCGCTCGCGATGGATCAGGCGCTCGTCGAAGGCTTCGGCGCCGATGCGCCGCTCGAACAGCAGGGTCATGTCCAGCCGCCCCTCGACCAGCGCGTGGGCCAGTTCGGGGGAAAGGCCGCGGACGAAGGCCAGGCCGCCGGTCGGCTCGCCGGCGCGCCAGGCCGCCGTCGCCTCCTGCAGAAAGGCGTACTTGCGCGAGGTGTGGACGAGGCCGAGGCGGACGCCTTCCTCGTGCTCGCGGCCGATGCGCCGGGCGCGCTGCGCCGCCTCGTCGAGGCCGGCCAGCAGCGCCAGGGCGTCACGGTAGAAGGCGGCGCCGGCCGGCGTGGCGGTGACGCCGCGCACCCCGCGGGTGAGCAGCTCGCAGCCGAGGTCGGCTTCGAGGTCGCGGATGCGCCGCGACAGCGCCGGCTGGGCGACGTGCATCCGCTGCGCCGCGCCTTGCAGCGAGCCCTCCTCGACCGCGGCGGTGAAATAGCGCAGATGCCGGATATCCATGCCGATAGGATATGCCGATCCGGCATACCACCATCAACCCCATCGGCAATTGTGAGGGCCCGGCGCGAGGCGGATGCTTCTGCTGTCGTCGGACGAAGAGAAGCGCGCGAACGCGCGCCGGGCCGGCGGAGGAGACGCTCGGCATGGCGGCAGGGTTCCAGGTTTCGCCCTTGGGCGACGCGGCGTTCGGGGCGACGGTCAGCGGCCTGATGCTCGCCCAGCTGGGCGACGCCGAGGTCCGGCGGGCGCTGAACGCGCTGTGGGTCGACCGCGGCGTGCTGCTGTTTCGCGACGGCGAGGACTCGCCGGCCATGCAGGTCGAGCTCAGCAACTGCTTCGGGCCGCTGGAGCGCCACGTCTATCCGGAGACCTGGGCCGAGGGGCATCCGGAGCTGGTGAAGATCAAATACTACCCGGAGGACGGCACCTGCTACGAGGTCCATGGCGAGCGCCTCGGCGGCTGGCTCGGGTGGCATTCGGACCTCGTCTACACCGACACCATCAACCGCGGCGGAATCCTGCGGCCGATCCAGCTGCCGACGCGCGGCGGCCGCACCGGCTTCATCGACCAGATCCCCGCCTACGAGCGCCTGCCCGAGCAGCTGAAGGCCCGGATCGAAGGCCTGCACGTGGTCTACGAGATGGACCTCAACATGGCGAACCATAAGTTCGGCGCGCCCGAGGACCTCCGGTTCGTCCGCGGCGCGCAGTCGTTCCTGAAGATCATGCGCCGGCAGTACCAGTACCCGCGCACACTGCATCCGATGGTCTATGTGCAGCAGGAGACCGGCCGGAAGGTGCTGAACGTCTCGCCGAGCTTCGCGGTCGGGATCTACGAGCTCGGTGGGCCGGACGGCGACGCCTTGCTGGCCGAGGTGATCGCCTGCTGCACCGCGCCTGCGAACGCCTATTTCCATGACTGGCGCTACGGCGACATGGTGCTCTGGGACAACTGGCGCACCCTGCATTGCGCCACCGGCGTGCCGGCCGACGAGACCCGGGTCATGCACCGCACCACCATCGCCGGCGACTACGCCCTCGGTCGCAAGCTCGAGGGCGGCGAGGGGCTGCCGAAGATCGATGTCTGACGGCCGCAACCACGAGGTGAGATGATGTCAGAGCCGGCATTCGACCTGGTCGTCCGCAACGGCGCCGTGCTCGACGGCTCCGGCGACGAGGCCCGCGAGGTCGACGTCGGGGTGCGCGACGGCGTGATCGCCGCGGTCGGCCGCGGGCTCGGCCGCGGCGGCGAGGAGATCGACGCCGCCGGCCGACTCGTGACGCCCGGGTTCGTCGACATCCACACCCACTACGACGGCCAGGTCACCTGGGAGCAGCGCCTGCAGCCGTCCTCGGGCCATGGCGTCACCACCGTGGTGATGGGCAACTGCGGCGTCGGCTTCGCGCCGGCCCGGCCCGCCGACCACCACCTGATGATCAAGCTCATGGAGGGGGTGGAGGACATCCCCGAGGTGGTGATGGCCGATGGCGTGCCGTGGAACTGGGAGACCTTCCCGGAATATCTGGACGCGCTCGCCCAGCGCCGGGCCGACATCGATTTCGCCGCCCAGCTGCCGCACAACCCGCTGCGGGTCTATGTGATGGGCGAGCGCGGGGCCGCCTGCGAGCCGCCGACCGCGGCCGATCTGGCCGAGATGCGCCGGCTCACCGCCGAGGCGATCTCGGCGGGCGCGCTCGGGGTCTCGACGACGCGCAACCTCGCCCACCGCTTCCGCGACGGCCGGCTGGCGCCGACGGTCTCGACCGAGGAACAGGAGATCCTCGCCCTGGCCGAAGGGCTGCGCGACGCCGGCGCCGGCGTGTTCGAGATCCTCACCGACCAGCGCCGCACGGGCGCCGAGCAGATGGCGCTACTGCGGGCCATCGCCCAGACGTCGGGCAGGCCGGTTTCGTTCAGCCTGCTGCAGACCTCGGACAATCCTCAGGCCTGGCGCGACATCCTGCCGGAGCTCGAGGCGGCGCATCGCGACGGGCTGGCGATCCGCGGCCAGGTGATTCCCCGCCCGGTCGGCATGCTGATCGGCCTCGACCTGTCGCTGCACCCCTTCGCCTTCCACCCGAGCTTCCGGGCGATCGAGCACCTGTCGCTGGCCGGCAAGGTGGCGGCGTTGCGCGATCCCGACATTCGCCGGCGGCTGCTGGCCGAGCAGTCCGACGACCCGCATGCCTTCTTCAAGAGCGTCGTCGACGACCTCGACTGGCTGTTCCCGCTCGGCGATCCGCCCAACTACCACCCGGCCCGGGAGGACAGCATCGCCCAGCGCGCCCGCGCCGCCGGCCTGGATCCGCGCCAGGTGATCTACGACGAACTGCTGAAGGACGAGGGACGCGCCGTGCTCTACCGGCCCTCCGCCAACCGCGAAGGCGACCGTTTCGAGAGCGCCGGCGAGCACTTCCTGAAGCATCCGCACACCGTGCTGGGGCTTGGCGACGGCGGGGCGCACTACGGCATGATCTGCGACGCCGCCTTTCCGACCTATCTGCTGACCCACTGGACGCGCCATCCGGACCCGGCCAAGCGGCTGGCGCTGCCGGTGGCGATCCGGATGCTGACCTCCGACCCGGCCGAGGCGGTCGGCCTCGGCGATCGCGGGCGCATCGCCCCGGGCTTCAAGGCCGATCTCAACGTCATCGACATCGATCGCCTGCGGCTGCATGCGCCGCGCACCGCCTACGACCTGCCGGCCGGCGGCCGGCGGTTGACCCAGAGGGCCTGCGGCTACGACGCCACCATCGTCTCGGGCGAAGTCACCTACCGCCACGGCGAGGCGACGGCCGCGCTGCCGGGCCGGCTGGTGCGCGGCGCGCGCCCTGGTCGCGGCTGACCCGCACGCGCGGCCTTGCCTCGCGCCATATTCAACGCAATGATCCTGTTGCAATAATAACGGGAGGAGGGCCGCCGATGGGACAGGTCTTTGCAGCGCCGAAGTCGGCGGACTCGATGCTGGACGCCGTGCCGTTCAAGGTCACCAACCCGCAGCGGATCCCCGCCGAGCGATACTACGACCCGGCCTTCTTCGAGCTGGAGCGCGAACGGCTGTGGCCGCGGGTCTGGCAGATGGCCTGCCGGCTGGAGGAGATCCCCGAGGTCGGCGACTGGGTCGAGTACAAGATCCTCGACCAGTCGGTGATTGTCGTGCGCACCGCCGGCGGGGTGAAGGCCTTCCACAACGCCTGCCGCCACCGCGGCGTGAAGCTGGCCAACGGCCACGGCAACTGCGAGGTCCAGGGCTTCAACTGCCCGTTCCACGGCTGGCGCTGGAACATCGACGGCGAGAACACCTTCGTCTTCGCCCGGCAGGTGTTCGACGAGGAGAACCTCGATCCGGCCGAATTGAACCTGGTTCCCTGCCGCGTGGAGCTGTGGGGCGGCTGCGCCTTCATCAACTTCGACGACGACGCCCCGCCGCTGCTCGAGACCATCCAGCCGCTGGCCGACCGGCTCGACCCGCGCAAGGTCGAGAAGCTGCGCGTCGAGTGGTGGCACTCGGCCATCCTGCCGACCAACTGGAAGCTGGCGATGGAGGCCTTCATGGAAGGCTACCACGTCATGCGCACCCATCCGCAGTTGCAGGAGGCCAATCCGCCGCTGCCCGGCTACGACCGCTATGCGCCGACCCCGGCCGGCGGGCCCGCGCCGCTGCCGGCGTCGGTGACGGTGAAGAAGCTGATCGAGATGTCGATCAACTGGAACGCGGTGCTGAGCGAGGGCATGGCCGGCATGGTCCACGCCAACGACGTGGCGATCATGAACGACCTGAAGGACCGGATCGAGCTGCCGGACGATCCGATGGCGGCGATGGGGGTATGGCACCAGGCGCTGAACGCCGAGATCACCCAGCAGAACCGCGCGCGCGGGGTGGACTTCCCGGACCTCAACGACCTGCCGTACGCCTCGGCGGTGCAGTTCCTGTTCCCGCACTATTTCATGCTGCCGCTGTTCGGCAACATGTCGGCCTACCGCATCCGCCCCCTCGGCCCGGAGACCTGCCTGTTCGAGATCTGGTCGCTGGTGCTCTACCCCGAGGACGAGGTGCGCGAGCGGCCGGTGGCGCCGACGCCGATGCGCCACGACGACGAGCGCTTCCCGCCGATCCCGCAGCAGGACTACAGCAACCTGCCGCTGCAGCAGGAAGGCCTGCACGCCAAGGGCTTCGAGTACATGCGCCTGTCGAAGACCGTCGAAGGGATGATCAGCAACTACCAGCGGGTGATCGACGGCTTCCTCGGCGGGGTCGACGACGACAGGCTGGCGAAGGGCATCCAGGTCGCCTCCGGCGAACTCGACGACCCGATCAAGGACATCGGCTTCTGAAGCGAGCTTCGGCCGGCGCAGACGCCGCGCCGGCGAGGGGCCGTGGGACGACCACGGTAGCGGCGCAAATCGCTCTGGTTGCGCCGCTACCATTGCAGAGCTGCGCGCCCGTGCACATCTCCACAACCTGCGGAGGGTCACATGCGTCTGATCGGCAACCTTAATTCTCCCTACGTCCGACGGGTTGCGATCTCGCTGCGGCTCATGGGGCTTCCGTTCGAGCATGAGGCCGTCTCGGTCTTCCGGCAGTTTGACGCGTTCGCCGCGATCAACCCCGTGGTCAAGGCCCCCACCTTCGTCACTGACGAAGGGGTGAATGATGGACTCAGGCCTGATCCTCGAACATGCCGAACGTCTCGCCACCGCGGACCGCCGCCTGACCGAAGACGGAGGCGCCCGCCGCGCAGGCCGAGGGCGTCACCCGCGCTTCAAGATCGGCGCGCTCGACGCGCCGGAGCGGCGGTTTCGCTCTTCGGCGAGCAGGCGGAGGCCGCAAGCAGCGCCACAATGGCCGCGGTGATCTTGAGAACGGTCATGGCTCGGCGGCTCCGGCGACGCTTGCGGTGAGATAGGTTCTCGCCGTCCCCCGCGCCAGGGCGGCCGCCGCCCCCTCAGTTGAACAGCCGCCAGCCGTCGGCGTCGTTGCGGGTCCAGCCGCTGGAGGCCCACGTGCCGCCGTCGACGCTGAGGGTCACGCCGGTGACGTAGCCGGCCATCGCCGAGGCGAGGAACACCGCCGCGCCGGCGCAATCGTCGAGATTGCCGGCGCGACCGAGCGGGATGTAGCGGGCCTGGGCGGCGCGGCCTTCCGGGCTGACGATGCCGGGGGCGAAGCGCGCCATGGTCTCGGTCGGCACCAGGTCCGGCGCGATCGCGTTGACCCGGATGGCGTGCTCGCCGAGCTCCAGCGCCAGGGTGCGGGTGAAGTTGAGCATGCCGGCCTTGCAAGCGGCATAGACGGAATAGGTCGGCGCGGCGCGCAGGCCCTCGATGCTGGCGATGTTGATGATCGACCCGCCGGCGCCGCGGGCGATCATCGCCTTGGCCGCCGCCTGGGTGATCGCCACCAGCCCCTTGAGGTTGAGGTCGATCTGCCGGTCGATCTGGCGGTCGGTCATGTCGACCAGCTTGATCGGCCGGGTGCCGCCGGCGTTGTTGACCAGGATGTCGACCGCGCCCAGGCCTTCGAGCGCGGTGGCGACGGCGCCGCGCGCGGCGTCGCGGTCCATTACGTCGGCGACGATCACCAGCGCCTGTCGCCCTTTCTCGCGCACCAGCGCGGCGACCCGTTCGGCGGCCTCGCCGTCGATGTCGACGATCGCCACGTCGGCGCCGAACTCGGCGAGCCCCAGGGCGATGCCGCGGCCGATGCCGCCGCCGCCGCCGGTCACCAGGGCGACCTGGCCGGTGAGCAGGATGGCGTCGCGACTGAGGCTGGTGCGCGACAGGTCTTGGTCCATGGCGGCCTCCGGGTCTGTTCGCGGGATAATGCTATCCGCGTAATGCAATATTGCTGGCCCAGGTGGCCTGTGCAATCGTCGGCGTCCGGCGCGGAGGTTCGACATGGCTGATCAGTGGCGGCTGGCGTTCATGTTCGACGCCGCCGGCGGCGACCACGCGGGGCTGGAAGCGGCGCTCGTGCGCCAGGCGGACGCCATCCGCCGTGTGGCTGGGGCGGCGGATATCCGTCTCGGCGTCGCCGATCGGCACCCGGACCTCACCTCGGCCACCCAGACCGACTACGCCGTCGACCAGTGGCGCACCGTCGACGCCGCGGTGGAGATCACGGTCGGCGCCGCCCGGGCGGCGGATCTGCCGGCGCTGGCCGCGGCGCTGAGCGAGATTCTCGCGCCGCTCGCCGCGTCGGGCTCGGTGGAGGTGATGAGCGGGCCGATGTTCTCCATGGTTCCGGTGCGCGACGGCGGCGTCTTCCTGTCGCTCGCCTTCAAGCGCGATCCGGCGATCAGCTCGGCGCAGTTCCGCAGCTGGTGGCATGACCGGCATTCCGGCGTGGCCATTCCGGTGCTCGGGCCGGGCCTGCTGGCCTACGACCAGGTGCACTGCGACGCCGCGGCGACCGGGGCCGTGGCCCGCGGCTTCGGCGCCGCGCCGGTCGCCTACGACGCCTACGACAACCTCACCTGGGCCGACCGGCAGGGCTATCTGGCCTCGATCAGCGACCCGGCGGGCATGGCGCGGATCTTCGCCGACGAGATCGGCAACATCGACGACGGCACCCGCCGCCACGCCCTGATGCGCCGGATCGGCTAGCCGGGCGCGGGCGCCGTGTAGACCTCGGTCTCCAGCGCCGCGCGCAGTTCGTTCTGCGGATCCAGCCAGAGTTGCCCCATGCCGAGCGCGATCAGCCGCCGCCGCGGGTCGGCGAACCAGGCGGTGCTGTAGGCGCCGGGCCAGCCGTAGCTGCCAGGGGCTCGGCGATCTGCGGCCGCGCCGATCGCGACGGCCAGGCCCAGGCCGAAGCCCTGGCCGTGCAGATAGTCGGTCGTCGGGCTGAGCGGCCGGACCTGTTCAGGCGTCAGCTGGTTGGTGGTCAGCAGCGCGACCGAGGCCTCGCTCAGGATGCGCCGATCGCCAAACACGCCGCGGTCCAGCAGCATCCGCGCGAACCGCAGATAGTCGTCCGCCGTCGAGACCAGGCCGCCGCCCGCGGCGGGGAAGACCGGGGGCCGCGACCAGAAGCCGGAGGCCGGGTCGTCGTGCACGAGAAGTTCGCCCGTCGGGCTGCGCTGATAGCCGACCGCCAGGCGGTGGCGCTGTTCCGGCGTGACCCAGAACCCGGTGTCCGCCATGCCGAGCGGCTTGAAGATCTGGCTCTGCAGCAGGTCGGGTAGGGGGCGGCCGCTCGCCCGGGCGATCAGCACGCCGAGCAGGTCGGTCGCGACGCTGTAATACCAGCCGCGGCCGGGCTGCTGGATCAGCGGCAGCGCGCAGATCCGCGCGACGAAGGCGTCGGGCGCGCAACTGATCAACGGCCGCTGCTCGGCCGCCTGGGCGACGGCGCGGGTGACCGGGGCGTCCAGCCCGGCGGTCCAGGCGAAGCCAGCGGTATGGGTCATCAGGTCGAACAGCGTCGGTGGCCGCTCCAGCGGCGTGGTGTCGTCGAGTTCGGCGATCGGATGGCGCAGCACGCGGAGCGTCGCGGCTTCGGGCAGCCAGCGCGCGATCGGCGCGTCGAGTGCGAGCTGGCCGGCTTCGACCAACTGCAGCGCCGCGGCGCTGACCACCGGCTTGGTCATGGAGGCGATGCGAAAGAGAGTGTCCCGCGTCAGTGGCGTGCGCGCGGCCAGGTCGCGCCAGCCGGCCGCCTGGACGTGCACGACCTCGCCGTCTTGCCAGACCAGGGTCGAGACGCCGGCGAACCGGCCCTGGTCGACCAGTCCCTGCATCCGCCGCTGCAGCGGCGCGAAATTCCGGTGGGTCGGGTCAGCGTTCATGATCGGAATCCAACAGTCATTGCGGCAGGCTCGGCGTTGACCCCGGTCGGGAAATCATCAGACTTCCGGTCCCATCGCCCGACTGCGGACCTTGATGACCGGCAAAGAGATTTCGGGCGGAAGCCTTGAGCCGCCCGGCGCGGCGGGCGAGGTCGCGCCGGAGACCACGCGCCTGCTGGCCGCCGCGGCCGAGATCGCCGCCCTGTCGCCGGCGGAGGCGGACCGCCCCACGGCCCAGGCGGAGATCGCGACGTTCACGCGGCGCTACCGCGAATGGATCCTGCGCGAACGCGGGATGGCCGACGCGCCGGAGCGCTGGGCCGAACTTGGCCGCCTGCTGCTGCATTCGATGGTCGGCGCAGCGACCCTCAACGAAGCCGTGCAGATCATCGCCCGCTTCGCCCACACCCTCTACGGCGACCGGCTGCACGCCGAGCTGCAGGACGAGGGCGGCGCGACGGCGAGGCTGGTCTTCCAGGAGCCGCTGCGCGCCGGGGCCGAGGGGCTGATCAGCGCGATCTGGCCGCTGACCTTCACCCTCTGTCAGCTGGAGTTCCTGGTCGGCGGCCCGCTGCAGGGGGTGACCGGCCGGGTGCGCCATGCGCCCTGCCTGCCCGATGACGTCGCCGAACTGCTGTTCTCGCCGCCGCTGGCCTACCGCTCGGCGGAGACTGCGCTGGTGATTCCGAAGCGCGAGCTCAGCCGCGCGGTGGTCGCCCGCGCCGCCGAGATCCCGCAGTTCTTCGGTCAGGTGATGCGCGCGACCTTGGCGCTGGGCCGGCCGCAGACCGACACCCGCTCGGTGGTCGCGCATCTGCTGCGCAATGACCGGCTGCGCGACGCCACAACGGCGGCGGACCTGCCGCAGGTGGCGGCCCGGCTCGGCTGCAGTCCCGCGACGCTGCGGCGGCGGCTGACTGCGGAGGGCGCGAGCTTTCGCGCCCTCAAGGACGAGGTGTTCGACGCCCTGGCCAAGGGCTGGCTGAGCGAACCGCAGCTCACCATCGAGCAGATCGCCGAGCGGCTCGGCTACAGCGACAGCTTCGCCTTCCGCCGGGCCTTCCGGCGGCGCAACGGCGAGGCGCCGTTGGCCTACCGGCGCAGGGTCCTGGCGGACATCTCCTAGGCCGCGGCGCACGCCAGCTCGACCAGCGCCGGCCGCTCCACGAAGTGGTCCCAGTCCGGCGCCGCGAGCTGCGCCTGCAGTTCCGACAGGGTGGAGGGGTCGAGCGACGGGGTCCCGGTCTTGTCGAGATACCAGCTCTGGCAGCCGCCCGAGCCCCAGACCGACTGCCGCGCCCGCTCACGCACCTCCTCCAGCCAGGCGACCGCCGCCTCCTGCCGGGGAACTAGCTGCACCTTGCGCTCGGCGATGCGCTCGATGAGCTGCATTAGATAGTCCGCCTGGGCCTCGACGATGCCGACCACCGACGCGCTGCCGCCCGGCGAGTAGGGACCGTTGATGAAGAAGAAATTCGGCATCTGCGGCGCGGCGATCGCCCGATAGGTGAGCGGCACCTCGCGCCAGACCTCGTCGAGCGTCACGCCGCGCTCGCCGGTGACCTTGATCGGCCGCAGATAGGCGTGGGCGTCGAAGCCGGTGGCGAACACCAGCACGTCCAGTTCGTGCAGCTGACCGTCCCGGGTCACCACCCCGCGCGGTTCGATGCGCTCGACGCCCTCGACGACGACGTCGACCGACGGCTTCTGGACCGCGTCGTAGAAGGTCCCCGACATCACCAGCCGCTTGCAGCCGACCTCGTAGTCGGGGGTCAGCTTGGCCCGCAGCACGGGATCGCGCACCCGGGCCAGGGCGTCGAAGCATTGCTGGTCGCGGGCCGCGCGCGCGGTCCGGTCGCCGGTCGCCGCCTTGCCGCGCGCCTCGGTCTGGCTGCGCAGCGTGTAATAGTAGTTGCGCGCGTAGCGGGGCGAGAGGCGGAAGGCGAGCCGCTTCCACAAGGGCACCGGCGTGTCGGCGACCGGGAACACCCACTGGGCGGTGCGCTGGAACAGCTTCAGCTGACCGACCTCGTCGGCCAGCGCCGCGACGATCTGGGTGGCGGTCGAGCCGGTGCCGATCAGGCCGAGCCGCCGGTCCTTCAGCGGAACCGTCTCGTCCCACTGCGCAGTGTGGAACTTCGGGCCGGCGAAGCTCTCCGCGCCGGGGATGTCCGGCAGCATCGGGTGGTGCAGCCGCCCGGTCGCCGCCACCACGATGTCGGCCTGGTAGACGCCGCCGTCGCGCGTGGTCACCCGCCAGCCCGCGCCGTCGAACTCCGCTGCCTCGACTTCCTTGCCGTACTGGATGTAGGGCAGCACGCCGTAGCGGCGGGCCACGCGGCGATAGTAGTTCCAGATGTCCGGCCCCTTGGCGTAGCGCGAGCGCCAGGCCGGATTGGGCGCGAACGAATAGACGTAGAGGTGGGCGGCGACGTCGCAGGCCGCGCCCGGATAGCGGTTGTCGCGCCAGGTCCCGCCGAGCGTCTCGGCCTTCTCCAGGATCACGAAGTCGCGCCAGCCGCGCGCCAGCAGCTTGATCCCCATCAGGATGCCGGAGATGCCGGAGCCGATGATCACGACCCGCGGGCCGGCGTCCCCGCCCTTCGGCGGCGGCTGTCGTTCGCCCTTCATCGATCCTCCTGCTACGTGCGTCAGCAGGGTGGGCGCGCCGGGGGTTCGCAGCCAGAACCGGCGCGACGCCTGACCGATACAAATTCACTCATCAGACGTCGGCGCGATCTGAACCACGAAAAACACGAAAGACACGAAAGCGCCGGCGCTGAGAGCAAACGGCCGGCGCGGTCGCGGACCTGAAAGACCGGCCTTCGTGTCTTTCGTGGTTCCTAGGGCGGCGGCCGTAGGGCCGCTCGGGGAACGCAATACGCCACGCGCAGTCAGTTAGCCTGCGGACCAAATGCCTATTCACATGTGCAATACGCGTCACTATGGTCGCCGATACACCGGCGCGCGACCGAGCCGCATGGCTCGCGGCGACGCCTGGATCGGGGAGGGGTGTCTTGGCGCAGTTGCGGCGTGAGCGCGGGGGGCGGCGGCCGTGACGGCGGTCCCGACCACCCGGCTGGACATCATGGCGGCCGAGACCGCCGCCGATCCGTGGCCGTTGCTGCGCGAGCTGCAGGCGCAGGGGCCGGTCGTCTGGCACGAGGTCTACAAGCGCTGGCTGGTGACCACCGACCGCGAGGTCCGCGCCGTGGTCAGCGACTTCCAGCGGTTCACGCTGGAGGGGACGAGCTCGGCGGCGCTGTTCGGCGACGACGCCTTCATCTCCATCGACGACCGCAAGCGCCACGACGCGCTGCGGCTGGTCTGGGCCGAGGCCTTCCGCCTGCAGGGGCTGGAGGCGATCCGCGCGGACGTCGAGACGATCGCGGCCGGACTGCTCGATCCGGCGGCGCAGCGCCTGCGCGACGGCGAGCCGGTCGAGGTCGTCGGCGCGCTCTGCCGGCCGCTGCCGACGCTGGTGATCGCCCGGATGATGGGCGTGCCGCAGGACATGCTGCCCGACGTGATCCGTTGGAGCGACGAGATGGCCGGCGGCGGGCCGGCCTATCTGGCCGATGCGGCCGCGCGCGCTGCGGTCGCCCGGCGCGAGGCGGCGAAGGCCGACCTGGCGACCTACCTTGGCGAACTGCTGAAGGCCCGACGCGCCGCGCCGGCCGACGACCTGGTCAGCACGCTGGCGGCCTCCGAGGCCGCCAGCGACCTGCCGGACGACCAGCTGGTGCAGAACCTGCGCCAGCTGCTGTTCGCCGGCAACGAGACCACCGCCAAGTGGCTGGCCCACCTGTTCGTCACCTATGCGGAGGATGGGGGCGTCCGACGCGAGATCGCCGCCGACCGATCGCTGATCCGGGCGGCCAACGACGAGGTGATGCGCTGGCAGGGCGTCGTCGGCACCCTTGTGCGGCGGGTACGCGGCGGCCCGGTCGAGCTGGCCGGGATCGAGCTGGCCGACGGCGACGAGGTGACCTGCGTGCTCGCCGCCGCCAACCGCGATCCGCAGAGGTTCGCCGATCCCGACCGGTTCGACATCCACCGTCCGCCGCAGCCGAACCTCGGATTCGGCGTCGGCCTACATTTCTGCCTGGGCATCAACCTGGCGAAGCTGGAGGCGGAGATCGCCGTCGGCGGCCTGCTCGACCGGGTTCCCGGCTTCCGGGTAGCGGGGCCCTACACCTACAGCTCGCTGCCGCTGCGCGGGCCGCAGCCGGTGAGCCTGGTGGTCGCCTGACATGGCCTTCCAGCTGAAGCTCAGGGATCCGGCGCCGCCGGTCAGCGTCGAGGCTTGGCGCCGCCTGGCGCGGCGCCGGCTGCCGGACCTGGCCTGGGCCTATGTCGACGGCGGGGCGGACGACCACGTCACCTTGCGCGAGAACATCAGCGCGTTCGAGCGCTACCGGCTGCGCCAGCGGTGCCTGACCGGCGTCTCGACGCCGAAGCTGGCGACGACCATGGCGGCGGCCGCGGTGTCGCTGCCGGTCGCGCTGGCGCCGACCGGGGCCGCGGGCCTCAGCCACTGGACTGGCGACCTCGCCGCGACCCGGGCGGCGGAGCGGGCCGGGACCCGCGCCTGCCTCAGCACCGCGGCCTGCTACACCCTCGAGGAGGTGGCCGAGGCCACCGACGAGAACCACTGGTTCCAGCTCTACCCGTTCGGCAACCGCCAGATGGTCGGGGCGCTGATGGCCCGCGCGCGGGCGGCCGGCTACACGGCGATGTTCGTCACCGTCGACGTGCCGGTGGTCGGCAACCGCGAAGGCGAGCGGACCGCCGGCATGACCCGGCCCTGGACGCTGACGCCCGGCCGGGTGCTGAACATGCTGAGCCGGCCGGCCTGGCTGCACGACGTGATCCGCCGCAAGCGGATCGCCGCGGTCCACTACCTGGAGCGCGGCGCCGCCGCCCCGTCGCCCGGCGTGGTGCAGGGGATCCGCCGGGCGATCCAGGGCGGCGCCGATGACGCCGTCGCCTCGGCCGAGGCCCAGGCCCGCTACATGCAGGGCGACCTCTCCTGGGATGATCTGGCCTGGATGCGCGAGCAGTGGCAGGGCCCGCTCTACGTCAAGGGCGTGCTCGATCCCGACGACGCGGCGCGCGCGGTCGACCAGATCGGCGTCGACGGCGTGGTGGTCTCCAACCACGGGGCCCGCCAGCTGGACCGGACGCTGGCCAGCGTCGACGCCCTGCCGGCGATCGTCGCGCGGGTCGGCGACCGCGCCGAGGTCTATCTGGACGGCGGCGTGCGACGCGGCACGGACGTGATCACCGCGCTCTGCCTCGGCGCGCGCGGCGTCTTCATCGGCCGACCGTACCTCTACGGCCTGGCCGGCGGCGGCGAGGCCGGGGTCGGCGCCGTCCTGGAGATCTTCCGCGCCGAGATGGAGCGCGACCTGGTGCTGATGGGCTGCCCGAGCGTGCAGGCGCTCGATCGCAGCTGGCTGGCCGGCCGTCGCGACGACGGGCCGGCGGCGCCTTGCGCGGCGCATTCGATGGAAAGAGGTACTGCATGCCCCGCTGGCTGAAGCGACCGGAAGGCTCGAACTGGGGCGCGTTCGGCGACGAGGATCAGGTCGGCCGGATGAACCTGGTCACGCCGGAGCGGCGGCGCCGGGCGCTGGCGGAGGCGAAGGAGGGGCAATGCTTCTTCCTCGGCCTGCCGCTCGACTATCCGCAGGGCAAGATCTTCGCCGGCCGCAATCCGCCCAGGCTCGAGCCCACCCACGGCAGCGACGGGCGCGTGATGTACGACTGGACCTTCGCCGACGGCGGCTCGGACGTCATCAACGACGACCGGGTGGTGTTGGACCTGCAGTACTCGTCGCAGTGGGACGGCCTGAGCCACTATGGCTGCTGCTTCGACGCCGACAGCGACGGCGTCGCCGAGCACGTCTTCTACAACGGCTTCCGCTCCGACCGTGACTTCGTCCAGCCGGGCGAGGGGGTCGCGCCGCGGGCGCTGGCGCTTGGCATCGAGAACCTCGCCCGCACCTGCGTCCAGGGGCGCGGCGTGCTGGTCGATGTACGCCACGCGGGCGCGGGCCCGCATGCGCTGGTCGGCTACGAGGCGCTGATGAGGGCGATCGAGGCCCAGGGCGCTGAGGTGGAGGAGGGCGATTTCCTCTGCATCTACACCGGTTACGGCGATCTCCTGATGCGCGACGGCGAGCATGTCGACCGCGCCGCCCTGGCCGCCTGCCCGGGCCTCGACGGGACCGACCGGCGGCTGCTCGACTGGATCGACCGCTCCGGGCTGGCGGCGATCTGCGCCGACAATCCGATGGTCGAAAAGATGGAAGGCGTCGAGCGCTGCGTCGGGACCGCGCGCCTGCCGCTGCACGAGCACTGCCTAGTCAAGCTCGGCATTCATCTCGGCGAGTTCTGGTGGTTCGGCGCCATCGCGCCCTGGCTCGCCGCCCATCGCCGGGCGCACTTCCTGCTGACCGCGCCGCCGCTCAACCTGCCGGGCGCGGTGGGCTCGCCGGCGACCCCGGTCGGCACGGTCTGAGCCGGCCGCCGACGCGCGCCTAGCCGTCGGCGAGCGCAGCGGCGTCGGCGGCGCAGTCCGCATTGCCTGGCGCCGTCGTCCGCCGAAGCGCGTCGAGTTCGAGGCGCGCGGCCGCAAGGTCCGACTGAAACTCGGGGTTCGCGTGCAGCATCGCGACGGTCTCGGACGCGACCACGCGCCCTTCTTCGACATCGCTTAGCCAGTGCACGTTGCAGACGACCCGGCTCTGCCCGAACGCCCGCGCCCGCGACAGGACCGCGTCGGCGCGGTCGGGCGCCAGTTCGGCGAGGATCAGGCCCCAGCCCCAGCCGATCGCGCTGTGACCGGAGGGGTAGGATCCGTTGTGACGCAGGTGCGGGGCGTGGTCCGGGGTGCAGATCGGCGCGCCGTTCACCATGAACGGCCGCGGCCGCATGTACTTGGTCTTGGCGCCGTCGCTGGCGCGTCCCAGATCGCCGGTGCTCCGGGCGAGCAGCCGCATCAGGCGCGGAGCCTCGACCGAGCTGAGCTGCACGCCCAGCGCGCAGGAAAAGGCCTCGGCGCCCTTGGGCAGGCGCAGGTCGGCGTCGCGCGTAGCGATGTCCCATCGCGGGCCGTCCTTCAGTGCGAGCGCACGCTTCGACATCGCCTCGTCGCGCGCCTGAGCGGTCGACGCCGGGAGCGGCGCAGCCGGCACGAGGAGCACGCTGTCCGGACGCTGCTCCGCCTTGAGGTATCCGGCGGCGAGCCCCGTCACGGGCGGGGGGGCCGCTCGCTCAGGGGCCGCCGAGGCGCCGTGCAGCGCGGTCGCGGAAAGTAGCGTGGTCAGCGCAAGCGGGCGCAATCCGGCCTTCAGACGGCTCATATGTCTCTCCTGTGGGGGCGGACGCCAGGCGCCGGGCGAGGGCCATCCTCGCCCGGCGGGGCGCGCGGTTATCGCGAGCCGAAGGCGTAGCGGACGTTCAGCCCGACCTGCCGCGGCGGCGTGTAGCGCACGTTGTAGTAGCCGGTCGGCCCGAAGTAGTTGCCCAGACCGCCCTGCGACTGCACCTGCAGCGACTCCTGCGAAATCACCTGGCTGGTCTTGGTGACGTTCTTCGCGAACACCGCCACCTCCCAGCCGCCGCCCGCGTCACGGACGCCGGCGTAGAGGTTGAGCAGGCCGTAGGCGTCGATCGTGAAGGTCTCGTTGTCGCGCGGATTGTCCGGATAGTAGGTGAACAGGCCGCGGACATAGCCGTCGACGCGGTCGGAGATCGGGAACAGGTACTCCGACTGCAAGCTGAGGTTCCACTTCGGCGACTGCGACACCGAGCGGTTCGAGCGGCACAGGGCGATGCGTTCGCCAGCCGCCTGGAAGCCCGCCACGGTGGGCACGATCGCGTCGGGGACGCCGTCGAAGTTGCCGTCGTTGCAGGGGATGAAGTCGTTGTCGATCTTGCCGTCCGCGTAGCTGACGGCGCCGTTGATCCGCCAGCGCGAGGTCGCCTGGAACGAGGCGTCCAGATCGACGCCCTTCACCTTGGCGTCGGCGTTGCTGGTGAACTGGAAGGTCGAGACGGACGGGGCCGTAAAGCCGTTGTCCGATAGGTAGTAGGTCGGCAGCCCGCGGTAGATCAGCCCGTTGAACTTCTGCCGATAGAGGGCAAGGTTCACCTGGCCGCGGCGGTCGAGGAAGTTCGCCTTCAGCCCGATCTCGTAGGACTTCGACTTCTCGGGATCGAGCTCCATCAGGTCGCGCAGCACCGGATCGCCCGGGCCGCCGTCGCTGCCGGTCCCGCCGTTGGTGATGCCGACAACTGCCGGGCCGTCCCGCCACGAGGTGCCGAGGTTGGCGTAGGCCATCAGGTCGTTGCTGAAGCGGTGCGAGAGCTGCAGGTTGTAGATGAAGGGCGTACGCTTGCCGTTCTCCACCTGAGCGGCGCCCAGCGGCCCGGCGGCGACCGACGTGTCGCAGAACCCGGGGTGGAAGGTGCTCGGGGTCTGGTTGGCGGCGCAGCCGCCGGCGCCGGCCGCGGACAGGCTGAAGCCGCCGGCGCCGCGCAGGAACTGGGTGGTGTTGTCCTTCTTCGCCTCGATGTAGCGGCCGCCGCCGGTCAGCTCGGTGCGCTCGTCGAGGTGGGCGGTGACGCTGGCGAAGAACGAGGTCTCCTTCAGCCCGCGATCGCGGGTAATGATGGTGTGCGAACTGTAGCGCTCGTTGGCCGGCGCAAAGGCGTTCGGCGCGCCGAGCGGCGAGCCGAAGGCGCCGCGACCGAACGACGGACCGCGGTCGTTCCACACCGCCCCGGAGGTCTTCGAGTAGAAGACGCCCGCGACGTAGTCGAAGATCTCCGCGATCCGCTGGTCGGAGGCGATCCTGAGCTCGTGCGTCCAGTAGGTGCTTTCGGTGTCGTTCAGGACGTCGAAGTCATAGCCCAGGATCTGATTGCCCTCGTCGCCGGGCGCGCTGCTGGTGCGGACGCTCTTCGAATAGCTGCCGACGTAGGTCAGCCGCTGGTCCGCGATCCGCCAGTCGACCTCGGCGGTGACGAGATCCTGCTCTTCCGCGGTCCGACGGGCGAAGTCGGTGACGCCGAGCCGGTCGCCCGGCGCGATGGCGGGGCCGTTGTAGCCAGGGGCCAGGATGGCGGGCTGGGCGTAGCCGCTGTTCCGGAACGTGCCGCCCGGCGAGCCCAGGCCGGTGACCGGGTTGAAGCTTCGCAGTCGCTTGTCGCCATGCTGGTAGACGACGGTGGCCGACAGGTCGTCGGTCGGCTGGAAGCGCACGCTGCCGCGGACCGCCCAGGTCTTCTGGTGAGGATCGGAGTCATTGTTGATGCTCTCGACCTCGTCGTAGTCGTTCTGATCGATGATCGCGGCCAGCCGCACCGCCAGGACGTCCTTGACGATCGGCACATTGACCGCGCCGTGCAGGTTGACGTCCGCGTCGGTGGCCAGCGTCGCATTGGCGTAGCCGCCGTACTCATCCAGGTCTGGTGCGCGCGTCGTCACCGAGATCGCGCCGGACGGCGCCGCGCGGCCGCGCAGCGTGCCCTGCGGGCCGCGCAGCACTTCGATCTGGCCGATGTCGAACAGCGACTGGAAGACGAAGCTGGAGCTGACCGGCGCGTCGTTGATCGAGAACTCGACGGTCGGCGAGGCCGAGGTTTCGCTCGCATAGGTCACCCCGCGGATCGAAGCGGTGTTGCTGACCCCGCTGCTGCCGCTGGAGAGCGTCAAGCCCGGCACCAGCGCCTGGATATCCTCGAAGCGCTGGATGTTCAGGTTCTGCAGCGCGTCGCCGGTGACGACGTCGACCGTCTGCGGCACGTCCTGCAGGTTTTCCACGCGACGCCGGGCGGTGACGATGATCTCGCCGAGGGTCGGCGCCGGCTCCGCCTCGACGACGTCGGCGGCGGCCTCGGCGGGGTCCACGGACCCTCAGCCGGCGGGGCGCTCCAGTTCGCCCGCGTGAGCAGGAAGGTCCCGCTGGCGGTGGACTGCACCTGCAGGCCGGTGCCGGCGACCAGCCGCCGCAGCGCGTGGTCGGGCGCAAAGACGCCTTCGACCCGTTGCGCCCGTTGGCCGCGCGCCAGGTCGGGCGCGAACAGAAGCTGCTGCTTGGTCTGCCGGGAAAACTCGGCCAGCGCGTCGCCGAGGTTCTGGGCCGGGATGGAGACGCGCACGTCGGCCGCCCGCGCCACAGCCGGCAGCATCGTCGAACAAATGCTTGCAGTCGTCAGTAGAAGCGCTGCGCGCGCTCGCAATCCATGCGTGACCCGCATGTTTCCCCCCTCTATGCCGGGCTCGTTGTGAGCTCCCGGTCTGTCAGACGCAGGAAGGGGCGAAGGCCGAACCTGAACAGTGAGCAATTTTCTTCAAAACGTTGGGCGCGGGGCGCTTCAACCGCCCGCTGAGCTTTTCACGACGATCCGTTCGCCGGATTCGTCGGCCACGACGACCGGGAATGAGCGTTTCAGGGCGTCGACCAGGGCGGCGGTCTCGCCGATGCGGAAGGCGCCGCTGACCCGCAGCTGCCCGGCGGCGGCGTCGGCGATGACGAGCTTGCGTTCGCTGTAGCGGTTCATCTCCGCGGCGGCGTCCGCCAGCCTGGCGTCCTGGAAGATCAGCATGCCGTCGCGCCAGGCGGCAAGCAGGTCGACGCGACTGGCGTTCTGCACCGAGACGCTGTCGCCGCGGGCGGTCAGCACGTCGTCCGGCTGCAGCCGGACCTCGTCGTGCGCGCCGCGCTGGTCGCGGCCAACCGAGACCTTGCCCTCCAGCAGCGCGACCTGCAGCGCACGCTCGTCCAGGCGCACGTCGAACTCCGTGCCGTGGGCGACGATCGCCCGGTCGCCGGCGACGACGACGAACGGCCGCGTCGGCGCCTTCGCCACCTGGAAGAAGGCCTGGCCGGATTCCAGCACCAGGCGTCGCTCCGCGGCGGTATAGGCGTTGCGCAGTCGGCTGGCGGTGTTGAGCCGAACCGTCGAGCCGTCGCTCAGCCGGATGGTCATCTGCTCGCCGACGCCGGTGCTGTAGAGGGTCTGATGCGCCGCCCGCGGGAGCGGAGAAAGGCTCCGAGCGGCGTCCGATTGCAGCGCCAGCCAGCCTGCGCCGCCGACCATCACCGCCGCCAGGCCGGCGGCGATCGCCGCCCGCCGATTGGCCCGCGGCTTCGACAGGGTGGCGCGGGCGAGGGCCTGGTGGCGCAGCGCCAGGATCGCGGGCGCGTCCGCCGCCTCGCGGGCCAGCGCGAGCGTCGCCAACACCGCTTCGTAGGCGGAAGCGTTCGCCGGCGCGGCGTCCTTCCAGGCCTCGAATGCGGCGATGATCGGTTCGCCGGCGCCATCCGCGGTGACACGCTCATGCCAGGCGGCGGCTTCGGCGAGCAACTCCTGCGACGGCGAGCGCCCAGTCACGGCATCAGACATGTCGGTTGCTCCGCATAGCCGCGGTGACCGCGGCCATGCCCTTGGCGTAGTGCTTCTCCACGGCCCGCTGCGAGATCCCGAGCACAGCGGCGATATCTATCGTCTTCATCTCCTCGAACACCCGAAAGACGAACACATCGCGGGTCCGCGCCGGCAGGCCGGCGACCGCCGCGCGAAGCCGTTCGACGTCCTGCTTGCCAGCCAAGACGCGCTCCGGCGAGAAATCCGAAGCGCCATGCACCGCGTCGTCGAACTCTTCATGTGCGCGGCGCAGCCGAGAGATCTCGCGGCGCGCCTGGTCGCGCAGCGCCGATGAGGCGGTTTGGAAGACGTAGTGCTCGGGATGCCGGATGGCCGAGATGTCGCTCAGCTTGGACAGCCGCAGGAACACGTCCTGCACCATGTCCGGCACGTCGGCTTTGTTGGCGACCCGTCGCTGAAAGAAGTGGGTCAGAGCGGTCGAGTAGCGGCGCGCGACGGCCTCCAGCGACGGGGCCGGTTCGGGCGCGGGCGCAGCGTCGTCCTGCGCGATCTGATTCTTGCCCGCCACAGCCCTTTTCCCCCGAGCCAACGCGGCGCAGGAGGGCTGAAAAATTTTGAAATTTCAAGGGTTCGGAAATTCGCTGACGCTGCGTCTTTAATAGGTTTGGACCCCGGCTCCGGCGGGCGCCTGACCTGGACGAGGCCGGCGGGGCCATGGGGTCAAACGGCGGCGCTTGCCGGTCGAAAGGCCGTGCCCCTATCAGGCATCCCCCTCATTGTTCGGCGCGCGCGCCCTTAGCATTCTAGGTGCGGAGGGTCGCCGGCCCGGCCCGGCCGGCCCAGCGATCAGCCCGGCGGTCCGCGTCCCGAATTCCCTGCCGAACGCGACCGCGCTGCAGCGCCGGCTCCAATAACTCCCGGGCGCGTGGCCGATAGAGGAGTGAAATGAGATGCCGAAGTGGTTTGAGCCAATAAAGGCGACGTTTATCGCCGGCGTCATCTTCATGATCCCGCTGTTCATTGTCGGCTTTGTGCTGACCAAGCTGCTGGCGCTCTTCGGCGGCTTTGTGAATCCCGTCGCCGAATGGACCGGGCTGACGTCGTTCGGCGGCGTCACCGCGGTGACCAGCCTGACCGTGCTGTCGGTGGTCCTGGCCGCCTACTTCGGCGGGCTGTTTTCGCAGACCGAGGCCGGGCAGAGCTTCCTGAAGTGGATCGAGAGCGGCGTGATCTCGCTGATCCCGGCCTTCCACGTTCTCGAAGGCCTGGCCAAGAGCGTCGAGGGCGACGACTGCGACGTGCTGGTGGTGCTGGTGCCGACCGACGCCGGCTGGCAGATCGGCCTGGTGTTCGAGCCGCCGCAGGACGACTGGTACGCCGTCTATCTCCCCGGCTCGCCGCAGTGGACCTCGGGGTCGATGTCCTACGCCCACGCCCGGGATGTGAAGGTCCTCGACATCCCGATGACCAGCATCGTCATGATCCTGTCCCGCCGCGGCCCGGGCTCAGGGCCGATCTTCGATTACCTGGCGAAGGCGGAGGCGAGCGCCGACAAGCCGGTCGCGGTGTCGAGCGGCGCGGCCTAGGACGCCGGTGGGCCGTCAATCCTTGTACTCGCTGCGCGCGGCGAAGACCTCGCGACCGAGATCGATGAACGCCACGCCGAGGAACACCAGGGAGATTGTGAACAACAAGGGCAGGCCACGCTGCTCGATAACGCCGAACAGCGCATAGGCGAAGGACGCGATAATCAAAGTCGCCGCCATGGCTGCGCTAAGCAGGGCAAGCAGAGTTGCGCGGTTCACAAATCGCGCCCGACGGGTCAGGATCTTCCGTCGCTTTACGAGGATGGGATCTTCCTCGGTCGCGGGAATTGCATTCCTTTGGTCAATGATCCGATTGAACTTCAAGTTCAGGACCGAGAGGAAGCTCGCCACCGCGCCGAGCAGGAAGGCCGGGGCGACAGATTCTTGAATGACGTCAGCGTAGACCAAGGCCGCACCTCAAGAAGACACTTCGGATCGCCACGCGCTTCCGGCATCTCGGCGTCTGCGGCCGAGGTTCGGGCCTCTGTTATGCCGTCACTGAGGCCGGCGCGGCCACTTAAATAAGGCGCCTGGCTTGTGCGCGCGACCAAGCGGAGCGCCGGCGGCAAGACCCGTGGCATGCCGCGCCTGGTGCAACTGGCTGTTGCAAGGGCGGCTGGCGCCCTCGACGATCGCGGGAGGGATTCGTCGCTCCGAACTTGAGGCGATTCGATGATGTCTGCGCCGGGGGGCGGTTGATGAGCGAGCATGACGATCACCTTGAGGTCTTCAAGGAACGCTTTGGCCTGACCTACCAGGTCGATTTCCTGCGGCTGATCGATCAGGTCTGCCCGCTCGCCGGCAAGAAGGTCTTGGAGATCGGCGGCAGCAATCTTCCCCGGGAGCTGCTGTTCGACGGCGTCAAGGCGTCGCAATGGATCTGCGTCGACGACGTCACGACCTACCATGAGCACGACGTCCGCGAGGTTAACCCTCTTCTAAAAGATCACTATTCCGCCACCAGGACATTCAGGCATAGCGACGACGCCGCGGCGATCCTTGCCGAGGATCACGCGATCATCGACGGCGATGCCGCGGACCTGAACCTTACGGATCACTTCGATGTGGTGATCTCGATCGCGGCGTTCGAGCACGTCCACAAGTTCGCGCCGATGCTCGATCGCATCTACGATTCACTCAACGTCGGCGGGCAGTTGCTGTCGCTCTTTCAGCCGATATGGTCGTGCGTGAATGGGCATCATATCGTCGGTATAAGCGACGCGGCCGGAAACAAGATCGACTTCACGTCCAACCTGATGCCGCACTGGGGGCATCTTCTCTATACGCCGCCGCAAATGTACAAATATCTCTGCGAGCGGACCGACGCCAAGTGCGCGGCGGATATCGTCTACGAGGTCTACAATTCCACGCAGGTGAACCGGCTGTTCTTCGAGGACTACGTCGACTACGTCGAGAACTCGAAATTCCGGGCCAAGGTGGTGACGCCGCTCGGGCAGCGCGAGGTGCCGGAAGCGACGGCGCAGGCGCTGCGGGCCGCGCACCCGGGCCGGACCTGTTTCGACGCCAACACCGTCTTCATTCACGCGATCAAATAGCGCCTGCCGGGCTGCTCTAGCCGGCGGCCCGGAGCTCGGCCCGGGGCGCGCCGCGCGACAGGCCGCGGGCCCCGGCGACGGTCAGGGCGCCGATCCGCGCGTGCCGGTCGGCGGTGATCCGCTCCGACAGGCCGGAGACGCCGATCGAGGCGATCGGCTGCCCGTCGCTGTCAAAGATCGGCGCGGCGAGGATGGTCGAGCCCTGCATCACCTCGTCGGCGCTGAGGCCGTAGCCGCGCGCCCGCGTCGCCGCGAACTCGGCGGCGTCGGCCGGATCCGGCGTCTCGGCGCCGAGCATGGCCTTCAGCCGCTCCGGGGTCAGGAACGGCAGCACCGCGCGGGCCGTGGCGCTGCCGCGCACCGGGATCACCTCGCTGACCCGCAGCGGGGCGCGCAGCGCGTTCGGGCTCTCGGCGACGTCGATCACCACGAACCGGCCGATGTCCGGAATGGCCAGGAAGACGGTCTCGCTGAACTCGTCGCGCAGCGCCTCGAGCGTGCGCCGCGCTCGCTGGCGCAGATCGTTGGCGCTCTGCGGCAGGTGGGCGATGGTGAAGATGTGCGCGCTCAGCTCCCAGCGCACCGGCTGCTCCGGCGCCATGCGGATCCAGCCGGCGTCGGCCAGGGTCATCACCGCGCGCTGCACGGCGCTCTTGTCGTCCTGCAGCAGCCGGGCCAGCGCGCTCACCCCGATCGGCTGATGCGTGGCGATCAGCTCGACGATGGAAAGCACGCGCGAGGCGCTCTGGCTCCGCTTGACGGCCATGCTCAAATCCCCACTATGAGGTCACTTTTAAACCTCATCGTGTTTCTATGTGACACGATAGAGAAACACAAGCGCCTTGGCGGACGCCGCCGGGCGCAGAAGAACGGGAGCGGAGGACATGGGTTCGATCACGGTGCGGCCGCTGGATGACAGCCTCTCCTTCGGCGCGCGCATCTCCGGCGTGACCGAGGACATGCTGCAGGACCAGGCGGTGCGCGAACAGCTCAACGCGGTCTTCGAGGACCGCGGAATGATCATCTTCGAGGACGTCGAGCCGTCCGGCCAGATGCATGTGGCGCTGAGCAACGTCTTCGGGCCGCTGAAGGACCACCCGGTCAAGACCGTCGAGCGCGTCGACCAGGACGCCATGCCCGGCGTGATCGACATGAAGCACAATCAGGCCGACCCGATCCTGGTCGAGATCGAGGGCGTGACGCTGGCGCAGTGGCTGCCCTGGCACTTCGACCATTGCTACAACAACGAGCTGAACCGGGCCGGCGTGCTGCGGGCGATCGACATTCCGCCGGAGGGCGGGCTGACCGGCTTCTGCGACGGCGTCCAGCTTTATCGCGACTTCTCGCCGGAGCTGCTGAAGCAGATCGAGGACCGCGAGATCGTCTACACGCTGAACGTGGTCTACGACGAATGGAAGTTCGGCAAGCCGGCGACCTTCAAGTCGATCCACAGCCGCGCCGACGCGATCGAGATGAACCAGTACGCCAAGACCTTGCCGCGGGCCGTGCACCCGGCGGTGTGGACCCGGCAGGACGGACGCAAGGTGATGCACACCTCGCCGTGGATGGCCGAAGGGATCTCCGGCCAGGAGACGCCGGACGGCGACCAGTTGCTGGAGGCGGTCTGCCAGGAGGTCTTCGCCAAGGCCCAGGCGCAGGCCTACTTCCACCAGTGGAAGACCACCGACATGCTGATCTGGGACAACTGGCGGATGCTGCACTGCGTGAGCGGAGCCGACCCGCGCTACAACCGCCGCATGCAGCGCACGACCATCAAGGGCGACTACGGCCTGGGCCGGTTCGAAGAGGGCGCCCGCGGCGACGCCTTGCTCGAGCACACCATGGTCTGAACGGAGCAGCTGGGCGGCCCACTTGAGACCGTCCAGCGCTCCCCTCCCGAGCGCGCTTGAGGCGCGGCCTAAGTCCGGCGTCCGGCCGTCAATTCAGGTAGCGGCCGCCGTTCACACTGAGCGTGTGTCCGGTGATGTAATCGGCGTCGTCGGATGCGAGGAAAGCGACGGCGGCGGCGATGTTCTCGGGGCGGCCGGGGCGCTTCATCGGGGTGCGCGGAGCGAACCCTGCAACATCGACCGGCGACTCCTGGAGGCCCTCGGTGGCGACGAACCCAGGGGGCACGGTGTTCACCGTGATGCCGGCGTCGGCGAACTCCATGGCGAGCGACTTGGTGAAACCGATCACCCCGGCTTTTGTGGCGGCGTAGTGGGTCTGATGCGCCGAGCCGGTCTGGGCCGACGAGGACGAGATGTTGATGATGCGCCCCCAGCGGGCCTCAAGCATGTCCGGGATCACCGCCTGGCAGCACAGGAACGGTCCCTTCAGGTTGACCGCCATGAGGTCGTCCCAGACCTGTTCGGTGATGTCCTGGAACTTCATGAAGGGCGAGAGGGCCGCGTTGTTGACGAGGACGGCGATCTTCCCGAGGCCCGCGTGGGTCTCGGCGACCGCGCGGGCGATCTCGTCCGCCTTCGCCGAATTGCACTGAACGGCGATCACCTGGCCGCCGGCGGCCGCGATCAGCGCGGCAGTCTCGCGCACGCCTTCGCCGTTCAGGTCCCAGGCCGAAACCGCCGCGCCTTCCCTGGCGAGGCGCAGGGCGATCGCCCGCCCAAGGCCGCGCGCCGCGCCGGTCACGACGGCGGTTTTACCGGCAAGCGTCATCCGAGGTCCATCCACGTGCTCGCTCTGTGCTGTGGGTTCGCGACGATCGCTCACCAGCGCCCGCCGCCTTCGGTGGTGAGCGGCCGCGCGTAGGACAGATCGGTGTGGTCGCGACCGCCCCTCAGGTAGCCGGAACCTGGAAGCGGGGCGCCGCTGGGCAGGGTGGCCTTCCCCTCGATCGCGACCTCGACCGTCGCGCGCCGCAAGACGATGCGCCATTCGCCGTCCCGCTTCTCGAGCCGATCGATGTAGCGGCCCGCGAGAATGCGACCCGTCTCGGCGCCTTTATCCAGGAAGACGCCGAGGCTGTAGCTCTCGGCATGAGCGACGTCCCCGTCGACCTCGCAGCTGTGCATGGTGACGTTATGCAGGGTCGCATCGAACAGGGCGGCATGGGCGTGGTTGGCGTGTTCGCCATACTCCCGGCCGGAGATCTGCTTCTGCCCGAGTTCATGGACGCCGTCGACGTGATAGCTGCTCGTCACCAGCTCGACGTCGAACCGGTCGTTGCCGCGCGAATTGCGCTTGATGCAGTCGAAGATGGCCTGTCGATCGGCCGCATCCCGCATCTGGGCTTCAAGTGCGGCCAGCCGCTCTTCGGTGTTCATGTGGGGTCTCCTGTGAGCGTGGTCAGCCGGCGAACAGTGGTTCTGGGCGTCCGCGGGCGCCCAAACCCTCGATCACGAACAGCCAGCCCGCCTGCTCGTCGGCGCCGCCATGCTGGCCCTGGGCCGCCTGGACGACGTCGTGCGCGATGGTCGTGACGTAGAGCTGATCGAGGTGCGGCCCGCCGAAGGCGACGCTGGACGGCAGCTTGACGGGCATGTCGATCACCCGCTCGAGCTGGCCGTCAGGCCGGTAGGCGGCGACCTTGCCGGCGCGGAACACCGCCACCCAGTAGAGCCCGTCCTCGTCCACCGTGGCCCCGTCCGGCAGCCCGCCCAGTTCCTCGGTGCTGACGAAGGTGCGTCGGTTGCTGACCGCGCCTGTCGCCACGTCGTAGTCGTAGGCGTAGGCCGTGTTGATCCAGCTGTCCGAGAAATAGAGGGTCGCGCCGTCGGGCGACCAGCAGGGACCGTTCGAGAAATGGATCCCGGTGTCGAGCCTTGTCAGGCTCAGGTCCGGATCGAGGCGAAACAGTCCGCCGTCGGGCTGCGGCTCAGCGAAGTTGGCCGTGCAGGCGCCGATCAGGAACCGCCCGCGCCCGTCGACCTTGCCGTCGTTGAACACGTGCGGCGGCGGATCCGGCAGCGGATGGACCAGCTCGAGCGCGCCGGTGTCCAGGTCCAGCAGATGGATGCCGCTGCGCAAGGTCACGACCGCGCCGCCGCCTTGCCGGAGCACAAGCGTGGTGATCACCGCCGGCATGTCGAGCGTGCGCGACGTCCCGCTCGCCGGGTCGTAGGTGTGGACCTTCTGGCCGGTGTTATCGATGTAGTGCAGCGCCTGCCTGGCGGAATCCCAGATCGGGTTCTCGCCGCCGGCGCAGCGCGGCGCGTCCAGCTTGGTTATTCTCACGCGTCGTCCTCCCGTCGGATGTCGTGGCGCTGCGGTCAGACCGGGGCGAAGTGCACCGTCGGCTTGGCGCCCGTCGTGTAAGGCCGCACGATCTGGCGGAACGCCTCGTGCGCCGGCTCGGGCCGAGAGGCGAGATGGGCCTCGACCGAGTCCCACGCCGCCAGGAACATGACCGAGTTGACGTCCTCGACCCCGCGGAGGGCTTTGAAGGAGAGGCAGCCGGTGAACTGAGCCGTCAGCGGAATGGCCTTCGACTTCAGAACATCCAGGAACTCCTCCATCTTGCCCTCTTGGATGAAGACTTCCGCGCGCTCCAGAACCATCAATATCTCCCGGGGGCGGCGCTCTGCCGCCCGTTCAGTGCTGAGACCACGTCTGCGCGCGGCAGGTCAGTAGGCGGCGAGGGCGCCCTTGGTCGCGCTTGTCCGATCGCCTCGATCCCCTTCAGCGTGGTGCGATGCATCACCCGACCGGCGGTGTCGCTGTAGGGATAGGATCTGTGGAGCAGGCCGGGATTGTTGAAGATGACGAGGTCGCCGTCGCTCCACCTGTGCCGGTAGCAGAACCGGTCCTGCGTGCACCACGCGAGCAATTCGTTGAGCAGGGCGTCGCTCTCTTCGTCGCTCATGCCGACGACGTCGTTGGCGGTCGAGCCGATCAGCAGCGACGACCTGCCGTTCCACTGAGTCCACACCAGCGGATGCTCAAGACGGGGGAAGATCGCGTCCCAGCGGGCGAAGTCCTCGTCAGTCGGCGTATCGTACAGGCGCCGCAGACTGGCGGAGAGGCAGTGCCCCACGCGCAGGGGCTTTAGGCTCGCCTTCCGGTCTTCCGGCAACGCGTCCCACGCCGCGTGCAGGCTGGCGAATCCGGTGTCTCCGCCCTCGCGGGGCGCGTGCTGACACTTGAGCAGCGTCGCCTTCACCGGGACGGCGTAGGACATCCCGTCCATGTGCCAGAAGTCGTTGCCGAGGATGAACTCGCGCTGGGTCTTGTCGTCCTTATCGAGCGCGATCCGGAAGATGCCCTTGCTGCTGGCGTCAGAACCGTCCGCGGTGACCGTGTTCTCGTGCTTCTCCCCCATCGCCGCCGTGAGCTGCAGGAAGACGTCGTCGCTCATGTCGAGCTGGCGGAAGACCAGCACATTGTACCGGTTCAGCGCGTCGAGGAGTTCACCGGGCGCGCCGCCCTGGAGGGCGTCTTCGGGCGACAATCGCACGTAGGCGCCCAGCGCCGGCGTGATGGGTTGAAGATCGAGCGCCACGCCGGGCCCCTCTCGTTGCCGCCTTACTAAGCATGTGTTTAGTAGTGGGCGGGCTTGCCGTCAACATGCTGCTGCGGCAGGCAGCGAGCGGCGTGGCCGGGATGTGAGCTGGGAGAGCGACCGTTGACGACTGAGATCAGGAAGCGGGTCCGCAGAGATCCCGACACCACGCGCACGCTGATCCTCGACACGACCGAGCGCCTGATGATCGAGGAGGGCTACGCCGCGGTCAGTTCGCGTCGCGTGGCGCAGGAGCTCGGCCTGAACGCGGCGACCGTGCACTACTATTACCCGACGACCGACGACGTCTTCATCGCCCTCCACCGGCGCATGACGGATCGCCACCTGGAAGCGCTCGGCACGGTGTTGCGGTCGGAGAACCCGCTGGAGGGGTTCTGGAGGTTTCAGTCGGGCGGGGCGCAGACCGCCCTCGGCGTCGAATTCCTGGCGCTGTCCAATCACCGCAAGTCGATCCGCGACGTGCTGGCGGGCTCCACAGACGATGCGAGGGAGGCGCAGAGCGAGCGCCTGGAACATGCGTTGGGCCAGCACGCCGGTGACCCCGCCATTCTGCCGCCCGTCGCGCTGGCGACGATCCTGGTGGCGATCGGCCGACTGCTGGCGAACGAGGAGCGCGTGGGCATCACGCGGGGGCACGCTGAAGTGCGGACGTTCGTTGACTGGGCCCTGAAGAAGCTCGCTGCGCCGGCTCACGGCGAAAATCACCCCCCGGCGGGCTGAACCTCGGCCTCGCTCGGCAAAACCGCCCGCGGTCCTGCGGGGCAGCGGTCACGTCCGCAGCGTGGCCGGCAGCTCGGCATAGATCGCGCGCGAGACCGGGATCGGGTGCTCCAGGAGGATCTGGGCCATCGACTTGGCGATCGGGTCGATGCGGGGACAGACGCTGCCGCCGCCACCGAGCGCATCGTGGACCACGAAGTTCAGCGCGCCGACGCCGGGCACGAGGTAGCGGTCGATGCGCGGTTGCGCTGGCTCGGCGACCAGGTGGCGAAACCAGTCGCCGACCGCCTCGGCGCTGAGCGCCGCGGCGATGTAGGGGTAGAAGCGCGGCTCGCGGGCGATCGCCGCGACGTTGAACAGGTCGCCCTTGTCGCCGCTGCGGCCCCAGGCGAGCGCGACCAGCGGCACCGTCAGCCCCGGCTCGACGTCGGTCGGACGCGCGGGCTCCTGCGGGCGCACGCAGCTGGCCGGATCGCAGCTTTCGGCGTCGGCGGGGCCGAGCGCGACCTCGCGGCCGTCCACGAGAAGCCGCGGCGCGGCGACGGCCCTCGGCAGCAGGAAGTTGAACACCTTCATCAGCGGGGTGACGCCGCGGCCGAGATTGCCGGCCAGGCCGAGCGCGGTGCCGGGCGCCATGGCGGAGATCGCGCAGACCTGCTCCTTGAGGAACACCTGCACGCCCTCGGCCTGGTCGTGGTCGACGCTCATCATCGCGACGACCTCACGCGCGTCGCGGGCCCGCGAGCGCGGTCCGTAGCTGGTCTCGGCGCCGATCACCTCGACGTGGGCCGCCTTCAGCGGGCTGATGTTGCGCTCGCGCAGGATCCGGTCAGTCCGCTCGAACAGCGCCTGCGCCTGCCGCTCGGCCTTGGCCGCGGCGCGCATGCCGATGATCGGCTGGTACACCTGCGCCCGCCAGCCGTCGGTATAGGTGGCGCAGACCTTCCAGGCCGACGGCGCCGGCCGGCCGGTCGCGCCGCGCACCAGCACCCGGTCGGGGCCCTGCGGCTCCAGAGTGACGGCGCTGAAGTCGCAGGTCACGTCCGGCACGACGTAGGCCTGCGGATCGCTGACCTCGTAGAGCATCTGCTCGGCGACCGTGCCGATCGAGACCAGCCCGCCGGTGTCCGCAGGCTTGGTCAGCACGAACGCGCCGTCGGCGAAGCATTCGGCGATCGGATTGCCGATGTCGGCCGGGTCGGCAACCGCCTCCCAGTCGGTGAAGGTGCCGCCGGTCACCTGGGTGCTGCATTCCAGCAGGTGGCCGACCAGGGTCCCGGCCGCGAGCCGGTCCAGGTCGTCAGGTCGCCAGTCGAACTCGTGGATCAGCGCGCCGAGCGCCAGCGCGCTGTCGACCACCCGGCCGGTGATCACCACGTCGGCGCCGGCCGCCAGCCCCGCGGCGATCGGGAAGGCCCCGAAATAGGCGTTGGCGCTGCTGATCGGCCGGTCGGCCGGCAGCGGCTCGCCGCTGAACATCTCGCGTACGTCGCCAGCGCGAAGCGCGTGAAGCCTAGGCCTGAGGTCGTCGCCATCGACCACCGCGACCTTGCAGGCGCAGCCGAGCTCGCGGGCCAGCGCCCGCAGGGCGTCGGCCGCGCCGTGCGGATTGAGCCCGCCCCAGTTGGTGATGATCCTGGTTCCGGAGCCGAGGATCTCGCGCAGGAACGGCCGCACGTCGCGCAGGAAGTTGGGGCTGAAGCCGTCCGGGTTCCTGGCCGCGTTCGAGGCCAGGCTCGCCATGGTGAGCTCGGCCAGGAAATCATAGACCAGATAGTCGACCGCGGCCCGCAGCAGCGCCGGGTGGCCGTCCCAGCTGTCATCGAAGAAGGCTGTCCCGCCGCCGATGCGGACGGGCCGGGGCTCCTGCGTGGCGCTCATGGCCGCCTCCTCACTGAATTGCGCAACATGTATTGCATCATCTGGCGGGCCGATGTCATCAAGCTCGGCGACCTTTGGAGGAATTCGGATGGGCTTGCGGGGACTCGCGGGGAAGACCGCCATCGTCACCGGCGCGGCGGGCGGGATCGGCGCGGCCGTCGTTACGCGCCTGCTGGAGGAAGGCTGCCAGGTGGTGGCGGTCGATCTCCAGGCGGAGGCCCTGGGTCAGGCGCTGGGTGCGCGTGACCGGCTGCAGTTGGTGGGCGCCGACGTGGCGACGGAGGACGGGACGGCGGCCTATCTGCAGGCGGCGGTCGCGCGGTTCGGCGGCGTCGACCTATTCGTCAACAACGCCGGGGTGTTCGGCGAGCGCAAGCCGCTGGTCGAGATGCCGGTGGCGGCGTTCGACCAGGTGATGGCGGTCAACCTGCGCGGCGTCTTCCTCGGCCTGCAGGCGGTGCTTCGGCGGATGATCGCCCAGGGGCGCGGCGGGGCGATCGTCAACACCTCGTCGGTCGGCGCGCTGAGCTCGAGCCCCAACTGCTCGGTCTACAACGCCTCGAAGACCGGGGTGATCAGCCTGACCCAGGTCGCCGCCAACGAGAACGGCCGGCACGGGGTGCGGATCAACGCGGTCTGCCCGGGCCTTACCGACACGCCGATGCTGGCGCAGGCGACCAGCCGCGCGGCCGAGCTCTCCGCCGCCTTTCCGCTCGGCCGGATCGGCCGGCCGGAGGAGATCGCCAGCGTCATGGCCTTCCTGCTCAGCGACGAGGCGAGCTTCGTCACCGGCGGGGTATTCATCGCCGACGGCGGCCTGCTGCTGAGCTGAGGGGGCGGCGGACTGCGCCTCGGTGAGCGCGGATCAGGGGCGGAACTGCGCCGCTCACGAGCCGTTCTCGGTTGCTCCGCTTGCTGGAGAAGCACCCGCATGGCCGGCGTCCTGCCAAGTCCTTCCGAGCAGACGCGGTTCCGCCGCGAGCTGGCGCGCGCGCCTGTCGCGACATTGGTCGAACTCGTCTGCCGCCTTGGCTACGCTGCTCGAGGCGCCGTCTACGTCAGCATCGGCCTGATCGCCCTGCTGGCGGCGCTGGAGCTCACCCCCCATGCGGAGAGCCCGCTCGGCGCCCTCGAGGCCTGGGCGGCGTGGCCATTCGGGACCTTCCTGCTCTGGGTGATCGCCGTCGGCCTCTGCGGCTTCGCCCTCTGGCGTCTGCTGCAGTCGGTGTTCGACGCGGATCGCCAGGGCCGCAAACTGAAGGCGATCCTCAATCGGATCGGGCAAGGCGTCAGCGGAATCGTCTACAGCGCGCTGGCCCTGTCGCTGTTCGAGCTCCTCGACGCCCTAGAGGATTTCGGGGAAGTGGACGACGACGCCGAGACGCGGGAAGGTCTCGCCCAACTGCTCGCCGCGCCTGGCGGCGAACTTGCGATCATGGCGCTCGGCCTGTTCGTCGCCGGGGTTGGCGTCGGCAACATCGTCCAGGGTGTTCGCCGGAACTTCTGCAATGGCCTGTCCTGTGATCGCCGGATCGCCGGCTGGATCGGGCCGCTCGGTCGCGCCGGCTACATCGGCCGCGGCCTCGCCTTCCTGCCGGCGGGCCTCCTGGCCATCCAGGCCGGCTTGCGAGCCAGGGTGGGCGAGCAGGGACTGGGCGACGCCCTCGACCTCCTTGAGCGGCAGCCGTTCGGTTCCTGGATCCTGGCGTTGACCGCGCTCGGCCTGGTCGCATTCGGCCTGTTCGCGTTCGCGGAGGCGCGATACCGCACGATGTCGGTCGAGCAGGCCACGCAGGGCAAATGAGCCGCAGGGCCGCGAGACGCCGCTAGGCGGCCAGGCTGGTCTTCAGGGTCGCCAGGCTCATCTCCCTGAGCGGCCCGAGGTCCATCGCCGGGTCGACCAGCAGCTGCATCGACTGGCCGAACATCAGGCAGCCGATCATCAGCGCCGCGGCGTGCTCGTCGACCTCGGCGCGGATCGCGCCCTCGGCCTTGCCCTTGAGCGCCCAGGTGACCAGCCGGGCTTCGACCTCGGCGTGCGCCTGGCGAAAGCCGCTGCGTAGCTCGCTGGCCTCCGCCACCGAGGACGACAGCAGCATGAAGTAGGCGCGGGCCTCGTTGCGCTGGGCGAGGTCGCGCAGGCAGACGTCGACATAGGTCAGGATCGCCTCCAGGCCCGGTCGCTCGTCGAGCCGGTGCTCGCGCAACAGGGTTTCCTGCCGCTCGTGCAGGTGCGCCAGCACCGCCTCGATCAGCTTCTGCTTGGAGCCGAAGCGCTGGGTGGCGAGGCCGCGGCTGAAACCGCTGGCCCGTCCCAGCGTCTCGAAGGTCACCGCGCCGACGCCGGCGCTGGCGATCACGTCGATGGCCGCCTGCAGCAGGCTGCGCTCGGACTGGCTGCGGCGTTCGGCCTGGCTGCGACGAATGGATTGACTCATGCCCGTTTCGTAGTTCCTTGTTGGCCAACAATCAACACGCGACGGCCCGGCGACGCCGGCGCGCCGTCCTGGGAGCGCCCTGATGCACGCACCGTCTGATCTCGCCCAGACGATCGTCGATCCGACCGCCTACGCCGACGGGCGCATCCACGCGGCGTTCGCGCAGCTGCGCCGCGAGGCGCCTTTGGCGCAGGTTCAGGTCGACGGCTACAACCCGTTCTGGGCGGTCACCCGCCACGCCGACATCATGGAGGTCGAGCGCCGCAGCGCCGACTTCAGCAGCGGCGACAGTCCGGTGACCCTGATGAGCCGCGAGGCGGTCGCGCGGGCGGCGGCGAGCGGCTTCCAGGGCCCCCGCACCCTGGTGCAGCTCGACGGCGGCGAGCACCTGGCGCTGCGCCAGCTGACCCAAGGTTGGTTCATGCCGCAGAACCTGCGCAAGCTCGAGGCGCGGATCCGCGAACTTGCGCGCGGCTCGATCGACCGCATGGCGGCGCTCGGCGGCGAGTGCGACTTCGCCCGCGAGATCGCCCTCTACTATCCGCTGCGGGTGATCATGGAGATCCTCGGCGTCCCGGAGGCCGACGAGCCGCTGATGCTGAAGCTGACCCAGGAGATGTTCGCCGCCGAGGACAAGGAGCTCAACCGCTCCGGCGTCGAGGTCGACTCCGCCGCGGCGCTCGACGGCATCCGCGCGGCGGTGATGGAGTTCGCCGGCTACTTCAGCCAGATGATCCAGGATCGGCGGAGCCATCCGCGGGACGACCTGGCGAGCGTCATCGCCAACGGCGAGATCGACGGCCAGCCGCTCGGGTTTCCCGAGGCGATCGGCTACTACATGATCACCGCCACCGCCGGTCACGACACCACCTCGCACACCACGGCGATGGGGCTGTGGGCCCTGGCCGAGCGCCCGGAGCTGCTGCGCGCGCTGAAGGCCGACCCGTCGCTGATCCCGGCGCACGTCGATGAATCGGTCCGCTGGGCGACGGCGGTGAAGCACTTCATGCGGACCGCGACGGCGGACGTCGAACTGAACGGCCAGCAGATTGCCAAGGGCGATTGGCTGATGCTCTGCTACGCCTCGGGCAACCGCGACGAGACGGTGTTCGACCGGCCGTTCGAGTACGACATCCAGCGCGCGCCGAACCGGCACATCGCCTTCGGCTACGGCCCGCACGTCTGCATCGGCCAGCACCTCGGCAAGATGGAGATGCGGATCTTCTGGGAGGAGCTGCTGCCGCGGCTGGAAAGCCTCGAGCTCGCCGGCCAGCCGGCGCTGACCGCCGCGACCTTCGTCAGTGGTCCGAAGCACCTGCCGGTCCGCTACAAGCTCAGCTGAGCGGAGGGTAGCGCCGGTGAACCTCGAACCCGCCCGCATCGCCATCGGCCAGGACGTCCTGGACCGGATCGCCCGAAGGGTGGCCGACGCCGAGATCGGCTATGCGCCGGACGACGATGCGGACTGGCGCTACGGCGTCGACGCCGGCTGGCTGCGCGGACTGCGCGACCACTGGCGCGACGTCTACGACTGGCGCGCGGCCGAGGCGGCGTTCAACCAGCACGCCCAGTTCCGCTGCGAGATCGACGGGATCCCGATCCACCTGTTCCAGTTCCGTGCAACGGGAGGGCCGGGCTACCCGATCGTGCTGACCCACGGCTGGCCGGGCTCGCCGCTGGAGTTCATGGCCGCCGCGCCGCTGTTGGCGGAACAAGGCTTCGACGTCGTGGTCCCCTCCTTGCCGGGCTACGGCTTCTCCGGACGCCCGCCGCGGCCGATCTCACCGGCCCAGGTCGCCGGCATGTGGCGGCGGCTGATGGTCGATGGGCTCGGTTACAGTCGGTTCGGCGCGCAGGGCGGCGACTGGGGCTCGGTCGTCACCCGCGAGTTGGGCCGGGCGCATGGCGACGTCGTCGGCGCGATCCACCTCAACATGCTGCACACCGCGCCGCCGGCGAACCCGTCGCCGGAGTTCGACGCCTGGCAGCAGGGCGTCCGGACACTGATGATGCGGGAGGGCGCCTACAGCCTGCAGCACGCCACCAAGCCGCAGACCATCGGCCTGGCGCTGGCCGACAGCCCGCTCGGCTTCGCCGGCTGGGTGATCGAGAAATGCCGCGCCTGGTCGGACTGCGGCGGCGACGTCGAGCGCGTGTTCTCCAAGGACGCGCTGATCACCAACGTCATGACCTATCTGGTCAGCGGCAACGTCCAGTCGGGGATCTGGATGTATCGCGGCCTGGGCGGCGAGCCGTTCGCCCCGGCGCCGATCCGGCTCCCGACCGGCTTTGCGGAGTTTCCCGCGGAGTTCCTGCCGCCGCCGCCGCGCGCGGCGGTCGAGGAGAGCGTCAACCTGGTGCGCTGGGCGAAGATGCCGAAGGGCGGCCATTTCGCCGCCTGGGAGCAGCCGGAAGCGTTCGCGCGTGAGGTCGGCGCCTTCTTCCGCGACTACCAGTGACGGCGCGATCCGACGCGCGCGACGGCCGGGCGCGCCTGGGGCTCTGCTGGGGGCTGGCGGCGGTCTGCCTCGCCGCCGCCCCGGCCGGGCTGGTGGTCCGCGGCGAGCGCAGCTTCGTGACCGCCGACGTCTACGAGGCGGCGCTGATCGCCAGCCTGTTCACCCTGGTGTTCACCGGGCTGCTCGGCGTGATCCGGGTGCTGGCGCTGATGCGCCGGGCGTCGCCGCGAGCCTGACGCTCACACCTGCGCGAGCGCCTGAACTTCCCCTAGGGCAGGTCATCGAACTGCGCTATCTGGACATAGTGTCCACTTTGGAGGCGTCCCTGCAGATGGCTCCCGATCCACGGCCCGCCGCCCCGAGGCGTCGGACCTCGACGCGGCCGCGCCTCTGCGCTGCGGCGCGCGAACTGTTTTTCGTCCGCGGCTTCGAGGCCACGACCATGGAGCAGATCGCCGAGGCCGCCGGGTCCCCGCGTTCGACGCTCTACAACCACTTCCGCGACAAGGACGAGGTGCTCGCCGCGATCGTCGACGACTACGGGGCCGGCCTGATCGAGATCATCCAGCATTTGCCCGGACCGACGCCGACCCGCGCAGAGATCGACGCCTGGCTGCAGCGCGTGGTCGCCTTCGCCGCCCGCGAGCGCACGCCGACCATCCTGCTCACCCATCTCGGCGGCGCGCTCGAGGTGCCCTGGTCGATCGCCCAGCTCGGCCAGCGCCTTCTGGAGGCGCTCGCCGAGCGGCTGCCGGCCTTCCGGCGTGCGGTGGAGCCCGGGCCGGACCAGGGCCTGATCCTGGCGCGCGCCCTGGTGGTGATGAACCAGATCGGCCAGGCCTGCCTGCGCCGCGTGCGCGGCGACGCCGACCAGCTCGCCCCTTACGTGCTCACCGTCGCCGCGGAGCTTTTCGAGCGGTTCGTGCACGAGCCGCCGCCAGCCGCCGCCGACTAGCGATCAACCTGGCGCAGCCTCGGCGATCGGCCGGGCGCGCCGTGCAGAAGGGGCGCTTCGCCCGTGACCCTCGCCGTTCGCTATCCCGACCTCGACTTCGCCGACTGCTTCCCTAGGTGGGCCCCGCACCTGGAGTTCGCGATGTCGATGAACGCCTGGTCGATCACCCCGGCGTATCTGGAGCCCTACATCATTCGGGTCTTCACCGCGGCGCGGGAGCAGCTCGATCCGGCGCGCGACGCGGCGCTGATCGCCGAAGTCGACTGGTTCATCGCCCAGGAAGCGCAGCACTGTCGCCAGCACATCCGTTTCAACCGGGTCTTCGACGCCGCGCTATCCGCAGGTCGAGCCGCTCGGCGCCGCCTACGGCGCCGATCTGGCGGCGTTTCTCGACACCCGCTCACTGATCTTCAACCTGGCCTACACCGAGGGCTTCGAGTCCGGCGGCGGGGTGTTCTACCGCCTGTGGTTCGAGCGGATGGACAAGTACAAGACCGGCGCGCGGCCGGAGGCCGTCAAGCTCTACGACTGGCACTTCGCCGAGGAGTTCGAGCACCGCGAGGTGGCCTACAGGCTCTACATGGCGCTGGCCGCGCGCGGCAGCATCTGGCGCAAGATCTGGTACGGCTACTTCTACCGCATCTATGGCGTGATCAGGATGTCGCTGCACGGCGGCAAGGTCTCCAATGCGATCTTCGCGCACCTGCTGGAGGTGGAGCGGCGCGAGATGACCCCGGCCGAGGTGAAGGCGTCGCGGCGCCGCGAGCGCGCCTTCCAGCGCGACACCAGCATGCGGACGCTGCTTGGGCTGCTGGTGGTGCTCTCGCCCTTCTACAATCCGGCGCGCAAGCCGGCGCCGGCTGGCCTCGACGAGGTGCTGGCGCAGTTCGCTCCGGGCGGAGCCTACGCCAAGCCGGCGCGCCCGCGGCCCGCGGCCGCGCCGGCGGTCTAGGGACAGGCCGCTCCCGCGCATATCACTTCGTCGCAGTAATTATTGCACATCGCGTATTGCATCTAGCCGGCCGTTAGGCTGGAATCCGCCGCGGGCTGCGATCGGGCGAAGATCCGGGGCGGCGCCGCCTGAACACGGGAGGAGTTGCAGTATGGACGGCATCGCCGCCGGGATCCCAGGACGTTGACGCCGGACCCGCGCCAGATTGCGACGCCGGCGGCGGCTCATCACCTGCCGGACCGTACGTTGCCCCTGATCGAAGGCTCGGTCGGCGACGCCTTGCGCGCCGCCGCCAACACGTTTCCCGAACGACGCGCGCTGGCCTGGGCGAACGACGGCGAGGCGGCGTGGCTGGACTACGCCGGCCTGCTGGCGGAAGCCGAACAGGTCGCCGGCTGGCTGCTGGAGCGGGCAGAGCCCGGCGACCGGATCGCCATCTGGTCGCGCAACAGCGTCGAATGGGTGCTGCTCGAGCACGGCTGCGCGCTCGCCGGCATGGTGGTCGCCAGCTGGAACCCGGCCTGGACCGACTTCGAGTGCGAGCATGCCCGCGACCTGACGACGCCGGCGCTGCTGGTGGCCGGCTGCGACACGCGCGGCGTCTCGCTGCTGGAGCGCGCTCGCCAGCTCGGCGGCGCCGAGCGGGTCTTTCCGCTTGAGGACCTGCGCGGCCTCGCCAAAGACGCCGCGCCCCGCACCCTGCCGCGCCCGGCGGCGTCGGACCTGTTTCTGATCCAGTTCACCTCCGGGACCACCGGCCGGTCGAAGGGCGCGGCCCTGTCGCACCGCGCGGCGCTGAACAGCGCCCTGATCCGCGCCTGGGCCGCCGGCGCCGACGAGACCGACGTCTGGGTCAATTCGAGCCCGCTGAACCACGTCGGCGGCGCGATCACCATGGTGCTGACCGCGCTGGTGACCGCCGGCTGCTACGTGGTCATGAACCGCTTCGACGCCGGCGAGCAGTTGCGGCTGATGAAGCTGTTCGGCGCGACCCGCACCGGCGGGGTGCCGACGACGCTGCTGTCGATCCTCGAACACCCCGACTGGCAGGCGGGATCGCTGCGGCTGCGCTCGCTGGGCGCTGGCGGGGCCCAGGTGCCGCGGCAGCTGACCGAGCGGCTGATGCGCGAGTTCGGCGCGCCGGTGACCTCGATCTACGGCCAGTCCGAATGCCCGATCGTCGCCGCGCCTCATGGCGACGAAGATCCGGCCTTGCTGGGGGAGACGGTCGGCCGGCCGCTGCCGCACACCGAGCTGAAGATCTGCGCGCTCGGCACCGGCGAGACCCTGCGGCGCGGCGAGGTCGGCGAGATCTGTGTCCGCGGGCCGGTGGTCATGGACGGCTACTACCGGGCGCCCGAGGCCACGGCGGCGACGATCGACGCGGAGGGCTTCCTGCACACTGGCGACCTCGGCGCGCTCGACGACCAGGGCTACCTGCGGGTCCAGGGCCGGGCGCGCGAGGTGATCATCCGCGGCGGCGAGAACATCTATCCGGCTGAGGTCGAGGAGGCCCTGCTGCAGCATCCGCAGATCGGCGCAGTCGCCGTGGTCGGCGTGCCGGACGACCGCTGGGGCCAGCAGGTCGGCGCCGCGGTGCTGCCGCGCGCTGGCTGCGCGCCCAGCGCCGAAGAGCTCGAGGCGCATGCGGCGACGCGGCTGGCGCACTTCAAGGTGCCGCGGCGTTGGATCTTCGTCGACGCCCTGCCGCTGACGCCCTCGGGCAAGGTGCGCAAGGTCGACATCGAGAAGCTGTTCCTCGGAAGCGCCTCGTGAGCGTGCAGGAGTGCAGTCGGTTGGGCGAACTGGTGCTGACGGTAACCGATCGCGATGGCCGGGCGCGGGAGCTGTGCGGGCGCGGCGGCGAACGGCTGATGCCGGTGCTGCGCGATCAGGTCGACGTGACGATCGGGACCTGCGGCGGCCAGCTGTCGTGCGGCACCTGCCTGGTGCTGCTGGATGCGGCTTCGGCCGCCCATCTGGCGCCGCCCGGCGAAGATGAACTGGAAATGCTCGACGCACTGGGCGCCGAGCCGGGCGCGCGGCTGGCCTGCCAGCTGACGCTTCCGGACAGCGCCGCGCGGCTCGCGGTGACGATCGCGCCCGAGGCGTGACGGCCGATTGCGGAGGATGACGATGACCGACACGACTGGCGCTTCGAGCCGCGGCTACGAGCAGCTGCCGATCCCGTTCGGCTGGTTCGCGGTGGCGATGTCGGACGAGATCGCGCCGGGCCAGCTGAAGACGCTGCGCTACTTCGGCCAGGAGTTCGTCGTCTGGCGCAGCGAAGCCGGCGACCTGCGCGCCGTCGATCCCTATTGCCCGCACCTCGGCGCGCATCTCGGCGGCGGCGAGGTCGTTGGCGAGACCCTGCGCTGCCCGTTCCACCACTGGAGCTTCAACGGGGAAGGGGGCGTCGCCGACATTCCCTACGCCAAGCTGGTGCCGCCGAAGCTCAAGCGCGCCTGCCTGTCGACCTGGCCGATCCGCGAGGACCTCGGCGTGGTGTTCGTCTGGCGTCACCCGCGCAAGGTCGCGCCGAAGTGGGAGGTGGCCACCGCCGCGATCATCGCCGACGAAAGCTGGGTGCTGGCCGAGAAGCACGACTGGGTGGTCAAGACCCACGTGCAGGAGATCACCGAGAACGGCCAGGACTACGCCCACTTCCGCGCGGTGCACGGCACCCAGGGGCCGCCGGCCTCGGAGTTCAAGCTCGACGGCTGGAGCCGCTACAACGCCGTCGAGACCCAGATGGTCACCCCGCGCGGGCCGATGACCGGACGGATCGAGGTGCTGGCGGTCGGGCCCGGCCAGTCGTTCACCCGGTTCACCGACGTGACCGACGTCTACATGGTGCAGCAGACCACGCCGATCGACGCCGAGACCACCCACCTGCGCTGGCAGCTGTACCACCCGCCGGGGATCAGCGACGGCAAGATGCGGGTCAACGCCGCGCGGATGCGCGACCTGGTCAAGCAGATCAACCAGGACATCCCGATCTGGGAGCGCAAGCGCTACAATCCCGCCCCGCTGCTGGTCGACGGCGACGGCCCGGTGCTGGCCTACCGCCAGCAGTACGCCCGCTTCTACCAGTTCGACGACGCCGAGCCGGCGGTCGCGGCGGCCTGACCGTCCGATGGCGCTCGACCCCGCGATCCGTGCGCGCCTGACCCTGCCGGCGGTCTGTGCGCCGATGTTCCTGGTCAGCGGGCCGGCCCTGGTGCGCGAGGCCTGCAAGGCCGGGCTGATCGGGGCGATTCCGCGCCAGAACGCTCGCAGCCTCGAGGAATTCGACGGCTGGCTGGGCGAGATCCGCCGCGACCTCGACGCCTTCGCCGCAGCGCGCCCGGGTGCGCGGATCGGCCCGCTCGCGGTCAACCTGCCGACCCGGCTGGCCGACGACGAGCTGGCACGAAGCCTCGCGGTCTGTCGGCGGCATGGCGTCGACCTGATCATCTCGGCGGCGGGCGATCCAACCGAGTTGATCGCTCGGGTGCACGACATCGGCGGCCAGGTGTTCCACGACGTCGTCAACCTGCGGTTCGCCGAGAAGGCGATCGCCGCCGGGGCCGACGGCCTCACCTGCATCGGCGCGGGCGGCGGCGGCCACGCCGGCGCGATCAGCCACCTGACGCTGATCCCCAAGGTCCGGGCGATATTCGACGGGACCATCCTGATGGCCGGGGCGATCGGCAACGGCGCGGCGATCCGCGCCGCCGAGGTGCTGGGGGCGGATCTCGCCTATCTCGGCACCCGGTTCATCGCCACCCGGGAGGCCGCGGTCGACGCCGCCTACAAGGACCTGCTGGTGGCCGAGAGCTCGCGCGGCCTGCGCTACACCGACGCCGTGGGCGGCGCGCCGGCCAGCTGGATCCTGCAGTCGCTGCGCCGGGTCGGCCTCGACCCCGATAACCTGCCGCCGCCCGGCCGGCCGTTCACCTACGACCACCTGCCGGAGAACGCGCGGCCGTGGCGCGACTTCTGGAGCGCCGGCCAGGCGATCGACCTGATCGACGACGTTCCGAGCGTGGCCGACCTCTGCGGGCGGCTGCGGCGGGAGTACGTTGCGGCCTGCGCCACGCCGGACATGGCCGAGGTCGCGCGGCTCGCCGACGCCGCGCTCGAAGCCGCAGACTGACGTCTGGAAGGAATGGGAAGAGCACGATGAGCCAGGACAAGATCCAGATCTTCCGCGGCGCCGAAGCGCCCAGCCTGATGGAGGCCGCCTGCATGACGGTGGCCCCCGTCACCCCGATGCAGCGCGCTGGCATGGACAAGCTGATCGCCGCCGGCTTCCTGGAAGGCGACGAGCTGAAGGTGCTGGTCAACATGCCCGGCTTCAGCCTGACCTACGTCTGGTTCAAGAAGGACTATCCGCTGCCGCTGCACAGCCACGACGCGGACTGCCTCTACTACATCATCGCCGGCTCGCTGGAGTTCGGGACCGAGACCTTGGGCCCGCGGGACTCCTTCTTCCTGCCGGCCGGGTCGGCCTACGCCTACAAGCCCGGGCCCGACGGGGTGGAGGTGCTGGAGTTCCGTCACGCCACCCACTTCGACTTCAAGAACCTGGCGAAGAACGAGGCCTTCTACGAGAAGGCGGCCGCGACGCTCGAGGCCAATCGCGAGGCCTGGCGCAGCGCGGCGCGGCCCAGCGCCGGCTGACCCGCGGCATCCACAGAAACAAGGCCGCCGGCAGGGCGGCGAGGGAGGACGGCATGGCCAGACCCAGGGACATCGGGGTCATCGACACCCTGATCGGCTTCCGCGACGTGCGGCAGGTGGCCCATGTGGCGGCGGCGAAGGACCAGGGCGTGCGCCACCCCGCCGAGTACATGTTCAAGGAGATCCCCGACGAGCTGTCGGCGGAGGCTGACCGCTATGCAGCGATCGACGACACCGTGGCGGAGATGGACCGCCAGGGCGTGCGCCTCGGCGTGGTCAGCCTGATCGACGAGCGCACGCCCGAGGCGCTGCGCCGTCACCCGGACCGCTTTGTCCCGGTGGTGTCGATCGACGCCAACGAAGGCCTGATGGAGAGCGTCCGGCGCATTCAGCGCAGCGTCGAGGAATACGGCGTGCGCGGCGTCTCGATCTTCCCGGCCGGGGTGAAGCCGCAACTGCCGATCAACGACAAGCACTGGTACCCGGTCTACGCCAAGTGCGCCGAGCTCGGCCTGCCGCTGTTCACCACCACCGGCGTGCCGGGCCCGCGAGTGCCGATGATGGCCCAGTACGTCGGCCACCTCGACGAGGTCTGCTACGACTTCCCCGAGCTGAAGATCGTCATGCGCCACGGCGGCGAGCCCTGGGTCGACCTGGCGGTGAAGCTGCTGCTGAAGTGGCCCAACCTCTACTATTCCACGACGGCGATCGCGCCGAAGTACTGGTCGAAGGAGATCATCGATTTCGCCAACACCCGCGGAGCCGACAAGGTGATCTACGGCGGCTACTTCCCCTACGGCATCGAACTGGAGCGCACCTTCCGCGAAATGGACGACGTGCCGTTCAAGCCCGAGGTGTGGCCGAAATTCCTGCGCGACAACGCCGCGCGCGTGCTCGGCCTGGAGGTCGTCGGATGAGCCCGTCCTCGCTTTCCCCCGCGTCCGACGCGCCGCTGCTGGTCAGCGTCGAGGACGGCGTCGCCCGGATCATCCTGAACCGGCCGGAGCGCCAGAACGCCTGGAACCAGGCGCTCGGGCGGGCCTACTTCGAAGCGCTGGAGGCGCTGGCGCGCGACGAACGGGCCCGGGTCATCGTCGTCTCCGGGGCCGGCGGCGCCTTCTGCGTCGGCGGCGACCAGGAGGTGCTGAGCGGCATCGCCGCGACGGGCCAGCAGAGTGTGGCCGCCACGCCGGCCTTCTGGCGGCCGCTGACCATCGGCAAGCCGATCATCGCCGCGATCGCCGGTCCCTGCTTCGGCCTCGGCCTGCAGGCCGCGCTGACCTGCGACATCCGCTTCGCCGCCGAGAACGCCAAGCTGTCGACCGCCTATGTCCGCCGCGGCGTCAGCGCCGAGATGGGCATGAGCTGGCTGTTGCCGCGGATCGTCGGCGTCGGCTGCGCCACCGACCTGCTGCTGTCAGGCCGCGTCGTGCGGGCCCCCGAGGCGCTGCGGATCGGCCTGGTCAGCCAGGTGTTCGCCGACGCCGACCTGGAGGCCGAGGCGCTGGCCTATGCGCGGATCATGGCCAGTCAGTGCTCGCCCCGCGCGATGCGGACGATCAAAGGCCAGCTCTACACCGACCTGACCAGCGACCTGCCGTCGGCCTACGGCCGGGCGATCGCCCTGCTCGAGGAGGCCTTCGCCTCGGCCGACTTCGCCGAAGGGGTCACCAGTTGGCGCGACCGCCGCCCGCCGGCCTTCTCGCCGCTGCCGCGGGAACTGGCGGACCTGGATCTCGACCCGCCGCCGGGCGGCTCGAAGGTCGGGAACTCCTAAGGCGGGTCCCTTCGGAGCCAAGACCAGCCAGGAGCGGAGCGGCGCCCCGATCGGGTCTCCGCAACAGGTCGATCGCTTCCCGGCCCGGGTCCGCACCCTGCGAGTGTCCGCTTTCCGCGCTTGAACTGAGGTCCGCTGCCGACTCGTAGCGGAGCTTCCGCCGTGCTTCGGCGCGTCCGCTGACCTGGCTGACGCCCTCAGACCCGCACCGTCGGACGGCAATTAAGGCGCCTGGTGCAGCGTGTTCATGGGGCTTCAGATGGGCCGGCCCGCGCCAGAAAATGCAATTGTCTTGAAGTTTTATTTCAGTTCTTTTTCGTCAAAATCTCGCGTTTTTCGAAAGTTGGAGTTGCTTATATTTAGCTGCGATTGTGGGGGCGAGGGCGAAATATTCCAGTTTGTCTTGAGCAGTGATCAGGCATCTTATATTGAAGGTGTAGGGACGAGTACGCCTCGCCCCAAGGAGCTTTTCCAAAAATGCGAATTCAAACCCTGGTCGCCGGCGTCTGCGCCGCGGCCTTGCTTCCCACTGCGGCCTTCGCGCAGCAGACCTGCGAACAACGGCAGAACAACCGGGTGGCCGGCACAATCGCTGGCGCGGGGCTCGGCGCGCTCGCGGGCAGCGCCGTCGCGGGCCGTGGCGATCGAACCGAGGGGGCCGTCATCGGCGGCGTCGCCGGCGCGCTGCTCGGCAACCAGCTCACCAAGGGTCAGGCGGACTGTACCCGCGCCTACGGCTACTACGACAACAACGGCGCCTGGCATGCGAACGCTGTCGCCGGCAACACCGCGGCCGCCGGCTACTTCGACCGCAACGGCGTCTGGGTCGAAGGCGCCCCTCGGGGCCACTACGATCGCGACGGCCGATGGGTCCAGGCCAGCCAGGATGCGTCGGCCGCCGGCTATCACGACGCCAGGGGCCTGTGGGTTCCGGCGTCGGCCAGCGGCTATTACACAAACGACGGGCGCTGGGTCGCCGCCGCGGCGCCCGGCTACTACGACAGGTCGGGCCGGTGGGTCGCGGGCGCTGCAATCGGCCGCTACAACGCCGACGGCCAGTGGATCGCCGGCCAGGCGAGCGGCCGGCGCGACGCCGCCGGCGTGTGGGTGGCCGACCCACAACCGGGCTACTACGACAACGGCCGCTGGGTCCGCGGCGAGGCGATCGGCTACTACGACGCTCGCGGCCGCTGGATCTCCACGGATGGACGACACCCGCAGCGCGCCGACTACTCCGGCTCTCGTGGAGTCCGCAGCATCGACGAGCGGCAGGCGGACCTCGCCCAGCGCATCGATCGCGCCATGGAAACCGGCCGGCTGACCCCGGCGGAAGGCCAGCAGGCCATGCGCACCCTGGCGTCTATCAAGCGTGACGAACGCTCCCTGAGGAACCGGCAGGGCGTTCTCGGCCCGCGGGCCCAGGTGACGATCAATGCACGGTTGGACCGCCTGGACTCGAGCATCCGCGAGGATGTGCGTGATCACCGCAACGGGCGGTACAGCAGCCGCTAGGCCAAACGAACGACCCCGCGCCAGAGATGGCGCGGGGATGGCGGGCGGGGGCACGGCTCGAATGGGAGTGCTCCCGCCCACCTGCGGTATCCACTAACCGCAGACCGTCGACGGGTCGGGTTAGCGCCGACAGAGGTCAGGTTTCGCGCGCCTCGCTGCGCGAGATCTGATCGTCAAAGTCGGCAATGTTCTCTTTGAGCGTCTTGATCGCAGCGACGCTCACATTCTCGGTGTTCGAGTGGATGTGCAGCGCGCCACTCTCGAAACGGCTCAGCTGCTCGATGAGCAGATCGCGCAGATAGCGCCAGCGCTCTCTGACCTCGGCGGGAGTTTCCAACGTGCGCTACGCCGGCCGCCGGGACGCGCCTGTGCTGCGGCTATCATTGAGGATCGGCTTGCGGGGTTGCTGTGTGGCGCCGACGGACGACCGCGAGTCGGAAAGATCGCGGCGGACCGGCTGTTGTTCGCGGGGATTGTAGGTACGCATGAAAGGGTCCTTCAGGACGATGAAACAGGCCTAAGCGGCCGTCGCCGAGCGTATTCGCGTCAGGGCCGCGCACGGGGTGTCAGAGAAGCCGACGGCACGTCGCCGGGGACCTCCAGCACCTGGGCCGAGGCGCCTTGGGCTTCCATCGCCGCGGCTCCCAGCCGGGCGGCGGCGAGCGCCTGTCCACGGGTCAAGTAATCGCCGTAGTAGGCGTGGTCCTTAGTGACAAACCAGACGTCGTCCGAGCTCTGGCCGGTGCGAAAGGTGCAGGTCTTGGCGCGGCTGCGGGCGATGAGGCTCAAGCGCGGCCCTCCCGGCTGAGAAGGCGACCGCAGCGAGCGGTGAGGATTGACATGACGGGATCTCGGCGGCGCCGCGTCGAGATTGATCGACCGTCTTGGCGACGGCACACGCCCGACGGCGTCGTCCGTCACCATGGGCTCATCGGCAAGGATAAGCCAGCGTCCCAGTCATGCCTTCGGTCGCGGTGTCCCGCCCCGACCCCGGCTGAGAACGGCTCCGCCTTGACCTCAGCGGCCCTGCCAGGCCGCTTTTCGAGGAAGGCGCGCGGGCCGTGCTGGGGGCCTCGGCGCCCCGCAGGTGATCCTATGTCGCGCGCTCCCGGCTGACGCCGTACTGGTCTAGGTAGGCCGCGCAGGCCGCCTCGACCAAATCCTCGGTCAGGCCGAAGTCTTCGAGTTGGTAGCGATGCTTGACGCCCGCCTGGCTCTGGCCATGCCGGTTGACCTTGAGGAATGCTTCCATCCGCATCCTCGCCTTGGCGGTCAGATCGAGGCCGAAGGCGGCGTAGAGGCGCTCGACCTGGCCGATCGGGTCGGCGACGAGCTCCTGGTAGTGCACGTCGACGACCGCAGCCTGCGGGTTGGCGGCGCGCCAGGCGCTCATCGCCGCGACCGACGCCATCTGGCCGGCGAGCATTGGCGGGCCGAGATGCTTCGGATCCACTGCGCCGGTCGAGTTCAGGCCCTGGAAGGTGACATAGAGGCTGGCGATCGAGGCGACGACTTTGGCGGGGTCCCGGTGGTTTACGAAGATCATCGAGCCCGGATAGGTCGCGGTCAGCGTCTCAAGGTGGCTCATGTACTCGGGAGCCTTGAGCACCCAGCGCTTCTCGGACCGTTCGCCCTGGACGAGCTGCATCATGCCCTTCTGCCAGGCGTAGAACTCCGGCGCGCTCTCGGGGAGCAGAGCCGCGAAGCTTGGGACGTTGAAGAAGGCCTGGATCAGCGAGCCACAGGCGGCTTCCTGGAAGAGCACATCCTCGTCCTCCGCCTCGGGCGCAAAGGGGTGGATCGCGTTCACCTCCGGCGCGTCCAGGCCCTGGAACCTCAGCATCCGATCGACCAGCGCCATGCGCTCGGTCTCGTCGGCGAGTTCGCCCGGCGGCGGGACCGGGACCATGGCGTGGCCGGTGATCGGCACGAGGGTGTCTGGATCCTGGGCGAGCAGCGCCTGGAGGAAGCTGGTGCCGGAGCGCGGCAAGCCGGTGCCCACAAGCGGCGCGCGGATCTGCGGCTCCACAGTCCAGCCTCGACGGTGCTGAAGGACCCGCAAGCGCGAGATCAGCAAGGCGAGCACCCGCCCATGCGCCCGCGAGCGCCCGGTGGGCGTCAGATTGGCCTCGGTCTCCAGGGCGCGACACAGCACTTCGAGTCTGCGGCGGAAGCCAAATTCGTCCCACCGCTCGCCGCCCCAGTTGGAAAGGCCGGTCGCCTGCTCGGCCTCCGCCATGATCGTGAGTGCGGCGAGCGGGCCGGTGTAGGGCCGAAGGGCGGCGGCGTAGACGGACGCGAGGTCGCCTGCGCCGGGCGGCGCGGCGGCGATTTGCGATGACATTGATTGAACTCCGTACAGGGCGCGCGGTCACTGACCGTAGCGGCGCAGAGAAGCGCGGCGGCGAGCGTCGAGGGCGGCGCCGCGCGCCTCGGGCGTGACGACCGGGGTGTCTTTCGGCAGATGCTGCCGCACCTCGGCGAGCGGAACCTTGATGACGGTCGGCGTGACCGTCTCGTCCGCCTTGTAGAAGCGCAGCAGGCAGGTCCCGATCGGCAGCCCTGCGGGGTCGAGCCAGTTGGGCACGCCGGGGTCCTTGAGCGCGAGCACCGCGCGGAAGCGGCCGTCGCCGTCGACGTGCGCCTGCTTCCCGTTGATCGAGCTCTGGTGGTAGCTGTAGTCGGTTGTCTGGCCCCAGACGCTGCCGAGCTGGAAGCCCCAGTAGCGCGCCGGGACGACGGGCATTTCAACGATCAGCGCCTCGTCCGGCTTCAGGTCGTAGAGCATGGTGATCCAGTGCCCCAGCGGGTTGCCGCCCTGGGCCCGGCCGTCCGGATTCTCGACGAAGACGTTGCGTTCGCCCAGCAGTCGCTTGGCGCCCTGCATGGCGAATTCGAAGCTGGCGACGGACCACTTGGTGGCCTTGTCGATGCGCGCGGCGAGTTCGGCCTCATCGAAGTAGATCGGCGCGCCCGGATCGCGATCGAGGACCTCGATGTGGACCTCCATCGGCTCTTCCCTAGTCCAGTCGTAGGCGGTCTCGCGCATCGCCAGCATGGCGTTGCGGACCTCGGGGTCGAGCTTGAACCAATACTTGCCCTTGGGGTCAGCGGGGGGATTGGGCCCGAGGAAGATCTCGAAGCTGCCGTCCGGGTTCGTCGGTACGTCGTCGAAGTCGATGTTGCCCTGGTTGCCCTGGACCTCGTCGCCCCAGAAGCCGCGGAACACCTGGATCGTCGCCCACTCGTTGCCGCGCCGGTTGCCGTAGATCCGGTAGGTGTGACGCCCGTCGATGAAGCCGTTGTGGTTCAGGAAGTCGGGATTGGGCATCCCCCAGGACAGTTCCAGCGGCATGAACATCGATTGCACATAGAGCGCGGGATACTGCTGGCGCGGCGCCACATAGGTGTTGAAGGCTGAAACCTCCTGGCTTTGCAGGAAATAGAGGCCCTGGGCGCGAAGCTGCGGGTCGCTGACGAACTCGCTGGCGAGGAACCGCTCCCGATTCAGCCGCAAGGTTTCCTGATAGCGTAACCAGGCCGCCTGGGCCGGCGAATTGACGGCGGGTGCGGCCGAGCCCGAGCCCGCGTCGGCGGCGAGGACGGCCAGCGCGCCGGCGAATGCGGTCAGCGTCTTCATCTCGAACTCTCTTCAGGCGTGCGCGAGCAGGGTCGGCCAGACGTCGATCTGCATCCGGGTGGAGATCTGGCGCATGCCATCCATCCCGCCGCGCTCGGTCTGCCAGTCGAGGTAGCCGCGGTAGGCGGCTTCGCTGTCCCAGCGCTCGATGAAGAGCATGCGAGTCGGGTCGTCGCGGTGCTGGACGAGGCGGATGCGGCGGAATCCCGGGAAGGTGGCGACCGTCTCGAACATCGCCGTCGAGCCCATGAACGGCCCGACCATCTCCGGCTTCAGGTCGAGCTCAAAGGTGATCGAGACCCCTTCGGTCTCGGGGATCGGCTCCTGGCTATGCTTCTCGACGATCAGGTTGGGCCACAGGTTGGTTTGCGTCTCCGCCGCCACCTGCTGGAAGGCCTCGACGGCGCCGGTCTCTGTCCGCCAGGCGATGTAGGCCCTGTAGGCGTCCTCGCTGTCCCAGCGCTCGAGGAAGCGGACCCGCAAGGGGTCGTCCTTGTGTTGGACGATGCGGAGCTGCTGAAGGCCGGGATACCCCACGGTCCCCTGCAGCACCGCCTCGCCTGCGCCGATGAATCCGGCCGCCGCCTCGGGCCGCAGCCGAAGATCGAAGGTGACCGAAACGCCGTCACTCATCCACGCCTCCCTGGATCGTCCCGCGTCTGACGTGCGGGCGGTCCGAATGTGGCGGGAGACTGTTGCGAGGTCTAATGCTAGTTAGGCCATAATTGTTGCGCCAATCACATAGATCGTTGAGCTGCGATGCCTGAGCTGTCGCTCCTGAACCATTTCGTCGCCGTGGCGACGACCGGCAGCTTCACGAAAGCCGCGGCGGAGGTTCACGCCAGCCAATCCGTCGTCAGCCGCTCCATCAAGCGGCTCGAGGAGCAGGTCGGCGCACTGCTGTTCGAGCGCACCACCCGGCAGGTGAAGCTCACACCGGCCGGAACCGCCTTCCTGGAGGAGGCGCTGGCCATCGTGGACCGGCTGGCGGTCGCGACCGACAACGCCCGCCGGATCGGCGCAGGCGACCGCGCCCGGTTGAGGATCGGGGTCTGCGCTTCGGCGGATGCCGAGACCTCCCGCATCGCACGCGGCTTCGCGGCATTCCGCTCAGCCTGGCCTGACGTCGAGGTGCAGATCGTGGCGGTGATGCGCAACCGGCAGGCCGCGATGCTGCGCGCCTCGGAGATCGACATCGGCCTGATGCGGCTGTTCCGAACCGACGCCGAAGGGATCGATTGGCGCGTGATCGCTTGCGATCCGCTCGTGGTCGCGGTTCCCAGCGCCTGGAACCTGAACGCGCCCAGCATCCGGCTGGAGGAACTGCGCGACCGCCCCTGGCTGATGCCGCATCCCGACGTGGCGCCCGACATGTATCAGTTGCAGGTCGAACTCTGCCGCGGGGCCGGTTTCGAGCCGCAGGTCGTCGCCCACGCGGAGGACGCGTTGACCGGCAAGATGATGCTGGCCTGCGGCCTGGGCGCGAGTTTTGCGAACTTTTCCCTGCCGCATCACGACCCGGAGCTTCGGGTGCAGTTTCTGTCGGTGGAAGGCGTGTCCGATCACTTCAGTTCGCAGACCGTCGTCGCCTGGGCGGCCGGATCGACCTCGGTTCATATCGGCGCGTTCGTCCGGTGCATTGCCGAAGCCGGCGAAGCGGACGATCAGCCCACGGCCTGATCGGCGCGTCGTCGGCGACCCCAGGCGACGCGCAGGTTCAGCCGCCCTGCCAGACTGGCGGCCGCTTCTCCAGGAAGGCGCGCGGGCCTTCCTGGAAGTCCTCGGTGCCGCGCAGGCGGTCCATCGCCGCGTTGGCTCGCTGGCGGGCGTCCGCGTCGCTGAGGATCGACGCCTCCCGGGCGACGCCGAGCGCTTCGCAGACCGCCAGCGGCGCGTTGGCGGCGATCGCCCGCGCCAGGGCGACGGCCGTCTCCAGGACTTGTTCGCGCGGGACCACGCGGTTGACGAGGCCGATCTCATAGGCCCGCCGCGCGTCGATCGGATCGCCGGTGGCGATCAGCTCCAGGGCGAGCGCGCGGGGGATCGCCTTCATCAGGCGGGTGACCCCGCCTTCGGCCGCCACCAGCGAGCGCTTCACCTCCGGCAGGCCGAAGCGGCTGTCGTCGGCGGCGACGATCATGTCGCAGGCGAGGCAGAACTCCATGCCGCCGGCCAGCACCGCGCCCTTGGCCGCTGCGATCCAGGCCTTGCGCCGCGGCGCGCTGACGAAGCCGCCGAAGCCGCCGTCGGGGGTGTAGAGGTTCTGGCCGCCGTTCGCCGCCACCTCGGCCAGGTCGGCGCCGGCGCAGAAGGCGGCGTCGTTCGACGAGGTCAGGATCACCGCGCGGACGTCCGGATCGGCCTCGGCCCGCTTGACGCAGGCGTCCATCTGATTGGCCAGCGCGGCGTTGACCGCGTTGCGCTTCTCCGGGCGGTCGAGGGTGATGAGCGCCACGTGGTCGTCGACCATCGCGTAGCGCACGACTTCGGTGGCTGCGGCCTGGCTCATCCGGGCTCCTCCTGGCTCTTGGTTCGCGCGCGCCCGGCATTGCCTGCGCCGGGCAAGCCCAGTATTGCAATGATGGCTTGCCGTTTAAATAGATAAGATCGAGCGGGCGGAGGGAGCGAACGTCGATGAACACGCGCGGCGACGGCCTCGGCGGCTTCTTCCAGCCGCGCAACATCGCGCTCGTCGGGGCCTCGGACAAGTCCGCCTGGAGCCGGATGATCTTCAGCCGGTTCGCCGCCTACGGCCACGAAGGCGAGCTGTTCGCGGTCAACCGCAGCGGCGCGCCGGCCCACGGCCTGCCGGGCTTCACCAGCCTGGCGGACATCCCGGCGACGGTCGACATGGCCTACATCTACGTCCCCGCAGCGGCCGCAGCCGAGGCGATCCGCCTGACTGGGGCCGCCGGCATCCGCCACGCCGTCGTGCTGTCCTCAGGCTTCGCCGAGGCCGGCGAGGAGGGCGCGTGCCTGCAGGCCGAGCTGCTGGCCGCGGCGGAGGCGGCCGGCGTGCTGATGCTCGGACCGAACTCGTTGGGGTTCGCCAACATCGCCGACCGCTGCGTCTGCACCTCGATCCCGACCCGGCTGCCGGTGATCCCGGGACGGCTGGCGATCCTCTCGCAGTCCGGCGCGCTAGCCGCCGAGTTCGGCAAGTTCGCCCACGCCCAGGGGATCGGCCTCAGCTTCATGGGCGCGACCGGCAATGAGGCGCAGCTGGGCGTCGCCGACGTGCTGGAGTACCTGGTCGACGACCCGGCGACCGGGGCGATCGCGCTCTATGTCGAGTCGATCCAGGATCCCAACCGCTTCATCGCCGCGGCGGCGCGGGCGCGCGCGGCGGCCAAGCCGATCACCATCCTCAAGCTCGGCCGCAGTCCAGTCTCGGCCGCGGTGGCCCAGGCGCACACCGGATCCCTGGTCGGCGACGACAGGATCTTCGACGCCATGTGCCGCTGCTACGGGGTGCTGCGCACCAACTCGCTCGAAGAGCTGATCCTGACCGCCAGCTTCCTGGAGAAGGTCGGCCCGATCAATCCGCCGCGCGTCGGCATGGCGTCGATCTCCGGCGGGGCCTGCGGCCTCTATGCGGATCTCGCCGAGCTCCACGGGCTGGCGATGCCGCCGTTCGCCGAGCCGACCCAGGCGCGGCTGCGCGAGGTGCTGCCGGAGTTCGCCGCGACGCTCAATCCGCTCGACGTCACCGGCGTGGCGATCCAGGACCCGACGCTGTGGACCAGGACCCTTCCGGTGCTGACCGAGGATCCCGGCCTCGGCCTGATCGTCACCGCCACGGCGACGCCCAACACGCCGACTGAGGTCGCCGCGCTGCGCGCCGGGCTGGAGGCGGTCGTCGAAGGCTGCCGGATCGGCGGCCAGCCGGCCGTGGTCTGCGGCCTCTCGGTGCAGGACCAGAGCGAACTACAGCGCGAGCTCTTCCAGGAGATCGGCCTCGACATCGTCCTGCCGGACCTCGACTTCGGCGTCCGCGCGCTCGCCCATCTGCAGCGCTGGTCGGAGGGCGTGCTGGCCAGCGCGCCGCCGCCGGCGCCGGCCACGCGCGTCGAGGCGCGACCCCGCAGCGAGCGGCAGGTGCTGGAACATCTTTCGGCCTTCGGCGCGCCGGTCATCCCCGCCGTGCTGGCGCGCGACGCCGAGGCCGCCGCCGCCGCCGCCGAACGGTTCGGCGGACCGGTCGTGCTCAAGGTCGCCTCTGCGGACATCGTCCACAAAACCGAGGCTGGCGGCGTCCGGCTGAACGTCGTCGGCGCGGCCCAGGCCGCCGTGGTGTTCGCGGAAATCGTCAGCGCCGCCCGGGCCTATGCGCCAACCGCCCGCATCGACGGCGCCCTCGTCTCGCCGATGCGCGAGCCCGGCGTCGAGCTGATCGTCGGCGTGGCGCGCGACCCGCAATGGGGGCCGGCCATCGTCGTCGGCCTGGGCGGGGTGCTCACCGAGGTGCTGCAGGACACCCAGGTGCGGCTGCTGCCGGTCAGCGCCGCCGAGGCCCAGGCCATGCTGCAGGCGCTCAAGGGCGCCCGGCTGCTGCAAGGCTTCCGCGGCGCGCCGCCGGCGGATCTCGCGCGGCTGGCCGAGGTGATCGTGGCCATCGGCGACGCCGCCCTGGCGCTCGGCCCGGAGCTCGCCGCGCTGGAAGTGAACCCCCTGTGGGTCCGCGGCGAGGCGATCGAATGCCTCGACGGGCTCGCCGCCTATTCGACTTGAGCGCGCGGAGCGCCGCTGCGCATCCTCGCTACGGACACTCGGAGACCGCCATGCGTGAATACCTGAAGTTCCTGATCGACGGCCAATGGGTCGATCCCGTCGAGCTGCGCTCGCATGCGGTGATCAACCCGGCGACCGAGCAGGCGTGCGGCCACATCGCGCTGGGCGCCGCGGCGGACGTCGACAAGGCGGTGCGCGCCGCGCGCAAGGCGTTCGTCGGCTTCTCCAGGACCTCGCGCGAGGAGCGGATCGACCTGCTGCAGCGCATCGCCGCCGAGTACCAGAAGCGGTTCGGCGACCTGGCCGCGGCGATCACCGAGGAGATGGGCGCACCCGCCTCGCTGGCCCAGCGCGCCCAGGTTCCGATCGGCCTCGGCCACATCCTGGCCGCCGCCGAGGCGCTGAAGGCCTTCCCGTTCGCCGAGGACCGCGGCGCGACCCGTATCGTCAAGGAGCCGATCGGCGTCTGCGGCTTCATCACCCCGTGGAACTGGCCGCTGAACCAGATCGCCACCAAGGTCGCGCCGGCGATCGCCACCGGCTGCACCATGGTGCTGAAGCCGTCAGAGGTGGCCCCGTTCTCCGGCCAGATCTTCGCCGAGATCATGCAGGCGGCGGGCGTGCCGGCCGGCGTCTTCAACCTGGTGCACGGCGACGGCCCGGGCGTCGGCGTGGCGCTGTCCAGCCACCCGGGCGTCGACATGATCTCCTTCACCGGCTCGACCCGGGCCGGCATCGAGGTCGCCCGCAACGCCGCGCCGACGGTCAAGCGCGTTCACCAAGAACTGGGCGGCAAGAGCCCGAACATCGTCCTCGACGACGCCGCCTTCGCCGCCGGCGTCAGCCGCGGCGTCGGCTCGGTGATGACCAATTCCGGCCAGACCTGCAGCGCGCCGACCCGCATGCTGGTGCCGCAGGCGCGGATGGCCGAGGCCGCGGCGATCGCCAAGCAGGCGGCCGAGGAGCTGACGGTCGGTGATCCGAACGGCAACCATCGCATGGGCCCGGTGGTCTCGGCGCCGCAGTTCGACAAGATCCAGGGCTTGATCCAAGCGGGGATCGACGAAGGCGCGACCCTGGTCACCGGCGGCCCCGGCCGGCCGGAGGGGCTGGAGCGCGGCTTCTATGTGAAGCCGACGGTGTTCGCCGACGTGACCAACGAAATGACCATCTCCCGCCAGGAGATCTTCGGCCCGGTGCTGGCGATCCTCGGCTACGACAGCCTCGACCAGGCGATCGAGATCGCCAACGACACCGAGTATGGCCTGGCCGCCTATGTGCAGGCCGCCGACCTGGACGCCGCGCGGCGGGTGGCGGGCGAACTGCGCGCCGGCCAGGTGTCGATCAACGGCGCCTTCGACTCCAACGCGCCGTTCGGCGGCTACAAGATGAGCGGCAACGGCCGGGAGTGGGGCGACTACGCCTTCCATGAGTTCCTGGAGACCAAGGCCGTGCTCGGCTGGGCGCCGCCGGCATCGTAAGGCGCAAGTCCCTCGCTCACTGTCGTCGACAACCGGCCTCCGAAAAGGCCGCCAAAACCTGGGAGGAAATCATGGCGCAGGCAGATCCGCTGAGCGTGGGCGTGACCATTGTCACCGGCGCGGCCTCGGGCATGGGGGCGGCGGCCGCCCAGCTAATGAGCGGGGCTGGGCGGCGGCTGCTGCTCTGCGACCTCAACGCTGACCGGCTCGCCGAATCCGCCGGGCGGCTCGAGGGGCGGATCGACACCCTGGCCGGCGACATCGCCGACCCGGGCTTTCCCGGCCAGCTGGTCGCGGCGCTGGGCGACCAGCCGATCGCAGCCCTCATCCACTGCGCCGGCCTGTCGCCGACCATGGCCGAGCCGGCCCGCATCCTGGAGGTGAACCTCGCGGCGACGATGCGGCTGGTCGACGCGGTCCGCCCGCGGATGGCCGAGGGCGCCGCGGCGGTGCTGTTCGCCTCGATGGCGGCGCACCAGGTCGGCACGATGTTCGACGAGCCGCTGTCGAAGGCCACCACGCCGGAGGCGGTCGCGGCGCTGCTGGCCTGCTCGCCGAACTCCGGGATGGCCTACAGCGTCTCCAAGCGCGGCGTGCAACTGCTGGTCCAGCGCGAAGCGGGGGCGTTCGGCCAACGCGGCGCGCGGATCGTCTCGATCTCGCCCGGCGTCATCGACACGCCGATGGGGCGGCAAGAGATGGCCGAGCAGCCGATCATGCAGGCGCTGGTCGAGCGCTCGGGGCTGAAGCGTCCGGCCCTGCCGGAAGAGGTCGCGGCGATCGCCGCCTTCCTCTGCTCGCCGGCGACGAGCTTCGTCACCGGGACCGACGTCCTGGTCGACGGCGGGGCCGTCGCCGGCATGGCCGGCGCGGCGTAGGGTCCGCTAGACCGGGCCCTGGACGCGGGCGAGGTCCGCCTTCAGGGTCCGGGTCGCCAGCCAGAAGTGCAGGGCGGCCCAGAAGCCCAGCGCCGTGGTCAGGATGAGGGCGGCGCGCAGGCCGCCGCCGCCGAACTGCGCCGACCAGGCGTCGCTGACGAAGCCGGTCAGCACCGGCCCGAGGCCCACGCCGACCAGGCCGTTCACCAGCAGCATGATCGACGCCAGGGTCGCGCGCATCTGCGGCGGCGCGAGGTTCTGGGCGGTGGCGAAGGCCGGCCCCTGCCAGACGCCGGTGACCAGCACGTGCACCAGATAGAGCGCCAGCGCATAGGGCTGCGGCAGCAGGTAGGAGAGCATCACCGCCGGGGTGGCGACCAGCAGCACCGCCACGATCAGCCACAGCCGCAGGCCGGGGTCGCGCTTGGCCAGCCGGTCGGCGAGCATCCCGCTCGAGAGCAGGACGACGGTCAGGATGGCCGCAGAGGAGATGCCGAGCAGCGGACCCAGGGTCCGCAGGCTCATCCCGTGCTCGCGCATGAAGAAGGCGTAGCTGAACGCCCCCTGGCCGGAGATGATCGTGGTGACCAGCGCCACGCCGATGATCAGGTGGATCAGCGCCCGTTGGCGGCCGACGAAGCGCAGCGCCTCGCCGAAGCTCGGCGCCGCGGCGTCCGCGGCGGTCTTTGCGTGCTCGCTGCCTTCGCGGGGAATGTCGCGGCAGAACAGCAGCACAAGGCTCAGCAGCAGGCCGGGCAGGGCCGCGGCCACCATGGCCGCGCGCCAGCCGTGGGCGGCGGTCACCAGCCCGCCGACCGCGCCGGCCAGCAGCGCCGCTGCCGGCGCGTTCAGGTAATAGATCGAGATCGCCGTCGCCCGCCGCTCCGGCGGGAACAGGTCGCCCACCGACGACAGCGTGGCCGCATGCCCGCCGGCCTCGCCCGCGCCGACGCCCATCCGCGCCGCCAGCAGCTGGACGAAGTTCTGCGCCGCCCCGCACAGCAAGGTCAGCAGGCTCCAGGCGGCGAGCGCGGCGGCGATCAGCTTGCGCCGGTTGACCCGGTCGGCGAGCGCGCCCGCCGGCAGGATCACCAGGGTGTAGGTGCTGGCGAAGGCCAGGCCCGACAGCAGGCCGAGCTGGCCGTCGCTGAGGCCGAACTCCAGTTTCACCGGCTCGAGGACGGTGGTGATGATCGCCCGGTCGGTGGAGCTGCAGACCCCGACCAGCGTCAGGACGAACAGCATCCAGTTGCGCTGGCCGACGCTCAGCGGCAGGGCCGGGACGTAGCGTTGGACTGTTTGAGCCGCGACCAAGGCGCCGCCTCCCCGAAATGACGTGATGGCGCCGTTGGTCGGTCGCCGCTTGCCGCCACTCTCGCGGATCAGGCCGGCGAGGGGAAGCCCTCACGCAACGCCAAGCGCGCGTTGCATTGATGATCCCCGCTTGGCGCCGGCGATCAGGCGTCGTCGGCCATGAACCGGGTGAAGGCGTCCTGCCAGTCCGGGTGCCAGCGCGACAGCGCCGGCCGGTTCGCGATCAGGTCCTGGGCGGACCAGAGGATCCGCTTCTCGTCCTGCGCCCGGCTGGTCTCGTTGTCTTCGCACAGGATGTAGAACTCGCCGGCGGCCAGTCCCTGCAGCAGCCGCTCGACCAGCTGATCTGGCGTCCAGGCGCTGGGCGGCCGCTGCGGGACGCGGCGGGCGACCATGCCGGTGTAGGTGAAGCCGGGGAGCAGCAGGTGCGCCGAGACCCGGCAGTCGGGCAGGTTGCGCAGCGTGTGCGCCAGCCCTTCGGTCAAGGCCTTCACCGCCGACTTGCTGGCGTTGTAGGCGGTGTCGCCCGGCGGCTGGGTGATCCCCTGTTTCGAGCCGGTGTTGATCACCAGCCCAGGCGCGCCGCTGGCGGCCATCGCCGGCACGAAGGCCTGGACGCCGTGCAGCACGCCGAAGAGGTTGACGCCCATCACCCGCGCCCAGCCGTCCGGATTGGACAGCGCGTCGCCGCCGCCGCCGACGCCGGCGTTGTTCATCAGCAGCGAGACCGGGCCTAGTTCACGGGCCACCTGCGCGGCCAGCGCCTCGACGGCGGCGCGGTCGCTGACGTCCACGGCGAAGCTCGCATGGCCGCCGCCGGGCAGGGCGGCGAGCGCTTCGGCCAGCGCCGGCGCCTCGCTGTCGACCAGGCCGACGCGCATGCCGAGTTCCGCCAGCCGCACCGCCGTGGCGCGGCCGATGCCGCTCGCCGCGCCGGTGACGACCGCGACCTTCTGGGCGGCGATCGCCGGGTGAATCTGCGCCATCGGAGCCTCCACAGGTGTCGGCCGGCCATCAGACGGCGGCCGCCGGCGGGCCGCAAGCGCGTTGTTCGCGGCTCCGCTCGGCCGAGCGGCTCAGAACGCGTGACCTGACGACGCCGACGCGACAATACTCTGCGAGGAGGAACCGCCATGATCGTAAACGTCTGCTTCGGCGCCAATGACCTTGCCCGCGGGGCGAAGTTCTATGATGCGATCGCCGCCGAACTCGGCCTCGAACGCTACATGGACACCGGCAAGGCGATTGGCTGGCGCAATCCGGCGGTCGGCATCGGCCTCGCCATCACCCTGCCGTTCGATGGCCAACCGGCGACCGTCGGCAACGGGACCATGGCCACGATCGGCGCGGCGAACCGCGAGCAGGTGGACAAGATCTATGCGCTGGCGCTGGCCAATGGCGGCAGCGACGAGGGCCCGCCCGGCGTGCGCGCCAACGGCTTCTACGCCGCCTATTTCCGCGATCCGGACGGCAACAAGCTCAACGCCTTCGCGATGGCGTGACGCCGGCGAGGCCGTCCCTCCGACCGGTCTGACCGACAGGGTCTTGGCGCGGTTCAGCTGTTCAGACTATCCCTTTGTTTTTCTGCCGATAGATCGTGAACCGATAAAATAGGCGAGCGTTATGTCCTTGCTTCGCTGGACGCTGAAATTCGTTGCGATGGAGGGAGGATGGCCGTGGACAGGCCGAAAGATCCCCAACTTGAAGGCGACAACGACCCGGTCATGCAGGCGCTGCGCAAGCTGGTCGAGCAGATCGAACGGGCCAGCTATTTCGACCAGTACGGTCATGTTCTGGAGCTGAATCCAGACTTCATCGAGGCTCGAGACCTCGTCCACGGATATGAACTCTCGCGCATCTGAATCTGCCAGGCGCACCGCGATCAGGTCGGCAAGATCTATGCGCCGGCGCTGACCAATGGCGGCGGCGACGCGGGCGCTCCCGGCGCCCCAGCGGGCCGTTTCAATGGACGGGCGCCGGCGGGCGGCGTAAAACGAATGCAATAGAGGCGACGCGTTTCGTCGAGTGATCGCTCGGCGCGGCTCGCCGTGTCGGTTGATCGTCGGCGGGGTGGAACATGCTGGATGCAGGCGAGGGCGACCGGCGGAGCGGCGTCATGAAGCTCGGCTTCGACACCGCCTACAGCGGCGCGCGCATGGCGCTGCCGATGGAGCGCATCCGGCTGGCCGAGGAGCTGGGCTTCGACAGCGTCTGGACCGCCGAGGCCTACGGCTCCGACGCCTTCACCCCGCTCGCCTTCATCGCCGCCCGGACCCAGACGATCCGGCTGGCCACCGGCATCGCCCAGCTGGCGGCTCGCACGCCGGCCAACTGCGCCATGACCGCCCAGACGCTCGAGGCGCTGGCCGGCGAGGGCCGGGTGCTGGTCGGCCTGGGCGTCTCCGGGCCGCAGATCGTCGAGGGCTGGTACGGCCAGCCCTGGGGCAAGCCCGCCGACCGGATCCGCGACTACGTCGCGATCCTGCGCAAGATCTGGCGCCGCGAAGGCCCGGTGAGCCATGCGGGCGTCGAGATCAGCCTGCCTTACGCCGGCCCGGACGCGACCGGGCTGGGCAAGCCGCTGAAGAGCATCCTGCACGGCAATCCGAACATCCCGATCGGCCTCGGCACCTCGACGCCGGGCAACATCCGCCTGACCGGCGAGATCGCCGACGTCTGGATCACGATGCACCAGACGCCGCGCACGCTGCCGGAGGGCCTGAAACTGCTGGAGCAGGGGATCGCCCGGCGCACCGACGGCAAGACGCTGCGGGACTTCGAGGTCGTCATCAACGTCAGCGTGGCGGTGACCGACGACGTGCAGGCGGCGCTCGACGCCGCCAAGCCGAAGGTCGCCCTTTACGTCGGCGGCATGGGCGCCCAGGAGAAGAATTTCCACAAGGACGCGATGGTCGCCCGCGGCTTCGGCGCCGCGGCCGAGCGCATCCAGGAGCTGTTCCTGGCCGGCCGCAAGGACGAGGCCGCCGCCGCCGTGCCCGACGACTACATCGACGAGGGCGCGCTGATCGGGCCGGCCGGGCGGCTCGCCGAGCGCTTCGGGGCCTGGCGCGACGCCGGCTTCACCACGCTGCGGCTCAGCGATCCCGACGAGCAGGCGATGCGGGTGCTGGCCGACATCGCCCGACGCCAGGGATGAGTGCGCCGACGACGCCGCCGACCGCGCGGCTGCGCCCCGGCGAGGACGGGGAGCACGTCACCTTCTGCCGCCTGTGCGAGGCGCTGTGCGGGCTCAGCGTCGAGGTGCGTGACGGGCGCATCGCCAAGGTTGGTCCGGACCGCGCGCATCCGGTCTCCGAAGGGCATATCTGCGTCAAGGGCGCGCGAATGCTCGACGTGGTCCACGACCCCGACCGGGTGCTGCACCCGTTGCGCCGGACCGGCGGGGACGGGGAGTTCGAGCGGGTCAGCTGGGACGAGGCCCTGGACGACATCGCTGAGCGGCTCTCGGCGATCGTCGCGCGCCACGGCGGCGACAGCGTCGCGACCTATCTCGGCAATCCGGCGTCCTTCGCCAGCCTGCATCCGGCCTACATGAACGGCTTCCTGCGCGCGCTCGGCGGCGGCAAGCGGTTCAACTCGATGCACGCCGACACGGCGGCCAAGAACCTCGCCCTCGAGCTGACCTACGGCAATCCGTACCGCTACACCTTCCCCGATCTCGAAGACTGCGACTTCCTGATCATCATCGGCGGCAACCCGGCGGTGTCGCACATGTCGCTGATTTCAGAGCCGCGGGTGCTGCAGCGGCTCGACGCCATCGCTGCGCGGGGCGGGATCGTCGTCGTCGACCCGCGCCGGACGGAGACCGCCCGCCGCTACGAGCATCTGCCGGTGCGGCCGGACAGCGACGTCTGGCTGCTGGCGCTCTTGCTGCGCACGGTGTTCGACGAGGGTCTCTACGACCCGGCGGCGCTGGACGGCGCGGCCAACGGCTGGCGGGAGCTGCGCGCGGCGGTGTGCGCCGTCGATGCGGCCGAGGCTGCGGCGCGCTGCGGGGTGGAGCTCGCGGCGGCGCGCGATCTGGCCCGCCGGTTCGCCGGCGCCCGCACCGCCGCCTGCTACACCCGGCTGGGCACCGGCCGTGGCAGTTTCTCGACCCTGACCAATCTGCTGGTCGAGGCGCTGAACGTGGTCACCGGCCGGCTCGGCCAGCAGGGCGGCTGGGTGATCGGCCAGGGTCCGGTCGACCTGTTCAAGACCAACGCCAACCCGTACGGAACCCGGCGCTCGCGGATCGGCGGTCTGCCGCTGATCCTGGGCATCATGCCGGGCGGCTCGCTGGCCGACGAGATCACCACGCCGGGCGACGGCCAGGTGCGGGCGCTGTTTGTCGATTCCGGCAATCCGGTGCTGTCCTATCCGCGCGGCGACCGGCTGGAGGCGGCGCTGACCGAGCTGGAGCTGATGGTCTCGTTCGACCTCTACGTGACCGAGACCACCCGCTGGTCGCACTACATTCTGCCGTCGACCACCTTCCTCGAGCGGCCCGACCTGAACGAGCTCTGGGGCGCCAATGCGCCGCGGCCCTGGGTGCAGTACAGCGACGCCGTGCTCCCGCCGCAGGGCGAGGCGCGCAACGAGTACGACATCTATGCGGAGATCCTGACGCGGATGGGCCTGCCGTCGCCGCTGGCGATGCTGGGCAGCGCCGCCCGCCCGGATCCGCAACCGATCGAGGCGGCCGACGCCTTGCTGCGGGCGGGCCGCTGGGGCGACGCCTTAGGGGCCGCGGGTCTCAGCGTCGCGCGGCTGCGCGACGAACTCCCGCACGGCGTGCGCTTCGTCGAGCGCGTCGACGCGCCCGCCACGCGCGAGCTCGTGCACTACGCGGACCGCAAGGCGCGCCTGTGGGGGGAGCTCCAGGCCGCCGAGTTCGCGCGTCTGGGCCGGACGGGCGCCTCGGCGGTCGACGGCGAGCAGTTGCTGCTGTTCGGCCGGCGCCGGCTGCAGTCGCTGAACAGCTGGATGCACAACAGCGAGCGGCTGACCCGCGGCCACGCGCCGACCCTGCAGATCCACCCTGACGATGCGCGCCGGTGCGGCGTCGAGGATGGGCAGGCGGTGCGGGTGACGAGCGCGGCGCGCCATCTGCTGATGGTCGCCGAGGTGACCGACGAGGTGGTGCGGGGATCGGCCTGCTATCCGCACGGCTGGGGCCATCGCGGCGGCTGGCGCCGCGCCAACGGCATCGGCGGGGCCAACGTCAACCTGCTCGCGTCCGACGATCCCGCCGACTGGGAGCAGGTGTCCGGCGTCTGCCTGCTCGACGGCATCCCGGTCCGGGTCGAGCCGGCCTGACCGGGCCGGCCGCGGCGTCGATCATGCGGGCTTGAACAGACTCGCGTCGAAATAGTCGCGCCAGCCGGTGATCAGGCCGGCCTTCACGTCGAACGCCCCCATCACCGGGAAGGAGACGGCGCCGGCGGCATGGTGGATGGTGTCGGTGCGCTCGGTCATCACCACCCCGTCGGCGGTTTCGGCGATCGCGTGGATCACCGAGGTCAGCGGCGTGCCGGTGTCGATCAGCGAGGCCAGCGCCTGGCGCACCCCGGCGTGGCCGAAGGCGTCCGGATAACCGGTGTTCTTGTAAACGATGTCCGAGGACATCATCGGGAAGGCGGCGTCCAGGTCGAGCTTGTCCCAGGCGTGCAGGAAGGCGCGCACAGTTTCGATGTTGGACACGGAAATCCGCCCCTTTGCCAGGTCGGCGCAATGCGCTTGTCGCCATCTATTCTGGCGCGGCATGGGGCCGTCAAGCGCGGCGAGTCCGCTCGATGGCGGCCAACCGGGACCGAGTTGCACCTCATCGTCACTCAATGCGTTTGTCGCATTGCATTTAGCTTGACGGGTGCGCAGGTTTTGCTGCTTTAGCTGCCGCAACGCGTGCTCGAAGCGCGCTCAGTAACAATCGCGACCGCCCCTCGAAGCGGACGGCGCAAGTCTTAGGGGGAAGCCGATGGCCAGCGGGCGTCGGGGCGTGAAACTCGTCCTCTTCTGTGGATCCGCCGTCGCGGCGCTGGCGCTCAGCGCCGCCGCCCAGGCCGCGGAGCAACCCGCCGGCGCAAGCGCCGAAGCGCCGACCGCGCTACAGGAAGTCGTGGTGACGGCGCAGCGCCGCACCGAACGGCTGGTCGACGTGCCGATGTCGGTGACGGCGCTGAGCGGCGACCAGATCGCCAAGGCTGGCGTGGTCAGCATGCACGACCTAGCCAACGTCACGGCCGGCGTGCAGGTGAACTTCGCCGGCTGCTGCACCCAACCGGCGATCCGCGGCATCAGCACCCTGACCACCGGGATCGGCTACGAGAACAACGTCGCGACCTACGTCGACGGCTTCTACACGCCGGACAACGTCACGGTGAACGGCGACCTGGCCAACATCTCCAGCATCGAGGTGCTGAAGGGGCCGCAAGGCACGCTGTGGGGCCGCAACGCCACCGGCGGGGCGATCCTGATCAACACGCTGGCGCCGTCCGACATCTTCACCGGCAAGGTCAAGGCGAGCTACGCCACCTACGACGACATCAGCCTCAGCGCCTATGTCTCCGGGCCGATCAACGACCGGGTGCGGTTCGGCGTCGCCGCCTACGGGCGCAGGAGCGACGGCTACAACAAGCTGCTCGGCCCGGACGGTGTGCGGATCGGCGACGCCACGCCGCTGCGGCAGGTGTCGATCCGCAACAAGCTCGAGGCCGACCTCACCGACAAGCTGACGGCGACGCTGGCCTACAACTACGGCCTGTCCAGCGACGGTCGCGGCAACCTGTTCACGGTGATGGCCTTCCCGAACTATCCGGCCTCGCCGCTGACCTCGGCGCCGCCGCGCGCCAGTCGGCCCTACACCTCCTCGACCAACCGCGAGACGGTGCTGCTGGGGATCACCGACGAGGGCACGCTGAAGCTGGTCTATCAGACCCCGGTCGGCACGCTGACGTCCTACACCGGCATGGCCCACCGCCGCACCAAGCTCGGCTACGACTTCGACTCGAGCTGGGCCGACCTGACCTATTCCGACCAGCGCTGGCGGCAGGACACCTTCCAGCAGGGCCTCGACTTCAACATCGACGCGATCGAGAACCTCGACCTGATCGTCGGCGCCACCTATTACAACGACCGCCTGAAGACGACGGCGCAGAACGCCTATGCGCTGAACCGCCTGACCAGCACCTTCTCGACGACGCTGAAGTCGGAGGCCTGGGCCGGCTACGTCGACGGCACCTACCATTTCAGCGAGAAACTCGCCCTCAACCTCGGCGTCCGCTACACCTACGAGGAGAAGCGCGGCCACTACGTCACGGTGCTGCCGACCGGCGCGCCGCTGGGCCTGCCGGGCGAGAACGACGCCGACTTCGACGCGATCACGCCGCGCGCCTCGATCCGCTACGAGGTCGCGCCGCGCTCGAACGTCTACGCCTCCTACGCCAAGGGCTTCCGCAGCGGCGGCTTCCAGCCGGCCGGCGCCGCCGATCCGACGCTCTACCTGCCGTACGATCCGGAGAAGATCTCGGCCTACGAAGTGGGCTTCAAGACCGCCGGCGGCTGGTACCGTTTCGACATCGCCGGCTTCTTCTACGACTACCAGGACCTGCAGGTGGGGGTCACCGTGCCCAACCCGAACGGCACCGGCAGCCTGATCAACACGGTCATCAACGCCAAGAAGGCCGAGGTCTACGGGATCGACGCGGACGTCACCGTCCAGCCGATCGACAACCTGAACGTCCATGGCGGCTTCGCCTGGCTGCACGGCCGCTACAAGGACTTCGCCAACGCGACCGGCACCGGCCTGAACCTGGCGACCAACCGCAACGTGCCGAACCAGCTGCAGGACTGGAGCGGCAAGCAGATGACCCGCTCGCCGAACTTCTCGGCGATCCTCGGGGTCGACTACACCTTCCAGGAGGTGGCCGGCGGCGAGCTGCAGCTCGGGACCAACATCCGCTACACCGACAGCTACATCACCAACGCCGCGTCGCTGTACGGGCCGCTGGCCGGCGCGCTCGCCGACAAGCAGCGCTACCGGCAGGGCGGCTACACCCTGGTCAACGCCCAGGCCACCTGGCGCGACCGCGAGGAGCGCTACGAGCTCGGCGTCTTCGCCAACAACCTGACCGACAAGGAATACCGGCTGACCTACAGCGGCGGGACCTTCGGCGACTACAGCAGCTGGGCCTCGCCGCGGACCATCGGTGTTCGACTCGGCTACAACTTCTGACGGGCGAACTCCGGCGTCGCGGCGCGGCGCCGGGCTTCGGCGAGAAAGGACGACGCGATGGCTGGGTTCCGCTTTGACGCCGAGGCCCGCCAGGAATGGCGCCGCCACTGGCCGGTCGTCCTCGCCGGGGCCGGCGGCATGGCGCTGGCCAGCGCGCCGGTCTACACCACCGCGATCATGCTGCGGCCGCTCGAGCAGGAGTTCGGCTGGAGCCGCGCCACCATCGCGTCGGGCCAGATGATCCCGGCGGTGGCGGCGGTGCTGATGGGCCCGTTCATCGGCCTGGCGGTGGACCGGTTCGGGCCGCGCCGGCTGGGGGTCGTCGGCGTGATCGCCGCCTGCATCACCCTGGCGCTGCTCTCGACCGCCCAGGCGGCGGTCTGGACCTGGTGGGCGCTCTGGGGCGCGATGGCCCTCTCGGCGATGTTCATCAAGCCGACGATCTGGGCGGCCGGCGTCTCCAGCCTGTTCTCGACGAGCCGCGGCCTGGCGCTGGCGCTGATGCTCTCGGGCACAGCCCTGTGTTCCAGCCTCACCCCGCCGCTGGCGAACTACCTGGTGGACAGCTACGGCTGGCGGACCGCCTACCTGGCCCTGGGCGCCGTCTGGGCGGTGCTGGTGATCCCGCCGGTGCTGTTCTTCTTTAACAGCGCCGCCGACCAGCACCGCGCCCGCAAGGCGGCGAAGGCGGACGTCGGCGCCGCGGCCGACCTGCCCGGCTGCACCGCGCGCGAGGGGCTGCTCTCCTGGCGCTACGTGCGGCTGGTGCTCGGCGCGATGACCATGACCATCGGCACGGTGACCTGCGTCGTCAGCCTGGTGCCGATCCTGGTCTCGCTGGGCCACGGCCGCAGCACGGCGGCCGGGGTCGCCGGCTTCATCGGCCTGACGACGATCGTCGGTCGGCTGACCGGCGGCTATCTGCTCGACCGGCTGAACGGCAATCTGGTCGCCGCCAGCAGCCTGCTGCTGACGGTGATCGCCTGCGCCCTGCTGCTCGGCTTCCCGCCGTCGGTGCCGGTGGCGATCGCCGCGGTGCTGCTGCTTGGCTTCTCGATGGGCGCGGAGCTCGACGCGGTGGCCTACCTGATGACCCGGCACTTCGGGCTGAAGAGCTTCGGCGTGCTGTTCGGCACGCTCGGCGGCCTGCAGGCGCTGGCGACCGGATCGGGGCCGTTCCTGGTGAACAGCATCTACGACGCGACCGGCTCCTACCGCCTGGCGGTCTGGCTGTTCATCCCGATCTGCCTGGCGGGCGCCGGCCTCTTCCTGTCGCTCGGCCGCTATCCGGACCTGGAGCGGTCGCGCGCGCCCGCGGCGCCGGCGAAAGCCGCCGCGACGAGTCCGGGCGAGATCGTTGTTTCGGCTTCGAAATAGGGCTACCAAACCCTGAAATGCCGTGACAGAGTGCCATTACAATAAGAACACGACGTGAGTCATTGGGAGGTTAGATGGTCCGCGCGCTTGCATCAGCCGGCCATGTCCGGTCCGCCGCCGCCCGGTCCTTCACGGGCCTGAGCTTCGTCATCCTGCTAAGCGTCGGCTTCTGGTCCGGCGTGCTCTGGCTGAGCCAGATGGTGGCCCACGCCGCTGCGGGCGGCTGAGACCGGCCTATAGCTCTTGCGAGCGAACGACCCGCGACCCGCTGGGCAGTTCGCCGACGTGGTTGCCTTCCGCCATCGGCGATGCAACCTCCTCGAATGGCTTCGCTCTCTCAGGTGCACGACGGGTGCTGGTCTTTGGAGATGGCGGTCGAAGATCTTGATCGCCTCTCAGCGATCATTCTCGCCTGTTTCGGTCGGCCGAAACTCAAGAAGTACCCCATGGCGACGGTTTACGTCCGGCAGAACGAGCCTGACGTTTCAGAACGAGTGGGATGACCCTTGCCTCATCGCGAGCACCCCTGAGGGCGTGGCGATGCTGAAGGCGCTCGCGGACGACCTCGCGCAATCTGACGCTTAACGCGTCGCCGCTGCGGCTTCCGCGCCGTTCTTTGCGTGTCATCCCGGAAGCCGCGCAGCGGCTGTCCGGGACCCATGAACACAGTGGCGGCAGGTTTGCGCTCACCGATTTCGGCCGTGTTCCTGGGTCCCGGTCTTCGCTTCGCGAAACCGGGATGACACTGAGTGAGGGGCCGCGTCTACACCGTGCCGACGCCGGTGACCGGCGAGCCGACCGCGCCGGGCAGGCGCAGCGGCGGGGCGGTGAACAGGAACCGCGAGCGGCCGTTGGCCCGCAGCCAGTCGGCCAGGTCGCTGAGCAGGAACAGCTCGCCGAGCGGAATGCCCAGCTTGAACAGGCAGAGGTTGTGCAGCGGGATCCGCGTGCCGTGGCCGTGGATCGCGCCGGCCTCGGGCAGCAGCTCGACGGCCTCGTTGTCGGAGACCAGGGCCGCGGCGCCGCTGGCGTCGACCCACTTGAGGATCTTCGGGTCGGTCCCGTCGAGGCCGGAGCAGCGGTGCTGGTCGAACGGCGCCGCGGCGTCGTGGTAGCGCGCCAGCAGGGCGCGATCGAAGCCGGTGCGGAAGCAGAGCACGTCGCCCGGCTCGACCTCGACCTTGTCGGCCTCGAGGATGCGCATCAGCCGGTCGTAGCCGACCGCGACCTTCTCCAGCCCAACGTGGGCGAACAGGTCGATCATCACCCCGCGCGCCTGCAGGCCGGTCTCGGACAGCCGGTCGATCCCCAGCGGTCCTGCACCGTAGGGTCCGGGCTGGGCTGCGCGGTCGTGCAGGTAGTCGAACGGCCCGCGCACGTGCCGATGGGCGCAGTAGCCGTTGTAGTAGGTGGCTTCGAGCTCGCCGCTCCCGTGGGCGTCGAACAGCTCGCCGATGTGGCAGAGGCTGTCCCACTGGGTCGAATACTGCAGGCTGAGCGTCGCCCGGTCGTCGCAGACCACGTCGGTCTGCTCGGGGTTCAGCTTGTGCATCGGCCAGTTGATGGCCGGGTCCTCGCCGCGCATGGAGAAGTCCAGCGCCGGCGCGAAGCGCCGCGGATTGAGCTGCACGTTCGGGCAGTCGAGCGGCAGTGACAGGCAGAAGGCGAGGCCCTCGCGGACCTCTTCAGCCGCCTTCTTCCGCCGCGCCGGGGTGATCAGGTTCAGCCGGCCGAGCTGGTCGTCGGGGCCGAAATCGCCCCAGTTCGAGCCGTCGGGGCGCACCGACCAGCGTTGGTTCGACATCGCGGGGCTCCGCTGCGTGGGTTAGCTATCGGCCTTCGGCGGCCGTCCGGGAATGGTCGCCAGGCCGGGCGCATTGGTCGGATCCATGCCCCAGCCGTACACCCGGAAATTCTGGGTGTGGCACAGGTGGTGGAGCGAAAAGGCCGCGTCGATCGCGTTGGCCTGGCCCTGGATGTCGAGGGTCTTGTTGATCGCTTCCTTGGCCAGCTTCAGCGCGAAGGCCGGCTTGGCGGCGATCTTCTGGGCCATCGCCAGGGTGAAGTCGTCCAGGGCGTCGCGCTCGACCACGTGGTTGACCATGCCGAGCCGCCAGGCCTCCTCGGCGCTCCAGGTGTCGGAGGTGAACAGGAACTCCTTGGCCTTGCGCGCGCCCAGCTCCCACGGGTGCGCCAGCCACTCGACGCCGGACACGCCGAAGGTCACCACCGGATCGGAGAACACCGCGTCCTTGGAGGCGACGATCAGGTCGCAGACCCAGGGGAAGATCAGCGCGCCGGCGATGCACTTGCCCTGCACCGCGCAGATCGTCGGCTTGGCGAGGTTGCGCCAGCGCCGGGCGGTCTCGAGGTAGCCTTCCTTCTCGGCGGCGTACCAGCCGTGGGTCGCCTCTTCCGTAAAGCCGCTCCAGTGGCCGACCTTGCGCGGATGGGCCTGCATGGCCTCCATGTACTCTTCGACGGTGCCGGCGATGTCGTGGCCGGCGGAGAAGTTGCGCCCGTCGGCGGCCAGGATGATCACCTTCACCGCGTCGTCGTAGAGCGCCCGGTTGAAGGCGTCGTTCACCTCGAACAGCATCTGCGGATGGATCGCATTGTGCTTGTCGGCGCGCGCCAGGACGATGCGGGCGATGTTATCCGTCGGCATCTCGTAGCGGACGGTCGGTTCAGCGGTCTCGGTCATGACAGTTCTTTTTCGGCCAGGTCGCGCGCCATCCGGCGCAGTTCGTCTTTGCGCACCTTGCCCGAGGGCACACGCGGCAGGTCGTCGACGACCACCAGACGTTCGGGGAACTTCTGCTTGGCGAGCCCCGCCTCGGTGAGGAAGCGGCGCATCTCGGCCAGATCGATCGTCGCCCCCGGGCGGGCGATGACGAAGGCGCAGCCGGCCTCGCCGGTCACCGGGCTGGGCATGGCGACGATCGCCGTCTCGGCCACCGCCGGGTGGTTGAACAGGACGTCCTCGACCTCCTTGGGGCTGATGTTCTCCCCGGAGCGGATGATGATGTCCTTCTTGCGCCCGGTGATCACCAGGTAGTTCCCGTGCACCCGCCGGCCGAGGTCGCCGCTGCGGAAGAACCCCTCGGCGTCGAAGCTGGGCTCGTTGTCCTCGGGATGCAGGTAGCCGAAGAACAGCTCGGGTCCGCGGCCGACGATCTCGCCTTCCTCGCCGTCGGCGACCGGCGCGCCGGTGACCGGGTCGACGATGCGGATCTCGGTCGGCGGGACGATCTCGCCGTCGGTCTCGGCCCCCATCTGCGCCTGGGCGCGGCTGCGGATGCCGGTGGTCGCCGTGGTGTGCTCGGTCGAGCCGTAGGCGCGGAAGAACAGGCCGTTCGGAAACGCTTCGGAGGCGGCGCGCACCAGGTCCGGCGACACGGTCGTGCCGCCGCAGAAGAACAGCCGGAGCGAGGCTAGCGCCTCGGGCTGCGCCTTGCCGAGGTTGAGCAGCTGCTGGAGGAACGGGGTCGCCCCGCCGCTCACCGTGCAGCCCTGGCGCTGGATCAGGCCGACCGCCTCGTCCGGCGACCAGATGTCGACCAGCACGCTCGCCGAACCGCGCACCCAGGGCATGTCGAAGGCCCAGAAGGCGCCGGTGATGTGGGTCACCGGCGAGGGCATGAAGACCACGTCTTCCGGCCCGATGGCCCAGGCCTCGCCCATGCCGCGGACCCGGTAGTCGAAGCTGTAGTGGGTGTGCAGCACGCCTTTCGGCCGCCCGGTCGTGCCGGAGGTGTACATCACCATCATCACCGCGGCGGGGTCGACCTTCGGCAGCGCGGATTCGGCCGCCGGCGCGAAGGCCAGGGCGTTGGCGAAGCTCAGGCCGCCGCCCGCGTCGCCGCGCACCACGACCACGTCGGCCAGCGCCGGCAGCTCTGCCCGCAGCCCCTGCAGCATCGCCAGGTGGTCGTGCTTGCGGAAGACCTGGGGCACGAAGATCAGCTTCGCGCCGCAGTCCTTGAGGATGTAGCCGAGCTCGGATTCCCGGTAGATCGGCGGGATCGGATTGATCACCAAGCCGGCCATGCGGGCCGCCAGGGCGATCACCGCGGTCTCGACCCAGTTGGGCAGCTGGAAGGCGACGACGTCGCCGGGCGTGAGCCCGCGGGAGGCGAAGAAGGCCGCCAGCCGCAGCGCCTGGTCCCAGACTTCGGCGCGGGTGACCCGCTGCTCGCCTTCGATCAGCAGCAGCCGGTTCGGATCCTCGCGCAGCGCGGCGCGGGCGGCGTCGACCAGGGTCGTCTCGCGCCAATGGCCGGCGGCCCGGTATTGCGCCGCGACCTCTTCCGACCAACGGATCGCAAACCCGCTAGGATCTGTCCGCAGACTCCAGCCCATCCGGTCCTCTCACTCTACAGTCCAGGCGTCTCGAGGCGCCCGGAAGTCGCCGGACTCTATGCGGCCACGCCCGATAATGGCAACCGCGCATTTCATTAATTGGCGGCTGGAATCAGCGCCTCGCGGCGTCAGGGCCGGGCGCGGTCGAGGGCGTCGCCCAGCCAGGCGATGGCGCGCTTGAGGCCGGCGTCGCGGCCCTCGGCTTCGAGCCGCGGGCCGATGATCTCCAGGTCGAACGGCCCGCGATAGCCGGTGGCCAGGATCAGTCCGATCAACCGGTCGAGCTGGGCGGCCCCGTCGCCCGGCACGGCGCGGCAGGGCAGGCCGCGATCGCCGAGCACATAGTCGCTGACCTGGACGAAGGCGCAGAGCGGCCCGGCCGCGGCGATCGCCGCCTCGATGTCGGCGTCCATCCAGCAGGGGAACAGGTCGATGCCGACGCCCACCCCGGCCTGGCGGGCGAGCGTCACGACGTCGGCCAGCCGATGGACGATCGAGGCGTCGGCGTAGAGGTGCGAGGTCGGCTCGATCCCCAGTGTCACCCCCGCGGCGCGCGCCCGCTCGGCGCAGGGGGCGATCTCGGCGACGAAGCGGGCGGCGGCCGCCGGCCAGGAAAGCTCGCCGCGCCCGCCGGTGGTCATGCAGATCGAGGGTGCGCCGATCGCGTGGGCCAGCTCGAGGGTGCGGTCGAGGCGTTCGCGCTGTGCCGCCGCCAGCTCCGGGCTGGCGAAGCCGAAGGCGCGATGGGTGAGGGTGGCGACCTGCAGCCCGGCGTCGGCCAGCAGCCGCGCGGCCTGCAGGGGACTGCAAGCTGTGAAGTCCTGCAGGTCCGGGCTGATCCCCGCCGCGCCGAGCCGGACGACCGTCTCGACGTGTTGCGCCAGCGCGCCCGGCGCGAGGCTGAGGGTGTTGACGGCGATCAGCGGCAAGGGGCTCGACATGTGCATGCTCCTCAAAGCGGCGGACCCGAAGACCCATCCCGCAGGCTGGGCCGTCGCGCCCTAAACGCCCCCTGGTTCAGAAGCGGTACTCCGCCCGCACGCCGTAGGTGCGCGGTGCGGCGAGCGCGATCCCGTCCGCCAGGCTCGAGGGCAGGGCGCTGGCGATGTACTTCTGGTCCGTCAGGTTGCGGCCCCAGGCCACCAGCCGCAGGCCCTCGGCCGCGGTCGGCGCGAACGATAGCTCGGCGTCGAGCGTGGTGTACTTCTTCTGCGGGATCTTGCCGGCCAGCTCCAGCTTGTAGCCGCTGTTGTAGTAGAAGCCGGCGTAGGCGCCGAAGTCGCCGATGCTGGTCGGGTGCTCGTAGTTCGCGGCCAGGGTGCCGGTGAACTTCGGCGCCCGGCTCATCCGCTCGCCGGAGAGGTCCTGCGAGACCGTCTGGTTGCCGCCCGAGGGCAGCGAGACGAAGACCGCGGCGTCTGGGAAGCTCTTGTACTTGCCGTCGAGGAAGGAGCCGCCGGCGGTCACCGTCAGCCCTTCGGTGACCAGCACGGTGGCGTCGAAGTCGATCCCCCGGATCCGCGCCTTGGCGGCGTTCTCGAGCAGCGAGTTCGGCGGCTCGTAGCGGAAGACCTGCAGGTCCTTGTAGTCGTAGTGGTAGGCCGAGACGTTGAGCTGCAGCCGGTCGAGCGGGCGGCCCTTGTAGCCGATCTCGTAGGCCGTCAGGATCTCGGGCTTGGCTGGAGGGGCGTTCATCTGCACCACGCCGCTTTTGAAGCCCTGCGAGATGCTGGCGTAGAGGTTGTCGCGCGAGGTCAGCGCGTAGCGCAGCGTGACCCGGGGGACGAACTTGTTGAACGTCTCCTCTTCCCGCAGCACCAGCACGCCGTTGCCGACGGTGACCAGCCCGTTGTCCATGAAGCCGCGGGCGTGCTCGGAGCTGTAGCGTCCGCCGGCGGTTAGGTGTAGATCGTCGGTGATGCGGTAGGCGACCTCCACGTAGCCGGCCCAGATCTCCTTATCGACCCGCAGGTTCTGCCCGGCCTGGAACACCGTCGCGCCCGGCGCCGCCGGCGGCAGCGTGGGCACGCGCAGATTGATCGCGCTGGGGACCAGCGAGCTGTAGCCGTCGAGGTAGAACAGGCCGGCGGTGACCGTGGTGCGGCCGATCTCGCGCGAGGCGAAATTGACCTCCTGGATGAAGGTGATCGTCTTCATCACCGACGGCTGGTTCTGTTCGCCGGCGGTCAGCGCGTACTGCACCGGGCTGTAGTCCGGGTCGGCCAGGAACTGGTACTTGGTCCGGCCGTAGCTGGTGATGGTCGACAGTTCGCCGAGCTCGGTGTGGATCAGGCTGCTCAGGCTCGTGCCGTCGGCCTTCATGATCGTATCAACGACCGGATCGGCCTCGTACTGCTTGGATGACGCCCGCGGGAAGTTCGGGAAGAAGGCGCGGGTGACGCTGTTGCCGTTGTAGGTCTGGCCGGCGTAGGGGCTGGCGTCGCCGCGGCGGGCCAGATAGCCGGTGAGCGTCAGCTCGACGTTCTCGTCCGGCGTGAACAGCAGCTTGCCGCGGACCAGCTTCGAGCGCAGGCCCTTGTCGCGCTCGTCGGTGATGACGTGCCGGCGGAAGCCGTCGCGGTCCTCGTACTGGCCGGACAGGCTGAAGGCGAGCTTGTCGTCGATGATCGGCCCGCTGACGTAGCCGTTGGCCAGGACGTCGTCGAAGTTGCCGTAGCTGGCCTTGAGCGTGCCTTCCCAGTCGAAGCTCGGCCGCTTGGTGGTGATGATGATCGCGCCGCCGGTGGCGTTCTGGCCGTAGAGCGTGCCCTGCGGGCCCTTCAGCACCTCGATCTGCTGGGCGTCGGCCAGGTCGAAGATGTTGCCCAGCGGGTTCGGCTGGTAGACGCCGTCCAGGTAGATCGCGACGTTCGAGGCGTCGCCGACGTTGCCGCCCTGGGACGACACCCCGCGCAGCGCCGGCTGAATGCCGCCGCCATAGTAGGGCAGCACGAGGCCCGGGGTGACCCGGGCCAGGTCCGCGGTCTGGCTGATCCCGGCCTGGGACAGCGCCTGCTCGGAAAGCGCGGTCACCGCCATCGGCACGTCCTGCAGCCGCTCCGAACGGCGCTGGGCGGTGACGATGACCTCGCCGACCTGGGCTGCGGCCTCGTCGACAGGCTGGGCGTTCGCCGCCGCGCCGCCCGCGAGGGCCGCGGCCATGGCGGCGGAAATCAGCAATCCGGTCTTGCAGAACATCACGAGAGCCTCCCCATTCGCCGTGCGCGCCTTGGGGCGGCCGGGCCCGTTCTCAGTGATCCGGAACGGGTTCTTGTGTTCGCCGCCCAGCGGCCGCGCGCTGCGACTTAATGCAACGAACGTGGCGTATTGTGCGATTCAACCGGGCCGTGTCAATCCATCGCGCGACAGAGGCCGGCGCGCACGATCCCGAGACCCGCATTGACAGCTCGCCCGGCCTCTATTGTATTGCACATGGTGATGTGCAAAGAGCCGGATCTGGCGGTCGGACAGCGATCCTGTCGCCCAGACAGCGGTCTCGCGGGCGACCCGCCCGACGCCCAGGCGTCTGCGCCCGGGGTCAGGTGAGCGCCAAATGACGATGGAAGAGATGACGGCGAAGCAGGAAATCGTTCCCCCGGCGCAGTTGCCGGAACATCGGACGGGCGTGTTGCAGGCGCTGCTTCAGGACGAGGCCGGCCTCCTGGCTCACCTGCGCCAGGTTCACGTGGTGCCGCTCTTGCTGGTGCACACCCATCTCAGCGGCGACGAAGGCTGGCTCGAGCGGTTCGCCCCGCACATCAAGGGCCCCTGGACCTTCGACGAGTACGCGCCGGAGGCGCTGAAGGAAGAGCTGCGGCAGGCGCTCGTCGGCGTGCTGCGGAACTATCGCGAGAGCGGCCAGCAGCTGCCGCCGCGGCCGCCGGAGGCCCGGCTGCGGCGCATGCTCGACGTCGCCGTCGGACAGCCGGTGACGGAAGAATATTTCGCGCTCGTGCTCGAGGAGATGAACTTCGAGGACGACGACCCGAAGGCCATCCACTGGCGCCAGAAGCCCGCCGACAGCGTCCTGGACAAGTTCAAGGTCCTGGTGATCGGCGCCGGTTTCTCCGGCCTCGACATGGCGGCCAAGCTCAAGGAAGCCGGGATCGACTTCGTTCTGATCGAGAAGAACGAGGAAGTCGGCGGCACCTGGTTCGAGAACAGCTATCCCGGCTGCGCCGTCGATACGCCGAACCACTTCTATTCCTACTCGTTCCGGCTGAACCCGGAGTGGGACTACTACTTCGCCCGGCGCAACGAGATCTTCCGCTACATCAAGACTTGCTACGCCGAGCTGAACATCGCCGAGCACGTCCGCTTCCGCGAGGAAGTCGTCTCGACGATCTGGGACGCGCAGCGCGCGCTGTGGAACGTCCGGGTGCGGCGGGCCGACGGCTCGGAGTACACGCTGCAGGCCAACGCCGTGGTCAGCGCCACCGGGCTGCTGAACCGGCCGGCCTACCCGAACATCCCGGGCATGCAGGACTTCAAGGGGCCGATGTTCCACTCGGCCCGCTGGGACCACAGCGTCGACCTTGCGGGCAAGCGGGTGGTGATGGTCGGCACCGGCGCCAGCGGCCTGCAGATCGGCCCGAACATCGCGCCGATCGTCGACAAGCTGACGATCTTCCAGCGTTCGCCGCCCTGGGCGATCGAGAACAAGCTGCTGTTCGAGCCGGTCAACGACGCGGTGAAGTGGGCGCTGAGCAACATCCCCTTCTACGCCAAGTGGTTCCGGCTGCTGCTGATCTGGGCCTCGTCGGACGCCTTCTACCACACGCTGAAGATCGACCCGGACTGGACCGAGCCGGAGAGCTCGCTGAATGCCGAGAACAAGGCGACCCGCGAGCGGCTGGTCGCCCACATCACCAAACAGGTGAACGGCGATCCCGAGCTGCTGAAGAAGGTGATCCCGTCCTATCCGCCCTACGGCAAGCGGATGCTGCGTGACGCCAACTGGTACAAGACGCTGACCCGCGACAACGTCGAGCTGGTGGACAAACGGATCGGCGAGATCACGCCGACCGGCGTGGTCGACAGCGACGGCGTGGAGCACCCGGCCGACGTCATCATCCTGGCCACCGGCTTTACGGCCCAGCAGCCGCTCCATCCGATGGAGGTGGTCGGAACCAATGGCAGCATCCGCGACCACTGGGGCGAGGACAACCCGCGCGCCCACCTGGGCGTCACGGTGCCCGACTTCCCGAACTTCTTCATCCTCTACGGCCCCAACACCAACGGCGGCCACGGCGGCAGCGCGGTGTTCCACAGCGAATGCCAGGTCCGCTACACCATGCAGGCGCTGCGCGAGATGCTGGAGCGCGGGGCCGACACGGTGGCGGTCCGGCGCGACGCGTTCGAGGACTACAACGCCAGGGTCGACGCCATGCACCGGCAGATGGTCTGGTCGCACCCCGGAGTGAACAACTGGTACCGCAACAAGTCCGGCCGGGTGGTCACCAACTCGCCGTGGCGGCTGGTCGACTACCGCAATCTCACCGCCGAGTTCGACCCGGCCGAGTACGAGTTCCAGCGCGTGAAGAGTGAAGTGGCATGACCTCGTCGTCGCTGGCGCCGCTGCTCGCGGCCAAGTCGATCGCCATCATCGGCGCTTCGGACAATCCCAAGCGGATCGGCGGGATCCCGCTGGAGCTGCTGATCCGCGCCGGGTTCGACCGGGTCTATCCGATCAATCCGCGCTATCCTGAGATCCAGGGGCGGAAGGGCTATCCGGACATCGAGTCCGTGCCGGAAGCCGTCGATCTCGCCATCCTCGCGGTTAGCGCCCAGGACACCTTGGCCCAACTCGAGCGCTGCCATGCGCGCGGGGCGAAGGCGGCGATCGTCTTCGCCTCGGGCTACAGCGAGGAAGGCACCGAGGAGGGCGAGCGCCGCCAGGCCGAGCTCGCCGCCTTCGCGCGGCGCACCGGCATGCCGGTGGCCGGGCCCAACTGCATGGGCAACGCCCACTTCCAGCAGGGCGTGTTCACCACCTTCGGCACCTCGTTCCAGCCGGGCGATGCGCCCGGGCGGACGGCGCTGGTGACCCAGAGCGGCAACATGTGCGCGACCATCTATCGGATCGCCCGCCGCTTCGGCGTCAACTTCAACCACGTGATCAACACCGGCAACGAAGCCGCGGTCGAGCTGACCGACTACCTGCGCTTCCTGGCCGAAGACCCGGAGACTGACTCCGCGCTCTGCTACGTCGAAGGCTTGCGCGACGGCGCGGCCTTCTTCGAGGCGGCGGAGGCGTTCCGCAGCCAGGGCAAGCTGCTGGCGCTCTACAAGGTCGGCGCCTCGGAGAAGGGCGCCGCCGCCACCCAGTCGCACACCGCGGCCCTGGCCGGCGATCGTCACGCCTACGAAGCGGCGGTGAAGAGGGTCGGCGCGGTGGCTGCGGGCTCGCTCGCCGAACTGGCCGACGTCGCCTACCTGCACCGCTTCCGCGACCGCCAGTTCAGCCGGCGCGCGGCGGTGCTCAGCATCTCCGGCGCCGCCGGGGCGATCATGGCCGACGCCCTGGCCAGCGCCGGCGCCGACATGCCGAGCCTGCCCGAGGCGCTGCAGGCCCGGCTGCAGGCGGCCATTCCTGGCCACAGCATGGTCTCGAACCCGATCGACCTGACCGGCAATATCGCCAACGACAACGAGTTCCTGCTGAACGTCATGTCGGTCGTCGCCGAGGCCGACGAGATCGACGTGATCATCCTCTACCTGCCCGGCCACTTCCTGACCCGCGCCATGGACCAGGTCGCAGCCCTGGCCGCGCGGACCGACAAGGCCGTGGTGGTGATCGACACCTTCGCGCTCGCCGACCGCGCGGCGGTGGAGGCCGCCGGCTGCGCCCTGTTCGACGACTTCGACCGCGCCGCGCGCGCGATCGGCCAGTACGGCGCCTGGCGCGAGGCCCTGGGCGCGCCGCGCCCCGCCAAGCCGGCGCGCGCGACCGGCAAGGCCTGGCCGGCGGCGGACTTCCGCGGCGCGGCCTTGAGCGAGGTCGAAGCCAAGGCCGAGCTCGCCCGGTTCGGCGTGCCGGTCGCCGGCGGCAAGCTCGCCCGCAGCGAGGCCGAGGCGCGCGCCGCGGCCGCGGCGATCGGCGGCCAGCTGGTGCTGAAGCTCGTCAGCCCCGACGTGCAGCACAAGAGCGAGCACGGCTTCGTCAAACTTAGGATCGAAGGCGCTGACTCGGTTGCGGAAATCTACCGCGACATGACCAGCCGCGCCGGCGCCATGCCGGGCGTGCGGGTCGAGGGCGTCACCGTCGAGCCGATGCTGACCGGCGGGGTCGAGCTGCTGTGCGGCTGCACCCGCGACCCGGTGTTCGGCTGGATGATGACCGTCGGTCTGGGCGGGGTCTTCACCGAGGTGATGGCCGACGTCAGCCACCGGCTGCTGCCGGTCGACGCCGCTGAGGCCGAGACCATGCTGCGCGAGCTGAAGGGCTTCCGCCTGCTGACCGGCTACCGCGGCGCGCCGCCGGCCGACGTCGCTGCGGCGGCCCGGGCGATCGCCGCCCTGTCCGACGCCGTGACGCAGGCCGACGCGCGGGTGCGCGAGGTCGAGATCAATCCGCTGATCGTCCTGCCGGAGGGCCGCGGGGCCTTCGCCGCGGACGGCCTGGTGTTGTTGGATGCGGCCGTGGAACCGGCCGAGAAGGTGGTCGCCTGATGAACGACGTCCCGAATGCCGCCAACCCCGTCTACGAGACGGACGAGCCGGTCACCTACAGCGTGGAGGGCGCGACCGCCTGGATCATGCTGAACCGGCCGCGCTTCAACAACGCCCAGAACGGCCAGATGCTCTACGCGCTGGACGCCGCCTTCCGCCGCGCGGTCGACGACGCGAACGTCCGGGTCATCGTGCTGGGCGGCGAGGGCAAGCACTTCTCCGCCGGCCACGACATCGGCACGCCGGGCCGCGACGTCGCGGTCAGCCACGACCGCACGCATCTGTTCCCGGACCACGTGAACAAGCCGAACGCGGAGTTCCTCTACACCCGCGAACAGGAGGTCTACCTCGGCCTCTGCCGCCGCTGGCGCGAGATCGCCAAGCCGACCATCGCCATGGTGCAGGGCGGCTGCATCGCCGGCGGCCTGATGCTGGCCTGGATCTGCGACCTGATCGTCGCCTCCGAGGACGCCTATTTCCAGGACCCGGTGCTGCTGATGGGCATCCCTGGCGTCGAGTACTGGGCCCACCCCTTCGAGCTGCCGCCGCGGGTCGCCGCCGAGTTCCTGATGCTCGGCGAGCGGATGCCGGCGCAACGGGCGCAGCAGTACGGCATGGTCAACAAGGTCGTGCCACGCGACGAACTGCGCGCGGCCTGCGCCGGCATGGCGGCGAAGCTGGCGGAGAAGCCGGCGCTCGGCCTGTGGCTGACCAAGCAGGCGATCAGCCAGGCCGAGGACCTGCGCGGCAAGCGCTCGGCGATGGACGCCATGTTCCACATGCACCACTTCGCCCACGCCCAGAACGACCTGGTGATGGGCAATTCGATCGCCAAGATGGACGCCAAGGCCATGGCCGCCGCGAACAAGAAGCAGGCCGGCGAGGGCTGAACGGGATGAAACTGGAGTACACGCCGGCGCAGCAGGCGCTGCGCGCCGAGGCGCGCGCCTGGCTCGAAGCGCACGTCCCGCGCGGGCCGCTGCCGTCCTTCGACCTCACCCGCGAAGGGTTCGAGGCGCACCGCGACTGGGAGCGCACCCTCGACAGCGGCAAGTGGGGGATGGTCACCTGGCCGGCCGAATACGGCGGCCGGGGCATGAGCCTGATCGAGTGGCTGATCTTCGAAGAGGAATACTACCGCGCCAAGGCCCCGGTGCGGGTCAACCAGAACGGCATCTTCCTGCTCGGCCCGACGCTGATGGAGTTCGGCACGCCGGAGCAGAAGGCCCGCTTCCTGCCGGCGATGGCGCGCGGCGACGAGGTCTGGGCCCAGGCCTGGTCGGAGCCGCAGGCCGGCAGCGATCTGGCCGGCGTGCGCTCGACCGCCATCAGAGATGGCGATGATTACGTATTAAACGGCCAGAAGATCTGGTCGTCGCGCGCCACCTTCGCCGACTGGGCGTTCGGCCTGTTCCGCGCGCCCGGCAGCAGCCGCCACCAGGGCATGTCGCTGGTCTTCTTCCCGCTCACCGCGCCGGGCGTCACCGTGCGGCCGATCGAGCGGATGGACGGCAAGAAGGTGTTCGCCGAGATCTTCCTCGACGAGGTCCGGGTGCCGGCCTTCAACCGCCTCGGCGAGGAAGGCCAGGGCTGGGAAGTCTGCATGTCGACGGCCGGCTTCGAGCGCGGCCTGATGCTCCGCAGCCCGGCCCGCTACCAGCAAGCGGCGAAGCGGCTGGTCCGGCTCTACCAGGAGCGCGGCCAGGCGCTGGGGCAGGGGATGCGCGACGCCGTGGTCCAGCACTGGATGGACGCCGACGCCTATGCGCTGGCGATCTACGAGATGGCCAGCCGGCTGGATGTGGGCGGCAAGATCGGCCCGGAAAGCAGCACCAACAAGATCTTCTGGTCAGAACTCGACATCGCGCTGCAGCGGACCGCGCTCGATATCCTGGGCCCGGTCGCCGAGCTCGACGCGCACGACGATCCGCTGCTGGCCGACTGGCTGGAGGACTACATCTTCGCGCTCGCCGGCCCGATCTACGCCGGGTCGAACGAGATCCAGCGCAACATCATCGCCGAGCGGATGCTCGGCCTGCCGAGGCGCTAGCCATGGATTTCAACCTCGACGAAGAGACCCTGATGCTCGCCGAGACGGTCGAGCGGATGCTGGTCGAGACCTGCACGCCGGCGCACCTGCGCGCGCTGGCGACTTCGCGCGAGCCGCTCGACCCGCAGCGCTGGCGGCAGATCGTCGAGATGGGCCTGCCCGGCATGACTGCGCCGGTCGAGCTTGGCGGCAGCGGCCTCGACGAGGTCACAGCGGTCTTGATCGCCGAGGCCTGCGGCCGCGTGGCGCTGCCCGAGCCGCTGGTCGAGCACGCCGGCGTGGCGGTTCCGCTGCTGGCCGCGGCCGACGGCGCACACGAGCTGCTGAGCGCGGCGGTCCAGGGCGACCAGCTGCTCGCGGTCGGTCATCCGGCGAACCCGTTCGTGGCCAACGCCGACGTCGCCGCGGCCCTGCTGTTGGAGCATCAGGGCGAGGTCCACCTCGTGCCGGCCTCCGCCGTGGAGCTGCGCCGCCGCGAGAGCTTCGACGAATTCCGCCGGCTGTTCGAAGTCGCCTGGACGCCCAGCGCGGCGACGCGGATCGCCGACGCCGAGCGCGGCCGCCGGCTCTGGGCCCAGGCCTTCGAGCGCGGCGCCCTGCTGGCCGCGGCCGAGGCGCTCGGGCTGGCCAAGGGCGCGATCGACCAGGCGGTGGAGTACGCCAAGGTGCGCGAGCAGTTCGGCAAGCCGATCGGCGTCAACCAGGCGGTGAAGCACATCCTCGCCGACCAGCAGGTGAAGCTGAGCTTCGCCCGGCCGGTCGTGCTGGCCGCGGCGGCCGACTTCGCCGCCGGCGATCTGGTGTCGGCCGGGCGGGTCAGCCACGCCAAGCTGGCCGCGACGGCGGCGGCGGAAAGCGCCAGCCGCGCGGCGGTGCAGGTGTTCGGCGCGATCGGCATGACCTTCGAGGCCGGCGTCCACTACTACGTCAAGCGCGCCCTGGCGCTGACCGCCGCCTGGGGCGGCAAGCCGCTGCATCGCGACCGGGTCGCCGCTCGCGTCTTCGAGGCCCCGATCGGCCCCGACAACACCTTCGCCCGCGAAGGGATCGCCGCATGAGCCCGCAGGATCTGGTGCGCGAGGCCGAGGCGGCGCGCAGCGCCGCGATGCTGGCCGGCGACGTCCAGGGGCTGGAGGGCCTGCTTTCGGACCGCCTGACCTTCGTGCACGCCACCGGCGCGGTCGACGACAAGCCGGCGCTGCTGAAAAAGATGGCGGCCGGCGGCATCGTCTATCACGCGATCGCCTGGAGCGAGCCGCAGGTCGACCTCCACGCCGGCGTCGCCGCCATGCACGGGGTGATGACGCTGGAGGTGACGGTCGGCGGCGTCGCCAAGACGCTGCACAACCGCGCGGTCCTGCTGTGGGAGGAGGTCGAGGGCCGCTGGCGGCTGTTCTACTTCCAGTCCACGCCGATCGCGCAAGGCCGCTGACGATGGGCCTCGCCGGCAACGCGCGACCCCGCGCCGAGGCGGGCAAGGCGGTGTACGCCCGCCGCCTGGTGCAGGTGCTGGAATTCTTCGACGCCTATCGGCAGCCGGCGACCGTCAACCTGATCGCCGCGCAGCACCACTGGCCGCAGTCGAGCACCTCGGACCTGCTGGCGGTGCTGGTCGAGTGCGGCCTGCTCTACAAGGACGAGGAGACGGGCGCCTTCCGGCCGAGCCCGCGCGCGGCGCTGCTGGCCGCGCCGGCGCAGCCGCCGATGCTGCGCGAAGGGCGGCTCGCCAGCCTGATGGACCATCTCGCGGTGGAGACGGGGCTCAGCGTCGCCCTGGTCGGCCGGGTCGGGCGCGACGCCCAGATCTTCGGCTGGAGCGAAGCCGCCGGGCCGACGCCCGCGCCTTGGCCGGGGCGGCTGTCGCCCGGCCGCAAGTGCCCCCTCCACGAGAGCGCCGCCGGATGGCTGCTGCTGTCGACGCTCGGCCCATCCCGCTCGGACGCCATCCTGCACCGGCTGCGCGGCGAGGCGCCGGCGGAGCAGAAGTTCAATCCGTCGGCGATCGGCGCCCGGGTCCAGGCCTGCGCCCGACAACGCCATGTCCTGGGGCCGGCCGGGTTCGGCGCGCTCCTCGATTTCTGCGGCGTGCTCACCCCCGGCGCGCCGGACGACCAGCCGCTGGTGATCGGCGTTGCGTTCGACAAGTCCAGCGTCTCGCCGACCGTTCTACTGCCGGTGCTGCAGAGCGCGGTGCACGATTGGCTGGACGACGAAGGCGCCGGGCTGAACGCGGTCCGCGCCGCGGCGCGGTTCGCCGCCTGAACGAGGCAGCGCCCGCCGTCGTCGCAGCTTTCCGAGCGTGGGAGGCCTAAGCTTCGCCGAAAGCGCGCTGCAGGGCAGCCGTGACCTGAGCCCGGTAGGCGGCCGCCGCCTCGGGGATCAGCGCAGCCATGTTCTGCGACCCGTGGAATTGGCCTTCCCAGCAGCGGTATTCCACCGGAACTCCGGCCGCCCTGAGGCGGTCGGCATAGGCTTCGCCTTCCGGACGAAGCGGGTCGTACTCCGCGCACATGACCAGGGCTGGGGGCAGGTCGCTCAAGCTCGGCGCGAGCAGCGGCGAGGCGTAAGGGTTCGTCGCGTCCGCCGGATCGGCCAGGTAATAGCCGCCGTACACGTCCTTGCCCATCTCGACGACCAGGTCCTCCTCCGGGATGCGGAGCGGCTCGAGGCGCGTCATGTCGGTGACGGGGATCTCCAGCAGCTGCAGCACCGGCCGCGGCCCGCCGCGGTCGCGCGCTATCAGCGAAACCACGGCGGCGAGGTTGCCGCCGGCGCTGCCGCCGCCTACGGCGATGCGGGCTGCGTCGACGCCCAGCTCGGCGGCATGGGCCGCCACCCACAGAAGCGCGGCGTAGCCGTCTTCCGCGGCGGTCGGGAACTTGTGTTCCGGGGCCAACCGGTAATCGACCGAGGCGACGACGCAGTCGGCGTCGACGGCGATCGTGCGGCAGAGCGCGTTGGACTGATCCAGTGTCCCCAGCCAGAAGCCGCCGCCGTGCAGATAGAGGTAGCAAGGTCTCGCCCGGCCGCCTGCGCCCTGACTGTAAACGCGGACGGTGATCTCGCCGCCGGCCGCCGGGACCTGGTGATCCCGTTCGGAGGGGAGCGGCGGCGGCTGGCGGCTCAAGGCGGAAAAGTTCTGCTCGATCATCGCATGCATGGCCGCGCGGGCCTCTGCGGGTGGGACGTCGCTCCGTGGCGCCGGCGCATTCATGGCGTCGAAGATCGGCTTGATCGGCGGCAGAACAGGCATCAGCGGTTCCTTCAGACGTCCCAGACCAGATCCAGGCTGTCGACGCCGATCACGTGGCCGCCGTGGAAGGTCGGCGGCTTGGCCGGGTCGAGCCGGAACTCCGGCAGGCGGGCCAGCAGCTCTTCATACAGGATCTGCAGCTCGACCCGGGCCAGGTGCGAGCCCAGGCAGCGATGCGGCCCGGTGGCGAAGGCGATGTGCACCTTGTCCTCGCGATCGAGGTCGAAGCGGTCCGGATCCTGGAACCGCGCGGCGTCGAGGTCGGCGCCGGGCAGGAAGATGCACATCCGCTCGCCTTCCTTCATCTCGACGCCTTCGAACACCAGGTCCTTGGCGACCCGGCGGCTCGGCACGGTGAAGGTGTAGCGGCGCAGCAGTTCCTCGACCGCGTCGGCGATGTCCGCCGGATTGTCGCGCAGCCGCTGCTGCAGCGCCGGGTCGCCCGCGAGGTGCCGCGCGCCGAAGCCCATGCCGTTCATTACCGTGTCGAGCCCGGCGATGAACAGCAGGACGCAGTAGTTCTCCATGTCGCCGAGGGTCATCGGCTGGCCGTCGATCTCGGTCCGCCAGAGCAGGCTGATCAGATCGTTCTGCGGGGCGTCGCGCCGCTCGAGCACGGTGTCGCGCATCGAGGCGGCGATCGCCTGCATGGCGCGCATGGCCTCTTCCGCGCCGGCGCCGATGCCGGCCAGCTGCTCCTCGACCAGCTTGCGGTACTCCGCCTGCCGCTCCAGCGGCAGGCCCATCATCTTGAGAAAGACCTGCACCGGCATCGGCTCGGCGATCGCGCTCATGAACTCGCAGCGGCCGCGGCCCGCCACCTCGTCGATCAGCTGGGCGGCCAGCGCGCGGATGTCGTCCTTCATCACCGCCATCGCCTTCGGCGAGAAGGCGCCGTTGAGCGGAATGCGGAACTTGCCGTGGTTCGGCGGGTCGACGTTGATCGGGATCGGCTGCGGGATGTGCGGCGCGCCCGGCGGCAGCATCGCCAGCATCGCCTGGATGTGCGCCTGCGGAATCATCTCGCTGGAGAAGAGCTCCCAGTTGCGGGAGGCCTCGAAGGTCGCGTCGTGACCGATCGCGAACCATTGGCCGCCGTGCCGTGGCGACCAGAAGACCGGCGGCGCGGTGCGCACCAGCTCCAGGATGCGCGCGTGCGGATCGGCCAGCAGGCCGGGATCCTGGAAGTGGTCGAAGTCGACGACGAGGGCGTCCGGCACATGCGCCGGCTTGGCCGCCAGCGCGCTGTGCGCGGCCTGGGCGGTGGCGATGTCGGCCATGGGAGTCTCCGGAGCTAGAGCGCTAAGCGGCGCTGAGGGTCGGCGCGCCTCAGCGGCCGCGCGGCAGGTTCAGCAGGCGGTCGGCGGTGATCTCGCGCTGGATTTCCGAGGTGCCGCCGGAGATGGTGAAGACCCAGCTCCACAGGTAGTCGTAGGTCCAGGGGTGGCGGCCGCGGTCGCCGTCGAACTCCAGGAACTCCCAGCCCAGCACCTCGGCCACCAGCTGCATCAGCGCCTTGTGCACGCCGGTGACCATAAGCTTGGTCAGCGAGCCCTTCGGCCCGGGCACCCCGGTCAGGTCGGTCTCGCTGATGTCGGCCAGGGTCATCGCGCGAATGGCCATGGTCTCGGCCTTGAGGCTGGCGAGCCGACGCGCCACCTCGCTGTCGCTGATCGCCAGTTGGCCGTTCTCGAGCTTCACCCGCTGGGCCACCTCGATCGCCCGCTGGACGCGCTCGAACAGCTCAAGCTGGTCGGCGATGAAGCCGAGGCCGCGTTCGAAAGCCAGGGTCGACAGCGCCGTCGACCAGCCGCCGCCGATCTCGCCGACCACGTTGGCGCGCGGGATCCGCACGTTGTCGTAGAACACCGTGTTGACGTGCTCGTCGTTGGTCATGGTGCGGATCGGGTGGATCTCGATGCCCGGCGTGCGCATGTCGCAGATCACCCAGGTCAGCCCCTTGTGCCGCTCCGAGCCCGGGTCGGTGCGGATCAAGAGTTCCTGGTAGTCGGCGTACTTGGCGTCGGTGGTCCACATCTTCGCGCCGTTGACGACGATCCAGTCGCCGTCGACCTCGCCGCGGGTGGTCAGGGCCGCGAGGTCCGACCCGGCGCCGGGCTCGGAGAAGCCCTGGCACCACAGGCTGTCGCCGCGCAGGATCTTGGCCAGGTGCTCGGCCTTCTGCGCCTCGGTGCCCCGGGCGATCAGCGTCGGGCCGGCGTGCATCAGCGCGACGTAGGTGGTGTTGATGTGGTGCGGCGCGTGGGCCCGGGCGAGCTCCTCGTACCAGATCACCTGCTGCAGGCCGCTCAGCCCCAGCCCGCCATATTCCTTCGGCCAGGCCACGCCGGCCCAGCCGTGGTCGTGCAGCTTGCGCTGCCAGTCGCGGTCGAACTGCGACGCGCCCGGCCCATCGGCCGGGCGCGGCTCGGTTGGAATGTTGCGGCTGAGCCAGTCCCGGGCGCGGGCGCGAAATTCCCGATCCTCGTCAGAATAATCCAGATCCAAAACGCGTCCCCGAAGATCAGTACAGCGCCGGCGGTCGCGTCGAAGCCTGTCTCCGCGGGGCAGGGGCGGGGGCCGGCGCCGATGGCGCGGAGCCTCGCAGTTTTGCCGCGCGGGCGGGCCGCAACGGCCGCCTGGCTTCGCCGGCGCGCGCACCAGCTCACTCGCCGTCGATACTAGTGCTGCAAACATGTAATGCAAGTAGGGAGTTTCATTCTGGACTCCGCTCCGGGCGTGATGTTTCCCTCGCCGTTGCACACAGGGGCGAGCAGCCGATCCGGGAGGGCGCGGCGGGGCTGGTCGCGACGCGCAGAGAATGACACAGATGAGTTGTGATAACGGCGGCGGGAGGCGCGGATGAGTTCGGCGAAGTCAGAGGGAACGGCGCGCGTGCTGACCGTCCATCGCTACTACCAGGCAATTCTCGACCGCTACGCCGAGGCCGCGCGGCCCTACTTCCATCAGGTCAGCGCGCCGGCGGCGCGCGAGATGCTGCGCGCCGGCTCGGCGGCGGCGCCCCCGCCGCGCGACCTGCCGGAGCTGGATAGCGTGACAGACGCGACGGTCGCGGGGCCGGGCGGTCCGATCCCGATCCGCCGCTATCGGCCGACGGGCCCGGTGGCGGGGCTTTGCGTCTATCTGCATGCCGGCGGCTGGATCATGGGCGACCTCGATTTCGCCGACGCGACCTGCCGCCGACTGGCTGCCGGCACGGGCTGCGAGGTGGTCAGCGTCGACTACCGGCTGGCGCCCGAGCATCCCTTTCCGGCTGCGCTCGACGACGCCTGGGCGGTCCTCGAATGGGCGGCGACGCAAGGCCCCGGGCCGCTGCTGCTGGTCGGCGAGAGCGCCGGCGGCAACATCGCCGCGGCCTGTGCGCTGCGCGCGCGCGACGCTGGCGGCCCGCCGATCGCCGGCCAGTTCCTGGCCTATCCGGTGACCGACCACGGCCTGGACACCGCCTCGCACCGCGAGGTCGGCGGGCGCAACTGGCTGCTGTCGACCGCCGACATGCGGTGCTTCTGGGATCATTATTGCCCGCCGGGCGTGAACCGTGATGATCCGCTGGTCTCGCCGCTGCGCCTGGCCGACGCGGCCGGGTTGCCGCCGACGCTGGTCTTCGTCGCCGAGCTGGATCCGCTGCGCGACGAGGGGCTGGCCTATGCGGCGCGGCTGGCGGCGGCCGGCGTGCCGGTGGACACGCGAACCGACGCCGGCATGCTGCATGGCTATCTGGGTGCGGCGGAAGTCGTGCCGATCGCCGCCGAGGCGCTGGCGCAAGCGACGGCGTGGCTGCGGTCGCGGATCAAGGACGGGGAGGGCTGAACATGGCGGGCCGGATGCAAGGACGACGCTTGATCGTCACCGGGGCGGCGAGCGGCATGGGCAAGGCGATCGCCGAGCTGTTCGCCGCGGAAGGCGCGGCGCTGGCGCTGCTCGACCGCGACGAGCTGCGCGTCCGCGAGGTCGCCCAGCAGCTCGGCGCGACGGCGCAGGTCTGCGACGTGGCCGAGGCCCAGTCGGTGGACGCCGCGGTCGGCGCGGCTGTGACCGCGCTCGGCGGGCTCGACGGGGTGGTGAACGCCGCCGGCGTGCTGGTCGCCAAGCCGTTCGCTGAGTTCGACCGCGCGACCTGGGACCGGCTGATCGCGGTGAACCTGACCGGCCCGTTCAACGTCGTCCACGCCGCCCTGCCGGCGTTGCAGGCCGCGGTGCAGGCGACGATCGTCAACATCGCCTCGGTCAGCGGCGTGATGCCGATGGCCGGCACCGCGGGCTACTCGGCGAGCAAGGCCGGGCTGATCATGTTCACCAAATGCCTGGCGTTCGACCTCGGCCCGACGATCCGCGCCAACTGCATCTGTCCCGGCGTGATCCGCACCGAGATGACCCGCTACCTGTGGGAGAACCCGGAGCACAGCCAGCGCGCGGCCGACCGCGTCGCGCTGAAGACGCTCGGCGCGCCCGAGGACATCGCCCGCGCCGCCCTCTACCTGAGCAGCGAGGACTCGGCGTTCACCACCGGCAGCGAGATCGTCGTCGACGGCGGCTTCAGCTGGCGCTGAGCGCTCACGATTCGGAGCCGACCTGTCCGAGGATCCGGCGAAGTCGGCCGCCAATGTCCTTCGAGGCGGGCGAGAAGGTTCGCTCCCGCAACGAATAGATCATCACCTCGAAGCGGTGCGCCTCCCGGCCGTCCCGGCGGTCCAGCCTGACGAGTTCGCCGCTGGCGAGCTCGTCCGCCGCCGACATCGTCGACGACATCCAGATGGCGTCGGAATCCACGGCGACCTTGGCCAGCGCTTCGGTGCTTTCGACGGTGATCCGCGGCTGCAGGTCGTAGAGGCCGACCAGACCTCCCCGCGTCTTGTCGGCCCCTTGAAACGGTCCCGTCGTAATGATCGGAAACTCGGAAACCTTCAGCGTGTCATCGCTCAGAATGGGATGTCCCGCTCGCACCAGGAGGCAGGCGGAGAAGGATCCCAAGGGCTCCGACTTCAGGCCGGGGTTGGGCGCGATGTCGTTCTTCGGGCAGACCAGGAATTCGATGTCTTCGGACATCAACAGCGGCACCAAGGCGCTGGTCCGGCGAACGGCGACGCTCACGTTGAGAGCCGGCCGTTCCGCCGCCAGCTCACGTAGCAATCTGGGCAGGCAGGCGCGGGCCGCGCTGGGCGAAACGCCGAAGGCCACCAAACCCTCCTCGGCGCCCGCGTAGCGGTGCACCGTACGCTCGAAGTCCGCCGCCTCGCGGATCAGGATCTCGGCGCGATCGACGAACAGGCGGCCAACGGCGGTGAGGTGAACGCCGCCGCGATTGCGGTCGAACAGCCGCGCGCCGTACCGCTCTTCGGTGACTTGGATGCTGCGCGAGAGCGCCGGCTGGGTCAGCCCAAGCTCATCGGCGGCCTTCTTGTAGTTCAGATGCCGCGCGAGCGCGGCCACGTGGCGAAGCGGCCGAAGCTCCACTGATTACCTCAATTTATCAAAATGCCGCTCATAATGCATTGGATTTGTTATCGCGCCGAATCCAAAACCTCCCCAACCGGCCAAGCTGGACAAGAATTCGGGGGGATCGATCATGCGCTCAGGAACGCGAAGCGGCGTGCGCGGCAGACTGCTGAACGCCCGCCGGCTGGGGCCCGCTGCGGGTCTCGCCGTCGCGCTCGGCCTTGCCGCACCGGCCTGGGCGGAGGTGACGGCGGTGTCGGTCGAGCGGATCGCCGCCGACCGCGTGCTGGTCACCTGGCGCGCTTCCGGTCCGGTCGACCTGTATGAAGCGGAGCACCCCGGCGCGGAGGTCGGCCAGTCCCGGCTGATCGCCGAACAGGACCGTGACGGCCGTTACGAGGTCCGCGTCGCGGCGACCGCCCGCCCGTACTTCCTGCTGCGTGACGTGCGCGACGGCACGACCCTGAGGGTCGCCGAACGGCTGCTGCCGCTCGAGCGCGGCTCCAACTTCCGCGACGTCGGCGGCTATCCGGCGGCGGGCGGCAAGCATGTGCGATGGGGGATGATCTTCCGCTCCGGCGCGACGCCACTGCTCAGCGACAGCGACCTGCAGCAGATCAAGGCGCTGGGGCTGGCCGAGATGGTCGACCTGCGCTCGCGCGAGGAGCGGTCGCTGGCCCCGACGCGGATCCAGGGCGTGAAATACGTCACGGTCGACTATTCCATGGTGCAGGCGGCCGCCGCCAACGGCGCGACGGCGCACGGGACGACGCCGCACTCGATGGCGGCGGCCTACAAACTGTTCCCGAACGGCCTGGCCGAACAGGTGCGGCTCACCTTCGACGCCCTGGTTTCCGAGAACAGCCCGATCGTCTTCAACTGCTCCGCCGGCCAAGACCGCACCGGCTTCGTGACGGCGATGATCCTCAGCGCCCTGGGCACGCCGCGCGACGTCATCCTGCAGGATTTCCACCTATCGACCGCCTATCGGCGTCCGCAGTTCGAGATGCCGCCCATCGACCCGGCGGCCCATCCCGGCAATCCGATCGCCCAGCATTTCGCGCGCGCGCAAAGCACGCCGGAGGCCGCCAAGCCGGCCCCGCTGTACGCCGCCGAACAGCCGTCGAAGTCGCTGCTCGAGATCACCTTCGAGGAGATCGATGCGACCTACGGCTCGGTGGACGCCTACCTGCAGCAAAAGGTCGGGGTGACGCCGGCCGAGCTCGCCAAGCTGCGGGCGCTCTATCTCGAATAGCCGCCGCCGGGCGGAGGGCGCCGCGGCGCGAAGACGTCAACGACCGCAGGCCGCGCGGCCGGGCGCCGTCGTGCGCGGATCCAAACCACAAGAAATCAAGACCTCAGGGGGGGGAATTAAACCATGCAAGTCCGTTTTGGCGCCTTAGCGCGCCGTCTCGCCGCCGGCACATCGGTGGCGGCGCTGTTGCCGACGATCGCGCTGGCGCAAGCCGCCGCGCCCACCACCGGCGCGAGCGCCCAGACACTCGATGAGGTCGTCGTCACCGGCACCCTGATCCGCGGGATCGCGCCGGCCGGCTCGAACGTGATCGGGCTCGGCGCCCAGACCGTCGAGACGGTCGGCGGCAACAGCACCAACCAGATCCTCAACAGCCTTCCGCAGGTCGGCAACTACTTCAACGCCTTGCCGGTCGGCGTTTCCGCCGTCTCCGGCTCCAACGGCAGCAACCCGATCAGCCGGCCGAACCTGCGCAACCTGCCGGCGGCCAACACCAGCGGCGGCGCGCAGACGCTGGTGCTGCTCGACGGCCACCGGGTGGTCGGCGCCGGCACCCAGCAGGTCGCCGTCGATCCCGACATCATCGCGCCGGGCGTCATCGAGCGCGTCGAGGCGATGACCGACGGCGGCTCGGCGGTCTACGGCTCCGACGCCCTCGGCGGCGTGCTGAACTTCATCACCCGGCGCCGCTTCGACGGCCTGCAGCTCAACAGCCGCGTCGGCTTCGCGGACAACTACAGCACCTTCGCGATCAACGGCATGGCCGGCAAGGACTGGGGCAGCGGCTCCGGCTATCTCGCCTATGGCTACAAGGAGAACGATGCGATCTTCGGCGCCGACCGCGACTACGTGAAGCGCATCGACTGGAACACCGGCGTGCCGACCGGCCGCAACTGCGCCACGCCGACCGCGTCCATCGGCGCCCAGACCTTCCTGGTGTCCGGATCGTCCCTGGTGGCCGGCGGCCCCGCCACCTGCGACCTGTCCCAGGACTCGGCGATCTATCCGAAGATCCGCCAGCACAACGTCTTCGGGCGGGTGACCCAGGACCTCAGCGAGACCCTGGTCTTCGACATGACCGCGCTCTACGCCAACCGCGTGGTCACCGGCAACGGCGGCACCCTGGGCGCGGTCGGCAGCACCACCGGCACCGTCAACATCGGCCCGACGAACCCGCGGTACATCAGCACCGGCGGGGCCACCGCCACCGCGACGCAGACCGTCCGCTTCAACTACGGGCCGGTGGCGGGCTTCCGCTCCAACACCCAGCGCACCGAGCTGGAGACCTGGAACGTCGCGCCGGCGCTGAGCTGGGACTTCGCCCCCGACTGGCAGGCGCGGGGGCTGGTGAACTACGGCGAGTCGGAAATCTCCTACCGCAACAACGTCCTCGATCCGGCGGCGCAATCCGCCGCCCTGGCGGCCGGCCGGCTCAATCCCTACGACATCGCCGCCTCGGATCCGGCGGCGCTGCAGGCGATCCTCGGCGGTCTGGAACGGGGCAACGGCAAGAACGAATTCGTTCAGGCCCGGGCCATCGTCGACGGGCCGGTGGCGCACCTTCCCGGCGGCGACATCCATGTCGCGTTCGGCGCCGAATACCAGGAGACCAAGTTCAAGCGTCGGCAGACCAACGCAGCGCTCGTGCTGTCGCCCTTCGCGTCCTACACCCAGGACGTCCAGTCGCTGTTTGGCGAGGTGCAGGTTCCGCTGGTCGGCGTCGATAACGCCATCACCGGCGTGCAGGAGCTGACCCTCCAGGTCTCGGGCCGCTACGACAAGTACAACGACTTCGGCGACACCTTTAATCCGAAGGTCGGCGTGACCTTCAAGCCGGTGGACTGGGTCAGTTTCCGCGGCAACTGGGGCAAGTCGTTCAACGCGCCGAGCCCGGCGGATCAGCTTGGCCCGCTCACGGCGACGGCCAACCTGGTGCCGGGGGCCTTCCTCGCCCCGCCTCCGGGCCAGAGCTTCGCCACCGGCGAAACCGGCGTCTACCTCGGCGGCGGCTCGGTGAGCGGACTGGAGCCGCAAACCGCGAAGAACTGGTCGATCGGCGCGGACATCACCCCGCCGATCGTCGAGGGGCTGAAGATCAGCGCCAGCTACTACGCGATCGACCTGAAGGGGACGATCGGGCGGCCGGTCAGCGGCACCAGCCTGACGTCGTTCTACAACAACTTCCCGGGGCTCTGGACCTACCGGCCGACGGGGCAACAGGTCGCCGCGGTTCTTGCGAACATGCAGAACCCGGCCAATGTCGGCTTCACCCTGCTCAACCCGACCGCCACGACGCAGGCGCTGGTCTCCTCCGGCGGCAGCGGCGCGCAGCCGGTCGGCGTGATCCTCGACACCCTGGTGCGGAACCTCGGGCAGACTGATCTTTCGGGCATCGACTTCCAGGTCAGCTACGCCCGCGAGGTCGGCTTCGGTTCGATCGATGCGAGCGTCGCGGGCAATTACCGGCTGACGGAGAAGACCAAGATCAGCCCGGTCGCCCCGGCCACCAACCAGCTCGCCACCGAGAACTCCAAGCTCATGCTGCAGACGACGCTCGGGGCCACCGCCGGCAATCTGCGTAGCCAGGTGACCTGGAACCACACTTCCGGCTACCGCCGCGGCGACGCCGGCACGCCGGGCGCGTTCGGCCAGGACCGGGTCAAGGCGTTCAACGCGGTGAACCTGTTCTTCAAGTACGACGTCAACGGCTCGGGCCTGTATTCCGACCTCGCCTTCACGCTTAACGTCGACAACGTCTTCGACGAGGACCCGCCGCTGTACAAGAACTCCGGCCAGCCGGGCTACGACCCCAGCCACACCTTTACCCTGGGGCGCTATGTGCAGTTCGGCATCGAGAAGAAGTTCTAACTCCTGACGGACCGGCCAGCAGTTCTGCTGCTGGCCTGCATTGCACGGCCGCGGTCGGCTCGGCACAGTCGAGCCCGACCGCCGCAGGCCTCAACGCGGCGCCAGGGAAGGACTGCGATGTCCTACGAGAGCAAAGCCGCGCCCATCAAGCTGGGCTATCTGTTCGATTTCGTGCTGCCGGAGGGTTATCCGCAGGCGCAGAAGGACGACCTGTTCCGGCCCTTCGAGCTGGTCTTCGCCGAGGGACGCCGGCGCGGGATCATCGACCGCCCGGTGGAGATTGTCTTCAAGGAGGTCGAGGGGCTGCCGAAGGGCACGGTCAAGGCGGTGATCGACGCCTACGGCGAGCTGGTCGACGAAGGCTGCCTGGCGGTCTTCGGCCCGGCGATCTCCGACAACGCCGTGCCGGTGCGCGAGGCCATCGAACAGCGCTTCAAGGTGCCCGCGCTCACCGTCACGGGGACCGAGGACTGGCTGGGGGAGTGGACCTTCGCCTTGCCGCAGGGCTCGCTGACCGACGAGCCGATCTTTTGGGCCCAGCTGATCGCCCGGCGCGGCTGCGCGACCGTCGGCGTGCTGGTCGAGCAGTCGCTCGTCGGCGAAACCTATTTCAAGAACTTCCAGAAGGCCTGTCGCGAGCAGGGCCTGCGGATCGTCGCCGACGAGCGGATCGCCCAAACCGCGCAGGACGTCCGCGAGGCGGTCGGCCGCTTGCACGAGGCGAAGCCGGACGCTCTGGTGCACTGCGGCTTCGGCTTCGGCGTCCTCGGCGTCAACCCGGCGCTGGAGGCGCTCGGCTGGGACCCGCCGCGGTTCATGGGCACGGCCTTCCAGAACGCCTGGATCAACCCGGTCCTGTGGAAGGGGATCCTGGGGTGGACCGGGCTCGACCAGTACGACGAGGCCAATCCCGTTGGTCAAAGCTTCCTCGACGACTACCAGACGGCCTATGGCCGCCGGCCGGAATACTGCGTGCCGGTCGTCAACCGCGACCTGGCCACCGTCCTGCTGCACGCCTTCGCCGACGCCCACCCCTTGTCGCCGCGCGGGGTGAAGGAGGCGCTCGAACGGGTGAAGATGCTGCCCGCGGCGTCCGGCGCCCCGGGAACCCGGCTGTCGTTCGGCAAGTGGATGCGGCGCGGCTGGGTCGGCGCCGGCTACCTCGTGGCGCGTGAGCTCGACGCCGACGGCGTGAACTCGCACCTGGTCGAGCGCTTCGGCCAGGCCTGACTGCCTGGGGCCTCATCTCGGCCCGCCCTAGGCAAGGCAACGATTTGAGTTACCTCCCACGTCGCCGCTGATAGCGCCGAGCTGACCCGAAACTGCATACAAGCAATGACCGCAATGGGTCGTTCGCGCCAGTTCGGGCGCTTCCCGGATGCGGAACCTGGCGGGCGACGGCTTGTGGCGGGTTAGCGAGTTGTGCGCGGTCCCAAAAACGGTGGTTAGCGGACCTTGCGTCGCTTTTCCTTCAGCAGAGACAGGGTGAGCGTGCATGCCAACGCGGCTGCAATGGTGGCTCCAGAGACAAGCGTGATCGCCTTTCTCAATGGGATGAAGTCGTTGGAAAGCGTTGAAAACGCCATTGCCCCGACGGCGACAGCGCAGACCACCCCAAGAAAGAACCGTATGGTAGAGGGAGGGCCTTCAAGCTCATCCCTTGGCAGTTTGGCGCTCAATCTCGCTTCGAAAAAGGTGAGGAGCGAGAACGATAAGATAGCGGCGCTCATCAGAGCTTTGCCAAACAACACGTGCGCGCCGTCTGTGCCCCAAGCTGCGAAACCTGCTCCCACGAAAGCTGCAACCAGACCAGTCGTGTTCGCCACTCGCTCGCGCAGGATCATCTGTCCGCCTCGGCTGTCGAAAAATTTGTGGCCCAGTATGCGGTCCCAAGCAAGTGACGCTCGGCGGTCCATCGCCCGCCGTCTTGTAGGCGGCTGCAAGTGTCTGCAAGGGTCGTCACGCCCCTAGGCTGGGCACCCGCAAGTGGAAGGTCAGCGACTGCCAGTCTGCGCAGACGCTTGTCGATGGCTGAGCCAACGGCTCCGCAGTTCATCCACGATTGCCTCAATGGGCAGACCGAAGTCATTGGGCAGGTTCACCTCATAGCCGGTGAATCCCATCTGGTAAGCTCGCGTGCCAGGATCCGGAAAGGGCGACTTGGCGGCGACGAGGTTCAATCCGATCTCTGGCTCACTCAAGCGCCGGATCTCGCTACGGCGCATACCCGTCAACGCCCTCGGCAACGGCGCGTCCCAGCCTTCCATGCCCTTCGGCCGTGCGACGCCAATCTCCTCGACGTCGGACCACCCAAAGAATTGAGTCTTCGCGCCGCGCCTCCAACGAATTCCCTCTTGGTCTGCGACGAGAGTCGTAGGCGTCATCGCGTGGACCAAGCCGAAGCCGGCGATCGCCAGCATCACGGCGGCGAACACGATCGTTCCCGGCGAGACTCGTCCTCCGATCCAAGCCTCGACCCACAGGGAGAACGCGGCGACGCCCATCGGCGGCAGAACAAGGAGATGGACCATGCGCCCTTTGTGGGTCTGCGCATGGAAGGGTGGGTCAATCGGTCCTGCCAATGCGAGAGGTCCTGGATATGGCCGTCATCAACCGGGCGCTGTCAGCGCCCGCACCGGAACCGCGGTCGCCATAAGGGCGACGTGCGCCGGGCGCGGCGTAGAGACAGCGAGTTCTGAGCAGCGCGCTGCATGCAGCTCACGACCCGTCGCGGACCTACATTTGAAGGGGTTCGCCTAGCGGGTATGCGCCGAGCGCGGACGTCGAAACACCCCCTCCTCAATGCCCGCTTTTGGCCTCTAGCGAGCGTGGCGACAGGCATTCAGAGGGAACCCCGCGGTTGGAGCAAAAGGTTGAACGGGTTTGGATTGGGAGAAAGAGTCGTGCCCGACGGTTCCGCCCTGCAACCTGCTGCCGCCATCGCGCGCAAGAGCCGCGCCCGCCAGCCGAATGAGAGCGCGGCGTACCGCCAGGCCCGCCAAGCCCTGTTGGTCGAGGAGATCGAACTCAACCGCCACATCGCGCGCGTCGCCGCGCAGCGCCGCGCCCTGCCGCCCGGCGGCGAGGTGAAGGGCGACTACCAGTTTCGCGAGGCCAGCAGCGTAAAGGGCGCCAATCCCGTCGGACTCGAAGAGCTCTTCGGCGATCACGACACGCTGTTCGTCTACAACTGGATGTACGGCCCCAAGCGCCAGCGCCCCTGTCCCATGTGCACGGCGCTTTTGAGCAGCGTGAACGGCAACGCGGACCACATCCGCCAACGGATCGCCATGGCCGTCGTCGGCCTTTCGCCGATCGAACGCCAGATCGCCTTCAAGGTTGAACGCGGCTGGAAGAGCCTTCCGATGTACGCCGACGTGAACGGCGAGTTCAGCCAGGACTACCACGCCATCATGGACGACGGGACGGACACCGCCGCCTACAACGTCTTCACCCGCAAGGATGGGACCATCCGACACTTCTGGGGCGCGGAACTGGGGTTTGAGTCGGGCGATCCGGGCAAGGACCCGGTCACCGAGCCGGACCTGATGGTGCTGTGGAATCTCCTGGACCTGAGGCACGCCGGGTGGCCGCGGGACCGACTGGTACCCGAGCATCACCTATTAGAACGCCTATCCAGAGCCTTTGGCCTTACGCTGGCGCGGCCTCGAGGCGCTGTCGCCGGCCGGTGCTTGAGGCGGTGTCGATGGCGTGGAGCAGGCGGGTGAGTCGGACCGCATGGTCGAAGCCGGCGACGCTGCGCTGCTCGGCGGCGATGTCGGCGGCGAGCCGGGCGTAGGCCTCGGCGACGTTGGCGGGCGGCCCCTTCAGTTCGGCGGCGACCGGCGCCAGCGGGCGCGCGTCCGGCAGACTGGTCTCCAGGGTCAGGTTGGCGACCTGGAAGCCGCCGGGCTGGTGGCCGGCGATCTTCAGCCATCCGGCCTCGCCGACGACCTCCAGCGAGAACGGCCGGTCCGCCACCCCGCCGATCACCTCCAGCGTCGAAACGCAGCCGCTGGCGTGTTCGCCAAGCACCAGCATGTGGTCGGCGCAGGTGCGTTCGACCGTCTCGCCGGTGTCGCTGACCCGGACGGCCTTCAGGCGGGTGCTGTTGCGCGCATCGACCTCGCGGTAGGCGCCGACGATCGCCTCGATCACCGCCAGGGTGTGGCCGCCGGCGATGGTCTCCAGGGTCGCGCCGTTCCGCCGGTCCTGTAGGTAGGCGTAGTGCGGCGGCGCAGCCGGGCCCCAGCCGGCGGTCGGCGAGAACACGCGGGCGACCAGCGGCCGGCCGAGCGCGCCCTCGCGCACCAGCCGCGCGGCTTCCCGCACCGCCGGGGCGGCCAGCCCCTGCAGTCCGATCGCCACATGCGACCCGGCGGTGACGGCGGCGGCCATCTCCTCGGCCTCGGCGAGGTCGCGGCCCAGCGGCCATTCGCAATAGACGTGCTTGCCGGCGGCCAGGGCGGCCAGGACGATGGCGCGATGCTCGGGCACCTTGACGGTGACGGCGACCAGGTCGATCTCCGGGGCGCGCACCAGCGCCAGGGAGTCGCCGAACGCCCGCTCGGCGCCGAAGGCCGCGCGGGCCGCCTCGGCCAAGGCCGCGTCGCGCGCCGAGACCGCCGTCAGCTCGTAGTCTAGCAGTTGCGCCAGCGCGGCGACGTGGGCGTCGTGCGCCCAGCCGCGCTGGGCGTTGGCGCCGACCACGCCCACCCGGATCCGTTCGCTCATCGTAGGTCCTCCGCGGCGCCACGCTACAATGCACATATGTCGAGTCAATGAGGTCGCGCTGCAAATGCATCACGCGGACGTCATTGCGCCGCGCCGCGGACGTCTGTTACATCGCGTAAACAACGCCGCGACAGGACGGTGGGAGGAAGCCATGGAATTCAACATCCTCATCAGGAACGGCACCGTCGTGGACGGTTCGGGCCAGCCGGCGTTCGCCGCCGACGTCCGCGTGCGCGGCGGCCGGATCGTCGAGGTCGGCCCCGGCCTGACCGCGGCGGCGGGCGAGCGGACGATCGACGCCACCGACTGCTATGTCGCCCCGGGCTTCATCGAGACCCACAACCATTGGGACGGCGGGGTCTGGTGGTCGCCGAACATGGAGCCGCTGCCGGCCTACGGGGTCACCACCTCGATCAACGGCAACTGCGGGTTCTCGATGGCCCCCGCCCGGCCGGAGATCCGCGCCGACATCATCGACATCTTCAACTTCTTCGAGGACATCCCGACCCCGCCGATGGAGAAGCTGGTGCCCTGGGACTGGCGGACCTGGAGCGAGTACAAGGCCTCGGTGCAGCGCAACGTGAAGACGCCGGTGCACTTCGCGGCCTTCTGCGGCCACATCCCGATGCGGCTCTACGTGATGGGCCAGGACGCCTGGACCCGGACCGCCCGGCCGGATGAGATCGAGCAAATGTGCGGCTTGCTGGACGACGCCCTGCGCGCTGGCGCGATGGGCCTGTCGTCGAACTGGCTCGACTACGACAAGCACGAGCGCCCGCTGCCGTCGCAACTGGCCGACGACGCCGAGTTCGCGGCGCTGCTGGGCGTGCTCGGCCGCTATCCCGGCGCGACCTTCCAGATCATCGTCGACCACTTCATGCGGATGACCGGACCCGACACCGTCGAGCGGATGGGCCGGCTCGCCAAGGCGGCGGGCGTGCGCATGCAGTGGGCCGGCCTGCCGACCCTGGAGTACCAGGCCAAGGTGCGCGCTCGCTCCGAGGTGCTCCACGAGCAGTTCAAGGCCGAGGGCCTGGATTTCTGGACCGGCTTCCACCACGTCTCGCCGACCTCGGTGATCAACTTCGGCCGCTCGCTGGTGTTCGCCCAGAACGGCAACCCGGTCTGGCAGGAGGTGGTCAACGCCGAGACCTGGGCGGAGAAGCGCGCCATGCTCGCCGATCCGGACTGGCGCGACCGGGCGCGGGAGGCCTGGAACAACCAGTTCGCCCACTCCTACCTGAACGACCCGGCCGCCATGACCCTGCGCGAGAGCGAGAGCGGCTATGGGCCGACCGGACTCACCCTGGCCGACTACATGGCGCAGACCGGGATCAACCACCCGTCCGACGCCATGGCCCAGTGGGTGCTGAACAACGGCGCGGAATCGGTGATCCACAAGAAGTCGTGGGAGCGCGACGAGGCCGTCGTCCTGCAACTGCTGAACGACCCGCGCTCGGTCGGCAACATCTCGGACGCCGGCGCCCACGGGAAGATGTTCTGCGGGGCCGGCGACAACGTCTATCTGCTCACCGACTACGTCCGTGACCGCCAGCTGCTGAGCATCGAGCAGGGCGTCCACGTCCTGACCGGCAAGCTCGCCGACTTCTTCGGCCTGCACGACCGTGGCCTGATCGAGGTCGGCAAGGTCGCCGACATCACCGTCTTCAACCTCGCCGAGATCGAGCGGCGGCCGGAAGAGAAGATCTGGGACGTCTGGGACGGGGAGGGCGGCCGCACCTACCGCTACAGCCGCGGCGCGGCGCCGATGCGGCTGACCCTGGTCGCCGGCGTGCCGACCTTCGACAACGGCGCCTTCACCGGCCGCTTCCCCGGCCGGTTCGTCGGCCCCGAAGTCACCGCCTCCCAGGCGATGGCGGCGGAGTAGGCGCATGCCGCGAGCTGGCGAGATCAGGTCCCAGGCCCCGGAAGCCGCCCCTGCTGCGGATCCGCGTCTCGCCGGCCTCGCGGACTTTGCCCGGCGGCGCAAGCAGGACTGCCGCGAGCGGCTGATCGCCGCCGCCGTCTCGCAGTTCTGCGCGGCGGGCTACCTCTCGGTGTCGGTGGAGGACATCGCCGCCGCCGCCGGGGTCAGCCGGGTCACCTTCTACCGGCACTTCAGCGGCAAGGCGGCGCTGGCGGTGGAGGTCTTCCGCGAGGCCTCGGCCGCGGCGATGCCGCGGTTCCTGTCGCTCGCCGCGGTCGACGTCGGCGCGCCGGGGGCGGTGCGCCGCTGGATCGGCGAGTTGTTCGCCCTCGACCGGCTGAACCGTCGCCTGCTACGGGTGTTCACTCAGGCGGCGGGGGCCGAGCCGGACTTCACCGCGCGCGCCCAGGAGCTGATTGGCGAGATCATCGCCGCGCTCGGCCAGCGGATCCCGGCCTTCGCCGTGCGTCCGGACATCCCCGCCGAGCGCCGACGCTGGCTCGAGGCCTGGCTGCTGATCTTCGAGATCCTCGACCAGAGCAATCACGCGGCGCTGGAGTCCGGCGTCGCCAGCGACCCGCTGGTGATCGACATCCTGACCGCGCGCTTCGAGGCCTTCATTCAATCGGCGGAACGGACCCCGGCATGAGCGATCCTTTCGGCTACGCCGGCCGGCGCGTGATCGTCAGCGGCTGCGCCTCCGGCATCGGCCGGGCGACCGCGCTCAGCCTCGTGGAACTGGGGGCGGAGGTTCACGGCCTGGACGTCCGGGAGGGCGACGTCCCGCTGCGCTCGTTCAGGCGAACCGACCTGCGCGAGCCCGCGGCGATCGAGGCGGCGGTGGCCGGGATCGACGGCGATCTCGACGCCCTGTTCAACTGCGCGGGTATTCCCCCGGGCGGCGACCCGCTGGACGTCATGAAGGTGAACTTCATCGGCGCGCGGCGCCTCGCCGAGCTGGCGAGCGCGCGGATGCCGGCCGGCGGGGCGATCGCCAACGTCGGCTCGACCGGCGGCGCCGGCTGGCGCGCGCACCTGCCGGAGTTGCTGGAGCTGGCCGAGACCGGCTCGGCGGCGGCCGCGGGCGCCTGGTGCGAAGCCCGTCCGCAGTTGGTGGCCGAAGGCTATCGGTTCTCGAAGGCGGCGATCCAGGTCTGGACCCTGCTGTCGGCCACCCGGCTGATCGGCCGCGGCGTGCGGGTGAACTGCACCATCCCGGGCTCGGTGCAGACGCCGATGCTGGTCGAGATCGAGAAGACCACGCCGAGCGCGGTGATCGACGCCATCGCCCAGCCGGCCGGGCGGCGCTGCACGCCGCAGGAGCAGGCCGCCGCGCTGCTGTTCCTGAACTCGCCGGCGGCCAGCTACGTCAACGGCGTGGCGCTGCCGGTCGACGGCGGCTTCACCGCGAGCCGGCTGATCGGCTGACGGCAGGACTGGCTCAGGCCGCGCCCGGCCGCCAGTAGAGCGCGTCGCTGCGTCGCCGGGTGGTCCCGACCGCGCCGACCGGCTCGCGCCGGCCGTCGGTGAGCCAGGCGACCAGGCCAGCGTCCTCGACATCCGCCCGCGCCAGCACCCGCTCGCCGCGGGGATTGCGCGAGATGACCACGCCAGCGGCCGGCGCGCCCTGGGCGTCGTAGCTGAGCGCATAGGTCTCGACCGTGACTGGGCCTTCGTAGGCGTCGGTGACTGGCGGGATCGGCCCACGCAGCCGGTCGGCCTCGGCCTGGAAGTCGTAGCCCTGCGGCAAGGCGGCCGCGGCGTCGGCGTCGCGCGTCAGCACCAGGGCGTGGTTGTGCGTGCAGTGGCCGCCGTTGGCGAACAGCAGCCCGTTGCGCCCGCCGGCGCGCAGCCGCCGGACCATGGCGGCGGCGGCGTGGGTCATGTAGTTGCCGATCGGGCCGCCGCCGAAGGTCAGGCCGCCGTGCACCGTCACCGGCCGCTCGAGCGGCCAGCCGAGCACCCGGCGGGCCATCTTCGGCACGCAGGGGAAGCAGGAGTAGAGCTCGGCCATGTCGAGCGCCTCGGGCGCGAGCCCGTTCAGCGCCAGCGCCCGGGTGATCGCCACCGTCAGGCCCGGCGGCATGCCCCAGTCGGCGCGGGCCAGCGGCTCGTCCGGCTCGTGCGCCGCGGCCCCGGCGCCGATGAAGACCATCCGCGCCTCGGCGATCCCCGCAGCCCGGGCCGCGGCCAGGCTGGTCACCACCAGCGCCGCGCCCTGGTTGACCGACGGGTTGGCGACCATCAGCTTGCTGTAGGGGAAGGCGACCGGGCGGTTCGCCGGCCCGACCTCGAGGATCTCCGCCGGCGAGCGCGGCTGTTTCAGCCAGGCGCCGGACGCCTGCCCGGCGACCTCCGACATCCGCGACCAGATCTGCGCCGTCTCGGCCTGGGCCTCGGCGAGCGTCTGGCCCCAGGCGGCGCGGGTGGCGTTCTCGAACAGCGGATAGATCTCCGCCGGGGTGACCAGGCCGTACTTGCGGCGCAGCTCCGGGGCGCTTTGGCGCGAGCCCTGGAACAGCTCGGCGCCGCCCGCCGCGCGGGCCCGGGCGGCGGCGGTCCGCAGGGCCTCGCCGCCGGTCACCAGGCAGACCTCGGCCTCGCCCGAGGCGATGGCGTTGGCCGCGTCGTTGAGGTGGCGGATCGGCGTGTCGCCCGACGCCTGCTCGGCCTGGCGGATGCGTTCCGGCGGCAACCCGAGCGCGCGCGCCAGCAGTTCCGCCGGATCGAGCTGGCGGAACGAGATCTGCGGCACGACGTAGAGCCGGTCGCAGCGCGCCAGGAACCCGCCGCCGGCGTCGGCGTCGGCCGCCTGCAGGGCGGCCAGCATCAACTGCACGGAGTCCAGGCCCTGTTCCGGCGCGGCCGGCCGGTCGTTGATCTCGCCGACGCCGACGATGACCGGGGTGCGGGTGGGATCCTGGCGCATCCGTGGCCTAGCGGGTCGGTCGGCCGGTTTTCTTCGCCCAGTCGGCGATCAGCTCGTCGTAGAGCCCCTGTTCGATCAGGTCGTTCTTTTCCGGGAAGCTGAGGTCGGCGGTGACCTGGCCGGTCTCGAACAGCTCCTTGGCGCGCTCCAGGTGCAGCTTGGCCGCGCCGAGCATCCCCCAGCCGGTGTGCAGGGTGCAGGCGGTTCCGGGGATTGGCGCGCCCAACACGACGAGCGGCTTGGAGAGCGCCGCGCCCAGTTCGGCGGTGGCTTCCGGCGACGCTAGCGGGAACACCAAGGCGTCGGCGCCGGCCTCGATGTAGGCGCGGCCGCGCTTGATCGCCTCCTCCAGAGAGCCCGTGCCGCCGCCGCGGTAGGCGTCGGGATAGAGCTCGTCGCAGCGGGCGATGATCACCAGATCGCTGTCGCCGCGGCCCTTCACCGAGGCCTCGAGGCGCGCCTGCATGTCGCCGATCGAGGCCAGGCCGTTGGAGTAGGTCGAGTGCTTCGGATTGACCTCGTCCTCGACGTGAATGCCGGCGATCCCGGCGCGGGCGTAGCGACGGCTGAAGTGAAAGGCGTCGGCGACCGTCTCGCCGAGGGTGTCGGCGTCGGCGATCAGCGGGATCTCGATGGCCGCGGCGATCCGCGAGGCCTGTTCGATCTGCTCGACCTGGCTGAAAATTCCGTTGTCCGGCACCGCATAGTGGAAGGCGCTGCAGGCGTGGCCGCCAAGGTAGGCCGCCTTGAAGCCGACGCGCTCGACGATCCGCGCGGTCAGCGCGCTGTAGGCGTCGGCAGCGATGAAATGCTCGCCGCTGTTGAACAGGTCTCGAAGCTTCTGCGCCTGGGTCGCCATGGGATCCTCGGTCTGGGTCTGCCGCACCATGAATGCAATACGTCGTACGCAATGTCGAGGTTCGCCGGCGTTTGGTGCGCCCGCAAACGGGCGCCTCGCCTTGACGACCGGGCGCCGGACGGCAATATGCAACAGGGGATGCGCAATCGGTCGACGCCCGAGCCCGGGGGGCGGTCAAGGCCGGCCTCGCCGGCGGGCGAGGCGCCGGCGCCCTACCCAAGTGACGCTTCAGGAGACGCCATGATCGACGCGCTTAAAGGTGGCCTGGAGGGGATCGAGCCGCCTCTGGACGCCACGGACGCCGAGATCTCCGCCGCGATCGCCGAGGCGGGGCTGCTGCCGCTGGTCATGTCCGCAGCGCACATCACCGGCCGGCTGGACCTGCTGCGCAGCCTGCCGCGGACACTGCGGCCGCAGTTTTCCGGCGACGCCAGCGGCTCAGTGCCGGAAGGCCAGGCGGCGGCGATCCGGGCGCGCGTGGTCGAGGTCGTCCAGGCCTGGCGCGACCAGGGATGCCCGACGCCCTACCGGCCGTCCGCCGCCGAGATCCGCGAGATGATCGACGTGCTGGCGGGCAAGCCCCTCGACGCCCGTTACGGCCCGCTGCTGACCGAGGAACTCGGGATGGAGGGCGACGCGCGCCGCTTCGCCTGGGACCGTCCGCCGTCGGCGGAGCAGAAGGCCCGCTATCCGGTGCTGATCATCGGCGCGGGGCTGTCCGGCCTGGTGATGGGCTACCGCCTCAAGCAGGCCGGCATTCCCTTTACCATCGTCGAGAAGAACGCCGGGCCAGGCGGCACCTGGTTCGAGAACCGCTATCCGGGCGCGCGGGTCGACGTGCCCAGCCACTGCTACTCGTTCTCCTTCCTGCGCCGCCAACAGTGGCCGGAGCTGTTCTCGCCCGCCCCGGTGCTGCGGCGCTATTTCGAGACCTGCGTCGATGGCCTGGGCCTGCGCGCGCACGTCCGCTTCGGCGTCGAAGTCGTGCGCGCCGACTATGACGAGGAGGGCCGCGCCTGGGAGGCGGTGCTGAAGTCGGCGGCCGGCGAGGAGGTGGTGCGCGCCCGCGCCGTCGTCAGCGCCGTCGGCCAGCTCAACCGCCCGCTGATCCCGGAGATCGCCGGCGCGGAGGATTACCGCGGGGTCCAGACCCACACCTCGCGCTGGCCGGAGGGGCTGGACGTGAAGGGTAAGCGGGTGGCGGTGATCGGCACGGCGGCGACCGCCCTGCAGCTGATCCCGGAACTCGCCGAGGCGGCCGAGCAACTGGTAGTGTTCCAGCGCTCGCCGACCTGGGTGTTCGTGCATCCGGACTATCGCCGCAAGATCCGCCCGGGCGAGCAGTGGGCGATGGACCATCTGCCCGGCTACGCCGACTGGTATCGCGTGCTGCTGTACAACTGGGCCGGCGACGGCGCGGCGGACACCATGCGGATCGATCCGAACTGGAAGCAGGAAGGCTCGGTCAGCGAAGCCAACGCGGCCTACCGCCAGCGGCTGACGGCCAGCATCCTGCGCGAGATCAACCACGATCCCGCGCTGGCGGCCAAGGTCATCCCGACCTATCCGCCGGGGGTGAAGCGTCCCAACCTCGGCGACGGCGGCTTCTACCGCGCGCTTACCCGCGAGAACGTCGAGCTGGTCACCGACGGGGTCGAACGGTTCACCGAGACCGGGCTGGTGGACGGCGCCGGGCGGCATCACGAGGTCGACGTCGTGGTCTACGCCACCGGCTTCCGGGCGCTCGAATACCTGGCGCCGATGGAGATCGTCGGGCGTGGCGGCCAGCGCCTCAACGAGTTCTGGCAGGACGACCCGGGCGCCTACCTCGGCGTCACCGTTCCGCAGTTCCCGAACCTGTTCCTGATGTACGGCCCGGGCACCAACCTCGGCTACAACGGCAACCTGTTCTTCAACGCCGAGTGCCAGGCGCGCTACATCTCCGGCTGCCTGCGCTGGATGATCGAGGACCATCTCGACGCCGTCGAGGTGAAGGCCTCAGTCTACACCGACTACGGCGAGCGGATGCAGGCGGCGCTGGCGAACTACACCTGGTCGCATGGCGGCGCGACCAGCTGGTACAAGAATAAGGCCGGCAAGGTGATCGCCAACTCGCCCTGGCCGCTGGTCGACTACTGGGAATGGACGCAGGCGCCAGATCCGGCCGATTTTGACGTCGCGCCGGCGGCGTCGCATGTTGCGGCCGCGCGCATGGCGGAGGCCACTGGCGCCAAGGGATGAGGCGCGTCGCATGAGATTTCGTCGGCTGGGCGGTTCAGGACTTCTGGTCAGCGAGGTCGGCCTCGGCTGCAACAACTTCGGCGGCCGGCTCGACGCCGGCCGGACCGAGCAGGTGGTGAAGGCCGCGCTGGACGCCGGCGTGAACCTGTTCGACACCGCCGACGTCTACGGCGAGACCCGCTCCGAGGAATTCCTCGGCCAGGCGCTCGGCGCCCGCCGGCGCGAGGCGATCATCGCCACCAAGTTCGGTCTGCAGATGGGCGACCGCTGGAAGCAGGGCGGTTCGCGGCGGTGGATCCTGCAGGCGGTGGAAGACAGCCTGAAGCGCCTCGGCACCGACTACATCGATCTCTACCAGCTCCACCGCTTCGATCCGGCGACGCCGCTCGAAGAGACCCTGCGGGCGCTGGACGACCTGGTGACCGCCGGTAAGGTCCGCTACGTCGGCTGCTCCAACTTCGCGGCCTGGCAGCTGGCCGACGCCGCCTGGACGGCGAAGGTCGGAGGCTGCTCCGGCTTCGTGTCCGTGCAGAACGAGTTCTCCCTGCTGGTGCGCGGCGCCGAGCCGGAGCTGCTGCCGGCCTGCGCCCGCTTCGGCGTCGGCTTCTTGCCCTATTTCCCGCTCGCCTCGGGGATGCTGTCGGGCAAGTACCGCCGCGGCCAGGCGCCGGGCGAGGGGACCCGGCTGGCCGGCTGGGGCCCGCGCGCCGACCGCGTGCTCAACGAATCCAACTTCGACACGGTGGAGCGGCTCGCCGGCTGGGCCGAGGCCCGCGGCCACAGTCTGCTGGAGCTGGCCTTCGCCTGGCTGCTCGGCCACGCCGAAGTGCCGTCGGTGATCGCCGGGGCGACGTCGCCCGAGCAGGTCCGCGCCAACGTCGCCGCCGCCGACTGGCGGCTGACGCCGGCGGAGGTCGCCGAGGTCTCAGCCCTCGCGGAATGACGCGCGTCTGGCAGGCGCGCGTTTGTCCGTAAGCCTGAGAAAGGCGTTCACGTGATCGCCAAGGCGACGATCTGCTGGCCTTCGAGCCGGAACGAGAAGGTCAGGAGGGCAGGACTGCCCGGGAACTGGCCGGTCAGCCTGGGGCGCACCTTGGTGACATCGCCTTCCTGGGTCATGCCCAGCGGCTTGGTTTTGGCTTCACGCCACCACGCGCCGATCGCCGGTCGGCCCGCATAGGACTGCGCCCTATACCGCTGGCAGTTCGAGAAAGACGGCCAGACGGCGCAGATCGAGGTGGGCGGACCGATCACCTTGGATGAGGCGGGCGTAGCGCGGACCGCCGTGCTGGGAGGTGTCGGGCTCGGCTTCTTCATCGAAGCCAACGTTCGGGAGGATATCGCGGCGCGGCGTCTCGTGCGCGTGCTGGAGGACTGGACGCCGCCGCTTGCCGGGCTGTGCCTCTATTACCCTGGGAGGCGCAACCCCTCGGCCGCTCTCAAGGCCTTCATCGGTCTGGCTCGTGAAGTCAGTGCGAAATCGCGCGCCTGATCGACCGCCGCGCAGCAGCGAGGTCGGCTGGAGGGCGGTAGCGCCAGGTCGGCGAAGACGCGGGCCGGAGGGACCGGCCCGCGCCCGCGTCATGCCCTAGTAGTTGAAGTTCACGTCGATCCCGTAGGTCCGCGCCCGTTCGAAGGTGGCGGAGTACAGGAACGCCGGGTTTGCGAAGCCCAGCGGGAACGTCGTCCGCTTGTTGTCCGTCAGGTTGCGGCCCCAGAGGGCCACTTCGACGTCGCTGCGATTGCCGAGCTTGATGTTGGTGAGCGCCACTCGGGCGTTCCAGATCCAGCCGGCCGGCGAGAACTCAGCCGCGTCGAACACCGGCGCCAGAGTGAGGGACGGCGAGGTGCGCATCTTGGCGCGCCAGTTGGCGTCGGTCCGCAGGACGAGGCGGGCGTCGTCGAACAGCGGCTCGGTCTCGTACTGGGCCACGAGGTTGGTGGTCCACTTCGGCTGCAGGGTGAAGTCGTTGGTCACCGGGCCGAGGACCGGGTTCTGGCCGAGGAAGTGGCCGTCGGTGTAGCCGACGCCGAGGTTCAGGGTCAGACCCTCCATCGGCAGCGCGGTGGCTTCAAATTCGAAGCCGTGGGCCTTGGCGTCGCCGTTGTCGATCACCACGGTGCTGAACGCCGGGAAGCCGGCGTTGGTGCCGGATTGCGCCGACTGCAGGTTGAAGTACTTGACCTTCCAGACGGCGAGGTTGGTCCGTAGCCGGTTGTCCAGCAGGTCCGCCTTCACGCCGCCTTCCCAGGAATGGGCGCTTTCCGGTTGGAACGCGGCCGGGCCGACGGAGCCGCCCGACACGAAAGCCGAGGCGTACTTGCCGTAGACCAGGATGTCGCTGGTCGGCCGGTAGTTGATGCCGGCGGTGTAGGCGGGCTTGGTCTTCTTGTAGGTGAAGCTCGACGTGATCGGCACCCCATTGAGCGTGCTCAGGTAGTCGCCGCGCTTGTTGTCCTTGGTGAGACGGTAGCCGGCGACCAGGTCGATCTGCTCAGTGACGTGGAATTCCGCCTGGGCGTAGCCGGCCAGCGATTCGGCCCAGTTGTAGGCGGTCGCTCGGCCGGCCGGGATGATCCCGCCGGGGATCGGCGTGAAGTTCGCTGTGCTGATCAGCCCCGGAGGCGCGCCGGCCGAGGTCATCAGGTGGAAGTACATTCCTCCCATCGTCAGGGTGACGAACTTGGAGTCGTAGTTGACCTGGAGTTCGTCGCTCCACTGTTTGGCGACGCTCTGCGACTGCGAGCCGACGACGGCGAAGGGCTGGCCGACCAGCGGCGCGAGCGCCTGGGCGGTCTGGCCGATCAGGGCCGGAAGTTGGGCTTGCGTGATCACACCCGCCCGCAGGCCCGCCTGCACAGCCGGGTTGGAGAGGGTGGCGAACGCCGCGTAGGACGGCAGGGCCTGGGCGGTGAGCGTCAGGCCGCTCATGCCGTCGATCGGGCTGTTGCCGTAGTTGAACGATTCCCGGTAGGCGAGGATGTTCTTCACCGACCAGTTGTCGTTCACCCGCACCGTGCTGGTGATGTTGTGGCCGAACACCTTCTGGTAGCTGCGGGTCGCCCAGCTGTTGTTCACTTCCTTCGGACGCTTGCCGTCGGGGGCGAACACCACGCCGCCCGGCTGGCTCGTGGTCAGCGCCTGCAGGAACGGCCCGATCAGCGGATAGGTCGCGTCGATCGCGATCGGCGCCTGGGCGGTCGGCGTGTCGTGGTTCACCGAGTGGTCGAACTTGTAGATGGTGCTGAAGTTGTCGGTCGGGTCGAAGCGGACAGACGCGAACCACTGCTCCAATCTCTTGTTGCCTAGCCACTTCGGCGACACCTGGACGCCCTGACGGCTGATCGAGGAGTTGGTCCCGCGGTCCCAGACTGTGCCGGCGCCGAGGTTCTTCGTCTCGCCGCGGCGCTCTTCGTACAGGTAGTTGATCGACCCGCTGAACGGGCCCCACTGCGGCGTGTCGATCCGCGTCCGCGTGCGGAACTGATCGTAGTTGCCGTAGGTGAGTTCCTGGCGCACGCCGAAATCGCCGGTCGGGTTGCGGGTGATGATGCTGATCGCGCCGGCCGTGGCGTTACGGCCGAACAGCGTCCCTTGCGGGCCGCGCAGCACTTCGATCCGCTCGACGTCCGGCAGGTCGAAGATCGAGCCGGTGGCGCTGCCGATGTAGACGCCGTCGATGTACAGCGAGACCGACTTGTCGGAGCCGGGGACCACGCCGTAGCTGGTCACGCCGCGCATCGAGAAGGACGGGATGTTCGAGCCGCCGGCGGCCGGGCGCGCGGTCAGGCCGGGCGAGATCGCCGCCAGTTCGCCGACGTTGGTGATGCGGTTGGCCTGCAGCGTCTCCTGGCCGACGGCCGAGATCGAGATCGGCACGTCCTGGATGCTTTGCTCGCGCTTTTGCGCCGTCACGACGATCTCGCCGAGCGTCGCCGCGGGTTCGCCCGCGTCCTGGGCCCAGGCGCCGGTGGCTGCCGCGGCCATGACCATAGCGCTGCAAGCGAACAGGGCGATCCGACGCGTGCCGCGCCCCTTGTGTAGATCTCTCATTATTCCCTCCCGACCCTTTTTGATTACGCCGCTCGAGGCCGTGGTCGGTACCACCCTGATCCGGCGCCGCCGCGGTCGCCAGATCCCCCCTGGCCGCGACGGTAATGCAATAGTGCCATTGCTATCTTGGTTGCGCTTCAAGTCAAGCTTGTGGGCGTCCGCCGAACGCTACTGAAGCGGATTGAACGCTAGGACGATGCCGACGCGCCGAGCCGGGCCCGCAGGGCGAAGACGTCGGGCTGGCCGGTGTGGGCGGTCATGCCCCCGTCCACGGCGATGTTCTGCCCCGTCAGATAGGAGGCGCGGTCGCTGGCCAGGAATGCAATGACCTCGGCGATTTCTTCCGGCTCGGCGGCGCGGCGCATCGGCACGGCGTCGATGAAGGCGGCTTTCACTTCGGGCCGCGAGGGCGCGGTCAGCGGGGTGCGGGTGTAGCCGGGGCTGACCGCATTCACCCGCACGCCGTCGGCGGCGTAGTCGACCGCCAGGTTGCGGACCAGGCCGATCAGGCCGGCCTTGGCGGCGTTGTAGGCGGTGAACCGATAGTCGCCGGCCATGCCGGAAATGGAGGCGGTGCAGACGATCGCGCCGCGCCGCTCGATCAGCGTCGGCAGCGCCGCGCGCGAAGCGAGGAACACCGCGTCGAGGTCGATCGCCATCACCTTGCGCCATTCGGCCGGGTCGAGCTCAGTCGCCCGGGCGAGCGAGCCGATCCCGGCGTTGTTGATCAGGATGTCGAGCCCCCCCAGCGCCGCGATCGCGGCGTGGACCACCGGTTCGACGGCGGCGGGGTCGGCCAGGTCGACGACGCAGGTCTGCACGGCCGGGCCCAGCTCCGCCGCCAGGGTCGCGAGCTTACCGGCCTCGAGGTCGGCGGCCATCACCCGCGCGCCGCCGCGGACCAGCAGCCGCGTCACCGCCAAGCCGATGCCGCTCGCCGCGCCGGTGACCAGCGCCAGCTTGCCTGCAAATTCCATCGTCCCTCCGGTTATCCGTCTTGGTATTGGACCAGCACCTTGGCGGCGTGGTCGGGCTGCTGCGCGGTCGCGAAAGCGGCCAGGAAGTCGGGGCCCGCGAAGCGGTGGCTGACAACGGGCCCAAGGTCGACCGCGCCGTGCTCCAGCAGCTCCAGCGCCTCGGCCAGTTCGGTCGGGTAGCCGATCGCCGCGGTGAGGGTGAGCTCCTTCGCCAGCACCCGCTGGAAGTCCACCGGGACCGCCTTCTTCTGCACCGAGGCCACGCAGACCACCGCGCCGGCGCGGGCGAACGCGACGATCTCCGGGATCAGCGGCGCGCCGGAAGCCTCGAGGACGTGGCTGGTCTGCGGCGCTTCGGCCGAATAGACGCGGACCGCGCCGTGCAGCGCCTTGAGCGTCTCGGCGGGCGGGCGCTCCCGCGGATCGAGCGCGGCGCGGGCCCCGAGCGCCAGCGCGCGTTCGCGGCGGAAGGCGGAGAGGTCGAACACTACGACGTCGTCGACGCCGCGGTGGCGCAGGGCGACCAGCGCCATCAGCCCGATCGGACCGGCGCCGAAGACCGCCACCTTGTCGCCGGGCGTGGCCCCGAGCCGCTTGACCGCGTGCAGGCCGACCGCGAGCGGTTCGACCAGGGCGCCGGTCTCGAACGACAGCGCCACCGGCAGCGGCAGCAGGGATCCGGGCTGGCCGGCGACGTCGCGCACCAGCAGCAGCTCGCCAAACCCGCCCTCCGGGCCGCCGTTGCCGACCAGATTGACCAGCGGGTTGAGGATCACCCGGTCGCCGACGCCTACGGTGCAGACCTCGGCGCCGGCCTCGACCACCGTGCCGGCCAATTCGTGCCCGAGCGGGAAGGGCTGGGCCGCCGGTCCGGCGACGCCGCCCGCCGCGACATAGCCGAGATCGCTGCCGCAGATGCCGGTCGCGGCGACCCGCAGCACCACGTCCCGGGGCCCCGGGCGCGGGGGCGCCACGTCGCACAGCCGCAGATCGCCTGGGCCGTAGACGAACGGGACCTGCATTGGGCTTCCTCCCCGCGGGCTCGTGCTCGGTCGACGCCGACGATGTCCTCGCGGGCTTGATCCCATCGCAACCCGCGGCAAGATGCAATACACGACGTGCAATCTATGCGGCGAGCCGCCGTGAATGTGCTGGAGAAGCCACATGAAAGTCGCCGCAGTGAAGGCTCCCGGCGGGCTCGGGCGAATCGCCATCGAGACCCGCGCCGACCCTCAGCCCGCCGCCGGTGAGGTGGTGGTCCGGGTGCGCGCGAGTTCGCTGAACTACCACGACTACGCCGTGGTGATGGGCAAGATCCCGACGCCTGACGGCCGCATCCCGATGTCCGATGGGGCCGGCGAGGTCGTGGCGGTCGGCGACGGCGTCACCGCGTGGCGGCCGGACGACCGGGTGATGTCGCTGTTCCATCCGCGCTGGGCGGCTGGCGGACCCACGGCCGAGGGGCTGGCCGGCGTGCCCGGCGAGCAATGCGACGGCTTCGCCGCCGAGCTGGTCGCCGTTTGCGCCTCGGCGCTGACGCGGATTCCGGCCGGCTGGAGCTTCGCCGAGGCGGCGACCCTGCCGTGCGCGGCGCTCACCGCCTGGCGGGCGTTGACGGTCGAGGCCCGGATCCGGCCGGGCGACGTGGTGCTGACCCAGGGGACCGGCGGGGTCTCCGTCTTCGCGCTGCAGTTCGCCAAGATGGCCGGCGCGCGGGTCATCGCCACGTCGTCTTCGGACGAGAAGCTCGAGCGGCTGGCCGCGCTGGGGGCCGATCACCTGATCAACTATCGCCGCACCCCGGACTGGGGGCGCGCCGCGCTCGAACTGACCGACGGGCGCGGGGTCGACGCGATCGTCGACGTCGGCGGGACCGGCACGCTCGGCCAGGGGCTGCAGGCGGTGCGCATCGGCGGGCTGATCGCGATGATCGGCGTGCTCGGCGGCTGGTCGGGCGAGATCCCGCTGGTGCTGGCGACGCTGAAGAACGTGCGGCTGCAGGGCCTCACCGTCGGCTCGCGGCATGAGCAGGAGGCGATGGTCGCCGCGCTCGAAGCCAGCGGCGTTCGGCCGGTGATCGACAGCCGCTTTGCGCTGGACGAGATCGCCGCCGCCTTCGGGCATCAGGAGTCACAGAAGCACTTCGGCAAGATCTGCCTGGAGTTCTGAGGGCGGGGGCCGCCCTGGCGTCACCTTATTCGAAGAAGGCGAACACCCGGGTCTCGATGCTGGCCCGGGGCGTCGCGCCCGGCGGCGGCGCGGGCTGTTTGAAGGCGCCATGCAGGCAGCCCATCGAGACCCGGGGGTCGCTGTCCCAGCCCTTGAAGACGACGGCCTCGTTCGGCGTCACATCGGAGAAGTACCACCAGCGTTGAGCCGGGTTGAACACCGAGGTGACGTAGGGCACGCCGTCGGGAAAGTTCGGCTCGACGGTGCGGCCGAACACCCCGTCGGCCTCGTCGCAGGTGCGCTGGTCGCACAGCGCCAGCGGCACGTCCTGCGGCGGCGGGGTGATCGGCCGCCAGATGTTGAACACCATGATCCGATCATACCTGTCGCGGACGTCGGCATCCGCGGCCATCTGCAGGAACGGCAGGGCGGACTCGCGGCTGTTGTCGAGGTGGACGAACTCCGCCGCCGGGGCTCGCCGGGCATCGCCCGTGTCGCGGATCAGCGCGCCCTTGTAGTAGGGCCGCGTAAGCGCCGCGCCGGTCAGGTCGCGGACCAGTTCCAGGCACAGTGGCACATAGACCCCGGTGACCCACTGCTCGTCGGTCCAGGCCGGAGCGGCGATCGGGCTGGGCTGGACCGTGAAGCCCTCGCGCTCAAGCGTCGCCGGCGTCGCAAGCCGGCGGGCGTCGCGGATCTCGACCTCGTGCGCCTGCAGCGCCTGGGTGATCAGCCCGCGGTTGGAGTTGCTCCAGATCCCGCCGTTGCCGCGGTCGGCGGCGAAGTTCAGCGGGGCGTTCACCGTTGCGGGGGCTCGGACCTGCTCGTGCATTTGAATCACCTGCTCGCGTCGCGGATGCGCTGTTGCGCAATGCCCACCAACTATTTCATTGTGTGCGGGAGCTTGTAAACCTCGCCGCCCGACGTGCGAACGGAGACCTGACCGTGAACGACCAGCTGAAGGAGCTCGGCTACTACACCCTGGCCGGGCACAGCGACACGCCGCGCGACCTGATCGCCGACACCCGCGCCGCCGAACAGCTGGGGATCGGCGCGACCTTCCTGTCGGAACGCTTCAACAGCAAGGACGCGGCGGTGATCTGCGGCGCGGTCGGCGCGGTCAGCGAGTGGCTCGGCGTGGCCACCGGCGTCACCAACCACAACACCCGCCATCCGCTGGTCACCGCCACCGTCGCCACCACCATGCACCGGCTGACCGGCGGCCGGTTCGCGCTGGGGCTGGGCCGCGGCTTCGACGCGCAGTTCCGCGGCATGGGGCTCGCCCCGATCACCAACGCCCAGATCGAGGACTTCGCCGGGCTGATGCGCCGGCTGTGGCGCGGCGAGCGGATCGAGGGCCACGACGGCCCGGCCGGCAAGTTCCCGCTGCTGCACCAGGACGCCGGATTCGACGAGAAGATCCCGATCATGCTGGCGGCGCTGGGCCCGCGGACGCTGGAGTTCGCCGGCCGGGTCATGGACGGGGTGATCCTCCACACCTTCTTCTCCGAGGCGGCGGTGCGCGCCGCGGTGGCGGCCGTCCGGCGCGGGGCCGAACAGGCCGGCCGCGATCCGGACAGCGTCAGGGTCTGGTCGGTGCTCGCGGTCGTTCCGGACGAGGTTCCTGAGGAGCTTCGCCTGCGCAAGCTGGTCGGGCGGCTGGGCAGCTATCTGCGCGGCTACGGCGACCTGCTGGTCCAGGCTAACGCCTGGGAGCCGGAGGTGCTGGCGCGGTTCCGGGCCGATGAGTTCGTCCGCAGCTTCCGCGGCGCCATCGACGGCCACGCCTCGGTCGAGCAGCTGCAGCACGTGGCGACGCTGATCCCGGAGGACTGGCTGCGGGCCAGCGCGACCGGCACGCCTGAGCAGTGCGCCCAGGCGATCGCCCGGGAGTTCGACTTCGGCGTCTCCGGCGTGATCATGCACGGCGCGACGCCGCAGGAGTTGGCGCGGGTGGTCGAGGCCTACCGCCAGATCCGCCCGGCGCAAATGGCCCGCCAATCGGCGGCGCCGAGCAATCCGGGCTGGGCCCCGTGAGCGGCGCCGGAGAGTTCCGGCCGGTCGTCGAAGACCCGGCTGAGGTCACGCCTGCGTGGATGACGACGGCCTTGCGCGGCGGGGGCGAGGCGCTCTCGGTCAGCGCGCTGGCCTACGAGCAGATCGGCACGGGCCAGACCGGCGCCTGCTATCGCTTTCACCTGCAAGGCGAGGGCGCGGGACCGAGGACCGTCATCCTGAAGACCGCGGCCGGCACGCTCGAGCAACGGGCGCGGGTGCGGCGGGGCTATCGGGCGGAGGTCTACTTCTACCAGGCCCTCGCCGACACGGCGCGGATCCGCACGCCGCGCTGCTGGCACGCGGCGATGACCGACGACGCACAGGCGTTCACCCTGGTGCTGGAAGACGCCAGTCCGGCCACGCCGGGGGCGCAGGAACGCGGCTGCAGCAGCGGCCAGGCCGCCGAAGCGCTGCGTAATCTGGTGGGGTTGCATGCGCCGTTCTGGAACAGCGCCATCCTCGACGAAGGCCCGAGCTGGCTGGCGACGGACGCGGCGCGGGCGGCGATGCTGGCGCAAATCCACGCCACGGCGACCGACCGGTTCATCGCCCGCTTCGAACAGCAGCTCGACGCCGCCGAAACCAACGTCCTGCGCCGGGTGGCGGAGGTGGTGCCCCGCTGGCTGCTCGACCCCCAGGGGCCGCGCTCCTTGCTGCACGGCGACTACCGGCTGGACAACCTGCTCTTCCCGACCGCGGCCGATGGGCCGGTGATGGCCGTCGACTGGCAGACCCTCGACATCGGCCTGCCGGGGCGGGATCTCGCCTATTTCATCGTCACCGCGCTCGACACCGAGCAGCGCCGCGCCAGCGAGGCCGCGCTGGTGCAGACCTATCACGACCAGCTGCGCGCCAGCGGCGTGCGCGACTACGGCCTCGACGCCTGCCGGGACGACTACCGCCGCGGCATGCTGCAGGCGCCGTTCATCACTGTCATCGGCTGCGCCTTGGCCACCGGCGAGCGGAGCGAAAGCGCTGATCGGATGTTCCTGTCCATGGCGCGTCGGGCGATCCACGCCATCAAGGACCTCGAGGTCCTGCAACTGTTCAGCGCGGGAGCCTAGCCATGGAGACGATTGCCATCGCCAGCCTGCACGGCTGCTGGGACCTCGCCAGCTGGCGGCGGATCGGGCCCGACGGCGGCGAGACCTACCCTTACACGCGCTCGGCCCGCGGCCGACTGATCTACGAACCGGGCGGCCGGATGGCGGTCTTCCTGATGCGGCCCGACTGGGGCGAGGCCAGCGTGGCCGACGGATTCATCGCCTACAGCGGCCGGTTCGAAACCCGCCCGGGCGAGATCCACCACCTGATCGACCTGGCGAGCCAGAAGCCGCTGGTGGACCTGCCGCAGGTCCGGCAAGCGAGCTTCGTCGACGGCGTCCTACGGCTGGCGGCGCCCGGGCGCGACGACCCGACCGCGCGACACGAGCTGGACTGGCGGCGCGCGGACGGGTGATGCTGGGGCCAAGCCGCGGACTGACCGCCGACCAAATCCGTCCTACGCCCTGTCCGGCCCGGGGTGATCAGGCGGCGCCCAGCGTCCGCTTTACAATGCGCCGACATCGTTGCAAATCTTGTCAGACGCCCATCTCGCGGCGTTTCGCGGAGAGGGAACAGCCATGTCGATGCCGAGCAGCCACAAGAGCCGGAAGCTCTTCCTGCACGAGAAGACGCACCTGCGGGCCGGCTGCACCGACCGCTACGTTGCGGAGTTCTCCGGCCACTACCAGCCGAGCATGGAGCGGAAGGGCGCGCGCCTGTACGGCATGTGGGAGAGCTCGCCGATCAACGCCAAATGGCCGGAGATCACCACCATCTGGGAGATCGACGGCTATCCGCACCTCGCCCAGATCGGCACGGCGCGCCATCGCGATCCGGAGGCCCGCAAGAGCTTCGAGCAGTGGAACGGCCTGCTCGGCGAGCTCGACGCCAAGGGCGAGGGCCGGCTGACCTACGGCAACCCGGGGATCAAGACCGTCGAGGAGCACCGGGCCGCAGGCCTTCAGACCACCGTCATGATCGAAGAGATCATGAAGACCAAGCCGAACCGCCAGTCGGCTTACGTCGAGGAGCTGGAATACCTCTACGTCCCGTGGTCGGAGCGCACCGGCAAGAAGTGGATGGGCTCCTTCACCACGGTGTTCCGCTACGACGAGGTGATCCACTACTGGGCGGTCGAGGGCGGCTGGGACGGCTTCGGCAAGCACTTCCCGAGCTGGGGCGACAAGCCCGATCCGGCCATCCGTTCCTGGATGAACACCGCGCCGGCCCTGCGCGACGGCTGGGACGACTCCTTCCTGCAGTCGCTGCCGCCGAACCCGCTCGGCTGACCAGCCGCAGGCGGCTTTAGCTAAAGCGGGATGGTGTCGGCCTCGTCGGTCAGCCGTTGGCTTGTCTTGAAGTCCCGGCGTCGGAACGCCGCCTCGGCGGCTTTCCGCAGAAGCTGATGCGCCGCGGCGGGTTGTCGGATCCGCAGCTTGGCCGCCCAGAGCTCGACCTGCTCGTCGCTGAACTCGATGTCGGCGGCGCGGTCCCGGATCATCTGGGCGGCCTCCACCAGCGCCGGCCATTCCATCAGGAAGCTCAAACCCGCGCGGAAATCCGGGTGCGTCGCGGCGTAGGCGAACGCGCGGTGCTCGGCTTCGACGTCGTCGAAGTCATCCAGCCGGCTGGTGAAGGCCTTGGCGCGCTCGACCGCGACGGTGCGCTCGAACGACGCCCATCGCGCCGTCTGCGCCGCCGGCGCCTGGCCGGCGCGGTCCAGATAGTCGATCCAGGCGGTCTCCCACGCATAGTCGGGATCGAAGGTGTCCGAGGCAACGTGGCGCTTTCGAAGCTTGTCGGCCGCCCGTTCGAGGATGGCTCCCGCCTCGTCCAGACGTTCGGCCGCCATCAGCCGCTGGGCGACCTCGGCGGCCACCGACGGCGTCGTCAGCGCTTCGTCCGTGAAGCTGGCCCGGAAGGCGTCGACGTCGCCGGCCACGTCCGCCAGCAGCCGGATGAGCGGCAGCCAGGTCAGGGTCGCGCCGGGGCGATGGCTGATTTCGTGAAGCGCCGTCTTCGCCAGCTCGGCCGGGGCCTGGTCGAGCAGGCCCGGCAGCCACGCCGCCCACGCCGCGGGGTTCTGCGCGAGCGCGTCCACCAGGGTCGAGGCGGCCTCATCAGGATGCTGGTCGCTGATCAAGCCGCCGATATCGGCGGCGGCCCGGGCGAAGACGCGGTTGAGTTCGCCGTCGCGGTCACGCATGCGCGCATTCACCCGCCGCGAGGCGCTGAGGAAGGCCCAGAGCCGGCTGAGCGCCCCCGGACGATCGAGCTCCGCCAGGCGGTCGGAGATCAGCCCCCGCAGCGTGTCGAGGTCGCGGATGAAGTTAGGGCGGAGCCGCCAGGAGATCTTTCCGCGGCTGGCCTCCAACGTCGCCAGCCGTTTGTCGATCTCCGTCGAGAGATGCTCGGCACCCTGCTCGGCGGCCAGCTCCATGCGCAGGCGCCGCTTCACGTCCGGTCGGCTTTCGGCGACCGAGACGAGGATCTCGGCGAGGCGATCTGCGCCGAGAGCCGCGAGGTTCTCGGCCGTCACCTTCTTCAGGCTGGCGACAGTGGGTCGTTTCATAGGCTGCGCATAGCATGGCGCAGTCGGTCTGCCGCCGCCACCGACTGTCGGCCCGCGAGCTTGACCGCGGGAGTGCGAACCCGCATCGCTTCCGCCGACGTGGGCGACGAGTGAGGATTTTGCGTGAGCCGCTATTGGTCGGAGCTGGCCCGAGGTCTGTCGCCCTATGTGCCCGGCGAACAGCCGCAGATCCCGAGCCTGGTGAAGCTGAACACCAACGAAAGCCCGTTCGGCCCGTCCCCGCGGGCGCTGGAAGCCGTGCAAGCCGCGGCCGCGGACACGCTGCGCCTCTACCCGGACCCGCAGTCGACGCGCCTGCGCGAGGTGCTGGCCGACTATCACCGGGTCGCGCCCGAGCAGGTGTTCGTCGGCAACGGCTCCGACGAGGTGCTGGCCCACGCCTTCGCGGGGCTGCTGAAGCAACCCAGGCCGCTGCTGTTTCCGGACGTCACCTACAGCTTCTATCCGGTCTACTGCCGGCTGCTGGGCATCGCGCATGAGACGGTGCCGCTCGACGCCGAGATGCGGGTTCGCCCCGCCGACTATCTCGGCCGGGGCGGGGCCATCATCATCGCCAACCCGAACGCGCCGACCGGGATCGCCCTGTCGCGCGCCGAGATCGAGCGGCTGGTCAGCGAGCGGGCCGACGCGCCGGTGGTGATCGACGAGGCCTATGTCGACTTCGGCGCGGAGACCGCCATCCCGCTGATCCACGACCATCCGAACCTGCTGGTCGTGCAGACCTTGTCGAAGTCGCGCGCGCTCGCCGGTCTGCGGGTCGGCTACGCGATCGGCGACCAAGGCCTGATCGAAGGCCTGACGCGGGTGAAGGACAGCTTCAACTCCTATCCGCTTGGCCGGCCGGCCCAGGCCGGCGCCATCGCCGCCATCCAGGATGAGGCCTATTTCCAGCAGACCCGCGCGACCATCATCGACAACCGGGAGCGGCTGACCGCGAGCTTGATCCGGCTGGGCTTCGAGGTGCTGCCGTCCAGCGCCAACTTCGTCTTCGCCCGCCACCCGGACCATGCCGGTCAGGCGCTGTCGGCGGCGCTGCGCGAGCGCGCGGTGCTTGTGCGGCATTTCTCCGCTCCACGGGTGTCGGAGTTCCTCCGGATCACCATCGGCTCGCAACCGGAGCTCGACCGTCTGACAGAGGCTTTGGCGGAGATCCTGGCGACGCGAGCGCCCGGCTAGAGCGGGCGTTCCATATAGGCCGCGCCATCGCCGTAGGCGCCGAGCTTGGCGGCGAGTTGAGCGCCGCCGCCCGGCGTAAAGCCCTGCCGTCGCCAGTAGGCCAGAGCCTGACCCAGCGCCACCAGGGCGAGGACGCGGAACCCGCGATCCCGGGCGAGATCGGCGACCTGGTCAAGGATCTTCAGCGCCGCGCCGCCGCCCCGGGCGCGCGGGTCGACCGCCACGTCGTGGACGAGCCAGCAGTCCGGGTCGGCGGGCAGGGCGCCCAGCAAGGCGTCGAGCTTCGGCGGATCGAAGCGCCGCCACGGATGGCTCACCAGGTAGCCGAGCACGTCCGCGCCCTCGGCCAGCACATGGCAACCCTCCGGGCACAGCCGGATCCGCTCTTCGAACACCGCGTCGCGCTCGGGGAAGGCGCTGAGCAGGGCGCGCGAGAGGCGGCCGATCTCGCCGGCGTCGGCAGGGCGGGCGGGTCTCCAGGCCGACATCGCACAGCTCCGGATCATGGGTCCGACCGCGCTAGCTCTAGCCCAACACGGTTAGCGGCGTGATTCCCATTCTGCGTAGCTCGGCCTTAAGCGCGGCGACGCCAGGTTGACGTGCGCCAGGAAGTGCTCCGGCGCGATTGGCAAATCGGGCTATCCCGCCGCCGCCCTCCCGGTCCTCCGAAGGCGGCGGGATAGTTCCCGCCCGGCTCTCGCCCTAGAAGATGTAGTGGTCGCCCGAGGCCCGCACGGTGATGTCGCTGATCGACACGCCCCACGGCTGGTCGATCACGTGGACGATGGCGTCGGCCAGGTGCTCCGGCGCCAGCGAGGCGTATTCGATGCTCTCCTGGTCGACCCACTCGCGCGGCGCGTCGCCGGCCTTGATCCGCCCATAGGCCTCGTAGAAGGCGGCGACGTTCTGGCCGAGGATGCCGCCGCCGGCGGCCGGATTTACCACCGTGGCCGCCAGCCCGGTGGCGATCACCCCGGTCGGCTTGACCACGGTGACCTTGATCTTGCCGCGCGCTTCCTGGCGCAGCGCGTGGGAGAAGTAGTCGACCGCCGCCTTGGTCGCGCCGTAGACCGCCGCGCCGGCCGCAGGGCTGTTGCCGTAGATCGATGACAGGTTGACCACGTGGCCGTGGCCCTGGGCCATCATCTGGTCGTAGACCGCGGCGACGCCGTTCATCATCCCCTTGAAGTTGATGTCGATGCAGCGGCTCCAGGCGTCGAGCGCCGCCGCATGCTCGGCGATGAAGGCCAGCGGCATGACGCCGGCGTTGTTGACCATCACGTCGATGGCGCCGTGCGCCTCGAGCGCCGCTGCCGCCAGGGCCCGCATCTCGGCGATGTCCGAGACGTCGACCTTGACGGCGATGGCCACGCCGCCGGCCGCGCGGATGCCCGCGGCGACCTGTTCGGCGGCCTCGAGCTTGATGTCGGCGCAGACCAGCCGCCCGCCCAGCGCGGCGAGCCGTTCCGAGGCCAGCCGGCCGAAGCCGTTGCCGGCGCCGGTGACGATGATCGATTTTCCTTCGACGTGATTGGCCAAGGCCGCCTCCGAATTCAGTTCTGTGATGTCGGGATCCGGCCGCCGCGGGTCACGGCTGGCGCCGGCCGCTGGTGGGGATCTGGTTGAACGGCACGGCCTTATCGACGCGGATGTCGCCGGGCAGGCCGAGCACCCGCTCGGCGATGATGTTGCGCAGGATCTCGTCGGAGCCGCCTTCGATGCGCGAGGCCGGCGCGCGCAGCAGCACGCCCTGGAAGAAGGCGTTGCGCGCCGCCAGCGCCGGGTCGGCGAGGATCCCCGCCTGCGCCTGCAGGTCGAGGGCGAACATGGCGATGTCCTGCTTCATCGAGGCGGCGACCAGCTTGCCGATCGAGTTCTCCGGCCCCGGCGTCTCGCCGCGCGAGAGCGCCGAAATCGTCCGCAGGCTGGCGTACTTCAGGCCGCTGGCGCGGACCGCCCAGGCGGCGAGCTTCGAGCGCACCGCGCGGTCCTCGATCGCCAGCCCGTCCGGGGTCTCGAGCCGGCAGGCCAGCTCGAAGGCCTCTTCGAATCCGGTGGAGATCGAGCCGCCGATCGCCGCGCGCTCGTTCATCAGGGTGGTCAGCGAGACCTCCCAGCCCTGGCCGACCGCGCCGAGCCGCTGGGCGTCGGGAATGCGGACGTCGGTGAAATAGACCTCGTTGAACGTGGCGTGGCCGTTGGCCTGCTTGATCGGCCGGATCTCGACGCCGGGGCTCTTCATGTCGAGGAAGAAGCCGGTCAGCCCCTTGTGCTTCGGCACGGTCGGATCGGTGCGGGCGATCAGCAGCCCCCAGTCGGCGATATTGGCGTGGCTGGTCCAGATCTTCTGGCCGTTGACGATCCAGTCGCCGGAGCCGTCGTCCGCCGGCTCGGCGCGGGTGCGCAGGCCGGCCAGGTCGGAGCCCGCGGCCGGCTCGGAGAACAGCTGGCACCAGATCTCCGCGCCGGTGATCATCGGCGGCAGGCGCGCGCGCTTCGCCTCCTCGCCGGCCCAGGCCATCAAGGTCGGGCCGCACATGCCGTGGCCGATGGAGAACAGCAGGCTGAGCTGGCCGTAAGCGCCTTCCTCCTGCTGCCAGATCACCCGTTCGATCGGCGAGAATCCGCCGCCGCCGTAGGCCTTCGGCCAGGAGGGGCAGGCGTAGCCGGCGGCGGCCTTGGTCCGCTGCCAGGCCCGGCAGGCGGCGGTCGGATCCTCGCTCTCGATCGCCAGCAGGCCGGAGCCTAAGCCGCGGCGCAGCTCGGGCTCGAGGTGCTTCGGCGCATTGGCGTCCAGCCAGCCGCGGACCTGGGCGCGGAAAGCGGCTTCGTCGGGGCTGTCTTCGAAGTCCATAGGTCGGCTCCCTCAGGCAGCTTGGGCGCGGAGGCGGTCGATCAGCTTGTCCTCCCACTCCGAGAGGCTCCCCAGGCTGAGGGCCAGGAGGTTGGAGCGGCGGTAGTAGAGGTGGCAGTCGAAGGCCCAGGTGAAGCCCATGCCGCCGTGGACCTGGATGTTGTTCTTCGCGCAGTGCTGGAAGGCCTGGGAGGCCGAGACCCGCGCCGTGGCCGCCGCGGCCGGCAGTTCGGCTGCGCCGCGGGCGAGCGCCCAGGCGCCGTAGTAGGCGTTGGAGCGCGCCAGGGTGGCGACGACATACATGTCCGCCAGCATGTGCTTGATCGCTTGGAAGGAGCCGATCTGCCGGCCGAACGCCATCCGCTCCAGCGCGTAGTCGCGGGCCATCTCCAGCGCCTTGTCCGCCCCGCCGACCTGCTCGAAGGCGGTCAGCACGGCGGCGGCGTCGAACACCTGCTGGGTTAGGGCCCAGCCTTGGCCGGGGCGGCCGAGCGGTTCGGCGGCGGCGCCGGCGAAGTCGAGGCGCGCGTGGCTGCGGGTGGGGTCCAGCGTCGCGACCGGCGTGCGCGTGACCTCGGACTGGGCGAGGTCGACCAGGAACAGCGACAGCCCCTCGTCGCCTTGCGCGGCGACCACGGCGAAGTCGGCGACGTCGCCGTCGGGAACCGGCAGCTTGGCGCCCCAGAGGCCGCCGCCGCGCGCCGCGGTCGTGATCGTCTCCGGCGCGACCCGGCCGGCGGTCTCGGCGAAGGCGAAGGTGCCGATTGCTTCGCCCCCGGCGAGGCGCGGCAGCCAGCGCGCCTGCTGCGCGGGATCGCCGGCCGCCAGCAGGAATTCCGTCGCCATATAGACCGACGAGGAGACGGGCAGCGGCGCCAGCGCCCGGCCGAGCTCTTCGGCGATCACGCACAGCTCCAAAAACCCCAGCCCCAGGCCGCCATGCTCTTCCGGGATGCGGACGCCGAGGAAGCCCATCTCGGCGACCCCGGCCCACAGCGCCTGGTCGTAGGGGGCCGGGCCCTCCAGGACGGCGCGGACCGCGGCCGGCGGACAGCGGGCCGCGAGGAACCGGCGGGCCTCGTTCCGCAGCTGGATCTGCTCCGGCGAGAAGTCGAAGTTCATCGCGGCTCCCTGTGGTTCTGGTTGGCCGCCGGCGGCCGGCCGTCGACGACGCCGGCGCGCCGCAGCGCCGCGATCCGCGCGGGTGCATAGCCGGCGTCGCGCAGCACGGCGTCAGTGTCGGCCCCCGGGGCGGAGAGGGTCGGCGGGCGGGGCGTGGACTCGGAGTATCGTGGCGCCGGCGCCGGCTGGACCAGGCCGAAGGCCTCGATGAAGGTTCCGCGCGCGCGATTGTGCGGATGCGTCGGGGCCTCCTGGATCGACAGCACCGGGGCGAAACAGGCGTCGCCGCCCTCCAGCAGCGCGCACCACTGCGCCCGCGTCCGGGTCCTGAAGACCGCCGTGAGCTTGGCCTTGGCGGCCGGCCAGGCGTCGCGGTCGGTCTGGTCCTGAAAGTCGGGATCGTCGGCCAGGCCGGTCAGCCGCAGCAGCTCGGCGTAGAACTGCGGCTCGATCGCCGCGACCGCGACGAAGCCTGCGTCGGCGGTTTCGTAGGTGTCGTAGAAGGGCGCGGCGCCGCCCAGCACGTTGCCGCCCCGCGGGGCCTGCGCCCCGGCCAGCTCGCCGTTGTTGAAGAACATGCTCATCAGGAGCGCCGCGCCCTCGGTCATGGCGGCGTCGACGACCTGGCCGCGGCCGCTCGACCGGGCGGCCAGGATCGCGCTCAGCATGCCGAAGGCCAGCAGCATGCCGCCGCCGCCGAAATCGCCGATCAGGTTGAGCGGCACGGGCGGCTTCTCGCCGGCCTTGCCCAGGGCGTAGAGCGCGCCGCTGAGCGCGATGTAGTTCAGGTCGTGGCCGGCGGCCTGGGCGAGCGGCCCGTCCTGGCCCCAGCCGGTGACGCGGCCATAGACCAGGCGCGGGTTCGCCTTCAGCAGCACGTCGGGGCCGAGGCCGAGTCGTTCGGCGACCCCGGGGCGCAGGCCCTCGATGAAGCCGTCGGCCTCGCGGCTCAGGGCGGCCACCACCTCGACGCCCTCGGGCCGCTTCAGGTCGACGACGATCGATCGCCGCGAGCGGTGCAGCACGTCCTGCGCGAAGCTGGCGGGCGGACCCGGGCGCTCGACCCGGATCACCTCCGCGCCGTGATCGGCCAGCATCATGCCGGCGAACGGGCCGGGGCCGATGCCGGCCAGCTCGACGATGCGCAGCCCCTGCAGGGGACCGGTCACGCGCGTTCCGCAGCCCCGGAGGAGACCGGCAGGGTCTGCATGAACCTGCCGGCGTCGATGATCGTCATCTCGGGCGGCAGCTGCTCGATCAGGCCGGGCGCGACGCGGGCGACGTGCTCAGGCGTCCAGACGCCGCCCTCGGCGCGGAGGCCGGCGACCGGCCGGGCCGGGTCGACCGCGACCAGGGCGTCGCCGCCCAGTTCGAAAATGCGCCCGGTGACCGCGCTAGCCTGCGGACCGACCAGATAGACCACCAGCGGCGACACCCGGGTCGGATCGAACCGCTCCTTCGCCGCGTCGCTCATCACCGAGTCGGTCAGGCGGGTGGCGGCGACCGGGGCGATGGCGTTGACCCGCACCCCGTAGCGGGCGAGCTCGCGCGCGGCGACGACCGTCAGGGCGGCGACGCCGGCCTTGGCCGCGGCGTAGTTGCCCTGGCCGGCGTTGGCGTAGAGCCCCGAGGCCGAGGTGGTGTTGACCACCGCCGCTTGCACCGGCATGCCGGTTTGCTTGCTGAGGTCCCGCCAGTAGCGGGCGGCGTGGTGCAGCGGCGCGGCGGTCCCCTTCAGGTTCACGCCGACGACCAGGTCCCAGTCCTCTTCGGTGAAGTTGGCGACCGTGCGGTCCCGCAGACAGCCGGCGTTGTTCACCAGGGCGTCGAGCCGGCCGAAGGTGGCGACCGCCTTGTCGATCAGCTGGCCGGCGGCCTGCCAGTTGGCGACGTCCGAGCCGTCGGCGACCGCGCGACCGCCCCAGGCCTCGATCTCCGCCACCACCTGCGCCGCCGGGGTGGCGTCGGCGCCGCGACCGTCGCCTGCGCCGCCAAGGTCATTGACCACCACGGCGTAGCCGGCCCGCGCCAGCGCCAGGGCGTGCTCGCGCCCGAGGCCGCGGCCGGCGCCGGTGACGATCGCGACGGGCTGATCTGACTGGGACATGTGTTTCCTCCTGGGCGCGCCTGCGCGCCTCAAGCGCTGACGAGGCAGCGGCCGCTGTTGATCGAGGTGACGCCGCGCGCCGGGATGCGGCAACGGAACGAGACCACGTCGCCGTCCACCCAGATGTCGGTCTCGATGGTCTCGCCCGGGAACACCGGCGAGGTGAACCGCACGTCGAAGCTCTTCATCCGCGTCGGGTCGTAGTCGCAGATCGAGGCCAGCACCGCGCGGCAGGCGATCCCGTAGCTGCACAGGCCGTGCAGGATCGGCGCGGGAAAGCCCGCCCGTTCGGCGAAGCCCGGCTCGGCGTGCAGCGGGTTGCGGTCGCCGTTAAGCCGGTAGAGCAGGGCCTGGTCCGGCCGGGTCGCGAACACATGGACGATGTCGGGGGCGCGGTCCGGCAGGACGTGCGGCGTGGCCTTTGACTGCGAGGGGCCGCCGAAGCCGCCGTTGGCGCGGGCGAAGATCACGTTCTCACTGACGTAGAGCGGCTCGCCGCTGGCCAGCCGCACCTCGTTGACGATGGTGATGGTCGCGCCCTTGTCGGCGCCCTTGTCGGTGACTTCGGCGACGTAGGTGGCGCCCCGCAGCTCCGCGGCGGGCGGAAACGGCCGGTGGAACCTGATCCGCTGTTCGCCGTGCAGCACCTTGTTCCAGTCGATCTCGACGCCGCCCAGGATGTTCGAGCTGCCGCCGCCGAGCACGCTGGCGAAGGTCGGCACGGCCCGCAGTTCGGGGTGCTCGAAGACGAACGGCAGCTCCTTCGGGTCGAGCGCATCGCGACCCATGCCGACGCTCAGATTGTAGAGCAGCACCTGGGCGTCGGTGTAGCTGAACGCCTTGCCCTCGACGCGGCGGGAGATCAGGTCGTCGTAGTTGATCGGCATCTGCGGGCCTCGGATCAGCTGCGGGCGGCGAGGCTGGTCAGGGGCGAGCTGTCGCCCCAATACCGGTCGCGCACGGCCTTCTTGTAGAGCTTGCCGGTGGGCAGCCGCGGCAGCTGCTCCACGAAGTCGACGGAGCGCGGCGTCAGCTGGCGGCCGAGCTTGGCGCGGACGAACTCCATGATCTCCTGGGCCAGCGCCTCGGAGGGCGCGACGCCCGGCGCCGGCTCGACCACGGCCTTCACCTCTTCGCCGAGCTCGGCGTTGGGCACGCCGATCACCGCGACGTCGGCGACCTTCGGATGCAGGGCCAGCGCATCCTCGATCTGCTGCGGGTAGATGTTCACCCCGCCGGAGATGATCATGAAGGCCTTGCGGTCGGTGAGGTAGAGGTAGCCGTCGTCGTCCAGGTAGCCGACGTCGCCGACCGTCACCCAGTCCGGGTTGGTGGGATGGGTGGCGCCGAGGGTCTTCTCGGTGTCCTTGTGGTAGGCGAAGCGGACGCCGGTCGGCGCCTCGCCGTAGATCAACCCCGGTTCGCCGGCCGGCAACTCGTCGCCGGCGTCGTTGCAGATGTGGAAGGGCTTGCCGCGGGCCCGTCCGACCGAGCCCGGGTGCGCCAGCCAATCCCGGCTGCCGATGGTGGCGAGGCCGGCGGTCTCGGTGGAGGCGTAGTACTCCTCCAGGATCGGGCCCCACCACTCGATCATCTGCCGCTTGACGTCGACGGGGCAGGGGGCGGCGGCGTGGATGGCGCAGGTGAGGCTGGACAGGTCGTGGGCGGTGCGCACCGCCGGATCCAGCTTCAGCAGGCGGATGAACATCGCCGGCACCCACTGGCTGTGGGTCACCCGGTAGCGCTCGATCAGTTGCAGCGCGGTCTCGGCGTCGAACCGGTCCATGATCACAGCCGTGCCGCCGGCCTGGATCACCCCGGCGGTGAAGCCGACCGGCGCGCTGTGGTACAGCGGCGCGGGGGTGAGATAGACCGTCGCGGCGTCGACCCCGAACAGGTCGCCCATGAACTTCATCGCCGGATTGCCGCCTTCGGGCGAGGCGTCGGGCAGGGGGCGCAGGATGCCCTTCGGCCGTCCCGTCGTGCCCGACGAGTAGAGCATGAAGGCGCCGAGCCATTCTGTGGCGAGCCGCTCGGCCGGCTGGGCGGCCAGGGCCGCTTCGTAGTCGGCGAAGCCTTCGATTCCGCCGCCCACCGCCAGCTTGATCTCGCAGCGCGTCGCCAGTCGGCCCAGTTCGGCCGAGGCGTCGAGCGCCGCCGAGGCGATCAGCGCCTTGGCGTCACAATCGTCGACGATGTAGGCGGCCTCGGCCGCCGGCAGATAGCGGTTGATCGGCGTGAGGTAGAGGCCCGAACGCATGCAGGCCCAGATCACGTCGAAGTAGGCGAGGTGGTTCTCGAGGAACAGGGCGACGTGGTCGCCGCGCCGCAGGCCCTGGGCGTGGAAGAGCTGGGCCAGCTGGTTGGAGCGCGCGTCGAGCTGGCGATAGCTGACCGTCTCGCCGGTCGCCGGCCGGATGGCCGCCAGCTTGTCGGGCTGGGTGAGGGCGTAGGAGCCTAGGTACACGTCCCGCTTCCTTCCTGTCGGAGGCCCTGACTGCGCGGGGCTCGCCGGTTCTGTTCTGTCGGCCCTCGGCCGAGCCCGCGGCTCAGGCCTGGTTGGTGAAGATGATGGTGCCGGCGGCGCTGAACATGTTGCCGACCCCGTGGCAGACGGAGATCTTCGCGTCGGCGACCTGGGCGGCCGCAATTCCGCGCATCTGCCGCACGCTCTCCTGCAGGGCGTACATGCCGTACATGCCTGAATGCATGTAGGAGAGCCCGCCGCCGTTGGTGTTCATCGGCAGTTGGCCGCCCGGTGCGGTGCGTCGCTCGCGGAAGAAGTCCTTCGCCTCGCCCTTCTGGCAGAAGCCGAGGTCCTCGAGCCCGTAGAGCGGCAGGTGGGCGAAGGCGTCGTAGATCATCAGGTGGTCGACGTCGGCGTGGCTGACGCCGGCGGATTCAAATGCCGCCTGGCCGGAGACGCGGAACGCCTTCGACGTCGTGAAGTCCTCCATCATGCTGATGATCGGGCATTCCACGCTCTCGCCGCTGCCCATGATGTAGACCGGCTTGGTAGGGAAATCCTTCGCCCGCTCGGCGCTGGTGACGATCAGCGCCCCGCCGCCGTCGGTCACCAGGCAGCACATCAGCTTGCGGAACGGGTAGGCGATCATCGACGAGTTCAGCACGTCGTCGACCGTGATCGGGTCCCTGGCGAAGGCCCGCGGGTTCATCGCCGCCCACTCGCGCTGCACGACCGCGACCCGGGCGAGGTCCTCCGCCGTCGCCCCGGTTTCCTTGAGGTAGCGCAGCACCGGTACGGTGAACATCGTCGCCGGAATGCTCACCCCATAGGGGACTTCGAACTGGCCGAGCAGGCTGGCGGGCTGGGCGGCGTAGCGCGGCGCAGCCACCTGGGAGCGCCCCGACTCGCCGTGGGTGATCAGCACCGTGGTGCAGTAGCCGGCGGCGATGGCGGCGGCGGCATGCCGGACGTGCAGCATGAAGGAGCAGCCGCCGACGTGGGTCCCGTCGATCCACTTGGGCGTGATGCCGAGCATGGCGGCCGTGCTCCAGGGGCTCTCGCCGGCGGCGCAGACGCCGTCGATGTCCTGGGGCTTGAGACCCGCGTCGGCCATGGCGTTGAGCGCCGCGTCGAGATGCAGGCCGAGGTTGGAGAGGTCCGGTATGACGCCGAGCTTGGTGGTCTCGGCGGCGCCGACGATGGCGATGGCGTTGGGCTTCATGATCTCAGCGCTCCGCCGGCTGGAAGAGCGGCAGCGAGATCTCGTCGCTCTCCGCCTGGAAGGTGACCTCGAGCGGCATGTCGAGCAGCAAGGCCTCCGGGGTCTGCGGGCAGCCGATGATGTTGGTCATCATCCGCGGGCCTTCGGCCAGGGCGACGACCGCGATCGAGTGCGGCTCGGTCCCCATGTCCGGGCGCGGCCGGTGGTTGATGATGTAGGAGTAGAGGGTCGCCTTGCCGCTGGCCCGGTAGACCTCGACGTCGCGGCTGGCGCAGCGGGGACAGAACGGGCGCGGCGGGAAGTAGGATTCCGCGCAGGCGCGGCAGCGCTGCAGGCGCAGCTCGCCCGCCCGGCAGCCGTCCCAGAAGTGCTGGGTCTCGGGAGTCGGCATCGGCAGGGCCCTGGGCATGGTCTTTCGCGTCCTTCCTTCGCCTCGCGTCCGTTCGACGGGCGCGGGGCCAGCTTGGCATGCCTGAGCCGCGCCGGCAGCCCTGCTCGATCGGCAACAAAGCAATGCTCCGAACGAATAGCAATAGCGGCGGCGGAAAAATAATTGTTGAGCGTATAGCGAATGCGCCGCCGCCCGGCGCCGCGCTCAGGCCGGGGCGGGCGCCGCCGCTGCGCGCGGGCGGATCAGGACTGCCTCGTAGGCGGCGCGCAGCGACGCCGGGATTTCAGCTGGGCCGTCCGCATTGGTCATGACCAGGACGGTTTCGCCGTAGAGCGTGGCGCGGCCGTCCTGGCGGGCCAGCTGGCCGACCAGCACCGAGCTGCGCCCGATCGCCAGCACCCCGGTGCTCACCTCGACCGGCGCGTGATGGTGCATCTCGCCGGCGTATTCGATGCTGAGCGCGGCCACGACCGGCCGCAGCCCCTCGCGGATCTCCGAAAAGCCCGCCGTGCGGTTGAGGCCGACCCGCGCCTCCTGCAGGATCACGGCGGCCGCCGCATTGTTGATGTGGCCCTGCATGTCCACGTCGCTGAAGCGGGTCTGGATCGTGCTCGTCACGGGGAAGGCCGCGCCGTCCAGGCGCAGGCGGTCGATACGCGCCAACTCGGAAACTCCTCTACACAAACCAGGCGAAGCCTTCCGCCCGCCGCTAACGTTATGACGCCTAGGCATTTCGCATCAAGACGCAGCTGGACGCCTCGGGGGCGACGGCGAACGGACGGCGCTTGCGCGCAAGGAGCCCGCAATGGGTCCCTTATGGCCAAAACCCAATGACAGCGTGGCTATGCAATATGTCAAATCCGTAATAGGCCTTCGTGCGGGGCGGCGAATCCGCCCCTCCGAGGGCCGCTATGCATAGCTTCCGTCGCATTGCGTATGGCGCCCGCCCGGCGAGGGGCGGTCCGCGGCAGGTCGCCGTTGGATGGCGCAAGTGCCTGCCGGACAATGTTTAGTCGCTTGTAATCAAACGCATTTTGCCGGCGCACCTCGCCGCTGTTCGGCAAGTGTCGGCCGCGTTCAGCGAGGTGAACTCGCAAATATCACTAAACCGAAAACCAAATAATACGCGCTGGGAGGAACTATAGTGACCAACAACAGGCCGGAATGGCTGAAGGCTGCGCTTTGGTGCGGGTGCGCGCTGTCGGCGCTTGCCGCGTCGGAATCGGCGTACGCGCAGTCTGCGCAATCCGCGACCCTCGGCGAAATCGTCGTCACCGCCCAGCGGCGGGCCGAGCGGCTCGAAGACGTGCCGATGGCGATCACCGCCATCACCCCGGAAGCCGCGGAGGCCCGCGGCATCCGCAACGTCCAGGACCTCGGCCAGGCCGTCGCCGGCGTTCAGGTCAATTTCCAGGGGTCGTTCACCTATCCGGCGGTGCGCGGGATCACCTCGCTGACGACCGGCATCGGCTTCGAGAACAACGTCGCGCTCTACATCGACGGCTTCTACCAGCCGGACTCGATCGCGGTGAATGCGGACTTCGCGAACATCGAAGGCCTACAGGTGCTGAAAGGTCCGCAAGGCGCGCTCTACGGCCGTAACGCCACCGGCGGCGCCCTGCTGCTGACCACCCTGCGGCCGTCCGCCACCCTCGAGGGCAAGCTCGACGCGCGCTACGGCAACTTCAACGACGGCTCGATCAGCGGCTACGTCTCCGGCCCAATCACCGAACGCGTGCGGGCCAGCGTCGCCGGCTATGCGCGCAAGACCGACGGCTACTACGACTTCCTCGACGCGAGCGGGCAGAAGACCGGCGACGCCGCCCCGCTCAAGTCGGCGGCGGTCCGCGCCAAGGTGGAGGCGGAACTGACCGACGACCTCGTCGCGACCCTCGCCTACAACTACATCGACCATGAAGACGCCCGCGGCTCGATGTTCACCAACGAGCAGTTCCGTTCCGCGCTTCTGCCGCCGAAGGTCGGGCGGCTCTACGAGCCGCGGACCTTCGCCTCGAACCGCGGCCGGCCGGCGACCGACGCGATCGTCAAGGAGGGCACGCTGACCCTGGCCTGGCAGACGCCAGTCGGCGCCCTGAAGTCCTACACGGGCTACGCCAACCGCCAGATGAAGACGATCTTCGACTTCGACGGCAGCTGGGCGGACCTGAGCTTCAGCAACTCCCGCTACTTCGCCGACACCTTCCAACAGGGCGTCGACTTCAACCTCACGTCCATCGAGAACCTCGATCTGATCGTGGGCGGCAGCTACTACTCCGACCGGACCAAGACGGCCTTCAGCGACGGTTTCTCCGGCAACCGGCTGCTGGCGCGTCAGACCAACACCTTCCAGAGCGAGGCGTGGGCGGCGTTCGCCGACGGAACCTACCATTTCAACGAGAAGCTCTCGTTCAACCTCGGCGGCCGCTACACCGTCGAGGAGCGCAAGGTCCGCTTCGCGGCGACCAGCTTCCCGTCGCTGCTCGTCTCGCAGACGCCGGAGAATCCGAGCAAGACCTACCGGAACTTCAGCCCGCGCGCCTCAATCCGCTACGAGATCGAGCCCGGCACGAACGTCTACGCCCAGATCTCCCGCGGCTTCCGCACCGGCTTCCAGCAGGTGATCGCGCTCAGCCCGACCGTCGCCCAGGCTTTCGACATCAAGCCGGAGAAGATCACCGCCTACGAGATCGGCTTCAAGACGGCGCGGTCGAACCTGCGCTTCGACGCGGCGGCCTTCTACTATGACTACAAGGACCTGCAGGTCGGCATCACGGTGCCCAATCCGCTGACGCCGGCGGTGCCGATCAACCTGACCTCGAACGCCGACAAGGCCGAGGTGTACGGCGTCGAGGCGCAGACCACCTGGGCGCCCATCGAGCACCTGGAGATCAGCGTGAGCGCCGCCTGGCTGCACGCGCGCTACGAGGACTTCGCCAACGCCACGGCGAACGGCTTCAACGCCACGACCCGGCTGAACGTGCCGAACCAGCGGCAGGATTGGAGCGGCCACGAAATGGCCCGCGCGCCGGAATTCTCGGCGACGCTCGGCCTGACCTACACCATTCCAGAGGTGTTCGACGGCGACCTCGAGGCCACCGCCAACGTCAAGTACACGGACGGCTACGTCCTCAATAACCCGTCGCTGTTCGGTCCGCTCGCCGGGCCGGCGCTGGCTGACGAGCAACGCTACCGTCAGGGCGCCTACACTCTGATGAACGCGGCGCTCAACTGGACCGACCAGAGCGACAAGTATGTCCTCGGCGTGTGGGTCAACAACCTGACCGACGAGGACTACCGGCTGTCGCGCAACGGCTCGACCTTCGGCGACTACGGGGTCTGGGCTTCGCCGCGGACCTATGGCGTGCGCGTCGGCTACCGCTACTAGCGCCGGCTTCGCGTCCTCTGGCGCGTCGGCGACGACGCGCCAGAGGAAAGCGGACGCCGGGTCTATTCGCCGAAGCTGTAGCGGAGACGGACGCCCCACATCCGCGGCGGGCCGATCAGCAGGTCGGCGATGCCGAAGGTCCGCCAGCCGCCGCCGAGGTTCACCGGATAGATCTCGTTGGTGACGTTGGTCACGAACAAGGCCAGGTCGACCGGGCTGTCGAGGACCTGGTCCCAGTTGGCGTTGAGGTTGAGCAGGTCGGTCGCCGGCAGGGTGCCGTAGATCGGCGTGTCGCGGTTGGCGAGCTGCTTGTCGGTGTGGGTGTAGGTGGCGCCGAAGTAGACCTTCCCGACGTCCTCATCCAACGGCAGCGTGTAGGTGGCGGTGAGGGTGAGGCGGTTCTTCGGCGACAGCGGCAGCGGGTCGCCTTCGGCGGCGGCCGGCGTGAAGGCCAGGAACGGACTGTCGGGCGGCAGGGTCGGCGTCGTGAGGTCGAGCACCTTGGTGTTCAGGTAGGTGTAGCCGAGGTCGAGCCGCAGGCCCTCCAGCGGAATGACCGTCGCGTCGATCTCGATGCCCCAGATGCGCGACTTGCCGACGTTGGCGATGCCGGCCCCGCCGGTGATGATCCGCTGGTCCTTCGAGCTGAGGCCGCCGAAGATCTGCTGGCCGGAGAAGTCGTTGTAGAAGGCGGCGAAGTTGAAGAAGCCGCTGATGTCGCCCTGGTAGCTGGCCTTGGCGCCGACTTCGTAGGAGTCGACCTTTTCCGGGTCCCAGGTCTCGACGCCGACGTTGGTCAGGTTGATCCCGCCCTGGCGGTAGCCGCGCGCGTACTTGGCGTACATCAGCACGTCGTCGGTCGGCTTGTAGTCGAAGTTGATCAGCCAGGTCGGCTTGTCGGACTTGTTCTTGATCTCGTTGTGGCACTGCTGGGGCGCGGTCACCGGCAGGTTGGTGCGCGCGCCGGTGGCCGGGTTGATCGCGAAGAACCGGGTGATGTCGTTGCAGGTGCGGAAGAACTGACCGTTCAGCGGGTTGAACTGCAGCCGGGTGCTCTCGCTGGCGGCGACGATCTTGTCGAACGTCCAGCGGCCGCCCAGCGTCAGGGCGAATTGATCGGTGAAGTTATAGGTGCCCTGGGCGAAGACCCCGTGGTTGTCGAAATCGAACTGGGTCCGCGACAGCGAGTAGCTGCCGAAGCCGGGCAGCGGATTGGCGCAGTTGAGCCGCTGCGGGTAGTCGCAGTCGAGGAAGGCCGAGGTGGTCTGCGAGTTCCAGCCGAGCGGCCGGCTGAACTCCAGGTAGCCGCCGATCACCCAGGTCAGGCGGTCCTCGAAGTTGTTGCCCTGGAACTGCAGTTCCTCGGTGTAGGTCTTCTGGGCGGCGGTGTAGCCCTCGTCCGAGAAGTCGAGATAGGTGAGTTGGATCGGCTGTCCGCGCCCTGAGGGAATGGGGAAGTCCCCGGGCACGAAGGAGTTGTCGCTCCAGAGATTGAACCGCGAGTTCTCGCGGAACTCGCCGTAGCTGGCGATATTCTTGATCGTCAGATTTTCACTGACGTTCCAGGTCGTGGTGTTGATGATCTGCCACTGCTTGAGGCTGATCTTCGGATCGAGCGCATTCACTTCGACGTCGCGCAGGCCGTCGCCGCGGGCGTTCTGCCGGTCGACCTGGGCGCAGCCCACCCGGGCGCCGAACGCGCGGCCGAAGTTATCGAACGGCGCGGCGATGCTGTACGGCTGGGTGGCCGCCGCCCGGTCGCAGTCGACCCACTTCGAGGCGAACCCACGCCCGAACGAGTTGCTGTATTGGCCGATCGTGTAGTTCTCGAGCTCCGGCGTGATCTCCGCCAGGACGCCGAGCCGCGCGGCGAAGTAGTTGACGTCGTTGTAGTTGTCGGGGCCGATCCCCGAGTGATTGCGCATGTAGCCTTCGCGCTTGTTGCGGTCGACCGACAGGCGGACCCGCAGCGCCTCGGCGAATGGCAGGTTGAGCATGCCCTGGAAGCGCTTCATGTCGAAGTTGCCGGCTGAGCCCTCGACCCAGCCTTCGAAGCGATCGACCGGCCGGTTGGGCACCAGCAGGATGGCGCCGCCGGTGGTGTTGCGGCCGAACAGCGTGCCTTGCGGTCCCTTCAGCACCTGGACGCTCTGCAGGTCCATGAAGGCCCCGGAGCCGACGGTGTTGCCCGAGGTGGTGCCGCCCTGGGCGCGCAGGCCGACCACGTCGGCGAAGTAGACGCCGACCGTCGGCGCGGTGCTGATTTCCTGGTTGAAGCCGCGGATCGCGAAGGAGGCCTTTTCTGGCCCGAAGCGCTGGTTGGCCGACAGCGACGGCGTGTAGGTCGCCAGATCGGTCGGCAGGACGATGTTGCGCTGGTCGATCTGCTGCTGGTTGTAGACGGTGATCGAGATCGGCACGTCCTGCAGCCGTTCCTCGACCCGCCGCGCCGTGACGATCACGTCGCCCAGCACCGTCGGCTGGGACGCGGGCGCGGGCCCGTCCTGCGCCTGCGCCTGCGCGGCGGCCGCGCTCAGGCTGATGGTGAGCGCGCTGCCGAGATAGAGCGCGGCCTTGTTCCACTTGCTGGGCATCTTCCCCCCGTTCCCTGGGTGGGGAGCTCTGGCGCTGAGATCGCTGATCGACCCTTCGCCGCTTCCCACCGCTCTATTCTTTGAGCGTTCGGTCAGATATCGTGGGTACGTCGCAAGCTGTTGTCAAGCTGGCCACAGCGCCCACGCGGCAGGCTTTATATTGTGCAACCGAATAACTTAGCGCGCGGTCGTGGCGGGCCGCGGGCGATAAGGCGGGCGAAGGCCTCGCCTACCGAATGCGCGGAGCATTGACGCAGAAGGGTTCGGCGATCGTTGACAGGCGTCGGACTCGAATTTAAGCATTTGCTCCGATAACTAGACGCAAGCGGCCGGCGCGAACCGGAACGCCGGCGCGACATCAAGGGGACGGGATCGGGTACCGCCGGCCGCCCCCGCAGACAGGGAGCGAGCCATGAACGCAGCGGCAGACCTCGATTCGGAAACGGACCGGCTCGTCAGCCTGGTCGATGCGGAGAACCCGTTCGACTACGATTACGCCGAGATGCTGCCGCGGCAGCTCGCGGCGATCGACGAGCGGTTCCAGGACCGGGTCCAGAAGATCAAGCTGCTGCAAAACCGCGCCGAGACGGGCGCGATCACCGAGGTCCGCCAGCTGGCCGACGTCGTGCCGCTGCTGTTCGCGCACACCGCCTACAAGAGCTATCCCGAAGGCTGGCTGAGCGAGCAGAAGTGGGACCGGATGGGCCGGTGGCTGGACACGGTCTCGACCAACCGCGTCGCGCCGATGGACACCAACGGCGTCCAGGGGCTCGACGATTGGCTGCAGCGGCTGGAGGGGCAGGGCCATTACGTCTCCTGCTCCAGCGGCACGACCGGCAAGTGCGCGATGATGAACGCGGTGATGTCGGACCTGCAGTTCTCCGGCCACAGCCTGCTGCAGGGCCTGGTCTGGCAGGGGCTCGGGCCCAATCACGACCGCAAGATGATCAGCCTGGGCCAGGTCGCCGCGACGCCGCGCAACCAGGCGACCGGGCGGCCGATGTTCGAGGCGATCAGCCGGCCGGACGCGCCGCCGTTCACGCCGAAGGCCCCGCCGATCACCATCGGCGGCATCACCGAGATGGTGGTGCTGCGCAAGAAGATGGCCGAAGGCACGGCCAAGCCGGGCGAGATCGCCTACTACGAGGCGCAGGCCGCGGAGCGCGAGAAGGCGATGGAGTCCTGCGTCGAGCAGGCCGCCGACGCGCTGATCGAAAGCCGCGAGATGAAGCTGCACATCATGGGGCTGTTCGCGCCGCTGTACCGGGTCGCCGAACTGGTCCGCGCTCGCGGCTACAGCGGCAAGGACTTCCACCCGGAGAACAGCTGCTTCATCAGCGGCGGGCTGAAGCGCGCGGTGCTGCCGGCCGACTATCGCGAATTCGTCTTTGGGACCTTCAACCTGTCCGGCCACCGCATTTGCCAGAGCTACGGCATGCAGGAGCTCAACACCAACGCCGTGCGCTGCAAGTGCGACCGCTACCACATGGCGCCGTGGACCGTGCTGCTGCCGCTGGACGAGGCCGGCGAGACGCTGGTCGAGCGGCCGGCGTCGGGCGAGTTCGAGGCCCGGGCCGCGTTCTTCGACCTGTCGCTCGAAGGCCGCTGGGGCGGGGTGATCTCCGGCGACAAGATCCGCATCAGCTACGACCCATGCGCCTGCGGGGCCCGCAGCCCGTCGATCCATGAGGACATCCAGCGTTATGCAGACATGGCCGGCGGCGACAAGATCGCCTGCGCCGGCACCATCGACGCCTACGTGCGCGGCGTCGCCTGAGATGGGCGAGGCCGGGCAGGAGAGGAGCTGACCATGCCGACCCTCGATGACCTCGAACTGGAGCAGCTGGCGGTCGGGACGCCGGAGTTCGCCGCCGACCCGTTGCCGCAGCTGGCCGCGGCCCGCGCCAAGCATCCGTGGCTGGCGCGCTCGGAAGCGGGCTACGTCGTCACCGACTATGCGGCGATGAAGGAGATCCTCAGCCTCGACGACAAGCTCGCGATGTCGGTCGAACAGATCGTCGACATCATGGGCGCCCACGGGACCGGCTGGGGCCGGTTCACCCTGGAGATGATGCTGGCGCGCTCTGGGCCTGAGCATCAGCGGCTGCGGGGCAGCGTGGCCGAGGCCTTCACGCCGCGCAGCGTCAACCGCCTGCGGCCGCTGATGCGCAGCGTCGTGAGCGAGTTGCTGGACGAGTGGGCGCCGAAGGGCGAATTCGACTTCTGCGAGTTCGCCGCCAACTTCCCCGTGGCGGTGATGTTCCGGCTGATCGGCGCCTCGCCCGCGGCGATCCCGCGCATCCGGTCGTCCCTGGAGGTCCAGGGCTCCAGCTACGCCCTGATCCCGGAGATGATGCCGACGATCGAGGCGCACTATCAGACGCTCTGGCGCTTCGTCGACGAGCTGATCGTCGAGCGCGGGCCGGCCGGCGGTCACGGCGACCTGCTCGACGACCTGATCGCGGCCAACGTCGCGGGCGCGCTGACCGACGTCGAACTGCGGCAGATGCTGATCTTCCTGTTCGGCGCCGGCTACGACACCTCGAAAAACCAGCTCACCCTCATCATGCAGCGGATGCTCGATCATCCGGAGATCTGGCGCCGCTGCGCGGAAGACCGGCCGTTCTGCGACAAGGTGGTGGAGGAAGGCCTGCGCTTCGCCAGCCCCTCCAACATCTACCGCAGCGTGACCGAGGCGTTCGAGTATCGCGGCGTCACGTTGCCGGCCGGCGCCATGCTGTTCTTCCCGACCACGCTCGCAGCCCGCGACGCCCAGCACGTCCCGCGGCCGGACGTCTTTGATCCCGAGCGCACCCATACCAACCGGCACCTGGCCTTTGGCCGGGGCATGCACATCTGCCTCGGCCAGTTCATGGCCCGGGCGCAGATCGAGGAAGGCGTCCACCTGATCGCCCAGCGCCTCGCCAACCCGCGGCTCGCGGGCGAGGTGACCTGGCGGCCGTTCCCCGGCGTGTGGGGCATCAAGTCCCTGCCGATCGTCTTCGAGCCCGCTCCGCCGCGCTCCGCCCCGGCGGAGCTGGCGGACGCGCAGCCGTAACCGCATTTGAGTCAGGGGTTGTCCGTGAACCAGATCACCGAACCGAACGCCGCCGCCCGCGAGTCCGGCGCCGCCGCGCCCGCGCCCTTCTTCGTCCGCGGCAAGCTGGTCGAGGGGGCCGAGGTGCGGCACAAATCGCGCGACCTCGGCGTGGATTTCGTCACGCCGGCGATCGATCTCGACGCGCTGGTCACGCCGCGCACCGAGCCCGGGCCGTTGTTCGACGTACCGCTGGACGAGATCCTCGACTTCCTGGTCGCCTCCGGCGAGGCGATGAAGCGCGACGAGAAGGGCTATCTGCGCGAGGCGATCGAGCGGATCTCGGCGACCAACGTGCTGCCGCGGTCGGTGATCGAGGCCAATGTCCGGATGTCGGCGGAGTATCTGAACAAGTCGATGCTGCTGGAGTACGCCCAGCAGAACCTGGGCGACGTGAAGCTGCTCGACGGCTGGGTGCCGCGGGTGGACAGCGCCGGCCGCCGCAGCTTCACCCGGGCCTTCCCCTCGCGGCTGATCCACGTGCTGCCGGGCAACTCGCCGATCGTCTCGGTACAGTCGATCGCCCTGGGCGCGATGACCAAGGGCGTGAACCTGTTCAAGATGGGCTCGAGCGACCCGTTCATGGCGGTCGCCATCCTGCGGACCATGAGCGAGGTGGACCCGAACCACCCGCTGCCGCGCTCGATGTCGGCGGTCTACTGGCGCGGCGGCGACGAGGCGGTGGAGCGGGCGCTCTATCGGCCGCAGTACTTCGACAAGATCGTCGCCTGGGGCGGCGGCGACGCCATCAACAACGTCATCAAATATCTCGGCCCCGGCTTCCAGCTGGTCTCCTTCGATCCGAAGACCTCGATCTCCATGATCGGCCGCGAGGCCTTCGGGTCCGAGGCGGTGCTCGACGAGGTCGCCACGCGGGCGTCGAGCGACGTCGGCATGCTCAACCAGGAAGCCTGCGTCTGCAGCCGGGTGCTGTTCGTCGAAGGCGACCGCCAGCAGGTCGACAGCTTCAGCGCGCGGCTGCAGAAGAAGCTCGTCGAACGCAACGCCATGGGCGGCAAGGCCCCGCCGCTGCCGCGCGACCTGGCCGAGGAGATCGAAGGCCTGCGGAGCATGACCGACGACTTCGGGGTCTGGGGCGCGCCGGACGGCAGCGGCCTGGTCATCCGCTCGGACGAGCCGGTCGACTTCCACCCGATCCAGAAGACCGCCAACGTCGTCCAGGTGAACGACCTCAAGGACGCGCTGAAGTGGGTCAACGTCGCCACCCAGACGGTGGGCGTCTATCCGCCGGCCCGCCAGGCGGAACTGCGCAACGGGCTGGCCAGCGGCGGCGCCCAGCGGATCGTCAGGCTCGGCGACGCCGGCGGCCAGTCGATCGGCGCGCCGCACGACGCGATGTACATCATGCACCGCTTCGTCCACTGGATCGTGCACGAGGACGGCTTGGCGTCCGCCTAAAGGCGCGGTGCGCAAGGCCCCTGACGCCGGCCGGCGTCAGGCCCAGCGAGAGGATTGACGTTGGCGCGGCGGAGCATTGAGGACACGGCGGCCACCCGGGAGGCCATCCTTGACGCCACCGAGGCGGTCATGGTCGACGAGGGCTATGCGGCGGTGACCTCGCGGCGCGTGGCCGAGCGGGCCGGCCTCAAGTCGCAGCTCGTCCACTATCACTTCGGCACGATGGATGACCTGTTCGTCGCCGTCTATGAGCGCTCGGAGCGGGAGTTCCTGCGCCGCCACCTGCAGGCGGTGACCTCGGCCAATCCGCTGCGGGCGCTGTGGGAGCTGAGCATCCATCCGCAAAGGACGCGGCTCGCGCAGGAGCTGACCGCGCTGTCGAACCACAAGAAGGCGATCCGCAAGATCACCGCCCGGGTCATCGAGCAGATGCACTCGATCAACTCGGCCTTCATCACCAAGTACCTGGAGGAGGCCGGCGTGGATCAGGCGAGGTATTCGCCGATGGTCATCTCCTACATCATCAACGGCGTCTCCCGCTCGCTGGTCAGCGAGGAGGCGCTGGGCGTCGAGGTCGGCCGCTCCGAGGTGCTCGCCTGCGTCGAATCCCTGCTGACGGAAGTCGAGGCGCAGCACCGGGCGAGGGCGCTGACGCCCGCCTGATGGCGCGCGGCGGCCGCCGTCAGAGCGCGGCCTCGGCCATCACCGGCGTGCTCAAGGTCCTGGCGACATGCGCGCCGAGCCGCAGCGCCAGGGCGCTGATGGTCAGCGAGGGGTTGGTCCCGCCGGCCGTCGGGAAGACCGATCCATCGCAAACGAACAGGTTGCTGGACCCGAACACCCGCAGGTTGGGATCGACGACCCCGCGGCGCGGCGTGGCGGCCATGCGGGCGGTGCCCAGATGGTGCGCCGCCGACGACAGCACCTGTGGCCATTCCTCGGCGGCGTCGAGACGCAGCGACGCGACCCGTTCGTCCGCTCCCAGGCCCTTGGCGATCAGCGAAAAATACCGGTCGAAATGATCCCATTCGTCCTGCGGCATCTGCCAGTCGACCTGGGCGATCGGATAGCCGAACCGGTCGCGGTTGCGGTCCGACAGCACGACCTTGCTGGCGTGGTTCGGCGCCTGTTCGGCCATGACGTAGATGTCGCCGTAGCGCGTCGCCGTGCCGACGCCCAGGCGTTCACGCACGACGCGTTGCAGGATGTATCGGTTGGTCAGCAGCGGCAGCAGCTGCCGCGGCGAAAGGTCGGTGACCTTGCGAACCCCGAGGAAGCTCCTGAGCAGGTCGTTCGGCACCCGGGCCGGACCGGTGCCTGGCCGGACGAACACATAGTGGTTGGGAAGGCCAAAGCGCTTCTGCAGCTCGGGCGTCAGCGCAAAGCCGGTGAGGCTGCGCACGTCGGTCACCGGCGGCCCCAACGCACCGGTCTGGTGTTTGTGGAACACGATCTGACTGAAGTAGCCGACCGGATGGTCCATGAGATATCGGCCGGTCGCGGCGGCTCCGGTCCCGAAGCCCTGGCCCGATCCCCGGCCCGAGTTCAGCAGCAGACGCGGCGTCTCCAGCGCCCCGGCGGCGATGATGAAGGTGTCGGCCCGGACTTCGATGGTGCGGTCGCCGCAGCCGACGACCAGGCTGCGCACGGTTCCCTCGGCGTCGGCGCGAAGCTGAAGCGCGACGGCGTGGGTCAGGCAGCGCGCCTTGCCCGCCCGGGTCCAGCCGAGGACGACATCCTTCATCCGGGCTGGCGTGCGGCAGCTCCAGAACGCCTTCGGCGCGAGGATTTCATCGCCGCTCGTCGCGGGCTCGTTCGCCGCTGGCGCGGGGGCTCCCTCGATGCCGAGCCAGCTCAGAGCTTCAGTGTAATGCGGCGCGAGATCGCGGTGGCCGATCGGCCAGCCGCTGTCGGCGATCCAGTCGCGGGTTTCGAAGTCGATCGGATCGAACGGCGCGCAGAGGCCGTGCCACAGGTTGGTGCTGCCGCCGATCTCCACGGCGCGGGTCATCGGCACGCCGAAGCTTCGGCCGGCGATCTCGTGCTGGATGGGCGGATCGCCGCCGCCGGGGCCGGTCCCGCCGGCCTCGATGAACAGCACGTCGATGCCGGCTTCGATCAGCTTCTTCGCGATGGACGCCCCGCCCATCCCTGAGCCGATGATGCAGACCCTGGCCTCGAGCCGGGGCTCGAGCAGTCGCCTTGCGTCGATAATCACTGCTCGCCTCCCGTCATCGAGGTCCTCGCGGCTGATCGAGATCTGGCGGCGCGCTGCGCAATCTCTGTTTTCGCCAGATCGACGATGCGCCGGGCGTTGCCGGCCCAGGTCATGTCGCGCGCCACGATCTCGGCCTGGGCCGCGGCGCCGAGCCGGGCCCGCAGGGCGGAATCCTGGACGAGACGCAGCACAGCCTCCCACATCGCCTCACCGGCCGGCTGGCGGGCGGGATCGAAGAGCAGCGCGGTGCGGCCGTCTTCGAGCAACTCGCGCAGGTTGGGCTGGTCCGGCGCGACGATGGCGCGGCCGGCGGCCATGTACTCCAGGACCTTCAGCGGAGAGGCGTAGGGCACCGCGGCCGGTTGCAGCGCGATGTCGAAGTCGCCGATCAGGCCGGGGATGGCGTGCCGTTCGGCGAGGCCGGTGAAGCGCACGCGCTCGGTCACCCCAAGCTCAGCGGCGAGCCTTTCCAGCTCCGGCCGGGCCGATCCCTCTCCGACCACCACGAGGGACAGCCGTGGGAGGCCGCGCCAGGCGGCGATCGCGCGCACCACCGCGTCCACACCGTGCCAAGGGCGCACGAAGCCGACGAAGCCGAGCACGAGTTCCTGCTTCTTTGCGGCCGGCGGCGGGTCGATCGGCGGCTCCGGGAATTCCTCCGGATCGATGCCGTTCGGCACCACGACGATGCGCTCGGGCGACACCCCCGCCGCGGCGACGTGCTCGGCCAGCACCTCGGTGACGGGCAGCACGTGGCTGGCGGCGCGCCAGACGAAGGCCTCCGACCAGCGGGCGAGCCGGCGCAGGCGAAGATTGTTGAAGCGCGCCCGCTCATCGGCGAGCGGCGCGTTCACCTCGACCAGGAGCGGCAGGCCGCGCCGGCGCGCCAGCAGTGCGCCGGCGACGTAGAACAGATTGTAGCGCTCGTAAATGACGTCCGGGCGAAAGGCGTCGGCCGCGCGGGCGAGGCGCCAATAGGCCGGCGCGCTGTAGGCGAGTTCCGCCAACTCCATGACGACCGCAGGCATCCAGCGGCGCAGCAGGTTGAGGAAGCGGCTCTCGCCGCCGAGGCTGGTCCGGTCGTAGGCGGCGGGACCGACGACCAGCACCTCGTGGCCGGCCGCCCGCAGCGCCGCGACCATCGCATCGAGGTGCACGCCCTGGCCGTCTTTCGACAGGATGCGGTGACTGTAGAGGATCCGCAGACGGCGGCCGTTCTCGGGGGTTCGTGCAACGACGCCGGCCTTGGCGCGCACGCCATTTGGCGGGTCGGCGCCAATGACTTGGCCGGGGTCAGTAGATCGGCAAGCGCCCCGATCCGCTGGCGTTTTGTACTGGTCCAGAGACGCCTGAGCGCGGCGCCCCAGGACGGAAATCGAACTGTCGCGCCCCATCGTTTTCGATGAGCCTCCGGATCAACATGATGATCAACGCGATACCTTGGGTTGTCAGACGGCGCCCCAGGAAATGATGGTCCCGAGCTCTGCTATATGGCTTGCGCGCACAGCGCCGCGAGGTCGGGCCTCGCGGAAGGCTTCCTACCTGGAGATGTGTGCCGAGCGCGCGCTAGATCACTTGACGACGGTGACGAGCGGCTTGCCTTTCTCGACGATATAGGTGGCGAGTTCCGAGGCGCTGTCGGCGCCGACATTGCGCGCGGCGTGGATCGTCCCCGCGGGGACGAACAGGACGTCGCCAGCCTTCAGGGTCACCGGCGGCTGGCCCTGGACCTGGTATTCGATCGAGCCTTTCAGGACGTAGACGATCTCTTCGCCCGGGTGGGTGTGGCCGGGCGCCACCGCGCCGGGCGGGAAGTCGACGCGAACCTGGATCGCCTCGCGTCCCGGGATCGAGAGGTCATGCCGCTGCAGGTCGGTGCGCGAGGTTGCAGGGGCCGTCTGCGCCTGGGCGGTGGTTGCGCAGAGGCAGACGCTCATCAGGCCCGCGACCAGGGCCGACGCGCGGCGGGAGATGGGCGGAGCGAACCTGGGCATGAGGCCCTCCAGCAGGCGATCACATGAACTCTGCGCGTCCGGCGCGGGGTTGGTCAACGACGCGGCAGGCCACCATCCGGCCTTCCCGGCGTTCCCGGAGATTGACGTCGCCGCACTGAACTTCCCGCAACCAAGGAACCCCCGATGAAGATCCTGATGGTCCTGACTTCGCACGACCAGCTCGGCGACACCGGGCGCAAGACCGGCTTTTGGCTAGAGGAGCTCGCCGCGCCCTATTACGTCTTCAAGGACGCCGGCGCGCAGATCGTGCTGGCCTCGCCGAAGGGCGGCCAGCCGCCGCTCGACCCGAAGAGCAGCGAGCCGGACTCCCAGACCGACGCCACCCGGCGGTTCGAGGCCGATCCCGAGGCGATGGCGGCGCTGGCCGCGACGGTTCCCCTGAGTTCGGTCTCGCAGGCCGAGTTCGACACGGTGTTCTATCCCGGCGGACACGGACCGCTGTGGGATCTGGCCGAGGATCCGCAGTCGATCCGGCTGATCGAGAGCACGCTGGCCGCCGGCAAGCCGCTCGCCCTGGTCTGCCACGCGCCCGGCGTCCTGCATCGCGCCCGCACGCCGGAGGGCCGGCCGCTGGTCGAGGGGCGGGAGGTGACCGGCTTCACCAACAGCGAGGAGGCGGCGGTGGGCCTGACGCAGGTGGTCCCGTTCCTGGTCGAGGACGAACTGCAGCGGCTCGGCGGTCTCTTCTCCAAGGCGGCGGATTGGCAGCCCTATGTGGTGACCGACGGCCTACTGATCACCGGGCAGAATCCGGCCTCGTCCGGGCCGGCCGCGACGGTCCTGCTCGAACGCCTGGCCGGCGTGTCCAAGTAGCTCCGCAAGGCGGACGCCGACGCGGGCACCATTGGCGCAGCTGCCGCGTTCTCGCCTGGCGAGGAGGCTCCACACATGCGGGTTCTGATCGTCTTCGGCACCACGGAGGGGCACACCCGTGAGATCTGCCATTTCGCCGCCGATGTGCTGCGCAAGGCGGGCCACACGGCGACCACCGAGGAAGCCGCCCGGGACAGCGCCGACGTGCAGATCGGGGCCTATGACGTGGTGCTGCTGGCGGGCTCGCTGCACATCGGCCGCTACCAGCCGGGGCTGGTGCGTTTCGCCCAGGCCCGCGCGGATGAGCTGAACGCCAAGCCCAGCGCCTTCATCTCGGTGTCGCTGTCGGCGGCCGGGGAGAACCCGGACGATTGGGAATGCCTGGAGGACTGTCTCGCCCGCTTCGAGCACGAGACCGGCTGGACGCCGCATCAGGTCCACAAGGCCGAGGGGGCGATCAAGTACAGCCAGTACGACTTCTTCAAGCGGCTGGCGCTCAAGCACATCGCCGCCAAGCGCGGGCAGGCGACGGTGACCTCCCGCGACTACGACCTGACCGACTACGACGCCGTGCGGGCGTTCGTGCTCGACTTCGTGCGGGCGGATAGGGGACCAGCCGTGCTCAGCGACCCGCGCTGATGCGCGCCCGTCACGGAGCGGGTTTGGATCTGGCGCCGCGGGGCGACAGCCGACCGTCCCCCGCCAGGCGCAGGATCCGCTGAAACTTCGGGCACTCCAGATGACTGGGGGCGGCGCACTCGGCGGCGTGCCGCAGGCCGTCGCGCATCGCCTGCAGTCGGCGAATTCGGCCGTCCAGTTCGTTCGCCTTGGCCTGCAGGCGATCGCGGCCGATGCGGGGGCGTCCGTCGGGTGCGAACATCTGGGCGATCTCGTCGAGCGAGAAGCCCGCCGCCCGGCCGAGCGCGATCAACGCCAGGCGCTGGAGGATCTCTGGATCGAACAGCCTGCGCGCGCCGCGTCGGCCGATCGAGGCCACCAGGCCCTTCTCCTCGTAGAACCGGATCGTGGACGCCGGGACGCCCGAGCGACGGGCGACCTCGGCGATGTCCAGATCATTCATCGCTTGACCTCAAGTTCACTTGAACTTGCAGACTGCGGGGCATCCTCGAGAACAGCAAGCGAGCAAGCGCCATGCCTGATCCCAACCGTCAGCAGTTCGAGCACTGGAACGCCTCGGCGGGACGCACCTGGGTCGAGATGCAGGAACTGCTCGACAAGGTCCTGGCGCCGATCGCCGCCGCGGTCGTGAGGGAAGGGTTTCCCGGGCCGGGCGGCCGAGTGCTCGACCTGGGCTGCGGCGCCGGCGCGACGACGCTCGAGATGGCGCGGGAGCTCGGCGTGGCTGGGCTCTGCCTCGGGATCGACATCTCGAAGGCTCTGGTGGACGCCGCCGAGCGTCGGAGCCGCGAGGCCGGACTGTCGTCCGCCGCCTTCGTCGCCGGCGACGCTCAGACCTTCCGCTTCGAGCCGGCCGACTTCGACGCCGCGATCTCCCGCTTCGGCGTGATGTTCTTCGAGGATCCGACGGCCGCGTTCGCCAACATCCGTCGGGCTTTGCGACCGGGCGGCAAACTGGTGTTCGCGGCCTGGCGCGACCCGGCCGAGAATCCCTTCATGACGACCGCGGCGCGCGCCGCCGCCGTCCTGCTGCCGGACCTGCCCGTCGTCGATCCGGACGCTCCGGGCCAGTTCGCCTTTGCGCGGGTGGAACGAATGCGACAGATCCTCGCCGACTCTGGCTGGACGGACATCGACATCCGGCCCTTGGACGTCGCGGCCACGCTTCGAGAAGCTGAGCTGGTCAGCTACGTCACCCGGATGGGGCCGGTCGGCCAGGCGCTGCAGGCGCTCGAAGACGCGGAACGCGCGCCGATCATCGACGCCGTGCTGAGGGCTTATGAGCCCTTCGTGCACAACGGCGTCGCCGCCTTTGATCTCGCCTGTTGGCTGGTCACAGCGCGCGGCTAGGGCGCGGCGGACAGGGCCGCAGCGTTCAGCTCGCCCGGGTGAGCTTCACGTGGACGCGCGGGATGGGGCCGTGGATGGTCTGCAGCTCGGTCGCGCCGGCGTCCACCAGGATGCCCAGGCTGGCGGCCGCGGAGATCGCCGTGTTCAGCGCCTGCTCGGCTTTGCGGACCGCATCCGCCGCGGCTTGGATCTGGTCTTCGGTGGCGACGAACGCAGGCATCCGGTCCTCGGGGGCTGGGCTGGCCCGGACGACTGTCCGCCGTCGCTCCCCGCACTGCAAGGGCGCAGGCGGGTCACCTGTCTCGGAGCGGCGGATTCCTCCGGGAGGGTCAATCCGCGACGCCGGCCAGGAGGGCGCGGCGCCAGCTGAACCCCGCCTCGGCGATGCGCTCGGCGGGCGGGCGACGGTCCGGGCCCCAGTCGTCGGCGCTGAGCGCCAGGCCCGCGCCGTCGTGGGGGAAGATCTCCGGCCGCTGGTCGCGGCTGTAGACCCGCCCGGTGGGCGCGAAGACATGGCTGGCGCGCACGCCTTCGCCGACAATCACCACCGGACAGTTCCAGGCCGCCGCGAGGCTTGCGAACAGCGTCCGGTTGCGCGGGGTGTCCCAGGCGTCCGGCCGGCCCGGGGCCGGGCAGACCTTCACCGCCGTCGGCCAGGCGGGGGAGGGATCGAGCTCCACCAGGAAGCCGCAGTCGGGCGGAAAGAGCTCGGGCGGCAAGAGGTCGTCGGAGCCGCGCCAGAGGCAGGCGAAGCTCTTGCAGGAGGCCGGATGCTCGCCCCAGACGCTGCAGCCGGCGCCCGCGCCGGCCAGCTTCGCGCAGGGCGTGAAGGCCGGCTTCTGCAGTTCGCGCACGCCCATGATGCTGCAGCACAGATCGCAGCCGTTGCAGCGGCGGCGTGTGGTGTGCGCGGCGAGCGCGGAGCGCCAGACGGAGACCTCGGTCATGGCGCGCCAAGCTGGGCTGACCCCCGCGGCCGGGCAACGGCCTCGGCGGGCCGAAGCGGTCATATTCCCGCCCACGGCGCAGTCGATCTCTTCAAGCCAGCACTTCCGAAGGGACGAGCCGGGTGAGCGAGCCGAACGCCAACGAGCAGTATCTGCTGGAGCTGATCAACGCCGAGCGCGCAGGCGCGGGCGTCCAGCCGCTGGCCGGCAACGGCCAACTCAACGTGGCCGCCGAAAACCACAGCCAGTGGATGATCGACGCCGACGTCTTTTCGCACACCGGGGCGAACGGCTCCTCGGCGACCGCGCGGATGCAGGCGGCCGGCTACCAGTTCAGCGGCTCATGGTCGAACGGCGAGAACATCGCCTGGATGAGCCTGCGCGCGCCGACCGGCTACGCCGACGAGGTGCAGCAACTGCACGTCAACCTGATGAACTCCGCCGGCCACCGGGCGAACCTGCTCAACGGGAGCTTCACCGAGGTCGGGCTGGGCTTCCAGGTCGGCGAGTACCAGGGCTGGCAGGGCGCCTTCGTCACCGAGGACTTCGCGCGCGTCGGCTCGCAGCATTTCCTGACCGGCGTCGCCTACGCCGACGGCGACGGGGACCGCTTCTACGATCCCGGTGAAGGGCTGGGCGGTCTCACCGTGACGGCGGTCAGCGCTGGTGGGGCCACCTACGTCGCCCAGAGCTACGGCTCGGGCGGCTACGATCTCGCCCTGTCGACCGGCAGCTACACGGTGACCTTCTCGGGCGCGAACATCGCCACCAGCACGCAGCACGTCGAGGTGGGCGCGCTCAACGTGAAGCTCGACCTGGTCAACCCGGCTTCCGGGGTGCAGCCGGGAAATCTGATCGGCGGCGCAGACGCGGACAATCTGGTCGGCGTGCTGGGCGCGGCCAACTACATCCGTGGCAACGACGGCGGCGACACGATCACCGGGGGTGATCGGTACAACGACGTCAACGGCAACAAGGGCGCCGACAGCATCGTCGGCCGATCCCAGAGCGGCGATTGGCTGCTCGGCGGACAGGGCGACGACCGGATCGACGCCAGCGCCTCGAGCGGCCACAACATCCTCAACGGCAACCTGGGGATCGACGTCGTCATCGGCGGAAGCGGCGGCGACACGCTGCGCGGCGGGCAGGGCGACGACCTGGTCCAGGGGGGCGCGGGCGCCGACCTGATCTTCGGCGACCTCGGCGTCAACACCATCACCGGCGGCGCGGGCGCTGACACCTTCCGCAACGGCGCCGGCGTCGCGCGCGACCTCGTCACCGACTTCCACCAGGCCGAAGGCGACCGCGTCCAGATCGACGCCAGCCTGACCTACGCCGTCGCCCAGGCGAGCGGCGACGTGGAGATCGCGGTCTCGAACGGCGACGTGATCGTCCTGCAGAACACCAGCCTCACGTCGCTGACGCAGGGCTGGCTCATCCAGGCCTAGCGCGGCGCGCGGCGATCAGGCCTTCGCGCCGTCCCGCGCCGCGAACCAGTCGACCGCATCCCGCACGGTGTCCTTCACCGGCCGCGGGGTCCAGTTCAGGTCGCGCCGCGCCTTGCTGTTGTCCAGCTCCTTGAAGACGTCGGAGAGGTACACGGCGTCGGTGCTGACGATGAAGTCCTTGCGGCCCATCAGCTTCGCGATCCGCTCGGCGATCCAGGCCACCCCGTAGGCGACCGGCAACGGGATCAGCTTCGGCGTCTTGCTCCCGCCGTGGGCCGCCGCCATCGCGTAGAAGTCGCGATTGCGGACGTATTCGTTGGCGATGATGTAGCGCTCGCCCAACCGGCCGGAGGTCTCCGCCGCCACCGCGGCCTCGGCCACGTCGCGGATGTCGACGATCGGCTGGCCGACGTCGACGCCGACTGGGGTCTTGCCGTTGGCGACGTTCCACAGGGCGCCGTTGTGCGGCGTCGGCTGGTAGTCGTCCGGCCCGTAGGTGTTGGCGACGCAGAGCGCGACGCCCGGCAGCCCCTTCTCGTGGCAGTAGGCGAGGAACTGGGTCTCGGCCTCCAGCCGGGCGCGGATGTAGGGCGGCGCCCGGTCCAGCCAGTTGAAGGCGATGTCCTCGCTGACCGGGCCGTTCGGGTTCACGCCCAGCGTGCCCATGCTGCTGGTGAAGATGAAGCGCTCGACCCGGCAGGCCAGCGCCGCCTCCATGGCGTTGACCAGCCCTTCGACATTGTTGCGGTAGATCGGCGTCTGGTCGGTCAGCCAGAACCGCGGGTCGACCACGCTGTAGAAGACCGAGCTGCAGCCCTGCATCGCGGCTTTCAGGCTGGCCGGTTCGAGGACGTCGCCATAGACGATCTCGACGGGCAGGCCCTTCAGCGCCTCCTGGTTGCTGCTCTTGCGTAGCAGCACGCGCACCTTGCGCCCGCGCTGGACCAGGAGCCGGGCGGTGTGGCTGCCGACGAAGCCGCTGGCGCCGGCGACCAGAACCGGCTTTTCGCTATGAGTGTCCATCGTGCCTTCGCCTGCAGAGCATGTGTCGCCGCTGCGGCGGTTGATCGCCGCGGCCGAGGCCTTATGCGGCCGGCCGGCGAGCGTAGCAATGGAACAGTGGTGGGCGAAAGCTGCGGCCGCGGCCGCAGCGCGCTGATCTGCCGACGGAGCATTTGTCACTTATTGACATAGCGCTGGTAAATTCACCCCGGCGCCACTCTGGGCTGTTTTCGGAGCGGCGATACCGGTAAAGCCGGTAGCGGGTGGGTTGGGCGATGAACGACATCTCCGATACGGGGCGAATGGCTGCGGGCGTGGTCGGCGAGTGGCGCGGCCGCCGCCCGGCGGTCTCCTACGCCGCGCTGACGGCGGAGCGCGTGCTGGCTTCGATTCGCCAGCCGGCGGCGATCGTCGAAGATCCGGCCAGCGGTCGGCGGGGCCTGGCGCTGGGCCGGCCGGCCGAGACCGGCGAGGCGGCGCTTCCGCTCCTCGGCCTGCTCGCGCCCCTTTATCCGGAATGGCTGGGCGACCGGCGCTTCACCGACAGCCATGGCCTGCGCTTCGCCTATGTCGGCGGCTCGATGGCGCGCGGGATCGCCTCGGCGGACCTGGCGATCGCCCTGGCCGGCATCGGCGCGCTCGGCATGTTCGGCGCCGCCGGCCTGCGGCTCGACGCGGTCGAAGCCGCCATCGACAAGATCTCCGCGGCGCTCGATCCGCAGGGCCAGCCCTGGGGCTGCAACCTGATCCACTCTCCCGGCGAGGCGGGACTCGAGGCCGAGCTGGTCGAGCTCTACCTCCGCCGCAAGGTGCGGCGGGTCGAGGCCTCGGCCTTCATGCGGCTGAGCAAGCCGGTGGTGCGCTACGCCTGCACGGGCCTGAGCCGCGGTCCCGGCGGCGAGGTGGTCCGGGCGAACCGTCTGTTCGCCAAGGTCTCGCGCGAGGAAGTGGCCGAGCAGTTCCTCTCGCCGGCGCCGGAGGCCATGCTGGCCGAGCTGCGGGCCGAGGGGGCGCTGACCGCCGAGGAGGCCGAGCTCGCCCGCCGCATCCCGCTGGCCGACAATGTGATCGTCGAATCCGACTCCGGCGGGCACACTGACAATCGGCCGCTCGGCGCCCTGTTCCCGGTGATCGCCCGCCTGCGCGACAGCCTCGCGGCGCGCTTCGGCTACGAGGCCTGCCAGGTGCACGTCGGCGCCGCCGGCGGGATGGGAACGCCAGATGCGATCGCCGCCGCCTACGCCATGGGCGCGGCCTTTGTGGTCCTCGGCTCGGTGCACCAGGCCGCGGTGGAGTCCGGCGTCAGCGAGGACGCCCGCCGGCTGCTGGCCCAGGCCGGCCCGGCGGACGTCGGCATGACGGTGTCGGCCGACATGTTCGAGATGGGCGTGAAGGTCCAGGTGCTGACGCGCGGCACGATGATGGCGGCGCGGGGCAACCAGCTCCACCAGCTCTACCGGGCGCACCCGGGGCTCGAGCAGATCCCGCAGGCCGTTCGCGCGAAGCTCGAGGCCGACATCTTCCGCATGCCGCTGGACGAGGTCTGGGCGCAAACCAAGGCCTTCTTCGCCGCCGACCCGGCGCAGATCGCCCGCGCCAAGGCCGATCCGAAACACCGGATGGCGCTGGTCTTCCGCTGGTACCTCGGCAACTCCAGCCGCTGGCCGATCGTCGGCGAGCAGGCGCGGCGGCTCGACTACCAGGTGTGGTGCGGCCCGGCGATGGGCGCCTTCAACCGCTGGGCGGCGGGCAGTTTCCTCGAACCGCCGGAAGCCCGTCAGGTCCAGCAGATCGCGCTCAATCTTCTCGAAGGCGCCGCCGTCGCAACCCGCGCTCAACAGTTGCGCACCTATGGTCTCGACGTGCCCGGCTCGGCCTTCGACTACCGGCCTCAACGGCTGAGGATCTAGTTCGGACGGACGAGTAGAGGCGCATGCCTGCGGGGGCGGGCATTTTCAGGGGTTTGAGGGGGCAGCATGAAGACGGAGCGGAACCGCCGCGTGGATCTCGCGGTGGTGGGCGCGAGCGCGCTCTTCCCGGGCTCGATCGGCGGGCAGGCCTTCTGGCGCAACATTCTCGACGGCCGGGACTTCATGACCGAAGTGCCGCCGGAGAACTGGCTGGTCGACGACTACTACGACCCCGATCCGTCCAAGCCGGGCAAGATCTACGCCCGCCGTGGCGCCTTCCTGCCGAAGGTCGATTTCGACCCGATCGCCCAGGGGCTGCCGCCGAACCAGCTCAGCACCACCGACACCGCCCAGCTGCTGGCGCTGATCGTCGCCCAGAAGGTGCTGGACGACGCCGCCAGCGTGCAGTTCGGCAAGGTCAATAAGCGCGACATCAGCGTGATCCTCGGCGTCGCCTCGGCGACCGAGCTGGTCGGCCAGATGTCCGCCCGGATCCAGCGCCCGCACTGGGTGAAGGCGCTGCGCGAAATGGGCATGCCGGAATCCCAGGTGCAGGAGGCCTGCGCGCGGATCGAGGCCACCTATCCGGAGTGGGACGAGAGCACCTTCCCGGGGCTGCTCGGCAATGTCGTGGCCGGCCGGATCGCCAACCGGCTGGACCTGGGCGGGGCCAACTGCGTGGTCGACGCGGCCTGCGCCAGCAGCCTGGGGGCGGTGGCGATGGCCGCTCAGGAATTGCAACTCGGCCATTCCGATCTGGTGATCACCGGCGGCGTCGACGCGCTGAACGACGTCTTCATGTACATGTGCTTTTCGAAGACGCCCGCGCTGTCGCCGACCGGCGACTGCCGGCCGTTCGCCGAAGGCGCCGACGGCACCATGCTGGGCGAGGGCGTCGGCATGGTGGCGCTGCGCAGGCTCGAGGACGCCGAGCGCGACGGCGACAAGATCTACGCCGTGCTGCGCGGCATTGGTTCGTCCTCGGACGGTCGCGCCAAGAGCATCTACGCCCCGCGCTCGGAGGGCCAGGAGATCGCCATCCGTCGCGCCTACGAGCGCGCTGGCTACGGGCCCGAAGAGGTGGGGCTGGTCGAGGCGCACGGCACGGCGACCAAGGCCGGCGACCTGGCGGAGTTCGACGGGCTGCGCCGCGCCTTTTCCGACGTCGAGGCCCGCCAGACGATCGCCCTGGGCTCGGTGAAATCGCAGATCGGCCACACCAAGTCGGCGGCTGGCGCGGCCTCGCTGTTCAAGATGGTCATGGCCCTGCACCACAAGGTGCTGCCGCCGACCCTCAAGGTCGACCAGCCGAACAGCAGGCTGAAGATCGACGAGAGCCCCTTCTACCTCAACACCGAGACGCGGCCCTGGGTGCAGTCGCCGGGCGCGACGCGGAAAGCCTCCGTCAGCTCCTTCGGTTTCGGCGGCAGCAACTTCCACGTCACCCTGGAGGAGTATGCCGGCGAGGCCCGCGCGCCGCGGGTCTCGGGCCTGTCGACCCATTTGCTGCTGCTCGCCGCCGACGACGCCCAGGCGCTGATGGCGGCCACCCGCGCACTCAGCGAGAGCCTCGCGACGCGGCCGCTGGCGGCGCTCGCCCGGGAGAGCCAGCTGGCCTTCTCCGCCACGGCCCGCGTGCGGCTCGCGGTGGTGGCGGGCGATGAGGCGGCGGCGCGCGCCAACCTCGCCGCCGCGGCGGAGCAGATCGGCCGCCAGCCGGACCAGGCCTTCTCCTATCCGAACCGCCTGCACTACGCCGTGGGCGCCGAGCGGCCGAAGCTCGGCTTCCTGTTCCCGGGCCAGGGCAGCCAGTACGTGAACATGGGCCGGGCGCTGGCGATCGAGTTCGACGCCGCGCGCCAGGTCTGGGACGCGGCCGCAGGCCTTCAGCTCGATCCCGAGCGCGCCCTGCACCAGGCGGTCTTCCCGGTGCCGGTGTTCAGCGACGAGGCGCGCGAGGCCCAGGCCGCGCTGCTGACGCGCACCGACTGGGCCCAGCCGGCGATCGGCGGGGCGAGCCTGGCGCTGCTCGGCGTGCTGGAGCAGGCCGGCGTCAGGCCGGACGCCGTCGCCGGCCACAGCTATGGCGAGATCGTCGCTCTGCACGCGGCCGGCGCAATTCCGAGCGCGGCCGACATGCTGGCGATCTCGCGCCGCCGCGGCGAGCTGATGCGCGCGGCCGACGCCGAGCCCGGGGCCATGCTGGCGGTCCGCGCCAGCCAGGCCGAGGTCCAGGCGCTGATCGCCGAACATGGCGCGGACGTCTCGATCGCCAACGTCAACAGCCCGCAGCAGGTGGTGGTCGCCGGCGCCCGCGACGCCGTCGCGGCCTTCCAGCGCATCCTGCAGCAGGCGGGGAGGGCCTGCGCCAACCTGCCGGTGGCGACCGCCTTCCATACGGCCGCGGTCGCCGGCTCCGCCGAACCGTTCGGCGATTTCCTGGCCGAGCGGGCCATCGCCTCGCCGCGGATTGCCGTCTATGGCAACACCCGCGCCGAACCCTATGGCGTGGCCCCCGAAGAGATCCGCGCGACGCTCGCCCGCCAGCTCGCCGAGCCGGTGCGCTTCGCCGACATGGTCGAGCGGATGTACGCCGACGGCTGCCGCCTCTTCCTGGAGGTCGGGCCCGGCGCGGTGCTGACCGGCATGGTCGCCGACTGCCTGGCCGGGCGGCCGCACGTCGCCGTCGCCACCGACCATCGCAAGCTCGACGGCCGGGCGGCGCTGTTCAATGCGTTGGGCGTGCTCAGCGTCAACGGCGTGGCGGTGGACTACGCCGCGCTCTGGGCGCCGTACGCGCCGATCGAAGCCGAGCGGCCCGAAAAGCTGTCGCCTGCGGCGGTGAAGCTCGGCGGCGCCAACTACGGCAAGCCCTATCCGGCTGGCGGGAGCGCCGCCCGGCCCGGGCCCAACCCGGAGCCGGTTGTCGTCCCCCCGGCGGCGATCGCGCCGCAGCCGGCGGCCGCTGCCCCCGCGCTCGTGCAGCCCGCCGCTCCGGCGACGGGGCTGAGCCCTGACGGTTGGGCCGCCTTCCAGGCGATGCAGCAGAACCTGCTCGAAGCCCAGAAGACCTTCACCGAGACCATGGCGGCCTCGCACCAAGCCTTCCTACGCGCCTCCGAGGCCAGCATGCTGCAGCTCGGCGGCGCGCTGGGCCTCAACCCGCCCTCGCAGGCCTTCGTCCCGACGCCTGCCGTAGTTGCGTCCGTCCCCGCGCCCGCCGCCGCGGTGGCGCAGCCGGTCGCCCCGGCGCCGGTTGCGACGCCTGCGCCGGCCGCTGCGCCGGCGTCTGACGTCACCGGACTGCTGCTGGAGGTGGTGGCGGAGAAGACCGGCTACCCGGTCGAGATGCTCAGCCTGGAGATGGAGCTGGAGGCCGGTCTCGGCATCGACTCCATCAAGCGGGTGCAGATCCTTTCGGCGCTGCAGGAGCGCTTGCCGGAGCTGGCGTCGGTCGACGCCAACGCGCTGGCGGCGCTGAACACCCTGGGCGAGATCGTCGCCTTCGCCGGCCAGTCCGCACCCTCGCAGCCCGCGGCGACCCCGACTGCGGCGCCGAGCGCGCCGCCGCAGGACGTCACGCGCCTGCTGCTGGAGGTGGTGGCGGAGAAGACCGGCTATCCGGTCGAGATGCTCAGCCTCGACATGGAGCTGGAGGCCGGTCTCGGCATCGACTCCATCAAGCGGGTGCAGATCCTCTCGGCGCTGCAGGAGCGCGTGCCGGAGTTGGCGTCCGTCGACGCCAATGCGCTGGCCGCGCTGAACACCCTGGGCGAGATCGTCGTCTTCGCCGGGCAGTCGGCGCCGTCACAGCCCGTGGCGACTCCGAGCGCGCCGAGCCAGGACGTCACCCGCCTGCTGCTGGAGGTGGTGGCCGATAAGACTGGTTATCCGGTCGAGATGCTCAGCCTCGACATGGAGCTGGAGGCCGGTCTCGGCATCGACTCCATCAAGCGGGTGCAGATCCTCTCGGCGCTGCAGGAGCGCGTGCCGGAGCTGGGGTCGGTCGACGCCAATGCGCTGGCCGCGCTGAACACCCTGGGCGAGATCGTCGCCTTCGCAGGGAAGGACGGCGGCGCAGGGCCGGCGACGCAAGCTGCGGCGCCGGTCAAGGCGGCGAAGCCTGGGCTGCAACGCCTGGAGGTCGAGATCGCGGAGACGCCGGCGCCCGGCCTGGTGACCCCGGCCCTGCTCGGCAATGAGACCGTCTGGCTGGTGGGCGGCCCGTCGGACGTCGCCGGGGCCCTGGCCGAGGCGCTCGGCGAGGCCGGGATCACGGCCACGCCGGTGGCGACCGCGCCGGCCGACGCGCGCGCCCTGATCCTGCTGTCGGCGCTCGAACCGGCGGCTTCCGAAGCCGCGCAGCTGGCCTTGAACGAGGCCGTGTTCGCCCAGCTCCAGGCCTGCGCCGGCTCGATGGCCGAGCGCGGCCGCCTGCTGGTCTCGGTGCAGTCGACGAGTGGGGACTTCGGGCTCGCCGGCGCCGGCGCCGCGGCCTGGTCCGCCGGCGTCGCCGCCGCCGCCAAGACCGCGGCGCTGGAGTGGCCGCACGTGTCGGTGAAGGCGATCGACCTGGCGGCCGGCCCGGCCGAGGTGCTGGCCCGGCGGCTGACTGACGAGCTGCTGCTCGGCGGCGCGCAGCTGGAAGTCGGGCTCGCCGCGGACGGCCGCCGGCTCGCCCCGGCGGCGACGCTGAAGGCGGCCACGGCCGTGGTCGCGCCTTTCCCCGCGGGCGGCGTGCTGCTGGTGTCCGGCGGTGCGCGCGGGGTGACCGCGGCCTGCCTGGAGGCGCTGCTCAAGCGCCAGCCCGGCAAGGTCGCCATCCTCGGCCGCACCGCGCTGCGCGACGAGCCCGCGGAGCTCGCCGGCCTGACCGGCGACGCCGAGCTGAAGCGCGCGCTCTTGCAGTACGCGGCCGCCGAGGGCCGCAAGCTGACGCCGCAGGCGCTCGGAGCCGAGGTCCGCGAGATCCTGGCGGTCCGCGAGCTGAAGGCCAACCTCGCCCGGCTGAGCGCGACCTGCGCCGAAGTGCGCTACCTGCCGGTGGACGTCTCCGACGCCCAGGCGGTGACGGCGGCGCTCGCCGAGATCCGCAACAGCTTCGGGCCGATCCGCGGCCTGGTTCACGCCGCCGGCGTGCTGGCGGACAAGGAGATCCGGCACAAGACGCTGGAACAGTTCCGCCGGGTGCTGGCGGCCAAGGCCGATGGTTTCCGCCACCTGCTGGACGCTACGCGCGACGACGCGCTGACCCACATCGTCTGCTTCTCCTCGGTCGCCGCCTGGCGCGGCAACATCGGCCAGGTGGACTACGCCATGGCCAACGAGGTGCTGAACCGGGTCTGCCGGGCGGAGCGCGAACGCCGCGGCGGCGGCTGTCTGGTCAAGGCGATCGGCTGGGGCCCATGGGCTGGCGGCATGGTCGACGCCGGCCTGGAGGCGCATTTCGCCACCATGGGCGTGGCGCTGATCCCGCTGGACGCCGGGGCGGAGTTCTTCGCCGACGAGTTCCTGGGACTGGGCGGCGATGCGCCGGAGGTGCTGTTCGGCGGCGGGCTCGCGGCGTTCGGCGGCGGGCCGCGGGAGCCGGCGGAGAGCTGCGCCTTCGAGGCCCGCTTTCACCGCAGCACCCATCCCTACGTCGCCAGCCATGTGATCCGCGGCAAGCCGGTGGTCCCGCTGGTCGCCGCGCACGACCTCGCCCTGCAGGCGGTGCGCCAGTGGCTGCCGGAGGCCGAGGTGGCCGGCGGCGGCGGCATCGAGGTCGGCCAGGGCATGGTGCTGGACGGCTTCGACACGACCGGCGACGTCTTCCGCTTCGAGTGTGCGCGCACTGCCGATCACGACCGGATCGCCGTGCGGGTCCTGAACGCGGCCGGGGCGGTGGCCTATCGGCTGCAGGTGCGCCTCGGTGCGCCGGAGCCTGCGAGTGAAGACGCTGCGCCGCTGAACGGTCTGGCGCCGTGGCCGGCGGACAAGCCGATCTATGACGGCCGGCTGTTCCATGGCGAGGCGCTGCACGTCATCGAGTGCATCGAGGGCATGTCGGCGGCGGGGATCTCGGCGGTGCTGCGGACCCGCAGCCCGGCGCCGCTCGGGGTCAACGCGCCGATCGACCTATTGGACGGCGGGCTGCAGCTGACCTCGCTGTGGGGCCATGAGCACCTGGGCCAGGAGAGCCTGCCGACCGCGGTCGAGCGGGTGCGCCTGCTGAGCGCCTGGCCGCACGGCGAGCCGGTGCGCTGCGAGGCCATCTGCCGCCAGCGCAGTCCGCTGGCGACCGAGTGGACGGTGCGGTTCCGCGACATGGCGGGGACGCCGTTGGCGGTGATCGAGGGCGTGAAGATGCACCTGCTGCCGGCCCGCAGCGAGGCGGCTGCAGGCGCGTGATGTCCGCACCCTTCCGTCCCATCGCCGTCGTCGGCTACGGCTGCATCGTCCCTGGCTGCGACACGGCCGAGGCGCTGTGGCGCACGGTCGAGGACGGCGGCTGCCGGATCACCGGCGCGCCTGACGGCGACTGGCGGGTCACCATGGCGCGGGTGATGGGGGCGGGACCGGGCGGCGGCTACCTTCCTGACCACGCCTGGTCGGACCGCGGCGGCTACGTCGGCGATCTCGCGATCGGGCTCGACCCGTCGGCGGACCTCGACCCGGCGCTCGCGGCCGAGCTGGACCCGGTGTTCCGCTGGACGCTGCACGCCGCCGGCCAGGCGCTGCAGGGTGTCAGCCGGAAAGCGGCCGACCGCGGCGGGCTGGTGCTCGGCAATCTGTCCTATCCGACGCGGCTGCACGGGCGGCTGGTCGAGCGGCAGTGGGCAGCCCGCGCGCTCGGACGTGCGGTCGGCCCGGAGGTGCATCCGCTCAACCGCTTCATGTCGGGCGCCCCGGCCATGCTGACGGCGCGGGCGTTCGGCCTGCAGGCCGGTTCGCTGGCGCTCGATGCGGCCTGCGCCTCGGGCCTCTATGCGATCAAGGTCGCCTGCGACCGGCTGCAGGACGGGACCGCGGACCTGATGCTCGCCGGCGGGGTGAACGCCGCCGACCAGCTGTTCCTGCACGTCGGCTTCAGCGCGCTCAATGCGCTGAGCCGCTCAGGACTCAGCCGGCCGTTCCACCGCGACGCCGACGGCCTGATCCCGGCCGAGGGCGCCGGCTTCGTCGCGCTCAAACGGCTGGACGACGCGCTGGAGGCCAGCGACCGCATCCTCGGCGTGATCCGCGGGGTCGGCCTCGCCAACGACGGCCGCAGCGGCGGATTCCTCTCGCCCTCCCGCGACGGACAGATGCAGGCGATGCGTTCAGCATTGGCCCAGTCCGGCCTGGACGCCGGTGAGGTACAGTACGTCGAGTGCCACGCCACCGGCACCCAGGTCGGCGACGCGACCGAGATCGCCAGCCTGGCGGGCGTCTACGGCGCGGCGCCGCTCGCGCTCGGATCGCTGAAGGCCAACCTCGGCCACCTGATCACCGCCTCCGGCGTGGTCGGCCTGATCAAGACGCTGAAGGCGATGGAGCAGGGCGTCCTGCCGGCGACGCCAGGGGCCCGGCCGCTGGCCGAAAGCTTCGCCAGGACCGCCTTCACCGTCCTGGACGCCGCGACGCCCTGGGCGCCGCGCGACGGCCAACGCACCGCCGCGGTCAGCGCCTTCGGCTTCGGCGGCAACAACGCCCACCTGCTGGTGCAGCAGCACGCGGTTGAGCCGCCGCGGAGCCGCCGCCGTGCCCGGCCGTCCCCTGAAGCTGCTCCGGTGGAGGTGGCGGTCGTCGGCCTGGCGGTTCGTACCCACCTCGACGCCGACGCGACCAGCATGGCGCGACGGCTGCTCGGCGGGCAGGGCGGGGACGCCGGCTTCGACGCCGCGGTGCTCGCCCTTGGCGCGCGCCAACTGGCCTTCCCGCCGGCGGAGCTGAAGAAGGCGCTGGGGCAGCAGCTGGTACTGCTCGAGGTCGCGCGCCAGGCGCTGGAGCAAGCCAGGCCCGCCGATCCCGCCGAGGCCGGCGTCTACATCGGCATGCAGACGGACTCGCGGGTCTGCCGGCACGCGGTGCGGATCCGCTGGGACGACCTGATGGCCGAGGCCGGCGTCGAGGCCGATCCGGCGTGGACGGACGCGGTGGCCGATCTAGCCGCCGAGGCGCTCGATAGCGCCACGGTGATCGGCAAGATGCCGAACATCACCGCCAATCGGCTGTCCAACCAGCTCGATTTCAAGGGGCCCGGGTTCGCGGTTTCGCGCGAGGAGCTGTCGGGCGACGTGGCGCTCGAGCTGGCGATCAGCGCGCTGCGGCGCGGCGAGATCGAGACCGCCCTGGTCGGCGCCGTCGACCTTGCCTGCGAGCCGCTGCAGGAAGCGGTCGGCCGCGAACTGCTGGGCGCCGCCGGCGAGCGGCCGGCCGACGCCGCCGTCATGCTGGTGCTGAAATCCGCGGCGAAAGCCCGCGAGGATGGCGACACCGTCCTGGCGCTGATCCGGCCGGGCGCCGAGCCGGACAACGTCGAGCTGCTCGCGACCGCGCCGTCGAGCCCGGTGTTCCGCGGGCTCGGCCACGCCCACGCCGCGGCCGGCCTGCTGACCCTAGCCTTCGGGGTGCAGATGCTGGGCGCCCGGGCCCAGATCGATGCTGGCGAGGTCCAGCCGCTGCTGGGCGAGGGCGCGCCCCTCCGCCTGGCGGTCAGCAACGCCTCGTTCCAGGGCGAGCAGGCGGCCTGGACGCTGGAGGCGTCGGCCGCGCCCGCGCTGCGCATCCAGCCGCCGCTGAGAATGCTGCGTTACGCCGCCGCTGATCGCGCGAGCCTGGCTGCGGCTGTGCGTGCGGACGCCGCAGGCGGCGAGGGACCCTGTCGGCTGGCGATCGTCGGCCGCGCCGACCAGCTGCCCACCTTGCGCGAGACGGCGCTGCGCGGCCTCGCCGCCCAGCCGACCAGCGCGGCCTGGACGCTCGACGGCATCAGTTTCCGGGCGCAGCCGCTGCAAGGCGAGCTGGCGTTCGCCTTCACCGGCGCCGCCTCGGCCTACGCCGGCATGGGCCGCAACCTGTTGCTGGCGATGCCCGAGCTGGCGGACCGGCTTTCGGCGCGGCTGCCGGGCGCGACCGCCGCGGCGGACTGGATCTACCGGGCCGACGATCCGCGCGCAGCCGAACCGTTCCACCAACTCGCCGGCTCGTCCTTCCTCTGCCAGCTGCACGCGACCCTCAGCCTGGAGGTGCTCGGCCTGAAGCCGCAGGCCTCGCTCGGCCTGTCGTCCGGCGAGACCAACGGCATGTTCGCCTGGGGGCTGTGGCGGGATTTCCAGGGCCTGCTGTCCGACGTGGCGGCGAGCGGCCTCTACAGCCATGCGCTGGCCGCCGACTTCGACGCGGTGCGAACCCACTGGGGCCTGCCGGACGGCGCGCCGGTGCAGTGGGACAACTTCCGGGTCCGCGCGCCGCTCGCCGCGGTGAAGGCGGCGGTGGCGGCCACGCCGCGCTGCTATCTGACGATCGTCAACAGCCTGGAAGACTGCGTCATCGGCGGCGACGCCACCGCTTGCCGGCAGCTGCTCGCTAACCTGGGCGATCCCCCGGCGACCCCGCTCGGCCACGACCTGGCGGTGCACTGCGAGGCGGTGCTGCCGTTCGAACCCGCCTGGCGCGCCGCCCACACCCGCGAGACCTGGCCGCCGCCGCCGGGCGTGCGCTTCTATTCAAATGCGCTGGGCGGGGTGTTCGCGCCCGACCGCGACAGCGTCGCCGAGGCGCTCACCGGCCAGGCGCTGCGCACCGTCGATTTCCCGATGATCGTCGAGCGGGCCTATGCCGACGGCGTGCGGATCTTCGTCGAGCACGGCCCCCGCGGCAGCCTGTCGACCGCGATTAGCGAAATCCTTGGCGAGCGCGAGCACCTGGTGGCGCCATTCGACCGGTTCGGCGCGCCGGCCGACGTGCAGGCCTGGCGCGCGGCGGCCCAGCTGTGGTGCGCCGGCGTCGCCGTCGATGTCGACGCGCTCGAGGCGGCCTGCGCGCCCAGCGCCGCGTCATCGCCGCCCCAGCCCCCGGTGCTCGGCTTCCGGCTGAAGCCTGAGCACGGCGACCTGCCGGAGCTTCCGCCGTTGCTCAGCAGGGCGGACCCCGCCGCGGATCCTGAGGGGCGGCCGTTGCCGAAGCCCCCGGCGTTGCCGCGGCTCGCCGAGCCGCCAGGCGTCGTCGCGACGCCGACCACGATCGCCGCGCCGCCGCCGGTCGTGGTCGCCCCAGCTGTCGTCGCCGATAGCGCTGCGCTGGTGCAGGCCCATCAGCGGATGAGCGAAGCGCACGCGCTCTATCTGCGGACTCAGGCGGAGGCCATGCAGGCCTACACCGAGACCATGGCGCGGCTGCAGCGCGCCTTCCTGGCCGGCTCCCCGCCCGAGCCGGTCGCGCTGCAAAGCCTGCCCGCCGTCGCTGTCTTGCCTCCGCCTCCAGCGCCGACCGCGCCCTCCGCGCCGCAACGCGCGCTGCCAGGCCCGAAGTTCGATCGCGCCCAGCTCGAGGTGCTCGCCGGCGGGCGCATCTCCGACGTCTTTGGCCAGAGCTTCGCCGGCCAGGACGGCTACGCGGTGCAGGTCCGCATGCCGGAGCCGCCGTTGCTGCTCTGCGACCGGGTGCTCGGCATCGAGGGCGAGGCCCACAGCATGGGCCGCGGGACGATCTGGACCGCGACCGACGTCGCGGCCGACAGCTGGTACCTGCACCACGGCCGCATGCCGCCCGGAGTGTTCATCGAGTGCGGCCAGGCCGACCTCTTGCTGATCTCCTGGCTCGGCGTCGACGCGTTCAACAAGGGCGAGCGCGCCTATCGTCTGCTCGGCTGCGAACTGGTGTTCAACGGCGACCTGCCGCAGCCCGGCGAGACGCTGGAGTACGAGATCCGCATCGACGCCCACGCCCGGCAGGGCGACGTGCGGCTGTTCTTCTTCAACTACGACTGCCGGGTCGGCGGCGAGCTGCGGATCTCGGTGCGCAACGGCCAGGCCGGCTTCTTCACCCGCGAGGAGCTCGAGAACTCCAGCGGCGTGATCTGGTCGCCGGACACCGCCAACTACACGCCGTCAGGCGCGATCGCTCCGGCGCCGCAGCCGACCGCCAGGACTCGTTTCTCCAGCGCGGAAGTGCAGGCCTATCTCGATGGCGACCTGACCGCCTGTTTCGGACCGGAGTTCTCCTGGGCCGACACCCACACCCGCACGCCGGCCACGCCCGCCGACCACCGCAACTTCATGGGCGAGGTGACCGAGCTCGACTTCGCCGGCGGCCCCGCCGGCCGCGGCTACATGCGCGTCGAGAAAGAGGTGCGCGGCGACGAGTGGTTCTTCGACGGCCACTTCAAGAACGACCCCTGCATGCCCGGCACGCTGATGGCCGACGCCTGCCTGCAGGCGATGGCCTTCTACCTGGTCGGCACGGGACGCACGCTGCAGCGCGACGGCTGGCGCTTCCAGCCGGTCCGCGGCGAGCCCTACACCTTCCTCTGCCGCGGCCAGGTCACGCCGAGCTCGCAGCGCATCGTCTACGAGATCTTCGTCGACGAACTGCTGGACGGCGACATGCCGATCCTGCGGGCGCATGTGCTGTGCACCGTCGACGGGCGCAAGGCCTTCCTCTGCGAGCGGCTGGCGCTGCAACTAGCGCCCGATTGGCCGCTCTCCAGCATGCCCGCGGCGCTGGCGGACTGCGATCGGCCCGACCCGCGGCCGCTGGCGCGGATCGGCGACTTCCCGCTGGACTACCGTTCGCTGATCAACTGCGCCTGGGGCCGGCCGACCGAGGCCTTCGGGCCGGGCTTCGCCCACTACGAAGGGCCGGGCCGCTCGCCGCGGCTGCCCGGGCCGCCCTACCACTTCATGACCCGCATCACCGCGCTCGCCGGCGAGATGGGCCAGATGAAGGCCGGCGGCCGGGTGACGGCGCTCTACGACCTGCCGGCGGACGCCTGGTATTTCGCCGAGAACGGCGCGGCCACCATGCCCAATGCGGTGCTGATGGAGGTCGCGTTGCAGCCCTGCGGCTGGCTCGCCTCCTATACGCTGAAGCGGGCGGCCGGCGAGCCGGAGCTCCTGTTCCGCAACCTCGACGGCGACGCGGTGCAGCATCGCGAGGTGCGCCCCGGCGACCAGACCATCTGCACCGAGGTCGAGATGCTGTCGCTCGACCGGGTGGGCGACCTGATCATCGAGAAGTTCCGCGTCCGCTGCACCGTCGACGGCGAGGCCTTGCTGGACTGCGAGACGGTGTTCGGCTTTTTCCCGACCGAAGCCATGGCCGACCAGAAGGGCTTCCGCGTCGAGGCCGAGGACCGCGCCCGGCTGGAAGCCGCGAGCCCGACGGTCATCGAGCTGGCCGAGCGTCCGCCGGAGCTGTTCGTCGGCTCGGCGCGGTTGCCGGACTCCAAGCTGCTGATGATCGACCGAATCTCCGGCCTGTGGCGCGACGGCGGCGCCCAGGGCCTGGGCCGGATCCGCGCGGAGAAGGACGTCGTCTCCACGGACTGGTTCTTCAAGGCGCATTTCTTCCAGGACCCGGTTCAGCCCGGCTCGCTCGGCGTCGAGGCGATGCTGCAGGCCATGCAGGCCTTCATGCTGCTGGACGGGATGGCCGAGGGCCTGGCGCATCCGCGCTTCGAGCCGCTGGCGCTCGGCGAGCGCGCCGTCTGGCACTACCGCGGTCAGGTCACCCCGGATTGCGCGCGGGTGGTGGTCGACGTCGAGATGGATGAGCGCGGGCGCGACGCGCGCGGTCCGTTCGTCATCTGCCGGGCTACGCTGTGGGTCGATGGCCTGCAGATCTACCGGGCGCCCCGGCTCGGCATGCGGCTGGTCGAGGGCGCGCCGCCGGTGGGTGATCGCGAGCGCCTCGTTCGCTGGAGCCTCGACCTGGAAGGCGAGGCCGGCTGGGCGAGGGACCATCGTCCGACCCATACGACGCCGACCCTGCCGCTGACCTATGAGCTGGAGATGATGGCGGCCGCCGCGGCGCCGCTCTTCCCGGGCCGGCGGCTGGTGGAGATCGAGTCCGCGGAGGCGCTGCGCTGGGTCGCCTTCCACGCCGCGGCGATCGACGGGACGACGGAGGTCGAGACGCTCGGCCCCGACCGCGCCCGGGTCACGCTGCACCTCGGCGCTGAGGATCCGACCAAGGTCGCCGTGGCCGAGCTGAGGTTCGGCGCGCAAGGTTCTGCGGAGCCGATCGAACCGCTGGAGCCGCTCACGGACGTTCGCCGCGTGCCCGATCCCTACGCGGCCGGCAGCCTGTTCCATGGGCCGGCCCTGCAGTTGATGCGCGACCTCGAGCTCGGCGCCAACGGCGCTGCGGCGGTGATCGACGCCGACGCCAGCGGCCTGCCGCGCGGCCTGCTGCATCCCGGCCTGCTGGACGCCGCGGTGCACTGCATTCCGCACGACGAGCCTGGGCTGTGGCGCCCGGAGCTGGGGGGCGGGCTGGCCGCCTATCCGATCCGCGTCGAAGGCTTGCGGATCTTCGGCGACCTCGCCGCGCCCGGTGCGGTGCGGGTCGAGGCGCGGTTCCGCGGGGTGGTCGGCGAGCGGCTGATGCGCAGCCACCTGCGCCTGTCGCGCGATGGACAGCTGCTGGCGATGTTCGACCTAGTCGAGGTGCTGATGCCGACTGGCCGGCTCGGGCTCGCCGCGGCGGCCGACCGCCGCGCCTTCCTCGGCGAGCGGCGGTTCGTCGCCGGCGTGGCCTTGTCGGACACCGGCGGCGAGTTGACCCGGCTGACGCGCCAGGCCTGCCGCGACAGCGACTGGCTGCCCGGCACCCTGGCCGCAGCCTATGATCTGCCGCCGGCGGCGGACGTCGCGCGCAGCATCGCGCTCGGCGACCACGCTGCCCAGACGCTGCGGCTGCACCCCGCGGCGGCGCGCTTAGACGCCGACGGGGTGTGCCGCAACCTGCCGCTCAATCCCTGGCGGCTCAGCGTCAGCGAAAGCGGCGACGAGCTGCAGGTGCGCTCGGCGGCGCCGGCGCCCCTCGACTGGTCGCGGCTGCAGGCCGACTGGTCGGCGCGGATGCAAGGGCGCCACGCCTTCGTCCAGGACCTGGGGATCGCCGCGCTGCAGCGGTTCGTGCGCCGGCTGGTGCTGGAGGATCCCGACGGCTTCGCCGCGCTGAAAGGGCGGCCGGTCCTCTACCTCGGCAATCACCAGACAGGGGTCGAGTCGCTGCTGTTCCTGATCATGGTCGCCTCGCTGGCCGAGCTGCCGGCCGGCGCGATCGCTAAGAAGGAGCACGCCGACAGCTGGGTGGGGCAGATCCAGCGCCTCGCCGACGAGGCGATGGGGGCGGCGAACCCGCTGAAGCTCTGGCTGTTCGACCGCGCCCAGCCGGCCGATCTGCTGCGGCTGCTGAAGAGCTACGGCGACGGCCTGAGTGAGCGGCCGTCCTCGCTGCTGGTGCACACCGACGGCACCCGCGCGCGGACCGCCGGGGCCCCGGTGGGGGCGGTCAGCTCGGTGCTGATCGATCTGGCGCTGGCCCACGACCTGCCGATCGTGCCGGTGCGCTTCGCCGGCGGCCTGCCGCTGGCCGAAGCCGACGAGCGCGCGGAGTTCCCGGTGGGCGGCGGACAGCAGGACTATTTCATCGGCCGCGCGGTCGAACCCGGCGAGCTGCGCAGCCTCGGCCTGGCCGAGCGCAGCCGCCTGGTGCGCGACCGGATCAACGCCCTGGGGCCGGCCGGCGCGGCCGACCAGCCCTTGCCGGGGGACCCTGCCTTCACGGCCGCGGTCGAGGCGGCGCGCACGACCGGGCAAGGTGTCCTGCAGGCGCACCTGCGCGCGGCGCTCGAGCTGTTCCCGGGGCTGGGCGAGGAGAGCCGCCGGCTGCTGCGCGATCCAGCGAGCGCAGGCTCGGCGCTCGCAGCCAGCCTCGCGCCCGCGCTGATCGGGTCGGAGCTGATCGGAGCGGCGGAATGAGGCTGGGAAGAGACGAGATCGCGCTATGGACGCTCGACCTCGCGGGCTGCGCCGCGCCGGAGTGCCTTTCGCCCGAGGAGCGCGCCCGCGCTGACGCGACCCTGGCTCCCGAGCCGCGCCGCCGGCGTATCGGCGCGCGCGTCGCGCTGCGGCGGGTGCTGGGCGGCTATCTCGGCGTCGCGCCGGCCGAGGTTCCGATCCTCACCGATCCGCTCGGCAAGCCGCGGCTGGAGCGGGGGCCGGCGTTCAACCTCTCGCACAGCGAGGACGTGATGCTGCTCGCGGTCGGCGACGCGGCCGCGATCGGCGTCGACCTCGACCTGCGCGGCCGGCTGGACGGCGACTGGCGCGGCGTCGCGCGGACCGCCTTCTCCGAGGACGAGCAACGCCAGCTGGAGGCCATGCCCGAGGGTGCGCGCGCCGAGGCGGCCGTGCGTTGCTGGGTGCGCAAGGAGGCCTACGCCAAGGCGCGCGGGGCCGGCTTCGCCTACGGGTTCAAATCCTTCACGGTCCGGACCGCGGAGGCCGGGGCCGGCTCGTTGCTGATCGAAGACCTCCAGGATCCAGGCGCGACCGGCGCCTGGCGACTGCGGGACATCGACGCGCCGTCCTCATTCGTCGCCAGCCTCGCCCATTCGCGGGACGCGGCGCGGATCCAGCACCGACAGTTGAGTGAGCTGAACCCATGAGCACCCAGACCGAGACGTCAACTGACGACGTGGTCAAGCTCGACAACGGCCCTCTGGTCCGCCTCGAGCAATGGATGGGGCGGACCGGCGCGCGCCTGGTGCCGGCGGCGATGACCGCCAACCAGGTGACGGCGATCAGCGGCGTCTTCGGCCTGCTGGCCGGCGCCTGCTTCGCGCTCGCCGCCTTCGACCGGCTGTGGTTCGCCGCCGGCGCGTTGCTGCTGCTGCTGCACTGGGCCGGCGACAACATCGACGGACACGTGGCGCGGACCCGTAACCAGTGCTCCGCGGCCGGCCGCTTCCTCGACATCTTTGCCGACGCGCTGACCTTTACGGCGGTGGGCCTGGGCTTCGCCCTGTCGTCCTACGGGCGCTTCGAGATCGTCGCGACCGCCACGCTGCTGTGCCTGGTGCAGTACGTGCTGACGGTGCTCTGGATCGCGCTCGCCCGCGTCTGGCCGTTCCCGGCGTTCGGCCCGGCCGAGGCCCTGCTGAGCGGCATCGTCATCGCCCTGCTGTCGATCGTGCTGCCGCGCGAGCTGCTGAGCGTCGCGGGCCAGAGCTACAGCCTGATCGACCTCGCCTTCGCCCTGACCATTCCGGGCAGCCTGCTGACGTTGGTCACGTCGGGACTTGGCTTGTACCGGCGGCTGCAGCAGCAGGACGCGACAGGCTGAAGACCAGCGCGGCGGCGCCGACGCCGGCCACGAGCAGTAGCGTCGCGGCCACGGTCCCGGACTGCGCCGAGCCGACCGGGCGGCCGGTCATCAGCGCGGCGGCCAGCATCGGCGCCGCGGCGGCCACCAGGTCGCGCAGCAGCGACAGCCCGGCGTAGGCGCGCGCGTCCGCTCGGCCCGCGCCGCGCGGCCAGGCTGACAGCGCCTCGGCCACGCTGGCCCAGCTCAGCACCGTGGCCGCGCCCAAGCCCAGGCCCAGGCAGGCCGCGGCGGCATAGGGCGCGACGGCGCCTTGCCACAGGCCCGCGCCGACACACCAGAGCAGGGCCGCAAGCGCCAGCACGCGCCGCGGCGGCCAGCGGCGCACCCCGGCCGACGTCAGTCCGGCCGCCAGGATGATGGCGACCTGCAGGTCCAGCAGCACCAGGGCGTCCGCGGCGCCGGCGGCGGCGCAGAGGAAGACGGTCAGCACCATCGTCGTCTGGGCCATGAACCAGACGGCGAGATTGCCGGCGACGGCGGTGCGCAGCGGCCGGGCGGCGGCCAGGCTGCTCCAGGATGCGGGGCGGTCGGCGGCGCTCTCCGGCGCGTGGTCGCGCAGCAGCGGCCTAAGGCCCAGCCCGCAGACCAGGCTTCCCAGCGCGCCGCAGCCGGCGACCACGCCGGCCAGCAGCAGCAGCCGCGCCGAAAGGTCGAGCCGGCCGGCGGTGGCGCCGTGCAGCGCCAGCACCAGGACGGTCAGCAGCATGGTCCCGGCGAAGCGGTAGCTGCTCAGATCGACGCGCTGCTGTTCGGAGGCCCCGAGCTGGGCCGAGAGCGACAGATAGGCGAGGTAGGCCAGGGCGAAGACCAGGTGGAAGGCCCAGGACAGGCCGAGATACCAGGCCGCCCGCCACGGCGCGGGCGGCAGCACCCAGAGCAGGGCGAAGAGCGCCGCCATCGCCACGCCGAGGCCGGCGATCAGCTGGCAGCGGCGGCGCAGCGAGGCGAACCGCCGGTCGAGCACCCGGCCGGCCCAGAGGTTGGCCGCCGCGCTCAGCCCATAGCCGCTGGCGTGGATGACGCCGGCCTGCAGCGGACTGAGGCCGGCGACCTGGATCAGGAAGTACAGCCAATAGAAGGCGAGGCAGGCCGACGCCAGCGAACTGCCGACGTCGCCGAGGGCGTAGAAGACGGCGACGCGGGGCGTGATCGGCACGCCGTCGGATCGGCTCATTCGGCTCGCTCACGATCTAAGGGGCCGCTGGCCGCGCACGGCGCGGCCAAGCCTCACCTACGGTGATTTGCGAAGCCTGCGCCAGTCGCCGGCCGGCCCATGGACGCCCCCAGCGGCAGCGCTCATAAGACGCGGGGGCAGGGGGATCGCCGGCAGTGGAGACGGGGACAGCGCAAGCGCCGCGCGCGGCGGCCTTCTTCGACGTCGACGGCACCCTGTGCGCCACCCGCAGCACCACCAGCCTGGTCTGGTTGCGGGCGCGGCAGCACGGCGCCTGGCGCCACCGCCTGTGGCTCGCCAGCCTGATCTGGGGCGCGCCGGTGGTCTGGCTCGCCGACAAGCTCAGCCGCAACCTCGCCGACCGCCTGGTCTACCGCCAGTTCGCCGGCCTCTCCGAACGGGTGCTGCGACGCGACGCCCAGAGCTGCTGCCGCGAGCTGCTGCTTCCGGCCTGCTTTCCGCCGGCGCTGGCGGAGATCGCCGCGCACAAGGCCGCCGGGCGCCGCATCGTGCTGGTGACCGGCGGAGTCGAGCACGTGCTGGCGCCGTTCGCCGAGGCGCTCGGCGCCGAGCTCATCGCCCAGCGGCTGCTGGCGGCCGGCGATCGGCTGACCGGCGGCTACCAGGGCTACGCCTTGCTGGCGGCGGCGCCCGGCGGCCGTAGCCAGGCCGAGAACAAGGCCGAGGCCGTGCGCCGCTACGCGGACCAGTCCCGGCTCGATCTCGCCGCCTGCTACGCCTACGGCGACAGCGTCAACGACGCCGGCATGCTGGCTGCGGTGGGCTTCCCGGTCGCGGTCAATCCCGACCCCGCCCTTCGGCGGATCGCCGACCGCAGCGGCTGGCTGATCCAGCAATGGGCGCGATCACCCCGCTGAGCCGCACAGCCGCCGAAATCCGTATCGAACCTTTATGCCGGAGGGCGCTAGCTTCCGGCCATCGACCTCAACGTCAGGAGCTTGGCCATGTCCGGCGAAGCCTTGGGTTTCCAAAGCGCCCCGCGCCTCGCGCCGGCCGCCCTTCGCAAACCGAAAACCAGCGCCGGCGTGCTGGGCGCCTATGCCGCCGCCCTCGGGCTCGTGGCGGTCGCGAGCCTGATCGGCTTCCTGGTCCAGCACCTGATCGCCAGCCCGGATGTGACGCTGGTGTTCGTGTTGCCGGTGGTGATCGCGGCGACCACCTTCGGCTTCGGCCCCGCGCTGGCCGCCGCCGTGTCGGGCGTGCTGGCCTTCGACTTTTTCTTCACCGCGCCGTTCTTTTCGTTCCGCATCCACAGCGCCGACGACCTGTGGGCCGCCGCCCTGCTGCTGGTGATCGCGGCGATCGTCAGCACCCTCGCGGCCGAGGCGCGCGGGCGGGCGCTGGAGGCGCGACGCGAGGCGGGACGCGCCGGCGCGCTGCATGACCTGGCGCATCTCGTCGTGCAGTCGGCGCCCGCCGCGGAGGTGGCGCGATCCAGCGCCGAGGCGCTGGCGAAGATCTTTCAGGCCCCCGCCGCGGTGCTGATCGCCGACGGCGGCATGTTGAAGCCGGCGGCGCTCACCGAAGGCGCCAGCCTGTCGCCGGCCGACCTGGAGGCCGCCAATTGGACGCTGGCCAGCCAGACACCATCGCACGGCGACAACTACCCGTTCGCGGCGTCGACCTTCGACTTTTGGCCGATCCGCCGCGACGACTCGCCGGACCTGGTGCTCGGCGTGCGCTGCGGCGACACGGATGCCCGGCCCGAGCATCCCGCGAAGTATGTCGAGCTGGCGGGCGCCTATCTTGCCGCCAGCCTCACGGCTCCGGCTCATCGGCGATGAAGCGGTAGCCGACGCCCGGCTCGGTCAGGATCATCTTCGGCTCCGACGGCGCCTCTTCGATCTTCTGCCGCAGCTGGCCGATGAACACCCGCAGGTACTGGGTGTCGGCGACGTGCGCCGGCCCCCACACCGAGGTCAGCAGCTCGCGGTGCTGCAGCACCTTGCCGGCGCTCTGCGCCAGCTTGGCGAGCAGGTCGTACTCCCGGGGCGAGAGGTGCACCGGCTCGCCGCCGCGGGTGACCAGACGGCGCGGGAAGTCGATCGTCAGACGCCCGGCCTTGACGATCTCCGGCGGCGGCTTTCCCGAGTGGGAGCGCTGGCGCAGCGCCGCGCGCAGCCGCGCCAGCAGTTCGCCGACGCCGAACGGCTTTTCGACATAGTCGTTCGCGCCGAGGTCGAGGCCCTCGATCTTCTCGGTCTCGCGATCGCGCGCCGAGAGGATGAGGATCGGCTCCTGGTAGAACTCGCGGGCGCGGGTCAGCACCTGTTTGCCGTCCATGTCCGGCAGGCCGAGGTCGAGCACGACCGCCGCCGGGGCCGCACGGGCGATCTCGCGCAGCCCTTCGGCGCCGGTCTCGGCCCGCAGCGGCTCGAACCCGGCCGCCTCCAGCGCCGCGCGGAGGAAGCGATGAATCTGCGGCTCGTCGTCGATCACCAGGATCTTGGGGCGAAGGCTCACGCGGCGACCTCGATCTGGCGCGGCGACTTCGGCAGGCTGATCAGCACGCGCGTGCCGTGATCCCCATGGATCGGGCTGGCCGCCGCGATCCGTCCCCCCATCGCCTCGACGAAGCCCTTGGAGATCGACAGGCCGAGGCCTGCGCCCTTGCTGCGGTCGCTGGGCTCCTCCATCCGATGGAACTTCTCGAACACCCGGGCGAGCTCGGCGGTCGGGATCCCCTTGCCCTCGTCTTCGATGCTGATCACCACGTTCGACCGGTCCTCATAGGCCGCCAGCTCGATGACGGTGTCGTCCGGGCTGTAGGCGATGGCGTTTTCCAGGATGTTGACCACGGCCTGCTCCAGCAGGTTCGGGTCCAGCCGCGCCAGCGACAGCTCGCTCGGGAAGTCGCGCTCGATGCGGCGCTTGTCCAGCCGGCGGGCGACGCGCTCGGCGGCCGCCATCAGCACGTCGCGGACGTCGACCCAGTCGGTGCGCATGTTCAGCCGGCCGCCTTCCAGGCGGGTCATGTCGAGCAGATTGCCGACATAGCGGTTCAGCCGCTCGGCCTCCTCGCGGATCGAGACCAGCAGGTCTTCGCGCACGTCCGGCGACAGCGCGCCGCCATAGTCGATCAGGGTGGTGGCCGACCCCAGTACGGTCGAGAGCGGCGTCCGCAGGTCGTGGCTGACCGAGTTCAGCAGCGCCGCGCGCAGCTGGTCGGTGCGGCGCAGGGCCTCGGCGTCCGCCGCGACGGCCGCCAGTTCGGCCCGCTCCAGCGCCACCGCGCCCTGGTCCAGCAGCGCCGCGACGAAACGCTCGCCGTCCTCCGTGGCCACCGCCGCCGGATCGACGCCGACCACGCCCGATCGCGCCTGCACGCCCTGCAGCGGGCGGAAGGTCCAGCCGACCATCGGCATGGTGCCGGTGCCGGCCCCGGCCGGCTCGCCCCGCTCCCAGCACCAGCGCGCCGCCGCCATGTCGCCGGCCGACAGCATGTCGAGCTCCGGCGAGGCGGCCATGATCTTCAGGTCGCCGTCGAGCGGCCCCAGCACCACGGCCCGGCCGCCGGTCGCCGCGGCGAGTTGTTCGGTCAGCGCCGTTGCCGCGTCCCCGGCCTTGGCTGCGCCCGACAGCCGGCGGGTCGCGGACAGCACCGCCGCGATCCCCGAGGCCCGCCGCGAGGTCGCCCGCGCCTGGTCGCGCACCCGGCCGGTCAGCCAGCCGGTCGCCAGCGCGACGGCGAAGAAGACGGCGAAGGTCAGGACGTCGGCGGCGTGGCCGATGAACAGCGTCAGCCGCGGCTCGAGGAAGAAGAAGTTGTAGACGAAGGCCGCGGCGGCAGCGGCGGTCACCGCCGGCCAGAGGCCGGACGCCAGGCCCGACACGAGCACGCTCAGCATGAACACCATCGCGAGGTTGGCGCTCTCCGAGTAGAGGTCGAACAGATAGGCGCCGCCGGCCGCCAAGACGACGCTCGCCAGCGCCCCGAGGTGCCCGGCCCAGGGGATGTCGCGCAGCGTCGGTCGCGGGCGTCGTTCCGGCGGGCTGGCCTCCGTCGCCTCGGTGATCACGTGCACCGCCGCGCCGGTGGTCTCCTCCAGCAGCGCATGGACCAGGTTGCGCGCAAACGGATGCCGTCGGCGGGTCTTGCCGGCGACGATCTGGGTGACGTTGTTGCGCCGGGCGTAGTCGAGGACGCAGCCGACCAGGTCGTCGCCGGTCAGGGTCACCGCCGCGCCGCCCAGCTGGCTGGCGAGCTTCATCGCGTCGCGCAGCTGCTGCGCGCCGAACGCGGTCGGATCGCGCGCGTTCGGCCGCTCGACGTGGGCCACGGTCCAGGGCGCGTCCATCATCATGTCGGACAGCCGCCGCCCCGCCCGCACCAGCGGGCTGGCCATGGCGTCGGAGGCGACCAGCACCAGGATCCGCTCGCCGGCCGCCCAGGGCCCCTCGACGCCGGCGCGCCGCATGGCCCCGATCAGCTGGTCGTCGACTGTCTGGGCCGCGCGCCGCAGCGCCAGTTCACGCAGCGCGGTGAGGTTCTCGACCTTGAAGAAGCGCGTCGCCGCGACCTCGGCGGTCTCGCCCAGGTAGACCTTCCCCTCGGCCATGCGCTCCCGCAGCTCGGCGGGGGTGATGTCGATCAGCTCGATCTCGTCGGCGCGCGACAGCGCCAGGTCCGGGACCGTCTCGCGCTGGCGGGCGCCGGTGATCTTCCAGATCACCTCCAACAGGCTCTCGATGTGCTGGACGTTGAGCGTGGTCCAGACGTCGACGCCGGCGGCGAGCAGTTCCTCGACGTCCTGCCAGCGCTTGGGATGGCGCGACCCGGGGGCGTTGGAATGGGCGTATTCGTCGACCAGCAGCAGCTGGGGCTTGCGCTGCAGCGCCGCATCCAGGTCGAATTCCAACAGCGTCCGCTCGCGGTACTCGATCGGCTTGCGCGGCAGCACGTCGAGCCCGCGCAGCAGCGCCTGGGTCTCCTTGCGGCCGTGGGTCTCGACCACGCCGACGACGACGTCGCCGCCCTCCGCCTTTCGGCGGCGAGCGGCGCGCAGCATCTCGTAGGTCTTGCCGACCCCGGGGGCCATCCCGAGGAAGACCTTCAGGCGGCCCTGGCCCGGATGGGTCGCGGCGAGCAGCGCGTCCGGGTCGGGTCTGCGGGGCTCGTCCTGGGTCATCTCGAGGAAGGCTGAGGCGAACCGAAGGCGGAGTCGAGCGCCAGGTTGGCCTCCAGCACGTTGACGGTCGGCTGGCCGAGGATCCCGAGCGCCGGCGGCGTGACGTGCGCATCGAGGAGCCGTTCGACTTGGGCCAGGGGGACGCCGCGCGCGGCGGCGATGCGGGCGGCCTGCATCCGGGCGTTCGCCGGGCTGACGTGCGGATCCAGGCCGGAGCCGGAGGCGGTCACCGCGTCGGCCGGGATCGGCGCGCCGCCGGCCCGCAGCGGCTCGGCGGTTCCCTTCACCCGATCGATCAGCGTCGGGTTCAGCGGGCCGAGGTTGGAGCCGGACGAGGCCGAGGCGTCGTAGCCGTCCGCGCCGGCCGCCGAGGGGCGGGGATGCAGGTACTGCGGGGCGCTGAAGCTCTGCGCGATCAGCCGCGAGCCGATCACCGTGCCAGAGCGGTCGCGGATCAGGCTGCCGCCGGCCTGGGCCGGGAAGGCGAGCTGGGCGACCCCGGTGACCAGCAGCGGATAAGCCACCCCGAGCAGCAGGGTGAAGAAGAGCGTCGCGACGATCGCGGCGCGGGCCTGGGCCAGCATCGAAGTGCTCCGTGGAGAATGGGTCGCGGCGGCGGGTTGGGGCGAGGTGTCGAGGAGCATCAGGCGAGCCCCAGGCCGGCGACTGCGAGGTCGATGAGCTTGATGCCGACGAATGGCGCGAGGATCCCGCCCAGCCCGTAGACCAGCAGGTTGCGCTGCAGCAGCCGCGCGGCGCCGATCGCCCGGTAGCGAACCCCGCGCAGCGCCAGCGGGATCAGCATGACGATAATCAGGGCGTTGAAGATCACCGCCGAGAGGATCGCGCTCTGTGGGCTGGTCAGCCCCATGACGTTGAGCGCGCCCAGCGCCGGCAGGCCGGCGACGAAGATCGCCGGAATGATGGCGAAGTACTTCGCCACGTCGTTGGCGATCGAGAAGGTGGTCAACGCGCCGCGAGTAATCAGCATCTGTTTGCCGACCTCGACGATCTCGATGAGCTTGGTCGGGTCGCTGTCCAGGTCGACCATGTTGCCCGCTTCGCGCGCCGCCTGGGCGCCGGTCTGCATGGCGACGCCGACGTCCGACTGGGCGAGCGCCGGGGCGTCATTGGCCCCGTCGCCGCACATCGCGACCAACCGGCCCTTGGCCTGTTCGGTGCGGATCAGGCGCAGCTTGTCCTCGGGCGTGGCCTCCGCGAGGAAGTCGTCGACCCCGGCCTCCGAGGCGATGGCGGCGGCGGTGATCGGGTTGTCGCCGGTGATCATCACCGTGCGCAGCCCCATGCGGCGCAGGTCGGCGAACCGCTCCTTCACCCCTGGCTTCACTACGTCCTTCAGGTGGATCACGCCGACCAGAACGCCGTCCTCGCTGACCGCCAGCGGCGTGCCGCCGGAGCGGGCGATCCGGTCCACCGCCGCGGTCAGTTCCTCGGGCATGTCCGCACCGGTGAGGTTCAGGCTGCGCAGCACGGCATCCACCGCCCCCTTGCGCCACGAGCGGCCGTCGGCGTTGAGGCCGGACTGCCGGGTGGTCGCCGAGAACGGGATGATCTCCGCCCCGGCCGGGGCCACGGCGGCCTGGCCATGGTTGTGCGCCAGCTCGACGATCGAGCGGCCTTCCGGGGTCTCGTCGCCCAGCGAGGCCATCAGCGCCGCGGCCATCGCCCGCTCGGCGCGCACGCCAGGGGCGGCGATGACCTCGGTGGCCATGCGGTTGCCGAAGGTGATGGTGCCGGTCTTGTCGAGCAGCAGGGTGTCGACGTCGCCGGCCGCCTCCACCGCCCGGCCGGAGGTCGCCAGCACGTTGACCTTCAAGAGCCGGTCCATGCCGGCGATGCCGATCGCCGACAGCAGGCCGCCGATGGTGGTCGGGATCAGGCAGACGAACAGCGCGCCCAGCACCAGCGGCGGCAGCTGCACCCCCGAATAGGCGCCAAGGCCCAGCAGCGTCACGACCGCGATCAGGAAGATCAGCGTCAGGCCGGCCAGCAGCACCGCCAGCGCGATCTCGTTGGGGGTCTTCCGGCGATCGGCGCCTTCGACCATGGCGATCATCCGGTCGAGGAAGGTGTTCCCGGGCTCCGAGGTGATGCGCACCTTGAGCCAGTCGGAGACCACGGTCGTGCCGCCGGTGACGGCCGAGCGGTCGCCGCCGCTCTCGCGGATCACCGGCGCGGACTCGCCGGTGATCGCCGCCTCGTTGACCGAGGCGACGCCCTCGATGATCTCGCCGTCCGCCGGGATCACGTCGCCGGCCTCGACGAGGACGATCTGGCCGACCGCCAGCTGGTGGGCCGGCGTCAGCGCGATGGTGCCCTTCACCGGATCGGCGACCAGCTTGGCCTTCGTGGTGACGCGGGTGGCGCGCAGGCTGTCGGCGGCGGCCTTGCCGCGGCCTTCGGCGACGCTCTCGGCGAAGTTGGCGAACAGCACCGTCGCCCAGAGCCAGAGGGCGACCTGCAGGGCGAAGCCCCAGGCGCCGCCCTGGACCACCAGGAGGAGGGTGGAGACGGTGACGAGGATGGCGACCACCTCGGTCGCCAGGATCACCGGATTGCCGAGCAGCTTGCGCGGATCGAGCTTGAGGACGGCGTCCCGCGCGGCGCGCGCCACGATCGGCGCGGAGAAGCTGTCGGCGAGCACGTTCGCCTGGCGCCGCGAGGCGCCGAGGGGATGGGTGAGGGTGTCCATTCTTGGATTTCCGATCAGGTCAGCGCGCCGCGACCGCCTGGAGCACCTGGAAGTGCTCCACGATCGGGCCGAGCGCGAGCGCCGGGAAGAATTGCAGGCCGCCCATGATCAGGATCACCCCGATCAAGAGGCCGATGAACAGCGGGCCGTCGGTCGGGAAGGTGCCCGAGGTCGAGGCGAGCTTGGGCTTGGCGGCCAGCGAGCCGGCGATCGCCAGCACCGGCACGACGTAGGCGAAGCGGCCGAGCAGCATGGCCAGGCCGAGCGTGGTGTTCCACCACGGGCTGTTGGCGGTCAGGCCGGCGAAGGCCGAGCCGTTGTTCCCGGTCGCCGAGGAGTAGGCGTAGAGGATTTCCGACAGCCCGTGCGGGCCCGGATTGGCCAGGCCCTTCAGCGCCATCGGCAGCACGGCGGCGACCGCGGCGAAGCCGAGGATCGACAGCGGCAGGATCAGCACCGCCAGCATGGCGTACTTGATCTCGCGCGCCTCGACCTTCTTGCCGAGGTACTCGGGCGTGCGCCCGACCATCAGGCCGGCGACGAAGACGGCGATCAGCGCCAGCACCAGCATGCCGTAGAGGCCGGAGCCCCCGCCGCCGGGCAGGATCTCGCCGAGCTGGATCATGAACATCGCCACCCCGCCGCCAAGCGGCATCAGGCTGCCGTGCATGCCGTTGACGCCGCCGTCGGAGGCCCCGGTGGTCGCCGCGGCCCAGACCGCGGTCGAGGGCGCGCCGAAGCGGACCTCCTTGCCTTCCATGTTCACGCCGGGGTCGGCGCCGGCGGCGACCTGGGCCGGCGGGGCCTGGGTTTCGGCGGCGTAGATCGCGGCCGAGGCCCCGAGCACGAACAGCGCCATCACCGTCACCAGCGCGCGGGCTTCCTTGCGCGCCATGACGATGCGCCCGAAGGCCACCACGCAGGCGTAGCTCAGCACGTTCATCGAGACGATCTCGATGAGGTTGGTCCAGGCGTTGGGGTTCTCGAACGGATGGGCGGAATTGGCGTTGAACACGCCGCCGCCATTGGTGCCGAGCTGCTTGATCGCTTCCTGGCTGGCGGTCGGATAGAGGGCGATGGTCTGCCGGCCGCCTTCGACGGTGTGGGCGGTGACGTTGGCCAGCAGGCTCTGCGGCTCGCCGAGCGCCACATAGGTGAGCGCGATGATGATCGCGCCCGGCAGCAGGACGTAGAGGCTGATCCGGGTCAGATCGACCCAGAAGTTGCCGAGCCCCTCGCCACGGTTGGCGGCGAAGGCCCGCGCCATCGCCGCGGCGACGGCCATCCCGGCGGCGGCCGAGAGGAAGTTCTGCGAGGTCAGCCCGGTCATCTGCGCGAAGGTCGAGACGGTCGCCTCAGGCGCATAGGACTGCCAGTTGGTGTTGGTCACGAAGCTGACGGCGGTGTTGAAGGCCAGGTGCGGGCTGAGGCCGGCGAACCCCTGCGGGTTCAGCGGCAGCAGGTTCTGGAACCGCAGGATCAGGTACAGGCCGACGAAGCTGGCCATCGAGAAGGCCAACAGACTGGCCGCGTAACCGACCCAGCCCTGGCTCCGCTCGGCGCGCACGCCGCAGCCGGCGTAGACCAGCCGCTCGACCGGCCTGAAGACCGGATCCAACCAGGTGCGTTCGCCCTGCCAGACCCGCGCGATGTAGGCGCCCAGCGGCCATGCAAGCACGACCGCGACGCCGACGGTGAAGGCGATCTCCGCCCAGCCCGCGCCGTTCATCAGAACCGCTCCGGACGCAGCAGGGCGGCGATCATGTAGCCGCCGATGACGAGGGCGCCCGCGCCCCAGATGATGAGTTCGAGCATTAGAGGCGCCTCAGGGCGGTCGCGTAGGCGCCGAACAGCGCCAGCGCGCCGACGCCGAGCAAGAGGAAGACGAGGTCGAGCAAGGTCTGCTCCTAGGTCTAGGGAGCCTCGGACCTATCGCGCGGCGACATCAGGGTTCCATTCGGAAGCCGGGCCGCTCGCATAAGGGAGTCATCAAGGTCGCGCGTCTTCGCGGCCGCGCCGGTGGGGGCGGGCCGTCGGGCGTGCGCGGCGCGCGGCTTCAACCTTGGCCGATTGGCGCGGCTCAGCCGCCCCTCAAAGACCCGAGCGCGAGGTCAGGAAGTCGATGACCTCGCCGACACCCTGCTGCCGGGTGAGGTCGGTGAAGACGTAGGGCCGGCCGTCGCGAGCGCGGGCGGCGTCGCGGTCCATCACCGCAAGGTCGGCGCCGACGTGGGGCGCGAGATCGGTCTTGTTGATGATCAGCAGGTCCGAGCGGGTGATCGCCGGGCCGCCCTTGCGGGGGATCTTCTCGCCCTGGCAGACGGAGACGACGTAGAGCGTCAGGTCCGCCAGGTCCGGCGAGAAGGTGGCCGCCAGGTTGTCGCCGCCGCTCTCGATGAAGATCAGGTCCAGGTCGGGGATGCGCCGGTTCATCTCGGCGATGGCCGCCAGATTCAGCGAGGCGTCCTCGCGGATCGCCGTATGCGGACAGCCGCCGGTCTCGACGCCGAGGATCCGCTCCTCCGGCAGGGCCTGCAGCCGGTTGAGGATCAACGCGTCCTCCTGGGTGTAGATGTCGTTGGTGACGACGGCGAGGCTCCAGCGATCGCGCATCGCCTTGCAGAGCTTCTCCACCAGGGTGGTCTTGCCGGCGCCGACCGGGCCGCCGACGCCCACCCGCAGGGGACCGTTTCGCGAGCTCATGAGATGAACAGCCTCCCGGGCAGGGTCTCGTGCCGCATGGCGGCGATGTCAGACAGGATGGCGCAGGCGCCGAGGTCGTCGAGCTCGGCCGTCGCGGCGCGGGCGGCGGTCTGGGCCAGGAACGGCTCGAGCTTCGCCATCACCGCGACGCCGGCGACATGGCCGAGCGGCACGGCGCGGATCGCCACGCTGACCAGGTTGGCGGCGAAGGCGTGAAGGAAGGCGGCCAGCGCCGGCGCGAGCGGGATGGCGGCGGCGGCGCAGGCCCAGCCGGCGACGACGGGGTAGGGGGCCAGATCGGCGCTGACCGCCCCCTCAGTCGGCTTCGCCGACAGCTCCCCCGCTAAAGCGGTGGAGCATCTTCGGCCCAGATCCTCCACCGCAACGCGGGGGAGGTGGATCGGCGCGGAGCGCCGAGACGGAGGGGGCGTTTCGCCGAGCCACGGCCCAACCGCCGTCAGGAACGCAGTCCCGAGCTGCAACGTCTCGCGGCGGCGCTCCAAGGACGGCGCGAACGCCGCGGCCAGCTCCGCCAGCTCGGCGAGCTCATCGCCCGACGCGGCCCAGGCCAGCTTGAACAGCACCGCGTCGGTCCAGCCCGAACCCACCTCCAGCAGGCCGGCGATCCAGCCGGCCAGGCTGTCGGCGTCGTCGACCCGGCGGTCGCGGATCGCGGTCTCCAGGCCGTGCGAGAAGCCGAACGCGCCGACCGGGAAGGCCGGCGAGAACCAGGTCATCAGCCGCAGCAGGACGGCCGCGTCGTCGCCGGTCCGGGACGGCGCGCTAATGGTCGTGGCCATGTCCGTGGACGTGATAGGCGCCCGCCTCGGGATCGAAGACCGCCATGACCTCGGCGACGACCGCCCCCTGATGCTCGAGCATGTGGGCGATGACGTGATCGCGGCGGATCAGGATGTGGTCGGCGCGGATGGCGGCGGCCAGGTGGCGGTTGCCGAGGTGCCAGGCCAGCCGCAGCAGGTCCGGCGTGGTGGCCGCGCGGATCTCCAGCAGCGGCTCGGCCAGCGCGGCGACCTCGACGATCGCGCCCTCGGTCGATCGCAGGCCGTCGCCGTTCTTCAGGTGCGTGGCTTCGGGCAGGTCGAGCAGGTATTGGCCGCCGGCGGCGCCGGTCAGCACCACCCGACGGCGGTGCCGGCCGTCGTAGTCCAGGACCACGCGATCGGCCGGCGCGCCGGTCCAGGATCCGGCCGGCAGCACTTCGGTCAGCCGGGCCATGTCGATGGTGGTGCTCAACGGAGTCTCCTCAGAACAGGAAATAGCGCTGCGCCATCGGCAGGACGTCGGCGGGTTCGCAGGTCAGCAGTTCGCCGTCCGCGCGGACCTCGTAGGTCTCGGGATCGACTTCGATCACAGGCGTTGCGGCGTTGTGGATCATCGAGGCCTTGCCGATCCCGCCGCGGACGTTGCCGACCGGCACCAGCTCCTTTTGCAGGCCCAGCCGCTCGCTCAGCCCCCGTTCCAGCGACAGCTGCGAGACGAAGGTCACCGCCGAGCGGGTCACCGCGCGGCCGAAGGCGGCGAACATCGGCCGGTAGTGCACCGGCTGCGGCGTCGGGATCGAGGCGTTGGGATCGCCCATCGGCGCCGCGGCGATCATGCCGCCGAGCAGCACCAGGTCCGGCTTCACGCCGAAGAAGGCCGGCGACCACAGCACGAGGTCGGCGCGCTTGCCGACCTCGACGCTGCCGATATGCGCCGACAGGCCGTGGGCGATCGCCGGATTGATCGTGTACTTGGCGATGTAGCGCTTCACCCGGGCGTTGTCGGCCGCCCCGTCGCCGGGTAGGCCCCCGCGCTGCCGCTTCATCTTGTCGGCGGTCTGCCAGGTGCGGATCAGCACCTCGCCGACCCGGCCCATGGCCTGGCTGTCCGAGGAGATGATCGAGAAGGCGCCGAGGTCGTGCAGGATGTCCTCGGCGGCGATCGTCTCCTTGCGGATCCGGCTTTCGGCGAAGGCCACGTCCTCGGGAATCGACGGGTCGAGGTGGTGGCAGACCATCAGCATGTCGAGATGCTCGGCCAGGGTGTTGCGGGTGTAGGGCCGGGTCGGATTGGTCGACGAGGGGATGACGTTGGCGAAGCCGGCGACCTTGATGATGTCCGGCGCGTGGCCGCCGCCGGCGCCTTCGGTGTGGAAGGCGTGGATGGTGCGGCCCTTGAGGGCGGCGATCGTGTCCTCGACGAAGCCGCTCTCGTTCAGCGTGTCGGTGTGGATCATCACCTGGACGTCGTGCTGGTCGGCGACGTCGAGGCAGCAGTCGATGGCGGCCGGCGTGGTGCCCCAGTCCTCGTGAAGCTTGAGCGCGCAGGCGCCGGCGGCGACCTGTTCGACCAGGGCTTCGGGCAAGCTGGCGTTGCCCTTGCCGGCGAACGCCAGGTTCATCGGGAAGGCCTCGGCCGCCTCGATCATCCGCTGCAGATGCCAGGGGCCGGGGGTGCAGGTGGTGGCGTTGGTGCCGGTCGCCGGGCCGGTGCCGCCGCCGAGCATGCAGGTGACCCCGCTCATCAGCGCCTCTTCGATCTGCTGCGGGCAGATGAAGTGGATGTGCGCGTCCATCGCCCCGGCGGTGAGGATCTTGCCCTCGCCGGCGATCACCTCGGTCCCCGGCCCGACGATGATGTCGACCCCGGGCTGGGTGTCGGGATTGCCGGCCTTGCCGATCGCATGGATGCGGCCGTCCCGCAGACCCACATCGGCCTTCACGATCCCCCAGTGGTCGATGATCAGGGCGTTGGTGATGACGGTGTCGACGGCGCCGCCGGCGCGGGAGACCTGGCTCTGGCCCATGCCGTCGCGGATCACCTTGCCGCCGCCGAACTTCACCTCCTCGCCATAGGTGGTGAAGTCGCGCTCGACCTCGACGAAGAGCTCGGTGTCGGCCAGCCGCACGCGGTCGCCGACCGTCGGGCCGAACATGTCGGCGTAGGCGCTCCTGGAGATACTCGCCGGCATCAGAGCTTGCCCATCACGGCCTGACGGAAGCCGAACACCCGCCGGGCGCCGCCGAACGGTACGAGGGCGACCTCGCGGGTCTGTCCCGGCTCGAACCGCGTCGCGGTGCCGGCGGCGATGTCCAGCCGCAGGCCGCGCGCCGCGGCGCGGTCGAACGCCAGCGCCGGATTGGTCTCGGCGAAGTGGTAGTGGCTGCCGACCTGGATCGGCCGGTCGCCGGTGTTGGCGACCTCCAGCACGACGACCGGCTCGCCGGCGTTGAGTTCGATCTCGCCGGCGGCGGCGATCACCTCGCCCGGGATCATCGGCGCGCTCGCACCCGCGCGCGGACCAGGCGCACGCCGCCGCCGGCCAGGGCGATCAGCAGCAGGGCGCCGGCGGCCAGCAGGTGGTCGGGCTGGGTGGCCAGGTGCCGGAGGTTGTCGAGCAGGCCGGCGTCCTCATGGTGGCCGGGGTGGGCCAGGGCGACCGCAGGCGACAGCAGCAAGGCGGCCGTCGCCAGGACGAGCGTGCTTCGGGGCATCTGTCGGGTCCTCATCGGATCGGGTGGTGGACGGTCACCAGCTTGGTGCCGTCGGGAAAGGTCGCCTCGACCTGGACGTCGTGGATCATCTCGGCCACGCCCTCCATGACCTGGGCGCGGGTGATCACGTGGGCCCCGGCCTCCATCAGGTCCGGCACGGTGGCGCCGTCGCGGGCGCCTTCGACGACGAAGTCGGTGATCAGGGCGATCGCTTCGGGGTGGTTGAGCTTCACGCCGCGCTCGAGCCGCTTGCGCGCCACCACGGCGGCCATCGCGACCAACAGCTTGTCTTTTTCACGAGGGGTCAGGTTCATCGGAGTCCTCAGAGCCGCCAGACGCGGGGCAGCGGCTCGCCGTCGCGCAGGATCTCGAGCGTCGGGATCAGCGCCCGCCGCAGGGCCAGGCCGTCGGCGGCGGCGATGCGGGCGAACAGCTTGCCGTCGAAGGCGCTGGCGCCCCCCGCCGGGCCGATCGCCGCGCGCACGGCCGCGAGCCGCTGGTCGGCGTCGTCGGCCACCAGCAACAGGGAGGCGAAGGCGCAGGCCCCGGCCAGGATCGGCGCGCCGGCGGCGATCTCGAACACCGGCCCCTCGAAGCGCAACTCGTCGGCGAACACCAGCCGGCCCTCGCGACGGACGCGCCAGCGATCGCGCAGCGCGCCGTGGGTGACGCGCTCGCCCATGGCGGTGCGGCCGAGCACGACGGATTCCATCGCCAGCAGCCGCGCGCCGGCGGCGAGGTCGGCGTCGAGCCGCCGCGCATAGGCCCCGCCGTTGAACAGGATGGTCTCCTGCGGCAGCCAGTCGAGCCGCGCCTGGGCGCCGAGCGAGAGCTCGGTGACCGTTTCCGCCTGATCGTCGGCGGCGCGGTAGACCTTCTCGCAGGCCTGGGTGGTCAGCGTCAGGGCGGCCTGGGGGCCGACCTCGGCGGTCCAGCGCAGCCGGTCGCCGCCGGTCAGGCCGCCGGCGGTGTTGATCAGCACCGCTTCGAGGCTGCGTGCGGCGGCGTCGCGCGGCAGGCGGATCTTGGCGCACCCTTCCTGATAGAGCCGCGCCAGCCGCGTTTCGCCTGAGGCCCCGGCGCGGACCGCGATGCGGCCGGCGCCGCTGGCGCGTTGCAGGCTCGGAGAGGACGCGGAACTGGGTGCCTGGTACACGCGGCCAGCCTGGGAAGCCGCCCACCCACTGTCCAGCTGGGCGGCCGAGCCCTTAACAGTCACCTGTGGGTTGCCTGGTTTTTGGGCGCCCGACCGCACGGAGGCGGCGATCAGGCCGGCGTAGCCTGCGGAACGCGAGCTCGCGCGACCGGTCAGGAGCGGCCGGCCTTGGCCGGACGGCGCGACGGGTGGGCGTAGCCCGGATCGACCTTTTCGGCCTTGCCGTCGCGTTCGCCTTTAAGTCCGGCCTCGGGTTGCAAGTGCTCGGTCGTCAGTTCGCTGAGGAAGCCCGGCTGGGTGACGCCCTTCTTGCGCATCGCCACCCCGGTCAGGCAGGCGTGCATAATGAAGTTGGCGTTCAGCGCCGTGCGGTAGGTGGGATCGAGCTGCGGCGCCACTTCGAGGATCTCGAAGCCGACCAGCTGGTTCTCGGCGCACAGCCGGCGGACGATCGGCAGCGCCTCGCGCATGGTCAGGCCGCCGGGGACCGGCGTGCCGGTGCCGGGGATGAAGGCCGGGTCGAGCACGTCGACGTCGAAGCTGACGAAGATCTTCTTGCCGCTCTCGCGCGCCTCCTTCAGCGCGCGCTCCATGGTGGCGTCCCAGCCGCGCTTCTCGACCTCCGGCATGGCGTGGTAGCGCACGCCGTTGTTGCGCATCCACTCGAAGCCTTCCTGGCCCGGCCAGGCGCCGCGCAGGCCGACCTGGATGTAGTTCTTGCCCAGCACATGGCCTTCCTTCACCGCCCGGTAGACCGGCGCGCCGTGGGTGATGAAGTGGACGCCGCCCATGCCGGCGTCGAAGTGGGAATCGAAGTGCACGACGCCGAAGCTGCCCTTGCCGTGCACGTCGGCGAGCCCCGCGACATCGGCGTACTCCAGGCTGTGGTCGCCGCCGACGATGAACGGGATGGCGCCGGTGCGGGCGATCTCGGCGATGCGCTCGCGCACGTGGTGGACGGTGCGCTCGGTGCTCATGTTGTCGACGGCGATGTCGCCGTAGTCGACGATGTTCAGCTCCTTCGACGGGTTGACCATGGTGTACATGTCGACCCCGGCCGCGCCGCTCATGCTGCGCAGCGCCTGCGGTCCGAGCTTGGCCCCGCGATAGCCCGAGCCCATGTCCAGCGGCGCGCCGACGATCGCCACGTCGACCTTCCCGGCGACCAGATCCTCCGGATAGATCGCCACCGGCGCGTTGGCGAAGGTGGCGATGCCGCTGCGGCCGCTCATGTAGTAGCTGAGGTTGATCGGGCCGGGCTCGCGCTGGGCGTTGAGCGCCTGCGGCCGCATCAGCTTCCAGGTGTTGAACTGCTTGACCGTCGTGTCGAGCGGGATCGCCGCCATGTCGGTCTCGGGATGGAACTTGGCGGCGTCCGTCACCGCCATCATGCCGTCGACGTAGGCCTCGATCTCGCGCGGCGTCTTGTTCCGCAGACGGAGGAACAGCTTCTCGTAGGAGCCGGCGAGGCCCTCGGCGTCCTCGGAGAGCAGGAACTCGCGCTTGGCCTTCGGCAGGTCGGCGATCTTCGGCTTCAGCCAGTCGGGAACGGCGACCTTCTCCGGCGCGGCGACGACGGCGGTGGCCAGCGCGGCGCCGGCGATCAGCGCACCTACGACCATGGCTTTGAGCTTCATGAGATTTCCCCGTCCCTACTGGGGCGGCATGAAGACCGAAGCCGTGTCGGGGCGGTATGCGGCGAACGACGTAGGAAACCTACTAGCTCCCCCGCTTTGCGGGGGCGGTAGGCGACTGCTGCTCAGCGCTTGCCGTAGAGCAGCAGGTCCTTGGGCGCGCCGCAGGAGCGGACGAGCTTTCTGACGACCTTGTCGCGCTCCTGCTTCAGGTTGGCGCCGGTCAGCGGCGTCTTGCGCAGGCGGTGGATCTCCTCGCCGGTGAAGGGCTTCGCGCCCTTCGGCGTCTTGCCCTCGCCGAGCCCGAAGGCGACGTAGTTCATCACCTCGGCGAGGTCTGCGTCGGAGAGCTGGGTCTTCGACACGTTCGGCAGCCGGATCAGGTATTCCCGGCTTTCCGGCGTGCACAGGAAGTAGCCCGCCGAGCCGCGGAGGTTCGGCACCTGGCTCGGCGGCGAGCGTCCCGTCACCCCGTGGCAGCCGCCGCAGCGCAGGGTGAACTGCGTCTGGGCGTGGTTGAAGGTCGGCGCGGTCAGTTCGGGCGCCGCGGCGGCGGCGGCCGGCTGGGCCATGGCGAGCAGCAGGGCGAACAGGCTGTGGATCACGGGATCTGTTTGGCTTCGAGCAGCCGGACGCGGCTGGCGGACACGGCGGTCGAGCTCAGCTGGTCGGCGCGGGCGGCCTTGAGCTCGGCGGCGGTGAAGGCCGCCGGCGCCTTGCCGCCGCCGAGCCGCGAGACATAGGTCAGGGCCTGGGCCAGATCGGGGTCGGAGAGCCGCCCAAAGGCCGGCATCACGCCGATGATGGTCTTGCCATCGACGACGATCCGACCGGAGCTGCCGAACAGCACGGCGTGCATCAGGAACTTGCGGCCCTCGGGCGTGGCGGCGATCTGGTTGGCCCGGCCGTTCAGGCGCGGGAACTGGCCGGGCAGGCCCTTGGCGTCGGCCTGGTGGCAGGCCTGGCAGTTGCTGCGGTAGGCGGGCGGCGCGGTCTGGGCCAGCGCCGGCCCGGCGGCGGCGAGCAGGCCGGCGGCGAGCAGGAGGCTGCGGATCATGTCGCCACCCCGACCAGGGCCGCGGTCGAGCAGTGATACTGCATGCTCGAGGTGCCGAAGCACCAGATGATCTCGTTGTTGCCCTGTGGCCGGTAGGTCGGCATGGCGGCCTCGGTGTTGTCGCACCGGCATTGGCCGCAGGACGAGCTGCCGCAGCAGTCGTGGTAGGCGATCAGATAGGACCGCTTGTCGTCCGGGTTGTAGCAGGTGCCGACCCAGGAGGTCAGCGACGGCGAGGTGCCCGGCGGGCAGGTGTGCACTCCGCCGCCGCAGCAGGTGCAGAGCGAGCCGTCGATGGCGCAGTAGCGCCAGTAGTTGCACTCCTTGTCGTCCTTGCTCTGCGCCTTCTTCTGGAACTCGGTCAGCTCCGCGGCCTGCGCCTTGCGCTCGATCGGCAGCAGCGGGAAGGCCGGGGCGGCGACCAGGATGACGCCCAGCCGGGCCAGCATGCTGCGCCGCGAGGTGCGGTTGGCGAGCCCGCGGGAGAAGCGGTCGCCGAACTTGTCGAATTCAAAACGAGCCATTGCTCAGTCCTCGAAGATGATCGGGGCGGACGGTCAGGCGGCCGCCGGGGGCTGGCTGGTGGCGCGGAGGTAGGCCTGGGCCGACGGGAAGCCGGTCTCCTTGGCCACCACCAGGCTCTCCAGATGTTCGCGGGTGTTCACGAGGCCCTTGGCGGCGAGCACGCCGTCGGCCCGGATCAGCACGCCGTAGGGCAGCTTGCCGACGTGGAAGGCGAGGCCGATCTCCGGGCTGTTGGCGAACGGATAGTCCTGCAGCCCATGGCGCAGCACCATCTTGCGCTGCTCGTCGAGGTCGCCGTCGCCGATGAAGATCAGGTCGAGGTCGTCGCTGGCGGCGACGGCCTTGGCGATCGGGATCAGCTTCTTGCAGACCGGGCAGGAGGGGGCGACGAACAGCAGCAGCGTCGGCCTCGGGCCAATGTGGCCGGGGCCGAGCGCCAGCGGCCGGCCGTCCAGCGTCCGGGTGTGCAGGTGCGGCGCGAGGTCGCCGGCCTTTGGGCCGTTGTCGGCCACCAGGGCGCCCATCGGGGCGATCCGTTCGTGCAGCACGCCGATCTGACGCGCGAGCGCCAGCACCGTGATGACGAGCAGGGCCACGACGACCCAAAGCAGGAACTGGGAAACGATCAACATGTCAGCGGACTCCGCTGGCGCCGACGGGCCGCGGCGCGGCGACGGACCAGAGCTGGTGCAAGGCGAGGTAGAGACAGAAGGCGAGGGCGGCGGTGGCGGCCGCCGCGGCCCAGACCGCCGGCGCGACGGGGCGAGCCGGGGCGAGGGTGAAGGCGAGCAGCGCGGTCAGGCCGAGGTTGCGCGCCACCAACCGCCAGGAGATCGGCTGGCCGCGCCCGGACAGGTCGCAACCGCAGTCGATGGCGCGCCGGCCGCGGGCCAGGTTGACGCCGATGGCCAGCGCGAACAGCAGGAGCAGAGCTCCAGCGAGAACGGCGCCCTGCTGGCAAAAGGGGTCAACCAGCAGGGCGCCTCCCGCGAGCGCCTCGGCGATGGGGAGGAGCATCGCCGATGGGATGGTGAGGCGCTCAGGTAGCAAACGGTAGTTGCGGACGGCCTCGACGACGTCCGGCAGGCGGCGCGCCTTGCCCCAGGCGCTGGTCAGGAAGATCAGCGCGACGGCCACCCGGATGGCGACCTGCAGGGCGGCGGCTTCGGCGGGCAGCAAGGTCAGAACCCGACCACGGCGGCGAGCGCCGTGCGCCCCAGCTTGTCGAGGCTCCGCAGAACCTTGCCGTTCTCCGGATCCATGACCGAGAGCGCGCCCTCCTCGGAGGTGACGTAGAGCAGCGGCTGCGCGTCCTGGGAGACGGAGACGATGTAGCCGTTGGTTGGCAGGTCGATGCGCCGGACGATCTCCTGGGTCTTGGCGTCGAGCACCCAGACCTGCGATCCGGCCTGCTTCTGGGTCCAGTGCCGGCCCTCGTGCATCAGCACATAGAGCCGGCCGCTGCCGGGGTGGTAGGCGAAGGGCCGACGGCCGCCGGGCCGCCAGGTCTTATGGTCGGGGGCGGTCGTCGCCGGGCCCTGGCCTGCCGCCCGCAGGATCGACCAGGCCGGCTGGAAGCTCGGCGCCGCGCCGAGCTGCACCTGGTGAACCAGGCCAGTGTAGGTGACGAAGATGGCCTGGCCGGTGGCGCGGTCGACCAGGCTTTCCTCGAACACCGGATCGTTCTCGGAGTCGAAGAAGACTGGCGAGGCGGTCGCCTGGGCGCGGCCGCGAGCGTCGAGCGTGACGCTCAGCAGCGAGCCGTCGGCGCAGAGCGAGGCGAAGCCTTCGTCGCGGAACGGAAACACCAGACCGCAGCCCGGGGTCGGCGTCTCCGACAGCACCTTGCGCTTCACCAGGTCGACGGTGATCACCGAGGGCGCGGGCTCGAAGTTGTAGACGTAGCCGCGCGCGCCGTTGTGGCTGATGTTGAAATAGGGCGTGCGGCCCGAGGCGATCAGCCGACCCGGCAGCTCGACCTCGTGCAGCAGCTCCAGGGTCGTGCCGTCGTAGATCGACAGCAGGTCCTGGCGCTTGCCGCGGTTCTGCTTCGACCAGATGGTCTCGGAAATGTAGAAGCGGCTCTGGTCGGGGGCGACGGCGAAGCCGAACGAGCCGGAGCCGTTCACCGTGCCTTCGATCTTGGCGGTGTCGCCGTTGATGATCGTCACCCCGCCGCCGCGGGCGGACAGGAAGTACCGGTGCGGCGTGGCTGGCGGCAGCAGACCCGTTCCCAGCGTCTCCGACGGCAGCGGGGGCGGCGTGGCGGCAGGCGGCGCGGCCTGCGCCGGCTCCTGCGCGGCGGCCGGGAGCGCCGAAAGGGCGACTGCGGCCACGGCGGTGGAGGCCAGAGCGGCGCGCCAAGTCGTCGAACCCATCAGTCGGATGTCCCTTGCCTCGAACCGGGCGCAGCTGCACCGGCCTCGCAATGGTCAAGATCGGGGTGCGCCGCGCCATAAGGCGTTTGACGTAGGGTCCTCCGCACCCGCTCGGGCGCATGATCCGCCTCGTGGGCTGGGCGACTTACGATCCTGAGTGGTGCTGGACGCGCTCGTCGCAGGCGCTGCGAGCGCCTGCGCTATTTGCATTTGTTAAGCGCTGTGACCGGAAAGACGGCGCCGCAACAAAGACCCTTGTTCGATACGCCTTGTTTCGGCCGGGTGACGGCCGGCGCGGTCAATATGCGCCCATGAGTAGAGTAACGGGGGGCGCGGACTTGTTCCGGCGCGACGGGCCATGACCGTGCACCCACGCCAGAGCATTTTCCGGGAACGGCGGCAGTACAACAAGTGGGCCGCCAGCCAGACGCTGGAAGACTTCGCCCTGCGCTACACCGCCAGCACGGCCCGGCGCTGGTCGCCGTTCCGCGTGGCGAGCGCGGCGATCGGCGCCGCCTCGTTCCTGGCCTGCGAGGCGATCGGCGGGTCGATCACCCTGGCCTACGGCTTCTCGAACGCCTGGGCGGCGATCGCCACGGCCATGGCGCTGATGTTCTTCGTCGGCCTGCCGATCGCCTACTACGCCTCGCGCGACGGCCTGGACGTCGACCTGCTGACCCGCGGCGCCGGCTTCGGCTACCTGGGCTCGACCATCACCTCGCTGATCTACGCCTCCTTCACCTTCCTGCTGTTCGCCATCGAGGCCAGCATCATGTCGGTGGCGCTGGAGCTGGTGCTGGGGATCCCGTTGTGGCTGGCGCACATGATCAGCTCGCTGGTGGTGATCCCGATCGCCATCTACGGCATGAGCCTGATCAGCCGGATGCAGATGCTGACCCAGCCGATCTGGATCGCGCTGCAGCTGACGCCGATCGGCTTCATCCTGCTGTTCCGCCGCGAGGAGCTGGGCGACTGGAGCCGGTTCATGGGCACGTCCGGCGCGCCGGACGGGTCGGTCGACCTGCTGCGGTTCGGGCTGGCGCTCTCGACGCTCTTGTCGCTGCTGCCGCAGATCGGCGAGCAGGCCGACTATCTGCGCTTCATGCCGCCGCAACGCCGGGTCGGCCGCTTCGCCTGGTGGACCGCGATGCTGGCCAGCGGACCGGGCTGGGTGCTGATCGGCGGGGTCAAGCTGATGCTCGGCTCGTTCCTGGTGTTCCTCGCCATGGAGCACGGGATGAGCGCCGAGCAGGCGGTCAACCCGGCCCACATGTTCCTGTCGGTCTTCCAGGATATGGGCGGCTCGCCGGCCGCGGCGCTGGTGGCCACCGGCGTCCTGGTGATCGTCTGTCAGCTGAAGATCAACGTCACCAACGCCTACGCCGGCTCGATCGCCTGGTCGAACTTCTTCTCCCGGCTGACCCATGCGCACCCCGGCCGCGTGGTCTGGCTGGTGTTCAACGTGCTGCTGGCGCTGCTGCTGATGCAGATCGGCATCTTCCGGATGGTCGAGGGCATCCTGATCCTGTTCGCCAACCTGGCGGCCGGCTGGATCGGCGCGCTGTCGGCGGACCTGATGATCGCCAAGCCGCTGGGACTCTCCCCGAAGCACGTCGAGTTCAAGCGCGCCCACCTCTACGACATCAACCCGGTCGGGGTCGGGGCGATGGGGCTGTCGATCATCGTCTCGACCCTGTGCCTGATCGGCGCCTTCGGGCCGACGATGCACGCCTTCGCGCCGGTGCTCGGCCTGACCGTCGCCTTCGTCGCCGCGCCGGCGCTGGCGCTGGCCACCCGCAGCCGGTTCTACCTGGCCCGCCAGCCGGACGAGCTGCCGCGCCAGCCGGCCCACGTCTGCGTCATCTGCGAGAACAGCTTCGAGCGTGCCGACATGGCCTTCTGCCCGGTCTACGCCGGGGCGATCTGCTCGCTGTGCTGCACGCTGGAGACCCGCTGCCACGACGCCTGCAAGACCGACAGCCGGATCGGCGACCAGGTGCTGGGCGTCCTGCGCCGGGTGCTGCCCCCGAACCTCGTCGCCCTGGCCCAGAGCACCATGGCCCGGTTCCTCGGGATGATGTTGCTGTTCAACCTGATCATCGGCGGGATCCTCTACGGGATCTTCCTGCAGTACGCGATCACCTCGCAGGCGGTCGCCGCGGAGGTCAGCCTGACCCTGTGGAGCGTGTTCTTCTGCCTGCTGCTGGTCTCCGGCGTCGCCGCCTGGCTGCTGGTGCTGGCCAACGAGAGCCGGCACGCGGCCGAGGTCGAGATGCTGCGCCAGAACGCGCTGCTGTCGGAGGAGATCGAAGCGCACGAGCGCACCGACGCGGCGCTGCAGCGGGCCAAGGAGGCGGCCGACGCCGCCAACGCCGCCAAGAGCCGCTATCTGCAGGGCGTCAGCCATGAGATCCGCTCGCCGCTGAACGCCATCTACGGCTACGCCCAGTTGCTCGACCGCGACCACGCCGTCCCCTCGCAGGACGCCGCCCGGGTGATCCGCCGCAGCTCGGAGCACCTGATCAACCTGGTCGAGGGCCTGCTCGACATTTCGCGGATCGAGAGCGGCGTGCTGCGGCTCAGCCGCGACAAGCTCGCCTTCCCGGAGTTCCTCAACCAGATCGTCGACATGTTCCGCCTGCAGGCCGAGGCCAAGGGGCTGGAATTCCGGTTCGACTACACCGGCCGGCTGCCCAGCTACGTCCACGCCGACCAGAAGCGCCTGCGCCAGGTGCTGATCAATCTGCTGTCGAATGCGGTGAAATACACCGCCAGCGGTCACGCCCAGCTGAGCGTGCGCTACCGCGGCCCCTCGGTCGAATTCGAGGTGTCCGACAGCGGCATGGGCATTCCCAAGGAGGACCTCGAGCGGATCTTCGAGCCGTTCGAGCGCGGCTCCTCGGCCAACGCCAAGATCGCCCCGGGCACCGGCCTGGGGCTGGCCATCAGCCGGGTGCTCGCGCAGATCATGGGCGGCGATCTGTCGGTGAAGAGCACGGTGGGCGAGGGCTCGCGGTTCACCTTGCGGATGGTGCTGCCGGAGCCGCTGGCGACCGGCGTCGAGGCGGTGCCGGCGGTCAAGATCAAGGGCTACAGGGGCGAGCGGAAGACCCTGCTGCTGGTCGACGACGACCCCGCCCACCTGGAGATCCTGCAGCGGCTGCTGCGGCCGCTCGGCTTCCAGCTCTTCACCGCCTCCGACAGCCAGACGGCGGTCGATCTGGCGGCGGTCGTCGACCCCGACCTGGCGATGCTCGACATCCAGATGCCCGGCGAGAACGGCTGGCAGGTCGCCGCCCGACTGCGCGCGCTGCCGCGCGGCCCGCGGCTCAGGATCATGATGGTCTCGGCCAACGCCCACGAGCACAGCCCGGGCGGCGACGGCCGCGCGCTGCACGACGCCTTCGTCGCCAAGCCCTGGGAGATGCACGTCCTGCTGGAGCACGTCCGCGACCTGCTGCGGCTGGCCTGGATCGAGGACGCCCTGGAGCCGGAGACGCGGACAGGCGAGCTGGCCGCGCGCGCGCCGGCGACGGCCAAGCCGTTCATCGACAGCCTCAGCCAGCTCGCCTCCATCGGCCACGTCCGCGCCATCGAGGCCCGGCTGTCCGACATGGAGGCCGCCGACGAGGCCAACCGCCCCTTCGCCGAGCACTTGCGACAGATGGTCAAGCGCCTCGACCTGAAATCCTTCGAAAAGGCCCTGAGAGCATGAACCACATGGCTGAGCTGCCGGAGCCGCGCGGCACCGTGCTGGTCGTCGACGACGAGCCGGACTCGCTGAACTTCCTGCTCGACACCCTCGACCAGACCGGGATGACGGTGCTGGTCGCCGGCGACGGGCAGCGCGCGCTCGACCTGCTGCAGCAGGTCACCCCGGACCTAATGCTGATGGACGCGGTGATGCCGGTGATGGACGGCTTCGAGGCCTGCCGGCGGCTCAAGCGCGACAAGCGGTTCGAGCATTTGCCAGTGATCTTCATGACCGGGCTCAGCGAGACCGAGCACGTGGTCGAGGGGCTCAACGCCGGCGGGGTCGACTATCTGGCCAAACCGATCGTCGTCGAGGAGTTGTTGGCGCGGATCCGCGTGCACCTGACCAATGCGCGGATCACCCACCGCAGCCAGGCGGCGCTGGACACCTCCGGCCGTTACCTGCTGTCGACCGACGCCGGCGGCCGGATGCTGTGGTGCACGCCGAAGGTCGACGCCCTGCTCGGCGAGCTGTTTCCCGGCTGGGACGGCGTGCAGACGCCGGTCGCGGTGGAGCAGCGGCTGGCGCGGCTGCGCAAGGCCGGGCCGACCGACGCGCAGAGCGCGCCGTTCGAGGTCGGCGAGCGCCGGCTCGAACTCACCCTGCTCAGCCGCGTCGGCCCGGGCGAGTTCCTGTTCCGGCTGAGCGAGACCCAGTCCGGCGCCGAGGCCGGCCTGCTGCAGGACCGGCTGGGGGTGACGGTGCGCGAAGCCGAGGTGCTGCTCTGGCTCAGCCGCGGCAAGCCCAACCGCGAGATCAGCGAGATCCTCGGGATCTCGCCGCGCACGGTGAACAAGCACCTCGAGCAGGTCTTCCAGAAGCTCGGCACCGAGAACCGGGCCTCGGCCGCGGTGTTGGCGGTGCGCACGCTCACCCAGTGGCGGTAGCGTCCCTGGATGAACGGTCCCGCTAATTCCCGCCCTCGCGGATCAGCACCGAATATTCGCGCTTCGCGAATTTCCAGGCCCCGTTCTCGCGCACCAGTTGGTCGCTATAACTCCCGACGAGCTTCATGATCGAGCCGTCCTTGGCGAGGAAGACCTCGCGGATATAGGCGCGCGATGTGGCGCGGTCGCCGTCGACGTCGATCCCGCCCATCACCGGGAAAAAGCCGAGTGCGTCGAAACTCGCGAAGATCTGGTCCCACGTGGCTTTCAGCTGCTCCTTGCCGCGCATCTCGCCGTAGGGATTGATGCAGGTGCAGTCCTCGATGAAGCAGCCGAGCCGTTGCTCCATGTCGCCGCGAAAGCTGGCGTCGGCATATGTGTCGTGCAGTTCGCGGATCGCGATGCGGTTTTCGAGTGGTCCGGTGAAAGCCATGGGTTCCTCACGCTTTCGGAACGCAGAGATGGTGAGGCCGGATCAGCACCTGCGCCAGAAGCGCTCCTCGTCCTAGTCGTCGTGGACACACCAGCAGGTTGGGGCCGGCTCAACGTCCGCAATCGGACCCAAAGCGGAAGTTCGAACTTCCGCGAAGGAAAGCGGCTCCGTGCAAGCTCAGCTTAGTCGTCCAGCTCAATGCGGCAGCGGCGGGGGAGGCGAGGGTGTTTCGGCCGCGTCACCCCGCAGGTCTGGCTCGAGGCCGCGAGCTGGTGCAGGCAGGTCGGTCGACGCAGTCGGTTGAACCTGCAGCGCGAATTCGCCGATCATCTGATTGTAGAGGTCGGCGCGTTCCATCGGGCCCATGTGATTGACGCCTTCAACCACCCGCAGCGTGGCGAGATCGCTCTCGTCAACGATGGCGCGGCTCGCCTCGAGCTTGGTGACGACGTCCCGGTCTCCGCCGATGACCAGCGCGGGCGCCCGCAGCCGGTTCAGGACGCCCGTGGCGTCCCAATGGAACATGGCCAGGTCGCCGCGCGCGACGACGCCGGGCGGGTTGCGCGTCGACAGCAATGTCGTGTGTTCAAGCTGGCTGCGAGTGACGAACTTCCCGAAGCCGAACCGCTGGGCGAGGTGCGAAGAGCCGCTGAGGTAGCTTTGCCACCTGGAAAGCCACACCAGCGGCTGCAGCGCCGTGATCAGCTTCATCGCCGGTTCCAGCACCGGCCGTTGGAGCACCTGGAGCGGGCCGCTGAAAATCATCGTCTTCAGCGGGTTGGTGTAGGTGGTGTTGAGCAGAACCACGCCGGCGATCCGGCGCTGGAGCTGAGGGTAGTCTCGGACAAGGGTCTGAATGGTCATGCCGCCGATGCTGTGGCCCACCAGGACGACGGACTGGCCGCCGGCGTGGTCGATGACGGTCGCAAGGTCCGTGGCGAAGGCGTCGAGGCTGATCGCCTGCCTGCCGGCCGCCTTCGACTTGCCGAGGCCCGGGAGATCCCACAGGACCAGCCGAAACCGGTCCCCAAGATCCAGCTTGGCGTAGTGCCAGAACGTGCTGTCCATGCCCCAGCCATGCGTAAAGATGATCGGGGGCGCGCCTGCCGGGCCATGGCTCTCGACATAGAGCGAGGAGCCAGTTGGGCTGGCGATCATCTGTCCTGCGCCGTGTGTCGCGCGGGTGGCGCGCACGTCGCGCTTGGCGAGCAGCAGCGGCAGAATGCTCCGCCCAAGGAGGGACCAGGCCAGAAGCCCCGCTCCGGTCCATAGCCGCCAGGCTTCCCGCTCGCGGTGCAGCACGCCAGCGGTGTCGCGGAGGAGGTAGCCATCATACCAGCTCCACAGCAGGTAGCCCGCTGCTGCTAGGATGGCGAGAGACAGCAGGGTCGTGAAAAATCGGATCAAGCCGAGAAGCGGCATGGGGGCGGACCTCGGAGATTGGGCCTGCCGCAACTCGTCGGCGATCCGGGTGTTCCGCGAAACTGTCGGATTTCTCCTTTTTCTCCAATCGGTTGAGCTGCTGGAGCCAACCCAAACGGAGTCGCCGATCGATCGCCGCGCGCAACGTATCTGCTGTCGGATGGCTGGCGGCGCGCTCGGCCCCAGGGGGCGGATAAGCCGCGTAAGCCACCGAGATTCCATGGTTTTTCGTTCCCCCGGCCCCCGATTCCGCCGTCCGGCGCCCATTTAAGCGTCACATTCGGAACGGAACGGGCGGCGGGACGCTGTGTGCGCTCTTTGGCGGGAGAATTCGATCATGCGAAGGATCAATGTGGCCGTGCTTGCGAGCATGGTGATGGCGGTAGGAGCGCTGGGGGCCTGCTCCAAACCAGCCTCGGAAACCGCGTCCAGGACGGAAGCTTCCGCCAGTGACGCTGCAACGACCGCGGCCGACGCCACGGCCAGCACTGCAGGCGGTATGGCGGACGCTGGAGGCGCCGTGTCCCCGGCCAGTTCGCCTCAGAACGACCCCATCAATACGGACACGAACAAGACAGAAGCGGCCCAGACGCCCGGCTCCTCCTCGTTCACCGAGGCTCAGGCCAAAGGGCACATGGAGAATGCTGGTTACACGGACGTCTCCGGTCTGACGAAGACCCCGGACGGGTTCTGGACCGCAAGCGCCAAGAAGGACGGCAAGTCGGTCCAGGTGTCCCTGGATTTCAAAGGCGCAGTTTCAGCGAAGTAACGCCAATAGCAGGACAGTAGAATTATGACGCGAACGATCACTCGGCTGTTTGACAGCCACACCGAAGCATTGCGCGCGGTGGACGACCTTGAGCGCGCGGGTGTGGATCATAACCGCATCAGCCTGGTCTCAAACAACACGGACAACTGGCACGAAGGCCACCGCCACGCCGGCTCCACGGGCGGGCCGCTAGGCGACCGCAACGGCGACGGAGAGAACGACACTGCCGACGGCGCGAAGAAGGGCGCCACGACGGGCGGGCTCATCGGCGGAGCGGCCGGCCTGCTTGCCGGCTTAGGGATGCTGGCGATCCCCGGTCTCGGGCCGGTCGTCGCGGCGGGTTGGCTCGCCTCGACGGCGCTTGGCGCCGCCGCCGGCGCGGCGGCCGGGGGCGCAGCGGGCGGATTGCTCGGCGCGCTCAAGGAGGCCGGCCATTCCGACGAGGAAGCTCACGTCTACTCGGAAGGCGTCCGACGGGGCGGGACCTTGGTGAGCGTGAAGGCCGAAGATCAGGAGGCCGGTCGGATTGAGGCCCTCCTGAATCAGCAACGCGGCGTCGAGGCGCGAGCCCGGGGCGAAGCCTATCGCGCGGAAGGATGGACGCGCTTCGATCCAGACGCTCAGCCCTACAGCCGCGACCAGATCGCGGCCGAGCGCCGACGTTATGGCGAGACCCGCTCGTTCGCGGCGGATGAAGCCGCCGGATACGCCGACGACGACATTCGGCCGGACCGGACGACAAGCGACCGCCCGGGCTCGCCCACGCCCAACCGTTAGTCTTCATGCCCCGCCGTCGTCCCGGCGGCGGGGCGCCTAGGAGTCACTATTGTCTGCGCAGGGCCCTGGCTCTCACGTTTGGCGCCCTGAACACCTCAGGCAAGCGATAGACGCCGCCCGCGTCGCGCTTTGGTCGTGGAATGTCGATACCGACCGCTTCACCATGGACGCTCGCGCCTTCGAAATGTGGGGCTTGCCCTGGTGTGCCGAAGTCTCCTTCGAGGAGCTTTCGGCCCATATCCACCCCGCCGATCGTGGCCGGGTTCGCGCGGCGTTCACGGCGACGCGCTCAGTGGCGGGTTCCTACGAAATCGACTTCCGCATCATGGTTGGCAAAGTTTGCTGGATCTCGGCGCGGGGCCAGGGCGCCGATGCGGGGATTGTCGGTCGTGTGCTGTTTGGAATTTCCTGGATGTGACGGGGCGTAAGCAGGCTGAGGAAGGACATGAGCTTCTTGCTGGCGAGATGAGCCACCGGGTGAAGAATCTGCTGGCGATCGCGACGGGCCTGACACGCATCTCCTGGCGCTCCGCCAACAGCCTCGAGGAGATGGCTACCAGTTTAATCCAACGGCTTACCGCGCTTGACCGGGCCCATGATCTCGTCCGTCCGCTTCCCGGGGGCCAAGGGAGCGCTGCGCTGCTCGGTGACCTGTTGACGGTGCTGCTCGCGCCCTATGACGATCAAGGCGCATTTGCCCGCCGCATTCGGGTAGCCGTACCGCGGATGGGCGTGGGCGAACGCGCAGCGACCACGATTGCGCTGGTGATCCATGAGCTGGCGACCAACTCCGTCAAGCACGGGGCGTTGTTCGCCACCGAGGGCACCTTGGATGTTTCCGCATTCAGCGACGAGTTGCATCTGACCCTCACCTGGGCCGAAGACGGCGGCCCTGTCGTCATGGGCGAGCCCGCTATGCAGGGTTTCGGAAGCAAGCTGATTTCGCGCAGCGTCGCCCAGCAACTAGACGGATCGCTGTCCTATGACTGGCAGCCGAGCGGGCTCGTCGCATGCTGCGCATGCGCAAGGATCGGCTGGCCGAGTGACCGTAGCGACATCGATGTACCGCCGCCCCCGCGACCATTCACTCGCCAGCCACCGTCACGACCGCCTGCGCCACTTTCATCCGTGCATGGGCGGCGCCCAATAGGTCAACAGCGGCCTGAAGGGCGACGCGCGCGTCCTCCATCATCAGTGCAAGCTGTTCGTCGCTGCCATCGCCCCGGGTCCTCGCGCGGCGCACGAGCCTGACTATTTCCGCCTTACTCATGCCGACGACCGCTGCCGCCGTAGCCGCGGCGGTCGCATGCCGTTCTAAAGCCTGCGCGAAATTCGCTGCCGTGATCGCGGCCACCTCCGTCGCTGGTTCGAAGTCGATGGCGGCGATCTGCGCGAGAGGGGCGACCTCGGGGTGGCGCTTTCGCCAGGCGGCAGTTTGCGTCATGGTGATCACGGGGGCGCGGCCTTTGCGCATAGGCTCCTCTCCACTCCAGCGCCGACCACAACGCCCAGCCGGCGGCCTGGGTTCGCGCCGCCGCCCCATGGTCGCGCGGATTAGCTGGCCCGGTCGAAGCCGCTCTCCGGCCACGGTTTGCGAACGAGCCCGAGGCGCGCGCTCGCCGCTCGATCCTCCGGCACGTAGCTGAGGAATCCCTGAGTGAGCCCCGCGCCTGTTCCGCTGGTCTCGATCTCGAATTCGGTCCCTTGCCCATTCCCTCTCGGGTGAACGCCTGATCGGTCATTGCGCCGCCGCGCCCCATGCTTCCGACCCGACGGGCCAATCGAGGAGCGACCCGATGTCTACTCAACCGACCCAGGCCGCGGACGCCGCAGTGGCCACCGTGAAGCGTTACATCGACGCCTTCAACGTGGGCGACGCCGAGGCGATGGCGGCCTGCTTCGCCGTTCCGGGCACGATCCTGGACGGGATGGCTCCGCACCTGTGGCAGGGGCCGACAGCCGCCAAGGACTGGTACCGGGACGTGCTAGCGGAAGGTGAGCACGCGGGGGCCAGCGACTACCACGTGACCATTGCGCTCACTCTACACGCCGACGTCACAGGCGATGCCGCCTATGTGGTCTCGCCCGCGACCATGACCTTCAAACTCAAGGGCAAGCAGGTCACGCAGTCCGGAGCGACCTTCACGACGGCGCTCCGGAAAGTCGCTGACGACTGGCGCATCGCGGCTTGGGCGTGGGGCAAAGGGCAGTCGGCGTTATAGGCAGGAGGCCTCTCTTCCAACCTTAGCTGAAGTTCCGAACTTCTGCTTTCGGCCGTGGCGGGCTCGACGCCCAGGATCGCTGAGGGGCCCGAGCGAGCCCGCTTCTCGTGCACGACGGGACGCTCAGTGCCGCAACCCGTGACCTCCCTGGGCGTCGACCTCGGCCATGTCCAGCCGGGCGACGTCGAGGGCGAGCTGGAGGCCCGCCGCGAGCTCGTCGTGGCTGCTGTCGGGGAACATCCTCAGCATCGCGAACTCGAGCGGAACGGCGTCGCACTTGCGGCCGGAGCCGAGGAAGGCGACCAGCCGCGGCGCCCCTTCGACCTCGAGCAGAGCCGCGGCGATCTCAACCGAATTCATCGGCCTGGCCTTTGCGCCGGCGTTCGAGCGCCAGGCGCTTGAACTGCCGAAAAAGTCAAAAACGCCGGAGAAATCGGCGAATGAGTCAGAAAAAGGCGAAATCGCAAAAATCACAATGACCTGGAGGCGGCCGGCGTTCACATCTTTGCGGCCGCTAGATCGACACCAGGCTGGCGACGTCGGCGGCGCTTTCGGCGCGGGTGCTGCCTTGGCGGATGATGCGGCCGCGCTGCATCACCCAGTAGTTGTCGGCGAAGCTCCAGGCGAAATCGAGGTACTGCTCGACGATGACGATGGTCACGCCGAGCTCGCGGCGGACCCGCTGGAGGGCCGCCTCGATCTGCTGCACGACGTTCGGCTGGACGCCCTCGGTCGGCTCGTCCAGCAGCAGCAGCCGCGGCATGCCGGCCAGCGCCCGGCCGATCGCCAGCTGCTGCTGCTCGCCGCCGCTCAGGAAGCCGCCCTTGCGCCGGCGGATCTGCGCCAGCTTGGGGAACATGTCGAACACATGGTCCGGGACCTTGCCGCCGCCGCGTCCGGCCGCGGCCGAGAGGCCGGCGGCGAGGTTCTCTTCGACCGTCAGGTGCGGGAAGATGTGCCGCCCCTGCGGGACGTAGCCGATGCCGGCGCGGGCGCGCTGGTGCGAGGGCATGCGGCTGACGTCCTGGCCGTCGAACATCATCTGCCCGCCGGTCAGCGGCTGGGCCCCCATGATGGTGCGCAGCAGGGTGGTCTTGCCGACCCCGTTGCGGCCGATCAGGGCGGTGACGCCGCCGGCTGGCGCGTTCAGGCAGACGTCCCAGAGGATCTGGCTCTGGCCGTAACCGGCGCAGGCGCCGTCGAGCTTAAGCAGCGGCGTCATGCTTGGTCCGTCCCAGATAGACTGCGGCGACCTCGGCGTCGGCGCGGATCGCGGCCACGCTGCCTTCTTTCAGCAGCTTGCCCTGGTGCATCACCGTCACCGGCGCGGCGAGCTGTTCGACGAAGGCCATGTCGTGGTCGATCACCACCACCGTGTGGCGACCGGCGAGCGACTTGATCAGGTCGGCGGTGCGGGCGGTTTCCGCCGGGCCCATGCCGGCGGTCGGCTCGTCCAGCAGCAGCAGGTCCGGGTCGGTGGCGATCACCATGCCGATCTCCAGCCACTGCTTCTCGCCATGCGCCAGTTCGCCGGCGATCACGTCGCGCCGGTCGACGAGGCGGACCTGTTCGAGCACCGCTTCGGCCTGCGCCCGCTCCGCCGCGGGCAGCGCGCGGCCGAGGTTGCGCCACCAGCGACGATCCTGGCGCGCGGCGATAGCCAGGTTCTCGGCGACGGTCAGGCTGGGCAGCACGCCCGGGGCCTGGAACTTGCGGCAGATCCCCCGGCCGACGATCGCGTGCTCGGAAAGCCGGGTGATGTCTTGATCCTTGAAGAGGATCCGGCCAGAGGCGGCGGGGACCCGGCCGATGATGGTGTCACAGAAGGTCGACTTGCCGGCGCCGTTGGGGCCGATCAGCACGCGGATCTCGCCGGGCTGGAGCGTAAAGCTCATGCCGTTGATCGCCTTGAAGCCGCTGAAGTCGACGACCAGGTCGTGCACCTGAAGCAGGGCGGCGCTCATGCGGTCGCCTCCTTGCGCTCGAGGGCGGCCGGCCGCTGGAGTCGGGCGAAGAGGTCGCTGGCGGCGCCGGCGAGGCCGCGGGGCATCAGCGTCACCACTCCGATGAACAGGGCGCCCAGCACATAGAGCCACAGCTCCGGCAGGGCGCTGGAGATCCGGTCGCGGGCGAGGTTGACCAGCAGGGCGGCGAGGATCGCGCCGATCAGGCTCTGCCGGCCGCCGATCGCCACCCAGATGATCATCTCGATCGACGGCGTGACGCCGACCAGGGCCGGCGAGACCATGCCGGCGTGCAGGGTGAACAGCGCGCCCGCCAGGCCGGCCAGCATCGCCGAGAGGGTGAAGGCGGCGACCTTGTAGGGCGTCGGGTCGTAGCCCAGGAACCGCATGCGGTTCTCGCCGTCGCGCACCGCCCGCAGCAGCACGCCGAAGCGCGAGCTGCGCAGCGCCGCCAGCAGCAGGGCCGCGCCGATCACCGCCGCCAGGGTGACCCAGTAGAGCGTCCGGGTCGCGCCGAGGCTGTTCAGGTCGGCGCCGAACAGGGTCGAGAACTCGGTCAGGCCGTTGAAGCCGCCGGTCGCGCCCTGCTGGCTGACCAGCAGGGTGGCGAAGGCCAGCGCCAGGGCCTGGGTGATGAGGGCGAAATAGGTACCGCCGACCCGGCGGTGGAACACCATCCAGGAGAACAGCGCCGCGACCACGCCGGGGATGGCGACGACGCTGATCAGGGCGAAGGCTGGGTTCTCGAACGGCCGCCACCACCAGGGCAGCGCCTTGAGGCCGCTCCAGACCATGAAGTCGGGGATCTCGCCGGGCGCCAGGGCGGTCAGCTTCAGGTGCATCGCCAGCGCGTAGCCGCCGAGCCCGAAGTAGACGCCGTGGCCGAGGCTGAGGATGCCGGCCTCGCCCCAGATCAGCACGATGCCGAGCGCCAGCACGCCCATCGCCAGGAAGCGGGAGATCAGGTTGAGGTCGTAGGAGCCGATGACCAGCGGCGCCGCGGCGGCCGCCAGCGCCGTGACCAGCAAGGCCAGGGTCTTGGGGCTGAGGGTCTTGGGAAAACGCATGCCGCCCCCCTCAGGCGTCCAGCGCGCGGGAGCGCGGCGCGAGCACTCCCTGCGGCCGGAACTGGATGAAGATGATCACCAGGACGAGGACCAGGACCTGGGCGACGCTGACGTCGACGAAGACCTGGGCGTAGGCCGAGACCAGGCCGAGGATGACGGCGGCCACGGTCGAGCCGGCGATGCTGCCCAGCCCGCCCATCACCACCACCAGGAAGGCCGGCACGATGTAGCTCTGGCCGACGGTCGGGGTCACCGGGCCGAGCAGGCCGAACGCCACCCCGGCCAGGCCGGCGATGCCGGACCCCAGGGCGAACACCGCCAGGTCGATCCGGCGGACGTCGATGCCGGCGGCGGCGGCCATCATCCGGTCCTGGTTCACCGCCCGCACCAGCAGGCCCAGGCGCGTGCGGGTCAGCAGCAGCGCCAGGCCGGCGAGGGTGGCGGCCGCGAGCCCGAGGATCAGCAGCCGGGTCGCCGGGAAGGACAGCGGGCCGAAGGTCACCGCGGCGTTCATCCAGGCCGGCGCGCGCACCTCGACGCCGATCGGGCCGAAGATGGTGCGCGCGGCCTGCTGCAGGATCAGGCTGACGCCCCAGGTCGCCAGCAGGGTGTCGAGCGGCCGGCTGGAGAGCCTGCGGATCAGCGTCGTCTCCAGCACGGCGCCCAGCAAGGCCGAGCCGATGAAGGCGGCGGGCAGGGCGAGAGCCAAGCCCGCCGTGCCCGGGACCAGCTTCATCACCAGGTAGGCGATGTAGCCGCCGAACATCAGCAACTCGCCATGGGCCATGTTGATGACCCGCATCAAGCCGAACGAGAGCGCCAGCCCGAGCGCCGCCAGCAGGTAGAGCGAGGCCACGCTCAGTCCGTTGAAGCCCTGGCTCGCGGCGAGAAGGACGACACCCATTTGCTTGCCCCCGTCCTGCTCAGCTTCAGGCCGGCGCGCAGGTCTTGCCGGGGAAGGCCAGGCGGTCGTACGGCTCGGGGGCGATCGGGGCCGGCGACTTGGAGACGATCTTGAACTGCCCGGCCCCGTCGAGCTGGCCGATGTAGGCGGTCTGCACCAGGCTCTGGTTGGCGGCGAACTTCACCGGTCCCATCGGCGAGCCGCCCTCGGTCAGCGCGACCGCGGCCTTGCGCACGGCGGTCGGCTCGAAGGTGCCGGCCTTCTCCACCGCGGCCTTCCACTGGTAGACGTTGGCGTAGCCGTGGACCATCGGGTCGGTCACCGCCGCGTCCGCGCCGTACTTCTTCTTGTAGGCCGCGACGAAGGTCTTGTTCTCCGGGGTGTCGAGGCTCTGGAAGTAGTTCCAGGCGGCGTAGCTGCCCTGCACCAGCTGCGGCCCCATCGCCTGGGCCTCCTGCTCGCCGATGCTGAAGGACATCACCGGCAGCTGGCCGGTGGAGACGCCGGCGGCGGCCAACTGCTTGAAGAAGGCGACGTTGGAGTCGCCGTTCAGGGTGCTGAAGATGATGTCCGGCTTGGCCGCCTGGATCTTGGCGATCACCGTGGAGAAGTCGGCGCCGCCGAGCGGCACGTACTCCTCGCCTGCGGTGGCCAGCTTGCGGTCGCCGATGTGGGTCTTGAGGATCAGGTTGGCGGTGCGCGGGAAGACGTAGTCCGAGCCGACCAGGAAGTAGTTCTTGTAGCCCTGGGCGACGGCCCAATCGAGCGCCGGCAGGATCTGCTGGTTCGGCTGGGCGCCGGAATACATGATGTTCGGCGAGCACTCGTTGCCCTCGAACTGCACCGGGTACCAGAGCAGGTTGTTGGTGCGCTGGAACACCGGCAGCATCGACTTGCGGCTGGCCGAGGTCCAGCCGCCGAACACGGTGACGACCTTGTTGCTCTCGATCAGCTTGGCGGCCTTCTGCGAGAAGGTCACGGGGTCGGAGGCGCCGTCCTCGACCACCGCTTCGATCTGCCGGCCGAGCACGCCGCCGGCGGCGTTGATCTCCTCGATCGCCATCAGTTCGGCGTTCTTCACCGTGACCTCGCTGATGGCCATGGTGCCGGTCAGCGACTGCAGCACGCCGACCTTCACGGGGCCGGTCTCCTTGCTGCAACTGACCAGCGCGACCCCCGCCAGGAGCACCGCCATGCGCCGGCCCGCGCCCATCCGAAACTGCTGCATCGATCTCTCCTCGGGAGCCCCCGAAGCGCGCCGGCCGGGCCCCATCCGCTAGGTTTCAGCAGGGTATGGAGCGCCCTACGGCTCCGGTATGGGGCGTTTGACGTAGGCGGGTCTGGCGCGGCGGCCGCCTACGTCATTTGCCCCATACGGGCGCTCAGGGCCGGGACCTAGGGTGCGAACGGGCGTCGCCGCAGGCGGGCGTCCGAGGTCAACGGCGCGAGTACACCAGCATGCGATTGCCCCCGTTCCTGCGCGAGCCGCTGGTGGTGTTCGCCGCCCTCGGCGGCGCCTTCTTCGGGATCTATCACCTGTCCACCGCCGACCAGCGGGTGATCGAGGTGAGCAAGGCCGCGCAGGACAGCCTGGCGGACGACTACAAGGTGCTCACCGGCAAGCCCGCCGACGCCGCCGAACGCCGCCGGCTGGTCGACGAGTACGTCGCGGGCGAGGTGCTGTTCCGCGAGGCGATCGCGCGCGGCATGCACCTGACCGACAAGGAGACCAAGGAGCGGCTCACCGACAAGATGCGGTTCCTGATCACCGGCTCGCCGGCCGAGCCGACCGAAGAGCAGTTGATCGACTTCTACGCCGAGCACCTCGATCTCTACCGCTCGGAGCCGAAGGTCTCGTTCGACCACGTCTTCTTCCAGTCCGCCCCGGATGGCGCGCCCAGGCTGCTGAAGGTGCTCAACGCCGGCGGCCAGGTGGCCGGCGACGAGTTCTGGATGGGCCGGCAGATGGTCAGCTACGGCCAGAGCATGCTGCGCGGGATGTTCGGGCAGGCCTTCCTGGACGAGCTGGAGCATGCGCCGAAGGGCGCCTGGATCGGGCCGGTGACCTCGATCCGTGGCGTACACTTCGTGCGGCTCAACGGCCGGGACGAACCCCAGCTGATGGATTACGCCCAGGTCCGCGACCAGGTGATCCAGGACTGGAACGCCCAGCAGATCGAGACGGCGCTGGCCGTCCAGATCAAGCCCCTCAAGCAGAAGTACGACATCCATGTCGCGCGTTAGACGCCTGGCGCGGCTGGTCGCGGCGGTCTGCCTGACGGCGCTGTGGGTCTGGGCCGGCGCGGCGCAGGCCGACGTGTTCCGCGCGGTGCGGTTCGACTTCGTCCGCGGCGAAGCCCAGGGCGCCTATGAGCTGAGCGTCGCGCTGCCGCAGACCGCAGCCAACCTTGCAGCCCTGCAGTATCCCGAACAGTGCCGGCAGGTCGGCGCTGAACGGCAGGCCTCCGGCGGCCAGCTGCTGTTCGCCTTCGAGATCCAGTGCGACGGGCCGCTGAAGCCCACCGACACCATCCTGGTCCCCTGGTCGCTGGACGGCGCGCTGTTCGCCTCCGGCCTGACGGGATCGAACGACAGCATGGCGGTGGAGACCACCGACCAGGGCGCCGAGCTGCCGATCGGGCGCACGGCCGTGGTCGCCCGCAGCGTTTCGCAGGTCGCCGCCGACTACCTCTGGCAGGGCTTCGTCCACATCCTGATGGGCTGGGACCACTTGGCCTTCGTGCTGTCCCTGTGCCTGCTGACCCGCGGGAAGACCCTGCTGCTGCTGGTGACCACTTTCACGCTCGGCCACTCGCTGTCGCTGGCGCTGGCCTTCTTCGAGGTGTTGAAGATCCCGGTGCCGCCGGTCGAGGCGGTGATCGCCCTGTCGATCGCCTTCATGGCGCGCGAGGCGCTGATGCGCGAGGCGGGGAGCAGGGAGAGCGCGGCCGCCCGCGCCCGCTACGTGGCGGTCGTCGGCGCTTTCGGCCTGCTGCACGGCCTGGGGTTCGCCAGCGTGCTGGGCGACCTCGGCCTGGTGCAGGCCGAGCGGGTTCCCGGGCTGATCTTCTTCAACCTCGGCGTCGAGGCCGGCCAGCTGGCCTTCGTCGCCGTCGTCAGCGCGGTGATGTGGGCCGCAGCGCGGATCCGGATCGCCGAGCCGGCCCGGATCGCCGCCCTGCACGCCGCGGGCGTGGTCGGCGCCTTCTGGGTGTTCGAGCGCGTCACCGGCTTCCTGCCCGGACTGAGTTGAGTACCCCCCATGCGTCTGATCGCCATGCTTCTCTGCAGCGCCGCGCTGAGCGCGGTCGCGCCCGTCGCCGCGGCGGCGGAGAAGGAGGCCGAGGTCGAGGCGCTGACGGTCTGGGGGCGCGGCCTGGATCTGGTCGGGGTCGCCCGCTCCGGGTCCGAGGGGGTGGTCGGCTACCAGGACCTGCAGAACCGCCCGCTGCTGCGGGTCGGCGAGCTGCTGGAGAACGTCCCCGGCCTGATCGCCACCCAGCACTCCGGGACCGGCAAGGCCAACCAGTACTTCCTGCGCGGCTTCAACCTCGACCACGGGACCGACCTGTCCGCCGCGATCGACGGCGCGCCGATCAACATGCGCACCCACGCCCACGGTCAGGGCTACCTCGACCTGAACTTCATCATCCCCGAGCTGGTCGAGAAGATCGCCTACCGCAAGGGCCCCTATGCCGCCGACGTCGGCGACTTCTCGACCGCCGGCTCGGTCGCGCTGACGACCTATGACGCCCTGCCGGAAAGCTTCATGCAGGTCACGCTGGGGGAGTTCGGCTACGCCCGGGCGCTGGGCGCCGGCAGCTTCGCCGCGGCGGGCGGCGACCTGCTACTGGGCGTCGACGTGAACGCCTCCAACGGGCCCTGGCTGCTGGACGAGGACCTCCGCCGGGTCAGCGCGATGGCCAAGTACAGCGCCGACGTCGGAGCCGGCCGGCTGCGGATCGCGGCGAGCGGCTACAGCGCCGACTGGACCGCCACCGACCAGGCGCCGCTGCGCGCCGTCGAGTCCGGGCTGATCCCGCGCAACGGCTATATCGACCCGGACCTCGGCGGGCGCAGCCGCCGCTGGTCGCTGACGGCGAGCTACGACTCCGAGGCATGGCAGGCCACGGGCTACCTGATCGGCTCCGACTTCCGGCTGACCTCGAACTTCACCTACCTGCTCGAAGACCCCGACGCCGGCGACCAGTTCCAGCAGCGCGAGCGTCGCACCGTGGTGGGCGGCGCGCTGGTCCGCAACTGGCGCACCGACTGGGCGGGCCTGTCGGCCTTCGTGCGGGTCGGCGCTGAGGCGCGCTATGACGACATCGGCGCGATCGGCCTCTATCGCAGCGTCGCCGGCCAGGCGACGGCCCCGGTGCGGGCGGACGCGGTGGAGGAGTACAGCCTCGGCGCCTTCGTCGACGCCGAGCTGCGGCTGACCGAGGCGTTGCGGGCGACCGTCGGCCTGCGTGGCGACGCCTATGGCTACGACGTGCGGGCCGGCCTGCCGGCCAACAGCGGCGACGGCTCGGACGGCATCCTCTCGCCGAAGTTTTCGTTCGCCTGGCGCGCGGCCGAGCCACTCGAGGTCTACGCCAACTACGGCCGGAGCTTCCATTCCAACGACGTCCGTGGCGCGGCCATCCAGGTCGATCCGGTGAGCGGCGAGCCGGCGGCGCGCGTCGACCTGCTGGCCAAGGCCGAGGGCGCCGAGCTCGGCGCGCGGTTCAGCCGGGGCGAGCTGAACCTCAGTTTGGTGGGCTTCTGGCTGGATCTCGACTCCGAGCTGGTGTTCGTCGGCGACGCCGGCGGCACCGAGCCGAACGCGGCGTCGCGCCGCTTCGGGATGGAGTTCGCCGGCTTCTGGCGGCCGCTCGACGCGCTGACGCTAGACCTGTCGGCGGCCTACACCCACGCCCGGCTGCGCGGCGCCCCCGTAGGCGAAGACCGCATCCCGCAGTCGGTCGGCGCCGTGGTCGGGGCCGGTGCGGTGTGGCAGGTGACCGACGCGCTGAAGACCGCCGTGCGGGTCCGCCACCTGGGCCCCGCGCCGCTGGTCGAGGACGGCTCGGTGTTCTCCGAGTCGACCACCCTGGTGAGCCTCGGCGCCTACTACACTGTCGGGCGCGTCCAACTCGGGCTCGACGTCTTCAACCTGTTCGACGCCCGGGACGCGGACATCACCTATTTCTACGAGTCGCGGTTGCCGGGAGAGGCGACCGGCGTCGAGGACATCCACTTCCACCCGGTGGAGCCGCGGCAGGTCCGGGCCTCTCTGCGGATCAACTTCTGAGATGGCGGCCGGCGACATGACGGGGACCGAGTTCGCCGCCGCCCGACGCGCGGCGGTGGCGGCGTTGAACGGCCGCGACATGCTGCAGCTGGGACGCTCGGCCCAGGCGATGATCGCCGCCCGGCCGCAGGAGGCTGACGGCCACTTCTTCTTCGGCCTGGCCGCCGAGGCGATCGGCCGGGTGAGCCTGGCGTTGCAGGCGATCGAGGAGGCGGCGCGGCTGTCGCCGAAGCCCGAATATTTCGCACAGCGCGCCCGGCTGCTGCTGCTGCTCCGGCAGGACGCGGCGGCGCGGAAGTCCGCGCATGCGGCCGCAGCGCTGGCCCCGCGAGATGCGTCGACCCTCGACACCATCGGCTGCGTGTTCGCCCGGCTCGGCGACCATGCGGCGGCCTTGCCGCCGTTCGAGCGGGCGGCGGCCTTGCAGCCGAACAATCCACAGTTCCGCTTCAACCTGGCCAGCACCCTGGGCTTCCTGGGCCGGACCGCCGAGGCCGAGGGGCACTACGAGGCGATCCTCGCCGTCGATCCGGATTGCGGAAAGGCGCATCTCGCCCTGGCCACCGGCCGCCGGGCGCGGCCCGAGGCCAATCCGGTCGCGCGGCTGACCGCCGCGCTCGGCCGGGCGCGCAATCCCGAGGACGTGCTGCAGATCCGCTACGCCCTGGCCAAGGCCTACGAAGAGCTTGGCGAGCACCGCGCGGCCTTCGCCCAGTTGCACGAGGCCAACAGCCGCCGCCGCCGCGAGCTGGCGCACGACCCGACCTTTGACCGCGCTATCTTCGAGCGGCTTGAGCAGCGCTTCGCCGCGCCGGACTATTTCCAGGGGGCAGGCGCCGCCTCGGCCGCGCCGATCTTCGTGGTCGGACTGCCGCGCACCGGGACGACTCTCGTCGACCGCATCCTGTCGTCGCATCCGCAGGTGCGGTCGGCGGGCGAGCTGCAGGCGATGCCCCTGGCGGTGAAGCTGAGCGGCGGATCGCCGAGCCCGTTCGTCATCGACCCCGAGACGATCGATGCGGCGGCGGCGCTCGCCCCGGCGGCGGTGGCCGAGGCCTATCTGCAGCGCGCCAGCGCCCACCACGGCGCCGGCGGCCGCTTCGTCGACAAGCTGCCGCTGAACTTCCTCTATGTCGGCTACATCGCCCGCGCGTTTCCCAACGCCTCGATCGTCTGCCTGCGCCGCCATCCGCTGGACAGCGTCTGGAGCAACTACAAGCACCTCTTCTCGACCGAGTTCTCCTACTACAACTACTCCTACGACCTGCGCGACGCGGCGGACTACTACCTGCAGTTCGACCGGCTGATGGCCTTCTGGGCGCAGCAGTTCCCGGGCCGGGTGCTGCAGGTGAGCTACGAGGGCCTGGTGGACGCGCAGGAGGCCTGGACCCGCAAGATCCTGCAGCACTGCGCGCTACCCTGGGACGAGGCCTGCCTGCGCTTCCACGAGAACGTTGCGGCGGTCTCGACCCCCAGCGCGGCCCAGGTGCGCCGGCCGCTCTACCGCGACGCGGTCGCCCGCTGGCGCGCCTACGCCGAGGAGCTCGAACCGGCGCGTCGGATGTTCGAGGCCGCCGGCCTGGCGATCGACTGAGCGGGCCTTCCGGGGCGCGACCGCAACCCAGATGTGAGGAGGGAAGGGCGTTACATCCCTAGCGACAAAAGCGCGCCTTGCCAGGACTGGCGGTTCAGGCGAAATCCGGACGGTGAACCTTCACTATGGAGCCGCCGTGCCGCTTCCCGTGCTCGACGTGTTCATCGGCTACGATACGGATGAGATCGTCGCCTATCACGTGCTCTGCCAGAGCATCGCCGAGCGCGCCTCGATCCCCACGCGCTTCACCCCCTTGCACCTCCCCAGCCTCCGTCGCGTGTTCGCCCGCGAACGCCAGCCGGAGCAGTCCACCGACTTCGCCTTCTCGCGGTTCCTGACGCCCTACCTGTCGGGCTACGCGGGCTGGTCGCTGTTCATGGACTGCGACATGCTGCTGCGCGCCGACCTCGCCGAGCTGTTCGCCCTGCGCGACGAGCGTTTCGCGGTCATGGTCTGCAAGCACGACTACACGCCGAAGAGCGACGTGAAGTTCCTCAACAACCAGCAGACCCGCTACGCCAAGAAGAACTGGTCGAGCGTGATGCTGTTCAACAACGCTCGCTGCGCCGCCCTGACGCCGGACTACGTCGCGACGGCCAGCGGGCTGCAACTGCATCAGTTCAAATGGCTCGAGGACGAGGAACTGATCGGCGCCCTGCCGCTGGAGTGGAACTGGCTGGTCGGCGAATACGAGCACAATCCCGCGGCCAGGAACGCCCACTTCACCCTCGGCGGTCCGTACTTCCGCGACTACGCCGAGTGCGACTACGCGGATGAATGGCGGGCCGTCCGCGACCGCACGGTGTCCGCCCGGCAGGACTGAGCGAGCGCCCGCTCAGGCGACGACGATCCGGCGCATCTCGGCCGCCGCCGCGCCGAGCGCAGGCCTCCAGTCGCCGAAGCTGTCGGTCGCACAGAGGCGCGCGTCGGCGAACCACGGCGGCCGCGCTTCGCCGAGCTCGGCCCACGACCCCGGACCGGACACGAACACCACCGGCGCGCCGCAGGCGCCGGCCAGGACGCTGGTGGCGTTCTGGATGGCGACCACGGCGTCGAGCGCCGAACAGAGCGCGGCCAGATCGTCGAGGTCGTCCTTGATGTTCAGCTGCGGCGGCTGGCGGAGCTCGACGCCGCTGAGCTGCGCCAGGGCGGCGAGGTCGGCGGCGCTATCGCCGTACTGGATGTTGACGAACTGCACGCCCGGCGTTCGCAGCAGCTCGGCCCAGTCCTGCAGCGCCGGGGCGCGACGCTGGCTCTCGGCGGAGGTCTTGCCCCGTCGCCAGGTGAGGCCCACCGCCGGGCGATCGCCCAGCCACGCCTTCCAGTGCGCGACCCGGGCCGGGTCCGGCCTCAGGTAGGGCGCACGCGGGAAGTCGGTGACGGCGCGCCGATAGCGCTGCGCCAGCGAGGCCAGCGGCGTCCAGAGGTCGACGCGGCCCTTCACCGGGGCCTTGGTCTGGCGCAGCGGGCGCTTGCCGGCGCGCGGGGTGGCGTGCGCGCAGACCTCGGCCGCCGGGAAGCTCCGCTGCACCAGCTCGACCAGGCGGGCCTCCACCGCCAGGATCAGCCGTCCGTCCGGTCCCAGCTCGTCGATCAGGTCGGGCAGGGTGTTGGCGAACATGATCTCGTCGCCGACGCCCTGTTCGGCGAGCACCAGGATGCTGCGGCCGCTCAGCGAGTCCGCTGGGGCGAGGCGCCGGCCTAAGCCCTGGAAGGCCACGGATTTCGGCCAGTCGGGCGAGAGCCGTCGTTCATAAAGCGCCCAGCCCGCCGCCAGATCGCCGCGGGCGAGCACCAGGGTCGCCAGCGAGAATTCGATGGTCGCCCGCTCGGACGCCTTGCGGGTCAGCTTGCAGGCGGCCTGGAAGTCGTCTTCGGCCTCGCGCAGCCGGCTCAGATCGCACAGCGCCAGGCCGCGGTTGTACAAGGGGCCCGGCAGTTTCGGGTCCAGCCGGATCGCTTCGTCGAAGAAGGTCAGGGCGTCGGCCGCGCGGCCCGCATAGGTCAGGGCGAGCCCGAGCGTCGTCCAAAGCCGCGGCTCTTGCGGATGGATGGCCAGCGCCGCCTTCAGCACTTCGATGGCCTCGGCGAACCGCGCCGCGTCGACCAGGGCGCGGGCATGGCCGAGCAGGGTGGCGCAACCGCTCGGATCGACCAGGCTCAGATGCCCCCAGAGCCGGACCGCGTGGTCGAGCATGTCGAGCTGGCTGGCCAGTTCCGCGACCGCCGTCAGCACTTCAGGGTCCTGCGGGGCGAGCGCGAGCGCTTCCTGGTAGGCGTCGAAGGCGCCGGCGAGGTCACCCTCGCGCTCCAGGCGCGCCGCCTTCAGGCGTAGAGGCTTCGCGGCGAGCGAGGCTCGCGCACCCAGATCCAAGACCACGAGGTCACTCGCCTCCCATGCGTGGGGGCGACGAAATGACCTCCGCCCACTGGGCGGCGATCGTCGCCGGGGCGTACCGCTCGGCGATGTAGGCCTGGGCCTCGCCGACCAGGCCCGGGATCTCGCCGCAGTAGGCGTCCAGCCAGCGGCATCCGTCGGGCAGGCTGCCGCCGACCGGAGTCCAGCGGCCGAACGGCGCATAGGACGGCAACGGCTGGGCGACGACGGGCTTGCCGGCCCACAGGGCCTCGATCATTCGGTTAGCGGACTTCACCTGCTTGGTCGCGCCCTGCAGCGTCGGGATGATCACCGCGTCGCAATCGCCGAGCGCCCGCCACTGCGCCGCCAGCGACCATGTCTGCACCGCCAGCTGGAAATGCTGCCCGAAGTGGCTGTTGATCTGCTCGGCCAGCTCGATCAGCGCCGTCGTCGGCTGGGTCAGCACGGTGAGCGCCAGCGGACGTTCCTGGGCGTAGGCGACGAGGTCCGACAGGCTGGCGTGCAGGGTGTCGAGATTGCTCGGGTGGCCGTACCAGAGCAGTTGCAGCGTGGCCGACGGCGCGAACCGAGGTGCGCCCTTCGGCCCCTCGAACGGATCTTCGATGACGACCGGCGCGGACGCCGCGTGGCCGGCGGCGGCGGCGGCCATGTCCGCCGTGTTGCAGACCACCTGATCGGCGAGCGCCGACATCGCCCGGTAGTGCGGTCCGTACTGCGGGTGGTCGTAATGGTTGTCGCAGACATCGAACAGCACCCGCAGGCCACGGCTCTTGGCGCGCTCCGCCAGGGCCTCGTTCCGCGCCAGGAAGCTCTTGGAGAAGACGATGGCGTCGGCGTCCAGGGCGCGCTGGTCGTCGTCCGTGGGACTGGCCTGGGTGATCGAGAACAGCTGGTGTGACCAGCCGGTCCCTTGCATGGCCCGGGTCGGGATCAGGACCCGGTAGCGAACGCTCGCCAGATCGGACCCCAGGGTTCCGTCGGCGGCCTGCGTATGTGACCCAAAGGTTACCCAGCTAACTCTCATTGGCGCCCTTGGACGTCATCCGTGCGCGACCCGACGCGGTCAGCTGCAGCCTAGAGGTGTTCGAACCGCTCTCAAAAGGCCGTGCGTACAGGCGCGGTGAGCAAGTGCGGCGGGTGGCCCGTCGCTACTGCTTTTGCGGTTCCGGCGTCTTGGGATCGTGCTTCGCGTTCGACGCCAAGGCCTGTTCGCCAGCGGCGGCGGATCCCGTCCCCGAGCGTTGAGGGGAAGTCTCGCTGATCTTTGGCTTGTCCGGCTTCGGGAACGGAACCGGGCTGGCGCTCAAGGTGCTCAGGTACGCAATGACGTTGGCGCGGTCCTGCACCCTGCGCAGGCCGTTGAAGGCCATCTTGTTGCCCGGGACAGCCTTCGCCGGATTGGTCAGATAGGCGTCGAGCCGCTCGTAGGTCCAACTGCCGGCCTGCGCCTTCATGGCGCCGGAATAGGCAAACGCCCCGTGCCCGGCGACATCCCGCCCGACCACTCCCCAGAGGCCCGGACCCGTGCGGTCCTGGCCGCCTTGGTCGAAGGTGTGACAGGAGGCGCAGACCTTTGCGGTCTGCTGCCCTTTCGCTACGTCCGCCGCTGCGAGCGCGGTCGCCAGGTCGATCTGCGGGGCCGGCGCGGCGAGGCCTGGCGGCCCTTCGGGGCTCGCCGGAACCACGGCTTTCTCGATGTTGCCCATGTAGCCGCGAAGCGTCGCGCGGCCATCCGGCCCGCTCAAGCCGGCCGGCCAGCTCCGCTGGAGGGAGCCGAGATCGACGGGGGGTTCACTCACGCCGGCGACCTTGTAGGCGGGTTCGGCGAGGTAGGTCTCGGGATAGACGAGGCCGGTGAGCCCATGAAGCGCCCAGATCACGAGCGCGGTCCCCGTGAACGCCGCGCCGAATTTGAGTTTTTCCCAGCCGCCCATCACCCGCACCCGTTGTCTTCAGGCGTTGTCTGCTGTGCGTTCCTCGGTTTTCGAGCCGGGCCCATGCGATCCAGATCCGTCAAGGACCTTTGCCGAAGAAGATTATCCGCGTCCAGAACATGTAGTCGGATTCAAGGGCCATCAGCAGGACAAGGGTCCCCAAGCAGAGCGGCGGGACGAGGATGGCGTATATCAGGGCGAGGCGTTCCCAGGCCATGTGCATGAAGATGGCGACGATCAATCCCGCCTTCAAAATCATGAAGGTCAGGATGAGCACCCACCTGAGTACGCCCTCGACCTGAAAATAATCGACGAGGTAGGACATCGCGCTGAGGACGAACAGATAACCCCAGACCTTCAGGTAGAGGCTGATGGGATGCTGGCGCCCCGAGGCGTGATCAGCCGTCGATACCTTGACGGCGGCCGTCTCGTGCAACGACACCGGCTTGGGGGCGGCGTGGCCCGCCGGCGGGGCGATGCGTTCGGCGACGTTGTCCTTCTCGATCGTCATCCTTTTTCACCCTTACCAAAGGTAGAAAAATGCGAAGATGAACACCCACACGAGATCTACGAAGTGCCAATACAGCCCGGCGATCTCAACGACCTCGTAGTTTCCCTTCCGTTCGTAATGTCCGCGCGCGACCTTGGATGCGATGATCGCCAGGTAGATCACGCCGGCCGACACATGCAGGCCGTGAAAGCCGGTGATCATGAAGAAGCAGGAGCCGAACTGCGGGGCCCCCATGGGGTTGGCCCAAGGGCGCACGCCTTCAGATATCAACTTCGTCCATTCGAAGGCCTGCATGCCGACGAAGGTCGCGCCGAACACCACGGTCGCGAGCATCAGCAGCGTCGTCATCCGCCGATTGCGGCGATAGGCGAAGTTCACCGCCATCGCCATCGTCCCGCTGCTGCTGATCAGGACGAAGGTCATGATGGCGATCAGGATGAGCGGGATCGGCTGGCCGCCAATGTTCAGCGCGAAGACTTCGCTCGGGTTGGGCCACGTCGCCGTCGTCGACGCCCGCATCGTCATGTAGGAGGTCAGGAAGCACGAGAAGACGAAGGTGTCGCTGAGCAGGAAGATCCACATCATGGCCTTCCCCCAGTGGACCTGCTTGAAGACCTCCTGATCCGACGACCAGTCGGCGGCCAGGCTGCGCAAGCCCTGGGGGGCGGGGATGCTGTCTGCGGTCTCGGTCGATGTGGTCGGTGTCATCTTTGGTTCACCAACAAGATCCCGAACATCACCAGCCAGACCAGCAACAGGAAGTGCCAGTAGACCGCGCACAGGTCGACGCTCTGCCTGACCTCGGCCGTTTCGCTGCCCGCCAAGACCTTGGCGGTCGTTCGGCCCCATACCGCCAGGCCGCCCAGCAGATGCAGGCCGTGTAGCGCGGTGATCAGGTAGAAGAAGGCGCTCATGGTCGTGGCGGTCAGGCCGCAACCGGCGTCCTCGAGTTGCCGCCAGACGGTCAGTTGGCCCACCAGGAAGACCAAGGCGAGGCCGCCGCCGGCGATGAGGCCCGTCCGCAAACCCGCCATCTGTCCGCGGTGGCCGGCGGCGCGCGCCCATTCCCAGGCCGCGCTGCTGAGGATCAGGACGCCGGTGTTGAACCACAACAGCGGCGGCCAATACATCGGCTTCCAGTCGGCCGGCTGTCCCGTGCTCAGCCCATGATCGCCCATGCGCATGACCAGGGAGACTGCGATCAGCAGGAACATGACGGTGGCGACGCCGAAATAGACCCGCAGACCAACCGCCGCCGCGGGCAGGGACTGCAGCCCCCCGCCATCCTGTCCGGTCAGGGGATCCAGGCCCGGCGCCAGCCAGGGTTTCTCAGTCAGTCTACCTAGAACGCCCACAGCTCATCCTCCGAAGGGATTTCAGGTCGCGTGGCGAGAATTCACTTGGTCAGGCGGAACATTCTGCGGAATGAAATCTTGTGGCGCGCCTGGCACGCTGTAGTCGTAGGCCCAGCGATAGACGACGGGCAGCTTCGGCCCCCAGTTGCCGTGACCCGGCGGGGTCTGCGGCGTTTGCCATTCCAGCGTCGTCGCGCCCCAGGGATTGGGGTCGGCCTTGGGGCCTTTGAACAGGCTCCAGATCATATTGTAGAAGAACAGCAACTGGGCGACGCCGACGAGCAAGGCGGCGATGGTGATCCATTCGTTGGCCAGATGCGCCGAAGGCGGAATGAACGCCGTCTCGCCCAGCGCATAGTAGCGCCGCGGCACGCCGAGGAAGCCCAGGTAGTGCATCGGCAGGAAGATCGCGTAGGTGCCGAGGAAGGTGACCCAGAAGTGGATCTGGCCGAGGGCCACGTTCCACATCCGCCCGGTGATCTTGGGGTACCAGTGGTAGATCGCCCCGAAGATCACCAGCACCGGCGAGACGCCCATCACCATGTGGAAATGGCCGACCACGAAGAAGGTGTCGGACAGCGGCACATCCACGCTGACGTTGCCGAGGAACAGGCCGCTCAATCCGCCGTGGATGAAGGTGAAGATGAAGCCGATGGCGAACAGCATCGGCACTCTGAGGTGAATGTCGCCACGCCAGAGCGTCAGCAGCCAGTTGTAGACCTTGATCGCGGTGGGGACGGCGATGATCAGCGTCGAGGTCGCGAAGAAGAACCCGAAGTATGGGTTCATCCCGCTGACATACATGTGGTGCGCCCACACGAACATGCTCAGGGCGCCGATCACGACGATCGCCCACACCATCATCCTGTAGCCGAAGAGGTTCTTCCGGGCGTGGGTGCTGATGAGATCTGAGACGATGCCGAAGGCCGGCAACGCGACGATGTAGACCTCGGGGTGGCCGAAGAACCAGAACAGGTGCTGGAACAGGATCGGGCTGCCGCCGCTGAAGTTGGTCTGCTGGCCCATCGACACCAGCGACGGCATGAAGAAGCTGGTGCCGACAGCCCGGTCGAGCATCATCATGACGGCGGCGACGAACAGCGCCGGAAACGCCAACAGCCCGAGGATCGCCGCGACGAAGATCCCCCAGACCGAGCAGGGCATGCGCATCAACGTCATGCCGCGGGTGCGGGCCTGCAGCACGGTGGTGACATAGTTCAGGCCGCCCATGGTGAAGGCGACGACGAAGATCGCCAGGGAGGCCAGCATGAGGATGATGCCCCAGTCCCGGCCCGGGGTGCCCTCGAGAATGGCCTGGGGCGGATAGAGCGTCCAACCGGCGCCGGTCGGTCCGCCGGGCGCAAAGAAGCTCGCCACCAGCACCAGCACGGCCAGCAGGTAGACCCAGTAGCTGAGCATGTTGACGAACGGGAACACCATGTCTCGCGCGCCGATCATCAGCGGGATCAGGTAGTTGCCGAATCCCCCGAGCAGCAAAGCTGTCAGCAGATACACCACCATGATCATGCCGTGCATGGTGAGGAACTGCAGATAGGCGCTGGGGGTGATGAACTTGAAGGCGTCCGGGAAGCCCAGCTGCAGCCGCATCAGATCGGACAGCACCAAGGCGACCACGCCGATCGCGATCGCCGTCAGCGAATATTGCAGGGCGATGACCTTGTGATCCTGGCTCCAGACGTACTTCCCGACCCACGTCTTCGGGTGGTGCAACGGCCTGGTGTCGTCGGCGATCGTGGTGGAGGTCATTGCGCTCCTCAATTCGCTGATGGGGCCGTGGCGGCGACGTTTCCGGCCTGCGCGGCGTCAGCCGGAACCTCCGCCATCAGTTGCGCGAAGGTCGGCTGTTCGCTCAGCCAGGCGTCGAAGGCAGGCTTTTCGTCGACGATCATCGCGCCGCGCATCGTGTAGTGGCCGACCCCGCAGAGCTCGGCGCACAGAATGTCGTAGGTTCCGGTGTGGGTCGGCGTGAACCAGAAATAGGTGATCATGCCGGGCACCAGATCCATCTTGGCGCGGATCTGGGGCACGAAGAAATTGTGCAGCACGTCTTTCGACCGCAGGACGACTTTAACCGGCCGGCCAAGTGGAAGGTGGACTTCGTTGCTTTCGACCAGCACGTCGTCCCGTCCGAACGGATCGTCGGAATTGAGGCCGAAGGGATTGTCGGGGCTGACCTGTCGCGAATTGACCGTCCCCAGGACGCCGTCTTTGCCGGGGAACCGGAAGCTCCACTGCCATTGCTGGCCCACGGCTTCGACGACCGCCGCGTCCTTCGGCACCGTGACGAATTCCTTCCAGGCGATCAGGCCGGGCGCCAGCAGGGCGGCGATCCCGATCGCCGTCCAGATCGTGAGCCGCCGCTCGAGGGTCACGCTTTCGGGGTCGTAGTGGGCCCGATGGCCCTGGCGATGCCGGTAACGGTAGATCGAGTAGGCCAGGAACAGGTTCAAGATGACGAAGAAGAACCCGCAGACCCACAGGGTGACGTGAAGGGCGTTGTCGATCGATCGCCAGTTGGACGCCAACGGCGTCAGCCACCACGGCGACAGGATTTGAAACGCAATCGAGAGCAGGACCAGTACAACTATGACAATTGCTATAGCCATGAATTGTCTCGCCTAACGTCGCGCGCAGTGGCCTCGAGGTTCCGTGAGCGGTCGGAGATAGGGGCGATCAGCGTCGCGCAGTGTCGGGCTCAGTCCGGCGCTGGAGGCGCAATTCCGGGTGTGTTGGGTTGCGCGGGCGGCGCCGCTTGTCCGGGATCGCAACGGAGCCAGCGCAGATCGCCGCGTGCCCACTTCAACGCGGCCGCGAAGACCCCCGCCGATACGGCGTTGCTGAGCTTGTTCTTGTACCAATGCCGCCCGGGTCATCATCGACACCCTGCGCCAAGAGGAAGCTGCGCCGAGGTGCGCAGAACGTCACCATAACACGGTTCTCCGGCCAAGCGAGCGGGGTTTGGGCGGCGCTGCCGGGCGATTGCGGGCTTTACCCATGTTAACCGCCTGCGAGTGTCAGCCCGGCGATCGGCCAAACGAAAAGGGGCGCCTCTCGCGAGGCGCCCCCGTCCGTCCTGGGCGTCTGTGTTCTCTAGTAGTGGTAGCGCAGGTCCACCCCGACCGTGCGCGGCCGCAGCACGCCATGGGCGTAGTAGCGCTTGGTGACGCCGTCGATCTGGCCGACCGAACCGAAGTCGTTGCTGACCGCGACCACCGCGTACTCGTTGAAGAGGTTGTCGGCGAACAGCGTGGCTTCCCAGTTGTCGCGGGCGACCCCGATCGAGGCCTTGCTGACCCAGTAGTCCGGCAGCACCTCGCCGTCCCCGCGCAGGCCGATCTTGGAATAGATCTCGCCGGTGTAGATGGCCGAGTAGTTCGCGGTCAGGTTCATGCCGTTGTCGAGCGGCCGGTTGTAGGCGACCGTGAAGGCCCCGGAGTGCTTGGGCGTGCCGGGCAGGCGGTCGCCGGAGAAGACGTCGTCGGTGCCGTCGACCACGTCAGGCGCACCGGAGGTCAGCTTGGCGTCGTTGTAGCTGTAGTTGCCGCTCAAGGTGACGCCGTCGGTCACCCGGGCGTTGAACGACATCTCCAGGCCCTGCGACTTCGCCTTGGCGGCGTTGCCGGTGATGCCCACGGCGCCGTTCACCGTGCGGCTGGACACCTGCACGTCGTCCCAGTCGATGTGGTAGATCGAGCCGTTCACCGCCACGCGCCGGTCGAAGAACCGCGCCCGCAGGCCGAGTTCCTTGTTCAGCGTCTTGTCCGGGGTGAAGAACAGCTCGTTCGGCAGGGCGCAGACGTTCTGGCCGGCGGGCAGCGGGACCGGGCAGGGGGCCACCCGGTTCACGCCGCCGATGCGGTAGCCGTTGCTGACGGTCGCATAGACCATCAGGTCGTCGCTGAATTTGTACGAAGTGTTGAACTTGTAGACCATCCCATTGTCGGAGGTGTCGCCGCTGCGCACCCGGTAGTTGATCGCCGGATAGACGGTGCGGATCAGCGGCGTCGCCGTGCCGCCGGTGATGGTGGCGGTGTACTCGAAATAGCGGGCGCCGGCGGTCAGCTGCCAGGCGTCGGTCACCTGGTAGGTCGCCTCGCCGAACACCGCCTTTTCCTCGGTCTTCGACTTGGTGAACGAGGCGTACTCGATGTTGTCCGGCCGGAAGACGCCGAGGTACTCCGGCAGCCCCGGGGCGATTTCGAACGAGAAGGTGTCGGTCTTGAACTCGTTGTAGAAGCCGCCGACCGCCCAGTTCAGCGGGCCGCCGTGGGTCGAAACCAGGCGAAGTTCCTGGTTGAACTGTTTGTAATCGTTGCCGCCTAGCGTGTAGGCGTTGAAGTTCGGGAACAGCTGGTAGCCGTAGTCGAGGTCCAGCAGCAGGTCGGTCTGGTCGCCGGTCGTCCGGACCTTCTGCTTCGAGTAGGCCGTCGCCGACACCAGTTCGGCGACGTCGAATAGCCCGGCCTTCACCTCCATGCTGTAAAGGGTCGCCGTGCGCCGCGACGGCTCTTCGAAGCGCCAGGGGGCTTCGTACTTGCCGCTCCCCAGCACGCCGACGCCGTTGGCCTGGCGGCCGTGGGTCTGGGTGTCCTGGAACAGGTAGTTGAAGTTCACCTCGAAGTCGTCGTTGGCCCGCACCAACAGGCTCTGGCGGGTGGTGAAGGTCTCCTCGTCGTTGAGGTCCTTGCGCTTGCGCAGGTTGGCGTTGACCGCCGCCGGATCGCTGAAGTCCGGCTCGGGGTCGGACACGCCCGGCGTCCGCAGCAGATAGGGATAGTCCATGAAGCCGGGGTCGTCGAAGTAGCCGACCACGCTGCGCCAGGCGATGTGGTCCTTCACGATCGGGACGTTCAGCGCAAAGTCGCCGCTCCAGCCGAGGTTGGAGCTCTTCGACAGGCTGTAGCCGCGGGCGTGCACGTCGACGCTGAAGTCGTCGGTGTCCGGCCGCCGCGGCAGGTAGCGGACCGCGCCGGCCATCGTGCCCTGGCCGTAAAGCGTGCCTTGCGGGCCGAGCAGGATTTCGACCCGGTCGATGTCCAGCAGTTTGAAGTCGAGATAGAGCGGCACTTCGCCGAGGTAGGTGGCGACCGATTTCGACGTGTTCTCGCCGGTGACCGAGGTGTTGTTGGCGCTGAGGCCGCGCACGATCATCGTGCCGGTGCCGCGCGGGCCGGTGTCCTGCATGGTGACGCCCGGGGTGAAGGCGGCCAGCTCGCGCATGTTGTCGAGCCGCTGCGCCTCGATGGCGTCGGCGCTGACCGCCGTCATGTTGATGGACACGTCCTGCAGGTTCACCGCCCGCCGGGTGCCGGTGACCACCAGCTCTTCCATGACGGCCTGGTCTTCCTGCGCCAGACTCGGCGTGGCCAAGCCCAACCCGGTGAGGATACTCGCCGACAGCAAGTAGTGCTTAAGCCCCATGATAAACCCCTCTGCGCCTGGGAAGAGAACTTCCCTGCATCCGTTCGTGGAGGGGGCTCCTGGAGGCGGTCAGGCCCGTAACTCGCAGTAATTTCTGCGGGTTCTAAGGACGACTGTTCACGCCAACTGGCTGGTCCTGTGTCGGACCTTCGCCTGTGGAGCCTCCCGATGCTGACGACCTTAGGGAGCCCGCATCAGGGCTTGTATGCGCCGTTTGACGTAGGCCGGGCCGGCGGCCGGGCCGGGGCCGGCGACTACGTCAAACGGCGCATTCGCTGTCGGCTGCGCCCCTCCTAGCTTCGGCACGTTCCGCCCGACCTTCAGGCGGCCGGGGCGTGCGCGTACCGCGCCTTGAGTGATGAGGACGGCCTGCATGAGGATGGGGACGACGGCTTTGCGTAAGAGATCTCTTGCCCACGCCCTACTGGTGACGACCGCCGCCGGTCTGGCGCTCCTGGTCGCGCAATCGGCGTCGGGCCAGGGCGCCCCGGCCCGGGCGGGCCCCGCGGCGTCGCCCAGCGACCTCGAGCCGGTGGAGATCCCGGCCGACCTGCAGGCGAAGCTGAGCGTCCTGCCGAAGGAGAAGCTCGACTTCATCCGCAGCGGCAAGGGCTCGCGCTACGTGCGGCCGGAGCGGCTGTTCGAGAAGCTGCGGACCATCAACGGGCCGCAGCTGGTCGCCTATGTCGATGCGATCATCTCGGTGGCCGAGGCGGGCGAGTTCAAGGCTGGCCGCGACAAGGCGACGATCCCGCTGAACAAGAACTCGCCGACCTTCAACGCCTGGAAGGTCAAGCGGCCGCAGACGATGAACCCCAAGCGCGAGCCCGGCCCGATCGAGCTCGGCAAGTATGTCGGCGGCTTCGGCGGCGGCATCCCGACCTTCGCCAATGCGCCGGTGGCGATGACCCCGGAAGACCTGGTCGCCGGCAAGGTCGACGTCGCCATCGTCGGCGCGCCGCTGGACATGGGCTCAGGCTGGCGCGACGCCCTGCACGGCCCGGTGATGATCCGCGCCGCCGGCGGGGCCAACGGCAACGACATGTACTCCATGGTCAACCCGAGCCAGGAGCTGAAGATCGTCGACTACGGCGACGTCGCGGTCGACAACCTGTCGACCGAGCGCAGCATGCAGCATGTGCGCGAGACGGTCCGCGAGATCGCCAAGACCGGGGCGATCCCGATCGTCATCGGCGGCGACCACAGCCTCGAGTACCCCAACCTCGCCGGGATCACCGACGTGCTGGGGAAGGGCAACGTCGGGGTGGTGCACTTCGACTCCCACTACGACGCCGGCCGCGACCGGGTGCACCTGATCGACCACGGCCAGCCGGTCTACCGGGTGATCAACGAGGGCCACGTGCCGGGCAAGAACTACGTCCAGGTAGGCCTGCGCGCCCGCAGCCCGGACACCAAGACCTTCCAGTGGATGCGCGACCAGGGGATGCGCTACCACACCATGGTCGACGTCGAACGCCGCGGCTGGGAGGCGGTGATGAACGACGCCGTCGCCGAGGCCAAGCAGTCCGGCAAGAAGCTCTGGATCTCCTTCGACATCGACGTGCTCGACCCGGCCTTCATGCCCGGGACCGGCACCCCCGTGCCGGGCGGCCTGACGATGCGCGAGGCCCAGCCGATCGTTCGGCGGCTGTGCGCCGAGAACGACCTCGCGGGCATGGATATCGTCGAATACGCCCCGTACCTCGACCCCAGCTACAAGACCGCGCTGAACAGCAACTTCCTGCTGAACGCCTGCCTCTCCGGCATCGCCATGCGCAAGAAGGGCCTGACCCAGGAACACTACCTCAGCCCGATGTCGTCCATGGACCGACCGGCCGCAGCCGCGGCCGCGCCTGGCCCGAAGCCCGCTGCGAAGGCGGCTCCCGCTGCGAAAGGAACCCGCCGATGAGCGCCACGTCCCGCCGTCTCGGCGCGCTTGCGGTCTGCGCCGCCGCCCTGACCCTGGCGCTGAGCGCCCAGGCGGCCGCGCCCAGCGGCTTTGAGTATCCCGCCGCGCTGGCGCCCAAGCTCGCCGGGCTCAGCCCCCAGGAGCTGGACTTCATCAAGGACGCCAAGCGGCTCGAGCCGTTCGGCCTCACCCCCGAACGGCTGAGCTTCGAACTGGCCAAGCGTGATCCCGCCGCAGTGAAGGCCTATGTGGCGAGCCTGCTGGCGGTCGTCGAGGAGTCCAAGTTCCACGACGGCGACATGAGCGAGATCCCGCTCAATCCGGCTGCGATGTCGTTCAACGGCCCGACCGTGCTGCGCCCGCCGATCATGGACACCACACAGCGCGAGCCGGGGCCGTTCAGCCTGCAGCGCTATCTCCACCAGCGTACCGGCGTGCCGACCTACGCCAACGCGCCGGTCGCGATCCGCAAGGAGGACCTGGCGGCCGGGCAGGTCGAGGTGGCCTTCGTCGGCGTGCCGCTGGACATGAGCTCCGGCTACCGCGACGCCAAGCATGCGCCAACCACCCTGCGGCTGGCGGACGGTCTGCTCGGGTCGGAGGTCGACACGCTGGTCGATCCCTCGCTGGTGCTGCGCCTGGCCGACTACGGCAACCTCGCGGTCGACAACATGAGCTCGGAGCGCACCATCGAGCACGTCCGGGCGATGATCGGCGACATGGCCGCGGTGGGCGCCGCGCCGTTCATCATCGGCGGCGACCGCACGCTCAGCTATCCCGACATCGCGGCGATCGTCGACGTCTACGGCAAGGGCAAGGTCGGCGTGGTGGCGTTCGGCGCCCACGCCGATGCGGCCGCCGAGCATGACCACGAGATCGCCGACTCCATCGCGCTCGGTCGACTGCTGAAGGAAGGGCTGATCGAGGGCGGGAGCCTGGTGCAGATCGGCCTGCGCGGCCCGCAGGCCCGCGCCGACGACCTGCTGCGGCTGCGCGACCTGGGCGTCCGCTACCACACCATGGCCGAGGTCGAGCAGGACGGCTGGGAAGCGGTGATGAGCCGGACCTTGAAGGAGGTTCGCAACGGGCCGGAGAACATCTTCATCTCGTTCGACATCAGCGTGCTGGATCCGGCCGATGCGCCCGGGGCCGGCCGGCCGGTCGCCAACGGACCGACCTTGCGCGAGGTGGTCCCGCTGGTCCGCAGGCTGTGCGCCGAGACCAAGGTGGTGGGCTTCGAGATGCTCGACGTCGCCCCGATCCTGGACCCCACCTACAAGACCGCCCTGAACGCCAATCACGTCATGCACGCCTGCCTGACCGGCATCGCGATGCGCAAGCAAGGCCTGACCAAGCCTGGCTATCTGAACCCCCTCAGCGTCAGCTCCCGCCGCTAAGCGGACGATGGCGGCATGAGCAAGCCTGCTGATCCGGAGATCTCCCGACGCGATCTGCTGATCGTCGGGGCGGCGGCGACAGCGACCGCGACGGCGCCGTCGTCCGCCGGCGCACAGGGGGCGGCGGGAGCGCCCCCTGTGCTCGCCAAGGTCGCCTTCGAGGTGAACGGCGCCCGGCGCGAGCTGAAGCTGGACACGCGCACGACTTTGCTCGACGCGCTGCGCGAGCACCTCCAGTTCACCGGAACCAAGAAGGGCTGCGACCACGGCCAGTGCGGGGCCTGTACGGTCATCGTCGATGGCCGGCGCATCAACGCCTGCCTGAGCCTTGCGGTCATGCACCAGGGCGACCGGATCACCCCCATCGAAGGCCTGGGCGTCCCGGAACGCCTTCACCCGATGCAGACCGCCTTCATCCGCCACGACGGGTTCCAGTGCGGCTACTGCACGCCGGGGCAGATCTGCTCGGCCGTGGCGATGCTGGGCGAGATCCGGGCCGGGATCCCCAGCCATGTCACCGCCGACCTGACCGCGCCGCCGCAAGCCACCGTTGAGGAGACCCGCGAACGGATGAGCGGCAACCTCTGCCGCTGCGGGGCCTATGCGAACATCCAGCAGGCGATCGGCGAGTTCGCCGGGAGACCGGCGTGAAGGTCTTCTCCTACGAGCGGGCGACGTCACCGGCGGCTGCGGCCGCCGCGGCCGCGCGCGCCAAGGGGGCCAAGTTCATCGCCGGCGGCACCAACCTGCTTGACCTGATGAAGCTGGAGATCGAGACGCCGGCGCATCTGATCGACCTCAACGGCCTGGCGCTCGACCGGATCGAGCCGACGGCGCAGGGCGGCCTGCGGATCGGCGCGCTGGTGCGCAACACCGATCTTGCCGCCCACCCGCAGGTCCGGCGCGACTATGGGCTGCTCTCGCGGGCGCTGCTCGCCGGCGCCTCGGGCCAGTTGCGCAACAAGGCGACGACCGCCGGCAACCTGCTGCAGCGCACCCGCTGCCCCTACTTCTACGACCCCGACCAGCCCTGCAACAAACGCCGCCCGGGCGCCGGCTGCGCGGCGATCGGCGGCTTCAACCGCCCGCTGGCGGTTCTTGGCGGCGGCGACGCCTGCATCGCCACCCACCCGAGCGACATGGCGGTCGCGATGCGCGCGCTCGACGCGGTCGTCGAGACTGTCCAGCCGGACGGCCGGACCCGCCGCATTCCGATCGCCGACTTCCACCGGCTGCCCGGCGACACGCCGCACATCGAAACGGCGCTGGCCCCGGCCGAACTGATCACCGCGGTCACCTTGCCCAAGCCGCTCGGCGGCGTGCAGCTCTACCGCAAGGTCCGCGACCGGGCGTCCTACGCCTTCGCCCTGATCTCGGTGGCCGCGGTCGTGCAGCCGGACGGAAGCGGCCGGGTGGCGCTCGGCGGCGTGGCCCCGAAGCCCTGGCGGGTCGAGGCCGCCGAGGCCGAGCTGCCGCGCGGCGCCAAGGCGGTCGCGGCCGGCTTGCTGGCCGGCGCGAAGCCCACCGCCCAGAACGCATTCAAGCTGACGCTGGTCGAGCGCACGCTGGGCGCCGTGCTGGCGCAAGCCAAGGCCTGAACCGATGAAGTTCGACACCCCGGCCGGCGCCAACCCGATCGACCAGCTGAAGGTGGTGGGCCAGCCGACCGACCGCATCGACGGCGCGCTGAAGGTCGCCGGCGCGGCCGCCTACGCCTATGAGCGCAACGCCGTCGCGCCGAACCACGCCTACGGCTGCGTCGTCGGCGCGGGGATCGCCAAGGGGCGGGTCCGGGCGATCGACCTGAGCTGGGCGCGCCGGGCGCCGGGCGTCCGGGCCATCGTCACCGCTGAGACCGCGGGGCCGCTGGGCAAGGCGAACCGCAACACCGCGCGGCTGTTGGGCGGGCCGGAGGTCGAGCACTATCACCAGGCGCTGGCGCTGGTGGTCGCCGACACCTTCGAGCAGGCCCGCGCCGCCGCCGCGCTGGTCCGCGTCGAGTACGAGGTGGCGAAGGGCCGGTTCGATCTCGCGGCCGAGCAGGCCGCCGCGGTCAAGCCGGGCAGGGGCGCCCCCGACAGCGCGGTCGGCGATTTCGACGCCGCCTTCGCCGCCGCGCCGGTGCGGTTCGAGGCCACCTACACCACGCCCGACCATGCGCACGCGATGATGGAGCCGCATGCGACGATCGCCGCGTGGACCGGCGACGCCGTCGACCTCTGGACCTCGAACCAGATGGTCGACTGGGCGCGCAGCGACGTCGCCACGACGCTCGGCATCCCGAAGGAGAAGGTGCGGATCAGCTCGCCCTTCATCGGCGGCGGCTTCGGCGGCAAGCTCTACCTGCGCACCGACGCGGTGCTGGCGGCGCTCGGCGCGCGGGCGGCGGGCCGGCCGGTGAAGGTGGCGCTCCAGCGGCCGCTGATCTTCAACAACACCCCGCACCGCCCGGCGACCATCCAGCGCGTCCGCATCGGCGCCGGTCGCGACGGCAAGATCACCGCGATCGCGCACGAGAGCTGGTCCGGCGACCTGCCGGGAGGCAAGGCCGACGGGGCGGTCTACCAAACGCGGCTGCTCTACGCCGGCGCCCACCGGATGACCGCCACCCGGCTCGCCGCGCTCGACCTGGCCGAGGGCAACTCGATGCGCGCCCCTGGCGAGGCCACCGGCTTGATGGCGCTCGAGATCGCCATGGACGAGATGGCCGAGCAGCTGGGCCTCGATCCGGTGGAGTTCCGGATCCGCAACGACACCCAGGTCGACCCTGAGAAGCCGGAGCGGCCGTTCTCGCAGCGCCAACTGGTCGAGTGCCTGCGTCTCGGCGCCGAGCGGTTCGGCTGGCAAGCGCGCTCGGCGACCGCCGGGCGCCGCCGCGAAGGCCAATGGCTGGTCGGCCTCGGCGTCGCGGCGGCCTACCGCGGAGCGCCGGTGCTGAAGTCGGCCGCGCGGGTGCGGCTGGACGCCCGCGGCGTGGTCACCGTTGAGACCGACATGACCGACATCGGCACCGGCTCCTACACGATCATCGCCCAGACGGCGGCCGAGATGCTGGGCGTGGCCCTGCACAAGGTCGTGGTGCGGCTGGGGGATTCGACCTTCCCGGTCTCGGCCGGGTCGGGCGGGCAGTGGGGCGCGGCGAGCTCCACCGCCGGGGTCTACGCCGCCTGCATCAAGCTGCGCGAGGCGGTGACCGGGAAGCTCGGCTTCGACGCCGCCGAGGCGGTGTTCGCCGGCGGTCAGGTCCGGCAGCGGGACCGCAGCGTCGCGCTCGCCGAAGCGGCGGGGACCGACGGCCTGGTCGCCGAGGACGTCATGGAATACGGCGATCTCGCCCGGAAGTACCAGCAGGCGACGTTCGGCGCGCATTTCGCCGAGGTCGGGGTGGACGCCGACACCGGCGAGGTGCGGGTCCGACGGATGCTGGCGGTGTGCGCCGCCGGGCGCATCCTCAACCCCAAGACGGCGCGCAGCCAGGTGATCGGCGGGATGACCATGGGGCTCGGCGCCGCGCTGATGGAGGAGCTGGCGGTCGACAAGCGCCATGGCTTCTTCGTCAACCACGACCTGGCCGGCTACGAGGTCCCGGTGCATGCCGACATCCTGCAGCAGGACGTCATCTTCCTCGACGAAGCCGATCCGACCTCGTCGCCGATGAAGGCCAAGGGCGTCGGCGAACTGGGGATCTGCGGGGTCGCCGCGGCCGTGGCCAACGCGATCTACAACGCTGTTGGCGTACGGGTGCGGGACTATCCGGTCACCCTCGACAAGCTCCTGGCCGGCCTGCCGACCGCCGGTGACTAGCTGAAGAGGCCCCGGCCGCCCCAGGGAGCGGCCGGGCTTTTGAGACCTTAGGCCTGGGCGGAGAGGCCGGCCGCGGCGACGCCCGCCAGGGCGCAGGCCTCGTCGTTGTCGGAGGTGTCACCGGTGATCCCGACGGCGCCGATGATGCGATCGTCGGAGCTGCGGATCAGCACCCCGCCGGCCACCGGGACGATCGCCGTCGCCGCGCCGGCGCCCAGGGCGGCCAGCGCGCCCACGAAGTGCGGCCGCTCCTGCGCCATGGCGCCGATCTGCCGCGACGACACGCCCAGCGCCAGCGCGCCGGCCGCCTTCGCTGTCGCGATCTGCGGCCGCAGGTTGGAGGCCCCGTCCTGCCGTTGCAGGGCGACCGTGTGGCCGCCGGCGTCCAGCACCGCCACCGTCAGCGGCTTCAGCTTGAGGCGCGCGCCTTCCTTGAGGGCGGCCTCGACGATGGTGTTGGCCTGGGCAAGCGTCAGCTCGTTCGCCGGCATGGGGTACCTCATTTCCTGGTCGTGATGTGTTGCGGCCGTCGGCCGGCGGATTGCGTCACCGGAAGATCGGTCAGCCGGTCCGAAAAATCTGTTCGATTCTCGGCCGTCAAGGCCCGCCCGTCGCAAGGGCGATACACGGCCCAGCATCAGCGCGCATAATTTCCGCGTGCACCAGCTGGCGGACCGGCGCTTGGCCGCTCTACGCCCGGTCGCCGCTGCGGGCTGCGCGCAACGCCTTCTTGTCGATCTTTCCGGTGGCGCCGAGCGGGATGTCATCGACGAAGGTCACGGCGTCGGGCATCCACCACCTGGCGATCTTGCCGTCCAGAAAGCTGAGGAAATCCTCGGCCGTGGCGGTCTCGCCCGAGCGGAGCTTGACGATCAGCACCGGCCGCTCGTCCCACTTCGGGTGCGGCGCGCCGATCACCGCGCAGAGCTCCGCCTTGGGATGGCCCATCGCCAGGTTCTCGATTTCGATCGACGAGATCCATTCGCCGCCGGACTTGATGACGTCCTTCGCCCGGTCGGTGATCTGCATGAAGCCATGCTCGTCGATGGTGGCGACGTCCCCGGTGTCGAAGTAGCCGTCGTCATCGAGCATCTCGTCGTCGCGCTTGAAGTAGCGGCGCGCGACGAAGGGCCCCTTCACCTTGAGGTGGCCGAAGGCCTGGCCGTCGTGCGGCAGGCGCCGGTCCTCGTCGTCGGCGAGCTTCATCTCCACCATCAACGGCGGACGGCCCTGCTTCAGGAGGCAGCGCATCTGCGCGTCTGGCTGCAGGGCGGCGATCCGGGGCGTCGGCGAGGCGATCGCGCCGAGCGGCGAGGTCTCGGTCATGCCCCAGGCGTGGACCACCTCGACGCCGTAGTCGTCGCGGAAGGCGCGCACCAGCGCTTCGGGCGCCGCCGAGCCGCCGATCACCACCCGCTCCAGCGTGCTCAGCTTGCCACCGGTCTCGCGCAGGTGGGTGAGCAGGCCCTGCCAGACGGTCGGCACCGCGGCCGAGAAGGTGACGCGCTCCCGCTCCAGCAGCTCGTGCACCGAGCGGCCGTCGAGCCGCGCGCCCGGCAGCACCAGCTTGGCGCCGACGGCGGGCGCGGCGAAGGTCAGCCCCCAGGCGTTGGCGTGGAACATCGGCACGATCGGCAGGATCACGTCGCGCGCGCCCAGGCCGAACACGTCCGGGCCGAGGGTCGCCAGGGTGTGCAGGAAGCTCGAGCGGTGGGAGTAGAGCACGCCCTTCGGGTCGCCGGTCGTGCCGGAGGTGTAGCAGAGGCCCGCCGCGGCGGTCTCCTCGAAGCCGCCCCAGGCGCAGTCCTCCGGGCTCTCCCGCACCAGGGTCTCGAAGCAGAGCGCGCCGGGGAAGTCGACCTCGGCCATGTGCGCCTCGTCGGTCATGACGATGACGTGCTCGACGCTCGGCATCCTGGCCCGCTGGGTCAGCAGCGTCGGCAGGAAGCTGAGATCGGCGAAGATCACCCGGTCTTCGGCGTGGTTGATGATGTAGCAGAGCTGCTCGACGAAGAGCCGCGGGTTGAGCGTGTGGCAGACCGCGCCCATGCCCATGATGGCGTACCAGGCCTCCATGTGGCGGGCGGTGTTCCAGGCGAGCGTCGCGACCCGGTCGCCGGGCCGCACACCGAGCGCCTTCAGCGCGTTGGTCAGCCGCCGCGCCCGGCCGTGCAACTCGGCATAGCTGGTGCGGGCGATCGGACCTTCGACCGTGCGGGTGACGATCTCGGTCTGCGGGTGCTGCGCCTTGGCGTAGTCGAGGATCTTGTCGACCGTGAGCGGCCAGTCCTGCATCAGGCCGGGAAGGATGGTCATGCCGTTGCTCGCTGCGGTGTGGGGGTCAGGCCGCCAGGGCGTCGGCGGGGGTCTCCGCCAGTTCGGCCCAGCCTTCGGTGAGGCTGATCACCTGGCCTGGCGCCTGGGTCAGGATCTGGCTCGCGTACAGGCGCGCGAGCGCGACCTTGCTGCGCAGCCAGGCCTCGGTTGACCCGGCCGCCGCCAGCGCCTGGCGGGCCAGCACCCAGCCGCCGATCACGTCGCCGGCCAGTTGCAGGTACGGCGTCGCGGCGGCCTGGGCGGGCGCGCCGGCGTTCTGCAGCATCCACTCGCTGGCCTGGTCCAGGGCCGCCACCGCGCTCGCCAGACGCGCGGCGACGCTCCGGAGCTCGGGGATCTCGATCAGCTGCTCGGCGCACAGCAGCATCTCGTCGCAGAGCTCGGCCATGACGCCGCCGTTCGCCATCGGCAGCTTGCGGCCGACGAGGTCGAGCGCCTGGACGCCGTTGGTCCCTTCGTAGATCGGCGCGATCCGGGCGTCGCGGTAGTGTTGCGCCGCGCCGGTCTCCTCAATGTAGCCCATGCCGCCGTGCACCTGCAGGCCGGCCGAGGCGGCGAGCACGCCGGCGTCGGTCGACCAGGCCTTGGCGATCGGGGTCAGCAGCTCCTCGCGGGCGCGGGCGGCGGCGCGCTCGGCGGCGCTGCCGGCCAGGCGCGCCCGGTCAGCGCAGATCGCCGTGGTCAGGCAGATGCCGCGCGCAGCCTCGATCCGCGCCTTGGTCAGCAGCAGGGTGCGGCGCACGTCGGGATGGTCGTAGATCACCGCCGAGGGCTCGGCCGACCAGACGGCGCGGCCCTGACGCCGCTCCTGGGCGTAGGCCAGCGCGCGCTGGAACGCCCGCTCGGCCACGCCGACGCCTTGCGTCCCGACCTGCAGGCGCGCGGCGTTCATCATGACGAACATATGCGCCACGCCCTGGTTCGGCTCGCCGACCAGCTCGGCCTTCGCCCCCTCGAACAGCATCACGCAGGTCGGCGAGGCGTGGATGCCCAGCTTGTGCTCGATCCCGCCGGGTCGCAGTGCGTTGGTCGGTCCCAGCGAGCCGTCGTCGTTCACCAGATACTTCGTGGCGAGGAACAGGCTGAGGCCCTTCACGCCCGGCGGCGCATCCGGCAGGCGGGCCAAGACCAGGTGACAGATGTTGTCCGCCGCATCGTGGTCGCCCCAGCTGATGAAGATCTTCTGGCCGGTGAGCCGGTAGCCGCCTTCGCCGTCTGGCTCGGCCTTGGTGGTCAGCGCGGCCAGGTCGGTGCCGGCCTGCGGCTCGGTCAGGTTCATGGTCCCGGTCCAGTCTCCGGAGACCAGCTTCGGCAGCACCAGGCGCTGCTGGCGCTTGGTGCCGTGACGGCTCAGCGCCTCGATGGCGCCCAGCGAGAGCGTCGGGCACAGGCCGAAGCTCATGTTGGCGGCGTGCACCATCTCCATCACCGCCACCTCGAGGGCCTTCGGCAGCCCCTGGCCGCCGAACTCGAGATCGGCGGAGAGCCCGGTCCAGCCGCCCGCGGCGAAGCGGCGGTAGGCGTCGGCGAAGCCCGGCGGCAGCACCACGCGGCCGTCGTCGAACCGCGCGCCGACGCGGTCGCCGGACTGGTTGAGCGGCGCCAGCACGTCCTCGGCGAAGGCTGCAGCCGCCTCCAGCACCGCCTGTAGGGTGGCGGCGTCGAGGTCGGGGAAGGCGGTTTCCAGCAGGGCGTCGTGGCCGGCGGCGCTGAGCGCAAACGCCAGGTCCCGCATGGGAGCGCGGAAGGTCATGGAGAACTCCGGGGAAGTGGGGGCCGGCGCCCGGGAAGGGCGCCGGCGCCGGATCAGAAGGTCTTCGAGGCGCGCACGCCGAAGGTTCGCGGCGTGTTCATGAAGCCGCGCATCAGCGTCGAGCCGGTGGTCGGATCACGCACCCCGAACACCGCATCGAGGATCTGCGGGAACTTGGTGGTGAAGACGTGCTCGTCGGTGAGGTTGTCGACGAACAGGTCGACGTTGAGGCTCTGATCCGGGCTGGCGACGCCCAGCCGGGCGTTCCACAACGTCACGCCCTTCACCCAGCTCTGCGGGTTCAGGTCGTTCGAGGTGTACATCCCCGAGGTGTAGTTCATGTCGCCGCGGAGCGTGGCCGTGTAGCCGCCGAGGAACGGCGAGGTCCTGTACTGGCCGCCGAGGTTCACCTGCCACTTGGGCGCGAAGGTGTTCGGCCGGTCGGTCAGGTCCTGCACCGTCGGGCAAGAGGTCGCCGCTCCGGTGCAGCCCGGCAGGCCGGGCGCGTTCTGGTTGTCGGTGAATTTGGAGTCCAGATAGGCGACGCCCCAGTCGAGCGCGAAGTGTTCGTCCGGCCGCGCCTGGCCTTCCAGCTCGAAGCCCTGGGCCCGCACGCTGCCGGCGTTGCGCACGGTGAAGGTTGAGCCGTCGAACGAGCGGTCCTGGAAGTTGTCGAGGTCGGTTCGGTAGAGGGTGAAGTTCAGCTGCATGCGCCGGTCGAGCAGCATCGACTTCACGCCCACTTCCCAGTCCTTCGAGGTCTCCGAGTTGAACACCCGCTTCTGGCCGAGCACCACTGTGCTGCGGGCCGAATTGAAGCCGCCGGACTTGTAGCCCGTCGAGTAGTTGACGAAACCCATGATGTCGGGCCGCACGCGCCAGGTCAGGTTCGCCCGCCAGGACGGCCGGGTGTCCTTGAACGTCATCCGGGTGGTTTCCGGCACCGCCAGCAGCGCCGCGGTCGGATTGGTGATCGCCTGCTGGAAGAACCCCGACTTGCGGTCTTGGGTCTCGCGCGCGCCAAGGATCAGGTCGAGGTCGGGCGTGATGGCGTAGGTGGTCTGCACATAGGCCGCCAGGCTCGAGGCGCCCTGGCTGAACTGGCCCTGGGTCGCGTGGAACTTCGGCGCGGCGTTGCAGGGGCCGACCAGACCCGGGGCGGCGGCGGCGATGACGAAGCTGCACCACTGGCCGCCGAGATTGAAGAACTCGCCCGTCCGGTAGTCCTCGTCGAAGTAGTAGAGGCCGGCGACGAAATCGAGCTTGCCGTTCAGCAGCGCGCCCTTCGGCGAGATGAACTGCAGCTCGTGGCTCTGGCTCTGGCTGGAGAACGAGCCGTCGCGGGTCAGAAGGTCCGCCGTGGTGAAGACCACGTCGCCGTCGCTCTGCCTGTTCTTCCAGTCGCGGTAGGCGTTGATCAGCCGCACCGTGTAGTCGCCGCCCGGGTTCCAGGTAAGATCGCTGGTGATCCCCGTCTGGGTGTCCGACAGATTGAGGTTGGTGAAGCGCTGGTTGGTCTTGAAGCTCGGCGGATCGCTGAGCGTCGTCGGATTGCCGCCGAGGCGGGCCGTGTAGCGGGCCAGCTGGGTCGGCGATGCGGTGGCGACGTCGACCTGGTTGATCGCCACGCCGTCGCCGCTGGTGCGGGCATAGTCGAGCCGGCCGATCCAGGTGAGGTCGTCAGTCGGCGCCCACTTGGCCGAGAGCCGGCCCTCGGCCAGCGAGTTCTGGCCGTAGGTCTGGCCATCGCTGTTCTTGACGAAGCCGTCGGTGGTGTTGGCGAGACCGGCGAACCGGATGGCGAGCTGGTCGTTGACCGGCACGTTGATCATCGCCTCGCCCTGATAGGCGCCGTACTTCGCCACCTGGCCGCCGACCTTGGCGGCGAAGCCGGCGGTGGACGGCGCGTTGGTCCGCACCGAGATCGCCCCGACCGTGGCGTTGCGCCCGAACAGCGTGCCCTGCGGCCCGCGCAGCACTTCGACGCTCTCCACGTCGAGGAAGGTTTTAAGGATCGCGCCAGGACGGGGAATGAAGGCGCCGTCGATGTAGGGCGCGACGCTCGGGTCGATCGCGAAGTTGGAGGCCGCGCCGAAGCCGCGGATGCGCAGCGAGATCCCCGCCTGCTGGGCGGTGGCGTCGAGGCGCAGGTTCGGCACGGCGCGCGTCAGGTCGACAGCGTCGTCGATGCCCTTGGCGGCCATCGCCTTCTCCGAGACGGCGATGATCGACAGCGGCACGTCCTGGACGTTCTCGGCCCGCTTCTGGGCGGTGACGACGACCTCCTCGATGACCGCGGGGTCGTCCCCGGCCAGGGCCGGCGTGGCCGCCGCGGCAAGGACGAACGCGGACGCGCCCAACAGGCATAGCTTGCGATAATGCATGGTGTTTCCCCCGAACGAGTTTTTTGCGGTTGGATCTGGACGCCGCGCGTCAGCTGGAGCTGGCGCGGTCGGCCTCGCGGATGCGGCCGACGAGCGCGAAGCCCACGGCGGACAGCAGGGCGGCGCAGCCGGCGATCTGCAGCGCGGCCTTGAGCCCGAGCGAGTCGGCGAGCAGGCCGGTGACGGCCGGCCCCGGCGCGAGGCCGAGCAGGTTGTTGGAGAGCGTCAGCACGGCGAGCGCTGCGCCGTGCACCGCCGGCGGCGTGCCGTCGCCGACGATCGCTCCGGCGGGACCGGTGGTCGCCCCGGCGCAGAACAGGCCGACCAGGGCGCAGGCGATCTGCGCCGGCCCCGCCGGCAGGATGAGCGCCAGCTGCAGGAAGACGAAGGTGGTCAGCGCATAGGCCGCGGCCAGCTGCGGTCGCCGCCCGGGCCGCGCCGCGCAGGTGCGGTCGGTGACCACGCCCCAGACGATCATTCCCAGGCCGCTGGAGAGCAGCAGGACCGCCGCCGCCGCCGCCGCGGTCGCCGGCTCTAGGCCGTAGGCGCGGTTGAGATAGCTCGGCGTCCAGGCCATCAGCGACCCCAGGACGAAGAGCTGCACGCCGCTGGCCAGGTAGGTCAGCACCAGCTTGCGCGAGCCGAACAGTGCCGCGGCGACGCCGCGCGCACCGAGCTTCTCCACGACCGCGGGCGCGCCGTCCTCGGGCGTGGCGGTGCGAGTGCGCACCACGGCGGCGTAGACCGCCACTAGGCCGAAGCCGATCACGGCCATCATCTGGAAGGCGCCGCGCCAGCCGAAGTGGGCGGCGATGGCCCCGCCCAGCGTCAGGCCGAGGAAGGAGCCGAACAGCCCGCCGGCCATGAAGGCCGAGGTGATGGTCGCTCGCAGGCTGCGCGGGAAATAGGTGAAGACGACCGCCAGGCCGACGCTGCCGTAGGCGGCCTCGCCGACCCCGAGCAGCAGTCGCGCAGCCAGCATCTGGCCGTAGTTCGCGGCTAGGCCGCAGGCGAGGCTGGCGACGCTCCAGGTCAGCGCCATGGCCGCGACGCTGCGGACGCGGCCGATCCGGTCGGCCACCAGCGACAGCGGGAAGGTCAGCAGGCCGACCATCAGCGCGACCACGCCGCCCAGGGCGCCCAGTTGGCCGTCGGTGAGCGCCCACTCCGCCTTGAGCTGGGGAAAGACCGCCGACAGCACCTGGCGCGACATGTAGTCGGACAGCAGCAGGGCGAAGGAGACGGCGAACACCAGCCAGGCGCGCCGGCGATCGGCGACGGGCGTCTCGGCGGCGTCGGAGGTTTCGAGGACGGCGTTCATTGCGACACCAACACTGCGGCGAGCACCAGGGCTGCAATCCAGGCGGTCTCCAGCACGATCAGCAGCACCGGCCGCCAGCCGACCTTCACCAGGGCGCCGAACGAGGTCTTCATGCCCAGCGCGCCGACCGCGGCGACCAGGCACCAGCGGGAGACGGTCGAGGCGCCCTCGACCGCCGGCTTCGGCAGCCAGCCGAGGCTGCCGGCGACGACCAGGGCGGCGAAGGCCAGCAGGAAGAGCGGCACCGGCAGCGGCGCACGGGCGCCGGGTTGGGCCGCGCCGCGCCGCCAGGCGAGGCTGAGGACCACCACCACCGGCAGCAGCAGCGCCACCCGCAGCAGCTTCACATAGGTCGCCACGTCGCCGGTCTGCGGCGAGACGGTGTAGCCGGCGCCGACCACCTGGGCGACGTCGTGGATGGTGCCGCCGAGGAAGATCCCGGCGTGGGTGTGATCGAGGCCGGCGGCGGCGGCGATCAGCGGATAGGTGATCATCGCCACGGTCGACAGCGCCGTCACGGTGACCACGGTGAGGATGGTGTCGCGCTCGCTGTCGTCCGTGCGCGGCAGCACCGAGGCGATCGCCAGCGCCGCCGAGGCGCCGCAGATGCCGACCGCGCCGCCGGACAGCACGCCGAAGGCCCGGCTCTGGCCGAGCAGCCGCGAGACGAGGAAGCCCAGGCCGAGCGTCGTGGCGACGCCGGCGATCACCGTCAGGATCGGCATCACCCCGAGGCTGAGGATCTGGCCGGCGGTGATCTTGGCGCCCAGCAGGGCCACGCCCAGGCGGAGCACCGCCTTGGAGGAGAACTCGATGCCCGCGACGCAGCGGCCTTCCTCGTGCAGGAAATGGAAGGCCATGCCGAACAGCAGGGCGAACAGCATCACCGGCGCGCCGTAGTGCTGCGACAGCCAGGTGGCGGCCAGGGCGATGGTCGAGGCGACCAGGACGCCGGGATAGACGGCCACGAACCGCGCCCGGACCTTGCGCCAGCCGCGCGCCTGCGGCTGCGCCGGGCCGACCCGCGTCGTCAGCCCCTCCATGCCCTCGAGGGACTGGAACAGCCCCCGCGCTGACTGGGTGTCGGTCAGGTAGTCGTTAGCCATGGGCGGCCGCCTCCAGGGCTTTGATCAGCCCCTTGCCGGCCGGCCAGGCGCCGTAGCCGGCGGCTGGGTTGAGGTGGCCGACCTCGCCCAGGCGGGCGATCTCGCCGCCCCAGGCCTCGGCCAGCGCCTCGGAGCGGGTCTCGCCAGCCAGCGGGTCGTTGCTGCTGACCCCGACGACGGCGCGGAACGGCAAGGGCCGGCGCGGCATCGGCAGCCAGCCGTTCGCCTGCAGTTCGTCCAGCGTCGGATAACCCGCCGGCAACGGTGTCTCCGCATCGACCGGGCAGGCCAGCAGGGCGGCGGCGATCGGCCGGCGATGGCGCTCGGCCCAGTGCGCGACCATCAGGCAGCCGGCGCTGTGCGCCACCAGGATCACCGGCCCGTCGATCTCGGCGACCGCCTGGTCCAAGGCCTCGACCCGGGCCGCGCAGCTCAGCTTGTCGTGGGTCAGCGGCTCGACGGTGCGCGAGCCCGGCAGCTCCTGCGCTAGCAGGGTCTGCCAGTGTTCAGGCACGTGATCCCGCAGGCCGGGAACGAACAGGATGGTCGATCGCACTTGCGCGCGCTCCTTGGCGCGGCCCGTCAGGGCCGGTGAAGAGAGGAGGGGAAGGCGGCGGCCAGCGCCGCCGGGCCGGGTCAGGCGTGGTGCAGGAAGCCCTTCTGACCGGGCTGGCGGTTCGGCGCGTAGCCGTTCCTGGCCAGGGTCTCGTCAGTGCTCTGGTAGAACTCGCCGATCCGGTAGATGCGCTTGGCTTCCTGGCCCGTGGCGATCTCGCGGCCGAACTCGCGGGAGATCCGCACCAGCTGCTCGATCTGCTTGACCGAGGTCATCTTGGCGCTGCGGTCCTGGGTCCAGAGGTTGTCCTCGTTGCCGCAGCGGACGTGCAGGCCCATTGGGATGGCCATCATGTTCAGCGGCAGCACATTGCGCATCGAGGCTTCGAGGGTCAGCACCGCGCCGTCCGGCACCGCCCGGATGAAGTTCATCATCGTGTAGGGGTTCGGCGCGTCGAAGCCGCCGCCGATCGCCACCCAGGTGAGGATCAGCGGGCCGTAGAACTTCCCGCGGCGCATCATCCGCTCGAGCGTGTCGAGCTGCGAGATGTGGCCGAGCTGGAAGTGCGACTGGATGCCGGCGGCGCTGAGCCGGCGGACGTGCTCCTCGCACCAGCCGGGGCCGGCCGGGACGATCATCTCGCGGTAGGCTTCGAACATCGCCGGCTCGCCCAGCGAGGTGCCGTCGAGGTCGCCCGGCTGCATCAGCTCGACGACGTTGAACTGGCTGGTGTTGACCGCGACGGTCACCTGATCCGGCCGCGGGCTAAGCTCGGCCAGCATGTGCCGGGCGTCGTCGGACAGCCACTTGGCTTCCTGGCCCTCGTCCTCCGGCGCGAACGAGATCGACCCCCCGACCTGCAGGATCATGTCCGGCACCGCCTCGCGCAGGCGGCCGATCAGTTCGTTGAACTTCGACAGCCGCTTGGAGCCGTGGCCGTCCTCCTCACGGACGTGGAGGTGCAGCACGGTGGCGCCGGCGTTGTAGCAGTCGACCGCCATCTGGACGTGCTCGTCCATCGACACCGGCAGGTCCTCGGGGAAGTCGCGCGGCAGCCACTCCGGCCCGTAGGGGGCGACCGTGATGACCAGGTTTTCCTGGTTCTCGGGCAGCAGGGAGTCGTCGAGGAAGTTCATCCAACTGGTTCCTGGGCTTGGATTTTTTGTGGGAGCGCTGAGGCGAGGGCCGTTCAGTACGGCGCGTCGCCGACGACGCCGGCGCGCTCCATCTTGCGGACGGCGGGCCAGTAGTCCTGGACCGCGTAGTGCTGGGTGCAGCGATTGTCCCAGATCGCCACGCTGTTCGGCCGCCAGCGCCAGCGCACCTGGTATTCGGGGATCGCCGCGCGGCCGATCAGGTAGTTCAGCAGCTCCGAGGCGCCCGGGGCGAAATCCTGGCCGTAGCGGACGTTGGCCGGGGTATGGAAGTTGACGAAGTGGGTGGTGAAGCCGCTGACGTAGAGGACCTTTTCGCCGGTCTCCGGGTGGGTGCGGACCACCGGGTGCTCCGCGTCCGGATACTGCGCCTTCAGGGCGTGGCGCCGCTCCGTCGGCATTACCGCGCCGAAGGTCGCCTCGATCGAGTGGCGCGCACGCAGCGGAGCGATCTGCGCCTTGATGTGCTCCGGGAGGTCCTCGTAGGCCTTCGCCATATTGGCCCAGACGGTGTCGCCGCCGACCTCCGGCCCCTCGATGCAACGCAGCACCGCGCCCATCGGCGGGGTGGCGCGCCAGGTGCCGTCGCAGTGCCAGCCGTTCTCGTAGTGCTCCGGCGGGCTCGACAGGTCCTTGTAGATCCTGACCAGTCCCGGGGTGTCCGGATCGCTGCCCAGCGCCGGATGGTCCTCCAGCGGACCGAGCCGGCGGGCGAAGGCGACGTGCTCGGCGCGGGTGAAGTCCTGGTCGCGCAGGAACAGCACCTTGTGCGTCAGCAGCAGCGCCTTGATCTCGGCGAACAGCGCGTCGTCGCGCGCCGCCGCGCCCAGGTTGACGTTGGACAGCAGCGCGCCGATCGAGCAGGTCAGCGGCTCGACCTGCACCGAGCCCAGCGAACCTGTCTTCAGCACCGCCGGGCCTTTGGCCTCTTCGGTCGCCATGGTTTCCTCCCTTGTCCACGAGGCCGGTCCCGGCCTCGCCTTGCGCCTAGATCACGAAGATCGAGGAGCCGGTCGTGCGCCGGCCTTCGAGCTCGCGGTGGGCGCGCACGGCGTCCTCCAGGCGGTAGTGCTGGTTGATCTCGATCCGGATGCGGCCGGAGGCGACGTGGTCGAACAGCTCGGCGGCGAGCTGCCCCCGCTCGGTCGGGTCGGCGATGTAGTCGGCCAGCGCCGGGCGGGTGACGTAGAGCGAGCCGTGCAGCGCCAGCTGCAGCAGGTCGAACGCCGGGATCGGACCGGACGCGGTGCCGAAGTTGACCAGCAGGCCGCGCCGCATCAGCGCGCCCATCGAGCCGAGATAGGTGTCCTTGCCGACGCTGTCGTAGGCCACCGGCACGCCGACGCCGCCGGTCAGTTCGCGCACCCGCTTAGCCACGTCTTCCCGGCCGTAGAGGATCACGTGGTCGCAGCCGTGGGCGCGGGCGACTTCGGCCTTGGCCTCGCTGCCGACGGTGCCGATCACGGTCAGGCCGAGCAGCTTCGCCCACTGAGTGACGATCAGGCCGACGCCGCCGGCGGCGGCGTGCAGAAGGATCGGGTCGCCGGCCTTCAGCGGCCAGATGCGGCGCATCAGATAGGCCGAGGTCAGGCCGCGCATCATCATCGCCGCGGCGGTCTCGAAGGCGATCGCCTCGGGCAGCTTCACCAGGAAGGCGGCCGGCATCACCCGGGCGGTGGAATAGGCGCCGAGCGGGCTGCCGGTGTAGGCGACGCGGTCGCCGGGGGCGACCTGGGTGACGCCGGGGCCGACGGCCTCGACGACGCCGGCGGCTTCGACGCCGATCCCGGCCGGCAGCTGCGCCGGATAGAGGCCGGTGCGGAAATAGGTGTCGGCGAAGTTCAGCCCGACGGCGACGTGGCGCACGCGCGCCTCGCCCGGCCCGGGCTCGCCGACCTCAACGTCCTCGAGGCGCATGACCTCGGGACCGCCGACTTCGTAGAAACGCACCGCCTTATGCACTCGCCGCTCCCTCGCTCTGGCGGCTCGCGGCCGCCCTCAGGCCAGGGCAAATTAGGACGTCCGGCGAGGCCGGTTTTTCCTTTGACGACACCCATTTTTCGGTTCACGACAGCGTTCTGCGACACGTGGGCTAAGCCGATGACCTTCAATGTGCGAGGCGCCTCCCTGTCGAATTACGTCGAGGTGGCCGCGCGGCTAGGCCTCGATCCCACCGCCATGCTGCGCCGGGTCGGCATCGACCGGCGGGCGCTGACTGACCGCGACGTGCGGTTGCCGGGCGCCATGGTTTCGGCCCTGCTGGAGGCGACGGCGGGGGAGGGGAACTGCGAGACGGTCGGCCTGCAGATGGCCGAGTCCCGTCGCCTGTCGGACTTCGGGCCGCTCAGTCTCTTGATCACCCACCAGCCGACGATGGGCGACGCGCTGCAGACCATCGTCGACTACCAGCTGCTGCTCAACGAGTCCCTGGTGCTGCGGGTCGAGGAGCACGGCGACGTGGTGATCGTCCGGGAGGAGTTGCTGGTCGGCGCCGAGACGCCGCTGCGCCAGGCCTACGAACTGGCGGTGGGCGTGATGTACCGGGTGTTCCGCACCATGCTGGGCAGCCGCTGGCGGGCTCAAACTGTGAACTTCACCCACGCCGCGCCGGCCAGCCTCGTCGCCCACAACCGGGTGTTCGGGCCGATCGTCGAGTTCAACAGCGACTTCAATGGCCTGACCTGCCGGCGCGAGGACCTCGCCGCGCCGAATCCGGCGGCCGATCCGGCGCTGGCCGCGTTCGCCGAGCGCTACGTCCGCAGCCTCCCCCAGGCCGAGCGCCGCGCGGTCGCCCAGGACGTGCAGAAGGCGATCTACCTGCTGCTGCCGAGCGGCGGGGCCTCGATCACCCGGGTGAGCGAGAGCCTCGGGCTCAACGAGCGGACGCTGCAGCGCCGGCTGGCGCGCGAGGGCGCGGACTTCAGCCGCCTGCTCAACGACGTTCGCCGCGAAGCGACGCTGCGCTACGTCGCCAACCCCGGACTTCCCCTCGGGCGCGTCGCCGCGATGGTCGGCTTTTCACGGCAGAGTTCGTTCAGCCGCTGGTTCGCCGAGGAATTCGGCTGCTCGGCGAGCCGCCGCCGGGCTCAGGTCCGCTCGATCTAAAGCTCGCGGTCGGGCGCTGCTGCGGCTTGCGTCGCCGTCGGGAACGCCGTCTGGATAGCGATCGCTATCTATCCACCCCGTGAGGCCACGGCTCTGCTGGGCGGCGAGAGAAAAGTGACAGATGCGGGGAGGGCCTATGCCGGCGGTTTGGAACTTTCACGACAAAGTCGTCCTCGTCACCGGCGCGAGCCAAGGCATCGGGGCGGTCACGGCGCAGATGTTCGCCGAGAACGGCGCCGACGTGGTGATCGCCGCGCGTCGGCCGGACGAACTGGAGCGCCGCGCCGAACTCATCCGAAGCACGACGGGGCGGCGTTGCCTGGCCGTGGTCGCCGACGTCACCGATCCGGAACAGGTCAAGACGATGGTCGATCGCGCGCTGGAGGCGTTCGGCGGCATCGACATCCTGATCAACAACGCCGGAAACTCGGTGCGGTCGTCGCTGCGGAAGCTGACGCCGGAGGTCTGGCAATGGGGACGCGCGCTCAATCTCGACAGCGCCGCCTACTGCACGATGGAGGTCGGCAAGCACTTCCTGGAGCGGAAGGCGGGGGTGATCGTCAACATCTCGTCGGTGGCCGGGATCAGCGGCACGATGGGGGAGGTGCCCTATTCGGCCGGCAAGGCGGGCATTCAGATGCTCACCCGGGTGGCGGCCGCCGAATGGGGCCCGCATGGGATCCGCGTCAATTGCGTCGCGCCCGGCATGACGGCGACCGAGAAGATGAAGGGCCGCCTGGAAGCCGGCGTCTATAATCTGGAGGAGGTCAGCGCCCGCTTCCCGCTCCGCCGGCCGGGCACCTGCGAGGAGGTGGCCTACGCCATCCTGTTCTTCGCCAGCGACTACGCCTCCTACATCACCGGGCAGACGCTCGCCGTCGACGGCGGGCCGACTATCGCCGGCTTCACGGATTGAACGCGGGCTGGACGCTCACCGGAGCGCGATCAAGGCGGCGCGCGCGAGATCAATGGCCATCGTCTTGTGCTGGCCGCGGAGCTGGGGGTTAGCCGGGTTGAACCCGACGCGCAGGACCGTTCCGTCGTCGGCTTCCACCTGCAGCGCATGGTCGGCGGGATACCAGAGGGCCTGGCGGCCCACGCCGGCCACGGGCTCGGGCTGCGAGGTCCGGAATTCGGCGCGGATCGCCTCCCAGTCGCCGGCCAGGTGCGAGACGACGATGCTCGGGCCGTCTCGGGTCAGCGAGTAGACGCAGCTGCGGCTGCCCACGTCGGTGTCGGGTTCCGCCAGCGCGACGGGCGTCCGAAGAATTTCCGCCACCTGCGCGCGGCTCAGGCGCGCACAGAGGTCCAGCCCGGTCGCAGGCGCCGGCGCCTCGGTCCGTTGGCCTGCGTCTGCGCCGCCGGCGACGGCGAGCGCGGCCAGGACGCCGGCCAAGGCCCTAATTTTCGCAGTGCTGCCGAACATCCGCGTCTCCTTCTGTTGGATCCGCCGGTCCGCAGGCGCGTGATCCACTTCGCCGGCTCCGGCGCCGGCGGTTTGCGCGGAGCAGGGTATGCCGATCGGAGGCGTCGCCGCCCGATCATGGGTTCGGTTCGACTGGGGCGTGCTGGGAAGAGCCGGATCTCCTAGTCCGCCCGCGCGAACCGCCCGGCTTGGCCGCTGCTCAGCGTCTGGACCATGCCGGTGATCCGGCCCGCGGCGTCGCGGTCGAAAGTGACCCGGGTCGGAACCGCCGCCCCCTCGACGGCGAAGGTGTCCGGGGCCAGCGGCTTGAGCCACTGCGGCGGGCGGCGGCTCTGGACGATCTGCAGCCGGCCGTCCTGCACGACCACCGAGCGCGCGCCGTAGGCGCCGGCGTAATCCGACAACGCCTTCACCGGCGCAGCCGGCCCCAGGGCTTCGAGCGCCCAGCGCGCCTCGGTCTTCGCCAGCGGGTCGCCCGGGCTCTCCAGCACCTTCGCCAGGGCCAGCTGTTCGGCCTTCACCAGGGCGTTCCCGGCCGGGACCGCCACGTCAGGGATCACGCCAGTCCCCTCCCAGTTCTTGCCGGTGATGGGATTGACCGGGCTGCCGTCCGAGACGAACACGGCGAACCCGTCGCCCACGGGAAAGATGTCGCCGGGGTTGGCGCCGCCTGCGCTGGCCTCGCCGACGACGACGGCGCGCTTCGCCGCCTGCAGGGTGTAGCTGAAGCTCTCGGCCGCCGAGGCGGTGCGGCCGCTGACCAGCACATAGACCGGCTGCTGAAGCCGCCGGCCGCTCTTCGGCGGCGCGGTCGGACGCTCGTCGACGTCGGGGCCGCGGAGCTTGAAGGTGTTGTAGACGTTCGCGCCCTCCGGCACGAAGTGGCCGACGAGATAGCCGACCATGGCGGGCGAACCGCCCCCGTTGTCACGCAGATCGAAGATCACCGCGTCTGCGCGGGCCGTCAGCGCCATGGCCGCGTCGGCCGCCTGCTTCGCCGGCGCATCGGAACTCTCGAAGTCGGCGAAAGAGCTGATCCGCACGACGGCGAGGTTGCCGGGCCGGATCTCGATCGCGCGGAAGCCGTAGTTCTGCCGGCGCTCGGCCTCCGCCGCCGCAGGAGCAGCGCTGGGTGGCCGCGGGCCGGCCGGTGCAGGCGCCGGCGCCGACCAGACGACCTGGAAGTGCGAATCCTCGGGCTTCAGTCGAACCGTGAGCGCCTGAGCCAGGTCGAGCGGCGCCGCATAGCGGTCGTAGTCGCCGCGGGCGGCCTCGGCCCTGAGGTCGGCGGCGATCTTCGCCCCCCGAGCCTCGTCGAAGTAGCGCGCCGCGATCTGATCGGCGACCTGGTCGACCACGGCCCGCGGCGCGGCCGCCTGCGCTGTCCCCGCCAGCAGGCAGGCGAGCACGCCGCCGAGCAGCACCTTACGCATCTGGATCTCCCGTTCTGTCGCCAGACCACGAGAAATCCTGATTCAGCCTAGCCAAGGCAAGGACGGCGAAAGAACCCAGCTCGTCAGTGAGCGGCGAGCACGACCCCCAGCAGCACCGCGGCCCAGTGCGCGGCGGCCCCGGCGACGACGTGTCCATGCCAGATCGCGCGGGCGAACTTCAGCTGCTTGTTCACGTAGAAGATGACGCCGGTGGAATAGACGACGCCGCCGGCCAGCAGCAGCGCCAGCGCGTACCACGCCAGGTGATCGATCATCGGCTTCAGGGCCACGACCACCAGCCAGCCGAGGGCGAGGTAGACGGCCACCCAAAACTTCCGGTCGACCTGCTTCAGGAACAGCTTTCCGAGCGCGCCCAAGGTGGCGATCGACCAGACCGCCGTGGTCATGCCCCAGGCCCACGGCCCTGGCAGGCTCAGGGTGAAGGGCGTGTAGGAGCCGGCGATCATCAGGAAGATGCCGGCATGATCCAGCCGTCGCAGAGCGGGCCGATAGCGGGCCCGGGCGAAATTGTACGCGGTCGAGAAGCTGAGCATCGCGAGCAGGCCGGCGGCGTAAATCGAGGCCCCCACCACGCGATCGATCGAACCGGCCCTGACCGCCAGGCTGAGCAGCACGACGCCGCCGAGCAGGGCGAGGGTCAGGCCGACGATGTGCACGACCAGATCGGCGCATTTCGCAGCCGAGGTCGGGTAGTGGCGCGGGGGTTTGGTCGCAGGCGGGATCATGAGAGCACCTTGTGCCCGATCATCATGTCACGCTTGAGGCTCAGCGACAGCTCAGGGTCGTCGAACTCGCGTCCCCGTCGCCCTCACAACTGCCCGAGCTTGGCCACCAGCTCCGCCTGGCGGCTGACGCCGAGCTTGGCGCAGGCCGCCCGCAGCTGGGTGCGGACCGTCCATAGCGAGGTGGCGCGCTCCTGGGCGATCTCCTCGAGGCTGAGACCCTGGGCCAGGCCCAGCGCGATGCCGGCTTCGGCCGTGGTCAGGCCGTAGCCCCCCTGCAGCAGCGGGGTCAGCTTCGTCGGATCGCGGGGCGTGCGCACCACCACCATGACGGCGGCGTCGAAGCCGAACGCGAACTCGTTCACCGGCAGGCTGGCGACCTGGCAGACGACCAGGGCCCCGTCGTCGGGCGAACGCAGCAGCAGTTCCGTCGGCGCGGCCGCCGGGAGCATCCGGTCGGCCGCGCGCAGCAGGGCGGCGGAGAAGTCCGGGCCGTGCGGCGCATGGGCCGGGCGCAGCACCTTGTCCTTGAGCACGAGATGCGCGCCTTGGGCGACCAGCCGCTCGGCCTCGGCGGTCATCGCCGACACCCGACCGGCGCCGTCGCAGATGAAGGCGGCGGCGCCCAGGTTCTCCAGGCTTCCGCGCAGGACGTCGGCTCCGCGGCCCTCGAGGGTAAGTTGCAACCGTACCGCCTCCTGGGCCAACGGACTGATCAGATCAAAGACCTGGCGCTCGTCCGCGTTGGCGACGCCGCGGCGTTCCGAATGGATCACGGTGAAGCCGATCACCCCGGTCGGGGAGCGCATCAGCGTCGCCTGGATGTTGTAGAAGATGTCGTAGGGCCGGAAGTGATTGACGTAGAGGTCCGAGCGCAGCACGGCCTCCACCTCGCCGAAATCCGCCTCGGTCAGCGAGCGCAGAATGGGCGCCTTCAGGCCCGCGCGGACGCGGGCGTTGCGCGCCGGATCCGCGCCATGCTGCTCGATGAAGGGGGCGTAACCGGCCGGATCGATGTTGACCGAGCGGTTGAACGGCATCGTCGCCGTCGGCCCGATGCCGATCAGCTCGGCGGCATGGCCGCCGCACAGCTCGGCAGCGCCGCTCAGCGCCTGCTCCCATGACCCGTCGAAAGCCGCCCGCCGGAATCCCTCGGCGGCCGCCAGCAGCTGCGCTTCTGCGACCATGGTTCCCCCAAACCACGCCCAGCTTGGTCGGAAATTTCTTCACGACCGGTGAAATTCGAGGCGTCGCGTCGCCATAGATAAGCCACATACCTCATTCGCGCGATGCGGCGGATTGGGCGCCCTTCGTAAAGCTTTCGTTTACGCAGACCGCGGCGCCCGAAGGGGGCGTCGCGGTGGACCGGGGGGCTCCGCGTGGCGCAATTTGTTGGAACGAGCGGCGACGACACTCTGGCCGGGGCGGTCGAGAATGACTCCCTCACCGGCGCGGAGGGCAACGATCAGCTGATGGGCGGCCAGGGCGCGGACACGCTGCAGGGGAGCCTGGGCAACGACGTCCTGGGCGGCGGCGCCGGCGCAGACCTGGTGCAAGGTGACGACGGCGACGATATCCTGCGGACCTTCGGCCAGGAGCCCGGGGCGGACACCCTGGAGGGCGGCGGCGGCGCCGACACCCTCAGCGGCATCAACCTGAACATCAACGGCGCACTGGTGGCCAGCGACTTCGCTGGCAGCGTCTTCGACGGCGGCGCTGGGATCGATTACCTGGGCGTCGGCGGGCCGGTGACCTTCCGAGGCTCGCTGGAGGACATGGAGGGCATCGCCTTCGTGGCGCCGTTCAGCGCCCCGCCCGTCGCCGCCGGCCCGCCCGTGCTGCGGATGCGCGCCAGCGACTTCGACTTCAATTTCAACGGCGACGGGGTGACGGTCCGCGGGACCGGCGCGGTGGTCCTCGAGGTCGACCCCGCGGACAACGAAGCCGTCGACCTGAGCGGCGTGGTGTTCGAGCCCGGCGCCAACGTCAGCTTCGAGATCGCCGGCTCGGACGCCAACGACACCATCACCGGCACCTCGGCGGGCGACGACCTCGACGGCGAAGACGGCGACGACGTGCTGACCGGCGGCGGCGGCGCGGACGTCTTCGAGATCTCCGAGGGCCACGACGAGATCACCGACTTCGCCAAGGGAACCGACAAGTTCGACCTGTCGGACTACGGCTTCGACACCTTCGCCAACCTGCAGCCCTATCTCTCGGAGACGGCTGGCGACACGGTCCTGGCCCTGACCTATGGCGGGATCACCAACACGACGACCTTTGTCGGCGTGACGGGGATGTCGGCGGACGACTTCCTGTTCGCCACGGAGGCGGTGGACGACGGCCTCGGCACCCCGAGCGCCGACCTGCTTCCGGGCGGCGCGGGCGACGACAGCCTGTCGGGCCTCGCCGGAAACGACACCGTGGCGGGCTTCGGTGGCGACGACACCCTTCTGGGCGGCCAGGGGAACGACCTGCTGACCGGCGGCGACGGGGCGGACTCCCTCGGCGGCGACGATGGCGCCGACACGTTGCAGGGGGGCGCGGAGAACGACACCCTGGGCGGCGGCAACGGCGCGGACCTGGTGCAGGGCGAGGGCGGCGACGACGTCCTGCGGGCCAACAGCCACGAGCCCGGAGCGGACACGCTGCAGGGCGGCGAGGGGGCCGACACCCTGACCGCCATGAGGCTGACGGTGAACGGAAACCTGCTGCCCGGCGACTTCACCGGCAGCGTCTTCGACGGCGGCGCCGGGGTCGACTACCTCGGCGTCGGCGGTCCGGTGACCTTCCGCGGCGAACTGGAGGACATGGAGGGCATCGCCTTCGTGCCGCCGTTCAGCACCCTGGCGGGGCCCAACACCATCGCCGCCGGCCAGCCGGTGCTGACGATGCGCGCCAGCGACTTCGACTTCAATTTCAACGGCGACGGGGTGACGCTCCGCGGGATCGGCGCGGTGATCCTCGAGGTCGACGCCGCCGACGACGAGGCCGTCGACCTCAGCGGCGTGGTGTTCGAGGGCGGCGCCAACGTCAGCTTCGAGGTCGCCGGCTCTGACGGCGACGACACGATCACCGGCACCTCGCGCGGCGACGACCTCGACGGCGAGGACGGCGACGACGTGCTGACTGGCGGCGGCGGAGCGGACACCTTCGAGCTCTCCGAGGGCCAGGACGAGATCACCGACTTCGCCAAGGGAACAGACAAGTTCGACCTGTCGGACTACGGCTTCGACACGTTCGCCAACCTGCAGCCCTACCTGTCGGAGACCGGCGGTAACACGGTCCTCACCCTGACCTTCGGCGGGATCACCAACACGACGACCTTTGTCGCTGTGACCGGGATGTCGGCGGACGACTTCCTGTTCGCGACGGAGGCGGTGGACAACGAAGGCAGCGAGACTGCGGACCTGCTGCCGGGCGGTCCGGTCGCGGACCTGCTCCAAGGCCTCGGCGGCAATGACACCCTGCTGGGCTTCGCCGGCGATGACACGCTGCGCGGCGGCGACGGCGCTGATCAGCTGCAGGGCGGCGACGGCGCGGATTCGCTGAGCGGCGACTTCGGTTCAGACACCCTCGCCGGGGGCGTTGGCAACGACACCCTAATGGGCGCCGCCGGCGACGACCTGCTGCAGGGCGAGGGCGGCAATGACCTCCTACAGCACGCAGGCCAGAGCGGGGCGGACACCCTGCGGGGCGGGGACGGCAACGACACGCTCACCGCCAACAACCTGATCGTCAACGGTGCCCCGATGTACGGCGACTTCGCCGGCAGCGTGTTCGACGGCGGCGACGGCGTCGACTACCTGCAGGTCGCCGGCCCCGTGACCTTCCACGGCACGGTGACGAACGTCGAAGGGCTGGCGTTCCTGCCGGCGTTCAGCACGACAGCGAACGGCGCAAACGTGGTCGCCCAGCCGGCGTCGCTGACGATGCGCGCTGCAGCCTTCGACTTCACCACGGTTCGCGGGCCGGGCGGCCAGGTGACCCTGGAGGTCGACGCCTCTGACCACGAGGCGGTCGACCTGTCGGGCGTGGCGTTCGAGAACGGCGCGCCGATCGTCTTCACGGTCACCGGCTCGGACGAGAACGACACGATCATCGGCACGTCCCGTGGCGACGACCTCAGCGGCGAGGACGGCGACGACGTGCTGACCGGCGGCGGCGGCGCGGACACCTTCGAGCTGTCGGGGGGGCATGACCGGATCACCGACTTCGCCAAGGGAACCGACAAGTTCGACCTGTCGGACTACGGCTTTGACGGCTTCGCCAGCCTGCAGCCCTATCTCTTGGAGACGGGCGGCGACACGGTGCTGACCATCACCTATGGCGGGGCGACGCACACGACGACCCTCGTCGGCGTCACCGGTCTGACGGCCGGCGACTTCCTGTTCCCGACCGAGCCGGTCGACAACGAAGGCAGCGAGACTGCGGACCTGCTGCCGGGCGGTCCGGTCGCGGACCTGCTCCAAGGCCTCGGTGGCAATGACACCCTGCTGGGCTTCGCCGGCGATGACACGCTGCGCGGCGGCGACGGCGCCGATCAGCTGCAGGGCGGCGACGGTGCGGATTCGCTGAGCGGTGACGCCGGCGCCGACACCATCACCGCTGGGAGCGGCGCGGACCGCGTCGAGACCGCGGGCGGCGGCGACCTGGTCAGCCTGGGCGACGGGGCCGACGTCATCGCGCCCACTGCGAGCTTCGCCGGCGACCTCGTCGTCACCGACTTCACCGCGGGCGTCGGCGGTGACCGGTTCGATCTGGCGGCGTTCCTGGCTGCGAAGGCCGGCGGCCTAGCTCCGGGGGGCAATCCGTTTACGACCGGCCACCTGCGCCTGCTGCAGAACGGCGCTGACACTCAGCTGCAGTTCGACGCCGACGGTGGGGGCAACGGTTTCGTCACCCTGGCGACGCTGCCGAACACCACGGCCGCCCAGCTCACGGCCGACAACTTCGGCGGCTTCGCCCCCACCACCTTCAACCCGAACGCCAACAACCTGCTGACCGGCACGGTCGGCGCCGACACGCTGGACGGCCAGGGCGGCGCCGACACCCTGTCGGGCGGCCAGGGCGACGACCTGCTGCTGGGCGGCGAGGGCGCTGACTCGCTGATGGGCGAGCTAGGCCACGACATCTTGCAAGGCGGCGGCGGCGACGACACACTGCAAGGCGCGGTCGGCAACGACCTGCTGGAGGGCGGGGACGGCAACGACCTGCTGCAGCATAGTGGCTTGTCGGGCGTCGACACACTGCGGGGCGGCGACGGCGCCGACACGCTGACCGCCAACAACCTGATCCTGAACGGCAGTCAGCTGTATGGCGACTTCGCCGGGAGCGTGTTCGACGGCGGCGCCGGGGTCGACTACCTGCAGTTCGCAGGCCCGGTGACCTTCCGCGGCGAGCTGACGAGCGTCGAAGGCCTGGCCTTCCTGCCGGCGTTCAGTACGACGGCGGGCGGCAACACCGTGGTGGCGCAGCCGGCGGCGCTGACGATGCGCGCCAGCGCCTTCGACTTCACCACCGTGCGTGGGCCGGGGGGCCAGGTGACCCTGGAGGTTGACGCGTCTGACCACGAGGCGGTCGACCTGTCGGGTGTGGCCTTCGAGGGCGGTGCGCCGATCAACTTCGCGATCACCGGGTCCGACGCCAACGACACCATCATCGGCACCTCGCGCGCCGATGACCTCGACGGCGAGGACGGCGACGACGTGCTGACCGGCGGGGCCGGAGCGGACACCTTCGAGCTGTCGGAGGGCCACGACCGGATCACCGACTTCGTCAAAGGGACCGACAAGCTCGATCTGTCGGACTACGGCTTCGACGGCTTCGCCAGCCTGCAGCCCTACCTCTCGGTGGTCGGCGGCGACACGGTGCTCAGCATCCCGTACGGCGGGACGACGCACACCACGACCCTGGTCGGCGTCACCGGCCTGACGGCGGGCGACTTCCTGTTCCCGACCGAGCCGGTCGAGAACGAAGGCACCGAGGTGGCCGACCTGCTGCCGGGCGGAGTCGGCGACGACCTGCTCGACGGGCTGGGCGGCGATGACACGCTCAGCGGCTTCGCCGGGGCGGACACCCTGCGCGGCGGCGGCGGTGATGACCTGCTGACGCCCGGCGCGGGCGCGGACGTGGTGGACGGCGGCGCGGGCGTTGACCGGCTCGTCTTCACTGGCGCGACCCCGGTCAACGTCAACCTCGGGCTCTCCGGCGCGCAGAACACCGGCGCCGGGTCGAAGACGATCAGCAACGTCGAGTACCTCACCGGCACGGCCGGCTCGGACACCCTGACCGGCGACGCCGCGGCCAACTGGCTGTGGGGCGCCGGCGGCGCGGCGGACTCGCTGAACGGCGCCGCCGGCGACGACCTGCTGACGGTCGGCGCGGGCGCCCACACCCTGGTCGGCGGCGCCGGCGAGGACGCCGTGGCGCTGACGGCGGCCGGGGCGGTCAATGTCTCGCTCGCGGTGCTGGGCGCGCAGACCACCGGCCAGGGCCTGATGACCTTCAGCGGGGTCGAGCGGCTGTCGGGGACGCTGCTTGGCGACAGCCTGAGCGGCAACGCCGCGGCCAACGTGCTGGCGGGCGCCGCCGGCGGCGACAGCCTGGCTGGCGGCGGCGGCAACGACCTGCTGCTGGGCGACGGGGCCATCGACGTGGCGCGGCCGGGCGACGGCGGCGCGATCACCGTCACCAACGACACCGGCGTCTCCGGCAATGACAGCCTGAGCGGCGGCGACGGGGGCGACACCCTGATCGGCGGCGGCGGGAACGATCTGCTGACCGGCGGGCTTGGCGGCGACTCCCTGGTCGGCGGTGCGGGGGCCGACATCGCGGCCTATGACGCCGCGTCCGTCGGCGTCACGGGTGATCTGCTGGCGGGGACCGCCACGGGCGACGGCGCGGACACCCTTTCGGGCGTCGAACATCTCTCGGGCTCGGCGTTCAACGACACGCTGCGCGGCGACAGCGGGGCCAACAGCCTCGCGGGCGGGGCCGGCGCGGACAGCCTGGACGGCCGTGAGGGGAATGACGCGCTGACCGGCGGAGCCGGTCGCGACCTGCTTAACGGCGGCGACGGCGACGACGCCTTGTCGGGCGGGGCGGACGACGACCGGCTGACCGGCGGGGCGGGCGACGACCGGCTCGACGGCGGCGCCGGCTTCGACACCGCGGACTTTAGCGGCTCGGCGGCCATCACCGTCGACCTGGGCGTGACCACCGCCCAGACCACCGGCCAGGGCCTCGACACCCTGCTCAACATCGAGCACGTGATCGGCGGTACGGCCGGCGACCGGCTGACCGGCGACGCCAATGGCAACTGGCTGGCTGGCGGCGGCGGCGGCGACACCCTGTCGGGCGCTGGCGGCGACGACCTCATCGAGCTCGGCTCGGGGGCGAACTCGCTCGATGGCGGCGCGGGCGTCGATACGCTCTCGTTCCGCGGGGCGGCGGGCGGCGTCGAGGTTTCGCTGCTCGACCAGGGCGTCGGCCGCGACACGCTGCAGGGCGTGATGACCTTCAGCGGCTTCGAGAACCTGTCCGGCTCGACGCACAACGACACCCTGACCGCGACCGCGGACGGCGATCTGCTGGCCGGCGACCTCGGCGACGACTCCCTGGTCGGCGGCGCCGGCGCTGACCTGCTGAGCGGCGACGGCCGAATGGCCGTGGCCGACGGCGGCTCCGGCCCGATCGCGCTGGTCGAAGTCGCCGGCGGCGGCGACGACACCATCGACGCCGGCTCCGGTTCCGACACCGTCAGCGGCGGCGGCGGCGGCGACCTGGTCCTGCTCAACACCCAGGCGGGCCAGTCCGCCCGGGTGAGCCTCGGCGAAGGGGCCGACGTGCTGCGGCTGAACGCGGCGATGCGCGGCGGCCTGGTCGTGACCGACTTCCAGGGCGGTCCGAACGGCGACGTGCTCGACATGGAGGCCATGCTCGCCGCCCGGCTGGACGGCTGGGACAGCGCCGCCGACGGGAATCCGTTCGAGACTGGCCACCTGCGGCTGGTGCAGGACGGCGCGGCCACCGTCATCGAGTTCGACGCCGACGGCGGCGGCGACGCCTGGTCGACGCTGGTGCGGCTGGAGAACACCAGCAGCCTGCAGCTCAGCGCGCACAACCTGGGCTTCCTGCCGCTGCCGATGATCGTCGGCGGCGCGGGCGGCGACGAGTTCGCCTGGGATCCGGACAGCCCGGCCGACACGGTCGACGGCGGCGCCGGCGTCGACGTCGTCAACGTGACCACCCCGGCCGTGCTGGTCGGCACGCCGACGGTCAAAGCAAGCCCCGACGGTTCGGCGCTCATCCTGGACGTCGATGGCGACGGGAATACCGACCTCACCATCACCGGCGTCGAGGACCTGTTCATCAACGGCGAGCGGGTGGTGATCAGCGGCGACCTGTCGGGGACCGGCCTGGCGGGCGACACCGTCCACTATGTCGGCTCGGGGCTGGCCAACACCTTCGACGCCAGCGGCGTGACCTCGATCGAGTCGGTCGACGCACAGGGGCTGGGCGGCGCTGACACCTTGCTCGGCGGCCTGGCCGACGACCTGCTGGACGGCGGCGACGGCGACGACACGCTGGCGGGCGGGGCGGACAACGACGTCCTGATCGGCGGCCTGGGCAATGACACCCTGGACGGCGGCGCGGGGACGGCGGACGTCGCCCGGTTCTCGGGCGACAGCACCGACTATGTCGTCAGCGACCTGGGCGGCGGCGTGCTGCAGGTCTCCGGGGCCGACGGCGTCGATCGCCTGACCGGGATCGAGGTGCTGACCTTCGCCAATGGCTCGTTCGGCCAGAACCTGGCCCCCTCCGGCGCCGACGCCACCCGGACGATCACCGCCGGCGTGGCGCAGGTTCTCGCGGCCAGCCATTTCGGCTTCAGCGACAGCCAGGGCGACGCCTTCGACGCGGTCAGGATCACCACCCTGCCGACGACCGGCGAGCTCACCCTCGACCAGGTCCCGGTGACCGCCGGCCAGGTGGTCAGCGCCGAGGACATCGCCGCGGGCCTCCTGGTGTTCCTGCCGGACGGCGTCGGCTCGAGCGCCTTCACCTTCCAGGTGCGCGATGACGGCGTCGTCGGCTGGGGCTCCAACCAGGACGCCACCGCCAACACCCTGACCTTCACCGTGACCGACGGCTCCAGCAGCGGCGGCGGGACCGGCGGCGCGGGAACCGGCGGCGGCGGCGGCTCCTCGATCATCACCAGCGGCACCAGCGGCACCGCCGCCGCCGACGTGGCCAATCTCGGCGGCTCGGCTGACCACTTCGCGGCCGGCGAGGGCGGCGACACGGTGACCAGCGGCGCCGGCGACGACTGGGTGCACGGCAACGCCGGCGCCGACAGCCTCTCCGGCGGAGCGGGGGCCGACACCCTGCTCGGCGGCCGCGACAATGACCGCGTTTTCGGCGACGACGGGGCCGACCAGCTGTTCGGCGACGCCGGCGACGACACCGTCATGGGCGGCCTGGGCGACGACCGGGTCGAGGGCGGCGAGGGCGCCAACTACCTGCGCGGCGAGGACGGAAACGACCTCGTGCTCGGCGGCTCCGGCTTCGACAACGCCCACGGCAATGTCGGCGACGACACGGTCCGCGGCGGCGCCGGCGACGACTGGGTGCTCGGCGGCAAGGACCAGGACCAGCTGTTCGGCGACGCCGGCGGCGACATCCTGAACGGCAACATGGGGGCGGACACCGTCTCCGGCGGCGACGGCGCGGATTTCGTCCGCGGCGGCCAGGCCGACGACGTCCTCGACGGCGGCGCCGGGAACGACTGGCTGTCCGGCGACCGCGGCAACGACACCCTCACCGGCGGGCAGGGCGTGGACACCTTCCACGTCTTCGCCGGCGCCGGGGAGGACCGCGTGCTGGACTTCCGTATCGCCGACGGCGACCGGGTGCAGCTCCAGACGGGTCAGGCCTACAGCACGAGCCAGGTCGGCGGCGACACGGTCGTCGACCTCTCCGGCGGCGATCGGCTGGTGCTGGTCAACGTCCAGCTGTCGAGCCTGTCCGACGGCTGGATCTTCGCGGGCTAAGCCCGGGGCCCGTGCGCGCGACGACCAGCAACGCGCTGGTCGTCGCCTGCCGGGCGGCGAGGGCCGAACCTCGGCGGAATCTGCGGGTCTGCGCCGATATTCAGGTTACCGCGCAAACTTCACCGGCCATATTGCGTCCCGATCACTGCGCAGGAGCGGCTCCATGCCCAAGACTGTCGACGAGCTCCTGGCCGAAGCGGCGATCAAGGATGTGCACATCCGCTATTGCCGGGCCAACGATCGCCGCGATGAGGAGCTGATGCGCAGCTGCTTTCATCCGGACGCGGTGATCGAGCTGCACGAGCCGCTCGACGTCGAGGCCTTCATCGCCCTCGGTCGCTCGATCCTCGGCCAGTTCACGGTGACCTGGCACAACACCGGCAATCAGTTGGTCGAGGTCGAGGGCGACCTCGCCTGGGCCGAGCACTACACGACCTCTTCGCACCGCATCGCCGCCGATGAGCTCGGGCCGGAACGCGATTTCGTGGCGTCGGGCCGCTACATCGACCGCATGGAGCGGCGCGATGGCGAGTGGCGGATCGCCAAGCGCATCATGCTGCTCGATTTCAGCCGGACCGATCCGGTCGCTCCCAGCCCGCCGGGCTTGGGCGGCCGCGGCGGCGCCCGCGACCGCAGCGATCCGTCCTACGCGATGCGCCTGCGCGGCTGAAGCGCTTAGGACTCCGGCTCTTCCCTGCGGAAGGGCGCGATCATCTCAGCTCCTCGTCGGGCCCCGATCGGACGAATTCGTCGGAAAGCTCGCGGACTCGCCCGACGATCGTCGCCTCCATCTTGCGATAGAAGGAGGCGAGGTAGCGCAGGCGCCGCAGCGTCTCGTCCTCCGCGACGCCGGCGGCCCGGCCCTCGATCAACCGGCCGAGGTCGCCCATCAGCGTCGCCTGCGCGACGAGGAAGCCCGAGTAGCTGTCCGACGCGCCGTAGCGCACGCGCTTGCTGCCACGTTCGCCGTGCCGGCGCGCGAGGCCATAGGTCTCCAGCGTGCGGGCGGCGACGCTGGCGCTGCTCTTGGCCATGCCCAGGTCGGCGACGATGGTGTCGAGCCCGACCGGCTCCGGGTTGAGCAGCAGGTAGGCGTAGAGATTGGCGAGCGTAGGCTGCATGCCCCACGGCACGAGGATGGCCGAGACGTCGTCGATGAAGCGTCTCTGTTCGTCCGCCGCCGCGGGCTTTGACATGTTCGACATTTTCCGAATATAGCGGAATATAGATTGAGCGACAAGCCGCAGGCCGCCCGCAAGCCGACGGCGAAACACCAGGGAGAACGTCATGCTGGACGCCGCAGCCATCATCGCCGAAGCCGAAGCCAAGGTCGGCGTCGCCGACACCGACGCCGGCGTGCGCGGCAACCTCGAGCGGCTGATCGCCTCGCTCAACCGCGACTTTCCGGCCTCGCCGGAAGGCGCGGAGATGATCCGCACCATGCTGCAGAACGACACGGTCAATCGGCTGGAAGGCTTGAAGTGGCTGCGCGACCATCCCGAGATCGCCGACGAGCCGATCGCGGCGCCGGTGTTCCTGATGGGCCTGCCGCGGTCCGGCACGACCTACTTTCAGTACCTGTTCGACCGCGACCGCCGGTTCCGGCTGATCCGCACCTGGGAGTCGATGATGCCGTCGCCGCCGCCGGGCTTCGATCCGGCGTCGGTCGAGGCGCGGCGCGAGGCGTGGCGGGAGATCCAGAAGAAGCGCGGCCACTTCGAGGGCTTCGAGGCGCTGCACCTCTACGACGAGGACGGCTCCGACGAATGCCACGCCTTCATGGAGCAGAGCTTCGGCGCGGCGGGGCTGCACAACCTCTACCGCGTGCCGGAATACTTCGACTACCTGCTGGACGAGCTCGACCTGGCGCAGACCTACCGCATCCACAAGCGGCAGCTGCAGTTGCTGCAATGGCGTTCGGAGCCGAGGCCCTGGGCGCTGAAATACCCGAACCACGTGATCGGGATGAACGAGATCCTGCAGGTCTATCCCGACGCGCGGTTCGTGATGACCCACCGCGATCCGCTGCAGACCCTGGCCTCGATCTCGAAGATGACCTTCAACCTGCGCGGCATGCGCGCCGCAGGCCCCGTCGACATGCACCAGGTCGGGCGCGACATGCTGCACTTCGTCAGCCGCCACATCGACCGCATCATGGCCTTCGACGCCCAACCCGAGGGACGCCGGGTGGTGCATGTCGACTATTATGCGCTGGTGGCCGACCCGGTCGGCGAGATGCGGAAGATCCACCAGGGCCTCGGCATCGGGACGCCCGACGACGTCGCCAAGACCGTCGGCGACTGGCACGCCGCGAACCCGAAGAACGCCCGCGGCCGCAATGAATACTCGCTCGAGCAGTACGGCCTCGACGCCAGCGTGGTGGCCGAGCAGTTCGGCGACTACATCCGCCGCTTCGCGATCCCCAGCGAGCGCGACGGCCTGGCGCGGATCGGAGCCGCGGGATGACCGGCTGGGAGGGGTTGAACGCCGCCGTCGCCGAAGCGCGTACGCTGGTCTGCGCCCAGGCGCCGGACGCCGCGACCGCCGCCGAGGGCGAGGCCTATGTCGCCCGCGTGCTCGCCGCCGGGCTCGGCGGGGCGGTGTTGGGCCACCAGTTCCGCAGCCACGGACTGGCGCGCGCCCTGCCGGTCTATGGCGGGCCCAATCCCGACTACCTGATGTTCCACGCCCCGGTCGATCCGGCCGGCCGCTATCGGCTGGAGGGGCGGCTGAACGGCTCGGAGCGGGTCGGCGTCGGGCTCTACACGGTGGGGCCGAACGGCGCGCCGCTGATCGCCGGCTACGCCGCCTTCGAGCCGGGCGACTGCGGGGCCGACGGCGGCTTCGGGCTCGAGATCGCGGCGGACGCCGGGCCGGGCGGCCTGGCGCTGACGCCGGAGACCCGGATCCAGCTGATCCGGGTGCTGCACCGTGACGACAGCCCGCCCGCCAGCCTGTCGCTGACCGGCGGGCCGCCGGCGCGGGGCCTGGCCTTGATGGGCGGCGGCGCCGACGCGGCGCTGCAGTTCGTCGCGCGCTCGCTCGGCAATGCGGTGCGCGAGTATCTGAAGTGGACGGCGGCGGCCCGCGCGCTGGCCAACCGGCTCGATGTCGCCCCGCCCGAACTGACCGAGACGGTGCAGGGCGACGCCGACACCCGCTATTTCCTCGGCGGCTTCGACCTGGCCGAGGACGAATGGCTGGAAGTGACGATGCCGGAGGACATCGGCGGCTACTGGTCGCTGCACGCCTACAACTACTGGTACGAGCACCTGCAGACGCCGGGCGCGCACGACCGCAACGCCCGGCGCGACGCCGACGGCCGCATCCGCATCGCCGTCGGGCCATCCACGCCGGACGACGCGCTCAACCGGATTGACACCCTGGGCCGCCGGCGCGGGGCCTTCGTCTGCCGGATCATCGGCCCGGGCGGCTGCCCGAGCGCGCAGCTTCGCAAGCGCGACTGAGGCTCAGCCCGTGATCAGAAGTAGAGCTCGAACTTGCCGCCCGTCCGGTCATACTCCGCGCGAACTCGCCCGCACCGCGGCCGAGCCGTACAGACAGGAGACGTCGCATGTTGGTTGAGCGCTCTGAGATCACGATCCGCGAAGGGCAGGCGGAAGGGTTCATCGCGGCGATGAACGAACGCGGACTGCCGATGCTCGCCAGCTTCCCGGGCGTTGAATCGGTCCGCTTCGGTCGGGGCGTGGAAAATCCCGACAAGTTCATCCTGCTGGTCGAGTGGACGAAGATGGAGGCGCACGTCGCCTTCAGCCAGAGCGAGGTTATCGGCCCCTTCCGCGAGCTGTTCGCCCCCTTCTCGACGGGCGGCGTCATGGAGCACTTCGAGATCGATTGAGCACCGGCGCGCAGCTCCGGACGTCCGGCATCGGGATCTGAAAATGGGTTTCTACTCGCGCTTCATCCTCCCGACGGTGATCAGCTGCGGCTGCGGCATGAGGCCGATCACCGAGCTGCGCCGTGCGGTCGTGCCGCGGGCCGAGGGCGTGGTGCTCGAACTCGGTCTCGGGTCGGGCCTGAACCTGCCGCTCTACGATGCCGGCAAGGTCAGCAAGGTCTATGGCCTGGAGCCGGAGGCGGCCATGCGGGCCAAGGCGCGCCGGCGCGCGGACCAGTCGCCGATCCCGGTGGCCGTGCTGGCGGAATCCGCCGAGGCCGTCTCGCTCGCCGATCGCAGCGTGGACACGGTCGTGGTCACCTTCACGCTGTGCACCATCCCTGACGTGGCCGGAGCCTTGCGCGAGGCGCACCGGGTGCTGCGGCCCGAAGGACGGCTGCTGTTCTGCGAGCACGGCCGCTCGCCCGACCCGGTGCTGTTCCAGCGGCAGGCGCGCATCGAGCCGACCTGGAAGCGGCTGTTCGGCGGCTGCCATCTGACCCGCGACATTCCCGCCCTGGTCGAGGCGGCCGGCTTCGCGGTCGACCAGCTCCACGCCGATTACATGGGCCCGCGGCCGAGCCTGGGCGGCTACATCTATCGCGGCTCGGCCACGCCATGCGGATCGCGAGTCACCGGTGGCGCTCCGGCGGCGCGAGCCGCAGCGACCTGATCGCGGCTCCTGACGGCAGCCTTGACCTTCAGTCGCGCCGCGGCCTAGGGCTAATTCCGTCATCGAGGTTTGGAAGCGCGAGCTTCCGGGAATGCGGTGCGGTCCATTCGGGCCAATTCCGCAGCTGCCCCCGCAACTGTGATCGTCCAACGATCGTCGCAGCATGACGCCACTGGGATTTCGGTCCTGGGAAGGCGCTGCGACGTAGGGCGAAAGCCAGGAGACCGACCTCGACGGCGACGACGCAACGGCGCGGTGGGCGCCAGCGCGGCTCGATGGCGGACGCCCCATTTTCCGCGGGCGGCTACGCTCGCGCGCCGTCATGCCCTCCGCCCTGCAGAGGCGAGAGACCATGGCCAGAATACCCACCACCGTCGTCACCGGCTTCCTCGGTACGGGCAAGACCACGCTGATCCGCCACCTGCTGCAGAACGCCGGCGGCCAGCGGCTGGCGGTCGTGGTCAACGAGTTCGGCGATGTCGGGATCGACGGCGAGATCCTGCGCGGCTGCGGGGTCGAGGGCTGCGAGGACGACGACATCCTCGAGCTGGCCAACGGCTGCATCTGCTGCACGGTAGCGGACGACTTCCTGCCGACGCTGCAGAAGCTGATCGATCGGCCGAACCCGCCGCAGCACATCCTGATCGAGACCTCGGGGCTCGCCCTGCCGAAGCCGCTGGTGAAGGCCTTCACCTGGCCGGAGGTGCGGACCCGTTCGACGGTCGACGGGGTGATCGCCATGGTCGACGCCGAGGCGGTCGCCAAGGGCCGGTTCGCGCCGGACCCGGCGGCGCTGGCCAAGGCCCGCGAGGCCGATCCGACGCTGGATCACGACACGCCGCTCGAGGAGCTGTTCGAGGACCAGCTGGGCTGCGCCGACCTGGTGATCCTCAACAAGACCGACCTCGTCGATCGGCCGACGCTCGCCCGGGTGGAAGACAGCCTGCGTGAGCACCTGCGGCCGGGGGTGAAGATCATCCACGCCAGCCAGGCGCAGATCGATCCGGCGATCCTGCTGGGCCTCGGCGTCGGCGCCGAGGACGATCTCGACTCGCGCCACTCCCATCACGAGAGCGAGGCCGATCACGATCACGACGACTTCGACAGCTTCGTGGTCCGGGGCGGCGCGGTCGCCGATGTCGAGGCCTTGACCGCCGACCTGCGCACGACCCTCGAAGCCCACGACGTCCTGCGGCTCAAGGGGGTCGTGGCCGTCGCCGGCAAGGCCGCCCGGCTGATCGTCCAGGCCGTGGGGCCGCGCATCCAGACCTATTACGACCGGCCGTGGCGCGCCGACGAGGCTCGCGCCTCGTCGCTGGTGGTGATCGGCGAGAAGGGGCTGGATCGCGCAGCGGTCGGCCCCCTGGTCCTCGCGGCGCTTGGCTGATGCACCTGCTGGCGGTCCAGCCGGGCGCGGTCCTCGACGGCGAGGAGGCGGTCGACCTGGGGCAGAGCCCCGGGGAGATCGTCATCCTGTCGTCCGCCGACAGCGACCTCGCCTGCCTGTCGCAGGCGGCGGCGGACCTTCCGGCGGCGGCCGGCCGGGTCCGGCTGGCCAATCTGCTGCGCCTGAAGCATCCGCTGTCGGTCGACCTCTACGTCGAGGCGGTCGTCGCCAAGGCGAAATTCGTCTGCGTGCGGCTGCTGGGCGGGCGGGCTTACTGGCCCTACGGCCTCGACGAGATCCAGGCGGCCTGCCGGCAGTCGGGCGCGATCTTCGTGGCGCTGCTGGACGACGGCGACAACGCCGAGGGCGCCGACATGTCGCTGGCCCCGCCGGGGGTCCACGCACGCGCGCTGGACTATCTGCGGCAGGGCGGCGTCGGCAACGCCCGCAACTTCCTGCTCTACGCCGCCGGCCTGATCGGTCGGCAGGCGGGGCCCTGGGCCGAGCCGGCGCCTTTGCTGGACGCCGGCCTCTATTGGCCCGGCGAGCGGGTCACCGACCTCGCCAGCCTGACCGCGCGCTGGTCGCCGGACCGGCCGAAGGCGGCGCTGACCTTCTACCGGGCGCTGGTGGTCTCGGGCGCCACCCAGGCGGTGGACGCGCACATCGCCGCCCTGGTCGCGCGCGGCTTCGACGTGGCCCCGATCTTCGTCCAGAGCCTGAAGAACGACTTCGCCGCGGCCCTGATCGGCCAGGTCTTCGCGCTCGCCCGGCCGGACGTGGTGCTCAACGCCACCTCGTTCGCGGTGTCGTCACCAGGCGACCAGCGCCGGCCGAGCGCGCTGGAGGCCGCCGACGCCGTGGTGCTGCAGGTCGTCTTCGGGGCCACCGACCGGGCGGCGTGGCAGGCCAGCCTGCGCGGGCTGGGCGCGCGGGACCTGGCCATGAACGTGGCGCTGCCCGAAGTCGACGGCCGGGTCCTGGCCGGGGTGACGGCGTTCAAGTCGTCGTCGAAGTTCGATCCGCGCACCGAATGCGACGTCATCGTCCATGAGCCGGCGCCAGACCGCATCGCCTTCGCCGCCGACCTCGCCAAGGGCTGGGCGGAGCTGCGGCGGACGCCGGCCGGCGCGCGCCGGGTGGCGCTGGTACTGGCCAACTACCCCAACCGGGATTCACGGCTGGGCAACGGCGTCGGCCTCGACACCCCGCAGAGCGTGATGACGATCCTGCAGGCGATGGCGGCCGAGGGCTATGCGGTGGGCGAACTGCCGCCGGACTCCGCGGCGCTGATGGATCGCCTGCGGGCGGGGGTGACCAATGCGCGCCGCAGCGGCGAGGGCGGCGAGCCGGTCCTGGCCCTGGCCGACTATCTGGCGGCGTTCGCGGCCCTGGCCCCGGAGGTGCGCGAGGCGACGGTCGAGCGCTGGGGGTCGCCGGAGCGCGACCCGATGTTCGCCGCCGACGCCGGCGGGTTCCGGCTGCCGCTGCACCGCTTCGGCGAGGCGGTCGTCGGGGTGCAGCCGGCGCGCGGCTACAACATCAACCCGAAGGCCAGCTATCACGACCCGGACCTCGTCCCGCCGCACGGCTACCTGGCCTTCTACATCTGGCTGCGGCGCGCGTTCGCCGCCCACGCCATCATCCACGTCGGCAAGCACGGCAATCTGGAGTGGCTGCCGGGCAAGGCCCTGGCGCTGTCCGAGGCCTGTTTCCCGCAGGCGATCGCCGGTGCGACGCCGCAGCTCTACCCCTTCATCGTCAACGATCCCGGCGAAGGGACCCAGGCCAAGCGGCGGATCGGCGCGGTGATCCTCGATCATCTGACGCCGCCGCTGACCCGGGCCGAGACCTATGGGCCGCTGAAGACCCTCGAAGCCCTGGTCGACGAATACTACGAGGCCGCCGGCCTCGACCCGCGCCGGCTGAAGCCGCTGCGCGGCGAGATCCTGGCGCTGGCCGCCAGTCAGGGCCTGGACGTGGATTGCGGCATGGACCTGGGCGACGAGGACCAGGCGCTGTCGGCGCTGGACAACTACCTCTGCGAGCTCAAGGAACTGCAGATCCGCGACGGCCTGCACGTCTTCGGCCGCGCCCCGGAAGGCCGGTTGCGCGACGACCTCGTGCTGGCCCTGGCCCGCTCGCCGCGGGGCGTCGACGGCGCCTCGTTGCTGCGGGCGATGGCGCAGGACCTGGGGCTGGCGTTCGACCCCCTCGACTGCCAGCTGGGGGATCGGTGGACCCAGGCCCGTCCCAGCCTGCTGACCGCAGCGGACGACGCCCCCTGGCGCACCGTCGGCGACACGGTCGAGCGGCTGGAGCAGCTCGCCGCGCGCCTGGTCGCGGGCGAGGCGGTCCCGGCGGGCATGCCCGCCACCGCCCAGGTCATGGCCCAGGTGGCGGAGGATCTGGGGCCGCGCGTGGACCGTTGCGGCGCGGCCGAGATCGACGCCCTGCTGCGCGGACTGGACGGGCGTTTCGTGACGCCTGGGCCCTCCGGCGCGCCGACCCGCGGCCGTCCGGACGTGCTGCCCACCGGCCGCAACTTCTACTCGATCGACAGCCGCTCGGCGCCGACCCCCACCGCCTGGCGGCTCGGCTGGGCCTCGGCCCAGCTGTTGGTCGAGGACCACCTGCAGCGCTTCGGCGACTATCCGAAGGCCGTGGTGCTGTCGGCCTGGGGCACCGCCAACATGCGCACCGGCGGCGACGACATCGCCCAGGCCCTGGCGCTGATGGGCGCGCGGCCGACCTGGGAACCGGCGACCGGTCGGGTGACCGGCTTCGAGGTCCTGCCGCTGGTGATGCTCGGGCGGCCGCGGGTCGACGTGACCCTGCGCATCTCCGGCTTCTTCCGCGACGCCTTTCCGGCGCAGATCGACCTGCTGGATTCCGCCGCCCGCGCCGTCATGGCCCTGGACGAGGAGCCGACCGAGAACCCGGCGGCGGCGCGCTTTTTGGCCGAGGGCGCGACCGAGGCGGCCGGCGCCCGGGTGTTCGGCTCCAAGCCCGGCACCTATGGCGCGGGCCTGCAGGCGATGTTCGACGAAAAGCTCTGGCGCGACCGCGGCGACCTCGCCGAGGCCTTCTTGGTCTGGGGCGGCTACGCCTATGGGGCGGGGACGGAAGGCGAGGCGGCCCGGCCCTTGCTGGAGCGCCGCCTGACCCAGGTGGACGCGGTGATCCACAACCAGGACAACCGCGAGCACGACCTGCTCGACAGCGACGACTACTACCAGTTCGAGGGCGGGCTGGCGGCGACGGTGACCGAGCTGAAAGGCGAGGCGCCCGCCGTCTACCACAACGACCATTCACGTCCCGAACGGCCGGTGATCCGCACCCTGGAGGACGAGATCGCCCGGGTCGTCCGCGCCCGGCTGGTGAACCCCAAGTGGATCGCCGGGGTCATGCGCCACGGCTACAAGGGCGCGTTCGAGATCGCCGCCAGTATCGACTATTTGTTCGCCTTCGCAGCGACCACCGGTGCGGTCCGCGACCACCACTTCGACCTGGCCTACGACGCCTTCGTCGCCGACGCGGCGGTCGCCGACTTCATGCGCGCCGCCAACCCCGACGCCCAGCGGGAGATGGCCGAGCGCCTGCTCGAAGCCATCGATCGCAATCTCTGGCGGCCGCGCTCCAACAGCGCCGCCGACGCCCTGCGCCAACTTATCTTGGGAGACCTCGCATGACCGAAACCTCCACGCCCGATCAGCCGGGGCCCGACGAGGCCGAGCTGAACGCCAGGCACAACGCCAAGATGGCGAAGATCAAGGCCGCCCGGGACAAGATGATGGCCGAGCGGCAGGACGAAAAGGGCCTGCTGATCGTTCACACCGGCTCCGGCAAGGGCAAGACGACCGCCGCGCTCGGCATGGTCTGCCGGATGGTCGGCCACGGCCGTCGGGTCAGCGTCATCCAGTTCGTCAAAGGCGCGCTGCAGACCGGCGAGAAGGTGGTGTTCGACGCCTTTCCGGAGCAGGTGGAGTTCCGGCCGATGGGCGAGGGCTTCACCTGGGACACCCAGGACCGCGCCCGCGACATCGCCGTCGCCCGCGAGGCCTGGGAGGCCTGCAAGGCCCGCATACTCGATCCCGATTGGGACATGGTGGTCTGCGACGAGCTGAACATCGTCCTGCGCTACGACTACCTGCCGCTGGACGAGGTGCTGGAGGTGCTGCGCGCCAAGCCGGAGGGCAAGCATGTGGTGGTCACCGGCCGCAACGCGCCGCCGGCGCTGATCGAGCTGGCGGACCTCGCCACCGAGATGACCCTGCTGAAGCATCCCTTCCGCAGCGGCGTGAAGGCCCAGGCCGGGGTCGAGTTTTGAGCCTGCTCAAGCCCGCCGCGGACGGCCCCAGCCTGGTGGTCTGCAGCACCTGCCGGTTCTCGGCCGAGGCGCGGGAGGACGTCGACGGCGTGCGCGGCGGCGCACTGCTGGCGGCCGCCGTGCGCGCGGCGGCGGAGGGCGACGCGCGGGTGGCGGGCATGGCGATCGAGGCGATGCCCTGCCTGTTCAACTGCAGCCAGCACTGCTCCGTGCATGTCCGCTCGCCGGGGAAGATCGGCTATGTGCTCGGCCGCTTCGAGCCAACCGCCGACGCCGCCCAGGCCCTCGTCGACTACATGGCGGAATACCTGCAGAGCGAGGAGGGCGTCGTGCCCTATCGGCGCTGGCCCGAGGGCGTGAAGGGCCACTTCATCGTCCGGGTTCCGCCGGCCGGCCAGATCGTCGGCGAGTGAGATGACCGCCGCGATCAGTCGCCGGACGGCGTCCGCCGCCCTGTTCGGGCTCGGCCTGGCGGGCCCGGCAGCCGCCGGCGTCGCCCCACGCCGGGTGGTCTCGCTCGGCCAATGCCTCGACACCGTCCTGATGCACGTGGCTGACCGCGGGCAGATCGCGGCGATCACCTATCGCTCGCGCGACCCGCTCAATTCGCCGGCCTGGGAGATCGCCCGCACCCTGCCGGTGACCTATGAGACCGCCGAGGAAGTGGTCGGCCTGCAGCCCGACCTGGTGCTCGCCAGCAAGCGCTCGGCGCTGGCCGCCCGAACCACGTTGAAGGGGCTGGGGTACCGGGTCGAGGAATTCCCGGTTCCGGACAGCGTCTCCAGCAGCATCGCCCAGATCCGGGAGATCGGCCGGCTGGTCGGTCGCCAGCCCCGCGCCGAAGCGCTCGTCGCCCGGATCGAGGCGGCCTTGGCCGCGGCCGCCCCGTCGGCCGGCGCGCCGCCGGTTCCGGCGCTGATCTATCAGCGCGGCGGCCTGGTCGCCGGCGAGAAAACCCTGATCGGGGAGATGATGGAGCGCTGCGGCCTCGAGAATGTCGCCGCGCGCTACGGCGTAAAGAAATGGGCGAAGGTCCCCCTGGAGCGGCTGCTCGCCGACCCGCCGAAAATCCTCCTGCTGGGTGAAGCGCGGGTCGGCGTCGCGGGCGGGGGCGAGCGCATCCTGGCGCATCCGGCGCTGGCCGCGCTGGAGCCGCGGATGCATCGCGTCATCTTCCCCGTCGAACTGCTCTACTGCGGCGGCCCCTTGCTGATCCGGACGGCGGCCGCCCTGACCCACGCCCGGCAGGCAACCGAGCGGCGGCTCGCGGCCTGACTTCGGGGGGCCGCTCCGAACTGGCGCGAACGACCCTTCTCCGACGTCGAGCTGGTCTGCTCCTGCAGCCTAAGAGAACAGGAAGTCGCCGGAGGTGAGGCTGCTCATCGGCACCCCGGTGAGCACGATCGTCTGGCCGTCCAGAGTAATCACCGTGTTCGCGCCGACCATGGCCATCTTGCTGGAAAGGACCTGGAAATCCGCCGCCTGGGTTATCGACAGCAGGATGTGATCGCCCTCCGCGTGGCTGAAGTCCGTGATGACGTCGCGGCCCGCCCCGCCGATGAAATTGAAGGTGTCCGCGCCCGCGCCTCCGGTCAGGGCGTCATCGCCCAGGTCGCCGGAAAGGTGGTCGGCCCCGTCGCCGCCGAAGATGACGTCATTGCCCTGGCCGCCCAAAACGACATCCTCGCCGAGGTCGCCCAGGAGCACATCGTCGCCCTGGTTGCCCCGGACGAAATCGTCGCCCTGGCCACCGGCGACGCTGTCATTGCCAAGGTCGCCGAAAAGCTGGTCGTTGCCCTGGTTGCCATTGACGAAATCATTCCCCTGACCGCCGCGCACTACGTCTGCGCCTATGCCCGAGAAGATGCGGTCGCTCCCGGTATTGCCCTGCAAGACGTCGTTGTTCGGTCCGCCGCTCACCCTGTCGTCGCCGGCTCCGCCCACGATCGTGTCAGCGCCGGCGCCGCTCCAGTTGATGACGTTGTTGGTGGCGTCGCCGGTCAGTAGGGAGCCGGTCGGCTTAACGACGGTAACCACCGATGGCGGCGGCGTGACCGGAGGCGAGGCGGCCTGGATGGTGACTTCCAGGCCCGCGCTCGGGGCCGAGGTATTTCCCGCCAGATCCGTCGCCGCAACCGAGACGGTGTGTTGGCCGTAGGCCAGGGCGCTCGACGTGATCGACCAGTTCCCCGACCCGTCAGCGGTCGTGGTTCCCAGCACGGTTGTCCCATCGGTGTCGAACAGCGAAACGGCGGCATTCGCCTCGCTCGTGCCGGTAAAGACCGGCGTCACGTCGCTGGTAAGATTATCGGTGCTCGACGCCCCGGTGTCAGACGCCGCGCTCAGGTCCGGCGTGGCGGGTGCGGCGGGCGCCGCCGTGTTGATCACATACGACTGCGAGAGGACGCTTTCGTTGCCGGCGAGGTCGGTGACCCGAAACTTCAGGACGTCGCTGCCGGTCAGCGTGGCGGCATAGGAGAAGGCGTTTCCCACCGGGGCGACTGTGTCCCAGGTGACCCCGTTGTCGGTGGAAATCTCCGCGTGGTCGCCTGCCGCCAGGGGGCCGGCCAGCACGCCGCTGATAGTCTGCGCAGACGTGTTGGTGATGAAGTCGCCGGCGGAGGCGCCTGTGTCGGCGGACAGGCCGATGCTGCTGGCGCCGGATGGCGCGAGCATGTCGAGCTCGTAGGCCTGGGCGGAGATGGCGCCCGAATTGCCAGCCGTGTCGACGACCCGGACGTTCAGCGTGTCGTTCTGGGTGATGGTGGTGGCGTAGGACCAGCTGGTGTCACCCGGCGCGGTGGCTACCGTGTGCCAGGTCCCGCCGTTGTCGGTCGAGACCTGGACCCCTTCGCCCGCCGTTAGAGAAGCGGACAGGGTGCCGCTGATGGTCTGCGCGGCGGTCCTCGTGATGAAGTCGGAGGCGGAGGCCCCGGTGTCTGCGGAAAAGGCAACTGAGGCGACGGTGGTTGTCGGCGCCGTGGTGTCGAGCACGTAGGCCTGGGCGGAGGCCGCACCCATGTTGCCAGCCGCATCGACGACCCGCACTTTCAGGGTATCGCTGCCTGTGAGGGTGGCGTTGTACGACCAGGTGACGTCACCCGACGTGGCGGTGGCCGTGTGCCAGGACGCGCCGTTGTCGGTCGAGACCTCAACCGCGTCCCCCGCCGCCAGATTGCTTGCCAGGCTGCCGCTGATGGTCTGCGCGGCGGTCGTTGTGATGAAGTCGGAGGCGGAGGCCCCGGTATCGGCTGAGAAGGCCGCTGAGGCGGAGGTGTTCGTGGGCGCCGTGGTGTCGAGCACGTAGGCCTGGGCGAAGGGGTCGCCCGCATTGCCGGCCGCATCGACAACCCGCACTTGCAGCGTGTCGCTGCTGGTGAGGGTGATGGGGACGGGGGAGGCCCAGGCGCTCCCTGCGGCGACGACCGTCAGCCAGGTTGCGCCATTGTCGGTCGAGACCTCAACCGCTTCCCCCGCCGCCAGAGGACTTGCCAGGCTGCCGCTGATGGTCTGCAGCGCGTTGGCGGTGATGAAGTCGGTGGCGGAGGTCCCGGTATCTGCCGAAAAGGCCGCTGAGGCGGGGGTGTTTGAAGGCGCCGTGGTGTCGATGACAATGTTCGTGTTGGCGCCCAGCGAGCCGGCCGTACCCGGCGACGGCAGGGTGAGGACGGCGCTGGTCGCGGTTCCGCTTTGGGTGATCGCGGCCCCGTTCAGGCTCAGGGCCAAGGTCGAGGCGTAATCCAGGTCGGCGCTCGTTTGGCCGGCCCCCACCGTGTAGGAGAAGGTCAGGGTCGAGCCGCCGCTTCCGGAGGCGTAGGTGGCGGTCCCGCCGCTGTCCAGCGACAGTGTCGGTGTGCCGCCCGTGGTGTCGACGTCTACGGCAGTGCTGAACTGAACGCTCAATGCCACCGTGTCGCCGGCCCTGTAACTGCCGTTGGCGGCGCCTGAGGTGACCGAGACAATGCTAGTCATGCTGAGCTTTCACTGACCCGAAGCCGTTTCACCAGAAGAATCGGGATCCGCTAACCGTCAGCTTGACTACAACTTTTCCGGGCGCTTGCCAAAATGCAGCCCCAGGTGATCGAGGCCTGCGGCCTCGATCAGTGGATCGGCAAGGCGCCGCAGCGCCAGTGTCCGTTCCCACCCTTGGCCGAAGCTCGGAACATCCGCTTGCCGGCAGGCCAATCGCCTGACGGCGGCGCGCTCAGCCCGGGTCGCGCTTGTCGGGGCGGATCGCCTGCAGCCGCCAGACGCCGTTGAACGACAAGGTCACCGCCGAGAGCGGCGCAATGTCGATCCGCAAGGTGGCGGGCGCCGGCAGGTCGAGCGCCGTGGCGATCGCCGCGCGGATCACCATCGGATGGGTGATGGCGACGAGGGGCGAAGAGCCCTGCGCGCGGGCCGCCAGCCAGGGCGCGAGTCGCTGGCGCACGTCGTCGAGACGCTCGCCGCCCGGAGTCCCGGCGGCAGGGTCGCGGATCCAGGCGGTAAGGCCCGCGGGGTCGCTCGCCTGGATCTCGGCGAAGCTGCGGCCGGCCCAGGCTGCGTGGTCGATGTCGCGCAACGCCTCGTCGACCTGGGCCTCGACGGCCAGGACCGCGGCGGTTCGCCGGGCGGCGCGGGCCGGGCTCGTCAGCCAGGCCGCGGCTCTCGGCGGCGCGACCGTCGGGCCCTTGAGGCCGCCCGCGTCGAGGTCGTCGTCCCGCGCCGGAAACGCGCCGAGCCGCATCGCAGCCGTCGCCGCATGGCACAAGAGGATCAGGGTCGTGGCCAGGCCGGCCTCCGTTGTCGTTGACGGCCCAGCTGTATCGGGCTTAGTGCGAAGCTGCAGATCGAGGAAGAAGCCGGTGAGAGCCCGGCACGGTCGCGCCACTGTAATCGACGCCGCCCCGGCGGTGTCGAGAGTCAGACCTTCCTCGGATCGGTTTTTCACGACGGGACGCGAAATCCCGGAAGGAGCGCTTATGACGGCTACGGCCCTCTTCCCCGACGACGTTTTCATTCCGGCCGGCGAGACCCAGGCGATCCCGCTGGGCGACATCGCGCCCTGGGCGGTCTTCGGCATGCTGCTGGCGATGATCTTCCTCTATTTCGTCAGCACCGAGCAGGGCGCGCTGGCGCTGTTCGACGGCATGTACATCCACGAGTTCGTCCACGACGGCCGCCACCTGCTGGGCTTCCCCTGCCACTGAGGCAGGGCGTCTTCCATGACACGCGACCTTCTGGTTCGCGGGATGCTGGCCGGGCTCCTGGCCGCCATCCTGGCCGTTCTGTTCGCTCGCGCCTTCGGCGAGCCGCAGGTGGATCTCGCCATCAGTTTTGAGGAGGCCGGGGCCCACGCTCACGCCATGAGCATGGGTGCGGGCCAAGAGGCTGAGCTGGTCAGCCGGACGGTGCAGAAGAGCTTCGGCCTGCTGACCGCGCTGGCGCTCTACGGCGCCGCCGTCGGCGGGATCTTCGCCATCGTCTTCGCCCTGACCTACGGCCGCCTCGCCAAGATCGGCCCGCGGGCCTTCGCCTTGCTGTTGGCGCTGGCGGCCTTCGTCGCCGTCAGCCTCACGCCGGTGCTGAAGTATCCGCCGACGCCGCCGGGCGTCGGCCTGCATGAGACGGTCGCGTTCCGCACCGGCGCCTACTTCCTGATGATCGCCCTTTCGCTCGCCGGGCTGGCGATGGCGACCCAACTGGGCGGTTGGATCGGGCGACGGCGCGGGGCTTTCAACGGCCTGCTGGCGGGCGGCGGCGCCTATCTGCTGTTCGCCGCCGGCCTGATGCGGCTGATGCCGGCGATCAACGAGGTGCCGGCGGGATTTCCGGCGATCGTCCTGTGGAACTTCCGCCTCGCCGCCCTTGGCACCCAGGCGGTGCTGTGGATCGTCCTGGGCGTCGCCTTCGGCGCCTTGGCCGAACGCGTGCTGCGGGCGGCCGGAACGCCCAGGCCTATTGCCTTACAGTAGAGCTTCCCGTAGGCGGGGCCGTCTCGGTGCCCTCAAAGGGATCGAGAAGATTTCGCGCTGGCGCCCGAGAGGGCTGAACGGGAACACGGTGAGGATGCCGCCACTGGCGGCGCCGAATCCGAGGCTGTCCCTGCAACTGTAAGTGGCGAGTGCGGCATGCACGTGGTCCGGTTTTTCCGGGCTGCAGCCACTGGGATCTCGATCCTGGGAAGGCGCATGTCACGCGATGACCCGTGAGCCAGGAGACCGGCTAGCGCGGGTCGCTCTTGCCCGACCCAGGGGGTGGTCAGGCACGGAACTCCGTCTGAGCGACGAACGAGCGGTGAGAGCCGTATCGTGCGGTCCGGGCCGGCGCGGGGGCGTCCGCCCGCCCGGCCGTCGACCGTGCGCGGGGTCTCGCCACGGAAGCTCTTGCCTGTGTCGCATCGGCGCTTCGCGGAGGGCTTTTCATGCCCCACCTCACCAAGCGGTCCATGCTGGCCGCAATCTGTCTCGTCCCGCTCGGGTTCGCAGCCTCGCCCGCCTCGGCCGCTACTAAAGACGGGGCGGTAGCCACGGCGAGCGCCGACGCCGCGGTCGCCGAAGTCGTCGTGTTCGGGCGCGGGGAGTCGAAGATCGGCGTCGCCCACGCCGCCAGCGAAGGGACCATCGCCGGCTCTGATCTGCTGGTGCGCCCGCTGCTCCGGACGGCGGAACTGCTGGAGGCGGTGCCTGGGCTGATCGCCGCCCAGCACTCGGGTTCAGGCAAGGCCAACCAATACTTCCTGCGTGGCTTCAACCTCGACCACGGGACCGATTTCACCACCTACATCGACGACGTGCAGATGAACCTCCGCACGCACGGCCACGGGCAGGGCTATCTGGATCTCAATGGTCTGATCCCCGAGGTCATCGTCCGCGAGGACTTCCGCAAAGGCCCCTACCGGGCCGATGGCGGCGACTTCGCCTTGGCCGGCGCCGCGTACATGACCACGGTCGACTCCTTCGCCCGACCCTGGGTGGCGGTCGAGGCAGGCTCCTACGCCTATGCGCGCCTGGCCGCGGGCGGGACGCTGGCCGATGTCGCCGGCGGCAGCCTCACGCTCGTCGGGGAGGGCAAGATCTATGATGGGCCGTGGCAGGAGGCGGAGCGCCTGCGCCACTGCGCGGCCTTCGCCAAGTACGAGCGCGACACCCCGGCCGGCCTGCTCGAGCTTAGCGGCCAAGCCTACCGCGGGACCTGGCGGCCGACCGAGCAGATCCCCGAGCGGATCATCGGCTCGCCGGTCTGCGCCGACGTGTTCTGCTCGCCGGATCCGACCGCGACGGGCGAGACGACCCGCTTCATCGCCAATGCGCGGCTGAGCGGCGAGGGCTGGAAGGGCAACGTCTACGCCCAGTCCTACGACTGGAACATGTTCTCGAACCCGACCTACGCCAACGCCGACGGTTCGAGCGCGCAGATCCACCAGTTCGACCGGCGCTGGATCTTCGGGCTCAAGGCCGAAAAGACCTGGGATCTCTCGCCGCAGTTCGCCTTCCGGGCGGGGACCGAGAACCGGTACGACGACATCGACAAGGTGGGCCTCTATCAGACCGCGGATCGGGCCGTCGTCGCCTCCTTGGGGCTCTATGCAGTCAAGGAGCTGTCGGCCGCGGCGTTCGGCGAACTCACCTGGCGGCCCATCGAGGGCCTGCGTGTGACCGGCGGCCTGCGCGGCGACTACTACCACGCCGACGTCGGCGCCATCGACGCGGCGGCCGCCGGGCTCGGTACGGGCAGGGCGCATGACAGCATCCTGTCGCCGAAGCTCGACGTCGCCTACGCCGTCAACGACAGCATCGAGCTCTACGCCGACTGGGGCCGGGGCTTCCACTCGAACGACGTCCGCGGCGCCTTTCAGACGCCGGCGGTGCCGATCCTCGTGAGAGGGACCGGCAAGGAACTCGGCGCCAGGTTCCAGGCCGGCAGGTTCACGCTCACGACGGCCTACTGGTGGCTGAACATCGGCAGCGAGCTGCGCTTCGTCGGCGACTCCAACGCCGTTGAACCGACGGGGGCGAGCAAGCGCCACGGCTACGAGCTCGTCGGCTTCTGGCGACCGCTGTCCTGGCTGGCCATCGACGGCGCCTACACCCGCAGCCACGCGCGCTACGACAACGGCGACCACATTCCCAACGCCTTCGAGAACTCCGCGTCACTCGGCGTCTCGGCGGTCTCAGACACGTGGGAGGGCGCCATCCGCCTGCGCCACCTGGGTCCGTCGCCGTTGGTCGAGGACAACTCCGTCCGCGACCAGGGCAGCACCGTCGTCAACATGCGCGGCGCGAGGAAATTCGCGGATTTCGAGGTCTACGGCGAGCTCTTGAACGTGTTCAACAGCCGCGACAAGGACATCGCCTACTTCTACGAATCCTACATTACGGCCTTCGATCCGGAGCCTGTCGAAGGGCGGATGAGCCGCGTCGTCGAGCCGCGCACCGTTCGCCTCGGCATGACCTATCGCTTCTAGCCAGCAACTCGCTGCAACGGCGCGCAGGCCCGGTTCAGTACGGCGGCGGCGCGCCGCGACCGCTTGGAGACCGCGGGAAGCCGCCCCGCCATCGCGGGCGGGGCGGCTTGATGATCAGGCTACTTCGCGCGGGGCTTGCGAACCGTGGGGGCTTTCGCCGCCGCCACTGCCTTTGCGGGCGCTCTGCCGCCTTGGCCAAGGCCCATGCTCTTCGCCAGCGCCGACCGCGAGGCGGCGTAGTTGGGGGCGACCATCGGGTAGTCTTTCGGCAGGCCCCACTTCGCCCGGTAATCCTCGGGGCTCATGTCGTACTTGGTCCGAAGGTGACGCTTCAGGGATTTGAACTTCCGACCGTCCTCGAGGCAGATCAGGAAGTCAGGGCTGATCGACTTCCGCACCGACACCGCCGGCGCCTGGGGCGCGGCGGGAGCTTCGGAAACACCCGTGCTCACACCCTTCAGGGCGTCGTGAACCTGTCTGATGAGGTTCGGCAGGTCATTGGCCGAGACGCTGTTGTTGGCGACGTAGGCGGACACGATGTCAGTCGCCATCCCGATCACGTTGTTCTCTTCTTCGGTCATACGGGCTTCCTTGTGAAATCTGAGATGTGAGCCTTAGCTGCTCCAAGCGTCTCAGACGACCGGTATCTACAGCGCTGACATTTCATAAGTCCGCTTCCGAAGGACTTGTCGGCGGGTGTCCGGGGTTTTGCGTCTGGCGCGATCTCCGGTCCGGAGAACGCCAGGGGCACTACTTCGTGCCGTACATGCGGTCGCCGGCGTCCCCCAGGCCAGGGAGGATGTAGCCATGCTCGTTCAACCGCTGGTCAATCGCCGCCACCCAGACCCGCACGTCCGGGTGATGCCCGTGGAAGTTCGATAGCCCCTCGGGCGCGGCGACCAGGCAGGCCATCCGGATCTGTTTGGCGCCGGCTTCCTTCAGCCGGTCGGCGGCGGCGATGGCGGTGTTGCCGGTCGCCAGCATCGGGTCGATCACCACCACCAGCCGCTCGGCCAGGTCCGTCGGGGCCTTGAAGTAATATTCCACGCAGGCGAGCGTCGCCGGATCGCGATAGAGGCCGACGTGGGCGACGCGGGCGGCGGGGACCAGCTCCAGCATGCCTTCCAGCATGCCCATGCCGGAGCGCAGGACGGGCGCAAACACCAACTTTTTGCCGGCCAGAACCGGCGCCTGGATGGTCGCCAGCGGCGTCTCGACTTCGACGTCCGCCAGCGGCAGGTCGCGGGTGACCTCGTAGCAGATCAGGCCGCCGATCTCCTTCAGCATCTGGCGGAAGCTCTTGGTGGAGGTCTGCTTCCGCCGCATCAGGCTGAGCTTGTGCCTGACGAGCGGGTGATCCACGACCGTGACGTCCTGCATGAGACCTCCTGGCTAAAAGACGGTGCCGTCGCTGATCACCGCAAGGGGCGGGCCGCCGTCGCGCCGTCGCTCCCGCGCGATCCGCCGCCCGGCCGCCCAGGAGCCGCCTTCCAGCATGCAGGCCAGGGGAAAGTCGGACGCCTCGACGCCGAGGCGCGCCCGTACCAGCGGCGCCAGCCGGTCGAGCAGGGCCACGGTCATGGCTCGCCAGCTCACCACCAGCGGGCTGTCCACCGCGTGCATGCGATCCGCGTCACCCGGGTCGGCCAGGACCAGGACGCCCATGTCCACGAACAGTCCGCCGTTGCGGTATTCCGCCAGGCCGGTGAGGCCGTCGATGTCGACGACCTCGACGCCGGCCGCTTGCAACGGCTCGATCAGCGAATAGGCGCACCACTGCGAAAGCTTGTGCAGCGGCAGGAGGCCGTCGGTCGCGTCAGCGCGGCGGATCGCGGCATGCCGCCAACAGTCGCCGAGCGGGACTCCGTCGATCTCGATCCGTCCGGGCCAGATCGGGCCCAGCCGCGCGAGCAGGGTTTCGAGGATGGTCGCCGCGGGAAGCCGGCCGGCCTCTGCACGGGCCGCCATCTCGTCGAACAGCACGCCGGGCCGGCCCACCACCTTGCCCAGGCGGCGAAGCAGCGCCGCGCGCCCCTCGAGGCCGAGCAGTGGATTGTCGGGCGCGGCCTGGAAGCCGAGCGCCAGGCGCTCGGCGCTCAGCCGGCGCAGCCCGTCGGCCTGCAGTGGCTGGGCCGGGTCGGTGGAGAAGTCGCCGGCTTCGAACATGCGCAGCGAGGCGACCGCCAATCCCTCGGAGCGGCCGAGGTCGGCGCCGGTTTCGCGGTCGCGGTAGCGCCACGCCGCCCCGGCCCCCGCGTCCAGCAGGACGGAGACGATCGCCAGATCGAACTCCGCCCGCGCCCGTTCCGCCGTGCCGGGCCAGGCCTCGTGAGCGGCGCGCTCCGCCCAGAGGTCGCGCCCGCCGTTCACGAAGTGACGCCAGCGGGCATGCAGCGGGACGCGCAGATCCGGATAGTTGCTGCGGACCACCTCGGCGGTGAGGTCCGCCGCCGCCTCGAGGCGCTCCAGGTCCACGCGCCATTCAGCCAGTCCGCCGTCGACCGCTATGTCGAGCAGTTCGTGCGCACGCTCCCGCACGGCGACCGAGCTCAGCAGCGGAAGGGCGGCCTTGGCGCTCATGCGGGCGATCAGAACTCCGTCAGGTCACGTCCCACGGTACGCTGCAGGTCGGCCGGGCTCGGCGCCGGTTCCGGGGTGAAATAGCCCGCCGCCTTCTTCGCCTCGATCTCGACCGCAGCGTCAGGCGGCACCAGTTCGGGAGGAATCGGCACGCGCTCGCCGATCTCGATCCCGCCTTCGACCAGCGCCTCGTACTTCATGTTCGACATGGAGACGAAGCGATCGATGCGTCGCACGCCCAGCCAGTGAATCACGTCAGGCATCAGCTGCTGGAAGCGCGCGTCCTGCACGCCGGCGACGCATTCGGTCCGCGCGAAATAGGTCGCCGCCTGATCCCCGCCCGGCTGCCGCTTGCGGGCGTTGTAGACCAGGAACTTGGTGACCTCGCCGAGCGCGCGGCCTTCCTTGCGATTGTAGACGATGAGGCCAGCCCCGCCGGTCTGGGCCTGTCGGACGCACTCCTCGATCCCGTGGGTGAGATAGGGGCGGCAGGTGCAGATGTCCGAGCCGAACACGTCGGAGCCGTTGCATTCGTCGTGCACGCGGCAGGCAAGGGGGAAGCGCGGGTCGCCGAGCCGGCTCGGATCGCCGAAGATGTAGACCGTGATCCCGCCGATCGGCGGCAGGAACACCGAAAGGTCCGGCCGGGTCACCAGTTCCGGATACATGCCGCCGGTCTGTTCGAAGAGGGTGCGGCGCAGCTGCTGCTCGTCGACGTCGAAGCGGCTCGCCACCCCTGGGAGATGCCAGACCGGGTCGATCGCGACCTTGGTCACCGCCACGTCGCCCGCCGCGTGAACCACCTGGCCGTCCACCGTGAGGCGTCCTGCCGCCAGGCCGGCGCGGATCTCCGGCAGGTCGATGCGCGCCTTGGTGACGGCGATGGTAGGCCGGATATCGACGCCCTCGGCCATCGCCTCGGCGAAGTCGCTCGCCACCCGGGCGCCCCACGGATCGAGCGAGACGATGCGCCCCGGCGTGCTCCATTGAGGATGCGGCCCGATCGCCACGACCGGATAGGTGTCGGCGAGCTCCGGCCGTACGGCGGGGTCGAGCGCCCCTGCGGAGATCGCGAGCGCGCGATAGATCGAATAGGCGCCGCCATGCGCGCCGATGGCGTTACGGTCGGCGCCGGCGTTAGCGGACACGATGACCGGGCCGCGTGTTTGTGCAGTCGGAGCATCCCACCGCACCGGGAAGCGAACTCCCGCCCCCGTTCGCGGGTGCGAGGTCAGCCGGATATGTGATGTCCTGTTGCCGGACATGGTTTTTGTCCGCCCTCCGAAGAGAAAAGGCCCCACGCCTCGCCGGCGAAGGGCCTTTGAGAAGGAACTCTGCTGCCGGGTTTGCCGGTTGGCAAGTCGCGACCGTCGCTTTTGCGGGTCGCCCGCGTAGCTGCCGCCTCCGTGCTCAACGCTGGAAAAAATCCGGACCGGCTGTCGTGCGGTCGGCCGCTCGTTCGTCCTCGGGGTAAGAAGAGCCTGGAGAGAGCCAATGCGGAAGATCATCGCCATGGGCCACGTCGCGCTGGACGGCATGCAGTCATCGCCGGGAGCCTCCCGATGAGCCCGACGATCACCGCCTTTGCACAGTCGCCCGATCGCGGCCGAGGCCTGGCGCGCGACATGCGCGTTCGCTGGGCGTTCGAGGAAGTGGGCCAGCCCTACGACGTCCGCCTCGTCTCGTTCCTCGAGTTGAAGCAAGCCGCGCATCGCGCGCTGCATCCGTTCGGGCAGATCCCGACCTATCAAGACGGCGACCTCGCCCTGTTCGAGTCGGGCGCGATCGTCTTCCACATCGCCGAGCGTCATGCGGGCCTGCTGCCACACGACGCGGACGCCCGGGCGCGCGCGATCACCTGGATGTTCGCCGCGCTCAACACGGTGGAGCCGCCGATCGTCGAGCGCGAAATGGCCGGCTACGCCGAGCGCGACAAGCCCTGGTACGCGGAGCGGCTGCCGATCCTCGAGGGGCGCATCCGTGACCGCCTGGACGAGCTTGCGGCCCGGCTCGGCGACGCCGACTGGCTCGACGGCGAGTTCAGCGCCGGCGACCTGCTGATGGTGCTGGTGCTGCGCAGGCTGGAGGGATCAGGTCTGCTGGAGGAATATCCAACCCTGTCCGCCTATGTCGCCCGCGGCCAGGCGCGGCCGGCTTACCAACGCGCTTTCGACGCTCAGTTGGCGGTTTTCACCGCCGCATCGCGCGGCTGAAAGACCTAGCGCAGCGGTCTCTCAGGCGACCCTCATTCGCCGCCCTTGGGCGGTCGAGCCTCGGCCCTGGCCAGCGCCAGAAGCGTGCTCACCTGGTCGTCGACGGCGCCGACGAAGGCGTCCAGGTCGATCGTCGGTCGCGCCTTCAGGTCGTAGTGGCCCGCCAGCCGGTCGACGAGGCCCGGCGTGCGCCGTTCTCCTTCGGAAACCAGGCGGCGTATGATCACCTCGAGTGCGGCGATCCGGACGTTCAATTCCTGGTCCCGGCCCTGAGTGTCGCTCATCGCAGCCTCCCAGCCCTCACACCTAGAACTCGATTCTGCGGCGGCTGCACCGCACGACCAAATGGCGCGCCGCTGTAGATTCCCGCCGCGCACGCTGATTAGCTGGAGGGAACCGCGGGCGACGCGCGGGCCGCCAGGGAGGCGTGAGATCCGATGCTGCTGACGTTGAGCGCCGACCAGGAGTACTTCCGCGAGACCACGGCGCGGTTTCTCGCCGACCGGGTCCCGACGAGCCGCCTGCGCCAGCTGCGCGATGATCCCGCCGGATTTGACGCCGACTATTGGTCGAAGGGCGCCGAGCTCGGCTGGACATCCCTGCTGGTGAGCGAGGCGAACGGCGGCGGCAGCCTCAGCGGCGCCGGCGCGGTCGACCTCAGCCTCGTGGCCCACGAGTTCGGCCGCCACGCCGCGCCGGGGCCGCTGGTGGACTGCAACGTGGCGGCCCTGGCCTTGAGCGAGGCCGGCGGCGAGGCCCATCGCGCGGCCCTCGACGGCCTGCTCTCGGGCGCGGCGATCGCCGCCTGCTGCATCGGGACCGCGCCGTGGCGGCTGCGCGTCGGCGTCGGCGTGGAGATCCGCAAAGAGGGAAACGAGGTCGTTGTCGACGGCTTCGCCCGCCCGGTGGAATCCGCCGGGCAGGCGCAGCACCTGCTGGTCACCGGATCGACCGACGGCCGGCTGACCCAGGTCCTCGTGCCCGCGACGGCCCTGGGCGTGCGGGTGAAACCGCTCAAGGCGCTCGACGTCACCCGCCGGTTCTCGGCGGTGAGCTTCGCGGGCGTGCGGCTGCCGGCCTCGGCCGTGCTGGGCGAGATCGGCGGGGCGGACGCGGCCTTCGGCCGTCAGGCGCAGGCGGCCGGCGTCGTCCTGGCCGCGGAGTCGGTCGGCGCCATGGAGGCGGCCTTCGAGATGACGCTGGAGTGGGCCTTCAACCGCTACACCTTCGGCCGGCCGCTGGCGTCCTACCAGGCGCTGAAGCACCGCTTCGCGGACATGAAATCCTGGCTGGAGGCGGCGCATGCGATCACCGACCGGGCTGCGGCGGCGGTCGCGGCGGAGTCGGAGGATGCGGCCGAGCTGGTCAGCGCCGCCCGCGCCTTCGTCGGGCGCTACGGGGTCGAGCTGGCGCAGGACTGCGTCCAGCTGCACGGCGGCATCGGCGTGACCTACGAGTACGACCTGCATTTCTTCCTGCGGCGGGTGACGCTCGACCGGATGCTCTATGGCGCGCCGGACGACCACCACCGGCTGATCGCCGAGCTCGAAATCCAGCGTGAGGAGGCCGCATGAGCGCGTCGGACATCGAGGACGTCGAGAGCTTCCGGCTGCGGGCGCGCGCCTGGATTAGCGAGCACCTGGGGCCGGCCGGGTACGCCGACCTCCACCCCTTCGCCGACACCGACGAAGAGGAGCTGGCGAACGCGAACCGCGACCGCGCCCTGCAGCGGCGGCTGTTCGATGGCGGTTTCGCCGGGATTTGCTTTCCCCGCGAGTACGGCGGGCTCGGCCTGACGCCGGCGCACCAGCGGGCGTTCAACGAGGAGCTGGCGGGCTGGGAGTATCCCTCGCGCCTCGCCGTGCCGACCTTCTCGCCCTGCACGGCGGTGCTGCTCGACTTCGGCACGGACGAGCAGAAGCGCCGGCACATCCCGCGGATCCTGAAGGGCGAGGAGGTCTGGTGTCAGTTCCTCTCCGAGCCGAGCGGCGGTTCGGACGTGGCCGGGGCCCTGACCTCCGCGGTGCGCGACGGCGACGGCTGGATTCTCAACGGCTCCAAGGTCTGGACCTCGACCGCCTGGTGGGGCGACTGGGCGCTGTGCCTGGCGCGGACCAATTGGGACGTCCCCAAGCACCAGGGGCTGACGGTCTTCATGCTGCCGATCCAGCAGTCGGGGATCGAGATCCGCCGGATCGAGCGGCTGAACGGCTCGACGGAGTCCTGCGAGGAGTTCCTGACCGACGTCCGCGTCCCGGACAGCGATCGGATCGGCGCGGTCGACGACGGCTGGACCGTCGGCTCGCGCTGGATGTACCACGAGCGGGTCGGCCACAATTCGCCCTATGTCACGCGGCCGGTGACGGCGTTCGGCGCCGCCCGGCGCGGCTCGCCGGCGGTGCGGGTGGCGCGCGAGGCCGGCCTCATCGCCGATTCCGCCGCACGCGGCCTGATCGGCGAGTCACGCATGCTGCAGCTGGTGACCGAATCCCTGTTGCACCGGCTGGCGAGCGCCGGCCCCGGCAGTAATCTGGGCGAGCACGCGGCCGCGGTCGGCAGGCTGTTCTCCGGCGTCTCCAGCGTGCGACGCACCAGCATCGCCTTCGAACTCGCCGGCGACATCGGCGCCGCCTGGGACGAGGACGAGGACGGCGCGGCGGCCGAGTGCGGCATGAACTTCCTGATGCGGCAGACGACCTGCATCGGCGGCGGGACGACCGAGATCTCGCGCAACGTTATCGCCGAGCGCCTGCTCGGCATGCCGCGGGAGCCTGCGCCGGACCGCGGCGTGCCGTTCCGCGAAGTGCCGCGCGGCCCGCGCCAGCGCTGACCCCCAACTTGACCAATGACCCCTACTTGCGCGCAGAAGGACTAAGATGAGCGACTACGATCACCTCATCGGCAAGGAACTGGTCAACGGCCATTGGAGCTGGGACTCGGACCGGGCGCTGCTCTACGCCGTCGGCGTCGGCGCGGGTCTGGACGACCCGCTGCGCGAGCTTCAGTTCACCACGGAGAATGCGCCGGGCGTCGCCCAGCAAGTGATCCCGTCCTTCTTGGCCATCATGGGCCTGCCCAGCGCCTGGGTCGAGTTGTTAGGCTGGAAGAGCGAGGGGCTCAGTCCGGTCGGCATGGTGCATGGCGAGCAGAGCGTGACGCTGGCCCGGCCGATACCGGTGAGCGGCAAGGCGCACCTCTCCACCGTGCTGCGCGGGGTCTACGACAAGGGTTCGGGCGCGCTGGTCGTCAAGGAGACCCGGATCACGCTGGCGGACACCGGCGAGCATCTGGGGTCGACCTGCATGCGGCTGTTCGCGCAAGGGAAGGGCGGCTTTGGCGGCCCGCGCGGCCCTGCCGGGGAGCCGGCTTGGAGCCAGCCGGACAGGCGCCCTGATCAGACCGTCTCCTTGCCGGTCGGTCTCAACCAATCGCTGATCTATCGACTGTCCGGCGACCGTCACCCGCATGGCACCGACCCGGGCAGGGCCCGGGCCGATGGATTTGAGCGGCCTGTCTTCTACGGCCTGGGTTCCTATGGCGTCGCTTGCCGGGCGTTGGTCTCGGCGCTCTGCGACGGCGACGTCGCCCGGTTCGGCCACATGGAGGGGCGGTTCTCCAAGCCCGTCTATCCCGGCGACAGGCTCGATACGCGCGTCTGGCGGACGGACGACGGAGCTGCGTTCCAGATGTGGGCGAACGGCGAAAGACTGGTGCTCGACCGCGGCGTCTTTCGCTTCCGTACCGCCCCGCCAACCAGCTAGGAGGAGATGGGTTCACCCGCAGGAACCGTGGCCGGAAGTCGCATCGGGAAGGTGACCGTGCACTGGACACCTTCCGGCGGGAACTCCAGCACCACTGTTCCTTGCAGCTCGCGGCCCAGACCGCGCTCGAGAAGGCGACTGCCAAACCCACGACGTTTCGGTGGCGAGACTGACGGACCGCCATGCTCTTCCCAGCGGAGCCGTACAAGCTCGCCGCTCCCGCTGCTTACGCGAGTCCAGCGAATGAGCACCTTGCCGACGACCTTGGAAAGCGCGCCGTACTTCGCCGCATTAGTGGCTAGCTCGTGCAGGGCCATCGAGATGCTCACCGCCTGCGGGGGATCCAACCACACGTCGCCGCCCTGGGCGTCGATCCGCTCGCCGCGCCAGGGCGCCACGGCGCGGGCCACGAGGTCGCCCAATCTCGCTCCGCCCCAACTGGATGCGGTGTGTAGGTCGTGGGCCTGCGCCAGGCTGATGAGCCGGTCCTCAAAGCCCTCCTGGAAGTGCTCGGGGCTTGGGGACGCTCGGAGGATTTGCGAGGCAAGGCCCTGCACCGTGGCCAGGGTGTTCTTCACGCGGTGATTCAGCTCGTTGATGAGCAACGCCTGGCGTTCCTCGGCGCCCTTGAGATCATGGATGTCGATGGAGGTTCCGATCCAGGCCTCGATCGCGCCGCTGGCCGTGTGCATTGGATCGGCGCGGACCATGTACCAGCGATACACGCCGTCTCGCCGCCGGAAGCGGCATTCCATCTGATAGCCTTCGCCCCGCGCCCGGGTGTCGTCCCAGGCCGCAATGACCGCATCGACGTCCTCCGGATGGACCGTCTCGGCCCATCCGTTCGGGAGCGCCTCCTGCGCCGTCTGGCCGCTGTACTCGTACCAACGGTCATTCAGATAATGCAGGTCGCCGTCCGGGCTCGCGAACCAGACGAAGGCGGGCACGCAATTGGTCAGGGCTCGAAAGCGAGCCTCCGTTACCTGTCGATCATGGATGTCTACGACCGATCCGACATGTCCGAGGAAGGCGCCGTCTTCCGCGAACCGTGGATTACCAGCGGCGATCGCCCAGCGGTAATCGCCTGACATCGAGCGCAACCGGTATTCAGATTGGAATGGCGCCCGCGCGGCGTTGGCGTCGAGATAGGTCTTCAGGGTTCCTGCGCGGTCATCAGGATGGATGGCGTCGAGCCAGCCAAACCCGAGCGCCTCGGCCTCGCTCAGGCCGGTCAAACGAAAGCAAGCGCGATTGACGTAGGTGCACTGACCGTCAGGCGTCGTGACCCAGATCATTGCCGGCGCATGATCCAGGATTTCGCGCATCGGATCGGAGACGGCAGCCTTCGGCTTTGGCTTAACGGCGGTCATGGGCGCCCTCCGCTGTCGGCATATAATGTGCCAGCGGCGGTTCCGGGTCCCTCGGCCTCGCCGCTGATCAGCCCCGGCGTCTTTCGCTTCCGCGCCGCCGCGCCGGCCAGCTAGGAGAGCCCCGCCTCCCATATGGGAGGTCAGCTTGGCCCCTATGCGTGATAGCCCTAGCCACCAGAGGCTCAGCGGTCGCCGCCGATCGGTGACGCACAATAAGGGAGTAGGGAGTGGATCTTCAGCTGGAAGGACGCCGCGCGCTCGTCACGGGCAGCAGCAGCGGCATCGGCACGGGCATCGCGCGGATGCTGGCGCAGGAAGGCTGTGCGGTCGTCGTACACGGCCGTAATCGCGAGCGGACCGAAGCCGTCGCCCGAGACATCAAGGCGGCCGGGATCGCGCTGGGCGATCTCGGGACGGACGAGGGCGCCGCCGCGGCGTACGAGCAGGCGCGCGCAGCGCTGGGCGGCAACATCGAAATCCTGGTGAACAACGCCGGCGGAAGCGCGACCGACAGCACGACCCGCCCGCCGCTCGACGTGAAAATCTCGGAGTGGGTGACGAACTACCACGGCAACACGCTGGCCGCGGTGCGGCTGATCCAGATGGCCGTGCCGGACATGGTGGCCGCCAAGTGGGGCCGGGTCATCCAGATCTCCAGCGCCGTCGCGTTGCAGCCCAACTATCTTGGCCCCGACTACACCGGCGCAAAGGCGGCCCTGAACAACTTCACGGTCACCTTGGCCGGCTCGCTGCACAGCTCCGGGATCACCGTGAACACGGTCTCGCCGGGCGTGATCATGACCGACGGGCTGATGCGGTTCGCCCGCGAGCAATATGGCAACCCGGAGATGACGGTCGAGGAAATCACCAAGCAGATGGTGAGTGACAAGATCTTCGAACTGCCGCCGTCCGGCCGGCTGGGCATCGACGAAGACATCGGCCTCGCGGTCTGCATGCTTGCCAGCCCGCGGGCGGGCTTCGTCACGGGCTCGAACTACCGGGTCGACGGCGGACAGGTCCGCGCGGTCATCTGAATTTCCCCAATCAGCAAGGTCTCCGAGCCATCAGGACTCGGAGCCTTCGTCGAGGAGCGCATTGCGTGTCTCAGAAAAGCTATCGCGTCATTCAGTGGGCGACCGGAACGGTCGGCAAGGTCTCACTGCGTCACTTTATTGAAAACCCGGCCTTCGAGCTCGTCGGCGTGCTCGTCACGAACCCGGAGAAGGTCGGCAAGGACGCCGGCGAACTGGTCGACCTGCCGCCGACTGGCGTGCTCGCCACCAACGACGTCGAGGCGATCATCGCGCTCGACGCCGATTGCGTCCTGTTCGCGCCGATGCTGCAGGACATCGACATGGTCTGCCGGCTGCTGAGCTCCGGCAAGAACGTCGTCTCGACCATCGGCCCCTTCTTCACCACCGATTTCAGCAAGGCCGAGGTCGAGCAACTGGAGGCGGCCGCCCAGGAGGGCGGGGTCTCCTTCCACGGCTGCGGCATCCATCCGGGCTTCATCGGCGACATCATGCCGATGACGCTGACCCGGCTGATGGACCGGATCGACCGGATCCAGGTGTTCGAGATCGCCAACAAGCTCGTCAGCCCCTCGGTCTACATCGAGTTCATGGGGTTCGGGCTGACGCCGGAGGAGCTGAGCGCGCGTCCGAACTGCATGGAATACGCGATGCCGACGTTCGGCGAGTCGATGGCGATGGTGCTCGCCGGGCTCGGCAAGCAGGTGGAGAACCTCACCGAGAAGCATGAGATCGCGCTCGCCCGCAACGACATCGCCTATCCAGGCGGCGTGATCCGAGCCGGGACCGTCGCCGGCCAGCATTGGGAATGGACGATGTGGACCGAGGGCAAGCCGTTGCTGCTCTACCACCTCTACTATGTCATGGGCGAAGACATGGAGCCCAACTGGGGACTTGGCGCGACGAGCCGGCATCGGATCGTCTTCGAGGGCAACCCCGAATTCGAGATGACCCTGACGGCGAGCCCCGACGCCGAGGGCAAGCATCCCTTCCTGGGGATCATTTGGACCGCCCTGCTTGGCGCGACCGCGATTCCGCAAGTCTGTGACGCAAAGCCCGGCGTGCTCACCCACTTCGACCTTGGCGTCGTCCGGCCTCAAGGTCTTATTCGGTGAATTAGCTGGCGGGGCGGGCCGGGATCGTGAGCTTCCAGTTCGAGGAAGCGCTCCAAGGTCCGCCCCTGCGCAGCTTCGACATCGCGGCCCGGCAAGGGGTCAGTGCAGCGGACGTTTCCGCCGCAGCTGCTAGGATAGCTAGCCGCCGCGGACTGGCAGGCCCATAGAGTGGGTCCACGGCGACCCGCCGATAGAGCCCGCGCGATGCGAAAGCCCCCGACTTGATCGAACAATATGGATGGTCCGATCTGCTGGCGCGGGCCTTTAGGCCGCACGCGCGCGCAGGCCACGCCCCCGGGCGCATCGTCGTCCAGCAACGCGACGGCTATCTGGTCGCCACCGATAAGGGGGAGCTGCGGGCCAAGGTCTCCGGCCGCCTGCTGCACGAGGCCCGGGAGGCCGGCCACCCGGCCGTCGGCGACTGGGTGGCGCTTTCGCAGAACCTGACGGAACGCACCTCCACGATCCACGCGATCTTGCCGCGCCGCACGGCTTTCGTCCGCCGGGCCGCCGACAGCCTGCAGAAGCTGCAGGTCATCGCCGCCAATATCGACGTCGCCTTCGTTGTCACCTCGCTGAACGCCGACCTCAATCCTCGCCGGATCGAGCGTTATCTCGCCGCCGCATGGCAGAGCGGGGCCCGGCCCGTGGTGGTGCTGACGAAGTCCGACCTCTGCGGAGATCCGCAAGAGCAGGCCGCCCAGATCGCCGCCCTGGCGGCCGGCTGCCCGGTGCTGTCGATCTCGGCGCGGCAAGGCCTGGGCCTCGACGCCCTCCTCGCCGAGGTGAGGCCGGGAGAAACCTGCGTGCTGATCGGCTCATCCGGCGTCGGCAAATCCACCCTGGTCAACGCGCTCCTGGGCGAGGACCGAATGGCGGTCCAGGCGATCCGCGAGGACGACGACCAGGGCCGGCACACCACCAGCCATCGCCAGCTGGTCCTGCTGCCGGGCGGCGCGATGATCCTCGACACGCCTGGCATCCGCGAAGTCGGCCTGATCGACGCCGACCAAGGCGTGAGCGTCGTGTTCGACGACATCGAGCGTTTGGCCCAGGACTGCCGGTTCAACGACTGCGGTCACGAGCACGAACCAGGCTGCGCCGTGCGCGGCGCGCTGCAGAGCGGAGCGCTGGACCCGGGCCGCTGGGCGAACTTCCAGAAGCTTGGGCTTGAACTGGCGGCGGTCGAAGAGAAGGCGGACCGGGCGGCCAAGGACGCCGAGCGCCGGCGCCTCGCCGGGCTTCAGAAGGTCTACCGCGCCACCAAGAGAGACGCCCGGGGCGGCGACTGATCGCCGGGCCGCACGCCGTCGCTTCCCCGCTGCCGGGAAGGTTTTTTGCAGAATGTGGCCCGCTCCCGCCGGCAAACGGGTTAGGTGAGGGGATCCGGACACACGAGAGATGACCATGCCCGCGTACACCATCGTCACCACCAGTGCGACCCAAGGCAGCGACGCGGCGGAGGTGAGCACGCTTACGAACGAGTTCACCAACGAAAGCGAGAGCTTGGGGTACTCGCGTCGCATGGCCGAAGAGATGCTGGACCTCGCCCATCAACTCTCCCTGGACTTCGACTACAGCAATGTCGGCCTCTATGACGGCGACCTGGTCGACGAGGAACTCGATCCGGAGCATCCCGCCTTCATCGGCATGTGGGTGCTGGACGATGAAGGCGCCTCGTTCGTCCCCGCCGACGAATTCCGCGACGGCGCAACTGAGGACGGCGCAACTGAGTCTGACCTCCCCCAATAGTGGGCGCGATGCGTGACCAACGCGTCGGCGCTCGGCCATTTGGCTGCCGCCTGCAAGGCCCCGGACGAGTTCGGGTGGCTTGCGGGCGGCTGCCGGGATAACTCCCTCGCATGACACAGAACAAGCGCAGCCTTGAGGTCGCCATCGAAGTCGATGGCGAGCCCTATGTCTGGCGTATTCAACGGCAGCCGCAGTGGTCCAGCGACGTCGCGGGTTGGCGCGGCATGGCGATCGCCGTGCGTCACCAGGAAGGGCAGCGCGAAGCCGTGCTGGAGTTTCCGCCCGCGCCGGCGCCTAGACGGGGGACGCCGCTGATAAAGCCCCCGCAAGTCCCGCCTCAGGTCGTGGCGAAGGCTATCGCGGCCGCCATCGTGGCGGGATGGGATCCGCATTCCCGGGGCAAGACTGTCGCCATCCTCTTGGATGAGACTGGCGGCTGACGCCGCCAGACCGCACGACGGCCGCCGCCCAGGCCCGGGCTGGGTCGAAGCCTCGCGGCCGTGCTCCTGCCGGAGCTAGGGTCTGATCACCATCGCCGCCACGTACGCCAGCACCAAGGCTCCAAGGCCAAGCAGCAGCAGACGCGCGCGCAGCTTAGCGCCCGGAGTGGGCTCGGGAGAGCGGTTTTCGGGGGGCTTAGCGCTCATGGACGGCTCCAATTCGTCTGCTCGCTAAGCCGGATCGAGCGCGGGCGCTATTGGAAACCGGTCGCGTGGACGCCACGGTCCTGGTTCTCGATGCGCGCGATCCCGCCGCGCCCCAAGTCCAGACCTATCGGATATATCGGTTGGTCGTATCATAAAATGGGCCCTGATCCGAAAGCTCTCCGGCGGATATGAGAACGGCGCGATGTCGCCGGCTCTGACGCCGCCAGGAGGAACGGATGAACCCGAAACTGCAGACCAGATCCGCGCTTAGCCCAGCCGCGGGCCTGAAGGTGATCGACGCCGACACTCACCTGACCGAGCCCCACGATCTGTGGGTGAAGCGGGCGCCGGCCTCGATCCGCGACCGCGTGCCCCAGGTGAAGATGCTCGACGGACGGCGCTGCTGGGTGATCGATGGCGACAAGTCGATCGGCACCGGGGCCCACCCGAACAGCGCGATCCTGAAGGACGGCGGCAAGGTCCGCGACCTGGAATCCTTCCTGAAGCTGCAGTTCGAAGACGTGCACGCCGGCTCCTCGTCGGTGCGCGAGCGCCTGGCGGTGATGGACGAGGCCGGGATCTACGCCCAGATCGTCTACCCGAACATCCTCGGCTTCGGCGGCCAGGCGGCGGCCAAGGTCGACGCCGACCTGCGCCTCGCCTGCGTCAGGATCTACAACGACGCCATGGCCGAGCTGCAGGCCGACTCCGGCCAGCGGCTGTTCCCGATGGCGCTGCTGCCGTGGTGGGACGTGGCCGAGGCGGTGCGCGAGACCGAGCGCTGCGCGGCGATGGGCCTGCGCGGCATCAACATCAACTCCGACCCGCACGTCCATCAGGACGCCAACGGCGACCCGATCCCCGACCTCGGCCATCCGCATTGGGATCCGCTGTGGGAGGTCTGCGTCGACAAGCAGTTGCCGGTAAACTTCCACATCGGCGCCTCGGAGACGGCGATCGACTGGATGGGCCAGCAGGGCTGGCCGTCGCTGCCGCGCGATCTGCGCTCGGGGATCTCCGGCGCGATGATCTTCTTCAACAACGGCAAGGTGGTCTCGAACCTGATCTACAGCGGCATGCTCGACCGCTTCCCGGACATCAAATTCGTCTCGGTCGAGAGTGGCGTCGGCTGGGTGCCGTTCCTGATGGAGGCGCTCGACTACCAGCTCAAGGAGATTGCCGAGACCCGGCGCTTCCAGATGACGCCGTCGGAGTACTTCCGGCGAAACTTCTACGCCTGCTTCTGGTTCGAGGCCGAGGACATCTCGCACACCCTGCACCGCGTCGGGATCGACAACGTCCTGTTCGAGACGGACTTCCCGCACCCGACTTCGCTGCATCCGATCGACAATCTCGAGGCGCGGCTGGGCGCCCTGAGCACGGAGGACCGCGCCAAGGTACTGAGCCTGAACGCGGCCCGGCTCTACAACATCGCCGTCTAAGACGATCCCGGCGGGCCGAGCGCAGCGATTGGCGCTCGGCCCGCTTTCGCTATCATCGCCGAATGAAAGTATCGCTGCGCCAGCTGCAGGTATTCGACGCCGTGGCGACGCTCGGCAGCGTCACGCGCGCCGCCGCCAAGCTGAACATGAGCCAAAGCGCGGCGAGCAGCGCGCTGACCGATCTCCAGATCATCCTCGGGCGGCCGCTGTTCGCCCACGCCAAGGGACGGCCGCTGCAGATCACCGACGAGGGCAAGCGCCTGCGGCCGATGGTGCGCTCGATCCTCGGCGAGATGCAGGAGATCGAGACCGCGAAGTCGGAGGCGCCGCTGAGCGGCCGGCTGGTGGTCGGCGCGACGGCCATGATCGCCGAGACCGTGCTGCCGAGGCTGTGCGTCGAGTTCATGCGCCGGCATCCCGACGTGCGGATCATGGTCCAGGCCGAATCCGTGGGCGACCTGTTCGCGCGGCTCGAACGGTTCGAACTCGAGACCGCCCTGATCGAGATCTTTCCGGACGTCGAGGGGATCGAGCTGACCAAGTGGCGCACCGACGAACTCATCCTGGTCGTCGCGCCTGAACACCCGCTCGCCGGCCGCGACGGCCTGACCATCCAGGACCTGGCGGGCTTCGCCTGGTGCGCGCGTGAGCAGTATTCGTCGACCAGCGCGCGGCTGCGCTACATGCTGCACGAGGAGCTCGGCCAGCTGCCGATCGCCTTCGAGTCGACCAGCAACTGGGCCGTCCGCCACGCCGTGATCGCCGGCGGCGGCATCGGCTGCCTCTCCAGGGCGCTCGTGCAGTTCGACCTCGACAACGGCCGCCTCCGCCAGCTGCACGTCGCCGGCTTCAGCTACACCCGCGCGCTCAGCCTGGCCCGGCCGAAGAACATCACGCGCGGCCGGCTGGCGCGGGCGTTCGATGCCTTCCTGCTCGAGCATAACGAGGCCGCCGATGAGCGACCCATCGGCTGAGGCGGTGGGTGGTATCTTGCTTTTGACGGTATTCCGAATGCTCGGCCTTACCTAGCTTCTGGTTCCAGAACGAACGAAGCCGGATCGCACCGGCTCGTCCCGGAGGAACGGACATGACCTTCGTCTTCAGCGCAGACGGTCACTTCGTCGAGCCATCAGACCTGTTCAGCGAGGGGCTGCCGCCGTCGCTGCGGCGGTTCGGCCTGCGCTCGGAGATGCAGGACGAGTTCATCCTCTCGCTCGCCGGCGACAAGGTGCTCAGCAAGACCCCGGTTCATCGCGGCGCGCCGAGGATGGGGCCGGACGGCGAGCCGTTCGGGCGGCCGGACCGCCGTGGCAATCGCGAGGTGGAGTGGCGGCTGAAGGACATGGCGCTCGACGGGGTCGACGCCGAGATCGTCTTCCCCAGCCTCGGCCTGACCACCTACATGATCGAGAACGCCGAGGCCGAGCTCGCTTCGGCGCGGGTCTACAACGACTGGCTGCACGGCCTCTTGAAGGACCACACCCAGCACTTCGTGCGCTGCGGCATCCTGCCGGTGCGCGACTTCCGCAACACCGTTGAGGAGATGGAGCGGCTGGCGAAGCTCGGCTTCACCTCGGCGATGATCCCGAGCCTGATCGAGCCGCAGTCGAGTTTGCCGTCCTACACCAGCGACGCCTGGGATCCGGTGTTCGCGGCGGCCGAGCGGCTGGGCGTCGTCTTCGCCCTGCACACCGGCACCGGGCGCACCGACGTGCGCAGCTTCCGCGGCCCCGGCGGGGCGGTGATGAACTACATGATCCAGTCCTGCGACGGGATGGTCACGATCGGCGCGCTGGTGTCGGGCGGCCTGCTCGACCGTTTCCCTGGCGCCAAGGTCTGTGTGATCGAGGGCGGCGCAAGCTGGCTGGCGGCGCTCGCCGAGCGGATGGACGAGGTCTACGAGGCGCACGAGCCGTTCGTCCGCCCGAAGCTGTCGCTGACGCCGCGCGAGATCATCGCCCGCCAGGTGGCCTGCTCGTTCCAGACCGACCGCGCCTGCATCATGTCGCGCTCGGTCACCGGGGTGCAGGCGCTGATGTGGGGCGCCGACTATCCGCACCACGAAGGCACCTTCCCCAGGTCGCGCGAGGTGATTGTCCGTCTCTTCGACGGCATCGAGATCAGCGAGCAGGACAAGGCGGCGATCGTCGGCGGCAACGCCGCCCGGCTGTTCCGTCTGAACCGCCCCGAATTCGCGGCCGCCTGACGGCGGATCGAGCTGGGCGTTCGCGCCCGTCCTGCAAGGCAAGTTAAGGGGCGAAGCCATGGCGAGGAGATCGCCGGCCGCGATCGTTGGGGTAGGGGCCACGCCCTACTACTTCCGCGGCGAGTCATATCCGCAGACGATCTATGAGCTGATCGGCAAGGCCGTGTTCGCGGGCCTCGCCGAGGCCGGCCTCGAGATCGACGACGTCGACGGCCTGGCCTTCTTCGCCTTCGGCTTCGACACCGGCATGGTCGTCGAGCAGCTCGGCGCCCGGAACGTGACCTTCTCGCACTGCGTCTCGGGCTTCGGCGGCGGGATGGCCGGCGTGCTCGACCTCGCCGCCATGGCGATCGAGACGGGACGCGCCAAGACCGTGGTCTGCATCGGCGCCACCCAGCAGATCGGGCGCCGGGTGGGCCAGGCGCTCAGCAACTTCGCCGCGACGCCGGACAACATCTTCCACCGCATCGCCGGCCTCGGCGGCCCCGGCCAGGCGCTGGCGCTCTCGGCGCGACGCCACATGCACCGCTACGGCACCCGCCGCGAGGCGTTCGGCGAAGTCGTCCTGGCCTCGCGCGCCGCCGCGGCGAACCGCGAGACGGCGCTCCGCCGCAAGCCGCTCACCCTCGACGACTACCTGGCCGCGCCGATGCTGGCCGATCCGCTGTGCCGGCTCGACTTCTGCCTGGAGACCGACGGGGCGCTGGCCTTCGTGGTCACCAGCGCCGAACGCGCGGCCGACCTGGCGCAGAAGCCGGTCTACATCTCCGCCGTCGCCCAGGTCGCCGATCCCGACTGGGGGCGGGCCTTCTTCTGGCTGAACCAGACCGACGCGGCCTTCACCACGGCCGGCGCCTCAGCGGTGGCGCGCCGCCTCTACCAGCAGGCCGGCCTGCGGCCGCAGGACATCGACGTAGCCCTGCTCTACGACCACTTCTCGCCGTTGGTCGTCATGCAGCTGGAGGACTACGGCTTCTGCGCGCCGGGCGAGGGCGGTCCGTTCGTCGAGAGCGGCGCGATCCGCCTGGACGGCGCGATCCCGGTCAACCCGCACGGCGGCCACCTGTCCGAAGCCTACGTCGTCGGCATGACCCATATCCGCGAAGCGGTCGAGCAGCTGCGCGGCACGGCGGTCAACCAGGTCGGCAGCGCCGCGACGGCCCTGGTCGCCGGCGGTCCCGCTCCGGTCCCGATGACCGGCGCCATCCTGAGCAATCAGCCATGACCGCGCGGAGCATCACCCCCGACTTCTCGGCGCTGGAGATCCCGACCGACGTCTGGAGCGCGCCCTTCTGGGAGGCCGCCGCAGAAGGCCGGCTGGCCATGCCGCGCTGCTCAGCCTGCGGGACGTTCCGGTGGCCCGTTGGCCCGTTCTGTCCGAACTGCCACGCTCAACCCGTCGCGTGGCGGCCGCCAGGCGCCGCGCGGATCTATTCCTACACCGTCTTGCCGGCGCCCGGGCTGGAAGGCGATCCGTCGCGCGCCCGGATCCCCGTGCTGGCGGAGTTCGACGACGCACCCGGCGTGCGTCTCGTCACCGTGCTGATCGACACCCCCGTCACGGCCGTCTCGATCGGCGCGCGCCTGCAGGTCGATTGGCTGCCCGCCGCCAACGCCACGGTCCCGGTTTTCCGCCTGGCGAACCCCGAGGAGAATGCAGAATGACCGCGGCCACCTCCGAACGCGCGACGACGAGCGCGTGGATCCGGGCCGACGAGGCCGCCAGGCGCGAGCTCGCCGAGGCGCGCGCCCGCACCCTCTGGCAGACCCTCAGCGACGCGGCGGCGCTCGACCCCGAACGCCTGGCCCTCGTCGCGGCCGACGACGAGGGCGTCGTGCAGCGCCTGACCTACGCCCGGCTGCTCGAGCGCATCGCGGCCTTCTCCGCCGGCCTCGCGAGCATCGGCGTCCAGCGCGGCGACCGGGTCGCGCTGTGGATGACCAACCGGCTGGAATGGGTGATCTCGTGCTACGCCGCGGTCCGGCTCGGCGCGACCGTCGTGCCGGTCAACACCTTCCTGAAGCCGCGCGAGATCGGCTACTGCCTCACCCAGTCCGGCGCGCGGCACCTGATCATGCTCGATCGGTTCCGCAAGCTCGACATGCGCGAGATGCTCGCCGAGATCGCGCCGGCGTTCGCCCGCGCGCAGGCGCCGGGCGGGTTGTTCGCGCCCGAGGCGCCGGACCTGCGCAATGTGGTGATGTTCGCGCGCGAGGCCGGCCGCCATCCTGGCGCCTACGACTGGGACGCGCTCGAAGCGGTCGGCGCGGACGCGGACGGCGCCTGGGTCGCCGCGGCCGACCGCATGGCTGAGCGGGTCTCCGCTGAAGACATCATCATGATCAAGTACACCTCGGGCAGCACCGGCTTCCCGAAAGGGGTGATGCTGCGGCAGGGCGGCTTCATCGCCAGCGGCCTCCTGCACGGTCGTCGCACCGGCATGCGGCGCGACGACGTCTACTTCAGCATGATGCCGATGTTCCACGCCGGCGGCAGCGTCTACGGCCTGATGAGCATGCTGCCGATCGGCGGGACCCTGGTGTTCACCGAGGCCTTCAGCGTCGAGCTCGCCGTGCGGCTGATCGCCGATGAGCAGGCGAGCATCTTCATCAGCGTGCTGGGCAAGGAAGTGGCGATGGAGGCCTACGAGCGGGGCGTCCGCTTCCCGTCGGTGCGCTTGGGGCATGTGCATAACGAGGCTGCGCGGGAGGTTATGCCGAACGCGACCTTCGCCTTCTCGCCCTACGGCCTCACCGAGACCTACGGGCCGGCCGCGATCACCGGCCCGGACGACCCCGCGGAAAAGCAAGCGACCACGGGCGGCCGCCCGCTGCCCGGCAACGAGATCCGGGTGGTCGATCCCTCGACCGGGGTCGACGTCGGTCCCGGCGAGATCGGCGAGGCCTGGATCCGCGGCAACGTCATGGCCGGCTACTGGAACAAGCCCGAGGAGACCGCGCGCATGCTCGACGCGGCCGGCTGGATCCACAGCGAGGATCTGGTCAGCGTCGATGCCGAGGGCTTCGTCAAATACTGCGGGCGCATCAAGCTGATGGCCAAGGTCGGCGGCGAGAACGTCTCCCTGGAGGAGGTCGAGGGCGTCGTGACCATGCACGAGGCCGTGACCCATTGCGCGGCGGTCTGCGTCGCCGACGCCCGCAAGGTCGAGGCCGTGCGGATCTACGTCGTCTGTCGCGCCGACCTGCAGGTCGGCGGGGACGCGCTGCGCGAGTGGCTGAAGCCGCGTCTCGCCCACTTCAAGTTGCCGCGCGAGATCGTCTTCGTGGACGACCTGCCGCGCCTTGGCAGCGGCAAGCTCGACCGGGTCGCGCTGGCCGGGTGGGCCAGCCAGAGCGTGGATGGATGGGGCGGGCTGACCGCTGACGCCGGGGCAGGTCGGCCGCCTAAGCTATTGAAATAAATAATTACCGAGTAATCTGGTAGGGGAGAAAACAGTGTCCACATTCCGCAAGCTCGCCCTGGCGAGCGTCAGCGTCCTGTCGCTCGCCGCGCCGGCCGTCGCCCAGGAAGCGCCGAGCGCCGCCGAGCAGCAATTGCTCGCGCCGGGCGTGATCGATGAGGTCGTCGTCACGGCGCGACGGCGGGATGAAAGCCAGCAGGACGTGCCGCTGGCCGTCCAGGCGGTGACGGCGCAGGAACTGGCGAAGCTCAATGTCCGGGAATTCAGGGACGTGCAGACGCTCGTTCCGGGCCTGACCCTGGCGCAGGACACCAACGGCATCGGCAACCGCGCGACGCTGCGCGGCATCGCCTACGACGTGAACGCCAGCGGCAATAACGGCACCATCGAGTTCTATTTCAACGAGGCGCCGATCTCGGCGGGGCTGCTGTTCCAGTCGATGTTCGACGTCGGCCAGATCGAGGTGCTGCGCGGCCCTGGCGGTGGGCGTTCCGGCGAAGGTCAACGGAGCGGAAGCGGAGATCGGCTACAAGCCGCTGCCCAACTGGGACATCACGGCGACCCTGGCCTACTCAAAGGGCAAGATCAGCAACGCCACCATCCCCTGCAACAACTATGGCGGCGGCGTCCCGACGCCCGCGCAGCTTCTGGCCGCGACCGGCGGCGAGCAGATCGCAACCTGCCAGGTCGACTCGCTGAGAGCGGGAACCGGCTCGCCCTTCGTCGCCACGCTGCAGTCGGAATACACCCAGCCCGTCTCCGGCGAGCTCGACGGCTATGTCCGCGGACTGGTGAACTACTACAGCAAGTCGCTGAACGACCCGACCAACATCTTCGACGACATACCGAGCTACGCGCTCGTCAATCTGTTCGCGGGCGTCCGCGATCAGGGCGGCGGCTGGGAGATCGGCGCCTACGTCAAGAACCTGTTCGACGTCGAGCGGGTGCTGACGCGTAACGCCACCCAGGCGCCGAGCCTGGCCTCGGTCGCCGGCGGGGTTCCGCCGGTCAGCACCTACCGGGTCATCAGCATGACCGCGCCACGGGAGATTGGCGTGACCGCGCGTTTTCAGTTCAATCCCCTCTGAGACCTAAGGGCGGAGCGTCCAATTCCCTGCCAGCACCCCGAGGGGCGCTCCGCTTTTTTTTGACGGTCGAGAGATCAGAGGATCAGACAGAGGTGACGACATGAGCCCGGGCGAGCCGCTCAGCGACCGCGAGGTCTTCGATGTCTATCCGGACACCCAGATCGATCGCGACAACATCGACCATTACCGCGGCCTGGCCGAGCGCCGACTGCTGATCAATCGCTGCCGGGACTGCGGCCGCTGGGTCTATCCGCACCGGCCGATGTGCCCGGAGTGCTGGTCCTGGGACGTGGAGGCGACCGAGGTCAGCGGCGAGGGACGGGTGTTCAGCTTCACCCTGCTGCAGCAGCTGCGCGACCCGAAGGCCTTCATCGCCGAGCCGCTCGTCGCCGCGGCGGTGGAGCTGAACGAGCAGGCCGGGCTTCGCTACCTCGCCCGGATCGTCAACTGCCCGCAGGCGCAGATCGCCCTCGACATGCCCGTGCGGCTGACCTGGATCACGGAGAAGGGCCGCGCCTGGCCGGCCTTCGAACCCGCCGCGCCGCAAGGAGGCGAGGCCCATGGCTAGGAACCCTCTCAAGGACAAGCTTGCGGTCGTCGGCGTCGGCTCGACGCCCTACGGGCGCGATCTCCAGCGCTCGGAGCTGTCGCTGGGCCTGGAGGCCGCCGTGCGCGCGATCACCGACGCCGGGATCGACAAGCAGCAGATCGACGGCATCTGCGGCTCGGGCATGACGCCGCTGGCCATGGGCGGCGCCGGCTTCCTCAGCCTGCAGGGCGCGCTCGGGATCGACGAGGTCACCTGGGTGAAGAACGGCTGGCTGGGCTCGGCCTTCGTCTATGCCGCGGAGGCGGTCTTCTCCGGCCTCTGCGACACGGTGCTGGTCGTCCAGACCTACATGCGCAACCCGGGCATGTCGCGCTCGGCGGCGGCGGACCCGTTCCGCGCCCGCGCGGCGCAGTTCGGCGACGTCGGCGGCGATGTCGGCATCGAGGACTTCGCCCGCCGCTGGCTGCACTCGGGCGAGCCCTACGCCGGCTGGATGCGCCGCTACATGGCCGACTTCGGCGTCGGCCCGGACGCCTTCGCCCGGATGGCGGTGAACAACCGCTCGCACGCCGCCCGCAACCCGGCCGCGGTCATGCGCGAGCCGATCAGCCTGGAGGACTATCACCAGAGCCGGCTGATCTGGGATCCGATGCGGATGCTGGACATGGACGTGCCCGTCGACTGCGGCGAGGCGCTGGTGATCACCACCGCCGAGCGGGCCCGCGACCTGCCGGTGAAGCCGGTCTACATCCACGCCATGTCGCTCGGCGGGACGCGGGTCGGCGAGTTCTACGAGAACACCCTGGGGTGGACCGAGAACGCCTTCTGGGTGGCGATGAAGGGCTTGTGGGCGCGCAGCGACCTGAAGGTCGACGACCTCGATCTCTTCTATCCCTACGACGGCTACACCATCGACGCCGTGGCGCAGACCGAGGCGGCGGGATTCTGCAAGCCCGGCGAGGCCGGCGACCTCTTCCGCGTGAGCTGGGACCCGTCGGCCGACATCCTGCGGCTCAACGGCCGCACACTGGTGACGACCCATGGCGGCGGCCTGGGCCAGGGGCGTGCGGGCGGCGCCAACTTCTACGCCGAAGCCGTGCGCCAGCTGCGAGGGCAGGAAGGCGAACGGCAGATCCCTGGCGCGGCGACGGCGCTCGTCGGGATCGGCAGCTTCTTCCACGATCCCTCAGCGGTGCTGCTCCGCACCGAGGGCTGAGCGGGCAGTGACCTGTTCAAGACCGACCAGGATGGCCGAAGGCGGACGCGCCGACCCGCGCCGCCCTCTTAGCCCGGCTTGCGGAACTTATAGACGAATTGGTCCGTCTTCCCGCGGATCGCCGGATCGAAGACCCGGGCCGTATGGTCGTCGGCCGGATTGCGCAACACCGCGCTCTCGCCTTCGAACCGGAAGCCAGCGGCCTCGACCTCCTGTCGAACGATCGCCGGATCTATGCGGTGCAGGCTGTCGGCGACGGTGAGCGGCGCCCCCGGCGCGGCGGCGTGGTCGACGACGATGAATAATCCGCCGGGTTTCAAGGCCTGGAATATGGCGCGGTTCACCGCCGCGACGTCCGTCTTGGACCGCGCCAGGTGTAGGTCGTGATAGTTCTGAGACGTCCAGACCAGGTCGGCCTGTCTGGGCAGAGTGAGGGCGGCGAAGTCCGCCGCGACCACCTCCACGTTGGGGTAGGCCGGATCGGCGGCGATCGACGTCACCGGGGCCGCCCGCGCGCTGTCGCTAGCCTGGCTTTGAGAAATGATCGCGTAGACCTGCCCCTTCGGCCCGACCGCCGCCGAGAAGATGCGGGTGAAGTAGCCGCGGCCCGGCAGCAGTTCGCCGACGACCTGACGGGGCGCCACCTCGGCGAAGGCCAGCATCTCCGCCGGCTTGCGGTCGACGTCGCGCGCCCTGTCCTCGGCGGGTCGGCTCGGCGCGGCTATGGCCGCAGCGATCGCCGGATCGGCCGGCGCTGCAGGCGCAGCCCCGGCGCCTGTGCTCGCCGCCGTCAGCAACATCGCCGTAAGGCAAAGAAGCTTCCGCGCCATGGCTCACCCTCCTGTTTGGGCGAACGCTACGGCCAGGCTCCGCTCGACGCAACGGCGGAGCCCTGAAGCCGCGCGCGATTTCAGCGGTCCTCCTGGCCGCCTGGGATCACCGCGCCGACGACGGCGCCGGCTCCCTTGGCGGCGGCGCCTACCGCGCTTCCCGCGACGCCAACGACCGCGCCTGTGGCCGCAACCGCGAGGCAGCCCGTGAGCGCGCAGCCGGCGACGCATAACAGGGCGGCCGCGAGGGCGGATTTCAACGTCATGATTGCGGGCTCCTGGACGCTACAAATGAGCCTGTGTTGCGCGGCGGAAGAAAGCCCGCTCGGCCGCGGCCTATCGCAGCGGCTCAGACGCCCCAGTTCGGGGTATCGCGCCGGCTGCGGATGACTAGGATCATCCGGGCCGCGGCGCGCGCGGCGGCGCCTTTCCGGTGGAAGATCGTCCATGAATCCGGCCCTGCTCAGCGCCCTGGCCGCCCTCGCCGGAGCCCTGATCGGCGGGTTGGCGTCGTTGGGGAGTTCCTGGCTGACGCAGTCGATCCAGCAGCAGGCGCGGAACCGCGAGCACGACCGGGCGCGCCGCGAGGCGCTGTTCACCGATTTCATCAACGAGGCCTCGCGGCTCTATGGCGACGCGCTCAGCCACGAGAAGGATGATGTCCGCGACATCATCCAGCTCTATGCGATCGTCGGGCGCATCCGCCTGATTTCCTGCGAGCGGGTCGTGACCTCGGCGGAGAAGACGATGGACTCGATCGTCGACACCTACCTGGCCCCCAACAAGGCCCTGCACGAGCTGCGGGCCATGATGGTCGAGGGCGAGATGGACTTCCTTGCCGAGTTCAGCGAGGCCGCCCGTTACGAGCTGGACGCCTTCCCGCGGATGCCGCCGCCGACGGGCTAGGCGACGGAACGCGGGCGGGCGCTGTTCATACAGTCGCCGTGTCCATCGGTTGCAGCTCGGACAGCATGGTCGGGACGAGCTCCGAGACCGTCGGATGAATGTGCATGGCGCGACGGATCACCGTCCAGGGCGCCTTGGCGTACATCACGTCGAGGATCGAGTGGATCACCTCGTCGCCGCCCGTGCCGAGGATCGCGGCGCCGAGGATGGCGCCGGTTTCTGCGTCGACGGCGATCTTCATGAAGCCTTGCGTCTCGCCCTTTTCGACCGCGCGCCCGACGCGCGTCATCGGTCGCTTGCCGACAAGCGTCTTGCGCCCGCTCTGGCGGATCTCTTCCTCCGTCATTCCGGCCCGACCGAGCGGCGGATCGACGTACAGGGCATACGCCGTGATCCGATCGCTCACACGGCGCGGATCGTTCTCCAGGAGGTTCGCGATGACGATCTCGCCGTCGTTGTGCGCCGTGTGCGTGAAGGCGCCCATGCCGTTGCAGTCGCCGAGCGCCCAGATGCCCGGGACGCTCGTGCGGAGCTGGTCGTCGACCACGATGTAGCCGCGCGCGTCGACGGCGACGCCGGCTTTGTCGAGCCCGAGATCGTCAGTGTTGGGACGCCGGCCGACGGCCAGCAGCACGTGCGAGCCGTGCACGCGCGGCGCACCGGAGACGCAGTCGACGTCGGCTATGATCTCGTCGCCGCGCTTGGCGAAGCCGATGCACCTTGCGTTCAGGCGCACCGCGACGCCCTCGCTCTCGACGATCTCCCGGATCGCGGTCGACACGTCTTCGTCCTCGCGGGCGATCAGCCGCGGCCCCATTTCGAGGATGGTGACCTCGGCGCCGAAGCGCCGAAACATCTGCGCGAATTCGAGACCGATGTAACTGCCGCCGACGACGATCAGGTGCTTCGGCAGGAAATCCACCGCCATCATCGAGCTGTTGGTGAGGACGTCGATCTCGCGAACGCCCGGCATGTCCGGCACGACCGCCCGCCCGCCGACGTTCAGGAAGATCTTGTCGGCCTGCAGGCGTTCTTCGCCGACGCGCAGTTCGTGTGCGGATTCAAATCGGGCGTGGCCCCGGTAGACGGTGCAGTTCTCCATGTTCTGCAGCCAGTCTTCGAGCCCGGTGCGCGACTGCCCGGAGACCGCGTCCTTCCGCGCCTTCACACGCTTCATGTCGACCAGGAACGAGCCGACGTCGACGCCGTACTCGGCGGCGCGGGCGGCCATGCGCGCCGCGTAGGCGCTGGCCACCATCGTCTTCGTCGGAATGCAGCCGGTGTTGACGCAGGTCCCGCCGATCAGGTTCCGCTCGACGACCGCGACCTTCATGCCGGCGCCCGCGAGACGGGAGGTCACGTAGGGACCGGCCTGACCGGCGCCGACGACGATCGCGTCGTAGCGGGTCACTTCGGCAGGTCCGCACCCGACTGCTCGGCCGCCATGTAGGCGGCGTACCAGTCGGGCCAGTCCTCATCCCTGTGACCGAGGCTCGCCTCGTAGGCGCCGTGCGCCTGCTCCGCGCGGCGAAAGGCGCTCGCCAGATCGTTCGCTGACGCGAAGGTCGTCGCGGTGGATTCTATGCGACCCGCCAGGCGCGTCGTGACCTCCTGGAACAGCCAGCCGTTGCCGTCCGGATCGCGGAACGAGGCGAAGGAGCGGTAGCTGCCGTGCTCGGGATCCGGGCCGCTGACGCGAACGCGCCCGAACAGATAGGGCTCGTCGGGACCGGCGTACACGCCGGCGCTGTGGAACACCTCACTGACCGCGATCCCACGGTCGAGCAGTTCTTGGCGGGCGGCCGCGATGTCGGAGACGATGAGGTACAGGCCCTGGGCGGAGCCGGGCGCCGCCGCGGTGACGTCCTTGCCGAAGATGACCGAACACCCGGAGCCAGGCGGCGTGAACTGGAGCACGCGGAAGGCTTTCCCGTCGTCGAAGTCGGCGTCGAGCCGCCACCCGAGGCGCGCGTAGAACGCCTTCGCGCGGTCGACATCCGACACGGGGATGACGACGATCTCGAACTTCATGTCGTTGTTGGCCTTCGTCGCGCTCACCCCGGCCTCCTGGGTTGTGGGCGAGGTTGGTCGGCCTCGACCAGATGCGTCGAACGCGTCCTACAACTGCCGAACGCCCCGATGCGTCAAGCGAACGTTGCTCGGTGAACTCGGCATCATCGCGGCTGCGCCTTTCGTTGGACGGCTAGCGATACGGCGGGGAACCGGAGCCGGGCGTGACAATTCACTCCGGCACGGAGGACGACATGGCAGATAACAAGCAGCACATCGGCGAGCCTGACCGTGGCCGCGTCTCGGGCTCCGAGGACTACGAGGTGCGCTACTTCGCTGAGGCGATCGGACTGGACGTCGAGAAGGTCCGCGAGCTGATCCGAAGGCATGGCGACGATCGGGAGATGCTCGAACGCGAAGCCCGGAAGCTGAAAGGCCATTGACCGACGACCGCGCCTGCCCAGAGAGCCTTCGGACAACGCGGGCGGGGGACCGCACGGCGGGCGGGCGCGGGGCGCGCAGAGCCCTACCGCCGAGCCGGCACTCAGACGTCTAGCTGCGATCTTCGCTTCGAGCGCGCCGAGAACCGGAGCTTCCGACCTTCGCTTCGGGGTGGAAGGCGCGCCGACGTCCGCTCCAAGCCTTAGCCGGCGCCCGCACGCGCCTCGTCCGCCGCCGCGAAGTCCGCCAGTTGGTCGGCGTGGGCCTTCTTGAACGCTGGCCGCCCGGTGAGCCGCGCCAAGTACGCCCGGCATGCCGGATAGGCCGCAAGCCCCTCGAACCGGTCCACCGGCCGCAGCACGTCAGCCATCAGCAGGTCGGCCACGGAGAAGCGGCCGCCGGCCAGCCACTCGCGGCTGGCCAGCACCGCTTCTATCCGCTCGAGCCGCACCTTCAGGAAGCCATCCACGAACCCGGCCTCGGGCGCATTGCCGGGAAAGCCCATGAAGCGGAACATCGACCAGGGCAGGCTCGCCATTTCGACCGAGTTGAGCGCTGCGAACACCCACTCCATCGCCTCCGCCCGCCCGCGCGGATCGGTGGGCATCAGCGCCGCGCTCTTATCGCCGAGGTACAACAAAATCGCCCCGCTCTCGAAGACGGTGATGTCCCCGTCCGTGAGCCACGGCACCTGTCCGAACGGCTGCTGAGCGAAATGCACGGCCTCGCGCTCTTCGAAAGGGGTCGTCGCCACGCGATAAGCAAGCCCCGCCTCCTCCAGCGCCCAGCGTACGCGGAGGTCGCGCACAAAGCCCCTCGGCGGCGCAGGAACCCAGTCGAAAGTCGTCAGCACCAGATCGCCCATCGGCATCTCCTCTCAGGCTCTTCGCGCGCCCCGTGGACCTAAGGACGCGGCAGCCTGTCCGCCGCCGACATCGGATTCTGAACCGCGGCCCAGCGGCCTACCTTAGCCGCCGCGGCGGCCGCAGCGTGCTGCTTGTCGCCC
>NZ_CAXUQI020000001.1:3232500-3689191 GCF_964252995.1 Phenylobacterium sp. LjRoot219 | reverse complement strand
GGGGAGGAGCGTTTACTCCACTACGATCTCGGTCTTCACCGAGTTGGCGATGAAGCAGGCCTCGTGGGCTTCGTGGTGCAAGTGGTCGAGCTGGGCGGCGTCGGGCGCCGGGCCCTGCCAGGCGATCGCCGGCCGCAGCGCCACGCGGGTGACAGCGATGCGGCCCTCGGCGTTCTTCTCCATCAGCCCTTCGGCCGCGTCGCGGTAGCCGACGGCGACGAAGCCGGCCAGCCGGGCGACGTGCAGGAAGCTCAGCATGTGGCAGGCGGAGATCGAGGCGACCAGCATCTGCTCGGGATCGACCGCGCCGGCCACCGCCCACTTGTTGCCGACCACGTGCGCCGAGGCGGTGCCGGGCACCTCCGGCCCGTGCTCGAAGGCTACCGAATGGCCGCGCGAGTAGCGGCCGTTCGGGAAGTCCTCGCCCTCGGCCAGCGTCCAGTCGACGGTCGCGCGATAGAACGCCATCAGAAGGCCTCCGCCGGCAGCGCCATCATCAGCTCAGCCCCGGCCTTCAGCTTGGCCAGCCGCGAGCTGGTCTCGGGCAGCACCCGGGTCAGGTAGTAGCGGCCGGTCACCAGCTTGTTGGCGTAGAACGGGTCGGCGTCGCCGGCGGCGATCCTGGCGCTCGCGGCCTCGGCGATCTGCGCCCAGGCGTAGGCCAGGCCGGTCAGGGCGAACAGGTGCAGATAGTCGGTCGAGGCGGCGCCGGCGTTGTCCGGATTGGCCAGGCCGTTCTGCATCAGCCACATGGTGGCCTCCTGCAGCTCGCCCTTGGCCCGGGTCAGGCCCTCGACGAACGGCTTCAGCGTCTCGTCACCGGCGTGGGCGGCGGCGTAGGCGTCGAGCTCGGCGAAGAAGCTCATCACCGCGCGGCCGCCGTTGGCCGCCAGCTTGCGGCCGACCAGGTCGAGCGCCTGCACGCCGTTGGCGCCCTCGTAGATCAGCGCGATGCGCGAGTCGCGCAGGTGCTGGCTGGCGGCGACCGCCTCGGTGAAGCCCGCCCCGCCGTGCACCTGCATGGCGTCCGAGGCGATCAGGAAGCCGCGGTCGGTGAGGAAGGCCTTCAGCACCGGCGTCAGCAGCGCCATGTAGTCGTCGCCCTTCTGGCGGGTCGCCTCGTCGGTCGAGCCCTCGGCCAGGTCGCCGTGCAGGGCGGTCCAGAGCAGCAGCGCGCGGCCGCCCTCGATGATCGCCTTGGCCTCCATCAGCATGCGCCGCACGTCGGGATGCACGATAATCGGGTCGGCTGGCCCGTCGGGATTCTTCGGCCCGGTCAGCGAGCGGCCCTGCAGCCGATCGCGGGCGTAGGCCGCGGCCTCCTGGTAGGCGGCTTCGGCCTGGGCGAGGCCTTGGACGGCGACGCCGATGCGCGCCTCGTTCATCATCACGAACATCGCCGGCAGGCCGCGGTTCTCCTCGCCGACCAGCCAGCCGGTCGCCTCCTCGTGGCTGATCACGCAGGTGGCGTTGCCGTGGATGCCCATCTTTTCTTCGAGGCTCAGGCATTTCACCGAATTGCGCTGGCCGGGCTTGCCATCGGCGTCAGGCAGGAACTTCGGCACGATGAACAGGCTGATGCCCTTGGTCCCGGCCGGCGCGCCCTCGATCCGGGCCAGCACCAGATGGACGATGTTCTCGGTCAGGTCGTGCTCGCCGGCGGAGATGAAAATCTTCTGGCCGCTGATCCTGTAGCTGCCGTCGCCCTGCGGCACCGCCTTGGTGCGCAGCAGGCCGAGGTCGGTGCCGGCGTGCGGCTCGGTCAGGTTCATCGTCCCCGACCACTGGCCGGACGCCAGCTTCGGCAGGTAGAGCGCCTTCTGCTCGGCCGAGCCGCCGTTGTGGATCGCCGAATAGGCCCCGTGGGTCAGGCCCGGATACATGGCGAAGGCCATGTTCGCCGCCGACGACATCTCCGAAACCGCTAGGTTGACCACCGACGGCAGCCCCTGGCCGCCGAACTCCGGATCGGCCCCCAGCGCCGGCCAGCCGGCTTCGATGAACTGGGCGTAGGCCGGCTTGAAGCCGGTCGGCGTGGTGACCGAGAAATCCGGGCTCCAGCGGCAGCCTTCCTTGTCGCCGACCCGGTTCAGCGGCCCCAGCACCTCGGCGCTGAAGCGACCGGCCTCCTCCAGGATCTGGTCGACGGTGTCGATCTGGGCGTCGGCGAACGCCGGCAGGTTGGCGTAGCGCTCGATCTTGAGCACGTCGCGGAGCAGAAAGGCGAAGTCGCGCACCGGCGGCTGGTAGGTCATGACGTGCTCCCGTCAGCAGATAGTCAGCAGATAGTATGGGCGGCGGCTGGCTCAGCTGGGCTCGGCCCCGTCGAGGTGACGGCGCAGCATGAGGTCGTAATCCGCGGCCTGCGGCAGAAGATCCGGGCACCTGGCGGCGAGCCGGGTCTCGAGCGCGACGATGCCCTCGCGCAGCTCGGAGATGGCGCTGTCGAGGTCGGCGCGCTGCCGCTCCATCGCCACCAGCTTCTCGCGGAATTTGTAGAGCGAGGCGGCGTTCTGCTGCAGCCCGCCGTCGCCGATCTCGTAGAGGTCGAGGATCTCGCGCAACTCGGTCAGTGACAGGCCGACGCGCTTGCCGCGCAGGATCAGCGCCAGCCGCGCGCGGTCGCGGGACGAGTAGATCCGGTTGAGGCCGTCGCGCGCCGGGGCCAGCAGGCCCTTGTCCTCGTAGAAGCGCAGCGCCCGCGGCGTGCACTCGAACTCCTGGCAGAGCTGGCGAATGCTGTAGGTGCGCGCAGGGCGACGCAGTTCCGTCATCATGGCGTGATCCTCTGACGCGACCTTAGGGCGGCGGGGAGCCTACGCCGGTTGACGTTGACGTCAAGGTGAGCGAGGCGGCCGTTTCCGCATAAAACTTGGCCGATTGCGGCGAGACGGCCACGCGGGGCGCGCGCACCATCCCTTCGTGGAGGAACCGCCCATGTCCGAGAAGGCCGATCAGAACGCGCGCGTGCTCGACCAGTTCAGCCAGCAGGCCGACGCCTACGCCGCCCTCGTCAACACCGCCCGCAACCCCGCCGCCGACCCGCTGATCGAGGCGCTGGCGCCGCAAGGCGCCGAGCACGTGCTCGACGTCGGCTGCGGCTCCGGCCAGTTCGCCGTGGCGATCGCCCCGCGGGTGGCCCAGGTGGTCGGCGCCGATCTGACGCCGGCCATGCTCGACAAGGCCCGCGCCCAGCAAGCCCAGGCCGGGGTCGCCAACGTCGCGTGGCTGCAGGCCGATTCCACCGCCCTGCCGGTCGCCGACGGGGCGTTCGACATCGTCACTAGCCGCTCGATGCTGCACCACGCCGCCGATCCCGCCGCGACCCTGGCGGAGATGCGCCGCGCCTGCGCGCCTGGCGGCCGCATCGCCGTGCTCGACCTGACGCCGGCCCCGGAGAAGGCGCCGGCGTTCGACGCCATCGAGCTGTTGCGCGACCCCTCGCACGCCCGGACCCTGACCGTCGACGAGCTGCGCGGCCTCGGCGAGGCGCTCGGCCTGGAAGAGCTGACCCTCCGCGCGCGGGAAAGCGACCTGCCGCTGGAGATGACGCTCGCCACCTCCTTCCCAGGCCACGGCGTGGTCGAGCGCGTGCGCCAGCTCTACGCCCGCGACGCGGCGACCGGCGCCGACGTCTTCGGCCTGAAGGCGCGGATGCAGGACGGCCAGATCTGGGTCACCTATCCGATGACCCTGGTGATCTGGCGGAGGCCGGCGTGAAGCTCCGTGTCCACCAGCCCGCCGACCTCGCCTGGCGGCGGATCGGCGACATCGTCACCGGCGAGATGGCCCAGGCGCTCGACCCCGGCGAGCTCGCCTCGCACGTCGCCTTCCACGCGCCCGGCGACGCGGCCGCGCCGCAGCTGATGGAGCTGAAGCTGGAGCCCGACGCCCTGCTGGTCCCGCACAGCCACGACACCAGCGAGATCATCTATGTGGTGGCCGGCGAGCTGCGCTGGGGCGACCAGGTCCTCGGCCAGGGCGGGTCGATCTTCATCCCGGCCCAGGTGGTCTACAGCTTCCGGGCCGGGCCCGCGGGCGCGCGGCTGGTCAACTTCCGCCCGACCGCCGACCACAGCTTCCATCCGGCCTGACCGGGGTAGGGGTAGGTCAGCCGCGTTCGCCGGCGGCGGCGGCGGCGTCCGTCCCGGAGGCGCCAGCGTCCTGGGCGCCCGCGCTCGGCGCGCTGCTGCTGGTTCCGGAGGTCGAGCCGGTGGTCCCGGAGGCGTCGCTGGCGTAGCTGCTGGCGCCCCGCGCCGTGTCGGAGCCGCTCGGGGCGGCGCGCGACGCGCCCATGCTGGAGCCGGATTGCGCGCGCGTCGGATCCGAGGTGGCGGGCGCATCGGACAGGTCGACCGCAGAGTCCTGGGGCGTGGTCGAGGGCTGGCGGGATGCGCTCGAGGTCGCCGGGGCGCTGGAGGAGCTGCCGTATTCCCTGGAGGGCTGGGCCAGGGCCGTCCCGGCCAGGGCGAGGGCGCCAAGCGCGCCGGTCATGACGATCATCTTCATCCGAGGTCTCCTGATCGAGAGGACCTCGCCCAACCATCTGGATTGGCTGATGTTCCGGGTTTCGCTTTGCGTTATGCCCGCCCGTCGCGCGCCACCGCCTCGTTACACCCTCAGGTCGCCAGCGGCCCCATCTCCGGGTTCGCCCCGATCCCCTCGCGGACGAAGTCGTTGATCGCCGCGCGGATCTCCGCCTCGCTCGCCAGGCCCGGCGGGAAGATCCAGTCCTTGAACATCACGCAGGCCAGCACCGCGGCGAACGACACCCGGACCATCAGAGTCGGGTCGACCTTGGCCGGCCCGGTCAGCCGCGAGGTCATCATCGCCGCCCCGCGATCGAAGTAGGCGCCGAGGCTGCTGATCGCGGAATTCGCGAGGCTCGCCTCCGGATCATAGGTCTGGGCGACCACCAGCGAGGTCAGCATCCTGGCGTTCTCGCGCACGAAGCCCTGCAGCTCGTCGATGTAGAGCGCCGTGGATTCCCGAACCTCCTCGACGTTGTTGTCGAGCATGTGGTTGGCGAAGAAGGTCGACAGCTGCTGGTCGAGCGGCTTGAACACCGCCTCGCGGAACAGTTCGGCCTTCGAGCCGAAATAGCGGAACAGCTGAGCCTCGGTGACATCCGCGCGGCGGGCGATCGCCGCAGTGGTGGCGCCGGCATAGCCGCACTGGCGGAACTCCTCGCCCGCCGCCTCGACGATGCGGTTCATCAGGTCTTCCGCTGTGCGCCGCTTGCGCCGGGCGGGGGCTGCGGGCGCGTCGGGCGCGGGCTTGGTCTTCTGCAACGCCGATCCTTTGATGGCCCGTGACTTCCCGGGCGCTGCGACCCTGGCGGTGCAGCTGAACCGCCGAATCGCTCTGGCGATCCTAGCGCATTTCCGCTTGCGGCCGCCGTCGGCCGAGTCATAAGATAGTGAACACTATCTAATAACGGACCGGGGCGCGCGGCGTTCCGACAGGGAGGACGTTGCTATGAAGCAGGCTCTCAGCCGGCCGGCGCCGGTGTACGCCGCGGGCGCGGGGTTGTTCCGCAACGACCATTTCCAGATGGCCTATGCGACCACCGACATGGTTCAGGCCAAGGCGCTGTTCTCCAAGCGCTATGGGGTCAAGGAATGGCGGCCGCTGGAAGGCGCGTTGCCGGCCGGCGGCCAGATCCACATCGAACTCGGCTGGGCCGGCGGCACCATGTACGAGCTGGTCTGGGCCGACGGCCCGGGCTCGGAGGTGTTCCGCGCCGGCCTGCCGGCCGACGGCTTCGCGATCCGCCACCATCACCTCGGCTACTACGTGCCGACGGCCGAGGCCTGGGCGGCGCTGAAGGCCGAGGTCGCGCAGCAGGGCCTGAAGGTGCTGCACGTGACCGACGTGCCGGGCTTCCTGCAGGCGATCATCGTCGATACGCCGGAGCTCGGCCACTACCTCGAATACATCTTCCCGGAGCAAGCCGGCGTCGGCTTCTTCGAAGGCACCCCCAGCAACTGAACGCTGCGGGGCGCATGGCCCCGCTCACGCATGCATCGAAGGCGGAGGCAGGACATGGCCGAACAGATCGCGCCGAACATCCTCGATTATCTGAAGGACGGCCTCGAGGAGGCGGTCGCTGAACTGGCCAACACCTGGCGGCCGGACGATCCCGAGTACCGGGCGGACGTCTACCGCCAGATCATGATGCAGCTGTCCTACGGCTACTTCGCCTTCTTCCATGCCGATCCGGAGCACCCGGACTGGGCCCCGCTGTGGAACCCGGTCTACACGCTGCAGCCGAACCCCGACGACATCTACCTCTACTGCCCGATCAGCAGCGACTATCAGTACCGGATCGTCGGCAACCGCGGCACGATCAAGATGCTGACGATGAATACCCAGGCCGCGCTGTCCGGCATGCCCGGCCACATCGATCACACCGGCGAGTTCTACGCCGACCTCGACGACGGCGACCTGCAGATCGACGCCAACGGCGACTTCGAAGTGCTGCTGAGCACCGAGCGGCCGGCCGGCCACACCGGCAACTGGCTGCAGATCAAGCCGGGCGCGGTGTCGCTGATGACCCGCTACCGCAGCTACGACTGGGGCAACGAGATCGAACCAGTGATGTCGATCGAATGCCTGAACCCGACGGGCTTGAAGAAGCGCCTGAGCCCGGAGGAGATCCTCGAGCGGATCGATCACATGGCGCGGATGCCGGTGCGCTGCACCAAGCTGTTCTACGGCATGCAGAACGCGGTGAAGGCCAGCGTCGGCGTCAATGTCTTCGAGCCGGTGCGCTACGGCGGGGCGCTGTCGCGCCAGGTCTATCTGCCGGCGGTGTTCGAGTTCGAGGACGACGAGGCGCTGATCCTCGAGACCGAGCTGCCGGAGGTCCGCCGCTACTGGAACTTCCAGCTCAACGACCCCTATTTCAACGCGATCGAGTTCGTCTACCGGCTCTCCAGCACCAACGGCCACTTCGCCAAGGCCAGCCCCGACGGCAAGTTCCGCGCGGTGATCTCGCTGAAGGATCCGGGCGTGCCGAACTGGCTCGATCCGGCCGGCTTCAAGCAGGGCACCATCTACGGCCGCTGGTACGACTGCGACTCGACGCCGACCCCGACCCTGAAGCGCGTCAAGTTCGCCGAACTGCGCCAGCACCTGCCGGCGGACACGCCGGTCGTCACGCCCGAGGACCGCGACGCCGAACTCCGCGCCCGCGTCCGCGCGGCGCAGCGCCGGCGGCGGTGGTAGGCCGATGGACCTGAGACACGATCCCCCGGCGCAATTCCGCACCGCGCTCGACCAGCTGCACGAGGTGGTCGCCAAGGAAGCCGGCAGCGACGACTTCGGCCCGAGCGACTACCTGCCGGGCCTGAAGGTGCTGCTGCAGTCGATGGACTACGATCCGCACTTCTCGGAGGCCGGCCGCCGCCTGGCCTGGGGGCAGGTGGTCGACGTGCTGCGGGGCCGGGTCGCGGCGATCGCCTCGATGAAGGCCACCCCCGGCTTCGACGCGTCGCCGATCACCAGCCCGGTGGTGATCACCGGGGTGCCGCGCACCGGCACCACGGCGCTGCATCGGCTGATGGCCGTCGACCCGCGCTTCCAAGGCCTGCAGTCCTGGCTGCTCGACTCGCCGATGCCGCGTCCGCCGGTGGAGGCCTGGGCCAGCTATCCGGAATTCCAGAAGACGGTGGCCCGGCTCGAGGCGCAGCACGCCGCCGCCCCGCAGCAGCGCGCCGCCCACTTCCTCGCCGCCGAGGAGGTCCACGAATGCTGCATGGTGATGCGCCAGGGCTTCGTCTCCAACCTGTGGAACTGCGGCTGGTCGGCGGCCACCTACGACGCCTGGTGGCAGTGCCAGAGCGAGGAGCCGGCCTATCGCCACTACTACCGCTGCGTTCAGCTGATCGGCGCCAATGAGCCGGAGAAGCGCTGGCTGCTGAAGAATCCCGGCCACATCGAAAACCTCGACCTGCTGTTCGCGGTCTTTCCCGACGCGCGGGTGATCCAGACGCACCGCGATCCGGCCAAGGCCGTGCCCTCGCTGGTCTCGCTGCTGATGAACCTGCACCCGCTGATGGAGGACGGGCGCGCCGACCAGCGGGGCCAGAACATGCTGGCGCGCGAGGTGGCCAAGTGGTCCAGCGCGGTGCGCAAGGCCGATGCGGTGCGCGCGCAGCATCCGGGCAAGGTGCTCGACGTCGTCCACGGCGACTTCCACCGCGACCCGATGGCGGTGCTGGAGCGGATCTACGCCTTCATCGGCATGGAGATTCCGGATGAGCTGGACCCGGCCTTCGCCCAGCGGATCGCCGACAAGCCCGAGCTCGCGCACGGCGTCCACCGTTACGACATCACCGACTACGGCATGACCGAAGCCGAGGCGCGCGAGCCCTTCGGCGACTACGTCAGCCGCTACGATCTGCTGGAGAAGCGCGCATGAAGGCGGCGATCTATCCCGGACAGGGCCAGCCCATCGTCATCGAGAATCTGCCCGATCCGCGTCCCGGCCCCGGCGAGATCCTGCTCAAGGTCCATCGCTGCGGCGTCTGCGGCACCGATCTGTCGATGACCAAGGGCGGGATCTTCGACTACGGCCAGAACACCCAGTTCGGCCACGAATACGCCGGCGACATCATCGAGCTCGGCCGCGAGGTCACCGGCCTGAAGATCGGCGACCGGGTCGCCGTGCTGCCCTCGGTCGCCTGCGGCCAGTGCGAGCCCTGCCGCAGCCACGGCAACAACGTGCTGTGCCAGGCTCCGCCCGGCACCGCGATGGTCGGCTTCGCCGAGCTGGCGAAGGTGCCGGCCAGCGTCGCCACCCTGCTGCCCAGCACCCTGAGCATGGCCGACGGGGCCCTGGTCGAGCCGCTGGCCATCAGCCTCTACGGCGTCAAGCTGGCGCAGATCCAGCCCGGCGACCGGGTGCTGATCCTGGGCGGCGGCACCGTCGCGCTCTACGCCATCTACTGGGCGCGCCGGCTCGGCGCGGGCCGCATCGTCGTCATGTCGCGTTCGGCGCGGCGTCGCGACCTGGCGCTGGAGATGGGCGCCGACGCCTTCATCACCTACGGCGACAACGAGATCGGCGAGGCGCGCGAGGCGCTGGGCGGCGCGCCGCAGTTCGTCTTCGAATGCGTCGGCGCGGAAGGCATGCTGGGCAAGGCGATCATGCATGCGGCGCAGTTCGGCAAGATCGTCTCGCTCGGCTTCTGCACTTCGCCCGACCCGATCATTCCGGGCATCGCGTCGTTCAAGTGCGTCTCGATGCAGTTCGCCGTCGGCTATTCGATGAAGGAGTTCATCTATGTCGCCGACCAGATGGACAAGGGCCGCTGCGACCCGAAGGCGATCATCACCAACGAGATCCCGCTGAGCGGCCTGCCGGCGATGTTCGACGTGCTGCGCGGGCCGAACGACGAGACCAAGGTCCACGTCACCCTGTGATGAGCCTGCGCCGCTAGATCCGCTGGGCCGGGCGTTGGACCCGGCCCGCCACCTTCGCGTCCTGAGGGATGACCGCCCATGACCAGCTCCACCGCCCCCCGCGCCGTCGTCGTCGGCACCAGCTTCGGCTGCCGCATCCAGGTGCCGGCCCTGCGCGCCGCCGGTTTCGAGGTCGCCGGCCTGGTCGGCACGGACCCTGAGCGCACCGCCCGGCGCGCGGAGAAGGCCGGCGTCGCGCGGACCTTCACCGACCTGGACGAGGCGATCGCCAAGACCGGCGCCGTGGCGGTGACCATCGCCACCCCGCCGACCACTCATGCGCCGCTGACGCTCGCGGCGGTGGCCCGCGGCTGCCACGTGATCTGCGAGAAGCCGTTCGCCCGTGATGTCGCCGAGGCCAAGACCATGCAGGCGGCGGCAACACGCGCCGGCGTCATGGCGCTGGTCGGCAACGAGTTCCGCTGGCTGCCGGACCGGGCGCTGGTCGCCCGCGCCATCGCCGAGGGGCTGATCGGCGAGCCGCGGTTCGTCACCATGGCCAACTATATTCCGCTGGTCGCCGCGCCCGACGCGAAGATGCCGCGCTGGTGGTTCGACGAGGCGGCCGGCGGCGGCTGGCTGGGCGCCCAGGGCGCGCACATCATCGACCAGGTGCGCAGCTGGCTGGGCGACTTCGCCTCGCTGAGCGCGGCGCTGCCGACGGTCTCCGACCGCCAGGGCGCAGCCGAGGATTCCTACGTCATGCGCTTCCGGCTGAAGAACGGGGTGGAAGGCGCGCTGCAGCAGACCGCCGGCGCCTGGGGCCCGTCCGACACCATGACCCGGGTCGCCGGCACCCACGGCACGCTGTGGGTCGACGGCGCCGACGTCTGGCTCGCCGACCGCGAGGGCAAGCGCCAGCTGCCGGTGACGCCGGACCTGCAGCTGCCGCCGCCGCCGCCGCAGAGCGACGCGCCGGGCCACCAGTTCTCGCATTTCGAGCTCGGCCCCTACATCCGCCTGGCCGAGGCGCTGCGCGCCGGCGTCGACGGCCGCGACCCGCAAAGCGCCGTGCCGCTGCCGACCTTCGCCGACGGGGTCGCCGCCATGCAGGTGATCGACGCGGTCCGCGCCTCCGCCGCCCAGGGCGGGGCGCTGGTCGAACTCTAAGCCCAACGACAGTTCAGCCGCACTTCCCAGGGAGGACCCATGTCCATCAGCTACAAGAACAAGCGTGTCGTGATCACCGGCTGCTTCTCGGGCATGGGCGAGGCGACCGCCCGTCTGCTGCTCAGCCTGGGAGCCGAGGTGCATGGCCTCGACTACAAGCCGTCGAGCCTCGATCTGGCGTCCTTCACGAATACGGACCTGCGCGACCCCGCCTCGATCGACGCGGCGGTCGCCGGGCTGAAGGGCGAGTTTGACGTGCTGTTCAACTGCGCCGGCGTGCCGTCGACCTTCGCGCCGATCGATGTCTTCAAGGTCAACTACATCGGCCCGCGCAGGCTCACCGACCAGCTGGCGCCGCGGATCAAGGCGGGCGGGGCGATCGCCTGCATCGCCTCGACCGCCGGCTTCGGCTGGGCGCGCCGCATTCCGCTGCTTCAGGAGCTGATCGCCAAGCCGTCCTACGCGGAGGCCGTTGCCTGGTGCGAGGAACAGCTGAAGGCGAACGCCGACGCCTACACCCTGTCCAAGGAGACGATCATTGTCTGGACGCAGATGAGCGCGGCCTCGCTGATCAAGCGCGGCGTGCGGATGAACTGCATCCTGCCGGGACCGACCTCGACGCCGTTCATGGAGCAGCAGTCGACGATCACCCCCGACGCGGCGATCGACGCCTTCACCCAGCCGATCAACCGTCGCTCCAGCCCTGAGGAACAGGCCTGGCCGCTGGTCTTCCTGGGCAGCGACGCGGCGTCCTACGTCAACGGCGTGGCCCTGCCGGTGGACGGCGGCTTCATCGGCGGAGTCGCCACCGGCGAGATCGATCTCGCCAAGCTGTTCGGCGCCAATCCCAAGGCCAGCGGGCAGTGAGCGGCGGCTTCGAGCTGACCGGCCGGGTCGCCGTCGTCACCGGCGGCGGCACCGGCATCGGCGCGGCCACCGCCCGGCGGCTGGCCGAACACGGCGCCGACGTGGTGATCGCCAGCCGCAGCGCCGAGGAGCTGGAGCGCAAGGCGGCGGAGATCGCCGCGGCGACCGGCCGCCGCTGCCTGGCGATCGCCACCGACGTGAAGGACGAGGCGCAGTGCGTGCGGCTGATCGAGCGCACGCTCGAGGCGTTCGGCCGGCTCGACATCCTGGTCAACAACGCCGGCGGCACCCGTATGGGGCCGCTCAGCAGCCTGCCGACCAAGGGTTGGGACGCCAGCTACGACCTCAACGTCCGCTCGGCCTATTTCTGCACCCGCGAAGCCGGCCGGCAGATGATCGCCCAGGGCTCGGGCGCGATCGTCAACGTCTCCTCCGCGGCCGGGATCAACGGGGTGAAGGGCGGCGCGCACTACGCCTCGGCCAAGGCGGCGCTGCAGATGTTCACCAAGGTCACCGCCGCTGAGTGGGGGCCGCACAACGTGCGCGCCAACTGCGTGGCGGTGGGGCTGGTCGCCTCCGAGCGTGCGGTCGAGGCCTGGAAGGTCGCCGGGATCGACCCGACCGAGGCCGGCACGGCGACGCCGCTCCGCCGGCCCGGGACCCCGGACGAGGTGGCCGCGGTGATCCACTTCTTCGTCAGCGACGCGGCCTCCTTCGTCACCGGCCAGACGCTGGCCGTCGACGGCGGCCCGCCGATGGGCGGGATTGAGGTCTGATCCTCGCTGTCATCCCGGAAGCCGCGCCAGCGGCTGTCCGGGATCCAAGCACACGGCGATGCAGGAGCACCGCCGGCGGCGCCGTGTTCCTGGATCCCGGTCTTCGCTGCGCGAAACCGGGATGACAGTTGGGGCCTGCGTTCGTCCTTCCGCTCGTCCCCGCGAAAGCGGGGGTCCAGGGTTTTTTGAGTGTCGAGCGCAGCAGCAACAAAAACGCCTGGCCCCCCGCTTTCGAGGGGGTGACCGGATGGGGGCGGATTCAGTGCCCGCGGAACTCGCGCGGGCTCTTGCCGGTCAGGTCCTTGAAGGCGCGGGCGAAGGCGCTCTGGCTTTCGAACCCTACCTCGGCGGCGACGTGGCCGATCGGCATCCGCGCGTCGCTCAGCAAGCTCGCCGCGGCCAGCAGCCGCGCGCGGCGGCGGTACTCGTCCCAGCTCATGCCGAAGGCGCCGCGGAAGCGCCGGCGCAGGGTCCGCTCCGACAGGCCGGCGGCCTCGCAGACCGCCGCCACGTCGCCGTCCCTCAGGTTGGCGCGGGTGAAGGCGACGGCGGCCTGCAGCTGCGGCTCGCGGGTGGTCGGCAGGTTCAGCGGCGCCTCTTCCTTGATCCACTCCGCGCAGAGGTTGGCGAGCGCCGCGAAATAGGCCCGGCCGGTCGCGTCCTGCGCCTCGGTCAGTGGCCAGCGCATGGCGCCAAGCACCATCTCGCGCATCAGCGGCGAGACCTGGATGATCCGCACCCGGTCGCCGGCCTCGGGGATCATCTCCGGCGAGAAGAGCACCGAGCCGGAGCGCACCCGGTGCAGGCTAGTGCGGTGGACCACGCCGGCCGGGATCCAGATCGCCCGGGTGCGCAGGCAGAGGTAGCTGGCGCCGCGGTCTTCGACCTCGATCGAGCCGTCGAACGCGTACTGCAGCTGGTGCATGTCGTGGCTGTGCCACGGGGTGTCGATGTCGTAGTCGTCCTGCGGGATCGCCCCGGCCTTGGGCCGCCGGGCGGGATCCATGATCGTGCTCAAGGCGACGTCGGACATCAGAGCTTATCCTGCGGCCGGATGGCCGTTGCTGCACAAAATATGGCCGAGCGCGGTGAGACGGTCAACGCCCCGGGGGGCTAAATGGCCCCGCATAGGACAGGCGAAGGCCCGGCTTGCTCGACCGGAACGGTCGGGGGCGCGGCCCATTCTGCTCTCTGGGAAAGGCGACGACGCGGGCCTGCGCTCGTATACTCGCCGCGCCCTTGCGCCTTCGGGCGCGGCGCGCCAGAGGCATGGGCCCAAGCGTCGAGACGACGCCTGTCGCAGTTCGTACGGCCCGGCGCTGAGGCAACAGCAGCGGCGGCGCCGAGCCAGGGAGAAGAGTTATGGCGGACGACGAAAAGACCGAAGGCATGGCGAGCAACGCTCGCAAGTACTGGAGCGCGGAAGGCTACACTCCGGGCGGCGTGATCCGCGAAGTCGACTACGCTAAGAATTCGACCGGCCTGAACCCGGCGCTGGCCGGCATCAAGATCGTCGACTGCGACACCCACATCACCGAGGCTCCCGATCTCTTCACCTCGCGCACGGCCGCGAAGTTCAAGGACAAGGTGCCGCATCGCCGCCGGGTCAACGGCGTCGACAAGTGGTTCGTCGGCGACCGCGACTTCGGCTCGTTCGGCGGCAACGTGATCCGCAACGACAACAACAAGCTGCTCGGCCGTCTGGCCTTCCCGACTCTGGAAGAAGGCCACGCCGGCGCGATCGAGACCAAGGCGCGCCTGCAGGCGATGGACGACATGGGCGTCTACGCCCAGATCTGCTACCACAACTCCGGCGTGACCCAGGCCGGGTCGCTGATGTCGCTGGGCGATCCTGAACTCGCCCTCGCGATCATCCAAATGTACAACGACGCGGCCGCCGAGCGTCAGCAGGAGTCCGGCCAGCGCCTGTTCACCCTGGCCCACCTGCCGATCTGGGATAAGGCGGCGATGGAAGCCGAGGCGCGTCGCGCCCTCGACATCGGCCTGAAAGGCTTCGTGCTCCCCGACACCCCGGAACGCGTCGGCGTGCCGTCCTTCCTGGACGAGTACTGGACCCCGTTCCTGGAGATGTGCAACGACACCGGCGCGTCGCTGAACTTCCACCTGAACGCGGCGATCGACCCGAACACCCTGACCTGGGAAGGCTTCGCCTTCGAGCAGACCCTGTCGGTGGTCGCCACCATGTTCTCGATCGGCAACGCCGCGACGCTCGGCAACTGGATGGTCTCCGGCCGTCTGGACCGCCACCCGAAGCTGAAGATCGGCCTGATCGAAAGCGGCATGGGCTGGGTCCCCTTCGCCATCGAGGCGATGGAGCACCAGTTCAACGAAATGCTGCCGGCGAAGTCGAAGATCCTGCAGCGCCGGCCGTGGGATTACTTCCGCGACCACTTCTGGGTGACGTTCTGGTTCGAGACCGTCGGCCCGCAGAAGCTGCTCGACGTGCTCGGCGCCGACAAGGTGCTGTTCGAGACCGACTTCCCGCACCCGACCTCGCTGTACCCGGGCGTGCAGGACCACGTCATGAAGACCCTCGGCGGCTACGACCACGAGGTCCGCAAGAAGGTCCTCGAGACCAACGCGGTGAAGCTCTACAACCTGCCGTTCTAAGCGGCGGCGCGAGACAGAGTTCGGAGAGGGGGCGGAAACGCCCCCTCTTTTTTTGCGCCTGCCCGCGCCCTTAGCTCCCCCGCGCAGCGGGGGAGAGGACCCGGTCGCCGATGCAGCGAAGAGCGACTGGGGGTGGGGGCGAGCCGCCGGGCGCAGCGGCGCCGCTTCGAAGACTGAGGTGATGAGATTCAGAGGCGGCGGGCGCTCTACGCACCGCTTGCCCCCTCCATCACCCGCTCTTCGCTGCGCTCGGCGGGCGGTCCCCCTCCCCCTCTGCGAGGGGGAGGTAGTGCGTCAGGCGGCCAGTTCGCCGGCCAGCGCCCGGTCGATCAGCTGGATCGTCCGTTCGACGCCGAAGATCGCCACGAAGGAGCCGAAGCGCGGGCCCTGGCTCTGGCCGAGCAGCACCTCGTAGAGCGCGCCGAACCAGGCGCGCAGCGGCTCGAAGCCGGCGGCCTTGCCGACCTCGAACACCTCGTTCTGGATCAGCTCGGCGTCGGCCCCGGCAGGTAGGGCGCGCAGCCGGCCGACCAGGTCCTCCATCGCCGCGCGTTCCTGGGCGTTCGGCGCGCGGAACGTCTTCGAGGGCTTCACGAAGTCCTCGTAGTAGTTGATCGCGTAGCCCGCGAGCTTGTCGAGCAGCGGCTGGCTCTCCGGCGTCGCGCCGGGGATGTAGCGCTCCAGGAAGCCCCAGAGGATCGCCTTGGTCGAGGCGTCGGCCGCCGAGACCAGGTTGAGCAACAGCGAGAAGCTGACCGGCGAGCCCTGCGTCGGCGGCGCGCCGCGGTGCACGTGCCAGGCCGGGTTGTCGATCGCCGGCTGGCCGGTCTCGGCCAGGGTCTTGTTGAAGCTGTCGAGCTGCTGCAGGTACTCGTCGGTCGCCTTCGGGATCACGTCGAAGTACAGCCGCTTCGCCGATTTTGGCGACTGGTACATGTAGTAGGCTAGGCTCTCGGGCGTGCCGTAGCGCAGCCACTCCTCCATGGTCAGGCCGTTGCCCTTGGACTTGGAGATCTTCTGGTTGTTCTCGTCCATGAACAGTTCGTAGTGGAAGGCCTCCGGCGGCGCGCCGCCCAATGCCTTGCACACCTTGTTGGACACCCGCACGGAGTCCACCAGGTCCTTGCCGCTCATCTCGTAGTCGACGCCGAGTGCGGTCCAGCGCGCCGCCCAGTCCGGCCGCCACTGCAGCTTCACATGGCCGCCGGTGACCGGGACTTCGGTGCGGGTCCCGTCCTCGTCGGCGAAGACGATCGTCCCCGCCTCGAGGTTGCGCTCCAGCGTCGGGACCTGCAGCACCTTGCCGGTCTTCGGGCTGATCGGCAGGAACGGCGAATAGGTGGCGCGGCGTTCCTCGCCGAGCGTCGGCAGCATGATCGCCTGGATGGCGTCGAACCGCTCCAGCACCCGCAGCAGCACCTCGTCGAAGCGGCCCGACTTGTAGCAGTCGGTCGACGACATGAAGTCGTAGTCGAAGCCGAAGCCGTCGAGGAAGGCCAGCAGGCGGCTGTTGTTGTGTGCGCCGAAGCTCGCGTGCTCGCCGAACGGGTCGCGCACCGAGGTGACCGGCTTGTCGCGGTCCTCTTCGAGGATGTGGCGGTTCGGCACGTTCTCCGGGATCTTCCGCAGCCCGTCCATGTCGTCGGAGAAGACGATCAGCTTGGTCGGGATGGCGTCCTCGGTCAGCGCGCGGAAGGCCGAGCGCACCATGGTCGGCCGCGCCGCTTCGCCGAAGGTGCCCATGTGCGGCAGGCCGGACGCGCCATAGCCGCACTGGAAGACCACCGGCTGGGTCAGGGCCGGCAGGGTGCGGACCGCCTCGGCCGCCTTGCCCTCGCCGATCAGGCTGGCGGCCAGGTCGCGCTCGGCGTCGGAGAGCCGTTGGCGCAGGACGCGGTCCAGCAGGAGGCGCGCTTGTTCGAAGGGCCAGCTCTTGGCTTCGCGGGCCCGGTGGGAAAGACCTTGCAACATGGAGAGGCGGTACCCCCCCGGGCGAACGGGCTCAAGGTCTTTTGGGAGCGGGTCGCGCACTCGCCACGCACCCTGTCATCCCGGAAGCCGCGGAGCGGCTGTCCGGGATCCAAGAACACGGACGTCGCCGGGGTCCGCGCGAGCCTTGCCGCGCCGTGTTCTTGGATCCCTGTCTTCGCTGCGCGAAACCGGGATGACATGGCCGGATGTTCACTCCCGCGGCAGCAGGAAATGGCCGCGCAGCGCCGCCACCGGCTCGCTGCGCTGGTCCTGCCAGGCCTCGACGTGGACGTTGGCGATGCGCCGGCCGACCTTGCGCAGCTCGGCCCGGGCGAAGGTGGTCTGCGGCCGGCCGGTCTTCAGGTACTCGATCGTCACGTCGATCGGCTTGGGCAGGCGGGTGACGTCGGAGGCCAGCGCCAGCTGCGCCAGCGCGGTCATCTCCATGAAGGCGCCCAGCACGCCGCCGTGCAGCGCCTGCCACTTCACATTGCCGATCAGCTTGTCGGCGAATGGCAGGACCGCGGTCATCTCGTCGCCGGCCAGCTCGGCGCGCATGCCGAGGAAGCGGACGTAGGGCGTTTGGGCGAGGAAGGCGTTCAGGCGCTCGGCGGGATCGCTCATGCGCGCGGCTCCGGGACGGCGAAGGTGGCCAGCGCCGTGGCCACGGGATCGTCGCGGTCGACGTCCCAGGCGAGCGCGCGGACGAAGGCGATGGAGCGGGTCAGCTTGTAGCAGTGCGCCTCGCAGACCACGCCGGCGCGGGGCGCAGCCGGGCGCATGTAGTCGACCCTAAGGTCGAGCGTCGGCGCGCCGCCGCGCTTGATGCTGGAGATGGTCGTGGCGCAGGCGTGGTCGATCAGCGCGGTGACCACGCCGCCGGCGAGGATCTCCAGCTCGGCGTCGCCGACCAGGTCCTCGCGCCAGGGCGCTTCGAGCGTCACCGTCCCCGGCGTGATGCCGACCAGGCGCAGCCCCAGCCCCTGGCTGAGCGGCGCAGCCAGCATGACTTTGGCGACCTTCTCTACGTCGATGTCGCGGTCGATCTCGGCGTCCATGCCGCTGGGGTAGGGGGGCGGTGCGGCGGCGTCAACAGCCCCAAATTGTCATCCCGGTTTCGCGCAGCGAGGACCGGGAGCCAAGAACACGACGCCGCCGGCGCAGGCGCGCGCCTTGCCGCGCCGTGTTCTTGGGTCCCGGACAACCGCTGCGCGGTTTCCGGGACGACAGGGGTTATGGCGGCGGAGCCTCGCACATCCCACATCGCAGTGATGATCCGCCCGCAGGACCTGCTGTGCCCGAAGCCCGAGGGGCTCTACTGCGCGCCGGGGGACTTCTACATCGATCCGGTGCGGCCGGTGGCGCGGGCGGTGATCACCCATGGCCACTCCGACCACGCCCGCGCCGGCCACGGCGCGGTGCTGGCGACCCGGGCGACGCTGGACATCATGGCCGAGCGCTGCGGCCCGGACTTCGCCGGCGCGGCGCAGGCGGCGGCCTATGGCGAGGTCGTGCCGCGCGACACCGTCGAGGTGACGCTGGTCCCGGCCGGCCACGTGCTGGGCTCGGCCCAGGCGGTGGTGCGCTGGCGCGGACTGACGATGGTGGTCTCCGGCGACTACAAGCGCCGCCGGGATCCGACCTGCCAGGCCTTCACCCCGGTCCCCTGCGACGTCTTCATCTCCGAGGCGACCTTCGGCCTGCCGGTGTTCCGTCACCCGGAGCCCGGCGACGAGATCGCCCGGCTGCTGCGCTCGGTGGCGCAGTTTCCGGAGCGCGCGCACCTGGTCGGGGCCTATGCGCTCGGCAAGGCGCAGCGGATCATCCGGCTGCTGCGCGAGGCCGGCTGGGCGCGACCGATCTACGTCCATGGCGCGATGGAGCGGCTGAACGCGCTCTACGAGGCGCACGGCGTCGAGCTCGGCCCGCTGCGGCCGGCGACGACCGCGGCGAAGAAGGACTTCGCCGGCGAGATCGTCATCGCCCCGCCCTCGGCCCTGCAGGACCGCTGGAGCCGCCGCTTCCCCGATCCGGTTTCGGCCTTCGCCTCGGGATGGATGCAGGTCCGCGCCCGCGCCCGCCAGCGCGGCGTCGAGCTGCCGCTGGTGATCTCCGACCACGCCGACTGGGACGAGCTGACCGGCACCGTCGACGAGCTGCGGCCCGGCGAGCTGTGGATCACCCATGGCCGTGAAGAGGCGCTGGCGCGCTGGGCCGAACTGCATGGCGTGCCGGCCCGCGCGTTGGCGCTGGTCGGCTACGAGGAGGAGCTGGAGGACTAGCCGCGCCGGGCTGGCCGGCCGCGCGTCAGTGCTTGGTCGGCGCTTCGTCGCGCTTGACCTGGGCCTTCAGCAGGTCGCGGATCTCGGCCAGCAAGGCCTCCTGCGGCGGCGGCGCGGCCTTCTCGCCGACCGACTTCAAGGCATCGCGACGGCGGATCACGTTCACGCCCTTGACCAGCAGGAACACCACCCAGGCGACGATGGTGAAGCGGATCAGGGTGTTCAGGAACGCCCCGTACTGGATCGCCACCAGCTCGTTGACCTTGGCCGTGGCCGGGTTGTCGTAGCGCAGCACCCACTGCAGGTGCGAGAAGTCGACGCCGGAGAGCAGCAGGCCGACCGGCGGCATGACGATCTGGTCGACCAGGCTTTTGACGATGTCGTTGAACGCCGCGCCGATGATCACGCCGACGGCGAGGTCGATGACGTTGCCGCGGGCGATGAACTCGCGGAACTCGCCGAGAATCGGGGCGCGCCGCTCGAGTTCCTGCGGCAGCTGCAACACGTCCTTGGGAACGCGGACCATGTCCGGGGCGGCCTACTCGTCGGTCGCGTTGAGCCGCTCGCGCAGCTCCTTGCCGCTCTTGAAGAACGGCACGTGCTTGGCTTGCACGTCGACCGGCTCGCCGGTGCGCGGATTGCGTCCGGCGCGGGCGTCGCGCGAGCGCACCGACAGCGCGCCGAAGCCGCGCAGCTCGACGCGGCCGCCGTCTTCCAGCGCCTCGATCATGCGCTCCAGGATCACACCGACCACGCGTTCGATGTCGCGCTGGGTCAGGTGCGGGTTTTCTTCGGCGAGTTTGGCGATCAGTTCGGACTTGATCATGCGGGCCCTTCGGTCCTCAAGCGGCGCGACCATGGGCGACTCCGCGTGCAAATTCAAGGCGAAAGCGGCGGTTTTGATGCATCCCAGCGCGTCGCGAGCGGGCTTCGTGGCGCAACCTTGGGACGCAAGCTGGGCTGAGCCGGGGGCCGGCCACGAAAAAGCCCCGCCCGGCGAACCGGACGGGGCTCTGTCGTTACAGCGTCAGCCGGACGGACCGGCCGCAGCGCTTAGTCCTTCTGGGCCTTCTCGCGGAGAGCCGCGCCCAGGATGTCGCCCAGCGAAGCGCCGGAGTCCGACGAGCCGAACTGCTCGATGGCTTCCTTTTCTTCGGCCATCTCGAGCGCCTTCACCGACAGCGAGACGCGGCGCGCGGCCTTGTCCAGGTTGGTGATCTGCGCGTCGACGCGGTCGCCCACGGCGAAGCGCTCGGGGCGCTGGTCGGCACGGTCGCGCGACAGGTCCGACTTGCGGATGAAGGCGCCCATCGGCGCTTCGTCCTCGCCGAACTTCACCTCGATGCCGCCCGAGGTGATCTCGGTGACGGTGCAGGTGACGGTCTGGCCCTTGCGGTAGCTGTCGCCGGCCATCGGGTCGCCCGACAGCTGCTTGATGCCGAGCGAGATGCGCTCCTTGTCGACGTCGACGTCGAGGACCTTGGCCTTGACCAGCTCGCCCTTGGTGTAGCGGGCGATGGCTTCTTCACCCGGCGCCGACCAGTCGAGGTCGGACAGGTGCACCATGCCGTCGATGTCGCTGTCCAGGCCGATGAACAGGCCGAACTCGGTGGCGTTCTTGACTTCGCCTTCGACGGTCGAGCCGATCGGGTGAGCCTCCAGGAAGGCCTCCCACGGATTGGCCATGGCTTGCTTCAGGCCGAGGCTGACGCGGCGCTTGGACGGATCGACGTCCAGGACGACCACTTCCACTTCTTGGCTGGTGGAGACGATCTTGCCCGGGTGGACGTTCTTCTTGGTCCAGGACATTTCCGACACGTGCACCAGGCCTTCCACGCCCGGCTCCAGCTCCACGAAGGCGCCGTAGTCGGTGATGTTGGTGATGCGACCGGTGAACTTGGCGCCGACCGGGTACTTGGCTTCCACGCCGTCCCACGGGTCCGACTGCAGCTGCTTCATGCCGAGCGAGATGCGCTGGGTGTCCGGGTTGATCTTGACGATCTGCACCTTGACGGTGTCGCCCACCGCCAGCACCTGGCTCGGGTGGTTGACGCGCTTCCAGCTCATGTCGGTGACGTGCAGCAGGCCGTCGATGCCGCCGAGGTCCACGAACGCGCCGTAGTCGGTGATGTTCTTGACCACGCCTTCGCGGACTTCACCCTCGACCAGCTGGCTGACCAGCTCGGTGCGCTGTTCGGCGCGGGCTTCTTCCAGGATGGCGCGACGCGACACGACGATGTTGCCGCGCGGACGGTCCATCTTGAGGATGGCGAACGGCTGCTCGCGACCCATCAGCGGGCCGACGTCGCGCACCGGACGGATGTCGACTTGGCTGCCCGGCAGGAAGGCCGAGGCGCCGCCCAGGTCGACGGTGAAGCCGCCCTTCACGCGGCCGACGATGGCGCCCATCACCGGCTCGTTGCGCGCGTAGACCGCTTCCAGGCGGGTCCAGGCTTCTTCACGACGGGCCTTGTCGCGGCTGATGACCGCTTCGCCCATGGCGTTTTCGACGCGCTCGAGGAAGACCTCGACGGTGTCGCCGGTCTTGATCGTCGACTTGCCGTCTTCGCCGAGGCCGAATTCCTTCAGCTGGACGCGACCTTCGGTCTTCAGACCGACGTCGATGATGGCGAAGTCCTTCTCGATGGCCACGACCTTCCCTTGGACCACTTGGCCTTCCATGAAGTCGCGTCCGCCGAGGGACTCGTCGAGCAGCGCGGAGAAGTCGTCGCGCGTCGGGTTCAGGCTCATATCGTCAGCCATGTTCTCTTTCGTCTTCGAATGACGGAGGGGCCGCGTCCGACAATGCGGCAGCGCGGGAGTCCTCGCGTCGGTTGGAGGTTGAACCGAAGGCGCAGGGGATACCCCGCGCGGTGTGAGATTGCCCGCGGTGGCGAGGGAAAGGCGCGGTTGGATTTGCCCAGCTGGACCGGCTTCTAGGAAGCTTCCCAGCGGGCGCGCGCCGCCTCGACGATACGGCGGGCCGCATCGGCGGCTTCGTCTATAGACATTTGCGAGGTGTCCAGCAAGACGGCGTCCGGGGCGCGGGCCAGCGGAGCCGAGTCGCGGCCGCTGTCGCGGGCGTCGCGGATCCGGATGTCGGCCAGCACGTCCTCGAAAGCGACCGGCTCGCCCTGGCCGGCCAGCTGCTTCCAGCGGCGCTCGGCGCGCACCTCGGCCGCGGCGGTGACGAACAGCTTGGCCGGCGCGGCCGGGGCGATCACCGTGCCGATGTCGCGCCCGTCGAGCACCGCGCCGCCGGGCTGGCCGGCGAAGTCGCGCTGGAAGGCGAGCAACGCCTGGCGCACCTGCGGATGCACCGCCACCCGGCTCGCCGCCTCGCCGGCCGCGCGGGTGCGGAAGGCCGGGTCGTCGAGCAGGCCGGCCGAGAGGCCCGAAGCGGTGGTTGCGGCCGCCGCGGCGTCGTCCAGGTCGCGCCCGGCGCGCTGGGTCAGCACGCCGACCGCCCGGTAGAGCAGGCCGGTGTCGAGCACCGGCAGGCCGTAGGCCTTGCCCAGCCCGGTCGCGACCGTGCCCTTGCCCGAGGCCGCCGGCCCGTCGACGGCGATGATGAAGCCGCTGCTCATCCTTCCCCGCTCTTCCCCGCGAAAGCGGGGATCCAGGTTTTTTTGTCGGTGAGCTCCAGCCAGGCTCCGGCGCTGAGACGGAAAACGCCTGGGTCCCCGCTTTCGCGGGGATGAGCGGAAGTGGAGGGCTTCAGGCTCACGCCGCCGCCGGCTGCTCTTCGGCGATGTCGCCGCCGAGGCCGCGCATCAGCGCCACGAAGCCCGGGAAGCTGGTGGCGATCATGCCGGGCTCGTCGACTGTGACCGGCTGTTCGGCGGCCAGGCCCAGCACCAGGTGCGACATGGCGATCCGATGGTCGCCGTGGGTCGTCACCCGTGCGCCGCCGCGGACCGCCGCCGCGCCGGTGACGATCATGAAGTCCGGGCCGTCCTCGACCTCGACGCCGCAGGACTTGAGCCCCTCGACCATCAGGGCGATGCGGTCGCTTTCCTTGACCCGCAGTTCGCCGATGCCGCGCATCACCGTGCGGCCCTTGGCGAAGGCCGCGGCCACGGCGAGGATCGGATACTCGTCGATCATCGCCGGCGCGCGCTCCGGCGGCACCTCGACGCCTTCCAGCTGCGAGTAGCGGGCGGTGACGTCGGCGACGGTCTCGCCGCCCTCGTCGCGGACGTTGGTCACCGCCAGGTCCGCGCCCATCTCGCCCAGGGTGTCGAGCAGGCCGATGCGCAGGGCGTTCAGCAGCACGCCCTCGACCGTCACCTCCGAACCCGGGGTGATCAGCGCCGCCACCAGCGGGAAGGCGGCGGAGGAGGGGTCGCCCGGCACCCGCACGCGAGTCCCGGTCAGCTTCTGGCCGCCGGCCAGCACGATGCGCCGGCCGCTTCCCTCTTCGGTGACGTCGACCTGCGCCCCGAAGGCGCGGAGCATCCGCTCGGTATGGTCGCGGGTGGGTTCCGGCTCGATCACCTCGGCGCCGCCCGCGGCGCTCAGCCCGGCCAGCAGCACCGCCGACTTCACCTGGGCCGAGGGCTCGGGCAGGCGATAGGCCAGCGGCTTCAAGTTGCCGCCCTTCAGCGTCAGCGGCAGGCGGCCGTTCGAGCGGGCGATCCAGGTCGCGCCCATCTCGCCGAGCGGCTTCAGCACCCGGTTCATCGGCCGGCCGCGCAGCGAGTTGTCGCCAGTAAAGGTGACCGCCAGGTCGAAGCCGGCGGCCGCGCCCATGATCAACCGCACGCCGGTCCCGGCGTTGCCGCAGTCGACCACGTCGACCGGCTCGGCGAAGCCGCCGCGGCCTTCGACGCGCCAGCGACCCCCACCTGTTTCGCTGGGGCCCAGCCGCTCGACGCCGGCGCCGAAGCTGGCCATGGCCGCCGCGGTGCGTTTCACGTCCTCGCCTTCCAGGAGCCCCTCGACCTCGGTCACGCCGGTGGCCAGGGCGCCGAGGATCAGCGCCCGGTGGGAAATGGACTTGTCGCCGGGAGCCCGCACGCGGCCCGAAAGGGAGCCTGCGCGCCTGGCGGTCAAGGCGGCCGCCGTCATCGTCAAAACCAAGCCTCCACGGGCGTCTGGAACTAAGAGGGGGATTGCTTTGACAGCGGTCTTCACGCGTGGCAAGGGAGCGCGCTTCTTAAGAACCACCGCCGTTATGAGGGTCGCCGCCTTTGGCCAATCCTGAACTGGGCACCAAGCAACTTTGCCCGCAATGCCAAGCGAAATTCTACGACCTCAACAAGCGCCCGGCGCATTGCCCGAAGTGCGCCGCCGAATTCGATCCTGACGAGGCGGTCCGCAACCGCCGCGTCCGGGCGCGGGCCATCGTGCCCGACACCGAAGCCGACGACGAACGTCCGGACCAGGTCCGTGGCAAGACCGCGGACGCCGAGGACGAGGAAGAGGAAGTCACTACGCCCGAACTGGACGAAGTGGCCGACGAACCCCTGGTCGCCGACGACGAGGACGAGGATGGCGTCGCCCCGGTTGCGGGCGCCGACGATCTCGGCGAGTTCACCGACGACGAGGAAGTCGAAGAAGCCGACGACGTTCCGTTCCTGGAAGAGGACGAGGACGACTTCGACGACGCCGAAATCGAGGGCCTTCCGGGCGAGGGCGACGAGGACTAATTCCGGCTCCGGCGAGGGGATGAAAAAAAACCTCTCGCCGGGCTTGATCACGCGGAACGGTTTGAATAGGTTCCGCGCCTCGCCCGAAGCGGTCACGCTCCGGCGAGAAACACCGAGAAGAACACCTCGGGGCTATAGCTCAGTTGGTAGAGCGCTTGAATGGCATTCAAGAGGTCAGCGGTTCGACTCCGCTTAGCTCCACCATGAAAGCCCGCCGGTAACCCCGGCGGGCTTTCGCCTTTCTGGAACACCTCCATCACGGCGCGTCGGACCTGGGTTTCGCCGAACGGCGGAAACTCTTCGCGACGCCGGAACGCGACCGCCTCGGCGGCATTCAGCGGCCATCCCGCCCATGATCGCGAGGAGGCCCCGATGCACGTCCAGCAGATGATCTCCAGCCACCCTCAGCGCGGCCACGCCAACGAGGCGCTGATCCGCTGCATCGAGGAGTGCTACGACTGCGCGCAGACCTGCACCGCCTGCGCCGACGCCTGCCTCGGCGAGCCCACGGTGCAGGAGATGACCCAGTGCATCCGCACCTGCCTGGACTGCGCTGACGTCTGCCTCACCACCGGCGCCCTGGCGACCCGGCGCACCGGGTCGAACGTCGAGCTGCTCGGCCGCATGCTGCAGCTGTGCGAGGACGCCTGCCGGGTCTGCGCCCGCGAATGCGGTCGCCACGCCGAGATGATCACCCACTGCCGCATCTGCGCCGACGCCTGCCTGCGCTGCGAGGTCGCCTGCCGCGAGGCGGCCGCCTCGATGAGCCCGACCCTGCAGTAGCCGGCAGCGGCCGCGAAGCCGCTGGGGGCCGGCGCGACGGACGGCCGATGCGGCGCATGCGCCGCCGCATTGCGAAGCCCTGGGCGGCTTCCCACATAGGTTAAGTCCGGTCGAGCCGCGCCGCTACCGGGCGGCCCGGCCGGAGAGTCGCTTCAGTTAAGGACTCTGCGCGCATGACCCGGTCGATCGTTTTCGACAGCCCGTTCCTGCTTGGCTTCGAGCACACCCGCAGCCTCATCGAGCGCGCGGCCAAGGCCGCGGCCGAGAGCTACCCGCCCTACAACGTCGAGGATCGCGGCGACGGCGGCCTTCGGATCACCCTGGCGGTGGCGGGCTTCACGCCCGACCAGCTCAGCGTGACCGTCGAGGACCGCCAGCTGACCGTCCAGGGCAAGCGGGACGGCGACCCGGCCAAGCGCGACGACGCCTTTCTGCACCGCGGCATCGCCGCCCGCGGGTTCATCCGCAGCTTCGTGCTGGCGGACGGGATGGTGGTGGAAGGCGCGACCCTCGGGCACGGCCTGCTGCACATCGATCTCGCCCGGCCGGAACCGGAAAAGCGCGTCACCACCGTGCCGATCCGCACGGTCGGCTGAGCATAGAGGCGACGAACTTCAGGACGTGCGGGGATCTCCCGCCGTCTTCCAGGAACGGTCGGCTGAACCCGGCGTCCGTTCGAAGCGTTGAGTTTTTGGAGGTGGTCTTATGACACCCATCTTGACAACAGAAGCATTTGCCGCTCTCGGCGCGCCGCACCTGGTTTATGTCCGCCCCGTCAAGGCCGCGGAGATCATCGCCAGCGTTCCATCCGCTCAAGTCGAGGGCTTCGATCTGGATCCCGACCAAACGCTGTACGCGGTGCACCGCGCCGACGGCGAGCGGTTGGCGGTGCTGACCGATCGCGATGCTGCGGTCGCCGCCGCCCTCGCGCACGAACTGGCCCCGGTCTCGGTGCACTGACCCACCGCGCCGGCCCCGTTCGGCCAAGACAAGAAAAGAGCCGGTCGCCGCGAGGCGGACCGGCTTTTTCTTTGCGGATCCGTCATCACCCAGCTGGTCCGGGTGATCCATCCCACAGCCGTTCGGCCTCAGTGGCGGCTGGGGTCTTGGGCCGAGTGGCCAGGACAAGCCGGGCCATGACGGTTCGATAAGAGCCTAAGCCGCCGGCCGGGCGACCCCGTCCTGCACCAGCAGGGCGTGGACGGCGTCGGCTGTGCGCGCCTGGCGCAGCTGCTGGCGCAGGTCGGCGTGGCGCAGCAGGCGCGAGACCTTGGCCAGCGCCCGCAGGTGCTCGGCCCCGGCGTCGACCGGCGCGAACAGGGCGAAGATCAGGTCGACCGGCTGGTCATCGACGGATTCGAACTCGACCGGCTGCTCCAGCCGCACGAAGACGCCGCGCATCCGCTGCAGCCCCTCCAGCCGGGCGTGCGGCGCGGCCACGCCGTGGCCGACGCCGGTGGATCCCGCCTGCTCTCGTTCGGCGAGGGCGTCGAGGATGTGCGGCGCGTCGATGCCGAGACTGCGGGCCGCGATTTCGGCGACCAGGGCCAGGGCCTGACGCTTGTTGGCCGCGCTCACGCGCAGGGCGATCGCATTGCGATCGAGAAGCTCGCCGATCTGCATAGGTCCCAAGTACTCGTTTGACGGCGCCGCTCTACTAGCGGTGCACCGTGACGGAACGCCAAGCGCAACTAGGCCTCTGCGATTCCGTCGGTTCCCTCTCCGTTGGAATTCGTCCGTTCCGGATCTATCCAGCCGATGTTGCCATCGCCGCGGCGGTATACCACGGACAAGCCGCCGTGCGCGGCGTTTCGAAACATAATTGCCTGCGCTTCGGTCAGGTCGAGCTGCATCACGGCCATCGACACGGTCATCGTCCGCACCGGGGTCTCGGTCTCGGCGATGATCATCGGCTCCGGGAAGGCGGCGAGCGAGTCGGCGCCGTTGATCAGCTCGGGCTCTTCTTCTTCCTCCTCGAAATCGGTCGGCTGCAGCACGAAATAGGCCGCCACCTCCTGCTGCTTGGCGAGCGCCTGCAGATGGTGGTCCTTGAGCCGGCGCTTGTAGCGTCGAACCCGCCTTTCCATCTTCGACACCGCGGCGCCGACGGCCATGTGGGCGTCGCCGCCCAGGCCGTGCGTCGTCAGCTGTTGGCCGGACGCCAGGGTGACGGAGCAGTCGACCTTGAAGGAGTGCCCTTCACGGCTGACCACCACGTCGGCCCCGCCGCCGCGGTCGAAGTACTTGCCGATGCTGTTGGTAAGTTCGTCAGCGACCCGCGTCCGCAGAGCATCGCCGACATCGACGTGTTTGCCAGTGACTTGGACTTGCATGCCGTGATCAACGCGCCTGCGGCCCGAAGGTGTCAAGTTAGGGAAAGCGCTGAGAGACCCGTCCTGAGCATGGCGCCGATCAAGTTGGCGGCGAGCACCAGCGCGCCGATGCTGGCGGCGGCGAAGGCGTAGCCGGCCATGGCGATCACCCCGTCGCGCTGGATCATCGCCAGCGAGAAGACGCTCACCGTCGCCGCCGGCAGCATGTTGCCGAGCGGGATCGGCAGGATCAGCACCAGGGCGCACAGGGTGCAGATCAGCCCCATCAGCCGCCGCCCCGGGCCGTCGACCACGAAGCCGAGCCGGGGCCGCGAGACCGCCTCCATCCGCTGCAGCCAGGGGATCATGCGGGCGAACGGCCGCCTGAGCGCGGCGGTGGCGATCGGCCGCTCGCGCAGCCGGCGCGGCAACCAGGGGCCGGGGGAGTCCAGCAAGAGCTGCGGCGCCAGCAGCACCAGCGGCAGGCCGAACACGGTGGTCGAGCCGGGCGGCAGCGGCAGGGTGCAGGCCAGGCCGAACACCAGCAGCAGCCCGGCCAGCGCGCTGGCCCCGAGGGACTCGATCAGCTCGCCCAGGGTGATCGTCGGCGCCTGACTCTCGGATAGCTCGCGGACCAGTTCCGAAAGCGGTCGGTCATGCTGATCATGGGGGGCCATCGCCCGTTGAAAATGGGCCGTAGCGAAGCCGCCGCCAAGCCCTAGTTAGACGGCGTCCTTCAGAAGACGCCGGCGCTCCACGGACGACGGGATCCGCATCGCCTCGCGATACTTGGCGACGGTCCGCCGGGCGATGTCGACGCCGGCTTCCTTGAGCAGTTCGACGATCCGGTCGTCGGAGTGGACGTCGCGCTCGTTGCCCTCGGCGTCGATCAGCTGGCGGATGCGGTGGCGCACGCTCTCGGCCGAGTGCGCCGCGCCGCCTTCGCTCGATTGAATCGCCGAGGTGAAGAAGAACTTCATCTCGAACACCCCGCGGGGCGTGCCGATGTACTTGTTCGAGGTCACCCGGCTGACCGTCGACTCGTGCATGCCGATGGCGTCGGCGACGGTTTTCAGGTTCAGCGGCCGCAGGTGCTCGACCCCATAGGCGAGGAAGGCGTCCTGCTGGCGGACGATCTCCGAGGAGACCTTGAGGATGGTCTTCGCCCGCTGGTCGAGGCTCTTCACCAGCCAGCTGGCCTGGGCCATGCAGTCGGAGACGAAGGTCTTCTCCTGGTCGGAGCGGGCCGCGGCGCTGACCCGGGCGTGGTAGCGCTGGTCGACCAGCAGCCGCGGCAGGGTCTCGCTGTTCAATTCCACGTGCCACAGGCCGGCGGCGCCTTCGCGCACGAAGACGTCGGGGGTGACCGGATGGGCCGGCTCGCCGCCGAACGCCGCGCCGGGCCGCGGCGTCAGCGCCTTCAGCTCGGCGATCATCTCGCGCAGATCCTCGTCGTCGACGCCGCAGGCCTTCTTCAGGGCGGCGAAGTCGCGGCGGGCGAGCAGCGGCAGGTTGTCGAGCAGCGCGTCCATCGCCGGGTCGAAGCGGTTGTGCTCCTTCAGCTGCAGCATCAGGCACTCGCGCAGGTCGCGGGCGCCGACGCCGGTGGGCTCGAAGCCCTGCACCGTCTGCAGCACCCGCTCGACGAGCTCGGTGGTGCAGCCGAGCTGTTCGGCGGCCTCGACCAGGTCGAGCCGCAGGTAGCCGCCCTCGTCGATCCCGTCGATCAGCACGCTGGCGACCGCGCTCTCGGCCGGGCCCAGGCCGCAGACTGCGAGCTGGTCGTGCAGGTGCTCGGCGAGCGTCTGCTCGCGGGTCAGCGCGCTTTCCAGGTCTTCCGGCAAGCCGTCGAAGCTGCCGCCGGAGCCGGCGCGGGACCAGTCGATGGAGCCGCCGGCGTCGGCGGCGGGTTGTTCGGAGTCGCCGGTGGCGCGTTCGCCCGGCGAGGCTTCGTCATGGGCGGCGTCGAGATCGGCGCGGGCTTCGGCGTCGGCCGCGGCCTCCGGCGGCGCCTCCTCGGCGGCGCGCGGCTCGGCCTCGGCCTCGGGCTCGTCGCGGGCCAGCAGCGGATTACGCTCCAGCTCGCCCTCGACGAACGCCTCGAGCTCGAGATTCGACAGCTGCAGCAGCTTGATGGCCTGCTGCAGCTGCGGCGTGATGACCAGTCCCTGGCCCTGCCGAAGCTCTAATCGTGCGCCCAGCGCCAAAACCGCCCCCTCTGGCCTGTTTCTTGCTGGGAGGCTAAGCGGGCGTTTCCCACTGTTTGGTTAATGCCGGCGGTAACTCACCGCCAAGCTGTGGGTGAATGGGATTTGTTTCCGACCTCGCCTGTGCCACGGGGGAGGGGGACCGCCCGCCAGAGCGGGTGGTGGAGGGGGCGAGCCGCGCGTACTGCGCCCCTGAGAACATGAATTCAGCGGTTTCGAAGAGGAGGGGCGGCGCTCGCGGCTCCCCCGCGGTGCGGGGGAGGTAGAGCGGGCTAGCTGGCGTTGAAGCGGTCGCCGAGATAGACGCGGCGGACTTCCGGGTCGTCGACGATCTCGTCGGGACGGCCCTCGAACAGCACCTCGCCGGCGTGGATGATCGAGGCGCGGTCGATGATGTCGAGCGTCTCGCGCACGTTGTGGTCGGTGATCAGGATGCCGATGTCGCGGGTCTTCAGATAGGTGATGACCTCGCGGATGTCGGCGATCGCCAGCGGGTCGATGCCGGCGAAGGGTTCGTCGAGCAGCATGAACGAGGGCTCGGACGCCAGCGCCCGGGCGATTTCGACCCGCCGCCGCTCGCCGCCCGACAGCGAGATCGCCGGCGCGTTGCGCAGGTGCTCGATGTGCAGCTCTTCGAGCAGCTGGGTGACGGTCTCGCGGGCCTTCTTGCGGTCCTTCTGGCGCAGCTCGACCACGGCCATCACGTTCTCGCCGACGGTCATGCCGCGGAAGATCGAGGTCTCCTGCGGCAGGTAGCCGACGCCCATGCGGGCGCGCTGGTACATCGGCTGCGAGGTGATGTCCTCGCCGTCGAGAAAGATCGACCCGTAGTCGGCCGGCACCAGGCCGGTGATCATGTAGAAGCAGGTCGTCTTGCCGGCGCCGTTGGGGCCGAGCAGACCCGCCACCTCGCCGCGCGCCAGGCGCAGCGAGACGCCTTTGACCACCGGCCGGGCGCGGAACGACTTGCCGATGTTGTCGACCACGAGGCCTTCGCCAACGAGGCCGGGCAGGGAGGGGAAACGCTCCTGCTTCAAGGGAACTCCTTGCTGGTCGCGCTTAGCGCCGCTGACCGGCGGACGCGGTGTTGGTCTGCTTCGGATAGAAGACGCCTCGCGGCCGTTCGGCCTTGTTGCGGCCCCTGGCGGCGCCTTCCATGTGACCCTGGCCCGTGGAGACGTTGAACACCATCCGCGAACCGCGAAGCACGTTTTGGCCCTGAGTCGCCACCACGTCGCCGGTGACGGTCAGGGTGTCGGTCTTCGCGTCATAGACGGCCGCGTCGCCGCGCACCTTGTTGGTCGGGGTTACATAGTAGACCGAACCGTCCGCGCGAAGCCGCACCAGGTCGCCGCAGCCGCCGGTCTTGCCGCCGTCCTTCAGCGCGAACTCGGCCGTCAGGGTGTCGGCGCGCAGCCGCGCGGTGTCCTGCAGCGCCTCGGCGTGGCCGCGCCAGATCGAGGTGCAGGCGCTGTTGGTGGTCTCCAGTTCGTCGGCGGTGATGTCCACCGGCGCGTTCGAGTTGGTCGCCAGCTGGGCGGCCGCGGGGCTCGCCAGCAGGGCAGCCGCCACCACCGCGCTCAGGGAAAGACTAGTCCGTCGCATCACGTCGCCTGCTCACTTTCCGTCAAGGCGGGTGTGCACGCCGCCCTTGAAGATCATCCGCTCGCCTTTGCCGTATACCGCATAGGACTTCGCGTTGATTTCTCCAAGAGACCCTGAGCCCTGAATAGGACCTGAACCAACAACTTCGCCGGTCTTTGTGTCGAATAGCGTGGTGGCCGTGTCGAAGGCCGCCTTCGAGCTGACGAGCCGCACGCCGCCGTGCAGGTCCAGCTTGAACGTGCCTTCGTGATAGACGCCGGCGTTCGCCACCAGGCGGATCGCGTCGGGGCCCTGCTCGTCGACCATCAGCGCCGGCCGGTCGAGCATCACGCGCTGATAGTCCTTCGGATCGCGGGTCGCGCTCTCGGCGGTGATCACGAAGGCGCGGCCCTTCTCGTCGCGGCCGACGAACCGCGGGTTCACCAGCCGAATCGGTCCGGCGCTCTCGCGCGGCTGGATCGGCTCGGCGGTCAGGGCGTTGTAGGCCACCGCCGCGGCGAGGCCGGCCAGAATCAGGCCGATCATGCCGGGCAGGGCGAGGCGCAGGGCGCGAATCAGCCGCGAGCGCCGCCGCCAGCGCAGCACCTGCTCCCGCCGGTCGGGCGGGGCGGCGATCGCGAAGTCTGCGGCGGACACCGGGTCGATCCTCAAGCGTGGGCGAAAATGTCGACGTCTTCCCAGCCGGCGACGTCGAGGACGGCGCGGTGCGGCAGGAAGTCGAAACAGGCGGTGGCCAGGCCGGCGCGGCCTTCGCGCGCCAGCATTGCGTCGAGCCGGGCGCGCAGCACGTGCAGGTGCAGCACGTCGGAGGCGGCGTAGGCCACCTGGTCGTCCGACAGGCTCGCCGCGCCCCAGTCCGAGCTCTGCTGAGCCTTCGACAGGTCCACCCCGGTCAGCTCCTTGGTCAGGTCCTTCAGGCCATGGCGGTCGGTGTAGGTGCGCGCCAGCTTGGACGCGATCTTCGTGCAGTAGACCGGCGCCGTGATCACCCCAAGATGGAGGTAGAACATGGCGATATCGAAACGGCCGAAGTGAAAGATCTTGGTGACCGCCGGGTCGGTCAGCAATCGCTTCAGGTTGGGCGCGTCGTAGGTCGAGCGGTCGAGCTGCACGACGTGGGCGTCGCCCTGGCCATCCGAGAGCTGGACCACGCAGAGCGGGTCGCGCCCGAGCCGCAGGCCCAGGGTCTCCGAATCGATGGCGACGGCGGCGGCGCCGGTCAGCGCGTCCGCGGGCAGGTCGCCTTTGTGCAGGAAGTTGGTCACGTCGCCTCAGGACTCCGACGGCCGTCCCCGCGCCTCGACGCGCGGGCGGCCTCTCAATTGAAGGGCGCGGGCCGGGCAGGAGACCGGTCTCGGCGAGGCTCGCCCACGTGCCGGCCGGAAGCATCCTGCTGATAGCCAAGCCGAACTCGTAACGCGCTATCTAGGGTGTCGGGGCAATGTGAACAAGCGATCCTTGGGCCAAGCTTGGGCGGCTCAGCTGTCCCGCGCCTGCGACTCCGCCAGCGCCGCCCGGGTCAGGGCGGCGAGCGCCCATTGCTTGATCTTTCGCGTATCGGCGTCGTCGAGCAGCAGCACGTCCTTGGCGACGAACTGGGCCTCGGCGCCGACCAGCAGTGCGGCCGCGCGGCTGAGCAGCGCCAACTGCTCGGGCGCGAGGCGCGGGGCGGCGGGGGCCAGCGCCGCGGCGATCAGGCCGGCGCGGCGGTTCTGCCGGGCCGGCGGGTCTTGAGCGTCGCGGCCGGCGCTCTGCTCCAGCATGCTGGCCAGCATCAGCCGCATCGGCGTCTCGTTGGCCAGCACCATCTCGTGCAGCGCCTGGTCGACGCGCTGCAGGCGGGCCGCCGGATCGTCGCTGGCGAGGCCGTCGAACAGGCCGTCCGGCTCGGGCACGGCGATGTGCACCGCCGCCTCGAGCATCAGCGCCTCGGGGCTCGGGAAGTAGCGGTAGGCGGTGGCGCGCGAGACCATCGCCTCCTGCGCCACCTCCTCGAGCGTCGGCCGGCCGCCGCGCTGCATCAGCCGGGCGGCGGCGTCGAGCAGGTCCTTGCGGGTGCGCAGCCGCTGGTTGGCGCGGCCGGCGGGCTCGGCCCCTGCCGGGCTTCGGGCGCTCATCCCGCGGCGAGCTGCTGCTGGATCGCCGCCAGATCGACCCAGACGTTCTCGCGGCGGATCGCTCCGTCGTCGGCGAATTCGACGACGTGCAGCAGGCGAAAGCTCAGCGGCCGGCCGCCGCCGGCCAGGCCGAACGGCGTGCCCGGAGCGCGGCCGCTCCAGAGGCTGTCGTCGACCATGAAGTTGTCGCCGTAGAGCCGCCGCAGCCGCTCGACCTTGCCGTCGGCGAGGTCGGCGAACAGCTGCTCGTAGAACGGCCGCGCGCCGTCGCGGCCGTGGGTCGGTCCGGTCGGCCAGCCGACGATGTCGTGTTCGACGTCGGCGGCGAGGGTGGCGAGCACGCCGCCGACGTCGTCGCGCGCTTCGAAGCCGAAGTGCGCGTCCATCCTGGCGTCCATTTCGGTGGGGGAAAGCGGCATGGCCTGGCTCCGCAATCGGGCCGCACGCGGCGGCGCATTAGAGATGTTCGTCTATACATGAGACTGAAATCTCATTTCAAGCCGATCAGCGCCCCGGGCGGGTCACAAGGTCGCGCGTCCGGCGCCGGCTTGCCTCGACGGCGCGGGCCGGGCCACTCTGTCCGCGTAAAAGAGAGTTTCGGGGGAATCGTGCGGGTCATTCTCGACGTTGGAGCGAACGACGGCTCCTGGGGCCTGGGCATGGCCCAGAAATACCCCGACGTGCCGGTCTACGCCTTCGAGCCGACGCCGCAGCTCTGCGCCAAGATCCGCGAGAAGGTGAGCCAGCTCGGCCTGCGCAACTACGAACTCGTGCCGGTGGCGGTCTCCGACGAGCCCGGCCGCGCGCGCTTCAACATCGCCGGCCAGTCCGACTGGGGCTGCAGTTCGCTGCTCCCGTTCGCCGGCGAGCTGGAGAAGACTTGGCCGGGCCGCGAGGACCTCAAGGTCACCGAGGTGATCGAGGTCGACTGCATCCGTCTCGACAGCTTCGTCGCCGAGCGCGGGATCACGGGGATCGCCTTCCTGCACACCGACGCCCAGGGCATGGACTTGCGGGTCATCTCGTCGCTGGGCGAGCACGTCGGCAAGGTGGAGCGCGGCCGTCTGGAGACCGCGCGCAACGCCAAGGCCGCGCTCTACGACGGCCAGCACACCCTCGACGAGGTGCTGGGCTTCCTGTGGGTCCGGGGCTTCGACATCGAGGCGCTGACCCCGAACGACAAGTTCATGAACGAAGTGAACGTCACCTACCGGCGCGCGCCGGGCGGCGTGGTGCGGATCCGCTGATCCGCTGACCGCCCGAGCGACGCGGCGCGCCGCGTCGCCGAAGTTCCGATCTCAAATTTTCAGCTTGAGTTTTGTGAGGCTTAGCGCCTCAAGCACCACCGTAAAACGGTGGTGCCCAGGAGAGGACTCGAACCTCCACGACCTTTCGGCCACTGGCACCTGAAGCCAGCGCGTCTACCAATTCCGCCACCTGGGCCCGTTCCGTTCCGAACGGAGGCGGCTACATATGGCGCCCTCCGGCGGTGGTCAACGGCGATGTTGCACTTCCTGCAACTCGCATTGCGACCGGCCGGCGCATCGTCTATCGGCAAGCGGTCAGACACTCCTAGGCAGCCGGCGCAAATCCCTATGCAAAACCTCGTCACGGTCTTCGGCGGCTCGGGCTTCGTCGGCGCTCAGGCGGTTCGGCAGCTCGCCAAGGCCGGCTGGCGCATCCGCGTGGCGGTGCGCAATCCGAACCTCGCCTACCGCATGCGGCTGCAGGGCGACGTCGGCCAGATCGATCTGGTGCAGGCCAACATCCGCAACCCTGATTCGGTGCTGCGCGCGCTCGACGGCGCGTCGGCGGCGGTGAACCTGGTCGGCGTGCTGCACGAGGCCGGCCGCCAGGGCTTCCAGGCGGTCCACGCGATGGGCGCGAAGAACGTCGCCGAAGCCGCCCGCGCCCAGGGCGTCACCCGGCTGGTGCAGATGTCGGCGCTGGGGGCCGATGCGGAGTCCGGCGCGAAGTACGCCCGCACCAAGGCCGCCGGCGAGGCCGCGGCGCGCGAGATCTTCCCCGACGCGGTGATCGTGCGGCCGTCGATCGTGTTCGGCCAGGACGATCACTTCTTCAATCGCTTCGCCGCGATGGCGACGATGAGCCCGGTGCTGCCGCTGATCGGCGGCGGCGGAACCCGCTTCCAGCCGGTGTTCGTCGGCGACGTCGGCAAGGCGCTGGCGCTGGCGACGACCCGCGACGACGCGGCCGGCCACACCTACGAGCTGGGCGGGCCGGCGGTGTTCACCTTCCGCCAGCTGATGGAACTGATGCTGGCCGAGATCGATCGGCGTCGGCTGCTGCTGCCGGTGCCGTTCCCGGTGGCGCGCCTGCTCGGCATGGCCGGCGACCTGGTCGCCGGCGTCGTCCCGCCGCCGGTCACCACCGACCAGGTCGAGCTCTTGAAGACTGACAACGTCGCCAGCGGCGCCTATCCGGGCCTGGCCGAGCTCGGCATCACCCCGACCACCCTCGAAGCGGTGCTGCCGGGCTATCTCTACCGCTACCGTAAGGGCGGGCAGTACGCCGACCAGGAAGACCGCGAGCTGGTGCGGATCTAGGTCCGCCAAAACACCGCTCATCCCCGCGAAAGCGGGGACGTGCGGCTGAGGCGTGCGCTCAGATCAGGCCGCTGGTCAGCGCCGCGATGCCGATGGCGCCGATGACGATGCGGAGCCAACCGAACGGGGCCAGCCCGCGGCGGGTGACGATCGCCAGCATGGCGCGGATCACCACCATCGCGACCACGAACGAGGTCACGAAGCCGATCGCCAGCAGCTCCAGGTTCGCCGCGGCCAACTGGTCGCGGCTCTCCCAGGCGTCGAGCACGAAGGCCCCGACCATGGTCGGGATCGCCAGGAAGAACGAGAACTCGGCCGCGGCGCGCTTGTCGACGCCCATCAGCATCGAGCCGACGATCGTCGAGCCGGAGCGGGAGGTGCCGGGGACGATCGCGAAGCACTGGGCCACGCCGATCCCCAGGGCGGTGAGAATCGGCAGCTTCATCGGATCGTTGCGCCGCGGCGGCGGCGCCACCTTGTCGATGAACAGCAGGACGATCCCGCCGACGATCAGCGAAACGCACTGCACCATCGGCGTGTCGAACAGCACCTGCTTGATGAAGTCGTGCAGCAGCAGGCCGACCAGCGCCGACGGCAGGAAGGCGACGATGATGCTCAGCGCAAAGCGCCGGGCCTGCGGGTCGCTCGGCAGGCGGACTACCGCCCCCCACAGCTTCTGGAAGTAGAGCACCACCACGGCCAGGATCGCGCCGAGCTGGATCAGCACCGCGAAGGTGTTCCAGAACGGGTCGGTCAGCCCGAGCGCCTTCTTGGTCAGCAGCAGCATGCCCGTCGAAGAGACCGGGATGAACTCGGTAAGGCCCTCAACGACGCCGAGGATGACGGCGTGGATCCAATCCGGCACGCGGAACTCCACTCAAGCTTAGGGGTGAGGCCTCTTACAGCGGCCGATCATGGCGAAGAAGTGGTTTCGCTCCGTGACGCGCGAGTGAAGGCGTGGCCGCTCAATTTCCGAGCGTGCGGAAGATGCTCCCCTTCAGGGGCGCAAAGACATTCCGTCATCCCGGCCGAAGCGCAGCGGAGAGCCGGGACCCAGGGGCGGCGCGGCCCTTCAGGCCGTCCGGGATGACGGACTTAGTTCGGTCGGCAGCAGGCCGTGACCGGCCAGGAAGGTCGAGAGGTCGCCGCCGTGGAACCGGAGCGCGCGCACGCCGGCGCGGTCGGCGGCTTCGATGTCCGAGGACTTGTCGCCGACCAGCAGCGAGCGCTCGCGGTCGATCGGCCAGTCGGCCAGCGCCCGCAGGATCATCCCGGGGTTGGGCTTGCGGTCCGGCGGGTCGGGGTGGCGGTAGACGGCCTCGGCGGCGTCCGGATGCTGCGGGCAGAAGTAGAAGGCGTCGATCTTCGCGCCGGCTTCGGCCAACTCCTCGGACATCCGCGCGTGCAGCGAGTGCATGTCGGCCTCGGTGTAGTAGCCGCGGCCGACCCCCGACTGGTTGGTCACCACGATCACCAGCCAGCCGGCGCGGTTGAAGGCGGCGACCACCGCGCGCGCGCCGGGGATCCAGCGGAAGTTCTCCCAACGGTGCACATAGCCCTCGTCCTCGTTGAGGACGCCGTCGCGGTCGAGGAACAGGGCGGGCTTGAGCGCGGGAGAGGGGGCAGGGTCGGGCACGACGGTGACTATAGTGATCGCGCGGCGGAGTGCGATTTCAAAAACGCGCCCAGGCCGTCTAGGCTCGCCGCAGGCTCCATCAACGCGAGCGCCGCGTGACCGACACCCCGCCCGTCCTCGAGCTCGACGACCTCACGGTCGACTTCGACACGCCTGACGGCGCGGTCCGCGCGGTCCGCGGGGTCAGCCTGACGATCGGCCGCGGCGAAACGGTGGGGGTGGTCGGCGAGAGCGGCTCGGGCAAGAGCCAGACCTTCATGGCGGCCATGGGCCTGTTGGCGGCGAACGGCCGGGTCGGCGGCGCGGCCCGTTTCCACGGTAAGCAGCTGCTGGGGCTGAAGCCGGCGGCGCTGAACCGGGTGCGCGGCTCGAAGATCACCATGATCTTTCAGGATCCGCTGACGGCGCTGACCCCGCACGTGCGGATCGGCGAGCAGATCGCCGAGCCGCTGCGGCTGCACCTCGGGCTGTCGCGCCGGGACGCCCAGGCCCGCGCCCGCGACTGGCTGGAGAAGGTCCGCATCCCCGACCCGGGTCGGCGGCTGCGGCAGTATCCGCACGAGCTGTCCGGCGGCATGCGCCAGCGGGTGATGATCGCCGCCGCCCTGGCGGTCGGGCCCGAGCTGCTGATCGCCGACGAGCCGACCACCGCGCTCGACGTCACGGTCCAGGCGGAAATCCTCGACCTGATGGCCGAGCTCACCCGCGAAACCGGCACGGCGCTCGCCCTGATCACCCACGACATGGGGGTGATCGCCCGGCTGGCCGACCGGGTCTGCGTGATGAAGGCCGGGGCCTACGTCGAGGAGGGGCCGGTCGAGCAGGTGTTCCGCGAGCCCCGCACCGACTACACCCGCGCGCTGCTGGCGGCGATCCCGCGCCTCGACCGGGCCGATCGCGGCGGCCGCCCGACCCGGACGGCGCTGGCGCCCGCCGCGCCGGTGGTGGTCGAGGCGCGCGACGTGAAGGTCTGGTTCCCGCTGCGCCCGGCGCTGCTGGAGCCGCCGCGCACCCTGCGCGCGGTGGACGGGGTCAGCCTCGCGGTCCGCCAGGGCGAGACCTTGGGCGTGGTCGGCGAGAGCGGCTCGGGCAAGTCGACCCTGGCGCGGGCGGTGCTGAACCTGATCCCGCCGACCGACGGCGCAGTGCTGGTGATGGGCCGCGACATCAGCCACATCGCGCGCGCACAGATGCGCGCCGCGCGCCGCGACCTGCAGATCGTCTTCCAGGATCCGCTGGCCAGCCTCGATCCGCGGATGACCATCGGCGACTCGATCGCCGAGCCGCTGCGGGTCCATCGGCCCGAGCTCGACCGCGCCTTGCGGGACCGGGAGGTCGCCGCGATGATGGCCCGCGTCGAGCTCGACCCGGGGCTGATCAACCGCTACCCGCACGAGCTGTCCGGCGGCCAGAACCAGCGGGTCGGCATCGCCCGGGCCATGATCCTGAAGCCGAAGCTGGCGATCTGCGACGAGGCGGTCTCGGCGCTCGACGTGTCGATTCGCGCCCAGATCATCGACCTGCTGATCACCCTGCAGCAGGACATCGGCCTGGCGATGATGTTCATCAGCCACGACCTGGCGGTGGTGCGCGAGATCAGCCACCGGGTGCTGGTGCTCTATCTGGGCCGGGTGGTGGAGACCGCCGACGCCGAAGCGCTCTACGGCGCGCCCCGGCACCCCTATACCAAAGCGCTGCTGTCGGCGGCGCCGATCCCCGACCCGGCGGTCGAGCGCCGCCGCGCCCGTCTCAAGCTCGAGGGCGAGCCGCCCAGCCCGTTCGACCCGCGCGCCGCCTTCCGCTTCGCCCCCTCGCGCCTGCCGGCCGACCCGCGCGCCCCCCTGCCGCCGCCGCCGGCGCTGGTGGAGATCGCCCCGGGGCACTGGGTGGCGGAGTTCGACGCATAACCTCCGCTCATCCCGGCGAAGGCTGGGATCCAGACCGGCCGCCGGGCGGGGCGAGGTGAAGCGCGGTGTTCCTGGAGCCCGCCTGAGCGTCCGTCATCTGGGTCCCGGCCTTCGCCGGGATGAGCGGGTGGTCGGCCTCCATTGCGATAACCGGCCCGAGCCCCTAGGTTGCCGGCCTTCTTTACCCCCGGCTTTTCCCACTATGAATCTTACCTTCGACGACATCCTCGCCGCCCAAGCGCGGTTGAAGGGTCATATCGAGCGCACGCCCTGTCGCCCGTCGAGGACGCTGTCGGAGATTACCGGCGCGGAAGTCTGGGTGAAGTTCGAGAATTTGCAGTTCACCGCCGCCTACAAGGAGCGCGGCGCGCTGAACAAGCTGCTGCAGCTGACCGACGCGGAGAAGAAGCGCGGCGTCATCGCCGCCTCGGCCGGCAACCACAGCCAGGGGCTGGCCTATCACGCCGCCCGTCTCGGCATCCCGGTGACCATCGTCATGCCGCGCAGCACCCCGTTCGTGAAGGTGCAGCAGACCCGCAACCACGGCGCCGAGGTGGTGCTGGACGGCGACGGCTACGACGAGGCCTCGGCCTTCGCCCGCAAGCTGTGCGACGAGCGCGACCTGGTGTTCGTCCATCCGTTCAACGACATCGACGTGATGGCCGGCCAGGGCACGGTGGCGCTGGAGATGCTGGAGGACGTGCCGGATCTCGAGGTGTTGCCGGTGCCGATCGGCGGCGGCGGGCTGATCGCCGGCATGGCGACGGCGGCCAAGCACGTGAAGCCGGACATCCGCATCGTCGGCCTGGAGCCGGCGATGTACCCCTCGTTCACCGCCAAGATGCGCGGCGTCAACGCCGGCGTCGGCACCGGCGGGGCGACCATCGCCGAGGGCATCGCGGTCAAGCAGGTCGGCGATTTGACCTACGCCATCGCCCGGCCGCTGATCGACGACGTGCTGCTGGTCGAGGAGCCGTTCTTCGAGCGCGCGATCGCCCTCTACTGCAACGTCGAGAAGACCGTCGCCGAGGGCGCCGGGGCCGGCGCGCTGGCCGCGCTGCTGGCCTATCCGGAGCGGTTCCGCGGCAAGAAGTGCGGCCTGGTGATCACCGGCGGCAACATCGACACCCGGCTGCTGGCCTCGGTGCTGACCCGCGAGCTGGTCCGCGACCAGCGGCTCGTCAGCCTACGGATAATCGGCGACGACCGGCCGGGCCTGCTGGCCACCGTTTCGGCGATCATCGGCGGCCACGGGGCCAATATCGTCGAGGTGGCGCACAACCGCCTCGCGCTCGACGTGCCGGCGAAGGGCGCGGAGTTCGACATCATGATCGAGACCCGCGACGCCCAGCACACCCAGGAAATCATGGATGCGCTGCGTCAGCAGGGCTATCCGCCGCGCGCGGTGTAGGAAATGATCCGTAAGCTGATTATCTGCGCCGTCGCGGCGCTGGCGCTGGCCGGCTGCCACAAGAACTTGCCCGACCAGAGCGGCGCGGCGCAGGTCTTCCTGGCGCAGAACGCCAAGCAGGCCGGGGTCCAGACCCTGCCGAGCGGCCTGCAGTACAAGGTGGTCCGCTCCGGCCCGGCCGACGGCATCAAGCCGCGGCTCGGCGACGAGGTGAAGGTCCACTACGAAGGCAAGCTGATCGACGGCACGGTCTTCGACTCCTCCTACGAGCGCGGCCAGCCGGCGGCGATGCCGCTCAACGGCCTGATCAAGGGCTGGCAGGAGGCGCTGCAGCTGATGCGCCCGGGCGACGAGTGGATCCTCTACGTGCCGCCGAACCTCGGCTACGGCGCGGAAGGCGCCGGCGGCACGATCCCGCCCGGCGCGGCGCTGGTCTTCCGCATCGAACTGATCGGCGTGCTGCCCGGCGAAGGCCGCGTCCAGCAGGGGTAGGACCCCCGTGTCCGCTCGTCCCGGCGAACGCCGGTAGCCGGGACGAGCGGGTGGGCGCCTCGTCAGCGGGCAACCTGCGTCTTTCACGCCCCTTTCCTTTGTCCCTCGGCCCGCAGCGGTTTAATCCTTGGCCATGGCTAAGGATCTGACGCCCGCCGCGCTTTCCATCCTCGAGCGGCTGATCGCCTTCGACACCACCTCGCGGGGGTCGAACCTGGCGCTGATCGAATGGGTCGAGGCCTATCTCGACAGCCATGGCGTGGCGCACCGGCGGGTGCCGAACGCCGACGGAACGAAGTCCAACCTGATCGCCAGCGTCGGCCCCCCGGTCGAGGGCGGCGTGGTGCTGTCGGGCCACACCGACGTGGTGCCGGTCGACGGCCAGGCGTGGAGCTCCGACCCGTTCGCCATGACCCTGCGCGACGGCCGCTACTACGGGCGCGGGACCTGCGACATGAAGGGCTTCCTGGCGCTGTCGCTGGCCGCCATCCCCGAGCTGGCCGCCGGCGCCCCGCACAAGCCGGTGCACCTGGCCTTCTCCTACGACGAGGAGATCGGCTGTCTCGGCGCGCCGTCGATGATCGAGGTGATCGCCCGCGAACTGCCGAAACCGGCCCTGGTGGTGGTCGGCGAGCCGACCGAGATGGTCGCGGTCAACGGCCACAAGGGCATCGCCACCTTCACCGTGACGGTGCACGGCCGCGAGGCCCACTCCAGCCAGACCCAGCAGGGCGTCTCGGCGATCATGGAGGCGGTGCCGCTGATGGCCAGCCTGAAGGCGCTGGGCGACAAGCTGGAGCGCGAGGCTGATCCGGCGTCGCCGTTCACCCCGAAGGGCGCGACCCTGACCATCGGCGTGATCCACGGCGGCACCGCCGGCAATATCCTGGCCCGCGAGTGCCATTTCCTGTTCGACCTGCGCTGCCCGCCGGGCCTCGATCCGATGCCGCTCTTGCAGCCGTTCTACGCCGAGGTCGCGGCGCTCGACGCCCGCCTGAAGACCCGCGCGCCGGAGGCCGGGGCGACGATCCATCGCCGCTCGCTGACCCCGGCGCTGGCGCCGGAGCCGAACGGCGTAGCCGAGGCCTTTGCCCGCCGGCTGGCCGGCGACAACGGACCGCCGCGCGCGGTATCCTTCGCCGCCGAGGGCGGCCAGTTCCAGGAGGCCGGCTTCTCCACCGTGATGTGCGGCCCGGGCTCGATCGCCCAGGCCCACCAGCCCGACGAGTTCGTCGAGGCCGCTCAGATGGAGCGCGGCGCGACCTTCATGCGCCGCCTTATCGAGTGGGCGCAGCCCTAGCCGGCTTCACCACCACCGCCCGGCGCAGCAGCGCGCGGGGATCCCAGGCCAGCTCGCGGGCCAGTCCCCACGAGCCGACCCTGCGCTGACGCTGCGATTCGCGCCGCGCCTGCAGCGCCAGGGGCAGCCCTTTCAGCGCCGCGACGAAGCCGCGCCACGGCGCGGCCAGCTCGCCGCGGGCGTGGTGGCGGCTGAACAGCACCGCCGTGGCCAGCAGGTGCAGCGGCAGGGTCAGCCACAGCAACAGCGGCGGGGTGTTCTTCAGATAGATCCACAGCCGGTTGCGGGTGCCATGGAAGGTGGCGAAGTCCGAGCGCGGCCCGCCGCTGGAGGCCGAGCCGACGTGGCGCACGACCGCCGCCGGCACCAGCAGGGTGCGCCGGCCCTGCAACTGCAGCCGGTAGCCGAGGTCGACGTCCTCGCAGTAGCAGAACAGCCGCTCGTCGAAGCCGCCCATGCCCAGGAACAGCTCGCGGTCGATCATCATCGCCCCGCCGCAGGCCGAGAACACCCAGGCCGGACCGGCGAGACCAGGATCCGGCTGGCCGTAGCCGCCGCGGAAGCCGAAGCCGGCGGCCGACATCACGTCGCCGAGGCCGTCGAGCCGGCCGGGATCCTCGGCCATCAGCTGGCGCGAGGCGAAGCACTGCACCTCGGGATAGGTCGCGGCCGCCGCCAGCAGCGCTTCCAGCCAGTTGGCTTGCGGGAAGGCGTCGGGGTTGAGCAGCGCCAGCCAGCGCCCGCGCGCCAGGCGCGCGCCCTGGTTGACCGCCGCGGCGAACCCCAGGTTCTCGGCGTTGGCGATGAAGGTGACGTCGGGCGCGCCGCGCGCGGCGGCCTCGGCCGCCCCGTCGCGGGAGGCGTTGTCGATCAGGATGATCTCGAGGTCGCGCGTCGTCTGGGCGCGCAGCGCCGAAAGGCAGTCGCCCAGCAGCGGACCGCTCTCGTAGGCCACCACAACGACGCTGACTCGCGGCGATGGAGGCTTGTCATTCGCGCCGTCCCGCGCCATCCGAGGCTCGTCTCTCCGTAAAACGCTTAGCTTGGACGACCATGACGACGATCACGCCGCTGGCCATCCCTGAAGTCCTGCTTATCACGCCGAAGCGCCATGGCGATGCGCGCGGCTGGTTCGCCGAGACCTGGAGCCGCAAGTCCCTGGCCGATGCCGGCGTCGACGCCGACTTCGTGCAGGACAACCAGGCCTTCAACGCCCGCAAGGGCACGGTGCGCGGCCTGCACTTCCAACAGGCCCCGCACCCGCAGGCGAAACTGGTCCGTGTGCTGAGGGGCGCGATCCTCGACGTCGCCGTCGACGTGCGCCCTGGCTCGCCGACCTACGGCCAGTGGGTCTCGGCCGAGCTCACCGCCGAGGGCGGCGAGCAGCTGTTCGTGCCGCGCGGCTTCGCCCACGGCTACTGCACCCTGACCGACGACTGCGAGCTGTTCTACAAGGTCGACGGCCTCTACGCGCCGCAGACCGAGGGCGGGGTGATCTGGAACGACCCCGACCTGGCGATCCCCTGGCCGATCGACGGCGAGGCGGTGCTGTCGGAGAAGGACAAGATCCTGCCGCGGCTGAAGGACCTGGGCGCGGTGGCGTTCTGAACTTTTCCTACCTCCCCCGCGGAGCGGGGGAGGGGGACCGCGGGCCGAGCGCAGCGAAGAGCGCGTGGTGGAGGGGCAGGCCGCAAGCATGGCGGCGCCGCTTCCTAGACTCCGCTGCTTTCGAAGCTCAAGCGCTCTGCCCACCGCTTGCCCCCACCCCCACGCGCTCTTCGCTACGCTCGGCGCGCGGGTCCTCTCCCCCGCCTTGCGGGGGAGCTAGGTAGGTCCATTCGGCTCGCACGCTTTCATCGCCCTCGACGCCCAGCCGCGCATCCCGCAGCGCCGCGAACGCCGCCGCTTCCATCAGCTGTCCCAGCGCCCAGACCGCCGCCCCGCGCACCAGCGGCGCAGGATCCTCCAGCAGCCGCTCCGCCTCGGCCGCCAGCGCCGGGTCGCCGGAATTGCCGATCGCGTAGAGCACGTTGCGGACGAAGCGGTCGCGGCCGAGGCGCTTGACCGGGCTTTTCGAGAACAGCGCGCGGAAACTCGGATCGTCCAGTCGGGCGAGCTCGGCCAGCGAGGGCGCGCGCAGCGCGTCGCGCGCCGCCAGCTTCTGCTCGTGGCCGGCCTGGGCGAACTTGTTCCACGGACAGACCGCCAGGCAGTCGTCGCAGCCGTAGATGCGGTTGCCGAGCAGGCTGCGGAACTCGCGCGGGATCGGCCCCTTCAGCTCGATGGTCAGGTAGGAGATGCAGCGCCGCGCATCGAGCTGGAACGGCGCCGGGAAGGCGTTGGTCGGGCAGACCTCGAGGCAGGCGCGGCAGCTGCCGCAGTTCATCGGCTCGGGGGCGTCGGGGGCCAGCTCGAGCGTGGTCAGGATCGAGCCAAGGAACAGCCAGGAGCCGAACTCGCGGCTGACCAGATTGGTGTGGCGGCCCTGCCAACCGAGGCCGGCGCGCTCGGCCAGCGGCTTCTCCATCAACGGCGCGGTGTCGACGAACACCTTCAGCTGGCCGCCGAAGCGGGCCTGCAGCCACCCGCCCAGCTGCTTCAGCCGGCCCTTGATCAGGTCGTGGTAGTCGTCGCCGCGGGCGTAGACGCTGATCGATCCGCGGGTCCGATCCTCCAGCAGCGCCAGGGGATTTTCGTCCGGGCCATAATTGACGCCCAGGACGATCGCCGAGCGGGCCTCGGCCCACATGCCGCGCGGGTGCGCCCGGCGCTCGGCGGTGTCGGCCATCCAGCCCATCTCGCCGTGCCGGCCAGCATCCAGGAACTCGCCCAGGCGGGCGGCGGCCGGCCACTGGTCATCCAGATCGGTGAAACGGCAGAGGTCGAAGCCGAGCCGGCGGGCCTCGGCGCGGATCAGGTCTTTGGCGGCGTCAGAAGTCGAGGTCGTCATAATGCCGCGCCGGCGTCAGCCCCGGCCAGCGGTCCATAAGCAGAGGCCGGAAGGCCGGCCGGGATTTCAGCTTCATGTACCAGGTCTTCACCGAGGCGAAGTCCTTCCAGGGCACGTCGCCGAAATAGTCGATGACCGACAGATGGGCGGCCGCGGCGAAATCCGCCAGGGAGAGCCGGCGCCCGGCCAGCCATTCGCGGCCCTGCAGCAGGTCTTCCATGTAGTGAAGGTGCAGCTTCAGCCCGTCGCGCCCCTGGCGCAGGTTGGCCAGCTCCGGCGCGCCCATGCCGAGCAGCCGCTTCTCCATCTTCTCGTGCAGGATGAAGCCGCCGGCTTCGAACTCGAACTTGCGGTCGAACCATTGCAGCAGCCGCCGGGTCTCGGCCCGCTCGGCGACGTCGGCGCTGAGCAGGGCGGGATCGGGATAGGCTTCTTCCAGGTGGTCGAGGATCGCCCGGCTTTCGCACAAGACCAGCGTCTGGCCGTCGCTCACCTCGACCAGCACCGGCGTCAGCCCCGAGGGGTTGAGCTGGGTCAGCGACTTCGGCCGCTCCCAGTAGCGCACCGGCGTGTCGGTGAAGGCCAGCCGCTTCTCGCCCAGCGCCAGACGCACCTGGCGCGAGGCGGGATCGAGCGGGAAATGTTGCAGAGTGCGTTCGACGCTCATGATCCGGGACGGGCGGGGGTGGCGGCCGATTCGAGAACCGAATCCCTAAAACCCCAAAAAGCGCCGGACCTCTTAAGGCGTCGTTAGCTTTAGGCGTTGGTCCGCGCGGTTTCGGCGAATGCCCCGCCGTGAGGCTCGGCTTTGCCGCGTGGATCGGCATGCATGATGATGTCGGCCGAGGGGAAGGCCTCCAGCACCCGCTTCTCGGCGGCGACCAGCACCTCGTGCGCCGCCTCGAGGCTGAGCTGCGGGTCGAGGTCGACGTGCATCTGCATGTGCACGTACGGGCCGGAGGCGCGGGTGCGCAACTGGTGGACGCCGATCACCAGCGGGTCGCGGGTTATCAGCTCGATGATCTGCCGGCGCGCCTCGGGGCTGAGCTCGCGGTCGAGCAGTTGCCCGGAGGCCTCGCGGAAGATGCCGATCGCGCCCCACAGCAGCAGGGCGGCGACGATCAGCGCGGCGGCGGCGTCGAAGCCGCTCGCGCCCAGCCAGGCGCTGGCGGCGATGCCGATCAGCGCCACCAGGTTGGAGCCGAGGTCCGAGAGGTAGTGGGCCCGGTCGCCGGACACCGCCACCGACCCGGTGCGGCGCAGCACCCGGGTCTGGGCGGCGACCAGGCCGAGGGTCAGAACCGTCGACGCCAGCATCACGGCGATCGCCCAGCCGCCCTGCTGCAGCGGCCGCGGATCGATCAGGTTGGCGACCGCCTCGCGGCCGATCAGGGCGGCGGAGGCGAACACCAGACCGGCCTGCAGCAGGCTGGCGAAGGCCTCGGCCTTGCCGTGGCCGAAGCGGTGCTCGGCGTCCGGCGGGACGACGGCGTAGCGGACCGCGAAAAAGGTCGCCAGCGAGGCCACCAGGTCGAGCGCCGAGTCGGCCGCCGAGGCCAGGAGCGCGACCGAGCCCGACATCGTCCAGACGACGGCCTTCAGCGTGACCAGCACCGCTGCCGTGGCCACCGACAGCAGGGTGATCCGGCGGGTCAGGGCCGCGGTTTCTTGCACGGTCGGGGCGGGCGGGGTGCTCATAGGTCGCGGAACTTAGCTCCCTCGCGCCGCGGCGCCAGCGCTAACGACTCGCACGGGGAGGGCGAAGGCCCCCTCAGTCAGCTGCGCTGACAGCTCCCCCGCAGGCGGGGGAGCAGCGACCCGCTCCTCCCCTGCGAAGCGGGGGAGGTGGATCGCACCGCAGGCGCGAGACGGAGGGGGCGTTCGGCTACAACCCGAGCGCCTTTTTCACCTCGGCCCAGTCGACCAGCTTGAAATTCTGCCGCTCGCCTTGCGCGCCCTGGTCGATGTCGTCCTGCATCACCACCAGCCCGGCGGCGAAGGCTCCGGCCGGGCCGCCGATCGCGGCGACGCCGTCGGTGCCGGTGACCGCGTCGACGCCGTTCGCGGCGACGACGCTGAAGCGCCCGCGATAGGCGACCTCGTCGGTCTCCACCCGGAAGACGGCGAAGGCCGAATCGTCCTGGCTGGAGGCGATCAGCCAAGTCGCCGGCCCCTCGCGCAGCAGGGTCAGGCCCTCGACGTCCGGCTGCAGCATGGCCGAGGGCGCCTCGGCGATCAGCACGCCCGGCGTCGCGGTCTCGCCGAGGTCGAAGCGCCAGATCCCCCGCCCTTCCTCGCCCAGGTAGAGCCGCCCGCGGACGTCGTCGACGACGCAGCCTTCCGGCTGGGTGGCGACCGCGAAGCGCCGCTCGACCACGGTCTGCGGCTGGCCGTCCGGTCCGACGGTCACCCGCAGCTGGCGCACCTGGCCGTCGGTGCCGTTGACGATCATCAGGAAGGCGTCGCCGCGGCGGCCCAGGCATAGGCCGTAGGGCTCGGCGAGGTCGAGCTTCACCAGGCCCCAGTAGTCGAGCTTCAGGGTCGCCGGATCGAGCAGGTAGAGCGCCGCCCCGCCACGGCCGCGGTCGGAGGCGGCGACCAGCACCCGCTCGCCGGCGGGGGCGGCGAAGCCCGGCCGCAGGTCGACATTGTTCGGCAGGCCCCCGGCCAGGAACTGCAGCTGCTGGCCGGCCAGGTCGTAGACGTAGAGGCCGCCCTTCTTGTCGGTGCCGAGAATGACGCCGCGCGCCGGGTTGGTGGGATCGACCCAGATCTCCGGATCGTCGGCCGCGTCGAGCTTCGAGGAGCCGACCGGCGGGGTCTCCGCCGCCGCCGGCACCGGCGTCCCGGCGCCGAGCGTGGCGCCGCGGGAGTCGGAGTAGGTCTCCGGGTCGAATGCTGCGCAAGACGCGGCAAGTAGTGACGCCGCCGTGACTGACGCAAAACTGTAATAGAACTGCCGCGAAAACATCACTGGCTCCCCAACCGGCCCGATCTTAAGCACCGCCGCGATTAAGCGTGGCCTTAGACCTAGGTCAACTGGCCAATTCCGGGGGTAATCAGATGAACAAGGCGATGCTTTTCGCCGTGACGGCGCTCGCGTCCATGACGGTCGCGACTCAAGTCCTGGCCGCCGACGCGGCCGCCGATGTGGCCGCTATCGAGGCCGCGGCTGCCGAGGGCAAGCCGGTCGAAGAGCTGGTGGTCACCGGGCCGATCGGCTTCCGCAACCGCGTGGACGGGGCCGAGCCGGTGCTCTCTTACGACTTGGAGTATTTCCAGCGCTTCGAACCGCTGACCGTCGGCGACGCGCTGAAACGCGTGCCGAGCGTGACCTTCCTGTCGGACATCCTGGAGGCGGACGGCGCGCGGCTGCGCGGCCTGGCGCCCGGCTACACGCAGATCCTGATCAACGGCGAGCGCGTGCCGGGCTCGGGCCTCGACCGCTCGTTCTTCGTCGACCGCATCCCCGCCGAGCTGATCGAGCGGGTGGAGATCGTCCGCGCCTCCTCCGCCAACCGTTCGGGCGACGCGGTGGCCGGGGCGATCAACATCGTCATGCGTGATGCGCTCAGCATCGACGGCGGCTATGTCCGCGCCGGCGGCATCATGACCGACGACGGCCGGGTCAAAGGCACGCTCGGCGGCGTCTGGGGCGGCCAGGTCGGGCCGGGCCAGCTGCTGCTCGGGGCCAGCGTCCAGGGCCGGCGCAATCCGAAGGAGAAGCTGAGCCAGCGCTTCGACGAGCCGGGCGGCGAGCTCGACAACGTCGAGGTGCAGACCGACGTCCGCGACGGCACCGACTACTCGTTCAACGCCGACTACAGCGTGGACCTGGCCGGCGGCGCGTTCGACCTGAACGGCTATTTCGTCCGCACCGACCGGACGCAGATGGAGAACTCCATCGAGTACGCCGAGGGCGTGCGGACCAACGCGGCGCTGCAGACGACCAACCTCAATCCGCTCGACATCCGCACCGACAACTGGGCGATCAACGGCAGCTTCAAGCGCGAGATGTTTGGCGGCGAGACCAAGCTGAAGCTCGGCTATGCGGCGATCGACGACGACCAGTTCGAGTTCGAGGACGAGACCACCTTCGACGACGACGACCTGCCGTTCCCGGACGACGACGTGTTCGAGAGCACCCGCACCAAGACGCGGATCAAGGACAAGGAGCTGTACGCCGGCCTGTCGCACAGCCTCGATTTCACCGGCGCCAAGCTGGAATTCGGCCTGCAGTACGCCGACAAGAACCGCGACGCCTCGGTGCTGCAGACTGAGACCGAGGTCGAGATCGACGACCCGCCGGCGCCGCGGCCGGCGATCCCCGGCGCCTACCCCGACTTCGAACCGGTCGCCGGCGGCCTCAGCAAGATCGAGGAGCGGCGGATCGACCCTTACGTGATGCTGTCCGGCAAGGGCGAGGCGCTCGCCTGGGAGGCCGGCTTCCGCTACGAGACGACCGAGACCAAGATCACCGACGAGACCGTGGATCCTGACCTGCGGGTGTCGAAGAACGACTATTCGATCCCGTTGCCCTCGGCGAACCTGCGCTACAGCCTGACCGAGGCCGACCGGATCACCGCCTCGGCCGGCCGCACGGTGCGCCGGCCGAACTTCGACTTCCTGACCCCGGCGGTGCTGGAGGGCGAGTTCGGCGACAACGACTTCATCGGCAATCCCGACCTGAAGCCGGAGACCGCCTGGGGCGCGGACCTCGGCTACGAGCGGCGCATCGGTCGCCGCGGCGTGGCCGGCGTGAACTTCTTCTACCGCAAGGTGAAGGACCTGCAGGAGGTGGTGAACACCGGCGCCTATTCCGAGGAGGCGCTCGACAACTACGAGGACGCGCTCGACGACGGGGCGACGCCGGAGGAGGCCGCCGAGGAGCTGAACTCCTTCCTGCTGACCGCCGGCAATGTCGGCTCCGGCGCGGTCTGGGGCGTGGAGGTCGACCTCTCGACGCCGCTCGACTTCGTCGGCCTGCCGAACACCGGGGTGTTCCTCAACTACTCGTTCCTCGACTCCGGCGTCCGCGACCAGTTCGGCTCGCGGCGGTTCAACGACCAGTCGAAGTACGTGTTCAACCTCGGCTTCATCCAGGACCTGCCGGAGTACGGCGCGGCGTTCGGCGCCACCTATCGCAAGCAGGGCAAATCGTTCGGTCGGATCATCGGCGAGGAGGTCACCACCACCTACGGCGGCGACCTGGAGGTCTTCCTCGAGAAGCGCTTCAACGACCGCTTCGTGGTGCGCCTGACCGGCTCCAACCTGCTGGACGCGAAGAAGAAGGAAGCCTTCAGCAAGTTCAACACCATCGAGGACCAGGTGAACCGCGACTACGACGAATACGAGCTGGAGTCCGAGAAGGCCGGCCCGGTGTTCCAGCTGGTCGGACGGATGACCTTCTAAACTCGACAGCCGGGCGCTACTTGGCCGGCGCGGGCGTCACCGCGCCCGGCCGGGAAGCGCCCGGCGGTTCGGTGATCAGGCGGGCGCGTCGGGCGAAGGTGACGTAGTCCCAGGCCCAGCTGAACGCCACGCCGAGCCGGTTTCTCAGCCCGATCAGGAAATAGATGTGGGCTAGGCTCCAGAAGACCCAGGCGACGAAGCCCGTCAGGGTCAGCCTGTCCAGCTTCACGATCGCCGCCTTGCGGCCGAGAGTCGCCAGATCGCCCTGATGCCGGTAGACAAATTCGGGCGCGGGACGGCGGCCGGCCGCGAGCGCTGCGATCCGCAGGCCGACATAGCGGCCCATCTGCTTGGCCGCCGGGGCGATGCCGGGAACGCCGCGCCCGTGCGCCACCTTCATCGCGGCGGTGTCGCCAACGGCGTAGATCTCCGGCCGTCCGGGCACGCTGAGGTCAGGGTTGACGATCAACCGCCCGGCGCGATCTTGCTCCGCGCCCAGCCATTGCGCGGCGGGCGACGCCTGCACCCCCGCGGCCCAGATCACCACGCCGACGCGGATCATTTCCTCGCCGACCCAGACCGCGTCGGTCTCGATGCGGGTGACCGGCGCGCGGGTGCGGACCTCCACGCCCATCCGCGCGAGCTCGCGCGCCGCATAGCCGCTCAGCTTTTCCGGAAAGGTCGGCAGGATCCGGGGGCCCGCCTCGACCAGCAGCACGCGCGCCTTGGCGGGATCGACGCGCCGGAAGTCGCGCGGCAGCGCCTGACGCGCGATGTCGGCGATGGCGCCGGCCATCTCGACGCCGGTGGGGCCGCCGCCCACGACGACGAAGGTGGTCAGGTCGCCGCGATGCGCCGGGTCTTCGGCGATCTCAGCCCGCTCGAAGGCGCAGAGGATCCGTCGGCGGATCTCGGTCGCGTCCTCGATCCGTTTCAGGCCGGGCGCGTACGGCCTCCATTCGTCGTGGCCGAAATAGGCGTGGGTCGCGCCGGTCGCCAGAACCAGGAAATCGTAGGGGTAGTCGCCGGCGGTGGTGCGCAACCGCCGCTGCTCGGCGTCGACGCCGACCGCCTCGGCCATCAGCACCCGCGCGTTGCGCTGCCGGCTCAGGATGCTGCGGATCGGCCAGGCGACATCCGCCGGCGACAGGGCGGCGGTGGCCACCTGGTAGAGCAGCGGCTGGAAGCTGTGGTGGTTCGACCTGTCGATCAGCGTCACGTCCACCGGCGCGTGCGCCAAGGCCTTGGCGGCGTCCAGCCCGCCGAAGCCGCCGCCGACGATCACCACCTGCGGACGCTCTTCGGCTGCGGCTGGCGCCTCGATGGTCACGGCGTCTTCAATGCCTGCCCTGCGCGGCTGGCCGGGTCAGCTCGCCGAGGCGCGGCTGCAGCTTCTTCTCGAAGAACTCGATGAAGTCCGCCTGTTCGGGACCGGCGCCCAGCAGCGTGAGGTGGTCGAACCCGGCGTCGATGTACCTGCGGATCGTCTTCAGATGGCTTTCCGGATCCGGGCCGAGGCCGGCGTTGCCCTTCATGTCCTCTGGCCGGACATAGCGCGAGGCGGCTTCGAAGCCCTCGACGGTCGGCAGTTCGCTCAGCACGCTCCAGCCGAAGGCGCCGAAGCGGAACCGCTCGTGCAGGGTCTTCAGCGCGGCCTCTTCGGAGTCCGCATAGGCCAGCACCACCTCGGCGTAGCGCGGTCCCGGCTCCTCCGCCTGGGACATGTAGCGCTGCACCAGCGTCGGGTCGGCCTCGGTGGCCATGATGCCGTCGGCCTTCTCCGCCGCCAGCTTGACCGAGGACGGACCGCTGACGCCGACGGTGATCGGGATCGCCCGCTCCGGCAGGTCGTAGACCTGGGCGTGATCGATGATGAAATGCTGCAGATTGAGCGTGTGCATCCCGCCGCTCCACAGCGCGCGGAAGATGTCGATCGCCTCGGCCAGCATGGCGTGGCGCTCCGGCGTCGAGGGCCAGCGCACGCCGGTGACGTGCTCGTTCAGCCGCTCGCCGGCGCCGATCGCCAGTCCGAACCGCCCGTCGCTCATCACCGCGATGGTCGCCGCCGCCTGGGCGATGATCACCGGATGGTAGCGCAGGATCGGGCAGGTCAGCCCGGTGGTGATGCCGACGGTCGAGGTGGCGTGTGCGATGGCGCCCAGCACGCTCCAGGCGAACGAGGCGTGCCCGTGGCTCTCCAGCCAGGGATGGAAGTGGTCGGAGATCGAGACGAAGTCGAACCCCGCGTCTTCCGCCCGCATGGCGTTTTCGACCAGCGCCGAGGGGCCGTGCTCCTCGGTCATCAGCTTGTATCCGTACCTGACCATCGCGCCGCTCCGTCTGTTCGAGGCGTCAAACCGGTGAGCGGCGCATTTGATCCGCGCCTCCCTCGCGCGCTCCTACCGCCCCCGCGTCAGCGGGGGAGGGGGACCATGCGCCGAAGAGCGCACGGTGGAGGGGGCGAGCGGCGGGCAGGGGACTTGCAGCTTCGAAAATGGATTGTGGCGGGCGCGGCGCGCGTGGCTTGCCCCCTCCACCACCCGCTCTTTGGCGGGCGGTCCCCTTCCCGCCACTTCGTGGGGGAGGTAGGCTACCGCCCTTCCATCTGCGCCAGCAGCCGCTCCAGCGTCGCCAGCTCGTCCGCCTCGCCCGGCGGCTTGTCCCAGCGCAGGCGGCTGATCCGCGGGAAGCGCATGGCGACGCCGGACTTGTGCCGGGTCGAGCGCTGCAGCCCTTCGAAGGCGACCTCGAACACCAGGCCGGCGTGCGGCTCGGCGCGCACCGAACGGACCGGGCCGAAGCGCTCGATCGTGTGGTCGCGGACGTATTTGTCGATCTGCTTCAGCTCTTCGTCGGTGAAGCCGAAGTAGGCCTTGCCGACCGGGGTCAGCGCCCGCTGGCCGGCGGCGTCCTCGGTCCAGACCCCGAAGGTGTAGTCGGAATAGAAGCTCGAGCGTTTGCCGTGGCCGCGCTGGGCGTACATCAGCACCGCGTCGATCAGGAACGGGTCGCGCTTCCACTTGAACCACGGCCCTTTCGGCCGGCCGGCCTCGTAGAGCGAATCCCAGCGCTTCAGCATCAGCCCCTCGGCGATCTGCGGATCCCCCGGCGGGGGCTGGCTGCGCAGCGCGGCGAGCTGCGGCCAGCCTTCGAACGGCTGCAGCGGCGACAGATCGATCCGGTCGGAGTTCTGCCGGGCGACGAACGCTTCGAGCCGGCGCCGCCGCTCGGCGAACGGCAGGGGGCGCAGGTCCTCGGGGCCCTCGGCCAAGAGGTCGTAGGCGCGGATCGCCGCCGGGTAGGCGGCGGTCAGCTTGGCGTCGACGGTCTTGCGGTTCAGCCGCTGCTGCAGGTCGGCGAAGCTGGCCACCTGGCCGTCGCGGATCACGAGGAGCTCGCCGTCGATCACGCCCTCGTCGTGCAGCGCGCCCAGCACGTCGGGGAAGGTGCGCGAGATCTCGTCGCCGGTGCGGGTGTACAGCCGCCGCTCGCCGCCTTCGTGCGCCGCCTGGACGCGGATGCCGTCCCACTTCCATTCGGCGGCGTAGTCGGCCGGATCGAGCCGGGCGAAATCCACCGCCTCGTCGATCGCCTGGGCCAGCATCGCCGGGCGGAAGCGGGCCGGGTGCTCGGCGCTCGGCTTCTCGGAGCGGCCCTCCAGCCAGGCGAACAGGTCCTCGTAGGGCGGGCGCAGCGCGTGCCACAGCTCCTCGACCTCGGCGACCGCGACGCCGCCGAGATCCGCCGTCGCCTGCTTGGCCAGCCGCGCCGAGAGGCCGACGCGTAAGGCCCCGGTGACCAGCTTCAGCAACGCCCAGCGCTCGCGCGGCTCGCGCATGGCGTCGAGCCAGCTCTCGAGCAGCCCCTGCACCTCGGCGCGGCCGGCGATGCGCAGGCCCTCGACCACCTCGCTCAGTTCCGGCTCGCGGTTGGCGCCGGGTTTGGCCGGCCAGACCAGCGCCACCGTCTCGGCCAGGTCGCCGACGTAGTCGTAGGACCACCAGAACAGCTGCGGGTCCATCCGCGCCTCCACCGCCTTGCGGATGAAGGCCGGCTTGGCGGAGTTGAAGCTCAGCTCGCCGGTCAGGGCCGCCAGCGCCCAGCCGCGGTCCGGGTCGGGGGTGGCGCGCAGGTAGTCGCGCACCAGGGTCAGCTTGGCGTTGCGCGAAGCGGTCAGCGACAACCGGTCGAGCAACTCGGCGAAGGCGCGCATGCCTGAGAAGGTAGGGACGCGACCAAGCGGCGCCAAATCCGGGGAGATAACCGGGAGGGCCGGAGGGGGTTTCCACTCAGATGCTTCCGTATCCGCTCATCCCGGCGAAGGCCGGGACCCAGATGGCGGGCGCGGCGTGCGCCGCAAACGCCCTAGTCCTCCCTGCCGTCTGTTCCTGAATCTGGGTCCCGGCCTTCGCCGGGATGAGCGGGGGAGGGCTGGAAAGGCCTGAGCGGAAACCCCCTCAGTCGCTTCGCGACAGCTTCCCCTGAGGGGGAGCATCTGGCGTCGCGCTTGCGTCAGACGCCCTGAACCCCCTAATCCGCCCTCATGACGCTCAAGGCGAAGATCTGCGGGGTTTCGACTCCCGAGGCGGTGCGTGCGGCGCTGGACGGCAAGGCTGGCTGGCTGGGGTTCGTGTTCTTTCCGAAGAGCCCGCGCAACCTCAGCGTCGAGGCCGCCGTCCGGCTGGCCGAGCCGGCGCGCCAGCGCGCCAAGGTGGTCGCCCTGGTGGTCGATCCGTCGGACGCCCAGGTGGACGAGATCGCCCGGGCCTTCCGTCCCGACCTGATTCAGCTGCATGGCCGGGAGAGCCCGTCGCGGACGCGTGAGATCGCGGTCCGCGCCGGCTGCGGCATCATCAAGGCCCTGCCGGTGGCCGAGGCCTCGGACCTTGCCGCCGCCGCCGCCTATGAAGGGTTGGTCGAGCATCTGATGTTCGACGCCAAGCCGCCGAAGGACGCCGCGTTGCCGGGCGGCGCGGGCCGCGCCTTCGACTGGAGCCTGATGGCCGGCCAGCGCTTCCAGCGGCCGTGGTTCCTGGCCGGCGGGCTCGATCCGTGGAACGTCGCCGAGGCGGCGAGCGTCTCCGGCGCGCCGCTGGTGGACGTTTCCTCTGGCGTGGAGCGCGGTCCCGGCTTAAAGGACCCGGCCTTGATTACGGCGTTCCTGGACGCCGTTCGTCGCGCCTGAAGAGCTGTCCTCTAAGTGAACGCCCCCGCTCGACCCAACGACTACTCAGCCTTCCCCGACGCCCAGGGCCGCTTCGGCGACTACGGCGGCCGCTACGTGCCGGAAACGCTGATGCCGCTGGTCCATGACCTGGACGCGGCCTATCGCGCCGCCAAGGCGGACCCGAGCTTCCAGGCGGAGCTGGACTCCTTCCTGCAGTACTACGTCGGGCGCGAGAGCCCGCTGTACTTCGCCGAGCGGCTGACCGCGCACTTCGGCGGGGCGAAGATCTATCTGAAGCGCGAGGACCTGAACCACACGGGCGCGCACAAGATCAACAACTGCATGGGCCAGATCCTGCTGGCCCGGCGGATGGGCAAGACCCGCATCATCGCCGAGACCGGCGCCGGCCAGCACGGGGTGGCGACCGCCACCGTCTGCGCCCGCTTCGGCCTGCCCGGCGTGGTCTACATGGGCGCCGTCGACGTCGAGCGGCAGAAGCCCAACGTATTCCGCATGAACCTGCTGGGCGCGGAAGTCCGGCCGGTGACCTCGGGCTCGGCGACCCTGAAGGACGCCATGAACGAGGCGCTCCGCGACTGGGTGACCAACGTCCACGACACCTACTACCTGATCGGCACCGCCGCGGGGCCCGCGCCCTATCCGGAGATGGTCCGCGACTTCCAGTCGGTGATCGGCAATGAAGCGCGCCGCCAGATCCTGGAGCAGGAAGGCCGGCTTCCCGATGCGGTTGTGGCCTGCGTCGGCGGCGGCTCGAACGCCACCGGCCTGTTTTATCCGTTCCTCAACGACGAGACGGTGAAGATCATCGGCGTCGAAGCGGCCGGCCACGGCATGGACACCAACCAGCACGCCGCGGCGATCAACGGCGGCCGCCCGGGCGTGCTGCACGGCAACAAGACCTATCTGCTGCAGGACGACGACGGCCAGATCCTCGAGGCCCACTCGATCTCCGCCGGCCTCGACTATCCCGGCATCGGCCCGGAGCTGTCCTGGCTGCACGACGTCGGCCGGGCGAGCTTCCTGACCACCACCGACCAGGAGGCGCTCGACGCCTTCCAGCTCTGCGCCGAACTCGAAGGCATCATTCCGGCCCTGGAATCCGCCCACGCCATCGCCCGCATCGGCGACGTGGCCAAGCAGGTCGGCAAGGGCGGGATCGTGGTGATGAACCTCTCCGGCCGGGGCGACAAGGACGTGGCGACCGTCGCCAAGTCGCTCGGCCGCGAGATCTAGGGGACTTCCAGGTTTGACCACTGCTCGCATCGACGCGCGCTTCGCCGAGCTGAAGGCGGAAGGCCGCGCGGCCTTCGTCACCTACACCATGGGCGGCGACCCGGATCTCGCCACCGCGCTGAAGATCCTGCAGGGGCTGCCTGCGGCCGGCGCCGACGTGATCGAGCTCGGCTTCCCCTTCTCCGACCCGATCGGCGAGGGCCCGACCATCCAGCGCGCCGCCCAGCGGTCGCTGGCGGCCGGCACCAAGCTGGACGACGTGCTGGGCCTGGCCCGCGAGTTCCGCAAGGCCGACCAGACCACGCCGCTGATCCTGATGGGCTACCTCAACGTGGTGACCAACCGCGGCGAGGCGGCCTTCGCCCGCGCCATCGCAGACGTCGGCGTCGACGGGGTGATCATCGTCGACTGCCCGCCCGAGGAGGCCGGCCCGCTGGCCGACGCGCTCGACGCGGTGCAGATCTCGCTGCTCAACCTGTTCACCCCAACCAGCGACGACGCCCGGGCGCGGACCATCGCCCAGCGCACCTCCGGCTTCGCCTACTACGTCTCGGTCGCCGGGGTGACCGGGGTGAAGGAAGCCGACGAGCAGGTGGTCGCGCCCGCCGTCGAGCGGGTGCGCAAGGCCTCGGGCCTGCCGGTCTGCGTCGGTTTCGGCATCAAGACCCCCGAACGGGCCGCGGCGATCGCCCGGGTCGCCGACGGCGTGGTGGTCGGCTCGGCCCTGGTCGAGGAGATCGCCGACGGCGCCGAGCGGAACGAAGACGTGACCGCCCGCGTGCTTTCCAAAGTGGAGGCCCTGGCTAAGGCTGTGCGCGGCGCGCGAATCGCCCAGCCCGCCGCCTAGAGAAATTTACCGGATGGCTGATTCCAAGACCGACAAGACCGCCCGTCATGCGCGCGAGCGCAAGGGCTGGCTGACCCGCCTGCGCCCCGGCGTGCGCCGCGACAACGGCCAGAAGGGCGGCGAGACGCCCGAGAACCTCTGGGTCAAGTGCCCGGAGACCGGCGAGATGATCTACCGCCCGGACCTCGAGGCGGCGCTGTGGGTGACGCCGTCCGGCCACCACATGCGGATCGGCGCGGCCGCGCGCCTGCGGATCACCTTCGACGGCGGCCAGTTCGAGAAGATCGCCTCGCCGGTGGTGGTCGAGGACCCGCTCGGCTTCCCTGACGAGCGCCCCTACAAGGAACGCCTCGCCGCCGCCCGCCGCGCGACCGGCGAGCAGGATTCCATGGCGATCGGCTTCGGCAAGATCGCCGGCCAGCCGACGGTGGTGATCGTCCAGGATTTCGCCTTCATGGGCGGCTCGCTCGGCATGGGCGCCGGCGAGACCTTCGTGAAGGCCGCGCAGGAGGCCGTCGCCCGCCAGGCGCCGCTGGTCATCTTCACCGCCTCGGGCGGCGCGCGGATGCAGGAAGGCACCCTGTCGCTGATGCAGATGGCCCGCTCCACCCTGGCGGTGAACGAGGTCAAGGCCGCCGGCCTGCCCTACGTCGTGGTGCTGACCGACCCGACCACCGGCGGCGTGCTCGCCTCCTACGCCATGCTGGGCGACATCCACCTCGCCGAGCCGAAGGCGACGATCGGCTTCTCCGGCCGTCGGGTGATCGAGCAGACCATCCGCGAGACCCTGCCGGCCGCCTTCCAGAAGTCCGAGTTCCTGGTCGAACGCGGGATGATCGACCGGGTCGCCACCCGCGCCGAAATTCCGGCCGTGCTCGGCAACATCCTCGAGACCCTGATGATGGGGCGCGCGCGCCGCGCGGCGTAAAGCTCCGTCATCCCGGCCGGAGCGTCAGCGGAGAGCCGGGACCCAGGGCCGCCGCACTGCAAAACCCCCTGGGTCCCGGATCCGCCTTGCAGGCGGTCCGGGATGACGGTCTTTAGGGTGGGTTTCAGGAAAGGAGGCGACATCGATGTATGATCCGATCCGCGCCTCCGACCTGGCGATCCAGCGGCTGCGGGCCAACCATCCGAGCCTGATCGACCTGTCGACCGGCCGCGTGCAGCGGTTGCTGGCGGCGCTGGGCCATCCCGAGCGGCGGCTGCCGCCGGTGATCCATGTCGCCGGCACCAACGGCAAGGGCTCGACCGTCGCCTACCTGCGGGCGATCGCCGAGGCGGCCGGGCTGAAGGTGCATGCGCTGACCTCGCCGCATCTGGTGCGGTTTGCCGAGCGCATCCGGGTCGCCGGCGAGCTGATCTCCGACCAACGACTCGCCGAGCTGATCGAGGTGCTGGAGACCGCCAACGCCGGCGAGCCGATCAGCTTCTTCGAGATCACCACGGTGCTGGCCTTCGAGGCCTTCGCCCGCACCCCGGCGGACCTCTGCCTGATCGAGGTGGGCCTGGGCGGCCGGTTCGACGCCACCAACGTCTTCGACGCCCCGGCGGTCAGCGTGATCACCCCGGTCGACTACGACCACCTGGAACTGCTCGGGCCCGAGCTGGCGAAGATCGCCTGGGAGAAGGCCGGGATCATCAAGCGCGGCCGGCCGGTGGTGGTCGCCCGGCAGATGGACGAGGCGCTGGAGGCGATCGAGCGCGAGGCCGAGGCGCTGGCCGCGCCGATGCTGCTGATGGGCCGCGACTTCGACGCCTGGGAGGAGCGCGGCCGGCTGCTGGTGCAGATGCCCGAGCGCCTGCTGGACCTGCCGCCGCCGGCGCTGTTCGGCGGCCACCAGTTCGCCAACGCCGGGTTGGCGGCCGCCGCGGCCCTGACCTTCGATCACGCGCTCAGCGAGGACGCGGTCGGCCGCGGGGTGGCCCAGGCGGCCTGGCCGGCCCGCTTCCAGCGGCTGACCAAAGGACCGCTGGCGGCGCTGGCGCGGGCCCGCGGCTCGGACCTCTGGCTCGACGGCGGCCACAATCCGCATGCCGGCCGGGCGCTGGCGGAATCCGCCTCGCGGCTGGTCGACCGCGATCCGCGGCCGCTGGCGCTGGTGGTCGGCATGTTCGCCCGCAAGGACGCCCGCGGCTTCTTCCTGCCGTTCGCCGAGATGCGGCCGAAGATCTTCACCACCACTTTCGACTCGCCGAACGCGGCGAGCGCCGAGGAGCTGGTCCAGGCCGCCCAGGCGGCCGGGCTGAAGGCCGAGACCCGGCCCGACGTCACCGCCGCGCTCGAGGCGGCGCTTTCGGTGGACGGGCCTGCGCCCCACGTGCTGGTCTGCGGCGGGCTGCATTTCGCCGGCGAGGTGCTGGCGATGAGCCCGGAGACCTGGCCCACCTGACGGGCCGCTTGAGGAGCAAGTGACGGCGTGAAGTGGAAGCTGGTGCTGCCGTGGCGCTACCTGGTGATGCTGCTCGTCGGCCTGGCGGTGCTGTGGGGCCTGATCGCCGCCTTCGGCCGCACCGACACCGTGCTGATCGGCTGGGTGATCGGCTGGCTCGCCGTCAGCCGCGGCATCGACTACCTGATCCGCCGCAACCGCCGCCGCCCGCGCTTCGACGACGAGGAGTAGGCGGACCCCAACCCACCGCTCTTCCCCGCGAAAGCGGGGATCCAGGTGTTTGAGCGCCGCTTCACGCACGCAGTCGGAACGAAAGAAGCCTGGGTCCCCGCTTTCGTGGGGATGACCGGGGGAGTGGGGCGAGGCTGCGCTTCCCCCCCCCAACTGTCATCCCGGTCTTCGCTGCGCGCCTTGCGGGATGACAGCGGTTGGGGCGCAAAAGAAAAGCGCCCGCCGCGGGGGCGAGCGCTTCTCCGGAACTCAGCTCTCGAGGCGGCTTACGCCGGAACGACGCCGGCGTCGCTCAGCCACTCGAGGATCTTCTGCTTGGGCATGGCGCCGACCTTCATCGAGGCCATCTGGCCGCCCTTGAACAGCATCATGGTCGGGATGCCGCGCACGCCGTAGCGCGACGGGGTGGTCGGGCTTTCCTCGATGTTCAGCTTGGCGATGGTCACCTGGCCGACCAGTTCGTCGGAGATCTGCTCCAGGGCGGGTGCGATCTGCTTGCACGGGCCGCACCATTCGGCCCAGAAGTCGACCAGCACGGGACGCTCGGCCTGCAGGACGTCCTTTTCGAAGGATTCGTCGGTGACCTTCACGGTGCTCATTTAAGGCTCCTTACCCCGGACGCTCGGTGGAGCGCCCGGTTCCTTGTCTCTATCCGGCCGATGTAGGCGGGCGGCCGAGCAACATCAACTCCCGCGGCCAAGGTCGGCGAGACTCTGGGCCATCAGCTTTTCTGGGACCGGCATCAGCTTCGGCCCATCCGTCCAGATCAGGGCCGCTTCGATGCGTCGCCCGGGGAAAATCTCGGCCAGCACCGCGGCGTACAGGCTCATTTGTCGCAAGTAGGCGGGATCGGCGGCCTCGATCGCCGCCGGCGAGGGCCGGTTGGTCTTGAAGTCGGCGACCAGCACTCGGTCGGGCAGCACCACCAGCCGGTCGATTCGGCCGGAGATCTTCAGGCCGGCCGGCAGGGTGGCGGCGGTCCCGGCGATCGCCACCTCGGCCCGCGAGCCTTCGCCGAACACCTCGGCGAAGCGGGCGTCGTTCAGCACCGCCAGCGCGGCCTCGGCCATCTCCCCACGCTGCGGGTCGGTCAGGTCGCGCTGGCGGGCCAGCAGCGCCTGGGCGCCGGCCGCGCGGTCGGCCGCCGGCAGGTCCGGCAGGATCTGCAGCAGCCGGTGGATCAGGTCGCCGCGGCGGAAGCGGCCGAGGCCGGCGGTCTCGGCCAGCGGCGAGGGGGCCTGGGCCTTGGCCGCCTCGCCCAGGTCCGACGGCGAGGCGTAGCGGGCGAAGGCCTCGGCCCGGGGCAACTCGGCGACCCAGGCCGGCAGGGCGTGGCGGGTCGCGACCGTCTGTTCGGCGCAGCCCAGCGGCTCCGGATCGGGGCCGTAGCGCTGGATGTCGATCCCGCCGGCGGCGGCCGGCCGCACGTGCGGCGCGATCCCGGCATGGGCGAAGCCGTCGCGGATCGCCGCCCACCAACCCTTGAGGTTCTCTTCCTTGCGGTTGGCCGGACGCTTGCCGCAGATCACCAGCCGCTCGCGGGCGCGGGTCAGGGCGACGTAGAGCAGCCGCTGGGCCTCCTCCTCCTCGCGCTGGGCGCGCAGCTCGCGGGCCGCCGCGGAGGCCGCGCAGTCGCCCTTGGCCGCGGCGCACCACAGGAAGCCGCCGTCGACGGTCTCCATCAGCGGGGAGCCGCGCGGGCTCTGCTGGCTGGTGGTCTCCGGCAGGAAGACGATCGGCGCCTCCAGGCCCTTGGAGCCGTGGGCGGTCATAACCCGCACCTCGTCGCGGCCGCCCTCCAACTCGCGCTTCACGACGATGTCGAGGCGGGCGAAGTCGGCGGCCAGGGATTCCAGGTCGTGGACGCTGCGGCCCTCGGCGGCGATCACCTGGGCCAGGAACTCCTCCAGCGCGTCCTCGGCCTCCGCCCCCAACCGGCGCAGCAGCCGCGCGCGCATCGAGCGGCCGGCCGCGTCGCGACGCGCCAGCGCCTGAGCGTAGAACTCGAACGGCCGTGACGCGGGGCCTTCGGCCAGCGCCCAGCCGAGCAGCTCGGCCGCCGCGGTCCAGGCCGGGTCCTCCGCCGCCCGCGCGGTCAAGGTCGCCCACAGCGTCGTCGCCTTGCGGCCGTGCGCCAGCCGATAGAGGCCATCGTCGTCGAGGTCGCAGAACGGGCTGCGCAGCAGCGCCGCCAGGGTCAGCTCGTCGTCCGGGAACAGGGCGAAGCGGGCGAGCGCCAAGAGGTCGTCGAAGATGATGTGCTGCGACAGCGCCAGCCGGTCGGCGCCGGCGACCGGCACCTCGGCCTGCTTCAGCGCCCGCAGGATCTCCTCGAACAGCGGGCCGCGCTTGCGCACCAGGATCAGCACGTCGCCGTAGGTCGCGGGCCGGCGTCCGGCGGCGGCGGCGCGGTCGAACACCGCGTCGCCCCGGCCGATCGATTCGCGGATCTCGACGGCGATGGCGCGGGCCAACTGCTTGTTGGCGCTGGCCTCGCCCTCCAGGTCGAGCGGCGCGGTCCAGGCGGTGCGTTCCTCGGCCTGCGGCTCCTCGACCAGCGGCCACAGGTCGACGCAGCCGCGCTCGCCGACGCGCATCGCCGGGTGCAACGACGGCTCCGGCAGTGGCGGGACGCCGGCGGCGAACACCGCGTCGACGAAGCTCAGCACCTCGCCGGTCGAGCGCCACGACGCTTGCAGCGGCACCGGCTCGGCGCGGCGGCCGGTGGCGCGGATCTCGTCGACATAGCGGGTGGTCTCGCTGACCAGCCGGGCCGGGTCGGCGCCCTGGAAGGAGTAGATCGACTGCTTCTCGTCGCCGACGACGAACAGGCTGCGGTCGAGGCCGCCCCTGTTGGAGGATTTGGGGCGCGGCCGGCCCTCGCCGGCGAAGAACTCGCCGGTCAGGGCGCGGACGATGTCCCACTGGTCGGGCGCGGTGTCCTGCGCCTCGTCGACCAGGATGTGGTCGATCCCGCCGTCGAGCTTGTAGAGCACCCAGGCGGCGGCCTGCTCGCGGGTCAGCAGCGCCTTGGTCTTCTCGATCAGGTCGGCGAAGTCGAGGCCGCCGAAGGCCTGCTTCTCCATCGCATAGGCGGTCAGATAGGCGTGGGCCAGGCACAGCGCGTCGATGGTGCTGACCGCCACCCGCGCCCCGCGCAGCCGCTCGCGGGCGGTCTCCAGCCGGTCTTGTTCGTCGAGCAGGCCGGCACGCACCCCTTCGTGCGAGGCGAACGCCTTGCTGGTCGCGCACCACTTGGCGGGCGTGCCCTCGCCGCCCTCGGTGAACAGGGCGGCCAGCATGTCGGCCAGGCCGGGCTCGGCGGCGCTGGCCACCGCGGCCAGCAGCCCGGCGTTCTTCTGGTCCTGCTTGCCGCCGGCGTTGAGCGCCTCGGCGGCCGCGCGCCAGAGCCCGCGGTCGAAGCCGACGCGGGCCTCGGCCTCGATCGCGTCGGGGGTCTCGCCGGGGGCGACCCCGGCGGCGGCCCAGGCCCAGGCGATCGCGCCGGCGAGCCCGCCGTCGTCGGCGTTCAGGAAGTCCTGCAGCTTTCCGCGGCGGCCTTCGAAGTCGAAGAACATCTGCTGGAACGAGCCGTAGTCCAGCTCGACCGACATCCGCGCATAGGCCTCGGCGACCGCGCCGGCGGTGTGCAGGGCGTGGTCGGCGACCCGGGCGCGGGCGGCGGCGGCCACCGCGGCGCTGGCGGCGTCGTCCATCACCCGGAATCCCGGCGACACCCCGGCTTCAAGCGGGAAGCGCCGCAGCAGCTTCTCGCAGAAGGCGTGGATGGTCTGGATCTTCAGCCCGCCGGGCGTCTCCAGCGCCTGGGCGAACAGGGCGCGGGCCTCGGACAGACGGATCGCGTCATAGGCGTCGGCGCGGCGGCCCTCGAGCTCGGCCAGCTCTGCGGTCAGCCGTGCGTCGGCCATCACCGACCAATCGCCGAGCCGGCGATAGAGCCTGCGCTGCATCTCGGCGGCCGCGGCCTTGGTGTAGGTGACGCAGAGGATGGTCTCGGGCTTGGCGCCGTCCAGCAGGAGCCGCGCCACGCGGTCGATCAGGGTCTTGGTCTTGCCCGAGCCGGCGTTGGCGCGGACGAAGGCCGAGACCTGCGGGTCGGCGGCGGTGCGCTGCGGGTCGGGGGCCTCGGCGATCAGATGCACGCTCATGGCTCGCCCTCCTCGCCGCTGGTCGACCACTCGAACACCCGCGCCAGGTGGTCGTAGTCGCCGTGGTGCTGGCGGACGAACTGCGGCGCGGTGCGCGAGGCGTAGGCCTGGTCCGGATCGGTGTAGCGGCGCAGCAACTCGACCATGCCGGCCAGCGCATCATTGGCGGCCTGGGCGCTGTCGGGGATCTTGTCGCCGCGGCCGCCGGGGACCGCGCGGGCCTCGACCCGGCCGGCGGGCTTGCGGCCGGTGACCTCCAGGTAGGTCAGCTCGCCGGGCTCGCGTCGGCCGATGGTCGGGAAACCGCCGGCGGCCAAAATGGCGGCGGTCAGCGTCAGCTGCGGCGAGAAGCCGGCGTCGACCATCTTCTGCGACGGGGCGCGGCCGGTCTTGTAGTCGAGGATGTGGCCGAAGCCCTGTGGGTCGGCCTCGATCCGGTCGGCCTTGGCGGTGACGGTGAAGGCGTGGCCGTCGACCTTCAGCTCCAGCCGGCCCTCCTGCTCGACGTGTAGGACGCGACCGTCGGCGCGGCGCTCGGCCTCCAGCTCGGCGACCCAGGCGGCGGCCTCGCGGGCCAGGGCGGCCTCGCGGGCCAGGCCTTCGCGCGGCATGCCGGCGTTTCGCAGCTCCTCCAGATAATACCCGGAGAAAATTTCCGCGGCCTCGGCGGGCAGCTCGCGCGGGAAGGCGAGGGCGAAGCGCTCGAAGGCGGCGTGGATCGCGGTGCCGCGGGCCCGGGCCTCGACCGGCTCGTCCGGCCGCTCCAGCGGGAACAGCTTGAGGATGTCGCGCGCCCAGACCGAATAGGGATCGCGGGTCAGCGCCTCGACCCGGGTGACCGCCAGCCGCTTCGGCCGGTGCTCCAGCGGCGGGCAGGGCGCGGGGCGCTTGGCTGGCGCGTAGACGTCCGGCGCGTCGAGCCCGCGGGCCCAGGCGATCAACTCAGGCCGGCCGGGAATGGCGACGCCGGCGCCCCGCGCCAGAGTCTCCAGCCGCCACAGCCAGCGCGACTTCACCGCCGGCTGCGCCTCGCGGCGCTCGGCGTGCAGCAGCACCACTTCGGGCGCGCAGGCCGCCTGGGCGAAGTCATGGGCCGACAGCCCGATGCGTCGCTCAGGCGAGGGCAGGCCGAGCCGCTCGCGCATCGGCCGCGACAGGAACGGATCGACTGGCGCGCCGCGCGGCCAGACGCCTTCCTCCAACCCGGCCAGCACCAGCCGGTCGGCGCGCACCAGCCGGGCCTCGATGGCGCCGAGGATCCGCAGACGCGGCTGGGTCGCGCCGCCGACCCGGACGGTCTCGCCCTGCATCAGCTGCTGCAGCAGTTCGGCGTAGCCGCGCGCGGTCACCGGCGGCAGGCCGTCGCCCTCGCCGATCAGCCCGGCGAGCAGCCGGCTGGTCGCCTCGCCGCCGTGGCCGCTCCACAGCTCGCCGGCTTGGCCCTCGGCGTCGGCGGCGAGCGCTTCGAGGGTCTGGGCGAGCAGGCGGGTGACCTCAGAGGGTGGGACCGAACGGCGGCCAAGCTGCTCCCCCGCAGGGGGAGCTGTCGCGGAGCGACTGAGGGGGTTGAGGGCCGCGGCGTCGGTGGACTGCAACCCCCTCCGGCCTTCGGCCACCTCCTCCTGAGGGGGAGGATCGAAAGCCCCCGCCAGAGGCGTCAGCGCCTGCCGGACGCGCGCCAGCAGCGCCACGGCGTCGTCGACCTCCGCGGCGCGAGCCGGCGATTTCTTTGCCGCCGTGACGAGCTTGGCGGCCAGCGCCGCCCAGTCGTCGGTGCGGGCGCCGCGCAGGCCGTGGCGCTCCAGCGCCGCGCGCTGGCGGGCGTAGTCCTCGGACGGCAGGCCCAGGCGCACCAGCGGGTTCTTCAGCACCGCCAGCAGCGCCACCGGGTCGGTCGGATCGATCGCCAGCCGGGCGACCGTGGCGGCCAGCGCGCCGGCGCGGCTGCCGGCCAGCAGGTCGCCGGCCGAGGAGTCCGGGACCACGCCCCAGCGCGCCAGCTTGGCGGTCACCCGGCGGGCCAGCGCCTGGTCGGGAGTGACCAGGGCGGCGGTGCGCTCCGGCGTCTCCAGCGCCTCGCGCAGCAAGAGGGCGGCGACGGTGGCAGCCTCCTCCTCGTTGCGCGCGCTGACCAGCGACAGGCCGGACAGGCCGGCTTCGATCGGATCGACGCCGTCGCCGGCCGCCTCGTGGCGCAGTTGCTCGATGGCGTGCAGCCAGTCCGCGGTGGCCTCGGCCGGGCGCAGCGCCTCGTTGACCACCCGCCGGCGCCAGCGGGCCTGGGCGGCGAAGCCCTGGGACGCCGGCCAGGTGGCGACCTCGGCGCGGTCGACCCCGGCGCGGGTCAGCAGCCGGCGCATCGCGCCCTGCGGATGCTGTTCGCCGACCTGCAGCCAGGCGGCCTCGGCCAGGCTGTCGTCGAGCCCGGGCAGCACGACGCAGCCCTGCGGCGCCGCGGCGATCACCCGCAAGAGGTCGGCGGTGGCCGGCGCGGTGCCGGTCGAGCCGGCGGCCACCAGCACGCCCTGCGGCGGCTTCAGCGTCCAGGCCTCGGCCAGCTTGCGCAGCAGCCGCACGCGCCGTTCGGAGACGTCGATCACCCCCAGCGCCGCCAGCCGCTTGGGCCATTCGCGCAGCGCGGTTTCGAGGAAGTCGCGCGACACGCGCCAGTGTTCGGCGAGGTCGGCTTCGACCAGGTCGGCGAGGCGGTCGCCGGCCTCGACCTCCTCGATCTGCAGGCTGTCGAGGAAGCCGCCGAGCGCGTCGGCCAGCTCCAGCGCCGAGGCGGCGGTGAGCGTGCGGCCGGGCAGCAGGGCCTCGTGGTCGGCGACCAGCCGGGTCAGCTCGAACCTGCGACGCAGCGGTTCGATCGCCACCGGCAGGTCGAGCGCCAGGTCGCCCGGCTCGAACGGCGGCTCGCCTTCCTCCAGGTCGCCCAGCGGCCGCATCTGTGGCGGCAGCACGGCGCGGCCGTCGGTGGCGGCGATGAAGGCGTCGGCCAGCGCCCGCGAGCCGCGGCGGGTGGGAGTAAGCACGGTCGCCTGCGACAGCGCCTCGGGCCCGAGCGGGCTCAAGGCCTCGTGCAGGCCGCGCGCGAGATCTTCGGCGAAGGGCCGGTGCGCCGGAATGCTGAACCAGCGCGGCGCCGCCTTGCCGAACAGCTCGCTCATCGCAGGCGCGCCTCGGCCGCCTCCCGCGCTGCGGGATCGCCGACGTGCATCCAGAACGCCTCCATCGGCACGCCGAACAGCCGGCCCTCGGCCTGCAGCCGATGCCAGACCGGCACGATCGAGAAGGCGCCGCTCTTGGGCGACTGGTCGAGGATCTGCGGCTTCATCACGCCGAAGCCGACGTTGGCGAACGGCGTGACGACCTCGGTCGACGACGAGTGGGTCAGCCGGCCGGCGTCGTCGCGCAGGAAGCCCTGGGGCCCCTCGAAGCCGATGCCGCGCCCGCGGGCGACCAGCAGCAGCAGCAGGTCCATCGCCGCGGGGTCCCAGGCGCGGGTCAGCGTCTCCAGCGGCGGGGTGTGGGCGTCGGTCCACAGCGAGTCGATGTTGGCGACGAAGAAGGCATCCTCGCCGAGCAGCGGCCGAGCCTTCTGGATGCCGCCGCCGGAATCCAGCAGCAGTTCGCGCTCGTCGGAGATCAGGATCTCCAGGTCGCGGCGCGCCGCCAGGTGCGCCTCCATCTGGTCGGCGAAGTAGTGGACGTTGACCACGGCGCGCTCGACGCCGGCGGCGACCAGCTCGTCGAGCACCCGGTCGATCAGGCTGCGGCCGGCCACCGGCACCAGCGCCTTGGGCATGGCGTCGGTCAGCGGACGCATGCGGGTGCCGAGCCCGGCGGCCAGCACCATCGCTGTCTTCGGGGCGGTCGAGGCTCCGGTCATGCGCGCGCCTCGGCGGGCACGTGGCGGTCGAACCAGCGCTTCAGGCCGGCGAGCTGCGGATCAGCCAGGTTGCGCTCCAGGTAGCGCCAGGTGCGGGGCATGTAGGCGCGGTACTGCGCCCGGCCGAGCAGCGCCTGGCGGGCGAACACCCGGCCGAGGATGCGCGCGGCGTTGGCCGCCGCCAGCGCCCGGTAGTCGGCGAGGAAGGCCTCGCGCTCCAGCGTCGGGCGTTGGCTGAGGAACCGGTCGAGCATCGCCGTCTCCAGCTCCGGGGCGACGTCGCGGCGCGCGTCCTGCAGCAGGTGGGTCAGGTCCCAGGCCGGGTGGGCGCGCAGGGCGTCCTGGAAGTCGAGCAGGCCGACCCGCGCCGGGCCCGTCCGCTCCGGCAGCCACAGCAGGTTCTGGGCGTGGAAGTCGCGGTGGGTGAAGACGCTCGCGTCGGCCTCGCCGCGCACCCACACCGGGGCCCACAGGGCGTCCCATTCTGCGACCGCGTCGGCGGAGAAGGGGGCCAGCTCGGCGAACTGCGGCCACCATTCGAGGAAGGTGTCCGTGCCGATCTTGAGCGCCAGGGTGTCGTAGCTGAGCAGCGGCCAGCTCGCCTCGCCGGCGCTCAGCACCGCCGGCGGCGGGCTCTGCTGCAGCGCCGCCTGCAGGTCGACGGCGGCTTCGTAGAGCGGCTGCTCCGGCTCGCCGTGCTCGATCAGGCTGGCGAACAGGCCGTCGCCGAGGTCCTCCAGCACCGCCAGGCCGGCGTCCAGGTCATAGGCCAGGATCTGCGGCGCCGAGAGGCCGCGCTCGCGCAGGAAGGCGGCGACCGTGACGAAGGCAGCGACCGAGCCGGCGGCCAGCCGCGAGGCGGCGTTGTAGCCCAGCGCGATGCGCTCCTCCGGAGTGGCCTCGGGCGGGCAGACCGAGCTTTCCAGCGCTGGCGGCTGGTCCATGAAGATCAGCCGCTCGCCGTTTGGCGTGTAGAGGCGCTCGTAAGCGCGCGTCGAGGCGTCGCCGCTCAATGGCTCGCGGCGCGCGCGGCCGAAGCCGTGCTTGGCCAGGAAGTCGGATTTCAGCGCCTCACGATCCGAACTCAAGTCCACGTCCTTCCCACGCCCCATGCGGCGTCAGCCGCGCCGTGCGGCTCTCGCCCTCGCCCATGCCCGAAAGCGCGATCTCTACATCGAGTCGGTCGCGCGGCAGGTCGCCTTCAAGGCGTTCGGGCCATTCGATCACCGCCGCGCCCGTATCGAGCGCCTCGTCCAGACCGATTTCATAAGCCTCCTCGGCCGAGGTGAGGCGATAGAGATCGAAGTGGGCGACGTTCAGCCGCGCCCCCTCGTAGAACTGCACCAGGGTGAAGGTCGGCGAGGGCACTTCCTCGGTGGGCGTGGTCAGCGCCCGTACCAGGGCCCTCGCCAGCGTCGACTTGCCGGCCCCCAGCGGCCCCGCCAGGCACAGCGCCTCGCCCGGCCGCAGCGCCGCGGCCAGCGCGCGGCCCAGCGCCTGGGTGGCCGCCTCGTCGGGGAGGGGAAGCGTGGCGGGAAGGTTCATGGGCAGCGCTTTAGCCCTCTCCCCATGGCGTGGGGAAGCGGCGGAGGGGGCAGCGCCGCGCCGCTCATGCGAACGGCCGGTCGGGATCGGCGGGCAGGGTCTGCTCGACATAGGCCTTCAGCCGCACGGTCACCGCGCCGGCGTCGCCGGCCAGGGCCTCGGGCGGAATCGGCGGGCCGACGATCAGGCGGAACTCGCGGCCGCGCTTGTTGAGCAGCTCGTGGAACAGGGTGATGTCGCGCAGTTCGCTGGAGACCCGGTGGAACAGGTGGAACAGCGTCGACCAGGGGCCGGCGACGTGGATCGGCAGCACCGGGGCGCGATGCCGGCGGGCGACCGCCACCGCCGTCGGCGCCCACGGCGGGTCCTCGAGGCGGCCGTCGGGCTGGCGGCGCGCCAGCCGGCCGGAGGGGAAGACCACCAGGCAACGCTCGGCCTCCATCGCCGCGCGGGTCTGCTCCAGGGTGCGGCGCGCCGACTCCCGGGTGCGCTTGGCCTCGACCCACTCGACCGGGATCAGCACCTCGCTGAACCGCGGCGAGACGCGGTGGGCGTCGGCGTTGGCGTAGAAGCAGAGATCCGGCCGCAGGCGCTTCAGCGCGTCGTACACCGCCAGCCCGTCGGCGATGCCGGTCGGATGGTTGCAGATCGCCACCAGCCGGCCGTCGCTCGGCGTGCGCGCCAGGCCGTGGGCCTCGACTTTCAGCGCCAGCAGGTCGGCGACGTGCTCCAGCGCCGCGCGGCCCGGCAGCGGGGCGATGGCGTCGGCCATCCGCCGCGCCTTGTCGTAGTCGAGCAGCCGGTAGAGCAATGGCCGGGCGAGCGGCCAGAACGGCCCGCCCGCCAGCTTCGGCGCGCGCTCGGCGATCAGCACGTCGACGATGTGCGGCGCGGGCCGGGCGTGCGGCAGGGACTGGGCGGGGGAAGCGAGGCTCATGCGTGCACGGAAGATGCGCCGCGCCGGCGGGCCGGAGCAAGCCGGCGCCCTTGCGCAACGGCCAAGGCCTTCCCAGATGAGGCCCCGCTCGATCCTGGCACGATGTTTTCGCGGTCAACAAGCGGGACGGTTCCCGCCTTGCGGCCACGGAATTCTACGGCTGGGTTCAAACTTTCTTGCATCGCCGGCCGCGGCCGGCGCCGGTACAAACCCACCTGTCCTGTGGAGCCGAGAGGGGCCCATGCTGCGATGTCGATCTTCTGACCGCCGAATGCGGCTCTGACGCAGTTTCGCTGCGCAGGCGTCATCAAGGCGTCGCGCAACGACCCTACACCGCTCCCGCAACACGCGGGGCAGTCTCTCGCTAAAGTACAGGAGCTCAGTATGGCTCTGAAGATATCCGTGATCCCCTTGGGGGAAGGTTGGGCGGTGCGTTCGTCCAGCTTCGAAAATGAAATGCTGTTCGCCGCCGGGGCCAAGGCCGAGGCGGCGGCGCGCGACCTCGCCCTGCGCTACGCCGCGCGCGGCCAAAGCGCTGAGGTCGCCATCTTCCTGCGCGACGGCGCGCTCGCCGGCCGCTTCCTGCATCCGGCGTCCGCCGGCTGGCTGGACCAGATTCCAGCCTGATCCCCCGCAGGCGGCCGCCGCGCGGCCTGTCCCTTGCACCCCAAGCGCCAGCCCCTAACCTCCGCCGGTCTTCGGCGGGGAGGGGGCTGCGCGATGCGTAAATTTCGGCTGTGGGGCGCGGCCCTGCTGGGCGTGACGCTGGTCGTCGCTGGCGGCTGGGCGCTGTGGAACTTCGAGCTGCGCTGGCGGCCGAAGACCATCACCCGCCACCAGGCCGAGATCGCCCAGCTGCTGCAGGCGGCCGGCTGGGCCTCGCCCGGATTGCCAAAGGGGCCGCTCTACATGGTCTCGTTCCGCACCTGCCCGGACTGCCTGCGGTTCGAGGCCGAGGCGTTTCCCGGGCTGCAGGCGGCCGGAGTCGACACCCGGGTGATCATGATCGCCCGGCGCGACGTGAACGGCATGGCGAAGTCGACGGCGGTCGAGCGGGCCACCGTCGCCCAGCTGTGGCTGACCCGCGACTGGCGGCTGATGGAGGCCTGGGGCGCGGTCCCGGCCGCGGCCTGGACAGCCCCGGGCCTGCCGCCGGCGGACGGCGACATGGCGCGCACCGCGGTGGTGGAGAGCGGCCGCACGCTGGTCGACCAGCTTCGGCCGCTGCTCAAGGACAACGGCGTGACGTTCGCCTACCCGATGCTGATCTGGTGGAACGCCAAGGGCGAGCTGCGCGCCTGCCCCTGCGAGAAGCGCGAGAGCTACGGGTACGTGCGCAAGGAACTGGCCGGCTAGCCGCGGGCGCGGCCGTCAGCCTCGCCGGCTGATGATGTCCTTGGTCATGCGCCGGGTCTTGGCCCCTTGGGTGTGGTCCGGTTCGTCGTGGTCGCCACGACGGGTGGCCGAGAGCAGCATCCCTTCTTCAACCGCCTCCCCGAGGTCCTCCTGCGGGTCATCGATGCGTTCGTCTGGCTCCGCGCTCTGCGGGCGGGTCGACGACATGTCCGGAGCGAAGCTGCGATCTTGATCGGCCATGGGTCGGTCCTCCTGTTGTTGGGGGATCAACCCGCCCGCGCGAGGGCCGTTCCTTGCGAAAAGCCGCGTCCGCCTTTAGGCGGGGCGCCATGGCCTCCGCGCTGCAAGCCGCTTACGACGCCCGCCTGGAGCGCGGCGAGATCCGTCCCGACCCGGCGCAGGCCGCCGGTTTGAAGCCGTTGGCCCGGCTGGAGGCCGAGCTCGCCGCCGCCCAGCCGGCCGGCGGACTGGCCGCCCTGTTCAAGAAACCGCAGCCGGCGTCGCAGCGCGGCGTCTACCTCTGGGGGCCGGTCGGCCGCGGCAAGTCCATGCTGATGGACCTGTTCTTCGAGACCGCGCCGGTCGCCGCCAAGCGCCGGGTCCACTTCCACGTCTTCATGGGCGAGATCCACCGGCTGATCGACGCCTGGCGCCGCGGTGACGCGGCGGCGCGCAAGGCTCGCTTCGGCCAGCACAAGGGCGACGACCCGATCCCCCCGGTCGCCGACGTGGTCGCCAAGGAGGCGACCCTGCTGTGCTTCGACGAGCTGCAGGTCACCGACATCGCCGACGCCATGATCCTGGGCCGGTTGTTCGAGGCGCTGTTCGCCCGCGGCGTGACCCTGGTCGCCACCTCCAACCGGGTGCCGGACGCGCTCTACAAGGACGGCATCAACCGGCAGCTGTTCCTGCCGTTCATCGACATGCTGAAGCGCCGGCTCGAGGTGGTCAGCGTCGCAGGCGTGCACGACTACCGGCTCGACCGGCTGCGCGCCGCCGGCACCTGGTTCTCGCCGATCGACCGGGACCACGAGCGGGCCTTCGACGCGCTCTGGAAGGAGATGCTCGGCGGCCAGGAGGAGACCGGCGCGGAGATCGAGGTGCTCGGCCGCAAGATCACCCTGCCGCACGCGGAGGGCGGCCTGCTGCGCGCCAGTTTCGCCAGCCTCTGCTCGGTGGCGCTGGGCCCGAACGACTACCTGGCGATCGCCCAGGCCTTCCACACCGTCTTCCTCGAGGACGTGCCGCAGCTTTCGCCCGCGCGCCGCGAGGAGGCGAGGCGCTTCGTCACCCTGATCGACGCGCTCTACGAGGCGAAGACCCGCACCATCGTGCTGGCCGAGGCCGATCCGATCCGCCTCTACCCCGCCGGCGACGGCGCCTTCGAGTTCGAACGCACCGCCTCGCGCCTGCAGGAGATGCGCTCGGCGAGCTGGCTGGAAGAGCGGTAGCGATGCCCGTCGTCCGGGCCGCGGCAACCTCAGGCGGCCGCGGCGGCCAAGCTTAACCATTGAGCGAACAGGCCGTGCTTATCCTCAGGTCCGACGCCGGGGGGCGTGGGATATTTGGGGGGACGCGTGATGAGGATGCAGACGGCGGCGGTCGCCATGGCCGCCCTGGGGCTGATCGCCTGGGTGGAGCCGAAGACGGCGACGCCTCTGGTGGCGAAGGACGCCGCGGCCGAAGAGGCGAAGCGGCAGATGGTCTATGTGCACAAGACGCGCGCCAAGGAAGCGCAGCGGGTGCAGGACATCGCCTTCCGCATCATGGTCGCCAACCAGGACCTCTGCGCCGACCGCGCGCCGCGGCTGGGCATGGACTGGGACGTCGCCGACAGCTTCGACGCGAAAGTCCGGCCGGCGGCGGTCGAGGCCTACAAGATCGGCGATGGCGTGACGGTCACCCAGGTGATCGCCGGCTCGCCGGCGGCGGCCGCGGGCCTGCAGCCCGGCGACGTCGTGGTGTCCGTGAACGGGGAGGCGGCGCCGACCGGCAAAAGGGCGGACCGGAAGCTTTCCAAGCGGGTCGACGAGATCAAGGGCGCCTCCACCGCGCCGCTGACCTTCGTGGTGCGCCGGGCCGGCCAGGAGCAGACGCTGGCGGTCACGCCGGTGATGGCCTGCGCCTATGGGGTGGCGGTGGCCGACCAGCCCGAGCTCAACGCCTACGCCGACGGCAAGAACATCCACATCACCCGGCCGATGCTGCGGTTCGCGGCGAGCGACGAGGAACTCGCCCTGGTGATCGCCCATGAGATCGCCCACAACGGCCAGCATCATATCCAGGCCAAGCAGAAGAACGCCGCCGTCCTCGGCGTGCCGGGGCTGCTGATCGACATCGCCGCCGCGGCCGGCGGAGTGAACACCAACGGCGCCTTCGCCAAGGCCGGCATGCAGTACGGCGCGTCGCGCTCGTCCGCGGCCTTCGAGGCCGAGGCCGACTATGTCGGCATGTACTACCTGGCCAGGGCCGGCTACCCGACCGACGGGGTCGAGGACTTCTGGCGGAAGATGGCGGTCGAGGAGCCGAACGCGATCTTCATCAAGTCGACCCATCCGGCCACCCCGGACCGTTTCCTGGCGATCGCCTCGGCGGACGACGAGATCGGCGCCAAACGCGCCAAGGGCGAGCCGCTTACGCCCAACCAGAAGGTCAATGAAGCCCGCGCCGCCGAGGCGGGCGGCGCGAAATAATCCCGAGCGTCGTGTGCATGGGTCCCGGACAGCCGCCGCGCGGCTTCCGGGATGACATGGATGGATGGCGTCAGGCCGCCTTCAACGCCTCGACCAGTTCGCGGGCGTAGAGGCCCAGCGCCTCCACCGAGCGGACGCAGAGCCGCAGCTCGCGCAGCGCCCAGTCGTCGGCCAGGGTGACGACGCTGAGGTTCATGGTCTTGGCGGCGCGCGCGGCGGTGGTCTCCGGGACCACGCCGACGCCGACCCCGCACTCCACCAGCCGGCAGACCCCGTCGAAGCTGCGCAGCTGCACCCGCAGGCGCAGCGGCCGGCCTTCGCGGGCGGCCTTGGCGGCCAGGAAGCGCTGCAGCGAGCTCGAGCGCTCCAGCCCGACGATGTCGTGCGCCAACACCTCCGAGAAGGAGACGGTGGTGCGGCCAGCCAGCGGGTGATCGGGCCCGGTGACCACCACGAAGCGGTCAGAGCGGAACGGGAAGGTCTCCAGCGCGCCCATGTCGACGGTGCCGGCGACGATGCCGACGTCGCCGACGCCTTCGGCGATCAGCCCGACGATCTCGTCGGACAGCCGCTCCTCCAGGTCGACGCTGACGTGCGGATGCCGCGCCAGAAACGAGGACAGCGCCTCGGGCAGGAATTCGGTCAGGGCGTTGGTGTTGGCCAGCAGCCGGACCTCGCCGGAGAGTCCGCCGGCGTAGGCCCCGAGGTCTTCGCGCATCCGGGCGCTCTGGGCGATGATCACCCGGGCGTGCTTCAGCAGCGCCCGGCCGGCCGGCGTCGGGGTGACCCCCTGGCGCGAGCGGATCAGCAGCGGCGCGCCGAGCTGCTCCTCCATGCCGCGGATCCGCGTCGAGGCGGCGGCCAGCGCCAGCGCGCTGCGCTCGGCCCCGCCGGTGATGGTGCCGGCCTCGACCACGTCGCAGAACAGCCGCAGGTCGGTCAGGTCGTAGCGCATCCTTCGCTCCACGATACGGGGCCGCGGCCATCGCATCCGCCGAACGCCCCCTCGGTCTCGCGCTTGGCGGCGCGGGGGAGCTGTCAGCGAAGCTGGCCGAGGGGCCGTTTACGGCCTCGCAACCATCGCCCTAAGAGGCTTCGCTCGGGTCATCCTTCGCGTTTCGCGAAGGACCCCTACAACAAAGAAGCATTGCGCCCAAGGGCTTGCGGCGCGATGTGTTCGGCTTCGGCGAAGTAATTGCGAATTGTTCGCAACTACGCTTGCGCCGGGTTCGTTGACACCCCATGGCGGCGGCCTACAAGGCCCGTCGTTCTGTGAGAGATTTTCGAGGGGCTCTGAATCATGACCGACGCCGCCAAGGCGCCCCGTGCGCGGCCGATGTCGCCGCACCTGCAAGTGTGGCGCTGGCATATCACCATGGCGACCTCGATCGCCCACCGCGCCACTGGCGTGGCGCTCTATGTCGGCGCGTTGATCGCCGCCGCCTGGGCGCTCGCGCTGGCCAGCGGGCCGGACGCCTACGCTTCGTTCCAGGGGCTGCTCGGCTCGCCGCTCGGCCTGCTGGTGATGTTCGGCCTGACGGTCTCGTTCTTCTTCCACCTGGCCAACGGCATTCGGCACCTGGTGTGGGACACCGGCCACGGCCTCGACATCAAGTCGGCCAACGCCAGCGGCGTCTTCGTTTTCGCCTTCACCGCGGTCGCCACGGTGGTCACCTGGGTGATCGCCCTGCTGATGGGAGCGCTCTGAACATGGACAGCTATCGCACGCCGCTGTCGCGCGCCCGCGGCCTGGGCGCGGCCAAGCACGGGGTCACCCACTGGATCAGCGAGCGCGTCGGCGCGGTCGCCCTGGTCCCGCTCACCCTGTGGGGCGTCTTCGCCGTCCTGCGCCTGGCGGCCAACGACTACGACTTCGCGGTCGCCTGGATCGCCCAGCCGCTGAACGCGGTGCTGATGGTGCTGCTGCTGGGGATCAGCTTCTGGCACATGGCCAGCGGCCTGCGGGTGGTGATCGAGGACTACATCCACGTCACCCTGAACAAGTCGGCGTTGCTGATCCTCAACCTGTTCGTCTGCGGCCTCGCCGCCGCGCTGTCGATCTTCTCGATCCTGAAAGTCGCGCTCAGCGGCGGAGCCTACTGATCCATGGCTGATTACAACTTCATCGACCATAAGTTCGACGTCGTCGTCGTCGGCGCCGGCGGTTCGGGCCTGCGCGCGGCGCTGGGCTGCGCCCAGGCCGGCCTGAAGACGGCCTGCATCTCCAAGGTGTTCCCGACCCGCTCGCACACCGTGGCGGCGCAGGGCGGCATCTCGGCCAGCCTCGGCAACATGAGCCAGGACGACTGGCGCTGGCACATGTACGACACCGTCAAGGGGTCGGACTGGCTGGGCGACCAGGACGCCATCGAATACCTCTGCCGCAACGCGCCGGCGGCGGTCTACGAGCTCGAGCACTGGGGCGTGCCGTTCTCGCGCACGGCCGAGGGCAAGATCTACCAGCGCGCGTTCGGCGGCATGACCCGCAACTACGGCGAGGCCCCGATCCAGCGCACCTGCGCGGCGGCGGACCGGACCGGCCACGCCATGCTGCACACCATGTACGGGCAGAGCCTGGCGAACGACACCGAGTTCTTCATCGAGTACTTCGCGCTCGACCTGATCATGGACGAAGGCGTCTGCCGCGGCGTCACCGCGTGGAAGCTCGACGACGGCACCCTGCACCGCTTCCAGGCCCAGCAGGTGATCCTCGCCACCGGCGGCTACGGCCGGGCCTACTTCTCCTGCACCAGCGCCCACACCTGCACCGGCGACGGCAACGCCATGGTGCTGCGCGCCGGCCTGCCGCTGCAGGACATGGAGTTCGTGCAGTTCCACCCGACCGGCATCTACGGCTCGGGCTGCCTGATCACCGAAGGGGCCCGCGGCGAAGGCGGCTACCTGACCAACTCCGAGGGCGAGCGCTTCATGGAGCGCTATGCGCCGTCGGTGAAGGATCTGGCGCCGCGCGACATGGTCAGTCGCGCGATGACCATCGAGATCCGTGAAGGCCGCGGCGTGGGTCCGAACAAGGACCACATCTTCCTGCACCTCGACCACCTGGATCCGAAGATCCTGCACGAGCGCCTGCCGGGCATCTCGGAAAGCGCCAAGATCTTCGCCGGCGTCGACGTGACCAAGGAGCCGATCCCGGTGCTGCCGACCGTGCACTACAACATGGGCGGCATCCCGACGAACTTCTACTCGGAGGTCGTCACCCGCGAGGGCGAGAACCCCGACAAGGTGGTCCCGGGCCTGATGGCCGTGGGCGAAGCCGCCTGCGTCTCGGTGCACGGCGCCAACCGCCTGGGCTCCAACAGCCTGATCGACCTCGTGGTGTTCGGCCGCTCGGCCGCGCTGCGCTGCGCCGAGACCATCAAGGCCGGCGCGACGCAGCCCGAACTGAAGCCGCACATGACCGACGGCCACCTGGCCCGCCTGGACAAGCTGCGCAACGCCAACGGCTCGACCTCGACCGCCTCGCTGCGGCTCGAGATGCAGCGCGCCATGCAGGAAGACGCCGCGGTGTTCCGCGACGGTCCGGCGCTGGCGTCCGGCGTGAGCCGCCTGCAGGCGGTCCAGGACAAGCGCGCCGATCTCAAGGTCACTGACCGCGGGCTGATCTGGAACACCGACCTGATGGAGACCCTCGAGTTCGACAACCTGATCGGTCAGGCGGTCGTCACGGTGAACGGCGCGGCCAACCGCACCGAGAGCCGTGGGGCGCACGCCCGCGAGGACTTCTCGGACCGCAACGACGATCAGTGGATGAAGCACACTCTGGCTTGGTTCGACGACGCCTCCGGCAAGGTGAAGATCGACTACCGGCCGGTGCACAACTTCACCATGACCAACGACATCGCCTACATCCCGCCCAAGGCGCGGGTGTACTGAGCCACGCTTAGGAACGCACACTCATGGTTCAGCTCCGGCTTCCCGAGAACTCCCGCGTCAAGAAGGGTAAGCACTACCCGGCTCCCGCGGGCGCGACCAAGACCAAGACCTTCCGCGTCTACCGGTATGACCCGGAAGACGCCGGCAACCCGCGTTGGGACACCTACGACGTGGATGTCGACGCCTGCGGCCCGATGGTCCTGGACGTCCTGATCCACATCAAGAACACCATGGACCCGACGCTGGCGTTCCGCCGGTCGTGCCGGGAAGGGGTGTGCGGCTCCTGCGCGATGAACATCGGCGGCCGCAACACGTTGGCCTGTACCCAAGGCTGGGACGAAGTGGCCGGCCGGCAGGCGTCGATCAGCCCGCTGCCGCACATGCCGGTGGTCAAGGACCTGGTCCCCGACCTGACGCTGTTCTACGCCCAGTACGCCTCGATCGAGCCCTGGCTGCACACCGAGACGCCGGAGCCGCAGAAGGAGTGGATCCAGTCGCCGGAGGACCGCGCCAAGCTCGACGGCCTCTACGAGTGCATCCTCTGCGCCTGCTGCTCGACCTCGTGCCCGAGCTACTGGTGGAATCAGGAAAAGTATCTCGGACCTGCGGCGCTGCTGCACGCCTACCGCTGGCTGATCGACAGCCGCGACGAGGCCACCGGCGAGCGCCTGGACGAGCTGGAAGACCCCTTCAAGCTCTACCGCTGCCACACGATCATGAACTGCGCCCAGGTCTGCCCGAAGGGCCTGAATCCGGCCAAGGCGATCGCCGAGGTGAAGAAGATGCTCGTGGAGCGCGTCGTCTAATCCGCTAGGGTCAAGCGCGCGCCGGAAATCTGAGGCAGATCAAAGCGCCCGCAGCGCGGTCCGTAAAACTGCCCACGGGTTTTGCGGAATGCGCTGCATCCCTTACTTGGAGCCATTCCCCGGAATGGCTCCGGGGGATCGTCAGCGCGATGGATGGCCATCGCCGCTGGGGGTGCGCCGGCGCCACGTTGACCGGCGTTCGAGTTTTCGGCATCGGGGGCTTATGAGCGATCTCAACGCGCATGTCGTGATCATCGGGGCGGGCCACGCCGGCGGTACGCTGGCGGCGCTGCTGCGGCAGTACGGCCATACCGGGCCGATCAGCATGATCGGCGACGAGCCGATCCCGCCCTACCAGCGGCCGCCGCTGTCGAAGGCCTGGCTGAAGGGCGAGGCCGACGCCGACTCCCTGGCGCTGAAGCCGCTGGAGTTCTACGCCGACGAGAACATCGACTTCCGCCCGAACGTGAAGGCGGTGAAGCTCGAGCGCGCAGCGCGCAAGGTGAAGCTCTCCGACGGCTCCGAGCTGACCTACGACTTCCTGGTGCTGGCGACCGGCGCGCGGGCGATCGCGCTGCCGATCCCCGGCGCCGACCTGCAAGGCGTGATGTTCCTGCGCACCGCGGCCGACGCCGAGGCGCTGAAGACCACGGTCGGCCCGGGCAAGCGGCTGGCGGTGGTCGGCGGCGGCTACATCGGCCTTGAGGTCGCGGCCTCCGGCCGGGCGCTGGGCGCCGAGGTCGTGGTGCTGGAGCGCGAGAGCCGGCTGCTGGCCCGCGTCGCCAACGAGGTGCTCTCGGAATTCTTCCGCAGCTACCACGCCAAGCACGGCGTGACCTTCGAACTGGGCGCCAGCGTCACCGGCTTCGAGGGCGAAGGCGGCAAGATCACCGGCGTGAAGCTGGCCGACGGCCGGGTGATCGCCTGCGACGCCGCCGTGGTCGGCGTCGGCGCGCACCCGAACGATGAACTGGCGTCGGAAAGCGGTCTGGAGACCGCCCGCGGCGTGGTCGTCGACCTCGAGGCTCGGACGTCCGATCCGCACGTCTTCGCGATCGGCGACGTCGCCCACCGGCCGATGCCGATCTACGGCCGCATGTTCCGCATGGAAAGCGTGCCCAACGCACTGGAGCAGGCCAAGCAGGCCGCCTGCGCGATCACCGGCCGGCCGGCGCCGACGGGCGAGGTCCCGTGGCAATGGTCCGACCAATATGATCTGAAGCTGCAGATCGCCGGTTACGCCTTCGACGTCGACGAGATCGTCGTGCGCGGCGACCCGGCGAGCGGCAAGTTCGCCGTCTTCCATTTGAACGGCGATCAGGTGCAGTCGGTAGAGGCGATCAACGCGCCGCCCGAGTTCATGATGGGGCGGCAACTGATCGGCAACCGCAAAGCCGTCAATAAGGCGAAGCTTGCGGACCCGGCCGTCTCCATGAAAGAAGTCACGGCCTAAAGAGAAGAAGAGCAGATGGCGAAGATCACCTACATCCAGTTCGACGGGTCCGAGAGCGTCGTCGACGTGAAGCCCGGCCTGACCGTCATGGAAGGCGCGGTGAAGAACAACGTCCGCGGCATCGACGCGGACTGCGGCGGCGCTTGCGCCTGCGCCACCTGCCACGTCTTCGTCGACGAGGCCTGGGTCGGCAAGGTCGGCGACAAGTCGGCGATGGAAGAGTCCATGCTCGACTTCGCCGAGAACGTTCAGGACAACAGCCGCCTGTCCTGCCAGATCAAGATCACCGAAGAGCTGGACGGCCTGGTCGTCCGCCTGCCGGAAAGCCAGCACTAAGGCGCGCTGCGCGCCGCCCCGGCGGCGCGCTCCCGCATAGCTGACCAAAGGGGTCGATGGCCGCGCCCAGCGGCCTCGGCCCTTTTTTGCGTTCAGCCCTCTTCAATTGTCATCCCGGTTTTCGCGCAGCGAAAGACCGGGACCCAAGAACACGGCGTCGCCGAACGAAGCGGCGGCGTTGCGAGCACCGCCCCCAATCGGCGTTCTTGGATCCCGGACAGCCGCTGCGCGGCTTCCGGGATGCCAGTTGGGAGAAGGGGCGGGAGGCTCGAGCCCGCTACCGCGCGAACCCCAGCTCCGGCTGCGCGGCGGTCGCCTGGGCCTCTTCCGGCAGGTGGCAGGTGAAGGTCGCGCCGGCGCCCGGTTCGCTCTCCAGCGCCACCCAGCCGCCATGCAGCTCGGTCAGCGCCTTGACCAGCGCCAGCCCCAGGCCCGGCCCGCCGCGCTCGCGGCCGACGAAGCGGTCGAAGATGTGCGCCTGGACGTGGAACGGGATGCCGCGGCCGGTGTCGGTCACCTGCAGCTGGATCTCGCCGAGCGCGCGGCGCGCGGCGATGGTGATGGTGCCGCCGGGCGGCGTCTGGCCGAGCGCGTTCTCCAGCAGGTGGTTGAGGATCTGGCCGAGCCTTCGGGTGTCGCCGCGGATCACGCCGACGTCGTCGGGGCGCTCGACCACCAGCGAGATCCGCATGCTCTCGGCCTCCGGCTGCCAGCGGGTGGCGATCGTCAGCAGCAGGTCGGCGACGCGCACGTCCTCCAGGTCCAGCGCCATCTCGTCGGCGTCGATCTGCGCCATGTCGAGCACGTCGTCGATCGAGCGGGCGAGCTGGGTGGCGGCGGACTTCACCGACGCGGCGTGGCTGCGGCCGCGGTCGGACAGGCCCTCGCCGGAGCGCTCGAGCAGCTCCGAGTAGCCGATGATGGTGGTGAGCGGGGTGCGCAGCTCATAGGAGACGTTGCCGACGAAGTCGCGCTTCAGCCGCTCGGTCTCGGCCAGCGCCGCCTCGCGCGCCGCCAGCGCGCTCTCCAGCTTGCGTGCGTCGGTGACGTCGGTGAAGGCGATCAAGGTCGCCCCGTCCGGCAGCGGCCGCGACTGATAGGCGACGATCCGCGAATCCGAGGTCTTCACCTCGCCGGACATCGGTGCGCGGGCGCTCGGGTCGGGATCGGCGACCCGGCCCTTCAGCTCGCGCCAGAAGCCCATGTCGTGCAGCTTTGGCACGCACAGCTCGACCACGCCTTCGAAGTCGCCGGCGGTCTCCAACTGCTGCGGGGCGATCTGCCAGAAGCGGGCGAAGGCCTCGTTGTGCAGCCGCAGGCGCCCGTCGGAGCCGAACACCGCGACGGCGTCCGAGAGCTTGTCCAGCGTCGCCTGCTGCACCTGGATCAGGGCATTGTACTGCGCCTTGAGCTTCAGCTCGCCGGTGATGTCGGAGAACAGCAGCAGCAGGCCGCCCAGCGGGTGCGGCTGGCGCACCACCTTCAGCGTGCGGCCGTCGGCCACGCTCCACAGGTCGTCCGGACCGGCGGCGAGCTGTTCGTAGCGGTCGAGCTCGGCGGCCTTCCACTTGCCGTAGTCGGCGGTCTCCGGCAGCCGGCGGCGCTGGCGCAGCCGGTCGAGCACCTCGCCGTGGCTCGGTTGGTCGGCGAGCCAGGCCGGCTCCAGGCCCCAGAGCTCGGCGAAGGCGGTGTTGTGGAAGATCAGCCGCTTGGCCTGGCTGAACACCGCCACCGCCTCGGCGATGTGGTTCAGCGTCTCGTCGTGCGCCTCGACGTTGCGCTTGAGGACCTCGCGCAACTCCTCCAGCTCGGTCACGTCCTCGGTCCAGACGCCGACGCCGCCGCCTTCCAGCGGCTGGGCGGTGACCTGATAGGCGCGGCGGCGGCCGCCGGCGGTGATCCAGCGCACGCCCTGGCGGCGCTGGCCGAGATTGGCCGCCTCGCTGGCCAGCGCCTCAGCGCCGCGGTCGAACGACGCCTGCCGCGCCGCCGCCTCGTCGAGGCTGGCCGCGTCGACCGCCGCCAGCCAGGCGGCGTTGACCCACACCGGCGAGCCGTCGGCGGCGGCGATCCACGAGGGGCAGGTCCGGGCGTTGAGGAAGGCGGCGAAGCGCGGCGCCGTCGGCAGGCCGGGGGCCTCGCCCATCACCGCCGAGAGCCGCAGCCAGGCCAGCGCGCCGGACGCGCGGCCTTCGACCGACACTGCCCCGCCGCGGCCCTGCACCTCGAAGGCGCAGGCCTCGCCGCGCTCGAACAGCGCGCGCAGCCGCCGCGCGTGGTCCGGATCGGCGCGCATCAGCACATTGACCAGCGCCTGGGGCGTCGCCTCCTCGAGGCCGAGCGCCGCGGCGCAGGCGGCCAGCGACTCCTCGCCGGACGCCAGGCTGGCCTGGCCCTCCTCGACGGCGAGCAGGGCGGAATCGAAGGCTTCGGCGGAGGCCTGGGCGGCGTCGGCGTGCTGTTCGAGGGCGGCGAGGCGGCGCGCCAGTTCGCCGACGCGAGCCTCGGCGCGGCCGCGCTGGGCCAGCGCCCAAAGGACGGCGCAGATGGCCAGGGAGACCGCGCCTGCCGCGGCCGCCAAAATCAGTTCGTGCGCGCTCATCGGCCCCAGTCCGCGCCCGCCGCCCGCCAGCGGACGAATCACTCTCCTCGAACATTAGGCGGCTTGGGCCCCGCCCGCACGCACGGTGCGTTTATCCCGGCGAGCTTTTGCGCCATATGAGCCGCAACATGACCGCCATCCTCTATCCCGTCGCGACGAGCGCCGACCAGGCGCTGAGCCAGCCGAAGGCGCAGGCGACCCGCGAGCGCGAGGCCGTCAGGGCCGCCGGCGAGCCCGTGGTGTTCACCACCGAGCTGGCCGGCCCGGCCTTCGCCACTCGCGAGGCGGCGCTCGACGCCTACCAGGGCCGGCTGGAGGACGACCGCTCGGGCTTCACCCCGGCGATCGAAGACCGCTGGTGCAAGCTGGTCGAGCAGGCCGTGACCGAGGCGGGCCGACCGGCGTCGCTCGGCCCGGTGCAGCCGACCTGCCAGGACGGCCACCGCTGGCCCGCGCCGCCGGCTGTCCCGCCGCGCACCGCCTGGCGGCTGGCGGTCTCCTACTGGCGGATCGCCAGCGCCGAGCGCCCGCTGGACGCCCCCCAGGCGCGCAAGGCGCGCCGCTCGAAGCAGGACGTCGACACCGCCACCCTGCGCGCCATCGCCCGCCAGCCGCTACGGCCGGTCGAGCCGCAGCAGCCGCTGGACATCGGCCTGTTCGAGACCCGGCTGCCGGAGAACCCCAGCATCGTCGTGCCGGATGAGTGACGCCGTGGGCTGCAGCCGATGACGGCCGCCAAGTCAGCCGATTTCGGCCTCGCCCCCAGCCTCGACGATTTCGCCGAACTGGCCGAGGCGGCGTTCGCCGCCCTGCCGCAGGCGTTCCGGCGGATGACCGGCGAGGTGCTGTTCCGGGTCGAGGACTTCGCCTCCGAGGAGGTGCTGGACGCGCTCGGCATCGAGGACCCGTTCGACCTCACCGGCCTCTATCACGGGGTCGACGTCGGCCACCGCTCGGTGCTGGATCCGGCGCCACAGCCGTCGATGGTCTTCCTCTACCGCCGGCCGATCCTCGACGAATGGGCCGAGCGCGGCGACGTCGCGCTGGAGGCGCTGGTCGAGCATGTGCTGATCCACGAGATCGGCCACCACTTCGGCCTCTCCGACGCCCAGATCGAGGCGATCGAAGAGCGCGGCTGAGGCCCGCAAGGTCCAGCCCCCGCTTGTCTGCACGGCGCGAAGGCTTGACCCCGCGCGACCTGCCGCGAACTTCGGGGTTGCCGCAGCGCTTCTGTCCGGTCGCAATGGGCCGCCCGCGCCGGCGAGCCGCCAAGAGGTCGCCGGAGCGCTCGGGCGGGAGGACGAACGCCATGGAGCCTTTCACGATCGCCGTTGCGGACGAGGTCCTGAGCGACCTGGACCGGCGGCTGGCGGCGACCCGCTGGCCCGACGACTTCGCCAACGACGACTGGGGTTACGGCGTCAACGTCGCCTACCTGAAGAGTCTGGTGGGCTACTGGCGCGAGAGCTACGACTGGCGCGCCCGCGAGCGGCTGATGAACCAGCTGCCGCAGTTCACCACCACGGTCGACGGCCTACGGATCCACTTCGTCCACGTCCGCGGCAAGGGGCCCAACCCGGTCCCGCTGATCCTGACGCACGGCTGGCCGTGGACCTTCTGGGACTATCGCCAGGTGATCGGCCCGCTGACCGATCCGGCGGCGCACGGCGGCGATCCCGCCGACGCCTTCGACGTCGTCGTCCCCTCGCTGCCGGGCTACGGCTTCTCCACCCCGCTGACGACCCCGGGTATCAACTGGTGGAAGACCGCCGACCTGTGGGTCAAGCTGATGGACCAGCTGGGCTACGGCCGGTTCGCGGCCCAGGGCGGCGACTGGGGCTCGTTCATCTCCGCCCAGCTCGGCCACAAATATCCGGAGCGGATGCTCGGCGTGCACATCCACACGCCCTCGTTCCTCGACTTCCTGACCACCGGCAAGTTCGACAAGGCCGACTTCACCGACGCGGAGAAGCCGAACCTCTACCGCATGGCGGCGTTCGCCGCGGACGAGACCGGCTACATGGCGCTGCAGAAGACCAAGCCGCAGACGCCGGCGGTGGCGCTGAACGACTCGCCGGCGGGCCTGCTCGGCTGGCTGGTCGAGAAGCGGCGCCGGTGGAGCGACTGCGGCGGCGACGTCGAGCGCCGCTTCAGCAAGGACGAGCTGATCGACCTCACCATGCTCTACTGGGTGACGGGGAGCTTCCACACCTCGGCGCGCTTCTACCGCGAGGGCTACAAGGACCCCTGGACGCCGTCGCACGAGGGCTTCCCGGTGGTCCGCGCGCCGACCGCGATCGCCGTGATGCCGGAGGAGCTGACCCATCCGCCGCGCAAGTGGGCGGAGCGCTACTACAACCTGCAGCGCTGGACGCCGATGGCCGCCGGCGGGCACTTCGCCGCCGCGGAGGAGCCCGCCGCCCTGGTCGAGGATCTGCGCGCCTTCTTCCGCGACAAGCGCTGACGCGGACGGCGGCTGCGCCGAGGTCAGCCAGGCTCAGGTCAAGCTGGGGTTGCGTCGTTTTGCAGCGCCTCCACTGGGCGAGCCGACGTTCCTTTCGTCACATTGCACCAGTATCTGAAGGCGCATGCTGAAGCGCTTGTTCGTCATCGTCGCGGCGCTGGGCGCCGTTTTCGCCGCCGTCCCGGCGTCTGCCGGCTCCGAGCCCGTGCGCCAGGTCGAGCTGACCAGCATGATGGGCCGCTGGTACGAGGTCGCCCGGGTGCCCAACCAGCTGCAGCGCGGCTGCACCGGCGGGGCCTCGGAATGGACCCGCACCAAGGACGGCTTCTCGGTCGTGCAGTCCTGCCACAAGGGTGCGCCCAACGGGCCGGTGTCGCAGTGGCGCGCCAAGGCCCGGGTGTCGGACCCGTCGAACACCAAGTTCAAGATGACCTTCTTCGGCGGGCTGGTGTCGCAGGACTACCAGGTGCTCGACCATCGCCCCGGAGAAGGCTGGCTGATCCTGTCGACCCGCGACGGCAAGTACCTGTGGCTGATGTCGCAGAAGCCGACCCTGCCGGCGCCGATCAAGGCCGAGGCGATCTCGCGGATCCGCCAGCTGGGCTTCGACCCCGGCCGGCTGGAGTTCCCGTCGCCCGCGCGCAGCTGACGCAGGCCGGCGAGGCCCGCGGGCCTTGCATCTGCAGAACGCATGCGGAACATTGAGCCCGCATGGAGATCTCCGTCAGCGTCGTGACGGCTTCACGGCCGGAAACCACCGTCCAGGTGACCCGCGGCGCGGCGCGTCTGCTCGCCGCCCTCGGCTATGCGCCGCTCACCGAAGTGACCCTGCCGAACGGCCGCCGCGCCGACCTGATGGCGCTCGGACCGAAGGGGCAGATCTTCATCGTCGAGGTGAAGTCGAGCGTCGAGGATTTCCGCACCGACCAGAAGTGGTGGGAATACCGCCCCTACTGCGACGCCTTCGCCTTCGCCGTCGCGCCGGAGTTCCCGCGCGAGATCCTGCCCGACGAGCCCGGCCTGATCGTCGCCGACGGCTTCGGCGGGGCGGTGCTGCGCGAAGCCCCGGTCGAATCCCTCGCCGGCGCCCGCCGCAAGGCGCTGACCCTGGCCTTCGCCCGCCTCGCCGCGATGCGCGCCGCCGGCGTCCCAGCGACGACGCTGGAGTAGGCGCTCAGGGCTGGATGCCCATGTTGGCGAACTGGCGATCAATCCGCGCGTCGAGCTGGCGCGCCGCCGCGAGGTCGGAGTCGCCGCCCGCCTTGTTTCCGGTACGTAGCTTGGCCAGGCCGCGGCCGAACAGGCTCGTCGGCATGTCGGCGTCCTTGCTGAGCGCCGCGTCGTAATCGGCGATGGCGTCGGCATAGGCCTCCAGCCTCAGGCGCACCAGGCCGCGGCTGTCGAGAAAGCCGGCCTTCGGATCCAGCGCGATCGCGGCGCTGCAGTCCGTCAGGGCGCGGTCGAGCTGCACGCCCCACGTCGCCCGCGCCCAACAGGCGTTGTTCAGCGGGTTGGGATCCTTCGGCTGTTTCGTCACCTCGGCGTCATAGCGAGCCAGCAGGCCGTCCGGCTCGCCGGCGGCGGCTGCGACGATGCTGCGGCCAAGGGCGATAGCGCCTGCTTCAGCCGGGCTTGCCGGCTTGGCGTCGTCGTAGGCGGCTTCCAGCTGCTTGCGGGCGCCGGGAAGGGCTATCACCCTTACAACGTCTTCCTCCGGAATCTTCCGGGTCGGCTGTAAGCGGATCATTGCGAGCAGGTCCTGGAGCGTCGCCTGGTCGTCGCCTGACAGCCCGTAGTGGACGCGGATCAGGTAGGCGTCGGCGTTGGGCTCCAACTTCAGCGACAGCGCCGCGGCCTTGGCCGCCTCGTCGCGTCGGCCGGCGCGCGCAAGCATGCTGGCGTGCGCGGCGTGCGTGAGCGCGCTCTGCGGGAAACGCGCGGCGACGGCGCCGGCGTCGCTGAGCGCTTTGTCGCGCTCTCCCAGGGCGTAGAGCACGTTGAGGCGGTCGATATGGAGCGCCTCGCCGCCCACCTGCTTCTCGATGGCGATGTCCCAGTCGGCCAGCGCGCCCTTGTAGTCGCGGACCTGTTCACGCGCGGAGCCGCGCAGGCGGTAGACCGTGCCCTCCTCGGGCGCGACGAGAACCAGCCGGTCAGCCAGGATCAGCGCGTCGTCGGGACGGTTCTGCATCAGCAGCAGGGTGGCCTTGCCGGCGAGCGCCAGGCGATGCGTGCGATCAAGCGCTAGGGCCTCGTCGAACGCCGTCATGGCGTCGGGATTGCGGCCCAACTGGGCAAGGACAGAGCCGCGAAGCGCCGCGGCGTGCGCTTTCAGGTCGCCGGGCCACTGCTGCTTCTCTAGTGCAGCCAGGGCCTGCTCGAACTTGCCGTCCTGCGTCAGCTTCAGGACGGCTTGGATCGCGGCGGCGTCGGTCGGCGTGACGCCCGACACCGGCCTGCCGGCGACCATCGTCGGCGGCAGGGCGATGAACACGCCCTTGTCGAACAGCGCGTCGGTCTTGCGGTCCGCGGCGTGGGCCTCGGCGAAGCTGAGCTCGCCCTGCGCCGAACGCGTCGTCGCGGTCATGTCGAAGCGCTCGCCGCGGAGCGACGCGGTGCGTGTGTAGCGAACGCCGCCGATGGTCTCGTCGACCGGCTCGCTCTGCAGGGTGAAGCCCTGGCCGCCGGCCGGCAGCAGGATGGTCTGGTGGACTGTCTCGTAGCGCGCGCCGACCGCCACGGGCGCCAGCTTCGCGACATCGGCGTCGCGCGACGGGGCCAGGTCGACGCCGAGCCTCGCCTTGTTGGCCTCATAACGGTTGGCGGCCTCCGGGCCCTGGGTGTCCCAGTCCATCACGCCGGAGCCGGTGAAGCCGAGGCGCACTTCGCCGGTGGCCTCGTCGTCCTCGTAGGTGACGTGGTCGACGGTCACCCAATCGTGCCGGTCCTGCCAGAGCTTGGTGATCCCTTGGTCGCGCTCGTCGCGGCTCAGCAGCGACGCGGCGGTGCGGAACGTCATGGCCTCGTCGCCGCGAAGCACGACCAGGCCCTGGGCTTTCGCCGGTCTCCCAAGGCCGGCGCGGGCATCCAGGTCGAGCCGCCACTCGTTGAGGGCGACCTGCGGCGGCGCCGGCGGCAGGGCTTCGAGCGCGCGCTGATGCGGACCGAGCGGCAACGCCCATTTGAACGGCGGCGGGTCCAGCCGCTCGAGAGAGCGGTCGCCCGGCCGCGAGCCATCGAGCCAGTAGGTCTGGCCCTGCACCGTGGCGCGGACGAGCACATGGTTGAACCGGACGACGCCGGGCAGCGCCGCTTCGAGGCCGTCGCCGCGCACGGTCGACAGCAGCGCGGGCTCCGCCTCGACGCCCAGGCCGCGCAGCAGCGCGAGCAGCAGCACCGTCTTGCCTTTGCAGTCGCCGCTTCGCGTGCGCCAGACCATGTCCGCGGATTGCGGAACATAGCCGCCCAGACCGTCCAGGCGCGCGAAGTAGCGCACCTGGGTCTGCACCAGCTGCAGCGCCAGTTCGGTGCGCACCTTGGCGTCCGGGCTGGCGGCCGCGATCTTGCGGATCTCGCCGTGGAGCGGCGAGTCGGCCGTGATCTGAGCGGCCGTCTCGAAGAGCGGCGCGGCCGCCTCGGCCACCTCCCGCCAGCTGCCGTACTCGCTCACCGCGACGGCCCCGCCGTCGAGATAGCGCATTGGCGCGCCTGGAATGATCGCCGGCGGCTTCACGTTGTCGCCGCTGATGACGATCGCGGCGGCCCCATCCTTCGCTTCCCGCTTCGCCGGCGGCAGCCGGTCGCCGACGCGCCAGTTGACCTTGCGGCCCTCCGGCCAGCTGTAACGCACGAACAGGCGGTCGACCGTCGAGCCGCTGATGAAGTCCTCCGCGTCCTGCCGCTCGCCAAGGGCCGGATTGCGCCGATCGATCGTGAAGCTGAACTCCAGCTCGTCGCCGATCCGCAGATCGGGGACCTGCAGCACCGCCGTGAGCAGGCCGTTCACCTGCAGGGCTTCGAGGCCGGCCTCCCGCTGGATGACCTTGAACGCCGCGCCGGTCTTCAGGACGTCGATTCGCTCGTCGCCACGGCGGATCACCAGTCGGTTCACTGTGGCCTGGCCATAGGCCGGCTGCCAGGTGACGGCGACAGTGCCGGCGTTCTGCAGCGCCGCAAGCGACGAGAGCCGGTAGATCTGATGGCCGAACTGATGGACGCCGGTCTCATCGAGCCGCGTCTGGTAGTCGAGCAGACGCACCTCGAAGCCCGCCGGCCGCGCCGAGCGCGGCGGCGGCTCGACCGGGATGACCCAGGCCGGCGGCGGCGCGATCGGCACGCTGTCTTCCGCGCGGGCGACGCTCGCCACGCCAAGGACCAGCAAAATCATCAGCCGACGCATCGCACCCCCCACGGACTTGTGCGGGGACGGTGTCACAACTGCCCCGAGGTTGGAACTACGGTAGAGCTTCGCCGCGTTCGCAGCCTGTGGTTCTACAGTCCCGCGCCCCAGCGGTACTGCCAGGCGACGCCGACCTGGTCGTAGTCGTTGCCGGTCCGCGCCGAGACGCCGCGGCTGGCGTTGAGCTTGATCGAGTGGCGGCGGGTCACCGGGCGGGCGAGGGTCACACCGACGCGCCAGTTGCGTTGCAGGTCGCGGTTGACGACGTCGTTCAGGGTGGTGCGGCCGCCGGTGAAATAGGTCGCGTCGAGCGAGCCCCAGGCGCCGCCAGCGAAGCTGTAGATCAGGTGGCCCTGGGCCGAATAGAGCGGACTCTGCGAGCGCCGATTGCCGCCGAAGAAGTCGCGGTTGACGGTGTAGAAGGTGACCGCGGCCTTGCCCTCCACGGTCCAGCGGCCCAGCGTCTTGGAGGCGCCGATCTCCGGTTTCACCCACCAGCGGTGGGCGCCGAGGTTCACCAGCCGGTCGGAATCGTACTGGCCGAGCGGCGCCGACACCTGGACGCTGGCGCCAACGATCAGGTCCGGGCGGTAGGCGCGGAATTCCGCGGCGTCGAGCGCCGGCGCGCCGATCAGGCTGACCGACAGCCGCAGCAGCGGATCGCCCAGCCCGGAGACCTCCCGCTGCACCGGCTCGCCCTGGTACAGCGCCCGGCCCGAAAGCCGTCCGGTCGGCAGGATCACGTCGACCTTGCCGGACTTGCCCCACAGGTCGATCGAGCGCGCATAGGCCAGGATCGGGCCGTCGATGCGCAGCTTCGGGTCGGTGAGCGGCAGCGAGGTGTCGAACGACACGCCGCCCCAACTGCGGGCGTAGCCGACGATCACGAAGTTCACCCCCACCGGCGCCGGCGAATAGGCCCGCGGCTCGATGCTTTGCGCCCGCGCAAGACTTCCCGCGCCCGCCGCCGCCAAGGCGGCAGCGAGGCCCGCGCGCCAGGTCCTGGTGGTTGCGCGCCGCAGAGGCGCCTCCCGCGTGGTGATCGGCCGGCCCGGAGCGACCGGCGGCGCTTCCGAGGAACCGGCGCCGCGCGCCCAAGGGCAATCAGGTGTTCGCCTGAGCCGTGGCGGATGGCCGCCGGTTGCGGCGGGCAGCTAGGTGGCCAGCGCCGCGGCGACCATCTCGACCAGGTCTTCCGGGTAGATCTTCTCCGCGGCGGCGGCGATCTCGGCCGGGGTCCACCAGCGGTGCTCGGTCATGATCTCGCGCTCGAGCTCGGTCCAGCCGGCGTCGGCCAGGGCGAAGGGATCGGCGCGGACCAGGAAGTAGCGCTCCTCGGCCATCACCTCGTCGCCCTCCGGCGCGCGCATTTCGAACCGGCGGACGGCGATCTGCGGGCCGGGATGGTCGATGGAGAGGCCGGTCTCTTCGAACAGCTCGCGTCGGGCGCCGTCCTCGAAGCTCTCGCCCGGCTCCAGCGCGCCGCCCGGGGTGGCCCAGAAGATGCGGCCGGTCATCGGGCCGCTGCGGAACTCGAAGCGGAACAGCAGGATCCGGCCGTGCGGATCGACCAGCAGCAGGCGCGCCGAGGGGCGCGGCCGCAACGCCGGCGGCGACGTCAGGCTTTCGCTCACCGCGGGGCGCGCTTGGCCAGGATCCGCTGCAGGGTCCGGCGGTGCATGTTCAGCCGCCGCGCGGTCTCCGAGACGTTGTGGTTGCACAGCTCGTAGACCCGCTGGATGTGCTCCCAGCGGACCCGGTCGGCGCTCATCGGATTCTCGGGCGGCGGCGGGGAGGTGTCGGCCCGGGCCAGCAGCGCGCGGGCGACGTCGTCGGCGTCGGCCGGCTTCGACAGGTAGTCGACCGCGCCGGCCTTCACCGCCTGCACGGCGGTGGCGATGTTGCCGTAGCCGGTGAGCATGATGATCTTGGCCTCGGGGCGGGCGTCGCGCACCGCCTCCACGACCTTGAGCCCGGTGCCGTCCTCCAGCCGCATGTCGAGCACGGCGAACGCCGGGGGGTTCGCCTTCACGGCGGTCAGCGCCTCGGCGACGCTGCCGACCAGGGTGGTCTCGAACCCGCGCTGTTCGAGCGCGCGTCCCAAACGCGTTCGCAACGGCGCGTCGTCGTCCAGCACCAGCAGCGACCTGTCGGGCAGGGCGGCGATGTCAGCGGAAAGGTCGGTCATTCGCTCACCCCGGAGGGGGCCTCCCTTATTCCAACGCCCGCGTCATCCTGTCGCAGGTCGGGCCTGTTCGGCAAGCCTGCTCAGCTCGTCGCGACCTCGATCTTCGGGCGAGGCCAACGCGCCGACACAACTGCGCCGCGCGGCCGGGCGTTCTGAAACGTCACGACCGCGCCGGTTCGTTCCAACAGATTCTTCGAGATGAAGAAGCCGAGGCCCATGCCGATGTGGCCGGTGCGCGAGCCTTCCGCCCCCGGACGGCTGGTGACATAGGGCTCGCCCAGCTTGGCGAGGATCTCCGGCGCGAAGCCTGGGCCGTCGTCGCGCACCTCCATCGACACCGTGTCGGCGTCGAACCGGGCGCTGACCAGCACCTCGGAGGTGGCGAAGTCGACGGCGTTCTCGACGAAGGAGGTGAAGGCGTGGGTGATCTCCGGCATCCGCCGGATGTCCGGGGCCGAGGCGCCCGCTGCGCCGGTGACGATCGCCTCGACGCGGACGTCGGGATGGTCGGCGGCGTGCGGCTCGATCACCTCCTGCACCAGCTGGCGCAGCGACAGCCGCTCGTGCACCTCGTCGGTGGCGGCGTCCGGCTGGTCGGTCAGCCGGCGCAGGATCTCGCGGCAGCGCTGCGCCTGGGCCATCAGCAGCTCGGCGTCCTCCTTGACCTGCGGGGTCGGCGCCTCGCGGAGCATCTCCTTGGCGACGATGGCGATGGTGGCCAGCGGGGTGCCCAGCTCGTGCGCCGCCGCCGCGGCCAGGCCGCCCAGCGCCGACAGCTGCTTTTCGCGCGCCAGCACCTTTTCCGTGACGTCCAGCGCCAGCGTCATCCGCCCGGCCTCCAGCGCCGACTGCCGCACGTAGCTGGCGATCAGCGCGCCCCCGGCGATCACCGCGACGGCGGCGGCGATCCGATAGCCGTGGCCGGTGGCCAGCGCCTGGCCGCCGGGCAGCGGCAGCGAGACGAAGGCGAGGAAGACCGCCACGAGCCCGGCGAGCACGCCGAGCGCCACGACCTGCCGCAACGGCAGGGTGGCGGCCGCCAGGGTCACCGGGGCCACCAGCAGCAGCACGAAGGGATTGGCGGTGCCGCCGGTCAGGAAGACCAGCGCGCCGATCTGCAGCACGTCGAAGGCCAGCTGGCCGGCGGCCTCCCAGTCCGGGAACTCGCGCTGGCCGGGCCAGGCGACGCCGGTCGCGAGGTTGAGCCAGGCGGCCGCGCCGATCACCGCGAAGCCCAGCGGATAGTTCGCCTGGAAGCCGAGGCGGACGCCGATCACCAGCAGCAGCACCACCTCGCCGATGATCACCAGCCAGCGCAGGCTGACCAGGGTGCGCACCCGCAGGTGGCTGCGGTAGACCGAGCCCGATTGCAGGTCGAGGACCGCCGCGGCGACCGCGTCTTGCGCCGCCGCCGGCCGCAGCTTATCGAGCGCTTCAGGCTTCAGCGCCGCTTGCGCGGTTGTGCGCCCCATCTCAGCGGCGCGCGCCGCTGGCCGCCGGTCGCGGCGCGGGGCCAGCTGGAGACCTGTTCATGAACCGCCGTCTGCTCGTCATCCTCGCACTCCTGGCCGTGGCCTTCGCGGTTCTGACGGGCGTGGCCGTCAAACGGGGCGTTCTGGCCCCCAGACCGGAAACCGCCGCCGTGGGCGGCCCGTTCCAGCTCGTCGACCAGACTGGAAGGAAGGTCGACCAGAGCGTGCTCAAGGGCAAGTGGAGCGCGGTGTTCTTCGGATTCACCTATTGTCCCGACGCCTGCCCGACGACGCTGTTCGCGCTCGGCCAGGCCGAGCAACTGCTTGGCCCGAAGGCGGACGACTTCCAGACGGTGTTCATTTCGGTCGATCCGGCGCGCGACACCCCGGCGAAGGTCGCCGAGTACCTGGCGACCGACGCCTTCCCGAAGCGTTCGCTGGGCCTGACCGGCACGGCGGACGAGGTCGCGGCCGCCGCGCGCGCCTATCGGGTCTATTTCCAGAAGGCCGGCGAGGGCGAGGCCTACAACGTCGACCACTCGACCATCACCTATCTGATGAGCCCGAAGGGCCGGTTCGTGTGCGTCATCCCCTACAACACGCCGCCGGAGCAGATCGCCGCCAAGGTGAAGGCGGCGATGGCCAAGGGGCCGGGCGCCGAAAGCTGCTGATGCGGCGCCGCACCCGGCTGAACTGACTGGACCCCTTTAGCCTTTTGGGTGTTATGCTGCAGCGCACAAGGGTCGTCGCATGCTTTATTCGCTGTATGAAGCTGGCTTCTACGCCGCCGCTCCGCTGCGCGCCGCCGCGCTGGCCGCGCGGGATTTCTGGAGTTCGCCGCTCAATCCCGCCCGCGACAGCGAGGCGGCGCGGCGGATCTACGCCGGGGCCGATCTCTTTGTGAACCTCACCCGCCGCTACGGCCGCCCCGCGTGGGGGATCCACGAGGTGCAGATCGACGGCAAGCCGGTGCGGGTGAGCGAGGAGACGGCGTGGAGCACGCCCTGGGTGAAGCTGAAGCATTTCGCCCGCGATCCCGACGACCTGCGCCAGGCCGGCCGCAGCGAGCCGGAGCCGGCGGTGCTGATCGTCGCGCCGCTGTCGGGCCACTACGCCACCCTGCTGCGCGGCACGGTGCAGACCTTCCTGCAGGACCACGAGGTCTACGTCACCGACTGGGAGAACGCCCGCAACGTGCCGATCGTCGAGGGCCGCTTCGACCTGCACGACTACATCGACCACATCCGCCAGATGCTGCGGGCGATCGGGCCCAGGCCGCACGTCGTCGCCGTCTGCCAGCCCGGCCCGCCGACCCTGGCGGCCGCCGCGCTGATGGCCGAAGACGCCGAGCCGAGCCGCCCGGCTTCGATGACCTTCATGGGCTCGCCGATCGACGCGCGGCTCTCGCCGACAGTGACCAACAAGCTGGCCGAGGAGAAGCCGTTCGCCTGGTTCGAATCCAACGTGATCTACACCGTGCCGGCCCCCTATGCGGGCGTCGGGCGGCGGGTCTATCCGGGCTTCGTCCAGCTGGCCGCCTTCATGTCGATGAACCTGGAGCGGCACCAGGAAGCGCACCTGCAGTATCTGCAGCACCTGATGCGCGGCGACGGCGACTCCGCCGACAAGCACCTGGATTTCTATGACGAGTATCTCTCGGTGCTGGACCTCACCGAGGAGTTCTATCTCCAGACCATCGACCAGGTGTTCCAGCGCTACCTGCTGCCGAAGGGCGAGCTCGAGCACCGCGGCCGGCTGGTGCGGCCGGAGCTGATCCGCGACATCGGCCTGCTCACCGTCGAGGGCGAGAACGACGACATTTCCGGTATCGGCCAGACCCAGGCGGCCCACGCGCTCTGCGCCGGCCTGCCCGAGGAGCTGAAGGAAGACTACGTCCAGCCGCACGTCGGCCACTACGGGGTGTTCAACGGCCGGCGGTTCCGCGAGGAGATCTATCCGCGCGTGCGGGCGTTCATCGGTCGCACCCAGCCGGCCTTCGACAAGCAGCGCCGGAGCGCTTAGATTCACGGACGATGAGTCCGTTCGGTCGCGCCTTCGCCGACGGCGACCGGCTGAGCGTGGCCGGCGCCGTGGTCACCCTCAAGGTTCACCGCCGCGCCCGACGGGTTTCGCTGCGGCTCGACCGAGTGCGCGGCGAGATCGTCGCCACCGCGCCCTCCGCGCGCCGGCTGGGCGAGGCCGCCGCCTTCGCCCGCGAGCGCGCCAGCTGGATCGCCGAGCGCATCGCCGAGCTGCCCGAGGCGGCGCCGCTGCGGCCCGGGGTGACCCTGCTGGTGTTCGGCGAGACGGTGCGGCTGGAGGCCGGGACCGGCCGCGCCCGCTGGCTCGCCGCCACCGAACACTATCCCGCCCGCATCGCGGCGATGGGCGAGGGCGAGGGCTACGCCCGCGCCGTGACTCTGGTGTTGAAGAAGCGCGCGCTGGAGCTGCTGACCGAGCGCACCGCGCATTACGCCGCCCTGCTCGGCGCGCCGATGCCGAAGGTGGCGGTGGCCGACGCCAAGGGCCGCTGGGGCTCCTGCCGCCCGGGCCGTCCCGGCCACCCGGGCTCGATCCGCTATTCGTGGCGCCTCGCGCTGGCGCCGTTCGCCGTCGCCGACTACGTCGCCGCCCACGAGTGCGCCCACCTGCTGGAGCTGAACCACGGCCCGAAGTTCTGGGCGCATGTGAAGCGGCTGGTCGGCGACCACCAGCCGCACCGCGACTGGCTGCGCGCGGAAGGCGCCCGGCTGCACGCCTTCGGGCGGGGATAACCCCCAATCCGCTCATCCCCGCTTTCGCGGGGATGAGCGGGGCTTTGATTAGCCCCGCTCCGCGGCCTCAGAACGGCGGTAGGTTGGGATCCTGTGGGGCCGGTTCGAACACCGGTTCCGGCGGATGCGTCAGGGCGACTTCGCCGCTCAGCATGTCGCCGATCGGGTCTTCGCCAGGGACGATCTCGGGCATCGGCAGCTCGCTGCCGGGGATCGGCGCGGCCTGCACCCGGCGCAGGGCCGAGGTCATGAAGGTGTGCCAGATGCCGGCCGGCGCGCCGCCGCCGGTGACCTTCTTCATCGGCGTGTTGTCGTCGCGGCCGACCCAGACGGCGGTGACGAAGCCGCCGGTGTAGCCGACGAACCAGGCGTCGCGGTAGTCGCTGGTGGTGCCGGTCTTGCCGGCCTCGTCGAAGCCCGGCACCAGCGCCCGCGCCCCGGTGCCGGAGACCAGCACCTGGCGCATCATCTGGTTCATGTAGGCCAGCGCCGGCTGGGCGATCACCGCGCGCCGTTCGGGCTGGGCGACGCTGCGGTCGTACAGCACCTGGCCGCTGGCGGTGCGGATCCGCTCGATGCCGTAGGCCTTGGCGTAGTAGCCGCCGTTGGACAGCGGGGCGTAGGCCTGGGCCATCTCCAGCGGGCTGACCTCCACCGCGCCCAGCGCCATCGACGGGTCGAGCTGGATCGCCGAGGTGATCCCCAGCCGCCGTGCGGTCGAGGCGACGTTCGAGGTGCCGACCTCGCTCGCCAGCCGCGCGGCGACGGTGTTGACCGACTCCTTCAGCGCGGTCTCCAGGGTGATCGGCCCGAGGTACTTGCCGGTGTAGTTGCGCGGCTGCCAGGCGCCGATGGTCACCGGCTCGTCGATCACCGGGGTCTGCGGGGTGCGGCCGGCCTCCATGGCGGTCAGGTAGACGAACGGCTTGAAGGCCGAGCCGGCCTGACGCCTCGCCATCGTCGCGCGGTCGAACTGGGTCTGCAGATAGCTGGTCCCGCCGACGTAGGCGCGCACCCGGCCCTGTCCGTCGAGCGCCACCAGCGCGCCCTGCTGCACGCCCTGGCCCTTGCCGGCGGCGACGCCGTCCTGCAGCGACTGCTCGGCGTTGGCCTGCAGCGGCAGGTCCAGGGTGGTGTCGACCACCAGGTCCTCGGTCGGCTCGCCGACCAAAGCGCGGACCTGGTCGTCCACCCAGTCGACGAAATACTGCGCCCGCTGGTTGGCGAGCACCGGATTGACCGTCACCGGCGTGCGCAGCGCCTCGTCGCGCTGCTCCGGGGTGATCGCGCGGATGCGCACCATCTCGTCGAGCACGGTGGTCGCGCGCCGGCTCGAGCGGTCCGTGGCCGCGACCGGCGAATAGCGCGACGGCCCCTTCATCATCCCGGCGAGGATCGCCGACTCGCCGATCGTCAGCTGCGCGGCGGGCTTATTGAAATAGCGCTGCGCCGCCGCCTCGATGCCGTAGGCCCCGGCGCCGAAATAGACCCGGTTCAGGTAGAGCTCGAGGATCTGCTTCTTCGAGAAGCGCGCCTCCAGCCAGACCGCCAGGATCAGCTCCTGGGCCTTGCGCCGGTAGTTTTGCTTCGGCGTCAGGAACAGGTTGCGCGCCAGCTGCTGGGTGATCGTCGAGCCGCCGCGCAGCGGGCCGCCGTCGTGCGTCACGTTATAGAAGGTGCTGCGCGCGATGCCCCACGGGTTGAACCCGAAGTGCCAGTAGTACCAGCGGTCCTCGATGGCGATGAACGCCTTCGGCACGTAGCGCGGCAGCCGGTCCAGATCGACCGGCGGCGCGTACTGGCTGCCGCGCACGGCGATCGCCGCCTGCGAATGGTCGAGGTAGGTGATCGAGGGCTGGCGCTTGACGTCGTACAGCTTCGAGGTGTCCGGCAGGTCGACGGCGAACACCGCGAAGAAGGCGACCACGAAGATCAGCCCCCAGACGCCCAGCACCAGGCTCCAGTAGAGGATCGCCTGCAGGGGGGAGCGTCGCTGGCCGCGCGGCTCGCGCGGCTCGCGACCGCCCGATCCTGACGACTGCGCATTGGCCATGACTCGTCCTGTGATAGCCGCCCGTCCCGGCGGCTCCCTTAGCACCGCGCTCCTAGCCGCAACAACATGGACGAGCGGTGAATGCCCGGGGTGGGACGCTGCAGCGCACTCCCGGCCTCGCGCGCGAGCGCGCGTTCTGTCTCTTTGACGCTTTGAGGGCGGTTCGTCGGAAAGGCGCGCGAAACGGCCCCTGCGACGCCGCGCGCGGCGGGGTTTGGTTGCGACGCCGAAATCTGCGTGCTATCAGGCGCGCGGCTGTGGGACAGGGGCCTTTCGGGTCTTTGCGCCTACTCTGCTTTTCCAAGCGTTTCCAAGCAGTTAGGGCTGTAGCGGAAAATATCTTCGCTGCGGCCTCGATGCGCACCGGACGGACAAATAAGTGGCGGACGATTCCCAGACTTCGAATGTCGGCGCCAGGTATGCCCAGGCCCTCTTCGACCTCGCGAAAGACCAGAATGAAGTGGCTAAGGTCGAAGCCGACCTGAAGTCGCTGAAGGCGGCGATCGCCGACAGTCGCGACCTGCGCGTGCTTCTGGAGTCGCCGACGTTCGGCTCCGAGGCCAAAGGCAAGGGCCTGGCGGCGATCGCGGACAAGGCCCGCTTCGCCGCGACGACCAAGAAATTCCTCGGCCTGCTGGCCGCCAACGGCCGCGCCTCGGCGCTGTCGGCCGTGATCGCCGGCTTCGAGCGGCTCGCCGCCGACGCCCGCGGCGAGGTCCAGGCCCAGGTGACCACCGCCCTGCCGCTGAGCGCCGCCCAGGCCAAGGGCGTCGCCCAGGCCCTGCGCCAGGCGCTCGGCAAGGACCCTCAGATCGAAACCCGCGTCGATCCCGCCATCCTCGGCGGCATCAAGGTGCGGGTTGGCTCCCGACTGTTCGACGCTTCGCTTCGTTCGAAGCTCGATTCCCTGAAGTTCGCCCTGAAGAGAGCGTAAGAAGATGGACATCCGCGCCGCCGAAATTTCGGCCATCCTGAAATCCCAGATCGCCAATTTCGGCGAGGAAGCCGACGTCTCGGACGTCGGTTCGGTGCTGTCCGTCGGCGACGGCATCGCCCGCGTCTACGGTCTCGACAACGTCCAGGCCGGTGAAATGGTGGAGTTCCCCTCCGCCGGCGTGAAGGGCATGGCCCTGAACCTCGAGCGCGACAACGTCGGCGTCGTGATCTTCGGTGAAGACCGGGCGATCAGCGAAGGCGACGAAGTCCGCCGCCTGAGCGAAATCGTCGACGTGCCGGTCGGCAAGGGTCTGCTGGGCCGGGTGGTCAACCCGCTCGGCGAGCCGATCGACGGCAAGGGTCCGCTGACCAACGTGGCCGAGCGCCGCCGGGTCGACGTCAAGGCTCCGGGCATCATCCCGCGGAAGTCGGTGCACGAGCCGGTGCAGACCGGCCTGAAGGCGATCGACACCCTGATCCCGGTCGGCCGCGGCCAGCGCGAGCTGATCATCGGCGACCGTCAGACCGGCAAGACCGCGGTCGCGATCGACACCATCCTGAACCAGAAGTCGATCAACGCCGGCGATGACGAGAGCGCCAAGCTCTACTGCATCTACGTCGCCATCGGCCAAAAGCGTTCGACCGTCGCCCAGATCGTCAAGACGCTCGAAGAGCGCGGCGCCCTGGACTACACGATCATCGTCTCGGCGACCGCCTCCGAGCCGGCCCCGCTGCAGTTCCTCGCCCCGTTCGCGGGTTGTGCGATGGGCGAGTGGTTCCGCGACAACGGCATGCACGCCGTGATCATCTATGACGACCTTTCCAAGCAGGCCGTCGCCTACCGCCAGATGTCGCTGCTGCTGCGCCGTCCGCCGGGCCGCGAAGCCTACCCGGGCGACGTCTTCTACCTGCATAGCCGCCTGCTGGAACGCGCCGCGAAGCTGAACGCCGACAACGGCTCGGGCTCGCTGACCGCGCTGCCGATCATCGAAACCCAGGCCAACGACGTGTCGGCCTACATCCCGACCAACGTGATCTCGATCACCGATGGCCAGATCTTCCTCGAGACGGACCTGTTCTTCCAGGGCATCCGTCCGGCGGTGAACGTCGGCATCAGCGTCAGCCGCGTGGGCTCCTCGGCCCAGATCAAGGCGATGAAGGCCGCCGCCGGCCCGATCAAGGGCGAGCTCGCCCAGTACCGGGAAATGGCCGCCTTCGCGAAGTTCGGCTCCGACCTCGACGTCGCCACCCAGCGCATGCTGGCGCGCGGCGAGCGCCTGACCGAGCTGCTGAAGCAGCCGCAATACGCGCCGCTCGCGGTGGAAGAGCAGGTCGTGTCGGTCTACGCCGGCACCCGCGGCTACCTCGACAAGGTGCCGACCGCCGACGTCGGCCGCTTCGAGGCCGAGCTGCTGTCGCACATGCACGCTCAGCACCAGGGCATCCTGGACACCATCCGGACCAAGAAGGATCTGGGCCCGGTCGAAGATCAGCTGAAGTCGGTGCTCGCCGCCTTCGCCCAGAACTTCGCTTAAGCCTGGCGCCCAGGGAAAGATCTTAGGGGATGGCCAGCCTCAAGGAGATGCGCAATCGGATCGGAAGCGTGAAAGCCACGCAGAAGATCACGAAAGCGATGCAGATGGTGGCGGCGGCCAAGCTGCGCCGGGCGCAGGACGCGGCGCAAAACGCCCGTCCTTACGCCCAGCGCATGGCCGCGGTCATCGCCAACCTCGCATCGGGAGTGTCCGGCGACGGCGCGCCGCGACTGCTGGTGGGCACCGGTTCCGACCGGCGCCACCTGGTGGTGGTGGCGACCTCCGACCGCGGCCTCGCGGGCGGGTTCAACTCGTCGATCGTCCGCGCCGCGCGCGAGCGGATTCAGAGCCTGCTGAACGAGGGCAAGGACGTCCGCGTCCTGACCGTCGGCCGCAAGTCCCGCGATCAGCTGCGCCGGCTCTACGGCAATCTGTCGGTCGGCGAGTTCGAGGCGGGCGGCAATCCGTCGCTGGAGCGTGCGGAAGAGATCGCGGCGAAGATCCGCGAGCTGTTCGACGCCGGCGAGGTGGACGTGGTCACCCTGGTCTACAGCCGCTTCGCGTCGGTGATCAGCCAGGTGCCGACGACCAAGCAGCTGATCCCGGCCGAGGTGCAGGCGGGCGCCCCCGTGGTCGACCTGAAGGGCGCTTCGTATGAATACGAGCCGGACGAGGCCGGCATCCTGGAAGCTCTGCTGCCGCGGAACCTGACCACCCAGGTCTTCTCCGCGATGCTGGAGAACCAGGCGGGCTTCTTCGCCGCCCAGATGACGGCGATGGACAACGCCACGCGAAACGCCGGCGACATGATCGCCAGCCTCACCCTGCAGATGAACCGTGCACGCCAGGCGCAGATCACCAAGGAGCTGATCGAGATCATCTCCGGCGCCGAAGCGATCTAAAGACCGAAAGAGACCGTTATGTCCGAAGCCTCCGTCAAGAAGCCCGCTCGTCGCGCGCCGGCCAAGAAGTCTGCCGCTCCCGAAGCTCCGATCGCCCAAGGCGTGGCCACCGGCCGCCTGGTGCAGATCATCGGCGCCGTCGTGGACGTGGAGTTCGAAGGCCACCTGCCGGCGATCCAGAACGCGCTCGAGACCACCAACACCGACCAGCGGACCGGCCTGCCGTTCCGCCTGGTGCTGGAAGTCGCCCAGCACCTCGGCGAGAACACCGTCCGCGCCATCGCCATGGACACCACCGAAGGCCTGACCCGTGGTCAGCCGGTGGCCGACACCGGCAAGCCGATCACCGTTCCGGTCGGCCCGGCGACCCTCGGCCGCATCATGAACGTCATCGGCGAGCCGATCGACGAAGCCGGTCCGATCTCCTCGGCGTTCCAAAGCCCGATCCACCGCGAGGCCCCGTCCTTCGCTGAACAGTCCACGTCCTCGGAAGTGCTGGTCACCGGCATTAAGGTCATCGACCTGCTCTGCCCCTACACCAAGGGCGGCAAGGTCGGCCTGTTCGGCGGCGCCGGCGTCGGCAAGACCGTGACGATGCAGGAGCTGATCAACAACATCGCCAAGGCCTACGGCGGTTACTCCGTGCTGGCCGGCGTGGGCGAGCGGACCCGTGAAGGGAACGACCTCTACCACGAGATGATCGAGTCCAACGTGAACGTCGATCCGAAGGCGAACAACGGTTCGACCGAAGGCTCGAAGTGCACCCTGGTCTACGGCCAGATGAACGAGCCCCCGGGCGCCCGCGCCCGCGTCGCCCTGACCGGCCTGGCCCAAGCGGAATACTTCCGCGACCAGGAGGGCAAGGACGTGCTGCTCTTCATCGACAACATCTTCCGCTTCACTCAGGCCGGCTCGGAAGTGTCGGCGCTGCTGGGCCGCATCCCCTCGGCGGTGGGCTATCAGCCGACGCTGGCGACGGAGATGGGCAACCTGCAGGAGCGCATCACCTCGACCAACAAGGGTTCGATCACCTCGGTGCAGGCCATCTACGTGCCCGCCGACGACCTGACCGACCCGGCGCCGGCGACCTCGTTCGCCCACTTGGACGCGACGACCGTTCTGAGCCGCGACATCGCCGCCCAGGCCATCTTCCCGGCCGTGGACCCGTTGGACTCCACCTCGCGGATCATGGACCCGCTGGTGATCGGCGAAGAGCACTACAACGTCGCGCGCCGCGTGCAGGAGATCCTGCAGCAGTACAAGGCGCTGAAGGACATCATCGCCATCCTCGGGATGGACGAGCTGTCGGAAGAGGACAAGCTGGTGGTGGCCCGCGCCCGGAAGATCCAACGCTTCCTGTCGCAGCCGTTCCACGTGGCCGAACAGTTCACCAACACGCCCGGCGTGCTGGTCAGCCTCGAGGACACGATCCGCTCGTTCAAGGCGCTCTGCGACGGCGAGTACGACCACCTGCCGGAGCCGGCCTTCTACAACGTCGGCACCATCGAAGACGCGGTCCGCAAGGCCGAAAAGCTGGCTGCGGAAGCCTAATCGACAATGGCCGCGAACAAGCTCCACTTCTCCCTGGTCTCGCCGGAGCGTGAGCTCTTCGCGGGCGACGTTGACCAGGTGGACGCGCCCGGCGCCGAAGGCGACTTCGGCGTCCTGGCCGGCCACGCGCCGTTCATGACGACGCTCAAGGAAGGCCCGCTGCGGGTCTTCGCCGACGGCAAGGTGCGGACCTTCGAGATCCGCGGCGGCTTCGCCGACGTGACGCCGGAAGGCCTGACCGTGCTCGCCGAGCACGCCGTCGAGGCCCAGCCGGGCGCCTAAGACCCCAAGCGCCGCCCTGGGCGGCGCTGCAAGGTCCAGTCACATCAAGGGCCCCTGTCCGCACCGGACAGGGGCCCTTTTTGCGTATTGCGCGCCGCCCGCATCGTACGGCTTAGCTTGGGTGCTTGCCTCCGGGCCTATGGTCCCGTTTTATTGCCGCCTGTTGTTCGATTTGGGGAAGACTCCATGCGCACCGCGATCGCCAGTCTGACTTTCGGCGCCGGCCTGCTCCTTAGCGCCGGCCTCGCGAGCGCCGCCCAGGCCCAGGCAGAGGCCCAGCCGGCCCCGGCCCCGGCCCCGGCGGATGCGGCCGCGCCCGCCGCGGCGGAGCCGCCCCCCAGCCTGCCGACCAGCGGCGACGGCGCGCAGGTGCTGCAGGCGCTGGAGAAGGTCTGCGTCCCGGCCGTGCGCGGCCAGGGGCTCGACGCCGCGGCCAAGGCCGCCGGCCTAAAGCAGAACCGTCGCGAGGGCACCTGGACGATGCCGCTGACCAGCGGCCGCGGCTACGCGATCATCTTCCAGCCGCAGTACTCGCAAACCAACGTCTGCCAGGCCGAGGTCCGCTACGCGGTCGGCCAGGACAAGCCGATCGTCAGCGCGCTGAACGTCTGGGCCTTCATGCAGCAGCCGAAGCTGGTGCTGGGCGCCAACTACGTCAACGTCGACGCCGACGGGGTGAAGCGGATCCGCAAGTCCTGGGAGTCCGTCACGGGCGGCGCGACCCGCGCGGTGAACTTCTCGGTGCAGCGCAAGCCCGACGACACCCCGCTGAACCCGAACTTCGACACCGGCATGCTGTTCTACCAGGAACGCACGGGCGGCTGAGCCGGCCGGCTCCACCGGCCGCGGCCTCAGGCCGCGGCGCGGGCCTCTTGGCCGATGAAGTCGAGCGCGGCCTGGGCGACCTGCTCCCAGCCCGGCTCGCCGATCAGCCAGTGGCTCATCTTCGGGAAGCTGAGGAAGGCGCCGCCGATGCGCTCGGCGACCAGGCGGCCGGTCGTCGCCGGGTGCACCTGATCGGCCTCGCCGGAGATCACCAGGCTGGGGGCGGGCAGCGGGCCGGAGCCGACGCTGGTGGTCATGAACGGGTCGAGCCACCAGTTGAGCGTCTCGCGCAGCGCCTGAGCGCTCTCCGGCCGCAGCCGCGCCAGGATCGGCTGGGCTTCGGCCTGGGTCATCCGGTCGAGGGTGTAGCCGCGCATGACCTCGCGGCTCGGCTCGACGGCGCCGTTGGACATCAGGCTGGCCATCTGCGCGCCGAACGCGGTCATCGCCTCCTCGACGCTCCAGCCGGCCATGCCCCAGGGGGGCGAGGGGGCCAGCAGGACGACCGCCTTCGGCTGCACCCGCCGGACCGCCAGCTGCGTCACCAGCCCGCCCATCGAGTGGCCGATCAGGATCGGCGGCGCCGCCAGGTTGCGGCAGAACTCGGCGAGGTCGTCGGCGTAGTCGCGCATCGACAGGCCGATCACCGCCTTGCCCGGGGCCTTGGCTTCATGGCCCCGCAGGTCCGGCGTCAGCACCCGGTGGCCGGCGGCTTCGAACGGCGCGCGGAAGCGCTCGAACGACCAGCCGCCGACGAAGGCGCCATGCACCATGACAATGGGGTTCATGCCGACCTCCGGGCGCGAACTAACGCCTGGAGCGGCGCACGCCAGGACCCTAACAAGGAACCTCAGGCCGCGGTATGCGCGTCACGTCGCAGGCGAATGCGCCGCGAAGCTGGCGAAAGCCCGGGCGACCAGCTCGTAGGCCGCCCGTTTGAACGGCACGATCAGCGCCGGGGTCTCGTCCAGGTAGCCCCAGCGCCAGGCGTCGAACTCCGGATGGCCGTAGGCCTGGAGGTCGAACTCCGCCTCCTCGCCGTCGAAGCGGAAGGCGAACCACACCTGCTTCTGGCCGCGCCAGCCGCGATAGGCCTTGGGTCCGCCGTGGCCTTCTGGAAAATCGTAGGTGATCCAGCCGTCGGTGCGGCCGAGGTAGGTGGCGCTGCGCACACCGGTCTCCTCGGTCAGCTCGCGGCGGGCGGCGGTCTCGAGGTCCTCGCCGGCGTCGACCCCGCCCTGCGGGAACTGCCAGTTGTGCGGTCCCGGCGTGTTCGCGCGCCGGCCGAGCCAGACGCGCCCGTCGGGATGGAACAGCACCACGCCCACATTGGGCCGGTAGGCGGAAAGCTCGGTCATTTCGTGGTCGCGAGCGCCGAGGCGGGCGCCAACTGATAGCCTCTCCGCTCGACGCTCTGGGCCCAATGGGCGACCTTGTCCAGCGTCACCGGATAGGCGAAGCCGGCGCCCAGCGCCTGGCCGTGCTGCAGGGCGCTGGCCTCCAGCCGCAGCAGCTGGTCCTCGATCGCCGCCTGGGTCAGCTGGTCGTCGATCACCCGCTCGGCCGAGGCGCGCGGCGCGCCGCCGCCGCTCTGGCGGCTGGCCGAGCCGTCGTCGATGAAGCCAAGGCCGCGGCCGCGCACCGCGCCCATGAAGCTGCCGTAGGCCTCGCCGTCGGTGAGGAAGCGCGAGCCGAGATAGTTGGTCAGGGCGAAGTAGCCGCTCGCCCGCGACAGGATCCACTCGAGCTTCTTGGCGGTCTCCGGGCCCGGCGCGTCGGCCATCAGGGTGTAGGGCCCGGGGTCGTTGTCCGGATAGTCCAGCGGCTCCATCGGCGTCTCGAGCAGCACTTCGTGGCCGTTCGCCCGGGCCATGTCGATCCAGCCCTGCAGCCCCTCAGCGTAGGGCACGAAGGCCAGCGTCACTTCCGGCGGCAGGGTCAGGATGGCCGCCTGGGTGGCCCGGGCGTTGAGGCCCAGGCCGCCGATGATCATCGCCACCCGCGGCCGCCCGTTGGGCGTGAACGGCCGGGCATAAGCCTGATAGGGCGTGCGGCCGTCGCGGGCGATGATCGGCAGCGGGCCGCCCGGCCCGGGGGCGTAGAATCCGGCGATCGGGGCCTGGGGCAGGGCGCCGGCGGCGGGCGCGGCGGACGGCGCGGCGCGAACGCTGGCGGCCGCGGCCGCGGACGCATCCGCCGACAGCTGCAGCACGTCCTCGCTCAGCCAGGTCATGCTTCCCGGGCCCAGCGCCTTGCGCCAGTCGTCCGGCGCATGGGCGAACACCGCGGTCAATTTGACGCGCACCGGCTTGCCGGACGGTGGACCGAGCAGGGCGACCACGGCGGCGGCGCAGGCGACGAACAGGCCTGCGGCGGCGGCCGCGCCGACCTTGGGGGAGCTCAGCGCCGCCTTCAGGCCGTCCAGCCTCGGCGTCCACGCCCGCGACATCGCAATCATGGCCACGCTAAGCGCCTCCCCATCCGCGGAGGCTCGACCGATATGGTTAATCAAAACCTTCCAAGGCGTGAACAGGCCAGCAAAGCGCCGGTCCGTGGCTACGGCGCCGTCGTCGTGGGCGCGGCAGCGGGGGGCGGCGGGGCGTCCCGATCCAGGGTTGCCACCAGTTCCTCTAGCGCCCGCTGGGGCACCAGGATGGCGCCCGTCCGCGGCCGGTCGAGGTCGATGATGGTCATCAGCATGACCGCAAACAACGCGAACAGCGCGGTCGTCGCCTGTCGTTTCAGCCCTGGCTGGTCGCCCATCTCGTAGCCGAGCACCCAAGCCGCCACCAGCAGGTAAAGGACGAGCACCTCGATAACGCGGACCGGAATGTGCGAGCGTCCGGCGAGCTGGCGGCGGGTGCCGACGCTGAGCACTTCATTCATCGCCTCGCCAACGTAGGCGGCGAGGTCGGTCTCCCGCACCGGGTAGATCGCGGCGCGCGTCTGGTCCCAAAGCCGCTGCCGGAGCGCCAGGCTGTGCGCCAGCTGCGCCTCGTTCCGCTCGTCCCACTCGCCTCCGGGCACGATACGGGTGTGGGCGTACTCGCGGAGCGTCGCCTGAAGCTGAGATCGGTAGGGCTCGTCCAGCAGGCTTGCGCGAAGGTAGCTGGTGTTGATCGCGGTGGCTTCCTCCGCGACCCAGCTCCGCCGGGCGTCGAAGCGGGATTCCCCGATGGAGAAGGACAGGCCGATGATGAAGGCCAGAAGTCCGAAGATCGGCCCGACGATGTGCCCGTCGGCGTCACCCTTGCGGCTTTCCTCGGTCGCCGGCCGGCGCGCCTTCTGCCACCCGTAGAACAGCGACCCGGCTTCGCGGGCGACCATACAGGCGACGACCAGCAGCAGGCCCATCGTCCACAGCGGAAAGGTCCGGAGAATGGGACCGAGCACGCCGCCGTACTGGCCGGGCATGGAGAGGTCTCTCCCTCAGGATTTCACGCGCGCCAGCGCTTCATCGGCCGCCGCGGTCAAGGCGTAAGCGAAGCTAGAGCCGGACCCTGAGCGCGCCTATCAGGGCAAACCCGTAAGCGGATGGGTGGCTCAGCTGAGCGACGACACGCAAATCGCCGCGCGGTCGAGGGCGCGGCGGCTTGCCGGCGCGGGATTCGGCGTGGCAACCAAGGTCCTGCGGCGCAGCGCCCGGCCGCGCCTTGAAGGAGCCCGCCCGTGGCCAGATCCAGCCCCGCCGCCCTCGTCGGAGACCTCGGCCGCGGAGGCTTGTGGCTGTTCCTCGGGCTGATCTTCGTCGGCCTCGGCCTGCAGCTGCTGACGCCCTACCAGGCCCATGCGGTGCATCCGCTGGCGGGGTCCAGCCCGCTGCTGCGCTGGTGCTACAATCTCTGGGGCGCGCGCGGCGCCAGCGCGGTGTTCGGCCTGCTCGCCGTCCCGGTCGGCCTCGGCCTGCTCTCCGGCCTGTTCCGGCCGGCGGACTGGCCGGCGAAGGTGGGGGCCGCCGGCGCGGTGCTGACCTTCGCGGTGACCGCCAGCTTCCTGTTCACCGCGCCCGGGGTGATCGCCGGCCACACCCTGCTGCACGCGCCGCTGCTGTCGCTGTCGGTCGGCCAGCTGTTCGTGCGCGACGTCGCCCTGCTGGCGGCCAGCCTGCTGCTGCTCGCCGAAAGCCTCGGCGGCGGCCGGCGGTAGTCCTCCTCCGCTTCGCCTTCCCCCTCCCCCTCTGCGAGGGGGAGGGGGACCGCCCGCCGCAGAGCGGGTGGTGGAGGGGGCAAGCCACGAGCGCGGCGCGGCCGCGGCCTTCTGACCGTCAGCTTTCGATGCGGCGAAGTCCCGCGGCGGCTCGCCCCCTCCACCACGCGCTCTTCGCTTTGCTCGGCGCGTGGTCCCCCTCCCCCGCTGCGCAGGGGAGGAAAGACGGGAAAGAAAAAGGCGGCTGATTGCTCAGCCGCCTTTCTGCGTTTGCTGCGGCCGCGCCGACTACTTCTCGGTCGCTGGCGGCTTGACCGAGGCGACCTTGGCCTTCGAGCCGGCGAGGATCTCGGCCATCTTGGCGGTCGGCGTCGCCAGCTTCGGCGTCGCCGCGACCGAGCCGTAGCGCAGCACGTCGGCGGCGCGGGTCAGCTGGAAGTCCTTCTTCACGTCGAAGCCTTCCGGCGGCTCCTCGGCCGGGGCGTGGGCGCCGGCGCGGACCTTGCCCTCGTCGGCGTTCAGCGCGTTGCGGAACGAGGCCTCGGAGAACTGGAAGGCCTTGTTGGCGATGCTCTGCGCCTCGTCGCGGGTCGAGGCGACCTCCAGGTCCGGGGTGATGCCGGTCTTCTGGATCGAGCGCCCGGACGGGGTGTAGTAGCGCGCCGTGGTCAGCTTCAGCGCGCCGTCCATGCCGCCGCGCAGCGGGATCACCGTCTGCACCGAGCCCTTGCCGAAGCTGGTCAGGCCGACCAACTGGGCGCGCTTGCGGTCCTGCAAGGCGCCGGCGACGATCTCGGCGGCCGAGGCCGTGCCCGAGTTCACCAGCACCACGATCGGCAGGCCGTTGGTGATGTCGCCCGGGCGGGCGTTGTAGCGCTCGATGTCGCGCGCATCGCGGCCGCGCTGGCTGACGATCTCGCCGCCTTCCAGGAACAGGTCGGAGACGCCGACCGCCTGGTCGAGCAGGCCGCCCGGATTGTTCCGCAGGTCGAGGATCAGCCCCTTCATCTGCGGGTTCTTCGCCCGCAGCGCGGCGAACGCCGCCTCGGCCTCGTCGGTGGTCTTTTCGTTGAAGGCGCCGACGCGCAGCACGCCGTAGTCGCCGTCCATCTTGGCGGTCGCGGACTTTGGCTTGATCACCTGGCGCACCAGCTTGACGTCGAACGGGTCCGACTTCTCGCGGGCGATGGTCAGGGTCACCGCCTCGCCGGGCTTGCCGCGCATCTGCTTGACCGCGTCGTTGACCGACAGGCCGAGCACGCTCTCGCCGTTCACCGCGGTGATGTAGTCGCCGGCCTTCAGCCCGGCCTGGGCGGCGGGGGTGCCGTCCATCGGCGAGATCACCTTGACCACGCCGTCCTCGCTGGTGACCTCGATGCCGAGGCCGCCGTACTCGCCGCGCGTCTGGTCGCGCATCTCCGAGAAGCTTTCGGCGTCGAGATAGCCGGAGTGCGGATCGAGCGAGGTCAGCATTCCGTCGATCGCCGCCTGGATCAGCTTGGTGTCGTCCGGCTCGGTGACGTACTGCCGCTCGACGGTGTCGAGCACGTCGCCGAACAGGCCGAGCATGCGGTAGGTTTTCGCGCGCGGCTCGGCCGAGGCCATGGCCTGCTGGCTGACATAGGCCATGGAGCCCGCGCCGAGCACGAACGCCGAAATGCCGATCAACAGGTACTTCTTCATCGCCCGAAGGCTCCTTCTGCGGCCGGAGCGACCGCGTAGACTCTAAGCTCTACGGAACCGCGTCGTTCCGCCGGCTACTGTGTCATCCAGCGCCCCGGGTTCACCGGAGCGTCCCGTTCTCGAATCTCCAGATAGAGTTCCGAGGACGATTGTCGAGCATCGGGCATCCAACCAACTGGCTGCCCCGGCGCGACGGATTGTCCAACGGCGACCGTCGCTTGGGCCAGACCAGCCAGCACCAGATGGTATCCACCGGTCAATCGGAAGATCAAGATGACGCCCCAGCCCTTCACCGGGCCGACGTACTGCACGACGCCCGCAGCCGGGCTGCTCACCCGCGCGCCACGCACCGTGGCGTAGCTCAAGCCGCTGGAGCGGCCGCCGCCGGGGGCGGGGTCGCCGAAGCGCCGCACCAGCTCGCCGGTGACCGGCGTCGCCAGCCGCTCCGGCGCGCTCAGCGGGCCCGAAGGGCGGCCGCCCGCGTCCAGCGCCGCGCTCGTCTCTTCCGGCGCCGGCGCGGCCTCGGCGCGGCGGCTCTCGAGGGTGAACAGGGCCTCGTTGGCGACCGCCGCCAGCCGCCGCTGGCGCATCATCTCGCCGGCCTCGCGGGCGTAGGCCCGGGCGCGGGTCTGCAGCTCCGGCGTCAGCGCCTTGACCAGGATCGCGGCGCGCGCCGCGTCGCGGGCGTCCTGCGGCGAGACCAGCAGCGCCGGCGGCGGGTCGCGCCGCAGCTGCTCAACCACCGACAGCAGCTGGGCCAGCTGGCTCATGTTGCGCGCCTGCTCGGCGGTCAGCTCGGTCTCGCGCATGTTCAGCCGGGTGAGCTGGCCGGCGCCCTGGGCGAGCGCGGCGACGGAGACGGCGGCGAGTGTGATGCCTACGATGACCGCCGCTCCTCCCCTGCGAAGCGGGGGAGGGGGACCGTCCGCCGCAGAGCGGACGGTGGAGGGGGCGAGCCGCGCGCGCAGTGCCCGCCACAGCACCCGCAAAATGTCGGGCACGCGGCGCATCAGTCGCGATGATACGGCGAGCCGGCGAGGATGGAGACGGCGCGGTAGACCTGTTCGGCGAGCATCGCCCGGGCCAGGGCGTGCGGCCAGGTCTGCGGGCCGAAGGCGAGCTTGCCCTGGGCGGCGGCGATCAGCGCCGGATCGAGCCCGTCGGCCCCGCCGATCACGAAGGCCAGCTTGCGCACGCCGCGGTCGCGCAGGGTCGCGAGCTCGGCGGCGAAGGCGCGCGACGGCCGCGCCGCCCCGTGCTCGTCGCAGACGATTACGTGGCAGCCTTCCAGGTGCGGGCGCAGGACGTCGGCTTCGGCCGCCTTGCCGGGCTTCTTCGCCTCGACCTCGACGACCTCGACCGGGCCGAGGGACAGGGCCCGCCCGGCGTTGGTCGCACGCTCGACGTAGAGCTTGACGAGTTCGGTCTCGGGCGAGCGCGCGAGCCGGCCCACCGTCACGATGGTGATGCGCAAGGGCCGGCTGCCTCAGAGCTGGTCCCGATCAGGTTGGCGCCTGATCGGAGGAGAATGCTCGAATCCGCTCGAGGAAATCAGCTCGCGGTGCGGTGCGCGGAGTCGACCGACCAGATCTTCTCGATGTTGTAGAAGGCCCGGACTTCGGGGCGGAACAGGTGGACGATGACGTCCCCGGTGTCGATCAGCACCCAGTCGCAGGACGGCAGCCCCTCGACCCGGCAGCGGCCGTAACCGGCCTCTTTCAGCGCCCGCAGCAGGTGATCGGCGATGGCGCCGACGTGCCGGTGCGACCGGCCGGAAGCAACCACCAGGCCATCGGCCATGGCGCTCTTGCCTTTGAGATCGATGAAGATGACGTCCTGGGCCTTGTCGTCGTCGAGCTTGGCCAGGATCAGGCTTTCCAGAGCGTCTATGCGGCCCTGGTCCTCTAGCGAAGGTTCGGCTTCCCGCGAAGGAATGTGGGCCGGACCTTCATGCGCACGTGGCGCGGCGTCTTGTTGCAGCGGGGTAGCTCCTTTGATGTCCTCGCTTTTAGAACCGTAGCATGTGGGAGGGCTGCGGTCAGCCCGCCATCACAAAGGGTTCAAAAGGCCGCGGGCCGGGCAAGTGCCCGAAGATCGGTCGACGACTCGTGGTTCAGCGGCGCGGTGAGGAACACCCAGGCCGGCGGCGCGGCCCCGAGCAGGCCGGCGGCGTCGGCGGCCGGGCGGCGGAAACGGGCGAAGCGGCGCGCGGCCGGCGAGAACCGGCTCGGCAGCGAGACCCCCGGCCGGGCGATCACCGCGACCGGGATCTCGCGCAGGATCTCGGCCCAGCCGCGCCAGCGGTGGAAGCCGGCGAGGCCGTCGGCGCCCATGATCCAGACGAACTTCACGCCCGGATGGCGGGCCTTCAGCGCCCGGACGGTGTCGATCGTGTACTGCACGCCAAGCCGGGTTTCGGCGTCGGAGACCTTCATCGACGGCCCGCGGGCGACCCGCCGGGCGCCGTCCAGGCGGGCGGCGAGGCTGGCGGTGTCGGCGGCGGACTTCAGCGGATTCTGCGGCGAGACCAGCCAGATCACCCGGTCGAGCTTCAACCGGGTGCGGGCGGTCTCGGCGACGTGCGCATGGCCGTCGTGGGCGGGATTGAACGAGCCGCCGAACAGCCCGACCCGCTGGCCGCGGCTCAGCGCAAAGCCGAGCCGCAGGGCGCCGGGCCGACCGCCCGGACCGCGCCGCGGGGCGCGGCCGGCGGCGCCGAGCGGCCTCTGGCTCAACCGTCGCGGCCCGGGGTCGGCGCGCCGGCGCGGTCGAGGTGCGGATCGGTCTGGCGCACCCGGGCGCGCACGGTGAACACCCCGTCGCCGGCCAGCACGCCGCCGCGGGCGAACAGCCGGCCGTGCTCCCAGTTGGAGAGGCCGAGCTCCGGCCGGTTCAGCGCGTACTGGCCGTCGACCCAGCGGGTGAAGCCGTCGCCTACGAACGGCGCGTCGACGGCCTCGTAGAACCGCGCCTGGGCGCCTGCGTCCTCGGCGATCAGGCTGACGTCGAACCGGGGGCTGTAGCGGTTGAACAGGGCGGCGGCCTCGGCGGCGTCGGCGACGATCTTCAACGAGGCCTCCGGGGTCTCCTCCCACTCCCACTCGTGGCCGAGCTGGTCGTCGGCCAGCGGCTCGACCCGCGGCTCCTCGCGCGGGCCCTCGGCGCGGACCACCTCGCCGCGGGCGGCGCGCACCGCGGCCGGCAGGCGGGAAAGGTCGGCCTCGGCGACGTGCAGCTTCCAGCCGCGGCGGCGCTCGCCGGCCTTGGCCAGCGCGTCGAGGAACACCGGGATCAGCGCCTCGGCGCGGCTGGCGACGATGCAGCAGGTGTTCAGCGTGTTGCAGACCTTGCGGTCGAGCGAGTGGTAGACGGCGGCGAAGAAGCGGTCGGCGTCGGCGCTCTCGTCGGCGACCATCCAGGCCCCGCCGGTGCCGTGCAGGCTGACCGGGATGCCGGCCTGGCGGGCGATGGCGCCGAGTTGGGCGACCGCCGGGCCGGAGCCGCGCGCCACCGCCAGCGCCAGGCGGGCGTCGGCGAACATCGCCCAGCCGGCGGCGTGGGCGGCGGAGTCCACCAGCGCCGCGGCGCCCGCCGGCAGGCCGGCCGTCGCGATCGCTGGGTCGAGCGCCTCGCGGACGATGGCGCGGGCGGTGCCCAGCGCGTCGGAGCCGATGCGGAAGACCACGGTGTTGCCGGCGCGCAGCACGCCGGTGGCGTCGGCGAAAACGTTCGGCCGGCCCTCGAAGATAAAGCCGGTCACGCCCAAGGGCGCGGTCACCTGCTCGACGCTCCAACCGGGGTGCTCGACCCGCTCGACCAGCCGGCCGCGCGAGGGCGGGGCGTCGCGCCAGGCGCGCAGCCCGGCGATCATGTCGCGGCGCATGGCGTCGGAGGCGATCAGCCGGGTGGTCGAGCGGCCGCGGGCCTTGGCCTTCTCGACGTCGGCGGCGTTGGCCTGGGCGATCGCGCCCCAGCGGGCGTCGTCCTCGAGGTTGGCGGCGAAGGCTTCGAAGAAGGCGGTGATGGCCGCGTCCGAGACCTGGCCCATCCGGGCGAAGGCCTCCCGCGCCCGGCCGACCGCGCGCTCGGCGATCGCCTGCTCGGCGGCGGGCACGTGCAGCAGGGCGCCGCTGTCGGGGGCCACCAGCAGCCGGTCGCCGGCCTTGAACGCCGCCGCCAGCTCAGGGCCGACATAGGCCACCCGGTCGCCGCCGTAGACGATCGGCTGGCCCGGCTGCAGCGCCTCGAGCCTGCCCGTCGCCGGCCCCGTCGTCTGCGATGTCGCGCCCTTGGTCACGTCGGAAAATCCCTCAAGTTCGCCGCCTACCTAGGCTTTCTCAGCGATGGCGGAAAGAGCGCGACGCTTGCACCCGCTCATCCCGGCGAGAAGGCCGGGATCCAGATGACGCGCGCCAAGGGCTGCTCATGAGGGGAGCCCAATCAGGTCATCCATCCGTTGCGGCCGAATCTGGGTCCCGGCCTTCGCCGGGATGAGCGGTGGGAGTAGCGACGCCTTCCTCCCTGTCATCCCGGAAAGCGCGGAGCGCTTGTCCGGGACCCCAGAACACGGCGGCTGCGAGTGGCCGCGGCCCTGCCGATGATCTTTCACGTCCGCCGTGTGCTTGGGTCCCGGACTTTCGCTGCGCGAAAACCGGGATGACACGGGGGAGGGGTTACGCCGCAGCGTGGGCGGCGAGCGCCAGGTCGTCGACGTGGATCAGCGGGCCTTCGGTGTAGCCGAGCACGGCTTCGATGGCGTCGGTCTTCAGGCCGCAGATGCGGGCGGCGTCGGCGGCGTCGTAGCGGACGATGCCGCGGCCGATCTCGTGGCCGGCCTCGTCGCGCACCAGCACCGCGTCGCCCTTGTCGAACTCGCCGGCGACGCCGGTCATGCCGGCGGCCAGCAGGCTCTTGCCGCGCCGCAGCGCCGCGGCGGCGCCGGCGTCGACCGTCAGCGTGCCGGCGGGCGCCAGGCTGCCGGCGATCCAGGCCTTGTAGGCCGCCGCCGGCGTCGTCGAGGGCTCGATCACCGTGGCGCGCGCGCCGTCCTCCACCGCCCACAGCGGCGAGGGGCGCTGGCCCAGCGTGATCACCGTGGCGCAGCCGGCCGCCGAGGCGATCCGGGCGGCGGCGATCTTGGTTGTCATGCCGCCGGTGCCGACGCCGGCCGCGGCGTTCGCCCCGCCGGCCATCGCCTCGATCTCCGCCGTCAGCCGGCTGATCCGCGGCAGGTGCTCGGCGTCCGGGTTGGAGCGCGGGTCGGCGGTGTAGAGGCCGTCGACGTCGGACAGCAGCACCAGCACGTCGGCGCCGATCATCTGCGCCACCCGCGCCGCCAGCCGGTCGTTGTCGCCGTAGCGGATCTCCTCGGTCACCACCGTGTCGTTCTCGTTGACGATCGGGATGACGCCGAGCTGCAGCAGGGTCTCGACGGTGGCCCGGGCGTTCAGCCAGCGGCGGCGCACCTCGGTGTCGTCGCGGGTCAGCAGGATCTGCGCCGCGGCCATGCCGTGCGGCTCCAGAGCCTCTTCCCAGGCGCGCATCAGCGCCGACTGGCCGGCGGCGGCGGCGGCCTGCTTCTCCGGCAGGGTCAGGGCGCGCTTCTTCGGCAGCGCCAGCCGGCGGCGGCCCAGGCCCACCGCGCCCGAGGAGACCACCAGCACCTGCTGGCCGCGCGCGCGCACCCGCGCGAGGTCGGCGGCGAAGGCTCCCAGCCAGTGCCGGTCCGGGCCGTCGGCGCCGACCACCAGCGCCGAGCCGACCTTGACGACCAGGCGCCGCGCGGCGCCCAGGTTCGCGCCCCCCGTGCTGCTCACGGTCGCCACTCTCCGGGTTGCTCCCCACCGCCCACCGCCTGCGCCGCCAGCGCCCGGCGCTCGCGCACCAGGGCCCAGGCGTCGCGCAGCAGCTCGGTCACGCCCATGCCGGCGACGCCGGAGACCCGGCGGGGCTGCACGCCGGCGGCGGCGGCCAGTTCGGCGGCCTTCTCGTCCAGCGTCTCGGGATCCAGCGCGTCGATCTTGTTCAGCGCCAGGATCTCGACCTTGTCGGCCAGCTCCTCGCCATAGGCTTCGAGCTCATGGCGCACGGTGCGCCAGGCCTCGGCGACGTCCTCCTGGGTCGCGTCGACCAGGTGGATCAGCACCGCGGTGCGCTCGACGTGGCCGAGGAAGCGGGTGCCCAGGCCCGCACCCTCGCTGGCCCCTTCGATCAGCCCGGGGATGTCGGCCAGCACGAAGCGCTCGTTGGTCGACAGGTCGACCACGCCAAGGTTGGGCGTCAGGGTCGTGAACGGATAGTCGGCGATCTTCGGCTTGGCGGCGCTGGCGGCGGCCAGGAAGGTCGACTTGCCGGCGTTCGGCAGGCCGACCAGACCGACGTCGGCGATCAGCTTGAGGCGCAGCCAGATCCAGCGCTCCTCGCCCTCCTGGCCGGGGTTGGCGTGGCGCGGGGCCTGGTTGATCGGGCCCTTGAAGTAGTTGTTGCCGAAGCCGCCGTTGCCGCCCTTCAGCAGGCGGATGCGCATGTCCGGCTTGTCGAGGTCGAGCAGCACCGTCTCGCGGTCCTCGTCGAGCACCTGGGTGCCGACCGGCACCTTCAGCACCACATCCTCGCCCTTGGCGCCGTGCAGGTTGCGGCCCATGCCGTGGCCGCCGGTCTGGGCCTTGAAGTGCTGCTGGTAGCGGTAGTCGATCAGGGTGTTGAGCCCCTCGACGCTCTCGATCCAGACGTCGCCGCCGCGGCCGCCGTCGCCGCCGTCAGGGCCGCCGTACTCGATGAACTTCTCGCGGCGGAACGACACTGCGCCCCCGCCGCCGTTGCCGCTGCGCAGATAGATCTTGCACTGGTCGAGGAACTTCATTGGCGAGGCGCTTAGCACAAAAGCTGAAGTGAGCCCCTATCGTCTCGCGAGAGGGGCGGCGGTTAGACGGTCAAACGAACCACAGGCGCGGTTCGGGAACCACGAAAGACACGAAAGACACGAAAGCGCCTGAGCCGAGAGCAGGCCGTCGGCGAGGGCGTGGGCGAGGTTCGACCGGCCGTCGGCCGGTCAGTGCTTCCGGGCCTCGCCGGCAAGGCCTTTCGTGTCTTTCGTGTCTTTCGTGGTTCCTAATTACGAGGGGGCTTCCACGGGCGCGGAGGATTGCGCGCCTCCGCAATGTGGGCGGAAGCCCCCTCCCTCTCCGCGAGGAGAGGATCTCGAAGCGTCAGGCGAGCCAGACCATCAGCCGCGTGCGCACCGGCCCCTGCCGGGCCTGGCTCCAGGTCTGCTCGACGTCGCCGGTGTAAAGGAAGCCAGCCTTGCACAGCACCTGGCCCGAGGCCGGGTTGTCGGCGAAGTGGCCGGCGACCACCAGCTTGCGCCGCCAGTCGCGCCGGGCCCAGTCCAGCACCGCGCGGCAGGCCTCGGTGGCGTAGCCGCGGTTCCAAAACGGCCGACCCAGCCAGAAGCCCAGCTCCGGCCGTCCGTTGGCCCGCGGCTTGAAGCCGATCGCGCCGACCAGGCCGAAGTTGCGGTGCTCGATCATGAACCCCGGCTCGCGGTCCCAGTCGCGGCTCGGCGCGCCGGCGACGAAGCGCTCGGCTTCGGCCTGGGTGTAGGGATGCGGCATCGAGCTCAGCATCGCGGAGACGCCGGCGTCGTTGGCCAGCTCGGTCAGGCGCTCGGCGTCCGCGTGCACCGGGCCGCGCAGCAGCAGCCGTTCCGTCGCCAGCGTGGGCGTCACATCGATCGCGCACATCATGCCTATCTCCCGGACCCTGCGGTGCAAGGCCCAAAAACAAAACGGGGAGCCCGGCGTTCCGGACTCCCCGCTTGAAGTCTTTGTCCGGTTCGCCTGATTGAGGAGGCGGAACCGGAACGAGAGGTCGGTTCGCCTTATTCGGCCGCCATCGCCACTGCCGGGACCACGGTCACGTAGGTGCGGTCGTCGCGCTTGGTGATGAACTTCACCGAGCCGGCAGCGGTCGCGAAGAGGGTATGGTCACGGCCCATGCCCACGTTGTCGCCGGCCCAGTACTTGGTGCCGCGCTGACGGATGAGGATGTTGCCGGCGAGCACCGCTTCGCCGCCGAACTTCTTTACGCCGAGACGGCGGCCCGCCGAGTCGCGCCCGTTGCGCGAGGAGCCGCCCGATTTTTTGTGAGCCATAACGCTCTCCTAGGGTTCTTTGTGGGCGAAAGCTTGGCCTACTCGGCCGCGCCCTCGTCGGTGGTCTTCTTGGCGGCGGCCTTCTTCGGCGCAGCCTTCTTCGGGGCGGCGTCGCCTTCGGCGGCGGCTTCAGCCTTCTTCGGCGCAGCCTTCTTGGCCGGGGCCTTGGCGACCGGAGCTTCCGCCGTCGCAGCGGCCACGGCCGGCTGGTAGGGGAGGTTGCGGGCGCGGGCGTCGAGCTCGGCCTTGGTGGTCAGGCTGACTTCGCCGTCCCACTTGGCGTCCTTGCCGGCGCCGCTGATGGCGGTCACGCGCAGCACGGTTTCCTGCTGGCGGTGGCCGCGGGTGCGGCGGTAGCCCTGACGGCGGATCTTCTTGAAGATCTTCACCTTCTCACCCTTGCGGGTTTCGATCAGGGTGGCCGCCACGCTGGCGCCTTCGACGACCGGCGCGCCGATCGTCACGGCCTCGCCGTCGCCCAGCATGAGGACTTCGCCGAACGCCACGTTCGCGCCGGGCTCGCCGTCGAGCTTTTCGACGACCAGCAGATCGCCCGGTTGAACCCGGTACTGCTTTCCGCCGGTCTTGATCACCGCGTACATGGTTCCGCGCCTTCGTACTTATAGAGAGTTGTGCAAAACGGAGTGCGCCCGCAGGGAGGCCCACGGGCGAGAGGGGCGGACTTATACGGATGGTGGGCGCAGAGTCAACGGAGAGTGGGCCGCGATCGGACGCGGCGCTGCTGGATCTGCGCAGGTCCTATTGAGCGCTGTTCGCGGCGCGCTTCAACCACGTGTCCGCGACCTTCTCTGCGCGCTGCTTCGCCGGGCCGGACGAGGCGGCTAAGCTCGGCCCATGCTGCGCATTCTCGGCCGACCGATCTCGATCAATGTCCGCAAGGTGCTCTGGGCCGCCGCCGAGGCGGGGCTGGCGTTCGACCATGAGCCGGAGTGGGCGGCCTCGCGCGACGTGAACAGCCCGGAGTTCCTCGCGCTCAATCCCAACGGCCTGGTGCCGGTGCTGGTCAGCGACGAGGGCGTCCTGTGGGAGAGCAACACCATATGCCGCTACCTGGCGGGCCGTGCTGGGCGATCGGACCTGCTGCCCGCGGCGGCCTTCGCCCGGGCCGAGGTCGAGAAATGGATGGACTGGCAGGCGACCGAACTCAATGGCGCCTGGGGGCCGGCCTTCCTCGCCCTGGTGCGGCGGCATCCGGACCATGTGGGCGACGAGGGGGCGATCGCCCGGAGCGCGGCGCGGTGGAATTCGCTGATGCTGCTCTTGGAGCGGCGGCTGGCGGAGACCGGGGCCCATGTCGCCGGCGAAGCCTTCACCCTGGCCGACGTGGCGATCGGACTATCGCTGCAGCGGTGGCTGCGGACGCCGATCGCGCGGCCGCCGACGCCGGCGCTGCTGGCCTATCGGACGCGGCTGCAGGAACGGCCCGCGGCGCAGGCGTGGATCGATCCGGACGTGCCGTAGCGCCCGATCTGCCGGTTTCCCACCGACCACGCTCCTCCACCGCAACGCGGGGGAGGGGGACCGCGCGCCGCAGAGCGCGTGGTGGAGGGGGCGAGCCGCGCGCACCGCGCCACAATGGCAATCGCAAGCGTGGATGTTGGCGGGGGAGGCGCCCTACTGGCGGCCTGCCCCCTCCACCGGCCGCTCTTCGGCGGCCGGTCCCCCTCCCCCGCTTCGCAGGGGAGGAGCGGTGGAGTTCTCAGCCCAGCTTGCAGGCGGCGAACTTGTTGCCTTCCGGGTCGCGGAAGTAGGCCATGTAAAAGCCCGGGCCGCGCTCGCCCGGCGCGCCTTCGTCGGTGGCGCCGAGCGCCAGAGCCTTGGCGTGGAAGGCGTCGACGTCGGCGCGGCTCGGCAGGTCGAAGGCGACCATCGCGCCGTTGCCGGCGGTCGCGGCTTCGCCGTTGAACGGCTTCAGCACGCCCAGCACCGGCGCGCCGCCCTTGCCGAACAGCGCCCCGCCGCGCGGGTGGTCGAACAGCTTGGTGACGCCCTGGGTGCCGAGCAGCTCGGTGTAGAAGGCCATGGACTTGTCGAGGTCGTTGGAGCCGATGGTGGCGTAGCGCAGCATGGGGGTTTCCTCGCGAAGATTTGCGGCGGCGATCATAGAAGTCGCGGCGCCGGCCGCTAGTCCTCGTGACCGCACTGACGCTTGATGATCGTCGCCAGCGCCTGAAGCATCGCCGTCTTGTCCTGCGCCGACAGGTGGCCGCTGATCCGGTCTTCCTGCCGCTGCAGCGCGGCGCGCACCTCGCCGAGCCGTTCGACGCCCTGCTCGGTCAGATGCAGGCTGAGCGCCCGGCCCTCGCCAGGGACGCGGGCGACCAGGCCGGCGGCGGCCAGGCGGGCGACCAGCGGCACCATGTTGGCGGGCTTGACCCGCAGGTCGCGGCCCGCCTCGCTCTGGGTGCGGCCAGGGTTCTCGCCGAGATAGATCAGCAGAGTGGATTCGCTGGCGCGCAGGCCCAGCGGCTCCAGCTCGGCCTCGACGCCGGCCTTCAGCAGGGCGGCGGCGCGCGGCAGCTGAAAGCTCAGCATGGCGGCCATGCTGTCGAACTTCATGCGCCCGGCGGTCATCGCGCCGCGCCGCCGCTTGCCATGCGAGTTATGTTATATAACATAAGTCCAACCATAGCTGGTCTCGCCGTCGCGGGCCAGCGTCGTCGCCCGCACGACGGGCCGAGTGACTGGGAGGGGAACCCAATGAAAATCGATACCAAGCGTGGTCTGCGCGCGCGCCTGCTGACGGCCGCCGCGGCCCTGGCCGTGATCGGCGTGTCCGCCCACGCCGCCAGCGCCCAGCCGGCGCCCGCGGCTCCCGCCGCCGGCGGCGGAACCATCGAGGCCGACGGCACGGTCAACGTCGCGCCGTTCCAGCTGCCGCCGTCGATCTACCTCAGCGAGAAGGCCAAGGCCGCGCTGCCGCGCAAGCCCACCGATCCGCAGGAGCAGATGTACCGCGCGCTCCAGGCGGGCAAGGCCGGCGAGATGCGCGCGCGGATCGGCGAGTTCATGGCCCCGACGATCAAGCACCACGCCGATCTCTATCCGGTGACCATGGCGCCGACGACGATCGCCGGCGTGCAGGCGGTCCGCGTCTCCCCGGTCAAGCCGATCCCGGCGGCCAACAAGAAGAAGATCCTGCTGAACCTGCCGGGCGGCGGCTTCGTGATGGGCTCGGCCAACGGCACCGGCATGGTGGAGTCGATCCCGCTGGCGGCGCTGGCCCAGGTGGAGATCGTCAGCATCACCTACCGCCAGGCCCCGGAGACCAGCTTCCCGGCGGCCAGCGAGGACGTCGAGAAGGTCTACCGTGAGCTGCTGAAGACCCATAAGCCCGAGGACATCGGCATCTTCGGCTGCTCGGCCGGCGGCCTGCTGACCGCCGAAGCGATGGCCTGGTTCCAGAAGGCCGGCCTGCCGCTGCCCGGCGCGATCGGCATCTTCTGCGCCTCGGCCGACGCCCGCTGGGGCGGCGACAGCCGCGCCTTCGCCGGGCCGTTCCAGGGGCTGCCGCCCGGGCCCGGCGCGCGCAACTACTTCGCCGAGGCCGACCTGACCAATCCGCTGGCTTCGCCGGTGCTGGCCCCCGACGTGCTGAAGCGCTTCCCGCCGACCCTGATGGTCACCGCGACCCGGGCGATGGAGATGAGCGCGGCGGTCAACAGCCACAGGGAGCTGGTCAAGGCCGGCGTCGACGCCGATCTGCACATGTGGGACGGGCTCGGCCACGCCTTCTTCTACAACATCGACCTGCCGGAATCGCGCGAGGCGTTCCAGGTGATGGCCGACTTCTTCGGCAGGCGGCTGAAGCTCGCGAAATAACCCGCAAGCGGGAGGGGGCGGGACGGCTGCGGCGCACGCCGGCGCGGCCGTCCCCATCACCCCATCGCCCGGCCGATAGGAGGCCTTTGGCGCCTGGCCAAAGGCTTGACGGATCGCACCCGGCAGGGCTCGCATTCGCCCCCATCAGAACAAGGGGACGGACATGGTCGTCGAACAGGTCGAGCTGAATGTCATCGCGGGCCGCGAAGACGAACTCCTGCAATATGTGACCGCCACCCGGGCGGTGATCGACGACTCCCCCGGCTGCCGGTCGTTCATCTTCGGCCGCGGCGTCGAGGATCCCTCGAAGGTGTTCTTCGCCGTCACCTGGGACACGATCGAGCTGCACAAGGCGGCCACCCAGACCCCGAAGTTCCAGGAGTTCAGCGGCGGCCTGCGCGGCTTCGTCACCGGCGCCAAGGCTGAGCACTTCGCGATCCACGGGGCGTAAGGCGCGCTCCCTCCCTTAATGGGGAGGGACAGCTCGCCGCAGGCGAGCAGGGTGGGGATGGGCGGATCAGGCTCGGGCGCCGAGTTCAGGCCCCTGACTCCCCCACCCCTGACCGCTTCGCGGTCGTCCCCTCCCCATTAAGGGAGGGGGGGAATTGTTCACCCCGCCAGCGCCGCCAGCGCCTGGGCCACGTGGCCGCGCAGGTCCGGGTCGCGGGTGGTCTCCAGCATCGAGCTTAGGCTCAACCGCGCGGCGTGGACGTCGCCGAGCGCCTGTTCCAGCCGGGCGCGCTCCCACCAGGCCAGGCTGTAGGCCGGGGCGACGGTGGTGATCCGCGACAGCACCGTCAGCGCCCGCGGCAGCCGGCGGGCCTGCTCGGCGCGGGTCGCCTGGTTCATCAGCAGCCGGGTCAGCACCGCGCGGTTGGCCATCGGCGCGACATGGTCGGGCGCGTGCGAGTCGAGCCGCCCCTCGGCGGTCAGCAACAGGCTGGCCAGCTGCTCGCGGCCGACGAAGGCGCCGCGGTTGAACGGATCGATCAGCAGCGCCCGCGGCTGGCCGACGCCGACCAGCACATGGCCTGGGGTGTTCAGCGCGTGCGCCACCCAGCCGACCCGGCGGGCCAGCGCCACATAGAGGATCGACAGCGTCACCGGCAGGCCGCGCCGCCGGTCGATGACCCGGATCAGGTCGGCGTTGGCCGGATCGTCATAGGTCTCGCGGTCGCCCTCGAAGCCGAACTCCAGCCCCAGCACGTCAGCCAGGCTCTCGGCCTGCTCGCCGGGCGCTCGGGCCGTGGCGGTGCGCGCCCGCAGCCGCCCGGCGATCTGCTCCAGCACGTCGAGGTAGCGTTCGAGGTCCGCCTCGGGGTGGTCGAGGGCGGCGATGTCCAGCGCGGCCTTGTCCAGTTCGATCTCGGCGTCGTCGACAAGGCCGAGGTAGGCGATCTGCTCGAACATGACCTCCAACAGGTACTCCCGGGGCGTCCCCCCATCCATGCAAAACGCGCGTGTGCGGCGGCCGCTGCGGGTCTATGGCAGGCGACCAATACGAAAGGGAGGCCGAAGATGGCGGCGGGAACGGGGCGCGTCGCGCTGGTCACGGGCGCGAGTTCGGGGATCGGCCTGGCGGCGGCCAAGGCGCTGGCGGCGCAGGGCTGGCGGGTGATCGCGGTCGGCCGCGATCCGCAGCGCAGCGCCGCGGCGGCGGCCGAGCTCCAGGCGGCGGCGAGCGGCCCGGCGCCGGTCATGCTGCGCGCCGACCTGTCGCTGCTGGCCGACGCCGCCCGCGCGGCGGACGAGATCGCCGGGCTCACCGACCGCATCGACCTGCTGCTGAACAACGCCGGCGGCATGGCGAAGGAGAAGGTGATCACCGCCGAGGGCTTCGAGCAGAACTTCGCCGGCAACCACCTCGGGCCGTTCCTGTTGACCACCCGGCTGCTGCCGCTGCTGCGCCGCGCCGCCGCCGAGGCGGCGAAGGGCGAGGTACGGATCATCAACACCTCGTCGGACGCCAGCGAGATGATCCCGGGGCTGGATTTCGACGACCTGCAGGGGCTCGCCAGCTACCACCCCGGCCTCGCCTACTGCCGCGGCAAGCTCGCCAACGTGCTGTTCGCCCGCGGCCTCGCCCGGCGGCTGGCCGGCGACGGGATCGTCGCCCACGCCCTGCACCCCGGCACGGTGGACTCCAACTTCATCACCCACGCCGACGAGAAGGCGCAGGCGCACATGCGCACCTTCGCGATGAAGACCCCGCAGGAGGCGGCCGAGGCGCTGCTGTGGCTGGCGACCGGCGACGAGCCCGGCCGGACCAGCGGCGGCTACTTCCACCAGCGCCAGCCGCACGCCCCCCACGCCCAGGCCGATGACGCCGCCGCCGTCGAGCGGCTGTGGTCCGAGAGCGAGAAGCTGCTTGCCCAGGCCGGCGTCTAGCCCGCCGATCATCCCGGAACGCACATCGGCGACGGAACAAGCTGTACTATGGCTTGGGCTGATTTCTATGGCCAAGCTGTCCCGGCGGCTCCGCGGGCGTGCGGTCACCACGTTGTGATCAGCGGTTCCGTCGTCGATTCGCCGCCGCCCGAAGCCGACTTCGGGGCCGTGGCCGAGCTGCTGATCGCCGGCCCGGGGGACCCTCCGGGCCGCGCGCGCGTCCGGTCCTGAACAGGCGATCGGAGCCGGCGTCCCGCGCCGCGGCGGGCCGGTCGTGGCAGGTGGCAAGAACGCGGCTGCTAAAGCCGTGGTTGTCTGCGACGCGAAACATTTCAAGGGCATCGGCGCCCCTCCGGGCCGGCTTGCGGCCGCCGGAAGGTCGGGTCGCGAGGGTTCCGCCGGCGCCGTCGCCGTGGCGTCGACGGGCGTTTCAGGCTTGGCCGTGCGGGGGTTCGCGGCCGGGTCGACCGGCGTCCGCAGCCGCCGAAGCGGGGCCTTTAGCGGATTGTTCTCAGGCCGCGGCGACCCTCCGCCTCCGTAGAGTCACCCATGTTATTGCCGCGCGATGCAAAGTGAACTGCTTTGCTGTTCGTAAGTTAATTGAGGCATTCAGCAGCGGAGGTTGTTCATGCGCAAATTTGTAACCAAGAGCTCGTTGGTGGTTCTGGCGGTCGGCGCTCTGGCGCTCGGCGGCTGCGCCACGACGGATTCCGTCAAACAGGCCCAGGCTACGGCCGACCAGGCTCTGTCGACGGCTCAGGCGGCCCAGTCTGCGGCGCAAAACGCCCAGTCTTCGGCCGACGCGGCCAACCAGGCGGCGCAACGGGCGCAGGCCACGGCCGACCAAGCGAACCAAGCGGCGCAGGGTGCGTCCGCGGCTGCGGCTGCGGCTGCGGCCCGCCCGCAACCCGGCGAGCGAGGCTAGAGCTCGGCCGCCTGACCGGCGGTCCGTTCACGTCCTCGCCGTTCTCCGCGCCCACCGGGCAAGCCGTTCGACAGACGGCGCGCCGGCGTGCGCGGGGAGCGGTCCAGGTTCGGACTGGCGCGGGTCCGCCCGCGTCTGACCGGGCCGCCGTCTTGGCGTTCGCCGGGGCGGCGGGGGCGTGCGGCTTCCGGCGGGCGTCGAACTCATCGTCTACGGCGGCCGGCTCGGCCGCCGCGGCGAAGCGGCGCGCCAGGCCGCCCGTTGACAGCCTCCGCCTTGAGCGCGGCTCTGTGATCGGGCAGAGAGCTCTTCCCTGATCAGGCTGCCCGCCTGATCGGATCCGAACGGCTCTAACCCTGGGATCGAGCGCGGTTGTCCGCAGAACCCACATCTTTTGCGGCCCGCGCTCTGGGCGCCCGATGACCCGCGCCCGTTTCGCGTTTCCCCGTGCGCGCGCGCCGCTGAGCCTGCGCGATGCGACGCGCGCAGCGCTGGGCGTGGCCCTGGGGCTGGCGTTCACTGGCCTGCTCGCCCGGTTGGCGGCGACGGGACAGCTTTCGACGGTCCCCTTGCTGGTCGCGCCGGTCGGCGCATCGGCGGTGCTGGTGTTCGCCATTCCAGCGAGCCCGCTGGCCCAGCCGCGCGCGGTGATCGGCGGCAACCTGTTGTCCGGCCTGGTCGGGGTGACCGCCGGCCTGTTGATTCCGCACGCCCTGCTGGCCGTGGTCGTCGCCGCCGGCGTGGCGACGCTCGTCATGCTGCTCACCCGCACGCTGCACCCGCCGGGCGGGGCGGTCGCCCTGGGCGCGGCGCTGGCCGCGCCGGCCTCGGCGGCGGCCTATGCGACGGCGCTGGTTCCGCTGGCGCTCTGCTCGCTGCTGATCACCGTCGCCGCGGCGATCTATCTGAACCTGACCGGCCGCTCCTATCCGCACCGGGTCGCGGCGAAGACCAGTCCCCACGCCACCGGCGACCGGCCGCCCGGCGAGCGGGTCGGCTTCACCGGGGCGGACCTCGACGCGGCGCTGGCGCAGTACGGCGAACTGCTCGACGTCAGCCGCGAGGACCTCGACGCCCTGTTCCGCCAGGTGGAGCTGCAGGCCCACCGCCGGCTGCATTCGCAGATCCGCTGCGAGGACATCATGTCCCGCGACGTCGTCGCCGTGGACCTCGAGCAGACGGCGCATAGCGCGCTGGCCTTCCTGCAGCGGCACGACCTGCGGACCGCGCCGGTGGTCGACGGCGCGCGCCGGGTGGTGGGCGTGGTGCGTCGCGCCGAGCTGGTGGCCGGCGGCGATCGGCCGGTGTCGCGGGTGCTCGACCCCTTCGTGCACAAGGTCCGGCCGGGCACGCCGATCCAGGCGCTGCTGCCGCTGCTCTCCAGCGGCGCGACCCACGAGGCGATGGTGGTCGACCGCGACCGGGTGCTGGTCGGGGTGATCACCCAGACCGACCTGCTGGCCGTGCTCTATCGCGCCCACGTCGTCGAGGCGGTGGTGGCGCGCCAGGCCGCCTGACCGCACACTCTCTCCCGGACGTGGCGCGAGACCACGTCGGCATTCGGGAGGACGCGGCCATGCACGAGCCGATGACGGACCTGGAGCGGATGATCGCCATCGAGGCGATCAAGCACCTGAAGGCGCGCCGGATCCGCGCCTTGGACACCAAGGATTGGGCGACCTACGAGGCGCTGCACGCGCCGGACTACGAGGCCAACAACGAAGGCGAGCAGCCGTGGAAGGGCTCGAAGGCCAACACCGAGCGCCTGGCCGAGCTGCAGAAGGACAAGGTCTCGGTGCACCACGCCCACACGCCGGAGATCACCCTGCTGTCGCGCACCCGGGCCACCGGCGTCTGGGCGATGGAGGACCGCATCTGGTGGAAACAGGGCGACGAGGACCACTGGCTGCACGGCTGGGGCTTCTACTACGAGACCTACGAGAAGCGTGGTGGCGAATGGCTGTTCACCAGCCGCCAGCTGAAGCGCCAGAAGGTGACCAGTTCGCCCGGCGCCGTGATCGGCGATTTCCGGGCGGAGCCTTAGGGGGGCGGGCGCGAGGCCGCGGCGGCGGCGTTCTGGGCGGCCTGGTTCGCCTGGTCGGCCGTCGCTTGCGCCCGTTGCGCCGCGGCGTTGGCGGAGTCCGCCGAGGCTTGGGCGTTCTGCGCCGCAGACCCGGCGGATTGGGCGGTGGACAGGGCCTGGTCGGCCGTCGCTTGCGCCTGTTTGACGGATTTCGTCGTAGCGCAGCCGCCGAGCGCCAGGGCGACGAGCGCAATAGCGACCAAGGAACTCTTGCCTGCAAGTTCGCGCATCGAACAGCCTCCGCTCATGGGTGCCACGATAACTTGCGAACAGCGAAGCAGTTCACTTTGTATCACCTGACAATAACCTGGGTGAGTCTTTGGGGCAGTCGGGGACCTCCTGGCGTGCCCTGTCCGCCTCAGTCGTCGGCGCGCAGCCGGTAGCCGACGCCGGGCTCGGTCAGCAGCAGCCGCGGCGACGAGGGGTCGGCCTCCAGCTTCTGGCGCACCTGGCCGACCAGCACCCGCACCGACTGGGCGTCGACCTGGGCGTCCGGGCCCCAGACGGCGGTGATCACCTGGCGGTGGGTGACGACGCGGCCGGCGTGGCGGGCGAGCGCGCGGACCAGGTCGTACTCACGCGGCGTCAGGCGGATCTCCTCGTCCTCGATCAGCACCCGGCGGGTGGCGAAGTTGATCTCCAGCTCGCCGACCGCGAACCGTGGCTGGGCGGCGAAGCGCCGCTCGCGCCCGCGCAGGCTGGCGCGGATGCGGGCCAGCAGCTCGCCGACGCCGACCGGCTTGTTGACGAAGTCGTCGGCCCCCAGGTCGAGGGCGGCGATCTTCTCGGCCTCCAGGTCGCGCGCCGAGAGCACGATGATCGGCGTTTCCGACCACTCGCGCACCCGCCGGATCACCTCCTTGCCGTCCATGTCCGGCAGGCCGAGGTCGAGGATCAGCACGTCGCAGGGTTCGCCGGCCATCCGCGTCAGCGCCGCCTCGCCGGTGCCGGCGGTCTCCACGACGTAGCCGGCGGCGGTCAGCGCCGGCGTCAGCGCGCGGACGATCGGCGGCTCGTCGTCGACCAGCAGCAGGCGGCCCTGCGGCTCCATCATGTGGCCAGCGGAAGCGCGAGCGATACGGTCAAGCCGGCCTCCTTTCCCTTGCGGTTGCGGGCCTTGACCCGGCCGCCCATGCCCTCGACGAGGCCGCGGGTGATCGACAGCCCGAGCCCGGCGCCGGAAGCCTTCACCCCCTCGGCGCGGAAGAACTTGTCGAAGATGCGCGCGAGGTTGGCGGGCGCAACCCCGGGGCCATGGTCGCTGACCCGGACGACGACCCAATCGCCCTTCACCTCGCAGGCGAGCTCGACCGCCGCGCCGCGCGGGGTGTGGCGCAGCGCGTTCTCGACGACGTTGGCCAGCGCCTGCTCGAACAGCACCGGGTCGCCGAGCGCCTCGGGCAGGCCGGGCGCCGCGGTGACGGTCAGCGGGTGGGTGCCGGCCAGGGCGTGCCGGCGCACGACCCGCTCCACCACCTCGCCGAGGCTGAACGGCGCCTGCTGCACGGCCAGCGCGCCGGCCTCCAGCTTGGTCATGTTGAGCAGGTTGCCGACGTAGAGATTGAGCCGGTCGGCCGCCTCCTGAATGGTCCCGGCGAGGTCGCGGCGGGTCGGCTCGTCGAAGGTGTCGCCGAACTCGTGCAGGCTGCTGGCGCTGGCGACGATCACCGCCAGCGGGGTGCGCAGGTCGTGCGAGATCGACGAGAGCAGCGCGTCGCGCAGCTGGTCGGTGCGCACCCGCGCCTCGGCCTCGGCGTGGGCGGCGGCGAGCTGCGCGCGGGCGATCGCCGCGGCGCCGACGTCGACCAGGATCTCGAACAGCGGCTGCTGGTCCGGTTGGGCGGCCCAGGCGGACGCCGGGCGCCAGGCGGCGAGGCCGAGCGGCACGCCGTCGGCGACCAGCGGCCGCAACGACCAGCCCTCGACCCGGCGGGTCTCGATCTCGCCGGCGGCGCCGGCCTCGGCCGCGGCGTCGGCCGCGCGCGCCAGCTCCGCCGAGAGGGCCAGGTTCGCCGGCGCGGCGGTCAGCGCGCCGTCGGCGCGCACGAAGGCCGGGCCCTTGGCCGCGGCCGCCAGGTGCGCCGCCAGCCGCTGGCGGATGATCTGCTCGTCGCCGGAGGCCGAGAAGTCGCGGGTGGCGTCGAACAGGGCCGCGGTGGTCTCGGCCCGGGCGCGGGCCTTGGCGGCCTCGTCGCGCACCCGGCCGGTCAGGTTGCCGGTCAGCATCGCCACGCCGAGGAACACCACCAAGGTGAGCAGATCGTCCGCCGAGCCCAGGGTCACGCTGAAGCGCGGATCGACGAGGTAGAAGTTGTAGATGGCGAAGGCCAACAGGGCGGCGAAATAGGCCGGCCCCGAGCCCAGGGTGTAGGCCGCCAGCAGCACCCCGGAGAGGAAGACCAGCGACAGCCGCGTGCTCTCGGTCAGCCGGTAGAGGATCTCCGACAGCCCGGTGCTGACCAGCACGATGCCGAGGGCCGCGGAGTATCGCCAGAGCGGTCGCATCCGAACGGGCAAACGGCGGGCTCCAACTGCAGCTGGCGGACGACGCGCCCCGCGGAGGGAGGCTCCTTGGGGGCGCGCCGCCACGCTCCGACCCGACCCGGGGGAGGCGGGCGTCCCCCAAACGGCCCCAAGCGGCGGGACGCGTCAATTATGGGTTCCTTATGCCGGGCCGCGGTGCGGCGGAAAACTTATAAGCTTCTTATACTTGTCCCGCCCCGCCGGCGGTCGCATCCCTCGCCGCGGAGCCCAGGATCGGACATGGAGAGCCACGCGCACCCTGCGCAACAGGCAAGCCCTCCGTCGCCCCACCGCCCACCGATCCTGGTCTCCACTTTGAGGGGTCGGCCGATGCACATGCCGCTTGTCGTTCTCTATGCGCTCAGCGCCGTCCTGGCGCTCGCCTTCGTCTGGCGCTTCGTCCACTTCTTCCGCGGTCTGAAACGCGACGCGCGCGGGACCGTCGAGCAGTGACGGCGCAGGAATGCCGCCGCCGTCGCGAGGCGCACGGCCTGACGATCGCGCGTCTGGCCGCCCTGGCCGGGGTCTCCGAGCGCACGGCGCTGCGCTTCGAGACCCAGTCGGTGCAGAGCCGCTACGGCACCATGCTCGCGCTCAAGCGGGCGCTGCAGGGGCTCGACGCCGGCGTCGGGCTCGCCGCCTGAGCCGACGGTCCCGATCGCAACGCCATGTCGCTCATTCCCGGCACGCCCGCCCCGCTGTTCACCGCGCCTTCGCCGGTGAACCCGCGCTTCGCCTTCGGCAGTCTCGGCGGCCGCTACCTGCTGTTGCTGTTCCTGCCCGAGCCGTCACCGGAACGGGAGGCGGCGCTGGCCGCCGTCGCCGAGCGCCGGCGGCTGCTGAGCGACGAGCGGCTGCTGGTGTTCGGCGTGCTGCCGGATGCGGCGAGCTTCGCGGCGGCGGAGCAGGCGGAGGACGGGATCCGCTGGTTCCACGATCCCGAGGGACAGATCCGCCGGCTCTACGGCGCGGCCGACGGCGACGGCCGGCTGTCGCCGCAGGTGGTGGCGATCGATCCGTCGATGCGGATCCTCGGCGCCCTGCCGCTGGCCGACACCGCCGCGGTGCTCGAGCGCGTGGCGGCGCTCGGTGCGCCGGAAGCCCACGCCGGCACGACGCTCCATGCGCCGGTGCTGATCGTCCCTCGGGTGCTCGAGCCGAGCTTCTGCCGCCAGCTGATCGCCTGCTACGACGCGGCCGGCGGGTCGCCCTCGGGCGTGATGCAGGAGCGGGACGGCAGGACCGTCGGAGTGTTCAACTTCATGAAGCGGCGGATGGACGCCGCGATCCCCGACGGCCCGCTGCAGCAGCAGCTGCGTGCGCGCCTGGTCCAGCGGCTGCTGCCGGAGATCGAGAAGGCCTTCCAGTTCCGCGCCGGCTACATCGAGCGCTACATCGTCGCCTGCTACGACGCCGAGGGCGGCGGCTTCTTCCTGCCGCATCGCGACAACACCACGCCCGGCACCGCCCACCGGCGGTTCGCGGTGTCGATCAACCTCAACGCCGAGGAGTTCGAGGGCGGCGACCTGCGCTTTCCGGAGTTCGGCCGGCGCACCTACCGGCCGCCGACCGGCGGGGCGGTGGTGTTCTCCTGCTCGCTGCTGCACGAGGCGACGCCGGTCACCCGCGGGCGACGCTACGCCACCCTGCCGTTCCTCTACGACGAGGCCGGCGCGAAGGTCCGCGAGGCCAATCTGCACACCATGCACGAGGTCCAGGTGCTGACCTGAGCGGGGGCCGCGGGCCGGCTGAAGATCATAAGTTCGTGTGGCGCGTCGGAAGGGCGCGGTTGTGAGCCATCATCGGCGCAGCCGTCGCGCGCGAGCGCGTCCCGCCCGCGACCTCGGCGAAGCCAGACCGTGAGGACGACGATGGACGACCGTCACAATCCGCAGCAACTCCACCTGATGGCGCACGATTCCGCAGTGCATGCGGTCCTGCTGATGGACCTGCTGCGGATCGTGCAGAGCATGGACGCGGCGGCGTTCCAGGCCCAGGTCCAGCGGGCCGAGCTCGAACTGCGCGAGGCCGGCAAGGGCTCCAGCCCGCTGCACGGCCGCGTCTCGCACAGCGTGCTGGAGGATCGGCTGGCCTACCTGCGCTCGGTGCAGATCCAGGCGGCGGTCGCCTAGCGCCCGGACGCCGGAGGCCTGGAACTTCATCCGGCCTAGGCGGTTGCCGGCTTTACTGGAGGAACGCTGTCGCATGCTGCGCCGGCGGCGCGGATGGGATCGGCGTCCTGGCTGGAAGGACCCAACATGCTCAAGCCTGCCGCTTCATCCGTTCTCTGGCTCCGCGCCGCGCTGATCGCCGGCGTCACTGTGGCGGCGACGCCGGCGCTGGCGCAGCAGACGGTGGAGGAGCTGACCGTCGTCGGCCGCCACGGCGTCGGCCCGAGCGCCCGCAGCATCTCGGCGGTGGTCAGCTACCGCGACCTCGACCTGACCACCGAGTCCGGCCGCGCCATGCTGAGCCAGCGCGTGCGGCTGACCGCGCAGGACCTCTGCCGGCAACTCGGCGCAGCCAACATGGGCGCGACCGGGACGGCGCCGTCCTGCGAGCAGGACGCCATCAACAGCGTCGGCGAGCAGCGACGGGTGGCGATCGCCGACGCCTCGCCGCGGGCGCTGGCCGAGGCGCCGCCCTCGTTCGCCCCGGCGGCGGAAAGCCAGGGCGTGCCGGCCAGCGCCACCGCGCCGGCGCCCAACGGGAATTGAGCGCGGGGCCGGCGTGTAACAGCGCCGAGAACCGCGACATCTTTCTCTAAGCATCAGCCGCAATTCGTGAGTTGTCGGCCGGGCGGACGCTGTTAGCGTTCGCCCGCTGCTCGGGGCAGCGACAGTCGGCAATCAGAAGGAATTACGGCGATGACGCGCACCATCCTGTGCGCTGCGTTGTCCGCATCTGCTTTCCTGGGTGCGGCGACCGTAGCGCATGCCGAAGACGGCCAGATCCGGGTGAGGATCTCGGACCTCAACCTGGCGAACGCGGACGGGGCGCAGGACGCCCTGGAGCGGATCCACTACCGGGCCGAGGTGTTCTGCGAGGCCAACGGCGGCAAGCTGACGCTGCAACGGAGCGCGGCCGCCGACCGCTGCGTCGCGGAGCTGACCCATCGCTCGGTGGCCCAGCTCGACGCACCGATGGTCACGGCGCTGTACGACGGCTCGTCCTACGCGCCGCAGGTGCTGCTGGCGCAGCGGTAGACGCACCGAACGGGGCGAAGGGCGGCGCGTCCAGGCGCGCCGCCCGCGCTCGCGTCCGGCTCAGGTCACGGCCGGGAACTCCCGTGGCGGATGGACGCGCAGATTGTTCTGCAGGTGCTGCACGCCGCTGACTCGCTCGGCGATGTCCTCCGCCCGGCGCTTGTCCTCGCGCGTGTGCACCAGGCCGGTGAGCGTGACTTCGCAGTTGGTCACCACGACCTCGATGTCCGAGGCGTCGAGCCAGGAGTCGTCGCTCAGCCGGTCGTTGATGTCCTCGCGGATGCGCTCGTCGGACCGAGTGTAGTTCTTCGGCCCGCGGCCGCGGTGCTCGCCCATGCTCATGCTTGAGCGCCAGCCGGAGTCCGCCTCGCCGTCGGTCACCCGCCGCACCGGTTCGTTGACGCCGACCACGCCGCGACCTTCGCGGGCGTAGTCGTCGCCGTAGCGCTGGTCATGGCGTTCGGCGTAGGCGGAGTGGCCCCAGTCCTGCTGGCCGCGGCCCTCGCGGCCGTAGCGCTCGTCGTAGGGCTGAGCCCGCCAAGTTTCGCCGCGGCCGTATTCGCGGTCGTGCTCGCGCCGCGCGGCCTGAAGCTCTTCGCGCAACTCCCTGCGGCGGTCCCGGCCGGCTTCGCCGTAGCTCGGGCCGGGGTGCTCCTCGAAACTGCGTTGCTCGTCGAGACGGGGGTCCCGCCGGCGCTGTCCGCCGAACTCGCGACCCTCGCGGATTTCCCCCCGATCGCGGCCCCGTTCGGCGTCGCGACCACCCTTGTACCAGTCACTCATGTCGCATCCTTCCTGATCCTCGCCGGCGCACGCCTGGGGTGCGCGCCGGCGACGGGCCAAACCCCGACCGCCCGGGATCGTTCCGAACGGCGGCCGCCCGGCGGGTCACATTTGGCGCGGGGCGGGAAGGCTCGCCGCGAGGCGCGCGGCGACGGGGATCAGCGGGCGTGCAGCAGGTCCGACCAGCGCCAGGATCCGGCGCCCAGCACCACCCGCTGCGCGCCCGGTCCGTCGGCGAGCGACAGCACGACCAGGCCGCGCATCGCCTGGGTGCGGCAGGACTTGGGCGCGAACCCGACCTCCACGGCGATGGCCTGGCGCACGCTGGCCAGGCCCTTGCCTTCTTCGTCGCCGTGCTGGAGCCAGTCGCCGTTCCAGACCATCAGCGGCCGGCCGGCGAAGCCGGGGGCGCGCCGCGCGCGGGCCAGCGCCGCGCGCACGCTGTCGTCGTCGCGCAGCGCCTTCTGCAGCCGCCGGACCATGTCGCAGCGGCCGCCGGCGCCTGCGCCGGTGCCGCCGCCGCCGGCGCCGTCGCCCTCCGCGCCGAGGCCGCCGGACCCCGAACCTTCGCTCTCGGCGGTGGTGGCCCTGGCGAGTTCGGCGGCGCTCACCGCCACTTCGGTGACCTGCTTCGGCGGGTCCGGCGGGACCAGGCGCGGCGGCACGTCGGTGGGCGCGAGCTTCGCCACCTTGCGCTGCGGCGGCGGGGGCTTGGTCTTCGCCGGCTTCGGCGGCGCCGGGGTCTTGGGACCGGCGGCGCCGGCCTTCTTCGGCGCGGGGTCGGCCTCGGCGACCGGGGCCAGCGTCGGCGGCGGCGGGGGAGGCGGCGGCGGTTCGACCAGCAGCAGCTGGATCACGGGCGGCTCGGGCGCGAGCGGCGGGCTCGCGGGCGTCGCGAACACCACCACGGCGAGGATCAGGCCATGGATCGCCAGCGTCGTGGCGCCGGCGGCCAGCCGGGCGCGCCGCGTCCGGCGGCGCAGCCGGACCTCTTTCGCTGGTGGTGGCGCTCCCCCGGTCATAAGGCTCCTGAACGTCGGTCGGGGGTGACCCCCAGTGACGCTTGAAGACCACCGGCTGGCGTCAGCATCGTGGCGCGGAGCGCCGCGCTTCGCCCCATTTGCGGCGGCGATTCGGCGAAGCGCCACCTTCCGGACAAAGACGGGTCATCACACCGCCAAACCGGACTCTCCTTTTTCAAGCTGCGCTATCGGCCACGCCGGGGGCGGGTCGATCAGAAATTGGAGAGACTGATGAAGAATGCCGCCATGCTTCGAACCACCGCCATCGGCGCGACCCTGGTCGCGCTCGGCCTCGTCACCAGCGGCTGCGCCAGCCACCGCTTCGTGCGCGAGAACATTGCGGTGGCGGAAGAGCACACCACCCGCGTCGAAGGCACCGCCGGCGAGGCGCTGGAGCGCGCCAAGGCCGCGCACAAGCTGGCCGAAGGCAAGTTCCTCTATGAAGTGGTGCTGTCGGACGACTCGGTGAAGTTCCCGGTCGATCGCCATGCCCTGTCGCCCGAGGCCGAGCAGCGTCTGGCCGAGCTGGTGCAGCGGCTGAAGGGCGAGAACCGCAACGTCTACCTGGAGATCCAGGGCTACACTGACGCCAGCGGCCCCGAGGACTACAACGAGAAGCTCGGCGAAGCCCGCGCCGAGGCCGTCCGCCGCTACCTGAGCCAGCAGGGCGTCGCGCTGAACCGGATGGCGACCATCTCCTACGGCGAAGCCTCGCCGGTGGCGCCGAACGATTCGCAGGAAGGCCGGGCGCAGAACCGCCGGGTTTCCATCGTCATCCTGAGCTAGCGCTCGACGTCCGATGCGACACAGCGGCCAGGCGCTTGGCGCCTGGCCGCGTTGCCAGCCTATGCCTTGCCGGCGAGCTTCGCGAAGCCCTCCTGCGTCCGGTACGGGTAGTAGGGATAGGGCGGCGTCACATCGCTGGCCCGGTCGAGCCGGGCCAGTTGCTCGGCGCTCAGCGACCAGCCCACCGCGCCGAGGTTGTCGCGCAGCTGCGCTTCGTTGCGCGCGCCGATGATCACCGAGGAGACCGTCGGCCGGGTCAGCAGCCAGGCGATCGCCACCTGCGGGATCGTCCGGTCGGTCTCGGCCGCGACCGCCGCCAGGGCGTCCACCACCTCATACAGCCGCGCCTCGTCCACCGGCGGGCCGAACTGGGCGGTGTCGTGCAGCCGGCTCTGGGCCGGCAGCGGCTGGCCGCGGCGGATGCGGCCGGTCAGCCGACCCCAGCCCAGCGGGCTCCAGACCAGCGCCCCGACTCCCTCCTCCTGAGCCAGCGGCGCCAGCTCCCACTCGTAGTCGCGGCCGACCAGCGAGTAATAGACCTGGTGGGCGACGTGGCGCGGCGATCCATGGCGATCGGCGACCGCCAGCGACTTCATCAGCTGCCAGCCGGAGAAGTTCGAGGCGCCGACGTAGCGGACCTTGCCGTCGCGGACGAGCTGGTCGAGCGTCTGGACGACCTCCTCGATCGGGGTGTTCGAGTCGAAGGCGTGCAACTGCAACAGGTCGATGTAGTCGGTCCCCAGCCGCCGCAACGAATTGTCCACCGCGCGGATCAGCCGGTGGCGCGAGGAGCCCCAGTCGCCCGGCCCGTCGCCCAGCGGCAGGCTGGTCTTGGTGGAGATCAGGGCCTGGTCGCGGCGGCCGCGCAGCGCCTGGCCGAGCCGCTCTTCGGCCAGGCCGTTCGAGTAGTTGTCGGCGGTGTCGAACAGGGTGACGCCGGCCTCGAGGCAGATGTCGATCAGCCGGCGCGCCTCGCGCTCGTCGCTGTCGCCCCAGGCGGCGAACAGCGGGCCCTGGCCGCCGAAGGTGCCGGTGCCGAAGCTCAGCGCGGGGACTTTCAGGCCGGAGCGGCCCAGCGAGCGGTATTCCATCGTCGTTTCTCCGTTGAGGTCTTGGATCTGCAGGGATGTCAGGCGGCGCAGACGCGGGCCCGCCGCTCGCCGTGGGCGGCGAGCAGGGCGAGCCCGAGCCCGGCCGCGGTCAGTCCGGCGCCGACCAGCGGCAGGCTGGCCAGTCCGGGGCCGTGGGCGATGGCCTGGCCGCCGGCCCAGGCGCCCAGGGCGTTGCCGAGGTTGAAGGCGGCGATGTTCAGGCTGGAGGCCAACGTCTGGCCGGCCGGGCCGGCGGCCTCCAGCACCCGCAGCTGCAGCGGCGCGACGGTGGCGAAGCCGGCCGCGCCGAGCAGGCCGACGAGGACCACGGCGGGCAGTTGGCTGTGCACCGCGAGCGCCAGGCCGAGCAGCACGACCATCAGCAGGGCCAGGGTGGCCGGCAGCGACAGGGCGAGGTTGCGGTCGGCGAAGCGCCCGCCGGCCAGGTTGCCGATCGAAACGCCGAGGCCGAACACCAGCAGCACCGCCGAGATCGCCTGGACCGAGAAGCCGGTGATCTGCGCCAGGGTCGGCTGGATGTAGGTGAAGACCGCGAAGACGCCGGCGAAGCCGAGCACGGTCATCGCCAGCGCCAGCTGCACCTGCGGCCGCGCCAGCACCGCCAGCTCCTCGCGGATCGGGGCGGCCGCGGTCTCGCCGCCGGCCTCGCGGGGCACGAAGCGCGCCAGCACCAGGATGGCGACCAGGCCGATCGCCGCCACCGCCCAGAACACCGCGCGCCAGCCGAACGCCAGCCCGATCCAGGCGCCGAAGGGGACGCCGACCAGGGTCGCCATCGTCAGGCCGGCGAACATCGTCGCGATGGCCGAGGCGCGCCGCTCCGGCGCGACCAGGCCCGCCGCGACCACCGAGCCGACGCCGAAGAAGGCGCCGTGCGCCAGCGAGGTCAGCACCCGGGCGGCCATCAGCAGGCCGTAGCTGGGCGCCAGCGCGCAGGCGGCGTTGCCCAGGGTGAAGATGACCATCAGCCCGAGCAGCACCTGCTTGCGCGGCAGGGTGCGGGTCGCCAGCGTCAGCAGCGGCGCGCCGGCGAACACCCCCAGCGCATAGCCGGAGATCAACATCCCCGCCGTGGGCGTCGAGACGTGCATGTCGGCGGCGACCTGCAGCAGCAGGCCCATGATGATGAATTCGGTGGTCCCGATACCGAAGGCGCCCGCGGTGAGGGCGAGGACAGCGACAGGCATGACGGCTCCGCTTGTTTGACGGAGCGATAGATGACGTCCGGGGGCGAGTTGATTTAGAGGTCATCTGGTCAACTCACTTGTGAGGTGAATTCCACAATGCCGCGGCTCGTCGTCAATCGATCGGGGGAGATGGAGGTCTTCCGCCGCGTGGTCGAGCTCGGCGGCTTCTCCGCCGCCGCGGGGGAGTTCGGGCTGACGCCGTCCGGCGCCAGCAAGCTGGTGTCGCGGCTGGAAGCGCGGCTCGCGACCCGGCTGATCAACCGCTCGACGCGCAGGCTGCAGCTCACGCCGGAGGGCGAGGCCTACTACGACCGGGCGGTGCGGATCCTCTCGGACATGGCCGAGGCCGAGCGCGAGGCCTCCGCCGGCGCCGCGCCGCGCGGCCACCTGCGGGTCAACAGCAATGTGCCGTTCGGCCGGATGCATGTCGCCCCGCTGCTGTCGCGGTTCATGACCCAGCATCCGGAGGTCACGGTCGACCTGATCCTCTCCGACACCGTCGTCGACCTGATGGAGGAGCGGGCGGACGTGGCGATCCGGGTCGGGCCGCTGCGCGATTCCAGCCTCGTCGCCCGCAAGCTGGGGACCAGCCGGATGGTGGTCGTCGCCGCCCCGGCCTACCTCGCCCGGCACGGAACGCCGGCGGTCCCGGCGGACCTCGCCGATCACCTCGGCCTCGGCTGGACCTTTCGGCGCAGCGTCGGCGCCTGGCCGTTCCAGCACGGCCGACGTGAGGAGACGATCTCACCGCCGCTGGTCGCCCGGGCGAGCGACGGGGAGACCGCCCGGCAACTGGCCGTCGGCGGGGTCGGGCTCGCGCGGCTCGGCCTGTTTCACGTCTATGAGGACATCGAAGCCGGGCGGCTCGTGCCGGTGCTTGAAGACTTCAATCCGGGAGACCTGGAAGACACCCACGCCATCTACCTCGGGCAGCGCGGGCCGCTGCCGGCGCGGGTGCGGGTGTTCGTCGACTTCCTGGCGGAGCATCTCGGCCTGCCGACCCCGCGGCTGGTGCGGGAGCCGGATCAAGGATGGCGGGTTCAGCGCTGACGCGCGCCGCCGACGGGGTGGCGACCGTCCACTTCTGGAGCCGCCTGACGACCGGCGCTGCGCATCCCGCAGGCCCGCACCAGGTCGACACGCTGATCCTGGCGGTGGTCACTGAGCGCGACGGCGTCTGGCGGATCCAGGCCGCGGAGAATGTCACCCTGACCAATCCCCGGACCGGTGCGCCGGTGCTGAGGGGCTGACCCCCGACCTGGGCCGGAGGGAACAGCCGGCGAGGTCCGAGGTTCTTCCGCCAGAGACGGATGGAAGCCCCTGTGGAGGGCCGGGTGGAGGATCCCGCTGGGCTGGTCGCCGCTTTTGGGCGATCTCTAAGTCATTCTATATACAATAGAAAACGAGCGATGCGCGGGGGACGCTCAAATGGCCGAGGCACACGTCCCGGTTGGTTGGGCGGCGGCGGCGCCTTATCGTCCTTACGAATCGCGGCGCGATGTACCGCACGCGTGTGGCAGAAAGCGGACGGGGTTGCCGAGGGCCAAGGGCGTCAAGAACGCGGACTATGACTCCAAGCGGCGCGAGCTCTTGGACCGCATGTTGCCGCGCTTTGCGCGTCTCGATCAGGAACGGCCCAGCCTGCGGCAGCTGGCGGTCGCGGCGGATGTCACCGCGCCGACCCTGCAGCATTATTTCGGCGACCGCACCGGCGTCGTCGCCGCCTTGCTCGAGGAGTACCGCCGGCGCGGCGAGGCGCGTCTCGGACAGGTGTCGCAGGCCAACGGCGATTTCGCCGTCTCGATGCGCGACTTCGCCCACGCCTTGGTGGTGGGGATGCAGGCCGGCGCCGCGGTGCGGCTGGGCGACGTGATGGCCGCCAGTCTTTGCGAAGGCTTGGGCGATCCGCAGGTCAGTCCGCTGGCGCTGGCGCACATCATCGATCCGGCGGTCGACGCCCTGGTCGAACGGCTGGAGCAGCACGCCGCACGCGGCGAGATGATCCAGGCGGACCTGCGGGCCGCGGCGCTGATGCTGCTGTCGCCGCTGCTGCTGGCGGTGCTGCACCAGGATCAGATGAGGGGATGCGACAGCCGCCACATCGAGCTTCGCGGCCTGGCCGAAGAGGTCTCGGCGGCATTCGTGCGCGCCTATGCGGCGCGTCCGTCGCGGGCCGGCTGAACCGGCGATCGCGGGACTTTCGAGAACGGAACGCCCGGCCGCGGCGGAGCGCCGCGGGCCGGGCGCGCGTCGGCGCCTACTTGCGAGCCGACTCGTTGCAGCTGGCGATCTGGTCGGCCGACAGCGGCTTCGAGGACGGGCCGAAGGTGTTCACGCCGCCGACCTGACGGGCCAGCTCCTTGCAGCCGCGAATCGACGCGGTGTCGGCGCTCGGCGCACGGCTGGCGCAGACGTCGCCCAGGCACTCGAACACGGCGCCGCCGGCGACCGGCTTCACCGCACCGGCGGTGCTGGCTTGCAGCTTGGCGACCACAGGTTCGGCCGCAGCGGCCGAGGCGATGGAAAGAATGGCGGCGGCGGCCGCCAGGGTGGTTTGGAGCTTCATTCTAAGCCTCACGGAACGGTTTCTCCCATGGGCCAGAAGACCAGCCCGGCGCTTAGATAGCCCAAAGAGGTGAACAGTGTTTTATTGACGCGCGGGCATAATTAGTCCGGCGACGCGCGGGTTTTTGCCGCCCGCGTTGGTTGCGTAGACGAAAACGCGGTTCTCGGAGTCCTGCCCGAACCGCGCGCCGGACCGGCCGATTGCGCGACGCGACGACGCCGTCGCAGCCATGCAAACGCTTAGGCCTTTACAATCTGTTTGCCCCTTGCCAATGGTCGATCAGCTTAGAGCCGGGCCGGAGAGCCGCGCCCCAGGGAAGGAAATCACATGGCCGCAAAGCTGGCGGGCGGAGGAAGCAATCGCTTCGACCTCGGCCAGAACAGCGACATCAACGTGACGCCGTTCGTCGACGTGATGCTAGTTCTGCTGATCATCTTCATGGTGTCCATTCCGGCCGCCACCGTGTCCATCAAGCTGGACTTGCCGCCGGCGATCCCGCCGCCCCCGGGCGCGAAGGTCGAAGAGCCGGTGCTGGTCAACATCCAGCAAGGCGGCCAGATCTACATCGGCGATCAGGCGACCGCGCTTGACCGTCTGAGCGGCGACCTGTCGACCGTGCTCGCCCGCAAGGACCCGAGCAAGGCGCCGACCGAGCAGCGGGTCTACATCCGCGCCGATCGGACCGTCCGCTACGGCGAGTTCATGTCGGTGATGAACGACCTGCAGGGCAACGGCTTCTACCAGGTCGCCCTGATCAACGAAGAGCTCTAGGCGCTTCGTTCGAGCCACAGGTTTCGGAAAAGCCCGCCGGCGACGGCGGGCTTTTTCTTTGGCCGGGATGGCTCCGCCACGCTTGTCCTGGCCGCCGCGGCGGGTGAACCATGCGCCCGCGTCCGGACAGTCGCGGCGATGGAGCTCGAATTTGTCGAAAGTGGTGGTCATCACCGGGGCGGGGAGCGGTCTGGGCCGCGCCCTGGCGCGCCGCCTGGGCGCCGACGGCGACCTCGTGGTGCTGCTCGGCCGCACGCTTTCCAAGCTGCAGGCCGTCGCCGACGAGATCGGCGGGCGGGCGATGGCGGTCCGCTGCGACGTCGGATCGCCGGACTCGGTGCGCGCCGCCTTCGCGGTGATCGCCGCGCGCCATCCGATCATCGACGTGCTGATCAACAACGCCGCCCAGGTCGACCACGTCGAGGTCGCCGAGGCCGCCGACGCCGAGATCGTCGGCTCGGTGAGCACCAACCTGACCGGCGCGGTGTTCTGCGCCCGCGCCGCCATCCCGCTGATGCGGCGCGGCGGCCAGATCTTCAACGTCAGCAGCGGCGCGGTCGGCCAGGCCTACCCCGGGCTCGCCATCTACGCCGCCACCAAGGCCGCGCTGGAGCGGTTCTCGCTGTCGCTGCAGCAGGAACTGGAGCCGCAGGGGATCAGCGTCACCATCGTGCGCGCCGGGCAGATGGTCGAAGGCGAGGCGGCCTGGGACGATCCGGAGATCATCGCCCGCGCCGCCCGGGCGACAGCGCTCGGGCTCGATCCGCGCCAGCGGCCGAGCTCGCGCTTCAGCTCGGTGGCCGAGGTGTTCCGCGCGCTGATCGACCTGCCGGCCGACGTCTGCGCGGCCAGCGTGGTGGTGCGGCCGCGCGTCCGGTGAGGCCCTCGGCCTACTGGGCGCGCTCAAGGCGGCGCTGCTGCGCACGGCGTCGTCGGAGTAGCGGCTCCAAACCCTCTTCGTCATCCCGGCCGTAGCGTAGCGGAGCGCCGGGACCCAGGGCGGTGCGCACGCTCCTGGGTCCCGGATCGGCCTTGCAGGCCGTCCGGGATGACGAACCTTGGATGCGCTTGCCTTAGCTCACCAGCTGCAGGCCGCCGTCGATGGTCAGCACTTCGCCGGTGATGTAGCCGGACCGGCCCATGAACAGGATCGCCTCGGCGACCTCGTCGGCGCTGGCGGCGCGGCGCAGCGGCACCCGGGCCAGGGTCTCCTCGCGATTGGGATAGCGCTGCAGGCCCTCGGTGTCGGTCATGCCCGGCGAGACGGCGTTGACCCGCACGCCGTGCTCGGCCCACTCGACCGCCAGGGTCTTGGTCAGGTTGACGACGCCGGCCCGCGCCGCCGCCGAATGGGCGTAGCCCGCCGCGCCGCGCTGCCAGAGGTTGGCGACGACGTGCACCACCGCGCCCTGGCGCCGGCGCAGCGCCGGGAACAGCTGGCGCGACAGATAGAAGGCGCCGGTCAGGTTGGTGTCGACCACGGCGCGCCAGCCGTTCGGCGTGAGCTCGGCCGCCGGGGCGGCGAACTGCCCGCCGGCGCTGTTGATCAGCAGGTCAAGGCCCGCCGGCTCGACCACGGCGGCGAGCTCGGCCAGCCGCTCCCAGTCGCGCACGTCGGCCTGGAAGGCTTCGGCGTCGCCGCCGCTCGCGGCGATCTGCGTGACGGTGGCGGCGAGCTTGTCGGCGTCGCGGCCGACGACGATCACCCGCCAGCCCGCCGCGCCCAGCCGCAGCGCGCAGGCCCGGCCGATCCCGGAGCCGCCGCCGGCGACGACGGCGATCTGAGGCGATGCTTCCGACATGCTGAACTTCTCCCAGCGTCCCAGGTGCGGCGGCGCTGCAACGCCCCCTCAGTCGGCTTCGCCGACAGCTCCCCCGCTAAAGCGGTGGAGCATCTTGCACTCAGATCCTCCACCGCCCAGCGGGGGAGGTGGATCGGCGCGCCATCGCGCGCCGAGACGGAGGGGGCGTTCCGGCTCTGCCGGCTACTCCGCGCCTTCGCCGGTCGGCGGCCGTTCGGCCAGCTCGCGCAGGTAGCGGCCGTATTCGCTCTTCGCCTGGACGCGGCCGAGCTCGGCCAGCTGGGCGGCGTCGATCCAGCCCTTGCTGAAGGCGATTTCCTCGATGCAGCCGATGCGCAGGCCTTGCCGCTGCTCGAAGGTGCGGATCAGCTCGCCGGCCTGGATCAGGCTGTCGTGGGTGCCGGCGTCCTCCCAGGCGAAGCCGCGGCCGAGCAGCTCGACGTGCAGTTCGCCGGCTTCGAGGTAGAGCTGGTTGAGGGCGGTGATCTCGAGCTCGCCGCGCGCTGAGCGGGACAGGGTGCGGGCCAGCTGGCTCGCCCGGCCGTCGTAGAAGTAGAGGCCGGTGACCGCGAAGTTGGACTTCGGCGCGGCCGGCTTCTCCTCGATCGACAGCGCCCGGTTGTCGACGCTCAGCTCGACGACGCCGTAGCGTTCCGGATCGTGCACCGGATAGCCGAACACCGTCGCCCCGTGCTCGCGGGCGTGGGCGTTGCGCAGCATCTGGCCGAAGTTCTGGCCGAAGAAGATGTTGTCGCCGAGGATCATCACGCTCGGCTCGCCGGCGATGAACTCCTCGCCGAGGATGTAGGCCTCGGCCAGGCCGCCCGGGGTGGGCTGGACGACGTATTCGAACCGCACGCCGAGCTGCGAGCCGTCGCCGAGCAGACGCTTGAAGCTCGCCTGGTCCTCGGGCGTGGTGATGATCAGGATCTCGCGCACGCCGGCCAGCAGCAGCACCGACAGCGGATAGTAGATCATCGGCTTGTCGTAGACCGGCAGCAGCTGCTTCGAGGTGGCCAGCGTCAGCGGGTGCAGCCGGGTGCCGGAGCCGCCGGCCAGGATGATTCCACGTCTCATGCGACGGGCGCCTCGTTCGTGAGCTCGGCCAGGATTTCGGCCAGCGGCTCGCGCCACGGCCGTGGGCTGACGTCGAAGACCGCCTCGAGCTTGCCGGTGTCCAGGGTTCCGCGCAGCGGCCGCTCGGCCGGCGAGGGCCGCTCGGCGGTGGCGATCGGATCGACGCGCGGGGCCGCGCCGCCAAGCGCGATCTCCAGCGCGCCCTGCGCGAAGCCGCGCCAGGTCGTCTCGCCGGCGTTGGCGAAGTGGAAGACGCCGAAGGCCGGGGCGCCGGCCGGCGCGGCGGCGAGCCGGGCGGCCTGCGCCAGCACGAAGCCGGCGAGGTCGGCGGCGGCGGTCGGGCGGCCGAACTGGTCGTCGACGACCCGCAGCGGCTGACCTTCGCGGGCGAGCCGCAGCATGGTCTTCACGAAGTTCTTGCCGTGGGCCGAGACCACCCAGGAGGTGCGCAGGATGGTCGTCCGCGCGCAGGCGGCCAGCGCCATGCGCTCGCCGGACAGCTTGCTCGCGCCATAGACGCTCAAGGGTCCGGCGGCGTCGTCCTCGCGGTAGGGCGCGCCCTTGCGGCCGTCGAACACGTAGTCGGTCGAGAAGTGGACCAGCGCCGCGCCGACTTCGGCGCAGGCCTTGGCGATCGCCGCCGGGGCTTCGCCGTTGATCTCGTGGGCGAGCCCGGGTTCGGACTCCGCCTGATCGACGGCGGTGTAGGCGGCCGCCAGGATCACCAGATCCGGCTTCTCGACGCGGACGTGGCGGGCGGCGGCCTCCGGATCGGCGAGGTCGGCCTCGGCGCGCGACAGCGCCTTGAGCTGAACATCGTGGCCGGGGGCCTGACGCAGCAGCTCGCGGGCCACCTGGCCGGTGGCCCCGTACTGCAGGATCCGCACGGTCATGCCTGCACCAGGCCGAGCCGCTCGGAGTGGAAGCCGCGCTCACGGATGCGCTGCACCCAGTCGCTGTTCTCGACGTACCAGCGGACGGTGTCCTCGAGGCCCGCTTCCAGCGGCATGCGCGGCCGCCAGCCGAGCTCGCGCTCGAGCTTGGCCGCGTCGATCGAGTAGCGGAAGTCGTGGCCCGGCCGGTCGGTGACGAAGCTGATCTTCTCGGCGTGCGAGGTGTTGGCCGGGGCGTACTTGTCGAGGTGGGCGCAGAGCAGCTGCACCACCTCGAGATTGCGCTTCGAGGCGTCGCCGCCGATGCAGTAGGTCTCGCCGAGCCGGCCCTTGCCCAGCACCAGCAGCAGCGCTTCGGCGTGGTCGTCGACGTGCAGCCAGTCGCGCACCTGCCGGCCGTCGCCGTAGACCGGGATCGTCTTGCCCTCCAGCGCCCGGGTGATCACCGTCGGGATCAGCTTTTCGGGGAATTGGTAGGGCCCGTAGTTGTTTGAGCAGTTGGTCAGCACGACCGGCAGGCCGTAGGTCCGGCCCCAGGCGCGCACCAGGTGGTCGGCGCCGGCTTTCGACGCCGAGTAGGGCGAGTTCGGGTCGTAGGGCGTCTGTTCGGTGAAGTCGCCGTCCTCGCCGAGCGCGCCGAACACCTCGTCGGTTGAGACGTGGTGGAAGCGGAACGCCGCCTTGCGCGCGTCCGGCAACCCGTTCCAGTGGGCCCGGGCGGCCTCCAGCAGGATGGCGGTGCCCATCACATTGGCGCGCACGAAGTCGAGCGGCCCTTCGATGGCGCGGTCGTTGTGCGACTCCGCCGCCAGATGCATCACCGCATCGGGGCGGTGGCGGGCGAAGATCTCGGCGATGCGGGCTGCGTCGCAGACGTCAGCCTGTTCGAAGGCGTAGCGCGGGTCGCGCGCGACGCCGGCGACGTTCTCGAGATTGGCGGAATAGGTGAGCGCGTCCAGGTTCACCACGTCGTGGCCGTCGGCGATCGCACGCCGCACCACTGCCGAACCGATGAATCCGGCGCCCCCCGTGATCAGGATCTTCATGCGGCCTTTCTTCGAGTCTTTCGCGGCTGCCCATAGGCGCCAATCGACCGTCCCCCCGCCCTCTTACAACGAAACGGCGGAGGCTCAACCCTCAGGCGCTGCGGCGAAATTCGTCCGCGGCACTTGAAGCGCGCCGCGCCACGGCCCTACAAGCCTGCTGTCCCAAGGTGGAAATCAGTGTTCGGCGCGCGGCGCCTTGACGCGACCTCCTAGGTGAAGCGGAGCGGCAGGCCTTGGACGGCGCAAGCGGACAATCTTCAAAGCCTGCGGCGCGCCGCGGCATGCATGACCTGACCAAGGGGCCGATCGGGCGGACGCTGATCGCCTTCTCGCTGCCGGTCATGGGCTCCAACATCCTGCAGTCGCTGAACGGCTCGGTGAACACCGCCTGGGTCAGCCACATCCTCGGCGAGACGGCGCTGACGGCGACCGCCAACGCCGGGCAGATCTTCTTCCTGATGATCGGCGTGGTGTTCGGCATCTCGATGGCCGCGAACATCATGGTCGGCCAGGCGGCCGGGGCGCGCGACGAGGCGACGGCCAAGCGCGTCGTCGGCACCTGCACCATCTTCTTCATCGTCGTGTCGCTGGCGCTGGCGGTGCTTGGCGGCCTTTTGACGCCGCATATCCTCGACGCCATGGGCACGCCGGCCGCGGCGCGGCCGGGGGCGATCGTCTATCTGCGCATGCTCTTCGCGGCGATGCCGTCGGTCTACTTCTTCCAGTTCGTGATGATGGCGCAGCGCGGCGTCGGCGATTCGCGCACGCCCTTCTATTTCGCCCTGCTGCAGGTCGCGCTCGACATCGCCCTGAACCCGCTCTTGATCCTCGGCGTCGGACCGTTCCCCAAGCTGGGGATCGTCGGCTCGGCGACGGCGACGCTGCTGTCGCAGTCGTTCGTGCTCGCGGTGATGCTGATCTACCTCTACCGCAAGCGGTCGATCCTGGTGTTGCGGCCGCGCGAATGGCGGCTGCTGTTCCCGGACATGGCGATCCTGCGCACCCTGGTGTTCAAGGGCACGCCGATGGGCTTCCAGATGATCGTCATCAGCCTGGCGGCGGTGGCGATGATGCGCTTCGTCAACGGCTACGGCCTGGAGACCGCGGCGGCCTACGGCGCGGCGATGCAGCTGTGGACCTATGTGCAGATGCCGGCCATGGCGCTCGGCGCCGGCGTCTCCTCGATGGCGGCGCAGAACGTCGGCGCCGGGCGGATGGACCGCGTTGAGCGGGTCGCCTGGATCGGCGCCGCCTACGCCGTGCTGTTCAGCGTCGTGCCGATCCTGACGGTGCTGGTGTTGCAGCACTATGCGCTGCGCGCCTTCCTGCCGGCCGGCAGCCCGGCCCTGCCGATCGCCGAGCACATCAACGCCCTGGCGATCTGGAGCTTCGTGCCGTTCGGGGTGGCCTTCGTCTTCTCCGGCGTGGTGCGCGCGACCGGCGTGGTCTGGCCGCCGCTGCTGGCGATGGTGGTGGCGCTGTGGTTCGTCCGCATCCCCTTCGCGCTCCTGCTGGAGCCCTACCTGGGCGCCGACGCGGTCTGGCTGAGCTTCCCGCTCGGCAGCGTGGTGACCCTGGCGATCGCCATGGCCTACTACCGCTGGGGCAATTGGCGCACGGCGCGGATGCTGAGCGGCATGCCCGCGCCGCATGGCGAGGTGCCCGACGTCGGCCTGAGCCCGCCGAGCGGCTTCGAGGAGAGCGAGGCGCAGGCCGAGGCCGCCGAGGAGCTCCGGGCGCGTTCCGCCGCCGGTCTTATGAAGAGGCGCTCGAACTCCTGAGCGGAAACGCTAGGCGTTCGGCTCCGTCAGCGCGGCGTAGACCAGCGACCGCAGCTCGCGCCGAACCGCTGTCGCCGACGACGGGATCAGCTGGGTCATGAACACCGCCGTGACCTCCTCGACGGGATCGACCCAGAAGGCGGTCGAGGCCATGCCTCCCCAGTAGAACTCGCCGACGCTCGACGGCAGCAGGGTCTGCACCGGATCGAACGCCACGGCGAAGCCCAGGCCGAAGCCGACGCCGGCGTAGGTGCTCTCCGAGAACAGCGAGCGCGAATGCCGCGTCAGGTCGCCGCCGCCGGGCAGGTGGTTGGCGCACATCAGCTTCAGCGTCTTGGGGCCGAGGATCCGCGCCCCGTCCAGCACCCCGCCGTTCAGCAGCATGCGGGTGAAGCGCTGGTAGTCGGCCGCGGTTGAGACCAGCCCGCCGCCGCCGGACAACAGCCGCGGCGGCTTGAGGAACGGGCTCGTTTGCGCGTCGTCCTGCAGCTTCAGCCCGCCCTGCGGGGTCGTCTCGTAGCAGGCGGCGAAGCGCGCCCGCTGCTCCTCGCGGACCCAGAAGCCGGTGTCGATCATCTTCAGCGGGGCGAAGATCCGCTCGTGCAGCATCTGGTCGAGCGGCTTGCCGGCGATCTTCTGCACCAGGTAGCCGACCACGTCGGTCGACACCGAATAGTTCCAGGCCGTCCCCGGGGAGAACTCCAGCGGCAGCCTGCCCAGGGTTTCGACCATCCCCTGCAGGTCGAGGCCGCCGTGATAGGCCTCGAGGTCCAACTGGCGGTAGGCCGCGTCGACGTTCGAGCGGTACTGGAAGCTGTAGGTCAGGCCCGAGGTGTGGCGCAGCAGGTCGACCACCTGCATCGGCCGCGCCGGCGGCGTGCTGAGGAAGCCGCCGGGAACGCCCGCCTGGAAGACGCCGAGGTTCGCCCACTCCGGGATGTGCCGGGCGACCGGATCGTCCAGCGCGATCAGCCCCTCCTCGACCAGCGACATCAGCGCCACCGAGGTGACCGGCTTGGTCATCGAATAGATGCGGAACACCGTGTCCTCGGCCAGCGGCACGCCACGCTCCGGATCCTGCTGGCCGAGGACCGACTGGTGGACGGTCTCGCCGCGCCGGGCGACGATTAGCTGCGCGCAGGGGAGCCGGCCTGCGTCGACATAACGCGCCCGCAGGAACTCATCGATCCGCCGCAGCCGCTCGCTCGAGAAGCCGTGCGTCTCGGGCCTGCTCATGCCGTCGCTCCTCTTGCCGCGCCCGACTGTGCCCGCGCAAAACGGCTTTCGGCAAGCCGCACCCTCGCAGGGCGCAGGGGCTCAACAAGGCTGGGCATCGGCGTAGAACAGAATATAGGACGCGGGCGCGGAGCGTCGTCCGCAGCACAAAAAGTCGGAAGGGAGTTCTCGGCGTGAGCGGACTGGACGGCGGCCGGCGGCCGATCATCGTTGGGATTGGCGGCACGATCCGGGCCGGTTCGACGACCGAGACGGCGCTGATTTGCGCCCTCAAGCGCGCTGAGGAACTGGGCGCGGAAACGCGCCTGTTCGGCGGCGAGTTCCTCGCCCGACTGCCGATCTTCGATCCGCGCCCGGGCGATCCCACGCCGGAGCAGATGGAGCTGGTCGAGGCGGTGCGGAACTGCGACGGCGTGATCGTCGGCAGCCCCGGCTACCACGGCTCGATCTCGGGGGTGGTGAAGAACGCGCTCGACACCCTGGAGATCACCGCCAAGGACGCGACGCCCTATTTCCACGGCCGCCCGGTCGGCGCGGTGGTCACGGCCTACGGCTGGCAGGCGACCGGCAGCACCTTGAGCGCGCTGCGCGGCATAATACATGCCATGCGGGGCTGGCCGACGCCGTTCGGCGCGGCCCTCAATTCGACGGCGGGCCTGTTCGACGAGACCGGCGCCTGCCGTGACGCGAAGGACGCCTGGGCGCTTGGCACCGTGGCCGAGCAGGTGATGGAGTTCGCAAGGATGCGGAGCGGCGCATGAGCAAGCCCTACCTCGTCTCCCCCGGCGGCGGAGGCTCCGACCAGGACCTCTCCGCGGCGATCTCGCCGATCGAGGACATCATCGAGGACGCCCGCAACGGGCGGCCCTACATCCTGGTCGACGCCGAGGACCGCGAGAACGAGGGCGACGTCATCATCCCGGCGCAGTTCGCGACGCCGGCGCAGATCAACTTCATGGCCCGCCATGCGCGCGGCCTGATCTGCCTGTCGATCAGCACCGATCGCGCGCGCCAACTGCGCCTGCCGCCGATGGCCTGGGAGAACGCGTCCGGCCACGGCACCGCCTTCACCGTCTCGATCGAGGCGCGCGAGGGCGTGACCACCGGCATCTCCGCCCATGACCGGGCGCACACCATCGCCGTCGCGGTCGACCCGACCAAGGGCGTCGACGACGTCGTCTCGCCGGGCCACGTGTTTCCGCTGGTCGCCCGGGACGGCGGCGTGCTGGTGCGCGCCGGCCACACTGAGGCCGCGGTCGACATCTCGCGCCTGGCCGGCCTGAACCCGGCCGGCGTGATCTGCGAGATCATGAACGAAGACGGCTCGATGGCGCGTCTTCCGGATCTGGTCGCGTTCGCCCAGCTGCACGGCATGAAGATCGGCACCATCGCCGACCTGATCGCCTACCGCCGGCGCACCGAGCGCCAGGTCGAGCGGGTGCTGGAGACGCCGTTCGAAAGCGTCTACGGCGGCAGCTTCCGGATGCTGGTCTACCGCAACGTGCTCGACCTGACCGAGCACGTGGTGCTGACCAAGGGCAAGATCGACATCGACAAGCCGACCCTGGTGCGGATGCACAAGGTCGACATGGCGGCCGACATGCTGGGCCATGTGGAGGCGCGGCAGGACCTCGTCCCGCGCGCGCTGAAGGCGATCGCCGACTACGACGGCGCGGGCGTGGCGGTGTTCATCCGCAGCTCCAACCCCGACCACCTGTCGCAGAAGTACGGTCAGCCGGACCAGCCGCACGGGGACACCACCCAGCGCGACTACGGCATCGGCGCGCAGATCCTGCTGGACCTCGGCGTGCGCGACATCGTCCTGCTCAGCGCGTTCAAGGGCCGCCTGCGGCTGCCGGGTTCGGAGGGCTACGGCCTGCGGATCGTCGAGCGGCGCGACCTCGAGGCGATCTGACCCAAGGCGTGATCCGCAACGCCTGAGCCGGCCGGGGCATTCGAAGCGCCATGAGCGCGCTTCGCATCGGCTGCTCGGGCTGGAGCTACAAGGACTGGCGCGGCCCCTTCTACCCGCCGGCGGTGACGGCGCGCGAGCAGCTGGCCTGGTACGCGACGCGGTTCGACACCGCCGAGATCAACGCCAGCTTCTACCGCCTGCCCGCCGAGGCGACGGTGGACGGCTGGGCCGAGCGCGCGCCGGCCGGCTTCCTGTTCGCCTGGAAGGTCAGCCGCTTCATCACCCACAACAAGAAGCTCCGGGACTGCGCCGACCCGGTCGCCCTGGTGTTCGGCCGGATGGCCCGGCTCGGCCGCGCCGGCGGCCCCGCCCTGGTGCAACTGCCGCCGCAGCTGCGCCGTGACGACGACCGGCTGGCGGCCTTCCTCGGCCTGCTGCCCAACGGTCGCCACGCCGTCGAATTTCGGCATGACAGCTGGTACGCGCCGCAGGTCTTCCGGATCCTCGCCGACTTCGACGCGGCGCTGTGCATCTCCGACCATCATGCCGCGCCGTCGCCGTGGGAGGTCACCGCCTCCTGGGTCTATCTGCGCGGCCACGGGCCGGGCGGCCGCTACGTCGGCCGCTACCCGAAGGCTGAGCTGGCGCGCTGGGCCGAGGCCGTCGCCGGCTGGCGGGCGGCCGGACGGGACGTCTACGCCTACTTCGACAACGATGTGAAAAGCGCCGCGCCCCGCGACGCCCTGGCGCTCAAGGCCCTGATCGACCAACGCGATTAACGCCCGTTGGCGACGCCCCTTCACCGTTGTGGAAACCTGCTCGGGCAGGCTGAGACCGTTCTGCAACGTGCCCGCATTCCCCGCATGCAAGCACGGAAATGTTAGCCCGGCCGCGTTTGTCAATGTGGCTAAGTGTCTGAGGTAAATGGGGAAGCTTGAGTATTCTCATGTCGCTTGAAGCTGCATCTGCGCGCCCGCTCGACACCACCAGTTCATACCTGAACGCCGACGGTCGCGCAGGGATAGCCGGCAACGGCAAGCTGAGTTTGACGATCGAGGAGGCCGCCTCCCAGCTGCTGCGCGGCGAACCCGGCTGGTCCTCGGCGCTGGGCCAGCCGTTCAACGTGACCTACGCCTATCGCTCCACGACGCCGCTCGAGATGCCGTCCGACACGGCGGGCTTCCAGCGCTTCAGCGCCGCCCAGATCCAGGCGACCGAGCTGGCGCTGAAGGCCTGGTCGGACGTGGCCAACATCACCTTCACCCGGGTGGGCTTCGGCAGCGCCGGCTCGGCCGCCTACTCGAACAATGCGACCATCCTGCTGGGCAACTACACCGGCGGGCAGGCCGGCTCCTCGGCCTTCAGCTACTTCCCCGGCTCGATCGCCGGCAGCTCCTCGTCCGGCGACGTCTGGGTCAACTCGACGTACGGCTACAACGCCAACCCGGTGATGGGCGGCTACGGCTTCATGGTGCTGGTGCACGAGATCGGCCATGCGATCGGCCTGGAGCACCCGTCCGACTACAACGCCGCCGATGGCGTGACGCTGAGCTATGCGCAGAACGCCGGCTACTACCAGGACGACCTGCAGTACACGGTGATGAGCTACTTCGTGGAGAGCAACACCGGCGCGGATTTCGGTCCGGACTATCCCGCCGCGCCGATGCTCGACGACATCGCCGCCGCCCAGATGGCCTATGGCGCCAACATGGGCACGCGAACCGGCGATACGGTCTACGGCTTCAACTCCAACGCCGACGCGCCGTGGTTCGCCGCCAGCACCGCCATCTCCCGGCTGGTGTTCGCGGTCTGGGACGCCGGCGGCGTCGACACCTTCGACTTCTCCGGCTACGCCAACAACCAGCTGATCGATCTCCGGGAAGGCTACTTCTCGAACGTCGGCGGGTTGATCGGCAACATCGCCGTCGCCCAGGGCGTGATCATCGAGAAGGCGATCGGCGGGTCCGGCGCCGACGTGATCCAGGGCAACGCGGCCGGCAACAGCATCGACGGCGGCGCCGGCAACGACACCATCGACGGGGCCGACGGCTTCAACCGGCTGTTCGGCGGCGACGGGGCCGACTTCATCGCCGGCGGCGCCCAGTTCGACGCGGTCAACGGCAACAAGGGCGCGGACACCATCGACGGCGGCGCCGGCGGCGACGACTGGCTGCTCGGCGGCCAGGGCGAGGACGTGATCACCGCGCACGCCGGCTTCACCATTTTGAACGGCAATCTCGGCCGCGACACGGTCACCGGCGGCGGCGGCGCCGACGCGGTCCGCGGCGGCCAGGGCGACGACGTGCTGAATGCCGGCGCGGGCGCCGACCAGCTGTTCGGCGACCTGGGCAACGACACCATGACCGGCGGGGAGGGGGCCGACGTCTTCCGCGTCGCGCCGGGCGGCGGCGTCGACCTGATCCTCGACTTCCAGGTCGGCGAGGACGTGCTGCGGCTCGACGGGATCGGCGGCTACGCCCTGACCCAGTCCGGGGCCGACGCGGTGATCGGCCTGGGCGCCGATCAGGTCATCCTGGCCAATGTGCAGGTGAGCAGCGTGGCGGGCTCGATCCTGCTGGCGTGATCCGGGAGCGGGGCGTTTCTCAGCTCCGCCGGGCGGGCGGGGCGCGCAAATCCGGTTCCCTGCTGGCGTGATCCGGCCTATAGATCGAACTTACACCGCCCGGCCGAAAGGCCGGGCGCCTTCATTTCCGACGGACGGAAAGCACGATGACCGACATCCTGATGCCGAAGGCGACCGCCGTCTGGCTGGTGGACAACACCTCGCTCACCTTCGAACAGATCGCTGACTTTTGCGGCCTCCACCCGCTCGAGGTGAAGGGCATCGCCGACGGGGAAGTGGCGCGCGACATCCGCGGCGCCGATCCGATCGCCAACGGCCAGCTCAACCGTGAAGAGCTGGATAAGGCGCAGAAGAACGCCGAATACCGCATGAAGGCGCAGAAGAGCCGCCACGCCGAGCTGCTCAAGCCGGTCAAGAAGGCCCCGCGCTACACGCCGGTGTCGCGCCGCCAGGACCGGCCGGACGCCATCGCCTGGTTCCTGCGCAACCACCCGGAAGTGCCCGACAGCCAGGTCGCGCGCCTGCTCGGCACCACCAAGGCGACCATCGACCAGGTGCGCAACCGCACCCACTGGAATTCGCCGAACATCAAGCCGGTCGACCCGGTGACGCTTGGCCTCGCCACCCAGCTCGAGCTGGACGCGGTGGTCCGCAAGGCGGCCGACAAGAAGTCCAAGGAAGACGCCCGGCTGGGGATCGTCGACGGCCCGACGCTGCGGCCGGCCTCCGAGGCCGGGGCCTATGAGGATGTCGCCGAGCGCGTGGACGACGAGGAGTCCGAAGAAGAGGACTTCGACCCGTCGACCGTCTTCCAAGATGCCGATCACGACGAGGACTGAGGTCTCGGCCGAGCCGTTCGCGAGGGCGGCTCAAGGCCCCGTTCGCCAGGCTAGGGCGCGTCTCGGGGCTCGCCGGCTCATCCCGCGCACGCGTCGTGCTCGCGGGATGAGCGGCGGCCCCGGATGACCTGCGGACTAGTGAGGTCGTGCGCGCAGGCTTTCCATCTCTTCCTTGAGCTTGAGCTTCTGTCGCTTGAGCTCCTTCAGTCTGAGGTCGTCGGCAGCAGGCCTGCGCTGTTCGTCTTGAATGGCTTGTTCGAGAGTCTGGTGGCGAGATCCAAGTTCGCGGATCCGGGCTTCCACTGCCATGACGAAACATCTCCTCACTGTGGGCTCAGCCGCGGAGTGAACACCCGCTTCCCCAGACTGTCAGATCACATATCTTTGCAGGCGGCGGAGCTGTCGCGGCGCCGTCGCGGCAGGCGGGTAGGGCCCACTGAATGTCGAAAGATGATCATCCGCCGCTCGTTGTAGGGATCTCCGGCGCGTCCGGCGTGGTCTACGGCCTGCGGGTGCTGGACGCTTGCCGCGAGCTCGGGATCGAGACGCATCTGGTGGTCAGCCGCTCGGCCGCGCTGACCATCGCCCAGGAGACCGAGCTGAGCGTCGCCGAGGTGCAGGCCCGGGCCGACGTGGTGCACAAGGTGGCCGACGTCGGCGCGGCGATCGCTTCGGGCTCGTTCCGCACGCTGGGGATGATCGTGGCGCCGTGCTCGGTGCGCAGCATGAGCGAGATCGCCACCGGCGTGACCTCGACCCTGCTGACCCGCGCCGCCGACGTCACCTTGAAGGAGCGGCGGCCGCTGGTGCTGATGGTGCGCGAGACGCCTTTGCACCTCGGGCACCTGCGAACCCTGGTGCGACTCGCGGAAATGGGGGCGATCATCGCCCCGCCGCTGCCGGCCTTCTACGCCCGGCCGGCGAGCCTCGAGGAGATGGTCGATCAGTCGGTGGGCCGCGCCCTCGACCTGTTCGGCCTGGCCTGGAGGCCGGTGCGACGCTGGGGCGAGGATCTCGCGCCGCTCAAAGGAGAGGATTGAAGCATGGCGCTTTGGGACGGCGTGGTGGCGGCCTATGAGCGGCCGGGGATTCCGGAAGCCTGCCTGACCCTGCAGGACGAGTTCGGCCAGAACACCTCGCTGCTGCTGTGGGCGGCTCTGACCCAGCCTGCGGACCCGGCGGTGGTGGCGCGCGCGGCCGAGGCGGCGCGGAGCTGGGACGCGACCGCGCTGAGCCCGCTGCGGGCGGTGCGCCGGGCGCTGAAGGCGGCCTGCCCGCCGGTGGCCGACGCCGCCCGCGAGGGCCTGCGCGAGGACGTCAAGGCGGCCGAACTGCGCGCCGAGCGGCTGCTGGTCGAGACGCTGGAGGCGCTGTGGGCCGGCCCGGCCGACGGCGGCGCCCTGCAGGCGGTGACGGCGGCGTCGCGCGCCTCGGGCCGGCCGGCGCCGGACGCGGCCCTGGCGGCGCTCGTGGCGGGGGTGGCCTAGTGTCGGCGACGATGGACCATTACGACGAAGACGCGCTGCGCGAGCAGCTGGCGGAGCTGCGCCAGGATCACGCCGACCTCGACGCGGCGGTGCAGGCCATCTCGCTGTCGCCGCTGCCCGACATGCTGCTGATCGGCCGCCTGAAGCGCAAGAAGCTGTCGATGAAGGACGAGATCGGCCGCATCGAGGCCCTGCTGACCCCGGACATCATCGCCTAGATTGAACTCTCCGCTCTTCCCCGCGAAAGCGGGGACCCAGGTGTTTTTTCCATCGCGGTGCACGCCGCTCTTCGGCAACCGAAAAAGCCTGGATCCTCGCTTTCGCGGGGACGAGCGGGAGTGGGCTTACCGCCGCCGCAGCCGCTTCGCCGCGTACATCGCCGCGTCGGCCTCGGCGACGATGGCCTCGGGCTCGACGCCGGGGCGGATCTCCGCGACGCCCCAGGAGACGCTGACCCGCGCGCCGGCCGCGACGCCGTCGACCGCCGCCCCGGCGATAGCCGCGGCCAGCGCCTCGGCCTTGGCCTCGGCCTGGAAGCCGTTGGTCTGGGCGAGGATCACCGCGAACTCGTCGCCGCCCATCCGCCCGGCCAGGTCCGAGCCGCGGATGTGGGTGCGCAGCTGATCGGCCACCGCCAGCAGCGCGGCGTCGCCGGCCGCGTGGCCGAACCGGTCGTTGATCGCCTTCAGCCCGTCGAGGTCGAAATAGGCCAGGCTGGCGGTCCCGCCATAGCGCTCGGCGAAGTCGCGGGTGCGCGCCAGCTCGCGCATCATCGCGCGGCGGTTGAACAGCGGGGTCAGGGTGTCGCGGTCAGCCAGCCCCTCGACCTCGGCCAGCCGGGCGCGCAGGCGCGCGAGCTCGGCGCGCAGTTCCGCGTTCTCGCGGATCAGCGCGGCGGTCGCCTCGGCAGGCGTCGGGAAAGGATCGTCCGCGGCCGTCACGTTTCGCCAAAGAATTGAGCCGGCAAGCGGCGTTAGCTGAATTTAGCCATCTTGGTTGCGGCGGCAAAGCCGGCGCCTATACTCCGCGCCCTTCCAGCCAGAGCGTGCGCGGTGAACGTCGCCGCGGCCGAGTTCTGGGGGCAAGGGGACTGTTGGAACCATGAGCGCCACTGCGCCCGTCGCCATCATCATGGGCAGCCGATCCGACTGGCCGGTGCTGCGCCACGCCGCCGAGATGCTGGAGCAGCTCGGCGTCGCCTACGAGGCCAAGGTGGTCTCGGCGCACCGCACGCCGGATCGCATGTACAGCTTCGCCAAGGGGGCCAAGGCCGCCGGGGTGAAGGTGATCATCGCCGGGGCCGGCGGCGCGGCGCACCTGCCGGGCATGACCGCCTCGCTGACCGACCTGCCGGTGCTCGGCGTGCCGGTCGAGTCCAAGGCGCTGAAGGGCATGGATTCCCTGCTGTCGATCGTGCAGATGCCAGCCGGCATCCCGGTGGGCACCCTGGCGATCGGCGAGGCCGGGGCGAAGAACGCCGGCATCATGGCCGCCAAGATTCTCGCGCTCAGCGATCCGGTGGTGGCCGAGGCGGTCGCGGCCTTCGCCCAGCGGCAGACCGACGCCGTCGCCGAAACGGTCGAGGACTGATGACCCAGTTCCCGCTTCCCCCCGGTTCGACCATCGGCGTGCTCGGCGGCGGCCAGCTCGGCCGCATGCTGGCCGAGGCCGCCTCGCGCCTGGGCTTCGATGTCGCGGTGCTCGAGCGCGACGCCGACTCGCCGGCCGGCCGCGTGGCCGCCAAGCTGCTGGTCGCGCCCTATGACGACCCCGCGGCGCTGAAGGCGCTGGCCGAGGCCTCCGACGTCGTCACCTACGAGTTCGAGAACGTGCCCGCCGCCTCGCTCGAAACGCTGATGGCGCTCGAGGTCGAGGTCGCGCCGGGGCCGAAGGCCTTGTCCGCCGCCCAGGACCGGGTCGACGAGAAGACCTTCCTCAACAGCCAGGGCGTGGCGACCGTCGCCTTCGCCGCCGCCGCCACCGCAGCCGAGGCCGCCGAGGCCGTGGCGAAGATCGGCGTCCCCTGCCTGATGAAGACCCGCCGCGAGGGCTACGACGGCAAGGGGCAGCGCTGGGTCGAGCATGTCGCCGACGCCGCGGCGGTGTTCGAAGCGCTGGGCGCCCGGCCGGTGATCGTCGAGGCGCCGGCCGACTTCGTGCGCGAGCTGTCGGTGATCGCCGCGCGCGGGCGCGACGGGGCGGTGGTCGCCTATCCGCTGGCCGAGAACCACCACGAGGGCGGCATCCTGCGCCGCACCCTGGCGCCGGCGGCCACCACGCCGCAGCTGTCCGAACAGGCCGACCGGATCGCCGCCAAGGTGCTCACCGGGCTGGGCTACATCGGGGTGATCGGCATCGAGCTGTTCGAGCTCGCCGACGGCCGGCTGCTGGTCAACGAGATCGCGCCCCGGGTGCACAACACCGGCCACTGGACCCAGGACGGCTGCGAGGTCGACCAGTTCGAGCAGCACATCCGCGCCGTCGCCGGCTGGCCGCTGGCTCCGGCCCGCACCATCGCCCAGGTCGAGATGCTGAACCTGCTGGGCGAGGAGGTCGACGCCTGGCCGAAGTTCGCCGCCGAGCCGGAGACCCGGCTGCACCTCTACGGCAAGCGCGAAGCCAAGCCGGGCCGCAAGATGGGCCACATCAACCGGGTGAAGCCGCTGCGCTGATCTTCCTGCCTCCCTCGCGCAGCGGGGGAGGGGGACCACGCGCCGAAGAGCGCGTGGTGGAGGGGCGAGCGGCGGCCAGGGCCTCGCCGCATTCTCTTGATCGTGGCAGTTGAAGTTCAGTGGAGGTGGCTTGCCCCCTCCACCGCCCGCTCTGTGGCGGGCGGTCCCCCTCCCGCCGCTTCGCGGAAAGTCGGCGGGGTTAGGGCTGCTCCGCGCGGCCGTAGCGCAGCCGGCCGAGGCGCTCGGCGAGGTTGTGCAGCGCCGCTTCCGGCTTGAAGCCCGACTTCGCCTTCCAGGTCTCGAAGCGCATGACGTCGTCGATCCGGCGGCCGGCGAAGCGCACCGCCGCGCCGCGGCCGGCGTTCAGGCGGATGGTGATCGCGCCGGTCAGCACGCCGGCCAGGATCGCCCGCTTGGAATAGTGGTTCTCGTCGGTCGCCGTGTCGCCGGCCCAGCGCCACAGCACGTCGGCGCTCTCCCAGGCGAGCCGGCCGCCCAGCGCCAGGTTCTGCGGCAGCGCCAGCCAGCCGGCGCAGCGGCGCGCCGCGGCCTCGTCGTTGCCGGCGGCGTCGATCCGCGCCTCGACCGCACGGGCGATGCGCTCGCGGATCTTCAAGGTCGTCGGATCGACGTCCTGAAGCATCAAGAGGGCGCGTGCGTCGTGTCGCCGCGCGAGCAGGGCGGCGAGGTCGGCCGAGCCGCGCGGCAGCAAAAGCTCGGTCTCGCCGTCGGAGAAGCCGGCCGCGCGCCCGGCCAGCCGGGTCATGCGCGTGGTCCAGCCCTCCAGCGGGGCGAGGCGGATGGCCTCGTCCAGCACCTTCTGCTCGGCGGTGCGGGTCCAGTCGGCGGCATCGGTCATGGTCGGCATCCTAGCGCTTCCTGCCGGCGGCGTCGCGGCGTGGACATGCCACGCTCGATCTGGTATTGCGCCCCGCTCAGCCCGAAGGCTTTTGCTTCCGGGACCCAGAATTATTCGTCGGAACCCATTGTTCGCTCGCCGCCGCCCCTGAAAAGAGGGACGAGGGGGCCGGGCGGTTAAAGCGTGCAGGAGAGATTGCCCTGGTCCAGATTTTCGTCCGCGACAACAACGTCGACCAAGCCCTGAAGGCGCTGAAGAAGAAGATGCAGCGCGAGGGCTCGTTCCGCGAGATGAAGCGCCACGTGCATTACGAAAAGCCGTCCGAGAAGCGCGCCCGCCAAAAGGCGGAAGCCGTGCGCCGGGCGCGCAAGCTGGCTCGTAAGCGCGCCCAGCGCGAAGGCCTGATCGCCGCGCCGAAGAAGCCGACCCGGTAAGGCCGCGCTGGCCTGACGAGATCAGCGCCTATCTAGTAAGGGCCGCGCCGCGAGGCGCGGCCTTTTCTGTATCTAATTCCATGGTCAAGGCGCGATCTTCCGTCGCGATCCCGGACCTGTTTCTTGGGGAACGCCGGTCGGCGTCCTATCTTCCTCGGCAGGGCCGGAACCACGGCTCGAAATTCGGACGGTCTGAATACCGATGAACCTGCGCAATCTCGTCATCTGGGGCGTCATCGTCGTCGTCCTGATCGGCCTCTACAGCATGATGACTGGCGGCGGCCACGCGGCCGGCACCAGCGAGATCACCTATTCGCAGCTCCTTTCGAAAGTGGGCTCGGGCGAGGTCAAGCAGGCGGTCATCCGCGGCGCGGCCGTCGAGGTGAAGGACAACGCCAACCGCACCTTCACGGCGGTGACGCCGAACAACCAGGACGAACTGGTCAAGCGCCTGGAGTCCCAGGGCGCGGACATCTCGGTGAAGGCGCCGGGCGGCAACGGCCTGCTGGGCTTTATCCTGAACAGCCTGCCGATCCTGCTGCTGATCGGCGTGTGGATCTTCTTCATGCGGCAGATGCAGGGCGGCGCGCGCGGAGCCATGGGCTTCGGCAAGTCGAAGGCCCGCATGCTGACCGAGAACAAGAACCGCGTGACCTTCGACGACGTCGCCGGCGTCGACGAGGCCAAGGAAGAGCTGACCGAGATCGTCGACTTCCTGAAGGACCCGCAGAAGTTCCAGCGCCTGGGCGGCAAGATCCCCAAGGGCGCGCTGATGGTCGGCCCTCCGGGCACCGGTAAGACCCTGCTCGGCCGCGCGGTCGCGGGCGAGGCGGGCGTGCCGTTCTTCTACATCTCCGGCTCGGACTTCGTGGAAATGTTCGTCGGCGTCGGCGCCAGCCGCGTGCGCGACATGTTCGAGCAGGCCAAGAAGAACGCCCCCTGCATCATCTTCATCGACGAAATCGACGCCGTCGGTCGTCATCGCGGCGCCGGCCTCGGCGGCGGCAACGACGAGCGCGAACAGACGCTGAACCAACTGCTGGTCGAGATGGACGGCTTCGACCCGAACGAGGCGATCATCGTCGTCGCCTCGACCAACCGGCCCGACGTGCTGGACCCGGCGCTGCTGCGTCCCGGCCGCTTCGACCGCCAGGTCGTGGTGCCGAACCCGGACATCAACGGCCGCGAGCGGATCATCCGCGTGCACATGAAGAACGTGCCGCTGGCCGCCGACGTCGACGTCAAGGTCATCGCCCGCGGCACCCCCGGCTTCTCCGGCGCCGACCTGGCCAACCTGGTCAACGAAGCCGCCCTGATGGCCGCGCGGAAGAACCGCCGCATGGTCACTCAGCGCGACTTCGAAGACGCCAAGGACAAGGTCATGATGGGCGCCGAGCGCAAGTCCATGGTCATGACCGAGGACGAGAAGAAGCTCACCGCCTATCACGAGGGCGGCCACGCGCTGGTGGCTCTGAACGTCCCCGCCACCGACCCGGTGCACAAGGCGACGATCATCCCGCGCGGTCGCGCGCTGGGCATGGTCATGCAGCTGCCGGAGCGGGACAAGTTCTCGATGAGCTACGAGCAGATGACCTCGCGGCTGGCGATCCTGTTCGGCGGCCGGGTGGCCGAAGAGCTGATCTTCGGCAAGGAGAAGGTGACCTCGGGCGCCTCCTCCGACATCGGCCAGGCCACCAAGCTGGCCCGCGCCATGGTCACCAAGTGGGGCTTCTCGGACCTGCTGGGCGCGGTCGAGTACGGCGAGAACCAGGAAGAGGTGTTCCTCGGCCACTCCGTCGCGCGCAACCAGAACGTCTCGGAAGAGACCTCCAAGCTGATCGACCAGGAGGTTAAGCGCCTGGTGAAGGGCGGCGAGGAAGAGGCCCGCCGGATCCTCACCGAGAAGATGGAGGATCTGCACACCCTGGCCCGCGCGCTGCTCGAGTACGAGACCCTGACCGGCGACGAGATCGTCAACGCGCTGAAGGGCGTGCCGCCGGTGCGCGACGAGGCCGAGGTGAAGAAGCCGGGCGGCCCGGCGGTCTCGGTGCCGATCTCGCCGCGGCCAGATCCGGAGCCGGCGTAAGCCGCGCCGCGAGGCAAGACGTGAAGAGGGCGGTCGCTGTGAAGCGGCCGCCCTTTTTCATGCCGGCGTCACGCCGGCGTCGACGGGCGCTCGAGCAGCTTGATGGCTTCTTCCAGCACGTTGCGGCCCCAGCTGGTCAGGTCTGGGCGCTTCAGTTTTTCGCGTGCGGTGGCCAGCGCCGTGTCGCCGAAGCGCCGACGAAGGTATTGGCTTTCCTCCAGCGCCTCGCGCTGCAGGCGTTGGCGGCGGCGATACCAGCGGAACGGATCGATGAGCACCGACAAACCCTTGAAACACAACCTCGCCCCCTGCGGCGGCGCATGAGGCCTTTAACAACTTTAAGCATAATTTTTGCAACGGGGATGGCGATTCCATGACGGCGAATTTCGATGACCGCCCGCCGGTTGTGCAGGTCATGGGGATCGTGAACGTCACCCCCGACAGCTTTTCCGACGGCGGCCGGTTCTTCGACGCCGCCGCGGCGCTCGCCCAAGCGCGGCGGTTGATCGCCGACGGCGCCGACTGGCTCGACATCGGCGGCGAGTCGACCCGCCCAGGCGCGCAGCCGGTCTCCGCCGGCGACGAGATCGCCCGCGTGGTCCCGCTGGTCCGCGCGCTGCGCGCCGAAAGCGCGATCCCGATCTCGGTCGACACCATGAAGCCGGCGGTGGCGCGCGCTGCGGTGGAAGCCGGCGCGACCATGTGGAACGACGTCACCGCGCTGGGTCACACGCCGGAAAGCCTGGCCACGGCCGCGGAGCTCGGCTGCGACGTGGTGCTGATGCATATGCAGGGCGAGCCGCAGACCATGCAGCACGAGCCCGCCTACGACGACGTGCTGGCCGAGGTGGCCGCCTTCCTGCAGGCGCGCGCCGAGGCGGCGATCGCCGCCGGCGTGGCGCGCGAACGCATCTGGCTGGATCCGGGCATCGGCTTCGGCAAGCATTCGACCCGCCACAACCTGCCGCTGATGGCGCACCTCGAGCGGATCGTCGACCTGGGCTTTCCGGTGCTGCTCGGCGTCAGCCGCAAGCGGTTCATCGCCGCCCTCGACGGCGACGCCCCGGCCGACCAGCGGCTCGGCGGCTCGCTGGCCGCAGCGCTTTGCGGCGTCGCCGCCGGCGTCGCCGCGGTCCGGGTCCACGACGTGCGGGAGACGGTGCAGGCGGTCCGGGTCTGGGAAGCGATCGCCGCCGCGCGCGCTTAGCCGGTGCAATCGCCGTCGCCGCGCGCTATCCCCCCGCCATGCCCACTACCTCCCAAGGTCGCGTCCTGATCCTCGCCGGCTCGGATTCCGGCGGCGGGGCGGGGGTGCAGGCCGACATCAAGACGGTCACCGCGCTCGGCGGCTATGCGGCGACGGCGATCACCGCCATCACCATACAGAACACCCTGGGCGTCACCGGCGTGCATGCGATCCCGCCCGAAGTGGTCGAGGCCCAGGCGTACGCTGTGCTCGACGACATCGGCGCCGACGCGCTGAAAACCGGCATGCTCGGGGACGTCGCCATGGTCGAGGCGGTCGCCCGGGTGCTCGACCGCGCCGCCGGCGTCCCGGCGGTGGTCGACCCGGTGATCACCGCCAAGGGCGGCGCGGCTTTGCTGGCCTCCGGGGCGGTGGCGGCGGTGCGCTCGCTGCTGATCCCGCGCGCGGCCCTGCTGACCCCCAATGCGCCGGAAGCCGAGGCGCTGACCGGCCTGACCGTCGCCACCACCGACGACCTGCGCCGCGCCGGCGAGGCGCTGCTGCAGGCCGGGGCGAAGGCAGTGTTGATGAAGGGCGGCCACGTCGCCGGCGAGCGCGTCGTCGACCTGCTGATCACGCCCGACGGCGAGACCGCGTTCGAAGGCGAGCGCATCGAGACCCGCCACACCCACGGCACCGGCTGCACGCTGGCGTCCGCCTGCGCCACCGGCCTGGCCCAGGGGCTGCCGCTGGTCGCCGCGGCGGCGCGGGCCTGGGACTATGTGCACGAGGCGATGCTGCGCGCCCCGGGCTTCGGCGCCGGGCATGGGCCGCTGGACCACGCCTGGCCGGTGAGGGGGCGGTGAAATTAGATCCTCCCCCTCAGGGGGAGGTGGCCCGGAGGGCCGGAGGGGGTTTCCACTCAGAAGGCCGGTGTTCGGCTTCATCAGCTTCTGAGCGGAAACCCCCTCAGTCGCTTCGCGACAGCTCCCCCTGAGGGGGAGCATCTTGGGTTCGCGTCTTGGAGCCCCCATCTGCAAGCGCTGCAACAGGAGCCCGCGTATGCGCCAGTGGACCGTCGACGCCTTCGCCGCCCAGCCGTTCCGCGGCAATCCGGCCTGCGTGGTCGAGCCGATGGCCGCCTGGCCGGACGCCGCCTGGATGCAGACGCTGGCGGCGGAGAACAACCAGGCCGAGACCGCCTATCTGCTCCGCACCGAGGATCCGGCGCGCTTCGGCCTGCGCTGGTTCACCCCGGCGCTCGAGGTGCCGCTCTGCGGCCACGCCACGCTGGCCTCGGCCCATGTGCTGTTCGCCGAGCTCGGCCTGACGGCCGAGGCGGTGACCTTCGACACCCAGTCCGGCCCGCTAAGGGTGCGGCGGGCGGGCGACGGCTATGAGATGGATTTCCCGGCCCAGCCGCCGAAGCGTATCGCGCTGTCGCCCGGCCTGGCCGAGGCGCTCGGGGCCGAACCGCTGGAGGTATGGGCCTCGTCCTACCTGGCCGTGCTGCTGAAGGACGAAGCGACCGTGCGCGGGCTGACACCGGATATCGCCGCGCTCGGCAAGCTGGCGAGCGCACAGCGGGGCAATATCGGCGTCGCGGCGCTGGCCGACCCGGGGCGCGGCTACGACGTGGTCGACCGCTTCTTCGCGCCGGGCTCAGGCATCGACGAGGACCCGACGACCGGCTCCCTGCACTGCATCCTGACGCCGCTGTTCGCCGAGAAGCTCGGCCGGTCGAAGGTCATCTTCCACCAGGCCTACCCGGGCCGCGGCGGCGATCTGCTCTGCGAAGCGCGCGGCGAGCGGGTGACGCTGGGCGGTCAGGCGGTGACGGTGGTGGAGAGCCGGCTCAGGCTGCAGCCGTGACCGCGCTGTCGCCACCCACCGCGGCGGCGGTCAGCGCGGCGCTGATCGCCTCGTAGAGCTTGGCGATCTCGATCGGCTTGGCGACGTGGCCGTCCATGCCGGCGGCCATGTACTCTTCAATCTGGTGGGTCAGCGCGTTGGCGGTCAGCGCGATGATCGGCGTGCGCGCCCGCGCGCCGTCGCGCTCGGCGGAGCGGATCTCGCGGGCGGCGGCGATGCCGTCCATCACCGGCATCTGAATGTCCATCAGGATCAGGTCGTAGGCGCAGTTGCGCCAGGCCTCGACCGCCTGCTTGCCGTCGGCGACGATGTCGATGTCGATGCCCAGCGACTCCATGACCGCCGCCAGCACCTGCTGGTTGGTCGCGTTGTCCTCGGCGGCCAGCAGCCGCAGGCCGTCCTGCTCGGCGCGTACGGTGTCGGTCGGCTCGGCGGCGGAGGCCTCGGCGCGCGGCAGCGGCAGCTCGACGACGAAGGTCGAGCCGTGGCCTTCGCGGCTCTCGACGTTGATCGAGCCGCCCATCATCTGGGTCAGCTCACGGCAGATGGCGAGGCCGAGGCCGGTGCCGCCGAACCGGCGGGTCGCGGAGTTGTCGGCCTGGGTGAATTTCTCGAACAGCGCCGGCAGTTTCTCGGGCGCGATGCCGACGCCGGAATCGCGCACCGTCAGTCGCAGGGCGCTGTGCTCCGGATTGACGTCCACCTTTGCCGCCACAGCGCCGTGCTGGGTGAACTTGACCCCGTTCGACAGCAGGTTGCCGGTTATCTGACGCAGCCGGTCGGCGTCGCCCTCCCACCAGCCGCTGGCCTCGGGGTCGATCGTCAGCTGGAAGTCGAGGCCCTTGTTGCGGGCCATGACCGAGAAGCTTTCGACCACCGGGCCGATGGTCGCCTCCAGCTCGAACGGTTCGCTGAGCAGGGTGAGCTTGCCGGCCTCGATCTTCGACAGGTCGAGCACATCGTTGAGCACCGCCAGCAGCAGCCCGCCGGACTGGCGGATGATCTGCAGCCGGTCGCGCTGCACCGTCGCCAGCTCGCCCATCGCCATCACCTCGGCCATGGCCAGCACGCCGTTCAGTGGCGTGCGGATCTCGTGGCTCATGTTGGCGAGGAACTGGGTCTTCAGCACATTGGCGGCGTTGGCCGCGTCGCGCGCCTGCTCCAGGTCGCGCATGGCGCGCTTGAGGTCGGCTTCGCGCTCTTCGAGCTTGGCGAGCAGGTGGTTGAAGCTGGCGGTCAGGCTGCGGAACAGTTCGTCCTGCGCGGCCACCTCGACCGGCTGGAAGTCGCCGCCCTCGGCGACCGCGTTCATCGCTTGGGACAGGTTCTGCACCGGGGCGATCACCCGGTAGGCGAGGCTGCGCGACAGGAACAGCGCCACGCCGACGCCGCCGAACAGCAGCATGAAGGTCAGCGCCAGGAACTTCGGCAGCAGCGGGCCGAGGCCCGGCATCTCCGCCGTCATCTCCAGCACGCCGACCTGCTGGCCCTCGATGACGATCGGCGCGCGCACGGTCTCCAGGCGGGCGCCGTCTTCGAGCGGCTTAGCGCGCACATAGGCGCCGTGCAGCACGCCAGCGTTGTCGATTAGCCGCGAGGAGACGATTTCCGGCGCCACCGCCAGCGCCCGGCCCATCGACGAGTCCTGGAACTGCGGCCAGGTCCCGAGCGCGACGGCGCGCGCCGAGGCGTTGGCGGTGAACTCCGCGAGGGTCTGGTGGCTGCGGTGCGCCTCGGCGCGCGCCACCACCCATTGCTGGCCGAGAAACACCGCACAGGCGGCCGACAGGGCCACCACGGTCGTGATGAGGCCCACCCCCGCCACGCGCGCGTGGAAGGTGACCACTGATGCTCCGCCGTTCTGGCTTCGGGCTCTGGTCATCGTTCTTCCGGGGCCGCCCACTTCGGCGCCCTTTCACGCTCGGATTTAGCGTAATATTCCTAACGCTTCGCTTCCGGGTTGTGGATTTCCGCGCAACCTGTTGTTGCGCATGAATTAGTTCGCGCGTCGCTTGTTGCGCCCGGCGGCCCCGCGGATTGGGCGCCCCAAAAATAAATCTTGCATCGCCACGCAAACCCGGGCCTTTGCGCCCCGGGCCACGCCCCCCCAACGGGGCGCTGCTCATCTGTAAGGATGGGAGACATCGCTATGACCACCGCCAAGCCGGCCATGCGCCCGGCGCGCCCTGAATTTTCGTCCGGTCCCTGCGCCAAGCGCCCCGGATGGTCCCCTGAAAACCTAGGCAATGCGGTGCTCGGGCGGTCTCACCGTTCCAAGCTCGGCAAAGCGCGCCTCAAGGAAGCCATCGACCGCACCCGTGAGGTGCTCGAGGTGCCCGAGGACTATCTGATCGGCATCGTCCCCGGCTCGGACACCGGCGCCGTCGAAATGGCGATGTGGTCGATGCTCGGCCCGAAGCCGGTCCAGCTGCTGGCCTTCGAATCCTTCGGCAAGGACTGGGTGACGGACGTCACCAAACAGCTGAAGCTCGACGCCGAAGTGCTGAGCGCGCCGTACGGCGAGCTGCCGGACCTGACCAAGGTGCGCAAGGACGCCGACCTGGTCTTCACCTGGAACGGCACCACCTCCGGCGTGCGCGTGCCGAACGCCGACTTCATCGCCGACGACCGTGAAGGCGTGACGATCTGCGACGCGACCAGCGCCGCCTTCGCCATGCCGCTCGACTGGGCGAAGCTCGATGTCGTCACCTTCTCCTGGCAGAAGGCGCTGGGCGGCGAGGGTGGTCACGGCGTGCTGGTGCTGTCGCCGCGCGCGGTCGCCCGCCTGGAGAGCTACACCCCGGCCTGGCCGATGCCGAAGCTCTTCCGCATGACCAAGGGCGGCAAGCTGAGCGCCGACATCTTCGAAGGCGCGACGATCAACACGCCGTCGATGCTCTGCGTCGAGGACTATCTCGATGCGCTAAAGTGGGCGGCCTCGATCGGCGGCCTGGCCGAGATGAAGCGCCGCGCCGACGCCAACCTGGCGGCGCTCGAGGCGTGGGTGGATAAGACCTCGTGGGTGGCCTTCCTGGCCGAAGACCGCGCGATCCGCTCCAACACCTCGGTGTGCCTGAAGGTCGTCGACCCGCGCGTCACCGGACTGGCGGACGCGGCCCAGGCCGACTTCGCCAAGAAGCTGGCCTCGGTGCTCGAGAAGGAAGGCGCGGCGCTGGACGTGGCCGGCTACCGCGACGCCCCTCCGGGCCTGCGGATCTGGTGCGGCGCCACCGTCGACACCTCCGACCTGGAGGCGCTGACGCCCTGGCTCGACTGGGCCTTCGCCACCGTCGCTTCCGAGCTGGCCGCGGCTTAAGAGCCGCGGTCCGCCGCCCGAGCCCCAGACTTTGGACTTTGCGACGCCCCGCCAGGCCGGGGCGTCTCTCTCCTGAAGGAGACCTTGCATGCCTCGCGTGCTGATTGCTGACGAACTTTCGCCCGCCGCCGTCGCCATCTTCCGGGAGCGCGGCGTCGACGCCGACGTGCGCACCGGCCTGAAGAAGGAACAGCTGCTCGAGATCATCGACCAGTACGACGGCCTGGCCGTCCGCTCGGCCACCAAGGCCGACAAGGACGTCATCGCCGCCGCCAAGAACCTGAAGGTGGTCGGCCGCGCCGGCATCGGCGTCGACAACATCGACATCCCCTCGGCGACCGCCGCCGGGGTGGTGGTGATGAACACGCCGTTCGGCAACTCGATCACCACCGCTGAGCACGCCATCGCCATGATGTTCGCGCTCGCCCGCCAGCTGCCCGCGGCCGACGTCTCGACCCAGGCCGGCAAGTGGGAGAAGAACCGCTTCATGGGCGTCGAGCTGTACGGCAAGACGCTCGGCCTGATCGGCGCCGGCAACATCGGCTCGATCGTCGCCGACCGCGCCAATGGGCTGAAGATGCACGTGGTCGCCTTCGACCCGTTCCTGTCGCCGGAACGCGCCGTCGAGATGGGCGTCGAGAAGGTCGAGCTCGAGGACCTGCTGCGCCGCGCCGACGTCATCACCCTGCACACGCCGCTGACCGACAAGACCCGCAACATTCTGTCGGAAGAGAACCTGGCCAAGACCAAGAAGGGCGTGCTGATCGTCAATTGCGCCCGCGGCGGCCTGGTCGACGAAGCGGCGCTGCGCAAGGGCCTGGACTCGGGCCAGGTCGGCGGCGCGGCCTTTGACGTGTTCGTCACCGAGCCGGCGAAGGAAAACGTGCTGTTCGGCGCGCCGAACTTCATCGCCACGCCGCACCTCGGCGCCTCGACCAACGAGGCCCAGGAGAATGTCGCCCTGCAGGTCGCCGAACAGATGAGCGACTACCTGCTGACCGGCGCGGTGACCAATGCGCTGAACAGCCCGTCGGTCTCGGCCGAGGAAGCCCCGCGGCTGAAGCCGTTCGTCGCCCTGGCCGACAAGCTGGGCGCCTTCGCCGGGCAGATGGTCGACTTCGGCATCAAGGCGATCGACATCGCCTACGAAGGCGAAGTGGCCAAGCTGAACACCCGTCCGCTGACCGCCGCGGCGCTCGCCGGGGTGATGCGGCCGATGCTGGCGGAGATCAACATGGTCTCGGCGCCGGCGGTGGCCAAGGAACGCGGCATCACCGTTTCGGAGTCCAAGCAGGACGACTCGCCGATCTATGAGAGCCTGATCCGCATCACCGTCACCACCGAGAAGGGCAAGCGCTCGTTCGCCGGCTCGGTGCTGGCCGGCGCCCCGCGGGTCATCGAGGTGAAGGGCATGGATCTCGACGCGCCGTTCGCGCCGCGGATGCTTTACGTCAACAACCTCGACAAGCCGGGCTTTATCGGCGCGCTCGGCGCCATCCTGGCCGACGCCGGCGTCAACATCGCCACCTTCAACCTGGGCCGGGTCTCGGCCGGCGAAGACGCCATCGCCCTGGTCGGCGTCGACCAGGAGCCGCCGGCGGACATGCTGGAGAAGATCCAGAACCTGCCGCACGTGAAGGAAGCCCGGGCCCTGAACTTCTGACCCGGACCTGACCCGCGGCGGCCGCCGGCCGCTGCGGCGTCGCCTGCAGGTGACTGAACTTAAGGAAGCGCTCGCGGTCCGCCGCGGGCGCTTCTTCATTTTGGGCTCCGCCCTGGGCGGCGGGTTGTCACCGCCGATCGGCTCGACAACACTCGGCGCCAATCAAGGCCCGCCGTCAGATGCGGGCGACCCTTCAGGGAGGCGACCATGGGGCTGAACGACCCTGCCAGCGAACGTCCGATCGGCGTGGCGGCCGATGGAACCATCGCGACGCCGAGCTTCGAGCTGCCGCTGTCGGCCGCGCTCAGCGCCGAGAGCCGGGCGCGTCTCGCCGCGATGCTCACCAGTCCGCAGCGGATGAACCTGGTGGAGGCGGCGGATTTCACGAGCGAGGCCGACTTCAAGGCCGCGGTCGACGCTTTCCGGCGCGGGCTCGACGAGGGAATGGCCCGGCCGGCCTCCGCGCGGCTGCTGGAGATGTTTCCCGTCGACATCGTCGCGGAGCGGCTCGGCGGGGTCCCGGTCGAGGTGTTCACCCCGAAGGGCGGGGCGGACGACGGCCGGGTCCTGATCAACCTGCACGGCGGCGCCTTCTTCTCCGGCGCGACCTATGTGGCGCGGATGGAGTCCATTCCGGTCGCCCACAATGGCGGGTTCCGGGTCGTCTCGGTCGACTATCGCCAGGGCTACGAACACAAGTTCCCGGCGGCCAGCGAAGACGTCGCGGCGGTCTATGCCGAGCTGCTGAAGACTCATGCGCCGGAGCAGATCGGCATCTATGGCTCATCGGCCGGCGGCATGCTGACCGCCCAGGCGACCGCCTGGATCCTTGAGCACGGCCTGCCGGCGCCGGGCGCGATCGGGGTGCTGAGCGCCGGCACCGGCGGGGCGGGCGACGGGGCCTATTTCTCGGCGATCGGCAGCGGCCGGCATCCGCCGGACAACATGATGGCGCGCATTTCGGACGCGCCGGTCGGCTATTTCGCCGGCACGCGCGCGGACGACCATCTGGTCAATCCGAACATCGCGCCGCTCGCCTTCCGGGCGCGCTTCCCGCCGACGCTGCTGATCACCGCGACCCGCGCCTTCGACTTGAGCCCGGCGCTCGCCACCCATCGCGCCCTGGTGCAGGCCGGCGTGGACGCCCAGCTCCACGTGTTCGACGGCCTGGGGCACAGCTTCTTCTACGATGCGGTGACCCCGGAATCCGTCGACGCCTACGACACCATCATCCGGTTCTTCCGCAAGCACCTGGCGTAGCCGCCCGGCCTCACGGGTAGCAGGCGCTCACCTTGAGCGGCATCGCCTTGATCCCCGGCACGACGGCGAGGTCAAACTTGGCTTCGCCGACCACGCTGTGGCCGCAGTCGCTGGCCGCCGCAGTGAATGTCGGCGTCGCGCCGGGGCCGGTGTAGCGCTGCTCCGCGTAGGCCACGGTCTTGGCGGTGGTGTCGCAAAGCTGCTCGTTCACCGCCGAGCAGCGGGCGGCGCTCTGCACCGAATAGTCCAGGCTGCTCACCGTGAACACCAGCAGGCCGATCCAGATGGACCCGAGGATCATCATCGACAGCACCGGCAGGACGAGGGCGAACTCGATGGCCGTCGCGCCGCTCTGCGCGCGCGCCAGTCGCCGCAGGAAGGCCTTCGCCATCATGCCATCCTCATCCAGGAGGTGCGGACGATCGCCGGCGAGAAGGTGTTGGCGAGCGTCATGCCCGGGAACAGCGGCTCGAACTGGTGGCTCACCTCCACCTGGAGATAAAGGGTCGGCGTCGCCCCTGCGGTCGCGCTGGCGAGCGCCGAGCAGTTGATGGGCTTGGAGCTGGCGGCGGCGACCCGCTGTAGCTCGCGGTTCTTGTCGAGGCAGTAGTAGGCCTCGGTGATCGGCGTCTCTATGGTGATGTCGGCTCCCAGGCGGGTCGCCTGGATCGCCGCGGTGACCCTGTCCTCGAGGTCCGGGCATTTGAGCGTCGCCGGCGTGTGCTCCGGGTCGCAGGCGACATAGGCGGCCTGCGCGCCGGCCTGGGCGGCGGCGTTCACCTCCGCGGTCTCGAAGGCGTAGCGCCCGACGTCGATGGCGTTCAGCAGGCCGACCAGCAGCATCGAGCCGATCAGGCCCATCTCGACCGCCGCGGCGCCGCGTTCGTCCGCGCGGAAGCGGGATGTCCAGCGTCGCATGGTCACGACACCAGCTTGCCGCGGCTGTCGGCCGCCCCGGTCGGCATCTTCACCCCGGCCTCGTTGCATTCGCCGTGCGCCAGGATGCTGCCGGTGCCGTTGATCCGCAGGTTGTCGACGACCAGGGCGAAGCAGGACTTGCCGTTGCTCGACTTGTTGACCGCGCCCGAGAAGGTGACGCTGGCCCGCGGCAGATAGGCGACGCCGGTCATGTTCCAGGTCGGACTGTTGCCGGCCTCGGAGATGTCGACGCCGGTGTTGATGCGTGGATCCTGGTAGAGCGCCATGCCCTGCCAGGGGCCGCTCTTCGGCGCGGTGATGTCGATCGTTCCGCCGCCGGTCGGCGCGTGGGTGTAGCCGCCGCCGTTATCGCCGGTGAAGACGAGGGTCGCGCTGACGCCCGGGGCGGTCTGGATCTTGAAGCCGTTGGTGTCGAGCTGGCCGTTGTAGATGTAGATCGTGGTGTCTTCGGTGATCGTCACATTGCCGACGAGCTGCTGGTCGCCGCAGAGCTTGGTGGTCCCGCTCCACGACTGGTTGCCGGCGAGCTTGTTCGAAGGCGGCAGCGGCGTGCCCTTCTTGGCCGGCATCTGCGGGTAGGTGTTGTTGCAGCCGTCCTGCGCCGGGATGTTGTCGGCCATCTTCTCGTAGGGATCGGTGACCTTCGCCACCTTGGACCGGCGCACCTTTCCGCAGCCGTCGTTGGTTCCGAAGGCGTCGCCGAAGTCGGCCCCGAGATCGTGACCGGTGCACCGCGCGTCGCCGTTGGACATCACGCTGCAGCCGGTGAGATTGGCTTTCGGCGCGCCGTGGGTGAGCAGTTCAGGTTCGGTGATCTCGGTCTTCGCCAGCGCCAGCACGCAGTATTCCCGGGGCGAGGTGCCGCGCTTCGCCACCGCTTCGGCGGCGACGAGCTTGGCCGGGGCGCCCTCCACCGTGGCGTCGCCGCGGTAGCCGACGACCTGGGCGAGCATCAGCGGCATGGGCCGGCTGATGGTCACGCGATAGCATTGCGACGCCTGGGCGCCGGGGCAGGCGGCGGTGTTGTTCACCTCCACCGTGACGCCGTCCTCGCCGTGCTTGAAACCGTACTGGCTGGCGACCGCCTGGGCCTCGAAGCCGTATTCCGAGCCGGCGTTGGTCGCCGCCGCGATCGCCGCGGCGTCCGCGGCGTTCTGCATCGCCCGTTTCGAGCTCATCCAGGAGGCGCTCTCCACCCCCAGGCCCAGGGCGCCGATCACGACCGGCAGGGTCAGCACCGTCGTGATGGCGACATTGCCGCGGTCGTCCTGAACAAGGCGCCGCAGCTTTCGCGAAAGGCTGTCGATCATGAGCACGCTCGTCCGTTTTCCGAGCGCAGTCTGAGCCGAAGTTCGCTTAAGGGCGGGTCTCTCGGTCTAGTTAATCGCCCGCGATCACTGACCAGGACCAATGATCGGAAGAATTCGCGCCGCCCTAAGAGGGCGCTTGATCTACAATACAACCTAAAATTATGATTCAAGGCTCGCGACTTCGGCGGTCAGCCGCCGCTCAGCGCGCCGAAGATCATCAGCTCGTCGCCGGGGGCGAGCGCGCGGCGGACGTCGCGGGCCTCGTCCTGACCGACGAAGATGCGCATGTGCCGGCGGATGCGGTCCTGCTCGTCGATCACCCGGAACTTCAGGCCTGGATAGCGCCGGTCGAGGTCGTCGAGCGCGGCCTCGACCGTCGCGCCCTGCGCCTGCACCCGCGTCGCGCCGTCGGTGTAGGCGATCAGCTGCGAGGGGATCAGCACCGACACCATCAGAGCGGCGCCGCGACCACGGAGTAGATCTCCGGCAGGTGGGCGGCGACCTGCCGCCAGCTGCCGCCCTCGTCGCCGCTGGCCCACAGCTCGCCGCCGGTCGTGCCGAGGTAGAGGCCGGCCGGCGCGGCGGCGTCGGCGCAGAAGGCCTGGCGCTTGACGGTGAACCAGCCCTGCTCGGCCGGGAAGCCCTGGTCCTGCCGCTCCCAGCTCAGGCCGGCGTCGCGGGTGCGGTAGACCGCCGGCCGGCCGCCCGGGCTGACCCTGGGCCAGACCTCGGTGCCGTCCATCGGGAACACCCAGGCGGTTTCGGCGCAGGTCGGGTGCGGCACGATGGTGAAGCCGATGTCGCCGATCTCCCGCGGCATGGCCTCGCCGATCCGCGCCCAGCGCTCGCCCGGCCGGTCCAGCCGGTAGATCCCGCAGTGGTTCTGCTGCCAGAGCCGGTCGGGGTTGGTCGGCGCCAGCGCGATATAGTGCGCGTCCTGGCCGAACTCCGGATAGGGATCGGGCAGAAAGCTGGCCTCGACATTCTGGTTCAGCGGCCGCCAACTCTTCGCGCGGTCCGTGCTCTCGAACACCCCGCCGGTCGAGGTGGCGAGGTACATGTGGGTCGGGTCGCGCGGGTCGATCTTGACCTGGTTCAGCAGCGCGCCATCGGGCGTCCCCGCTTCGGGCGGGCACCAGGCCGGGTACATCGGATTGTCGTTGAAGCCGGCGACGCTGTCCCAGCTCTTGCCGCCGTCGCGGCTCTCGAACAGGGCCGGCGGCGAGGTCCCGGCCCACCAGACGCCGGGCTCGTCGGCGTGGCCCGGCTCCAGCCAGAAGGTGTGGTCCACGGCCCGGCCGGCGGCGGGATCCTCGGCTTTGGGAAAGGCCGGCGGCCGGGCGGCCTCGGTCCAGGTCTGCCCGCCGTCCTCGGAGCGGTAGATGGTCGGGCCGAGGTGGCCGGTGGAGGCCGCCATCAGCAGCACCCCGGGCGCGCGCGGGTCCGGCACCAGGTGGTGGATGATCGCCCCGAGGAAGATCGGGCCCTGCACCTGCCAGGTCTGGCGGGCGTCGTCGCTGCGGTAGATCCAGGCGCCCTTGCGGGTGCCGACGAGAAGCTGGACTGGCTGAGCCATCGGCTCTTCCCCTTCTGCTGGCTGATCCTAACCTGAGCCGCGCCGTCAGTGGAAATCGCGGCTGCGGATCAGCCGGCCGGACACCTTCGAGCGGACCTCAGGTGCGGTCTCCGTCTCAGGACGTTCGGCTTCGCGCATCGCCGACAGCTTCGGCGACAGGTCGGTGAATTTTTCCGCCACCAGGTGGACCACCTCGCCCTCGAGCTGCAGCTTCCCGTGCACCACCAGGAAGGCCGCGCCCATCACCAGCCGGCGGTTGGCCTCGAAGGCGTCGCGCCAGACGACGATGTTGGCGACCCCGGTCTCATCCTCCAGCGTCAGGAACACCACGCCCTTGGCGGTGCCCGGCCGCTGGCGCACCAGCACCAGCCCGCCGACCGACACCCGCCGGCCGTTGCGCAGGCGCTTCAGGCCCGCGGCGGGGACCGCGCCCATCTGATCGAGCTCGCCGCGGAAGAAGCCGACGGGGTGGGCCTTCAGCGACAGGCTGGTGGTCCGGTAGTCCTCGGCGACGTGCTGCGCCGGGCTCATGAACGGCAGCTCGACCTGCACCTCCTTGGGCCGCCCGCGGGCCAGCAGCGGGGCGTCCTGTTCGGCGTTGATCTCGCCGGCCAGCCCCTTGACCGCCCACAGCGCCTGGCGCCGGTCGAGCCCGAGCGAGCGGAAGGCGTCGGCCTCGGCCAGGAGCTCCAGGGTGCGGCGGGTGACGCCGGAACGCAGGGCGAAGTCCTCGAACGACCGGGCGCCGTCCGCCCGCGCCTCGACCAGCTTGCGCCCCTCGTCGGCCTTCAGCCCGCGGACCTGCCGCAGACCGAGGCGCAGCGGCCGGTAGTGGGCGGGGCCGACGGGGAGGGGGCGTTCTCCCAGATGCTCCCCCTCAGGGGGAGCTGTCCCGGAGGGACTGAGGGGGTTGAAGGCCGCGGTCTTGGTGGGCTGCAACCCCCTCAGGCCTTCGGCCACCTCCCCCTGAGGGGGAGGATCTGGGGGCTCCAACCCGCAATCCCAGTCGCTCCACATCACGTCCGGCGGGCGCACCGCGACCCCGTGCTCGCGGGCGTCGCGGACCAGCTGGGCCGGCTGGTAGAAGCCCATCGGCTGGCTGTTCAGCAGGGCGCAGCAGAAGACGTCCGGGCGCACCTGCTTCACCCAGGCCGAGGCGTAGACCAGCAGCGCGAAGCTGATCGCGTGGCTCTCCGGGAAGCCGTAGGAGCCGAAGCCCTCGATCTGCTGGAAGCAGCGCTGGGCGAACTCCGGATCGTAGCCGCGGGCGATCATCCCCTCGACGAACTTCACCCCGTAGACCCCGACGCTGCCGTAGTTGCGGAAGGTGGCCATCGACCGGCGCAGGCCGTCGGCCTCGTTGTCGCTGAACTTCGCCGCCTCGATGGCGATGCGCATCGCCTGCTCCTGGAACAGCGGCACGCCGAGCGTCTTCTTGAGGATCTTCTCCAGCTCGTCTTTCGGCCCGTGCTCGGGGGCCGGCGAGGGGTAGGCGACGGGATCCTTGCCCTCGCGGCGGCGCAGGTAGGGATGCACCATGTCGCCCTGGATCGGCCCCGGCCGGACGATCGCCACCTCGATCACCAGGTCGTAGAACTCGCGCGGCTTCATCCTGGGCAGCATCGACATCTGCGCCCGGCTCTCGACCTGGAAGACGCCGACCGAGTCCGCCTTGCTGAGCATGGTGTAGACCGCCGGCGCCTCCTGCGGGATGTCGGCGATGTCGGCGAGGCCCAGCAGGTCGAGGCTCTTCTTCAGCGCCGTCAGCATGCCCAGCGCCAGCACGTCGACCTTCATCAGGCCGAGCGCGTCGATGTCGTCCTTGTCCCACTCGATGAAGGTGCGGTCGGGCATGGCCGCATTGCCGATCGGCACGGTCTCGTCGAGCCGGCGCTGGGTCAGCACGAAGCCGCCGACGTGCTGCGACAGGTGGCGCGGGAAGCCCAGCAGCTGTTGGGCGAGCGCGGTGGCGCGGCGGATCTCCGGCGCGTCGGGGTCGAGGCCGGTCTGGCGCACGTGCTCGTCAGGCACGCCGTCGCCCCACGAGCCCCAGACCGTGCCGGCCAGCGCCGCGGTGATGTCCTCGGTCAGCCCCAGCGCCTTGCCGACCTGGCGGATCGCCATGCGCGGCCGGTAGTGGATGACGGTGGCGACGATCGCCGCGCGCTCGCGGCCGTAGCGGCAGAAGATGTACTGCATCACCTCCTCGCGCCGCTCGTGCTCGAAGTCGACGTCGATGTCCGGCGGCTCGCCGCGGCTCTCGGAAATGAAGCGCGAGAACAGCAGGTCCTGGCCGGGCTTGGTCGGGTCAACCGCGGTGATGCCGAGGCAGAAGCAGACCAGCGAATTGGCCGCCGAGCCGCGGCCCTGGCAGAGGATGTCTTGCTCGCGGGCCCAGCGGACCACGTCGTGGACGGTCAGGAAGTAGTTGGGGAAGTCGAGCTTCTCGATCAGCGCGAGCTCGCGGGCGATGGTCTCCTTCTCGCGCTCCGGCACGCCCCGGGGGAAGCGCCAGGCCGCGCCCGCCCAGGTCAGGTCGCGCAGGTGCTGGATGGCCGTCTTGCCGCGCGGCACCGGCTCGTCCGGATATTCGTAGCGCAGCTGGCCGAGGTCGAAGCCGATCCGCCCGGCGATCTCGACGCTGCGCTCCACCGCGCCGGGGAAGCGGGCGAACAGTCGGGCCATCTCGCCGGGGGTCTTCAGGTGCCGCTCGGCGTTGGCCTGCAGCCGCAACCCCGCCTCGTGGACGGTGCAGTTCAGGCCGATGCAGGTCAGCACGTCCTGCAGCGGCCGTCGCTCGGGCCCGTGGTAGAGCACGTCGTTGGTGGCGACCATCGGGGCGCCGAAGCGCTCGCCCAGCGCCGCAAGCCTGGACAGCCGGGCCAGGTCGCGCGCGCCGTAGCGGCGGGCGGCCGCCAGCCAGAGGTTTCCCCGCAACTCGCCGGCCAGCCGCGCCAGGTCGCGCTCGAAGGCCTCGTCCAGCCGCTCGGGCGGGACCACCAGGCAGAGCTGGCCCGCGGCGTGGTCGAGGAAGTCGGAAAGGTGCAGCTCGCAGCCGCCCTTCTCCGCCCGCCGCTGGCCGAGCGTCAGAAGCCGGGTCAGCCGGGCGTAGGCCTCGCGGTCGGTGGGGTAGACCAGCAGGCTCGGCGTGTGGTCGGCGAACTCCAGCCGGCAGCCGGTCAGCGCGCGGACCGTAGAGCCCGCCTCGCGCCGCTTGCCGGCCTCGCTCCAGGCCCGCACCACGCCGGCCAGGGTGTTGCGGTCGCAGATCCCCACCGCCGCCAGCCCCAGCGCCTCGGCCCCGAGCACCAGCTCGCCCGGATGCGAGGCCCCCTGCAGGAAGGAGAAGTTGCTGGTCGCCTGCAGCTCGGCGTAGCGGGTCATGCTTCCCTCCCCTTTATGGGGAGGGACAGCTCGCCGAAGGCGAGCAGGGTGGGGAAGGGTGGTTCAAGCTGGGAGGCGGGTGTCGGGCCCATACTTCCCCACCCCTGGCCGCTTCGCGGTCGTCCCCTCCCCATAAAGGGGAGGGAAGTCATCCGAACACCCCGTGCAGCCACCACCTCGCCGGCTGCGCCGGTTCGTACAGCCCGGCGCGGAACAGCCAGAAGCGGCCGCCGTCCTGGTCTTCGACGCGGTAGTAGTCGCGCACGTGGCCGACCTCGACCTGCTCGATCTCGGCCTTCCACCATTCGGCGGCGATCCGTTCCGGGCCCTCGGCGCGGCGCACCCGGTGGACGCGGTTGCGCCAGCGGAACTGGCTGGGCGGATCGTCCGGGGTCAGCGCGATCACCCCGTCGACCGGCTCGGGCCGACGGAACAGCCGCACCGGCCGCGGCGTCTCCGGGGCCCAGAACGGGGTCGCGGCGGCCGGCCCGAGCGGCTTGCCGCGGGTCGCCGCCTGCTCCGGCACATGGCTTTGGAACGGCGCGGCGCGCCAGACGCGGCTCTCGCCCAGCCGGTTGACCAGCCGGTCGACCAGCGGCGCGAGGGCTTCGTCCGTCGACTGATGATCGGCGTCCAGCCACGCCTGGCGCGCGCCGATCGGCTCGACCTCGTGGGCGCTGAGCGTCACCACCTCGATGCCGAAGCCGGGGTCGATGGTCTCCAGCTTGGGGGCGAACAGCTTGCCGAGCCGCACGGGATCGCGGCCGGCCCGCGACAGGCCGACCGTCACGCTCAGCGCCTTGCCGTCGAGCCGGTGGTAGGCGAGCTCGAAGCGCCGCGCGCCCTGGTCCTTGGCCTCCAGCGCCGCGCACAGCCTGGCCGAGATGTCGACGGCGACGCGGGCGAGGTCCTCCGGCGCGCTGATCGGTTCGGCGAAGGCCAGCCGGGCGAACCACGGCGTCGGCGGGCGGCGGAAGGCCAGCGCCTCGGGCGCGCGGCCCAGCGCCTGGTCCAGCCGCAGCAGGCTCTGGGCCCCGAACCGGCGGCCGAGCGGCGCGCGCGGCAGCTCCAGCAGCTGGCCGAGCCTTCGAAAGCCCAGCCGTTCGATCTGCGCGGCGGTGTCGGCGTCCAGCCGCAGCGCCGCCGGCGGCAGCGCGGCCAGTTGCGCCGCCTGGCCGTTCGGCTCCGCGATCGCGCCGTCCTGGCCGAAGTGGGCCAGCGCCCAGGCTGCGCCCGGGGTGTCGGCGATCGCCAGTCGGAACGGCAGGCCGTTGGCGGCGAGCCGGGCGCGGAAGTCGGCCAGCATCTCGGGCTCGCCGCCCCACAGGTGGGCGACGCCGGCGACGTCGAGAAACAGCCCGTCCGGCGGATCGAGCGCGACCGCCGGCGAGAAGCGCACGCACCAATGGACTAGCTCGGCCAGGGCGGCGAGGTCGGCCTCCGGCTCGGCCGCGGCGGTCGCCAGCTCGGGAACCAGGGCGAAGGCGTCGGTCGCCTTCTGGCCCGGATAGAGCTTCAGCCGCGCCGCCTCCAGGCTGACCGCCGCCAGCCGCCGGGCCCCGCGCACGGTCTCCAGCAGGGCGAAGGGCGGGGGAGGAGAAGGCGCAGCAACGCCCCCTCCGTCTCGCGCCTGCGGCGCGATCCACCTCCCCCGCTGCGCGGTGGAGGATCTCGGCCGAAGATGCTCCACCGCTTGCGGGGGAGCTGTCGGCGAAGCCGACTGAGAGGGTGTTTTCGTCCTAGCCGCCAGCTCTGCGCTCGGGCCGTTCGCCGCCTCAGGCGACGCGGCGGATGGATGGCGTCGGCGCCAGTTGGCGATCGCCCAGGTCGGCGACCAGGCGCAGAGGATGCGTCCCATTCCAGGCCTCCCCGGTGAAAGCGCTCTTCGCTTCGAAGAGCCAGGCGCCGGGACGACCGCCCCGGCAGCGTTCGAGCGTCGCGTGGAAGCGCGGCGCGCCCAGGCCGAACTCCCCGGCCGGCGGGTCGGAAGGGGCCGAGGCCGCCCGCCAGCGGGTGGCCGCCGCCGAGCCGGTCGCCTCGCGCTGGGCCCCCTTCGGCAGACTGGGGCCGCCGAACGGCCGGCGGTGGATGACGAAGCCGGTCGCCCCGCCGCGCTCGCAGGCCAGCTGCAGCCGCCGGCCGGCGGTCAGGTCGACGGCCGCGACCTCGCCGATCACCGCGGCGACGCCCGCGGTCGCCAGCGCGTCCTCCATCACCCCCAGCGCCTCGGCCTCGTCGCGGGCGCAGACCTGGATCAGCCGCTGCGGCGGGAAGCCCAGGCCCTCCAGCCCCGGCGTCCAGAGGTCGTCGCGCCGAAGCACCCAGACCGCCCAGCCCAGGCGGGCGAGCGGGGCGGCCAGCAGGGCGGTGAAGGCCGCCGGCGCAGCCGAGGTCTCCGCCTCCAGCCCGTCGCCGCCGACCTCGTGCCAGCGGCCCAGGGCTAAGCCGCCGCCGAGCGCGTCGTCGACTTCCGCCGCGCCGAAGGCCAGCCGGCCGGCCTGCGTCCGCGCGCCGGCCTCGAGGGCGGCGACCTTCGCCCGCACGGCGGCCAGGCGCCCGGCTGCGGGAGCTGAGGACATGGGCCAGGGACTCCTTTCGTTCTAGTTTTGTTCTGAAACTCGCGAGGGGGAGAGTCAAGTTCCATGCCGCCGCAGATCCTCCCCCTCAGGGGGAGGTGGCCCGAAGGGCCGGAGGGGGGTGAAGCCCCCGGCGCTTGCGGCCCTCAACCCCCCTCAGTCGCTTCGCGACAGCTCCCCCTGAGGGGGAGCATCTTCACGCCCCGAACTGAATCCCCTACGCCGGCGTTTCCGGACTCTGGACCGACCCCGGAGCGCGTCATGGCCACCCGTCCGACCTGGCAGGGCTACCTGCGGCTGAGCCTCGTGAGCTGCCCGGTGGCGCTCTACACCGCCACCGCCAGCGGCAGCGAGGTGCGCTTCAACATGCTGCACAACGCCACCCACAACCGCATCAAGATGATCCCCACCGACCCGGAGACCGGGCCGGTGGACCGCTCGGACATCGTCAAGGGCTATGAGATCGAGAAGGGCCGCTACGTCGTCGTCACCGACGAGGAGATCAAGAGCGTGCGGCTGGAGACCACCCGCACCCTCGACATTGAGCGCTTCGTCGACGAGAGCGACATCGACCGGCTCTACTGGAACGAGCCCTACTATCTGGTGCCGGACGGCGACATGGCGGTGGAGGCCTTCACCGTCATCCGCGAGGCGATGACCGCGGCCGGCCAGGTGGCGCTGGGCCGGTTGGTCATGCATCAGCGCGAACGGCTGATGGCGCTGGAGCCGCGCGACCGCGGCATCGTCGCCTTCACCCTGCGCTCGAACCGCGAGGTGAAGACCGCCGGCGAATTCTTCGACCGCATCCCCGAGCAGAAGCCCAATCCGCAGATGGTCGACATCGCCACCCGGATCATCGAGCAGCAGGAAGGCCCGTTCGACCCCAGCCAGTTCAACGACCGCTACGAGGACGCGCTGCGGACCTTGATCAAGGCCAAGGAGAAGGGCTCGACGGTCACCGCCCCGGCCGAGCCGAAGGAGGCCGAGGTCATCGACCTGATGGAGGCGCTGCGCCGCAGCCTCGGCCAGACCGGCGGCGGCGAACGCCGCAAGCCGGCCGCCAAGGCCCCGGCCCGCGCCGGCGGCGGCGGCAAATCGGCGGCCAAGGCCCCGGCCAAGAAGGCCCCGGCGAAGAAGCGGGCCTGAGGCGCCCCCTCAAGGCAGAGCCACCCCTTATGAACCGTCATCCCGGACGGCCTGTAGGCCGATCCGGGACCCAGGGGCGGTGCGCGCCGCCCTGGGTCCCGGCTCTTCGCTTCGCTCCGGCCGGGATGACGGCGCGAGTTGGGCGAGGCGAGCGGACCGCTCTAAGCGGCCGGTTCGTTCCTTAGCGCCTGGCACATGCCGGCCAGCGCCGGGTCGACCAGGGTGCGGAACGGCTGCGGGACGCCGGCGGCGTCGAAGGCCAGCCGCATGCAGGCCATCCAGTCGTCGGCCAGGCGCTGGTCGATGCGAAAGGCCGCGTGGGCCGAGACGACGCAGGGCCGGTCGGGATGGCGCTGGGCGTAGAGCCTCGGGCCGCCCATCCACTGGCTGAACCAGTCGCTCAGCCGCCCGCGCATCGGCGCAAGGTCGGCGGCGTGGACCGCCCGCAAGGCGGCGAACGCCGGCTCGCGATCCATGATGTCGTAGAAGGCGTCGACCAGCCGGCGGACGCCTTCGGTCTGGCCGATCAGGACGTAGGGGGTGGCGGGGGAGGTCATGCGGCAGGCCTAACGCCGCCAAGCCCGGCCCACCTTGAGCGGGATCAAGAGGGAATTGACCGGCGCAACCGTCTGCCTCCCGCCGCTTCGCGGGGGAGGTAGATTTTTTCAGACCTGGAACTTGCCGGCGACCAGCAGGCGACCGGGGCCGAGGCGGGCGAGCACTTCGTTGAGGTCGCCGCCAGCGACGGCGAAACAGCCCTCGCTGCGGCCGAGCACGCCGCGCTGGCGGGCGATCGCCGGGCTGACGTAGGGGGCGGCGTGGACGACGATGGCGCGCGCCTCGGCGTTGTTGTTGCTCGGGTCCAGGCCGTGCAGCTTCATCGAGCGGCCGTGCTTGCCGGCGTAGTAGGCGCCGGTGACATAGGCCCCGTCCGACGAGGCGTAGGAGCCGGGGGCGTTGGAGAAGCGCCGCACCCAGCCGCTGTGCGCCGGGTCGGAGCCGCGGCCGTGGGCGACCAGCAGGCTGTTCACCCGGCCGCTCGCCATGTCGACGAGGTGCAGGCGCGGGGCGCTGGAGGGCTGGCTGAAGTCGGCGACCGCGACCACGTCACGGCGGCTGACCGCGCCGCCGACCCGCTGCAGCTCCGCGCGGGCGAGGGCGGCGAGGTTGGGGGCGGCGAAGGCTTTCGTACTGAAGGCGGTCGTGCTGAAGGCCGCGGCGCTGGCCAGGGCGAGGGACGCGCCGAGGAACTGGCGACGCGACTTGCTTGGCTCGTCCAGCAAAGGGCGGGCTCCGTTGCTCCCACGAACGGGAGCAGGCCCGCGTCATTGGGTGTGTGATCCGAGGTTCGCCGCCAGAGGTTCTGGGCGCACCGAATGGATCGCCAGGATGGAGCAGCCTGGGCTTTTAGGGACTGGGCCAAGAGGTCGCGTGGCGAAACGGCGCGGCTGTGCGGCGTGCGCGGAGCGCCCCTCAGCCAGCTTCGCATGAGGCGATGCTCCCCCTCAGGGGGAGCTCCCGCGAAGCGGGTGAGGGGGTTGAAGGCCGCTGTCTCTGGAGGGCTTCAACCCCCTCCGGCGCTCCGGGCCACCTCCCCCTGAGGGGGAGGATCTGGCCTAGCGCTTCAGCTTCGCGATCGCGTCCTGCAGCGGCCGTCCGGCTTCGCAGTAGTCGGCCCAGGGCTTGGTCTTCTTCAGCCGGGCCGGGGCGGTGCGCAGGGTGTAGACCTTCGGGTCGAGCCGCGGGGTGACCGCCTTCCACTCCAGCGGAAACGACACCGGCGCGCCGGCCCGGGCGCGCGGCGACAGCGGGGCGACCGCCGTCGACATGCGGTCGTTGCGTAGGTAGTCGAGGAAGATCCGGCCGACCCGCTTGGCCTTGGCCATGTTGACCACGTAGCGGCCGGGGGCGTCGGCGGCGATCGCCAGGCAGACGTCCTGGGCGAAGGTCTTGGCGGTCGGCCAATCGGCCTCGCCCTTGCCGTTCTGCAGCGGCGTGACGACGTGCAGCCCCTTGCCGCCGGTGGTCTTGCAGAAGGCGACCAGGCCCAGCGCCTCCAGCCGTGCCTTCACCGCCAGCGCGCCTTCGACCACCCGGCTGAACGGCAGGTCCTCGTCGGGGTCGAGGTCGAACACCAGGCGGCCGGGAACCTCCGGCTGGAACGGCTGGCAGTTCCACGGGTGCAGCTCGACGGCGGCGACCTGGGCCAGCGCGATCAGCGCCTCGACGCTGTCGGCCTGCAGGTAGGGCTTGTGATCGCCGAACACCTCGACCTCGGTGAGCAGCGGCGAGGAGCCCTTGCCGGCGTGGCGCTGGAAGAACCGCTCCTCGGCGAAGACGCCGTCGGGGGTGCGGACGATCGAGCAGGGCCGGCCCTTCAGGTGTTGCAGCATCCAGGGGCCGACGGTCTCGTAGTAGTGCGCAAGGTCGAGCTTGGTCACCGGCCGGTCGTCGCGCGCGTCGGTCCACAGCGGCTTGTCGGGATTGGACAGGGTGACGCCGAGCACGACGTTGTCGGTCCGCTTGGGCCGCGGCGGCACCTTGGCGGTGGTGCGGGGATCGGGCGCTGCGGTGGCCGCCGCCGGCCGCCGGAGCTCGACCTGGTCGACCGGGGCGGGGGTTTCGGCGACCACCTCGCTGGCCGGCTTGTCGTCGCGCAGGCCCTTGAAGGCGCTCTGGCGGACCTTGCCGTCGCCGGTGAAGCCGGCGAACTCGATCTCGGCGACCAGCTCCGGCCGCGCCCAGTTGAGGGTCGGCTCCCTGCGCGGGGCGCCGGCGCCGGAGAACGGGCTCTTGTCGGTCTTCAGCCGCTCCAGCTTCGGCAGCACGCGGGCGACCACGTCGCGGCCGAAGCCGGTGCCGACCCGGCCGACATAGACCAGCTGGCCGTCCTTGTGCACGCCGGCCAGCAGCGAGCGCAGCTGGCCCGGCTCGCCCATCCAGCCGCCGATCACCACCTCGTGGCCGGCGCGGCACTTGGCCTTCAGCCAGGCGTCGCTGCGATCCGAGCGGTACGGGGAGTCGAGCCGTTTCGACACGATGCCCTCCAGTCCCATGCGACAGGCCGATTCCAGCACCGCCTGGCCGCCGGTCTCGAAATGATCGACGTAGCGGATCCGCGGGCCAAGCTTCTTGCCGGCGCCGGCGAGCAGATCCTTGAGCCGTTCCTTGCGCGCGTGCAGCGGCAGGCCGCGCAAGTCCTCGCCGTCGGCGAACAGCAGGTCGAAGGCGAAGAACACCAGGTTCTGGGTCTGGCCGGCGGCGAGCGCCGCCTGCAGCGCCGGGAAGTCCGGCGCGCCGTCGTGGTCCAGGGCGCAGGCCTCGCCGTCGACCAGGGCGTCGGGGAGGTGCGCGCCGGCGCGGGCGATCTCCTGGAACTTCGGCGTCCAGTCGAGGCCGGTGCGGGTCTTCAGCGTGGCCTCGCCGTGCTCGATGCGCAGCTGCAGGCGATAACCGTCGAACTTGATCTCGTGGGCCCAGCCCTGGCCGGGCGGCGGCCGGTCCACCGACTTGGCGAGCTGCGGGGCGATGAAGCCCGGCAGGGCCGCGGCCTTCTTCAGCTTCGGGGCCGGCGCGGTCTTCAACGGGGCCGGCGGCGCAGGCTCCGCCGGGCGGTTCGAGTTCCACACCGCCTTGGCCGAGGCGCGGCCGCGCGCCCGGCTCATGAACGGCTTGGGCCCCTTGCCCTTGCCGTCGGTGATCTCCTCCATCGTCCGGTCCGAGGCGACCGAGGTGACGGCCTCGTCGACCAGCCGCTCGCCGTCGCCGTCGACCGCGTAGCCGTCGTGGTGCTTGATCAGCAGCCAGCTGTCGGTCTTCTCCCGCTCGCGGCGCTTCATCCTGACCAGCACGAAGCCGCCCTTCAGCCGCTCGCCTTGCAGCACGAACTTGAAGTCGCCCCGCTTCAGGCCGTCGTGCGGGTCGGTCCCGGGCTCCGGCTCCCAGTAGCCGCGGTCCCACAGCATGACCGTGCCGCCGCCGTATTCGCCCTTGGGGATGGTGCCTTCGAAGTCCCCATAGTCGAGCGGATGGTCCTCGACCTCGACCGCCAGTCGGCGGTCGTGCGGGTCGAGCGACGGGCCCTTGGTCACGGCCCAGGACCTGAACACCCCGTCCAGCTCGAGGCGGAAGTCGAAATGCAGCCGGCTCGCCGCATGCTTCTGGATGACGAACCGCAGCCGATTGGACGGCTTGGTGCGGGCCGCGCCCTCGGGCTCGGCGGTCTTGGTGAAGTCGCGCTTGGCGCGGTAGCGGGCGAGCTTCGGTTCGGCGGCCATCCAGTCCTCAACTCGCCATCTTCGCCGGCCGCGCCGCCACCTGCTCGAGGTCGGCGACGAAGGCGTCGCGCCAGGCGGTCACGTCTTCGCGCTGGACGTTCTCGTTCAGCGCCTCCCAGCGGCGGATCCGCTCCGGCTTCTCCATCGCCAGCGCCTGCTTGAGGGCCTCGGCCACGTCCTCAGGGCTGTTGGGATTGACCAACAGCGCCTGGTTCAGCTGGCGCGCGGCGCCGGCGAACCGCGACAGGATCAGCACGCCGGGATTCTCCGGGTCCTGGGCGGCGACGTACTCCTTGGCCACCAGGTTCATGCCGTCGCGCAACGGGGTGACCAGGCCGACGCGGGCGGCCCGGTAGATCCCGGCCAGCTCGTCGCGGCGGTAGTTCTTATTGACGTACCGGAACGGGGCCCAGTCGATGTCGGAGAACTCGCCGTTGATCCGGCCGGACAGGGAGTCGAGCCGCGCGCGGATCTCCTGGTAGGCCTCGACGCCTTCGCGGCTGACCGGCGCGATCTGCAGCATCAGCACCTCGCGCCGCAGTTCGGGGTTGTCGATCAGGAAGCGCTCGAAGCCGAGGAAGCGCTCCTCCATGCCCTTTGAATAGTCGAGCCGGTCGACTCCGACGATCAGGTGCCGGAAGACCGTCGAGGCCATCATGATGTCGCGCATCCGCACCGCGCGCGGCGAGCGGACCAGCTTCTGGAAGTCGGCCGCGTCGATGCCGATGGGATAGGAGCCGACCTGCACGGTGCGGCCGAACGCCTTCCACACGCCGGGGCCGAGCTGCTCGCCGGCGGTCTCGTTCAGCACGTACTCCTCGAACGCCTGGCGGTATTCGGCGGTGTGGAAGCCGACCAGGTCGTAGTCGAACATCGCCTGCACCAGCTGCTTGTGGCCCGGCAGGGTGGTGATCAGCTGGTGCGCCGGCCAGGGCACGTGCAGGAAGAAGCCCATCCGGTTGGTCACGCCGAGCTTGCGCAGCTCCCGGCCCAGCGGGATCAGGTGGTAGTCGTGGATCCAGACCAAGTCGCCCGGCTCGATCAGCGGCCGCAGGGTTTCGGCGAAGCGGCGGTTCACCCGCTCGTAGCCCTCGCCATAGGCCCGGTCGTACGCGGTCAGGTCCTGCCGGTAGTGGAACAGCGGCCACAGCGTCTTGTTGGCGTAGCCGTTGTAGTACTCGTCGATGTCGGCGTCCTCGAGGTCGACGGTGGCGACGGTCACCCCGTCGATCCGCAGCATCGACAGCTGGCCGGTGAACTCCGGCGTGGTCTTGCCGCTCCAGCCGAACCACAGGCCGGAGTACTCGCGCAGCGCGGCGGCCAGCGCCATGGCCAGGCCGCCGACGCTCTCGTCGCCCTTGCCCGAGGGCGGATTGACGCGATTGGAAACAACGATCAGTCGACTCATAGCGCAGCTTCGAGCCAGGCCAGCGCCTCCTCGACTCCCAGAAGACGGCGACGCGCCGCCGTGGGCCGGCCAGGCCCGATCAGAATGCCCACGCCGCCGTGGGCCTGCACCGCCTCGAAGCCGTGCTCATCGGTGGCGTCGTCGCCGAGGAACACCGGACGGGCGCCGGCGAACGGCGGCAGCTCCAGGAACTCGGCCACGCTGTCGCCCTTGTTCGGGCCGGGCGTGCGCAGCTCCTCGACCATGTCGCCATGCTGCAGGACCAGGCCGGTGGTGGCCGCCATCTCTTCGGCCCAGCGGCGCGCGGCGTGGCCGTGCGCGGGCGCCAGTCGGTAGTGCAGGGTGACGCTCAGGCCCTTGTCCTCGACGATCAGGCCGGGGTCGCGGCGGGCGAACTCGCGGCACTGCTCCCGGACCGTCTCGAGCGCCGGGTGGCACGGGGTCTGGCTGAGCGACCCGTCGGCCTCGCGGCGGACCAGGCCGTGGACCGCGGCCACCGCGGTCACCCGGCCTTCGAGAATCCGGTCGACATCGGCCAGCGTGCGGCCGCTGACGACCGCCAGACGGCCGTCCAGCGCCGGCTCCAGACGCTCCAGCAGACGCGTGCGCCGTGGGTCCGGACGGACGTCCTGCGGCCGCGCGGCGAACGGCGCCAGGGTGCCGTCAAGGTCGAGAAAGAGCGCGGTCGCCTCCAGGCGCAATGGCTTGGGCGCAGGAAGGCCGACCGTGAGTTCCTCAGAAATCATGCAAACACTTCGCCCCTCGAAAAAGTCGCTTGGAAACGCACGAGCGCCCCGGGTCGATCCCCGGTTCACGGCTAAGTTCCTCAGGATTGAGGCGCCGCTTGGACGCCTCTGCCTTATTGACGGCAACTTGGCCGAGGCCTTGACGGAGGCGCTGCAATCCGCGCATCCCGACGCTTCTCTTGGTATTTACGTCTGCGTGAGAAGGCTGCGGCATGATCGAGACTTGGCAGGCTGACGCGATCGTCCTTTTCGGCGCCACCGGCGACCTTTCGCACCGGATGCTGATCCCGTCGCTCTATCACCTGGACGCCGACGGCTTCCTGCCGCCGAACTTCAAGGTGCTGGCGACCGCCCGGGCGCAACTGACCCACGACGAGTTCGTCGCCCAGGTCCGCGACCTGCTCGCCGCCCGACCGGAGGGCCTCGACGAGACGGTCTGGAAGCGCTTCGAGGCGCGGCTCGACTTCACCTCCGCCGACGCCACCACCGAAGCCGGCGCGGAGCAGCTGAAGCCGATGCTGGAGGGGCTGAAAGCCCCGGTCTTCTATCTGGCGCTGTCGCCCAGCCTCTATGGCCGGGTCTGCGTGGCGCTGGCCGCGGCGGGCCTTGCCCACGACCACACCCGCATCGTGCTGGAGAAGCCGGTCGGCCGCGACCTGGAGACGTCGCGCGAGATCAACGTCGCCGTCGGCGCGGTGTTCGACGAGGAGCGGATCTTCCGCATCGACCACTACCTCGGCAAGGAGACGGTGCAGAACCTGATCGCGCTGCGCTTCGCCAACACCCTGTTCGAGCCGCTGTGGAACAACCTGACCATCGACCACGTGCAGATCACCGTGGCCGAGACGGAAGGGGTGGGCGACCGCTGGCCCTACTATGACGAGTACGGCGCGCTGCGCGACATGCTGCAGAACCACATGCTGCAGCTGCTCTGCCTGGTGGCGATGGAGCCGCCCAGCGACATGGAGCCGGACTCCGTGCGCAATGAGAAGGTCAAGGTGCTGCGCTCCCTGCGCCGCTTCAGCCGGGTCGACGCCCAGACCTGGAGCATCCGCGGCCAGTACACCCCCGGCGTCGTCGGCGGAAAGCAGGTCAAGGGCTATCAGGAAGAGCGCGGCCAGGAGAGCGGGACGGAGACCTTCGTCGCGCTGCGCGCCGACATCGACAACTGGCGCTGGGCCGGCGTGCCGTTCTTCCTGCGCACGGGCAAGCGGCTGCCCGAGCGGCGCACCCAGATCGCCATCCAGTTCAAGCCGGTGCCGCACTCGATCTTCGACGGCCAGGCCAAGGACGACCTGGTCGCCAACCGGCTGATCATCGACCTGCAGCCGGACGAGGACATCGAGCTCACCTTGATGAACAAGGCGCCCGGGCTGACCGCCGGCGGCATGCGGCTGCAGGCGCTGCCGCTGTCGCTGAGCTTGCTCCGCGCCTACGAGGGGCCGGGCGCGCGGCGCCGGATCGCCTACGAGCGGCTGCTGCTCGACGCGATCAAGGGCAACTCCACCCTGTTCGTCCGCCGCGACGAGGTCGAGGAGGCCTGGCGCTGGGTCGACGGCGTCGCCGCGGCCTGGCGCGAGGCCGGCCTGACGCCCAAGCCCTACGCCGCCGGCAGCTGGGGTCCGGCCGGGGCCTTCGCCCTGATCGAGCGGGCCGGCCGCGCCTGGTACGACTGAGCGCCTGATGCGATTGGGGCGTCAGGCCCCCATCGCCTGCACCGCGTCGGCCATCGGCGCCTGCGGCACCCGGATCATGCCGGTGCGCGGGTGGTCGAGGTCGAAGATCAGCACGATCGAGAAGGTCAGCAGCGCGAAGAGCACGAACGAGGCGACGCGGTGGCTGCCCCCGGCGGCGGCCAGGGCATAGCCGAGAATGCCGGCCGACAAGACGGCGTACAGGCTGAGCCCGCCCAGCACGCTGAGCGGCAGTCGCGTCTCCAGGGCGGCCTTGCGGGCGGCCGCCGTGTCGAACGCCTGGTTCAGCGGCTCGAGCACCAGAGGGGGGACCTGCGAGGTGCTCAGCGGGCGCACCTGCTTCATGGCCTCCGCCCAGATCTGCAGCTGCAGCGCGTCGGCGCGCTGCAGCACCCGGCTTTCGGCGCGTCCCCACCGCTCGCCGTAGACCAGCCGCTCGCGGGCGTATTCCTTCAGCAGGCCCTGCAGCGGGGCGGGGTCGTCGAGCAGCCGGGTCCGCAGATAGGTGACGCTCAGGGCGTTGGCCTCGGTCACCACCAGTTCGCGCCGGTTTTCGTAGCGCTCCAGCGCCAGGGCGAAGGTGAAGGCGATCAGCAAGGCCAGCAGGCCCAGCACGCCGGTCAGGATATGGCCCTCGGCGGTGCCGTCGCCGCGCGCGCCGCGCGGCGGCTGCGTCAGCCGGTGATGCGCCGCGGCCCCCGCCTCCCGCATGATCATCATCGCCGCGAGCAGGATCAGCCCGACCAGCCACGGGGGCGCATCATGCACAAACGCCTCAATCCCGGACATGCTCAAGTCTCTCGTTCGGAGCGCTGCTGCGCGGGGGCCGAGGCTAGCGTTCGGCCAGCCGCGGCCCAACAACACCGAGTCCGCCGACGCGTAGCCAGACGCAGGCTCCAGGCGTAGCCTCAAGGTCCGGCTCGGGAGGCGACGGCATGCAGCGCACCTTGGTGAACAGCGATCGTCCGTCCGAGTCGATCGCCCCTGGGGTGACGCTCGAACGGTTGGGCGCCGGCGGCAAGGCCGGGCCGCAGGGCGAGACGCTGGCCGACCTGCCAGGCGGCCAGATCTGGTCGGACATCTTCCTGCTGGGCGATCCGACCGACGCCTTCCAGGTGACGGTGCCGGACCTGCGCATGCCGCCCAACCAGTACTGGCCGCTGCACTGGCACGACTGCTGGATCGCCATCGTCGTGCTGGAGGGCCGCTGCCTGGTCGGCGACTGGTGGATGGGGCCGGGCGACGTGCTGATCACCGAGGCCGGCCTGGAGTACGGGCCGCTGCTGATCGGGCCGCAGGGCTGCCGGCTGTTCGAGATCTTCGCCAAGCACCACCTGCAGGCCGGCGGCTACGCGCCGGAGTACCGCGACCACCCGACGCTGCAGGGGACGCATTCGGTGTTCGCTGAGCGGACCGGGGTCAACACGCGCAACGCCGGCCGCCAGACCCTGCCGCTGGAGGGCGTCGCCGGGGTGGCGAAGGGCCGGCTTGAGCCCGGCGCGCGGTTCGACCTCGGGGCGCCCGACGCGCGCGACCGGGCGGTGCTGCTCGACACCCGGCTGGCGCCGGCGGAGCGTATTCCCGTCCACGCCTATGACGACTGGCGGGCGATCATCGTGTTCGAGGGCGAGGTGAGCGTCGCCGGCCACCGGCTCGAGAAGGACGCCTTCCTGCTGATCCGCCCAGACAGCCGGACGCCGGAGATCCAGGCCGGCCCCTTCGGCGCGCAGCTGTTCGAGGTCGCCCGCACCCCGGCCGCGGTCGAGCGGCGGGCCTGCTGATCCAAAATCCCGTCATCCCGGCCGGAGCGCAGCGCAGAGCCCGGACCCAGGGGCGGTGCGCACGGCCCCTGGGTCCCGGATCGGCCTTTCAGGCCGCCCGGGATGACGGGGAATAGAGCTCAGATCTCGAAGCCGAACACCCGCGCGGCGTTCTCGCTCAGCACCTGGCGGGCGTCCTCCGGCTTCATGCCGCTGGTCATCTTGATCGCCACGTCGCGCGAGTGCGGCCAGATCGTCGCCGAGTGCGGATAGTCCGACGAGAACATCGTCATCCGCGCCAGGTAGGGGAACAGCCCGGTCTTCACCAGGTCGTAGCCGACGTAGTCGTCGACGTTGGTGGTGAAGATGTTGCGGCCGATGAACTCGACCGGATCAGTCTGCAGCTTCACCGGGAACCAGTTCTTCTGGATGTCCCAGTGGTGCGACAGGGTCTGGGCCCAGAACGGCACCCAGCCGCAGTCGACCTCGGCGCCGACCATCTTCAGGTTCGGGTAGCGCTCGAAGATGCCGTTGAAGATCAGGTAGCTGAACGGCCGGATGCAGGAGAAGTAGCGGGTGACGATCCCGCCGATGCTGACCCGGTCCTCGGAGTGGAAGTCCCACTCGGTCTTGTCGGGCGGGCCGCCGTGGTTGCGGTGCATGCACAGCGTCACGTCGTTGGCCGCGGCCGCCGCCCAGAAGGCTTCGTAGTGCGTCGAGTTGTTGTAGGGCACGCTCGGGCTGCCGGGGATGTACATCGCCCGCGCGCCTTTCTTGACCACCCGCTCGAGCTCGGCGACCGCATGGTCGATGCCGAGCTCCGTCGGGGCCATGGTCAAGCCGCACAGCCGCTTCGGATCGGCGACCTGGAATTCGTCGAGGATCCAGTCGTTGTAGGCGCGGAAGCCGGCGGCGGCGACCTCCGGGTCCGGGTGGACGTAGAAGGACGGCGCGAAGCCCGGGTAGCAGACCGAGGCGTAGACGCCGTCCGTCTCCATGTCCTTCAGGTGCTCGGCGCCGATGTAGTTGCCGGGGCGCAGCTGGTCGAAACGCAACCCGCTGACCCGGTAGTCCTTCTTGTCGAAGCCGGCCATCGCCTCCAGGCCGTAGGTCCGCTTGGGGATCTCGCCGGTCAGGCTCCAGCCCTCGCCGCCGTCCTTGCCCTCGATCACTCGCGGAGCCTTGTCCCGCAGGTGGGCCGGGAAGCGCGAGGTGAACAGGTCGCGCGGTTCGTTGATGTGGTTGTCGGCGGAAATGAGCTTGATGCCCAACTGGGCGATCGGATCGCGCTCCAGAACTTCGCTCGCCATGGCGCTCCTCCTGCTGGATGGCCGACTAACGCGCCGGGGCGTCGCCGGTCTCTGGTCGCCCGCAGCTTCGCGCCGGAGAGTGCGGCGAGTCAAGAGTTGAACAAGCGCTTGGTTAGTTGTTGCGACAGCTGCGGGCTCAAGGCCGTCTCCCGGGGGAAGATCAAGCGCTTGGTCGAGGGTCTGGCGCGGGGGCCTCGACGGTCAATGCGCTCGCCTCGCCATCCGGTTGCGGGCCTGCTAAGGCGGGACGGTGCGCAGCGTTCCAGAGCGGCGGAGGACATGAGGAAAGCCACCCAGGCCAGCCGGGCCCGCAAGCCCGAGGCGGTTGCGGCCGGCGCCGTCGCCACCGACCGGCGCGGCGAGATCCTGCAGATCGCCGCGCGCCGGTTCGCCGAGTACGGCTACGAGTCGACGACGATCCGCGAGCTCGCCGACGACGCCAAGATCCTCTCCGGCAGCATCTACCACCACTTCGCCACCAAGGATGAGATCCTCCACGAGATCGTCCGCGACGCGGTCCTGGCGCTGCGCGACGAGACGATCCGCGTCTCCCGCGCCGCCGCCGACGCCGAGCACCGGATGGTCGCGGTGATCCTGCTGCACCTGGGCGTGCTGATCCGCGACCAGGACGTCCACGCGATCCTCTACAACGAGCGCAAGTTCTTCCGGCGCAATCCGGCCTTCGAGTACGTCGCCCTGGCGCGCGGCGACATGTACCTCGGCTGGCGGGCGATCTTCGAGGACGGCGTCCGGGCCGGCCAGTTCCGCGCCGACCTCGACCCCTTCCTGGCGGTCTCGACGATCATCCGGATGGTCAACACCTGCGCCGACTGGTTCAAGCAGGACGGCGTCTACGCGCTGGAGAGCGGCCGCGACTACCGGCTGGACCAGGTGATCGACTTCAACCTGAACTTCGTCCTCAGCGCGATCCGCACGCCCGAGCGCGTCGCCGCGCCGGTCCCGCGGGCCGAGTGCGAGGCGCTCGCCCGCCGCCCGTAGGCGGCGACCTCCTCCGGACAAAGCCCGTCATCCGGGACTCTGCGCTGCGCTCCGGCCGGGATGACGGAGGCGTGTGGCCCTGGTCTGTGCATCATCGCTTGACCTACCGCTTGCTTGGTAGCGACAATCGCCAGCAAAGGCCGAGTGCCAAACAGGGAGGCCGCCGCGTGCTCGAGACGCTCGACAAGTCCACCTTCGCCGGGGTTCGGGTGATCGAACTGGCGCAGTTCGTGTTCGTGCCCGGTGGCGGGGCGATCCTCGCCGACCTCGGGGCCGAGGTGATCAAGATCGAGGAGCCGAAGGGCGGCGACCCCTACCGGTCGCTGAAGATCAACGACGGCCGCCAGACCGGCTCGGCCAATTTGGCGATGGAGCAGAACAACCGCGGCAAGAAGAGCCTCGCCATCGACCTCAAGTCGCCGGAGGGCCGCGAGGTCTTCCTCAAGCTGATCGAGACGGCGGACGTCTTCCTGACCAGCATCCGCCCGGCCGCGATCGAGCGGCTCGGGCTCGGCATTGAGGCGCTGCGCGAGCGCAATCCGCAGCTGATCTACGTGCGCGGCAACGGCACGGGCTTCCGCGGCGCGGAGGCCAACCGGGCCGGCTACGACGCCTCCTGCTTCTGGGCGCGCGGCGGCTTCGCCGAGGTGCTGCGGCCGAAGACCTACGACCAGCCGATCAGCCCGCGTCCGGCGCTCGGCGACCACGCCGGCTCGGCCAACATCGCCTTGGGCATCGCCGCGGCCCTGTTCCGCCGCGAGCGGACGGGGGTGGCCTCGGTGATCGACGTGTCGCTGCTGTCGACCGCCACCTGGATCCTCTCGGCCGACCTCGTGCTGTCGCGGATCCCCGGCTACAACGAGATGGTCGCCAACCAGAACGTCAGCCGCCAGCCGCTGACCCGCGCCTACCGCTGCGCCGACGACCGCTGGATCCAGCTGATGTTCCTCGATCCCGACCGCTATTGGCCGGGGCTGTGCGAGCGGCTCGGCCGGCCCGAGCTCGCCGGCGATCCGCGCTACGCCACGGTGGATCAGCGCGCCGCGCATGGGCTCGAACTCTACGACGTGCTGTCTCAGGCCTTCGCGACCCGGCCGGCGCGGGCCTGGGGCGAGGCCTTCGCCGGCTGGGACGCGCCGTGGGAGTTCATCCAGACGATCCCCGAGGTGGCGGAGGACCCGCAGGTGCGGGCCAACGGCCACTTCTTCGACGTCGAGGTCAGCGATGGCACCAAGGTCGAGCTGGTCACCGGGCCGGTGTTCGTCGACGGCTCGGCCGCGCCGGCCAACCCGCGCCGCGCGCCGCTGAAGGGCGAGCACACCGAGGAGCTGCTGAGCGGGGCCGGGCTCGACGCGGCGACGCTCGACCGGCTGCGGACCGCGGGCGTGATCGTCTAGCTATGAGCGCGCGGGCGGCGATCGCGGGCGTCGGAGCGACCCCTTACTACAAGCGCGGCCAGTCGGCGCCGCAGACCCTCTACGAGCTGATCGGCAAGGCGGTGATCGCCGCGGTGGCCGACGCGAGCCTGGCGGTCGAGGACATCGACGGCTTCGCCTTCTACGCCAGCGGCTTTACGCCGGGCGCGCTGATGGAGACGCTGGGCATCCCGGAGATCCGCTACAGCGCGGTGGTGAGCTCGGGCGGCGGCGGCTCGGCCGGGGCGCTCGACCTCGCCGCCTCGGCGATCGAGACCGGACGGGCGAAGACGGTGGTCTGCATCGGCGCCTGCCAGCAGTCCGACCGCCGCTACGGCGCGGTGCTGGAGAACATTCCGCTCAATGCCGACGACGCCTTCCTCGTCGCAGCAGGCCTGGCCGGACCGGGCCACACCATGGCGCTGCTGGCCCAGCGCTACATGCACAAGTACGGCGTCAGCCGCGAGGCCTTCGCCGAGGTGGCGATCTCGACCCGGCTGAACGCCCTGCCGCGCGAGACCGCGATCATGCGCAAGCCGCTGACCCGCGATGACTATTTCAACGCGCGGATGATCGCCGACCCGCTCTGCCTGTTCGACTTCTGCCTGGAGACCGACGGCGCCCTGGCCTTCGTCGTCACCAGCGCGGAGCGGGCCCGTGATCTCGCCCAGCCGCCGGTGCTGATCGCCGCCAGCGCGCACGGCGGCTCGCGCGACTGGGGCCGCGCCTTCCACTGGATGAACATGCCCGACGACGTCTTCGCCTCGGCCGGCGGCGAGCCGGTCGCCCGGCGGCTGTACGAGCAGGCCGGGATCACCCCGGACGACATTGACGTCGCCCTGATCTACGACCACTTCTCGCCGCTGGTGATCATGCAACTCGAGGACTACGGCTTCTGCGGCCGCGGCGAGGGCGGGGCCTTCGTCGAGAGCGGGGCTATCCGCTTCGACGGCGGATCGATCCCGGTGAACACCCACGGCGGCCACCTGTCGGAGGCCTATGTCATCGGCATGACCCACATCCGCGAGGCGGTCGAGCAGCTGCGCGGCGTCGCCGTCAACCAGGTGGCCGGCGCCACCCACGCCCTGGTCACCGGCGGCCCGGCTCCGGTGCCGCTCAGCGGCGCGGTCCTGAGGGCCGACCGATGAGCGAGCCCGCAATCGCCCGCTGGCCGGCGCTCGACGAGACGCGGATCGCCGTCGACGCCTGGACCCGGCCGTTCTGGGACGCCTGCGCGCAGCATCGGCTGACGGTGCAGCGCTGCGTCGGCTGCGGCCGGCTGCGGCTGCCGCCGACGCCGTTCTGTCCCGGTTGCCGCTCGCAGGCCTGCGACTGGCCGGAGCTGTCGGGCCGCGGAACGGTCTATTCCTTCACGGTGGTGGCGACCGCCGTCACCCCGCGGCAGGCCGAGCACGTGCCCTATGTGCCGGCCCTGATCGAGTTTCCCGACGCGCCCGGCGTGCGGCTGGTCTCCAACGTGGTCGACGCGCCGATCGCCGACATCCGGATCGGGGCGGAGGTCGAGGTGGTCTGGCGGGACGGCGAGAGCCTCAGCGTTCCGGGCTTCCGGCTGTGCGGGAACGACTGACGCCTTAGCCAGGGCACAGGCTGCACGGTTCGCACGTTGCTCTTTGGAGTGGAGCGGCGAGGACCATGGCGACGCGCAAGACCGGGACGGCTGGGGCGGGCGGCGAAGGCCTCGCGCCGGAAACCCTGATGCTGAGTTACGGCTTCGACCCGACCCTCTCCGAGGGCGCGGTGAAGACGCCGATCTTCCTGACGTCGACCTTCGCCTACAGGACCTGCGAGGAGGGCAAGCAGCTCTTCGACTACCTGAGCGGCCGGGCGCCCCTGCCGCCCGGAATGCAGCCCGGCCTGATCTACACCCGCTTCAACAATCCCAATCTGCAGATCGTCGAGGAGCGGCTGGCGATCCTGGAGCAGGCCGACGCCTGCACCGTCTTTTCCAGCGGCATGGCGGCGATCACGACGGTGCTGCTGGCGGCGGTCGCGCCAGGGCAGGTCGTGCTGCGCAGCCGGCCGCTCTACGGCGGCACCGAGACCTTGTTCGACAGCCTGCTGGCCGGCCTGGGGTTGAAGAGCGTCAGCTTCCGCGACGGGGTGGACCCGGCCGCCGTGCGCGAGGCGGCGGACGCGGCGCTGGCGCTGGGGCCGGTGGCGGCGATCTTCGTCGAGACCCCGGCCAACCCGACCAATGCGGTGGTCGATCTGCAGCTGATGGCCCAGGTGGCGGCGGAGATCGCCGAACGCCAGCCGCAGCGGCCCTGGCTGATCGTCGACAACACCCTGCTGGGGCCGTTGCATCAGGCCCCGCTTGCGCACGGCGCCGACGCGGTCGTCTACTCGCTGACCAAATACGTCGGCGGCCACAGCGACCTGATCGCCGGCGCGGCGCTCGGACCGGCGGAGCTGATGCGCAAGGTCCGGGCGACCCGCAACCTGATCGGCAATCAGCTGGACGTGCACACCGCCTGGATGCTGACCCGCTCGCTGGAGACGCTGCGGTTGCGGATGGACCAGGCGTTCGCCAACGCCGCGGCGGTCGCGGCGTGGCTGGCGTCGCACCCGCGCGTCGAAAGCCTGGCCTATCTCGGCGCGCTCGCGCCCGGCTCTGCGGCCGCCGAGGTGGTCGCCCGGCAATGCACCGCCTACGGCGCCACCTTCTCTTTCGTCGTGACCGGTGGGGAGGCCGCCGCCTTCCAGGTGCTCGACCGGCTGAAGGTGTTCAAGCTGGCCGTCAGTCTCGGCGGCACGGAATCGCTGGCCTGCCATCCCGGCAGCACGACCCATTCGGGCATCCCCGTCGCCGAGCGGCAGGCGCTGGGCATCGCCGAGGGGATGATCCGGCTGTCGATCGGCCTGGAGGCGCCCAAGGACCTGATCGCCGACCTCGAGGCGGCGCTGGCCAGCCTGAAGCCTTAGCCGCGGCGAGACCGGCCGAGGCGCGAACGCGCCCCGGCCGGGGCGGTCATCAGCCGAACGCCCGCTTCAGCCGCGCCTGCTGGGCGCGGGCCGGCGAGGCCGCGGCGTCGCCGGCGCCGGTCTGGAACTGGCCGACCAGCGACTTGAGGTCGCCGGCGTCGGTGGCCAGCGAGCGGCTCGCCGCGGTGCTTTCCTCGACCATGGCGGCGTTCTGCTGGGTCATCTGGTCCATGTGGTTCACCGCCGTGTTGACCTGAACCAGGCCCGTGGCCTGCTCCTGGGCGGACGAGGCGATGTCGGTGACCACGCCGTTGATGTCGCCGACCTGGGCGACGATCCGCGCCAGCGCCTCGCCGGTCTGGGCGACCAGGCCGACGCCGGAGGCGACCTGCTGCGAGGAGGTCGAGATCAGGTCCTTGATCTCCTTCGCCGCGTCGGCCGAACGCTGGGCTAGCGCGCGGACTTCCGAGGCGACGACCGCGAAGCCCTTGCCGGCTTCGCCGGCGCGGGCGGCCTCGACCCCGGCGTTCAGCGCCAGCAAATTGGTCTGGAAGGCGATCTCGTCGATCACCCCGATGATCTGGCCGATCTGGCGGGCGCTCTCCTCGATCTGCCCCATCGCCTCGACGGCGGCGCGCATCACCTCGCCCGAGCCCTCGGCCGCCGACTTGGCGTTGGCGACCACGCCGCGGGCGTGGCCGGCGCCTTCGGCGGTGCGGCGCACGGTGGCGGTGATCTGGTCGAGCGCCGCGGCGGTCTCCTCCAGGCTCGCGGCCTGCTGTTCGGTGCGCTTCGACAGGTTGTCCGCGGCGCTGCTGATCTCGCCGGCGGCGGCGGTGATTGCGGCGGTCTTCTGCACCACCTCGCCCATCGCCTCTTCCAGCTTGATCGCCGCGGCGTTGAAGTCGCTCTTCAGCTGCGCGTACTCCGGCGCGAACTCGGCCTCGACGCGGACCCGCAGGTCGCCGCCCGACAGGCCGGACAGCGCGGTCTGCAGCGCCTCGACGACCACCGCCTGTTCCCGGGCGGAGCGCGCCTGGGCCGCTTCGTTGCGTTGCCGCTCGGCCTCGCTGGAAGTGCGCAGCTGCTCCTGTTCGGCGCGCGCCTGCACCCCTGAGCCGAGGTCATGGCGGAAGTCTTCCAGCGCGCGGGCGATCTGGGCGACCTCGTCGTGGCCCTGGCCGCCGGCCACCGCCTGGTCGTAGCGGCCGCTCTTCAGCACCGCGACCGAGCCGACCAGCCGCGACAGCGGCCGGGCGACCAGCCGCTGGGCGGTCAGCATCAGGCTGCCGAGCACCGCGGCGAGGATCACCAGGCCGCCGACCAGCAGGCCGACGGCGAGGTTGCGGGCCGGCGCGCCGACGGTTGCGGCCGGGGCGTCGACGACGACCGCCCAGCTGGCGTTGGAGGCGGCCAGCGGAACCGGAACCAGCCGGCGCTGCAGCGCCACGCCGGAGTCCTTGACGCCCTTGACGTCGGCCGGCTTGGCGGCGGCGAGCGCGGCCTTCACCGTCTCGGCCCCGGCGTCGTTATAGTCCTGCATCCGCAGCTTCGGATTGGGGTGCGAAACCCACTTGCCGCCGCCGGACAGCAGCAGCACCCGGCCGTCGCCGAACGGCTTCAGGCTGTCGAGGTTGGCCGCCACGTCGCTCAGCGCCAGGTCGAGGCCGGCGACGCCGATCAGCCTGCCGTTCGAGAACACCGGCGCGGTGACCGAGGTCATCAGCACCGTCTTGCCGGAGACCTCGTAGGAATAGGGCTCGGTGATCGCCGGTTTCCCGCTGTTTGCGGCCAGGGTGTAGAAGGCCTCGCCGAACACCGCGGCGTCCTCCGGCGGCTCCAGCGTGATGGCGTCGCCGACGCGGGCCCAGTAGGTCTCGAAGCGGCCGGCGCTGTTGGAGCCCAGCTCGCGACGGCCGGCGAAGGCGGCGTCCTGGCCGTCGAAGGCGTCGGGCGCGGCGAAGAACCAGCTGCCCATCACCAGCGGCGAGACGTTCAGGTTCGGCTTGAGCATCGCCACGACGGTCGCGCGGTCGCGCAGGCCGTTTTCGTGGGCCGCGCCGATCGCGCCGGCCATGCTGATCGCGGTCTGCTGCACGCCGGTGAGGTCGCCGCTGACCTTCTCCGCCGCGGCTTCGCCGAGCGCCGCGCCGTACTTGTCCGACAGTCCGCCGACGACGCTACGCGACTGCAGGGCGATCGCGGCCGAGGCGGCGATCAGGAGAGAACCGATGACGGCGCCAGCCGCCGTGACGAGCTTTGCGGAAATCGAAGCCCGATTGAACACACGCATGAGTTTGATACGCCCCCGTATTCACACTTGGGTGCATCAAAGCCGCTTAGGGTTAATGGCCCGCGACAGTGTCGGGCGTGCGACATTCCGCCGCGTCAGGCCGCGGCAGGGCCGCCGCCTTGGATCGCCGCCAGCCAGGCGATCCGGCCGGCTTCGGCCTCCGCCTTCAGCGACAGCAACTGCGGCTCGACGGGCACGTCGGGCGTGGTCTGCAGGACCCGCGGCTCGCCGCTCCACCAGACCATCCGGCAGCTGCGCTGGCGGATCCGCCAGCCGGCGGCGGTGCGCACCAGCCGGTCGTCGTACCAGCCGCCGGATTCGAACATGTTCCCGCCGTCGGGGATCTGGCGGATGAAGCGGCCGTGGACGTAGCTGAGGCAGCAGGCGCCGTCGCCGTCGACCACGACCTGGTGGTTGGTGGTGACGTGCTGGGTGGCGTCGAACGGGGCGTGGATCGCGGCGAAGTCGCGCTTCAGCGACGCCAGGTCCGGCCAGGGCGCCGGGCCGCCGAAATCGGTCTGGGCGTCCGGGGTGAAGACCTGATCGAACAGCGCCCACTGCTGGGTGTCGAGGGCGGCGGCGTAGAGGTTGACGACGTTGATCACGGCCGGGATGTCTTCGCTGCTCATCCGTTCACCTCCCTGTTGTTGCGATCAATCAGGCATGCGGGTCATGGCGCGTCAATTACTTGCCGGCGCAGTCACGAATACAACGTCTGTTGTAAAATCCGCTCGGTTGACGCTGGCCGCGGGCGCATGCCCACTGGGCGGCGTCGCGGCGCGTCAGCGCCCGCCTGGGAGGAGCAGCGGCAGCCATGGCGAAGGTCGTGCGGTTTCACGAACCTGGTGGTCCGGAGGTGCTGCGCATCGACGAGGTCGCCCGCGGCGCGCCGAAGGCCGGCGACGTCCGCATCCGGGTGGGCGCGATCGGGCTGAACCGGGTGGAGGCGCTGTTCCGCAGCGGCGCGATGGGCGTGCCCGCGCTGCCGTCGACCCTCGGCTACGAGGCAGCCGGCGTGATCGAGGCGGTCGGCGCGGGCGTCACCGCGTTCCAGGTCGGCGACCGGGCAGCGACCCTGCCGGGCCTCTCGATGGAGGACTACGGGACCTACGCCGACGTCATCTTCTACCCGGCCGACATGCTGGTCGCGCTGCCCGACGCGCTCTCGCTGGAGACCGCCGCCGCGGCCTGGATGCAGTACCTGACCGCCTACGCCCTGGTGTCGGTGGCCGCCGTGCGGCCGGGCGATGCGGTGGTGATCACCGCGGCCTCCTCCTCGGTCGGGGTGGCGGCGATCCAGATCGCCAACCTGCTGGGCGCCGTCCCGATCGCCGTGACCCGCGGGCGGGGAAAGGCCGCGGCGCTCGCCGGGCTCGGCGCGCGCCATGTCGTGGTGACCGAGGAGCAGGACCTCGCCGCGACGGTCTCGCAGCTGACCGGCGGCGCCGGCGCGCGGGTGGTGTTCGACGCGGTGGCCGGCGAGACCCTGCCGCAGCTGGTCGAGCTGGCGGCCTTCGAAGGGGTGATCATCCTCTACGGCATGCTGGCCGGCGTGATCGCGCCCTTGCCGGCGCCCCAGGCGATGCAGAAGGCGCTGACGATCCGCGGCTTCTCCATGAACCATCTGCTGCTGGACCCGGCGCAGCGTAGCGCGGCGCTCGACTTCGTGCGCCGCGGGCTGGCGAGCGGCCAGCTGGCGCCGGTCATCGACAGCACCTTCACGCTGGAGGAGATCGTCGCGGCGCATCGCCGGCTGGAGAGCAACGCCCAGCTCGGCAAGATCATCGTGCGGACCGCGTAGCCGTCGATGCCGACCGTCGACCATGACGAACGCCGGCGCAGGATCGCCGAGGTCTGCGTCGCGGTGATCGCCGGCGAGGGGCTGGAGGCGGCGACCATCCGGCGCATCGCCGCCGAGGTCGGCTACAGCACCACCATCGTCACCCACTACTTCGCCGATAAGCAGGAGCTGTTGCTGTGGGCCTACCGGGTGCTGGCCGAGGAGGCCGGCGCGCGCTTCGAGGAGGTGGTGGCGCGCGACCCGGCCGACCTGGTCGGCGCGCTGCTGTCGATGGCCGCGGCCGACGAGCTGGGGCTGCGCCGCTGGCGGGCCTACGTCGCCTTCTGGGACCGGGCGGCGCGCGATGCGGTGTTCGCCGCCGAGCAGCGGCTGCGGATCGACGCGGCGCTGGCGCGGATCGCCGAAGTGGTCTTGGTCCGCAACGGCGCGCGCGCCGACTTGGAGCGGGTCAGCCGGCTGCTGAACGCGGTGGTGCAGGGCATCTCGGTCCAGGCGCTGGTCGACCCGGAGAGCTGGTCGCGCGACCAGATCGAAAGCGCGCTCGCCCACCAGGTCGCCACCGTGCTGGGGCCGGCTACATCCTGAAGCCGCCGCTGGCCTCGATGGTCAAGCCGGTGACCCAGCGGCCGGCGGGGCCGGGCGCCGAACGCCCCTCAGTCAGCTTCGCTGACAGCTCCCCCGCACGCGGGGGAGCAGCGACCCGCACCTCCACCGCGAAGCGGAGGTGGATCGCGCCGCAGGCGCGAGACGGAGGGGGCGTTCCCGCGCCGCCTACGCCGCCGCCTTCTGCCGGGCCTGCGGCGGCAGCCGGTCGATGACGATCGCGCCGTCGCGGATCACCGCCTTCAGCGCCGTCTCCGGCTTGGCCAGCAGCGACAGGTCGGCGACCGGGTCGCCGTCGACGACGATCAGGTCGGCCAGCGCGCCGGGCTCGATCACGCCGAGCTTGTCGCCGTGCGCGCCCCACAGTTCGCCCGGGTTCTTGGTGCCCCAGCTGAGCACCTCGGCCGCCGTCACGCCCTCGACGTGCTCGCCGTAGAACGGGAACTCGCGGCCGTAGCAGCCGACCTGGTGGTCGAGCGGATCGTCCGGCAGGATGTCGCGCAGCAGGCCGGAGTAATCGTCGCCGATCAGGATCCGGACACCGGCCTTGTGCGCCTTGAGCATCAGCGGCCGCAGCTTGGCCCAGGAGTCGGCGTATTCGCCGGTGGCGTCGGCGCCCATGTCGATCAGCACCTTGGTGAAGGTCAGGCTGGGCACCCAGTAGGCGCCCATCTTCACCGCCGCTTCGATGCACTCCTCGTCGAACTCGTCGCCGTGGTCGATGATGTCGACGCCCAGCTGGATGCACTCGAGGATCTTGGCCTTGGTGCAGACGTGGGCGCGGACCTTGGCCCCGCGCTGGTGGGCGGCGTCGACCACTGCGGCGATCTCGTCGCGGGCCATGTTGTCCGGGCCGCGGTGGCCGGGGATCAGGTGGCCGGGGCTGGCGAAGATCTTGATGATCTCGACGCCGCGGCGGATCTCCTCGCGCACCAGTTTGCGCATGCCGTCAGGACCGTCGGCGAAGGTGTCGATGCCGCCGGCCGTGAAGGTCTGCCACCACTTCAGCGCGGCGTTGGCGTCGCCGGTGGTGCCGACGTGGTGGCCGCAGGCCATGATCCGCGGGCCGGGGATGATGCCTTCGCGGATGGCGATCTTCAGCGAGGCGTCGATGTCGTGGGCGCAGCCGGCGCCGGCGTAGGCGGTGAAGCCGCTCTCCAGCAGGATGCCGCACTGGCGCACGCCCATCGCCATGCCGACGCCGGGCGGCAGCTCCTTGCCGAGCTGGTCGCCGCGCATGGCGGTGGCCATGTCGAACTTGAAGAAGTCGGGATGGAAGTGGCTGGTGATCAGCCCCGGCATCAGGGTCATGCCGTTCAGGTCGATGACATCGTCGCCGACGGCGGGCGTGTCGCTGACCGCGGCGATGCGGTCGCCGTCCAGGGTGACGCTCCACTGACCGGGCCGCAGCGTCTGCCCATCGAACAGCTTGGCGTTCGTGAATGTAACCACGGGGCTTTTCCTCCTAAGTCGGGCGGCTCTTGCCGGCCGCGTGGAAATCCGTCGGGCCCCGGCTCTCGAACGCGCAGCGCGGGACGAAGGGGCCGTCAAAACCCCGATCCTCCGGCAGCCGCCGGGCGCGCGCAATGTCCCTCAAGGCAAGGACTTTTGCCGGCAGGCACTACTTGCCGAGCGCGCGCGCCTGCAGGCGGAACTGCCGCGGGGTCTGGCCGGTGGCCTTGCGGAAGGCGGAGGTGAAGCTGGAGTGCGAGGCGAAGCCGAGCGCGTGGGCGACGGCCTTGATGCCCTCGTCGGCGGCGAGCAGCCGCTTGGCGGCCTCCGCCCGGCGGGCGGCGATGTAGTCGCCGATCGGGCTGCCGCGGCTGGTGCGGAAGCCGCGGGTCAGCTGCCGCACCGACAGGCTGCAGAGCTGGGCCAGTTCGTCCAGCGTCGGCGGCGCGCCGACCTCGGCCAGCCGTTCGTCGATCCGCTTCAGCCGCCAGGCGGCGAGCCCGCCGCTGGCGGGGCCCTCCTTCAGGCCGGCGCAGTGCCGCGCCAGCTCGATCGTCACCTGGCCGAGCAGCAGTTCGGCCATGGCGGCGCTGGCCAGCCCGGGATGGCGCAGCTCGTCGGCCAGCTTCAGCAGGGGCGTGCGCAGCGCGGTGTTGGCGAGGTCGAGATTGGTTTCGAGCAGCCGGTCGGTCCAGGCCAGCTCGTCCTCGCACCAGCGGCGCATCAGCTCCGGGCGGATCTGGCAGACGATCGAGGCCATGCTGCCGCCGTCGGTGCGGAACCGGAAGGCGTGCCCGGCGGGCACCAGCAGCATTGTGCCCACCGGCTCGTAGCGGTGCGGCCCCCAGCCGTCGACGTAGCAGGCGCGGGTGTTGCGCGGCCGCGGCGTGAAGCTCAGGTCCACCCAATGGGCGTCGTGCCGCATCACGAAGTCGCTGGGACCCTGATGGTGGAACTGCGCCAGCCGCGCCGTCGCGTCGGCGACGTGCAGCTCCGCATCGACAGTCATCAGTTCCATGGCTCAGCTCGGGTCGGCCGATCGGCGTCCAAAAGTCCCGCCGCGCGAAGTTCTTAGCATACTTGTCTCGTCCAGCGACAAACGCCCCCTCAGTCCGCTTCGCGGAAAGCTCCCCCCGCTAAAGCGGTGGAGCATCTTGGCGCTCAGCTCCTCCACCGCGCAGCGGGGGAGATGGATCGCGCCGCAGGCGCGAGACGGAGGGGGCGTTCTCGCGCTCGCCTAGTCCGCCGCGCCCACCAGATAGCGGGCGCGCAGCGCCTCCAGTTCGGCGTCGGTGAGGCCGAGCCCTTCGTGCAGATAGGCGTCGAACGAGCCGTACTCCTTCTCGACCTGGTCGAAGCCGGCCTGCAGGTAGGCGCGGCGCACCGTCAGCAGCGACTCGAGCTGTTCGGGCCGGGCCCGCTCAAAGCCCGGCGTGCGCTGCATCATCGACAGGGCGACCCGGTTCTTCTCCGCCAGGTTGTCGGCGCTGAGCATGTAGTCGGCCATCACCGTCTCGCGCGGCACGCCCAGCGCGGTGAGCAGCACCGCCGCGGCCCAGCCGGTGCGGTCCTTGCCGGCGGTGCAGTGGAAGACCGTCGGGTTCTCGCCGGTGGCGAACTGGCCCATCAGCTTGCGGAACGCGGCGCTGGCCCCGGGATCGCTGACGAACCGGCGGTTGGCTTCGGGCAGCACCCGGTCGTAGCGGCCGCCGGAGGCGACCTTCTCGAACGAATCCTGGGTGACGCCGATCGGCGCATCCTCGCTCGGGTCGTAGACCGCGTGGACCGCTTTCGGCGGCAGCTTGTCGGGCTGTCGTGAGCGTTCCGAAACCGTACGCAGGTCGGCGACGGTTTTCACCCCGACCCCGGTCAGCACCTTCAGGTCTTTGTCGGTCAGGTGGCTGAGCTCGTCGGCGCGATACAGCATGCCCATCCGCACCCAGCGGCCGTCGTCGGTGCGGTAGCCGCCGACGTCGCGGAAGTTCGGCGCGCCGTCCAGATGCAGGTTGCGCTCGGCGACGGTGAGCGAGCGGCCGCAGGCGGGCTTCAGGGTGAAGTACCAGCGCGCGGCGGCCGTCTTCGGCTGGAAGTAGAGCGCGCCGGTCCTGGTCGCCGGGCCGGCGCGGACGCCGCCGGTCCCATCCGGCCGAGGCGCGGCGGAGACCTGCACCGGGCCGGCGCTCGCCGGCGCCAGCCAGGTGATCGAGAAGCCGTCGCCGCCGAGGCTGCTGACGCTGGCCGCGGTGAACGGCACGACCTTGCGGGCGTCGACGGGGCAGGGCGTGGTCGAGGCCGCGGTCGCCGCCTTGGCGACGGGCTTGGCCGCGGGCTTGCGGGTCGACTTGGCGACCGGTTTGGCCGCGGACTTCGGGGCGGCCTTGGCGACCGGCTTGGCGGCGGGCTTAGCGACTGGCTTGGGGGCGGCCTTCGCCGCCGGCTTCGCGGCCGCTGCGGGCCTTGCCTGGGTCGGCGCCGGCGCCTCGCCGGGGCTCGCCGCCGCGGGCTGAGCCTGGGGCGCCGCCAGAGCGACGGCGGCGAGGGCGAACAACGCGCGGCGGGCCAGGCTGGTCATGGATGTCTCCCTGACGTGCATTCTTGGATCTGCCGCCGCGCGCAGGCGCGCGATCGAGATCTAGCTAAGCACATTAGGAAGCGACGACTGGCGCGCCCTTATCAATTCCGAAGTTTAGGCCCGCGGAATTGTGATCTCAGCCGATGGTCGTCAGGTTCTGCAGCGACGAGCGTTCGATCATCCCGTAGGCCGTCTGGCCGTCCCAGGTGTAGCGCACGCCGCTCTGCTGCAGATTGAGGCCGGGCAGGTCGGGGTTGGCGATCCGGAAGGTCGCCAGCGTGGTCACGCCCTCGATGCGGGTGCGGCCGAGCTCGCTTTCCAGCTCGCAGGAGACGTCGTCGCCAGCGCCGACGATGCGGCGCAGCCAGGGGGCCTGCACCACCTGGGCGGGATACATCTTGCCGTCCTGGAAGACGTAGCCCTCGTTGTACTGCGAGCCGTCCTCCTTCGGCGGATAGGTGATGAAGCCGAAGGCGCGGCCGTCGGGGAACAGCGCCGACTGCCAGCAGTGGCCGTAGAAGCCTTCCAGCCGGCGGATGCTCTGGCGCTTGATGCGCAGGCCCGTGCCCTTGAAGGGGCGCGCCTCGCCGTCGACGGTGAACACGCCCTCGCAGCGGTAGAGGTGCTCGAAGCGGAAACCGAGACCCATGTATTCGGCCTCGGCGCTGCCGTCGCCCTCGCCGGTTTCCTGGATCCAGGCCGGGGTCTCCATGACCATCTCGGCCTCGAGCTTCACCTGGGTGCGGCGGGTGGCGTCGACGGTGTTGGCGATCTGGTTGTCGACGTGGCTGTCCAGCGCCGGGCCGTCGAAGCTCATCTTCCAGCGGCGGAACGGCTCGAGGCACTCGAAGCGGATGGCGCCGGCGCCGAGGACCGTCGGCCGACCGTCCGGGCCGATCGGCGAGGGGACTGGACCGCGCCCGGCGCCGTTCAGGATCCGGCCGTCGGCGAAGGCGAAGTTGGCCTGGAACAGCCGGTCCTCCCACGACGAGGCCTCGGCCTCGATGCCCATGCGCGGGAAGCCGAACCGGCCCTCCTCGTCGAACATCCAGATCGAGGTGCTCTCGCGCATCTCCGGGTTTTCGGGCTTCGTCGCGAAGACGAGGTCCTTCTCCAGCGAAAGCCCGTTACGCAACTGATCCAGCGAGAGGGTCATCGAGCGTCTCCGTGTGTTCGGTCAGGGCGTCAGGCGGCGACGGCGACGCCGAAGCGGTCCGAGTAGAAGCGGAACCGTTCGCGCAGGGCGGCGAGGTCGATGCCGTAGGCGGCCGGGTCGTAGGTGTGAGAGCCGTGCTTCTCGCGCGGCATGCTTTCGCGCCAGGCCTGCATCCGGGTCCGGGTCTCCGACGTCAGCTCCTCGCCGAGGAAGGCGTAAAGCTGCTCGAGCGCCGGGAACGGGTCCTTCTGGAACGGCGCGAAGTGGATGTCGAAGAAGCGGTGGTCGGCGCCGGCGTCGCGGAAGGCCATCACCCGCTGCAGGCCGAGCTCGGTCCAGGCGATGTTCTGCTGCGCCAGGTACGGCTTGTCGACCTCGTCGGAATAGGCCTTCGACAGCTCGTTGTAGACGTCGCACACCGAGGGGATGACGCTGCCGATGTCGCGGTGGGTCATCCAGTAGCGGGCGTCCGGGAACACCTCGTCCAGAGCGGTGATGAACATCGAGTGCGAGGGGTTCTTCAGCCGCCAGCGGGTCGGCGGCCGCCGCCACTGCAGCAGCTTCAGGATGCGCTTCACGTAGCGGTAGGTCGGGACCAGATCGGCCTGGTGGTTCAGCCAGTCGACGTAGGTCGGGATGTGGGCGAAGGCCTGGAACAGCTGCGACTTGAAGTCGTAGCCCATGAAGGTCTGGCACTCGGTCGGGCCGGTGGCGGTCGACGGCAGCATGATCCGCATCCGCGGGAACAGCTGGTCGCGCCGGGCCATGGCCGCCTCGGCCATGGCGATCCGCGGATCGGTCGCCTCGGTCGCCAGCTCCGGCGGCGGGCAGGGGGCCATGGCCTCCCAGTTGCGGATGAAGCGCACGTTCGGGTCTTCCGCCAGCAGGCAGCCGAGCGCCGTCGAACCGGTGCGCGGCAGGCCCAGCCCGATCAGCGGGGCGACAATCTCCTGCTCGTCGATCTCCGGGTGGCGGGCGTACCAGTCCTCGACCTGCAGCCGGAAGGACAGGAAGCTGACGATCTGGGCGTCGAAGGACGCCCGGCCGACCTCGTTGAACCGCGCCTCGCCGTCGGCCGAGGCGACCAGGATCTCCAGGCCTTCGCGGAAGGTGTCTTCGCCGAAGTCGTTCAGTTCGGTCGCGGACCGCGCACGGTCCATGAGCTCCGAAGCTCGGGTCACCAGATCTTCCTCCCACGCACTTACTTGCCGTCAGTTCGACAGAGAGCGGCGGGCGCGGCAACCGTGCTGATTTCGGCCAACCGGCCGGATTTGCGCAATGTGGACAAAAGAAAAGCGGCGGGAGGGGGATCGCCCCTCCCGCCGCCGATAGGCGGACGGCTTGCGCCGCTTAGAACTTGTAGCCGACCTTGACGCCGTAGACCTGCGGCTCGGCCGGCGTGCTGTAGTCGCCGGCGCTGACGCTGCCGCTGTAGACCATGCGGTAGGTCTTATCGAACAGGTTGTTGCAGAAGGCGGTGACCCAGTAGTGCTCGGTCGGGTCGGTCCAGGTGGCCTGGATGCTGACCAGCGAGTAAGCCCCCTGGCGGAAGCGCTGAGCGCCGGCCACGCCGGGGTTGGCCGGCAGGAACAGCGGTCCGTACAGCGACGCGTTGTTCACCACGTAGCTGTCCGTGTAGTTGTAGTTGCCGGCCAGATCCAGCGAGCCGCCGAACACGTCTTCGATCGTGTAGTCCACGCCGATGTTGCCGGAGAAGTTCGGCGCGCGGGCCATCTGCTTGTCCGACCAGTCCTGGATCTGCGGGCTGACGTTCAGGTTGGTGGCCGGGTTCACGCCGGTGCCGCTGGCGCCCGGGAAGTTGCCGTAGCGGGCGTGCAGATACGCCGCGCCGATCCGGACGTTCAGGTTCTCGATCGGCGTGAAGACCGCCTGCCCGTCGAGGCCGTAGATCTCGGCCTTCGGCGCATTGGCGAACAGGGTGGTGATGCTGCACTGGCTCGGATTGGTGCAGAACGGGTTCGGCACGGTCAGCGAGACGTTCAGGTTCTTGTAGTCGTAGTAGAAGGCCGCCATGTCGAAGCGCACCTTCGAGCGGGCCATCTTGAAGCCAACTTCGTAGGCGGTGATCGTCTCCGGCTCCGTCGGCGTGATCAGCCGCGGATCGGTCGCGCCGGAGGCGTTGAAGGCGCCGCTGCGGAAGCCCTTCGAATAGGAAGCGTAGACGTTGGTCCGCTCGTCGATCGAGTAGCGCAGGACCGCGCGCGGCGTGAACTTGCGCGAGATGTCCTGGAAGCGGGTGTCGACGGTGAAGGGCGGGATCGGCCCGACCTGCGGGTTCGGCGGCGCCACGATGATATTGCCGGCCAGGTTGATCGGCAGGAAGACGAACTTCTTGTCGTCGTAGCTGTAGCGTCCGCCGAGGGTCAGGCTCCACTTTTCGTTGAAGTTGTAGGTGCCGTCGACGTAGAAGGCCAAGGCCTCGGTGTGCTGCGAGAAGAAGTTGTTGGTGCTCGCGGCCGGCGCCGGCGGGATCAGGACGGTAACGCCGGGGTTAGACTTGATGTTGTCGTGGAAGTACATTCCGCCAACGACCAGATCGAGGTTCTCGATCCCGGTGTAGTTGAAGTCGATCGCCTGCTGGAAGGTGTCCTGCGGCAGCGAGATCCAGCTGATCACGTTGTTCGCGAAGGTGCCGTCGGGGTCGAAGGCGCTCTTGTTCTTGCGGTGCGCGAAGCCGGTGTAGGAGGTCAGCGTCCCGATATCGCTGTTCCAGCGAACCGTCAGGGTGCCTTCCTGGGTGATGACCAGGTTGCGGTTGACGCCGTTGAAGGCGGCGGTGCCGAAGCCCGGCGCCCGCACGGCGAGCGGAATGGTCGGCGGCACGTGTTCGAAGCCCGAGAACAGGATGCCCCGGGTGTCGTTCATCGTGTTGTAGTTCAGGCCGAGCGTCGCCTGCAGGTCGTCGGTGATGTCGCCTTGCAGCTTGAAGCGCACCGAGCGCTGGTCGATCGGCGCGGCGTCGCCCTTGGTCTGGCCCGGGTTCGCCGGATCGGCCTTCTTGATGTAGCCGTCGCTGTCGCGGGTGTAGCCGGCCAGCGAGAACCGCATCTGCTCGCTGATCGGGCCGGAGACGTAGCCGCTCAGCCGCCGGTCGTTAAACCGAGCGTAGGTGCCTTCGATCTTGCCGGTCCAGACCGACGACGGCTCAAGCGTGGTGATCAGGATCGCGCCGCCGGTGGCGTTCCGGCCGTACAGCGTGCCTTGCGGGCCCTTCAGCACCTGGACCCCGGAGAGGTTCGCCAGGTCCATGTTGATGTCGTTGGAGTTCGGATTGTAGAAGCCGTCGATATAGATCGCGACGTTGTTCTCGACGTTGGTGCCGTTGGTCAGCGTCGTGACCCCGCGGATCGACGGCTGAGTGAAGGCGCCTGCGAGGTTGATCTGCGCACCCGGCGTGACGCGGCTCAGCTCGTGGATGCTGGTGACGCCGGACTTGGCGATGTCCTGCGGCGTGATCGCGGTGATCGACATCGGCACGTCTTCCAGGCGCTCGTTGCGGCGCTGGGCGGTGACGACGACTTCCTGAATGACGTTCTGGCCGGGCGCAGGGGCCGGCCGGGCGGCTTGCTGCGCCTGGGCGCCAAAGGCGGTCGCAGTGGCGGCCAGCACCGTGCCGCACAGCAGTGCGGACTTCACGCTCTTGCGTGAATTCATTTCCGTTTACTCCCCGTATCGCCGAGCCACCGCAATTCTACGTTGCGAGAATCTCGACCCCTGTTCTCTGAGCGACCGATGTAACCTGATATTTCGAAGACCGGCAACGCTTGTATTGCGTTTGTTTCAACGGTGTGCTCCGGCGGAAACAACTATTGCCAATAGAGGCAAGCGCGGTCTGAGGCGGCGACTGATCTTCTTGTCCACCGCGGCAGTCCTGGCCCCTGACGCCATGGCGCGCCGCCCGCCCTTGCTGCGGACCGCGGGTCACGACGTCTGGCCGAGCGCGAGCCGTTGCTGCGTTACGGCGTCAATCCTGGCGAGTGTTCGAGATCGCCGCCGCTTAGGCGCCCTTGCGGCCGACGGCCCGGCTGCCTAGTTAAGGCGCGCAACAGCCAGGACCGTCAGACCCATGTGATCCCGCCCCGACCGCAAAGCCGTCTCGCTCTGCCATCGGGGAAGTTGTGTCCATGCCTGCCGCCATCACTGTTACGAATCTTGCCTGGTCCACGCCGGACGGAAGGCCCTTGTTCTCCAATCTCGACCTGAGCTTCGGGCCTGAGCGCGCCGGGCTGGTCGGCCGCAACGGGGTCGGCAAGACCACCCTGCTCAAGCTCGTCGCCGGAACGCTGCAGCCGCAGGCTGGCGGCGTCGCGGTCCAGGGCCGGCTGGCGGTGCTGCGCCAGACGGTGCAGGTCGATCCCGACCAGACCGTCGCCGACCTGTTCGGCGTCGTCGAGCCGCTGGCCGTGCTGGCCCGCGCCGAGGCCGGCCAGGCGACCGAGGACGACCTCGCCGCCGCCGACTGGACGCTGGAGGCGCGCATGGCCGAGGCGCTGGCGCGGCTGGGCCTCGACGCCGAGCCGGCCACGCGGCTCGCCGCCCTGTCCGGCGGCCAGCGCACCCGCGCGGGCCTCGCCGCCCTGGTGTTCGCCGAGCCCGACTTCCTGATCCTCGACGAGCCGACCAACAACCTCGACGCCGACGGCCGCGCGGCGGTGACCGAGCTGCTCGCCGATTGGCGCGCCGGGGCCCTGGTGGTCAGCCACGACCGCGCGTTGCTGGAGACGATGGACGCCATCTTCGAGCTGACGTCGCGCGGCGCCGCCCGTTACGGCGGCGGGTGGAGCGGCTATCGCGAGCGCAAGGCGATCGAGCTGGCCGCGGTCCAGGGCGACCTAGCCCACGCCGAAAGGCGGCTCGACGAACTGGCCCGGACCGCCCAGGCGCAGGCCGAACGCAAAGCGCGCCGGGACGGCGCGGGCCGGCGCAAGGCGGCCAAGGGCGACGCGCCGAAAATTGTGCTGGGGATGATGAAGGAGCGCGCCGAGAACTCCGGCGCCGAGCAGAGCCGGCTCGCCGATCGCCGGCGCGAGCAGGCGCTGGCCAGCGCGTCCGCCGCCCGGGAGCGGATCGAGGTGCTGCAGCCGATGACCGTCGCCCTGGCGCCGACCGGGCTGGCGGCCGGCAAGGAGGTGCTGAAGCTGGAGCGGGTGACCGCCGGCTATGCGCCGGGCCGGCCGATCCTCGAAGACCTGTCGTTCAGCCTGGTCGGCCCCGAACGGGTGGCGGTGGTCGGGCCGAACGGGGCGGGCAAGACCACCTTGCTGGCCCTGGTCGCCGGAACGCTGCAGCCGTGGTCCGGTCAGGTGCGGCCGCTGACCGCCTTCGCCCTGCTCGATCAGCGGGTCAGCCTGCTCGATCCGGCCGGCTCGATCCGCGACAATTTCCTCAGGCTCGATCCCGGGGCCGGGGAGAACGCCTGCCGCGCGGCGCTGGCGCGCTTCATGTTCCGCGCCGACGCGGCCTTGCAACAGGTCGCCAGCCTCAGCGGCGGCCAGCTGCTGCGCGCCGGGCTGGCCTGCGTGCTGGGGGCGGCCGCGCCGCCGCCGCTGCTGATCCTCGACGAGCCGACCAACCACCTCGACCTCGACTCCATCGAGGCGGTCGAAGCGGGCCTGCGGGCCTACGACGGGGCGCTGCTGGTGGTCAGCCACGACGAGGCCTTCCTGGAGGCGATCGGCGTGACCCGGCGGCTGGCGCTGCCGGGGGGCGTCTGAGGAGATCGCTCAAGGCAGCGCTTGTTTTTGCGCAAAACTACACACTTATGAGGCTGGAATTACGAAAGGGCGCCTCATGCACTCCATCGTCTACGTCGCGCTGGTCCGCGGCGACAAAGTTGCCGGCTACCACGCGCGTTTCCCCGACCTGCCCAAGTGCGCGGTGTCGGCGGCCGACCCGGCCGAACTGCTCGCCAATGCTCGCGCGGCGCTGCGCGCTGAGCTGCAGGCCGCCGCCGACGCCGGCGACGAATGGCCCGCGGCCACGCCGATCGAACTGGCCCAGGCGCAGCCGCCGGAGTTCCCGATGCTCGTCGACGTCGAGGTCGAGGACACGCCGGTCCGGGTGAACATCTCGCTCGGCGAACAGCTGCTCAGGCGGCTGGACGCCGCCGCCACCGCCAGCGGGGCGACCCGATCGGGCTACATCGCCCAGGCGGTGCGGGCGCAGCTGGGCGAGCGCAGCGGCGGCGCGGCCGATTTCGAAGGCGTCGCGCGCCGGCTGCAGGACGAGCTCAGCTCTGTCGGTCGGAAGCTCACCGAGAACCTTGGGCCGGATTCCGCGTTCAGCCGCAGCTTGGCCGAATGGGATGATCGTGTGAGCGAGACCATCCGCAAGGCGGCGGATAATGTCTCGGCGGCGATGGCCCGGCGTCGTGAGGCGGAAGCGCGCGACGTGACGCCGGCGGCCAAGGAGCCGGCCAAGGAGCCGACTGCGGAGGTCTGACGACGCATGAGCGGATCCGCCGGCCTGTCGGCCGACGCGCTGCGCGCCCGGGATCTGGCCCGGATGCGGATGATCGCCACGGGGCTTCTCGCCCTGATGGCGGTCGTCTTCGTCCTCGCCAGCCTGGCGCGCGCCCACTGGCCGCAGCACGCCCTGGCGCTCGGCTATGTGCGCGCGTTCGCCGAGGCCGGCATGGTCGGCGCCTGCGCCGACTGGTTCGCGGTGACCGCGCTGTTCCGCCATCCGTTCGGGTTGCCGATCCCGCACACCGGCATCATCCCGCGCAACAAGGACCGGATCGGCCAGGCGCTTGGCGGCTTCATCGCCGACAACTTCCTCACCGAGGCGGTGCTGGAGGACAAGCTCAAGCAGCTCGAGCTCGCCGGCTGGGGCGGCGACTGGCTCAGCAATCCGCGCAACGCGCGGCGGCTGGCCACCCGCGTCGCCCATCTGGCGCCGGAGATCCTGCGCTCGGCGCCGCCGGGCGCGGTCGGCGAACTGGCCGGCTCCGCGGCCATGGCGGCGGCCCGCGCCACGCCCGCCGCCCCGCTCGCCGCCGGGATCCTCAGCGGCCTGTGGAGCGAGGGCCGGGCGCAGGTGCTGTTCGACCGGGCCGTGGAGTTGCTCGGCGGTTACATGGCGAGCCACCCGGATGCGATCCGCGACCGGGTCGTCGAACAGGCGCCGAAGTGGCTGCCGAAATGGGTCGACCGGATGCTCGCCGACCGGATCAGCGAGGGGCTGGTCAAGACCGTCGAGGAGATGCGCGACCCGGCGCATCCCTGGCGGGAGGAGCTGCGCGACGCGGTCATGCGGCTGATCGTGCGGCTGCGGGAGGATCCGGAGCTGCAGGCGCAGGTGGAGGCGTTCAAGCTGCGGCTGCTCGCCGATCCGCGGCTGCAGTCCCAGGCCGGCGAGCTGTGGGCCGGGATGGAGGCGCGCCTCGGCGCTGAACTCGCCGCCGATCGGCATGGCCTGGCCGAGCAACTGCAGCGCGCGATCCTTGGCGTCGGCGCCTGGCTGTCCAACGACGCGGCCGCCCAGACGCGGCTCAACACCCTGGGGCGCAGCCTGGCCACCGGGGTGATCGCGCCACGCCGTCAGGAGATCGGCCGCTTCGTCGCGCAGGTCGTGGCCGGCTGGGACGCCAAGAACGTCGTCGACAAACTGGAGCTGCAGGTCGGCAAGGACCTGCAGTACATCCGCATCAACGGCACCCTGGTCGGCGGCCTGGTCGGCCTGATCATCTTCGCGACGTCGCGCGCGCTGGGCCTCGACTGATCCCACTCGCCGCTCGTGCCGGCGAAGGCCGGCATCCAGATTCAGCCTGAGCGCTTGGTGGGTTTCACCTGGGCCCCGGCCTTCGCCGGGGTGAGCGGTTGGTGGGTGACTAGGCGGGGGTCGGCGTCGGGGTCGGCGGCGCCAGCTTCTCCGCCAGCTTGAAGACGAAGGGGTTGAGCACGATCGACAGCAGGGCGGCGGCCAGGATCAGGTCGTGGGTCGCCCGGCTCATCACCTCCAGCTTCACCCCGACGCCGGCCAGGATGAAGGAAAACTCGCCGATCTGCGCCAGGCTGGCGGCGATCAGCAGGCTGGAGCGCTTCTGCAGCCGGAACACTGTGGTGATGGCCAGCGCCGCCAACGCCTTGCCGAGGATGATGATCGCCAGCACCGCGGCCACCGCCAGCGGCGCGTCGACCAGCACCCGCGGGTCGAACAGCATGCCGACCGAGACGAAGAACAGGACGGCGAAGGCGTCGCGCAACGGCAGCGAGCGTTCGGCGGCGTTGTGCCCGAGCGGCGTGCCATTGAGCACCACCCCGGCGATGAAGGCGCCCAGGGCGAACGAGGCGCCGAACACCGCATAGGCCAGGTAGGCGATGCCCAGGGCGATCGCCAGCACGCCCAGGGTGAACAGCTCGCGCGAGCGGGTGTGGGCGATGCGCACCAGGAGCCACGGCAGGGCGCGGGCGCCGACCACCAGCATGATGGTGATGAACAGCGTCACCGACAGCAGGGTGCCGCCGATCTTGATCGCCGCCTGCAGCGGCTCGAGCTTGGCCCCGGCGCCGGCCAGGAGCGGGATCAGCACCAGGGCGACGACCATCACCAGGTCTTCGACCACCAGCCAGCCGACGGCGATGCGGCCGGTCTCGGTCTTCACCGCCTTGCGCTCCTCGAGCGCGCGCAGCAGCACCACGGTCGAGGCCACCGACAGCGAGAAGCCCATCAGCGCGGCTTCCGCATGGCTCTGGCCCATCAGCAGGCCGACGCCCCAGCCCAGCAGGGTCGCCGCGGTGATCTGCACCAGGGCGCCGGGGACGGCGATCTTGCGCACCTTCAGCAGGTCGCTGACCGAGAAGTGCAGCCCCACCCCGAACATCAACAGGATGACCCCGACCTCGGCGAGCTGGCTGGCGAGGCTGGCGTCGGCGACGTAGCCGGGGGTGAACGGCCCCACCACCACGCCGGCCAACAGGTAGCCGACCAGCGGCGACAGCTTGAAGCGCAGCGCCAGCATGCCGAAGATGAAGGCCAGGACGAAGCCGGCCGCCAGAGTCACGATCAGGGTGTCTTCGTGCGGCATCCGGTCTCCTACGCTGACGCTTGATCAACGGTGGCGGTCCAGCCGCTGCGGTTCAAGGCGCACGGCCGGGAAAAACGCGCCGCGCGGCGCGTTTTCCGCCATCGGCGTCAGGCCGCGCGCGCTCGGGCGCTCAGCCGGTGCTGTCGCCGGCGGCGACCGGGGTCGGGTCGCCGAAGCGATGCGGGTCGTCGCCCAGGGCCAGGCGCACCTTGGTCACCTCCGGTGCGGTCTCCAGCGCCTCGACCAGCTGATAGAAGGCCTCCTTCTCGTCGAGGTCGTCCTTCTTCGACAGGTGGTCGGCGATTAGCTCTTCCAGCCGGTTGATCAGCGCGTCGGCCGCCGCCAGCGCCGCGCGCAGCGCCTCGGGCGAATCGTGGGGATGCTCGGTCATGCGCAAGGGGACGCGGCGACCGGCGAGAGGGTTCCCGCGCATATCCCCATCGTCATCCCGGAGGCCCGCGAGGGCCGATCCGGGACCCAGGGGCCGCCTTCACTGCAGGACCCCCTGGGTCCCGGCTCTCCGCTTCGCTGCGGCCGGGATGACGAAGAAGGGACGAAGGATTCACCGCACGCTCGACCATGGCTTCGACAGCAGGGTGGCGCAGTTGATCAGCCCGACCAGGGAGTAGGTCTGCGGATAGTTGCCCCACAGCTCGTCGCCGGTGAACGAAATGTCCTCCGACAGCAGGCCGGCGGCGGTGCGCCGTTCGAGCATCTCCTCGAACAGGGCGCGCGCCTCCTCGGTCCGGCCGGAGAGGTGCAGCGCCTCGATCAGCCAGAAGGTGCAGAAGTTGAAGGCGGTCTCCGGCATGCCGAAGTCGTCCGGGATCGCATAGCGCAGCATGAAGGTGCCGCGCCGCAGCCCCTCCTCGACGGCGCGCATGGTGGCCAGCATGCGCGGGTTGTCCGGCTCGCAGAACCGCACGTCGACCAGTTGCAGCAGCGAGGCGTCCAGCTCGTCGCCTTCGAACGTCGCCGCATAGCGGCCGAGCTTCTCGTTCCAGGCGCGCGACTCGATCGTCGCGCGCACCTTGGCCGCGCGATCGGACCAGTAGGCGGCACGCTCCGTCAGGCCGAGCTTGACCGCGGCGTTGGCCAGCCGGTCGCAGGCCGCCCAGCACATCACCGAAGAATAGGTGTGCACCGCCTCGCGGCCGCGGAACTCCCACAGGCTGGCGTCGGGCTTGTCGTGCATTTCGTAGGCCCGCTCGCCGATCGGCTCCAGCGCCCGGAAGTCGTCGGTGGTCGCCGGGCGCAGCAGCCGCTGGTCGAAGAAGGCTTGCACCGTCGACAGCACGATCTGGCCGTAGACGTCGTGCTGGTGGTGCTCGTGCGCCTGGTTGCCGACTCGCACCGGCCCCATGCCGCGATAGCCGGGCAGGTGCGGCGCGATCCATTCGGTCAGCACCGGCTCCAGGCCGACGCCGTAGACCGGCTGCACGTGGCCGGCGGTCAAGGGTATGGACGGCGCCGAGGGCGGCGAGGTCTCGATCGTACCGGCCGGCTGTTCCGGCTGCGGCTGGGTGCAGCCGTGGCAGGCCTGGTCCACCAGGTTGCGCAGGTAGACCAGGTAGTTCTCCAGCATGTCCGCCGCGCCCAGGCGGTTCAGCGCCTGGACCACGTAGTAGGCGTCGCGGAGCCAGCAGTAGCGGTAGTCCCAGTTGCGCGCCTGGCCATCCGCGGCCGGGTGCTCGGGGATCGAGGTGGTCAGCGCCGCGACGATCGCCCCGGTCTCCTCGTAGGCGCACAGCTTCAGGGTGATGGCCGCGCGGATCACCGCCTCCTGCCATTCCAGCGGCACCGACAGCGTGCGCACCCAGGTGCGCCAGGTCTCTAGCGTCTGCGACAGGAACCGCTCGCAGGTGTGGGCGACGTCGCCGTCGAAGCTCTCGTCGGGGCCGAGGAACATCCAGATCGGCTTTTCCAGCCGGAAGGTGCGCTCGGCGTGGATGTGGCTGACCGGTGCGTTGGTGGTCAGCCGCAGCGTCGTCTCGCGGGTGACGTAGCGGATGTGGTTGGACCCGACCGTCCGGCCGCAGGGGTGTGCGCCGTAGTCGTCGGTCGGCCGCAGGCGGATGGTGACGCGCGGCGTGCCGGCCAGCGCCCGCACCTGACGGATGAAGGCCAGCGGCCGGTAGAGGCGGCCGTGGTGGCGGAACCGCGGGGAGAAATCGATGATCTCCACCGACGCGCCGCTGCGGGTGGTGACCACGGTGCGCAGCACCGGGGTGTTGCGCATGTAGGTCTGGTCGGTGCGCACGGCGTCCTCGACGACGACGTCCCACAGGCCCTGGGCGTCGGCGTTGGCCGGGTCGCCGCCGGCGAGCAGGGCGGAGAAGAAGGGATCGCCGTCGAGCCGCGGCACGCAGGCCCAGACGAACCGGCCTTGCCGGTCGATCAGGGCGCTGGCGGTGCAGTTGCCGATGGGGAAGAGGTCGAGCGTCTGCTGCACGGATGACCTTTCGCCGGTTTGAAACATGATGCAGCGTCCCCCACGTTTCCGCTGACGCGCCGTTAAACGTTCATTGGCTATGCTTGGCTCCGAGGCTGTGCGATCGCTTGCGCTCGCCAGCACCATCGCCGCCAACTCTAGAAACGGACGAACGCCCGGATGATCCGCGCCCGCCGCGCCCGCATTGTGGCAACCATCGGTCCCGCCAGCCGGGCGCCAGAGCAGGTTCGCGAACTGGCCGCCGCCGGGGCCGACGTATTCCGCGTGAATTTCAGCCACGGCGCGCATGAGGATCACGCCCACAGCATCAAGGCGGTGCGCGAGGCCGAGGCCGCGCTGGGTCGGCCGCTCGCCGTGCTCGCCGACCTGCAGGGACCGAAGCTCCGCCTCGGGAAGTTCAAGGACGGCGTCGCCGAGCTGCACGCCGGCCAGGCGTTCCGCATCGACCTCGGCCGCGAGCCCGGCGACGCGACCCGCGTCGGCGTGCCCCACCCGGAGGTGTTCGCCGCCCTGCGCGACGGCTCGCTGATCCTGCTCGACGACGGCAAGGTCCGCCTGCGGGTCACCGGGCACGGTCCGGACTTCGCCGACACCGTGGTCGAGGCCGGCGAGAAGCTCTCCAACCACAAGGGGCTGAACCTTCCCGGCAACGCCATCCCGATCCCGGCGCTGACCGACAAGGACCGCAAGGACCTGGCCTTTGCGCTGAACCAGGGCGTCGACTGGGTGGCGCTGTCGTTCGTCCAGCGCGCCGCCGACATGGCCGAGCTGCGCCAGCTGGTGCAAGGTCGCGCCGGGGTGCTGGCCAAGATCGAGAAGCCCGCGGCGCTCGAGGTGCTCGACGAGATCCTCGACCTCTCCGAGGCGGTGATGGTGGCCCGCGGCGACCTCGGCGTGGAGCTCGCGCCGGAAGAGGTGCCGGTGGTGCAGAAGGAGCTGATCCGCGCGGCGCGCAACCGCGGGATCCCGATCATCGTCGCCACCCAGATGCTGGAATCGATGATCACCTCGCCGGCGCCGACCCGCGCCGAGGCCTCCGACGTCGCCGGCGCGGTCTATGAAGGCGCCGACGCCCTGATGCTCTCGGCCGAGACCGCGGCCGGCCAGTATCCGTTCGAGGCGGTGTCGATCATGGACCGCATCATCTCCCGGGTGGAGCGGGACCCGCGCTGGCCCGAACTGATGGCCGCCGAGCACGGGGTCGAGGACGCCGACGCCCTGGTCGCCGCCGCCACCCAGGCCGCCGACATCGCCCACACCGCCTGCGTCGCCGCCTTCACCGCCACCGGCCAGACGGCGCTGCGGTTGTCGCGCGAGCGGCCGCTGACGCCGACCCTGGCGCTGACCCCGAACCTGGCCACCGCGCGCCGCCTGGCGCTCGCCTGGGGCGTCGAGCCGCGCGTCGTGCCGGACATCCGCGATCCCGAGGACATGCCCAAGCTGGCCGGCGAAATGGCTCTGAAGATCGGCCTGGCGCAGCCCGGCGACCGGGTGATGGTGCTGGCCGGGGTGCCGATGGGCTCGCCCGGCGCCGCCAACCTCCTACGCCTGACCCACGCCCCGCGGCGGTAGCCTCGCGCGATGCGCGTCCTGATCGTCGGCGCCTATGGCCTTGTCGGTGGCTACGTCACCGCTCGGCTGAGCGGCGAGGGGCACGAGGTGATCGCGGTCGGGCGCGACGTCTCGGCGGCGAAGCGTCGGTTTCCACTGGCGCAGTGGGCGAGGGTCGACCTCGGTCGGACTTCGGCGGCGGAATGGCGGCAGCTGCTCGACGGCGTCTCCGCCGTTGTGAACTGCGCCGGCGCCTTGCAGGACAGTCCCAGGGACAATCTTCAGGCGGTCCACGTCGACGGGCTTGCGACGCTTGTGGCGGCTTGCTCGGCCGCCGGCGTGCGGCGGTTCGTGCAGATCTCTGCGGCCGGCGTCGAGCGCGGCCAAGGCCGTTTCGGCCAGACCAAGACGCAGGCGGACGAGGCGCTGCGCGCCAGCGACCTCGAATGGGTCATCCTGCGGCCTGGGCTGGTGCTTGCGCCCGCGGCCTATGGCGGCAGCGCCCTGCTGCGCGGCCTGGCGGCTTTCCCGGGCGCGATCCCGGCCCTGCATGCCGACGCGCGCGTGCAGACGGTCGCCGTTGATGACGTGGCGGAAGCCGTCTCGCGTGCGCTGCAAATTCCTGCCGAGGGGCGCGCCATCGTCGATCTCGTGGCGGCTGAAGAGACGACCCTGGCCGACGTGCTGCACGGCCTGCGCGGCTGGCTGGGGTTGCCTGCGCGGCCGGTCGTGCGACTGCCCGGCTGGCTCGGCATTACTGCCGCCAAGGCGGCGGACGTCCTGGCGCTCTTCGGCTGGCGCAGCCCGCTCCGTTCGGCCGCGCTTGGGCAACTGGCCGCCGGCGTGATTGGTCGCGCCGACGACGCGGAGCGCATCCTGCAGTTTCGACCGCGCTCGTTGGCGCAGACTCTGGCCGCAGCGCCCTCCGGCGTGCAGGAGCGCTGGTTCGCGCGGCTCTATTTCCTGAAACCCCTGGCGCTCGCCGGCCTGGCGGCGTTCTGGGCGATCTCGGGGCTGGTCGGGCTTGCGGAGCAGCCTCAGGCGGCGGCGCTCCTGACATCCGCCGGCTTCTCCCCCTGGGTGGCGCAGATCTTCGTTCTCGCGGGCAGTCTCGTCGACCTTAGCCTCGCCGCCCTGATCCTGTTTCGCCGCACCGCGCCCCTGGCGCTACGCGCCATGATCGCCGTCACCTTGGCCTATTTGGGCGCGGCGACGATCTGGCTGCCGGGCCTCTGGGCCGATCCGCTGGGGCCGCTGGTGAAGAGCGTTCCCGCCGCCATCCTCGCGCTCGCCGCGCTCGCCATGATGGACGAACGATGAGCCTGTTCCTGGCGCTGAAGGCGCTGCACATCGTCGGCGCCGCCGTGCTGCTGGGCACGGGAGCGGGCATCGCCTTCTTCATGCTGATGGCGCACCGCACGCAAGATCCGCGGGTGATCGCCCACACCTCCGGGGTGGTGGTGATCGCCGACACCCTGTTCACGGCGACGGCGGTCGCGGTCCAGCCGGTCACCGGCGGCGCGCTCGCCCACATGGCGGGCTATCCGCTCTTCAGCGGCTGGGTCGCGGCCGCGCTCGCGCTCTATGTGATGGTTGGGGCGTTCTGGCTGCCGGTGGTGTGGATGCAGCTCAGGTTCCGCGATCTCGCCCGGGAAGCGGCGACGACGGGCGCGCCGTTGGGCGCGGCCTATCATCGATTATTCCGACTTTGGTTCGCCTTCGGCTTTCCTGCGTTCGGAGGCGTGATCGCGATCATCTGGCTGATGGTCGCCAAGCCGGCGTTTTGAGGCCCAGATGATCGAGACCTTTTCTCCGACCGCGGCCGCCGCGGACGCCGCCGCCTTCGGGATCGGCCGGCAGCTGGCCGAGGCGCTCAAGACCCACGGCCGCGCCGGATTGGTGGCCACCGGCGGACGCTCGCCGGGCCCGGTGTTCGACCGGCTGCGCCAGCAGCCGGGGATCGACTGGAGCCGGGTGGTGGTGACCCTCTCCGACGAGCGCTGCGTGGGCCCCGACGATGCGGCCTCGAACGCCCGGGCGGTGCGCGAGCGGCTGCTGGTCGGCGAAGCGGCCAAGGCGCACTTCCTGCCGTTGTGGCCGCCGCCGGATCCGGCCGCGCTGCGGGCGATCATGCCGTTCGACGCGGTCATGCTGGGCATGGGCGAGGACGGCCACATCGCCTCGCTGATTCCCGGCGATCCTGGCCTCGCCGCGGCGATGGACCCGGCGAGCGCGCAACTGACCGTTTCCGTGCCGGAAGGGCTCGGCAGCCCGCCGCTGGCGCGCATCAGCCTGACCTTCGCGGCGCTGTTGCAGGCGCGCGCCATCTTCCTGTTGATCGCCGGCGACACGAAGCGTGAGGTGGTCGCGCGCGCCGAGGCCGGCGCCGACCTGCCGGTGCGGGCGTTAATCACGCAATCGCGCGCACACGTCAGGGTTCTGTGGTCTCCGGCTCACGAGGGTAACTGAATGCATCCGGTCACGGCCGAAGTCACCGAGCGTATCGTCGAGCGCAGCCGCGCGACGCGCAGCGAGTATCTGGCGCGCATGCAGGCCGCCCGGCACTCCGGGCCCGGACGGGCGAAGCTGTCCTGCGCCAACTGGGCCCACGCCTTCGCCGCCGAGGACGATGCGGCCAAGATGCGGATGCGCGACCCGACCGCGCCCAACGTCGCCATCGTCTCGGCCTATAACGACATGCTCTCGGCCCACCAGCCGCTGGAGCGGTTCCCGCCTATCATCCGCCGCGCCGCGCGCGAAGCCGGCGCCACCGCCCAGTACGCCGGCGGCGTGCCGGCGATGTGCGACGGCGTCACCCAGGGCCGCCCCGGCATGGAGCTGTCGCTGTTCAGCCGCGACGTGATCGCGATGTCGACCGCGGTGGCGCTGACCCACGACGCCTTCGACGCGGCCCTGATGCTCGGCATCTGCGACAAGATCGTGCCCGGGCTGTTCATCGGCGCGGCCGCCTTCGGCCACCTGCCGACGATCTTCGTGCCCGGCGGGCCGATGAGCTCGGGCATCTCCAACGCCGAGAAGGCCCGCACCCGCGCCCTCTACGCCGAGGGCAAGGCGACCCGCGAGCAGCTGCTGGACTCGGAGATGAAGTCCTACCACGGGCCGGGCACCTGCACCTTCTACGGCACCGCCAACTCCAACCAGATGATGATGGAGATGGTCGGCCTTCATCTCCCCGGCTCCGCATTTGTGTCGCCGAACACGCCGCTGCGCGACGCCCTGGTGGCGCAGGCCCCGAAGCGGGCGATCGCCATCCGCGACGGCGGCAACGACTACATCCCGTTCTCGGCGGTGGTGGACGCCAAGAGCATCGTCAACGCCCTGGCCGGCCTGCTGGCCACCGGCGGCTCGACCAACCACACCCTGCACCTGATCGCCATGGCCCGGGCCGCCGGCGTGCTGCTGACCTGGGAGGACTTCGACGACCTCAGCCGGATCACGCCGCTGATCGCGCGGGTCTATCCGAACGGCTCGGAGGACGTGAACGCCTTCCATGCGGCCGGCGGCATGGCCTACGTCGTGCGCCAGCTGCTCGACGCCGGCCTCGCCCACAACGACGTCGTCACCGTCGCCGGCCGCGGCCTGCGCCGCTTTCAGCAGGAGCCGTTCCTCGACGGCGGCGAGCTGGTCTGGCGCGACGGCGCGGCCGCCTCGCTCGACCGCGACATCCTGCGGCCGGTCGACGACCCGTTCCAGGCCGAGGGCGGCATCCGCCTGCTCACCGGCGCGCTCGGCCGGGCGGTGATCAAGACCTCGGCGGTCAAGCCGCAGCACCTGACCGTCGAGGCCCCGGCGCTGGTGTTCGACGACCAGGACGAGCTGCTGGCGGCGCACGCCCGCGGCGAGCTCAACCGCGACTTCATCGCCGTGGTCCGCTTCCAGGGGCCGCAGGCCAACGGCATGCCCGAGCTGCACTCGCTGACCCCGACGCTCGGCGTGCTGCTCGACAAGGGCTTCAAGGTGGCGCTGGTCACCGACGGGCGGATGAGCGGCGCCAGCGGCAAGGTGCCGGCGGCGATCCACGTGACGCCGGAGGCCGCCTGCGGCGGGCCGCTGGCCTACGTCCGCAACGGCGACATCATCCGGCTCGACGCCGAGGCCGGTCGGCTGGAGATCCAGGTCGATCCGCGCGAACTCGCCCAGCGCGCGCCGGCGGTGGCCAAGCCGTCCGGTTTCGGCTACGGCCGCGAGCTCTTCGGCTGGATGCGTCGGGTGGCGAGCCCGGCGGACGCCGGCGCCTGCACACTTTTCGAGGCCGCCTGATTTGAAACCGCACTTCGAAGGTCTGGTCGGCGACGTCGGCGGCACCAACGCCCGCTTCGCCCTGGTCGACAGCCAAGGCCACATCCGCCACCCGCGCAGCTTCCCGGCGCGCGACTACGCCAGCCTGGCGGACGTGATGGGGGAATACCTCGAGCAGACCGCCGGCAAGCGGCGGCCGGCGCGGGCGGTGATCGCCGTCGCCGGGCCGGTGGTCGACGGCGAGATCGAGTTCACCAACCTCGAGTGGCAGATCTCCGAGGGCGACCTGCTGGCGCACTTCGAGTTCGAGGCGGTGAAGCTGATCAACGACTTCGCCGCCCAGGCGCTGGCCTGTTCGCAGCTGGAGCCCGACGACCTGCGGCCGCTGGGGCCCGAGCTGCGCGGCGCCCACGGGCCGATGGTGGTGCTGGGCGCCGGCACCGGCTTCGGCGTCGCCGGCCTGGCCCGCGGCGAGCGCGGCGACATCGCGATCCCGACCGAGGGCGGCCACGCCGGCTTCGCTCCCTCGGACGAGGTGGAGACCGAGGTCTGGCGCCGGCTCAAGGCGCTTTACGGCCGGGTGTCGATCGAGCGGCTGCTCTCCGGGCCGGGCCTGTTCGACCTCTACCGGGCGCTGGCCGACATCGACGGCGTCAACGCCGATATCCCCGACGACAAGGCGGTCATCGAGGCCTGCCACGCCGGCGAGCCGCGCGCCGTCGCCACGGTCGACCGGTTCTGCGCCATCCTCGGCTCGGTGGCCGGCGACCTGGCGCTGAGTTTCGGCGCCCGTGGCGGGATCTTTGTCTCCGGCGGCCTGGCCCCGCGCTTCGCCGACCGGCTGGCGGCCAGCCAGTTCCGCGCCCGGTTCGAGGACAAGGGCCGCCTCAGCGACTACGTCGCCCAGATCCCCACCTCGCTCGTGCTGCACCCCTATCCGGCGATCGTCGGCGCGTCGCGCGAGCTCGCGCTAATGGAGCGGCTATGAACCTCGACGCCATCCTGACCCGTAGTCCGGTCGTCCCGGTCCTCGTCATCGACGAGGTCGCCCACGCCGTGCCGCTCGGCCGGGCGCTGGTGGCCGGCGGCCTGTCGGTGCTCGAGATCACCATGCGCACCCCGGTGGCGCTGGAGTGCATCCAGCGCATGGCCGCAGAGATCGAGGGCGCGGTGGTCGGCGTCGGCACGGTGCTGAACCGGGCGATGATCGACCAGGCCGCCAAGGCCGGCGCGGCCTTCGCCGTCAGCCCGGGCCTGATCCCCGACCAGCCAGCCGGCGGGCCGTGTCCGCTGCTGCCGGGGATCGCCACCGCCACCGAGCTGATGGCCGGGCTGGCGCTCGGCTACGAGCGCTTCAAGCTGTTCCCGGCGAACATCGCCGGCGGGGTCGAGGCGCTGAAGGCCTTCGCCAGTCCGTTCGCCCAGGCCAAGTTCTGTCCGACCGGCGGGGTCAACGCCAAGAACGCCGCCGACTATCTGGCGCTGCCGAACGTGGTCTGCGTCGGCGGCAGCTGGGTCGCGCCGGCCGACGCCGTGCGCGCCGGCGACTGGGAGCGGATCACCCGGCTGGCCCGCGACGCTGCGGCGCTGGCCCAGCCGGCGGCCGGGCCCACGGAGGGCTGAGGATGGAGCCTTCGCAGCCGGCCAATGAGCAGCTGCGCTGGACGGTCACCGCCCAGGCGACCCCGGCCGCGCCAGGCACCGCCACGGTCAGCATCATCGCCCGCAACCCGATGACCCCGGAGCTGGCCTTCGACATGATCGTCGACTGGCACGCCGGGGCCGAGGCCCCCGACGTCGAGGGCCGCGCGCTGGTGATCCTGTCGCTGCTGGTGCGCGAACTGGCCGCCGAGTGCGAACGCGTCGCCGGCGAGCGCTTCGACGAGGGCTGAGCCCGATCTCCGGTCATCCCCGCGCAGGCGGGGACCCAGGTTTTTTTCGAACCACGAAAGACACGAAAACACGAAAGCGCCGGGCCGGCGAAGCCGAGCCCCTTTGATCGACCGGCCCACGGCCGGTCTGTCTGTTCCGGCGGCTCCGGTTGAATGGCCGCTCTCAGCGCCGGCTTCGTGTCTTTCGTGCCTTTCGTGGTTTCCAAAGCTTCCGCGCCTCAGCGGCCGGTGAACTTGCCCGGGCGGCGCTCGGCGACGCTGCGCACGCCTTCGGCGAAGTCCTCGGTCTCGCGCAGGATCGCCTGCTGGGCGTGCTCGTGGCGCATGGCGGCCTGGATCGCCTCGACCAGGCCGGCGCGCAGCGTCTTGCGGGTGGCCGCCACGGCCAGCGGCCCTGCCTCGGCGATCTCCCCGGCCAGTTTCAGCGCCGCGCTCCGCAGCTTGTGGTCGGGGACGATCTCGTCGGCCAGGCCCCAGGCCAGCGCCTCGTCCGGCTTGATGCGCCGGCCGGTCAGCATCATCAGGCCGGCGCGCTGCGGCCCGATCAGCCGGGGCAGGGTGTGGGTCAGGCCGAAGCCCGGGTGGAAGCCGATCTTGACGAAGTTGGCGGAGAACCGCGCTTCCGGCGCGACCACCCGGAAGTCGGCGGTCAGCGCCAGGCCGAGGCCGGCGCCCACCGCCGCGCCCTGGATCGCCGCGATGATCGGCGTCTCGACCGCGAAGATGCGGATCGCCTGGCTGTAGAGGCTGAGGATCGAATCCATGCCGGAGACGCCCTCCGGATTGTCGAGCTCGGCGCCGGCGCAGAACACCTTGCCCTCGGCCTGCAGCACCACGGCGCGGCAATCGCCTTCGCCGTCCAGCCGCTCCAGGGCGTCGGCGATGTCGCGCACCAGGTCGACCGAGATGAAGTTCAGCGGCGGCCGGGCGAAGGTCAGCACCGCCACATGGCCGTGCTTCTCGACGGTCAGCTGTTCGACGGCTTTGCTCATCGGCGGGTCCTTGAAGGGTGAGCCTCACTTAAAGCGCCGCCCCGGCCGCGCGGCAAGCCGCCGCAGCGGCGGCTTGCCGGCGCCGGCCCGCCGCGCCACATCAGCCGGCGACGGCGAGGCCTTCGCCCAGGAGACACGCATGAGCCCCGAGGACCGCGCCCGCCAGTTCACCGCGCTGCAAGGCCCCACCCTGCCGGGCGAGCTCAGTCTCGTCTGGGAGGCGGTCGAGGCCGGCCGTGCCGAGGGCCGGCTGGTGGTCGAGCCGCGGCATATGGCCCCCAACCGCTTCCTGCACGCCGCCTCGGTGATCGCCCTGGTCGACACCGCCTGCGGCTACGGCTGCATGGCCAGCCTGCCGGACGGCGCGCGCGGCTTCACCACCATCGAGCTGAAGTCCAACTTCCTGGCCAGCGCCCAGGCCGGCGAGACGGTCGGCTGCGTCGCGCGGCTGGTCCACGGCGGCCGCCAGACCCAGGTCTGGGACGCCGAAGCGGTCAACCGCGACAGCGGGAAAACCCTCGCACTGTACCGCTGCACGCAGATGATCCTTTATCCGCGCTGAGACCGCTTGCGCAGGCCGAGCCGTATGAGTAGGTTCCGCGCCTCGCTCAGCGGGCCCCTGGCGACAGGCGGCCCCGCACCCGGCTCGGAGAGGTGGCTGAGTGGTCGAAAGCACCGCACTCGAAATGCGGCGTACTCGCAAGGGTACCGTGGGTTCGAATCCCACCCTCTCCGCCATACACTGACCGACTTCCCCAGGATCTGACGGCGCCGGCCCCGCCGGGCCCAGCGCCCGCCTGATCGGAGGCGGATCCAGGCGTTCCCGGGCGCCCCAGCCTGTGGCGCACGGCTCCGCGGAAAGCTGCACCATTTCACGGGACCGTGTTCTGGCCAACATAGCGGCCGGGACGGGCCAAGGCGGCGGTTGCCCGCGCCAAATGTTGTGGGGCTTCGACGCCTTCAGCGGCATCATTGCTGCGTTGCACATCCTCGCTGCGACAGAAGCTCGATCGGCACGGGCGGGGGGAGGCTCCGACCATGATCATTGGCCTTCTGTCCGACGCGCACGGCAACCTCGAGGCGTTCGAGAAGGCCCGCCGGGTCCTCGACGATTTTGGCGCCGCGGAGGTCTATTTCCTGGGCGACGCGGTGGGGTATCTGCCGGGGGCCGACGTCGCGACCTTGATCGTCGACCTGGGGCTGCCGTCGGTCCTCGGCAACCACGAGGCGATGCTGCTCGACCCCGCCTGCGGCCGCAGCGACCGCGACCCGGTGTATCGCCTGGCCGAGACCGCCGCCGCCATGCCCGCGCGCGTGCGACGCGCGCTGCAGGGCTGGCCGGATCGACGCGACCTGCGGCGCGGCTGCGGTCGCGTGGTGTTGGTGCACGGCAGCCCGGCCGAGCGCGTGTGGGGCTACGTCTATCCCGACACCGACCTCACCGGCTTCGCCGGCGACCCGTCGCTGGACGGCGCCTTCGTCTTCATGGGCAACACTCACCGGCCGTTCGTGAAGACGGTCGGCGCCACCACCTTCGTCAATGTCGGCAGCTGCGGCTTGCCGCGCGACGTCGGCCATCTGGGGGCGTGCTGCCTGCTCGACGACCAGACGGGCGAGGTGCGAATCATCCGGTTCGACATCCGCGCCGAGACGGCGGCCGCCCTCGAGCGGTGCGGGCCGGTGCACGCTCGCGTCCTCGAATCGCTGGGCCGCCGGGAGAAGGGGGTGATCGGTGAACTGGTCTAATACGGCCCTGACGGCCGCCAATCACGAGCCGGTTTCGGTGCTGGTCACCGCGATCGGCGGCGCCGGCTATGGGGAGCAGATCCTCAAGGCGCTGCGGCTGGCGGGCGGCTACCGCATCGTCGGTGCGGACTCCAGCCGCGACTGCGCGAACTTCGCCCGGGTGGACCACGCGGTGACTTTGCCCAAGGCGTCCGATCCCAACTACGTCGACGCGCTGCTCGACGTTGCGTACGCCTTCGGCGTGGACGCCGTGTTCAGCGGTTGCGAGCCCGAGCTTAAGGTCGTCAGCGACCAGCGCGAACGGCTGGAGCGCGCCGGCTTCCTGGCGCCGCTGAATCCGAAGTCGGTGATCGACACCTGCATGGACAAGCGGGCCACGGCGCAGTTCCTCGACGCCGCCGGCTTCCCGCATCCGCGATCGGTCGAGCTGAGCTCGCTCGACGACCTCGACCGCGTCGACTGGTTCCCGGTGGTGGTGAAGCCCGCCGTCGGCGGCGGCGGATCGGTCGACTGCCACATCGCTCAGACGCCGCGCGAGCTGCGCTACCTGGCGGAGCTGCTGGATCTCGGCAACCGCTCGATGCTGGTGCAGGAGTACGTCGGGCGGCCGGAAGACGAGTACACCGTCGGCGTGCTGCACGATCTCGACGGGGACTTTCTCAATTCGATCGCCGTGCGCCGCGAGTTGGGCGGCGCGCTGAACGCGAAGCTGCGCGTCCCCAACCGGACCGGACGGGCCGACCTGGGGGAGGATCTGGTCATCAGTTCCGGCTTCAGCCACGGCTACATCGGGCCCTACCCCGAGGTGACTGGGCCGTGCGAGCGGCTGGCGGCGGCGCTCGGCGTCAAGGGCGCGGTCAACATCCAGTGCCGGCTGGTCGACGGCGTGGTGCAGGTGTTCGAGATCAACCCGCGCCTGTCGGGCACCACCTCGCTGCGGGCGATGGTCGGCTACAACGAGCCGGACGTGCTGCTCCGCCGCCATGTGCTCGGCGAGACCGTGTCGCCGCGGTTCGCCTACCGCTCTGCGCGCATCCACCGCTCGCTCGTCGAGAACTTCGTGCCGGAAGAGCCGGCGCTGAACTGGACCTGGGCCGAGCTCAAGTCGATGTTCGTGTTCCTCGCCTCCATGACCCCGGCTCAGTGCGTGCTGTGAGGCGACGGCCGAGGCTTGGACGAGCCGCGAGACCACCTGCGGCGGAACCAGGGCGTCGCCTCGCGCCTTGCCAAACCCAGGGCTTCGGCCGAAAGGGTTGGTCGAAGAGTACGAGGGATTTGTCGTGAGCAACGATCAGGCGTCGAGGGTCCAGGCGGCCGCGGACCGCGAGTTGGAGCTGGCGGAAGAAGTCGAAACCTCCGGCCACGCCCATGTCGACGGCGAGGCGCTGGAGAAGGCGCGTGCGGCGCTGCACGCCTGGGTCGACGGGGTGAAGGGCGTGGTGATCAATGCCGCGCTCGGCCGGGTGACCGTGATCCACGAAAACGGCCGCGCCTCGACCATCTCCTCGCCCGACCTGCCGTTCGCCATGAGCTCGCCGGTCAAGCCGCGCTCGGACGCCTAGGCTTTCACCCTTCGCGCCAAACCGCACCGCCCGGGCGTTGTTTGCGTCCGCCTTCGGCGATGCGCCTTTATGCGGCCCCGCATGCGGTACATTGGTCCACATGCGGAACGGCGCGCCTGCACTTGAACTTCTCGCGCGCCCGGCTAACCGGGAGGCGCAAGCGACAACAAGGACCTGGAAGGGAAGACCGGAATGACGAAAACGGCACTGGTGACCGGCGCGGCGGCCGGGATCGGCGCGGCCTGCGCGAAGCGGCTGGCGAGCGAGGGCGTCGCGGTCGGCGTGCTCGATCTCGACCTGGCGAGCGTCCAGAAGACGGTCGACGAGATCACCGCGGCGGGCGGCAAGGCGATCGCGCTGCAGGCCAACATCGCCGACCGCGCCCAGGTCGTCGCCGCGGTCGGCAAGCTGCGTGACGCCTTCGGTCCGGTGACCATCGTCGTCAACAACGCCGGCATCACCGGCTTCGTCCCGTTCAAGGAACTCACCGACGAGCAGTGGGACCGGATGCTGGAGATCAACCTGAAGGGGACCTTCATCGTCACCCAGGTGTGCCTAGCGGACATGGAGGCGGCCAAGTGGGGCCGCATCGTCAACATCTCCTCGTCCTCGGCCCAGACCGGCGCGATCACCATGGCGCACTATTCGGCCTCGAAGGGCGCGATGATCTCGATGACCCGCTCGCTGGCCCAGGAGCTCGGCCCGCTCGGCATCACCGTCAACAACATCCCGCCGGGCTCGGTGATGGGCACCATCATGTCCGAGGCCAACAAGCAGAAGTTCCAGATCCCGGAAGAAGTGCTGCTGCAGACCATCCCCGTGCGGCGCATGGGCGTGGCCGACGACATCGCCAACGCCTGCGCCTGGCTGTGCCGTGAAGAGACCGGCTACGTCACCGGCCAGACCATCGGCGTCAACGGCGGCCGAGTGGTCTCCTAAGCCACGCGGACCCGGGCGCCGCTGCGGCGCCCAGCCTGACGACATTCGGCGCGGGCGGCTCAGCCGTCCGCGCCGTTTTCGTTTCTGCTCAGCCGCGGACGGTCCTGCGGCGCGCTCAAGCCTGGCCGCAAATGCCGAAAGCCGCGCAATTGCGGGCCAAGCTGCGCCGGATGCCGCAGGCGTGAATCTTCCGGGTCGCCGGCCCATCGAACGATAGGGACGGGCGCGGGGAAGGCCCCGCATTTTGTTTTTCCCGCCAACGTCAAAACCCTGCGGAGCTTGATCGCGCCAGGCTCCATGCCAGCAGGAGATTGCATGATGCCCTTCGACGAACCGGATCGGACGGCCCGCAGTCGCCGCCAGGGCGTGCTGTATGAGGTCTATCGGATCCCGATGGGCGCCGAGCTCTATATCCCCGAGCCGTTGAGCTGGGCGCTGCGCGCGCTGCCCGGCCACGCCATGGTCAGCGGTCCCGCCACCATCTGCTCGCTGGCGAACGCCCGCGCGCGGCGGACCAAGCTGGCGGCGGTTCGCGCCCGGCGCGATGCGCTGGCCGAGGCGCGTCGCGTCAGCGCCGAGGTGCGCCGGCGGACCCGGCAGCCGCGCGCGCCAGAATCCTGACTCAGGATCCTGACCCAAGGACCTGAGCGGAAACCCTGATCAATCTGGCCTGATCGGCGCATTCTGGCCGCCGCAGCGCGCTCGGCGCGGCTTGCGTCCGGCGCGTCCGGCGCGGCACTCTTTTCTACAGGACTGTCGAGCGAACGCGCCGGCGGCCGCCAAAACACGGCAGGGAGAGCGCCATGGATTTCGGACTGGCCGGCAAGGTGGTGATCGTCACCGGCGCCACCGCCAACATCGGGCGCGCGATCGCCCTCGACTTCGCCGGCGAGGGCGCAAAGGTGGTCGCGGTCGGTCGCGACGAGGCGGCCGGGGCGCGGGTGGTCGAGCAGGCCCTGGCGCGCGGCGCGCAGGCGGCGGTGTTCGTCCGCGCCGACCTGCTGGACCGCGCGGCGCCGGCGCAGATCCTCGCCGCCGCCGAGGCGCTGGGACCGGTCGAAGTGCTGGTCAACAACGTCGGCGGCAACGTCGGCTCGGGCCTGTTCGTCGATTCCGACCCGGAGACCTGGGAAGGCGACATCGACATCAACTTCAAGACCACGCTGCGCATGACGCACGCGGTGCTGAAGGGCATGGTCGCGCGGGGCGGCGGCCGGATCATCAACATCGGCTCCACCGCGGGCCTGGTCGGCGACTACATGCTGCCGGTCTATTCGGCGGCGAAGAGCGCGGTGCACGGCTTCACCAAGGTGCTGGCCAAGGAGGTCGGCCGGCACAACATCACCGTCAACTGCGTCGCCCCCTACGGCACCGTCTCGGACGATCCGGCGGCGTTCAGCGCCGGCAGCCGGTTCAACCGCGAGACCGGCTTCATGATGACCACCTTCCGCAACGTCGATCCGGCCGAGGCGGCCAAGCGCGCCCGCACCGGCGTGCTGCCGCGGCCGATCGCCCGGCCGGAGGAAGTCTCCGCCCAGGTCGTCTACCTGGCCTCGGACCGCGCCGGCTTCGTCACCGGCCAGGTCTTCACGGTCGACGGCGGAACCCTGCTCTGAAATCATCCGGGCGGCGCGTTCCGCAAAAGTGGACGCCGGTTTTGCGATAGAATGCGCTCCAGCATGGGAAGGCCGGCGCCATGATCCGCCTGATCGACCACGTCAACATCGCCACCGACAAGCTCGAGGAGACCCGCGACTTCTTCGTTGAGGTGCTGGGTCTGGAGGAGGGGCCGCGACCGGATTTCGGCTTCGAGGGCCATTGGCTCTACGCCGCCGGCCGGCCGATCGTGCATCTGCAGAAGGCCCGCGGACCGGTGGTCCCCTCGCGCGAGAGCGTGCTCAACCACGCCGCCTTCGAGGTCGGCGACCTCGACGCGCTGGCCGCGCAGCTGGATGCGCACGGGGTGGCCTACCGGATGATCGAGATGCCCGGCGCGCCGGTCCGGCAGATCTTCCTGGAAGACCCCAACGGCGTGATGGTCGAACTGAACTCGCCGCGGCCGCTGTAGCTTTTCCCTGTCATCCCGGTTTCGCGCAGCGAAGACCGGGACCCAAGAACACGGCGCAGGAAATTAAGGTGCGGCCGCGCCGCGAATGAACATCCCTTTGGTGTTCTTGGATCCCGGACAGCCGCTGCGCGGCTTCTGGGATGACAGCGTTGGTGTCGCCTACGACTCCAACAACCCCTCGGACTTCAGAATCCGCTGCCACTCATTGCGGAAGCGCGCGATCACCGTCTCAGACGGCTCGTCCGGCCGCACGCGGTTGCGGAACACCCGCGGGCCGATGAAGGCGCTGATCAGCAGAATGACGCAGAACACCTCGGCGTCGGCCTCCCCGGGCGCGGCCGCGTCGAAGTTCGCCTGGGTGCCCCGGACCAGCGCGTCCCACTGCGGATAGCTGTCGCGCATGTCGCCCGGCGACAGCACCTCCTCGATCCAGAGCTTGATCAGCTCCGGGTTCTCCAGGACGAAGCGGGTGATGTAGTCGGCGCGCTCGGCCCGCGAGCCGATCGGCCCGAAGCCGCGGGCGAGCTGCTCCGACGACCAGGCCTTGACCGCGGCGATCAACGCCTCGCGGGTCTCGAAGTGGTAGTAGACCGTCGTCCGGTTGACGCCCATCGCCCGGGCGAGCGCCGAGACCGACAGCGCCTCCACCCCCTTCTCCGAGATCAGGCGCACAGCCGTCTCGATCATCTCCTGATGGGTCTCTTCGAACCCCTTGTTGCGCCGTTGGGGGCCGGCATCGGCTGAGGTCATCGGGGCGGGGGAGTCCTGAAAGTCACGCCGGAAGCTAGCCTGATACGGCCTGCACGCGCCAGCGCGCGCCTACAGCCAAGCTTTGCGACAGGCCTGTTGTATTTACGACAGGTCTGTCGTATTTTTCGTCGCAGCCAGATACGCCGGCCGACCGGCCGCCGCAGCGGGATGGAAGCGATGAACCTGCAGTCTCCGCAGTTCCTGACGATCAAGGGCGAAGACCCGGCGCAACTGGGCACCGGCCCGGTGCCGGCCGGCCCCTACTATCGGACCGACTATTTCGAGCTGGAGCGCGAGGCGATCTTCCGACGCAGCTGGTTGCAGATCGGCCACGTCTGCGAGCTGCCCGAGCCGGGCAGCTTCATCGTCCGCGAGCTCGAGGTGCTCGGCGCCTCGATCCTGATCACCCGCGGCAAGGATGGCGCCTTGCGCGCCTTCCACAACGTCTGCACCCACCGCGGCACCCAGCTGGTCGCCGAGACCGAGGGCAAGCGCTCGTCGTTCAGCTGCCGCTATCACGCCTGGACCTTCGGCAACGACGGCGCGCTGCGCTCGGCCCCCGACATGGAGCGGTTCTATGTCGAGCCGAAGGATTGCGGCCTGCCGAAGATCGCCATCGACGTCTGCGCCGGCCTGATCTTCGTCAACTTCGCCGCGGCCCCGGCGCAGTCCCTGCGCGACTACCTCGGCCCGCTCGCCGCCGAGCTGGAGACCCTGCCGGTCGCCAAAGCGACGACCTTCTCGGAATACGTCTACGAGATCGACGCCAACTGGAAGCTGACCTACGACAACTTCCAGGAGAACTACCACCTGCGGTTCATTCACCCGCGCTCCGGCAAGGCGGCTGGCGGCGAGGACAATCCGTTCGGCTATCCGACCCGGTTCGGCTTCCACGGGCCGCACCGCACCCAGACGATCTGGTCGAACCCGGCGCCGGAGATCCTGCCGGTCCAGGGCTTCGCTTTCGGCAAGGGCTTCCAGTTCGTCACCGAGGCGGGCTTCGCCCAGGCGCCGAACAACCGCGAGTATTTCGCGCTGTTCCCGAACTTCTTCCTGCTGGGGTCGCCCAACCAGCATTTCTCCCACACGGTGTTTCCGATCTCGGCGACCAGGACCCGCGGGGTGATCCGGCTCTACTGGATCGGGCCGGACGACAGCGCCAGCAAGCGCTTCGCCCGCGAGTACGCCATGGCCTCGGCGAAGGACATCCACTCGGAGGACCGCGCGGTGATCGAGGCCGGCCAGCGTGGGCTGTCCAGCGGCGCGCTGCAGCACATCCATTTCCAATCGCAGGAGGTGCTCTGCCGCCACCTGATGCACGCCGTCGACCAGGCGGTCGAGGCCTACAAGGCCGAGCGCGCGGGAGCCGCCCAATGAGCCAGCCGCAGACCGCCCTGCCGTCCGGCTTCGAAACGCTGGAGCCGTTCGTCGTGTCCTGGGCCTTCGACCGGGCCGAGGCGCGCGCCGGCGCACGCCGATCCAGCAGCGCGGCCGACCGCGTCGCCTTCTTCGAGGCCGCCAAGCCGCTGCTGGCGCCGGCCCTCGCCTACCTCGACCAGAAGCCGCTCGATCAATTCGACGCGAAGGAGACGCGGCTGATGCAGCTCTGTCTCAGCTTTGCGCACATCGCCATGGCGGTGGAGGTGCTGGGCGACGACGAGGCCAAGCACGCCGAGGACGCGCGGCACCTCACCATCACCCGGGCGCCGTCGGAATTTTAATCCCGTCGGCGCGAGGGGTTTTAGCAATACAGCCGAAGGTGTGAACGGCGGCGCGGGAACGTCGGTCGCCAACGGTCCGTTTCTGTGCCGGACCACATGGAGCCATCGGCTGATGGGCAACAAGAAGCGCAATCTGGAACGCCGCGGCGACGAGCGCCGCAGCTTCGAGGCGCCCCGGACGATCGACGTCAGCGATCAGCAGGCCATGCGCTTCTGGTCCCAGCGGCTGGGCGTCCCGCAGGAAGAGATCGCCGAGGCGGTGAGGGAGGTGGGGCCGAATTCCACCGCCGTCGCGCTGAAGCTGGAGGCGCCGCAGGAAGAGCGCACCGCGCCGCCAAGTCCGCCTCTGCGCTGATCTGCTTCAGAAATCGCTGGTCGCTTTCAGCGCGAACCTTCTTGTCTACCTGCAACTAGCGACTGTGGCGTGACGGTCACATGCTGATGCGACTTTGCTTGAATAACGAGCTGCGCTGTTGCCGCTGCGGGCGCCGAGGCGCTAGGGGAGCGCCCATCCGTTCAACGGGAACAATAATTATGAAAACGTCTCTCCTCGCCACCGCCGCCGCCGTGATCGCCCTGTCGGCGACCGCCGCCCAAGCTCAAGTCACCGGCCAAGTCGGCGTGAACTACGCCCGCAGCGTCGTCGACGTCGACGGCCCGAACCCGGACCTCGACATCTTCCAACTGGAAGGCGCCACCGGCTTCGCCGCGGGCTCGCTGAACGCGCTGATCAACGGCGCCGTGACCAGCATCGGCGGCGACGTGAGCGACCAAGTCGACTATTCGCTGACCGGCCACCTGAACGGCAAGGTCGGCGCTGGCCTGGTCGGCGGCTTCGCCGGCTTCAACGCCACTGAGAACCTGAACGTGTGGGCCGCCGGCGCCGAAGGCCAATGGGCCGTCAGCGACGCCGTGACCCTCTACGGCCAAGGCGGCATCGGCTACTCGGACGACCTGGACGACGCCCTGCTGTACGGCCTGCGCGGTGAAGCCCGCTTCTTCGTCAACGAGAACGCCAAGCTGCAAGCGCAAGCCGGCTGGTCGAAGGTCGACACCGACGACCTCGGCTCGTTCGACACCTGGACCGTCGGCGTGGAAGGCGAATACCAGTTCGCCGGCACCCCGTGGTCGATCCAGGCCGGCTACGACTACGCCGACACCAGCGATTTCGACTACAAGAGCCACACCTTCCGCGTCGGCGGCCGCTACACCTTCGGTGGCGCGACCCTGAAGGCGCGTGACGCGTCGGGCGCCGACTTCGGCACCGTGCGCGACCTGTTCCCGGGCCTGAACGAACTGAACGCGTTCTAAGCCCGCGGCCCTCGCTCGAGGGCTGAGCTTGAAGAGCCCCCTTCGCCTCGCGGCGGAGGGGGCTTTTTCGTTTAGGTGCGAACCACGAAAGACACGAAAGGCACAAAAAGCCGGCGCTGAGAGCGGCTCACCGCAAGGGTGCAATGGATCGCATGACCGGCCAGCGGCCGGTCGATAGTCATGGTCGACCTTTCGTGCCTTTCGTGTCTTTCGTGGTTTCTCCTCAGAGCTTCGCTTTGAAGCTCTCCAGGCCTGCGACGTCGGCCTGGTAGGCGAACAGCGAGCCAGCCAGCCGGTCGGACGCGCTGGTCTCCATCGCCGCGGTGGTGATGTAGAGGGTCTTCAGGTCCGCGCCGCCGAAGGCGCAGGTGGTGACGTTGCGCGCCGGGACCTCCAGAACCTGCTCGATCGTCCCGTCCGGCGCGACGCAGACCACGCAGCCGCCGTCGAAGCGGCAGTTCCACAGCCGCCCCGCCGCGTCGACCGACGAGCCGTCCGGCACGCCGCGCTCGAAGCCCGAGAAGAACGGCCGTTCGCCGGAGATTTCGCCGCTCGCCACGTCGTAGTCGTACGCCCAGATGGTGTTCTGCAGGGTGTCGGCGAAATAGAAGGTCGTGCGGTCCGGCGACCAGCAGACGGTGTTGGAGATGCCGAGCTCGCGCTTGATCTCGGTGACCCGGCCGCCGGGCTGCAGCCGATGCAGCACGCCGTGGCCGAACGGCGCCGCGCCGGGCTCGCCGTTGGGGCCGACGTTGTTGGCCATGGTGCCGATCCAGAAGTCGCCGTTCGGCGCGGCGCGGCCGTCGTTCAGGCGCGCCGTCGGCCACTGGGCGAGTTGGAAGCCGTGCTCGCGGCGGCTGTCCTCCGCCGGCCGCCAGAGGATCAGCCGCGAGCCCAGCGCCACCAGCCACACGCCCGGCTGCTCGGTCAGCGACAGGGCGGTGACCGGCTGGTCGAAGTACCAGCTGGCGACCCGCTCCTCGGCGTCGAGCCGATGGATCAGGAAGCGGTTGACGTCGCACCAGTAGAGCGCCTGCTCCTCGGCGCTCCAGGTCGCCGCCTCGCCGCACTTGTCCCCGACCGGCGCCACGCACCGCAGCCGCTCGCTCATCACATTACTCCGACAAAAGGCAGGCGACCCTAGCGCGCTCTCTTCCTCCCGTCATCCCGGCCGGAGCGCCGGGACCTAAGGGGCGGTGGGCACGGCGCCAACCCGTCACGAAAAAGCCCCGCCCGATGCCCGGGCGGGGCCCTTCCAAAGCCACGAACGCGGGGGTCGCTACACCCGACGGCCCGCGATGGCGTGGTAGATGAACAGCACCACCACGGCGCCGACGATGGCGACCAGGATGCTGTAGAGGTTCAGGCCGCTGACGCCCGCCGCCCCAAAGCGGGTGAACAGGAAACCGCCGACGAAGGCGCCGACGACGCCCAGCACGAGGTCGGCGACGAGTCCGCCGCCGCTCTTGTTCACCAGCTTGCTGGCCACGAAGCCGGCGATCAGGCCCAGAACGATCCAGGCGAGGATGGACATCAGAGTATCTCCAATGGCGCCGGCCTGACGGGGAGTCGCAAGCCGACTGACGCCGCAGAAAAGCCCTAGGCCCCGGTTGGGTTCCGCCGACGCGCCCAAGCGGCGCAGCGTGCAACCCTCGGCCGTCCGAAGCTGTTTTCCGCCGGCGTGTTTTTGCGGAATGAGGAGATCTGTTTGCGTACGAAGATCATCGCCAAGGCGATCCTGGCGGCGTCGGCCCTGACCGTCGCGGCCGCCCCGATCACCGCCGAGGCCCGGCCGAAGAAGCGGGTCCTCGAATGCTCCACGCCGAGCGGCGTGCGGCGCAACGCCAACAACGGGACGCTGATCGGCGCGGTCGGCGGCGGCCTGGTCGGCAACGCCATCGGCAAGAACACCACCGGCACGCTGGTCGGCGCGGGCGTCGGCGCGGTGGCCGGCCATGAGATCGCGAAGAACCGCGCGCAGAAGAAGCAGTGCCGCTACGTCTATCGCTGAGCCCGGGCGCCGCGTCCGGCAGGCGCGCATAGCCACCGGGCGCGGTGCTTGTTCTCGATGTTGTCGACCCAGCCGGTCACCTGCGGGCTGACCAGGCTGCGGCTGACCGCGAAGAACACCGGCCCCACCGCCTCGTCCGTCAGGATCAGCTGTTCGGCCTGCGCAAGGATGTCGGCCCGGCGGCCGACGTCGGTCTGCTGCTCGGCGGCGGCGAGCAGGGCGTCGTAGGCGGGGTTGCTGTAGTCGCCGTAGTTCTGCGCCCCGGTGCGCGACTCGAACAGCGCCAGGAAGGTCAGCGGATCGTTGAAGTCCGCCACCCAGCTGACCAGCGCGGTCTGGAAGTTCCGCGCCCGCAGGTCGGCGAACAGGATCTGTCCCTCGTTCTGCTGGATCCGCGCCTCGACGCCGACGGCGCGCCAGTCGGCCTGCACCGCCTGGGCGATCAGCGCGCTGTCGGTGGCCGTCGCTGTCTTGACCTCGATCTTCAGCGGTTTGCCCGGGCCGTAGCCTGCCTGCGCCAGCAGGGCCCGCGCCTCGGCCTGGCGGGCGGCCAGCGACTTGCCGGCCCACACGGTGGCCGGGCCGATGCGGGCGTTCGCCGTGCCGGGCGGGACGAAGTTGTAGGCCGGCTGCTCGCCGGCGCGCAGCAGCTTGGCGGTGATGAAGTCGCGGTCGATCGACTGCGACAGCGCCCGGCGCACCCGCGGGTCGCGCAGGGGGCCGGGGTCGCGGGTGTTGACCGTCAGATAGGCGGTGCGCAGCCACAGGTGGGTGCGCGCATAGCCCGGCATGGTCTGGCGGATATGCGCCAGCCGGTTCGACTGGAAGGTGGTGACGACGTCGAGCTCGCCGCGCGCGACCCGGCGTTCGGCGGCGACATAGTCCGGGGTCGGATAATAGTTGATGCGGTCGACGCAGACCCGGGCGGCGTCGAAGAAGTGCGGGTTCTTCTCCACGGTGATCTGGTCGCCGAGCCGCCAGCCGATCAGCCGGTAGGGACCGTTGGAGACGTAGCGTCCGGGCCGCACCCAGGCCTCGCCCCAGCGGCGCACCGCGTGGGCCGGGGCCGGATAGAAGCTCAGGTGGGTCAGCAGCTGCGGCAGGTAGGGGGCCGGGTGCTCCAGCGTCAGCTGCAGGGTGCGGGCGTCGAGGGCGCGTGCGCCGACGCTCTCCAGCGGCGCCTTGCCGGCGGTGGCCGCCGCGCCGTTCTTCAGCAGCTGCAGCAGGTAGGCGTAGGTCGCGCCGGTCTTCGGATCGAGCACCCGGCGGTAGGCGAAGACGAAGTCTTCGGCGGTGACCGGCGCCCCGTCCGACCACAGCGCCCGCCGCAGGTGGAAGGTCCAGGTCAGCCCGTCGGGACTGGTCTCCCAGCGTTCCGCCATGCCGGGGATCACCGCGCCGTCCGCCGCCTCGGTGGTCAGCCCCATCATCAGGTCGCCGATCACCAGCGACTCGTTGACCAGTTCGGCGCGCTGCGGGTCGAGCGTCAGCGGCTCGGTGTCGTTGCCGTACTCCAGGCAGACCTTGCCGGCCGGGCAGGCGGGCCGCTGGACGCCCTGCTGGCAGCCGCCGAGCGCCACCGCCGCGGCGAGCGCGAGCCAGGTCAGCGGGCGACGGAGAGACGGAAGCGCCAAAGACGGCCTCGTGCGGCGAACGAAGCGGCCATCACGCCCGCAGCGCGGCGCATTGTCGAGAGGGCAGCGCCGCCGCCGGCGCTGAACCGGCGGCGGCCGTTCTCCGAGCCTACTGGCGGGCCATCGCCACCTTGAGCCGATCCTCGGCGGTGACCAGGTGATTGTGGTCGTCGTCGCCGACGTCGATCTGCACCCAGTGGATCTTGCCGGTGAAGCGGTTGCCGGAGGGACCGTAGTCGGGCGAGGCCGGCGAGCCGGAGTCGCTGCCGACGTCGCAGGCCTCATCCGCCGAATAGCCCATCGGCTCGGTCTGATCGACCCGGCCAGTCCCCACCGCCTTGCCGTCGTAGTAGAGGGTGACGTCGCCGCCTTTGGCGAGGCCGCCGCCGTCGTACTTGAACTCCATCCGCACCTGGTGGTCGCCGGCGGGGATCGGCTGGTCGGCCTCGGCGAAGTAGTGGTCGATGCCGAAGAAGTTGTAGCAATACTTCAGCTTGCCGCCCTTGGCGTAGAGGGTCCAGCCGCCGACGCTGCCGCCCTGGGTGATGATCACGCCCTCAGGGGTGACGCCGGCCGGGATCGTCAGATTGGCGGTCACCGAATGCGACTTGTTCTTGAGGGTCAGCACACAGGCTTCGCTGACCCGCATGCCGGGGAAAAGGATCTGGCTGGCGCCGGTGATCAGCTGCGGGCGGCCGGCGATGTCGGGATTGATCCGCTCGAAACCGCGGTCGTCGAGCGGCACGACGTTGTACTTGGTCGCCTCGATCAGCCACAGCCGCTGCATATCGGCCAGCTTCTTCGGCTCATTGGCGGCCAGGTTGTTCGCCTGGGTCCAATCGTCGGGGCCGTAGAGCTCCCAGGTGTCCTCATCGAAGGGGCCGGGCTGGTCGGCTTTCCACGGCGTGCGGTGCTTGGTGCAGGCGGTCCAGCCCTGGTGGTAGAGGCCGCGGTTGCCGAACATCTCGAAGTACTGCAGGTCGTGGACCTCCGGCGCCTTCGCGTCGTTGAAGGTCGGGGCCATGCTGAAGCCCTCGAGCGGCGCCTGGGCGATGCTGTTGACGATCGAGGGTTCCGGCAGGCCGGCGACCTCGAGGATCGTCTTGGCGACGTCGATCACATGGTGGAACTGACTGCGGATCTCGCCCTTGGCCTTGATGCCGTTCGGCCAGTGGACGATCGTCCCGTTGCGGGTGCCGCCCCAGTGCGAGGCGACCTGCTTGGTCCACTGATAGGGCGCGCACAGCGCATGCGCCCAGCCGACCGCATAGTGGTTGTAGGCTTTGGGCGTGCCGAAATCGTCGATCTTCGAGACCAGGAATTCGGTGGTCTCGATCCCCGGCATGCCGTTCAGCGTGGTCATCTCGTTGAAGCACCCCTGGATGGTGCCCTCCGCCGAGGCGCCGTTATCGCCGATGATCACATAGACCAGGGTGTCGTCGAGGCTCTGCAGGTCCTTCAGCGCGTCGAGCAGCCGGCCGGCCTGGTGGTCGGCCTGCTCGAGGAAGCCGGCGTAGATCTCCATCTGCCGCGCCAGCACTGGCTTCAGCGCCGCGTCGATCGAATCCCAGGACGGAATCTCTTCGTGGCGCGCGGTCAGCACCGCGTCCTTGGGCACCACGCCGAGCTGCTTCTGCCGCGCCAGGGTCTCCTCGCGCAGCTTGTCCCACCCCTGGTCGAACTTGCCCTTGTATTTGTCGGACCAGGCCTTCGGCACGTGGTGCGGCGCGTGGGTCGCGCCCGGCGCCCAGTACATGAAGAAGGGCTTGTCCGGCATCAGCGCCTTCTGCTGGCGCACCCAGGTGATCGCCCGGTCGGCCAGGTCCTCGGTGAGGGTGTAGCCCTCCTCCGGGGTCTTTGGCGGTTCGACCGCCGCCGTGCCCTCGTAGAGCCCCGGATAGTACTGGTTCGCCTCGCCGCCGACGAAGCCGTAGAAGTGCTCGAAGCCCGAGCCGGTCGGCCATTGGTTGAACGGCCCGACCGGGCTCACCTCCCAAAACGGCACCTCGTGGCACTTGCCGAACTGGGCGGTCGAATAGCCGTTCAGCTTCAGGGTCTCGGCGATTGGCGCCTTGTTTTTCGGCCGGATGCTGCTGTTGCCGGGGGCCGAGGTGGCCATCTCGGTGATCGCGCCCATGCCCACCGAATGATGGTTGCGGCCACACAGCAGCGCCTGGCGGGTCGGCGAGCAGAGCGCGGTGGTGTGGAAGCGGTTGTATTTCAGCCCGCCCGCCGCCAGCCGCTCGAAGTTCGGCGTGTGGCAGGGGCCGCCGAAGGCCGACGCGGCGCCGAAGCCGACGTCGTCGATCAGCACGATCAGCACGTTCGGCGCGCCCTTCGGCGGCCGCAGCGGCTTGATCGGCGGGTACTTCGTCGCCGGGTCGCGCGCGTCGTAGGTGGTGAGGCCGACATGCTGCGCGTCGGGGATCGGCAGGATGTCGCGGGACGGCTCTTGGGGCATGACCGGGCTCCTTTTGGGAGCCCGATCGAACGCCGGAGGCTGGGGCTGGGCTATCGGGTAAACCCCTAGCGCCGGGGGGAGGGCGCCCCCGCGACTTTCGCCGTCCGCCTCAGTGCAGTCGGAACTCGCCGTCCAGCGCCTTCAACTCCGCGGGCTTGATCAGCCGGTTATGGGCGACGCTCACCTTGAACAGCGGCCCGTCGAGGCTGCGGGTCCAGAAGTCGAGGAACTTCTTCAGCACCGGAAACTCGGGGAAGAGGTCGTACTCCTGCCAGATGTAGCTCTGCAGCAGCGCCGGGTGATCCGGCATCCGGTAGAGGATCTCGGCGGTGGTCAGGCCGTAGCCTTCGAGCTGTTTCCGGAACTCGGGCGACGCGATCATCAAGCACCTCGCGACTTGTTCAATCCGCGCGGCGCAGTCGGCGCCGCACCTGCGAAGCGTGCGCCCGATTCGAATAAATGTCGCGCAAATTCAGTGTTTTAGCACTCATCCATCGGGACTGCTGCCAAGCTTGGGATCATCCGCCGCCGAACGGTTTCGGTTCGAGCCGGATCGGGATTGGCGCCGGCAGCGCCGTAAAGCCCAGCTGGGCGATCACCGCGTTGCTCTCACGCGCCTCGCGGCCCGGCCCGAGCGACCAGGTGATGTGGTAGGTCGAGCCGTCCGGACGCGCGGTGGCGCCGTCGATCCGCACCACCAGCGCCTGTACGCCCTGGCCGTCGTCGGCGACGCCGACCACCTCGCCGGCGGTCGCGCTCGGCGGGTCGGCGCGGACGTCGCCGAACTTCTGCGTCACGTGATGAGCGACGACCTCGGGGTAGACCGGCGCAAAGCGCGCCAGCAGCGCCGCGCGATCGTCCGCGTCCAGCAGCCAGCCGGTGTAGAATTTTCGCGGGTCGCTCATCGGATGCTCCGTCTCCGGATCAACTCGCGAACAGCTCCGGCCGCCGCACCCGGAGCGCCAGGAGCAGCGTCAGGGTCTTCAGGTCCTCGATGCTGTGAGTTTCGACCCGGGCCCACAGCTGGGCGAGCGGGAGCTCCATCACCGTGATCAGCTCGTGCTCCTCGGCCAGCCCGCCTCCGGCGGCGACCCGGTCGCTCAAGCGGTAGGGCGCGAGGAACAGCTGCAGCCGCTCGCTGGAGACGCCGGGCGAGGCGTAGGCGGTCCCGACCGGCTCCAGCGCCTGCAGCTGGACGCCGGCCTCTTCCAGCGCCTCGCGGCGGACGCAGGTCTCGGCGTCCTCGCCGTCGAGCATGCCGGCGACCGCCTCCAGCAGTTCGGACGGCCCGTCGGCCCAGATCACCGGCGCCCGCGGCAGGCTGACCATCAGCGCGGTGCGCCGCTCGGGATCGTACGGCAGCACCGCCGCGGCGTGGCCGTGATGTTCGATCTCGCGCTTGAAGGTGGTTCCGTCGTCGGCCGCCAGCGTCGCCAGCATCAGCGTCATGTAGCCCTGGTAGACGGTCTCCAGCGTGCGCAGCTCGACGGGCATCACGGCTCCTTGAAACATCAGCGCGGGCGGAACTGGCGAGGGCCAGGGGCGGTTGCCTCGCCATGTCCGAGTTCCTTGACGACATCGGCCCGTCACGCCGACCCCGCAAGGATCTTCCGCAGCTGATCGGCGAGGCCGCCGAGCCGATGCCGGAGATCGACGACCCACTGTTCGGTCGGCTGTTCGACCGCTTCTTCGACGGCGCGCGTGTCGTGCTGTTGGGCGAGGCCAGCCATGGCACCGCGGAGTTCTATCGCGCCCGTGCCAGCCTCACCCGCTGGGCGATCGAGGAGCGCGGCTTCCGCATCGTCGCGCTGGAGGCCGACTGGCCCGACGCCCGCGTGCTCGACGCCCACGTGCGCTATCGCCACAAGCCGCCGCACGCCGCCGACGCCTTCACCCGCTTCCCGACCTGGATGTGGCGCAACCACGAGTTCGACGGATTCCTGCAGTGGCTGCGCGACCACAACCGCTTCCACACCGGGGCGCACCGGGCCGGGATCTACGGCCTCGACCTGTACAATCTCTCCGCCTCGATGCGGACGGTGATCGACTACCTGGACCGCGAGGACCCCGAGGCCGCCCGCATCGCCCGCGAGCGCTACGGCTGCCTGGAGCCCTGGGCGCACGCGCCGGCCGCCTATGGCCGCCAGGCGATCAGCGCCGGCTACACCCGCTGCGAACGGGCGGTCACCGCCATGCTGCGCGAGATGCTGGAGCGGCAGTTGGAGGCCGGGACCAAGGACGCCGAGGAGCTGCAGGACGCGGCCCAGAGCGCGCGGCTGGTGCGCGACGCCGAGGCCTACTACCGGGCCATGTACTACGGCGGCTCCGAGAGCTGGAACCTGCGCGACCGGCACATGTTCGAGACCCTCGAGGCGCTGCTCGAGTCGCACGGGCCCGACGCGCGGGCGGTGGTCTGGGCGCACAACTCGCACATCGGCGACGCCCGGGCGACCGAGATGGGCGTGGTGCGCGACGAGCTCAACATCGGCCAGCTCTGCCGCGAGCGCTGGGGCGAGTCCGCGCGGCTGATCGGCTTTGGCACGCATATGGGCGAGGTGGCCTGCGCCGACGACTGGGACGGGCCGATACAGATCAAGACCGTGCAGCCGTCGCTGCCGGGCAGTTGCGAGCGGGCGGCGCATGACTGCGGCCGCGACCGCTTCCTGCTCGACCTGCGCGAGGGCGAGAACGAGGCGGTGCGCAACGCCCTGTGGGAGCCCCGGCTGCAGCGCTTCATCGGGGTGATCTACCGGCCGCAGAGCGAGCGTTCGAGCCACTACGTCGACTGCCGCCTGCCCGGCCAGTACGACGCCTACGTCTGGTTCGACGAAACCACCGCCGTCACCCCGCTGCCGACCCGGATGTCGCCCGCCGGCGCCGCCGACGAGACCTGGCCGACGGGGCTGTGAAGGCGGACGCCGAGGGCCTGCCGCCTACTCCGCAGCTACGTGCTCGGCCACGAAGCCGCTGAAGCTCTTCATGTACTCGACGAACCCCGGGCTCAGGCCCTCGGCGGCCAGGTGCTCACGCGCGACCGGGGTCGCCACCGGGCGGAAACGGTCGTCGCGGCGCAAGCGGTCGGGATAGTCGTGGTGCAGGATCGCGGCGCGGCCGAGGCTGACGTAGTCGCAGCCGGCCGAAATCACCGCGGCGGCCTGGTCCGGGGTCATCACCTTGCCGGCGGCGCCGATGCGGGTCCGCCCGCGGTCGAGCTCGGTGAAATAGGACATCAGGGTGCGGCCCTGGAACGCCTCTTCCGCCGGCTCCTTGAAGACGTCCCACAGCGACAGGTCGAGGTAGTCGAGCTGGCCGCCGGCCAGCAGTCGCCGGGTCATCGCCACCGCCTCGGCGAGCTCGATGCCGAAGCGCTCGGGGGTGATCCGCAGGCCGAGCTGGAAATTGGGGCCGGCGGCGGCGCGCACCCCGTCGATGATCTCGAACAGCAGCCGCGTGCGGTTCTCCAGGGGGCCGCCGTAGCGGTCCTCGCGCCGGTTGAGCTCGGCCGACAGGAATTGGGTGATGATGTAGCCGTGGGCGCCGTGGATCTCGACGCCGTCAAAGCCGGCCCGCTCGGCGCGGACGGCGGCGGCGATGAAGTCGTCGCGCAGGGCCTCCACCTCGTCGAGGCTCAGGCCCCGGGCGCCGGTCTGCGGGTCGTCCGATGCCGAGACCGGCTGGCCGACTAGCTCGGCCGGCGAGCGATTGCCCGCATGATGCAGCTGGACGGCGCAGACCGCGCCATGCGCGCGCAAACGCTCGGCCATGCGGGCCAGGCCGGGCAGGTGCTGGTCGCCGAACACGCCGAGCTGGCCCTCGAAGCCCTTGCCGACCGCCTGCACGTGGGCCGCAGCGGTCATCACCAGGCCGAAGCCGCCCTTGGCCCGCAGCGACAGCCAGTGGATCTCGTCCTCGGTCAGCACGCCGTCCGGGCGGCTCTGTTTGTTGGTCAGCGGGGCCAGCATGAAGCGGTTCTTCATCTGCGGCCCGCGCGCGAAGGCGAGCGGCTGGAACAGGTTGTCGAACGACACGGAAATCCCCCGGCGAGTGATCCGTCTGATGTAGTGCGCCGCAAGCGCGGCGCCAGCGGAAGCTTCAGCTTCGGTCGGCCAGCTTCTTGCCTTCCGCGGCTAGCCGTTCGAGCCGCGGCGCGGGCTCGTACTGCGGCCCGAACTTGGCCTCGAATTCCTTGAGCCTGGCGACCACCTTATCCAGGCCGATCTGGTCGGCGTAGTACATCGGCCCGCCGCGATCGACCGGCCAGCCGTAGCCGTTGACCAGGGCGACATCGATGTCCGAGGCGCGGATGGCGACGCCCTCGTCCAGCACCTTCGCGCCCTCGTTGACCTCCAGGTAGAGGCTGCGCTCGAGGATCTCCTCGTCGGTCACCTCCTTCGGCTGCGCGCCGGCGGCCTGGCGGAAGTCGGCGATCACCTGGTCGGCGGCCGGCGAGGGCTGCGGATTGCGCGCCGCATCGTAGTCGTAGAAGCCGCCGCCGCCCTTCTGGCCGCGCCGGCCGGCCTCGACCATCCAGCTGCGGATGGTCTTCTGCCCCGGCGGGTCGGGGATCACGTCGAGCCCGACCAGGTCCATCATGGCGAACGGCCCCATCGGGAAGCCGAAGTCGTAGAGCACCTTGTCGACGCGGGCCGGCGACAGTCCCTCCAGCAGGAAGCTGTTGATCTCGGCCAGCCGGGCGCTGGCGACCCGGTTGGCGATGAAGCCGGGCCCGACGCGGGAGATCACCACGGTCTTGCGGATGCGCTTGCCGAGCTCCAGCACGGTGGCCAGGGTCTCCGGGCTGGTCTTCGCCCCACGGACGATCTCCAGCAGCGGCATGACGTTGGCCGGCGAGAAGAAGTGCAGGCCGAGCACCTCGCCGGGCCGGCTGGTCGCCGCCGCGATGTCGTCGATGTTCAGGTAGGAGGTGTTGCTGGCCAGGATCGCGCCCGGCTTGCAGGCCTTGTCGAGCTTGCCGAAGACCTCCTTCTTGACCTCGAGGTTCTCGAACACCGCCTCGATCACCAGGTCGCAGTCGGCGAGGTCGGCCATGTCCAGCGAGCCGGTCAGCAGGCTCATCCGCTGCTCGGTCTCCTCGGGGCGGGCCCCGCGCGAGCGCTCGTAATTGCCGCGGATCACCGCCAGGCCGCGGTCCAGCGCCTCCTGCTTCATCTCGATCAGGGTGGTCGGCAGGCCGATGTTGGCGAAGTTCATGGCGATGCCGCCGCCCATGGTGCCGGCGCCGATCACGCCGACCTTGCGGATCTCGCGCGGCTTGGTCTCGGGCGGCAGGTCGGGCGCCTTCTGGGCGGTGCGCTCGGCGAAGAAGTAGTAGCGCCGCGCCTGCGACTGCGGGCTCATCGCCGCCTGGAAGAAGCGCTGCTTCTCGAGCGCCAGGCCTTCGTCGAACGGCTTCTCGACCGCTGCCTGGACCGCCTCGACGATCCAGTCCGGCGCGATCTGGCCGCGGAACTTGGCCGCATTGGCCTTGCGGAACTGCTCGAACAGCTCGGGCTTGCCGCGGAACGGCGCGATCTGGTCGTCGCGGTCACGGATGCGCTTGAGCGGCCGGCCCTCGCTCAGCACCAGGCGGGCGAAGGCCAGCGCGCCGTCGCGCAGCTTGCCCTCCTCGACCAGGTCATCGACCAGCCCGAGCGCCAGGGCGTCCGGCGCACGCACCGGCTTGCCGGAGGTGATGATCTCCAGCGCCTTCTGCGGGCCGGTCACCCGCGGCAGTCGCTGGGTGCCGCCGGCGCCCGGCAGGAGGCCGAGGTTCACCTCCGGGAAGCCGAGCTTGGCCGAGGGGACCGCGACGCGAAAATGGGCGCACAGCGCGACCTCCAGGCCGCCGCCGAAGGCGGTGCCGTGCAGGGCGGCGAGCAGCGGCCGGTCAGCCCCGTCCATCAGCGTCTCGATGTCCTCGAGGCTCGGGCCTTTCAGCATGTCGCCGAGGTTGGTGATGTCGGCGCCGGAGATGAAGGTGCGGCCGGCGCAGATCAGCAGCGCCGCCTTGGCCTCGCTGGCCAGCGCCGCCTTGAAGCCTTCGAACAGGCCTTCGCGCACCGCCAATGACAGGGCGTTGACCGGTGGGGAGTCGAGGGTGAGGACGGCGACCTCGCCGTCGTGGCTCAAGTCCATCACCGTATTGACGGCCGTCATCGCAAATTCTCCTCGAAGGCGTCGCCTGGAAACGGATTGGCGTCGGGCGTGGCTCCCAAGTCAATCTCAGGTCGTTAGTCGCAAGCGGCGCCACGCTTTCGCGCGGTTTGCGCTACACCTTCGCCCTAGGATCTCAGGGACCCTCGTTTGACCGAAGCCGCGCCGCCCGTATTTTCCCGCCGCCTGCGCCTGGCGCTGACGGTGCTGGGCGTCGTCGTGCTGGTCGCGGCGCTGCTGCTCTATGCGGCGCGCAAGACCATCGCCCGCGAGGCGCTGACCGCCTGGCTGCGCTCCAAGGGGGTGGCCGCCTCGGCCGAGGTGCACGCGATCGGCCCGAGCGGGGTGGTCGGTTCGGTGACCATCGGCCCGCCCGGCCGGCCGGATCTGACCATCGAGCGCGCCGAGGTCGGCTACGGCCTCAAGGGCCTGGGGCTCGAGGTCCGCTCGGTGCGGCTGCAGCGGCCGGTGCTGCGCGCCCGGCTGCGCGGCGGCAAGCTGTCGGCCGGCGCGCTCGACCCGCTGATCGCCGAATTCACCAAGCGCCCGCCGCGGCCCAGCGCGGTGCAGCCGCGGGTCGCCGTCGACGGCGGGGTGCTGCTGCTCGACACCGACTACGGCCTGGTGCGGATCGACGGCGACGGGCTGACCGAGGACGGCCGCCTGCGCCGGCTCAGCGCGCGCAGCGGGGCGACGCGGCTGCGCGGCCAGGGCTTCGACGTCACCCTCGGCTCGGCGGCGGTGCGGGCCCAGGCGGTCGGCGACCGGGTCGAGCTCAGCCTGGACGCGCCGGTCGCCAGCGCCAAGGCCGGACAGCTCTCGGCGGCCAATGCGCGGCTGCGGGCGTCGGTCACCGGGCCCTACCCGGACCTGGTCCGCCGGCGCGGCGAGGGCGCGGTGGTGGCCAATGCGTCGCTGTCCGGCGGGCGGCTCGCGGTCGGCGACAACGCGCTGCGCAACGGCTTCGTCACCGCGGCGGTCACCGGCAAGGCCTCGGGCTGGATCGAGGATTTCGCCCTGCACGGCCGGGCGGTCGCCAACCTGCGCGCGACCGGCGCGGAGGCCGCCGGCGGGACGGCGCGCGAGCTGCGGGCGACGGCCAGCGTCGAGGACCTCGCCTGGACCCGCAAGGGCGGCGACGCGGTGGCCGGCGCGCTCGCCGCCACGCTCGGGCTGGCCGACTATGCGCGCGAGGACCTGAGGCTCGCCACGGTCACCGCCGCGGCCCGCGGGCCGGTGGCGCTGGATCAGCGCGGCCTCGACCTCGATCTGGTCGCCCACGCGCTGGGGCACGGCGCCTGGACCGGACTCGGCCTGCCGACGCCGGAGGATTCCCGGGAGATCGCCGCCGCCAAGCGCGCCGCCCGCGGCTTCCGCTTCGCCGCGCCCGCCGTGGCGGTGCGCGGCCGCGACGGGGCGGTGAATGCGCGGCTGGTCCAGCCGGTGCGGCTGACGCCGGACGCCGGCGGTGCGGTGACGCTGGCCCCGGCCGGCGCGGGCTGGCGGCTGACCGCGGCCGGCGGCGGCCTGCCGGTGGTCGACGCGCGCATCAGCCGGGTGGCGCTGACCGCGGACGGCGCGACCGCCTCGGGCCAGGTCAAGGCCAAGTTTTCGATCGGCCCGATCGAGCAGGGCGATTTCGACGCCGCCGGCGCGCTGCGCCTGGCCGGTGGGCGCTTGAGCTTCACCGCCGACCGTTGCGTCGCGGCGACCGCGCAGCGGCTGAACTTCGGCGAGAACGACGTCCGCAAGCTGGACGGCCGGCTGTGCCCGGACGGGCGGCCGCTGCTGACCCTGGCCGGCGGCGACTGGCGGATCGAGGGCCGCGCCGAGGCGGTCTCGGCCGAGGTCCCATTCCTGCAGGCCCGGGTGACCCAGGGCGCCGGGACGATGGACATGGGCCTGCGCGGCGGGACGATGGATGCCCGGGTGCGGATCGCCCGGGCCGAGGCGACCGACGCCGCGCCGCAGACGCGGTTCCGCCCGGTGACGGTGGCCGGCGAGGCGCGGCTGGCGCGCGACATCTGGAGCGCCGACCTCGACGTGCGCGAGGCCGCGCTCGGCCGGCCGCTGGCCACCGCCAAACTGCGGCACGACGCCATCCGCGACCGCGGCGGCGTCGACATCGAGACCGGGAGCTTGCGCTTCGCCCAGGGCGGGCTGCAGCCGGCCGACCTGTCGCCGCTGGCCGCGCCGGTGGCCTCGCCGGCGACCGGCGAGGTGCGCTTCTCCGGCGGCTTCGCCTGGACGCCGACGACGGCGACCAGCTCCGGCGTGCTGGAGATCCCGCGCCTCGACTTCCAGAGCCCGGTCGGGCCGGTGGTCGGGCTGTCCGGCAAGGTGGCGCTGGCCAGCCTCGCCCCGCTCGCGGCGGCGAAGGGCCAGGCGCTGCGGGCCGAGCGGGTCGACACCCCGGTCGGCCCGATCACCGACCTCAGCCTGGCCTTCGGGCTGGAGCCCGAGACGCTGACCGTCACCGGCGGCAAGGCGGCGTTCGCCAGCGGCCTGGCGAAGATCGAGGTCCTGGAGATCCCGCTGGTCCCCGGCCGGCCGGTGCGCGGCGTGATCGAACTGGCCGGCGTGCAGCTGAACGACCTGGTCGAGGCCTCGCCGTTCGGCGATCGGGTCGAGCTGGACGCCAAGGTCGACGGCCGCATCCCATTCACCGCCGACGGCGAGCAGGTGCGGATCCAGAAGGGGACGCTGCAGGCCATCCAGCCGGGGCGGCTGTCGATCCAGCGCACCGCGCTGACCGGCGTCGCCGCCTCGGGCGGGGCGGAAGTCTCCGGCGCGCCGGCGGCGGTGGCGGCCGCCGCGGCGGCGGAATCGACCGACACCATCAGCGACTTCGCCTACCAGGCGATGGAGAACCTCGCCTTCTCGACCTTGTCGGCGGGCCTCGACAGCCGCGACGACGGGCGCCTGGCGGTGCTGTTCCACATCATCGGCAAGCACGACCCGCCGCAGCACCAGGAGATCCGGTTGTCGCTGATCGACCTGATCCAGAAGAAGTTCCTGAACCGCAAGCTGCCGCTGCCGTCGGGCACCGGGGTCGATCTGACCCTGGACACGACGATCAACCTCGACCAGTTGCTGGGGGACTACGCCGAGTTCCGGCGGCTGCAAGGTTCAGCTCCGGTTCAGCCCTGATGCAGAAGGATGTAATGGTGAGATCGACGGAGACCAGCGTATGACCGGCAAGACGCCCCCTGCAGCTGCGTTCAGCGCGCTGCTCTTGATGGGGACCCTGGCCTCGGCCTGTGCGCCGACGGTGACGGTCGACGTCAAGCCGATCACCATCTACGCCAAGCTGGACGCCGACGTCCGGCTGCGCCTGGATCAAGAGGTCAAAGACCTGATCCAGAAGAACCCGAACCTCTTCTAGGCGGACGGAACAGAGATGCAGACCCGAGACATTCTGGGCGTGGGCGCGGCGGTCCTGGCGGCGCTGGCCCTTCCGGCCGCCGCCGTGGCGCAGTCCGCGCAGGCCAAGGCCGCCGTCGATTCCGCCAAGGCCGCCGGCGTCGTCGGCGAACAGGCCGACGGCTTCCTCGGCTTCGTGACCGGCGGCGGCGACCCGGCGCTGCGCTCGGCGGTGGCCGAGATCAACGCCGGCCGTGCGCAGGTCTACCGCGAAGCCGCGGCGCGCACCGGCGCCACCCCGGAGGCCGCCGGCGCCGCGGCCTTCGTCAACGTCGTCCAGCCGCGCATCCAGCCCGGCCAGTTCTATAAGCCGAACGGCGGCGGCTGGGTGAAGAAGTAGGCTGAGACGCGCTTACCTCCCCCGTGCAACGGGGGAGGGGGACCGTCCGCCGAAGAGCGGACGGTAGTGGGGGCAAGCCGCAGGCGCGGCGTCCCCGCTTCGAAAATGCAGGCGTGTGAGCGGCGAGGCCCTGCCGGCCGCCCGCCCCCTCCACCCCGCGCTCTTCGCTGCGCTCGGCGCGCGGTCCCCCTCCCGCCGCTTCGCGGGGGAGGTAGGGCGGAAATTTCCAGTGTCATCCCGGTTTCGCGAAGCGAAGACCGGGACCCAAGAACACGGCGCGGCGAGGGTCGCGCCGAGGCCGGCGACGCCGGTGTTCTTGGATCCCGGACAGCCGCTCACGCGGCTTCCGGGATGACAGGTGGGGTTACTGGGCGCCCGCCTTCACCTTCGCCCGGTAGGCGTGCAGCAGCGGCTCGGTGTAGCCGTTCGGCTGGGCGACGCCTTCGAACACCAGCGCCCGGGCGGCCTGGAAGGCCAGGCTCTGGTCCTCGCGCCCGGCCATCGGCCGGTAGGCCGGATCGCCGGCGTTCTGCTGGTCGACCTTGACCGCCATGCGCTTCAGCGCCGCCTCGACCTCGTCGGCGGTGACCACCCCGTGCAGCAGCCAGTTGGCCATGTGCTGGCTGGAGATCCGCAAGGTCGCGCGGTCCTCCATCAGCCCGACGTCGAAGATGTCCGGCACCTTCGAGCAGCCGACCCCCTGGTCGACCCAGCGCACGACGTAGCCGAGGATCCCCTGGGCGTTGTTGTCGAGCTCCTCGCGGATCTCGTCGGGGCTGAAGTTGCGGCCCAGCGCGACCGGCACGCTGAGCAGCCGGTCGAGGCTGGCGACCGGCTCGGCCCGGCGCTCGGCCTGGCGGGCGAACACGTCGAGCCGGTGGTAGTGGGTGGCGTGCAGGGTCGCCGCGGTCGGCGAGGGGGTCCAGGCGGTCGAGGCCCCGGCCTTCGGATGGCCGAGCTTCTGCTCGAGCATGTCGGCCATCTTGTCGGGGGCCGCCCACATGCCCTTGCCGATCTGCGCCTGGCCGGACAGGCCGCAGGCCAGGCCGATCTGCACGTTGCGGTCCTCGTAGGCCTTGATCCAGTCGGCGTTCTTCATCTCGACCTTGCGGATCATCGGCCCGGCCCGCATCGAGGTGTGCATCTCGTCCCCGGTCCGATCCAGGAAGCCGGTGTTGATGAAGACGATGCGGTCCTTCACCGCTTCGATGCAGGCCGCCAGGTTGGCCGAGGTGCGGCGCTCCTCGTCCATCACCCCGATCTTCACCGTGTGGCGCGCCAGCCCGAGCAGGTCCTCGACCGCGTCGAACAGCCGGTTGGCGAACGCCGCCTCCTCCGGGCCGTGCATCTTCGGCTTGACGATATAGACCGAGCCTTCGCGGCTGTTGGTGAAGCGGCCGAGCCGCTTCAGGTCGTGCAGCGCGATCAGGCTGGTGACCGCGGCGTCGAGGATCCCCTCGGGCGCCTCGCGGCCGTCCGGCAGCCGCACCGCCGGGGTGGTCATCAGGTGGCCGACGTTGCGCACGAACAGCAAGCTGCGGCCCGGCAGCACCAGCTCGGCCCCGTCGAGGCCGACATAGCGGCGGTCGCCGTCGAGCGCGCGGGTCAGCACCTTGCCGCCCTTCTCGAAGCGGGCCTCGAGGTCGCCCTTCATCAGCCCCAGCCAGTTGGCGTAGGCCTCGACCTTGTCCTGCGCGTCGACCGCGGCGATCGAGTCCTCGAGGTCGACGATGGTGGTCAGCGCCGACTCCAGCACCACGTCGGCGATGCTGGCCGGGTCGTCCTGGCCGATCGGGTGGGCCCCGTCGACCACCACCTCGATGTGCAGGCCGTTGTGGCGCAGCAGCAGGCTCTCGCCGCGCCGGCCGACCAGCTGCGACGGGTCCTTGAGCTCCGGGTCGCCGCCGGCGAACTCGGCCCAGGTCCCGTCCGCCAGCGGCACGGCTTCGTCGAGGAAGGCCTTGGCCCAGGCGATCACCTGCGCCCCGCGGGCCGGGTCGTAGCCCGGGCCCTTAGCCTGGCCGGGGATCGCGTCGGTGCCGTAGAGCGCGTCGTAGAGGCTGCCCCAGCGGGCGTTGGCGGCGTTCAGCACGAAGCGGGCGTTGAGCACCGGCACCACCAGCTGCGGCCCGGCCAGCGTCGCCACCTCGGCGTCGACGTTACGCGGCGCGACCGCGAACGGCGCCGGCTCGGGCACGAGGTAGCCGATCTCGCGCAGGAAGCCCTGGTAGGCGGCTTGGTCGATCGGCTGGCCCTTGCGGGCCGCGTGCCAGCCGTCGATCTGCGCCTGCAGCTCGTCGCGGCGGGCCAGCAGGACTGCGTTCTCCGGCGCGAAGCGGGCGTAGATCGCGGCCAGCCCGGCCCAGAAGGCCTCGGCCGTCACCCCCGTGCCGGGCAGCGCCCGGTCCTCGAGGAAGCGGACCAGCGGTTCGGCGACCTGCAGCCCGGCCTTCTCGATCATCTGCGTCATGGGGGTGGATGTCCTTGAAACTATGGTGCGGCGGCGAGGGCGAGAACGCCCCTCAGTCAGCTTCGCTGACAGCTCCCCCGCTGCGCGGTGGGAGCATCTTTACGCCAAGATCCTCCACCGCGAAGCGGGGGAGGTGGCCACCCCGCCGCTTTGCGGCGGGCAATCCCAGGGTGGCCGGGTCGCTTTGCGACCCGGTAGGCCGGCAGGCGCGAGACGGAGGGGGCGTTCTTCCGGATGAGAAGCCGCCCCCGCCGGTGCGGGAGCAGCCCAAAATCCATCAGTGCGGCAGGGTCAGCTGCTCGGCGGTGATTGAGTACTTGGCGGTGGCGCAGCTGCGGGTCTGCTCGGAGATCTGCTTCCAGGCGGCGCGGGCGTCGTCCCGGGTCGCGAAGGGGCCGAGTACGTCCGGTTGACCCTTCTTCAGCGTATGGAAGGTCGTGCTGCTGTATTCGCCGCCGACGACCCAATAGCGTTCCGTGGTCATGCTGCTTGCTCCTGAAGATCCGGCGGACGGACCAGCCGCCCGCCGGGCGCCGCCTTAGGCGAACTGGTTCATCGTGTTGTGGACGCCGCCGGCCTTCAGCGCGGCTTCGCCGGCGAAGTACTCCTTGTGGTCGTCGCCGAGGTCAGAGCCGGACATGTTCTGGTGCTTCACGCAGGCGATGCCCTGACGGATCTCCTGGCGCTGAACGCCGAGCACGTAGCCGAGCATGCCCTGGCTGCCGAAGTACTCCTTGGCCAGGTTGTCGGTCGACAGCGCCGCGGTGTGGTAGGTCGGCAGGGTGATCAGGTGGTGGAAGATGCCCGCGCGCTTGGCGGCGTCCGCCTGGAAGGTGCGGATGCGCTCGTCGGCTTCGATCGCCAGCGCCGTGCCGTCGTAGTCGACGCTCATCAGCTTGGCGCGGTCGTACTGGCTGACGTCCTTGCCGGCCTTTTGCCAGGCGTCATAGACCTGCTGGCGGAAGTTCAGCGTCCAGTTGAACGACGGCGAGTTGTTGTAGACCAGCTTGGCGGTCGGATGGGCCTCGCGGACCCGGTCCATCATGCCGGCGATCTGCTCGATGTGCGGCTTCTCGGTCTCGATCCACAGCAGGTCCGCGCCGTTGTCGATCGCGGTGATGCAGTCGAGCACGCAGCGGTCCTCGCCGGTGCCGGCGCGGAACTGGAACAGGTTCGAGGGCAGGCGCTTCGGCCGCAGCAGCTTGCCGTTGCGGTTGATGATGACGTCGCCGTTCTGCAGCTCCGACGGGGCGACCTCCTCGCAGTCGAGGAAGCTGTTGTACTTGTCGCCCAGGTCGCCCGGCTGCTTGGAGACCGCGATCTGCTTGGTCAGGCCGGCGCCCAGGCTGTCGGTGCGCGCGACGATGACGCCGTTGTCGACGCCGAGCTCGAGGAAGGCGTAGCGGACCGCGCGGATCTTCTGCAGGAAGTCCTCGTGCGGGACGGTGACCTTGCCGTCCTGGTGGCCGCACTGCTTCTCGTCGGAGACCTGGTTCTCGATCTGGATGCAGCAGGCGCCGGCCTCGATCATCTTCTTGGCGAGCAGGTAGGTCGCTTCGGCGTTGCCGAAGCCGGCGTCGATGTCGGCGATGATCGGCACGACGTGGGTCTCGTAGGAGTCGATCGCGTCGGTCAGCTGCTCTTCGCGCGCCGCGTCGCCGGCCTTCCGGGCGGCGTCGAGCTCGCGGAACATGCCGCCGAGCTCACGGGCGTCGGCCTGGCGCAGGAAGGTGTAGAGCTCTTCGATCAGCGCCGGCACCGAGGTCTTCTCGTGCATCGACTGGTCCGGCAGCGGGCCGAAGTCGGAGCGCAGCGCGGCGACCATCCAGCCCGACAGGTAGAGGTAGCGGCGCTTGGTCGTGCGGAAGTGCTTCTTGATCGAGATCAGCTTCTGCTGGCCGATGAAGCCGTGCCAGCAGCCCAGCGACTGAGTGTACTGCGCCGGGTCGGCCTCGTAGGCCGCCATGTCCTTGCGCATGATGTCGGCGGTGTAGCGGGCGATCTCCAGGCCGGTCTTGAAGCGGTTCTGCAGGCGCATGCGCGCCACGGCCTCGGCGCCGATCCCATCCCACATGCCGCTCTTGCTCTTGATGAGCTGGCCCATCTCGATGATGTGGTCTTGGTAGGACATTTTGACTCTTCCGCGAATTGACTGGGGGGGTCGCCTTTGACAACCGTCGCAGCCCACTAACGCTTGAATTCCCATTAAGGAAACAGCCCTCGGCGGGGCAAAAGGCGAAGCTGTCACAGTTCGACGTTGTAATACTTGTAAATCTGTGACAACTCACACAGATGGCTGGCCCGACCACCGACCGGAAGCTGTTCCTGGGCGCGCGCCTGAAGCGCCTGCGCCGCGAGCTGGGCATCACCCAGACGCGGATGGCCGAGGACCTGGGCGTCTCGCCGAGCTACCTGAACCTCCTGGAGCGCAACCAGCGCCCGGTCACCGCCCAGGTGCTGCTCAGGCTGGCCGAGGCCTATGACCTCGACCTGAAGAGCCTGTCGTCGGATCCGGAGTCCTCCGGCGCGACCGGCCTCTCCGAAGTGTTCACCGACCAGCTGTTCCGCGACCTGGGCTTGCCGCGGCACGAGATCGCCGAGGTCGCCGAGAGCGCGCCGGGCGTCGCCGAGGCCGTGGTGCGGCTGTATCGCGCCTACCTCGACCAGCGCCGGCTGTCGGAGCTGGGCGCCGCCGGCCGGCCGGAGGAGGGCGGGGCGGCGATGCCGGTCGCCATGCCGTCGGACTGGGTGCGCGACTTCATCCAGGCGCAGAAGAACTACTTCGGCGAGCTGGAGGACGCCGCCGAGACGGTGGTCGAGGCGATGGGCGCCGAGCCGCAGGACTTCGCCTGGGCCGCGCGCGAGCGGCTGGCCAAGACCCACAACATCCAGGTCCGGGTGGTGCCGGTCGAGGTGCTGCCGGAAAGCGTCCGGCGCTTCGACCATCACCGCAAACGGCTGTTCCTGTCGGAGGCGCTGACCGCCGAAGGCCGGGCCTTCTCGCTGGCCTATCAGCTGGCGATCCTCGAGCACCGCGAACTGCTCGACCGGCTGGCCGACCGCTCGAACCCGCCGGACCGGCCGACCCGCAACCTGCTGAAGGTGTCGGTCGCCAACTATCTGGCCGCGGCCATGCTGATGCCCTACGGCGCCTTCCACGAGGCCGCCGAGCGCACCGCCTACGACATCGACCTGATCCGCGCCCGCTTCGGCGTCTCGTTCGAACAGGCCTGCCACCGGCTGACCACGCTGGCCCGCTCAGGCGCGCGGGGCGTGCCGTTCTTCATGATGCGGGTCGACAGCGCCGGGAACATCTCCAAGCGGTTCGCCGGCTCGACCTTCCCGTTCTCGCGGTTCGGCGGCGCCTGTCCGCGCTGGAACATCCATTCCAGCTTCCGCACGCCCGGGCGGATCATCACCCAGATCGTCGAGACCCCGGACGGCCAGCGCTACTTCACCATCGCCCGCACCGTCACCCGCGTCGCCACCGCCTACGCCGGCGAGGACGCCGAGCTGGCGATCGGCATGGGCTGCGAGCTGAAGTACGCCGAGCGGCTGGTCTATTCGCGCGGGCTCGACCTGAAGGAGCCGAAGGCCACCGCCATCGGCCCGGCCTGCCGGATCTGCGAACGCCCGGCCTGCCCGCAACGCGCCGCCGAGCCGATCAGCCGGACGCTGACGGTCGACGACTTCACCAAGTCGATCTCGCCGTACCCGTTCGCCGAGGGGTGATCCGCTTCAACGCGCTCACCTCCCCCACTGCCGCGGGGGAGGTAGGAAAGGGGGGCGTCACACCGTCAGCACCACCTTGCCGACGTGCCCGCCGGCTTCCAGGTGCGCATGCGCCTGGGCCGCCTGCTCCAGCGGGAAGGTGGCGTCGACCGGCGGCCGCAGCAGGCCCTGGGCGACCCACGGCCAGACCACCCGCTCGACCTCCGCCGCCAGCCGGGCCTTCTCGTCGGCGCTGCGGGGGCGCAGCAGCGAGCCGGTGACCACGGCGCGCTTCTGCATCAGCTTGAAGATCGGCAGGCTGGCCTCGCCGCCGGCGAGGCTGGCGACGAAGACGATGCGGCCGCCGGTCTTCAGGGCGTCGAGCTCCTTCTTGAAGTAGTCGCCGCCGACCATGTCGAGCACCACGTCGACGCCGCCCTCGCGCTTGCAGACCTCGGTGAAGTCCTCGGCGGTCGTGTCGACGGCGACGTCGGCCCCGAGCGCGCGGGCGACCGCGGCCTTGTCGGCCCCGCGGCCGGTGGCGATCACCTTGGCGCCGGCGGCCTTGGCCATCTGGATCGCGGTGACGCCGATGCCGGAGGTCGCACCGTGCACCAGCAGGTTCTCGCCGGCCTTCAGGCTCCCGTGCTCGAAGACGTTGGCGTAGACGGTGAAGACGGTCTCCGGCAGCGCCGCGGCCTGGACGAAATCCAGCCCGGCGGGGAGCGGCAGGGCGTGCCGGGCGTCGCAGACGGCGTACTGCGCATAGCCGCCGCCGCCGAGCAGGGCGCAGACTTGGTCGCCGACCTGCCAGCGCCCGGCGGCCACCGCCACCTCGCCGGCGACCTCCAGGCCCAGGGTGTCCGGCGCTCCGGGCGGCGGCGGATAGGCGCCGGCGCGCTGCACCAGGTCGGGCCGGTTCACGCCGGCGGCGCGCACGGCGATCAGGATCTCGCCGGGCTTCGGCTGCGGCGTCGGCAGGGTTTCGGCGCGAAGGGCCGCGGCCGGGCCCTTGCCGCCTTCGATGACGATCGCCCGCATGGTCGCCGGGACGGAATTGCTCATGGGTGTGGCTCCATCGGTCTTGCGCGGGACGGCTTTGCGGGGTTTGGATAGCCGGCTCCGGGGGGACGGCATAGGGAGGCGTTCGCGATGGATGAACCTGCCGAAGTTCGCGTGGGTCGTGGCCAACGGCTCAACGAAGCCCTGAAGGAAGACCTCGAACTCTACGCCGTCGCCGAGCTTGAGGAACGCATCGCCATGCTGCGCGCCGAGATCGACCGGGTGCAGGGCCAGATCGAACGCAAGCAGGCCGGGCGGGCCGCCGCCGACGCTCTGTTCTCACCGCGATCTTAACCGGTCGCTTACCAAGCTTGGCACGGGTGTTGCACCCTTGCCTCCGACAACACACCACTCGTCCCGTGTCAGGAAACGGCCGGAGGCTGGGATCAAAATGAGCGAAGCGAACACCGTGCTGCCCTGGCGTTCTGACGTGATCCAGGACTTCGCCCGATCCGAGCTGTTCGAGCGGACCTTCCAGGAAGGCATGGACCTGGTCGAAGAGACCGCCGGCTACCTCGACGGCTCCGGCCGGCAGGAGTCCAAGTCGCTGTCGCGCAACGCCGCCCTGGCCTACGCCTCGGAGAGCATGCGGCTGACCACCCGGCTGATGCAGGTGGCCTCCTGGCTGCTGGTGCAGCGCGCCGTGCGGGAGGGCGACATGGCCCCGACGGCGGCCTGCGAGGACCGCTACCGGCTGGCCGCCGAGGACGTCTGCCGCAACGCCGAGACCCCGGCCGAGGGCCTGCCGATTGGTCTGCTGTCGCTGCTCGACCGCTCCGAGCGGCTGTATGAGCGCGTCCGCCATCTCGACCGGCGGATGTACGTCGAAGTCGAAAACGCCGCCCCGCACCCGGTGCTGTCCCAACTCGACCGCCTGAAGACCGCGCTCGGCGGGTTCTGAGGTCCGAGCCGCTCGTCCCCGCGCAAGCGGGGAGCCAGGCTTTTTGGAAACCACGAAAGCCACGAAAAGGCTTTGCCGGCGCGCGCCGTGGCGCGACGTCGCAGCTTGGCTGTGCCGGGCGGTCCTGAGGCCGATCAGTCGACCGGCCGCTGGCCGGTCATTTTGACGCAACAAGGCCAGCCAGTGCGGGCGCGCTCAGCGCCAGCGTTTCGTGTCTTTCGTGTTTTTCGTGGTTCGAGTTTCGCGTGGTCCCTGGCGAAGAAGCCTGGGTCCCCGCTTTCGCGGGGATGACCGGAGAGGGCGCGCACAGCAAAAACGCCGCGAAGGTTGCCCCTCGCGGCGTTCGAAACTTGCAGTCTTCCAGCGCTTACTTGCGCGTGAAGGCACCGAACTTGGCGTTGAAGCGCGACACGCGGCCGCCGCGGTCGAGCAGCTGGTGGCCGCCGCCGGTCCACGCCGGGTGGGTCTTCGGATCGATGTCCAGGTTCAGCGTCGCGCCTTCCTTCCCGTAGGTCGAACGGGTCTGGTAGGAGGTGCCGTCGGTCATCACCACGGTGATGAAGTGATAGTCCGGGTGGGTGTCTTGTTTCATCGCGCGGGCGCCTGACGTAAAGGAGCGGCCAAAGTTGAACGGCCGCCCGCCAGGACGGCCACGAAAATGAAGCCGGGCCTATAACCGAAAGCCCGGCCGAAATGCAAGGTGTGACGCGTATGAGTGGAGACACGGCCGACGTCGCGGTCGCGGCGGACGGGCGCCCCAGCGCCGGCCAGACGCTCGCGCAGGGCCTCGACGAGGCGGCGGCGCGGCGCGGCAAGAGCCGCAACGTCGGCGCGCTCAGGCGGCTGGCGCCGTTCATCGCGGCCCACTGGGGCGACGCGGCGGCCTCGGGCCTGTTCCTGCTGGTCTCGACCTGCGCCACGCTCGGACTGTCGGGCGCAGTGCGGCTGCTGGTCGATCACCTGGGCTCGGCCCAGCGCACCGCGGCGACCGCGGCCTCGATCAACCCGTGGTTCCTGCTGATCGGCGCGGTGGCGCTGACCTTGGCGGTGGCCACCGCCGGCCGCTACTTCTTCATCACCAAGCTCGGCGAGCGGGTGGTCGCGGACCTGCGCAAGGTCACCTACCGGCACATCCTGACGCTCGACCCGCTGTTCTTCCTCAGCACCCGCACCGGCGAGGTGCTGTCGCGGCTGACCACCGACATCCAGATCGTCGAATCCCTGGTCGGCTCGTCGATCTCGGTGGCGCTGCGCAACCTGCTGACCCTGATCGGCGCGATCATCCTGATGGTGATCGTCAGCCCGCAGCTGACCGGCCTGGTGCTGCTGCTGATCCCGCTGCTGATCGGCCCGCTGGCGATCTTCGGCCGCCGGGTGCGCAAGCTCACCGCCTCGACCCAGGACCGCTTCGCTGAGGCTGTCGGCCTGGCCGGCGAGAGCCTGGACGCGCTGGAGACCGTGCAGGCCTTCGGCCGCGAGGGCATGGCCGCCGAGCGCTTCGGCGCGGCCGTGGAGGCCTCCTTCGCCACCTCCCTGAAGCGGATGAGCGCCCGGGCGCTGATGACCGCCCTGGTGATCGGCCTGGTGTTCGGCGGTGTGGTGCTGATCTTCTGGTTCGGCGTCCAGCAGACCCTGCAGGGCCATCTCAGCACCGGGGCGCTGATCCAGTTCGCCATCCTGGCGGTGCTGGCCGCCGGCGCGGTCGGCTCGCTCGGCGAGAGCTGGGGCGACGTGCAGAAGGCCTCCGGGGCGATGGAGCGGATCGGCGAGCTGCTGGACTCCCAGCCGAACGTGAAGCGTCCGGCCCATCCGCAGCCGCTGCCGGCTCCGGCCCGCGGCGCGCTGGCCTTCCAGGACCTGACCTTCGCCTATCCCGGGCGGCCGGACCTGCCGGCGCTGCGCGACTTTTCGCTGCAGGTCCGCCCGGGCGAGCGGGTGGCGCTGGTCGGCCCCTCGGGCGCCGGCAAGAGCACTGTCTTCCGCCTGCTGCTGCGCTTCTATGATCCGCAGGCCGGCCGCATCCTGTTCGACGGCGTCGACCTGAAGGACGCCGATCCCGCCGAGCTGCGCGCGCGGATGGCGCTGGTGGCCCAGGACAGCCCGCTGTTCTCCGGCTCGGCGCTCGACAACGTCCGCTTCGGCCGCGACGACGCCAGCCCCGAGGAGCTGCGCGCCGCGATCCGCGCGGCCCAGGCCGAGGGCTTCTTGGAGACCCTGCCGCAGGGGCTGGACTCCGCGGTCGGCGAGCGGGCGCGCGGCCTGTCCGGCGGCCAGCGCCAGCGGCTGGCGATCGCCCGGGCGCTGGTGCGCGAGGCCCCGGTGCTGCTGCTCGACGAGGCGACCAGCGCGCTGGACGCCGAGAACGAGCGCCTGGTCCAGGCCGCGCTCGACCGCGCCATGGCTGGCCGCACCACCCTGGTGATCGCTCACCGGCTGGCGACGGTGCTGAAGGCCGATCGCATCGTGGTGATGGACGAGGGCCGCGTCGTCGAGCAGGGCGCGCACCCGGAGCTGGTGGCGCGCAACGGCCTCTACGCGCGGCTCGCCGCGTTGCAGTTCGGCGAGGCGGCGTAGCGCCGCCGCACCCGCTCATCCCCGCGAAAGCGGGGACCCAGGTGTATTTGTTGTCAAAGCTGGGGGTTCGCTCGCCGACGCAGGACAAAAAGCCTGGATCCCCGCTTTCGCGGGGACGAGCGGATTAAACGCGGGCGGAACAGCTCCCCCCGAGGGGAGCAATGCCTACTGCGCCGCCTTCAGCCGATCGAGCACCAGCGGGTGGACGTCGAGGTTGCCGGCGAGGATCGAGCCCTGCGTCAGCATGTCATCGCCGCCGTCGGCGTCGGTGACCTTGCCGCCGGCCTCGGCGACCAGCAGCAGGCCCGCGGCGACGTCCCACGGCTTCAGGTCGCGTTCCCAGAAGCCGTCGTAGCGGCCGGCCGCGACCCAGGCGAGGTCGAGCGCGGCGGAGCCGAAGCGGCGCACGCCGGCGACCCGCTGGCTGATCCCGTGCAGCTCCTTCAGGAACCGCGCGTGCTGGCCATGGCCGAGGAACGGGATGCCGGTCGCCACGACGCACTCGTCGAGCCGGGTCCGGGCCGCGACGCGCAGCCGCTTGTCGTTGACGTAGCAGCCCTTGCCCTTCTCGGCCCAGAACAGCTCGTTGCTGATCGGGTTGTAGGTCACGGCGGCGACGATCGCGCCCTCGCGCTGGAGGGCGATGTTGATCGCGAAGTGCGGGATGGCGTGCAGGAAGTTGGTCGTGCCGTCGAGCGGGTCGACGATCCAGGTGTGGGTCTTGTCGGTGCCTTCGATCAGGCCGCGCTCCTCGCCGAGGAAGCTGTAGCCCGGCCGCGCCTTGCTCAGCGCCTCGAACAGCGTCTCCTCGGCCTTGAGGTCGGCGGCGGAGACGAAGTCGGCGGGGGCCTTGCGCGCCACCTGCAGCTCGGCGAGTTCGCCGAAATCGCGGTTGAGCCCACGCGCGGCCTTGCGCGCGGCGTCGCTCATCACCTTCAGAAGGGCGGATTGGCTGATCATGGGGCGGGATACCTATTGGCCGGGGGCAAGGCAAGGCGGTTGCGCTTCGCCCCGCCGGCGGCGATCTGTTCGGAGTCTGACAGGAGGCGGCGATGGACGCAGCAAGATACATGAGGCGGCCTGTGCTTGCGGCGGCCTGCGGCTGCGGCTGAAGGGCGATCCTGAGTATGTTTCGAGCTGCGCCTGCCAGGCCTGCCAGCGTCGCACCGGGGCGGCGTTCGGCGTCACCGCCATCTTTTCGCAGGACCAGGAGCTCGAACACTCCGGCGACGTGAAGGTCTGGCGGCGGATCGCCGAAAGCGGCGCCTGGGTCGACTACAGCTTCTGTCCGACCTGCGGCACGACCGTCTGGTGGCTCGCCGAGGGCCGGCCGGGGAAGATCATGGCCGCCGGCGGCTGTTTCGCCGACAAGGACTTCCCGCCGCCGCAGCGGATGATCTGGATCGAGCACCGCGCCCCGTGGGTGCGGCCGCCCGAGGGCGTGCCGGAAATCCTCGGCGCGCCTTAGATCAACCTGATCTCCGCTCGTACCCGCGAAGGCCGGTATCCAGATCCAGCCTGAGGCCCTGGTGGGCTTCACCTGGGCCCCGGCCTTCGCCGGGGTGAACGGTCAGCTAGGCCCGCTCGGCCAGCCCGGCGTCGATCTCGCGGTTGAGCGCGGCGACCGCCGCGGCCGGGCCCTCGCCATGGCTCCAGACGCCGGCGCAGACGGCGACGAAGTCGGCCCCGGCGCGGGCCACTTCGCGGGCGGTCTCGACGGTGATCCCGCCGATGGCGACGCACGGCGTCTCCATGGTCTCCTGCCAGATGCTCAAGACCTCCAACTCGCAGCGGGACTTGGCGTCCTTGGTGCCGGTCGGGAACACCGCGCCGAAGGCCACGTAGTCGGCGCCGGCCTCGGCCGCCTCCATCGCCATGTGGCGGCTGTCGTGGCAGGTGACGCCGACGATCCGGTCGCGGCCCATCAGCCGGCGGGCCTCGGCGAAGGTGCCGTCCTCCTGGCCGATGTGCACCCCGTCGCAGCCCAGCTTCGCCGCCAGGTCCGGGCGGTCGTTGAGGATCACCGCCACGTCGCGCGCCGCGGCGATCGGGCTCAGCGCATCGACGGCCGCGGCGATGATGTCGTCGTCGACGTCCTTCAGCCGGATCTGCAGCGCGGCCACGTCGCCGGCGTCCAGCGCGTGGGCCAGCACCCGGCCGAAGCCGGCCAGGTCGTCGAGCTTCGGCGGGGTGATCAGGTAAAGCCGGCAGAGAGAAGCGCTCATGCGCGCCTCATAGCGCGCTTCCCGCCCCGGCTGAAGGCGTCGCCGGAACCGGCTTTGGGCCTTGTGGATTTCGGCAGGACGCAAAAGCGGAGGTAGGCATGACGTCGTTGGTACGCGGAGCGGTGGACAACCTCGCCAACAGCCGGGGGCGTTCGACCCAGCACCTGCTGATCGGCCTGGGCGTGACGGCCACGGCCGTGCTGGGCTCGGCGATCATCGCCAGGCTCAACGCGCCGACGCCGGACAATCCGAAGGTCCGCGCCGCCTACGACCGCCTCGACAAGCCCGCCATGCAGCCGCCGCCCAAGGCGTTCGCGGTGATCTGGCCGCCGCTGTTCCTGGCGCTCACCGTGTCCGGCCTGCGGATCTGGAATGCGCCGAGGAGCCCGGCGCGGACCCAGGCGCTGACGCTGTGGGGCGTGGTGCAGGCGCTGAACGCGATGTGGATGGCGCTGGGCCCGCGTCGCCTCGGCGGCCAGCTCGCCACCGCGATCACGACGCTCGGCACCGCGGCGGCCTATGTCTGGCGCGCCCGGCAGATCGACCCGCCGGCGGCGCGCATGGTCGCGCCCTACGTCGGCTGGATCGGCTTCGCCAACGTCCTGACTGAAGAACTCTGGCGCAAGAACGCCGCCAAGCCGACGTTGCACTAAGTTCGGGGCGAGGAGGGAGGACTAGTATTCGTCTGGGTCGAAGCGCTCGTCGAAGCCGTGGTTGGCGGAATAGAAGGCCAACCACATCAGCACGCCGGTGAGCGCGGCGACCATCACGCAGCCGCCGACCACATAGGGCCAGATCGGGCCGAGGCTGCGCCAGCCGCCGCCGAATTGTGACCCCTCGAAGAAGGCCCAGCCGGCGAACACTGCGAAGGCCGCCAGGCCTGCGAAGGTCAGCCCCAGAACGATGAAGTGCTTGCCCATGATTGGAAACAATGGGTGATCGCCGCGCCGGTTCCGCCGCGGCGCTAGCGTGACGTCTGCGGGGCGTCTGGCGCATCGCCCGCGCGGGCGACCACCTCGACGACGAGGTCGCCCGGCTCCAGCCGCGCGGCCTGCGGATCGGAGAAGCCGAACGCCTGGCCGCCACGATAGATGCGCAGGCCCAGCCCGGTGGCGAGGGCCGACAGCGGTTTGCCGACCTCGTCGGGGGCGACGCGCCGCTCGCGCAGCATCACCGTGCCGTGCGCGCCGGCCAGATCGGCCATGTACTCGGCGATGTGCGGGCCGTGGGTCGAGCCGGCCAGCAGCAGGCCGGCGAAGCTCGCCGGATTGATCACCGTGTCGGCGCCGGCCTGGCGGGCGAGCGGTTCGTTGTCCTCGGAGCGGACCACCACGCTGATCGGCAGGTCGGGCGCGAGCCGCCGGGCGGTCAGCACGATCAGGATCGAGGTGTCGTCGCGTCCGGCCGAGACGATCAGCGCGCTGGCGCGCGCCAGGTGGGCGGTCTCCAGGGTGGCGTTGCGGGTCGCGTCGCCGTCGAGGACGGTGACGCCGCAGCCTTCCGCCGCCTTGAGGGACGCCGGATCGCAGTCGATCACCAGGATCTTGGTCGCGGGGGTGCCGGCGCGCATCAGTTCGGCCACCGCCTCGGCGCCGCTGACGCCGTAGCCGGCCACGAGCACATGGCCGTGCAGGTTGCGCTGTATCAGGCTCATTCGGCCCCTCTCCAAGAGTCCGCGCAGGAAGAAATCGTACGCCGTGCCGAGGAAGATCAGCCATACGAACAGCCGGATCGGGGTGAGGCCGAAAGCGTCGAACAGCCGCGCCCGCTCGGTCACCGGCACGATGTCGCCATAGCCCACCGTCGTGACGGTGATCATGGTGAAGTAGACGACGTCGGAGAAGCTGATCTCTCCGTCGATGTTGTCCCGCAGGCCGCCGCGGTCGAGCCAGTGAACGCTCAGGGCGACGCTGATCAGCGCCAGGGCCAGCGCCAGGCGCAGCACCAGCGACAGCCAGGCGGGCAGGCCGGTCTGGCGACGGATGCTGAGGGGCTTGGCGGCGCGCGCGGGCATCGTGAAGCTTAAACTCCTATCGCGCCCGGTGTGGGCCACGCCAGCCAACCTTGCATTCGCCGACGCGGCGTAGCATCAGGCGCGCCTCGCTTCGGACCCGCCCACCCAGGGACGGGCGGCTATCCCGGCCGCCGATCCGCCAGGAAACTTCGCCCGCAACGTCGATGCGGCCGACCTGCAGATGAACCCATGTCCGTAATTGCTTCGGCGCGCCAGCAATGGCTCGCCAACCCTCGCCGCGAACTGCTGGCCGGGACGGTGGTCGCCCTGGCGCTCATCCCCGAGGCCATCGCCTTCTCGATCATCGCCGGCGTCGATCCGGCGGTGGGCCTGTACGCCAGCTTCATCATCGCCACGACCATCGCCTTCGCCGGCGGGCGGCCGGCGATGATCTCGGCGGCGACCGGCGCCATGGCGCTGCTGATGGGCGGGTTGGTCCGCGACCACGGCCTCGAATACCTGTTCGCCGCCTCGCTGCTGTGCGGGGTGTTCCAGGTGCTGATCGGCCTGCTGCGGCTGGGGCGCTACATCAAGTTCGTCTCCCGCTCGGTGATGACCGGGTTCGTCAACGCCCTGGCGATCCTGATCTTCCTGGCGCAGATGCCGGAGCTGGTCGGGGCCAATTGGCAGACCTTCGCCATGACGGGCGCCGGCCTGGCGATCATCTATCTGTTCCCGCGGCTGACCCGGGCGGCGCCCTCGCCGCTGGTGGCGATCCTGGTCCTGACCGCTGTGGCGGTCGGCCTGGGCCTCGACGTGCGCACTGTCGGCGACATGGGCCAGATGCCCCGCACCCTGCCCAGCTTCCACCTGCCCAGGTCCCGTTGAGCTGGGAGACGCTGGCGATCATCGCGCCGGTCTCCGCCACGCTGGCCTTCGTCGGCCTGCTGGAAAGCCTGCTGACCGCCAACCTGATCGACGACCTGACCGACACGGCGTCCGACAAGGACCGCGAGACCCGCGGTCAGGGCCTGGCCAACATCCTGTCGCCGCTGTTCGGCGGCATGGCGGGCTGCGCCATGATCGGCCAGTCGATGATCAACGTCTCCTCGGGGGCCCGCGGCCGGCTGTCGACCCTGTGGGCCGGGGTGTTCCTGCTGTTCCTGATCCTGGTGCTGCAGGACTGGGTCGCGCGCATGCCGATGCCGGCGCTGGTCGCGGTGATGATCATGGTCTCGATCAACACCTTCGACTGGAAGTCGCTGGCCACGCTGCGCTCGACCCCGCTGCAGTCGTCGATCGTGATGATCGCCACGACGGGAACGGTCGTGCTGACCCACGATCTCTCCAAGGGCGTGGTGCTGGGCGTGCTGCTGTCGGCGGTCTTCTTCATGCGCAAGGTCGGCAAGACGCTCGCCGTCGCCGAGGTCGCGACGCCGGAGGCGGGCGTGCTCCGCTACCGGGTCGGCGGCCAGCTGTTCTTCGCCTCGGCCGGCCTGTTCGCCGCCAGCTTCGAGCACCATGGCCGGCCGACTCGCGTCGAGATCGACCTGTCCGACGCCCATGTCTGGGACCTGACCGGCGTGGCCGCGCTCGACAAGGTGGTGTTCCGCTATCGCCGCCAGGGCGCGGAGGTGACGGTGAGCGGCCTGAACTCGGCGAGCCGGGCCCTGGTCCAGCAGGTCGGCCGGCACGGCAAGACCCATCTGCCGGAGGGCGCCGAGCTTCACTAGGGCGGGGGCCCACGCCGGGGTCTGGGCGCAAAAATGCGAATGCCTCGCAGAAACTAATCGCGTATAGGGCGCCCAAAGAACAAGCGGGGGCGTCATGCGGACGGCTGTTTCGATTTCCATGGTCCTGGGCGCGGCGCTGGCGGCGTCCCCGGCGATCGCCCAGACGAGCGTGGAGCGCGAGGTCGACGAGGTGGTCGTCACCGCCACGCGAAGCACCCTGCCGGCCAACGCCTTGCCGCTGACCGTCGAGGTGATCGGCAAGCCGGCGCTGGACCAGCAGGTGGCGATCAGCGGCTCGGTGGTCGACGCGGTCTCGGCGCTCACCCCGTCCTTCTCGCCGACGCGGCAGAAGCTGTCCGGCTCCGGCGAGACCCTACGCGGCCGCTCGCCGCTCTACGCGATCAACGGCATCCCCCAGTCGACGCCGCTGCGCGACGGCTCGCGCGACGGCTTCACCATCGATCCGTTCTTCATCGACCGGGTCGAGCTGATCTTCGGCTCCAACGCCCTGCAGGGCATCGGCGGCGCCGGCGGCATCGTCAACCAGGTGGTGGTCGGCGCGCCGAGCCAGGAGGGCTGGAGCGGCCGGATGCTGCTGCAGGGGACCGCCGACGACGAGTTCCACGGCGACGGCTACGGCAAGAAGGCGGCCGGCCTGGCCAGCTGGCGCGGCGGCGGCTTCGACGCCACCGTCGGCGGGGCCTACGAGACCCGCGGCGCCTTCTACGACGGCGACGGCAATCGCGTCGGCGTCGACACTGTCCAGGGCGAGTCGCAGGATAGCGAGAGCTGGTCGCTGTTCGGCCGCTTCGGCTACGAGTTCGGCGAGGCCAGCCGGCTCGACCTGATGCTCAACCGCTTCCAGCTCGATGGCGACGGCGACTACCTGGCGGTGGTCGGCAATCGCGGCCTGAACATCCCGGCCTCGGCGATCCGCGGCACGCCGCCCGGCATTCCGGCCCGCGGCCGCACCGAGACCGCCTCGCTCACCTACACCGACGACGCGCTGCTCGGCGGCCACCTGGTCGCCCAGGCCTACTACAACCGCACCCGCGACACCTTCGGCAGCGACCCGACGCCGATCGCCACCTTCCAGGACGCCCGCATCGCCCCGGTCGGCACGCTGTTCGACCAGTCGGAGAACCGCTCGAAGAAGCTGGGCGCGAAGTTCAGCTACGAGCGCACCGTGCCGGGCTGGGAGGCGATGACCGCGACCCTCGGCTTCGACCTCTTGAAGGACCGCACCGAACAGGCGCTGGTCGCCACCGACCGCGCCTGGGTGCCGCCGACCGACTTCCGCAGCATCGCGCCCTTCGTCCAGGCCAACCTCGCGCTGTTGGACGGCAAGGTCCGGGTCGCCGGCGGCCTGCGCAACGAGAACGTCCGCATCAAGATCGACGACTTCACCACGCTGGCCTTCTACGGCGCGCGCGAGGTCGACGGCGGCGCGCCGAAGTTCAGCGACACCCTGCTGAACGGCGGGGTCATCTACGAGCCGATCGACGGCCTGCGCGCCTACGCCAGCTACGCCGAGGGCTTCACCGTGCCGGACGTCGGCCGGATCACCCGTTCGATCACCCAGACCGGGGTCGACATCGACGACTTCCTCGACATCAGCCCGATCATCTCGAACAACCGGGAGATCGGCCTGGAGTGGAAGCGCGGCCCATTCGAGGCCACCGCCGCCTACTTCTGGTCGACCAGCAAGAAGGGCCAGCTGCTGGTGCTGGTCGGCACGGTGTTCGAGGCGCAGCGCCAGCGGGTGGAGATCGAGGGGCTGGAGCTGAACGCCAGCCTGCGCACCCCGATCCCCGGCGTCACCGTCTCGGCCGGCTACGCCCACCTGACCGGCAAGACCGACTCCGACGGCGACGGCAAGGTCGACATCGACCTCGACGGGGCCAACATCTCGCCGGACCGCATCCTGGTGGCGCTCGACTACGCCCGGGGCCCGTGGACCGGCCGGCTGCAGGCCAACGGCTACCTTGCCCGCGACTACGCCGGCGCGGACCCGCGCAACAGCTTCGACGGCTACGCCCTGTTCGACGGCTCGGTGCGCTACGACAGCGGCCGCTGGGGCGGCGTCACCCTGGCGGTGCAGAACCTGCTTGACGAGTTCTACATCGACTACAACACCGACACCCAGCAGCCGACCAACAACCAGCGGTTCTTCGCCGGTCGCGGACGGACCTTCACCCTGGCCTGGGATTACCGCTTCTGATGCGCGCGCTGGATCTCCTGCACCGCTGGCTGGGGGCGATCATCGGCCTGCTGCTGGCGGTGTTCGGGCTGTCCGGCGCGCTGCTTGCGCACAAGGACCTGTGGGTCACCGCGCCCGGCGCGCGCGACGCCCAGGTGCAGGACGTCGCCGCCCTGGCCGCGGCGGTCGAGAAGATCATGGCCGACCCGGCCGAGCGGCCGCGCAGCATTCTCTTCGCGACCCGCAGCTTCGGCCTCGACCGGCTGAACTTCGGCGAGGAGGCCGGCGCCTACGCCACCCAGGGCGGCGAGATCGTCGCCCGCTGGTCCAGCAAGTGGGACAGGCCGGAGCTCTGGCTGTTCGACCTGCACCACCACTTGTTGTCCGGCGACACCGGCGAGACGATCGGCGGCGTCGCCGCGCTGGTCGGCCTGGGGTTCGTCGTCACCGGCCTGATCCTCTGGTGGCCGCTGCGGCGCAGCTTCCAGCTGCGCGCCTGGCCGAAGAGCGGCGCGCGGTTCGCCATCCTGAGGCACCATCGCGACTGGGGCGCGCTGCTGGCGCCGGTGCTGGCGCTGGTGCTGGCCAGCGGCGCGCTGATGATCTTCCGACCGCTGACGAACGTCGTGTTCGGGCCCGGCGCGGCGGCCGAGATCACGAGCGCGCTCAAGCCGCCCCGCGCGCCGAAGGCCGAGCTCGCGGCCCATCCCGACTGGCGCGGGATGCTGGAGACGGCGCGCCGGCTCTATCCCGACGCCGAGGTGCGGTCGCTGTCGCTGCCGAAGGGCGAGGCCGGGCTGATCAGCTTGCGCCTGCGCCAGCCGCACGAATGGGCCCCGAACGGCCGCACCATGCTGTGGTTCGCCGCCGACAGCGGCCGGCTGGTCGAGGCTCGCGGCGTCCAGGCGCTGCCGGCCAGCGCCCAGGCCTACGGCGCGCTCTACCCGCTGCACGCGGGCAAGGTCGGCGGCCTGGCTTACCGGCTGTTGATCACCCTGGTCGGCGTCGGGCTGACACTGTTCGGCACGCTGACGGTCTGGACCTTCTGGTTCCGCCGCAAGCCGCTGAAGCGCAGCGTCCGCGTGGCGCAGGCGCCCGTCCGAGGCTGAGGCTTAGAACCACGAAAAACACGAAAGACACGAATGGCGGTCCCGGACGCGCAGCGCCTGGGATCGGATGACCGGCCTGCGGCCGGTCCGGGATGTCTCGCTCGCAGCTACCGCCCGCTCGGCGCTTTTTTTTGGTTCAGTCAGCCCGCCGCCGCGGCCTCGGCGGCCGCCTGGTCGCGTTCCGGCTTGGAGACCACCACGGCGGCGACCAGGTCGCCGGTGACGTTCAGCGCCGTGCGGCACATGTCGAGGAAGCGGTCGACGCCGAGGATCAGGCCGATGCCTTCCGGCGGCACCCCGACCATCCCGAGGATCATCGCCACCACCGGCAGCGAGCCGGCCGGCACCCCGGCGGTGCCGACGCCGCCGAGGATGCAGACCAGCATCACCATCAGCTGCTGGCCAAGCGTGAGGTCGACGCCGAAGAACTGGGCGAGGAACAGCACCGTCACGCCTTCGAACAGGGCGGTGCCGTTCTGGTTGGCGGTGGCCCCGATGGTCAGCACGAAGCGCGAGATCTTCGGCGGCAGCTTGAGCTGGTCCTCCGCCACCCGCAGCGCGGTCGGCAGGGTGGCGTTCGACGAGGCGGTCGAGAAGGCGACAAGGATCGCCTCCTGCGAATTGCGGAAGAAGGCGATCGGCGACATCCCGCCGAACAGCCACACCGCCGCCGAGTAGACGACGAACATGTGGATGCCGAGCGCCAGCAGCACCACGCCGACATAGGCGCTGAGCCGCACCAGCAGCTCCCAGCCGAACAGGGCGGCGAGGTTGAACATCAGGCAGGCGATGGCGATCGGCGCCAGCCGGATCACCAGGCTGATCAGGATCATCGAGACTTCGAGCAGCCCCTCGATCGCCGATTTCAGGGTGGTGACCGCCGGGCTGCGGTTCTGCAGCAGCACGACGCCGACGCCGAACATCAGGGCGAAGAACATCACCGGCAGGATCTCGTTGTCCGCCGCCGCGCCGATCACGTTGGCGGGGATGATCTGCACCAGGGCGGCCGGCCCCTCGAGCGACTTCGGCGAGCGCTCGACGATCGCCTGCGCCCCGCTGGCGGCCTCGCCGAGCAGCCGCTGGGCCAGCGCCGGATCGACCCCGTCGCCGGGCCGCAGCAGGTTGACGGTGAGCAGGCCGACGACCACCGCGACGCTGGACAGGCCGAGCGTGAACAGCAGCGTCCGCCAGCCGGTGCGGCCGAGCGCGCCAAGGTCGCCCATCTCGGAGATGCCGATCACCAGCGCCGAGAACAGCAGCGGCAGCACCAGCATGAACAGCAGCCGCAGGAACACCTGCCCGGCCGGCTGGGTGACATAGGTGGTCAGGTTGACCACCCAGGCCGCGTCCGGGCCGGCGGTGAGGTTGACCACCAGCCCGACCCCCAGGCCGACCAGGAAGCCGACCAGCATCTGCAGCTGCAAGGGGAGGGCGCGGAGCTTGGCGATCATCGGCGTACGGGTGTCCTGAACAGGCGCCCACTCCGACCGCGCCGGGCGTCACAGTCAAGTCGTGGCTGTGTGTCGGTCTACTCGGCGGCGAGCGCCTGGCCGGGGCGGCGGGCGGGGCGCTGGCCTTGAAGGGCATCTTCGCCCGGCGAGGGATCGACGCCGAGGGTCGCGGCGGCCAGGGTGATCCAGCCGACGGCGGCCGCCGCTATGCCGGCGGCGGCGACCAGCCAGACCGCCGGCGGCGCGCCGGCCGCCTTGGCGTAGATCGCGCCGGGCAGCAGGACGATGCCGGTCAGGAAGAAGCCCGGCGCATGTCGCGCCCGCAGGCCGCCGATCTGCACCACCGTGGCGCAGGCCAAAGTGGCCATCGAGTGCATGAACTGGATCGCCGCGCCCGCCCTCAGCAGATCCGCGACGGGCCCAGCCGGCGCGAGCAGCACCGCGGCGGTGGCGACGCCGGCCGCGCCCATCGCCGACAGCGCGGCGAGCGTCATCCAGGTGCGGCGTCTCCAGGGCAAGGGCGGCCTCCAGGCTGCAGCATAGCTGGAGGCGCCCCGGCGCGCGGGACGCTAGCGTCGGCGTGGCCGTCCACGTTCACGCTGCGGCGATTTTGGGCGCAGAGAACCCCGTCTGTGCCGCGCGCCCGGGCAGTCAGAGGCGGCCACCGCATATGCAGAACGCCCCCTCCGTCTCGGCGCGGACGCGCCGATCCACCTCCCCCGCTGCGCGGTGGAGGATCTGGACCGTAGATGCTCCCCTGCGAAGCGGGGGAGCTGTCAGCGAAGCTGACTGAGGGGGCGTTTCGGCGGTCGGGACAGGGCAGAGCCCAACGAAAAAGGCCGCCGGTCTCCCGGCGGCCTTTCCGTGGTCGGATCAGGTCAGGGCTGACGTCTATTCCGCGGCCTGGCGGGTGACGCCAATCTTCGGGGCCAGCTCGCCGGCGGCGTAGCGCTTGGCCATGGCCGACAGCGGCAGCGCCTTGATCTTCGAGGCGTGACCGGCGGTGCCGAACTCCTCGAAGCGCTGGACGCAGACCTTGCGCATGGCCTCCTTGGCGGGCTTCAGGTAGCCGCGCGGGTCGAACTCGCCCGGCTTCTCCGCGAAGACCTGCCGGATCGCGGCGGTGATGGCCATGCGGTTGTCGGTGTCGATGTTGATCTTGCGCACGCCGTGCTTGATGCCGCGCTGGATCTCTTCCACCGGCACGCCCCAGGTCTGGGGCATCTCGCCCCCGTACTTGTTGATCAGGTCCTGCAGGTCCTGCGGCACCGACGACGAGCCGTGCATCACCAGGTGGGTGTTGGGCAGGCGGCGGTGGATCTCTTCGATCACGTTCATCGCCAGGACGTCGCCGTCCGGCTTGCGGGTGAACTTGTAGGCGCCGTGGCTGGTGCCCATGGCGATCGCCAGCGCGTCGACCTCGGTGGCCTTCACGAACTCGACCGCCTGGTCCGGATCGGTCAGCAGCTGGTCGTGGTCCAGCTTACCTTCGAAGCCGTGGCCGTCTTCCTTCTCGCCCATGCCGGTCTCGAGGCTGCCCAGCACGCCGAGCTCGCCTTCCACCGAGGCGCCGACCCAGTGGGCCATGTCGACGACGTTCTTCGTCACGCGGACGTTGTAGTCGTAGTCGGCCGGGGTCTTGGCGTCGGCCTTCAGCGAGCCGTCCATCATCACCGAGGTGAAGCCGTACTGGATGGCGGTGGCGCAGGTCGCCTCGTTGTTCCCGTGATCCTGGTGCATGCAGATCGGGATGTGCGGGTACATCTCGGCCATCGCGTCGATCAGATGCTTCAGCACGATGTCGTTCGCGTAGGACCGCGCGCCGCGGCTGGCCTGCATGATCACCGGCGAGTCGGTGGCCTCAGCGGCCTCCATGATCGCCAGCGCCTGTTCCATGTTGTTGATGTTGAAGGCAGGAACGCCGTAGCTGTTCTCTGCGGCGTGATCGAGAAGCTGTCGAAGCGTAATTCGCGCCATGGCCTAAACCTCACCCTACCTGTTCGTTCAGCGCCGCCACGCCGGGCAGCGTCTTACCTTCCATCCACTCCAGGAACGCACCGCCAGCGGTGGAGACGAAGGTGAAATCCTCCGTCACGCCGGCCACGTTCAGAGCGGCGACCGTATCACCGCCGCCAGCCACGGCGACGAGCTTGCCCGCCTTGGCCAGTTGCGCCGCGTGATTTGCTGCATCGACAGTCGCTTTGTCGAACGGCGGCACCTCGAACACTCCGAGCGGGCCGTTCCAGACCAGGGTGGCCGAGGCGTCCATCGCCGCGATCAGCCGCGCCAGGGTCTTGGGCCCGGCGTCCAGGATGCGGTCGGCCGCGCCGATCGCGTCCAGGTCCCGAACGGTTGAAGCCGCGCCGGGCTCCACCTTCTCGGCGACGACGACGTCGACCGGCAGCAGCAGTTCGCAGCCCTTTGCCTTTGCGGTGGCCATGATCTGCCGCGCGGTGTCGGCCAGATCGTGCTCGCAGAGCGAGGCGCCGACGTCGACGCCCTGCGCCGCCAGGAAGGTGTTGGCCATGCCGCCGCCGATCGCCAGCCGGTCGAGCTTGCCGACCAGATTGTTCAGCAGGTCGAGCTTGGTCGAGACCTTCGAGCCGCCGACGATGCCCAGCACCGGCCGCTTCGGCGCGCCGAGCGCGGCGTCCAGCGCCTGCAGCTCGCGGCGCATTTGCTCGCCGGCGTAGGCCGGCAGCACCCGGGCCAGGCCCTCGGTCGAGGCGTGCGCGCGGTGCGCGGCGGAGAAGGCGTCGTTGACGTAGAGGTCGCCATTGGCGGCCAGCGCCTGGGCCAGCGCCGGATCGTTCTTCTCTTCGCCGGCCTCGAAGCGGACGTTCTCCAGCAACAGCACGTCGCCGGGCTGCAGCGCGTCGACCGCGGCCTTGGCCGTCGGGCCGACGCTGTCGTCGGCGAAGGCCACCGGAGCGCCGAGCAGCTTGGCCAGCGGTTCAACCACCGGCTTTAGGCTCATTTCCGGGACCCGCTTGCCCTTCGGACGGTCGAAGTGGGCCAGCAGGATGACCTTGGCCCCGCCCTTGCGGAGCTTTTCGATGGTCGGCAGCGCCGCGCGCAGGCGGGTGTCGTCGGTCACCCGGCCGTCGGCCATCGGCACGTTGAAGTCGACGCGGACCAGGGCGCGCTTGCCGGCGAGGTCGGCGTCATCGAGGGTTTTGAAAGTCATGCGTTCGTCCTAACCGCGAACCCTTCCTCCCCCGCGAAGCGGCGGGAGGGGGACCGCCCGGGGCACACCGGGCGGTGGAGGGGGCGAGCCGCGCGCGCAGGCGCTGATGAAATCGAGAAGGGCGGCGGAGGGGCGGAGCCATGGCTTGCCCCCTCCACCACGCGCTCTGCGGCGCGTGGTCCCCCTCCCGCCGCTGCGCGGGGGAGGGAGATGCCGCGCGGATCATCGGTGATCCGCTTAGATCAGCTTCGCCATGGCGATGGCGGTGTCGCTCATCCGGGTCGAGAAGCCCCACTCGTTGTCGTACCAGGACAGCACGCGGCCGAGCTGGCCTTCGATGACCTGGGTCTGCGGCAGGGCCGCGGTCGAGGAGGCGGCGATGTGGTTGAAGTCGATCGACACCAGCGGGTCGTTCGACACCGCCAGGACGCCCTTCAGCGGGCCGGCGGCCGCGGCGGCGGCCAGCGCTTCGTTCAGCTCATCCTTGGTGATGCTGCGGCCCGGGACGAACTTCAGGTCGACGACCGAGACGTTCGGGGTCGGCACGCGGATCGACGAGCCGTCCAGCTTGCCCTTCAGGTTCGGCAGCACCAGGCCGACGGCCTTGGCCGCGCCGGTCGAGGTCGGGATCATGCTCAGGGCCGCGGCGCGGGCGCGGTAGAGATCCTTGTGCATGGTGTCGAGCGTCGGCTGGTCGCCCGTGTAGGAGTGGATGGTGGTCATGTAGCCGCGCTCGATGCCGCACAGGTCGTCGATGACCTTGGCGATCGGGGCCAGGCAGTTGGTGGTGCACGAGGCGTTGGAGACCACCAGGTCATTGGCGGTCAGGGTCTCGTGGTTCACGCCGAAGACGATGGTCTTGTCGGCGTCGTCGCAAGGCGCGGAGACCAGCACGCGCTTGGCGCCGGCGTCGAGGTGCGCCTTGGCCTTGTCCTTCGAGGTGAACAGGCCGGTGCATTCCAGCGCGATGTCGACGCCGAGCTCCTTGTGCGGCAGCTCGGCCGGGTTGCGGATCGCGGTGACCTTGATCTTGTTGCCGAGGCCGACGTCGATCATGTCGCCGTCGACGATCACCTGGCCGGGGAAGCGGCCGTGCACGCTGTCGAAGCGCAGCAGGTGGGCGTTCGTCTCGACCGGACCCAGATCGTTGATCGCAACGACCTCGATGTCGCGACGCGCGTGCTCGACGATCGAACGCAGGACCAGTCGGCCGATGCGACCGAAACCGTTGATTGCGACGCGGACGGGCATGGGCAGGTCTCCTTGTGGACGCGCGGCGACCTCGCAGCCGCCTCTTTGATGCGGGGCGTTGTTCGACCGGGGGGGCCGCGAGTCAACCCCTGCTCATAGTTAAGTTTCCGCACTGCAACGGAGCTGTTGCCGACGGGACGCCAAAGCGGGGTTTCTCGGCGCTTTTCGAGCAGATTACTCAGACAATTCAGCCGAGTGTTAACGAGTCAGCCCTCGGTGGGCTTAACCTTTCCGGCGGCTTCCCGCGCCCGGGCGCGGGCGTCGTCCACCCCGCCGGCGCGGGCCAGCGCCACGCCCATCCGCCGCCGGGCGTAGCTTTCCGGCTTGCCGAACAGCCGCAGGTCCGCGCCTGGCACGCGCAGCGCCTCGTCGACGCCGGTGAAGGCGACGCCCTTGGCTTCCAGCCCGCCGTAGATCACCGCGCTGGCGCCCGGCTCGCGCAGCCGCACGTCGACCGGCAGGCCGAGGATGGCGCGGGCGTGGATCGCGAACTCGCTCTGCACCTGGCTGATCAGGGTGACGAGGCCGGTGTCGTGCGGCCGCGGGCTGACCTCGGAGAACCAGACGTCGTTGCCCTTGACGAACATCTCGACGCCGAAGATCCCCCAGCCGCCCAGCGCATCGGTCACCGCCCGGGCGATGTCGCGCGCCTTGCGCTGGGCGCCCGGGGCCATGCCCTGCGGCTGCCAGCTCTCGACGTAGTCGCCCTTCACCTGGCGATGGCCGATCGCCTCACAGAAGGCGGTGACGGTCTCGCCGTCGGCGACGCGGGCGCGCACCGTCAGCAGGGTGATCTCGAAGTCGAACTCGATCTTGCCCTCGACGATCACCCGGGGCTGTTCGACCCGGCCGCCCTCCAGCGCATAGCGCCAGGCCTCGGCGATCTGCTCGGGCCGCTCGACGTAGGACTGCCCCTTGCCGGACGACGACATCACCGGCTTCACGAAGCAGGGGAAGCCGGTGAGCTCGGCCGCGGCCCTGGCCAGCTCCGCCTCGGACGAGGCGAAGGCGTAGGGGCTGGTCGGCAGCTTCAGCTCTTCGGCCGCGAGCCGGCGGATGCCTTCGCGGTTCATGGTCAGCTGGGCGGCGCGGGCGGTCGGGATCACCCGGGCCAGCCCCTCGGCCTCGATCTTCACCAGCTCGTCGGTGGCGATCGCCTCGATCTCCGGCACGACGAGGTGCGGCCGTTCCTGCTCGATCACCGCGCGCAGCGCCGCGGCGTCGGTCATGGCGATCACGTGGCTGCGGTGGGCCACCTGCATCGCCGGCGCGTCGGCGTAGCGGTCGACCGCGATCACCTCGCAGCCGAGCCGCTGCAGCTCGATGGCGACTTCCTTGCCGAGCTCCCCCGCCCCCAGCAGCATCACCTTGACGGCGGAGGGCGAGAGCGGGGTGCCGAGGCGCATGACGCTTAGAGCTTCGACTTGGCGGCGCGGCAGACGGCCTCGGGCGTCAGGCCGAAGTGCTCGTAGAGCACCTTGTCCGGCGCGCTGGCGCCGAAGCCGGTCATGCCGACGAAGGCCCCGTCGGTGCCGATGAAGCGGTCCCAGCCCATCCGCACGCCGGCCTCGACCGCGATCCGCACCTCGGTCTCGCCGATCACCGCGGCCTGGTAGTCGGCCGGCTGCTGCTCGAACAGCTCGAAGCAGGGGACGGAGACGACGCGCGCGCCGATGCCGTCGGCCTCGAGCAGGCCGCGGGCGGCCATGGCGATCGAGACTTCCGAGCCCGAGGCGAACAGGGTCACCTGCGCCGGCAGGCCGGCGGCCGCCAGCTGATAGGCACCGCGCGACGAGAGGTTCTCGCCGACCGGGTCGATGCGCACCGGCGGCACCTTCTGGCGCGACAGCGCCAGCACCGACGGCGTGGTCTTGGCCTGCAGCGCCACCTTCCAGCACTCGGCCGCTTCGACCGCGTCGGCCGGACGGAAGACGTTCAGGTTGGGCATGGCGCGCAGCGACGCCAGGTGCTCGACCGGCTGGTGGGTCGGGCCGTCCTCGCCGAGGCCGATCGAGTCGTGGGTGCCGACGAAGATCGTCCGCACGCCCATCAGCGCCGACAGGCGCAGCGCCGGGCGGGCGTAGTCGGAGAACACCAGGAAGGTGCCGCCGTAGGGGATCACCCCGCCGTGCAGCGCCATGCCGTTCATCGCCGCGGCCATGCCGAACTCGCGCACGCCGTAGTTGACGTAGCGGCCGCCGTAGTCGGGCGCGTCGAGGATCGGGGTGTTCTTGACGAAGGTGTTGTTCGAGCCGGTCAGGTCGGCCGAGCCGCCGACCAGTTCCGGGATGTCGCTGAAGATCTTCTCCAGCACCGAACCGGAGTGCTGGCGCGTCGCCGCCGACGGCCGCGAGGTCTCGACCTCGGTGATGAAGGCGTCGAGTCGGTCGAAGGCGTGCTTCGGCAGCTCGCCGGCCATGGCGCGCTCGAACTCGCTGGCGTGCGGCGAGGCGGCCAGGCGGGCTTCCCAGGCCTTGCGGTCCTTGGCGCCCTTGCGGCCGGCCGACCGCCAGGAGCGGGAGACCTCCTCGGGAACCACGAAGGCTTCGTGCGGCCAGCCCAGGTTGGCGCGGGTGGCGGCCACCTCGTCCTTGCCCAGCGCCTTGCCGTGCACGTCGTGGGTGCCTTCGAAGTTGGGCGAGCCCTTGCCGATCTTGGTCTTGCAGGCGATCAGCGACGGCTTGTCCTGCTTGGTCGCCCAGGCCAGCGCGCGGCGGATCTGGCCGACGTCATGGCCGTCGATCGCCTTCACCGCCCAGCCGGCGGCCTTGAAGCGGGCCTGCTGGTCGGTGATGTCGGACAGCCCGACCGCGCCGTCGATGGTGATGTCGTTGTCGTCCCACAGCACCGTCAGGCGGTTGAGCTTCAGCCGGCCGGCCAGGCTGATCGCCTCGTGGCTGACGCCTTCCATCAGGCAGCCGTCGCCGGCCACCACCCAGGTGCGGTGGTCGACCAGGTCGGCGCCGAAGCGGGCGGCCAGGTGGCGCTCGGCGATCGCCATGCCGACGGCGGTGGCCAGGCCCTGGCCGAGCGGACCGGTGGTGGTCTCGACGCCCGGGGTGTGGCCGTATTCCGGGTGACCCGGGGTCTTGGAGTTCAGCTGGCGGAACGCCTTGAGCTGCTCCACCGTCATCGCCTTGGAGCCGGTCAGATGCAGCAGGCTATAAAGCAGCATCGAGCCGTGGCCGGCCGACAGCACGAAGCGGTCGCGGTCGGCCCAATCCGGCCGGCTGGCGTCGTACTTCAGGAACTTGGTCCAGAGCACGGTGGCGACGTCGGCCATGCCCATCGGCATGCCGGGGTGGCCGGAATTCGCCTGCTCGACGGCGTCCATCGAGAGCACGCGGATCGCGTCGGCCATGGTCTGGGGTGTGGCGGGCATGGCAGTCCAGGTCAGTTCGGAGGGAGAAGTTGCGCGCGCCCTCGCATGCGAAGGGCCTCACGGTCAAGGAAACGCCCCATCCGCCAGGCTATCTGGAGGAATAGGCCGACGCTCTATAGATTAACGGTCACACCTCAGCGGACGGAGTGCGCATGATCCGGGAGAGCGCGGGCGAGAGCGCGCTGGAACTTGCCGCGAAGCGGCTGGAACGGGCGGTTTCCGCTCTGGAGCAGCGACTCGCGAAGGGGGCCGGCGGCGATCGCGGCGATCTTTTCGAGCCGGCTGCCGAACCGCCCGGCCTCGTGGCCGAGCTGGAGCGGGTCCGTGCCCGCGAACGCGATCTGGAGACCGCTGGGGCCGAAGCCTCTGCGGCGCTGGGTCGCGCCATTCAGGAAATCCGCGCAGCGCTGAACAACGCGCCCGCGGCGGAGCGCTGAGCCATGGCCCAGGTCACCCTCGACGTGAACGGCCGACCCTATGTGGTCGGTTGCGAAGACGGCCAGGAGCAGCACCTGACCGAGCTGGCCCGGATCTTTGACCGCCAGGTGCGCCAGGTCGGCCAGCAGCTCGGCCAGCTCGGCGAGACGCGGCTGTTCCTGATGGGCGCGCTGCTGCTGGCCGACGAACTGGCCGAGACCAAGGCGCGGATGGCCGCCATCCAGGCCGACCTCGGCCGCCTGCAGTCCGACCAGGCCCGGATCGAAGCCCGCGCGGTCCTGGCCTTGGACAACGCCGCCAAGCGGATCGACAAGCTGGCGACGGAGTAGGGCGTCAGATGCTCCCCCTCAGGGGGAGCTCCGCCGAAGGCGGTGAGGGGGTTTCCGCTCAGACGCGGATGACACCGAACACCGACCTTCTGAGCGGAAACCCCCTCCGGCCCTACGGGCCACCTCCCCCTGAGGGGAGGATCTCGGCGTGGCGCTTGAGAACTCGCCCCCCACCCACTACGTTAGCGGCTCGGCGGGTCTGCTGCGGCTCGCGTCGAAGGCGACATATCCCAGCGACCTTAATTCTCTCTAAGGGAGCTGTCCCTGTTTGGGATCGTGGTCCCAAGCACACGGCGCCCACCTGGTTGTCCAGGTCGAGGGGGTGAAACAGTCCTTCACGGTTTCCGCGGCGCCGCCACCCTGTTTGCAGGTTCGGCCTTCTTCCGATCGTGACCCCGCACCCCGACAAGACCGCGCTGCGGATGCGCCTGCGCGGCCTGCGCCGGCGGCTGGCGCACGAAACGCCGCATGCGGCCGAGCGGGCTGCGGCGCATCTGCCGCTCGAGCGGCTGCCGCCGTTCCACGCCTTCAGTCTCTACCAGCCGATGGGCTCGGAGCTGGATCCGCGGCCGCTGCTCGCCCGGCTGGCGCACCGCGGGGCGCGCGCCGCGTTGCCGGCGACCCGGGCGCGGGACGCGGCGATGAGCTTCCGGCTGTGGGAGCCGCAGATGCGGCTGGAGCCGGACGCGCTGGGCATTCCCGCGCCGCCGCCGTTCGCCCCGGAGCTCGAGCCGGACCTGGTGGTCGCCCCGCTGCTCGGCTTCGACCGTTCCGGCCGCCGGCTGGGGCAGGGGGCCGGCTATTACGACCGGGCGCTGGCGGGCCTGCGGGCGCGCAAGCGGGTGTTTGTGCTGGGCCTGGCGTTCGCGGGGCAGGAAATCGCCGAATTGCCGCACGAAGATCACGACGAGCGCCTCGATGCGATCCTCACCGAGACCGGCTACTTCGAGGTCGCCCAGGGCGTCGGCGGCTGAGCCCTTTCGGCCGTTAGCCATCTTATAGTTTGAATTCAGAGCCGTTTTGACGGGGCGGATGGTTCCATCCGACCGCAAAGGGCTCTAGGGGATACGGATGCGGTTTGCCTTTTTTGGAGACGTGATCGGGCGCTCGGGGCGCGACGGCCTGGCCGAGCACCTGCCGGGCCTGCGCCGACGCCTGGGTCTCGAGTTCGTCATCGTCAACGCGGAGAACGCCGCGGCGGGCTTCGGCATCACCGAGTCCACCGCGCGCGAACTGTTCGACGCCGGCGCCGACTGCCTGACCTTGGGCAACCACGCCTGGGACCAGAAGGAAGCGCTGACCTACATCGTCAGAGAGCCGCGCCTGATCCGACCGCTGAACTACCCGCTCCTGGCCGACGCGCCGGGCCGTGGCGCGCAGCTGTTCGAGACCGACTCCGGCAAGCGGATCCTGGTGATCAACCTGCTGGGCCGGGTGCACATGGACAGCCTCGACGACCCGTTCGCCGCGGTCGACCGCGAGCTGGAGGCCTGTCCGCTCGGCGCGGTGGCCGACGCGGTGGTGGTCGACATGCACGCCGAGGCGACCTCCGAGAAGATGGCCATGGGCCACTTCTGCGACGGCCGCGCCAGCCTGGTGGTGGGCACCCACACCCACGTGCCGACCGCCGACGCCCAGGTGCTGCCCGGCGGCACCGCCTACCAGACCGACGCCGGCGGCTGCTGCGACTACGACAGCGTCATCGGCAACGAGAAAGAAGAGCCGCTGCGGCGGTTCACCACCCGGATCTCCGGCGGCCGCTACAAGCCGGCCAGCGGTCCCGCGACGGTCTGCGGCGTGTTCGTCGAGACCCATCCGGGCACCGGCCTCGCCCGCCGCATCGAGCCGATCCGCCTCGGCGGCCGGCTGGCGCAGCACGTGCCGTCGGTGGAGCAGGTCGGGGCGTAAGGGCCTCGCCTCGAAAATCGCAAGAAACTCCGTCATCCCGGCCGAAGCGAAGCGGAGAGCCGGGATGACGGAGTTGATTGAGCCGACCGCTAAGCCGCCCCGACCCGCGCCTCGCGGTTCTCCACCACAGCGCTGATCGCGCCCAAGAGCTCGGCCGGGCGGATCGGCTTGGTCTGCAGTGCGTCGAAGCCGGCGGCCTGCAGGCGCGCGTCGGCGGCCGCGTCGCCGTCGGCGGTAAGCGCGATCACCGGCAGATCCGCCGGGCCGGCCTCGCCGGCGCGGATCCGGCCGACCGCCTCGATCCCGCTCATCACCGGCATCTGCACGTCCATCAGCACCAGGTCGAAGGTCTCGCAGCGCAGCCGCTCCAGCGCCGCGCAGCCGTCGGCGGCGGTCTCGATGACCAGGCCCGCCGCCTCCAGCAGGGCGCGGGCGACCGCCAGGTTGACCGGGTTGTCGTCGGCCACCAGCACCCGCAGCGGCGGCAGGGCGGGGGCCTCGGCGGCGTCCTCCGGCGTCTCGGTCGCGCCGTAGGCGGCCGGCAGCGGCAGCCGCACGCGGAAGGTCGAGCCGGCGCCGGGCGTGCTTTCGGCGCTGATCTCCCCGCCCATCATCTCGGCGAGGTTGCGGCAGATGAACAGGCCGAGGCCCGTACCGCCGAAGCGCCGCGCGGTGGAGACCTCGGCCTGGGCGAACGGGCGGAACAGCCGGCCGAGCTGCTCGGGGGTCATGCCGGGGCCGGTGTCGGTGACGCGGATCTCGACGCCCGCCTCGCCGTCCGGTCCGGCGACCGGCGAGAGCGCCAGGACGACCCGGCCGCGCTCGGTGAACTTCAGCGCGTTGGACAGCAGGTTGAGGACGATCTGGCGCACCCGGGTCTCGTCGCCCATCAGTCGCGGCGGCAGGTCGGGCGCGGCCTCGCAGGCCAGCGCCACGCCCTTGCTCCGCGCCGTCTCGCTCCACAGCTGCGTCGCTTGCCGGCCGAGCGCCGTCAGGTCGAAGGCGGCGACCTCCAGGTCCATGCGGCCGGCCTCGATCTTGGCGTGGTCGAGCACGTCGTTGAGGATGGTGATCAGGCCGTCGCCGGAGCGGACGATGGTCTCCACATAGTCGCGCTGGCGCACGTCGAGCGGCGTGCGCTGCAGCGCCCGGGCCATGCCGATGACGCCGTTCATTGGCGTCCGCAGCTCGTGGGTCACCATGTTGAGGAAGGTGGTCTTGGCGGCGTTGGCCTCGGTCGCGCGGCGCTCGGCCGCCTCCAGCGCCGAGGCGATGCCGGTGTGCGTCCGGCCGGCGACGATCAAATAGGCCAGCAGGGTGATGCAGCCGAAGCTGACGATCGCCAGGTCGGGGCCGGCGTAGTCGCGAAAGGCGATCGGCGCGATCAGGCTGAGCAAGGCCGGCGGCCCGCCCAGCGCGAGCAGGGCGGCCGGCGCGCGGGCCGAGAAGGCGTGGGCGTGCACCAGCAGCGCCATCAGGATCACCATCGTCGCCAGGCGCAGCGGCTCGGCCCCGGTGGCCCAGCAGCGCACGGCCAGCGCGCACCAGGTCATGCTGGCGGCGCACATCAGCACGACGTAGGCGACCCGCTGCGCTGGACTCAGTTCGCCGCCGCGGAAGGCGGCGTTCAGCGAGACGAGCCGCGTGCCGGCTTCGGTGAGGGTGAAGGCGGCGAACCAGCCGAGGCCCCAGACCAGGCCGAACCGCCAGCCGCCCAGCATAGCGGCGCCGACGCCCATGACGATGCGTACGGCCAGCACTTCCCAGGCCGTGCGCGCGACGCTGTCCAGCCGCGCGTCGTGCAGCAGACTCCAGGGCTTTGCGCCCACAGCCATCTCTCCCCCCAAGCTCGGCCAGCAAGCTTGGCCGTAGCGAGGGGGATCCCATACACTATTTTAGGCTGGTGTTAACCAAGCCCGCCCCCGGCGACGGCCGCGGTTCGGCGCTTCGCCGATTGCGGACGCAGGCCGGCGAGGGTCAGGGCGCCGGCCCGCTCACGGTCCAGGCGGGCGAAACGGCGGGCGCTCGCCCGATCCCACTCGGCGCGGTGGACCTTGCCGTCGACGTCCTCGTCGGCGGCCAGCAGGGGCTGGGGCTCGTTCAGCAGCGAGAACCGCGCCGCGCCGCTCGCGCCCGCGCCGTGGAAGCCTGCGCCGGGCGCCTCGCCCGGGCCGCGGCTCTTGCGCCGGCCAAATCCGCCGCGGCCGCCGCGCTCGCCGGGGGCGTCGGCGAAGGCGAACTCGGTGATCTCCGGCGCCTCGTCGCGCTCATAGGCCTGGATCTCCAGGCCGTTCAGCACGCCGTCGCGGTCGGCGTCGTAGCGCACGAAGGCGCGGTCGGCGTCGGCCTGGAACTCGACTGCTGTGAGGCGGCCGTCATGGTCGGCGTCGACCTTGGCGAACCAGACCGACAGGCCGTCGGCGACGCGGAACGGCTCGCCGGACGGGCTGACGAACAGCCGGCCGCGCGGCAGGGGCGCGTTCGGGCGGGGCTCGTCCGGGCGGGGCTGGGCCTGGGCGGGCGCGGCCAGGGCGGCCGCCGCGGCGGCGAGCAGGAGGAGCTTGCGCATGAAATCCAGGACCCCGATCTAATGGCGCAGCTAGGGCCGCGTCCCGCAACGAATAGCGCCGCTTGCTATCCGGTTACATCGTGGACGCCGCGGATTCCGTCGGAGAGATGCGCATGCTCGCCAAATTCCTCGTCCGGGCCGTCTTCGCCGCGCTCGGCCTGTGGGTCGCGGCGGCGATCGTGCCGGGCGTGCACTTCGACTCCACCGGCAGCCTGGTCGCCGCGGCGGTGCTGCTGGGCGTGGTCAACGCCTTCGTCCGGCCGGTGGTCTTCGTGCTCACCCTGCCGCTGACGATCCTGACCCTGGGGCTGTTCTTGCTGGTGGTGAACGCCCTGATGATCGGCCTGGTGGCGGCGCTGCTCGGCGGCTTCCACCTCGACGGCCTGGTCTCCGGCATGCTGGCGGCGATCGTCACCGGCGTCGCCAGCTGGTTCGGCAGCCTGGTGATGGGCGACGTGAAGGACTGAGGCGTGCCTCCTACCTCCCGCCGCTCCGTGGGGGAGGAAGGGTGCGGAGAAGACAAAGAAAAAGGGCGGAGCCTTGCGGCCCCGCCCCCATTCCCTAGTCGCTGGTCGACTGGACTAGAAGTCCATGTCGCCCATGCCGCCGGGCATGCCGCCCGGGCCGCCGGCCGCAGCGCCCTTCTTCGGCGCTTCGACGATCGCGGCTTCCGTGGTGATCAGCAGGCCGGCCACCGAGGCGGCGTCCTGCAGAGCCGTACGGACGACCTTCGCCGGGTCGATGACGCCGGCTTGGACCATGTCCACGTACTCTTCGGTCTGGGCGTTGAAGCCGAAGGTGGCCGAGGGGTTCTCGAGCACCTTGCCGACGACGATCGAGCCTTCGACGCCCGCGTTTTCCGAGATCTGACGGATCGGGGCTTGCAGGGCGCGACGGACGATGGCGACGCCAGCTTCCTGGTCGTCGTTGTCGCCCTTGAAGCCGTCGAGAACCTTCGAGGCCTTCAGCAGGGCGACGCCGCCGCCGGGGACGATGCCTTCTTCCACCGCAGCGCGGGTGGCGTTCAGGGCGTCGTCGACGCGGTCCTTCTTTTCCTTCACTTCGACTTCGGTCGCGCCGCCGACGCGGATCACCGCGACGCCGCCGGCCAGCTTCGCCAGACGCTCTTGCAGCTTCTCACGGTCGTAGTCCGAGGTGGTGTCCTCGATCTGACGCTTGATCTGCGCAACGCGGCCTTCGATGCCTTCCTTGTCGCCCGAACCGTCAACGATCGTGGTGTTTTCCTTGGTGATCGTGACCTTCTTGGCGCGGCCGAGCATTTCGACCGAGACGTTCTCGAGCTTGATGCCGAGGTCTTCGCTGATCAGCTGACCGCCGGTCAGGATGGCGATGTCTTCCAGCATCGCCTTGCGGCGATCGCCGAAGCCCGGCGCCTTGACCGCCGCGACCCGCAGGCCGCCGCGCAGCTTGTTGACCACCAGGGTGGCCAGCGCTTCGCCTTCGACGTCTTCCGCGATGATCAGCAGCGGACGGCCCGACTGGACCACCGCTTCCAGCACCGGCAGCAGCGGCTGCAGCGAGGAGAGCTTCTTTTCGAAGAGCAGGATCAGCGGCTCTTCGAGGTCGGCTTCCATCTTTTCGGCGTTGGTGATGAAGTACGGCGACAGGTAGCCGCGGTCGAACTGCATGCCTTCGACGACGTCGAGTTCGGTCTCGGCGGTCTTGGCTTCTTCGACGGTGATGACGCCTTCGTTGCCGACGCGCTCCATCGCCTTGGCGATCATCTCACCGACTTCGGTGTCGCCGTTGGCGGAGATGGTGCCGACCTGAGCGATCTCGCTGTTGGCCGAGACCTTCTTGGCCGAAGACTTGATCTCTTCGATGACCTTGGCGACGGCCTTGTCGACGCCGCGCTTCAGGTCCATCGGGTTCATGCCGGCGGCCACCGACTTCAGACCTTCGACGACGATGGCTTGCGCCAGCACGGTCGCGGTGGTGGTGCCGTCGCCGGCCTTGTCATTGGTCTTCGAGGCGACTTCGCGGATCAGCTGGGCGCCGAGGTTCTCGAACCGATCGGTCAGTTCGATTTCCTTGGCGACCGACACGCCGTCCTTGGTCGAACGCGGGGCGCCGAAGGACTTTTCGATGACGACGTTACGGCCCTTCGGGCCGAGGGTCACCTTCACCGCGTTGGCGAGGGTGTTGACGCCGCGCAGCATGCGGTCGCGCGCGTCGGAGGAGAAATAAACGTCTTTGGCAGCCATGGTTGGCGTCCTTTTCTAAAATTGTGAGGGGTGCGAACGGTCCGCGGTGGGGCCGATTTCGGGGCCGCTTAGGCCTCGAGCACGCCCAGGATGTCGCTTTCCTTCATGATCAGCAGGTCCTTGCCGTCGAGCTTGACCTCGGTGCCGGACCACTTGCCGAACAGGATGCGGTCGCCGGCCTTCACGTCGAGGGCCTGGACCTTGCCGCTTTCATCGCGAGCGCCCGGGCCGACGGCGACGACTTCGCCTTCCTGCGGCTTTTCCTTGGCAGTGTCGGGGATGATGATCCCGCCCCGGGTCTTCTCTTCTTCCTCGACGCGCTTGACGAGGACTCGATCTCCCAGAGGACGAAACGCCATGATGCTCTTTCTCCGTTCGAGACGGTTGGAATGGTGACGCCGCAGCGCCGCCAGGGGTCCCGATTAACTCTGTTAGCAGTCGGGGCCCCTGAGTGCTAACGACGCGAGGGAATTAAGAAGGGGCCGCGCGGGAGTCAAGCGAGCCGGCCGGTCCGTCCCCGGTTCGTGGAACTGAACTCATGAAATGACGTTCAGGGAACCTCGGCTTTTGTGCATCGTTCCATCCTTGGTGGGACGATTGGGGTGCACATGGCTCTGCAGTCCTTGCTACGCAAGATGGTGCGGAAGGGCGATTTGACGGTTCGCCTGCCGGGCGCGGCCGACCTCAAGCTCGGCGACGGCTCCGGCCCGCCGGTGGTGATCGCCATCCGCTCCCGGCGCTGGGCGACGCGGATCGCGACCAACCCGTCGCTGGCGGTCGGCGAGGCCTACATGGAAGGCGGCCTGGTCCTCGAGCGCGGCGGCATCTACGACTTCGCCGACATCATCGGCCGCAACGTCAGGCTCCGGCCCTTCTACCGCGCCGGCCTGCTCGAGCGCTGGTGGCGCGACTGGCGGCTGCAGGCCAACCAGCGGGCCGCGGCGCGGCGCAACGTGGCCCATCACTACGACCTGTCGGTGGATTTCTACCGCCGCTTCCTCGACTCCGACCTGCAGTACTCCTGCGCCTACTTCCAGCGGCCGGACGCCAGCCTGGAGGAGGCGCAGCTGGCGAAGAAGCGGCACATCGCGGCCAAGCTGCTTTTGGAGCCGGGCCAGCGGGTGCTCGACATCGGCTGCGGCTGGGGCGGACTGAGCCTGACGTTGGCCGAGGAGACCGGCGTGCAGGCCGAGGGCATCACCCTGTCGAGCGAGCAACTGGCCACCGCGCAGGCGCGCGCCGAGGCGGCGGGGCTCGCCGGGCGGGCGCAGTTCTCGCTGACCGACTACCGCGACGTTCAGGGGCCCTACGACCGGATCGTCTCGGTCGGCATGTTCGAGCATGTCGGCCGGCCGAACTTTCAGGCCTATTTCGACCAGATCGCCCGGCTGCTGAAGGACGACGGCGTGGCGGTGATCCATTCGATCGGCCGCTCCGAGGGCCCGTCCTTCACCAACCCGTGGATCGCCAAGTACATCTTCCCCGGCGGCTACATCCCGGCGATGAGCGAGGTGCTGGCCACCGTCGAGCGGGCCGGCCTGATCGTCACCGACGTCGAGGTGCTCCGGCTGCACTACGCCGAGACGCTGAAGGCCTGGCGCGAGCGCTTCACCGCGCAGCGGGCGGAGATCGCCGAACTCTACGACGAGCGCTTCTGCCGGATGTGGGAGCTCTATCTCTGCTACAGCGAGATCGCCTTCCGGCACCGCGACCACATGGTCTTCCAGCTGCAGCTGGCCAAGAAGGTCGACGCCGTCCCGGTGACCCGCGACTACATCGGCGAGGCCGAACGTCGGCTCGCCCGGCCGGCGCGGCGCGCGGCTTAGGACGTAGATGCTCCCCCTGAGGGGGAGGATCTAGACCTGCGGAGGAAACACCACCCCCCAATCGCGCGCCATGCTGACGACGCGGAGGCCGTAGCGGTCGGCGTGGTCGAGCGCCTCGGCCAGCGGGCTCAAGCGGAACTCGCGGTCGTAGGCGACCTCGCGCGCGGCGTCGTCGTGGTGCAGCAGCAGCGCCAGCCGGCGGCCCGGGCCGGAGACGGTGTAGCGCATCATCGCCAGGTCGCCGTCGGAGTTGCCGAACGCCAGGATCGGCCGGCGGCCGATGTGCAGGGCGATGTTCTGCACCTTCACCTCGCGGTCGTCGAAGCTGTTGAGCTCGGCCAGCTTGGTGACCTGACATGGGCCGTCGTCCGCCGGGTCGAAGCGCAGCTTGACCGAGCTGCCGATCACCTGCTCGGGCGGCACGCCGTAGGTCTGCTCGGCGAAGGCGCGCATGAAGTCGACGCCGCCGCCGGAGACGATGAAGGTCTTGAACCCGCTGGCCCGCAGGAAGGCCAGCAGTTCGAGCTGCGGCTGGTAGATGATCTGCGTAAAGGGCCGCTTGAAGATCGGATGGCTCGCCTGCGCCAGCCAGTCGCGGGCGACCTGGTCGAAGGCCTCCACCGTCATGCCGGCGTGGACCGCGAAGGCGAAGGCCATGACGCCTTCTTTGCCCAGGGCGCGGATCGCCGCCATGTCGTGCGCTAGGAAGGCGCGGAACGGCTCGCGGGTCTTCAGCGACGGGTCGGCGGCGGCCAGCTCGGCGGCGCGGGCCTGGGCGAACAGCACCTGGGCCTGGGCCGGTTGCTCGCACCACAGGGTGCCGTCGTTGTCGAACACCGCGATGCGTTCGCCCTCGGGCGTGAAGTCCGGCGAACCGGCCGTGGTCACGGCGGCGACGAACTGCAGGATGGCGGTCTTCGCCTCGCCCTCACGCCAGGACGGCATCGGGTCAGCCATGGTCGCGCTCCCTGGGGCGGTTGAGGCGCGAGGACATCATGGCCTTTCCGTTCCGGCCATCGGGCGAAATCCGGAGCCCCAAGGCGGCGCGGCGCCCTGAGACGCCGCCGCGCCCCGGCGCGGGGCGGGGGCGAAGTCAGGGATTCGACGGATAGCCGGCCGGGTCGGGGGCGGAGAGGGTGGGGCCGTTCACAAGGGCGGAGGCGGAGATGTCATCCACGTCTTCAGACAAGGAGCCGGTCCGGCCGCCGCGCGTGGTGTTGAGCCCGCTGCCGCCGATCCCGGACGTGCAGGGCGACAGCGCCGACCAGGCCTCGGTCGAGTACTCGCACTATCGCACCAACCTTTCGCGCCATCGCACGGGGCTGTCGGAGCACCGCACCGATCTGTCGGAGTTTCGCACCGACCTGTCGCGCCACCGCACCGACCTGTCGGAGCACCGCACCGACCTCTCCGAGCACCGCACCAAGCTGTCGGGCGACCGCACCGAGATGTCGATGCGCCGGACCGGCATGTCGATTCAGCGGACGCGGATGAGCGCCGATCGCACGCTGATGTCGGTGATCCGCACCGCGCTGTCGATGATCGGCTTCGGCTTCACCCTCTACCAGACCTTTCAGAAGCTGCACGAGGCCGGGGTGATCCATCGGGCGCAGGCGCCGTCGAACTTCGGCCTGAGCCTGATCGTGCTGGGGGTGTTCCTGTTGATCGGCGGGATCGTCAACCACGTCCGCTTCTCGCTGGAGCTGCGACATCGGCGCGGGGCGATGAAGGAATCCGGGCTGGTCCACGCCGAGAGCGACTATCCGGTGTCGATCACCTTCCTGACCGCCCTGGCCCTGCTGGTGGTCGGGATCGTCGCGGCGGTCAGCATCATCCTGGACCTGTCGCTGTTCGGCTAATCGCCGCGCTCCAGCCGCGCCAGCTCCTCCGGGGTGTTGGCGTTGGCGAAGAGGCCGGCCTCGTCGGGGCCGAAGTCGACGGTCGCCAGCCCGCAGGCGGCGGCGAAGCCGCGCAGCGAGCTCTGGCCGGAGGCGAGATAGGCCGGCAGCCGCTCCAGCGCCGTGGTCCGCCATAGGCCGCAGACCGGCTGCACTTCGCCCTCGACCCGCGGCAGCGCCGCGCCGGCCGCGGGTCCGAGAGCCCCGGCCAGCCGCTCCGGCAGGTCGGCAGGCAGATGCGGCATGTCGCAGGGCAGGGTGAGCAGCAGCTCGGCGCCGGCGGCGCGGGCGTGCGCCAGCGCCCCGGCCAGCCCGGCCAGCGGCCCGGGGATGTCGGCCCGGTCGCAGGCCAGCGGCGCGTCGACCGCGCCGGCCACCTGCTCGGCGTCGCGCACCGCCACCACCACCTGCTCCGACCAGCCGCGCGCGCGGGCCAGCGCCTGGGCGACCAGCGGCGCGCCGCGGAACGACCGCAACGCCTTGACCCCGCCCATCCGGCGGCCCTCGCCGCCGGCCAGGACGGCGACCACCAGACCCTCGATCTTCCGCGGCGCTCCGATCTCCATTCGCTTGTCATCGCCCGCCGCGCCCGCGCCATCCAGCCGAAAACGCGACTTCGCAGCTTGGCCGCTCCGCCGCGGCGGGTGTAGCGCTACCGGCGCGTGCTCACCTCGGCCCTCATCCTCGTCGCCGCCCTGCTGACGGCCACCCTGTCGGGCGTGTTCGGCATGGCCGGCGGCCTGTTGCTGATGGGCGTGCTGGCGCTGGTGCTGCCGGTGCAGGCGGCGTTCGTCACCCACGGCCTGCTGCAACTGGTCGCCAACGGCTGGCGCGCGGTGCTGCATCGCCGCTTCGTCCGCTGGGACATCGTCGCCGTGCATGCGGTGGCCTCGTTCGTCGCCGGGGGGGTGGTGTCGCTGCTGGCCTTCACCCCGTCGAAGCCGCTGGTCTACCTGCTGATGGGGCTGATCCCCGGCCTGCTCTGGCTACCCCGCAGCTGGATCCGGCTGGATGCGGCCAAGCCTGCGCAGGCCTTCCTGTCCGGCCTGCTGGTCACCGGGGCCAACCTGACCGCCGGGGTCGCCGGGCCGCTGCTCGACATCTTCTTCGTGCGGACCGAGCTGACCCGCCACGCGATCGTCGCCACCAAGGCGGCCACCCAGGTCTTCTCCCACCTGGCCAAGATCGTGGTCTACGGTGCGCCGCTGGTCGCCTCACGGCAGAGCGGCTTGCCGCCGGTCTGGGTGTTCGCGCTCGCCGTGCCGCTGTCGATGGCCGGCGCCGTGCTTGGCGGCCGGATCCTGCAGCGGATGACCGACGTCAACTTCAAGCGCTGGACCCGCTGGATCGTCACCGCCATCGGGCTGGTCTACCTGGTCCAGGCCGCCCAGCTCTGGCTGGTGCGCTAAGGCGCGAAAGCCGAGGCGCAAAAAAAAGAGCCGGGCGCGAGGCCCGGCTTGAAGTCATTAGGGAGGAAACGCCCAGGATGGGCACGGCTGAGATAGGCGCCCCTTGCGGGCGCACAATGGCTCAGCCAGAAAAAATTCGCCGAGAGGTCTGGGGTCGATCATGCAGCTGCAACCTGCGACGCTGGAAAACGCCGTCGTCCGTCTCGAGCCCTTGAGCGAGGCGCACCGCGAGCCGCTGCGGGCCGCCTGCGCCGCCGACGCGGAGATCTGGACGGCGCTCTATCCCTATTCCCTGGCCGGCGAGCACTTCGCCCCGCGCTTTCGCGAGATCCTCGCCGACGCCGCCCGCGGCCCGACCCTGCCGTTCGCGGTGGTCGTCGGCGGCGAGGTGGTCGGCATGACCAGCTTCCTGGCCATCGATCCGATCAACGCCAGCGTCGAGATCGGCGCCACCTACTACCGGCCGGACGTGCGCGGCGGGGCGGTGAACCCGGCGGCCAAGCGGCTGCTGCTGGCCCACGCCTTCGCCGCCGGCGCCCGGCGGGTGCAGCTGAAGGTCGACGCGCTGAACGCCCGCTCCCGCGCGGCGGTGCTGAAGCTGGGCGCCGTGCAGGAGGGAATCCTGCGCCAGGACCGGGTCACCTGGACCGGACGGGTGCGCGACACGGTGCATTTCTCGATCCTCGCCGGCGAGTGGCCGGCGGTGCGGGATAGGCTGGACGCGCGGTTGGCGGCGCAGGCGTAACCCACAATTTCCGTCATCGCCCGGCTTGTCCGGGCGATCCATCCCAAGCTCGTACGGCATCAGCAGCGGCCGGCGTATTGGGCTGGGCGGCCCGGACGAGCCGGGCCGTGACGGATTGGAAGTGCTACTTCTTGCGCCTGGCCCGGAAGAAGCTGCGCAGCAGCTCGGCGCTCTCGACCGCCAGCACCCCGCCGGTGACCTGCGGGCGCCAGTGGCAGGTGGGTTGGGCGAAGAAGCGGGGGCCGTGGACCACCGCGCCGCCCTTCGGATCGTCGGCGCCATAGATCAGCGAACCGATCCGGGCGTGGCTGATCGCCCCAGCGCACATGGCGCAGGGCTCGAGCGTGACCGCCAAGCCGAGGTTGGTCAGCCGGTAGTTGCCGAGCTTTTGCGCCGCCGCACGCAGCGCCACGATCTCGGCGTGGGCGGTCGGATCGTGCGCGCCGATCGGCTGATTGGCCCCGGTCGCGATGACCTCGCCGGAGGCCGGATCGAACACGACGGCGCCCACCGGGGTTTCTCCGGCGTCTGCGGCGGCTTGCGCCGCTTCGAGGGCGATGCGCATGGTGCGCTGAACATGATCCACGATCCGCACCGAACCGGCCGGCCCCCCTCCGGTCAAGCCCGCAACGACTCCGAGCCCGTTCTCGACCCCCGGCACGACCGCATCGCCAAGGCGCTGGCGCGCGCCGGGGTCGGCTCGCGCCGTGACGTCGAGAAGCTGATCGCCGAGGGGCGCGTGGCGCTGAACGGCCAGGTGCTGACCACGCCGGCGGTCAAGGTCGAACCCGGCGACATCCTGACGGTCGACGGCAAGGTGGTGAACGACGCCGAGCCGACGCGGCTGTTCCGCTACCACAAGCCGGTCGGGCTGATGACGACGCACAAGGACCCGAAGGGCCGCCCGACGGTGTTCGAGGCGCTGCCGCCCGGCCTGCCGCGGCTGATCTCGATCGGCCGGCTCGACATCAACTCCGAGGGCCTGCTGCTGCTGACCAACGACGGCGGCCTGGCGCGCGGGCTGGAACTGCCGGCCACCGGCATCCAGCGTCGCTATCGCGCCCGGGCGCACGGCCGGATCACCCAGGAGCGGCTCGACAAGCTGCAGGCGGGGGTCACCGTCGAGGGCGTGCGCTACGGGCCGATCGAGGCGAAGCTCGACAAGGCCAAGGAGGGGCCGCAGGGCTCCAACCTGTGGATCACCGTGACGCTTGCCGAGGGCAAGAACCGCGAGGTCCGCCGGGTGCTGGAGAGCCTCGGCCTGAAGGTCAACCGGCTGATCCGCCTGTCCTACGGCCCGTTCGCGCTGGGGACGCTGGAGGTCGGCGAGATCGAGGAGGTCGGCCCGCGGGTGATCCGCGAGCTGCTGACCGCGCACATCGAGCCGGAGAACATGCCGAAGGGCGATCGCCCGCAGTTCCAGCGCGCCCTGACCCCGGCCCCGGGCCGGCGTCAGCGCTCGGCGCCGCCGGTGGACGGAGAGGCTCCGGCCCGTCCCGCGCGCCGGCCGGGCGCCGCGGGACGCCCCGGCCAGGGCCGCGCCGCGGCCGGCGAGGCGCCGACGAAGAAAACCTACAAGGCCGGCTGGGCCAAGGCCAAGCCGAAGCCCACGGTCCACGCCGCGCCTTCGAAGAAGTCCGGCGCCCCGAAGCGGCCGAGCGCGGCCAAGCCTGGCCCGGCCACGCTCAGCGCGGCCAAGCCCGGCGCGTCTAGGCCCGCCGCGCCCCGGTCGGGCGCGTCCAAGTCCGGGACGCCGAGGTCTGCAGCGCCCACGTCCGGCGCGCCCAGGTCCGGGCCGTCCAAGTCCGGCGCGGCCAGGTCCGGCCCGCCCAAGTCTGGCGCGCCCAGGTCGGGAGCGCCCAGGTCCGGCGCGCCGAAGAAGCCCCGGCGGTAGAGCCGAGGCGGCTGCCCGGCGGACCTTGTGTCCGCCAGGGCGGGGGCGCAGGCTGCCGGCATGAGGCAAGCCGCGGGCGACGTCGAGCAGGTGGCCGCCGGCTGGCCGGAGGCGGCGCGCCCCGACGCCCAGGTCTGGTTGGCGTTCGACACGCAGTCGGCGCGCGGTGAATCCCATCCGGCGCACGACATTTCCGCCGCCGCGCGCGTCGGCGACACGCTCTTTCTTGCCGCCGACGAGTCCGCGAGCCTCGAGATCCTCGACTGGGACGGCGAGCGCTTCGCCGACCACAGGCGCATCCGCCTGCAGTGCTACTTCGATCTTCCCGGCGGCGACGACGAGATGGACATCGAAGGCCTGGCCGTGGACGGCGACTGGCTCTGGGTGGTCGGCTCCCACAGCCTGACCCGGCGCAAGCCGTCGAAGAAAAAGTCCCTCGACGACGACGCCCTCGAGCGGCTTGCGGAGCTCAAGGGCAATCCGAACCGCATGTTCCTCGGGCGCTTGCCGCTTCGCCAGGCGCCGGGGCGCGAGCTCTGGGACGTCGATGACGCGGCGACCGGGGCGCGGCGGCCGCAGATGCTGGCCGTCGGCAAGCGTGGCAGCCTTCTCCAGAGGCGTCTGCAAGACGATCCGCATATCGGTCCGTTCTGCGCCCTGCCGGTGAAGGAGAACGGGCTCGACGTCGAAGGCCTCGTCGTCGACGGGGCGCGGGTCGGCCTGGGGCTGCGCGGCCCGGTGATCAACGGCTGGGCGATCGTGGTCGAGGCGCAGGTGCGCCCCGACAAAGACGGCGAGCTGATGCTGGACGGTCCGCTCGAGAAGTATTTCCTCGATCTCAACGGGCTCGGCATTCGCGACCTGAAGCGACGCGGCGACGACGTGATCGTGCTCGCCGGCCCCACGATGAAGCTCGACGGGCCCGCGGCGGTGTTCCGGTGGAGCGGGTGGAAGCAGGACGGGTCCGCCAGGCGGCTGCAGACCCCCGAGCGGCTGCTGGACCTGCCCTTCGGCCGCGACTGCGACCATCCGGAGGCGGTGGCGCTGTTCGATCTCGCCGGCGACGACGCCTTGCTGGTGGTCTCCGACCATCCCGGCGACCACAGGCTGGCCGGCGGCGCGGTGTTGGCCGACGTCTTCCGCTACCCGGATCGCTGAGCAGCGGCGGTTCCCGCTTTCCCGCGGGCGATCGGTTCGGTAGGGCGAAGCCGGACCTGAGAGGAACTGCACGTGCGCATCGTATCCGGCGAATTTCGCGGCAAGGCGCTGATCACCCCGGCGGGACAGACCACGCGGCCGACGTCGGATCGCGCGCGGCAGGCGATCTTCAACATCCTCGAGCACGCCGCCTGGTCGCCGGGCGTGCGCGACGTCCGCGTCATCGACCTGTTCGCCGGCTCCGGCGCGCTCGGCTTCGAGGCGCTGTCGCGCGGCGCGACCTTCTGCCTGTTCGTCGAGACCGACGAGGCGGCGCGCGGGGCGATCCGCGAGAACGTCGACGCCATGGGCCTGTTCGGCCGCACCCGGGTGCACCGCCGCGACGCCACCCAGCTCGGCCAGCGTCCCGGCGCCGACGGCCCGGCGTTCGAGCTCGCCTTCCTCGACCCGCCCTACGCCAAGGGGCTCTGCGAGAATGCGCTGGCCAAGCTGGCCGTCGGCGGCTGGCTGGCGCCGGGCGCGATCATCGTCTGCGAACGCGGCGCCGACGAGCCTGCGCTGGCGGTCGAGGGCTATGAGGAGCTGGACGTGCGCGAATACGGCGCGGCCAAGGTCTGGTTCCTGCGCTATCCCGAGCAGTAGAGCGAGGAATTCGCGCTCCCCGTTAAGGGTGTCACGAACACTTCTCAAAAGGTTCACGAAGTCAGAGCCTTAGACTAACCGCGCGTTCACCTGACCCGACGCACCTCCTGCGCATCTGTTGGAGTGCGGGGATGACGCTTCTTTTCGATATCGCGCCTTACGCCGAGCCGGTGACCGCCGACGTGGCCGGGCGCGAGATCTACAAGCGGTTCCAGGACGAGCCGGACACCCTGGCCATCGCCGTGGTGGATGCGGCCGGCGGGCCGATCGGCCTGATCGAGCGCAACGACTTCCTGGTGCGCATGGCCGGGCAGTACGGCTACGCCCTGTGGTCCGGGCGGCCGGTGTCGTTCTGGATGCGCACCGATCCGGTCGTCGCCGACGGCGAGATGACCGTCGCGGAGTTCTGCGGCCGCGTGCTGGAGGAGCGCCCGTCGGAGCTGCTGCAGGGCTTCATCGTCACCTGCGGCGGCCGCTACGCCGGGGTCGGCACGGCGCTCGACCTGCTGCAGGCCACGGCCACGGCCACCGCCACCGCCACCTACGCCCGCGAGACCCAGGCCGCGCTGGCCGCCAAGGAGCGGTTCCTGGCGGTGATGAGCCACGAGATCCGCACGCCGCTGAACGGGGTGCTGGGAGTGGCCGAGATCGTCCGCCGCAAGTCGCGCCAGCCGGACCTGGCGCCGTTCGTCGACACCATCCTGGATTCCGGCCGCACCCTGCTGCGGCTGTTGAACGATGCGCTGGACCTGTCGCGCGCCGAGGCCTCGGGTCTGGACCTGAAGGAGGGCCCGCTGGAGGCGGCGACCCTGCTGGAGGACGTCAGCAGCCTGTGGTCGGCGCAGGCCGAGCTGAAGGGGCTGAGCTTCCGCGCCGTCTACGCAGGGCCGCAGGACCTCTGGCTGCTGGCCGACCGCGACCGGCTGCGCCAGGTGCTCAACAACCTAGTCGGCAATGCCCTGAAGTTCACCGAGCGCGGCGGCGTCGAGGTGCGGCTGAGCGCCGTGGTCGAGGGCGACTGCGTGCGGCTGAGCGCCTGCGTCGACGACACCGGCCCGGGCGTGCCGGCGGCGCGGCGCGAGGAGATCTTCGCCCCCTTCAGCCAGACCGAGGTCGGGATGCAGCTCGGCGGCGCCGGCCTCGGCCTCGCCGTCTGCCGGCAGATCGTCGAGCGGATGAACGGCTTGATCCGGGCCGAGGAAAGTCCCGCCGGCGGCGCCCGCTTCGTGTTCGAGGCGCCGCTCTACCATGTGCCGGCGCCCGCCGCGCAGGCGGCCCAGCCGACGCCGGCCGAGGCGCAGGGCGGGGCGCTGCACGTGCTGATCGTCGACGACAACGCCACCAACCGGCTGGTCGCGGCGACCCTGTGCGAGATGTTCGGCTGCAGCAGCGAGGCCGTCGAGGGCGGCCTGGCGGCGGTGCAGGCCGCGGCCAGCGGCCGCTTCGACCTGGTGCTGATGGACATCAAGATGCCGGGCGTCGACGGCATCGAGGCGACCCGGCGGATCCGCTCGGGGGCCGGCGTCTGGAGCCAGCTGCCGATCATCGCCGTCACCGCCAACGCCGACCCGTCCGACGCCGCCTTCTATCGCGCCAGCGGTATGAACGGCGTGGTCGAGAAGCCGCTGAAGCCCGAGCGTCTGCTGGCGGCGATGGGCGCGGTGCTGGAGCTGGCGGACGCCGAGGCCGCGGTCTGCGCGGCGTAGGCGCCGAGATGTCCAGCGCGTCCCACCCTTCCACCGCTCATCCCGGCGAAGGCCGGGACCCAGGTGCAGCCTGAGCGTCAGGCAAGATGTGCGCAGGTGAATAGGCCCGCCGCGTCGGCGCATTGGATCTGGGTCCCGGCCTTCGCCGGGATGGGCGGAGTTTGGTGGCCCCTACCGCCGCCCGAACAGCCGCTCGATGTCGGCCAGCTTCAGCTCCACATAGGTCGGCCGGCCGTGGTTGCACTGGCCGGAGTGCGGCGTGGCCTCCATCTGCCGCAGCAGGGCGTTCATCTCCGGCGCGGTCAGCCGCCGCCCGGAGCGCACCGAGCCATGGCAGGCCATGGTGCCGCAGACCTCCTCCAGCCGCTCCTTCAGCGCCAGCGCCTGGCCGTTCTCGGCGAGGTCGTCGGCGATGTCGCGGACCAGGCCGGCGACGTCGGTCTCGCCGAGCAGCGCCGGGGTCTCGCGCACCAGCACCGCGCCCGGGCCGAACGACTCGACCAGCAGCCCGAGCTGCTCCAGCTCCTCGGCGCGGGCGGCGACCCGCTCGGCGTCGGCTGGGTCGAGCTCGACCACCTCCGGCAGCAGCAGCGCCTGGCGGGCGACCGATCCGCCGGCCATCTCGGTCTTCATCCGCTCGTAGACCAGCCGCTCGTGGGCCGCGTGCTGGTCGACGATCACCATCCCGTCGCGGGTCTGGGCGACGATGTAGGTCTCGTGCACCTGCGCCCGGGCCGCGCCCAGCGGGAAGTCGACCGGGTCGACCACCGGGGCGGCCGACGGCTCGGCCACGCCGTACGGCTCATAGGCCGGCTCGGCCCGGGCGGAGACCTCGGTCAGGCCGGGCAGCGACTGCGCCGCGGCGGCGCGGCCGGCGTCCGCGCTCCAGCCGCCGGCGCTCCAGGCCGAGAACCCGCCACCCGACGGCGGCGGGACGTAGCTGGGCACGTAAGACTGCGGCTTGAAGCCGCCGAGCGCGGCCGCCGCGACGGTGGTCGAGGCGCGGTGGCCGGCGCTGGCCAGGGCGTGGCGCAGGCCGCCGATGATCAGGCCGCGCACCAGCCCGGGATCGCGGAAGCGGACCTCGGCCTTGGCCGGATGCACGTTGACGTCGACATAGGCCGGGTCGAGTTCGACGTAGAGCGCCGCCAGCGGATGGCGGTCGCGGGCCAGGAAGTCCGCATAGGCCGCCCGCAGGGCGCCCTGCAGCAGCCGGTCGCGCACCGGCCGGCCGTTGACGAACAGGTACTGGTGGGCGGCGTTGCCGCGGTTCAGCGTCGGCAGGCCGGCGAAGCCCGACAGCCGCACGCCCTCGCGCTCCTGATCGATCGGCAGGGCGTTGTCGGAGAACTCCCGGCCCATGATCGCCGACAGTCGGGCGAGCCGGCCGTCCGGCCCCTTGGCCTCGGCCGGCAGCCGCAGGGCGCGGCGGCCGTCGAGGTCGAGCGCGAAGCTGACCGCCTCGTGGGCCATCGCCTGGCGCTTGATCTCGTCGGTGATCGCCAACGCCTCGGAGCGCTCGGACTTCATGAACTTCAGCCGCGCTGGGGTGGCGTAGAACAGGTCGCGCACCTCGACCCGGGCGCCGTGCGGCCCGGGGAAGGCCGACGGCGTGACCGCGCCGACCGCGCCGCCCTCGACCTGGATGGCGTAGGCGTCGGCCGCGCCGCGCGCACGGCTGGAGATCGTCAGCCGTGCGACCGAGCCGATCGACGGCAGGGCCTCGCCGCGGAAACCCAGGGTGGCGATACGCAGCAGGTCGTACTCGCCGTCGGCGTCCGGGGCGAGCTTGGAGGTGGCGTGGCGCTCGATGGCCACCGGCAGCTCGTCGGGGCCGAGCCCGCAGCCGTCGTCGGCGATCAGCAGGCGGGTCAGCCCGCCGCCGTCGGCCTGCACCTCGACCTTCGACGCGCCGGCGTCGAGGGCGTTGTCCACCAGTTCCTTGACGGCGCTGGCCGGACGCTCCACCACCTCCCCGGCGGCGATGCGGTTGACGGTCTCGGGCGGAAGACGACGGATCGGCATAGGCAACCCCTGGACCCTGGCCGGAGCAGATCGAATAATCTGCGCCGGACAAGAAGGGTCCATCTTTGAGCTTAGAGTGCGTCGGACGGCGAAGCGGGCGCCCACTTTCGCCTGACGCGCTCTGGCGGACCCGGCACTATAGGACGATTCCGGTATGGTGATGGGCGTGCGAAACCCTCTCGGACCCCTAACGCTCGGCCTGGCCCTGGCGGCCGCGCCGGCGTCCCTCAGCCTCGCGCAGGTGGCGCTGCAGCCGGCGCAGCCGCCGGCCGTGCAACCGGCGCCCGGCCAGCCGCCGCCCGCCGCCAACCTGCCGATCGACCCCGACGCGACCCTGGTTGAGGAACTGGTGGTCGTCGCCCGCGACAAGGGCCCGGCCTGGTGGACCGTCTCCAACGGCGCCAGCACCGTCTATGTGATGGGCGCGCCGTCGCTGGCGCCCAAGCGCACGCCCTGGGACACCACCACCCTCGACCGCAGGCTGCAGGGCGCCAGCGTGGTGATCCTGCCGTTCCAGACGGTGAAGGTGAAACTCGGCGGCGCGCTCGGCGCGGGCATCAACATGATGCGGCTGAAGTCGTCGACGCCGTTCGAGGACACCCTCGATCCGCAGACCCGCGCCCGCTTCATCGCGGCGCGCGAAAAGATCGGCCAGCCCGCCAGCCGCTACAAGACCAAGAACGCCCTGGCCGCCGGCCTGCTGCTGGCCGGCGACTACCGCGACAAGTCCGGCCTGACCAACGCCGACACCGCCAAGGTGGTGAAGGTCTACGCCGAACGCGACAAGGTCCCGGTGACCCAGCGCAGCTATGACGTCGCCCCGCTGCTCGGGGCGGTGCTGCGCACCTCGCAACCCGCCGGCCGCGCCTGCCTGGACGCGGTGCTGGAGCAGATCGAATCCGGACCCGGCATCACCGTCCAGGCGGCCCACGCCTGGGCCGGCGGCGACACCCCGGGCGCGCTGGCGAACGAGCGCACCTACGAGCGCTGCGTCAACATGGTCCCCGGGGCCCAGGCGTTCGACGCCCGCACCAAGTCCGACCAGGTGGCGGCGATCGAGAAGGCGCTGCAGAAGCCGGGCCACGCGATCGCCGTGGTGCACCTGCGCCCGCTGCTGGCCCAGGGCGGCGTGCTCGATCAACTGCGCGCCAAGGGCTACCAGGTGAAGACGCCTGGGGAGGTGTGATCCCGCTACATCCCGCCTACCGCCCCCGCGCAGCGGGGGAGGGTGACCACGCGCCGAAGAGCGCGTGGTGGAGGGGGCAAGCCGCAGGCAGGGCTTGGCCGTTTCTGGGTTCAGGAAGGCAAGTTGAAATGAAAAAGGGGGCTGCGGCTACGCTGTGCGCGCCGCATGCCCCCTCCACCGCCCGCTCTGCGGCGGGCGGTCCCCCTCCCCCGCGTCGCAGGGGAGGTAGGAGATTCAGGTGATTACAGCCCCGGCAGCTTGAAGCGGGTGTCCTGGTTGCGCTGGATGACGACCGGCTTGTCGCCGACCAGGCCGGCGATGCGCTGCTGCTCGGCGGTGGCGTCGACCGGGGCCGGGGTGGTCTGCTCGGCGGCCGGCTTGTCGGCGCGCCAGAACATCACGCGGTCGGCGAAGCTCTTGTCCTTGTGCGCGACGTCGCCGAACTCGTCGTCGACCACGTAGCGGATCAGCGGATCGGCCTTCTCGGCGCCGGCCTTGGCGACCAGCATCTTCTCGCCGTCCGAGCGGACCTGCGCCTCGCGGGCGCCCAGCAGCGCGGTGCGCGCGGCGCTGTCCGGCTGCAGTTCCTGCGGGCGCGGTTGGCCCGGCGCCGGCGGCCGCAGCGCGTAGTCCGGCGGCACCACCAGCGGCGCCTTGGTGACGACGCGGAACTCGTCGGGCGTCACCTTGGTCATGCCCAGAGCCTTGCTCGTCGACTGGCAGCCGGCGAGGCCGGCCGCGGCGATCAGAGCGGAAGCGACGATCACACGGTTGACGCTCATGAACCTCAACAGCTCCAAATGGCCGCCCCCGGCCGAAAATGCGCAGATTAGTTAGCGCAAACCTGACGCGTGCGCCACGCGCATTAGATCGCATCCCGCTGGGGCTTGCGGGCGGCGTCGGTCGCGGACTTCGGCGCGGCTTCCTTCTCCTGCAGCAGCATGTCGAGCAGCAGGATCAGGATGCCGACGGTGATGGCCGCGTCGGCGACGTTGAAGATCCACGGGAACCAGAGCCGCGAGAAGTCGAGGAAGTCGGCGACCGCGCCGAAGCGGATGCGGTCGATGACGTTGCCGATCGCCCCGCCCATCACCAGGCCGAGCGCCACCGCGGTCAGCTTGCGGGTGGTCTTGCGCGCCCACACCGCCAGGAAGATCGCGACGATGATCGAGAAGGCGGCCAGCGCCCAGCGGGTCACGTCGGCGTCGGCCCGCAGCAGGCCGAAGCTGACGCCGCGGTTCCAGACCATGGTCAGGTGGAAGGGGCCCGCGACCGGCACGGTGCCCTTCAACGGCAGGTCGAAGACGTTGAGAATCCAGAACTTGGAGGCCTGGTCGAGCACCACCGCCAGGGCGGCCAGCAGGTAGGCGCTCCAACCGAGCTTGGTCACCTTCATGCGGCCACGTTCCCTTGAGTCGCGTCCCACGTCTCCACCGCTTCGTCGCAGCGCAGGCAGAGCATCTTCGGCGAAGAGACCTCCGGCAGGAAGCGCCAGCAGCGAGCGCACTTACAGGCGTCGGCGCGCAGCGGCTCGACGGCGATCCCGGGAACCTCGGCCAGGCGGAAGGCCTCGGCCGGCCCGTCACCGCGGATCAGTTCGGCGGCGCTGGTGCGGAACACCTCGGCCGCGTCGAGGCCGTCGAACGCCGCCAGCAGCTCGGCTTGCGCGACGTGCACCCGCGGCGCGGCCTCGAGCGCGGCGCCGATGCGCTTCTCGCGCCGCTCGACCTCCAGCGCCCCGGTGACCACCGAGGTGACCTGGACGACCCTGGCCCAGCGCTCGGCCTCGGCCTCGTTGCGCCAGGACTCCGGCGTCTCCGGGATCACCCGCAGGCCGTTGGAGCCGGCGTCCGGGAAGCGGCTGGTCCACGCCTCTTCGGTGGTGAACGGCAGCAGCGGGGCCAGCCAGATGGTCAGCCGCTCGAACGCCAGGTCCATCACCGTGCGCGCGGCGCGGCGGGTCACAGCTTCCGGCGCGTCGCAGTAGAGGCTGTCGCGGCGGATGTCGAAGAACAGCTGCGACAGGTCGGTCTGGCAGAACTCGACCAGGGCGCGGGTCACCTCCTGGAAGGCGTAGCGCTCGTAGGCGGCGCGGATCTCGCGATCCAGCGCCCAGAGCCGGTGCAGCACGTAGCGCTCCAGCGGCGGCATCTCGTCCAGCGGCAGCCGTTCGGCCTCGCTGAAGCCGGCCAGCGCGCCCAGCATGTAGCGGATCGTGTTGCGGATCTTGCGGTAGGCGTCGGTGGTGGTCTGCAGGATGGTCTTGCCGATCCGGGTGTCGTCCCCATAGTCGACCATCCCCGCCCACAGCCGCAGGATCTCGGCGCCGCTGTCCTTGATGACCGACTGCGGATCGACCGTGTTGCCCAGCGACTTCGACATCTTCTCCCCCTTCTCGTCGAGGGTGAAGCCGTGGGTCAGCACGCCCTTGAACGGGGCGCGGCCGCGCGTGCCGGAGCTCTCCAGCAGCGAGGACTGGAACCAGCCGCGGTGCTGGTCGGAGCCTTCCAGATAGAGGTCGGCCGGGGTGGCGGTGGGCTGGCGGCCGTTCGGCCGGCCCTCCAGCACGAAGGCGTGGGTCGAGCCGGAATCGAACCAGACGTCGAGGATGTCCTCGACCTTCTCGTAGCGGCTCGGGTCGTAGCCGCCGAGGAAGTCCTCGGCCGGACGCACGAACCAGGCGTCGGCGCCCTCCTTGGCGATGATGTCGACGATCCGGGCGTTGACCTCCGCGTCGTGCAGGGGCTGGCCGTTGTCCTTCTCGACGAACATCGCCATCGGCGAGCCCCAGGCGCGCTGGCGGCTGATCAGCCAGTCGGGGCGGCCCTCGACCATGGCGCGGATGCGGTTCTTGCCGGCCGCCGGGTAGAAGGCGGTCTCGTCGATCGCCGTCAGCGCCGTCTCGCGCAGGGTGCGGCCATCGTGCACGCCGCCCTCGATCGCGTGGTCCATGCGGATGAACCATTGCGGAGTGTTGCGGAAGATCACCGGCGCCTTGGAGCGCCAGGAGTGCGGGTAGGAGTGCTCCAGCCGGCCGCGCGCCAGCAGGTTGCCGGCCTCGATCAGCTTGTCCATCACCGCCGGGTTCGCCGGGCCGAACTTGCCGGACTTCTTGCCCTCGGTCTCCAGCACCTTCAGGCCGGCGAACAGGCCGACGTGCGGATAGTAGGCGCCGTCGGGATCGACGGTCTCGGGGATCTCGCGATGCCCGTGCGCCAGCCAGACCATGTAGTCGTCGGCGCCGTGGCCGGGCGCGGTGTGCACGAAGCCGGTGCCGGCGTCGTCGGTGACGTGGTCGCCCGCCAGCATCGGCACGCCGAAGCTGTAGTAGCGGTCGAGGTCGGCCAGCGGGTGGGCCAGCTCCATGCCCTCGCAGTCGATGCTCTCGACCTTGAGGTAGCGAGCGACCTTGGCGGCGGCCATCACCTCGGCGACCAGCTTCTCGGCGACGATCAGCTTGTCGCCCGGCTTGGCCCAGGGCTCGAAGGCCAGGTCCTGCTCCATCGCCTCGACTTCGTAGACGGCGTAGGCGATGTCCGGGTTGTAGCTGACCGCCCGGTTGGCCGGGATGGTCCAGGGCGTGGTGGTCCAGATCACCACCGCGGCGCCCTCGGCGGCGTCGGAGCCCTCGACGACCGGGAACTTCACCCAGACCGTCGGGCTGACGTGGTCGTGGTACTCGACTTCGGCGTCGGCCAGGGCGGTGCGCTCGACAGGGCTCCACATCACCGGCTTGGAGCCGCGGTAGAGCTGGTTGGTGCTGAGGAACTTGTGGAACTCGGCGACGATCGCGGCTTCGCTTTCGAAATCCATCGTCGCGTAGCGGTTGGCCCAGTCGCCGGTCACGCCGAGCCGCTGGAACTCGCGCATCTGCTCGCCGATCCAGTGGCCGGCGTAGTCGCGGCACTGCTGGCGGAATTCGGCGACCGGCACGTCGTCCTTGCGCTTGCCCTTGGCGCGGTACTGCTCTTCGATCTTCCACTCGATCGGCAGGCCGTGGCAGTCCCAACCGGGGACGTAGTCGACATCGAAGCCCAGCGCGAAACGCGAGCGGACCACGAAGTCCTTGAGGATCTTGTTCAGCGCGTGGCCGATGTGGATCCCGCCGTTGGCGTAGGGCGGGCCGTCGTGCAGCACGAACAGCGGCGCGCCGGCCTTCTGCCGCTCGGCGCGCACGGCGTTGTAGAAGTCGAGCTCGCGCCAGCGCTCGAGGATCTGCGGCTCCAGCTTCGGCAGGCCGGCGCGCATCGGGAACGGAGTGTCGGGCAGGAAGACCGTGGCGCGGTAGTCGCGCCCGTTGGTGGTCTCGGAAACGGGCTTGTCGGCGTCGTCGGCCATAGGACTTTCCAGCTTGGCTCGGAAATCAGGAGGCGGGGGTTAGACCCGGCGCGCGCTGGGACGGTCACGTCCGGCGGCGTCACGCCGGGCGGATAATTCGCAGCGCTTTCCGACCCGAAGTCATCGGCAAGCGTCTAACAGAGCTGCGGCGCGAACCCAAGCGCTGGCGTGTGGATGCGCCAGATCCTCCCCCTCAGGGGGAGATGACACGAACTATCAACCGCTCGTCCCGGCGAAGGCCGGGATCCAGATACAGCCGCAGCGCGGGCCGATGCTCCACTGCGGATTTGCCGGAGATCCTGGCGCTCCTCATCTGGGTCCCGGCCTTCGCCGGGACGAGCGGAGAAAGGGCAAGCCTAACCCCCCACCAGGCTCGCGCACTCGCGTTCGCAGAACGAGGCCAGGCCTTCCAGCGCCGCGGCGGCGTCGCCGCGCAGCGACGAGCCGTGCATCAGCGCCAGGGTCATCGGCTCCAGCTCGGCCAGGCCGCGCAGGATCACCGGGGTGCCGGGGGCCAGCGACATGGCGCGGAACATCCGCTCGGCTTCCAGCGCCGGGCCGAGGATGTCGGCGTCGGTCAGCGGCGGGCCGTCGCCGACGTGGGTCAGGAGGTCGCCGCTGAACAGGGTCCTGGTGGTCTCGTCGAACATCACCCCGGCCTCCCAGCCGTGCGGCACGTGCGGCGTCGGGATCCAGCGCATCCGTCGGCCGCCGAGGTCGAGCAGCTCGCCGTCGCCGAGCGGCTTCGGCGGCCGATCGGCGAGGTCGTTGAGCGATACGTCGCAAGCCAGCGCGCCGTGCGCCACCTGGGCGTTCGGCGCGGCCGCCAGCCACTGGTTCATCGAGCCGCATTCGTCGGCCTCGACATGGCCGAAGCTGATCCAGCGCAGCTTCTCCAGCGGCATGACCTTGGCCATCGCCTCGGCGACCAGCGGGAACAGCTGCCGCTGGCCGCAATGGAAGAGCATCGGCTCTTCGGCCTCGATCAGGAACTGGTTGAAGGTGAAGCCGGCGGGCGGGGCGACCTGCGGGACCCAGGTCGAGAACCGGTATACGCCCGCGGCGATCTCGCTGATCCGGGTCTCCATGACCGATCCTCTGCTAGAGCGCGTTCCGCGAGAGCAAGCGCCTGCAGGCGGCGTCTGACAAGCGCCCAGGATTAATTCGGGATCAATTCGGGCGCGCCAGCGCGCGCCGCTTCAGGCGCTGAGCAGAATCCGCGCCGCCTCGGCGTCGGCCATGACCTGGGCGGTCATGGTCTCCAGGTCGGGGAACTTCTCTTCCGGGCGCAGGAAGGCGACCAGTTCGGTCTCGATGACCTGGTCGTAGAGGTCCTCGTCGAAGTCGAACAGCCAGACTTCCAGCACTGGCTCGGTGCGCCCGTCGATCGTCGGATTGACGCCGATGCTGGCGACGCCGGGGATCAGGCGGCCGTCCGGCAACCGGGTACGGGTGGCATAGACGCCGAAGCGCGGCGCGACATAGCCGGAAATCGAGACGTTGGCGGTCGGGAAGCCGAGCGTACGGCCGAGCTGGCGGCCGCGGACCACCTCGCCCTCGATGGCGAATGGCCGGCCGAGGATCTCGGCGGCCTCCTGCGGGCGGCCCTCGCGCAGCGCCTCGCGGATCCGGGTGGAGGAGAACTTGGCTCCTTCCTCGCCGGTGACCGGCGGGGCGACCGAGACGGTGAAGCCCAGCTCCTGGCCGTAGGCGCGCATCGCGTCGGGCGTGCCGCTGCGGTCCTTGCCGAAGGTGTTGTCGAAGCCGACCGCGACGTGCCGCGCGCCGAGGCCCTGGGCCAGCACCTTGGTGGCGAACTCGCGGTCGGTCATCCCGGCGAGCTCGGGTTCGAGCGGCAGCACGTAGAGCACGTCGACGCCGAGCGCCTCCAGGGCGCGCGCCTGCTGGTCGCGCTTCTGCAGCTCGAAGGCCTGGTCGCCCTGCCGGAAGTAGGCGCGCGGATGCGGGTCGAAGGTGATGACGCCGAGCGGGCAGCCCAGCTTGCGCGCCGTTTCGGCGGCGAGCCCGATCACCTGCTGGTGGCCGCGGTGCACGCCGTCGAAGCTGCCGACCGCGATCGCCGCGCCGCGATCGGCGTCGGGCAGGTCCTTCCAGCCGCGGACGACGCGCAGCCGTTTCACGCCGGACGCCTCGGGACCATGATCCAAGCCTCTCCGTCGGCGACGGTCTTGCCGGCCACCTCGCAGATGGTCTTCAGGGTGGCGTGGCCGCGGCGGACGTCCAACTCCTTGACGGTGACGCGGGTGGTGACCTCGTCGCCGAGCCGCACCGGGCGGCGGAATTTCAGCGACTGGCTCAGATAGACGGCGCCGGGGCCGGGCAGCTTGGTTCCGATTACCGCCGAGATATAGGCGCCCGAAATCATCCCGTGCGCGACCCGCACGCCGAAGTCGGTGGTCTTGGCGTAGGCCTCGTCGAGGTGCACCGGATTGGTGTCGCCGGAGAGCTCGGCGAAGGCGTCGACCACGGCGGCGCTGACCACGCGCGTCATCTCGGCGCTCTGGCCCTCGCTGAGATCCTCGAAATACAGCCCCTGCACGGCGTCCTGTTCTCCCTGGCGCCCCATCTCAGTACGGGACCTGACCGTCCGTTACCAGACGAGGTCGGTCATCGCCCAGCGCGCGTGCAGCCCTTCCTGCCGCAGCAGGTCGGCCGCCAGCTCCGGCTTCAGCCCGTCCGGGCCGACCACCTCGGCGCCGTGGATGCCGTTGGCGATGAACAGCACGTCGAGGTCCTGGGCGTTGGCCCCGCGGATGTCGGTCGGCAGGCCGTCGCCGACGCAGAGCACGCGGGACTTGTCGAGCGGCCGCCCGAGCAGGCGGGCGGCCTCGGACAGGCACAGGTCGTAGATCGCCGGATAGGGCTTGCCGGCCATCACCACCCGGCCGCCGAGGCTGGAGTAGAGCTGGGCCAGCGCGCCGGCGCAGTAGATCAGGGTGTCGCCGCGCTGCACGACGATGTCCGGATTGGCGCAGATCATCTCCAGGTCGCGGGCGACCGCGCCGACGAAGGCCTCGCGGTAGTCCTCCGGCTCGTCGTTGACGTCGTCGAACGGGCCGGTGCAGGCGATGAAGGCGGCGTGGTCGAGGTCGGCGTTCTGCAGCGCCAGGCCGTCGTAAAGCGGCCAGTCGCGCTCCGGCCCCAGCTTGTAGACCGGCCCCGGCGCGCGCTGCGCCAGCAGCAGGCGGGTGGCGTCGCCCGAGGTCACCACTTGCGACCAGGCGGCGCGCGGCACGCCCAGGCTGTCCAACTGCTCGAGGATCGGGGCCTGCGGCCGCGGCGCGTTGGTGATCAGCACGACCGGCCCGCGCTCGGCGCGGAACCGGGCGAGCGCCTCGCAGGCGTCGCGGAAGCTCTCGCGGCCGTTGTGCACCACGCCCCAGACGTCGCAGAGAAGCACGTCGTAGCGGTCGGCGATCTCGGACAGGCCGGCGGGCAAGGTGGGCAGGGTCATGGCCCGGCGGTAGCCCCGGCGGCCGGCGGGGTCAATGCGCGCAGGTGGATCCAATGATCCGTCATGGCCCGGCTTGTCCGGGCAACCCAGCTCAAAGCGCCGGCCTCAGCTGCTGCGGAACGACATCGGGATGGGTCGCCCGGACAAGCCGGGCGATGACGAAAGGGATGGTGGTCGGCTCAGTACACCCCGCCGGCGCGGCGCAGCCCGGCGCGGCCGTAGCTGGGGGCGGGCGGGGAGCCGGTCTCGGCGAGCACGGCGTCGCGAATGGCGCGCGGCTCGCCGAACAGGTTGCCCTGGCCGAACGGGATGTCGAGCTCGAGGATGTCGACCACCTGCCGCTCGCTCTCGACCTTCTCGGCGACCAGCTGCATGCCGTAGCGGCGGGTCAGCGCCGCGAAGTCCTCGGCGGCGAGGTCGGGCATCGAGCGCAGCACCAGCCGGCCCTCGGCCTCGACCAGCTGCTCGAGCAGCATCTGGGCGCCGACCTTGACGAAGTTGACGTCGGCGCGGGCGAAGTCCTGCAGGTCGAAGTCGAGGTCGGTGACCTTGTCGATCGAGAAGCGGAAGCCGAGGTTGGCGAGGCGGCCCATGTTGCGGCTCTCGACCGGCCCGCGGGAGTCGAACGCCGCCTGGCCGAGCTCGAAGATCAGCGCGTTGGACAGGTCGCGGTTGGCGGCCAGCAGTTCGAGGAACTGCGGGAAGAACTCGTCGTCGCCGAGGCTGGCCATCGAGATGTTGCAGAAGATGCCGACCCGGCGGTCCTGCTTGGCCAGCCGGCGGACGATCTGCACGCAGCGGAACAGCAGCAGGTTGTCGATCGCGGTGACCAGGCCGCCCGGCTCGGCGACGCTCAGGTATTCGGTCGGCATCAGCACCCGGCCGCTCTCGTCGCGCAGGCGGGTGAAGCTCTCGTAGAACACCGTCTTGCGCTGCGGCAGGGCGACGATCGGCTGCAGATAGAGGTCGACGCGGTTCTCGGCCAGCGCCTCGCGCACCGTGTCCATCAGCGTGGCGGACTGGCGGTGGCCGGAGTTGTGGCCCATCCGGCCGGTGTAGGCCGGGGCGGGCTCGGCGGCCTGGGCCGCTTCGGCGCCGCGGGCCTGCAGCCGCTGCACCAGGCGCTCCAGCAGCTCGACCTCGTCGGTCAGCTGCTCGCCGCGGCTGAGGTCCTCCTCGACGGTCTCGGCGACCTGGCTGACGCGCGCGTCCAGCCGTTCGACCTGGTCCAGCAGCAGCTTGTGGGCCTCGCGCAGGGCGTCGACGTCGGAGCGCATCGCGCCGTGTTCCAGCGCGCGCGCAATCAGCCCGTGAAAGGCGAAGCAGAGGCCCAGGCCGCCCACCAGGGCGGCCACGCCGGCGCCCCAGCCGCCGCCGTTGCGCCACAGGGTGAGCGCGACGATCAGCGAGAGGCAAAGATAGGCGCCGCAGAGCAGCGCAAGGGTGAGCCGTCGCATCATCCCGCCATCCGAATCGAACGGAAGTATCCGCCGACGACTCGGGCAGTGTCGAATGGATTAACGCGCGGGTAAGATCTTCCCCACAGGCATGTCATCCCGGTTTTCGCGCCAGCGAAAGACCGGGACCCATGAACACTGAGGCCGCCGCGCATTCTCCGGGCGCGCCGTGTGCATGGATCCCGGACAGCCGCTGCGCGCCTTCCGGGATGACATAGTGGGGTTCAGCTCACCGGCTGGTTCAGCGCCCAGTCGACGCCGTAGGGGTCCTTGAGCTGGCCGTAGAGGTCGCCCCAGAACATCTCCTGCACCGGCATGGTCACTTCGCAGCCGGCGTCGGCGGCGCGCTGGAACTGCTTGTGGATGTCGGTCGCCATCAGCGCCAGGCTAAAGCCCTGCGGCTTGACGGCAGGCTGGCCGTGCTCGGGATAGAAGTCGGCGATCATCAGCGACGCGCCGTTGATGTAGAGGTGCACGTGCATGGTCCGGCCGTTGTCGTCCGGCGGATGCATGGCGGCGATCTCGGCGCCGAACGCCTTTTCGTAGAACTTCGCCGCGGCGACGGCGCCGTCCAGCTGCAGATAGGCGACCAGGCCGCACTTCGGCTGGGCTTTGGGCGCGGCTTGCGCTTCGGAACTCGACATCTTCAGGCCTCCTTCGGGCGGGGTTGACCTCTCAAGGACGCGCGGCGTCGGGCTGCGCCGACATCGCCTGCGCGGAATCCTGCGTCAGCCGGTCGAGATGCTGACGGATGTGGTTGGCCTCGGCGGCGGTGTTAGCCAGGGCGATGGCCTGGTCGAAACAGGTCCGCGCCTCGGCCGTGCGGCCGAGCTGCAGCAGCAGCGCGCCGCGCGCGCCGTGGAAGTGGAAGTAGCCGGCGAGCCGCGCGCCGAGCGGTTCGATCATCTCCAGCGCCTCGGCGGGGCCGGCGACCTTGGAGAGCGCCGAGGCGCGGTTGAGGGTGACCACCGGCGAGGGCTGAAGCAGCTCCAGGGTGGCGTAGAGCCGCTCGATGCCGCGCCAGTCGGTGTCGGCGAAGCGCGCCGCCCGGGCGTGCAGCGCGGCGATCGCCGCCTGCACCTGATAGGCCCCCGGCGCGCGGTGACGCATGGCCTTGTCGATCAGCGCCAGCCCCTCGGCGATCAGCTTGCGATTCCAGAGGCTGCGGTCCTGATCCTCCAGCAGCACGATCTGGCCGTCGGCGTCGAAGCGGGCGGCGACGCGCGCGTGCTGCAGCAGCATCAGCGCGGTCAGCCCCATCACCTCCGGCTCGGTCGGGAACAGCCGCAGCAGCAGCCGGGCCAGGCGGATCGCTTCGTTGCAGAACTGGGCGCGGGCCTCGCCGTCGCCGGCGGAGTAGCCCTCGTTGAACACCAGGTAGAGCATGGCCGCGACCGCCGCGAGCCGCTCGGACCGCTCGACCGCGCCGGGCGTCTCGAACGGCACCTCGGCCTTGGCGATGCGGGCCTTGGCGCGGGTGATGCGCTGCTCCATCGCCGCCTCGCCGACCAGGAAGGCGCGGGCGATCTGCTTCACCGACAGCCCCGCGACGATGCGCAGGGCGAGCGCGATCTGCTGGGTGGCCGGCAGCTCCGGATGGCCGCAGACGAACAGCAACCGCAGCACGTCGTCGCGGTAGTGCGAGCCGTCGAGCCGCTCGGCCAGCGGCGCCTCGACGTCGTCGAGGTCGGACAGCGCGTCCTCGTCCGGCAGGGCCGCGTCGCGCGAGCGGCGGCGCACCCCGTCGAGGCCGGCGTTGCGGCCGACCAGGATCAGCCAGGCGGCCGGGTCGCGCGGCGGGCCGTTCTTCGGCCAGCTCTTCAGCGCCCTGAGGCAGGCTTCCTGGAACGCCTCTTCGGCCTGGTCCAGGTCGCGGAAGTAGCGCAGCAGCGCGCCGACGGCCTGGGGCCGGGCGGCGATCAGCGCCCCGTTGATCCAGGCCAGGTCGGTCATGCGGAGGCCTTCCGCTCGTCGCCGAAGTAGAGCGCCACGGGGCGGATCTCGTAGGTGCCGCCGGGATTGGCCTCGCCGAGGTCGCGGCAGATCGCCAGCGCCGCTTCGAGGTCGGCGACGTCGAGGATGTAGAAGCCGAGCAACTGCTCCTTGGTCTCGGCGAACGGGCCGTCGATCACCAGCGGATCGACCCCGCTCTTGCGCAGGGTGGTGGCGGCGGTGGTCGGCAGCAGCCGCAGCGACGGGCCGAGCTTGTTCTCGGCGATCAGCTTCTCGCGGACGACGTTGATCTTCGCCATGACGGCGTCGTCCTGTTCCTTGGTCCAGGACCAGACGACGTCTTCGTCGTTGTAGCAGAGCAGGGCGTAGAGCATGCGGCGGACCTCGTTTCCATTCGAAGGACGCGGGAGTATGACCCGGGCCGACAGGTCGTCATGGAAAAATTCAGAGACGCGCCTACCGCCCCCGCGGAGCGGGGGAGGGGGACCACGCGCCGAAGAGCGCGTGGTGGAGGGGGCGAGCGGCGCGCACCGCTGCCCCGTTTCGAAAGCTGAGCAAAAGTGAGGTGGCGGCGCCGCGAATGTGGCCTGCCCCCTCCACCGCCCGCTCTGCGGCGGGCGGTCCCCCCCGCCGCTTCGCGGGGGAGGTAAGGGAGTGCGCCTAGCGCGTCGGGACGGGGGCTTCGCCGCGGTAGTCATAGAAGCCGCGGCCGGCCTTGCGGCCGAGCCAGCCGGCCTCGACGTACTTCACCAGCAGCGGGCAGGGACGGTACTTCGAATCCGCAAGGCCTTCGTAGAGCACATTCATGATCGAAAGCACCGTATCGAGGCCGATGAAGTCGCCCAGCTCGAGCGGGCCCATCGGGTGGTTGGCGCCCAGCCGCATGGCGTTGTCGATCGCCTCGACGGTGCCGACGCCCTCGTACAGGGTGTAGATCGCCTCGTTGATCATCGGTACCAGGATGCGGTTGACGATGAAGGCCGGGAAGTCTTCGGCATTGGCGGTGGTCTTGCCGAGCGACTTGGCGAAGTTGACGGCGATCTCGTAGGTGGCCGCGTCCGTGGCGATGCCGCGGATGATCTCGACCAGCTTCATGACCGGCACCGGGTTCATGAAGTGCAGGCCGATGAACTTTTCCGGCCGGTCGGTGGCCGAGGCCAAGCGGGTGATCGAGATCGACGAGGTGTTCGAGGCCAGCAGGGTCTTCGGGCCGAGGTGCGGCGACAGCGCCTTGAAGATGGTTTTCTTGACGCTTTCGTCCTCGGTCGCCGCCTCGATCGCCAGGTCCGACTTGCCGACGTCCTGCAGTTCCTCGGCCGCCTTGATGCGCCCCAGCGCCGCGTCGACGTCTTCCTGGCTGACGAGGCCGCGGGCCACCTGGCGGGCCATGTTGCGCTCGACGGTCTGCAGCCCGGCCTCGATCCGCTCGACGCTCACGTCGTGCAGCAGCACATTGTAGCCGCCCAGCGCGCAGACATGAGCGATGCCGGAGCCCATCTGGCCCGCGCCGATGATGCCGACGGTTTTGATGTCAACCATTTAAGCCAGGTCCCATTGACCGCGACGAGCGTGCGCTCGTGTACTTGTGACGGCTTTCTAACATCCGTTTTACGGTGGTGGCCAAGGCTTTTGCTGCGCCGCAACCAAACGCCGACCGGGAGATGCGCGTCGAGCTTGAGTATTCGCGGTGTCGGCAATCCCCGGCTGTGGTTGGCTGCTCAGGCGGCCGCCTCGTGTCGCAACACTTCGGCCAGCGTATGCGGCCGCGTGGTCATCGCCTGGTGGCCGGCGTCGAGGCGCACGATCCGCTGGCAGTGGTAGCGCTCGGCGAACCGTTCCTGCCAGGCCACCGGCAGGATCCCGTCGCGCAGGCAGACGACATAGCTCGCCGGAACCGCGCCGAGGTGGTCGTAGCTCCAGTCGGTGTGCGCGTAGCTCTGCATCGGCCAGGCGTCGTGGCCGAGCTTGCCGAGGAAGCCGGCGGTCTCGAGCGGGCTCATGTCGTTGCAGAACATCAGCAGGTAGCGCTCTTCCATGCTGTGGGTCTTCGGATCCACCGGCCAGCCGACCTCGTCGGGGTTCTCGCCGTGCAGGCTCTGGCCGACCATGGCGATGACCGTCTGTCCGGGGAGCGGCGAGGAGCAGGAGACGTAGACCAGCCGGCGGAACAGGTCCGGCCGCGCCGCGACCATCTTCGGCAGGATGCAGCCGGCCTGGGAATGGCCGACCAGCACCACGTCGCGCAGGCCCGCGGCCTCGACGTCGGCGACCAGTTCGGCGGCGATGTCGTCGACGCTGACGCTGTCGGTGTTGCGGGCGCGCTTGGCGCCGCAGCCGGGCACGTCGAGCCTGAGCGCCCGGCCGAAGCCGCCGTCGGTCTGCCGGCCCAGCGCCTCGATCGTCTCGTCCCAGACCCAACCGCCCTGGCCGCCGCCGTGCAGGAAGGCGTAGTCGACAGCTTGGCTCATATTTCTCGCTCCTCGCGCTCTCAGAGCGCCGCTTCGATGCGCAGCACTTCGGCGAGCGCATGCGGACGGGTGACCATGGCCTGGTGGCCGGCGTCGATGCGCACCAGCCGCTCGCACTTCAGCCGCGCGGCGAACACCTCCTGCCAGCGGGCGGGGGCGCTGTTGTCCTGCAGGCAGACGACGTAGGTCGACGGCGGCGTCCCCAGGTGATCGTAGCGCCAGTCGCGGGCCGCCTGGGTGCGGGCCGGCCAGCGGTTCTCGGGCAGGCGGCGGCGGAACATCTCGGTCTGCTCGGGCGTGGTGTCGTTCCAGAAGAGCACGCCGAACAGTTCTTCGACGCTGCAGGCCCGGGGGTCGATCGGCCAGCCGATCTCGTCGGGGTTCTCGCCGCGCCGGCTCGCGCCGAAGATCTCCGAGGCGGTTTGTCCGGGCGCGGGCGCGGCGCAGGCGACGTAGACCAGTCGCCGGAACAGGTCCGGGCGCTGGGCGACCATCCGCGGCAGGATGGTTCCGGCCAAGGAATGGCCGACCAGGATCACGTCCTTCAGGCCGGCCGCCACGATGTCGTTGATCAGTTCGGCGGCGATCTCGTCGGGGCCCAGGTCCTCGACGTCGCGGCCGGGCTTCTGGCCGCAGCCGGGCACGTCGAGCGCCAGCGCGCGCCCGAACTGGCCGTCGGTCTGTCGGTAGAGCGCGGCGATCAGATCGTCCCACAGCCAGCCGCCTTCGCCGGCGCCGTGCAGGAAGGCGTAGTCGGCAGCCTGGTTCATGTGCCCTCCCTAGGATTCTCCGGGGAAGCCGCAGAACGCCGAACGCCCCCTCAGTCGGCTTCGCCGACAGCTCCCCCGCTGAAGCGGTGGAGCATCTTGCGCCCAGATCCTCCACCGCGCAGCGGGGGAGGTGGACCGGCGCGATGCGCGCCGAGACGGAGGGGGCGTTCGCTGGCGACCGCCCGATTGTTGCTGATGACATGGAAGCCGATCAGGCTCGGCAGGCCAAAACAAAAAACCCCTGCGCGGCGGACCGCGCAGGGGCTTTTGGCCAGATCAGGCGACTGTGGCTGGATCAGCCGAGCGCAGCCAGGAGCTCCGGCACGGCGGTCTTGTAGTCGGCGACCAGGCCGTAGTCGGCGACCTGGAAGATCGGCGCGTCCGGATCCTTGTTGATCGCGACGATCACCTTGGAGTCCTTCATGCCGGCCAGGTGCTGGATGGCGCCGGAGATGCCGACCGCCACGTACAGCTCGGGAGCGACGACCTTGCCGGTCTGGCCGACCTGGTAGTCGTTCGGCGCGTAGCCGGCGTCGACCGCGGCGCGGCTGGCGCCGACGGCGGCGCCGAGCTTGTCGGCGAGCGGCTCGATGACCCGCTGGAACTCTTCGGCCGAGCCGAGCGCGCGGCCGCCGGAGACGACGATCTTGGCGCCGGTGAGTTCCGGACGCGCCGACTTCACCAGTTCCTGGCCGACGAAGCGGGTCTTGGCCGGAGCGGCCGGAGCCGCAACGGTTTCGACCGCGGCCGAGCCGCCTTCCGCCGCCGCCTTGAAGGCGGTCGGACGGACGGTGATGACCTTCTTGGCTTCGCTCGACTGCACCGTCTCCAGCGCGTTGCCGGCGTAGATCGGCCGCACGAAGGTGTTGGCGTCGACCACTTCGATGATGTCGGAGATCTGCGACACGTCGAGCTTGGCGGCGATGCGCGGCGACAGGTTCTTGCCCTGGGCGGTGGCCGGGGTCAGCACCGCGTCATAGTTGGCCGCGAGCGGCACGACGAGGTCCTGGAACGCCTCGGCCAGGCCCTGGCCCAGCTCGGCGCTCTCGGCCAGCAGCACCTTGCGGACGCCGGCGATCTTGCTGGCGGCCTCGGCGGCAGCCTTGGCGTCCTTGCCGGCGACCAGCACGTCGACGTCGCCGCCGATGGCTTGCGCCGCGGTGACGGTCTTGTGGGTGGAGTCCTTCAGCGACGCGTTGTCGTGATCGGCGATAACGAGAACGGCCATTAGAGGACCCCCGCTTCGGTCTTGAGCTTGCTGACGAGTTCGGCGGCGCTCTCGACCTTGACGCCGCCAGCGCGCTTCGGCGGCTCGCTGACCTTCACCACCTTCAGGCGCGGGGCGGTGTCGGCGCCCAGCGAAGCCAGCTCTTTCACGTCGAGCGGCTTCTTCTTCGCCTTCATGATGTTCGGCAGGGACGCATAGCGCGGCTCGTTGAGGCGCAGGTCGACGGTGATCACCGCCGGCAGGTCGACTTCCAGCGTCTGCAGGCCGCCGTCGACTTCCCGGGTGACCTTGGCCTTGCCGCCGTCGATCTCGACCTTCGAGGCGAAAGTCGCCTGCGGCCAGTCGAGCAGCGCGGACAGCATCTGGCCGACGGCGTTGTTGTCGCCGTCGATCGCCTGCTTGCCGATGAGCACGACTTCCGGCGCTTCCTCGGCGATCACCGCCTTCAGCACCTTGGCGACCGCGAGCGGCTCCAGGTCCTGAGCTTCGGCGTTCACCAGGATGGCGCGGTCGGCGCCCATGGCCAGCGCGGTGCGCAGGGTTTCCTGCGCTTGCGTCGGGCCGACGGAGACGGCGACGATTTCGCTGACGACGCCCTTCTCCTTGAGGCGCACGGCCTCTTCCACGGAGATTTCGTCGAACGGATTCATCGACATCTTCACGTTGGCCAGGTCGACGCCCGACTGGTCGGGCTTCACCCGCGCCTTCACGTTGTAGTCAATAACCCGCTTGACCGGGACCAACACCTTCATGGTCGACAAGGCCTCGTAAATTGCATGGCGGAAATTCGGTCGAAGGGGGCAATAGCGGTTTGGGCGCGCATTGCAAGTCGCGCAGCTTCCCCACGCCGCAATTCCGCCAGGGCGAACGGCTAGCGAAGGGCCGTGCAGACGATTAAGAACGGCCCATGAACCGGACGCTCGAGCGGCTCAAGCTCATCTTCCTCGCCATCTTCGCGGTGCTCACCGTCAGCATGCTGATCTGGCAGTTTGGCTGGATCGCGCCGCAACAGAACTGCGAGCGGGCCCGCAAATGGTGGGACAACTCCCAGCGGGTGTGCGCCCAGCCGATCCTGATCTCCGACATCACCGGCCGGGTGATCGCCGACCCGCAGGCCCGCGCCGAGGCGCTGAAGGCCCTGGGCCGCGAGCCGAAGTAGGCAACGCCAAATTCCGCTCATCCCGGCGAAGGCCGGGACCCAGGTCCAGCTTGAGCGCTCGAAGGTCTGAACTCGGGAACAATCGGCCGGCGCTCCTGCGCGCCACCTGGGTCCCGGCCTTCGCCGGGATGAGCGGGTGATTTATCGCGTCGCCCCGGCCTTCCAGAGCACCTCGCTCGCGCCGCGGTCGTTGGCGTAGCGGGCGGCGACGAACAGCAGGTCGGACAGGCGGTTGAGGTAGCGCAGCGCCGACGGGCTCGTCGGCGCGCCGCTCTCGACCAGCCGCACCGCCTCGCGCTCGGCCCGCCGGCAGACGGTGCGCGCCAGGTGCAGCGCCGCCGCCGCCGGAGTCCCGCCGGGCAGGATGAAGGAGGTCAAGCCGGGCAGGTCGGCGTTCAGCGCATCGATCTCGGCCTCCAGCCGCTCGACCTGGCTGTCGAGGATGCGCAGCGCCGCGCCCTCCGCCTCGTCCGGCTTCGGCGGAGTGGCGAGGTCGGCGCCCAGATCGAACAGCTCGTTCTGGATGCGACCAAGCATCGCATCAAAGGCCGCGTCGCCGCCGGTGTGCAGCCGCGCCATGCCGAGGCAGGCGTTGGTCTCGTCGACCGCGCCGTAGGCCTCGACCCGCCGGTCGGTCTTGCTGATGCTCTCGCCGGTCGCCAGCCGCGTGCGGCCCTTGTCGCCGGTGCGGGTGTAGATTCGATTTAGCGTGACCATTCAGTGGTTTGCCCGCCAGAGCAGGGCGCCCACCAGGACCGCCACGGCGATCGCCTGGGTGACCACCCGCAGCCGCATCAGCTTGTTGGAGTAGGAGCGCCCGAAGTCGCCGCCGCGATAGAGCGAATAGATGCCCAGCGCGAGCACGATGGTGACCGCGGCGAGGGCGGCCGGGATCAGGTAGCTGAAGATGTCCATTGCACCAATTTAGGGCTTTGCAGGGTTGCCGGCCACACAGGATCGACCTATTCCGCCGCCGCTCAACGCTCGTTGAGCATGTTCACCGAGTCGACTTCATCGACTTGCGGGCAGCGAGGGGATCGTCCGCTGGAAAGCGACGGAATCAGGCGCCCGCGCCGTGAACATGTTCAACGAGCGGCTACTTGCCACCTTGCGCCCGGCTTCGGGCTGACGCGGCGGTGCGAATCGTCCAAGCCGGCTGCCGGTGACGACGGGGAGCGAGCGTAGTTGCCTATGGATCCAATCGAGCGCGTTCGCGCGCTCACGAAAGGTCGGAGTCGATGAAACACGTTTCCCCGAACGAGATCACCAGCGAGGCCCGCGTGAAGGGGCCGACCCGCCGCGCGCTGGCCAAGCAGCAGACCCGCATCAAGGTGATCGCCGCCGCCCGCAAGCTGTTCAGCGAGCACGGCTACGAAGGCGCCACCATCCGCGACATCGCCTCGGCCGCAGGCATGTCGACCGGCGCGGTGTTCGCCAACTTCAGCGACAAGTCCGACCTGTTCCGCGAGATCATGATCTCGGACATCGCCAAGATCGTCGCCGAGATGCGCGAGGCGGTGACCCGGGCGCGCAACGTCGAAGAAGCGCTGTTGAAGATCTTCTCGGCCGGCTACCACTTCTACCAGTCGCAGATGCCGCTGGCCCGCGCCGCGTTCAGCGTCTCCTGGGCGCCGAAGGACGGCGAGGTGTTCCGCAAGCTCGAGCCGCTCAGCGACATCCAGCAGCTGATCCTCGACCAGCTCAACGCCGGCGTCGAGCGCGGCGAGCTGAGCCAGGAAGCCGAGGTCAAGCTGCGCGCGCAGATGCTCTACGAGTCCTACCTGTCCAACTACCCGCAGGCGATCTTCGAGGGCTGGAGCGTCGAGGCGCTGCAAGCCCGGTCGCGCGACCAGATCCGCATCCTCCTCGCCGGCGCGCGGCGGGGCTAGGATTTGAGCGGGGCGGGGGTTCGCCAGGTCCAGAAGGCGGCGACGCGCGAACGCGTGCTCGTCGCCGCCCGCGAGCTGTTCGCGACCCAGGGCTATGAAGGCGCCACCATCCGGCAGATCGCCACCTTGGCGGGCGTGTCGGTCGGCAGCGTCTTCACCACCTTCGCCTCGAAGGGCCAAATCCTCAGCGAGGTGATGAAGGCCCGGCTCGAGGCGCTCTACGCCGAGCTCGACCAGGTCATCCCGCATCTGCGCGGCTCGACCGCCGACCGCCTGCGGTCGATGTTCGCCCTCCACTTCGATTTCGAAATCCGCCACGTGCAGCTGTTCCTGGCGCACATCGCGGCGGCCTACGACTGGACGCTCGGGCCCGACGCGCGCCCGTTCGGCCGCAACCCTCGGCTCAAGGGATTGGTCGAGGACTGCCTGACTGCGGGGGTCGCGAGCGGCGACGTCGATCGGGCGACGGACGTGAGCGGGGTCGTCGACCTGCTGATGGCCGCTTACGCCTGGACCTATCGCCTGGCTGCCTGGGAGAACGCCAGCGCCGCGCAGATGATTGCGGTGATGGACCGGCAGATCGGCCTCATCGCGGCGGGCTTCAGCCCGCGCTGAGCCTAGCGTCCGCGCGGCCTACTGAACGGCGCGCACGACCGCCCCGCCGCTGGGGGACACCTTCGGGGCCTCGCCGGTCCATTCCCAGTGCCACGGCTCGAACGGGTAGTTGACGAAGCCGAAGCGGTCGGCGTTGGCCACCAGCCAGCGGTAGGCGCGTCCCTCGCTCAGATGCAGCCGGTTGGCGTCGGCGCTGGCGTCGGCCAGGAACCCCGGCGCGTGGCCGAGATAGAGGTCCACTGCCAGGCCGGTGCGGTGCGGCGAGCAGAGCGCCCGTTCGCGGCCGTTGCAGTTCTGCTGGGCCTCGCAGCGCGCGGCGTCGTAGCTCGGGCTGCGATAGCCGGAGAAGATCCGCAGCAGTTCGGGATCGGCGGCGATCGCCGGCTCCTCCGCGCGCGCGGCCTCGGCCATCCGCCGGTAGGCCGCCAGCACGGCCGGGCGCAGCTTGACCACCTTGTCGCCGAGGATCTCGCCGGGCTGCGCCGCCGCCAGGCGCCGCTCGTCGGCCGGCGCCGCGCAGATCCCCTGGGCGGAGAGCAGCAGGATCGGCCGGCGGCCCTGCATGTCGCCCTTCATGTGCAGGAAGGTCGCCTGGCTCACCAGGCCGTCGGCCGGCATGCCCTGGCGCTGCTGCCAGGCGGCGAGCGCCTGGGCGAAGCCGCTGGAGCTCGGCGGGCAGTCGACGCCGATCTCGCGGGCGATCAGCGGGGCGTAGATCCGCCAACCGACCTCGTTGCGGCCGAACGGCGTCCACGGCAGCGCCTTGAGCGAGCTCTGGTTGACGCTGGCGGCGTGCTCAAAGGCCGGGGCTTGGCAGTCGTGCGCCAGCTCGGCCGGCGGCGCCGCCGGCGGGGCCAGCCCGGGCTTCGGCACGGGCGCGCAACTGGTCACGCGCAACGCCACTCCGCCGAGCAGCAGGGCGGTGATCGCGAAGCCTCCCAGGACCCGCGCATAGTATGACAGCCGGTGGTCCACGCCCCGTGAACGCATGTTGCACGGCGCAGGTCCAGTCTCTTGTTAAGTCAGAACGGTCCTAGTGTGCTGGATCTGAAGTTCGCCTGCACATCGGTCATGCGCCGAAGCGAACTTCAGATCCGTAAAGCACACTAGAAACATATGCTTGCTAGTGTCCTGATCGATTTCGAAGTTCGCCAGAGCCGCCACAATGCGCAAGCGAACTTCGGAATCGGGACACTAGCTGCGCCAGCGCAGCGTCACCGGCTCCACCGGATTGACGAACGGGCGGCCGGCCTTGCGGCTGGCGGTCCATTCGCGTTTCAGCTGCTGGTACCACTTGGCCTGCCGGTCGGCGTCGTCGACCCACAAGAGGGCCGGGTCGTACTTCAGCCCCTGGTTCTGCAGGTTCACCATGTCGCCGTCCTGCCGCAGAAAGGCGCGCGCGCCGGCGGCGATCAGCGGCTTCAGCAGCACGAAGGCCGGATGGTCGGACCAGATGATCTGGGTGATCCGGGTCTTGGTCTCGTGCACCGGCGTCAGGCAGGTCAGCGACAGCACCTGGCGCTTGCCGACGGTGACATGCTCCCAGCGCAGGCCGGGAATGCGGAAGGTGATCTCGGTCAGCGGCTCGCCGCCCAGCACCGCATAGGCCCGGGAGTTCTTCGACGGCTCGTGGCGCACCATGGCGAAGCCCGCCTCGCGCGGCTCGAAGCGCTTGGCCTTCTCGTGCTGGCTCTTGGCCGAGCGCCACCACCACTGCTGGTGCACGTAGGGGCCGTGCGCCGGGTCCATCAGGCCGACGACCGCGTGATCGATGTGCGCGTCGAACGCCATCCGGTCGACCAGCTTCGGCGCGCCGCCGACGACGCCGGGAAAGGTCGGCGGCGGCTCGCTCGGCTCGGCTTCGCGCGCGGCCTCGCTGGCCATCCAGACGAACACCAGCCCCTGGCTTTCGGCCACCGGATAGCGGCGCACGCGGATCCGGCTGACGTCCATCGCCTGGTCGTCGACCAGGCTGGGGATCGCCGTGCAGGCCCCGTCCGCGCCGAACCGCCAGCCGTGGTAGGGGCACTCGACGCTCGGCGCCCCGCCGGGCTCGGCGGTGAAGCGGCCGGCCGACAGCGGTGCGGCGCGGTGCGGGCAGATGTCGCGCAGCGCGAACAGCTTGCCGGACGGCGCGCGGCCGAGCAGCACCGGTTCGCCAAGGATCTCATGGCGCGCCAGCTTGCCCGGCTTCAGCTCGCTGGAGAGCGCGGCGAAGTACCAGATGTCGGTCAGGTAGCCCTGGCCGAATCGCGTCTCGCTGCGGCTGGTCTTGGCGTCGCCTTCGGCCATTCTCTCTACCGCTCGTCCCCGCGAAAGCGGGGATCCAGGTGTATTGCGTTGTAAGGCTGCATCGGCCTTCGACCACAAGAGATAGATCAAAAAAAGCCTGGGTCCCCGCTTTCGCGGGGATGACCGGAGGAGAGAGATTCCATCCGTCTTGGCCCGGCTTGTCCGGGCCATCCAGCCCAAGGCGCCGGCCTCGGCAGCTGTGGAACGACCTTGGGATGGGTCGCCCGGACAAGCCGGCGATGACCAACGGAATGGGGCCCTACCCCCGCAACTCCACGAACGCCGCGGCCCAGGGGGCCAGGCCCAGGGAGCCGCCGCGGAGGTCGGCGTCGGCGGCGCGCACCGGGTGCAGGGCGCCGCCGGCGACCGTCGGCAGTTCGACGAAGCGCGGCGCGTCGCTCAGGTTGAACACGCAGGCGACCGCCTCGTCCTCCCAGCGGCGTACGAAGGCCAGCACCGGATCCGGCGCGTCGAGGAACTCCAGGTCGCCCAGGGTCAGCGCCGGCGAGCCCTTGCGCAGGGCGATCATCTGCCGGGCGAAGGCCAGGTTCGAGTCCGGGTCGGCCTCCTGGTCGGCGACGGTCAGGCGGCGATGCTCGGACGCGGCCGGCAGCCAGGGCTCGCCGTCACTGAAGCCGAGGTTGGGCAGGTCGGCGTCCCACGGCATCGGCGTGCGGCAGCCGTCGCGGCCGCCGTCGTAGGGCCAGTAGAGGTCGCCGACCGGATCGCGCAACTGGCTGCGGGCGAGCCTGGCCTGCGGCAGGCCGAGCTCCTCGCCCTGGTAGATCAGCGTCGTGCCCTTCAGGCTGAGCAGCAGGGCGAACATCAGCCGGGCGAGATCCGGCGCCGGCGCAGCCCCGCCGAACCGGCTGACCGTGCGCGGCACGTCGTGGTTGGAGAACGAGATCGTCGGCCAGTGCGCCGGGAAGGCCGACAGCGTCGCGTAATGTTCGCGCACGAAGGCCGGGGTGAGCTGGTCCTGCAGCAGCAGGACGAAGGTGTAGGCCGAGTGGAGGCCCTCGTCCGGCGCGAGATAGGCGCCGCAGCGCGCCTCCTCCTCGGAAAACTCGCCGAACACGAAGCGGTCGTCGCCGTGCGCCTCGACCCGGCGGCGCACCGCGTCCATCAGCGCGCAGTTCTCCTCCAGGTTGGCGTCGTGGAGGTGGCGCTGGAGGTTGCCGGCGTGGCCCCAGTGGGCCGCAGTCCGCGCCTCGGCCGGCGTGGCCGGATTGTCGGTCAGCTCGGGGTCGTGGAGATAGGCGTTGGCGACATCCAGGCGGAAGCCGTCGACGCCGCGCGCCAGCCAGCGGTCGAGCACCGCCAGCGCCGCCTCGCGGGCCGCCGGCTGGCGCCAGTTCAGCTTCGGCTGCTGGCGCAGGAACTTGTGGTGGTAGTGCCGCCGCCGTTTGGGCTGGTAGGACCAGGCCGGACCGCCGAACACCGACAGCCAGTTGTTCGGCGCGGTTCCATCGGCCTGCGGATCGGCCCAAACGTACCAGTCGGCCTTGGGCCCGTCGGGGCCGCCGGTCAGGCTCTCGAGGAACCAGGGGTGTTCGTCGGAGGTGTGGGCTAGCACCTCGTCGAGGACGACCTTCAGGCCGCGCTCGTGGGCGGCCTCCAGCAGGCGGTCGAAATCCTCGAGGGTGCCGTAGTCGGCCTGGACGCCGTCGAAGTCGGCGACGTCATAGCCCCAGTCGCGGTTCGGCGAGGGGTGGATCGGCGACAGCCAGATCCCGTCGACCCCCAGGCCCTGAATATAATCCAGCTTGGCCATGACGCCCGCAAGGTCGCCATGGCCGTCGCCGTCGGAGTCGAAGAAGCTGCGCACGTAGACGTGGTAGAGGACGGCGCCCCGCCACCACGCCGGCACGGCCTCAGACCTCGGAGGTGTTCTTGATGATCCGGGAGACGATGCCGTACTCGATCGCTTCCTCGGCGTTCATCCAGAAGTTCCGCTGAGTGTCCTTGACGATCCGCTCGACCGACTGACCGGTCTCGGCGGCGATCATCCGGTTCACGCGGTCGCGCATGCGGATGATCTGCTCGGCCTCGATCTGGATGTCCGAGGCCTGGCCGCGCATGCCGCCGGCCGGCTGGTGCAGCAGGAAGCGGGTGTTCGGCAGGCAGAGGCGGTTCTTCTTCTCGGCGCCGAGGAAGATGTGGGCGCCGGCGCTGGCCACCCAGCCGGTGCCGATCACCGTCACCGGCGCGCCGCAGAAGCGGATCATGTCGTGGACAGTGTCGCCGCTCTCGACGTGGCCGCCCGGCGAGTTGATCAGCATCCGGATCGGCGCGTCGCTTTCAGCGGCGAGCGCGGTGAGCTGGGCGGTGACCCGCTCGGCCAGGCGCATGTCGATCTCGCCGAACACCAGGACCGTCCGCGACTTGAACAGCGCGTTCTGGACCGGGCCGGCCGTCATCGGCATGTCGGGCTGGCGGCCCTTGTCGTCGTCGTCGCCGTCATCGTCCAGCAAGGCCGTCCACTTGGTCATGGGATCTCCTAAGGCGTCCGCTTCCAGACGAGCCGCTTTGCCGCCCGCCCGCAAGCCGAGAATGCTCGTCTAGCAGTTATTGGTCCCCGCGGCGTCCGGCAAGCGGGCAGGGGCGTGATTTGCGCGAGAACTAGATCCTCCCCCGCAGGGGGAGGTGGCCCGGAGGACCGGAGGGGGTTGAAGCCCGCGACGCTTTGCGCCTGGACCCCCTCAGTCGCTTCGCGACAGCTCCCCCTGAGGGGAGCAGCTGGGCTAGCGCGCCCGGCTCAGCTCGCGCGCCTTCGCCAGGCGCTCGACCGCCTCGTCGAGCACCGCGTCGCGCTTGGCGAAGCAAAGGCGCAGGATGTGGGTGACCGGGGCCGCCTCGTAGAGCGCCGAGACCGGGATCGAGGCGACGCCGGCCTCCTTCACCGCGCGCAGGGCGAAGGCGCGGTCGGGCTCGTCGATCCCGGAGGCGGCGAGGTCGAGGTTGAGGAAATAGGTGCCCTGCGCCGGCAGCACGGCGAAGCCCTCGCGCGCCAGCCCCGCCGCCAGCCGATCGCGCGAGCGCTCCAGCCCGCGCGGCATGGCGGCGAACCAGTCGGCGCCGGTCTCCAGGCCGAACGCCACCGCCATCTGCAGGTTCGGCGGCGTGGTGAAGGTCAGGAACTGGTGGGCGCGGGCCAGGGTGCGGGTCAGCGCCGGGGCGGCGCACAGGAAGCCGACCTTCCAGCCGGTCAGGCCGAACATCTTGCCGGCGGAGCCGATCTTCACCGTGCGTTCGCGCATGCCGGGCTGGGCCATCAGCGGCCGGTGGACGGCGCCGGAGAACACCACTTGCTCCCAGACCTCGTCGCAGATCGCGGTGACGTCGTAGCGGACGCAGAACTCGGCGAGCAGCGTCAGGTCGGCCTCCGGCAGCACCACCCCGGCCGGGTTGATCGGGGTGTTCAGCACCACGAAGCGGGTGCGCTCGCTGAACGCCGCCTCCAGCATCGCCCGGTCGAAGCGCCAGTGCGGCGGCGACAGGCGGACCAGCTTCGGCACGCCGCCGGCGCGGCGGATCAGCGGCAGGTAGGCGTCGTAGACCGGCTGGAAGACCACCACCTCGTCGCCAGCCTCGATCAGGCCGAGGAAGGCTGCGGCCAGCGCCTCGGTCGCGCCGGAGGTGATGGTGACCTCGCTCGCCCAGTCCAGCGCCAGCCCCTGTGTGCGGGCGTAGTGGTCCGCCACCGCCTGACGCAGCTCCGGCAGGCCGGCCATCGGTGGGTACTGGTTGTAGCCGTGCAGTAGGGCGTCGGCGGCCTTGGCGCGCACCGCCTCCGGCCCGGGATCGTCGGGGAAGCCCTGGCCGAGGTTCAGCGCGCCCAGCTCGCGCGCCAGGCCCGACATCTCCTCGAAGATGGTCGTCGGCAGGTTGGCGAAGATCGGATCGGCCATGGGCGCGAGGCTTGGCATCCCCCGCGCCGCGCGTCCAGCGGGGCCGCTAGAGCCAAAGACGACGACCCTGTTTATCCCGCCTGACTTGTCAGGCAGGACAGGGGCTAGGCGACCGCGCTGAGGTCCTCGGACTCGCGGCTGAGCGCGGCGGCCAGCGCGGCCAGCAGGCCGGCGGCGGTCACCGGCCGGCACATCGACAGGTCGGCCCCGGCGGCCAGCGCCTGGGCGCCCGCCTCGCTGTCGGGGGCGATCGCCAGGACCGGCGTGCGCCGGGCCTTCGCCTGCCGCTCGGTGCGGCGGATCGCGCGGATGCCGGCGATCGACTCGGCGGTGGAGACGTTGACCAGGATCAGGTCGACCATGCTGGCCTCGGCGGCCAGCGCCGCCTGCAGCCCGGTGGCCACCTCGACCAGGTCGATCGGCGTCTCGGCGGCGTCGAGCATGCCGCGCATCGCCTGCCGGCTCTCCGCGTCGTCGTCGGCCGACAGCACGCGCAGCACCTCCCGCGGCGTCCGGCTGCGGCGGTCGCCATGCTCCAGCGCCTCGATCAGCAGCCGCTCGAGCGTCCCGGCCGAGGCCTCGACCAGCTCGACGACCTTCTTCAGTTCCGGCGTCACGCAGATCCGGGTGAGCACGCCGGCGGCGCGCAGCACGCCGGCCAGCGGGGTGCGCACCTCGTGGCCGAGGTGGGCCAGCATGGCGGCGGTGTTCTCCGCGCGGACCACCGCCTCCTGCAGCTTCACCAAGTTGATTTCCAGCGCGTGGTTGATGTCCGTCGCGCGCGGGCGGCGCAGCTGCATCGCGGCGCGCGCATAGGCCAGCTCGAGGTCGACCGGGCGGGGAATGCAGTCGTCGGCGCCGAGTTCGAGCGCTTCGCGCGCCTCCTCGCCGGCGGCGCGGTCGACGACCATCAGGATCGGCAGCTCGCTGCGGCTGCGGGTCTCGCGCATGCGGCGCAGCAGATTGAAGTCGTCGGCCTCGGGCTCGGTCACGTCGACGATCGCCAGATCGTAGGGGATCATCGCCACCAGCGACAGCGCCCTGGCCGCGTCGGCGACCTCCATCACCTCGTAGCCGACGCGGGTGAAGCGTCGGCGCAGCAGGTTGCGGTTGGCCTCGTCGTCGCAGACGAGCAGCAGCCGGATCGGCGAGACAGGCTTCGCCATGGTCGTCCTCATGTCCCCGTGCGCGTTTGGCGCCCGAGACTTAGCTAGGATGAACAGGCTTAAAGTCCGGTGCACGCGGGCGGCGATTCTTTGCGCCCCTGGGGTCGTCAGCGCTCGGCGGCCTCGGGATCCTTGGGCGGCCGGGGCGTGGTGAGGCCGGCGGCCTCCATCACCTCGCGGTGCGCCTCCATGTGGGCCCGCACCGCGGCGATCTGCTGGCGCAGGACGCGCGCGACGCTTTCGGCCTCACCGTCGGGCTCGTCGGCCGGGTTGTCGAATGGCTCGGACACAGCGCTACAAGGCCCGCAGCCTGTGTCGGGTTCCCAACATTTGTGGGCCGGCGCGCATCCACCTTTCGTCAAGCATTCGCGCGCCAGATGGGGCATGGTCTCGGAACATATGACGAACGCTGCGATTCGCCCGGTCCGCATCCTGGGCCTCGATCCGGGGCTGCGCCGCACCGGCTGGGGCGTCGTGGCGGTCAGCGGCGCGCGCATCGCCCATGTCGCCCACGGGGTCATCGCGCCGAAGGAGACCCTGCCGTTCGCCGAGCGGCTGCTGGTGCTGTTCGAGGGGCTGGTCGCGGTGATCGCCGATCAGGCGCCCGACGAGGCCGCGGTCGAGGAGACCTTCGTCAACACCAACGCCGCCTCCACCCTCAAGCTTGGCCATGCGCGCGCCTGCTGCTTGATCGCCCCGGCGCGCGCCGGGCTGCCGGTCGCGGAGTACGCCGCCACGGTGGTGAAGAAGGCGGTGGTCGGCACCGGCGCCGCCGACAAGGATCAGGTCGGCTTCATGATCCGCCGGCTGCTGCCGACCGCCGGCGCGGCGAGCGCCGACGCCGCCGACGCGCTGGCGGTGGCCATCGCCCATGCGCATCACCGCACCGCCCGCGCCTACGCCTGACGCCGGGCGATTGATCCGGTCCCGCGGCGCAGGTTATCTGGAACAGATGTCGAACATGAATCCTCTCCCCCGGCGCCTGGAGCGCCTCGCATGATCGGCCGGCTGCGCGGCGTCGTCGCCGAGGTCGGCGAGGAGGAGGCGCTGATCGACGTGGTCGGCGTCGGCTACGTGGTCCGCTGCGGCGCACGCACCCTGTCGCGCCTGCCGGCGATCGGCGAGGAGGCGGTGCTGCACGTCGAGACCCAGTGGGGCGAGCAGACCGGCATGACCCTCTACGGGTTTCTGTCGCGCGACGATCGCAAGGCCTATCTGGCGCTGCGGGCGATCCAGGGGGTCGGGCCGAAGGCGGCGCTTTCGGTGCTCGACGTGCTGCCGCCGGCCGAGCTGGCCTCGGCCGCCGCGCGCGACGACAAGGCCGCGGTCGCCCGCGCCCAAGGGGTGGGCCCGAAGCTCGCCCAGCGCATCGTCACCGAGCTGAAGGGCAAGCCGCTGGCGGACCTCTCGGCCGGCGGCTTCCATCCGACGCCGCTGAGCCCGGCCGCCGAGCCGCTGCGCCCGTCGGTCGCCGGCGAGGCGGTCGCCGCGCTGATGGGCCTCGGCGTCGCCGAGCCGAACGCCCGCCGTGTCGTCGAGCAGGCGGTGATCCGCCTCGGCGAGGACGCCGAGCCGCCGGCGGTGATCAAGGCCGCCCTGCAGGAGCTGGGGCGGTGAGGGGAGTTCCAGAACGCCCCCTCCGTCTCGCGCCTGCGGCGCGATCCACCTCCCCCGCTTTGCGGTGGAGGATCTCGGCCCAGATGCTCCACCGCAATGCGGGGGAGCTGTCAGCGAAGCTGACTGAGGGGGCGTTCGGCGCCGGCGGCGCCTTATTCCTCAGGACCGCCCCATGACCCGCATCGTCTCCGGCGACGCCCAGCCGTTCGAGGGTCACGACAAGGCGCTGCGGCCGCAGACGCTGGGCGAGTTCGTCGGCCAGGAGCAGGTGAAGGCCAACCTGCGGGTGTTCATCGAAGGGGCGAAGGCCCGTTCGGAGGCGCTCGACCACGTGCTGCTGTTCGGCCCGCCGGGGTTGGGCAAGACGACGCTGGCGCAGATCGTCGCCCGCGAGCTGGGGGTGAACTTCCGCGCCACCTCCGGGCCGGTGCTGGCCAAGGCCGGCGACCTGGCGGCGATCCTCACCAACCTCGAGCCGCGCGACGTGCTGTTCATCGACGAGATCCACCGGCTGGCGGCCAACGTCGAGGAGATCCTCTATCCGGCGATGGAGGACCACGTGCTCGACCTGGTGATCGGCGAGGGCCCGTCGGCGCGCTCGATCCGCATCGACCTGGCGCCCTTCACCCTGGTCGCGGCGACCACCCGGGCGGGCCTGCTGGCCACGCCGCTGCGCGACCGCTTCGGCATTCCGTTGCGGCTGGAGTTCTACACCCACGACGAACTCGCCTGGGTGCTGAAGGGCGCGGCCGCCAAGATGGGGCTGTCGCTGGCCGACGAGGGCGCCGCCGAGATCGCCTGCCGCGCGCGCGGCACGCCGCGGGTCGCCGGCCGGCTGCTGCGCCGGGTGCGCGACTTCGCCGCCGCCGACGGCGTCGAGCTGATCGGCCGCAAGGCCGCGGCCTCGGCGCTGGCCCGGCTCGACGTCGACGAGATGGGGCTGGATTCGCTCGACCGCCGCTACCTGCGGGCGCTGATCGAGAACTACGCCGGCGGCCCGGCCGGGGTGGAGACCCTGGCCTACGCCATCGCCGAGGCGCGCGACGCGGTCGAGGACGTCATCGAGCCCTTCCTGCTGCAGCAGGGCTTCATCCAGCGCACGCCGCGCGGCCGCATGGCCGCCGCCAAGGCCTACGCCCACCTCGGCCTCACCGCCCCGCCGCCCGCGGGCCGGCCGCCGGCGACGGATCTGTTCGAGTAGGACGGCGGGGTTCCTAAGCCCGTCATCGCCCGGTCGTCCGTGCGACCCGCCCCGATGTCGCTCCGCTGCAACGGCGGCCGACGCTTCGGGCTGGATGGCCCGGACAAGCCGGGCCAGGACGGAAGGGGATGGCGGGGGGTTGCCGTCAGGGCCGTCTGAGGCTTCAACCGCACCCGATCTGGAGCGGGACATGACCGAACGGAACGAACCCAGCGCCGGCTGGCTGGATGGCCGCGAGCACGTGCTGCCGGTGCGGATCTATTACGAGGACACCGACTTCACCGGCGTGGTCTATCACGGCGGCTATGTGCGGTTCTTCGAGCGCGGCCGCACCGACTTCCTGCGGCTGGCCGGGATCGCCCACGCCGCGCTGCTGGAGCGGCCGGACCCGCTGGCCTTCACCGTGACCAAGCTGGCGATCGACTTCCGTCGGGCCGCGCGGATCGACGACGCCCTGCAGGTGCGCACCCGCTACCAGGCGGTGCGCGGGCCGCGGCTGTTCGTCCGCCAGCGCATCCTGCGCGGCGAGGAGCTGATCGCCGAGGCCGAGGTCGAGGCCGCCTGCATCGATCTCTCCGGGCGGGCGCGGCGCCCGCCGGCCGATCTGGTGCTGGCGCTGAAGCCGTTTTTCGACTGAAGCGGCGCCGGAATGACTGTGGCGCCATTGCGACGGATTCCCGTAGAGGGCGAAGCGCTCTAGCCTCGCCACAAGTTCGCCATCCCCGCGAGCCAACCCCACGCACTCGTTTCAAGACTCGGAGCCCAAGGTCGAATGGACGCCGTCACGCCCGACACTTTCAACTTCCTCACCCTCTTCCTGCGCGCCGACTGGGTGGTGAAGCTGGTGATGGTCGGCCTGGCGCTGGCCTCGCTCTGGTCCTGGACGGTGATCCTCGACAAGAGCTTCCGCTTCGCCGCCCTCAACCGTGAGGCCAACCGCTTCGAGAACGAGGTGGGTTTGGGCCAGAGCCTCGAGGACATCGCCGCCCAGGCCGGCGAGCGCCCGCGCCACGCCCTGCCGCGCATGCTGCAGGCGGCGCTGCGCGAATGGCGCGACTCGCGCGCCAAGCCGCAGTCCGACAGTCAGACCGCCTTCCTGATCCAGCGGATCGACCGGGCGCTCGACACGATCATCGCCCGTGAGAGCGCACGGGTGGAGGACGGGCTGGGCGTGCTGGCGATCGTCGCCACCGCCTCGCCGTTCGTCGGCCTGTTCGGCACGGTCTGGGGCATCATGCACGCCTTCCAGGCCATCGCCGTGCAGAAGAACACCAACCTGACGGTGGTCGCCCCGGCGATCGCCGAGGCGCTGTTCGCCACCGCCGTCGGCCTGATCGCGGCGATCCCGGCCTACATCGCCTTCAACGCCTTCTCGACCAAGGCCGGCAAGTACGCCGCCCGGCTGGAGGGCTTCGCCGACGACCTCAGCCACGCGATCCAGCGCCGGCTGGCGGAGCGGGGCTGAGCCATGGCGCTGTCCGCCAACGACGCCTACGCCGCCGGCGGCCGGCGCGGCCGCCGGCGCCGCGGCCGCCAGCGCGGCACCCTGTCGGAGATCAACGTCACGCCGCTGGTCGACGTGATGCTGGTGCTGCTGATCGTGTTCATGATCTCGGCGCCGCTGCTGACGGCCGGGGTGCCGCTGGAGCTGCCGAAGACCGAGGCCAGCGCGGTCCAGGACCAGCGCGAGCCGCTGTCGGTCTCGATCCAGGCCGACGGGGCGGTGTTCATCGGCGAGCGGCCGGTGCCGTTCGCCAACCTCGGCCCGCAGCTGCGCGAGATGGCCGGCGACGACGCCAAGAAGCCGATCTTCGTGCGCGCCGACGGCCGCGCCTCCTACGCCAACGTCGCCCAGGTGATGGCCGCGCTCTCCACCTCGGGCTTCACCTCGATCAACCTGATCACCGACACCGGCGGCCCCTCGTCGGGCGCGCAAACTGAGACGGAGCCGGCCGCGCCGTGAATGGTCGCGAGCTCTCGCCTGCGCTGATCGGCTCCGTGGCCCTGCACGGCGCGGTGGCCGCGGCGCTGCTGATCGCCTGGCCGTGGGGGCGTGACCTCAAGGTTGGCTCGGCCGTGCCGGTCACCATCGTGAGCAATGCGCCGCCGGCCGAACTCGCGCCGGCGATCCAGGCGCCCGAGCCGCAGACCGCGCAGACCGAACAGCCCGTGCCCGAAGCCCCGCCGGAGGTTCAGCCGCCGGCGCCGCAGCCGAAACCGCAGCCGCCGGCCCCGCAGCCGACCCCGAAGCCGACGCCGACGCCGCCGAAGCCGGCCCCGACGCCGCAGCCGACGCCGAAGGCCGCGGCCAAGCCGGCGGCGAAGGCGGAGAAGGGGCTCGATCTCGACGCCCTGCAGGCCAGCGTCTCCAAGATGGCCAAGCCGTCCTCGGCGGCGAAGGGGCCGAGCCGGCCCGCCACCGCGACCGAGGCCCGCAGCGGCCAGGGCACGGCCGAGGTGGCGGCGGCGATGAACGGCCTGAGCGAGGAGCTCCAGCGCCGCTGGAACCCGAACTGCGGCGTCGCCGAGGGCCGCGCCGTGGTGGTGAAGGTGGGGTTCCGCCTCAACGCCGGGGGCGGGGTGGCCGGCGAGCCGCGCGCCCAGATCCAGGGCACCGACAACGCCCTCAGCCGGGTCGCGGCCCAGCGCGCCGTCAGCGCGGTTTACGCCGCCGCGCCATTCCGCAATCTGCCCCGGGATTTCTACGGTCAGACGATCAACGTGACCTTCAACGCCCGCGAAGCCTGCTCATGAGGATCCGCTTGCCGAGACATCTGAAAACCCTGGCCGCCGCCCTTGTCGCCGCCCTGTTCGCCGTCGGCGCAGGCGTCGCGCCGGCCCGCGCCGAGATCGAGGTCAACGTCAACCGCGGCGACGTCCAGCCGTTGCCGATCGCGGTCCCCGCCTTCGGCGGCGGCCAGGTCGGGGCCGACATCGCCCAGGTGATCGGCGCCAACCTGCAGCGCTCCGGCCTGTTCCGGCCCCTCGATCCGGCGACCTTCATCGAGAAGGACCTGACCACCGCGGTGCAGCCACGCTTCCCCGACTGGAAGCAGATTAACGCCCAGGCGCTGGTCAACGGCCAGGTGACCGTCCAGGGCGACCGCGTGGTGGTCGATTTCCGGCTGTGGGACGTGTTCTCCGAACAGCAACTGCTGGGCCTGCAGTTCACCGCCAGCCAGGAGAACTGGCGGCGGGTGGCGCATAAGATCTCCGACCAGATCTATGAGCGGCTGACCGGCGAGAAGGGCTACTTCGACACCCGGGTGGTGTTCGTCGCCGAGACCGGCGCGCGCGGCAAGCGCACCAAGCGGCTGGCGATCATGGACCAGGACGGGGCCAACCCCAGCTACCTGACCGACGGCTCCTACATCGTCATGACGCCGAGGTTCTCCGCCAACAGCCAGGAGATCACCTACATGGCGCTGCGGCCCGAGGGCTCGGCGGTCTACCTGTTCAACCTCGAGACCGCCCGCCGCGAGAGCCTAGGCGAGTTCTCGGGCATGGTGTTCGCGCCGCGCTTCTCGCCGGACGGCAGCCGGGTCGCCTTCTCGGTCGAGCGCAACGGCAACAGCGACATCTACGTGATGGACCTGCGCAACCGCTCGAGCTCGCGGATCACCACCGACCCGGGGATCGACACCTCGGCGTCCTTCTCGCCGGACGGCTCGAAGATCGTCTTCAACTCCGACCGCTCGGGCTCGGCGCAGCTCTACGTCATGGGCGCCGACGGCTCGAGCCCGCGCCGACTCAGCTACGGCCAGGGCAAGTACACCACCCCGGTCTGGAGCCCGACCGGCGAGTTCATCGCCTTCACCAAGCAGACCGGCGGCGAGTTCCACATCGGGGTGATGCGCGCCGACGGCTCGGACGAGCGGCTGCTGACCTCCAGCTACCTCGACGAGGGCCCGACCTGGGCGCCCAACGGCCGCGTGCTGATGTTCTCGCGCGAGAGCCCCGGCGGCGACTCCCGGCTCTGGAGCGTCGACGTGACGGGCAGGATCCTGCAGCCGGTGCCCTATCCGGGCGCGGCGTCCGATCCGGCCTGGTCGCCCCTGCTCAACTAGTTGCGCCCACAGCGCAGCTGTGACCTGTTCCCCGGCCAAGCGCCGTACCCAAGGAGACGAATTCGTGAAGCCTATGACCGCCCGGACCGCCTTGCGCCTTGCGATGATCGCCGCCGCCGCGGCCTCGATGAGCGCCTGCGCCTCGAAGCCGAAGCCGGCCGGCCCCGCCCCGACCACCACGGCCTCGCCGCCGGCCGCCGAAGCCCCGCCGCCGTCGCCCGGCGTGGTCGGCGAGAGCGTCATCCCCGGCTCCGAGCGCGACTTCGTCATCAACGCCGGCGACCGGGTCTACTTCGACTTCGACAGCTACAGCGTCCGCGCCGACGCCCAGCCGATCCTCGACGCCCAGGCCGCCTGGCTGCAGCGCTACCCGGCGGTGCGCGTGCGCATCGAGGGCAACACCGATGACCGCGGCACCCGCGAGTACAACCTGGCGCTCGGCGCCCGGCGGGCCAACGCGGTGCGCGAGTACCTGGTCACGCACGGCGTCACCTCGGACCGGATCGCCACCGTCTCCTTCGGCAAGGAACAGCCGGTCGACGCCGGCACCGGCGAGGAAGCCTGGGCGCGGAACCGTAACGCCCGCACCGGCATCGTCAGCGGCGCGCGCTGAGGCTTGGGGCGATGAACCTCCCCCGCTTGCGCGTTGCGGCCACGGCGGTCGCTCTCGTTCTGGCCGCCGGGCCGGCGTTTTCGCAGACGCCGATGCCCGATCCGCTCGACGCACGCGACGCCAAGCGGGTGGAGCGGATGGAGAAGGTGGTGCGGGAACTCCGCTCCATCGTCTTCCAGCTGCGCGACACCGGTAAGCCGGTGGTCGTGCAGCCGGCCGACACCGACGCCCGGATGCAGGACCTGGCGACCCGGATCGGCGACCTCGAACAGTCGCTGACCCGGATCAACGGCGCGCTCGAGACCACCAGCTACGAGCTCGAGCAGACCAAGCGCGTCAACGGTCAGCTGCAGGCGCAGGTGAAGGACCTCAGCGACCGGCTCGCCGCCGCCGAGCAGGCCGCCCAGGCCGGCGCGTCGGCGCCGGAGGCGGCGACGCCTGCGCCCGGGCCGGCCAAGGCCAGCTCGGCCGAGGCCTTCACCCAGGCGCGCGAGCTGATGCTGGCCGGCGACTACGACGCGGCCGAAGGCGCCTTCGCCGCCTACGTCGAGAGCTATCCGGACTCCGCCCGGGCGCCGGAGGCCCGCTACTGGTGGGGCAAGACGCTGAGCGTGCGCGGCGACCACGCCCAGGCGGCCAGCGCCTACATCGCCGCCATCCGCGGCTGGCCGAAGACCGCCTGGGCGCCCGACGCCGTGGGCGAGCTGGCCCGCTCGCTGGTGGCGCTGAAGAAGCCGCAGGACGCCTGCGCGGCGCTGTCGGAACTGACCAAGCGCTATCCCAAGGCCCCGGCCGCCGTCACCACCCGCGCCACGGCCACCGCGCGCCAGGCGAAGTGCGCGGCGTAGGCGCTTTACAGCTTCTCACGTCCCCTTCTCCCCTTGCGGGAGAAGGTGGCGCGCGTAGGGGGGCGGATGAGGGGTCTCTCAGAACCTTCTGCTAAGACCCGAAGCTGTGCGCAGCGGCGATCATCATCGACCCTTCATCCGTCGGGCTGGCGCCCGACACCTTCTCTCGCAAGGGGAGAGGGACGGTCTGTCGGCGGCGGCCTGCGCCGTCCTCGACCGCCGGCTGGACCCGACCAGCCCACGCCCGATCGCCGTCGCCCTGTCCGGCGGCGGGGACTCCGTCGCCCTGCTGCTGATGGCGCAGGCCTGGGCGCAGGCGCACGGCCGGCCGCTCGTCGCGCTCACCGTCGACCATCAGCTGCGACCTGAGAGCCGCGCTTGGACCGACGCCTGCGCGGCCTTGGCCGCCCGGGTCGGCGCCGGCTTCCAACCGCTGGCCTGGGAGGGCCCGAAGCCCGCACACGGCCTGCCGGCCGCGGCCCGCGCCGCGCGCCATCAGCTGCTGGCCGACGCCGCCCGGGCCATGGGCGCAAGCGTCATCCTGATCGGCCACACCGCCGACGACGTGCTGGAGGGCCGCGCCATGCGCGCCGAAGGGGCCACCACGCCGGCGCCGCGCGAATGGTCGCCGTCGCCGGCCTGGCCCGAGGGGCGGGGCCTGTTCCTGCTGCGGCCGCTGCTGGGCTTGCGTCGCGCCGAGCTGCGGGCCTGGCTGGCGGCGCGTGGCGAGACCTGGATCGAGGACCCCGCCAACGCCGACCCGCGCTTCGCCCGCGCCCGGGCGCGGGCGGCGCTGCCGCTGGATGGCGATGTCGAGCTGGACGCGCCGCCGCCGCTGGCCCTGGCCGAACTCTGCCGTCATGCGCCCGGCGGCGCGGTGGCGCTGCCGCGCGCGGCCCTGCGCGCCGCGCCTTTCGAGGTCGCGCAGCGGCTGCTGGCGATCGCCAGCGTCTGCGCCGGCGGCGCGGCGCGCCTGCCGGCGGCCGGGCCGCGCGGCCGGCTGACCGAAGCCCTGCGCGGCCAGGCGCCGGTGGCGGCGACCCATGGCCGGCGCGCGGATCGAGGCCGACGCCGCCGAGGTGCGGATCGTCCGCGAGGCCGGCGAGGCGCGGCGCGGCGGGCTGCAGCCGCTGGGGCTGGCGGCCGGGCGGCAGGCGGTGTGGGACGGCCGCTTCGAACTGGCGCGGCGGCGACGAGGCGGTCGAGGTGCGGCCGTTGCGCGGCCTCGCCCGGCGGCTGCCGGCCGACCAGCAGCGCGTTTTGGCGAGGCTGCCGGCCGCGGTGCGCCCGGGCCTGCCGGCGGTGCTCGACGCGTCCGGCGCGGTGAGCTGTCCGCTGCTCGGCGCCTCGCCGGTCCGGGCGGCTTGCCTCGTCGCCGAACGGCTGCGGGCGGCGGCCGGGCTGGTCGAGCGGGAGCCGGACTGAGCGCTTAGCGGCCCTGCAGCACGTGGGCGACGCCGCGGACGATCGGGTCGGCGAACCGGGACCCGAGCAGGCTGGCGTGCGACGCGTGGGCGACGTGCTCGATATAGCCCTGGCGCGAGGCCAGCGCCGGGATCGCCTGGATGGCCTTGAGCCAGGGCGCGCTCTTCTCCGCGCCGGCGGTGATCACCGCGACCGGCATCTGGGCCGGCAACTCGGCCTCGGCGGCCTGGTCGGAGGTGGTCGGCCAGGAGGCGACCTCCTCGGCCGCGCCGTGCGCGTGCGGCGCTGCGCCGTAGATGCGCCGCTTCTCCAGCGCCGCCTCGCCGGTCAGGCCGATCAGATTGCCGGCGACGTAGGCCACCGGCCGCATGATGCCGAACTTCGCCCCGCGGCTGACCCAGCGCAGCGCCCGGCCGTAGGCGCGCACCGCGCCGGGGCCGGCGGCGGTCTTCATGATGTCCGGGGTCACCGCGTCGACCAGCACCACGCCGACGGTGCGGTCCGGGTGGGTGAGGGCGAACAGCCGGGCCATCAGCCCGCCCATCGAATGGCCGACCAGCACGTAGGGGCCGGGCTCGTCGAGTTCGCGCAGCAGGGCGGCCAGGTCGGCGACGATCGCCCGGCCGTCGCGCGGCGCGGGTCCGGGGTCGGAGTGGCCAAGGCCGGCGCGGTCGTAGGCCAGGCTGCGGAAGCCCTTGGCGGCGAGCCGCTCCTGCACCACGGCCCAGTCGGCGGCGCAGCCGAACGCGCCGTGCTCCAGCACGACGACGGGGTGGGGGCTGCTGGCGGGCCCGGCGCGGACGACGCGCAGCGCGCGGTCGCCGAGTTCGATCCTCTCGCCCCGAAAGGACGCACGCTGCGATACCGACATCGAACTCTGATCGAACTCTGAACGACTGGGGCTCCTAAGGGGATGTGGAGGCCGTGGCGCCGGTTGGCAAGCCCGCGGTCCCGCTGGGCAGGCCGGCGAGGTCGTCCGGCGGACCGGCCATGGCGGTCGGCGTTCCGCTCGGCAGTCCTGCGGTGCCGCTGTGCAGACCCGGCGGGATGACGGGCGGCGTCAGCGCCGTCGCCGGCTGCGGCCGCGCCGCGCCGCGCGCATCGCTGAACCGCAGCCGGGCGAACGGCCGGCCGTTCTTCAGCTTGTAGTCGCGGATCGTCGCGCTGGCGTTCACGCCGCGCGCCGTCGCGCTGGCCGCGCCCGGCGCGTCGGTCCAGCCGGCTTCGGCGGCGGCCAGCGCCAGCTCGGCTTCTTCGCGCGCCTCCATCTCCTCGCGCTTGGCCTTGGGGATGTTGGAGACGTAGGCGACCCGGACGCGGCGGCCGAACCGCTGGGCGTCGCGCAGCGGCAGATCGTCGGCCGCGGCGAAGCGCCGGTCGAGGAAGAGTTCGGGATTGAGCGGCCGGCCCTTGTCGTCGCGGATCTCGAAATGCAGATGCGCGCCGGTCGAGGTGCCGGTCGAGCCGATCGCGCCGACCGGCGTCCCGGCCTTCACGGCGAGCCCGGGGACGAGCTGCGGCAGCAGCTGGCCGAGGTGGCCGTAGACGCTCGACAAGCCGCCGGCGTGCCTGAGCTCGACGGTGCGGCCGTAGCCGCCGTCGACGCCGGAGCGGACCACCACGCCGTCGGCGACGGCCAGCACCGGCACGCCGGACGGGGCGGCGATGTCGACCCCGGCGTGCAGCCGGCCGCCTTCCTCCCACGGCAGCTGCCGCAGGCCGAACGGCGAGATCACCGGGAAGCCGGGGGTCGGCGAGGTGAAGGCGATGAAGGCGGGCGGTTCGGCCGGCGCGGCCGGCCGCGGCGCGATCGGGCGCTGCGGGGCCAGCCGCTCGACGCGGGGCAGGGCCGCGTGGGCCGCGGTGATCAGGGCCAGCGCCACGCCGCCGCCCATCAGCGCGTCGATCAGCCAGTGTCGCGAGCGCCCACAGGACGCCGGGGGTGTGTCGGTCAAGCTGACAACTCCCAGTACTGCTGGACCCGGACCCTGGAACGGCGCACGAAGCGCAAAGCCAAGCTGCGCACGCGCCAGGGCGAGTGTGGTTAACGCGTCAGTCCTCTAGGCGAAAATCCGCCGGCGCGCGACCCACTATTCTCAGGAATGTTCCACCAAGGTGCGGCCTGCTTCACGCAGGTTAAGTTCTCGACTTAACAGTCCGGCGCTTTCCTAGCTGCGCCGTGTCAGCGCTCGCCGTTGTGCACCAGCTCGAGGAACTCCTGCCGGGTGCGCGGGTCGTCGCGGACCACGCCCAGAAGCCGGCTGGTGGTCAGGCGCGAGCCCGGGGTGTTGACCCCGCGCATGGTCATGCAGCTGTGCTCGGAGACGATCACCACGCCGACGCCCTTGGGCTGCAGGATGTCCTGGATGGCCTGGGCGATCTCCGAGGTCAGCTTCTCCTGGATCTGCAGCCGGCGGGCGAAGCCGTTGACCACCCGCGCCAGCTTGGAGATGCCGACCACCCGGTCCGACGGCAGGTAGCCGACGTGCGCCCGGCCGAGGAACGGCAGCATGTGGTGCTCGCAGAAGCTGACCACCCGGATGTCGCGCAGCACGACCAGTTCGTCGTAGCCGCCGACCTCCTCGAAGGTGCGCTGCAGGTACTCGCGGGGATCGGCCTCATAGCCGGCGAACAGCTCGCGATAGGCCTTGGCGACCCGCTTGGGGGTCTCCAGCAGGCCTTCGCGGGCCGGGTCGTCGCCGGCCCATTCGATCAGGGTGCGGACCGCCGCCTCGGCGTCTTGCTGAGTGGGCCGCTTTTTCGCTTCGTCAGACATCACAAAAATCTCCCGCGGCGATCCGCCTCAACGTTCGAGCCTAAGTCAAGGTTCAAGGTGCGGATGACACGGCCGAGCCGCATCGCTAGGGTCCCGCCGCTTCCCGCAATCTAGAACTTAGCTTAGAGGTTTCGACCTATGGCCGACGACGCCGCCGCCCATTCCGACGTGCTGAACGGCACCGCGCAGACGCAGCTCAAGAGCATCGTCGAACGCGTCGAGCGTCTCGAGCAGGAGAAGTCCGAGATCGCCGAGCAGATCAAGGAAGTCTTCGCCGAGGCCAAGGGCAACGGCTTCGACGTGAAGGTGCTGCGCAAGATCGTCCGCATCCGCAAGCAGGACCGCGCCAAGCGGATGGAGGAGGAGGCGATCCTCGACCTCTATCTCTCGGCGCTCGGAGAGGTTTGAGGCGTAAGGCCCCAGACCCTAAAGCGCAGGCCAAACGGGCTGCGCTCAGCGCGCTGAAGCGCGCCCGCCGCCAGGCGGAGCGCGCCGGCGTGAAGCTCTCCGACTGGGAGGGCGAATTCCTCGGGTCCGTCGAAGACCGGCTGAAGACCTTCGGCCGCGCCTTCGGCGACCCGGACAAGGGCGCGCCCGGCGAGGCGCTCTCGATGATGCAGCGCGTCAAGCTCAAGGAGATCGCCGGCAAGGCGAAGGGCGACAAGCCGCCCTGGGCGAAACGCCGGCCGAAACCCGACGCCGAGCCCCCGGATGAGCAGGACTAGCGCCCAGATCCTCCACCGCGAAGCGGGGGAGGTGGATCGGCGCGGAATGCGCCGAGACGGAGGGGGCGTTCCGCCGGCCCGCCGGGCTTGTCGCTGCATGGACCGGGCGATAACACTTCCAGCGGCGCAGCTTTCGGCGCCCACGTAAAAAATCAGAAGGTGCGGAGCCGCGGCGTTCGCGCTCCAGCGCCGGGGCAGGAACCGAATGGCGCTCCACACCACCTTGCATCTGCACAACCTGCCCGAGGGCCGCGAGGCCGAGTACGCGGCCTGGTTCGACGGGCCGCACCGCGCGGCGCTGGCCGGCCTGCGCGGCTTCCGCAGCGCCGACCGCTTCGAGGTCACCGCCGAGCAGATCATGCCGGACATCCCGCAGCCCTGGCGGTTCCTCAGCGTCTACGACTTCGATCTGCCGGCGCCGGAGATCGACCTGCCGGCGCTGGGCCCGCTGATCGCCGCGGCGCGCGACGCCGGCCTGATCGACGACGCGGGCGCCAACGAGCGGCTCTACAGCTATCGCCTGTATTCCGACTGGAAGGGCAGCCCGAACTGGCGGCCGGACGAGCCGTTCTCGGGCGTCAGCATCATCCTGGCCAACTACACCATTGGCCGCGAGGCCGAGTACCAGAAGTGGTACGACGAGGTGCATTCCGGCGAGGTCACCAACGTCCCCGGCCATGTGGCGATGAAGCGCGGGGTGCTGGCCGAGACGCAGATCGAGCCGGTGCGCTACTGCCCGGGCGACCAGCTGGTGCTCACCGGCTGCCAGACCGACGACCTGATGTTCACCCTGCGCGACTTCAGCGCGCGGGCCGGCGGCCGCAGCCCGAGCGGCGTGGCCATGGAGCCGCGCTCGAAGGCCGCCTCGTCGGCGCGCACGGTGCACTATTTCCGTAAGGTCAGCGGCGACCGCTTCTGGCCCGGCGGGATCGCTTACGGCGGCGACCTGTCGGTCTATCGGCAATAGCCGCGAACGACCGCCACGGGGCCTCGACGCGGGCCGCGGTAAGTGAGACACCGCGGCTCGCAAGTATCGCCGGCACGATGCGGAAGGGTCTTGTCCTTCGTCGGTCGCGCAGCGCAACTCTCGACCAGCCTGCCGCTCCTGCGCAGGCCAACCAATTGGAGTGGGGATTGTCCAAGATCATCGTCATCACCGGCGCGGGCGCCGGCCTTGGCAAGAACCTGGCGCAGCGCTTCGCCGCCGACGGCGACACCGTGGTGCTGCTCGGTCGCACCCGCTCGAAGGTTGAAGCCGTCGCCGCCGAGATCGGCGAGCGCGCCATGGCCGTCGAGTGCGACGTGGCGTCGGCGGACTCGGTGCGGGCCGCCTTCGCCCAGATCGCCGAACGCTTCCCCAAGATCGACGTGCTGATCAACAACGCCGCCGTGTTCGCGCCGTCGACGGTGGCCGACGCCAGCGACGCCCACATCGTCGACACGATCAGCATCAACCTGAACGGCTCGATCTTCTGCGCCCGCGCCGCGATCCCGATGATGGGTCCCGGCGGCCACATCATCAATGTCGGCAGCGAGTCGGTGGATGTGCCGTTCTGGCACCTCACCCTCTACCAGTGCTCGAAAGCCGGCCTGGAGCAGTTCACCGTCTCCCTGCGCCGCGAACTCGAGCCGAACGGCATCCGGGTGACCATGATCCGCGCCGGCCAGATGATGGAAGAGGGCAAGGCCACCGGCTGGGATCCCGAGGCGGCGATGCGCTTCGCCAAGGCCAACATGGAGGCCGGGATCAACCTGATGAGCCGGCCGATCTCGCAGTTCAAATCGGTGACGGGGATCTTCCGGGCCGTGGTCGACATGCCGGCCGATGTGCACATGGGTACGGTCCACGTCTCGGCCCGGACCGCCGGCTGACACTGTCGACAAGAAACGACTTGGGAGTGAGGACCAGGATGGACGAAACCTTCGATTTCGTGATCGTCGGCAGCGGGGCGGGCTCGATGACCGCCGCGCTGGTGATGCGCAGCCAAGGCAAGCGCGTCCTGGTCCTGGAGAAGACTGAGCTCGCCGGCGGCACCACCTGCACCTCCGGCGGGGTGATGTGGATCCCCAACACCTCCTTCATGAAGGGCGAGGACAGCTCCGAGAAGGCGCTGACCTACCTCGACGCCCTGGCCGACGGGCAGGACGACGCGCCGGGCGTCACCCGCGAGCGTCGCCTGGCCTTCGTCGAGGAAGGGCCGAAGATGGTCGACTTCCTGACCCGCCAGGGCCTGAAGTTCCACCGCATCCCGGTCTATCCCGACTACTACGACTCGCCCGGCTCGGTGCAGACCAGCCGCACCCTGGGCGCGGACATCTTCGACCAGAAGCAGCTCGGCGACTGGGCGTCGAAGATGCGGCCGGGCTTCCTGCCGGTGCCGGCGACCATCGAAGAAGCCTTCAACCTGCCGTGGATGAAGAAGTCCAAGAAGGCCAAGAAGGTGATGGGCAAGATCGCCCTGCGCATGCTGGTCAGCAAGCTCACCGGCAAGAAGCTGGTCAGCGGCGGCGCGGCCCTGCAGGGGCAGCTGATCCACGCCGCGCTGAAGGCCGGCGTCGAGATCCGGCTGAACGCGCCGGTGAAGCAGATCCTGGTCGAGGGCGGCCGGGTCGCGGGCGTCGTCGCGGAGGTCGACGGCAAGGCGCGGCGCATCGGCGCGACGGCCGGCGTGCTGGTCAACGCCGGCGGCTTCTCGCGCAACCAGGCGATGCGCGACCAGTACCTTCCCGGCACCTCCACCGAGTGGACCGCCACCGCCCCAGGCGATACGGGCGAGGTGCTTCAGGAGGCGATCCGCATCGGCGCCGCGGTCGGCCAGATGGGCGAGACGGTCGGCCAGCCGATGGCCCTGCCGCCCGGCAGGCCGCCGGCCATCGCGCACGGCGAGGTCACCAAGCCGCACTCGATCATCGTCGACCAGAGCGGCGTGCGGTTCATGAGCGAGGCGCAGTCCTACGTCGAGCTGGGCCGCGGCCTGACCCAGCGCCGCAAGCAGTCGCCGTCGGCCTGGCTGGTGATGGATAGCCAGTTCCTCGCCAACTACATGTTCGCTGGCACCATGGCCGGCTCGGCCAAGCCGCAGGCCTGGTTCGACCAGGGCTTCCTGAAGCAGGCCGACAGCATCGAGGGGCTGGCGCAGGCCTGCGGCGTCGATCCGGCGACGCTGAAGGCGACGGTCGAGCGCTTCAACGGCTTCGCCCGGCAGGGCAAGGACGAGGACTTCAAGCGTGGCGAGCGGGTCTACGACCTTTGGCTCGGCGACCCGACGGTGACCGGCGCGGCCCAGACGCTGGGGACCATCGAGCAGGGGCCGTTCTACGCCATCCAGCTCTATCCGGGCGACGTCTCGACCTTCGGCGGACTGGTCACCGACGCCCAGGCGCGGGTGCTCAAGGCCGACGGCTCAGTGATCCCGGGGCTCTACGCGACCGGCACCTCGACCGCCTCGGTGATGGGCGGCCGCAGCCCCGGCGCGGGCGCCAGCATAGGTCCGGCCATGACCTTCGCCTATATAGCCGCCAAGCACGCCGCCCACGCCGAGAACCTCGTCGAGGCGGCGGCCTGAGGCCGGTTCGAAATTCCAATAGATCGGCGCGCAGTACGGGCGCCGGGAGAGGACGCTAAAGTGATGATACTTCCTGAAGCCAAGCTCTACGTCGACGGCAAGGTCCGTCAGGCCGAAGGCGGCAAGACCTATGACGTGCTGGGTCCGTGGACCGGCGAAGTCGTCACCAAGGCGGCCGACGCCTCGGCGGCCGACGTCGAGGAATCGATCGCCGCGGCCCGCCGCGCGTTCGACGAGACCGACTGGTCGACCAACCACGCCAAGCGCTTCGAGCTGGTCAAGAAGTTCCGCGACCTGATCAAGGCGAACAACGACCGCATGGTCCAGATCGCCCGCGTCGAGGCCGGCGCCGCGATCGGCGCGACCTACGCCGCCCACGTGAACAACGCCGTCGACGGCATGGACGCGCTGATCGACCTCTTCCCGGAAGTGAAGTGGGAAGAAGACCGCGGCCGGGCCAGCGCCATGGGCGGCAAGTACCTCTCCGACCGCAAGATCGTCTACGAAGCCATCGGCGTCGCCGCGGCGATCACGCCGTGGAACGTGCCGCTCTACGTCAACCTGGGCAAGGTGATCGCCGGCCTGCTGGCGGGCTGCACCATGATCCTGAAGCCGGCGCCGAACACCCCGTCGGCGGCCACCATCCTCGGCGAGCTGGCGCTCGAAGCCGGCTTCCCGGCCGGCGTCTTCAACGTCATCACCTCGGAAGATCCGGCGATGGCCGGCGAGCTGCTGACCAAGGACGCGCGCGTCGACCTGGTGACCTTCACGGGCTCCACCCTGGTCGGCAAGAAGATCATGGAGAACGGCGCGCCGACCCTGAAGCGCGTGTTCCTCGAGCTCGGCGGCAAGTCGGCCAACATCATCCTCGACGACGCGCCGAACTTCGCCATGGCGGTCGCCTCCTCGATGGTGGTGTTCCACGCCGGCCAGGGCTGCGCGATCTGCACCCGCGTGCTGGTCCCGGAGAGCCGCTACCAGGAAGCCCTGGCGATCCTCGAGCAGGCCTACGCCGGCTTCGCCGACAAGTGGGGCAAGTTCGACGAGCCGACCAGCATCATGGGCCCGGTCATCTCCAAGAAGCAGATGGACCGGGTGCTGAGCTACGTCGAGCTCGGCCAGAAGGAAGGCGCGCGCGTGCTCGCCGGCGGCAAGGCCCGTCCGGACAAGGGCGGCGGCTACTTCATCGAGCCGACCTGCTTCGTCGACGTGAAGAACGACATGCGCATCGCCCAGGAAGAGATCTTCGGCCCGGTGCTGGTGGTCATTCCGTACAAGGACGATGAGGACGCGATCCGCATCGCCAACGACACCACCTACGGCCTGTCGGGCATGGTGCAGGGCAGCGCGGAACGCGCCCAGAAGGTCGCCAAGCGGCTGCGCACCGGTTCGGTCAGCGTCAACGGCGGCATGTGCATCGCCGGCGACCTGCCGTTCGGCGGCTACAAGGGCAGCGGCATCGGCCGCGAATGGGGCCGCGAAGGCATCGAGGAGTTCCTCGAGAGCAAGGTCATCGCGACCGGGGTTCCGGCCTAAGACCGCAGGTCGGGGCGGCGCCGCCAGGCGCCGCTCCGGCATCGGTCCTCGCTCGGTGGATGTGAGGTCAAGGTGAGAGCGCAGCCAACCGCCGCCGAGAACGAGACGCTAAGCCACAACCTGCTGGGCCAAAGGCTCGGGCGGAAGGGCCGCGACACGCGCGAGCGGATCATCGCCGCCACCGAGAAACTGCTGGCCGAACCGACCGGCGCGCCGATCTCGCTCAGCGCCGTGGCGCGCGAAGCGTCGCTCGGCATGACGACGCTCTACCTCTATTTCAGCGACCTGCCCGAGTTGCTGCTCGCCGTGCTGGCGCCGATCATGGCGACGGCCGAAGAGACCTATATCGGCCACCTGCGCGCGACCTGGCCGGACGCCGAGCTCGGCGCGCACTGCCTGCGCTTCATCGAGGCCTATCACGACTTCTGGGCGCAGCATTCGCGCATCCTGCACCTGCGCAACATCTACGCCGACAACGGCGACGAACGCATGCGGCTGAACCGCATCGGCATGTCGAAGGGGATCCTGGATCTCTTCGTCGAGCAGATGGAGGGCGACCCCGCCGCCTACCGCTCGGAGCCCTACTACATGGCCACCGTGTTGCTGACCGGCATCGAGCGGATGATCACCATCGCCACCGACGAGAAGTTCCGCGGCATGTTCCAGCAGGACCCGGGACCGCACATCCGCAACCTGCTGCGCGCCGAGGCCCATCTGTTCGAACTGGCGCTTGGCGACGGGCGCACCCAGAGCCGCCGGGCGCGGCTGTCCACGGCGCAGTAACGGGCGCAATCGCGGAGGCGTTATTCGCGGTCCGCCGGCCGCCGCCTTATTGCCTTCAGCCCTGTCGACCATGACAGTCCCGGTCCGCGAGGAGCCGGCCAGACGCTCCCGCCAGGGTGGAGGAAAGCGTGCGAATGGATGTGACGCCGAGCGCGCCTTCGGCTAGTGAGAACGGCAGTCTCAGGGTCGTTCGCCGACCTTGAGCCACCTCTATTTTGTCGGAGAATACAGTGGCTGACGACGCCTCCCACGCCCAGCTCACCCCGGCCGCGCCGAAGCCGGCGCACGTGCCGGACGCCCTGGTCTACGATTTCGACTACTTCAAGGATCCGGGCTTCCAGACCGATCCGCACGCCCGCATCGCGCAGATGCACAAGGAGGCCCCAGAGGTCTTCTGGACGCCGCGCCAGGGCGGCCACTGGGTCGCGCTGAGCTACGAGGCCAACTACGACCTCGGCCGCGACTGGGAGACCTTCACCAGCGAGTTCGTGCCGCAGGCGCAGATGCAGGCGATGCGCGCCGCCCTGCCGCCGGGCGCGCCGCACATTCCCCAGCCGCTGCCGATCAACGTCGACCCGCCGCTGCACACCAAGTACCGGATCCCGCTGAACGGGGCCTTCTCGCCGAAGGCGATGAACCTGCTCCGCGACGACATCCGCGCGCTGGCCAAGGAGCTGGTGGCGAACATCGCCCCGAAGGGCTGCAGCGAATTCATGGCCGACGTGGCCGAGCCGCTGCCGGTCAACGTCTTCCTGAAGATGTTCGGCCTGCCGCTGGAGCGCGCGGAAGCCTACCGCGCGCTGGTGAAGGAGCACTTCGAGTCGATCGACTTCGATCCGAAGGCCACCATCATCAAGCTGCAGAAGGTCGCCGCGATCATGCGCGACACCTTCCTGGAGCGGAAGGAGAACCCCGGCGACGACCTGATCAGCCGGCTGTGGCAGGCCAACGTCGACGGCCAGCCGACCACGCTCGAGGACATGGAGAACTGGGGCGTCCTGCTCTTCCTCGCCGGCCTCGACACGGTGATGAACGGCATCGGCCTGGGCGTGCGCCACCTGGCGACCGACCCGGCGCTGCAGGAGCGCCTGCGTCAGAGCCCTGAGCTCAGCCAGGAGCTCACCGAGGAGCTGCTGCGCCGCTACACCTTCACCGTGCCGGTGCGGATGGCGGCGAAGGACACCGAATGGCACGGCGCGCCGATCAAGGCGCGCGAGCGGGTGCTGATGCTGCTCGGCGGCGCCGACCTCGACTCGAGCCGGTTCGCCGAGCCCGAGCGCACCGACATCGACCGCGAAGACAAGGTGCACATCGCCTTCGGCACCGGCCCGCACCGCTGCGTCGGCTCGCACCTGGCGCGCATCGAGCTGCAGATCATGTACGAAGAGCTGCTGGCCGGCCTGCCGACCTTCCGCCTCGATCCCGCAAACCCGCCGAAGTTCCATGGCGGCAACGTGATCGGCCTCGACACCCTCCACATCGTCTGGGACGTCTAACCATATGGCTGCGCAACGAGCCCTGCCGCGCCTCGATTCCGACAACCGGGCCTTCTGGACCGGTGGTGCGGAAGGCGAGTTGCGCATCCACCACTGCCGCGACTGCGACAGCTGGAACCACCCGCCGATGCCGGTGTGCCGGCAGTGCCTGTCGGAGAACGTCGCGGCCGAGGCCGTGCCGGGAACCGGGGTGGTCGACACCTTCACCGTCAACCACCAGGCCTGGGGCCCCGGCATGGAGGTCCCGTTCGTCATCGCCCGGGTCGCGCTGGACGGCGCGCCCGGGGTCATCCTGACCACCAACATCGTGAACTGTCCGGTCGATGCGGTGGAGTTCGGCGACCGCGTGCGCGTGACCTTCGAGCAGCACGACGACGTGTGGATCCCGCTGTTCGAGAAGGTGGCGTAAGACGATGGCGACCGAAGCCTACATCACCGGAGTCGGCCAATCGCAGATTGGCCAGAAGCTCGCCCGCCACCCGCTGCTGCTGACCCTCGACGCCTTCAAGGAGGCGCTCGACGAGGCCGGCCTGACGGTCGACCAGATCGACGGCGTCGCCACCTATCCCGGCCGCATGGGCGGCTATCTCGGCTTCTCGCCGGTCGGCGTCGACGAGGTCATCGAGGGCTTCGGCATCAAGGCCAAGTGGCGCCTCGGCGGCATGGAGCTGTCGGCCCAGCTGGGCGCGATCGCCGCGGCGGCCGACGCGGTGAAGGCCGGCCACGCCCGCCACGTCATGTGCTTCCGCACGGTCTACGAGGCCGCCGCCATGGCCCGGCCGGACGAGTACCCGATGCCGAAGCGCGGCCGGGTCGACGGCATGTCGCAGTGGACCGCGCCGTTCAACGCCACCTCGGCGGTGACCTGGACCGCGCAGTACGCGATGCGGCACGTCAAGAAGTACGGCCTGACCCGCGAGCAGCTGGCGCAGATCGCGCTCAACGACCGCAAGAACGCCCTGCTCAACCCGCGCGCCCTGGTGCGCGAGCCGCTGAGCATGGACCAGTACATGTCGGCGCGGATGATCGCCTCGCCGCTCTGCCTGTTCGACTGCGACCGCTTCTCCGACGCCTCGACGGTGGTCATCGTCTCGGCCGGCGACGCGGTCGACGAGGTCAAGTGCACGCCGATCCGCATCGCCGCGTCGGCCGGCGCCGTCGACCGCGACAGCTGGGACCAGGCCGAGTGGATGGCCAGCTACGCCACCGGCCGCGAGCTGTGGAAGCACACCGACTACAAGCCGAAGGACGTCGACACCGTCCAGTTCTACGACGGCTTCAGCTTCCTGGCGCTGACCTGGCTGGAGGCGCTGGGCTTCTGCGAGGTCGGCGAGGGCGGCCGCTTCATCGAAGGCGGCCAGCGGATCGCCATCGACGGCGAACTGCCGCTGAACACCTTCGGCGGCCAGATCGGCGCCGGCCGGCTGCACGGCTTCGGCTTCGCCCACGAGGCGGTGACCCAGCTGCGCGGCAACGGCGGCGAGCGGCAGATCCCCGGCGATCCCAAGGTCGCGGTGGCCACCTCCGGCGGCGGGCCGCTGGCGACGGCGCTGCTGCTGGCCAGGGACTAGGGACCTGGCGATGCGCGACCCCGCCCTCGACGATCGTCCCGGCTATCGGCGGCGCTTTCGCGTCGCCCCGGGCGAGGGCTGGGTCCGCAGCGAGCTGGAGGACGACTACCACCACATGCGGGTCACCCTGCGCCATGCGGGCGGGGTGATCACCGCGGTGGAGCCGGAGATGGTGCGCGCGCCCTGGACCACCTGTCCGGGCGCGATCGCCCGGCTCGAACAGACCTTCACCGGCGCAGCGCTCAGCGAGGCTCCGCTCGGCCGCAACGCCGAGAAGGCGACCAACTGCACCCACCTGCACGACCTGGCGACGCTGGCGGCGACGCACGCCCTCGATCGCGCCCCGCTGACCTATGATATCCTCACCGAGGACCCGATCGACGGGCGGCGGCGGATCGAGTTGCGGCGCAATGGCGAGCCGGTGATGCACTGGGTGGAGCAGGACGGGCGTTTGGTCGAGCCGGCGGCGGCCGCCGGCCTGACCCTGCTGCAGCTCAAGCCCTACATCGAAAGCCTCGACGCCGAGGGCCAGGAGCAGGCCCGGATCCTGCGCTGGGGCGCGGTGGTCGCCCACGGCCGCGCGATCCCGCTCGAGAACCAGTCCGACGCCACGCGCATGCCGCCGACCTGCTTCACCTTCCAGCCCGAGACCAAGCTGAAGGCCAGGCGGGTCGGCGAAATCCGCGATTTCAGCGGCGGGGGCGAGCAGCCCCTGGAGCCGCGACGGTCTGCGCCGAAGGAGGCCAGCCCGGCGTCTTGAGCCACGTCTAAGCCACAGCCAGAACAAGGCGGAAAATCCGCCGTAGGAGGAAATCTCGATGAATATGAATGACCTAGTTATCGTCAGCGTCGATGACCACATCAGTGAACCGCCGGACCTGTTCGACAAGCACCTGACGGGCGACGCGCTGGCGACCGCGCCGAAGCTGAAGCAGACCGAGACCGGCACCGACTACTGGGAATACCAGGGTCAGAAGTGGCCCTCGGTGGGCCTGAACGCCGTCGTGGGCCGCCCGTTCGAGGAATACGGCATGGAGCCGACCAGCCTCGAGCAGATGCGCAAGGGCGTCTGGGATGTCCATGAGCGGATCAAGGACATGGACGTCAACGGCATCGCCGCGTCGCTGAACTTCGGCAGCGTCGTGGACTTCGCCGGCGGCCGCTTCCACCAGGTGGCGGACAAGGACCTCTCGCTGATCCACCTGCGGGCCTACAACGACTGGCACGTCGACGAATGGTGCGCCGCCTACCCGGGCCGCTTCATTCCCTGCGGCATCCTGCCGACCTGGAACATGGACGCCACGGTCGCCGAGATCAAACGCCTGGCGGCGAAGGGCGTGACGGCGGTCTCGATCAACGAGAACCCGACGACGAAGGGCCTGCCCAGCATCCACAACGCCTACTGGGAGCCGATGTGGAAGGCGATCACCGACCACGACATGGTCATCTGCCTGCACATCGGCGGCGGCAACCCGGCGCCCCACGCCTCCATGGAGACCCCGATCGAGGCCTGGATCACCACCATGCCGATGTCGATCGCGATGGGCGCGGCCGACTGGCTGCACCTGGAGGCGCTGCACCGCTACCCGACCATGAAGATCGCCCTTTCCGAGGGCGGCATCGGCTGGGTGCCCTACTTCATGGAGCGCGCCGACTTCAGCCACTGGCGGCACAAGACCTGGACGCACTCGGACATGGCGTTCGGCGACCTGAAGCCGTCGGACGTCTTTAAGCGCCACTTCATGCTCTGCTTCATCGACGACAAGTTCGGGCTGCAGAACCTGCGGTTCCTCAACGAGGACCTGGTCTCCTACGAGTGCGACTATCCGCACTCCGACACCCTGTGGCCGGAGGTGCCTGAGCACCTGTGGGAGTCGGTGAAGCACCTGACCCCCGAGCTGATCGACAAGGTCACCCACAAGAACGCGATGAAGTTCTGGAACTTCGATCCGTTCAAAAACTACAAGCGCGAAGACCTCACGGTGGGCGCGCTGCGGGCCAAGGCGGTCGCTGCCGGCGTGGACACCACGCCGAAGTCGTCGGGCGGCCGCGCGCCGCTGGCGCCTGGCGAGAAGCCGCGTCCGATCACGTCCGGTGACATCATGGGCATGTTCGCCAAGCACGATCGCGCTGCCTAGACCCTGTCCCGCCTGACCTGAGGCAAGTCAGGCGGGATAAACAGGGCCGTTGTCCTCGAGTGAGAGCCTCCACTCGCGTTGATCAACGCGAGTGGGAAGGGCTCTGAGGTTGGGTCGCGCGGGAGCCTTCGGCTTCCGCGCGAACGCCTTGGCGGCACTGCTGTTCTCAGCGCTTGAGCCGCCCGCGTGGCGGCGATATGCACCTGCCGCAAGCCTTGGGCCGCAGGCTCAATCGTGGGGACGATTTGCGAGGTGTGGGCGGTTGATCGGCGTAGGCCGGCGCCATCTATTCGAACACCAAGCCGAACCGCGGGCCAAGGCGGGTCTAATCGCGGTATGGCTGGCATCCGCCAGCCCAAGTTTGGAGCATCAGGATGAAAATCCGCATCAACAAGGCCGGCTGCGTGGGCCATGCCCGCTGCGCCGCGGTGGCTCCGGAGATCTACGAACTCGACGACGACGGCTACATCGCCGTGGAGGAGATCGACGTTCCTCCGGGCCAGGAAGCTCTCGCTCGTCGCGGGGCGCGCGCCTGCCCCGAACGCATCATCACCGTCGTCGAAGACTAGCTGAAAGGCCGCCCGGACGGGCCGCCAGGGAGACCTCATGTCTGATCTCGTCAACTACAAGAACAAGCGCGTCATCGTCAGCGGCTGCTTCTCGGGCATGGGCGAAGCAACCGCCCGGCAGCTGCTCGGCCTCGGCGCCGAAGTGCACGGCCTGGACTTCAAGGAATCCACCCTGCCGCTCGCCTCGTTCAACCAGGTCGACCTGCGCGACCCGGCCTCGATCGAAGCCGCGGTGGCCAAGATCGGCGGCAAGGTCGATGCGCTGTTCAACTGCGCCGGCCTGCCGCAGACCGCCGGTCCGCTGGACGTCATGAAGGTGAACTTCCTCGGCACCCGCCACATGACCCAGACGGTCCTGCCGCTGATGTCGGAAGGCGGCGCCATCGCCTCCATCGCCTCGACCGCGGCGATGGGCTGGTCGCGCCGGCTGCCGACCGTCATGGAGCTGGTCACCACCAAGACCTACGCCGATGGCGTGAAGTGGTGTGAAGACCACATGGACACGGTGGCCGAGGGCTATTCCTTCTCGAAGGAAGCCATCACCGTCTGGACGATGTTCACCGCGGCGCACCTGATCAAGCAGGGCATCCGCCTGAACTGCACCCTGCCGGGCCCGACCCAGACGCCGATGATGAACAGCTTCGAATCCGCCACCCCGGTGGCGGTGATCGACGCCGCGGCGCAGCCGATCAACCGCCGGGCGACCCCGGACGAGCAGGCCAGCCCGCTGATCTTCCTGAACAGCGACGCGGCCAGCTACATCAACGGTCACGCCTTCGCCGTCGACGGCGGCTTCATGGGCGGCCTGGCCACCGGCCAGATCGACATGGCCGCGCTGATGGGCGGCAAGGGCTAAGCCTGATCCCGCGGGGTCCGGAGGACGCGGTCCTCCGGACCCCGCGGATTATGCGGCGAAGCCGCTTGGCGCAGTTGGGCTCTGCGCCGCGGCCGTGCCGCCTCAGTTCTGTGTTTCAAATAAAATAAGAAACGCCTTTGGGAGCGAGCCCGCCGTGAACCTTGAACTCTCCGCCGACCAGAAGGCGCTGCGCGACGCCTTCGCGCGCTTCCTGAACGAAGAGAGCAGCATGGCCCGCGTCCGCGCGGCCCTGCCGTCCGGGTTCGACGCCGCGCTATGGCGCGGGCTGGCGGAGCTCGGCGCCTTCTCGGTGCGGGTCCCGGAGGCCGCCGGCGGCCTGGGCCTGGGCGTGCTCGACGCCACCGCGCTGATGGAAGAGGTCGGCCGCACCCTGGCCTCGGGACCGATCGCCGAGACCCTGGTCGCCGCGCGCCTGCTGGCCGTGGTCGCCCCGGACGCCGCGGCCGACCGGCTGGCCAAGGTGCTGGGCGGCGAGAGCGTGCTCGGCCTCGCCTTCCATGATCTCGCCTGCCAGCCCGTGCAGTGGGTGGCCGGCGGCGCCGTCGCCGAGGCGGTGATCGCCCGTGACGGCGACCAGGTGTTGCTGGTCGAGGTTCCGGCGAGCGCCCGCCAGGGCGAGGCCAACCTCGCCTCGACGCCGATCGCCGAGCTGCGCCTCAAGGACTTCGCCCGGACGGTGCTGTCGACCGGGCCGGAGGCGACCGCCGCCTTCGCCCAGGCGGTCGAGGAATGGAAGCTCTTGATGGCCGCGGCGCTGTCGGGGCTGTCGCGCGAGGCCATCCGGCTGGCCGCGGCCTACGCGGTCGAGCGCGTGCAGTTCGGCCAGCCGATCGGCGCCTACCAGGCGCTGTCGCATCCGCTCGCCGACCTGATCACCGAGACCGAGGCCGGCAAGCTCTTGCTCTGGCAGGCGATCCGCAACATCGCCGATGGCGCGCCCAACGCCGGCGGCGAAGTCTCGTTGGCCTTCTGGTGGAACGCCGACCTCGCCAGCCGCGTCGGCGGCCAGGCGGTGCAGACCTTCGGCGGCTACGGCCTGACCACCGAGTACGACGTCCACCTCTACAACCTGCGGGCCAAGGCCTGGCCGCTGGTGTTCGGCGACCCGGCGCGGGCGCTCGACGAGGCGGGCCGCCGGCTCTACGCCGGCGAGGCCACGCGCCTGCCGGACGTCGGCGAGGTGAGCATCGACTTCGACCTCGGCGACGAGGCGCGGGCATTCGCCCAGGAAGTCGACGCCTTCTTCACCGCGACTCTGACGCCGGAGCTGAAGGCCAAGGCGCACTACTCCTGGGACGGCCACGACCCGGGCGTGCACAAGAAGCTGGCCGAGGCCGGCCTACTGTTCCCGGCCTGGCCGAAGGAATTCGGCGGCCGCGACGCCCCGCCCTATGCCGTCCACGCCGCCCGCGAGGTCTGGGAAGACCATGGCTGGAGCGGCCATGCGGTCGGCGTCACCCAGATGGTGGCCCACATCATCCGCAAGTTCGGCAGCGACGAGCTGAAGCGCGACGTGCTGTCGAAGATCGTCGCCGGCGAGGCGGTCTGCAGCCTCGGCTACTCCGAGCCGGGCTCCGGCTCCGACGTGTTCGCCGCCCAGACCAAGGCGACGCGCGACGGCGAGGGCTGGCGGATCGACGGCCAGAAGATGTTCACCAGCGGGGCGAACCTCTCCGACTACGTGCTGATGCTGACGCGGACCAATCCGGACGTCGCCAAGCACAAGGGCCTGACGATGTTCATCGTCCCGCTGAAGGGGACGCCGGGCATCGAGGTGCAGCCGGTCTTCACCTTCCAGGACGAGCGGACGAACATCACCTACTACGACGGGGTGCGGATCCCCGACAGCTGGCGGCTCGGCGAGGTCGACGCAGGGGTGAAGGTGATGTCGGCGGCGCTCGAGCTCGAGCACGGCGGCGGCTTCGGCAAGACCCAGGCCCACATGCTGCGCTCCGCCGAGGAGCTGTGCCGCGAGATCGTGCGCGACGGCCGCCCGCTGATCGACGACCCTTCGGCCCAGCGCCGCCTGGCGCGCACCTACGCCGACGTGCAGGTCTCGCTGCTGCTCGGCCACCGCTCGCTGTGGGTCGGCGTCGAAGGCAAGCCGAACCACGCCTATGGCCCGATGGCCAAGATGTACTCGTCCGAAAAGTTCTATTCGGACGCCGCCGACCTGCTAGACCTGACCGCGCCGCACTCGCTGGCGAAGCGGGACGGTCCGGCAGGCTTCCTCAACCTGTGCTACCGCCACGCTCACGGCACGCGGATCTACGGCGGCACCAGTCAAGTCCACCGCAGCATGATCGCCGAGCGCAACCTCGGCCTGCCGCGCAGCCGCGCCTAGAGTCCTTCCCACTCCCGTTGGACCAACGCGGGTGGATAAGAAGGGCTCTCCCTTTTGAACGACGACCCTGGTTATCGCCGGGCTGACTTGTTTCAGGCCAGCCCGGGACAGGGTCTAGAGGAACCAAACATGTCGGAAGAAGCGCCCCACCTCATCACCGAAGACGTCGACGGCATCCTGGTCGCGACCCTCAACCGCCCGGACAAGCTGAACGCCATCACCGGCGAGATGATGGGGCTGTTCGAGCAGGCCCTGCACCGGTTCCGCGACACGCCGGAACTGAAGGTCATGCTGATCCGCGCCACCGGCCGTTACTTCAGCGCCGGCGCGGACATGAAGTCCGGCAACGCCACCGACCAGAAGCGCTCGGGCTCGGGGATCCGTGAGACCCACCGCCTCGGCCTCCATGGCATGCACCGCATCTATGACGAGATGGAACACATCGAGAAGCCGATCGTCGTCGCCCACCACGCCACCTGCGTCGGCGGCGGGCTGGAGATGTCGCTGTCCTGCGACTTCCGCCTGGCGGCCAAGAGCGCCAGCTACTCCTTCCCGGAAGGCCTGTTCGGCGTGCTGCCGGCGTCGAACGGCGTCAGCCGCCTGACGCGGATCTGCGGCGCCCACTGGGCCCGCTACCTGATCATGGGCAACATGAAGGCCAGCGCCGACAAGGCGCTCTACATGGGCCTGGTGCACGAGGTTTATCCGGACGAGTCCTTCGAGGACGACGTGATGGGCTTCTGCCGCCACCTGGCCAAGCAGAACGCCGAGCAGATGGGCACGGCCAAGCTGGCCATCGAGCTGGCCAGCGAGGTCGGCCGCGACCAGGGCCGCCAGGTCGAACGCCTGGCCAACAGCGCGCTGATGCTCAACCCGGCCTACCTCGAAGGCATCGCCAAGTACGTGCAGGGGATCGGCGGCAAGAAGGACTGAGCCCTTCGCCCCGGCGTTAAATCCACGGTCGGCGGCGGCGCCCGGGGCGCCGTCGCCCGACCTCACTTGACCAGTTTTTCGATTGCGACCAGTTGGGAGCCGCAGCCGGCGGCCCTGATAGCCGGCCAGGGTTCAGGAGAAGAAGAATGAAGCTCGGAATGCCCGAAGACAGCCTGCCCGTGCAGGAGATGTTCGAGCGGTTCTTCGCGACCGAGTCGACGAGCGTGCGGGTGCGCGCCGCCGAGCCGGTCGGCTTCGACGCCGCGCTGTGGACCGAGCTGCTCGGCCTGGAAGCGCAGTTCCTGCGCACCTCGGCGGAAGCCGGCGGCGGCGAGATGAGCCTGTTCGACGCCTGCCTGATGATGGAAGAGGCCGGTCGCCGGCTGGCGCCGGCGCCGCTGGCCGAAGCGGTCGTGGCGCTGAAGGCGCTGGGCGAGCTCGGCGGCGACGTGGCGCGGGCCTGGATCGAGAAGGTCCGCGGCGGCGACACCGTGCTGACGATCGCCCTGCGGCAGACCCAGCCGGGCCAGGCCCAGCTGGTCCCCGGCGGCGCGGTGGCGCAGGGCGTCCTGACCTTCGACGGCAAGGAAGTGGCGATCGAGATCCCGGCTGCGCCGCTGAGCGCGCCTGAGACCCTCGGCGGCCAGGCGATCGGCGTGTTCACGCCGGGCCAGGGCGAGCGCCAGGTGGTCTCCAGCAACGCCGACGCCGCGCGCATCTGGGCCGCCGCGGTCGAGGAGTGGAAGATCCTCACCGCCGCCGGCCTGATCGGCCTGTCGCAGGAAGCCCTGACCATCGCGGCGACCTACGCCTGCGAGCGGATCGCCTTCGACCAGCCGATCGGCGCCAACCAGGGCATCGCCCACCCGCTGGCCATCGACGTGATCGACGCCGACGGCGGCAAGATGCTGCTGTGGTCGACGCTGCGCGGCCTGGCCGACGGCCGCGCCGACGCCGGCGCGATGATCTCGCAGCTGTTCTGGTGGGCCTCGCGCACGGCGACCAACTCGGTGGCCCACGCGCTGCACACCCTCGGCGGCTACGGCCTCAGCAACGAGTACGACATCCAGCTCTATCATCGCCGCGCCAAGGCCTGGCCGCTGGTGCTCGGCGATCCGCAGGCCGAACTGGTCCGCGCCGGCCGCCGGCAGCTGCTCGGCGAGGCCGCGGCTCTGCCGGATCCGGGCCTGGTCGAAGTCGACTTCGAAGCGCCCCCCGGCGGCGAGGAGCTGGCGGACGAGACCCGCGCCCTGTTCGCCGGGATCCTCGACCCGAAGAAGCACAAGCTGCACGACCACTCCTTCGAGTCGCACGACTGGGAGGTGCACCGCGCGCTCGGCAAGGCGCGGCTGCTGTTCCCCGAATGGCCTGAAGAGTGGGGCGGCCGTGGCGCGGACGTCGCCTCGACCCGCGCCAGCCTCGCGGTCTGGCAGGAGGTCGGCTACACCCCGCCGCCGCGCAGCACGACCGGCCTGGTCGGCAACGCCATCCTCAAGTTCGGCACGCCGGAACTGAAGGCCGAGGTGCTGCACCGTTTCTCGTCCGGCGACGCCACCGCGGCGCTCGGCTACACCGAACCGTCGGGCGGCTCCGACGTGTTCGCCGCCAAGACCCGCGCCGTGCGCGACGGCGACGACTGGGTGATCAACGGCCAGAAGATGTTCACCTCGGGCGCCGAGTGGGCGAGCTACGTCTTCCTGCTGACCCGCACCGACCCGGACGTGCCGAAGCACAAGGGCCTGACCATGTTCCTGGTGCCGCTCGACGCGCCGGGCGTGGAGATCCACCCGGTCTACACCTTCATGGACGAGCGGACGAACGGCACCTTCTACACCGACGTCCGCATCCCCGACCGCTACCGGATCGGCGAGATCAACGGCGGGGTGAAGGTGATGGCCTCGGCGCTCAGCCAGGAGCAGAGCGGCGGCTACTACCACAAGAACCTGCGGCAGATGGCCAAGGCGGTCGAGGACTGGGCCCGCAAGACCCAGCGCGACGGCCGCCCGGTGATCGAGGATTCGCAGGCGCTCGCCCGCCTGGCCAAGGTCTACGCCGACGCCAACATCGCCGAGGCGCTCTCCGCCAAGGTGCTGGGCATGCGGCTGGCCGGTCAGCCGGACATGGCCTACGGCCCGGCGGCGAAGGTGTTCTCGACCGAGGCCTTCATCGTCGACTCCGCCGACCTGCTGGACCTGGCGGCGCCGGATTCGCTGGTCCGCGGCCAGGACGGCCTGGGCCGGGTGGAGATGGGCTATCGCCACTCGACGGCGACCAGCATCTACGGCGGCACCAGCGAAGTGCTGCGCAGCATGGTGGCCGAGCGCCGCCTGGGCCTGCCGCGCAGCCGGGCTTAAACACCCAGGCTTCTTCCTCCCCCGCGTTAGCGGGGGAGGGGGACCACGCGCCGCAGAGCGCATGGTGGAGGGGGCGAGCCGCAGGCGCGGGTTCGCCGTCTCAGATTTCAGATTTTTCTAGTTTGCGATTCAGGCAGTGCGGCCGGCTAGCTGCGGACGCGGCTTGCCCCCTCACCAGTCGCTCTCCGGCGACTGGTCCCCCTCCCCCGCTTTGCAGGGGAGGAGCGAGTCTCAGAGCGGCAAGCGGATCCGCTCGCCGGCCTCGACGCACTCCTGCACGGACTTCTGCAGCATCGCCACCAGCGCTTGGGGCTCGATGACGGTGTTGGGGGCGTGCACCAGGCTCACCACCATCGGTCGTTCGCCGGCCTCGCTGGGGACCAGCACGGCGCACATCTGCGCGGTGGTGCCGAAGCCGGCCGGGCCGATGGCGTAGCCCTGGCGGCCGCAGGTCTCGATCCGCTCGCGCACCTCGGCCGGATTGAAGACCTTGTCCACCGGAGCCTCGGCGCGCAGCCGGCGCAGCACGCCCTCGCGCCGTTCGGCCGGCACGGTGGACAGCAGCAGCCAGCCGGCGGCGCTGTCGCACAGCGGCGACAGCGCGCCGCCGGAGAGTCCGGTCGGCAGGGTGGTGGCGAGCTGGCAGGCGCCGGCGATCCAGCGAAACATCTGCACCTGCAGGCCGACCATGCCGGTCACCGCCGCGCCGTGGCCGGTCTGGGCGGCGAGCCGCTCCATCAGCATCGACAGGCGGCCGTCGCGGACCACGCCGGGCTGGCACATCGAGCCCAGCATCGCCGCCCGCGGGGTCGGCGTGAACGAGCGCGAGGTCGGATCTTTGTAGAGCAGCCCCATCTCCACCAGGATGGCGAGCAGCTCGGACGTGCTCGACTGGGGCCGTTTGTAGCGCCGGGCGATGTCCATCACCGTGGCGTGACGGTTCTGTTCGTCGAAGAACTCGAGCACTTCGATGACGCGGCGAGCCGTCTTCGCCTTGTTCGGATCAAGACCCGTCGTCATCGCGCTCCTCCCGTTATGGCAGGCACGCTTGCGCCGAAGGGTAGGGGCTGTCAATGAAAAATGAGAGGGTCTCGTTTGCGGCTTTGAAACATTTGGCTCGCGCGACCCTCCCCCTTCAACCCCTGGAATTTTCGTTATTTGAAGCGCAACGCCACGTGACTCACGTCGCCCTCCAGCCGGCCGACCGGGGTGCGGTAGTCGGTGACCGGCACGCCGGTGTCGCGGCCGACGTCGAGCATTTCGCCGACCCCGGCGCTGGTGATGATCGTCCGCGGAACGCGTCCTGAGGCGATCACGCGGTCGCCCGACAGCAGCTGCACCTCGCCGCCCTTGCCGGGGCCTTCGGCGGCGAAGGTCATGCGCAGCTGCTGGGCCCCGGCGGGCAGGGCCTGGCTGGCGGCGATGCGGGTGATGTCCTCGGGCTTGGTGGAGTAGGCGTAGGTCAGCGCGGGACGACCGCGGTCGAGGTACAGGCTCCAGCCGCCGAACCGGCTGCCGACGGCGAAGATCGCGCCCGAGGCGTTGGCCTTGTCGAGCCGGATGTCGGCGTCGAGGGTGAACGAGCGGCCGACGAACATCGGACCCTTCATCGCCGGCAGGCTGACGTCGGCGCCCCAGTAGTCGAACGACTTGCCGGTCTGGAACGGCATCTTGCCGCGGCCGACGCTGAACCGGTGGTCGAGCGGGAAGACGTTGTTGCGGGTCGCCTCCTCGCGCCAGGTGGCGACCATCGCCTTTACCTGGTCGGGATGTTGCGGGGCGACGTCCACCGCCTGGGCGAAGTCGGTGCGCAGGTCGTACAGCGCCCAAGGCGGATTGGCCGGATCGAAGCCGGCCTGTGGCCCCTGCTGCCAGGGCTTGCGGCCGTCGTCGCTGGAGAGGAACCAGCCGTCCTTGTAGAGGCCGACCTTGCCGGTGATCTCGAAGTACTGGGTGCGCGGCTTGTCCGGCTGGCAGGCGGCCAGGCTCGGCAGCAGGCTCTTGCCGTCCATCGGCTTCTGCTTGACGCCATAGACCGTGTCGGGGGCGGGCAGGCCGGCGGCGTCCAGGGCGGTGGGGGCGATGTCGATCACGTGGCCGAACTCGGCGCAGACCGAGCCCGGACGCGCCACATGGCCCTTCCAGGACATGATCATGCCGTTGCGGATGCCGCCCAGCATCGAGGCGTACTGCTTGGTCCAGGGGAAGGGCGCGTTCATCGCCCAGGTCCAGCCGCCCGGATAGCTGGCGTAGGTGTACTCCGTGCCCAGCTTGTCGATGTTGGCCGCCAGCCAGGCGTCGTCTTCCTTCAGGCCGTTGGAGAGGTGGCCGATCTCGTTGATGGTACCCGGCGGGCCGGCCTCGGCGCTGGCGCCGTTGTCGCCCTGCACCACCATCACCAGCGTCCGGTCGAGCTCGCCCATGCGCTCGAGCTCGTTCAGCACGCGGCCAAACTGCTCGTCCTGATAGACCAGCATGGCCGCGGCGACCTCCATCGAGCGGATCGCGAAGGCCCGCTGGTCCGGCGACAGCGAATCCCAGGCCGGCACCTCGGCCGGGCGCGGCGACATCTTCGTGCCGGGCGGGACGATGCCGAGCGCGATCTGCCGCTGCAGCGTCTCCTCGCGGACCTTGTCCCAGCCCTGGTCGAACTTGCCCTTGAAGCGGGCGATGTATGCCGGCGGGGCGTGGTGCGGCGCGTGCGTCGCGCCCGAGGCGTAGTAGATGAAGAACGGCTTGTCCTGCGCGGCGGCCTTCTGGTTGTGGACCCAGGTGATGGCGTCGTCCGCCAGCCGCTTCTCGACCAGCGCCGGCGGCCCTTCCAGGTCCGGCACCCGGGTGGTGCCGCGATAGAGGTTCGGCCGCCACTGGTGCACGTCGCCGGTCGGAAAGCCGAAGTAGTATTCGAAGCCCAGCCCGGTCGGCCACAGGTCGAACGGCCCGGCCGCGGTCTCCTCGCCCGAGGGGATGTCGTGGTGCTTGCCGAACATCGCGGTGTTGTAGCCGTTCAGCCGCAGCGTCTGGGCAATGGTCGCTGTCGAGGGCGGGATGTGGGCGGTGTAGCCCGGAAAGTCGCTCGGCAGGTCTGTGAGGTGGCCGACGCCGGCGTTGTGGTGGTTGCGGCCGGTCAGCAGCGCGGCCCGGGTCGGCGAGCAGATCGCCGTGGTGTGAAAACGGTTGTACCGTTCTCCGGCGGCCGCCAGGCGGTCCATGTTCGGGGTCGGGACCGGGCCGCCGAAGGCGCTCGACATGCCGAACCCGACGTCGTCGCCGAGGAAGACGACGATGTTCGGCGCGTTCGCCGGGGCCTGGATCGGCGCGGTCGTCGAAGCCGGGCGTGATTGGGCGACGGTGTCGCCGATCACGCCGGTGAACACCGGCTCCGGAACCGGCAGCACGGTGCGCGGCGTCTCGGCCGCCGCCGGCGGGGCCAGGCCCAGGCCGAAGCTCAAGGCGGTCGCCGCCGCGGTCAGCATCAGGCGCGTCTTCATTCGCTCGTCCTCCCGGCGCGCGATCGACGCCGCCCGGCCGCAACCTAATCGGCCGGGGTGTGCGAAATCAAGACAGTTGTACGGGAGTCAGTCGGGCCCGGCGCGCAACCGCGCGAGCAGGCCGGCGACGTCGCCGGCGCGCGGCGCCTCGCCGAGCGTCTGACGCGCGAAGCCGGCCCCGGAGATCGTCATCGCCGCGGCCTGGGCGGCGGCGGCGTCGAGCGGCCGGCCGCCGCCGATCGGGGCGACCAGTGCGCCCATGTGCTCCCCGCGGCGCCGCCGCAGGTCGAGCGCGAACGGCCGCAGGCTGTCGTCGCGGGCGGCGGCCAGCACCAGCGCCCGGGTGGCCCGCATCAGCGAGCGCCCGCCGCGCTGCGCCTCGGCGTCCGGTTCGGTCGTCGTCGAGCCGGTGGAGCCGAGGTAGAGCGCCTCGACCCCGGCGCGCAGCAGGTCGTCGCGGGTGCGGAAGTAGTGCGCCACGGTCGAGTTGGGCGCGCCCGCCGCCGCGGCGACCGCCCGGTGGGTGACCGCGGCCACGCCCTCGGCCTCGATCAGGACGGCGACGGTCGCGGCGATGCGCGCGCGCCGGGAGTCGGCGTCGACCGCCAGCGGCCTGCGGATGTCGACGGCGCGCGCGTCCATGGCCGCGACCTGGGCCTCGAAGCCGGCGGCGAAGCCGCCTGTCCCCGCGTCGCGCAGGCGGTCCGCCAGGCGGGCGCTGACGGCGGCGCGCAGCAGCCGGTAGTCGGGGTCGGCGCCGATCGCCAGAGTGAAGGGCAGCTCGTCCTGGCAGTAGTGGGCGATCGCCTCGCCGTGCGCGGCCCCGCCGGGGACGCCGTCGAGCGCGCCGCGCCAGAAGGCGACCTCGTCGCGGATCAGGTCGCCGACCTCTGGACAGGCGGTCGGATCGCGCCCGGCCTCCAGCGCCAGCTCGCTGAGCGTCAGCGCGTGCTCGCGGTCCGGCAGCGCCGCCTCGTCGAGATAGCCGCCGATCAGCGCGGCCAGCACCGCCGGGTCGGCGAGGTCCATGCGCTGGGCGCGCGCGCTCCAGGCCGCGTGACGCTGGCGGCGCAACTCGGCGGCGTCGACGACCAGTTGCCGGACGAGATCGGCCTTGCCGCCGACCTGATAGCTGAACGCGCCGAGGCTCACGCCGGCGCGCGCGGCGACCTTGCGCAGGCTCAGGCCGCGCAGCCCTGCCTCGGCCACCAGGGCGCGTGCGGCGGCGGCGATGTCAGGCGCGGCGGCGGACCGGGTCGCAGGCGGCATGCCCCTGGTCTGCCAGAGCGACCGGGGCGCGGCAATGCGCGGCGCTCAGCCGACCGATTCTGGCAGCAGGGCGCGGGAGGCGGCGACCGCGCGGGTCATGAAGGCGTTGAGGCCGTCGGCTTCGACCGCGGCGAGGTTCGGGACCTCGACGCCGATCAGCACGTCGCGCGGCAGGGCGGCGACGAACGCCGCCAGCGGCAGCTCCCCGTCGCCGGGGACCAGGCGCTCGAAGGTGACCTCGCGGGCGTAGTCGGGGTGCGGCGCGGCGCGCGGCGCGTCGCACACCTGGGCGTAGCCGATCAGCGCCGGGTCGAGCGCCGCCACATCGGCGAGCGTCCCGCCGGCGCGGAACACGTGCATCGCATCCAGCGACAGCAGCGCATTTGGCGAGCCGGTGTGGCGCAGCGCGGCGAGCGCGCCGGTCAGGTCGTTGATCGCCTGGTGCGGGGCGTAGTCGAACACCACCTGCAGGCCCCGCGCGGCGGCCATTTCGGTCAGCGTCGCGAGCTGGTCGTGGGCCCGCGGAATGTCCGGGTCCATGCCGACGGAGCCCACTTGGCGCGCGCCAAGTTCGGCGGCCAGGTCGATGTCCGCCGCGAAGTCGCGCACGTCGGCCTGCGGCCGGAGGCTGAAGCCGCTGACGACGGAGATGGCGACGCCGCGATCGCGCAGCGCCGCCGTCGTCTCCCGCCGCAGCGCCAGGTCGTCGCGCAGCGACCAGGCGGGGAAGTGGCTGAGCCGCCAGGGCAGGCCGGTGAGGCCGGTGGTGACGTGTCCGCAGCCGAGGTCGGCGGCCAGGCCGACATACTCGACCGGCGGCAGGCCGAAGGCGCTCATCAGGTCCAGGCCCAAACGATCCACGACACCCTCCGTCAGAAAGAGTGGCCTTTATAGCGTCGTGGCCCGAGCTTGTCCCGCGCGAGGTGGTGATAGAGTGAGATCATTCCGACCGCCGCCGGCCGCGCACGGCCGGGGCGGTCGGCGCCCGTCACTCGCGTCCGAGCCGTTCGGCCATCATCCGTTCGACCTGTCGGCGGGAGACCTTGTTGCTGTGGAGCATCGGCACCTCGTCGCGGGTGATCGCCACATAGGCGCGCGGCACCTTGTAGCTCGACAGCCGCTGGCGAAGCTTGGCCTCGAGGTCGGCGAAGTCGAGCTCGGCCCCGTCGCGCGGCACCACCGCGGCGACCAGCAGCTGGCCGCGCTGGGTGTCCGGCAGGCCGACGACGTAGGCCGAGTGCACGCCGTCGAGCAGCTGCAGCTCCATCTCGACTTCGGCCGGCGAGACGTTCGAGCCGGCGGTCTTGATCATGTCGCCGTTGCGGCCGACGAACAGGATGCGGCCGCCGGCGACCAGTCCCATGTCGCCGGTGCGGTAGAAGCCGTCCGGCTCGAAATAAGGGGCTCCGCGCTCGATCTTGTGCAGGCCAGGCGTCAGCGCATAGCCGCGCACCTGGATCTCGCCGATCCCGCCTTCGCCGGCTTCCTGTTGCGCGTCCTCGTCCCAGACCCGCACCTCGTAGCGGTCGGCGACGTGATCCAGCGGCGCGCACAGCGGGTAGCCGGGCACCCGCACTTCGTCGCCCCAGGAATACGGCCCGATGGTCTCGGTCATGCCCAGCGCCCAGTTGATCGGCGCCTGCTTCATCAGCTCAAGGTCCTCGGCGGCCAGCACGCTGCCCATCGCGACCCGGCTGTTGCTCATGGTCCGCTCGGTGCAGATGGTCGTCGCCCCGACCTCCCAGTTGGGCAGCAGGTACATGACCAGGCCGCCGACCCAGAACATCGGCAGCGCGGCGGTCACCTGCATGCCGCGCTCGACCTTCAGCCTCGGCCGGATCCAGTGGGTGCGGAACATCACCGGCCCGTGGTTGTGCCGCACGCCTTTCGGCAGCGCCATCGAGCCGGAGGTGTAGATCTCGACCATCTGGTCGGCCGGGTGGACCTCGGCTTCGATCTCCGTGAGCAGCGCCTCGCTCACCGTGTCGGCGCGCTCGGTGAGCTGGCTGATGTCCTGGAAGCTGGCCGGCAGGTTCTCGCCGCTCGAGGCGATCCAGCGCAGGAACGGCGTCTGCAGCAGCCGCAGATCCGGGCCCGCCGCCTCGCGCAGGTCCGGCAGCGCGTCGCAGATGCGCTCCACATAGTCGTTGCCCAGCAGCGTCCGCTGGACGATCAGCCCGCTGACGTCGGACTGGCGCAGCACCCGCACCAGCTCGTTGGCGCGGATCATGGTGCTGATCGGGATGGCGACCGCGCCGATCCGGGCGATCGCGGCGAGCTGCACGGCGAAGGCCGGGCCGTTGCCGCAGATGAAGCCGATCCGCGCGCCCTTGCCGACGCCGCGGGCGATCAGGCCGCGTGCGAGCTCGGCGGACCGCCGCTCCAACTCGATAAAGGTGAGGGATTCGTCCGGGAGGCCGTCGTTCTTCAGCACAACGGCGGGGGCGTCGCCATAGGCGGCAGCCGCGGCGCGGATCAACTGCGGAAAGGTCGTGGCCGACGTCGGATCGTGCGCAGTGGTCTCTGGGGTCACGGGAAGCACGCTCCCGTCTTGGCTTCCGCCGTCCGGCGCTGAGTGCTGCGCATGTCGTCCTCCCAAGCGTTGTGCGGCCATAGTTCAACGGCCGCTTGGCGCCGCGCGGTCGGGCGCGCGGGCGCGACTACGCTATCTCCACCGGGGCGGAGGTGAAAAGGAGAAACAGCAAGAAATTCGATAAATCGATGAAGCGTTCGGCATTTCGAATACCGAGCCGTCAAGGTGCGGCCGCGCGGCGTGCCTGACGGCGGGCCGCGCGGCGCCTTAAGTCGTCTTAGTCCGAAGACGGAAGCGGCTTGGCTTCCTTGAGGTCCAGCGCGACGCCGCCCATCGACAGCGAGCCCTGGCCGGCCTTGACGGCGAGCAGCTCGACGGTGCCGGCGGCGTCGACGTAACGCTTGCCGGTCATGGTGCCGCCCGAGAAGGCGGGGTCGATCGCTTCACGCTCAGCAGGACGTTCGGCGACCATCGGCTTGCCGCCGCAGTCAACGGCGGCGTCCGCGGGCGCGCGAACCACGATCACTTCGGTGTCGCACACCGCGCTCTTCAGCCTGGCTCCAGGTTTCATCGTATCTCCAACAATCGATAGTTACGCGATCACACCGGCGGCCTTGAGGCTTTCGATGCGATCCCATTCGATGCCCATGTCTTCGAGCAGGAAGGTCTCGGTGTGCTCCGAGGCCTGGGGCATGCGTTCGGTTTTGACCGGCGTGTGGTTGAACTGCACCGGCGGGCGGACCAGCTTGATCGGCGGGCCGCCGGCGATGGATTCCACTTCGACGATCATGTCGTTGGCCAGCGCCTGTTCGTCGGTCGCCAGGTCCAGCAGGCTTTGGAACGGCGCCCACTGGCCGGTGTAGGTCTTCAGGTGCTGGCGCCAGTATTCGAACGGCTTCTTGGCGAAGGCGGCGACCATCAGGCCGCTCGCGTCGGCCCAGTTCTGCATCAGCGCCTCGGCGGTCGAGAAGCGCGGATCTTCCGCGGCTTCCGGCAGGCCCAGGTGCTGGAACATGCTGCGGATGTGCGGGCCCGGCGTCAGGGTGCAGAGATTGATGGTGCCGCCGTCGGAGGTCCGGAAGTTGCCCATGAACGGGTTGCCCGGGTTTGCGCCGGACGTCGGCATGCGGTTGCGGCCGGCGACCTGGGTCTCGATGGCCGCCGCGACGCCCGCGCCGGCCGCCCACCAGGCGGTCGACATCAGCGACACGTCGAGTTCGACCGCCTCGCCGGTGCGCTCGCGGTGGAACAGCGCCGCACAGATGCCGCCGGCGATGTTCATGCCGCCGATGGAGTCGCCGAAGGCCGGGATGCCCTGCGTCAGCGGGCCTTCCAGCTCGGCCGGAGACATCGAGAGGCCGATGCCGCTGCGGGTCCAGAAGGCGGTGCCGTCGAAGCCGCCGACTTCGCGTTCGGCGCCCTTGTCGCCGTAGGCGCTGCCGCGGGCGTAGATGATGTTCGGGTTGGCCGCGCGGATGTGCTCGATGTCGAACTTATGCTTCTGGCGGACCTGCGGCAGGAAGTTGGTCAGGAAGACGTCGGCCGTCTTGGCGATCTCGTAGAGCAGTTCCTGGCCCTCGGGCGTGCCGACGTCGAGGCCGACGCTGCGCTTGCCGCGGTTGGGATGCTCCATCAGGGTGAACCGGTTCGGGTCGACCTTCTGGCCGCCGACGTTCACGAAGCCCCGCTGGGTGTCGCCGCGCACCGGATGTTCGATCTTGATGACGTCCGCGCCCCAATCGGCGAGCACGGCCCCGGCGGCCGGCACGAAGGTGAACTGCGCCACCTCGAGGATCCGGACCCCCTTCATCACCTGCGTCATAAATCGAACTCCCAATTCCCTGACGACTGCGACCCGCGGACGGGCGCGCTGGTCCCATACAAGACGTTGTTTCTAAATGCACGTGCCGGCGCTTCAAGCGGCCCGACTTGGCCATCAAAATGCATCGCAGGCGCGATGACGGTTTTGACGGAGGCGGCAAAAGCCGGCGAAACGACGGCGCGCCGGCGGGGCGCCAGCTTTTGTCGCGCCGCGCCGCTCAGTCCTGGGCGCGGCCGAGGTTGCGCGCCAGCGCCGCCAGTAGAGAGTCGAGCTGGACGAGCTCGTCCTCGGTGAAGCCGGCGAAGGCTTCGCGCGCGTGATCGGCGGCGAGCTCGTGCAGCTTGGCCAGGATCGGCTGGGCCGGTTCGGTCGGGTAGACGCGATAGGCCCGCCGGTCGTCCGGGTTTTCATGCCGTTCGAGCAGGCCCTCGGCGCACAGCCGGTCGATCAGCCGGCCTGCGGTCACGTCCGTCACCTGCAGCCGCGTGGCGATCATCCGCTGGGTGGCGCCGGGATCGCGATTGGCCTCGGCCACCACGCTCCACTTGGCGCGGGTCAGGCCGATCTTCTCGGCGTCCTGGTCGAAGTCCAGCCACAGCTGACGGGCGATCACCGTCAGCTTCATGGCCAGCGCCTTCTTGCGTTCGTCGATCGCCGGCGTGGAGCTGGTCTTGTCCATGACCGCGCCGCTCATCTGTTCGCGTGTTTCCGGAGGCGTGCCCGAGGTCACACGCGCTCGATGATCATGGCCGGCGCCATGCCGCCGGCGGCGCACATGGTGATCAGGCCGCGCTTGGCGCCGCGACGTTCGAGCTCGTCCAGCACGGTGCCGATGAGCACTGCGCCGGTCGCGCCGATCGGGTGGCCCAGCGCGATCGCGCCGCCGTTCACGTTGATCTTCTCGCGGTCGATCTTCAGGTCGCGGATGAACTTCTCGATCACCACGGCGAAGGCCTCGTTGACCTCGAACAGGTCGATGTCGTCGACCGTCAGGCCGGCGCGGGCCAGCACCTTCTTCGCCGCCGGCACCGGGCCGTTCAGCATCAGGGTCGGGTCGTCGCCCATGTTGGCGGTGGCGACCACGCGCGCCCGCGGCTTCAGGCCGTGCTTTTCGGCGTAGGCCTTGGAGGCGAACAGCAGGCCGGCGGCGCCGTCGACCACGCCCGAGGAGTTGCCGGCGTGGTGGATGCCTTCGAACTGCAGGCCCGGGTAGCGCTGCTGGATCAACTCGCGGAAGGTCGGGCCGCCCGGCTGCGACGGGAAGTCGGCGATCTGCGCGAACGCCGGCTTCAGGTTGGCGAGGTCGGCCAGGGTGGTGCCTGGACGCGGATATTCCTCGCGGTCGAGGATCACCTTGCCCTCGTCGTCGACCACCGGAACGGTCGAGCGGGCGAAGCGGCCTTCGGCGAGCGCCTTGGCGGCGCGCTCCTGGCTCAGCGCGCCGATCGCGTCGGCGTCGGCGCGGGTGATGCCTTCCAGTGCGGCGATGGCGTCGGCGGCGACGCCCTGGTTCGACTGCGGGTGCTTGGCCTGCAGGCGCGCGTTGCCGGTGCCCAGCCCGCCCGGGGACTTCATGCCGGATTCGCGCAGCCGCATGCCGTAGTCGTTGACGTGCGACATCATCTCGGTGCCGCCGGCGATCACCAGGTCTTCCATGCCCGAGGCGACCTGCGCCGCGGCCAGGCTGGCGGCGGTCAGGCCGCTGCCGCAGAAGCGGTCGAGGGTCACGCCGCTGGCCCGGATGTCGAAGCCGGCGTCGAGCGCGGCCATCCGGCCCATGTCGCCGCCCTGCAGGCCCATCTGGGCGCTGGTGCCCCAGATCACGTCGTCGACTTCGGCGGTGTTCAGGTTGTTCCGCTCAGCCAGCGCCTTCAGCACCGTCGCAGCCACGTGTTGCGGGTGCAGGTGGGCGAGCGCGCCCTTGCCGACCTTGCCGATGGAGCGCGGCGTGCGGACGGCGTCGATGATGAAGGCTTCGGACAATTCAGATCTCCTGCGCGCACGGGCCGAGGCGGACCAGGACCGGCGTTTCCCAGGCTGTTTGGCATAGGCCTTCAGCCAAGGAAAGCTCACCGGACGGGCCGCCGCGGCGCGTCTCCTATAGGATCAAATGGGGCCGGCGGAGGGGGCGGACCAGTCCCGCCAGGCCGTGGTGTTCAGCGGTCACTATCGCGCGGCCCCGCCGAGGTTGGGAAGCCGGGGGCGGATCGCCGGCGCGATAAGACGCGTCGCCGGTCGCGCTGGACCGTGAGGGACCGGCCGATATGTTTACAACAGAGCTGTCGCGAGATCTGGGAGGATAGGATGACGCAGCGTTTCGAGGGGCGGGTGGTGGTGGTCACCGGCGCCGGCGGCGGTCTCGGCCGGGCCTTCGCGCGCGGCTTCGCCAAGGAAGGCGCGAGCCTGGTGCTGACCGACGTCGACGCAGGCCTGCTGGAGGAGGCGGCCGACGAGGTCCGCAGCCTCGGCGCGACGGCCTCCACCCATCTGGTCGACCTGTTCGACGAGGCGGCGATCAAGGCCTTCGGGGCCCAGGTGTGCGCCGCCCACCCGGCGGTCCACGTGCTGATCAACAACGCCGGCCTGGCCTATGGCGAGATCAGCTACGCCTTCGCCGAGCTCAGCATGGACAAGTGGCTGCGCTACTTCGCGATCAATTCGGTGGCCCCGCTGATCCTCGGTCAGGCGCTGCGGCCGGCGCTGGCCAAGGCCAAGGGGGTGATCATCAACCAGTCGTCGATGGCCGCGGCGGTGCCGGGCACCGCCTATGGGGTCACCAAGGCGACCCTGAACTCGATGACCTACGGCATGGCCGGGGCCTTCGCGGCCGACGGCGTTCGGGTCAACGCCATCGCCCCGGGAATCATGGAGACCCCGGCGTCGAAGGCCGCGCTGACCGACGAACAGAAGGCCCGAGTCTCCGGGATGCAGATGCTGAACCTGCACGGTACGGCCGAGGACATCGCCAACCTCGGCCTGTTCCTGGCGTCCGACGACGCACGCTTCATCGACTGCGAAATCGTCCACTGCGACGCCGGCAATCGGTTGAGGGGTTGGCGCGGATAAGGTTCCGGCTGCTATAGGGCGATTTATCAAACCTGCCGCCGCGTGGCCTCAACTGGCAAAGGGGCTGTGGCCGCCGCTGAGTTCGTCAAAGGAAAACGCTGACTATGGCTACTGAGGTTTTTCTCCCGAAGATCGGTTTCGCCATGACCGAAGGTCAAATCACCGAGTGGCTCGTCCAGGACGGCCAGCCGGTGACCGAAGGCCAGCCGCTGTTCACCCTCGAAGCCGATAAGTCGGCCAACGAGGTCGAGGCGCCGGCCACCGGCACCCTCCGCATCATCCAGCCTGCCGGCTCGATCTACGAAGTCGGCACCGTGATCGGGATGATCGAGTAGAAGTATCCAAGGCCCGCCGCGAAGCTCGCGGCGGGCCTTTTCTTTCGGTGCGCCGCCCACCGACAAGCGAGCGGTCAAAGAGAACAAGGACGCCGTTCAGGGCGTCAGGGGAGGTTGCGGATGGCGGATCAGGCCTTCGATCTGGTCGTCGTCGGGAGCGGCATCGGCGGCTTGACCGCGGCGATCACCGCCAAGCTCGAGGGCTTGCGGCCGCTGCTGCTGGAGAAGACTCCGCTGATCGGCGGCTCGTCGGCGCTGTCCGGCGGGGTGCTGTGGCTGCCGAACAATCCGCTGATGGCCCGCGCCGGGATCGCCGATTCGCGTGAGGCCGGGCTCCGCTACTTCGAAAACTTCGTCGGCCCTGACGACCGCTATTCGACGCCGGCGCGGCGCGAGGCCTTCGTCGACAACATCGCCCCGATGATCGCGGCGCTGGAAGCGCAGGGCATGAAGTACCGGCGCTGCCACGGCTATTCCGACTACTACGACAGCCTGCCCGGCGGGCACGCGGCCGGCCGGGCGCTCGAGGCCGAGCTGTTCGACGCGGGCCGGCTGGGGGATTGGAAGGCGAAGTTCCGCGGCCCGTCCGTCGACCTGCCGATCCGCACCTCGGAAGGCGCGCGGATGATGCGCCTCGGAATCACCCTCGACGGCAAGACCATGGCCGCGAAGCTCGCCGGCCGGATCGCGGCCAACAAGCTGACCGGACGGACCGTCTACGGCAGCGGCGGGGCGCTGCAGGGGCGGATGCTGGAGATCGCGCTGAAGCTCGGCGTCGAGATCTGGACCGAGGCGGCGCTCGTCGACCTCGACGTGCGCGACCGGCGGGTCGAGGGCGTCCACCTGACGCACCAAGGGCGGTCGACGACCGTGCGCGCGACCCGCGGCGTGCTGATCGCCGCGGCCGGCTTCGCGCGCAATCTGCGCATGCGGCAGACCCATCAACGCGCGCCGATCTCGGACGACTGGACCTACGCCAGCCCGGGCGAGACCGGCGAGGCGCTGGAGGCGATGATGCGCGCCGGGGCCGGCACCGCCCTGATGGACGAGGCCTGGTGGACCACCAGCTGGATCCGCGAGGGGGCCGAGGCGCGGCAGATCATCCCCGAACTCGCCAAGCCGCACGCCATCCTGGTCGACCACGCCGGCCAGCGGATCGTCAACGAGGCCAACTCCTACATGGAGGTCGGCCGCGCCTGTTACGCGCGCAATCCCAAGGCCAAGGCGATTCCGGCCTGGGCCATCCTCGACGCCCGCCACCGCCGCCGCTACTTCTTCGGCTTCCAGCCGCCGGGCGGCCTGCCGAAGGCCTGGATCGCCAACGGCTGGGCCAAGCAGGACGCCACGCTGGAGGGCCTGGCCGCGCAGTGCGGCATCGATCCGGCCGGCCTGGCCGCGACGGTCGAGCGGTTCAACGGCTTCTGCGACACCGGCGTCGACGAGGACTACGGCCGCGGCAAGAGCGCCTACAACCGCTACTACGCCGACCCGACCAACAAGCCCAACGCCTCGCTGGGGCCGATCGCCGAGCCGCCGTTCTGGGCGGTCCAGCTGTGGCCGGGCGACGTCGGCACCTGCGGCGGGGCGGTCGCCGACGAGCACGCCCGGGTGCTGCGCGCCGACGGCAGCGTGATCGACGGGCTCTACGCCACCGGCAACTGCACGGCCTCGCTGGCCGGGCCCAACTACGTCGGCGCCGGCCAGAGCATCGGCGCCTCCGGCGTGTTCGGCTACGTCGCCGCCAAGCACGCCGCGGCCTGAACGCCGCCGCCGACTCGCCTGCTCGCGACGCACCGCAGCCTTGCGCCGGCCCTCCCGCGTGGTCATACTAACGGACGTAAGCATTTTTCGGCGGCGCGGCTCCCATCCTGCGACCGCCGGGAGGGAGAGGCGATGAATACGGTTGTGGATCAGGCCCTGCTCGAGACCGTCGAGCTGACCCCGCGCATCGGCACGGAGTTCAAGGCGACGAAAGAGGAACTGCTGAGCGGCCAGTACGCCGCCCAGATCCGCGAGACCCTCGAGCAGCGCGGCGTAGTGATCTTCCGCGAGCTGCACATGACCAAGCCGGAGCAGATCGTCTTCGCCGAGACGCTGGGCAGCGTCCAGGGCAAGGCCCAGGGCGGCATCATGCCGATCACCCTCGACAAGAAGATCAACTCCTGGGTCGCCGAGTACCTGAAGGGCTCGTTCTACTGGCACATCGACGGCGCCAGCGACGACATCCCGAACTTCGCGGCGCTGCTGAACGCCCACGTGCTGTCGGCGGAGGGCGGCTCGACCCATTTCGCCAACACCTACGCGGCGTGGGACGACCTGCCGGACGACGAGAAGGCGAAGCTGCTCGGCGTGAAGGTCCAGCACTCGTTCGAGATCTCGCAGCGCTACGTCAACCCGACGCCGACGGTTGAGGAGCTGACGATGTGGCAGGAGCGCAAGCCCAAGGTGCACCCGCTGGTCTGGACCCACCGCTCGGGCCGCAAGTCACTGGTGCTGGGCTCCACCGCCTGGGAAGTCCAGGGCATGGATCCGGCCGAGGGCCGCATGCTGCTCTGCAAGCTGCAGGCGTGGGCGACCCAGCCGCAGTTCGTCTACCGCCACGAGTGGAAGGTCGGCGACCTGCTGATCTGGGACAACACCGGCACCATGCACAAGGTCGACGCCTACGACCCCGACAGCGGCCGGATGATGTCGCGCACCACGCTGGAAGGCGAAGAGTCGATCGCCTGATTTGGATGCTCCCCCTCAGGGGAGCGCAAACGCCCCCTCCGTCTCCCGCCTTCGGCGGGATCCACCTCCCCCGCTTCGCAGGGGAGGAGCGAGCGCCGTCGCTGCTCCCCCGCCTGCGGGGGAAAGCTGACTGAGGGGGCGTTCGGAAGTCGCCTAGTTGGCGCAGCCCGAGAGGGTCTCGGCGCCCAGCGTGACCTGGGCGGTCATCGGATACTGGTTCTGGCCGAGGGTGCAGGCGCGGTTCTCGACGCTGACCTTCATCGGCTGGCCGTCGGCGGTCTTCGCCTGCCAGCTGGCGCCCCCGGACGAGATCGCCGCCCCGGGCGCGGTGGCCTTCACCGCCGGCTTGCCGGCGCGGGCCAGGGTGAACTGAGTGCCCTTGGTGACCTTGAGGCTCCAGTCCGGCTTGGCGCCCTTGGCCTGGATGTCCCGGCTGACGTCCATCGAGGCCGCGCCGGCGGTGGTCGCCGCCAGGGCCGCGGCGACCGCGCCGATCGCCAGAAGTCTCGCCTTCATCTCCGCTCTCCATTGCGGCGCCGGCGCTTGCACGCCGGCCGGCCGTCTGTGGTGCGCGTCGGCCTTGGCCGAAGTAGGGCGCAGGCGCGGCCGCGGCCTTTCGCCGAGGTCGCCCCCCGCACCGGTCGGCGCGGAGGGCGGTCTCGCAGTTAGCGCGAGCCGAAGGCGTAGCGGACGTTGATCCCGACCTCACGGCGCGGCGTCACCGAGGTCAGGCGATAGCCCGACGGCCGGATCAGCTGCGGGAAGGTCGTGCCGAGCACCGCGTTGATGTTCGACTCCACCGGCGCGATGTCGAGCGTGGTCTTTTCGTTGAACACGTTGCGGGCGAAGAGCGAGGCCTCCCAGGCGCCGTCCTTGCTGCGCACGCCGGTGTAGAGGTTCACCAGGGCGTAGTTGTCGACGACGAAGTTGGGCTCGGCGCGCTTGTTCTCCGGATAGTAGTTCAAGAGACCGCGGATGAAGCCGTCGACGCCGTCCGAGACCGGGTGAGTGTACTCGGTCTGCATCGTCAGGTTCCACAGCGGCAGCCGCGAGGACGAGCCACCGGGGCAGAGCGAGACCAGCCCGCCGGTGTTGAACACTGGATTGCCAGCGGCGTCGGTGATGTTGCAGGGCACCAGGCTGTTCTTCACCTGGCCGTCGCCGTAGCTGACCTGGGCGGACAGGGTCCACTCCGGCATGATCTGGAACGCGGTGTCGATGTCGAAGCCGGTGACCCGCGCATCGACGCTCTGGGTCATGTTGAACACGGTGTCCGACGGCGGCGTGGTCACCGTGTTGGCGTAGATGATGTTCGGGATGAAGATCGTCAGGTTCTTGAAGTCCTGCCGGAACACCGAGGCGTTGGCGCGGATGCGGCCGTCCATCCACGTCGTCTTGACGCCGATTTCATAGGACTTGGACTTTTCCGACGGGTGGAAGCTCAAGGTGTCCAGGCCGGGGATGGTGCTGCTGGCTAGCTCGCCCTGCAGGCCGACGCTGGCGACCGGCGGGCGCCAGGCGGAGCCGGTGTTGGCGTAGACCAGGATCTCCGGCGTGAAGCGATGCGACAGCGAGACGTTGTAGATCGTCGGCGTCTCGGAGCCGCGGGTGTTGAGGTCGGCGATCGTCGAGGCCGAGGGGACGAAGCAGTCGCCGGGGTTGCCGGCGATGTCGACGCCTTGGAGGATCGAGCAGGGCACGAAGGCCGGCGCGCCGACCGCCGCCTTGTTGATCAGGCCGTTGCCGGTGGTGATCGTGGTGTTGTTCTTGTTGATCGACCAGATCTGCCGCAGGCCGCCGGAGAGTTCGGTGTTCTGGCCGAGGTGCAGCGTGATGCTGCCGAAGATCGAGGTCTCCTGCCGCTGGCTCGGAATGTCGATGAAGATCGGGATCTGATAGGCCGGGTTGAAGGCGGCCAGGTTGACCACGCCCGGGGTCGTGCCGAACGCGCCGGGCAGCAGCGGACCCGGGTTGGTGATGTGCCCGTCGGGATTGAACCAGCTGTAGAAGGCGCCGACCGTATAGTCGAAGAACCGGTCCGGGTTCGGGTCCGAGGCGACGCGGATTTCGTGCGTGGTCTCCTCCGACCAGGTCAGGATGTCCTGGCCGATGCGGATGCCCGGCAGGATGTTGCCGACGTCGCCGGCCGGCGGGTTGCCGCCCTCCTGCAGCGAGTGGACGTGGAAGCTCTTGTAGGAGCCGACATAGCTCAGGTGCTGGCCGTACAGCCGCGAGTCCAGCTGCAGGGTGACGATGTCGAACCGGCTGCGGGCCTCGTCTGCCGAGTCCTGCACGGCGGCGCGATCGTTCGGGGTGATCGGCGGATTGACGAAGGTGCCCTGGCCGGGGCCGGAGACCTGGGTGAACGACGTCAGGTCGTTCTCGAGGTGCTGCCAGGTGACGTTGGCGTTCAGCAGGTCGCTCGGCTCGTAGCTCAGGCTGGTCCGCACCGCCTGGGTCTGCGAGCTCGGGCGGATCCCGTTGTGGATGCTGCGCACCCCGCTGAAGTCGTTGGTGTCGAGCAGGGCGGCGACCCGCAGCCCCAGCTGGTCCTTGATCAGCGGGACGTTGACCGCGCCCTGGACGTTGCGGCCCTGCAGATCGGTGACGGTCACGTCAGCATAGCCGCCGTATTCCGACAGGTTCGGCTTGCGGGTGGTGACGGTGATCGCCCCGGACGGGGCCGACACGCCGCGGGTGGTGCCCTGCGGCCCCTTCAGCACTTCGATCTGGCCGACGTCGAACAGGCCCTGGAACAGGGCGTTCAGCTGGATCGGCGCGTCGTTCATGTAGAACGCCACGGTCGGCGGGGCGCCGGTGGTGACGTCGAACGAGACGCCGCGCAGCGAGGCGGTCTGCTGGAAGCCGGTGGAGTCGGCCCGCAGGCTGAGGCCCGGGACCACCGACTGAACGTCGCCGAACTGGCGGATGTTGAGCTTCTGCAAGGTGTCGGCGGTGACCGCGTTCACCGTCTGCGGGACCTGCTGCAGACTTTCCGTCTGGCGCCGGGCGGTGACGACGATTTCGCCGAGGGTCGCGCTGCTGGGCGCGGCGGCGGGAGGCGGCGGGCTTTCCGTAGGCTGGGCGGCCTGGGCGCCGGTGGCGAGCGCGACAAGGCTTGCGCTCGCGAGCGCGAGCGAGGTGAACCGGATCATTGTATCCCTCCCGTGCCTGTCGGGGCTGCGCTACGTGGCGGCCGGCCCTCGTTCAGGTCTGCTGTAGTGAGACGCTCCAAGCTCTACTGTACTGGTCGGGATGATAGCGGCGGCGAGTGGGGCGCCTACTACCAATGCTAAGTTGTGTGCCGTCTCAGTTTTTCCATTTTGCCGAGTTCTTCCGCCCTGTGGCTAAGACGCCACAGGTCTAGGTCGGCGAAATCTGGCGGCGACGGGCAGCGCGGCGTCAGGCCAGCCGCAGCAGCATCTCGGCGAGCTTCTCCGGCTCGGTGACCATCAGGTCGTGGCCGGTGTCGATCTCCCAGGCGCGGTCGGCCTCGCGCCGCTCCGCTTTTCGCCGGTCGTCGAACTCGCCGAGGCGCGGCGCGCAGTCGATGTCGGTGCGCGGCAGCCGCCGCACCGCCGCCTCGTCGGTCAGTTGCAGCTTCTGGGTGTAACAGCGCCAGGGGTGAAGGTGCAGCCGCGCGCGCATCCAGGCCGAATCGGCCGGATCGGTGACGCCGAAAAAGGCCGGGTCGAGGGTCTGCGGCCAGGTCACCAGCTCCACGCCGTCGATCTCCCGCACCCAGTCGCGGCAGACCTCCATGATCTGCACCGCCACGTCGGCCAGGGACTCGCCGTTCCGCGGATGGGCGGCGTCGAGATAGACCAGCTCCCGGATCCGCTCGCGCGCCTGGTCTGCAGCGCCGGTGATCACCATGCCGCCATAGCTGTGGCCGGCGAGGATCACGTCGTGCAGGTCTTCGTAGACCAGCAGATTGACGACGTCGGCGACGTGCATCTCCAGGTCGACCTCGGGGCTGAGCAGGTGTCGGCGGTCGCCCAGCCCGGTCAGCGTCGGCGCGTAAACCTCATGGCCCGCGGCGCGCAGCAGCCGCGCCACCTTCTGATAGCACCAGCCGCCGTGGTGGCCGCCGTGCACGAGGACATAGGTCGCCATGGCGCTGCTTCGCTCCCCTGGGTTCGCCGCCGCTGCATCGGCGGTCATTGCTGGCGAGCAGGTTGAGCCAGCAACGGCGAAGGCGCAACGGGCGGCGCAATGGTTGCGCCGTCGGCGATCACGACTTTAAGCTGCGCCTTAACGACGGGGAGGGGATGCAGTGGAGTTCACGGCGGAGCTGGCGGCGACGAGCCTGCGCTATCAGGGGTTGGCCTGGCGCGGCGACGTGATCACCTACAGCATTCCACGCGCCGGCAGCACCTGGCCAAGTTACGCGCCCGGCTCAGAGCCCGAGACGGACTATGCGACCCTAAGCCCGGTCCAGGCCGACGCCTTCCGTCGCGTGATGTCGCTCTACGACGAGATCATCGCCCCGCGGATCCAGGATGTGGACGACCTTGCCGGCCCCGGCCAGATCCGGGTCGCGATCAGCTCGCTCCCGTCGGGTGCCTGGGCCAATCTCCCGCCGGGGAACCAGCAGGAAATGCCATGGCATGGCGACGTCTGGTTCGATACGGCGGATACCGATCCCAACGCGTTCAAGGACCTCCTGCACGAAGTCGGCCACGCGTTGGGGCTGAAGCATCCGCGCGACGAGCCGAACCCGATGCCGGTGGAGTTTCAGCTGCTGAGGCTCTCGAACATGGGCGGCAGCGCCGGCGACTTCGGCATCCTCGCCATCACGGTTGACCGCAACGGTTCCGAGGGAACCCGGGTGGGGGCGCGAACCCCAATGGTCGGGGACATCGCCGCCTTGCAGGCAACCTATGGCGCGGATTCCGCCACGCGCGCCGGCGACACGACCTACACCTGGGATCCCAGCGATCCGTTCCTGGAAGCCGTCTATGACGCCGGCGGCGTCGACACCTACGACCTGAGCACGCACGTCCGCCGCTCGCTCGTGGACCTCACGCCGGGCGGCTACTCCAGCATCGGCATCTGGACGCGCGCCGAGCAGGAGGCGTTCTTCAAGAGCGCCTATCCGGACTTCAACTGGGTTGGCTGGTTCCATCCAGATGACATGCTCTACACCTACGAGCGCAACCTCGGGACCGCCTTCAGCACCACGATCGAGAACGTCCTGGCCGGCGCGGGCGACGACACGGTGATCGGCAACGCCGCGGGCAATCTCGTCTCCGGCGCGGCGGGCGGCGACGTCATCTTCGGCCATGGCGGCGGCGACAGCCTGAGCGGCGGCGAGGGAAGCGACTATCTGCGCGGCGGCGAGGGCGACGACAGCCTGGCCGGCGGCGGGGGCTTCGATGACATGCAGGGCAACACCGGTCAGGACACGCTGGTGGGCGGCGATGGCGGCGACTGGGTGCTGGGCGGTCAGGGCGACGACCGCGTGTCGGGCCAGGCCGGCGACGACATCATCAACGGCAACCTGGGCTACGACGTCTGCGACGGCGGCGATGGCGACGACGTCGTTCGCGGAGGCCAGGGCGACGACATCCTGCACGGCGACGCCGGCGTGGACTGGCTGTCCGGGGATCGCGGCAACGACACCCTCAGCGGCGGAGCCGGCGCGGACATCTTCCACTCGTCGGCCACGGCGGGGCTCGATCTGGTGACGGACTTCAGCCGCGCCGACGGCGACCGGATCCAGCTCGATGCGGGGACCGCCTACAGCCTGCGCCAGCAGGGCGGCGACACCGTCATCGACATGGGCGGCGACAACCGGCTGGTATTGGTCGGGGTGACAGCATCGAACCTGCCGCCGGGGACCATCTTCCTCGCCTAGACCTGGCGTTGGCTTGAAGCTGGCCAGTCACCGCCCTGACATGGCGCACGACGCCGCCGACCGCGCCGCCCGTCTGGAGGCCAAGCTGTCCTGCGGCCCTCGCCTCCGTCGCGGCGCGTGCCGCGCCGCCAGCTCCCCCGCTTCGCAGGGAGGAGCTGCCAGCGAAGCTGACTGAGGGGCGTTTAGGGCGCCGCGGCTACTTCCGCTGCGCGGCGGTCTTGTCGCGTTCGGCCTTGAACTCCGCGCCGGCTTTCCAGGCCGGCCATTCGCCGCTGTCGGCGAGGCTGCGGCCGAGGTCGTAGAAGAGGCTGACCTGCTGGGACATGCCGCTCAAATCCCAGGTGGGATCGAACTCGTCGTCCGGCTGGTGGTAGCGGTCGCGGGTGTAGGCGTCGCGGGCCGCCTGGCCGGCGGCGACGCCGCCCTTCTCCAGGTCGACGCCGTTCTCCAGCGACAGCGCCGGGACCCCGCGCTTGACGAACGGGAAGTGGTCCGAGCGGAAGAAGTGGCCGGCCTCGGGCTTGGAGTCCGGATTGACGCGCAGCTCATGCTGGCCGGCGACGCGCACCAGGTCGTCCTGCAAGGTGGCCGGCGCGTCGCCGGAGACCGAGACGTCGCGGGTGCGGCCGTAGACGTTCAGCGCGTCCATGTTCAGGTCGGCGACCGTGGTCGCCAGCGGGTAGAGCGGGTGGTCGGCGTAGTACTCCGTGCCCAGCAAGCCCTCTTCCTCGGCGGTCACCGCCAGGAAGACGACGCTGCGCTGCGGCCGCGGCGCCTGGCCGTAGGCGTGGGCCAGCTCGATCAGGGCGGCGATGCCCGAGGCGTTGTCGACCGCGCCGTTGTAGATCCGGTCGCCCTTGGCGTCCGGCGCGCTGACCCCGAGGTGGTCCCAGTGGGCCGAGTAGATCAGGTGTTCGTCCGCCCGCGTCGTCCCGGGCAGCACGCCGACGACGTTCTTCGACACCACCTTGCTCACGGCGATCGGATAGTCGGCCGAGATGCGCACGCCCTTCAATTCGACCGGGCGGAAGTCGCGGCTCTGCGCCTGCTTCTTCAGCGCCTCGAAATCGAGCCCGGCCTTCTTGAACAGCTCGACCGTCGCGTCGCGCTGGATCCAGCCTTCGAGCGGCGCGTGCGCGGCCTTCGGATCCTTGCGGATGATGTCGAGCACCGCGTCGGTGTTGGAGTTCTTCACCGTCGCCCAGCCGTAGGAGGCCGGCGCGGTCTCGTGGATCACCAGGAAGCCGATCGCGCCCTGGCGCGCGGCCTCCTCGAACTTGTAGGTCCAGCGGCCGTAGTAGGTCATCGCCTTGCCGCCGAAGTCGCCCGCTTGCGTCTCGAAGTCGGGGTCGTTGACCAGCACCAGGGCGATCTTGCCCTTCAGGTCCTGGCCCTTGAAGTCGTTCCAGTTGCGCTCCGGCGCGGTGACGCCGTAGCCGACGAAGACCACCGGAGCATTGGTGATGGTCACCCGGTCGGCGCCGGTCTGGGCGGCGCGGATGGCGATCTGCTGGCCTTGCGTCCAGGCCTGGGTGGCGCCGCCGGCGGCGACGTTGAACTTCAACGGGCCGCTGATCTCGAAGCGAGCCAGCGGCACGGCCTGGGTCCAGGCGCGGCTGCCGTCGGTCTTGAGGTCGCCGCCGGGCTTGAGGCCGGCCGCCTGGAACTGCTTGGCGATGTAGTCGACGGTCTTGGCCTCGCCGGGCGTCGCCGGCGCGCGGCCTTCGAACTCGTCGGCCGACAGCACGCGGATGTTCTCGGAAAGGCGCGCGGTCGAGGCCTGCGGGGCCTGGGCGAGGGCGGGCGCACTGAGGGCCAGGACGGCCGCGGCGCCGAGCAGTAGATGTTTCATTGATACGTCTTGAAGTAACGAAATCCGAAGCGCGACCATATGCGCTCGCCGCGCCGCGGCCTAGTCCCCGGCGTTGCGCCGCTCAGGCCGCGGGGAACGCCGGGTCGAGGATCAGCTTGTCGAGGGTGATCGGATAGCTGCGCACCCGCACCCCGCAGGCGTTGTAGATGGCGTTGGCGATCGCGCCGCCGGAGCCGCAGATCGCCAGTTCGCCGACCCCCTTCGACTTCAGCGGGTTCGACTTGTCGTCCAACTCGGGCAGGAAGATCGCGTCGACGTTGACCGCATCGGCGTGGGCCGGGAAGTGGTAGCCGGCCAGGTCGTTGTTGATGAAGCGGCCGAGCGCCTCGTCGACGGCGGTCTCCTCGTGCAGCGCGGAGCCCAGGCCCCAGATCAGCCCGCCGATCGCCTGGGAGCGCGCGGTCTGGGCGTTGAGGATCCGGCCGGCGGTGAAGACCCCGAGCATACGGCGCAGGCGCGGCTCGCCGGTGTCGATATCGACCGCCATCTCGGCGAAGGTGGCGCCGTAGGAGGCCTGCGAATAGTCCTGCATCTCCTTGCCCGGGGTGATCTGTCCCTCGGCCTCCAGACCTTGCGGCGCATGGGTCGCGAGGAACTGCTTGAGCGGCAGGGTGCGGCCGCCGGCCGTCACCTGGGCGTCATGGATCTGCAGCTCGGCCGTGTCGTTGAGGCCGGCGGCCTTGGCCATGCGGTCGCGCAGCGCCATGCAGGCGTAGAAGACGCCGCTGCCGGAGCTGCCCGCGCCCCACGAGCCGCCCGACCCAGGGGCGGGCGGCAGGTCGCTGTCGCCGATCTCCACCGTCACGGAATCGAGCGGCAGACCCATGGCCTCGGCGGCGATCTGGCCGAGGATGGTGTAGGTGCCGGTGCCGATGTCGGTCATCGCGGTCTGCACGGTGAGCCGCCCGTCGGGGGCGAGCTTCACCCGCGCCTCCGAGGGCGCCATGAAGGTGCTGCGGATCGAGGCCGACATGCCGTAGCCGATCAGCCAGCGGCCTTCGCGCCGGCTGGCGGGCTGGGTCGGCCGCTGGTCCCAGCCGAAGCGCTTGGCGCCCTCGCGGTAGCAGGCCACCAGCTGACGGGTGGAGAAAGGCTGGCCGGTCTCGGGATGCACCGTCGGCTCGTTGCGCACGCGCAGCTCGATCGGGTCGAGCCCGGTCGCATAGGCGAGCTCGTCCATCGCCTGTTCCATGGCCAGCATGCCGATCGCCTCGCCGGGCGCGCGCATGTCGCCGGGCATCGGCAGGTCGAGCTTGACCAGCCGGTGGGTGGTGAGCCGGTTGGGCGCGGCGTAGAGGTGGCGGGCGAAGTCGGTGGTCTGTTCGGTGAACTCGTCGAAGGTGGCGGTGTGCATCAGAGCTTCGTGCGCCATGGCGACGAGGCGGCCGTCGCGATCGGCGCCCAGCCGGACGCGCTGGATGGAGTCGGTGCGGTGGCCGGCGTTGACGAAGGTCTGCTGGCGCAGCAGCGCGGTTTTCACCGGCTGTCCCAGCTGACGGGCGGCGAGCGCCGAGAGGATGGCGTCCGCCTCGGTGGACAGCTTGCCGCCGAAGCCGCCGCCGACGAACTTGCAGATCACCCGCACCTTGTCCTGGGGGAGCTTCAGGGTGCTGGCCAGCACCTCGCGGCTGTCCATCGCCAGTTGGCTGGCCGAGTAGACGGTCATGACGTCGCCGTCCCAGACCGCCATGCTGCTGTTCGGCTCGATGGCGTTGTGGTGCTGGATCGGCGTCTCGTAGGTGGCATCGAGCTGGACCGCCGCCCCGGCGAAGGCGGCGGCGAAGTCGCCCTTGCTGGTGTCGGTTTCGAACAGGTCGCGGACCGTCTTCGGCGCATAGGCCTCCTGCGCCTTGGCCTTGATCCGGGTCGCGAACGGCGCGGCTTCGTAGGTCACCTTGACCCGGGCTGCGGCGTCGCGCGCCACCTCGAAGGTCTCGGCCACGACGAACGCCACCGGCTCGCCGTGATAGCGGACCTGGCCGTCCGCCAGGAAGGGGCGCGCCACCGCGTAGAAGGCGAACGGCGAGGGCAGCTTGGGGAAGTCGACGTAGTCGGCCTGCTGCGGAGCGTTCAGGTGGGTCATCACCAGCAGCACGCCGGGGATCCGCGCGGCTTCCGTCGTGTCGATCGCGACGACGCGGCCGGCGGGCACGCCGGCGCCGACGATCATCCCATAGGCGGCCTCGCCCTGGCCGGCGTACTCGTAGGCGTAGGTCGCCTGGCCGGTGACCTTCAGCGGACCGTCGATCCGCGGCAGCGGACGGCCGAGGACGCCCTGCCGGTCTTCGTCGAGGATGTTGCGCGCATAGCCGGGGGCGAGGTCAGGCACGGGCGATCTCCTGCGCCTGGGCCAGCGTGCGGACGATGGCGCGGCGGGCGAGCGGGATCTTGAAGTCGTTGGCGCCGTAGCTGTGGGCCGGGGCCAGTTCGGCGTCGGCGGCGTCGGCGGGCGTCCCGCCGGCGGCCAGCGCCGCCTCGGCGCGGGTCGCGCGCCAGGGCTTGTGCGCCACGCTGCCGAGCGCGATGCGGTCGCCGGCGACCGCCACTGACACCAGGGCGAAGGCGTAAGACGCGCGGTCGCGGATCTTGCGATAGACCTGCCCGCCGGGCGGTGGCGGCAGCAGGGTCACGGCGGTGATCAGCTCGTCGGGCTTGAGCACTGTCTCGACCTCCGGATGGGCGCCCGGCAAGGTGTGGAAGTCGCTGAGCGGCACGGTGCGCGACGCGCCGGTCGCCGAGGCGCACTCCACCTGCGCGTCGAGCGCGGTCATGGCGACGGCCATGTCTGACGGGTGGGTGGCGATGCAGGCGCTGCTCTCGCCGAGGATCGCATGGATGCGGTTCAACCCCTGCAGCGCGGCGCAGCCGGAGCCGGGCTCGCGTTTGTTGCAGGGGGTGTCGGGGTTGTAGAAGTAGAAGCAGCGGGTCCGCTGCAGCAGGTTGCCGGCGGTGGTGGCGCGGTTGCGCAACTGCCCGGAGGCGCCGGCCAGCAGCGCCTCGCTCAGCGCCGGATAGCGGGTCCGCACCCGCCGGTCGCCGGCTAGCACGTGGTTGCGCACCAGGGCGCCGATGCGCAGGCCGCCGTCGCGGGTCTCCTGGATCTCGGCGAGCGGCAGGTGGTTGATGTCGACCAGGTGCGCCGGGGTCTCGATGCGGAGCTTCATCAGGTCGATCAGGTTGGTGCCGCCGGCGAGGAACTTGGCGCCCGGTTGGGCGGTCACCGCGCGCAGGGCGCCGGCGACGTCGTCGGCGCGCTCGTAGCTGAACGGCTTCATGCCCCACCTCCGGACGAAAGCCCGCCGGCGTCCTTGATGGCGGCCAGGATGTTCGGATAGGCGGCGCAGCGGCACAGGTTGCCGCTCATCCGTTCGCGGATCTCGGCGTCGGAGAGCGGGATCTTCTCGGCTGCGACGTCGGCCGTCGCGTGGCTCGGCCAGCCCTGCTCGTGCTCGGCCAGCATGCCCGCCGCCGAGCAGATCTGGCCCGGCGTGCAGTAGCCGCACTGGAAGCCGTCGTGGGCCACGAACGCCGCCTGCAGCGGGTGCAGCGCGCCGGGCTGTCCGAGCCCCTCGATGGTGGTGATGCGATCGCCCTCGTGCATCACCGCGAAGGTCAGGCAGCTGACGATGCGCACGCCGTTGAGCAGCACCGTGCAGGCGCCGCACTGGCCGTGGTCGCAGCCCTTCTTCGGCCCGGTCAGCCTGAGGTGCTCGCGCAGCGCGTCGAGCAGGGTGGTGCGGGTGTCGACGGAGAGCGTGCGCTGCTGGCCGTTGACCTCGAACGAGACCTGGGCGAGCGCGGGCGCGCTCAGCTCAGGCGCAAGGGTTTGCTGCGACATGCCGGCCCTTCCTGCGACGGGCGCGCCGCGGGAGGGCGCCCAGGGAACAGGCTGCGCCGCGCTGTCAGGGTCGGGCGGGGTGCGAGCCTGCCCCTACAACTTGGCGGAGGGGCCGCGGGTCGCGGGGTCGGTGCAGAAAAATCTGCGGCTCATCCCGGCGAAGGCCGGGATGAGCGGGAAAGGAGGCGTCAGGCCGCGGCTTCTTGGGCGCCGCCCTTCACCAGGTCCTCGAGACCGTTTTCTCGGACCTTGCGATAGAGGGTCGAGCGGCCGATGCCGAGCCGGCGAGCGACCTCGCTCATGTGGCCGGCGTAGATCTCGATGGCCAGCTGGATCAGGTCGCGCTCGATCTCCTCCAGCGTGCGCAGGTGGCCGCGGTGGTCGAGGATGCGCACCGGCGCTTCCGGAGCGGCTTCGCCCTGCTCGGCGGCGACCGGCGGCGGCGCGCTGACGGCGGCCGACGGCACCGCTTCCGGCGGCGGGGCGGCGACGCCGGAGATCGACGGGAAGTCGTGCGGCTGCAGATAGGGCGCGTCGGCCAGCACGATCGCCCGGTAGACGGCGTTCTCCAGCTGGCGGACGTTGCCCGGCCAGTCGTAGGCGGTCAGGAAGGCCAGGGTCTCGGGCGCGCACCCGACCACGGACTTGCCTTCCTCGATGTTGAAGCGGCGGACGAAGGCGTCGACCAGGGCCGGCACGTCGTCGCGGCGTTCGCGCAGGGCGGGCGCCTCGATCGGGAAGACGTTCAGGCGATAGAACAGGTCCTCGCGGAAGCGGCCCTCGGCCACCGCCTGCGACAGGTCGCGGTTGGTCGCCGAGAGAATGCGCACGTCGACCTTGATCGAGCGCTTGGCGCCGATCGGGTCGATCTCGCTCTCTTGAAGGGAGCGAAGAAGTTTGACCTGCACATCCAACGGCAGCTCGCCGACCTCGTCGAGGAACAGGGTGCCGCCGTTGGCCTCCTGGAACTTGCCCAGGTGCTTGTCGGTCGCCCCGGTGAAGCTGCCCTTCTCGTGGCCGAACAGGATCGACTCCACGAGGTTCTCGGGAATGGCGCCGCAGTTGACGGCGACGAACGGCTTGCCGGCGCGGTCGGAGGAGCCGTGCACCGCACGCGCGATGACTTCCTTGCCGACGCCGCTTTCGCCGGTGATCAGGATCGGGATGCCGGACTTGGCGCCGCGCTCGCCGAGCCGCTTGACCATGGTCATGGCCGGCGACGAGCCGATCAGGTCGTCGAAGGTGGTGCGGCCGGTGACGCGCTTCTTCAGCCGGTCGACCTCGCCCTTCAGAGCGCCGAGGCTGAGCGCGTTGCGGATCGAGACGAGAATCCGTTCGGCCGAGGCCGGCTTGACGAAGAAGTCGACGGCGCCGCCCTGCATCGCCTGCACCACGGTCTCGATGCCGCCGGTCGCGGTGACGACGATGACCGGCTGGTTGAATCCGCGCGCGCGCATCTCCGACAGGGTGTCCTGACCGGACAGACCGGGCATCACCAAGTCGAGCAGGATGACGTCGACCCCGATTCCCGAGATCAGACGTTGAATCGCCTCGTCGCCGTTTTCAGAATGAACGACCGCAAAACCTTCGCGCTCAAGAACAGCCTGAATGAGACGTCGCTGAGTTGGGTCATCGTCGACAACAAGGACAGTTTTAGCCATTCGAAAACACCCACCACGAACCGGCACACGTCTCAGTGGACGAGGCTCTTGTGTCGCGAATTGATACACGCGACTTCGTAAAGGGCGGGTTTCGGAGACCTGAGTCAGGGGTTAACGACTCAGCGTCGTCTAAACGTCGCGGTAAGGTTGTGAGCGAGGGGCCTCCCCCAAAGGTGGGAGGTGCTCGCGGGCCCTCAAACTCACCGTCATCCCGGCCGAAGCGAAGAGCCGGGACCCGGGGGCGGTGCGCACGGCCCCTGGGTCCCGGATCGGCCTTGCAGGCCGTCCGGGATGATGGAGTGTGGGTTCGTATTCGGCCACCGCCCCCTGGGGAGGATCTGGGACCTACGGCAACGCCTTGGCGAACTGTTCGGCGATCCAATCGGCCTGGTCGGGGGTGAGGATCAGCGGGGGGGCGATGCGGATGGTGTGCTCGTGGGTCTCCTTGGCCAGCAGCCCCAGGGTCTGCAGCCGCTCGCACACGCGTCGGGCGCCGCCGGCCTCGGGGTGCAGCTCCACCGCCAGCATCAGCCCGCGGCCGCGGACCTCCTTCACCGCCGGGGTCGCCGCCGCCGCAAGGTTGGCCTGCAGCCGGGCGCCGACCTGGGCGGCGTTGTCGATCATGCCCTCCTCCACCAGCACCCTCAGCGCCGCGCGGGCGACGGCGCAGGCCAGCGGATTGCCGCCGAAGGTCGAGCCGTGCTCGCCGGGGTGCAGCACGCTCATCGCCTCGGCGTTCGAGAGCACCGCCGAGACCGGATAGAAGCCGCCGGACAGCGCCTTGCCGATCAAGGTCAGGTCGGCCTCGATCCCCTCGTGCTCCTCGGCCAGCAGCTTGCCGGTGCGGCCGAGCCCGGTCTGGATCTCGTCGAGGATCAAGAGGACGTTGTGCTGGGTGCAAAGCTCGCGCGCCCGCTTGAGGTAGCCGGCGGGCGGGACGATCACCCCGGCCTCGCCCTGGATCGGCTCGACCAGGAAGGCCGCGGTGTTCGGCGTGATCGCCTGGGCCAGCGCCTCGGCGTCGCCGAACGGCACGATCCGGAAACCCGGCGGGAAGGGGCCGAAGTGGTCGTGCGAGGTCGGGTCGGTGGAGAAGCCGACGATGGCGATGGTGCGGCCGTGGAAGTTGTCGGCGCAGACGATGACCTCGGCCTGGCCGTCGGGGACGCCCTTCACCTCATAGGCCCACTTGCGGGCGACCTTCAACGCGCTCTCCACCGCCTCCGCGCCGGAGTTCATCGGCAGCGCCTTGTGCGAGCCGGTCAGCGCGCAGAGCTCCTCGTAGAACGGCGCCAGCTGGTCGTTGCGGAAGGCCCGCGAGGTCAGCGTCAGCCGGCCGGCCTGCTCGACCATGGCCGCCAGGATCGCCGGGTGGCAGTGGCCCTGGTTGACCGCCGAATAGGCCGACAGGCAGTCGAGGTAACGCCGGCCGTCGACGTCCCAGACCCAGACGCCCTGGCCGCGGGTCAGCACCACGTCGAGCGGCTTGTAGTTCTTGGCTCCGTAGCGCGCCTCCAGCGCGATCATGTCTTCGGCGAGGTGCGGGGAGAGCGAGAGGTCGTTCATGGGGTCGCTCCTTCCTATTCGGCGGCCAGCGCGGCGGCGGCGGGGTCGCTGCTGCGGTCGAGCCTGAGCGTCATGCAGTAGGCGCCGCCGCCGGAGAGAATGAAGGGGTCGAGATCGACCTCGACCAGGCGGTAGCCGCGCTCGGACAGGGTGCGCCGCAGGCTGTCGGGCGCGCGGGCCATGACCACCGTGCGGTCGAGGTTCACCGCGTTGACGCAGAAGGCCGCCGCTTCGGCCGCGGACGCCTCGATGCGCTGGTTCCGCGCGACACGGTCGCGGATCGCCGCCAGCGCGGCCGGGGTGAAGGCCGGCGGGTGATAGAGCACCTCGCCGCCGGCCAGCGGGCAGAAGCAGGTGTCGAGGTGGTAGAAGCGCGGGGTGGCGAGCTCGAGCGGCACGACCGGCTGGCGGAAGGTGTCGCGGACCGCTTCCAGCGAGTCTTCGCTGGAGCGCTGGCCGAAGCCGCCCCAGAACCAGCCGCGCCCGGCGTCCCAGATGCAGTCGCCAGCGCCTTCCTGGATGACGCCGGCCGGCAGCTCGACGACCTCACGCACCAGGCCGTGTTTCTGCAGCCGCTCGAAGGCGGCGCGGAACACCGGCTCCTCGCCCTGCCGCTCGGGGTGGCGGAAGCGGGCCAGCAGCGCCTTGCCGTCGAGCACCACGGCGGCGTTGGCGGGAAACACCAGGTCGGGCAGGCCGCGCAGTCCCGGCAGCAGCTCGACCCGGGCGCCGGCGGCGCGCAACGCCCCCTTCAGCGCGGCGAAGGCGACCCAGGCGCGCTCGCGCAGCGCGGCCTTGTCGGCGCTCCACGCGGCCGGCCGCATCCACGGATTGATTTCGTAGCAGACCTCGTAGCCCGACGGGTCGGTCATCAGGAACAGGGAGCGGGGGTCCATCGTCACCTCGCAACTGATGCGTCCGAGGATGATCGCGCCGGGCGGCGCTAGCGGTAAGCCGGCGAGGTGCTACTCTTCGCTTGGTTCTCTGGCGTTTCGCTAAGTCAGGCTGACGATCCGTGGATGAGCTCGATCGCAAACTGCTGGCCCTGCTGCGCGCCGATTCACGCACGCCGGCCGCCGCCCTGGCTGCACAGCTGAAGGTCTCGCGCGGCACGGTGCAGAACCGCATCGCCCGGTTGCTGGCCCAGGGGGTGATCCAGGCCTTCACCGTGCGAACCCGGCCGGAGCTGGAGGCGCAGCGGGTGCGCGCGGTGATGTCGATCGCCATCGAGGGCGAGCGCTCGGCGGCGGTGATCCGCAAGCTGAAAGGCTTCCCGGCGGTCGAGCGGATCTACACCACCAACGGCCGCTGGGACCTGATCGCCGAACTCGACGTCGCCGACCTGGCGGCGTTCAGCGGGGCGCTCGATGACATCCGCACGGTCGAGGGCATCGCCAGCACCGAGACCTCGCTGCTGCTGGCCAGCGTCTGACCCGGCGTCAGGCTGGGTCGGGCGCGAACACCGGGATGGGCGCGATCGGTTTCAGCATCACCACCGGGATGCGCCGGTCGCCGGCCGTCTGCTGGTAGTCGTGGTAGGGCGGATAGATCCCGCCCATGTAGTCCCAGACCCGCGCCCGCTCCTCGCCCTCGGCCTCGCGCCAGGTCGCGCGGAAGCATTGGGTGGCGACCTGGAAGGCGACCTCGGCCTGCTCGCGCATGTTCAGGAACCAGGCCGGGTGGTCGGGGCTGCCGCCCTTCGAGGCGATCACCACCCACTCCTTGCCGAAGCAGCCGTAGATCAGCGGCGCGACCAGTTGCGCGCCGGTCCGCCGCCCGACGGTGCCGAGCAGCAGGGTGGGGGTCATGCCCGGCACCCCGACATGGCTCATGTCGATCAGGTGGCCCTCGGCCCCGCCGCTCGCCAGGTAGCGGGTGCGGTGGTCGGCGATGAAGTCGAGCGTGCGCTGCAGCAGCTCCTCAGGAGTTTCGGAACCCGCCATCAGCTGTCCTCCGCGTTGCGAACGCTGTTTCTCGGGGCAGTTGGCGGGGAAGCTGACGCCGACGCAACCGGCGATGCGGCTGCAGGCAAGCGCCCGTGCCGCCGGGAACGCGCGGCGGACTTATCCGGGGCGTCTCCCCAGGCGCGGTGGGATCGCCTATCTCTTCGCCCATGAACGCGCCCTTCAAGACCGACAGCCTGCCCGAGTGGCGTCTCGACGACCTGTATGCGAACCGCGACGATCCCCGCATCGCCGCCGACCTGGCGCTCGCCGAGTGCAAGACCGGCGAACTGCTGCAGCTGAAAGGCCAGCTGGTCGCGGCGCGCGGCGAGGCCGCGGCGCTCGGCGATCATCTGGACCGCGGGATCGCGCTCTACGAGGCGATCACCAACGCCTTGTGGGGCGTCGGGGCCTACGCCTCGCTGGCCTCGTCCTGCGCGCGCAACGATGCGGCCTGGTCGAAGTTCGAGGCCGACTTCCGCGCCCGCGCCGCGCAGATCGGCGCCGAGAGCCTGTTCTTCACCCTGGAGATCAACGAGCTGGAGGACGCAGAGCTCGAAGCGGCGCTGGCCGCCCATCCCGGCGCGGCGCGCTGGCGGCCGTGGCTGCGGCGCGTGCGGCTGACCCGCCCGCACGAGCTCACGCCCGACCTCGAGCGCATTCTGGTCGACCGCAGCCCCGCCGTCGCCAACTGGGGCCGGCTGTGGGACGAGACCCTGGCCAAGCTCGTCGCCCAGGTCGGCGACGAGAGCCTGACCCTGCCCGAGGCGCTGAACCGGCTGTCCGACCCGGATGCGGCGCGGCGCAAGGAAGCCGGCGAGGGGCTGTCGAAGGCGCTGGAGGAGCGCAGCTCGGTGCTGGCGCTGTGCCTCAACACCCTGGCGTTGGAGAAGCAGGTCGAGGACCGCTGGCGGAAATATCCGTCCCCGGCGGCCTCGCGGCATATCGCCAACGAGGTCGACGCCGACGCCGTCGAGGCGCTGGAGGCCGCGGTGGTCGAGGCCTATCCGGCGGTCAGCCACCGCTACTACCGGCTCAAGGCCAAGGCGATGGGCCTGGAGGCGCTGAACTTCTGGGACCGCAATGCGCCGCTGGAGACCGAGAGCCCGAAGGTCTACGGCTGGGACGAGGCCCGCGGCATGGTGCTGGAGAGCTTCGCGGCCCTGGCCCCGCAGTTCGCGAACTCGGCGCAGACCTTCTTCGCCCAGCCCTGGATCGACGCGCGGCCGCGCGCCGGCAAGCAGTCGGGGGCCTATTCGCACCCGGTCACCGCCGAGCGCCACCCCTACGTCTTCATGAACTACATGGGCGAGCGCCGCGACGTGCTGACCCTGGCCCACGAGCTCGGCCACGCGGTGCACCAGACCCTGTGCGCACCGCTCGGCACGCTGCTGGCCGACACCCCGCTGACCTTGGCCGAGACTGCCTCGATCTTCGGCGAGGGGCTGGTGTTCGAGAAGCTGCTGGCCGAGGCGACGCCGGAGGAGCGGCGCGGGCTGCTGGCCGGCAAGATCGAGGACGGACTGAACACGGTGGTCCGGCAGATCGCCTTCCACCGCTTCGAGGTGCAGTTCCACGCCGCGCGGCTTGAGGGCGAGCTGGCCCCCGAGGAGATCGCCAGCCTGTTCCTCAAGGTGATGGAGGAGAGCCTCGGCTCGGCGGTGAAGCTGAACGACGGCTACAAGCACTACTGGGCCTACGTCAGCCACTTCGTGCATTCGCCGTTCTACGTCTACGCCTACGCCTTCGGCGACCTCTTGGTGCGCGGGCTGATGGAGAAGCGTCGTGAAGACCCGGCCGCCTTCGCCCCGCTCTACGAGCAGCTGCTCGCCGCCGGCGGCACCAAGACCTACGTCGAGGCGCTGGCCCCGTTCGGCCTCAACCCGCGCGAAAAGGCCTTCTGGGCCGCCGGCATGAAGCAGATCGAGCGGCTGGTCGACGAGTTCGAAGCGCTGGTGTGAGGCGCTGAAAGCCCCCTCCGTCTCGCGCCTGCGTCGCGATCCACCTCCCCCGCTTCGCAGGGGAGGAGCGATCCTCAGCTCCCCGCTTGCGGGGGAGCTGTCCGGCGAAGCCGACTGAGGGGGCGCGTCGCCCCGTTACGCCGCCGCCGTCTCCAGGCTCGCGCCCAACCTGTCGAGCAGCTCCGCGGTGCCGTGCTCGCGGCCGCCGGCGTCGTCGTAGCCGTCGAGGAAAGCGCCCTGCTCGGTGACCTTCAGCTGCGTGCCGCCGGCGGTCGCCTTGAACTCCAGGCTGGCCAGCGAGGCGGAGATCTTCACCCCGTCGATGCGCATCTCGTAGACGTAGACGATCCGCTCGCCGGGCAGGATGTCGAGGTAGCGGGCCTGGAAGTCGCTGACCCTGCCGCTGTGCCAGCGGCCGGCCAGCCGCTCCTCGCCGCCCTCGCGGAAGTCGAACGCCTGTTCCAGTATCGTCAATTCGCCGTCGCTGCCGCCGAACCAGCGGGCCTTGCCCTCCGGCGTCGCGAAGGCGTCGAACACCCGCTGCACCGGATGCGGATAGCTGCGCTCGAGGGTGAAGGTGGCGTGGGTCACGGACCGTTGCGTCATGACTTGTTCCCTTTGTCGTTCTGGGGATCGGTTTCGGCGAGGTAGGCGCCCAGCCGGTCGAGCCGGCGCTCCCACTCGGTGCGGCGCGCCTCCACCCAACGCTCGACCTGCTGCAGGGCCCCCGCCTCCAGCTGGCAGGTGCGCACCCGGCCGACCTTGCGGGTCGAGACCAGGCCGCTCTGCTCCAGCACCTGGAGGTGCTGGACGACCGCCGGCAGCGACATGGCGAAGGGCTGGGCCAGCTCGCTGACCGTCGCCGGCCCGCGGCCGAGCCGCTCCAGCATGCCGCGCCGCGTGGCGTCGGCCAGGGCGTGGAACATGTGGTCGAGGTTGGGTTGTTCGTTAAGCACATACTTAAGTATCATCGTCGTTTTCTGCTGTCATCCCGGAAGCCGCGCAGCGGCTGTCCGGGATCCAAGAACACGGCGCGGGACGGTGTCGTCGGCGCGGCCGCGGCCGCGGCTAGCTGCAAGACGCCGTGTTCTTGGATCCCGGTCTTCGCTTCGCGAAACCGGGATGACAGGGAGGGCTCTCAAACCTCCTGGCCGGCGCTCCAGCCGCTGGCCCAGGCCCATTGGAAATTGTAGCCGCCGAGCCAGCCGGTGACGTCGACCGCCTCGCCGATGAAGTAGAGGCCGGGCATGGTCTTGGCCTCGAGCGTGCGCGACTCCAGGGCGGCGGTGTCGATCCCGCCGAGGGTCACCTCGGCCGTGCGGTAGCCTTCGGAGCCCACCGGCTTGACCCGCCAGCCGTTCACCGCCTGGGCGACGGCGCGCAGCTTGGCGTCCGGGCAGTCGGCGACGTTGCCGCGGATCTCCTGCTGGTCGGCGATCAGCTGGGCGAGCCGCTTGGGCAGGTGGTCGGCCAGCACCGTCGCCAGCGCCTGGCGGCCGCGCTCGGTCTTGGCCTGCTTCAGCACGGCGAACAGGTCGACGCCGGGCGCCATGTCGACGCCGATCTCCTGGCCTTCGCGCCAGTAGGACGAGATCTGCAGGATCGCCGGGCCGCTGAGGCCGCGGTGGGTGAACAGCATGGCCTCGTCGAACCTGGTCTTGCCGCTGCTGGCGCGGACGTCGACGGCGACGCCGGACAGCGACGACAGCCGCGACAGCAGCCCGGCCTCGAAGGTTAGCGGCACCAGCGCCGGGCGGGTCTCGGTGACCCGGATGCCGAACTGGCGGGCGACCTCGTAGGCGAAGCCGGTCGCGCCCATCTTCGGGATCGACTTGCCGCCGGTCGCGACCACCAGGCTGGCGGCGGTGACCGCGCGGCCGCCACAGCGCAGGGAGAAGCCGTCGGCGGTCTTGGCGATGGCGTCGGCGGCGGTCTGCAGCCGCAGCTCGACGCCGGCCTGGCGCATCAGTCCGGTCAGCATCTCGATGATCTGCTTGGCCGAGCCGTCGCAGAACAGCTGGCCGAGCGCCTTCTCGTGCCAGGCGATGCCGTGCCGCTCGACCAGGGCGATGAAGTCGGCGGGGCGGTAGCGCCGCAGGGCGGAGATGCAGAACCGCGGGTTCTCCGACAGGAAGGCTTCGTGCTTGGTGCGGGTGTTGGTGAAGTTGCAGCGGCCGCCGCCGGAGATGCGGATCTTCTCGCCGGGCGCTGCGGCATGGTCGAGCACCAGCACGCGCCGTCCGCGCTTGCCGGCCTCCAGCGCGCACATCATGCCCGCCGCGCCCGCGCCGATCACCACCACGTCGAACTGGTCCAAGCCGTGCTCCTTCAGGCGGCGGAGCTAGCACAGGAGGGGCTCGCGCCCCACCAAACTGTCATCCGGTTTCGCGCAGCGAAGACCGGGACCCAAGAACACAGAAGCCGGTGGCTGGCCGCGGCGCGGCCGACGTGAACCCTCGTGCGCCTTGTTCTTGGATCCCGGACAGCCGCTCACGCGGCTTCCGGGATGACAGGAGGGGGCGAGTTCGATGTAGAGAACCCTCCAGGAGAACTGCACGCATGGCCTGGACGCGCCGCTATGACGAAGCCGAGCCGCAGCGGGTGAACCGCTGGCTGGCGCAGAACGGGGTCTGCTCGCGCCGCGACGCCGAGGACCTGATCGCCCGGGGCCTGGTCTCGATCGACGGCGAGCGGGTCGAGGACGTCGGCCGCAAGATCAGCCCGGGCCAGACCCTGACGTTGGCCGACGCCGCCGAGAGCGAGCTGCAATCCACCTTCTGCATCATGCTGCACAAGCCGGTGGGGATCGTCTCGGCCCAGCCGGAGGCCGAGCAGGTGCCGGCGGTGCGGCTGCTGACCCGCGAGGCGCTGGTCGGCGAGAGCCCGGCCATCCCTGACGCCAACACCAGCCTGGCGCCGCTGGGCCGCCTGGACATGGATTCCCGCGGCCTGCTGATCCTCTCCGACGACGGGGTGCTGGCCAAGGCGATCATCGGGCCGGACTCGGACCTGGAGAAGGAATACCTGGTCGACGTCAACGGCGAGATCACCGAGAAGAAGCTCACCACGCTGCGCTACGGCCTGCAGCTCGACCGCCGCCAGCTGCGCCGCGCCGAGGTCACCCAACTTGGCGAACAGAAGCTGCGGTTCGTGCTGAAGGAGGGCCGCAACCGGCAGATCCGCCGGATGTGCCAGCTGGTCGGCCTGCACGTCGTCGACCTGTTGCGGGTGCGGATCGGCCCCTTGCGGCTGGGCTTCCTGCCCGAGGGCCGCTGGCGCGTCTTGACGCCCGAGGAACGCGCCGCGCTGATCCGCGGCGCAACCGGCAAGGCGCCCTAGCGTCAACCTTGCCAAAATCCGCCTGACGGCTAGTCACGACAGCCATGTCCGACGAAACGAGCAAAGACGCGACGAGCCGGGAAGCGGTCTCCGAGGATCGGCCGGGCAAGGCCGTCGACCAGCCGGCGGAGACCCGCGCGCCGCTCGCCGCCTTCCAGGGCGCGAGGCCGCACGCGCCGGCCTGGTTCGCCCAGGCGCTGGAAGCCGCGCCGGAGCGCGAGATGGTCGCCACCCCGCGCGGGGCCATCGAGACCCTGAGCTGGGGCGCGCGCGGCAAGCCCGGCCTGCTGTTGGTCCACGGCAACACCGCCCACGCCGATTGGTGGAGCTTCATCGGCCCGTTCTTCGCCCAGGACTACCGGGTCTGCGCCATGTCGCTCGCTGGCATGGGCGACTCCGACTGGCGTGACCACTACAGCTCCGAGGACTTCTGCGCCGACGCTGAGGCGGTCGCGCGTGCGACCGGGCTCTACGAGGGCGGCCGCAAGCCGGTCTACATCGGCCACTCGTTCGGCGGCGGCCAGGTGTTCTACGCCGCCAGCCGCCGGGCCGGGCAGATGCACGCGGCCATCCTGATCGACGTCGGCTTCAGCGGCCCGCCGGAGGAGGCGCAGGACAAGGCCCGGCTCAGCCGGCTGGATCCGCCGACCCCACAGCGCGGGCCGAACCGCGTCTATCCGACCCTGGCCGAGGCGCTCGCGCGCTTTCGCCTGTCGCCGCAGCAGCCGGCCGAGCACCTCTACATTCTCGACTACATCGCCCGGCGCGGGCTGAAGGAGGTCCCTGGCGGCTGGACCTGGAAGTTCGATCCGAACATGTGGGACAAGCTCGACCGGGCGCTGATCAGCGAGTTCTACGCCGGGCCGCACAAGGTCGAGGTCCCGCTCGCCCACATCTTCGGCGACCTCAGCATCCTGCAGACGATCCCGGGGCTGCAGGACGCTTATCCGGCCGACGGCCTGCTGTTCGGCGTCCCGGAGGCGCATCACCACGTAATGCTGGACCAGCCGATCGCGCTGGTCTCGGCGATCCGAGGGCTGTTGGCGGCCTGGCGAGCTTGAGCGACGCCTCGGTCTCGTGTAGCACGCGCTCGAAGTTTTCCGTTCCAGAGAGCATTTGTCGGCGATGGCCAACCAAGCTTCCGAATATCACCGCGGCGAAATGGACATCCACGAGCAGGAGAAGACCTACGCCTTCGTGATGAGCCTGACCAAATGGGGCTCGCTGGTCATCGCCGCGTCGGTGCTGTTCCTGGTCCTGTGGTTCTGCACCAACTTCGGCTTCATGGGCGCGCTGTTCAGCGCCGTGGCCATGGGGGTGATCGGCTTCATCTTCCTGCGCGGCGGCACGGCCGAGTCGCACTGAGGCCGAGGGGCCGCGCGGCCCCTCCACTAGCCGAGCCTATTGCGAGCCCGCCCGGCTGAGCCGCGGCGGGCGTTCGCTTGTCTGGGGCCCCGTGTTTCTGCAGCCAGGGTTGGCGAGGCGGGCGGCGCGCACGAGCGGACATGCGAATGCAGCCGCGGGCAAAGCCGAGCGGCTGGGAGGATTCTGAATCTGGAAGGGGGATCTCGGGCGTCGCGCGGAGTGTCGCGGTCAGCGGGCTGCAGTCCGGCGTCAGGCGCTCAGGAACTGCAGCGGGCGCGTCCGGGCGAACCGGACGCGCCGACGCAGTTTAGCCTTGCTTGGCTTTAAAGCGCGGGTCGGTCTTGTTGATGATGTAGACCCGGCCCTTGCGGCGCACGAGCTTGCAGTCGCGGTGACGCGTCTTGAGCGACTTGAGCGAGCTTCTGACCTTCATGACCGTAATCTTCTAGGCTAGGCCGGGCGGGCCCGTCCGGGTTGCTACAGAGCGGGCGCATATACGAGGCGGCCATCTGGGAGTCAACGGCCGCGCCTCTCAGCCTTGTGATTGATGCCGCCCGGCGACGCTCGTTAGATTCCCCGGAATGCGTCGTAGTCATTTGTTGCTCTGTCTCGCCCTGGCCGGTTGCGCCAGCCCGGCCACCCACGTCCCGGTCCGGCAAGCCCCGCCTCCGCCGCCGGCTGCGCCCTCCGGCCTGCAGTTTTCCGGCCCGGTGCGGCCGCTCACCGCGTCGGGCGACATCGAGTTCGACGCCTGGGCCGCCAGCTTCTACGGCCGCGCGGTGGCGGCCGGGATCTCGCCGGCCCTGCTGCAGCGCGAGTTCGCGGGCCTGACGCCGGAGCCGCGCGTCGGCTCGCTCGACAACCGCCAGCCGGAGTTCTCCAAGCCGCTGTCGGCCTACATCAGCGGCGCGGTGACCGACGGACGGGTCGCCAGCGGCCTGCAGAAGGCCGCCCAGGTGCCGCAGCTGCCGGCGATCGAGCAGCGCTACGGCGTGCCGCGCGAGATCCTGCTGGGCATCTGGGGCATGGAGAGCGGCTTCGGCGCGATCCAGGGCAATTTCGACGTGATCCGCGCGATGGCGACGCTCGCCGCCGACGGCCGCCGCCGGCAGTTCGCCGAGGACCAGCTGATCGCCGCGCTGGAGTTGATCGGCTCGGGCGAGGTCAGCCGCGGCCAGCTGCGCGGCTCCTGGGCCGGTGCGATGGGGCAGACCCAGTTCATCCCGGCGACCTTCGTGCGCACCGCCGTGGACGGCGACGGCGACCGCCACCGCGACATCTGGGGTTCGTCGGCCGACGCCCTGGCCTCGGCGGCGAACCTGCTGCGCCAAGACGGCAAGTGGGCGCGGGGCCAGGACTGGGCGCGCGAAGTGACGGTCCCCGCCGGCTTCGACTTCAGCGTCACCGAGGGGCCGAAGAAGACGCCTTCGGAATGGGAGGCGCTGGGGGTGCGCCGCGCCGACGGCCAGGCCTGGCCGGCGGCGGACCTTGCCGCGTCGGCGCAGCTGGTCGCCCCGACCGGGGCGGGCGGGCCGCTGTTCCTGCTGTTCCCCAACCACTTTGCGATCCGCAAGTACAACAACTCCCTGGCCTATGCGCTGAGCGTCGGCCTGCTCGCCGACCGCTTCGCCGGCCGGCCCGGTCTGAGCCGGCCCTGGCCGCAGGAGCCGCCGCTGTCGCTGGTCGACCGGATGACCGCGCAGCGGGCGCTGGCGAGCCTCGGCTACGATCCCGGCGCGCCGGACGGGGTGGTCGGCATGAAGACCCGCGACGCGCTGCGCGCCTGGCAGAAGGCCCGCGGCCTGACCGCCGACGGCTATCTGTCGCCGGACATGATCCGCCGGCTGAAGGCCGAGAGCGGCGCGGCCTGAGCCCTGGCAGCAGGGATGGTGTTCATGGGTCCCGGACAGCCGCTGCGCGGCTTCCGGGATGACAGCTGAGGTTGGGGAGCCATGCCCCAGGATTTCGAGGTCGGCCGCCTAGGGCCTGGCGATGTGACGCGCCTGCGCGCGCTCAACGCGGTGTTCGGCGAGGCGTTCGCCGATCCGGCGACCTTTGGGGGCGAGCCGCCGAGCGAGGCCTGGCTCGAAGGGCTGCTGGCGAAGGAGCATGTGATCGCGCTGGTCGCCCTGGCGGAAGGCGCGGTGGTCGGCGGCCTGGTGGCCTATGAGTTCGACAAGTTCGAGCGGGCCCGGCGCGAGGTCTACATCTACGACCTGGCGGTCGCCGCGCCCTTCCGCCGCCGGGGGATCGCCACGGGGCTCATTCGGGCGCTGCAGGCGATCGCGCAAACCCGTGCGGCCTGGGTCGTCTTCGTCCAGGCCGACTACGGCGACGATCCGGCGATCGCCCTCTATCAGAAGCTCGGCGTCCGCGAGGCGGTGCTGCACTTCGACCTGCCGGTCGGGCGCAGCTGAACCGGTTCGGGCGTCAGCGACGCCGATATTGCGGCCGCGGGGAGCCGCCGACGCGGGCGCCTTCCGGCTTGTGCCGGTAGATGATGCGGCCCCGGTCCATGTCGTAGGGGGTCATTTCGACCGTCACGCGATCACCGACCATCGAGCGGATCCGGTTCTTCTTCATCCGGCCAGCCGTGTAGGCGAGGATCTCGTGGTCGTTCTCCAGGCGGACGCGAAAGCGGCCCTCCGGCAGCAGCTCGGTGATCTGGCCGTCGAACTCGACGATGTCTTCCTTCGCCAATGGCGTTCCTTTCGAGAGTTGAAGTGCGGCGCGCACGCCCGGTAACCCCGACTTCAGTCGAGGTCGCGGGCCGGCGTGTCGGTCACTGGATCTTCCGGCGCAGCGTCTTCCGGGGTCTTCGGCGCGGCGGCCAACCGGACGCGCTGGCTTTCCGCGCGGCTTTCCGCCGCCTCGGCGAGCTCGATCCAGCGTAGGGCCGCCTGCTCATGCTGTTCGCGCGTGCGGTCCAGGCCCGACGCCCGGGCCAGGGCCGAGGAGTCTTCAGCCCGCGCCCGATATTCCAGCGCCATGGTCTCGAATTTAGATGCCGACATTGCAGCCTCCGCTCGCACGACAAAGAGCCGGCGCGGCGAGGCGCGCCGGCTCTTGAGCCGGTTTAGGCGGGCTGCAGTTGGCCGGCGGAGGTCTTGCCGCTACGCGGGTCCTTCTCCAGCTCGAAGCTGACCTTCTGCCCGTCGTGGAGCGAGCCCAGGCCCGCGCGTTCGACGGCCGAGATGTGGACGAAAACGTCCGGGCCGCCGTCATCCGGCTGGATGAAGCCATAACCCTTTTGGCCGTTGAACCACTTCACGGTGCCGCTTTTCATAGATGTCCCTTTCCGGGCATAAGTTCTCACGCCCGGAATGGGCGGTGAGGTCAAATTTTCGGAGAGGTTCGGAAGTCGATTCCGGAGGGGATTCTTGATCCCGACCGGGATGGCAGGCGAGCCAAAACGAATTTTGATCTGCGGTAAAGTGGCAGGTGACGGCCGAAATTTCAAGGGCGAGCCGCCGATAATGGCGGGCTTCACATCGCTGTGTTCTGGCGAAGCCTATGAAAACGCTGACGATCGGAGCGTGACCGGCGGCCCGCCACCCCGGCGCGGGGTGGAAGGCCGCCGCGGCCGGCTCTACCCGACCATCACGTCGCCGGCGTCGACGTTCATCGACTGGCCGGTGATGGTGCGGGCGTCGTCGGAGGCGAGGAACAGCGCGAACCGGGCGACGTCTTCCGGGCTGCTGGCGCGCTTCAGCGGCAGATGCGCCATCAGCTTGTCCATCATCTCCTGCTCGCTGATGGCCTGCTCGGCGGCGACCCGGCGGACGTAGTTCTGCATGAGCTCGGTGTCGATGATGCCGGGCACCACGCAGTTGCAGCGGATCCCGTACTGGCCGGCCTCCATGGCGATGACCTTGGTGAGCACCCGCAGGCCGGACTTGGCGACCGAGTAGTGGCTCTTGCGCGGCATGCCCTTCCAGCCGGCGCCGGACGAGAAGTTGATGATCACCCCGGTCTGCCGCTCGATCATCGAGCGCCGCAGCACCTCGCGGCTGCAGAGCATGGCCGCGGTGACGTCGATCGCGATGGTGGAGTTCCAGTTCTCCAGCGTCTGCTCCCAGACGTACTTGTCGATTCCCGGCGCGGCGGCGTTGTTCATCATGATGTCGACCTGGCCCCAGCGGCCCATCGCCGCCTCGACCATCTCGGCCACATCCTCTTCCTGGGTGACGTCGGCCCGCACGGCCACGGCGTTCACGCCGATCTCGGCGGCCACGGCGGCGACCAGTTCGATCCGGCGGGCGGCCAGCACCACCTTGGCGCCCTCCGCGGCCAGCATCCTGGCCATCACCGGGCCGAGGCCCGTGCTGGCGCCGGTGATGATCGCCACCTTGTCGGTAAAGCGCGCCATCTCGTTTTCCTCCCAAATGCCGCTCCCGGTTCGGCCGGGAGGCGATGTGTCGTGCCGGTCAGCCGCGGGTGCGTTCCACGGCGGTGGTGTAGAGGCTCTGCTCCGAGCGCCAGTCCAGCCGGATCCGCCGGTGGGCCAGCAGCCAGCGGTCGCCCTCCTTGCGGAAGGCGTCGAGATAGTAGCCGCAGTGGTCCGGGCCGATGTCGGTGTAGGCGGTCCAGTAGGTGCGCGCCTTGGCCGTGTCGGGCCCGGTCAGCTCGATCTGGCTGGTCGCCAGGTGATGGCGGATGAAGCTCGCCTTGTGCACCGGGCCGTCCGCCGGGGGTTCGAGCCAGCGGGTGATCCAGCCGCGGATCGCCGTGCGGCCCTCGTAGCGGAAGGCGTCGGCCGCCGGCACGCCGTCGGTCTCCATCACCGCGTCCTCGGTGAAGACGGCGACGAAGTCGTCGGCCTTCAGCCGGTCGCCGGCCATGGTGTAGTCGGCCATGGTCTGGCGGATGCCCTCGCGGGCGAGGAGTTCGTCCAGGGTCATTTGCCGAGCACCCTGCGCATGGTGTCGTGGGACTCCTGCGAGCCGTCGAGCACGCGGTTGTAGCGCTCGAGGATGCGCCAGCCGTCCGGCGTGCGGGTCAGGGCCCAGTGGTTGATCGCCGCGCGCCAGAAGTACCAGCGATCGCCCTCCTTCAGCACCACGAAGGAGTAGGCCACGGCTTCGGCGGCGTCGCCGTCGACGGTGATCCGCGGCGTCGCCGTCAGGTGCGAGACGCCGGTGTTGACCAGGTTCTTGTGGCCTTCGCTCTCATAGACCGCGGCGATCTCGTCGAAGGCCTTGGCGCGGTAGACGCCGCCCATGTCGTAGGCGCCGCCCTCGACCCAGAGGTGGGCGGCCGGATAGCTCTCGCCGCTGTCGACCAGCGGGCCGTAGCTGTTCAGGAGGCGCAGGATCTCCAGCTGGTCTTCGGCCGCGCGCAACCGGGTCTCCAGAGCCGCCAGCCGCTCTTCCACGCTCATGCTTCACTCCCTTGTCTGTGCGCCCGGACTGCGCCGGCGCATCGTTCTCTCCGCACTGCAGCAGCTTCCCCGACGTCAGCCTAGTCCCGATCTGGCCGGCCAGGGTCGCCGGGCGCGCTCATCGAGCCTTAAGCATTAACGGCCAAGCTCCCGGGCATCTGCGGGGGCCCCTTCGTCAATGTTCCAGATCATCGGCATTGTGCTGCTGTTCGTGCTCGTGTTCGGCAGCTACCTGATTTCGGGGGGCAACCTCGGCGTCATCATGCACGCCCTGCCGCACGAAATGATGTGTATTGGCGGGGCGGCGGTCGCCACCTTCCTGATCGGCAACCCGATGTCGGTCATCAAGGGCACCGGCGGAGCCTTCGGCAAGGCGTTCGCCGGCCCGAAGTGGAAGGCCTCGGACTACCGCGACCTGCTCAGCCTGCTGTTCCTGCTGACCAAGACGATGAAGTCGAAGGGCGTCATCGCGCTCGAGAGCCACATCGAAAAGCCCAACGACAGCACCATCTTCTCGCGCTTCCCGCGCATCCTGAAGGACCACTTCGCGGTCGACTTCATCTGCGACACGCTGCGCATGATGACCATGAACCTGGAGGATCCTCATCAGGTCGAGGACGCCATGGAGAAGCAGCTCGACAAGCACCACCATGAGGCGCTCGGGCCGAGTCACGCGCTGCAGACCATCGCCGATGCGCTGCCGGCGCTAGGGATCGTCGCGGCGGTGCTCGGGGTCATCAAGACCATGGGCGCGATCACCGAGCCGCCGGAAGTGCTGGGCGAGATGATCGGCTCGGCGTTGGTCGGCACCTTCATGGGCGTGTTCCTGGCCTACGGCCTGGTCGCGCCGCTGGCGACGCGCATGAAAGGGATTGTCGACGAGGAAGGCTCCTTCTATCGGATAATCCAGTCGGTGCTGGTCGCCCATCTGCATGGCAATGCGGCGCAGATCTCGGTAGAGATCGGCCGGGGCAACGTGCCGAGCGAAGCGCAGCCGAGTTTCCTGGAACTCGAAGAAACGCTTTCGGCGATGCCCAATGAGGGCTGAGGGCTCGAAAAGTGATCACAGTCTCGTGAAACTTTTCTTGTCATCTCCGCCGCACCGCCTTACTGCTGAGCCGCGCCATTGGGCGGACTGTGTTCGCGCAGCCGGTCCGGGGGCGTGCTGACACACCGTATTGAGGACTTAGGGACATGAAGACTCAAGCTTTCCGCACCCTGATCGTCGCGACCGCCGCCGTGGCCGCGCTCTCGGTCGCCGCCTGCTCGAAGAAGGCTGAAGAAGCCAACACCGCCGCGGCCGAAGCCAACGCCGCTGCCGTCGCCGCCGACTCGGCTCAAGACGCCGCCGCCGCCGCCGGCAACGCCGCTGCCGACGCCGCTGGCAACGCCGCTGCTCCGGCCGCCCACTAAGGGTAGCCGACGCTTCACTGCGTACGAGGGGGCCGCCCGTTTGGGCGGCCCTCTTTCGTTTTGGGGCATACGTACTAGGTCATGAGCGACGAACGCCCTGACCCGCCGCAGAGCCCGCTCCAATGGGGCGACGACGGCCTGCCGCGCTCCCGCCTGTACGGCGACGTCTATTTCTCCATCGAAGACGGCCTCGCCGAGACCCGCGCGGTCTTCCTGCAGGGCTGCGGCCTGCCCGAAGCCTGGGCCGGACGGCGCCGGTTCGTCGTGGCCGAGCTGGGCTTCGGCACCGGCCTCAACATCCTGGCCCTGCTGGACCTCTGGCGTCGCCACCGCCCGGCCGGCGGCCACTTGCACATCTTCTCCATCGAGGCGCACCCGATCGACGCGGCCGAAGCGGCCCGCGCGCTGGCGCGCTGGCCGGAGCTGGCCGACCTCGCGGCCATGCTGGTCGCCCGCTGGCCGGGCCGCGCCCGCGGCGTGCATCGCCTGGAGCTGCCGGAACTCGGCGCGGTGCTCGACCTCGCCGTCACCGACGTCGCCGAGGCGCTGCAGGGCTGGGACGGCCGGGCCGACGCCTGGTTCCTCGACGGTTTCTCGCCGGCGCTCAATCCGGCCATGTGGCGCGACGAGGTGCTGGCGCTGGTCGGCGCGCGCTCGGCCCCGGGCGCCCGGGCCGCCACCTTCACCGTCGCGGGCCAGGTGCGCCGCGGCCTGGCCGCCGGCGGCTTCGAGGTCGCCAAGCGGCCCGGCTTCGGCCGCAAGCGCGAGCGGCTCGAGGCCCGCTTCCCGGGCGAAGCCGCCGACCGGCCCGCGGTCGGCCGGGTCGCCGTGATCGGCGGCGGCGTCGCCGGGGCGGCCGCGGCCCGCGCGGTGCGGGCGCTGGGCGGCGAGGCGATCGTCTTCGAAGCCGAGGGCCTCGGGGCGGGCGGCTCCGGCAACCCCGCGGCGCTGGTGACGCCCCGGCTCGACGCCGGCCTGGGGCCGCCGGCCCAGCTGTTCGCCAGCGCCTTCCGCCGAGCGGTCCAGCTCTTCGAATCGACCCCCCAGGCGGTGATCGCCCGCGGCGTGCTGCAGTTCGCCGTCGGCGAGCGCGACCTCGACCGCTTCGCGCGGATCGCCGCGTCCGACCTCTTCGAGCCCGGCGCGCTGGGCCTGCTCGATCCTGACGCCGCGAGCGCCTGGTTGGGCGAGCCCGCGCCCGCCGCACTCGACCAGCGCTCGGCCCTGGTGATCGAGCCCGCCCCGGTGCTGGCGGCCTGGAGCGGCGATGTGCGTCGCGCGCGGGTGGCGGGCCTGGAACGCGGGCCGGCGGGCTGGATCCTGACCGACACGGCCGGCGCGGTGCTGGCGGAGGCCGGGGCGGTGATCCTGGCGGCCGGCCTGGACGCCGCGCGACTCGCGCCCGGGCTCTCGCTGCGGCCGGTGCGCGGCCAGGCGAGCTGGGCCGAGCCGACCGAGCCGCCGCCGGCCTGCGCCTGGGGCGGCTATGCGGTCCCGACCCGCCACGGCGTGCTGTTCGGCGCGACCCACGACCGCGACGACACGGGCGTCGAACTGCGGGCCGAGGATCATGAGCGCAACCTGACGACCCTGGCCGGGCGGTTGCCGCAGCTGGCGGCCCGGCTGGCGGCTATGCCGCTCGAAGGCCGCGCGGCGCTGCGGGCGACGACCGCCGACCGGCTGCCAGCAGCCGGCGGGGCCGACGGGCTGTTCCTGCTGAGCGGCTTCGGCTCGCGCGGCTTCTCGCTGGCCCCGCTGCTGGCCGAGCACGTCGCGGCCCAGGCGCTGGGCGCGCCCAGTCCGCTGCCGACCCAGCTGGCCGGGCTGGTGGACCCCGACCGCTTCGCCCGGCGCGCCGCGGCGCGGAGCTGAAGCGGACCCGCGACGCATCCTTGACCGTTGTAATCGGCGCCGGGGGTCATCCACGGGGCTAACCTGATGAAGACCAAGGTCGCCGCTGTTCTGATGTTCGCGCTCGCCGGCCTCAGCGCGTCCTGCGCGAGCAGCTCGCAAACGGGCGGTTCGGCATCGGGCGGTTCGGGCCGGCAGTGCTTCCAGGCCAGCCAGGTGAACGGCTTCGCCGCCCAGACCGACCGCATCGTCAACGTTCGGGTCGGCGTGCGCGACGTCTACCAGTTCGAGCTGATGGGATCGTGTCCCGACGTGCGCTGGAACCAGCGGCTCGGCATCCGTTCCCGCGGCTCGAGCCTGATCTGCTCCGGCCTCGATGCGGAGATCATCTCGCCCACCCAGATCGGCCCGCAACGCTGTCCGGTGCGCAACATCCACCGACTGACGCCGGAAGAGACCGAAGCCCTGCCGCGTGGCGCGCGTCCCTGAAGCTTCCGCGAGGCGCGCTTCGGGTTGACCTTACGTCAAGCCAATCAATGACTTGCGGCCTGCGCCATTGTGCGAAAGGCTGAGGGGACAATCGTCGGCGAAACGACGAGACCTGCGGGAGAGGAGCCCTGGTGAGCGACTGGTCGAAGCTGTTCGCGCCGTTTCAGCTGCGCGGCGTCACCCTGCCCAACCGGATCGTCATGCCGGCGATGGGCCTGTCGATCTGCCAGGACGGGATCCCTTCGGCGGAGGCCGCGGCCTATTACGCCCGCCGCGCGACCGGCGGCGCCGGCCTGGTGATGACCGAGGGCGTCTACATCGACCACCCCTCGTCCGGCGACAATCCGATGCTCGGCCGGTTCCATGGCGAGGCGGCTTTCGACGGCTGGCGCGACGTCGCCGCCGCGGTGCACGCCGCCGGCGGGATCACCATGCCGGAGCTGTGGCACGTCGGCCTGATCTACTCGACCTACGACGTCGTCGCCGGCGAGCCGCGCTATAGGCCCGAGCTCGGCCAGGTGAGCCCGTCCGGCTACATCGCCCCGGGCAAGCAGGTCGCTGAAGGCATGACCCAGGCCGAGATCGACCAGGTCATCGAGGCCTACGGCCGCGGCGCGGACAAGGCGATGGAGCTCGGCTACGACGGCGTCGAGATCCACGGCGGCCACGGTTACCTGATCGACCAGTTTTTCTGGCCGGAGCTCAACAAGCGCACCGATCGCTATGGCGGCAGCCCGCGCGCCCGGGGCCAGTTCGCTGCCGAGGTGGTGGCCGAGTGCCGCCGCCGGGTCGGTCCCGACGTGCCGGTGATCCTGCGCATCTCCCAATGGAAGGTCGTCGACTACAAGGCGAGGATCGCCCAGACGCCGCAGGAGCTGGAACAGCTGCTGGCGCCGGTGGTCGAGGCTGGGGTCGACCTGATCGACTGTTCGGAGCGGCGGTTCTGGGAGCCGGTGTTCGACGGCAGCGACATGAACCTCGCAGGCTGGACCAAGAAGGTCACCGGCGTGCCGACCATGACCATTGGCTCGATCGGCCTCGACTGCGAGATGATGACCAGCCTGATGGAAGGCCGTGAGGCGCAGCTCGACCTCTCCAGCCTGCACCGGCTGATGGAGATGTTCGAGCGCGGCGACTTCGACCTGGTGGGCGTCGGCCGGGCCATGCTCGCCGAGCCGGATTTCGCCAACATCATCCGCAGCGGCGAGCTGCATCGCCTGAAGCCGTTCAAGCCCTCGGTGCTCTCCGACGAGATCCTGCCGTCGGCGCGCGGCGCCAAGCGCGCGACGGCCTAGACCGGAAAGAGGACGAACCATGTCGAGGGTGCGCAAGCTGCCGCTGGAGCAGTGGGATCCAGCGCTGCGTCAGATGACCGACGTCGACCACGGCACGCCGCTGGAGCAGCTGGTCGGCGGGGTGATGGCGAACCAGCCGGCGCTGGCCAAGGCGATGATGGGGTTCGCCGGCCAGATGTGGGCCGGCAGCACCCTGCCGCGCCGCCTGCTGGAGCTGGTGCGGCTGCGGATCGCCTTCCACAACCAGTGCCGCAGCTGCATGGCCATGCGCTACCAGTCGGCGGTCGAGGACGGCCTCGACGAGGGCGCGGTCTGTTCGCTGGAGAAGCCGCTCGAGGCGGCCGACCTGTCGCCGCGCGAGAAGGCGGCGATCGCCTACGCCGACATCTCGTCGACCAACCATTTCGCGATCAGCGACGAGACGTTCGCCGAGCTGCGGCGGCACTTCAGCGAGCTGGAGATCATCGAGCTCGGCATGTTCGTCGCCTACTTCATCGGCTTTGGCCGGCTGGCGGCGGCCTGGGACATGGTCGAGGAACTGCCCGCCAGCTTCCAGGACAAGTCGGCCAAGGCTGCGCCCTGGACCCACGAGTCGTTGGTGATGCGCGGCTAGCTCAGGCCAGCAGCTTGAAGCCGACCAGCGCCAGGGTCGAGGCCAGCACCGGGCGCAACACCCGGTCCGGGGCCTTGGTGGCGAGCAGGCTGCCGATGATGATGCCGGGGATCGAGCCGCTCAGCAGCGAGGTCAGCAGCGTCCAGTCGACCGAGCCGATCATCCAGTGGCCGAGCCCGGCGATCAGCGTCAGCGGCACGGCGTGGGCGATGTCCGAGCCGACCAGCTTGGCGACGTTGGTCTTCGGATAGAGCACCAAGAGCACGGTCATGCCGAGCGCGCCGGCGCCGACCGAGGTCAGCGAGACCAGGAAGCCGAGGATCGCGCCCAGCAGCACGGTCAGGGCCGCGACCCGCCTCGAGTCCAGGCCCTCGGAGCGCGAGGCGAGCGCCTTGACGATCTTGTTGCGGAACAGCACCGCGGCCGCGGTGGCGATCAGCGCGCCGCCGAGCGTCACGGTGATCAGCCCGGCGGCGCCGTCGCCGGCGCCCTGCCGCTGGTGCATGAACCACAGGGTGAGCAGGGTGGCCGGGATGCTGCCGGCCGCCAGCAGGCCGACGATGCGCCACTGCACCGTCCCCTTCGAGCCGTGCACCGCGGTGCCGACGCCTTTGGTGGCCGCCGCGTAGAGCAGGTCGGTGCCCACGGCGGTCGCCGGGTGGATGCCGAACGCCAGCACCAGCAGCGGCGTCATCAGCGAGCCGCCGCCGACGCCGGTCAGGCCGACGAGGATTCCGACCGCTAGCCCCGAAAGGGAGTAGAGCGGGTTGATCTGCTGAAGGAGGTCCAAGCCCGCCCCGCGCCGTTTACAAAAAGCTGGGTGTCCTAAGGGGGCAGCGGCTCTCGCGGGTCAACCTGAGAATCTCTGCAAGGCCTGTTGGAATTGGTGGGTAGACGGAGGGCCGGCGCTGGCGCGCGACCGCGACGGCCGTGCGTTTTCGTCACACGCGGGCTGTCTCCGCGGGAGGTTTCGATCGTGACCGAGCTGACGATTCGCCCGATGCGGGCCGAGGAGATCGCGATCGCCGTCGACTGGGCCGCGGCCGAGGGCTGGAACCCCGGTCTCGCCGACGCCGGCTGTTTCGCCGCCGAGGACGCGCAGGGCTTCTGGGTGGGCGAGCTCGACGGCCAGCCGGCGGCGACGGTCTCCTGCGTCAACTACGGCGACGGCTTCGCCTTCCTCGGCTTCTACATCGTCCGCCCGGACCTGCGCGGCCGCGGCTACGGCTTGCGGATCTGGAACGCGGCGATCGCCCATGCCGGGGGACGGGTGATCGGCCTCGACGGCGTGACGGCGCAGCAGGCCAACTATCGGAAGTCCGGCTTCGCGCTGGCCTATCCGAACATCCGCTACGGCGGACGCCCGGCGCCGCTTGAGGCGGACGCGGGCGTGGTCGCGCTGGCCGACGTGCCGTTCGCGATCCTGGCGGCCGACGACGCCACGGTGTTTCCGGCGCCGCGCGACGCCTTCCTGCGCGCCTGGACCGCGGCTCCGGGCCATGTCGGCCGGGCGCTGGTGCGCGACGGCCGGCTGGCGGCCTGGGGCGTGATCCGGCCGTGCCGCAGCGGCCGCAAGATCGGCCCGCTGGTCGCCGACGACCGCGCAGCTGCGGAAAGCGTGCTCGCGGCCCTGCTGGCGCAGGCGGGCGAGGGGGAGGTCTTCCTCGATGTGCCCAGCGTCAACGCCGAGGGCGTGGCGCTGGCGCAGGCGCTGGGCCTGGCGCCGGTGTTTGAGACTGCGCGGATGTACACCGGGCCGATCGCGCCGCTGCGCACAGACCGGGTGTTCGGCGTGACGACGTTCGAGCTGGGCTGAGTCGCGCCGACGGCGGGACGCTCTGCGGCGCCCCGTCGTCGCGAGTTGGGCTTAGTAGCTGGTCGACGGGGCGGTCTTGTCCTTGCCCATCATCGCCGCGCACTTGTCGTGCATCTTCTTCATGTCGGCGTCCGAGTAGGTCTTGCCGCCGGACATGCTGGCGCTCGGGGCTTGGCCGCTCTTTTCCTGGTTCATCATGCTCTTGCAGTGCGCGCGCATCTGCTCGGGGGTCATCTTCTTGGCGTCCTTCGACGCCGACCCGCTCATCGCCGAGCCGGACGCGCCGTAGTCCTGCGCCATGGCGGGCGCAGCCGTGAGGGCGGCGCCGGCGACGAGGGCGGCGAGAAACATGCCGTTCATGGGAAGGCTCCCAGTTCCATTTGCGCCTCGCCCGCTGACGGCGGCGTGGCCGCCGCCGGTCGATCGCCGTCGAGCGCTTCGCGCGCTTGAAGAACTGATCGGCTGGCGAGTTGTTCACGCCGCCGCCAGCGCGGCGGCGCAGATTCGCCTGGCGCCAGGCGATCGCGAGGGCGGCGCAGCCGATCGCGCCGGCGTGGCCGGGGCTAATCGACTGAAATGTCTAGGAAGGATGGTGGACGCGACAGGGATTGAACCTGTGACCCCCTCGATGTCAACGAGGTGCTCTCCCGCTGAGCTACGCGTCCGAACCGTGACCTCCCGGCGAACCGGGAGCGGGGAGGCCGGGGATATAACGAGCAGTCCCGACCGATGCAAGCGCCACTGTGCTAGGCGGCGATCATCCGGTCAACTTCATGGACGATCTCGCGCAGGTGGATCGGTTTGGAGAGCACCTTGGCCCCCGCCGGAGCGCTCTCGCCGGCGGCCAGCGCCACCGCGGCGAAGCCGGTGATGAACATGATGCGCAGGCCCGGATGCTTGGCGGCCGCCTGACGGGCCACCTCGATGCCGTCGAGACCGGGCATGACGATGTCGGTCAGCAGCAGGTCCCAGTTCTGGTCGAGCACCGCGGCGGCCTCGTCGCCGTCGGCGCAGGCGGTCACCTCATAGCCGGCGCGCTCGAGCGCGCGCGCCAGGAAGCCGCGCAGGGAATCGTCATCTTCAGCGAGCAGAATGCGGGGCATGGGCGCCTGGTCTTTGGGTCGGAATGGTCGAGCTGAACGGCCGAGCATAACGGTTTAAGCGTAAAAGCGCGATGAACCCTTTGACGGCGTGAACGCTCGGCGTTGTATGGAGGCGATGAACGCCTGGGAGCCCCTCCGCGCCGACGCGCCCGAACCGACCGGCGCGCCGGCCTTCGAGCTGCGACGCGCAGTCGCAGCGGGCGAACCGCCGCCGACGCCCCTGGTGTTCGCCTCGCCGCACTCGGGCCGGCACTATCCGGACGACATGATGGCCGCCGCGGTGCTCGACGCGCACGCGATTCGCCGCTCCGAGGATGTGCTGGTCGACGACCTGATCGGCCGCGCCGACGCGCTGGGCGCAGCGGTGATCGTCGCCCGCTACGCGCGGGCCTATATCGACCTCAACCGCGAGGCCTTCGAGCTCGACCCGGCGATGTTCGTCGACGAGCTGCCGGCCTTCGCCCGGGCGCGCACCGCGCGGGTCGCCGCCGGCCTGGGCGCGATCGCCCGGGTGGTCTCCGAAGGCCAGGAGATCTACGCCCGCAAGCTGACCTTCGCCGAGGCCCGCGGGCGGATCGACCAGGCGCACCGGCCGTATCACGTCGCGCTCGAGCAGCTGATCGCCGAGGCCCGCGCCGCGCACGGCTTCGCCATCCTGGTCGACTGGCATTCGATGCCGTCGGCCGCGGCCCGCGCCGGGCGCGACCGGCCGAGCGACTTCGTGCTGGGCGACCGCTTCGGCGCGGCCTGCGCCGGCGTGCTGACCGCCGCGGTGGAGCACGAACTGGAGACGATGGGCTACCGGGTGGCGCGCAACTCGCCCTACGCCGGCGGCTACACGACCGAGCACTACGGCCGGCCGACGCGGCGGGTCCACGCCCTGCAGATCGAGATCAACCGCGGGCTCTATCTGAATGAAGGCACGCTCGAGCCGACCAAGGGGTTCGCCCGGCTGAAGGCCGACATGGAGCGGCTGACCACGGCGCTGGCCACGGCCGACTGGAGCGCGCTGCAGGCGGACTGAGGTCGCCTCTCTTATCGCTGTCATCCCGGAATGACGCGAAGCGGCATGTCCGGGACCCAAGCACACGGCGCATTCGAATGAAGTGCGACGGCGGGGCCGCGTCCCGCCGTGCCGCGCGGTGTGCTTGGGGCCCGGTCTTTCGCTGCGCGAAAACCGGGATGACAGCGGGGGGCGGAGCTTGGCTGCGACGCGCGTAGCAAAAAAAAAGCCGCGCCCGGGGGCGCGGCAAGTCATTAGGGAGGAAACGCCCAGGAAGGGCAAAGGCGTCAGCGACGCCTCACAGGCCGATTTATACGGTGCGATGCACAACGCGACAACCTGAACAGCATTAAATTTTGCTCATAGGGCTGGCAGCTGCGCTGATTGCCCTGCAAGAACAGGGGTTTGCGGGCGAGGGCATCTCGCCTATATTGCTGCGCTGCACAATGGAAGCGCCGCCGGGCGCATTCGTCGCTGCGTCGCAATTCAACTCCAAGCTGGCGGCGAGAGCCTCTCTCGCCTAAAAGCCCGCCTTTCCGCTCGTCCGAGACCTAAAATACCATGTCGCTCCGCAACATCGCCATTATCGCCCACGTCGACCACGGCAAGACTACCCTGGTCGACCAGCTCCTCGCCCAGTCCGGCGTGTTCCGAGCCAACGAGGCGACGGTCGAACGCGCCATGGACTCCAACGACCAGGAGCGCGAGCGCGGCATCACCATCCTGGCCAAGTGCACCAGCGTGCTCTGGCACGGTGAGGCGGGCGAGACCCGCATCAACATCATCGACACCCCCGGCCACGCCGACTTCGGCGGCGAGGTGGAGCGGATCCTGGGCATGGTGGATGGCTGCGTCATCCTGGTCGACGCCGAGGAAGGCGTCATGCCGCAGACCAAGTTCGTGCTCGGCAAGGCGCTGAAGATGGGCCTGCGGCCCATCCTCTGCCTGAACAAGGTCGACCGGCCGCACGCCGATCCCGACCGGGTGCTGAACGAGGCCTTCGACCTGTTCGCCGCCATGGGCGCGACCGACGAACAGCTCGACTTCCCGCACATCTACGCCTCGGGCAAGAACGGCTGGGCCACGCTGGACATGGCCAAGCCGAACGACAACCTGGCCCCGCTGTTCGACCTGATCGTGCGCCACGTGCCCGAGCCCAAGGTCGTCGCCAACAAGGACAAGCCGTTCCAGATCCTGTCGGTGCTGATCGAGAACGACCCGTTCCTGGGCCGTCTGCTGACCGGCCGCATCGAGTCCGGCAAGGCCGTGCCCGGCATGGCCATCCACGCCCTGTCGCTGGACGGCAAGGAAATCGAGCGCGGCCGGATCACCAAGGTGCTGGCCTTCCGCGGCCTGAAGCGTCAGCCGATCGACGACGCCGAAGCCGGCGACATCGTCGCCATCGCCGGCCTGTCGAAGGCCACCGTCGCCGACACCCTGTGCGCCATGGAAGTCACCGAGGCGCTGCCGGCCCAGCCGATCGACCCGCCGACCATCTCGATGACCGTGTCGGTCAACGACAGCCCGCTGGCCGGCCGCGAAGGCGACAAGGTGCAGAGCCGGGTCATCGCCGCGCGCCTGTTCAAGGAAGCGGAGTCCAACGTCGCCATTCGGGTCACCGAGACCAGCGAGAAGGACGCCTACGAGGTCGCCGGCCGTGGCGAACTGCAGCTGGGCGTGCTGATCGAAGGCATGCGTCGCGAGGGCTTCGAAGTCTCCATCAGCCGTCCGCGGGTGGTGTTCCAGACCGATCCTGAGACCGGACAGAAGCTGGAGCCGGTCGAAGAGGTGATGATCGACGTCGACGACGAGTTCACCGGCATCGTCATCGAGAAGCTGTCGGCGCGTAAGGCCGAGCTGAAGGACATGGGCCCGTCGGGCGCCGGCAAGACCCGGATCAGCCTGATGTCGCCGTCGCGGTCGCTGATCGGCTATCAGGGCGAGTTCCTGACCGACACCCGCGGCTCGGGCGTGCTGAACCGCGTGTTCAGCCACTACGAGCCCTACAAGGGCGCGATCGACGCCGGCCGTAAGGGCGTGCTGATCTCCAACTCCGACGGCGAGACCGCGGCCTATGCGCTGTGGAACCTGGAAGAGCGCGGGACCATGTTCGTCGGCGCCGGCGAGAAGACCTACGAGGGCATGATCATCGGCGAGAACAGCCGCGCCGACGACCTCGACGTCAACCCGATGAAGGCCAAGCAGCTCACCAACGTCCGCGCCTCCGGCAAGGACGAGGCGATCCGCCTGACCCCGCCGCGCCGCATGACGCTCGAGCAGGCCATCGCCTACATCGAGGACGACGAGCTGGTCGAGGTGACCCCGAAGTCGATCCGCCTGCGCAAGCAGGTGCTGAACCCGAGCTTCCGCAAGAAGCGCGTGAAGGCCGACGCCTAAGGCAATTCTCCCTCCCCCTCATGGGGAGGGACCGCTCGCCCCAGGCGAGCTGACCGCTCGCGGTCCACCCCTCCCTCGCAAAGGGAGGGGTTTTTTGTGCGCTCTTAGACCCGCCGCGCGGTGGTGATCGGCACGGGCGTCTGCAGGATCTCGCCCTTCATCGAGCCCGTCCCCTGGTTCGGGTCGACCGGCATCAGCAGGATCTGCTTCACGATCTCCAGCCCCTCGGTCACGCGGCCGAAGGCGGCGAAGCCCGGCTGCTGGTCGTCGGCGTCGAGATAGCTCTGCGCGCCGAGGCAGATGAACCAGTCGGCCTGGGCGGTGCCCGGCGCGTGGCGGCCCATCGAGATGGTCCCGTCGAGGTGGGCGAGGCCGGTCTGCCGGGTGCTCTCATGGGCGATCGGCGGCAGCAGCCGGTCCGGCAGGTTGCGCAAGCCGCCCTGCACCAGCCCACGGTCGGCGGAGGTTGGGTTCGGCGGCCGCGAGGCGCGATAGAAGCTCGCCCCGTCGTAGAGCTTGCGGTCGACGTAGCGCAGGAAGTTGGCGCTGGTGATCGGCGCGCGCTGCGTCTCCAGGGCGATGACGATCCGGCCGAGCGGGGTGGTCAGGGCCACCGGCGTGGTCGCGAAGCCCTCGGTCTGGGCGAAGGCTGGGGTAAAGGCGGACTGGGCGACGAGGGCGGCGGCGAGCGCCAGGAGGTCGCGGCGGCTGGGTTCGGTCATGGCCGAAGCTTAGCGCGCGCCGCCATCAGCGCCAGAACCGGTCAGCGCCAGAAGTGGAACGCACGCCAGCCTTCGCTGATCGCGGCGGGGTCGAGGCCCACCGCCAGGCTCAGGGTCGCGGCGGCGCCGAACAGCAGCGCGCCGGCCCCCGGCACCAGGAAGACCGCGGCCAGCAGCAGGACGATCGCCAGCCCCTCGGCCTTGCGGATGTACGGCGTCCAGGCCTGGGGCAGGAACGGACGCAGGGCGTTGAAGCCGTCGAGCCCGGGAATCGGCAACAGGTTGAGGATCAGGGCCATCGCCTGCAGGAAGGCGAGCAGGGTCAGCGCCGGGACCAGCGGGCTGTCCCAGCCGGCCGCGGCCAGCAGCCGCAGGAGGCTGGCCAGCACGATCAGCACCGCCAGGGTCGCGGCCGGGCCGGCCAGGGACGCAGCCGAACGCCACAGCCGCGAGCGCATCAGGTCGGTGCGCAGATAGACCGCGCCGCCCGGCAGGGCGACGCCGCCCAGCGCCAGCGCCAGCAGCGGGATCACCAGGCTGACGCCGACGTCGCCGTAACGGCGCGGATCGAACGAAAGGTAGCCCTTCTCGGCGACCGTCACGTCGCCGCCGAGATAGGCCACCGCCGCATGGCTGAACTCGTGGGCCATCACGCTGAGCACCCAGCCCAGCATGATGAAGCCGAAGGTCAGGATCCCCGGTGGCGCGCTGAGCTGCACCAGCGCAAAGCCGAGCGCCGCCCAGATCAGCAGCAGGGCGCCGCCGACGGCGTTGACCGGACGGGGCGGGGCGGAGGCGGGGGAGGGCTGGACGGTTTCGGTCACCTGTCGCAAAGGTGGGGGCGCGGACCGAAAGGGTCAATGCGGCGCCACACTCCCGGCAAAGTCCGGCCCCATGGGTCCGCGCGGAAAGTACAGAGCGTGCCGTTGACCCAAGACGACGACAACAATCCCTTCGCCCGTCCCTCGGCCTGGCCGACGATGCGCCAGGCGCCGTTCCGTATCGGGCCGCTGCCGAAGGGCGACGCGCCGAAGCCGCCGCCCGCGCCGCGCCCGACGCCCGCGGGGCTGGTGACCCAACCGCGCAACGTGCTGAGCGGCGGCGCGGGGCCCGGATTCTTCGGCGGGCCGATGAGCGGCGTCGCCGGCATGCCGCCGCGCGCGGCCGAGCCGCCGGCGGCCGAACCGCCTGTCGTGACCCCGTCTCCTGTCGTGACCCCGTCTATCGTCAGCCCGGTCTTCGCCGCGCCTGAGCCGGCGCAGCCCGCGCCGGCCGAGCCGCCGCAACCGGCGGGAATTCCCCCGATGCAGGTCGCCGAGGTGGAGGTGGTCGCCCGTCGCCGCCGCCGCCCCGCCGCCGGCCGCCGAGGCCCCCGCCGCCGCTCGAGATCGCCGGCGCCGGCGTCGGCCGAGCCGCTGTTCATCCCGCGCGCGGATCCGTCGACAGCGGGGCGTCGCGGCGGCCGCAAGCCGCTGATCGTGGCCGGCGCCGTCGCCGTCGCCGTGGCGGCCGCCTTGGCCGCCGTACTGGCGCTGCGCGGCCGCGCGCCGGAACCCGCGCCGGCAGGGCCCGACATCGCCATCCAGCCGGCCGCGCCGACACCGGCCCCGTCGCTCGCCGACGCCGCGCCCGGACCCGCGCCGGCGGGGACGATCAGATCCGCAGCCGCTGCCGCCGGCCGCCGCCCCGGCGCCGCCGACCCGGTCGCGTCGACCGCCCGGCGCACCGCGCGTCCGGCCGCCGCCCCGGTCGAGCCGCAGGCCGCTGCGCCCGCGTCCGTGCCGTCGACGGTCGCGCCGGCGACGTCTGCGCCGCCCGAGGCGCCGGCGCTGAGCGTGCCGACCCTGGAGCTGCCGCCGGCCGTGGCGTCCCCGCCGGCCGAGCCGGTTCCGCCGCCGCGTCCCGCGGTCCGTCCGCCGGTCGATCCCGGCGCGCCGATCTCGACCCACGGCGAGTAGGGCCCAAAGGCTCCCGGCGGGCCCGGTCTGGGTCCTCAATAAACATCTTGGCGCGATGTATCTGGGAACGATATATCGCCTGGGGGGTTTGGATCGCGCCGCTCGCGCCGGCACGGCGCGGACCGTCGCGCGCGAGTCGGCCAATCCTGGAGTCCGTTGATGATCACCCTCCCCGAACTGCCGTACGCTTATGACGCCCTGTCGCCGACCATCTCGGCCGACACCATGCACGTCCACCACGACAAGCATCACGCCAAGTACGTCGAGAACGCCAACAAGCTGGTGGCCGAGGCCGGACTGGAAGGCCGCAGCCTCGAAGACGTCGTCGCCGAGGCCGAGCGCCGCGGCCTGCCGAAGCTGTTCAACAACGCCGCCCAGGCCTGGAACCACGCCTTCTTCTGGGATTGCATGACGCCGAAGCGGCGCGATCCGCAGGGCGAGCTGGCCGCCGCGATCTCCCAGGCGTTCGGTGGCCTGCCGGCGCTGCGCGAGAAGTTCGTGGCCGAGGGCGCCGACCACTTCGCGTCCGGCTGGGCCTGGCTGGCCGCCGACGGCGCCAACCTCGTGGTGCTGTCGACGCACGACGCCGGCACCCTGGCGCACGACCGCCGCACGCCGCTGCTGGTCTGCGACGTGTGGGAGCACGCCTACTACCTGGACTATAAGCAGGACCGGAAGAGCTTCATCGAGCGCTGGTTCGACAGCGTCGCCAACTGGGAGTTCGCCGAGGCGCAGTTCGCCGCCGCCCAGGGCCGCAGCCAGCCGTGGACCTTCCGGATGGCCGCCTGAGGGCCCCAGTCACAGGCTCGTGACACGATCAAAAGTGTCCAAGGCTCAGCTTGCTCCGGCGGGCTGAGCCGTTAGTTTTGCCGACGCGCGCCGGTGCGGCCCCAGGGCACACCGGCTTACGGCGCGGACCGCGCTCCCATTCAGTTCCGGGCCGAGGACCGCGTTTGGCGATCGACTCCGATATCATCGGCTTTGTGCGTAAGCATGTCCGCTCGGTCTGGGCGTTGGAGCTGTTGTTGCTCCTGCGTCGCGACCCGGCGCGGCGCTGGTCGACGGCCGAGCTGGTGCGCGAGCTGCGCGCCAGCACCAGCCTAGTCGAAGACAACCTGCGGCGCTTCGAGGCGAGCGGCCTGGTGGCCCGCGAGGACAAGCACGCCCGCTACGCCCCGGCCAGCCCGGTGCTGGAGGCGTTCTGCGTCCGGCTCGAAGCCGCCTATCGCAAGCGCCCGGTGCGGGTGATCAACCTGATTTCGCAACCGGCCGAGCCGCCCGCCGAGTCGCCCGAGGCGGCCGAGCGGGGTTAGAGCGGCGCGGTCAGGGTCGCGCGCACGCCGCGGTGCTGCGGGTCGTAGGCGATCTGCGCCCCGAGGCTTTCGGCCATCGCGCGGATCACGCGCGCGCCGAGCCCGGTGCCCTGCGCCGGCTCGCCGGGCGTCCAGCCGCGGCCGTCGTCCTCGACCACCAGCCGCAGCCCCTGTTCGGCGTCATGCGTCAGGATGATCCGCACCTCGCCCGCCTCGCCGGGGCCGTAGGCGTACTTGCAGGCGTTGGTGATCAGCTCGTTGACGATGACGCCCAGCGAGACCGCACGGTCGGTGTCGAGACGCACCGGCTCGGCCGTCAGCCGCAGGCCGACGGCGCCGGACCAGCTGTCGGCTAGCTCGCGAACCAGGGAATTGAGGTAGGCGGCCATGTCCACCGCCTCCACGTCGTCGGAGGTGTAGAGCCGGCGGTGCACCTGGCCGATCGCCTCGATGCGCCGCTGGGTGTCCTGCAGCGCCGCGCGCGCCGCCTCGTCGGTCACCGCGCCGGCCTGCAGATGCACGAAGGCCGAGACCAGTTGCAGGCTGTTGGCGACCCGGTGGTTGACCTCGCGCAGCAAAGCCTGCAGGCGCTGGTTGCTGGCGCGCAGCGCCTCTTCGGCCTCGGCCGTCTGGCGGCGCAGCCGCACCTGCTCGAGCGCCTGGGAAAAGGCGTTGTCGAGCAGGTCGAAGAACTCGTCGCTGACCACCTTGACCACATAGTCCGCCGCCCCGGCCTTCAGCGCGGCGACGGCGACGCGAGTCTCGTCGGAACCGGTCACATAGACGATCGGCGGCGCATCGGGACGGCCGGCGAGCAGCGCCGTCAGCGTTTCGACCCCACTGAGGCCGGGCATGTAGTGGTCGAGCGCGATGACGTCGAAGCGGTCGGTGCGGGCCAGCGCGAGGCCCTCGTCGCCGTTGGCGGCGAGCGTCACCTCGTAGCCGCGGCGCGTCAGCGCGCGCGCGACGAGACGCCTGAGCCCCTCGTCGTCGTCGATGTAGAGAACGCGGCGGACCGCCTCGCTCAAGCGCCGGCCTCGATGTCGGGCACCTGGATCACCGAGAGGAACAGGCCGAGCTGGCGGATCGCGTCGGCGAAGCTTTCGTAGTTCACCGGCTTGGTGATGTAGACGTTGCAGCCCAGGTCGTAGCAGCGCTGGATCTCGACCTTGTCGTCGGTGGTCGTCAGCACCACCACCGGCGTACGGCGCAGCCGCTCGTTCGACTTGATGTCGGCGAGGATCTCGGTACCGCTCATGTCCGGCAGGTTCAGGTCGAGCAGCACCAGGGCGGGGCCATTGAACGCCGGCCCGCTGAGGTCCTCGTGCAGGTATTTCAGCGCCGAACCGCCGTCGGCGAAGTGGCGGATCTCGTTCATGATTCCGGCCCGGCGGATGTTCCGCTCGATCAGCCGCGCGTGCCCTTCGTCGTCCTCGACCATGACGATGGTGACGTGTCGCGTGTCGTTCATGCGGTAACGGCTTCCGGACTGAGTGTTACAGGCAGTGAAACGCGGAACGTCGCGCCGGCGTCAAGGGTGGACTCGACCGTGATTGTCGCACCAAGCCGGTAGCCGAGGGCCCGGACGTGCGCCAGGCCGATGCCTTCGCCCGGCTGATCCTGCACGCCGGAGCGGCGGAACAGGTCGAAGATCCGGCCGTGATCCTTGGTGTCGATGCCGCGGCCGTTGTCGACGACCTCGACCACGACCCGCTCGCCGCGCCGCTGGGCGCGCACCTCGATGCGGCCCGGCCGGCCGGGCTTCAGGTATTTGAGCGCGTTCTCGACCAGGTTGGAGAAGACCTGCTCCATCGCCAGCCGGTCGCTGACCACCACCGGCAGGTTCGGCGCGACCTCGATCACCGCGCCCAGCTCGTCGGCGCGGTGCTTCAGCGACCCGGCCACGCCGGTGAATAGCGCGCCGAGGTCGACCGGCTCGGGGGTCAGCACCCGGCGGCCTTCGCGCGAGAGCCGCAGGATTGCGTTGATCAGCCGGTCCATCTTCTGGGTCGAGGCGCGGATGAAGCCCAGCGATTCCGGCAGGTCGCTGGTCACCGCCAGCTTGGCGTCGGCCGAGAGCAGCTCCGGGGCTTCGGCCTCGACGCGCTCGATCAGGGCGTTGAGCGGTTTGGCCGCCGCCTCCAGCTCGCTGGTGAAGCCCATCACATTGACCAGCGGCGAGCGCAGGTCGTGCGAGACGATGTAGGCGAAGCGCTGGATCTCCTCGTTGGCGCGGCGCAGCTCGGCGGTCCGTCCGGCGACCTCGTCCTCCAGACTGGCGTTGAGCCGGCTGAGCGCGTCGCGCGAGGCGGTCAGGTCGCGGGTGTAGCGCCGGATCACCCACAGCGAGCCGATGGCAATGGCGAGCGTCAGCACGCCGGCGACGGCGATCACCGCGATCAGCTGCTCGACCGAGCTCAGCCGCTCGGTGTTGCGCTGCGCCAGCTTGCCGGCCTCGTCCTGGGACATCTCCAGCGTGAGCGCGCGCAAGGCGCGGGTCTCGCGGACGGCGATGTCCTGCTCGAAGTCGGCGGAGCTCGCCCGGCCCAGCGCCACTGAGGCGCGCGCCGCCGCAAGCTGCCGCTGCATCAGTTCCCGGGCGCGGGCGACCCGCGCCTGCTGCGCCGGGTTGTCACGAGTGAGGTCTTCGATGCGCTGCAGCGACTGCGGCAACTGGGCGATGCTGGCCTGGAAGGTTTGGGCGAAGCTGGCGTCCCGCGACAGCAGGTAGCCGCGCCTGGCGGTCTCCACCTGCTCGTTGAGGATGCGGTACTCGGAGATCGCGTCCTGCACCTCGTAGGTGTGGGCGACCTGATCGGTGAAGTTGAGGTTCTGCTGGGTCACGCGGACGCCGAGCAGGCCGATCGCCATCAGCGCCAAGAAGCCGGCGATCACCGCGCCCAGCACCAGCGCGTTCGCCGTCCGGTCGGAGAGCCTCGCCATGCGTGCGGGCGTACTCAGCGCAGCATCGGCAGGATCATCAGCGCCGCCAGGGCGAGCACCGCCAGCGCCAGGATCAGGCCGGCGCGCGGCCGGCCGCCCAGCAGCCGCTCGTTGGGCGGCCTGGGCGGCGGGCGACGGCGCGCCTGTTCGCGCGCCTGGCGGTAGCGGCGGAGGTCGGTGACCCGCGGGTCATCCTGGCGTCGGGGCATGCGGCGCTCGGGCCCTACTTACGAAGCCAGCTTTTCGAGCTCGGCCTCGGAGATGTCCTCGTTGGAATAGACGTTCTGCACGTCGTCGTCGTCTTCCAGCGCGTCGATCAGCTTCAGCAGGGTGCTGACGGCGTCGCCCGAAACCGGGGTCGGCGTCTTCGGCCGCCAGACGATGCCGGTCGACTTCGGCGCGCCGAGCGCGCCTTCCAGCGCCTGGGCCACTTCCGAGAGCTGCTCGAAGGCGGTGAAGATGGTGTGGGTTTCCTCGTCGGACTCGACGTCGTCGGCGCCGGCCTCGATCGCGGCTTCCATCACCTTGTCCTCGGAGCCGACGGCGGCCGGATAGACGATCTGGCCGGCGCGGTCGAACATGAAGGAGACGGAGCCGGTCTCGCCCAGGTTGCCGCCGTTCTTGCTGAAGATCGAGCGGACGTTGGCGGCCGCGCGATTGCGGTTGTCGGTCAGCACCTCGACGATCACGCCGACGCCGCCGGGGCCGAAGCCCTCGTAGCGGATCTCTTCATAGGTCTCGGCGTCGCCGCCCTGAGCCTTCTTGATCGCCCGGTCGATCAGGTCCTTGGACACCGACTCGGCCTTGGCGTTGGCGATCGCCAGCCGCAGCCGCGGGTTCATCGCCGGGTCGGGCATGCCGGCCTTCGCCGCCACGGTGATCTCCCGCGACAGCTTGGAGAACAGCTTCGAGCGGACCGCGTCCTGGCGGCCCTTGCGGTGCATGATGTTCTTGAACTTTGAGTGTCCGGCCATGTCCGTTCGGCGGCTTCAAATGGAGGGTCCGTTCGCTTCTACCCTCCGTGCGGCGCGCGCGGAACCCCTGCCGGAGGCGCGGGTTAGCGGGAAAGGGCGATAGCGAAGGTCAGGTCATGAGCGATATCCGCTACGAAGACTACGACGAGGTCATGCCGGATGAGCCGACCGGCGAGCTGGTCCACTGGATGGAGCCCAGGCCGATGACCTTCGGGCCGGCGGGCTTGTCGCTGGCGGTCGCCGGCGCCTTCGCGCTCGGCCTGGCGACGGCGTTGCTCGCCGTCGGCATGACGCGGATGAGCGGGCCGGAGCGGGGGCATCGGCTGCAGCTGGCGCCGAAGCTGCGGGCCCGGCTGCTGAACTAGGCCCTCAGGCGGCGAGCGCGCAGGCGATCTTCCGGATCTCGCCGTCGGCCAGCTGGAACACCGCATCCTGCGGCGCGTCGTGGGTCATCACCGTCTCGATCGGCAGGCCGGCGTAGACGCCGCGCAGCACCCGCCCGGTGACGCCGTGGCTGACGGCGATGATCCGCCGCTCGGCTTCCGGCGGCAGTTCGGCGAGCCAGCCGGCCAGCCGGGCGCACATCGCCGGATAGGTCTCGCCGGTCGGCGCGTGGAAAGCCCAGTTGCTGCGGCCGAAGGTCGGGCAGGCGGCGGCGAGGTCGGCGCGCAGGCGCCCGTCCCAGTCGCCCCAGCTCAGCTCGATCAGCCGCGGCTCGACCTCGATCTGCGTCAGGCCGATGCGTTCGGCGAGGATCTCGGCGGTGCGCCGGGTGCGGCCGAGCGGGCTGGCCAGGATGCGCCAGCCGCGCTCTGCGCCGATCAGCGCCTTGAGCTGCGCGCCCACGGCCTCGACCTGGCGACGGCCGAGGTCGGTCAGCGGGGAATCCACGTGCCCTTGCAGCCGGCGCTCGCGGTTGAACTCCGTCTCGCCGTGTCGAACCAGGTAGATCATCGGCTCAACCATTCGGGCGCCGCGACGGCCGAGGCAAGAGCGGGGCAATGGACAGCCTGCGCGGCGCAGCCGATGTTCGCCGGCGGATCAGAGGAGGGGCGGCATGACACGGGCCTTGGTGTTGGGCGGCGGCGGGCCGCTGGGCGTCGCGTGGGAAAGCGGGCTGATCGCCGGCTTCGCCCAGGGCGGCGTGGACCTCGGCCAGGCCGACTACATCCTCGGCACTTCGGCCGGCGCGATCGTCGGCGCGCGGCTGGCCAGCGGGGTCGCCGCGGCCAGTCTCGCCGATGCGCAGCTGGATCCCGCCCAGGTGGTCCATCCGCCCGCCGGCGGCTCGCCCGAGACGATGATGCGGATGGGACAGCTGATGCGCGAGGGGCTGGGCGGAACGCGCAACCCGGCCGAGGTGCGCCGCGAGCTGGGCGCGCTGGCGCTCGCCGCCGGGAGCGCGAGCGAGGCGTCGTTCCTGGAGATCATGGGCCGCGAACTGGGCCCCGTGCCGCAGCAGGGCTGGCCGGCCCGCGGCTTCGCCTGCACGGCGGTGGACGTCGAGGACGGCGGCTTCCAGCTCTGGCAGGCGGACTCCGGCGTCGACCTGTTGCCGGCGGTGGCCTCCAGCGCCTGCGTGCCGGGCCTGGTGACGCCGATCACCCTGAAGGGCCGGCGCTACATGGATGGCGGGATGCGCTCGCCGACCAACGCCGACCTGGCCGTCGGCCACGACCTGGTGGTGCTGATCGCCGTCCAGCCCCCGGCGGCGGCCGAGGGGCCGTTCGCCAAGCTGGTCGCCGAGGAGGTCGAGAGCCTGCAGTCGGGCGGCGCGACCGTCGTCGTCGTGACGCTGGACGACGGCTCGGCCGCAGTGTTCGGCGCGAACCCGATGGACGCCGCCAAGAAGCCCGAGGTCGCCCGCGCCGCGCTCGCCCAGGGGCTGAGCCAGGCGGCGGTGCTGAAGGATCTGTGGGGGTAGGGCGGCGCCAAACGCCCCCTCCGTCTCGCGCCTCGCGGCGCGATCCACCTCCCCCGCTGCGCGGTGGAGGATCTGGCCGAAGATGCTCCCCCGCCTGCGGGGGAGCTGTCAGCGAAGCTGACTGTGGGGGCGTTTCTTACGCCGCTCCGCCCACCGCCCCGCGGATCGCGGCGATCACCACGTCCTGGTCGGCTTCGGTCAGGTAGGGGTGCATCGGCAGGCTGATCACCGCGTCGGCCTTGGCCTCGGTGACCGGCAGTCCGCCGGGCGCGGTCGGGTAGCCGGCGTAGACGCCCTGCTTGTGGATCGGGATCGGGTAGTAGACCGCGGTCGGCACGCCCTGCTCGCGCAGCGCCGCGGCCAGGCCGTCGCGGTTCGCCGTTTCGATGGTGTACTGCGCCCAGACCGAGACGCCGCCGTCGATCACCGCAGGCGTCGTCACCAGGTCGCCGAGGCCCGCGGCGTAGCGATCGGCCACCCGGTTCCGGGCCGCGATCTCGTCCTCGAAGATGGTCAGCTTCTGCAGCAGCACGGCGGCCTGCAGGGTGTCCATCCGGCCGTTGATGCCGATCCGCATGTTCAGGTACTTCGGGTCGTGCTCGAAGGTGCGGCCTTCGAGGTCCGACTTCACCGCCTGGCCGTGGACCCGCAGGCTGACCAGCAGGTCGTGCAGCCGCGCGTCCTTGCAGAGCACCGCGCCGGCGTCACCATAGGCGCCCAGCGGCTTGGCCGGGAAGAAGGAGGTGGTGGCGACGTCGGCCCAGCGGATCGGGTGCTGGCCGCCGAGCGTGCAGCCGAAGCCCTGGGCGGAATCGGCGATCAGCTTCAGGCCGTGGCGGCGGGCGACCTCGGCGATCTTGGGATAGTCGGCCGGCTGGCCGAACAGGTCGACGGCGATCACCACCTTCGGGGTCAGTTCGCCCTTGGCCTGAACCGCCAGGATCGCCGCCTCGAGGCTGGCGGCGTCCATGTTGTAGGTGACCGGGTCGATGTCGACGAACACCGGCGCGGCGCCGACCAGCGGCGCGGCCTCGGCCGTCGCGGCGAAGGTGAACGACGGGCAGAACACCGCATCGCCCGGGCCGACGCCCCAGGCCATCAGCGGCAGCACCAGCGCCTCGGTGCCGGAGCCGCAAGTCAGCACGTGCGGGGCCTGGCCAAAGACGCCCAGGGCCGCCTCAAGCTCGGCGATCTCCGGGCCCATCACATAGGCGCCGGAGCGGACGACCTTGAGGATGGCGTCTTCCAGGGGCTGGCCCAGACGCTTCCGCTGCGCCTGCAGGTCGATGAAGGGAATGGGCATCGGCGTCTCTGAACTCTCGCGGTCCGCGGCGACTCACAGAGCCCGCCTATGGCATGCGCCGACGCGCCCAGGCCAGACACGGATGATGAGCTTCTGTTGCGGCTCGGGCGGCTTTCTCGGCCCTCGGCGCCAGTTTTTTGGGCGCGCTTAAACCTTCATTCGCCGAAGTGGCGCAGGAAGCCTGCATGTTCGCCATCGTCACATGCCTCGAGCAGCATGATCCGGTGCAGCTCGTCTGGGCGGTCCTGATCTGCCTCACGTCGGTCGGCGCCGGCCTCAGCGCCTACCGCCGGGCGTGCGCGGCGCAGGGCGCCTTCCGGCTGGCCTGGCTCACGGTCATGGCGTTCCTGCTGGGGGCGGGGGTCTGGGCGACCCACTTCATCGCCATGCTCGCGTTCGGCAAGCCGATGGCGGCGGAGTTCGGGGTCAATCTGACGCTGGTCTCGCTGGTCGCCGCCGGCCTGGGCTTCTTTGTCGGCGCAGGGCAGGCGGCCTGCTCCAATGGCCCCCTCGGGCGCGCCGTCGGCGGCGGACTCTGCGGCCTGACGATCGCCGCCATGCACTTCATCGGCGTCGCCGGGATGCGGCTGCCCGCGCACCTCGTCTGGGACCCGGCGATGGTCGCGCTGTCGATCGCGATCGGCGTGGCGGCGGCGGCGGCCTCGCTGGTGGTCGCCGGCGAGTTCAGGCGGTTGGGACGGGCGATCGCCTCGGCCGGGCTGCTGGTCGCGGCGATCTGCGGCCTGCACTTCACCGCCATGGCCGCGGTGACCCTGGTCCCTGCGCCGCTGGCCTATGAGCCGGGCTACTACGGCCGCGACGGCCTCGGCCTGGGTGTGGGGCTGCTCGCGGCGGTGATCCTGGTCTGCGGCGCCGCGGTGCTGCTGATGGACGGGATGAGCAGGGCCACGACCCTGGCCGCGCTGCGCACCTCGCTGAACCAGGTGCCCTGCGCGATCGGCTTTTTCGACCGCGGCTATCGGCTGATCTTCTGGAACGAGAACTTCGCCGAGGTTCTGCGCCTCTACGGCATCGAGGGGCGGCGGGGCCTGGCCTATGACGAGATGCTCGCGCTCGCGGAGGCCAACGGCCTGCCGCGCCATGTGGTGGAGGCGCGGCCGAAGGCGGGCGCCGAGGTCAGCGCGAGCAGCTTCAGCCTGTTCCGCGCGCCGGACGGCCGCTGGTTCGAGGCGCGCAGCGGCGTGACCCGCGACGGCGGCTTCGTCGGCCTGCTCAACGACGTCACCGCCCAGCGCGAGGTGATCGAGCAGCAGGCCGAGGCCCAGGCGCTGGCCGAGCGGGTCAGCCGCGCCAAGAGCGAATTCCTGGCCAACACCAGCCACGAGATCCGCACGCCGCTGAACGCCGTGCTGGGCATGGTCCAGGTGATGGAGCGCAATCCGCTCGACGTCGAGCAGCGCCGCCGGCTGCAGCTGGTCGCCGAGAGCGGCAAGTCCCTGCTGGCGGTGCTCAACAGCGTGCTGGACCTGGCCAAGATCGAGGCCGGCAAGCTCGAGCTCGACGAGCATCCCTTCGACCTCGCCCCGACGGTGAAGGTGGCGGTGAGCAGCTTCGAGACGCTGGCGGTCCAGAAGGAGCTGGCGCTGACGGTCGAGATCGACCCGCAGGTCGCGGGCATCTGGTGCGGCGACAGCGACCGGCTGCGCCAGGTGCTGTCCAACTTGGTCTCCAACGCGGTCAAGTTCACGCCGCAGGGCTTTGTGGCGGTTCGCGTCGGCCCGGCGGACGGCGGCGTGTGTTTCCGCGTGGTCGACAGCGGGATCGGCGTCGACCCGGACAAGCAGGCGGTGATCTTCGAAGCCTTCGCCCAGGCCGACGCCTCGACCACGCGCCAGTTCGGCGGTACCGGCCTCGGCCTAGCGATCTGCGCGAGCATCGTCCACACCATGGGCGGCCACCTCGACCTGAACAGCCGTCCGGGCGCGGGCTCGGAATTCGCCTTCGTGCTGCCGCTCGCGCGGGTCGAGGAGGCGTCCGTCGGCGCGCCGGCCGGCGTCGATGAGGCGGCGCCCCCGGCGTTGCGGATCCTGGTCGCCGAGGACAATCCGAACAACCAGCTGGTGCTGTGCGCGCTGCTCGAGCCGTTTGGCGTCGAGCTCACGGTCGTCGGCGATGGCCAGGCGGCGGTGGACGTCTGCGCGGTGGGCGGCTTCGACGTCGTGCTGATGGACGCCCAGATGCCGCGGTTGAACGGCGTCGAGGCCACGGCGGCGATCCGCCGGATGGAGCGCGAGCGCGGCCTGCCGCGGCTGCCGATCATCGCGCTGACGGCGAACGTCATGACCCATCAGGTCGCGGAGTACCTGCAGGCGGGCATGGACTCCTATGTCGCCAAGCCGATCCAGCTGTCCGAACTGATCGCCGCGCTGTCCGCGGTGCCGGCGCGCGCCGTCGGCGTCGCCGCCTGACCGGCTCAGGATTCCCGGCTCAGGCCTTCCGGAAGACCCAGATCTCGCCGACGTCGCCGAGGCGGACCGGCGTCTGCGCGGCCTCGAGCCCTGCGGCGGCGGCGAACGGCGTCGGATCGGCGACATAGTAGGTCAGCCGCTCGGGGCTGCGCCGGACGACGCCGCCGGCGGCGTCGCGCTCGACATATTCGATCACCTGGTCCAGCCGGCCGATGGCCTCGCGGAACCGCCGCTCGCGGACATGCAGCTGCAGCCGGCCGCCGCCGGGCAGCGGCCGGTCGAACGCCAGCGCTTCCGGCGGCGGGCCCGGCAGCCGCATCGCCTCGACCAGCGGCAGGTGCACGGCCGTGATCCCGCCGGCGTCGAGGTGTCGGGCCATGACGGCGAAGGTGTTCCGCCAGGCCGCGCCGGCCGGCACATGGGCCAGGGTGAAGTAGGTGCAGATCGCCAGGTCGAAGGTCCGCTTCAGATCGAGCGAAGTCATGTCGCCCTGCCGGAACTCCAGGCGCTCGGCGATCTCGGCGGACGCCGCGGCCTGTCGCGCCCGGGCCCGGACGAGCATGGCCGCAGAAAGATCGACCCCGGTCACCCGGAAGCCGCGCTCGGCCAGCGCGATGGCCACGCGGCCGGCTCCCGCGCCGAGTTCCAGCACCGAGCCGCCGGCCGGGCCGAGCCCGGCGTAGAGCGCGATGTCGCCGGTCAACTGGGCGTCGGCGGCGGTGACTACGTCGTAGAAGGCCGCGCTCAGGCTCTGGTCGGCGTAATAGGGGCGCACGCGGGTCATCGAATTTCGGGAACCTTCCAGGGCTTCGCCTTGTCCTACCTTAGGTCATGGCGTCGCCGTTGCGTCTGGCTAAGGTCGGGGCCAAATTCAGGCCGGCGTTCTCAACTCAAGTTTGGCAATTCGGGAGGCTGCTCGTGAACATCCTTCGCAACCCTGTGGCGCGGCTGGCGCTGCTGCTGGTCGTTCCCGTGCTGCTTGCGGGCTGTGGGATCAACACCATCCCCACGAAGGAAGAGCGCGCCAAGGCCGCCTGGGCCGACGTGCAGAACAACTACCAGCGCCGCTCCGATTTGATCCCCAACCTGGTCGAGACGGTCAAGGGCTACGCCGCGCAGGAGCGCTCGGTGCTGACCGAGGTGACCGAGGCGCGCGCCTCGGCCACCCAGGTGCAGGTCGACGCCTCGACCATCACCGATCCGGTCAAGTTCCAGCAGTTCCAGCAGGCGCAGGACAAGCTGTCGGGCGTGCTCGGCCGGCTGATGATGATCCAGGAGGCCTACCCGGACCTGAAGTCCAACCAGAACTTCCTCGCCCTGCAGAGCCAGCTCGAGGGCACCGAGAACCGGATCGCCATTTCACGGCGCGACTACAACGAGGCGGTGCGAGACTTCAACACCAGCCTGCGCACCTTCCCGACGGTCCTCTGGGCCAAGACGATGTATTCCGGCACCCAGCCGATGCAGCTGTTCCAGGCGAGCGCGGCGGCGCAGAGCGCGCCGAGCGTCAACTTCGGCGCCCCTGCCGTCGGCCAGCCGGTCACGCCCGGCTCCGCCCCGCCAGCCCCGGCTCCGGCGCCCGTGCCGGCGCAATAGAGCGGATCCAGCAGTTGGCTGAGCGCGCCCTCGCGGCAGGCCCCCTCCACCGCTTCGCGGTCCCCCTCCCCCTGTGGGGGAGGAGGGGTGGGGCTGCGGCGTCGAATCTCCTCCCCTCTTGGGGGAGGGGGACCCCGAAGGGATGGAGGGGGCTCGCCGCCGGCATCGCGCTGCTCGTCCTGCTCGCCTTCGCCACGGCCGCGCTGGCGGCGCCGAAGTTTCCGCCGCTCACTGGCCGGGTGGTCGACGAGGCGCACGTGCTGTCGCCGCAGGCGGCGCAGAAGCTGGACGCCGACCTCGCCGGACTGGAGGCTCGCACCGGCCGCCAGGTGGTGGTGGCGACCATCCCCGACCTGCAGGGCTACGACATCGCCGACTACGGCTATCAGCTCGGTCGGACCTGGGGCGTCGGGCGCAAGGGCGAGGACGACGGCGTCGTCTTCCTCGTCGCGCCGAACGAGCGGAAGGTGCGCATCGAGGTGGGCTACGGGCTGGAGCCGGTGCTCACCGACGCGCTCTCCAGCGTGATCCTGCAGCAGCGGGTGCTGCCGAAGTTCCGCGACGGCCAGATGGAGCAGGGGATCGTCGACGGCGTCGCGGCGGTGGTCCAGCAGCTCGAACTGCCCGACGACGAAGCCAAGGCCAAGGTCGCGCAGGCGGCCCAGGCGCAGTCGCAGGCCGACCAGGGCGGCGGGATCTCGTTCGGCGCGATCTTCGCCATCATCCTGATCTTCTGGGTGTTGGGCTCGGTGCTGCGCGGCTTCGGCGGACGACGCGGCGGCGGCGGGCTCTGGTGGCTGCCGTTGCTGTTGTCGAGCGGCGGCGGGCGCGGCCGCGGCGGCGGCTGGGGCGGTGGTGGCGGCGGCTTCGGCGGCGGCGGCTTTTCCGGCGGCGGCGGCTCGTTCGGCGGCGGCGGATCCTCGGGGAGCTGGTGATGCAACTGACTCCTGCCGACACGGCCGCGGTCGAAGCGGCGATCCACGAGGCCGAGCTGCGCACCCGCGGCGAGATCTACTGCGTCGTCAGCGACGAGAGCGGCGACTACGGCGAGACCCCGCTCGCCTGGGCGGCCGGGGTCGCCCTGCTCGGGCCGGCGGTGCTGCTGCTCGGCGGCGTGCACGTCGCCGCGCCGGACCTGTTCGGCGGCTGGAGTGCGGCGCAGGTCAGCGAGGTCGCCGAGGCCGCCGCGCGCAAGGCGCTGTTGGGCGCGATCCTGATGCAGGCCATCCTGTTCGTGGCGACCCTGCTGGTGGTGACCATCCCGTCGGTGCGCCGGGCGCTGACGCCGCGGCCCTTCAAGCGCGAGCGGGTGCGCCGGCGCGCGCTGGAGCAGTTCGCGGCGAAGAACCTGCACCTGACCCGCGAGCGGACCGGGGTGCTGATCTATGTCTCGTTCGCCGAGCACATGGCCGAACTGATCGCCGACGAGGGCATCGCCGCCCACGTCGAGCCGCGGGTCTGGGACGAGGCGATGGCGGCGCTGACCGCCGGCCTGCGCCGCGGCGCGGCGGGCGAGGGCCTCGCCGCGGCTGTCCGGCAATGCGGGGCGGTGCTGGCCGAGCGCTTTCCGGCCGACCCCGACGCCAATCCCAACGAGCTGCCGAACACTGTCGTAGTTTTGCCGCGAGCCTAGCCCAGCGTTTCCGGGAACGGTGGGAGGGACCTGCGTGTCGCACCATTCGCCCGTCCGGACGGGGACGGTTGGGGTTCAGACTTGTGCGCGGCCGTTAGGGCCGACAGAGTGGTCGCCTAACGGGAAGGGAGAGCCCGTGCGGGACTGCGGCCAAGAGGCGCTCGCTGCGGACGAACCGTCTTTCGACGACGTGGCTGACGCCTTGGGCTTGGGCGTCCCTTTCCGCATGCACCTCAGCCCCGACGGCCAGACCCGCTTCCTGCGCGTGGGCGCCAGCTGCCAGGCCATCCTCGGGGTGACGTCGGAGGCGCTGATGACCGACGAGCGCGTCCTCGCCGGCCTCATCCTGCCGGAAGACCGCCTGCGGCTGTTGGCGGACAAGGCCGCCTATGCGACCGGCCGCGGGCCCAACTCGGTGGAGATCCGCGCGCGTCCGCCCGGCGGCGACCTGCGCTGGTTCCGCCTGACCTCCGCCAGCCGGCCGTCGCCGGACGGCGGGCGTCTGCTCGACGGGCTGATCATCGACATCACCGAATCCAAGCGGCTGGCCGAACAGCTCAGGGAGGAGCGCCAACGGCTGGAGCAGGCGATCGAGCTGACCGGCATCGGCGTCTTCCAGTGGGACCGCGACGATCCCGAGACCGTGCTGTGGTCGGAACACCTGTACGCCATGTACGGCATCCCCCCGCAGACGCCGATCACGGTGGGGTCTTTCCGAGAGCTGGTCCATCCGGACGACCTGGGCCCGACGCTGGCCGCGCTGGACGACGCCGGGGATAAGCCGGGCGCGGCCGACCTGTCGTTCGAGCACCGCATCATCCGCGGCGACGGCCAGATCCGCTGGGTGCTGCAGCAGTTGCGGGTCCACAGCGACGCCGAGGGGCGCAAGGCGATCCAGGGCACCACGCTCGACGTGACCGAGCGGCGCGACGCCGAGGAATGGCGGCGGCTGCAGATGCGCGAGATCGCCCATCGCAGCAAGAACGCCCTGACCGTGATGATGGCGATGGTGCAGCAGGCCGCGCGCTCGTCGACGACGGTCGAAGACCTGTCGGAGCGCATCGTCGCCCGCCTCGGCGCCATGGCGAAGTCGCAGGACCTGGCGTCCGCGGCGAACGGCGCGGCGCTGACCCTGCCGCAGCTGGCTGGGCAGGTGCTGGACGTCTTCGACCTGTCGCGCTTCGACATCGATCCCCGGCTCGAGGCGGTGGTGCTGCCCGGCGAGGTGGTGATCGCCTGCGCCCTGTTGCTGCACGAACTCGCCACCAATGCGGTGAAGTACGGGGCGCTGTCGGCGCCCGACGGCCGCGTCGCCCTGACGCTGGAGCCGCTGCCGGACGGCCGGGCCGGCGTCGAGTGGCGCGAGCACGGCGGGCCGCGGGTGACCGCGCCGGGCCGGCAGGGCTTCGGCACCCGGCTGCTGTCCACCGCCCTGCAGACTCGCGGCGGCGCGGTGCATCCGGACTTCGCGCCGGAAGGCTTCACCGCTCATATCGAGATGCCGGCCTCCTGAGCCGGACGCCGCGCGGGAGGCGAGGCGATGTCCGACCCGTTCGACCTTCAGCGGTTCGTCGCGGCCCAGCAGCGTAACTACGCCGAGGCGCTCGCCGAGTTGAAGGCGGGGCGCAAGACCAGCCACTGGATGTGGTACGTCTTCCCGCAGATCGCCGGCCTCGGCGCCAGCGCGATGGCGCAAACCTATGCGATCGGCTCGCTGGCGGAGGCGAAGGCCTATTTGGCGCATCCGGTCCTGGGGCCGCGGCTGCGGGATTGCGTGGCGGCGGTGAACGCCGTCACCGGGCGCTCGGCGCACCAGATCTTCGGCAGTCCGGACGATGTGAAGTTCCGCTCCAGCCTGACGCTGTTCGCCCAGGCCGCGCCCGGCGAGCCGCTCTTCCAGCAGGCGCTGGCGGCCTATTTCGCCGGCGCGCCCGACCCGCGGACGCTCGAAGAGCTGCGCCGGCGTGGCGATTGAGCGTCGCCTGGCGCGCGACGCCGTTTGCTTCGAAGCAGCAGGTAGGGAACAGTCCGACAGCCATCCGGGGGGAGGGACGTTGGATATGAGACACTATGGGGCCTAAGTCCGCCTCCGGCGCGGGAACAGCGTCGACCGATGCGCGAATGGTGCGGACTCGTTCGGCCTTGTCGGCCGCCCTGCTGCAACTGCTTGAAGAGAAGGCCTTCGACCAGGTCACGGTGCGCGAGATCACCGCCAAGGCCGACGTCGGCTATGCGACCTTCTTCCGCCACTACACGGACAAGGAGGCGCTGCTCAACGATCTGGCGGCGGAACAAATCCGCGACCTGCTGGCCATGACCGTGCCGATTCTGTTCGACACCGACAGCCGGAGCGCCTGCGCCACGCTCTGCGCCTACGTCGGCGAACGGCGTAAGCTCTGGTCCGCGCTGTTGACCGGCGGCGCCGCGTCGACGGTGCGCGAGGAGTTCATCCGTCAGGCCAAGCAGATCCCGGCCGCCCAGGACGCGCCCGACAGCTGGCTGCCGGCGGAGCTGCGGATCGTCTTCCCGACCGGCGGGGCTATCGACGTGCTCGCCTGGTGGCTGCAGCAGAAGCGGCCGCTGTCGGTCGAGCGGATCGCCGAGATCCTCGACCGGCTGGTGGTGACGCCGACGCTGGAGGCTTCGTAGCCCCCGGGTCTCAGCCTTTGCTGAAGACCTCCACCAGCCGCACCGCCGCGGGCAGCATCAGCGCGCCCAGCAGGCAGGGGAAGATGAACAGGATCAGCGGCACCGTCAGCTTGGCGGACAGCGCCAGGGCCTTCTCCTCGGCGCGCAGCATGCGCTTGGCGCGCATGTCCTGCGAGAAGACCGACAGGGTCTCGCCGAGGCTGGTGCCCATCTCTTCGGCTTGCCGCAGCATGGTGGCGAGCGAGCGCGCGTCGTCGATGCCGAGCCGGTCGGCGAACGAGGTCCAGGAGTCCTTCCGCGCCCGCCCGGCGCGCAGCTCCAGCACCAGCATCCGCAGGTGGATGGTCAGGTTCGGATAGCGGCGGTCGAGCTCGTCGGTGACGCGGGTCACCGCCGCGTCGAGGCTGAGGCCCGCCTCGACCGAGGCGACCAGCAGGTCGAGCAGGTCGGGGAAGCCTTCCGCGTACTCGCGCTCGCGGGTCTGGCGGCGCGCCTTCAGCACCTGCTCGGGGCCGAGCATGGCGACGGCCGAGAAGGCGACGGCGAGCAGCACGCCGGCCGGGCCGCCGTCGCCCCGCATGATCATCGGCAGCACGAACAGCAGCACGACCGCGGTCGCGGCGGCCATGGCGGCGGCCTTGACGCCGAGGAAGATGACCGGCGCTTCGCGATTGAAATAGCCGGCCTGCATCAGCTGGGTGCGCAGCACCGACAGCTTGGCGGGATCGCGCACCGCGCTTTGCTGGCCGAGGCGGCGGATGGCGCCGACCACCTGTTCGCCGACCACGCCCTTGGGGGCCGCCGCCGGCGCCGGGCCGCCGCCGGCCATGGCCAGCCGGCTCCGGCGCGCGGCGCGCACGCGCAGCTCGCCGACGCCGAACCAGGCGACGCCGCCCAGGCCGCCGGTCGCCAGGAGCGCGCCGATGATGGTGATCAGGTTCTCGATCTGCAGGGCGGTCATCGGTCAGATCCGCATGTCGATCATGCGGCGCATGACCAGGTTGCCGAGGACCAGCCAGACCGCGATCACCGTCAGGCCGATCTTGATCAGCGGGTCGTCGGCGACGTCGCCGTAGAAGTTCGGCGAGGTGAGGTTGATGAACACCAGGGTGACGATCGGCGCGGCGGTCAGGATCATCGCCGAGGCGCGGCCCTCCGAAGAGGCGGCCTTGATCTTCATCCGCATCTTGTGCCGCTCGCGCACGGTGTTGGAGTTCAGCTTCAGCAGCCCGGTCAGGTTGCCGCCGGTGCCCGCCTGCAGGCGGATCGTCGCGGCGAACAGGTCGATGTCCGGATGCTGGCAGCGCTCGGACATGCGCTCCACCGCCTGCTCCAGCGTCGCCCCGTAGGCGATCTCGTCGGCGGCCATGCCGAACTCGGTGCCCGCCGGGTCGGCCATCTCGCGCCCGACGAGGGCCACGGCGGTGGGCACCGGGTGGCCGGCCTCCAGGCTGCGGACGATGATGTCGAGCGCCTGCGGCAGCTGGACGCCGAGCGCCTTGGCCCGCTGGGCGGCCTTGAACTTCAGCACCACGAGCGGTCCGGCCAGCGCCACCACCAAGCCGGCCGGCACGGCCAGCATCGGCTGCTTGAGGGCGAACGCCACGCCGAGGGCCGCGACCACCGCCGCGCCGCCGGCCATCGTCAGCCACTTGCGCGGCTCGTAGGTCAGGCCGGAGGCGACGATCAGGTTGGAGAGCCAGCGCAGCCGCTCGCCCTTCTTGCCCTCGGCGCTGAGGCCGCGCTGCTTGCGCAACTCCATCACCAGGGCCGAGACCCCGTCGACCTTCTCGGCGACCTTGAGCCGGCGGTTCACCATGCGCTTCTGCTGCGCCACCGTGACCAGGCCGAACACCGCCTGGCCGAGGGTGAACACCGCGCCGAAGATCAGGATCAGGAAGACGATGCGGGCGTCCATCACGCCACTCCCAGGACTTTCGACGGGTCGAAGTGGGCCGCGTCGTAGGAGATGCCGCGGCGGAGCATTTCGTCCAGGCTGCGGGGCCGAAGGCCGCTGGCGCGGAACTCGCCGTGCACCGCGCCGTCGGCGTCGGTGTGGGTGCGATTGAAGGTGAAGATGTCCTGCATCTGCACGACGTTCCCCTCCATGCCGACGATCTCGGTCACGTAGGTGATCTTGCGCTTGCCGTCGGCCAGGCGCGTGGCCTGGATCACCAGGCCCACGGCCGAGGCGATCTGCGCCCGCACCGCCTCGGGGCTGAGGCTCAGGCCGCCCATGGCGACCATCTGCTCCAGGCGGCTGATCGCTTCGCGCGGGTTGTTCGAGTGGATGGTGGCCATCGAGCCTTCGTGGCCGGTGTTCATGGCCTGCAGCATGTCGAAGGCTTCTTCCGAGCGGACCTCGCCCAGGATCACCCGGTCGGGACGCATCCGCAGGGCGTTCTTCACCAGCTCGCGCTGGCGGATTTCGCCCTTGCCCTCGATGTTCGGCGGCCGGGTCTCCATGCGCACCACGTGTGGCTGCTGCAGCTGCAGCTCGGCGGCGTCCTCGATGGTGATCAGCCGCTCGCCTTCGCTGATCGCGGCGGACAGCGCGTTGAGCAGGGTGGTCTTGCCCGAACCGGTACCCCCGGAGATCACCGTCGAGACCCGGGCGCGCACCGCGCCGAACAGGAACTGCGCCACCGGCTCGGGCATCGCGCCGACCTCGACCAGCTTCTCCAGCGTCAGCGGCTTCTTGGAGAACTTCCGGATCGACACCGCCGCGCCGTCGATCGCCACCGGGGCGATGGCGGCGTTCACCCGGCTGCCGTCGGGCAGGCGGGCGTCGACCATCGGCTGGCTCTCGTCGATCCGCCGGCCGACCCCGGCGACGATGCGGTTGACGATCCGCAGCAGGTGGTCGTTGTCGCGGAAGGTGACCGGCGTCAGCTCCAGTTCGCCGCGCCGCTCGATATAGACCTGATGCGGACCGTTGATCAGGATGTCGTTGATCGTGTCGTCCTTGAGCAGGGGCTCGATCGGCCCGAGGCCGACCATCTCGTCGTAGATCGACGCGCCCAGCTCCTCGAGTTCCCCAGTGTTGAGCGCCATGCGCTCGCCGCGGGCGAAGTCGGCGGTCAGCCGCATCACCTCGCGGCGCAACTCGTGCTCGCCCAGCTTGTCGAGTTTCGAGAGGTCGAGCTCCTCGATCAGCCGCGCATGCAGCTTGAGCCGGATGTCGAGCTGCTTGTTCCGGGGCGGCGCGGCCTTTGGCTCGGCCTTCGGCGACGGCGGTGGCGCCACGGCCGGCTTGGCGGCTTCCGGAGCCTTGGGCGCGGCCGGCGCCGGCTCCGGCTTGAGCGCGGTGGCGCGGGCGAGGCTGAAGCGTCCCATCAGGCGGCTCGCTGGCTGGCTGCGCCGGGCTGGCGGGCGGCCGCGGCGAAGCGGTCGACCAGCTGGGCTATGTCTTTGACGATCTTCGACTTTGGGCGGTGCTGGGCGATCGCGCCGCCGAGATTGGCGGCGGCGGCCGCCGCCTCCCAGTCCGAGCTGATCCCGCCGTCGGACTTGCGCTGCAAGGCGCGTTCGGCCTCGGCCATCGAGGGGGCGGGACCGAACATGCGGCTGGCCAGGCGGTTCAGCACGATCCGCGGCTTCGCCGGTCCGTTGACCGCCGTTTCGATCTCCTCGGCCAGCGAGCGCGCGGCGATCAGCGCCGGCACCGTCAGTTCGGAGATGACCAGCACCTCATCGCAGCCGCTGAGCGCTTCCAGCGTCCAGGTGCGCCGATGTCGCGGCATGTCGATGATCACCCACTCGTAGCACTCGCAGGCGACTTCCAGCATCCGCAGCACCGCCTCGCGGCTGACGGTGTCGAAGGCCTCCGGGTCGCGCGGGCTGGCGAGCAGGTCGAGCTGCTTGGAGATCGGGCTGACGAAGGCCTGCAGCAGCGCCGCGTCGATCCGCTCGGCCGCGCCGGTGAAGTCGCCGAGCCGCATGTTCGGCTGGGCGCCGAGGTAGGCGGCGGCGGCCCCGTCGACCAGGTTCAGGTCGACCAGGCACACGCTGCGGTCCTTGCCGGAGCGGGCCGCCAGCGCAGTGGCGATCTCGACGGCGATGGTGGTCGCGCCGGCGCCGCCGACCGCGCCGCTCACCGCCCAGCAGCGGGAGCCGCCCTCGGGCGCGCTCGGCGTCGGCGCGGGCTGGGCGGAGGCCAGCAGGGCTGTCGCCGCGCCCGCCAGCTGGTCGGCCGAGAACGGCGCCTCTAGCACGTCGGAGCTGGTCAGCCGCATCAGGGGGCGGACCACGGTGGTCGGCAGGCGCTCGCCGATCAGCAGCACCGGGGCGGCGCGGTCGGTCGCGGCGAGCGCTTCGACGGCCCCGGCCAGCGCCTGCGCCTCCCAGGCGTCGGCGTCGACCAGCACCAGGTCGTAGGCCCCGGCGAACGCCTGCGGCAGGCGCTCGAGCGCGGCGCTCTCGGTGGCCGCGCCCTTCAGCAGCTCGCCGACGGCGAGCGCCAGATTCGGGCCGACCAGCAGGATGCGGCGGCCCGCGAGGGGCGAGGCGGCGGGGGTGGCCATGGTCTTGCTCATGCGCGGCTGGCTCACTGCTTGGCCGCTTCGGCTTCGGAGAGGATCTTCCGGTCGAGCGACTTGCCGCGCAGCAGCAGGTCGGCGTCCTTCGGCTCCTCGCCCGGCGCCGTGTGGGTCGCCGCGGCCTTTTCGAAGTCGGCCGGCGTGGCCAGGCGCGGCGTGACGATGATCACCAGCTCGGTCTCGGCGCGGCGCCAGCGGGCGGAGCGGAACAGGGTGCTCAGCACCGGGATCTCGCCGAGCCCCGGCACCTGCCGCATCTCGTTCTGGTAGTCGCGCTGGTAGAGGCCGCCGATCGCCAGCGACGCGCCGTTGCGCAGTTCGACCGTGGTGTGGGTGGTGCGGGTGATCAGGCCCGGGATCAGGAAGCCGTTCACCTTGACGCTGTTCGACTGGTCGAGCTTGCTGACCTCCGGCTCCACCTCGAGCCGGATCAGGCCATTGTCGAGCACCTCCGGCTTGAAGTCGAGGCGCACCCCGTACTTGCGGAATTCGATGGTGATCGTCGGCGTGCTGCCGTTGGCGACCTGCGGGACCGGGTAGGGGAACTCGCCGCCGGCCAGGAAGCTGGCCTCCTCGCCGGAAATCGCCGTCAGGTTCGGCCGCGCCAGGGTGCGAACCACGCCCTTGGCTTCGAGCAGCTGCAATTGCACGTCGATGCTGGTCGTGCCGGAGCCGCCGGTCAGGTTGAGCAGGCCGGTCGGCGGATCGGCGCCGAGCAGGCCGCCGCCGGTGACGAACTGGAAGGAGTCGTTCTGCACGGCGGCGCTGACGCCAATGTCGTGCAGCACCGCGCGGGTGGCTTCCAGCACCCGCACTTCCAGGACCACGCTCTGCGAGGCGCCGACGCTGAGCTGCGAGGTGACCGACTGCGGCGCGAACCGTTCGGCCAGCGCCTTGGCGCGGGCGGCGACGCCGGTGTTCGACACGTGGCCGACCAGCAGCAGGCCTGCGCCGATCGACCGAACCTGGATCTGCTCGTCCGGGAAGGCGATCGCCAGGTCCTGCTGGATCGCCTGCGGGTCGTAGCCGACGCGCACGTCCAGCACCTCGGACAGCTGCCCGCCGGGGCCGTAGATCAGCAGGTTGGTTTCCCCGATCTCCCGGCCTTGAATGTAGAAGCTCGAGCCTCCGGTCGAACGCACCGCCGCGGTCTCCGGCTGGGAGACGACGATGCGGCTGGCCGGCCGGTCGAGGTGGAACGGCACCGACTTGTCGCGGGGCACATAGACCACGCGATGACTCGCCGAGCTGGTCCGGTAGACCTCCGCAGGAGCGGGCGCGGCCGTCGCCAGGGCGGTGGCGGCGAGCAGGGCGCCGACGAGCCGGCGGGGCAGGCGGGAGGCTTGGGACATGGGGCGCACCGGGGCGATCATTGGGAGGGTCATCCGACGGCGACGGCGGCCGCGGCGGGCGCAGCGGGCGCGGGCGCCGTCGGCGGGGCCGGCGGCGCACTGCGCGAACCGCTGCGGCGCTCGCCTTCGATGATGATGATGACGTTGCCGCCGCCGCCGCCGAGGCGCGGCGCACCCGGCGGACCGGCGCCGACGCGGCGGCGCCGCCAGACAGGACGCCGGCGCGCATCGGGGTGGTCGGCGCGACCTCGGCCGAGCCGGTGCGGCGCAGCGCGAGCGAGAGCTTGCCGAGGTCGGCGGCCAGCGCCAGCTTCTGACTGTCGGCCACGTTGACCTCCAGGGTCGCAGTGTTCGGCGAGGCCGGCTTGTCCGACGCCAGGTCGGCGTTCAGGTCGACCGCCAGAACACGGACGTCCTGCAGCACCACCTCGGAGACGTAGCTGCGGACCGCGCCCTGCGGCGTCAGATCGCGCAGCAGCACGACGTCGACCCGGTCGCCCGGCAGGGCGTGCCCGCCGACGCCGGAGACGTCGGAGACCTTGATGGTGTAGGCGCGCATGCCGTCGGTGATCTCGGCGGCGACCGAGTGTCGGGCGCCTGGCCCGGACAGCTTCGCCGGCAGCAGCGGCTCGCGCGCGGCGATCGGGGTGAGCACCACCGGCGCCCCGCCGCGGTCGGCCGCCAGCACCGCGGCGACCGTGGTGAAGGCGCCTTCCGGCACCGCGTCGCGCGGCAGCTGGGTCAGGCGAAGGTGCTCTGGTGTGACCTTGTCGCCGTATTTCATGTCCTTGGTGGCGACCACGACCGCCACGCCCTGGACCTGAGCCGTGGCGCCGGCGGCGGCCTTGGCGCTGGCCTGGTTGGGCAGCACCGTTTTGGCGACGACGAGGGCCCCGAGGCCCAATACCGCCGAAGCGCCTAAGCTGACGATCGTGACGACCCGCATGTGCCCGTTACCCGACGTTTTTCCTTGTAGTTCACAAGGGTTATCGGTGCGGCATTTGCGATATCGCCAACAAACGAAGTGAACGGATCGCAAACAAATTGAGCGGCGCGGGCGCGGCGTCCGCCGGCCTGTCGGTCGTCTGCGACGGCGCGGCGAGTTTGACGCGGCGTCGGATTTCAGACAGCTGACCGTTTGGTCGGAAAGCCTGTCATCAGCACGGCGAATCGACCAGCGTCGCGCGGTCAGAACGGCGCGCGCGACCAACAAGGCTGGAGAGCACATCGATGATCGGCGCCGGGACGCGCAAACGGGTGCGGGCGAAGCCGGAGCACCGTCGCGAGCAGATCCTCGATGAGGCCGTCCGCCTGATCGGCGAACTCGGCTACTACGGCTTCACCATCCAGGCGCTGGCGCAGCGCTGCCAGCTCAGCAATCCGGGGCTGCTGCACTACTTCGGCTCCAAGGAGCAGCTGCTGGTCGCCCTGCTCCAGGACCGCGATCGTCGCGACGCCGAGGCGGTGACCACGATCGCCGGCGTGATCCGCCAGGGCGACCAGGAGCCCACGCCGACTCTCCGGCAGGTGCTGGACCTGTTTCGGGCGACCGTCGTGCGCAACGCCTCCCAGCCGGAGCTGGTCCGGCTCTACGCCGTGCTGCAGGCCGAAGCCCTGAACAGCAGCCATCCGGCGCACGGCTACTTCACGGCGCGCAAGGCGAGGACCATCGCCGCTTTCAGCCAGATGGTGGCGCCCTACGTCGGCGAGCCGCGATCGACGGCGCTGCAGCTGACGGCGATGATGGGCGGCCTGGAGCAGGAGTGGCTCCGCGCTGACCAGGGCTTCGACATCGTCGCCGAGTGGGACCGCGTCGCGGCGAAGCTGCTGCCGATTCCCTGACTGCCGGCCTCCAGTGTGAGGCCGATCACGCCCGCTTGGCCGCGCCAATGATGTGATCGTATATGATCGATCTCGATCAAAAGCAATAAGATTTGCTTGTCGAACTATTTTCTCTCTGCTAGAGCTACCGGCCAGTCGGTCGGTAACGGACCGCGGGCGTCGTGCGCCCGGATTTCTAGGGGGAGGAATTCGTGAGGAAATTCATCTCGCTCGCGCTTGCGAGCGCGAGCTTCGTCGCCATGGCGACCGCAGCAGCGGCCCAGCCCGCGGCGTCAACGTCGTCCGACGACACCATGCTCAGCGAAATCGTCGTCACCGCGCGGCGCAAGGCCGAGAGCCTGCAGACCGTGCCGCAGACGGTGAATGCGGTGACCGGCGCGACGCTCGAGAAGCTGAACGTGCGGCAGTTCGAGGACGTGCAAAGCCTGGTTCCGGGCCTCAACCTGAGCGGCGGCACGAACGGCTTCACCACGGCGGCGACAATCCGCGGCGCGCCGTTCCAGGCGGAGTCCGGCGCCCAGCCGACGGTCGCCTTCTACCTGAACGACGCGACCATCCAGTCGGTCTACGCCTTCCAGTCGATGTTCGACGTGGGCCAGATCGAGGTCCTGCGCGGGCCGCAGGGCACGCTGCGCGGCCAGTCCGCGCCGTCCGGCTCGATCACCATCACGACGCGTCGGCCGACGCTCAGCGAGTTCGGCGGCTTCGGCAATCTGACGGTCAACGACCAGCACGGCCGCAATCTGAACGGCGCGGTTAACGTGCCGGTCATCAGCGATGTCCTGGGCTTCCGGGTCGCCGGCCTGATCGACGACAGCCGCGGCAACGGGATCGGCAGCATCAACAGTTCGACGCATCCGTCGAGCAAGACTTGGGCCGTCCGCCCGAGCCTGCGGTTCGAGCCGAACGACGACCTCACGGTCAACCTGATGTACCAGCACCTGGAGAAAAAGGTGATCTCCTTCGCCCAGGTCGCCTCGGTCTCGTTGCTCGACCACAGTCAGCCGGCGGTCCAACCGATCATCCGGCCGAAGGATCGGGTCGGGATCACCGACGATTTCAGCAGCTTCACGCAGAAGCAGGACCTGTTCACCGCCAACGCCGACTACCGCTTCGCCGGGCAGCGGCTCAGCTACGTCGGTTCGTTCAGCAAGATGGGGCTGCGCCAGTTCGGCGTGCAGGACGCGGCCAACGCCTTCACCGGCGTTGTTTTCGGCCAGCCGCTGCACAGCCGCGCCAAGCAATCCACCAACGAACTGCGGCTGTCGTCCGATGACCGGCTGTTCGGGATGCTCGACTACACGGTCGGCGGCTACGCCCAGGACTTCAACCCGCCCAGCGACCTGACGAACGTCTCGGCGGTCACCCTGTTCGGCCGTCTGGCGTCGGTCGTCGAGACGCCGATCCAACGCCGCGGCAAGTCGCACGAGCGGTCGATCTTCGGCAACGCCACCCTGCACTTCGGCGAGTCGACGGAACTGTCCGGCGGCCTGCGCAAGCTGTGGTACCGCGACAGCAACAGCCTGATCATCAGCGGCGCGCCGGTGCTGAACGACAAGAAGGATAAGGCCGAAGCGACCCTCTACAACGTCTCGCTGTCGCACAAATTCAGCAGCGACTTCATGGTCTATGCGAACAGCGGCAGCGCCTTCCGTCCGGGCCCGTTCGTGGTTGGCGTGTTCCGGCCGCTGACGCCGACGCTCGAGCGGCACGTCGACTTGGCGAACGAGAAGTCCAAGTCATACGAAGCCGGCTTCAAGTCGACCTTCTTCGACAAGCGGGTGCTGTTCAACGCCGCCGTCTTCCATCAGGACTTCAACGACTACATTCAGCGTGGGCCGCTGGTCTACTACGTGAACCTGAACCAGCTCGGCCCGACGGTCGGCAACTTCAACTTCGGCAACAGCGTCGATGCGAAGATCGCCGGCGTGGACATCGACGCCTCGTGGCAGGTGATGCAGGGGCTCAACCTCTCGGGCGCCTTCAGCTACGCCAAGAGCAAGATCAAGAACCAGGCGGTCGCCTGTAACGACCTCAACGGCGACGGCCTGCCGGACGCGCTCACCCAGGCGCCGACCATCGGCCAGCTCCTGGCGGCGACCGGGACCCAAGCCCTCTCGGAATGTCTGACGAGCGACCCGCTGCAGTTCACGCCGAAATGGAACCTGACGCTGCAGGGCGAATACGCCCGTCCGGTGAACGAGGAGCTCGACGGCTACGTGCGCGGCCTCTTCACCTATCGGCCGAAGACCAGCGGCGACCCCAGCAACGCGAACGACGCCGTCGATGGTTTCGGGCTGCTCAATCTCTACACCGGCGTCCGCAGTCGCGATGGCGGGTGGGAGGTCGCGCTCTACGCGAAGAACGTCTTCAACACCGTGAAGGTGCTCACCGCCGAGTCGAGCCTGGTCGGCACCAGCGTGCAGGCGCTGCAGCCGCCGACCTTCCGGACCGTGCAGGCGACGACGATCACCGCGCCTTACGTCGCGGTGACGACCACCGCCCCGCGCGAGGTCGGCATCAACCTGCGCTACGCGTTCGGCTCGCGCTGACAGCCGGGTTCCTGGTCCTCCCCTCGAGCCGGGCGGTTGGGAGCCGCCCGGCTCTTTTTTCGTGGGGAGCAGGGCGCGGCGCGCGGGCGCACGAATGCCGCCGCGCCAGCGTGAGGCGCGGGCGCGGTTCGCCGCGGGGACGGCGTCAGACCGGGATGTCGGGAGGAAGTGGCGGCGTGGCCTCTCCAGCGCCGCAAGCGCGTCGAACCCTCGACGCGCCGGGGAAAGAGCGGGCCCCGCTCGTCAGCGCCCGCTCGTAACCGTCTTACTTGTGGGCCGCGGCGTTGCAGCGCGCGAGCTTGTCGGCGTCGAGGGCCTGGCCTTCCACGCCGTAGCTGCTCACCGGACCGACGACGCGCACCAGTTGGCGGCAGCCGGGAACGGTGTTGGTGCCGGACGCCGGGGTCGCGGCGGTGCAGGTGTCGGCTTCGCAGACGAACGCCGCTTCGCCGGCGATCGGCTTCTGGCGCTTGGCGACCGGCGCTTGCAGCTTCGCCACGACGGGGGCGGCGGCGGCGCTGGTGGCGAAGGCCGCAAGCACGGCGGCGGCCGCTAGGGTGGAAAGACGGGTCTTCATGAGTAACTCCGCGTGTTCAGGACGCGGTTCCTATGCACGTCGGGACGGATATTGCAAAGGGCGTTGTCTTGTCGCGCCTGAGTGACGCAGGGGAAGGGTCGACTATTCGACCCTCTCCAGCCGAGTTTTGATCGCCCGGGCGATTGACTTGAGATGAGTGCGTCGACGTGTCCGCCGGGACCTTGCGCGGATAGACGCCCGAGGGCGCGGGCCAAGCCTATCGAATGATAAGCGGGAGCTTTGCGGTCCGGCTCTACTGCAGATCGGCGCGGAGCGGCGCCGCGACGCAAAGAACAGCGCTGCGGCGGGGCCGCCGTTGAACTTCGAGTCTTCCCGCAGACCGGCCGCACGACGCGGAGGCCGCGCGGCGCTGCGCATTCGCCCGCCGGGCCGAAGGGTCAGGCGTGCAGCGCCGCTTCGGTGGCCTCGATCTCGTCCTTGATCCAGTCGTGGCCGTGCTTCACCAGCACGCCTTCGATGGCTGTGATGTGGGCGCTGAGCCGGTCGCGGACGTCGGCGGGGACGTCGTCGCGCAGCGCCATCCAGCGGGCGATCTGGTGCACGGCGAAGGCGCTGTGCAGGGCGAGGCGTTCGAGCTGTTCCTGGGGCAGAGACGACATGGCGGGACCTCCTAAGGACGCGACAGGCTAGGCGCTCTGAATAAATGGCCGTCGGCGCGGAAGGCTCCGCCATGGCGGCGGCTCGGCGCGCGGACGCGGGCGCTGGCGGGCGCGTCAGGTCGGGGCGAAGAGGTCCGGCAGGGGGACATCCTTCGGCATCGGAGCTTCCGCGCCGCCGGCGCCGCCGCGCGGGCGACGGGAGGTGACGAAATGCTCGGAGTCCGGAGGATAGCCGCGTCCGTTCGGATGGGGGCGCCGCTTGCTGAAGGACCGGAGGCGCTCGAGCAGGGCTTCAAGGGTCTCGTCCGATCCCGTCAGGTCGGGTGTGAACGTACGATCCGTCATGGGCCGCTCTTATACCCCCGGCTGCGGCATAACGCCACTCTGCGAACAGTGCTTATTGTAAAGTTTTATTAACAAGCTCCGCCGTTTGAGGGCGTTGCGATTCGCATTCCGGGCGCAATCTGAAGCTGTGCCGCCAACCCGGGGGCGCCTGCCGCCCGCTCTCGACGCGGCCCCGTCGCAGCGGCGAGACCGCCTCGCATTCTCGCCGAACGCGATATGCGACACATCCCAGGGATGCTGGCGAAGCGGCGCTTTGTTCGCGCAATATTAGCCCTCGGAACGCAAGGTTTCGCGACCTGATCTGGGGGACGTTTCCGGGGCCGCATGGATCTCAAGGCGCTGCGCATACTCGTGGTCGACGACAATCGACACGCGGCCGAGATCGTGAAGTCGATCCTGGGCAGCGTCGGCGCGCAGGACATCGCCTACGCCACGACCGCCCACGGCGGCTTCGAGCTGATGCAGCGCGAGGTGTTCGACCTGGTCATCGTCGACCAGAACCTCGGCAAGGGCGACGAGGGCATCCAGCTGGTGCGGCGCATCCGCAAGGACCCGACCAGCCCCAGCCCGTTCGTCGCGATCCTGATGCTGACCGGCTACACCGAGGAGCGGCGGGTGAAGGCCGCGCGCGACGTCGGGGTCACCGACTTCCTGTCGAAGCCGTTCACCGTCGCGGGCCTGCTGCGCCGGATCGAGGCGCTGATCTTCCAGCCGCGGCCGTTCGTCCGCTCGCCGGACTATTTCGGCCCCGACCGCCGCCGCCGGGCGGACCCGGGCTACCGCGGCGTCGAACGGCGGCGCAAAATCTAGCCGACACCTTCAGGGGGCCCCGACGATGGACGAGATCACGCGGCGGAGGCTGTTTGCGGCCGGGGCGCTCGGCGCGGCGGCGGCCGGGGGGCCGGCCTCGGCGGCCGCGCTGACGGCGCTCGAGGCGGCCAACCTCAAGCAGGTGCAGGATTTCTGCGCGACCTGGAGCGCCGCGGACTTTGATCCGGACACGGCGCTGGCGGCCTATCTCGCGCCCGACGCCCGCGTGCGGGTGATCGACAGCCAGCCGTTCGTCACCGGCCCGGCGGCGGCCGCGGCGGCGTTCAAGGCCTTCATGCCGAACGGCGAGCGGGTGAAGGTGAAGTACCTCTCGACGCTGGCCCGCGGGCCGCTGGTGGTCACCCAGCGGATCGACACCATGCTCACCCCCGGCAAGCCGGACCAGGATTTCGAGGTGGTCGGCGTCTTCCTGCTGAAGGACGGCAAGATCCGCGAGTGGACCGACTACGTGGTCTGACCGGCGCCTGAGCGGCGCTACGGAACATCGCCCAGCGGCGCAGGTTTCTACGGCGAAGCCGGAACCGGCGAGGAGATGGGTCATGGCGAGCGAGACGGTCCGCTGCGGGCGCGGGCTCGGCGGTTGGCTGGCCGCGGGCCTCGGGGTGGTCCTGGCGCTGATCGGCCTGGTGCTGGTGGTTGGCGGAGCCTGGCTGCTGGTGCTCGGCGGCACGCCCTACTACCTGGCCGCCGGAGCCGGCCTGCTGGCGGCCGGCTGGCTGCTGTTCCGCGGCCGGCTGCTCGGGGCCTGGGTCTACGCCGCAGTGTTCGTCGGCACCCTGGTCTGGGCGGTGGGCGAGGTCGGCCTGAAGGGCTGGCCGCTCGTGCCGCGGGTGATCGGGCCGGCGGTGCTGTTCGCGCTGACGATGGCGGTGGTCCCGGCGCTCAGCACCTCGACCATGGCGCGCCGGCTGGCGCTGGGCGGGCTCGCCGGGCTGGCGGCGTTGCTGGTGATCGGCGGCGTCGCGATCGGCTGGGCGAACCGCTCGCCGGGCGCCAAGCCGCTGCCGGCCCAGACGCTGGCGATGCACGATCCCTCGCCGCTGCAGGCCGGCGGCGACTGGCCGGCCTACGGCGGCTCCTACGCCGCCCAGCGCTATTCGCCGCTCGCCCAGATCACCCCGAACAACGTCGGCCGGCTCGAGCGGGTGTGGCTGGCGCACACCCGCGACCTGCCGAGCGAGCGGGCCAAGGACAAGTACGGCGCCGAGACCACGCCGCTGAAGGTCGGCGACAGCCTCTACCTGTGCTCGGCGAAGAACGTCCTGATCGCGCTGGATCCCGGCAACGGGCGCGAGCGCTGGCGCTACGACCCGAAGGTCTCCGACGACTGGATCCCCTACACCGCCGCCTGCCGCGGGGTGTCCTACTTCGCCCAGCCGGGCGCCGATCCGGCCACGGCCTGCGCCACCCGGATCGTCGAAGGCACGCTGGACGGCCGGCTGATCGCCGTCGACGCGCGCACCGGCCAGCCCTGCGCCGGCTTCGGCCGCGGCGGGCAGGTCGACATCAAGCAGGGCATGGGGACGGTGTCGCCGGGGATGGTCGCCATCACCTCGCCGCCGGTGATCGTCCGCGGGGTGATCGTCACCGGCCAGCAGGTGCTCGACGGGCAGGACAACGACGCTCCGTCCGGGGTGATCCAGGGCTTCGACGCGGTGACCGGCCAGCAGCGCTGGGCCTGGGACCTCGGCCGTCCGGGCCAGACCGCGCCGGCGGCGCCCGACGTCACCTACACCCGCGGCACCCCGAACATGTGGACCACGGCCACCGCCGACGAGGCGCTGGGGCTGGTCTACCTGCCGATGGGCAACTCCGCCGTCGACTACTGGAGCAGCGACCGCTCGCCGCAGGAGAACTTCTACGCGAACTCGCTGGTGGCGCTCGACGTGACCACTGGCCAGCCGCGCTGGCGCTTCCAGGCGACGCGCAAGGACGTCTGGGACTACGACCTGGGCAGCCAGGCGACGCTGGTCGACTTTCCGA